>OZ006979.1:0-2024237 GCA_963931035.1 uncultured Atopobiaceae bacterium | reverse complement strand
GAGGGGCGGATCGTTTTGCGCAAAAAAAGTGAGCGCATCCGACTACACTGGTACTCAAGTCAGAAGCGCACAGTCAGGAGGTCGCTCATGGCCCTTTTTCCCAAGAATCCCAGCGAGGCACTGTTTCCCGGAGGAAAGAAGCACTTCCTCGAGGTGATCAAGAGCGAGGGCGGCCCGCGCGACCTCTTCTACCTCAACCCCCAGGAGGACTTCAACACGGGCTCGGTGCTCATCGTCGGCGAGGGCGAGGTCGCCCTCTTCTGCCGCGACGGCGCCATCGTCCAGGAGTTCTCCGCGGGCCGCTACGAGCTCGAGACCAGCAACTACCCGTTCATCAGCCGCCTGTTCAACTCGGTCTCCGGCGGCGTGAGCTCGTTCAGCTGCCGGATACTGTTCATCCGCCTCGAGGACTCCGAGCCCATCCGCTGGGGGACGAAGACCCCCGTCCAGGTCTTTGACCCCCTGATGGGAAGCCCCGCCAACATCCGGGCCTACGGCTCCTACGTCATCCGGGTCACGGACGCCGCGACGCTCTATCGCAAGCTCGTGGGCAACAACGTCAGGTCGATGAGCGTGGGGTACGTGCGCCAGCAGCTCGAGGACGTCGTGGGCCAGGAGATCATGGGGGCCATCACCTCCGTGATGGGCGCCCAGGCGGCGCAGGGCCGCTCCATCATCGACGTCTGCTCGCACGCCGCCGAGATGGCGGGCCTGGTGGAGGAGCCGGTCGCCGACGAGCTCTCCCGCTACGGCCTGGCGCTCCAGCGCTTTAGCATCTCGGGCCTGAGCGTCCCGCCTGACGACCCCTACCTGCAGCTGGTCCACAAGCGCGCCGAGCAGCGCGTCGACATCGTGGACCGCGCCGTCGCGGAGAGCCAGGCCATGGGCGCCTTCGCCGCGGTCCAGCCCAACCAGGCGTGGCAGGCGCAGCAGAGCGTCAACATCATGGGCCAGGTCGCCCAGAACTCCGGCGGCGACGTGGCCGCAGCGGCCGCGGGGCTCGGCGTGGGCCTCGGCGCGATGGGCGCCGTCGGCACGATGTCCAACCAGATCGCGCTCGGGGCCATGGGCGGGACGCCCGCGCCGACCCCGGCAGCACAGCCCGCGCCGGCGCCCGCGCCTGCACCGGCGCCCGCCCAGTGCCCCAAGTGCGGTAGCACGCTCCCGCCCTCGGCAAAGTTCTGCCCCGAGTGCGGGACCCCCGCGCCCCGCGAGCGCCACTGCCCGCAGTGCGGGTCTCGCGTCGCCGACGGCGCTAAGTTCTGCCCCGAGTGCGGCACCAAACTGGAGGGATAGCCCATGTCGGTCAACGTCTCCCGAGGGGCCTGGTCGGTCCCTCTCCTTGCGATCGTCCTCGTGTTCGCAGCCGTCTGCGTCCTGCTCGACCTGCCGAGCGCCTCGGCGACGGCCCCGCTCGCGCTCGTCGTTGGCTGCCTGCTCATGGTCGTCTTCGCCACCGCCCCCCTCTTCGTCGCCAAGGGCCGCCGCGGGTCCTACCTGCTCACGGCCGGAACGTCGACCTACGTGGGCCTGCTCTGCCTGCTCACTGCGGCCCTCACGCTCGTGGCGGCCCTCGCGGGGGCGGGCACCGGGGTCATCCTGGCGGGCGCGCTCGTTCTTCTCGCCGCCTACCTCCTGCCGATGGCCATCGTCCGCCCGGTGACGGAGAACATCCAGGCACAGGCCGCCGCGCAGGCCCAGAGCGACGCCCTGAGGGCGCAGACCGTCGCCCGCATCGACGCGCTCGTTCGCGCCGAGCGCGACCTGGGGCGCCGGCGCTCCCTCGACCGCGCGCGCGACGTGGCGCTCTCCCTCACCGGCGAGTCCAGGCCCGACCTCGTCTCGTATGACAGCGCCATCGAGCGCCAGGTGAGCAACATCGAGCGGCTCTGCTCGACGGGCTCCGGTCCGCAGGAGATCGACGCGTGCGTCGCCGAGCTCGCCCGCGCGGTCGCGGTGCGCAACGAGTCGCTCAAGCTTCGCTCGTAGGAGGCTGCCATGGCAAATGCGCAGGAACGAATCTCGAGCCCGGAGTGCCCCAGCTGCGGCGCCCCCCTGCCGGAGGGCGGCACCGTGTGCGCCTACTGCGGGCGCACGGTCTACGTCACCACGTTCACGAGCATGTACGACCTCAGCATGAGCGAGCTCAAGCAGGCCGCCGGGGACTTTGACGCCCAGACCCTCAAGCATCCCGACGACGCCCGCGCGCTCTTCTCGCTGGGCTGCTGCTATCTCAGGCTCGGAAAGTACGCGAAGGCCGAGAAGTGCTTCCAGGACGCCATCGAGCTGGACCTGGACAACCCCGAGGCCTACCTCTACCACGCCATCGCGCTGCTGGGCGGGGAGCCCATGTCGGACATCGGCACGTTCACCGCCGAGGAGATCGCCGAGGACGTGCGCGCGGGGCTCGCCGTTGGCACCATCCCAGGGCTCTACCTGCTGTGGAGCTGCCTGCAGAGCCGCTTCTACGAGCAGCGCGGCCTCATCGCGCAGCCCAGCTCGGCCGAGCTCTTTGACAAGGCCGTCCACGTGGGCGCCACGCAGGCGGACGTCGACCGGCTCTTCGAGCTGATGGACCGCCCGGGCAGCGGGTACTAGCCGTGCGCGGCGCGGGGCGTCGCCGCTACTTGTGCGTGCCCGAGTACTTCACGTAGGCGTCCGAGAAGTGCTGCCGCACGGAGGACAGGACGCTCTCGGCATCGGCCTGGGAGGCGTACGTGCCCGCGCTGACAACGTAGTAGCCCGCCTGGTTGAGCTCCGCCCAGTCGCTGGAGAACTCGATTCGCGCGTCGCCAAAGCCGAGCTCGTGCGCCAGGGCCGCGCACTCCTGGGCGTTCTGGCTCTGGCTGTAGGCCCCGATCCACACGCCCCAGAAGGGCTCTGACCCCGTGGGGGACCCGGCGTCGGGCGCGGCGTCGCGCTCCGGCGCTAGCTCGGCCACGGGCGAGGAACCAGACTCCACCTCGGTCCCGCCCCCCGGGTCGGACTCCTCGACCGGCGCGGGATCTGGGGCACCCGGCTGCTCGGCAACAACCTGCACCTGGTTCTCCGGCTCCTCGCCTATCGGGGAGAACCCGCCCAGGAGCACAAACGCCGCCACGGTGCCCCCGCAGGCGAGAAGCGCGAGCGTCGCGGCAACGGCGACCGCCCACCCAGGGGCCTGGCGGCGGCGCCCACGGACATGAGGCGCCTCGGAAGGCAGGGTCGCCCCCGCCCGCGACGCGACGGGGTCGCCTGCGGCGGCCACCGCGCCGCAGCTCGTGCAGAACCTCGCGCCATCGGGAATCTCCGCGCCGCAGCTCGTGCAGAACATCGCAGGCCTCCTCACTCCCAACAGTTGCCCATATGCCAGTATCCATGAACGTCGCAAGAATCATTGCGCAAAAGCCGTGGATTAATCTATGGGATACTCGGCTGTGAAACGAAAGGAGGGGTCATGGGCAGCAGCAGGAGCGCGCAGACCGCTGGTGAGCGCCGATTTGTCGCAACGGTGATCCTGGCGACCATCGCCGTTCTTCTCGCCGTTCTGGGCTGCTCGTACACCGCGTGGCGGCTCTCCGCCCGCGCGAGCTACGAGGCGTCCCACCCACGGTGCGCGGTCAGCGTGAGCGTGGCCGCCGAAGGTTTTGTGCCGAGCGAGAACGGGCCCGTGCCCCTGCTCGTGGAGGGCGCGACGTCAAGCGGTGAGCAGGTGAGCGGCTATGCCCTGGTCAAAGCCGACCCGTGCAACCTCATGCTCGAGCCGGGCAGCTACGAGGTCGGCGTTGCCGGAGCGGTGATCGGAACGGACGGCGCGCTCTACCGGGCCCCGGAGGGCGCGCTCAAGATCGAGGTCCCGGACGCGGGGGCCGCCGCGCCCATAGGCTTTGAGCTTGCGGCAGCAGACCCCGGCGACGTCACGGCAAGCTCCGTCTATGAGGCATACGACGCGCTGCTCAGGGCCGGCGCCGACGGCGATATGTCACGTGAGCTGCGCGCCGCCGCCGACGGCCGCTACCAGACGACCAAGGAGGAAGAGCCGGACGCGCCGACCCAGGACGTCGAGGCTCAGGACGCGCCGACTCAGGACCCCGAGGTCCTGGCATCAACCTTCCCCTTCACGGCCACAGCCGACTCCGTGCCGCTCGAGGGTGCCGACGAGCAGGCCTTTGTCCTCATGTGCGCGCAGGCGCTCGGCGTTCCCACCGACCAGCCCGGCATCACCTATCAGCTCACCGGCCAGTACTACTGGGAGGGCGGCGCGCTCGACCTCCTCACGATCGTGTTCCGAGGCGCCAATGGCTACCAGGCCTCCGGCGAGTGCACCGTCGAGGACGGCCCGATCAAGGGCCTCTTCGGCTGGAACCAGGTCTAGCAGGCCAAAACGACCACCTTTCCGGTTGTGTACACCCCGTCGGAAACCCCCTGTATTGACAAGGCGTCTACCTGCTCCTATGCGAGGGTCCCTACTGAGTTGAGCGAACAGGGGTGTACACAACCGTCTCCAGCACCCGCCCTTCTCGGCACCTGGGGACCAAACGCGAGCGGCCCGCCACGCTTCTAAGCGAGAGTTCTGAGCGCAAAGCGCGAACACTCTCGCGTGAAGCGTGGCGCGCCGTCCCCGCGCGTGAGACCCTGCCTACAGGTAGGCCACGGCCTTAATCTCGACCTTGGCGGCCTTGGGCAGCGCGGCCACCTCGAAGGCGGCGCGGCTGGGATACGGCGCGGCGAAGAACTCGCCGTAGACCTCGTTCATCGCCGCGAAGTCCGCGATGTCGTCGAGAAGGACGGTGACCTCGGCGACGTCGGCCATGGAGGCGCCGGCGGCCTCGAGGATGTTCTTGATGTTGGTCAGGCTCTGGCGGGTCTGGGCCTGGATGTCCTCGCCGGCGAACTCGCCGGTGGCCGGGTCGATCGGCAGCTGGCCGGACACGTGGATGGCCTTGGCGGCCGGGGCCGCAACGGCGGCGGAGTAGGGGCCGAGCGCCGCAGGCGCCTTGTCGGTGACGATTGCCTCGATTGCCATGTTCTTCTCCTTTGCTTGAGGGGGATGTCCCCCGCTTTACGACTGACTGATGACTATCGTGCCACGTAGCGGCCGGGGGTGGGGCCGCAGGGCTCGCCGTCGCGGGCCACGAGCTCGCCGCCCACGTAGACGAGATGCGCGCGACCGCGTGCCTCGAAGCCCTCCCACGGCGTGTAGTCCACGGCCTGGTGCTGGGTCGCCGCGCTGATGGTCCAGCGCGCCGACGGATCCCACACGCAGACGTCGGCGGCCGCGCCCACGGCCAGGCGCCCGCGCTCCGGCCACAGGCCGAACGTGCGCGCCGGGCCCTCCGCCAGCAGGCGGCAGAGTCCCTCGGGCCCGAGCTGACTCTCGAAGGTCGTGGCCATGACGGCCGGGCGATGCTCGATGCCGGGCCCGCCGTTGGGGATCTTGGTGAAGTCGCCGCGGCCGCGGTCCTTCTGGCCGTGCAGGTTGAACGAGCAGTGGTCCGTCGCGATGGAGTCCACCTCGCCGGCGAGCACCGCCTCGCGCAGGGCGCGCACATCACGCGGCTTACGCAGCGGCGGGCTCATCACGTACTTGGCGCCCGCGAACCCGTCGTCACCGGCCTCGAGGTAGCGCGTGTCGTCCAGCGTGAGGTACTGCGGGCAGGTCTCCACGTAGATGCCCTGCTGGCCGCGGGCGCGGGCGGCGCGCACGGCGAGAAGGCCGAGCTCCGTGGACAGGTGCACCACGTTGACGCGCGCGCCCGCGATCTGGGCCAGGTAGAGCAGGCGGCTCACGGCGTCCGCCTCAGCCTCGGCCGGTCGGGAGAGCGGGTGCCCCTCCGGGCCCGTGATGCCCTCGGCGAGCACCTGACGCTGCAGCTCGTTCACCACGTCGCCGTTCTCGCAGTGCACGCAGAGCACGGCGTCCAGGTCGCGCACGACCTCCAGGCAGCGCAGCGTCTCCGCGTCGGAGAGCCGCAGGTGGTCATAGGCGAGGTAGGTCTTGAAGCTGCTCACGCCCGCCTCGCGCATGCGGCGCATCTGCCCCGGCGAGTCCTCGCCCCACTCGGCGATCGCCATGTGGAAGCCATAGTTGGCCGTGCAGCCCGCACCGCTCTCGGCGCGCCTGTGCCACTCGGCCAGCGCCTCGTCCATCGTCACGCCGCGGTCGGCCGTGGCGTAGTCCACGATGCAGGTGGTGCCGCCGCAGGCAGCGGCGCGCGTCCCGGTCTCAAAGCTGTCGGCCGTCCAGTCCATGCCGGTCCAGCACTGCAGGTGGGTGTGCGCGTCGATGAAGCCGGGAAACACCCAGCAGCCGCTCACGTCCTCCACGACGTCCGTGAGCCCGGGCTCGATGTGCGCGGCAATCTCCGCGATCTTCTCGCCCTCCAGCGCGAGGTCGGCGCGACGCAGGCCCTCCGGCGTGACCAGCGTGCCGTTTGCCAGGATCCTCCTCATCGGCTCTCCCCTCTGCGAATGATCCAAAAGGGGTCTGTCCCCTTTTGAATCAGCCTCTCTCGGCCAGCGCGCCCTCGAGGCGCGCCAGGTCCTCGGGCGTGTCCACGTCGACGAGCTCCCACTCGTCGGCGGCCTCCACCAGGCGCACGCGACCCTCCAGCTCGGCATGGCCGTCGAGAAGGACGCGCCCTCCCGTGTCGCCCTCCAGCCGAGCCAGCGCGGCCAGCGTGTCGTTCGGCCAGAGTACCGGGTTCGCGGCGCGGCCGCGCCAGCCCAGGCGCACGATCGCGGTGGGCTCGCGGACGAGCTCCGCCACGAGCGCGCGCACGCTCCTCTCGCTCAGAAGCGGCTGGTCGCCGGTCACAAAGAGGCAGCCGGCGCGATGCCCCAGCGCCTCCAGGCCCGCGCGCATCGTGTCGCTCTTGAGCGGGCCCGCCGCGCGCACGCAGCGAACGCCGAGCCGCTCGCACAACTCCTCGACCGCGTCCCAGCGCGTCACCACCACGACGTCCAGCAAATCCGCCGGCAGCGCGGCGAGCGTGCGCTCGAGCACGGCCGTGCCGGCCAGCGGCGCCACGAGCTTCTCGCCCGGCTCGCCGCCAAAGCGCGCGCCCTCGCCGGACGCCATGACCACGCAGCCCAGGCGGGCCACGTCGGCAAAGCCCGAGAAGCACGTCTCATAGGCGGAGGAGAGCGCCCAGCGGCTCGTGCGCTCGAACGCGCGGTAGCGCTCGATCAGCTCGCGCGCCTCGGCGGTGAGCTGCGAGCCGCCGCCCCCGGAACCGCCCACGGTCCGCTCGGTGAGCGCGAAGCCGAAGGCCTGCTCGGCATCGTGCACGAGGCGCGTGGCCTTGGTGTAGGCCATCCCCATGTCAATCGCGGCGGCGCGCAGGCTGCCCAGCTCGCCCACGCGCTCCAGCAGCTCGACCGGACCGGGCCCAAAGACCCGGTGCCCGTCGTCACCCAGAAGATATGCCCTGAGGTCGGGTCTCATGCCGCGCGCCCCACCGTCCTTCTCGCCCGCCGCGCCCTTGCTAGCCACGTACGATGGTACCCGTCTTGCCGGCGATTCCGTCGGCCGCCCGGTCGAGGAGCGTGATGAGCGACGAGCGGCCAGCGCCGGACTGCGCGAAGGCGAGCGCGGCCTCCACCTTGGGCAGCATCGAGCCGGGCGCGAACTGGCCCTCCTCGATGTAGCGCGCCGCGGTCTCGGGCGTGAGCTCGTCAAGCCACTGCTGGTCGGGCTTGCCAAAGTTCACGGCGACCTTCTCCACGGCCGTGAGGATCACCAGGAAGTCGGCGTCCAGCTGCTCGGCCAGGCGCGCCGCGGCGAAGTCCTTGTCGATCACGGCCGCAGCGCCCTTGAGGTGGTGGCCCTCCGTGTGGAAGACCGGGATGCCGCCGCCCCCGCAGGCGATGACCACGTGGTTGGTCTCGACGAGCGAGCGGATGGTGTCCAGCTCCACGATGCCCACCGGCTTGGGCGACGCCACCACGCGGCGGTACCCGCGCCCGGCGTCCTCGATCACGTCATAGCCGCGCTCGGCGATCATGCGGTCGGCCTCCTCGCGCGTCATGAAGGCGCCGATCGGCTTGGTGGGGTTGGCGAACGCCGGGTCCTCCGGGTCCACCTCCACCTGCGTGAGCACCGTGGCGGCGCCCATCTCGATCCCGCGGTCCAGCATCTCCTCGCGCAGCGCGTTCTGCAGGTCGTAGCCGATGTAGCCCTGGCTCATGGCCACGCAGACGGAAAGCGGGCACGGGATGTACTTCTCGGGGTCGGAGCGCGTGAGCTGCGTCATGGCCTCCTGGATCATGCCCACCTGCGGGCCGTTGCCGTGGGCCACCACGACCTCGTTGCCCTGCTCGATGAGGTCCACGATCGCGCGCGCCGTGTGCTTGACCGCCTCCATCTGCTCAGGCAGGTTCTTTCCGAGCGCGTTGCCGCCCAGCGCGATGACGATTCTCTTAGACATTTTATATTACTCCTTGAGCTGCGACAAGACCCGTCGAGAAGGGCGGGGCCGCCCACAAGTCAGCGAGCGACTTCTGCGCAACGCGCAGTGAGCGAGCGACTTGTGGGCGGCCCCAGCCCGGACGGACGATTTCCTACGCCTGGTTCCAGCGGGGCTTGCCGGCCGCCTCGAGCGCGGCGAGCGTGGCCACGGGGTCCTTGACTTTCTGCAGGAAGATCATGGCCGCGATGGCGTACGGCTTGTAGCTGGCCTCCTTGTACATGCCCACGCGGTGCATGTCAAAGACGTCGGCCATGACCTCGCCGTGCTCGCAGGAGACGCCGGAGATGTCGGCGGGCAGCGGGTGCATGTAGATCGTGTCGTCGCCGTTGGCGGTCTTCGCCATGAGCTCGCGCGTGGAGCACCAGTCCATGTGGGTGGCGTTCTGGGCGAGAAGCTCCTTCTCCAGGGCCTTGATGCCCTCGTCGTCGCCCGCGGCGTAGAGCTTGGTGCGCTGCTCCATGGCGGCGTAGGGCGCCCAGCTCTTGGGGATGACGATGTCGGCGCCCTCGAAGGCCTCCTCCATGGTGTTCACCTGCTTGAAGGTGCAGCCGGACTCGGCGGCGTAGGCCTTGGCGGCCTCCACGCGGTCGCCCATGAGGTCGTAGCCCTCGGGGTGGGCCAGCGTGACGTCCATGCCAAAGCGCGGCAGCAGCGAGATGAGCGACTGCGGGCAGGAGAGCGGCTTGCCGTAGCTCGGGGAGTAGGCCCAGGTCACGGCCACCTTCTTGCCGCGGAGGTTCTCCAGGCCGCCAAACTCCTCGATGAGGTAGAGCATGTCGGCGGAGGACTGGGTGGGGTGGTCGGAGTCGGACTGCAGGGAGATGAGCGTGGGACGGTGGTCGAGCACGCCGTCCTTGTAGGCCTCGGCGACGGACTCGGCGACCTCGGCCATGTAGGCGTCGCCGGCGCCGATGTACATGTCGTCGCGGATGCCGATGACGTCGGCCATGAAGGAGATCATCGTGGCGGTCTCGCGGACGGTCTCGCCGTGGGCGATCTGGGACTTCTTCTCGTCGAGGTCCTGGAGCTGGAGGCCCAGGAGGTTCGTGGCCTTGGAGAACGAGAAGCGCGTGCGCGTGGAGTTGTCGCGGAACAGCGAGACGGCGAGGCCGGAGTCAAAGATGCGCGGCGAGATGTTGCGCTCGCGGAGGTTGCGCAGGGCGGCGGCCACGGCGTAGAGCGCGCGCAGCTCGTCGGTGGTCTTGTCCCAGGTGTGCAGGAAGTCGGAGTCGTACATGCCGGAGAAGTCGTAGCCCTTGAGCTCGTCGAGGAGCGCGGAGAAGTCCTTGGCCATGGTCGTTTCCTTTCTGTGTGGGTCAGAGCGTCTACTGGATGTCGTTGTCGGTGGCGCCGGCGCGGAAGACGGTGACGTCGCCGGTCTTCTTGGACGGGTCGTAGAGGTTGAGCGCGGCGGTGTAGAGCGCGGCGCAGGTCACGAGGTCCTGCTTGTAGGTGACCTCGTTGGGCGCGTGCGCCTGGCTCTCGGCGCCGGGGCCAAAGCCCACGCACGGGATGCCGTAGCGGCCCTGGATGGAGACGCAGTTGGTCGAGAAGGTCCACTTGTCCGTGAGCGGACGGCCGGCGCGCTTGTCCATGGACGGCTCGCAGCCGATGCGCTCCTCGCCAAAGAGCGCGTGGTGCGCGTCGACGAGGGCCTGGACGTGAGCGGCGCTCTCGGAGTTGATCCACGTGGGGAAGTAGGCCTCGGTCTCGTAGACGGTGCCCTTCCAGCTCGGGCGGTCGTACATGTACATGGAGACCTTGACGTCGTCGCCGTACTTCTTGACGGACGGCAGGTCGCGGATCTCCTGGAGGCAGGAGTCCCAGGTCTCGCCGGCGGTCATGCGGCGGTCGATGGAGATCGCGCAGGAGTCGGCCACGGCGCAGCGGCTGGGCGAGGTGTAGAAGATCTGGGAGACGGTGCAGGTGCCGCGGCCCAGGAAGCGCGCGTCCTCGAAGTGCTCGGGGTTGTACTTGGGGTCGAGCATCTTGACGAGGCCCTTGATGGAAGTGGACTCGTCGCAGCCGTTGTTGTTGAGGGCGCGGACGTCGGCGATGATGTCGGCCATCTTGTAGATGGCGTTGTCGCCGCGGTCGGGCGCGGATCCGTGGCAGGAGACGCCGTGCACGTCCACGCGAATCTCCATGCGGCCACGGTGACCACGGTAGATGCCGCCGTCGGTGGGCTCGGTGGAGATCACGAACTCGATCTTCTCGCGGGCGTCCTCGGGGCCGTCGAAGTACTTGTTGACGATGTACTGCCAGCACATGCCGTCGCAGTCCTCCTCCTGGACGGAGCCCACGACCATGATCTTGTAGCCCTCGGGGATGAGGCCGAGGTCCTTCATCATCTTCGCGGCGTAGGTCGCGGAGGCCATGCCGCCCTCCTGGTCGGAGCCGCCGCGGCCGTAGATGAGTTCGTCGGTCTCGTAGCCCTCGTAGGGGTCGGCCTCCCAGTTGTCGCGGTTGCCGATGCCCACGGTGTCGATGTGGGAGTCGATGGCGATGATCTTGTCGCCCTCGCCCATCCAGCCGATGACGTTGCCCAGGCCGTCGACCTCGACCTTGTCAAAGCCGAGCTTCTCCATCTCGGCCTTGATGCAGGCCACGACCTCGCCCTCCTCGCAGGACTCGCTGGGGTGGGAGATCATGGCGCGCAGGAAGGCGGTCATGTCCTTGCCATACGCCTCCGCCGCGCTCTTGATCTGCTCGAAATCCAGTTCCTTGGCCATTTTGCTTACGTCCTTTCTGACGCCCTCGTTACCAGTCATCTGCCGAGAAGAACCCGTTCTTCTCGCTCTCCCCCTACTCAGCGGGGTACGCGCCGTCCCACACAACGCGACGGTAGTTCACCGGGTCCGTGTCGCCCTCGGTCGAGAAGAGCAGCACGGAGCTCGTCTCATCCAGGCCGATGGCCTCGCGGAGCTCGGCGTACTCGTCGGACTCCATGAGGGTCGTGACCAGGCCCGCGCCCACGGCGCCGGACTCGCCGGAGATGACGCGCGGGTCGCCCTTCTTGGGAGCGCCGAGCACGCGCATGCCCTTGGCGGCCACCCAGTTGGGGCAGCTCACGAACACGGACACGTGGTTGCGCAGGATGTCCCAGCCCAGCGTGTTGGGCTCGCCGCAGGCCAGGCCTGCCATGATCGTGGGCATGTCGCCGTCCACGATGCGCGGATCGCCATCGCCGGCCAGCGCGCCCTTGTAGAGGCAGGCCGCGGTGTCGGCCTCCATCACCACAAAGGTGGGCGGGTTGTCGGGGAAGAGGTTGGTGAAGTAGCCCACCACGCCACCGGCCAGGCTGCCGACGCCGGCCTGCACAAAGACGTGCGTCGGGCGCTCCACGCCGGCCGCCGCGTACTGCTCGGCCGCCTCGGAGGCCATGGTACCGTAGCCCTCCATGATCCAGGACGGGATCTCCTCGTAGCCGTCCCAGGCGGTGTCCTGGACGATGACGCCGTTCTCGCAGGCCTCGGCCTCGGCGGCGGCCATGCGGACGCACTCGTCGTAGTTGACGTCCTCGATCGTGACCTCGGCGCCCTCGGCGGCGATGTTGTCAAAGCGGCTCTTCACGCTGCCCTTGGGCATGTGCACGACGGCCTTCTGGCCCAGCTTGTTGGCGGCCCAGGCCACGCCGCGACCGTGGTTGCCGTCGGTGGCGGTGAAGAACGTGGCCTGGCCGAAGTCGCGCGCGAGCTCGTCGCTCGTGAGGTAGTCGTAGGTCATCTCGGAGACCGGACGGCCGATCTTGCCCGCGATGTAGTTGGCCATGGCGAAGGAGCCACCGAGCACCTTGAAGGCGTTGAGGCCAAAGCGGTAGGACTCGTCCTTCACGGCCAGGTTCTTGAGGCCGAGCTCGCCCGCCAGCGCGTCGAGCTTGGCGAGCGGGGTGACGTCGTACTGCGGGAAGCTCTGGTGGAAGCTGCGCGCCGCCTCCACGTTCTCGAGGGACATGATGCCGAGGTGGCGGTCGTCGCTCTTAGGCATCTTGTTGGCGACCCACTTGATCTTCTCGCTCAACGCTTCCTCCTTGCTCCTTCGGGCTTACCAACTTTTTGTCTGGTATCCAAACAAAATGTTTGTTAGCCCATATATTCCCACTTTTCAAGAGTGTTTCAAGAGGAATTTTCGCGATGCCGCGGGCGGTACGTTTGCGGCTGCGAACGGCATGGCCAGAAGAACCACTCCACGACCACCACACGCGTCGTTCGTTCTTCTTGCCTGCGCCCCCTCGGCCGGCGGCGCCCGGTACGCCAAAACGAGAGAAAGTGACTTGAGAACCGACTTGTGAACAGATTTCTCCCGCGTGGTGACTTGACATTGTTTATTGAATTAAAAACAACTGGGCGTTTGCCCTCCCGTCCTAGGCACCACCCCGTCGGGCTTCCAGAAATCTATTCACAAGTCGGCTTTGAAGGCAGCATTCTCTCAAGTCGCCCAGCGAAACCGCCTGCCAAGTGCACCAGCTCGGCAGCCCAATCGTTCCACTCATCACCGAGACAGAGGAAATGCACAAAAATGCCCTCGAAACGGCCTCATTTTGTGCAGTCTCTCTGTTTCGGCGAAAATGCAGCCAAGAAGAACGTCCGACTACGAGGGAGTTGCCGTGTCCAATCGCCAAGTCGCACGCTGCGGCGTCTGCATAGCGTTGCTCGCCGTGAGCGCGTGGATCACCGTGCCGCTGGGTCCGGTGCCGTTCACGATGCAGACCTTCGTGCTGGCGCTCCTGCCGCAGGTCATGCGCACGCGGGACGCGGTGTTCACCGTGGTGGTCTACCTGCTGCTGGGCGCGGTGGGCGTGCCGGTGTTCTCGGGGTTCCAGGGAGGGCTCGGCGTGCTGCTGGGACCCACGGGCGGCTACCTCCTGGGCTTCGCCGCAGGCATGCCCGTGGCGGGCGCCATCATGCACACGAGCGCGTTGCCAGGAAGGGCACGCGGCGCGGCGGCCGGCATCGCGCTGCTGGCGGTGAGCTACGCTCTGGGAACGCTCCAGCTCATGAACGTCTACGCACTCGACGCGCCGACGGCGCTGGGCGTGGCGGTCGTGCCATTCGTGGTGCCGGACGTGGTCAAGGTCGCAGCGAGCGTGGGCGTGGCGGAGCGGATCCGTCGCGCACTGGGCGCGGTCGCGGGGCGATAGGCCCTACGCGAACAGCTCGTCCAGCGCCACGAGCACGCCGTCCTCGTCGTTGGAGGGGCACACGCGGTCGGCCGCGGCCTTCACGTCGTCGGGGGCGTTGTCCATCGCGTAGCCGATGCCGCAGAAGCGCAGCATCTCAATGTCGTTGCCACCGTCGCCGAAGGCCACGCACTGCTCCGGGGAGATCCCCCGGCGCTCGGCGAGGCGTGCGAGCCCCGACGCCTTGTGGCAGCCGGGAGTGATGAGGTCGATGGAGCCGTGGCCGCTCGTCGTGGGCTCCACCAGGCCGTCGAGCTCGCGGCGGAACAGGTCGTAGAAGAAGTCCGTCCGCTCGTCGGGCACGTTGGCCGCAAACTTGAGGATCTTGTCGCCCGTGACCTTGAAGTCGTCCACCCAGCTCAGACGGTGGCAGTAGCGCCTCATGTCCTCGAAGAACTCGTCCGAGACCGCCCCGCGCTCGCAGTAGGCGCCCTTCATGCCGCAGAGCACGTTCCAGACCTCGTCGGCGTAGTCGCGGCACAGGTCGACGACCGCGGAGACCGTCTCCTCCGGCATGGAACACACGTAGACGAGCTCGCCCCGGTCCATGACGTAGGCGCCGTTCTCGGCGACGAAGCACAGCTCGTCCTCGTGCCCGGGGAAGTGGTCGCGCAGCTGGTAGTACTGGTTGCCGCTCGCCACCACGAAGGCGCAACCCGCCTCGCGCATGCGCGCCAGGAGGCGCTCGAAGCGCGGGACGTCGTAGGTGTAGTTGGAACGCATGAACGTGCCGTCGATGTCGACGGCCACGAGCCTGATGTCCGGCGTCATGGCGAGAAGAGCCTCCCTGTGGGCGAGAAGAACGCGCGGTCGGGGGCTAGTCTAGCAGGGGGCTCGGGCGGGGTTTGTTGCGTTGTTCTGCCGGGAGGAGGGCTTGCTACTCGAGATTGGAATGATTACCGTTTTCGTTATTTTATTCTAGTTTTTTATTCGAGGGGCGGCTCACCGAGCGCGGCCGAGAAGCACCCAGCTTCAATACCAAAATGTGCCCGAGAGCAAGTCCCGAGACCGCGAATCCCGGCGACACCGTACAACTCCCGGCCACAAAAGCCGTCGCTCGCCTACGACCACGTTCCTGCCAGGAAGTCGACGGGCTTGGTCGTCTCCTCTATCCGAACGCCGATTCGCTCGAGGAACCCCCGGTACTTCTCGTCCACGCCAAAGAACGGGTCCGTGTCCGCGCCGCTCGGAACCCCCTTCTCCAGAAGGGCGAGGCACAGCTCGCGTTCGTCCTCCCACCGCTTGCCGCGCAGCCACACGTCATGAATGCGCGCGTCGGGACTCGGAAGGATCCAGACCGTCCTGTCCTTCCTGTTGTAGAACCCGGTGCACTCCGCGATGCCGACAACGTTAATGCGGACGATCCCGCGGTCGTCCTCGTGCTTCTCCTTGTCCCGCATGAACGAGGCGTGGAACAGGCGCCCTCCAGCCGCGAACACGTCGCTCTTGACCGGATGGAGGTAATGGCGCCGCGCGACAAGAACCGACGCAATCGCAAGTGCGGCAAACACGGCGAACGCGGAGCCGCCGATCACGGCGAGCCACGTAACGTCCTGGCTCCCGTACTCACCGCGCGCGATGCCGCTGACGAGCGTCACGACGACAATAGCGAAGACGATGAAGAAGACCCCCGCGAAGGCGGCCACCCCGAGCGCCGTGCTGTCGTGAGCGTAGGAGCGACCGAACGTCCAAGCGGCCTGGGCAGCAGCCTTCTCGTCGTCGGTCGGCTCGACGATTTGCGTCAGACGCTGACTCGATTGCTCTTGTCCCTTACTCATGGTCAGCCTTCCATTCTTCGAGCAATTGCCATCTCAACCTGCCCAGCATTCGAATCGTATTCGATGAACTGACCGCTATCGGTGTTGCTCCATGCGTCAAGCTCGTGCGAGAAGGTCGAGATCTCCGACGACGTCTCAAACGTATTGACGAAGTCGGCGACCTCGTCGACGAGCCGGATCTCATCCTCGCTGAGAATGCCTTCCGGACAGCACACGGGAACCACGACCTCGCCCCAGCCCTTCTCCGTGAGCTCAACGAAGCCCGCATCCTGAAGCTCGGCGACGATCCTGTCCCTGCCGTCCATTACGGGGCCATAGTCCGCATGCGCGTAGGCAAGTCCGGTCATAGATCGAGACGTCCTTGCATAGCAGAGGAAGTCGGTGAAGAACATCGCCTTCTGGAGCTTAGTCTTGTAGAGATCCTTGCAGCGAGCGGCGAGCTCGCACACCACGGCGGCAACGCGCTCCATGCTGAAGGAGCGGAAGCCGTTGCGACCGCTCGGCGTCACCATCTCCTGAGGCGGCCGCTGATGCGCGGCGAAAGCTGCGGCCAGCCCAGAGAGCGGGGTCCTGCCCTCGATAAACCGGCGGACTGCTGACGCCGTCCTCCCACTAAGCTGGCTCTCCCTAACCGACAGCAGGGCGGCCGCCCCCTCTGCCGTCGAGGCAAGCTTGAGCATGGTGTTGTGCGAGTCATCGGGAATGGCGCCCGACTCATAGCGGGCGATCGTCTGCTCGCCAAAGCCGAGGAACTTGCTGAACTCGCGCAGGGACAGGCCATAGCTGTTCCTAAGCTCCCTGACCTCGTCGGGGGCCATGAGGCCATGAGCTACACAATAGGCGGAGTATGCGCGGCGCAGGTTGCCCTCCTCGACGCGGGAGTCGCCAATCGCCTCGCCGCAGCACGGGCAGACGGCCACCTCGGCATCATAGGAGGTCGGCTCGCCCTTGACGGGCAACGTCTCGGCCCTGCGCTCAAGCCGCGCGTCGACCTCACGGTCGCATTCAGGGCAGTATGTGTTCAGCATCTTCTCTGCGTTCATTCCCTCGTCCCCCGTCGGTCCACATACAGCTTTACCGACAAGCACTTACATCGCTCCACGTCCGTTCGAACAGACAACTTCAGATACAGCGTCTCTTTCTCATACTCCGGCGAGAATTCCGCCACGGTCCACTTCTCGGCGCGTCGAGGGTCCCTGTCCGGCTCCGGCCCATCGAACATGTCCTTCGGCTCTAGCGAGAGAATCACTCGCCTCAGGTCATCTACTGTCATACCATGCTCGGCCATGAATGAGATGTTCTGCTCGCGAGGGACGAGGATGAACCCGTGCTTTTCGACGAACAGCTTGACCTGCCGCAGAAACAAAGTCCTTTGGTCCATCACCCTCCTCTCGAGCTGAGTGTAATCATATGATTACATAGCATAGTACGCAACAAGCCACGGATGCGTATAGAAACGTTGGTTTCGACCAAGAAGGACTCGCGAGCAATCTTGAGCGCAACATGCAAAGCAGTCGAGGTTTCAAGCATGCGCAAAACGGAGTTATTACCGCTCACCCTCAGAACAGGCAGCTCTCGATGAGGTCCTTGCCCCGCAGCTTGTCAAGCCACTCGGCCGGGATTCCCTCGATGCCATAGACGATGCCGGCGAGCGCGCCGGCAACGGCGGCCGTGGTGTCCGTGTCGTCCCCGAGGTTCACCGCGGCGAGGGCACACTCGGCGTAGCTCGACGTATTGGCAAGGCACCAGAGCGCAGCGTCGAAGGTGTGGCGCACGAAGCCACCGGAGCGGATCTCGTCCACGGGTCGCGCGGCGACGTCGCCCGCCACGTCCGCCGGGCTCGCGCCGGCGATGAGGTCCCGCGCGATATGCACCATGGCGACGCACGCCTCCGTCGAGGTTGGGTTTGCGTGCGTTATCGCGGAGACGGCGCGCACCTCGTCGTCGGTGGCGTCGGTGAACGCGAGCGGGACCGTGCGCATGAGCGAGCCGTTGCCGTTGTCCCACTCCCCCGCAAGGCCGTGCCCGCGCTCGAGCGCCTCGCGCGTGGCGTTGCCCACGTCGAAGAGCCCGTCGACCGTGTAGGCACCCTCGCGATACCACCTCACGAAGCGTCCGCGGATGTCGTCGACGTCAATGCGCCCCAGCTCACGGTAGCTGTCACAGACCGCAAGCGTCATGGAAGTGTCGTCGCTCCACGTGCCCGCCGGCTTGTTGTGGCTGCCGTGGCCGACCATGTCCGTGCAGCGGAACGAGCCCCGAGGACGAAACTCGTAGGGCACGCCCAGCGCATCGGCCACCGCCTGGCCGTAGACGCAATCACGAAGTGTTGGCATGGTTACCCCTCTCAAAACGGCACCTCAAACATTACGTCAAACGAGACAACTCATCCGCGCAGCTCCGCCTCAATCTCCTCAATGGTAGGCAGAGAGCCGCGCAGCTCTTTCGGCATCAACCTGGAAAGCTCGTACTCGGATATGCCGATCGGTTGGCTGGAGCCCTCCACTGCGTACTGTGCCAGCACATTGTCTTTGCCTTTGCAGATGAGAAGCCCGACCGTAGGTTGGTCAACCTCGCTCTTCAGGATGTGGTTGACCGCCACGACGTAGGTTCCGAGCTGCCCCACGTACTCCGGCCTGAAGTCAGCGGCCTTAACCTCAATGACCACATAGCAGTGAAGTGCGGCATGGTAGAAGAGCAGGTCGATCCACTGTTCCGTCTTCCCCACCACCAGACGGTACTCCCGACCGAGAAGAGCAAAGCCCGTCCCCAGCTCCATCAGAAACTGAGAGATGTTGGTCATCAGGGCGTCCTTGAGCTCACGTTCGTCGTAGTCGTCACGGATAGCGAGGAAGTCAAACTGGTAGGGGTCTCGTGTAATCTCCCGGGCAAGGTCGCTCTGGTGGGCAGGAAGCGCACTCGAGAAGTTGTTCACCGCCCTGCCCTGCCGCTCATAGAGACCGCCGTCCAGATAGTTGAGCAGCACGGCGCGCGACCAGCCGTTCTCCACAGTCTTGCGGATGTAGAACTCCGCCTTCTCGCGGCTGCCATGACACTTGTCAATAATCGTTCTGATATGGCCCCATGGGATTGAGAACAGCCCCTCGCAGGGCGGCAATTCTGCCACAAGTTGTGGCAGAATTGCCGCGTTCACAGGAAACAGCTCGTAGAAGCGCTTCATGTACCGAAGATTGCGTGGCGAGAAACCCTTGGCGTCCGGAATCTCCTTCTTGAGGTCTCTGCTCAGTGTTTCGAAGAACCCCGAGCCCCACCGACTCTCGGCATGCAAGTCAGCGATATCCTTCCCCAGCCGCCAGTAGAACAGCAGCATCTCACGGTTTACCGAAACCGCCGCCTTAATCTGACTGCGGCGATACCGCTCGCTCAGCTCCTGCACCCAAGCCAGATACTCAGGGTCATTCTTGATAATCGCTTCTGCCATGACGCCACCTTCCCGAGAGACTTCCCCAGGCTCAGTGTCGCACGAGCACCGGACAACAATTAGCGCTGTATCTCGCACAAGAGGGTCCGGCCACTGTTCTCCTGTGCAGTATCAGATGCGGCAGTCAGCTACGTGCTCCACAAGCCTCTTGTCAGGCTGCCTCATAGAGCGACACCCTCTCCCCCACGTCGAGAAAGGCTTCCTCGGGAAGCGGCTCCTGCACAAGGTCCACTGGGACGCTCAGGCGGCTTTCCATGGCCTCGAGCACTCGCGCAAGAGTAAAGAGACTCACCACCGAAGAGGAAAAAGAGACGAGAAGGTCGACGTCAGAGTCATCATCTGCTGAGCCTTTGGCATAGCTCCCGAACAGGGAGACGCTGCGAATGCGGGCGTCATCGGGCGCCGCCGAGTTATACTCCACCGCCACGGAACTCACCGCGTCGCGAATCTCATCAAGCGTGTAGCACATGAGCGCCTCCCTCCCGCATGAGTTGATTGTACCCGGCTACTCCGAGAGCAAGGCAGGGAAACCGAGTGCGAGCCCACGCATCCGAAGCAGCCCCATCACGAGCCAGCCATACAGCTCGTCCCAGCGCTCGGGACTCACGTCCGCGTCCAGTCGCACCTGAAGCTCACGCGTCTTCTCGCTCAGCTCACGCCAGGAAATCTTTCCACCAAGGTTGGCAAGCAGCGCCTCGACCTCCTCACGACGCACGACAAGCTTCCCGTACAGCGACGCATCCGTGAACCACAGATTCACACCGACCCAACCATCGCGCTGCACGAAGTACGCCGTCGCATGAACGCCCCGCATGCCCAGACCGAACGTCTCATACCACCCGTTGTTCTCTGCCCTGCCCGACGGGCCGGCATACGCGGACACAAAGTCCTGTCGTTCGGCGCAATAGTCGTAGAAGCCATCCCAAAAGAGCGACTTGAGGTCGGGGTTCGGGGTCTCCACAAGGCACTTCACTCGTATGTCATAGAGGGACGAGCCGGTTTCCCCCACGCTCCAGTACTTCCACCCGTTGGTGGAGATTCGCTTTCCTGTCACGAGCTCCTTCATCCGCTCCGCCGCACGGGAAGGGCTCTCCAAGACATCCCCGTTGAAGAGGCGAATGCCGTAGTCGTCGGTCACCGTGGCAACAACGGCACGGTCGCCCTCGCTGGCAACCAGCTCGATCCCCGGGACAATCTTCGCCATGGTGCAGACCGCTCTGAACGTCATGGACTTCATCGTGGGCGCGGCCTTCTTGATCGGCTTATACGACGCCACGACGTCAGCGCTCAGCTCAGGGAACGGCCAGACCTCGAGAGCACGCTCTGCCAGCCGCTCGGCACGTTCGCGGATAGCGCTCTCATCCCACATGTCCAGGTCATGCAGCTCCTTGGAAATCACCAGGTAGTCCTGGTCAAAGCCACCCTTGAGATGCGCCTTCTTCTCCGCGAAGGGTGCGTCGGAGAGTTCAGAGTTGTACGCCGCGAGCGTGAGGTTGCCCAGCGTGTTGACGAGCTCTTCGTAGACGCGCTCGCAGTCGTCCCCGAGCATCTCACGCCACTCCGCACTGTTGAGCGCATTCTGCGACATGATGTGCTCGATGGAGAAGGTACCGCCCGAGAAGTCCAGCGGATCCTTCGCATGCCAGCTATTCTCGAGCGTGGTGAGCAGGTAGAAGCCGCGCTTGAACGCATAGCAGTCGCGCGTCCTGAGCGCCCGCTCGAACTCTGCGTCGCTCGGCATGCGTCGAGCCGTCCCCTCCTCGCCCAGGAGAATCGCCTCATAGGCCTCGCGGATATTGCCGCCGTCGTCTCGTACCGCGTTCAGCCGCGCGATCACGGACGAGAAGAACTTGTTCAGGCTGTTCGTTGCGACGTCACAAACAGCGCGACGGAAGAGGTAGCTCTCCATGGTCCTCAGCATGGAGGCGAAGTCGTCATGCGAGAGGGCGTCGCCGACATAGTCCTCGAAGAAGGACATGAGCAGCGGATTCACAACTGAGACGTCAAGCTTCTGAATGCGTGCGAGAAGAACGCGGAGCTCCTTGTCCTCGCAGGCGCCAGCCGTGATGCACGCGTAGTGCCCAGCGTAGCGGCGAATCTCTTTGAGGGGCTATCTGTCCGGGCTTGTCATAGCCGTTGTCTGAGACATGGTGATTGAAGAGGCAATACGCGTTGCGTGCAACAAAGCTGGCCTGGACTTCGAAGTCAATCTTTGACGGTTTTCAAAACAGTGACTAATCATCCGTCTCTAGCACGTAGACTTAGGAGCAAGGCCAAACTTGTGACCACCCATGTCGTACTGCATCCGCAGCGAGGTGATAATAATGAATGCTGCCAATCACAATCGTGTCACCTACTATGGTCGTAACGACTGGTCCGCAGGTTATTACCGTGACAGATGCATTGAGATGCTGACCAGATCAGAAACGCATTCCCCTGTCACAATCAATGACGCCATTGAGGCTCACCAGTGCAAATTAATGGCTGACAACATTCCAGAGCTATTCGAAGGCATGGCCTCTCTTGACTCTGGCGAGCCCGCAAAACGGCTCTTCTCTACTGCGTGTAAGTTCATCAATCAATTACTTTCTGTCTACAGCGTAGATGACGTGTTTGAAGCTGTCGAACTTCAATATGCTGAGCAGTTTTGGAGCCTCGTTGAGACGTCTGGCGCCATCACAAAAATCCAGTCCGATGATTTAGAAAAACTCATCAACCGTCATCCCGAATGTATTAGTTCCGTCTTAAGAAGCAAGCGACTCGTTAGCGACTTTGGTGAAGCGATCAAACGCGCTCTACTTAATCACACGGCTATTGCGGCCGAGCTCATCATCAGCCGACTTGCAACGGACTCGGGTAGCCGCGAGAATCTCCACCTTCCATCTTCGCTCGACAGCTCTGAGATAGATCGCATTATGCTCGACTACATCAAGAGCGAAAATGCTAATCCAAACTGCTTGCTAGCATTACGGGGCTGGCCAACTGGATCTTCCGGATTTTATAACCCATCTCCGGAGGTTAGAGTACAGGCGAAAAGAAAGTACGATAGTTCCGTTGAACAGCTCTTTGCCAACGGAACAGGACTTCATTTCTACACTGGCGTAACCATCGACATGAATCAAATCGCGTGCAAGGGCCTAAAGGTCGACGGCCATAACTTAACGCATATCTTTAGCGGACAGTGGCTGAAGAAGTATACCGACCCCGCTACCATACTGAACAACTTGCAATTCATATTCGACTACATAGACATGAACGGCCTCATGTCTGCTCCTGCGCGAACTCATGAGCAAACGGCACTCCTTGAATTACTTGGAACTCACGTGAAGGGAGAATATCGCACATCAACAAGCTTTCAGATGCGCAGTGGATTGACCTATCTTGAATCGGCAGCCTATAACGATCTTCTCAAATCAAGTGGAACAAGCATCGAAAGCGCTCTTGAATGGGCATATGGCGAGTACTTCTCTGAAGAGTACGGAATACGTGGCTTCACGCTCTCGCTTCCCGCTAAAGGCTCTTCCTGGCTCGACAAGTGCAAAGCGATGGGGCCCGAAATCGAACGAGTTATTAAAGCGTACGCAATTTACTCGAAGAGGGGCGAGGTTGATGACGATTTCTTTCCGTTCGAAACGTTAAAGTCCTTTTCCTCCCTTATGGCACTAGAGGGGAAGAAGTATGCCATAGCAGGACCCGAATTCGAGCGATTGGGCCATGCGCTGTTTTCCGATCAATGTATGCTTGCCCATCTTCACGAATCCCATGAGAGCGAGCTTTGCTTCTTCGATGTTATGAGGAAACATCGCGTCACGCGGCACGATTATTCTGACTATCTCCAGATGACAATCGACATGCTTATTGATGCCGACCTAATTCTCGAAGACAGCAGGGATAAGAGGCTTCTTCCGACCCCTCGTGCCGTATGCATCAAACTGGTCTGGGATTATGACGCCATAACTCTACGGCGTCGTACAGAGGAAGACTCCTCTGTAGTTGAATCGTTAGTAAATGATCGAATTCTCTGCTATTGCGACCAGCTATTTGCTCCCGTAGAGGCAGATTATCTTGACTATATGTTTAACGATGCTTCTTTCCCAAATTCCTTAGCCCTTCGAAACCGATACGACCACGCTCATAGCGCCATCCCGAATCCACAAGCAGAAGATATTCGCGACGACTATTACCGCCTCTTGTCTATTCTTATAGGTATTACGCTCAAGATTAACGAAGAGCTGGCCCATAAAACCGGAAAGGGCGGTGTTGAGGACTTCGACGATTGGCCTCTTTGCGACGAGAGCATTCTGCAGACAGCAAGAAAGCTTTGGGAGAAAGACCATTCTCACCAGGAACCGGCAGCAGCAACACCACCCCATCAACGTAGAAGCTACCCTAAGATGGGATTCCAAAGTCACATCAACGAAATGAGATTCTCAAAGTGACTCAACAACCTTAATCTGAAACAGATAATCATCTTGATAAGCATGCCACAAAGCTTCTTTAGCCTTAGGGAGACGATTTGAACGAGAACGCACCATATGAGTTTCTCGGATTTGGCATCGGGGGATACCGTTGCTTCACATCAGATCAACAGGCCTTAGTCGGACCATTTGGCAAAGTCCATCTAATCACTGGACAGAACAACTCCGGAAAATCAGCTCTGGCGAACATCGCATATCATGTTCTTCCGTCACTTCGGAGAGGCGGAGCCATCAACTGGGATAAGCGTCCATTTATTGACAGAGATCTCCCTCAAGGTGTGCCCCAAACATCCAATACCAACATAACCTTATCGCTGTGCTTCAGTCGTGATTCTCTTCTGTCGGGAATTGGAGACAAACAATATCGGTGCAGGCCCGCCAAGAACGTTTTGGAGAAGGCCCTCTCAAGCAATTTGGCCTCTCGCGAAGAGGAAGGAGCTTGCTGGCTCGATTTTGACATTCCGGCAGAATTCAAGGCCACCAACCAAAAGCGACTAACTCTCAGCGAGCAGTTTGCCGAGAAGCTCTCGGAAGAATGCGGAACCAATTTCTCGGACGCCTCTCTTGCTATTGCCTCGCAGGGCAGCGGTAGCCCAACCGATAACCTCAGCAGGATAGTAAGGGAGCTCATCCCTTGGGACTCAATACCCCCGGTTATTAAGGTGGGTGCAATTCGCTATGTTACTGACGATGCCGAACCGGATAATCATGTCGTTTCGGGCGGCGAAGGACTCATCAAAGAGCTCAGACGGCTCAGAATGCCCAACGTCGGCGAACAGTTTGTCAACCAGAAAAAATGGGCAAGGTTCGAGAGGTTTGTCCGCGACATCCTGAACGATCCTGAAGCGGAAATTAACACAGACGCGGACGCAACCGCAATTCTCGTAAAGTCGGGAACTCCGGGCTTCCTTGAACTATCCGACCTTGGCACCGGCATCGAAGAGCTCGTAATAATTGCGGCGGTCGTAGCCTGCAACGACAACACGCTCATCCTCATCGAAGAGCCCGAGATTCATCTGCACCCTACGCTTCAGTCTAAGCTGATCCGCTACTTCCTCGACGACGAGAACGGGAACAGGTTTCTGATCACGACGCACTCGCCCTCGATCATCAACACTCCAGGCGTCACCATAACGCAAGTTACCAACATTGGAGGCAAATCCACCGCCTCGCAGGTAAGGGGAATAGTAGACGCACGCAACGTTCTCGACGATATCGGCGCAAAGCCATCCGACCTACTTCAGTCAAACTACGTCATTTGGGTCGAGGGACCCTCCGACCGGATTTACGTGAACTACTGGCTAAGCGTTGTAGCTCCAGAGCTCAGTGAGGGAACTCATTATTCAGTGATGATGTACGGAGGAAGGCTGCTTAACTCCTGCAGCGCGGATGTCCCAGGCGATGATGACGACCTCATCGCACTGTTCAGGGTAAACACCCACTTCTGCGTTCTGATGGATTCCGACAGGGAGAAGAAGGGGGCGCAACTAAACTCCACCAAGCTTCGAATCAGAAAAGAGTGTGAGAACAGCGGGAACATCTCATGGGTAACAGATGGCAGGACGATTGAGAATTACGTCCCCGCCGAGGTCCTACGATACGCGCTAGATGAGCTCTACCCAAACAAGACATACGATTGGGAGTTGGACGAAGAATATACTTGCCCTCTGAGTGGAAAGTTCAAAGGGAAGACCTACGGACCCGACAAAATTAGGGTTGCGAGAAAAGTGGCGGAGCTTGGACATGAGCTGTCATCCGAGCTTCAAAAACATCTCAATAAGCTCACGAAGATAATCCGAGAGGCAAACGGAATGTAAGCTCGGGTGGAAAACGCGCTCTACGGTGAAAACAGGTCATGTCTTTCCAAGACAAGTACCCTGAAAGACCGGTGCGGATTCCCCACTCGATTAACTTACCGGAAATAATGCCTAGATTGAATCGCAGCCAACCGTGCCCGCCGATTCCGAAACTGCCAGTGACCTTGCGTTTGATACTGACATGGCTAGCATTCCTTGGCTAAGCAGGATAGAGGCCGCGCGCCGACCCTTATCAAGGCTCGCGTCGCCCGCCACGCCGTCACACCACCGGCTTCAATTTGCCACTAACCTCTTGCCGAGGAAACCAAGATGACAAACGGCCATTTTTCGTGGCCTACTGTGTGTCACCCAAATTTCGGCGCTTCAAGCCCGCATATTTAGTCACGTCAACAATGCAAACTTCATGCTTAGCCAGCTCATCTTCATTAATATTTTGCAGGCAACGTTCTGCCCCATCGCACAGGGCATCGCAGAGCGTCTTGATGTCTATGCAGACATGAACATGCTCCTCGATTCGCTCGTCCCCACATGGGTCCACCCAATATGACCCATAGCTATCACAGGCATGTACGCGTAGCTCGAAGTCATACGTATAGTCTCGCCCGGACTCTCGTTCCCCATATTCGAAGTCAATGTCATCACTGCCAGAATGAAGCAGCTCGCAGCGCAGCTGATAGCACATGTCGGCGGAAAAGTACGGGCGCCTTGCTCTCCAATTCTCATCAAACCCAGTGTGGTCAGCAAATCGGGATTCGACGTTCTCGTGGAACCATTGTTTGTACTGTTTTCCAACGAGCCTTTTCCCATGAGGAGACGCGTATTTCGGATACGCAATCTGGCCCATCACGTCAGGGATAGTCAACGCCAAGGCAAGAGCCGGCAACCAGCACTCCTTCTCGATGGCATCTCGGATGGCTTCGATCGTTTGGCGCATACCCCACCCTCCTTTTGTGCAAAAGAGCCAATCGCCAGAAAAACGCAAAGCCCATGTAAGAATATGTCACGCGCGAACAGAGCATATTCGGTCAGCCACAGCATCAAGCTCATTCTATTACCCAGACGACTTTCTCGGGGGGGTTGCTAATCGCAACTTAACCCTCACCGCCAGACTCAAATCGGTTATTGACCCACTGCAAATAATCATCTCTTTGCGCCCGCCTCCTCCACGTCCATGACGTCGGCCAGCAGCTTGATGCCGCGGTCGTAGTTGAACGTCTTGGTCTCGAACTCGTAGGTGATCGAGCCCGTCTTGTACCCGACGTTGCGGGCGTAGTCGCCGAGCCCCGTCACCTCGATCTTCGGGACCATGATCTCCTTGGCGTTGCGCCCGGCGCGCGCCATGCGGCGCGGGCTGTTCAGACAGGTCGAGCACGCCGCGCGCTTGTAGACCTCGTCCAGGATACTCGTGTAGTTCTTGGTGGATGCGATGCTGTTGGCCATCTGCTACTCCTCGTCCGCGATGCCCGCGATCTCGCGCCACTGCTTCACCGTCTTGCCCTCGTCTGATGCTGCCCCACGTTGGGGAGGCCGGTCTTGCCGCCCTGCCTGGGAACAGTGCCCTTGAACAGCCACGGCTCAGCCTCCTTGAGCTCGGCGATCTTGGCGTCGCGCTCGGCGAGATGGGCCTCGAAATCCGTGCCCGCTCCCACTGCACCGACGCTACCACCCGTCAGCACCTCCCGCGACGCCTGCGACTCCTGCTCGCGCGCCGCCGTGCCTTCTGTGCACCCCTGCCCCTGCGAGCCAACCTCATCACCGACCATGCCGACCTGTCTTTCTGTGATATACCGACAAAATGAAGTCGGCAACAGTGAGACAGCGTCAGGGTAAGAGCTTGTCACAAAGTGAAGCAATTAAGACTCTCGAGCACAATCAGAGCATCCGGACAATTCAGATGGAAAATTCGTCCCTTTGCCGAGAACCCCATCGCCTGGCTTCGGAGCGCACGGTAGAATTACGGAGAATGTATGGAGGGGGGAGGTGCGCCATGGCAACCGGCGAGCAGATAAAAGCTCTCATCAAGGCACATTACGATCGGGATAACGAGCGCTTCAAGACCACCGCGCTGCGCATAGCTGCCTCAGAGACTCGCTCCGGACACACGACGCTAGGCCGGGAGATTACCGCAATGGTAGATGCTTCCTCTCGCACCAAGGGCAACATCATCAACCTGGTGAACAAGGATAACCTGTTTCTAGTCTCGTTTCCCGAAGCGCGCCTCGATAACTTAGTCGTTTCTCCCGAAATTACCGAGAAGATCAATCGCGTCCTCACCGAATACCGACAGAGAAAGAAGCTCGCATCCTTTGGCCTCAGCTGTCGCCGCAAGCTCCTGCTCGAGGGCGATCCGGGCACCGGAAAGACGATGACCGCCTCGGTAATCGCGGCAGAGCTCGGTCTGCCGCTCTTCATCGTGCAGACCGACAAACTCATAACGAAGTACCTTGGCGAGACAAGCACGAGGCTGCGCCAGATCTTCGAGACAATCGCCAATAACAGAGCTGTCTACCTATTCGACGAGTTCGATGCCATCGGCGCGGACCGTAGCAGGGACAACGAAGTCGGCGAAATGCGCCGCATCCTCAACTCGTTCTTGCAATTCATCGAAGCAGACGTCTCCGAGAGCATCATCGTCGCAGCGACAAACAATCGGCAAATGCTCGACCAAGCGCTCTTCCGGCGCTTTGACGATGTCTTGCATTATGAGCTTCCTACCGTGGATGAGGTCCAGCGCCTCGTCGCCAACCGCACGGGTGCCTACGACCCCGAGTTCTCCATTGGCGAAGAAACCGCTGCTGAGCTGTCTCAGCTCTGCCAGGCAGACATTACACGCCTGTGCGAGGACGCGGTGAAGGAGTCCCTGCTGGCCGATTCCTCGCTGAGCGACGAGATCTTCCAGCGTCTCTGCGCTGACAGATTGTCCGCCTACTTCAGCGAAAAGAAGGCCGGCTAAATCATGAAGCGGCCAAATTTTATCCTCACGAACACCCGCACAACCACCCAATATAAATCTCCCCAGCGAGGCGGCGGAAGCGACTCGGATGCCTATCCAAGAGATCGTATGCGGCATGCAACCAAGCTGCTCGACCGCCTGTCCTCGGCTTATCAGGCCGAGAGCGCATTGCGCGAGGAGGGGACAGTTACAAGGTCTGGTACATATCTGGATTTCCGGGGACCATCAGATGGCGAGCTGGCAGTGCTCAGCCTGGAGGATCAAAGACAAGACGTTCGTCTTCTCAATGTTCGTCAAGAAGGTAACTCTTTCGCAGCAACAGTCTACGTCCCGGCAAAGAAGAGCGATTTCTATGGCAAGAAAATCAGGAGCTATGCGGATAGTTCAAAGGATAGAGAGGACACCGGCTCTCCATCGAATAACAAGCTGGTTACGAGCGTAGAAGACATTCGCCTCGCCGACAGGACGGCTTCTTTCTGGACCGGCAACCCGGAAAGAATGCCTACCGAAACAAAGCAATGGACTGAAGTCTGGCTTCGATACGACAGGGAGCAGCCCTGCGTCATCGTCGATCAGTTCATGACCTTACTTGATGAGCTCTCAATTAAGCATCGTACCGAACAGGTCATATTCCCCTCGCGCATTGTTTTACTCGCTTGTGTGAATTCATCTGATCTTGAAGCGATAATACGAAACTCGGATTCCGTAGCAGAATTCTGCGAAGCCTTGGAAGCAACTGCATACCTTGACCGTGCAGATGCTAAGGAGCAGGGGCTCTGGGTCCGTGACCTTCAGTCAAGAACAAGTATTCATTTCGGAAAGTCAATAGTGTGCATACTTGATTCGGGAGTTAATAGTGGTCACCCCCTGCTGAAGGCTGCATTTGAGGGGAGCACGGTCGATTCCGTAGATTCATCATGGGGGTCCTCCGACAACAAGGATCATGGTACGGGCGTTGCGGGCATCGCGTTATATGGAGACTTAAGCAGCAAGGTGACCTCAACAGAACCCGTGATTATCACTCATAGGCTGGAATCGGTGAAGATTTACGAGCCCCAGCACCCGAGCAATCCCGAACTATATGCGGCAATCACCCAGCAGGGCTTCGATATCGCCACGAGCGGAAGCTATGAAGAGAATCGCATCTTCTGCTCGGCGGTCACTGCGAACGAAGCCGACGTCTCGAACGGCAAACCGACATCATGGTCTGCGGCGGTAGATGCCGCTATTTCGCATCCAGATAATCCTGAAGAGGAGCACGAGCTTTTCTTGGTCTCGGCTGGAAACGTGAACCCTTCGCTTTTATCCGATGCGGGCTATCCAGACGCCAATATGATTTCACCCGTGCGCACTCCCGGACAGGCCTGGAATGCGCTGACCGTTGGCGCGTGCAGCAAAAATGCATTTATCTTCGATACTTCTCTACAATCCCAAGGGTACGAACCAGTTGCGGAGCATGGCGGTCTCTCTCCGTTCAGCTCCACTTCGATGCAATGGGACCGTCCATCTTTAGTGAAGCCGGAGATTGTGCTCGATGGCGGAAACGCCGCCAGAGATTGCAGCGGCCACATATGGAGCATAGAAGATCTTTCTCCTCTGTCCACAGGAGCAGACATAGCCGGACATCCACTGAAACACTTCAACGCCACGAGCGCGGCAGTCGCGAAAGCAGCCTGGATGGCAGCTGAAATCGAAAATGCCTACCCAGCGCTCTGGTCGGAAACTATCCGTGCCCTCCTCGTGCACTCTGCCCGATGGTCCGAAGCGATGATTAGCATGTTTTGCCCGACTGACTCCGAACGAGACAGGCAATCCACAGGTCGCCGTGAACTGCTCCATGCTTGCGGGTATGGCATACCCCAGCTCGACAAGGCAATTGAATGCGCTGGCAACAGCGTGAATCTCATCATTCAGGATGAATTGACTCCATATGAGTGCGTTGTAAACAACGGGCACAAGCAATATTGCATGAAGGACATGCACCTTCATCACCTTCCTTGGCCCAGCGACCTTTTGCGCGAACTCGGTGACACGAAAGCGCGCTTGAGGGTCACGCTTTCGTATTACATTGAGCCGAGCCCCGGCATGCGAGGGTGGAAGGACAGATATCGTTACGCCTCTCACGGGTTAAGGTTCGATGTCAACAACCCTGGAGAATCCGCCGACGATTTCGCTCGCAGGGTTAACGTTAACATGCGAGGCGAGGATGGGGGAAGGGGTGTGAGCGGATCGAAGGGCTGGTTCCTGGGCCAGAATAACAGAAGAATCGGCTCGATCTTTTCCGACTTCAAAGACGGGACCGCGCTCGACTTCAGTGACATTGAAAACGTCGCTGTGTTCCCTGTCATAGGCTGGTGGCGTGAACGCCATTCAGAGAATCGTGTTGATTCCAAAGCGCGCTACTCGCTGGTTGTCAGCATTGAAACACCGGACGCAGACGCCGATCTATACAGCGCCATATCGCAAAAGATTGATACTACAACTCCTATTGCAATCAACATACCGTCAGGCACACATTAGGCAATACAATATTAAATGAAGTGGCCTTGAAGGCGAAGGAAGCCACCCATGCAACCCCACCGCGTAGCCATAGCCGACCTCGAAGACCGCCCCGAGTGCGTCCACCGCGCCTACCTCGACCCCAACGAAGAGTGGAACGGCTGGGCGCGCCCATATTTCGAGCGCGCCGAGGTCGAGCGCATGGCTGCATGGCTGCCCGAGTTCGACGATTCGCTTGTCTACGACGAGAAGTCAGACGCCTTCCGCACCACCTACGATCCCGACCTCGCCGAAACCTTCCCCGGCACGGACATCGACGGACGGCACCTGTACCCCATAGGAGCCGGCTCATGGACGTGGGTCATAGTTGACGAGAGCGGCGAGGAAACCACCGCAGACGCATCGGCAGACGCGGTCACCAAAGCCGACGAGCACGCCCTCGCCTAGCCAACCACCTCAGCAAGGCGCGCGGCGTCCAACTCCCGTCCGCCCACATAGGCGTCGAACACCGCCTCTGCCGGCAGCGCGTACAGCTCCACCTCGTTCGAGAACGGCGGCTCCTCGGCAGCGATCACGCCGGGGAAGCGCACGCGCCCCAGATGCTCAACGGCGTCACCGCACGACGGCACGAGAAACGCGTTCACCACCCTGGAGAACCCGTACGCGAGCACAAAGTCGCGGTACGCGGCCTGATACAGGAACTGCTTGGTCACCGACTCCACGCCCGGCACGCCGCCAACACGCTCGCCCAGCAGCGGCATGTAGTACTTGGCGTCGAGGATGGCGAACGTCCCGCCCCCGGCGGCGGCGCGCCCGCCGGCACCTCGCACCGTCACGATGTCCGGGATCAGCGTCGCAACCTCGCCGCACGCCCGCTCCTCGCCAGCGCCTAATGCAGCCCACTCCGGTCTCGGGATGACATCGATAAGTCGCTTTTCCGCCATCCCCGCGAACGGCGGAGCCAGCTCAATCCCCAGCTCCCCCAGTCGAACGGCCAGCACGTCACCGAACGCGACCTTGCACGCCGTCTCCCACACGTGATGGAAGCTTGACGTCCCCAGGCACAGAGGCGCGTCCGACGTCGCAGACATGCCCTCGTCGCGCACATAGCGCACGAGCAGGTCGATCACGTCCTGCTTCCACGTGACGAACTGCACCGCCCGCTCGCGCTCCAGCCGGTACGCCACGAAGTCGGCGTCCCCAAAGTCCGCCACGGAGGAATCGCTCAGCCACACCTCGTCGAGCGCCAGCAGCTGAGCCAGCCCGCTCTCCTGCATGAAGCGCGAGCACTCCGTAAGCACCGCGCGATGCAGTCGCGTTACGAAGTCAGAGGCGTCGGCGTCAGTCTCCACGGTCTTGTAGTCAAAGTAGATGGGACGCCCATCCCGCACGAAGGGAAGGTTCGCCGCGATGGTGCGCTCCCAGCTGATGTTGCCCGACCCGTTGTCCGCAATGGTGCGCACGTAGTTAGAGTAGACGCCATACTCGTCATACATCTCGAGCAGCGAGAGCATGAGCGCCAGGCGGTCGTTCGCCCCCATGCCCTCCTCAGTCGCGGCGGCAATGCTGGCGTAGCTTCCACCGCTCTTGCGAAGCACCCTGAACACCTGGCGCATCGCGGCCTTTGTGGCGTCATCGGGACACAGGGGGTCGACCTCGGGCAGGTACTTCGGGTACACGACGATGCAGACGCTCTCCACCAGGGCGAGACCGACGTAGACGAACTGATAGGTCCCGCGCGGCGCGCTCTCTCCAAGCGGATCGTACTCTTTCGGCTCGTCACCCGTCCTCAACCGAAGCACGCCGTGCGCGCACAGAAGGGCGATGTAGCGGTCGGTGTCATCCACCTCGATGCCAAGCGTACGCGCGAGGCTCACTGGGGTGTGGAAAGAACGCTCACGAACGTAGACCGTGCGCATGGCGCTACTCCGCACCGTCAGAAACAGGCTCCTCCACGGCGTCCGCTTCCTCTCCGGCCTCAAGCTCATCAGTCACGCTCGCGTTGGCCGGCGAGAAGGACGGCAACTCGCGCATACCCCTGAACGCAAGCTCTCCAAAACTCTCGAAGTCCTCGCAAACATCCGAGTACGTCGCACGGCCTTCGTGAGAGAACACCTTCGAAGCCTTGGTTTTGGCGGCATCCTCGAAGAGGTAGAGCAGCACCTTGTCCTTGAAAACCTGAGTGAAGCCGTCGGGATCAGCGAGCCTCGCGGGCGAGATGAAGAACGGCCCGAGCAGCTTGTCCTCGTTCACGCCCGCATTGAGCAGCACCTGGTTGATGCCACGCCTCAAAGCGTCCCAGCTCACCATGCGCGCGGGCGTCCCGACCGGCACGGCGTAGCCGGCGATCTTGTCCGAGCCCTTGTCTATGCCCATGTAGCGGAAGTCCCAGCGACGCTTGAAAGCGGTGTCCATCGGGAAGACGCCCTGATCCGCGCTGTTCATGGTTGCCCAGATGAACATGTTGGGCGGCAGCGACAGCCGCTCCGCCTCGTCCCTGAGACGCAGCTGCTCGGAGAGTAACCGCTCCGGGTCTTGGATATACGCAGTCGTGGCGTACTCCGGTAGGAACACGCGCAGGTACTCGCGCATCTCGCGCGGCGCAGCAATCTCGTACTCGCTGCGACCGTCGGAGTCGCGGTCAAGCAGCTGGAACACGTCACCGAACGCGGCCGCCGGGTTCGCGCGATTGATCTCCTCAACGACAAGCAAGTAGTTCGTGCCGGGGTTCTGCACCGCAGCGATGTATGTCTCCAGGAACGGCCCCGGAACGAAACCGTAGCTGATCTCGCTCTGGGTGCTCTCGGTTCCATCTTCATCGGTCACCGTGCGCATCGTCGTGACCGGCTTGTAGCAGCCCACGAACTGAGCGTAGGTGTAGTCGGGGTGGAAGGTGACGCGCCTGACGTTCCTCTTGTCGAAATACTTCTCCGCCTGCCGTGCGAGCCGGTACGACTTGCCCGTGCCAGGAGCCCCGAAGAAGATGAGGTTGCGGGGCTCGGGGACGCTTGACGGGACGGAAACGACAGAATGATCGAGAAAAGTCGGGCGTCCAACAATATCCATCACAGCAGGCAGCGGGTCGCCGATGCCCGAATAGGTCGTAGGGCACTCGTGAGCAATCAGGCTCATGAGCTCAGCGGTTCTCTTGTAGCAATCTTCGCAATCAAACGGTACGACGCCGAGAAGGACAGCGCCAAAGTGTCGCAGGACGTCGGCCGCAGCCTTCGGAAGAGCGCTGCAGCGATCTGCTGCATAGAGGATGTCATTCATCCGTCGCTCGAAATCGAGCGTGAAGAACATGGCTTCTCCGGTTGGCTTACCGTCTTCCGTCGCGTACTTACCCTGCTTAGAGAGGCCGCCACTGAACACATAGTCCTTGGGAATGAAGCAAGCCGAACCGTCATCTTCGAGCTCGCAATCGAGCCACATAGATCTCAGCCAGTAATTTCCCCTCGTAAGCGGCGAGAGTTCAAGAGAGTCCGCCATGTTGATGGTCGTTGTCTCAGGAAGCATCATGACAGCCGGCAACAGCAGGCTCGGTCTGACCTTCCCCCCAAGACTTAGCTTCATCTGCTGGCTTCCGGCTCCGCGAGGAGAAACAGGGTAGCGATACGACTCCTGCGTCCCCAAGTCAACTTTGCACACGCTGCCGTCAGCCCTATGGAAGCGAAGCGCAAAAGTGGCAGTCAGGCCACCGAGCGTCGAGGCTGAGGCTCTTCCGCCATCTTTCCCGGCAAACGCCCCGCCAAGGAATGCCTGGCCTCCGCCGCTGTTCGCGTTGTAGTCAAGATGGAAGTCGCACTCCTCGCCCTGATAGGTCCGGTAATCCTCGGTCTGCTTGAAGTACGACAAGGCACTCACCTCTTACTGCTCAACGCCGTTCTCATATTTTAAGACACGTTCGGCAACGTATTTCGCCAATGCCGGAGGAACGGCATTCCCGATGGCAAGCTCGACGCTTGTCTTTGCGCCCTCAAGCTTGAACTCCTCGGGAAAGGACTGCAGGTAACTGCGCTCCTTCGTCGTGAGAGCACGAACGCCGTCTTCAATTGCCGCTGCATCGGCATGATGTCGCTTGTAGTTCTCCGGTATCGGCCTGTTAATTCCACGTATCGTCGCGGAGGGCTCGTCAACGGAGAAGACGGCACGCCGGTTGTAGCTGCGCGGGTGCATGTAATAGTACTGCGTGCCGAGCTTGTCACCCAGATAATCCCGCACGGTCATCTGCTTTTCCGCCATGCCCTCAACGAACGACTCGTCGAAGAACCCATCCTCGGCGCCGAGCCTGCCGACCAGAATGAAGCGCTTTCTTGCCTGGGGCACCCCACAGCGGCTCGCATCGAGCACGCGAGAGCTCAATCCATATCCGGCATCCTTGAGCATCGCCTTCATTCGCGGCAGCGTGCCGAACCTCTCGATGTTGTAGACGTTCTCGAACACGACCCATTCAGGCAATACGCCCGCGACAATCTCGGCGAACCGGATGGTAAGGTTCGCCCGCGCCCCCTCAGTGCGCTTGCCCGCAATCGAGTAGTCCTGACAGGGAGGCCCTCCCATGATCAAGTCGGGCCTCAGTTCCTTGATGGTTTCAACGGAATCCTCGTCACAGAGATCCTTCTCATAGATGGGATGCGTGAAGTTCGCGCGGTAAATCTCCACTGCAGGCTTCCAGTTGTCGAACGCGGCGACAACCTTAAATCCAGCCTGCTCGAAACCAAGAGACATGCCGCCGCAACCAGAGAAGATGTCGACGGCTCTCATTCGTTACCACCATTCTTGTTGGAGATGTAGCCCATCAGAGCTCTTGCGACGTAATTGGCCAGGTTAACCGGAACGGCATTGCCAATCATCGTGTTCACGTCTGACTTACTCCCGAAGAACTCGAACTCCTCGGGGAAGGTCTGGATGTAGCTGCGCTCCTTCGGAGTTAATATGCGCGTCTCGCTCACGGGAGCGGAGTCATTGGGGTTGCCCTTATACCCCGGCGGTATAGGACGGTCGACCGCGCGGATGGTCATAGACGGTTCGTCGATGCTGAACACGCCTCTCCGGCTGTAATTCGTCGGCACGCGAAAGTAGTGATCGATCCCAAGCGAGTCGCCGAGATAGTCTCTGATCGTGAGAGGCTTTTCGCTCAGCCCCTTGTCGAGCACATCATCAAGAAAGTTATCCTCTTCACCGATGCCCCCGATAACGAACATGCGCTTACGGATTTGCGGCACCCCACAATATGCGGCATTAAGCACCTTGCAGGTAAGACCATACCCCGCCTCTCGAAAGGTATCGCAAGCACGCTTGAACGAGCGCGTGTTTCTTATGGTCGCGACATTCTCCATCACGAACCACTGCGGCCTTACTCGGGAAACGATCTTCGCGAAAGCAACCGAGAGAATGGCTCGACCGCCGTTCTCGTCCTGATGCCCAGCCGTCGAGAAATCCTGACAAGGCGGCCCGCCGAAAACGACTGTAGGGGCAAGCTGTCGGACAAGAGGGACGGAAGCATTAACATCAGAGAGGTCCTGCTCAAGAATGGGATGGTCGAAATTCTTGCGGTACACCTCGACAGCTGGCGTCCAGTTGTCAAATGCAGCTAGCACCTTAAACCCGGCATTCTCGAAGCCGAGGGACATGCCGCCGCAGCCAGAGAAGAGGTCCACAGCAGTGATGCTATTGCTCTGTACCTGATTCGCAGACAACGTGCCGACCTGCCCTTTCCACCTGATGTTGCCGCACCGTCCGATGCGATGCCATTCCTTGCAAGCAGAAGATTTTACCATGTGCCACACATGGTCCGCGGCATGTCAATCCGCTAACTCGCCATCTTCCACATCAACAGGGAATCATCAGGCAGCAATCAACACTAGAATCAGGGGAAAGGAGTGCAAGTGATATCGACGAATGCGATCGATCGAGACGAAAGAGTTTAAGAAGGGCGGAGCAACCATTCCTGCAGCAAAGACTCGTTACGCTCGGGAACGCCGCCTAAACGCAACTATTCATACACCTCATTAGAGAAATGCAGTTACAGACCTTTGCACGTAACCAAGCTCTCTCGATAGTCACTGCGCTATGTCACTCGGATGTTCTTTTCAATCAGGAGCTACCCTCACTTATCATTTGCGTAGAGCAAAAGGCTCAAAATCGGAAATGGATTTGAAAGGAAGAAATTCGCCATCCCTTGAGTAACTCGATTCGTCACTTCCCTTAAGAACAATTCCGATTACCTCGTGTCGAGTGTTAAAGACAGGCCCACCGCTCATTCCCTTGATGAACGCCCTATCGACAACAACGCTTCCATTACCGTAACGACTAGGGAGCACTGAAGCCTGTACGCAGTGCGAAGGTGTATTGCCGCCTGCGTATCCCGAGGCGTATATTGTCTCGCCCGCCTGAGGCATATAGCTTGGATTAACCGACTGTATGCCCAAATCGCGGTAATCTGCGTCAAGCCGCGCAAACGCAAAGTCAAAGCCAGAATATTTCTTAAATCTAGACGCTTCTATAGAAAAACTCCCGCCAAACGCCGTTCGGATATCAATAGAAACAGCGTCTCCATTCTTATCGATACATTCTTTGGGCAGACCATGACTGCACGTCATCAAGATGTCCTGGATTATCACTCCGCTTGAATCTGCTCCGACTACATCGTCCGTCTCTCTGGAATCAAACGCGTACGAAAGCTGAACTGCCGATTTCTCAAAGGTTAGGTACGGCACACGCTCATGCGTAACTTGATGAAAGAGGGTCCACAACTTTGCCATCGGCTCAGTAGGGTGTCCATTTACCCCTACAACCATTGAGAAATAGTCGAGACGCCCACGGATGTGCCTCGCGAATGTTTTCTCGTCGCACAGCTCGTCTCCATCACATAGCTTTGGCTTGTAGCAATGGTTTTTCTTGTTCCGGAAGTATGCAGCGGCCGCCGCAGAATAGCCCTCCTTTGACCACCTATGGAATAGGGCTCTGAACTCCCTGTATTGACTTCTCCTTATATTGCACTTTTGATTGACTATTATACCATTGACTATCTGACGACTCCCGCGGTTTGCAACATGAACCTTTCGCTCATTAATTTCAAAACCATTAGCCTCAATCGTGTCTGTAATAAAGTGATTGATGCCACAAACAGCGTTCTTCTCCTGATCTACCATCTTTCGAGCTGAGTACGCACTCGTACTGGAGAAGACAAGGTCGTCGGCATATCTTGTGTATGTAAGACCGTTATTTGCTGCAAAGTTTAATAGTGCTCGGTCCATCTTGAAGCATATCATGTTGCTTATTACAGGAGAAGTCGGCGCGCCCTGGGGCAAAGACCCTTCGTGGCGGACTAAGTTAGTTAGCGTATTTGCCACCTCTTGAGGAAAACCCATTGTCTTAACGAAAAGACCGTGAATACGTGAAGCTGAAATCGACGGAAAGAAGTCCTTGAGATCGAGGGTGAGCACCGTTCTTTTTCTTGCGTGCTGCAAAGCATTCATGGCCACATTGCGCTCACAAACAAAGCCGTAAACGCATTTCAGGGGGCTATAGGATTCCGATAGGCCCTTAGCAATCGCCCGTTGCACTCTTCTCAGGTTTGCCATGGGCGAGGAGATACGCCTGAAGCCTTCCCCATTCTTTTTTGGAACAAGCCACTCCGTATACCGCTTGATTCCATCTGCATACGCAAGCATTCTCAGCTCATCCCATGAAACACCGCAGTATTCGGCAAGTTGAGCGTTTGTAGAGATGCTTGTAAATCTAATCTCAGGAGAGGCCACGGTGAAGCTCCTTCCGGACGGTCCAGGCGACAACAAGGCTAATTCAATCAGTCCATCAAACAGTTGCCCGCAGTGAGAAACAGTTCTTTTGCGAATGCGATTCACATTCAAAGATCGAGCTTCACCGTGACCAGATTGCAGTTTAGCACGCTATACCTACGCGGTTTTCTCTCCACCAATAGAGCAGCGTCGAACATACTAATCATCGTATTTTGATAGCGACGCGATGACCGGATCTTCAAGCCATATAGGCTCGAAGATACTGTTCTTGCAAATTAATTGCTGCCTTCACATCTTCTTTCGCTTGCCGGAACTGACGTCAATTGTTTACCGGACAGGAATACTGCGAGATTATGAGCGCGCCAGATTCTGCAGCCAGTCTTCATGAGAAGGTCATTTGCAATCTCTGGGATTACTCTGTCTAGCGCTTCCCAAATGGAAGCTTGAGCGGAAGCGAATCCGCAGCCTTCTTGAGATCAACACTACCAATGGCCTTGCCAAGCTCATGAACTCCGTCAGCCACGGCAGCCCCAAGATCAGCGGCCCCCTTCCCCGCTGCCTCGCTCAGAGCTCCCGCCCCATCAGCAATAGCACCGCCAAGCTGCTGCGCGCCGTTCGCGGCACCCGAGGCAACGTCGCCAGCAAGCTTCCCGGCAACGTCAAGCCACTCCGGAGCACGCTCGATGACTTTCTCGTCCATCTCGATATCGAGCCCCTTGGAGAACTGACTGGTCTGCTCCATCAGTGAATCAAGAGTTCTGAGAACGTCATCCACGGCAAAGGGATGGAGAAGCTTCTCCTCCCTGACCCTGTCTGCCGACAGTTCGAGCACCTCGCGAAGGGCATCAATCCTGGCCTTGACCTTGCCAAGGCGCTCTCGCCTCGCCTCCACGATTCCCAAGCGATGCTCCTCGAGCACCTCGGGAAGCTCGGCGTAGGCACGTTCCAGCTCGATGACCGAGAGCTTGTCCCTCGTCTGCACAGCCCTGGAAACCATAACGAGCCACGCGGGCACGTCTTCCTTTGCAGCGCTCAGCACGTGCTCGATCTTATCGACAGACTCGGCGCGCGAGAGCTTGTCCGAAATGCCCTGAAGCTTGGTCAAGGCATATCCGAGCGCCCGGCTCGTCGTCTGAGCACACGGGGCAAGCTTTGACCAAGCGGCATCGCTCAATGTGCCCGCCTTGTCCCTGATTGCCGCAGCCTCGTCCACCTCAAAGACCACCCCAATGAGGTCGGCCACGGTCTGGTCCTTCTGGTCTTGAAGGAGGTCTCCGACCTTCTCGTCAATGCTCTTGAGATAGTCCGTAATCTCCTGGATGGCCTGCTCGAGCGCCATCTGGGTCATCATCCCGGCAACGCCCGTCGCCATAGCAGGAGAGAAGAGCTGGCTCGGATTCTCAAACCTGAGCCACTTGACAATCTGTCCATTTGACTTCTGCACCACACCGGGTTGTATGGCGCCCGCCTTGCCATACTTCTCGAGAAGCTTGGCGGAGTCCTTAGTGAGCTTCACCCAGCGACCGGACTCCGAGGACACCTTGGCTGCCGTTTGCACGGCAGAGCCACCGGTCCTCAATGCCTTGGTAGCGAACTCGCGAGAGGCAAGACCGCGCTCGTCAAGCCAGGTCTTGATCTCCTTGGGGTCGCCGAGAAAAAGCAGGCCGTGCTCGTCTTTGATGACGGTGATTTCTTGAGTTGTTTCGCTACTGTCTGACATGGCGTCCCCGATTCTGGTTTGTCTCTATAGCTAGGATATCCCTCGAAAAGTCCGTGGCCAGAAGAAGGACGGACAGCGTATGCGCCCGCGAGTAGCTGCTATGCGGGATTCTCAAGAGAGACGTTCACGATTGTATGATGCATCCGCGTCCAAGGCGGTGATAAGCGACTCCTCCAGCTGGTCAAGCTTGTCCTCTGAGCATGGATAGAGCAGAACGTAGACATGCTGCTTGTACTTTACGTCGGCGTAGACGTCCGCGTTTCCCTTGCCGACGAAGTCGTCGTGAATGCTTGCCCCCATGTTCGTGGACTTGCCCACGTAGATTTCCCGATACTTGCTGTAATCATCCTTGTGGACAGCACCGTCACAGGTGATAATCGCATAGCAGCCGCAGTAGTTGAGATAGCCTTCGCCAGTGCTCCCCTCCTGAAGCTTGGACTGTGCATCCCAGTTCTCCATGAACGAGGCCGAGGACATACGAATCCCAGCACCATCGAGCAGGGTCCTGCGAGCAAGCTTGCGTGCCTTCTCCTGGGCCTTGGCGTCTATCGCTCCCTGCACCGCGTTTCTCGCCCCAACCGCCGCCCCTCCCGCCGCTTCAGCGGCACCCTTGGCAGCGGCAGCAACCTTGCCGAACCCAGCAGCAACAGCGTCGGGGGCTTTCTCGGCAGCGACGCCAACAACCTTCTTTGCCGCCGGAGCCACCACGGGCGCTATTTTGGGAAGTTGGTTGGCAACACCCTGTATTACCGGGGCTGCCTTCACAACAGCACCTGCAACGGCAGCGGCCTTTCCGCCCGGGACGAGTAGTGGTACGGCCATGCCGGCAAGCCCGATAACCGCGTTGACAGCATCAACGTACATATCCGCCGAACGCTTCGTGCTCGGAATGTCCTGACTGTCGAGCTCTTCAGGATTTGCCACAACACTCTCCTTGGTCAAAGGGATTAGTGGGCTATCACAGACAAATCTTACCGCCCACACAGCGACTGAAGGGCAGTTATCGATAGGCGGCTTGATTCCAGCAAGCAGCTGGAATAGTTGGATTAGCAGCTCCTTCTCCATGATCAACAACGAGCCGCACTTTTGAGCCAAAGGGGTCAACGAGCAGGCCCATGAGACGCGAGCCGTGCTTTTCTAGAAGCTCGCGAAGCAGGCAACGATCCTCCTCATGCCAGAGCGGGTAAGAGATCACATGACCGCGCTCGTCGATGAACTCGTACTCGGCAGACTCGCCATTCTCGACATGAGCAACGATTCTCAACAGGCCGCCGGCGTCCTTGTTTTTCTCGTCTGGCTCCTCCTTAGGCCCCTCTTCCTCCTCGGCATGCGAGCCCGCGTCAACCATATCGTCAGAATAGAGTTCAGCTAAACCTTTATCCACGAGCCAATCCCAGTCGCTGATGTTATCCATCAGCCAGAGCTCGACCTCCCCTACCAGCTCGTGCCTAGGGCTTTTCTCCAATCGAAAGGCGATGCCCTGCCTCAGGTAGTCATCATATCCCGAGAACGACGGAGCGTACGTCGCGACTGTCTCCCGCTCCTGGTATTTCGACTTGAACCACTCCATATACATGCTCGAGAGCAAGGCCGTGGACAGCGGGAACTCCTTCGTGTCATAAAGTACGGCGTCGCACCCGCAGTACGGACAGAGGGCTGTGTCCGCGCCGTCCTCCTCAGGCATCCAGTCGGTAATCTTGCTCGCCACAAACGAGCTCCCGCAATGGAAACAGCCGCAGCGGAGCAAGCTCCCCTCGAGTATGGGACGTCCGTATGCCGTCAGGCGGTTCAGCGCGTGTCTGTCTTTGTAGCTGAGATGCGGGACCTCAACCGAGGCCTCGTCCGGAACGATGTGACGCCTCATTGTTAGCACCACCTTATCGGGTTGCCCGTCTCGAGAGAGGCAACGAGTAGGTTCCGTATGCGTTCCGCGGTCCCGTACTTACCTTCGTAGAGGAAAGGGGCCTTCTTTGAGGTGACATAGAACTCGCGCTCGACCTTCGGAGCCCCCTCCGGCCCGATGGAGTCAAAGGTCTCCGTCGTCGCACCCGTATCCAGACAGATGATCTCCATCCGCTGACAGCCACTCTCGCTTGACTTACCGAGCGGAACCTGCTTGAAGTGAGTCGTCTCCACCGGTGGACGCCCCGCATGTAAGAAGCAGACCTTGCCGCCGGTCATTCTCACCTCGTCGAACGGACCCATCATCCACGGAAACGACGCCTTCTCCGTGGAGGTCCAGATTTCTGTATCAGATTCTGCGTCACATAGGATCCACTCATCGACGTCACTGACCTTCTCGATGAACCGGTCCAGCTCTTCCAGGGTGGCAGCCGCCATCTCTGCCGGATACGTTCCCCCGTTCGCGTGCGGAAGCAGTTTTGCAAGCAAGGGAAACTCAGCTTCACCGCCAGCAGCCTCAACAAGGGACTCAAACTGAGCACACCCTGCTATATTGCCTACCCACTCAGAGCAGTACTCCCCGCACTCGTGCTCGCAGCAAGAGTCCGCCCATTTCTCGAACTCCCTCTGGAGATCGTCATACCGAGCGTCAAACTGCCGGTACGTCAATCTCGCATGAGCCGCGTCCAACTTGTGCGACGAGAGGTATCCCTCCTCGTCGATATACAGGTCATCCAGCGGAAGGGGGCCAGGTTTGAGTTTGCCCTCCTCAAAGCACCGACAGCGCACCGTGGCATCAAGGCCCATTGTCTACCTCCAAATCGATGCCCATCTTTGCTCAAGGCTACCTGAGCGACCGGACAACAATTCGGACCATGCAGACAACTGGGTAGAGTCGCATCGAGTGTGCACCAGCCGAGAAAAAGCGCTTCCGCAGAGACGTTTTTCTCGGTTGGTGCACACTCGGTGAGCCGCGGCAAGCGGATGCGCTAGCGCTTGTCCCTAAACACCAGCATCCCGCTGTAGTCAGTGTCGCGCGGGCGGCGGCGGTCGGGGTCGCGGAAGAAGTCCGCGGCAAGCCGGCGGATCACGGGCGAGAGCGCGATCAGCGCGATGAGGTTGGGGATCGCCATGAGGCCGTTGAAGCAGTCGGCGAACTCCCACACCACGTCGAGGTTGGTCACGCAGCCCGCGAACACCATGGCCACATAGGCAACCTGGTAGACGCGCACCGCCACGCGCTGGGCGCGGCTCTTGCGGAAGAGGTACTCGACGCACTTCTCGCCGTAGTAGTACCACGCAATCAGCGTGGCAAACGCGAAGAGCATGAGGCCCACGGTCACGATGTACTGGCCAAAGGGGATGCTCTGCCCGAAGGCCTCCGAGCTCATGGCGCCCTCGGACATCATGGGGTCGGCGTGCCACAGCCCCGAGGTGATGATCACAAGGCCCGTGATCGTGCACATGACGATGGTGTCGAAGAACACCTCGAAGGTGCCCCACAGGCCCTGGCGGGCGGGGTGGTCGGTGTCGGCGGAGGCGTGCGCGATGGGCGCCGAGCCCATGCCCGCCTCGTGCGTGAACACGCCGCGCGACATGCCCACGCGGCACGCGTACATGACCGTGGCGCCCAAAAAGCCGCCCGTGGCTGCGGTGCCAGTGAAGGCGTCGCGGAAGATCTGGGCGATCGCCGCGGGGATCTCGGCGGCGTTGACGACGAGCACCGCCGCGGCGCCGACGAGGTAGAAGATGGCGGCAAACGGCACGAGCTTCTCGGTAATCTGAGCGATGCGGGTGATGCCGCCGATGAGGACGAGACCCGCGAGCAGCGCCACGACGGCGCCGATGACGGGCAGCGGCACCCCAAAGGTGGCGTTCACGCTGCCGGCGAGCGAGTTGGCCTGCACGCTCGCGCCGATGCCGAAGGACGCGAGGAAGCCGAAGGCGGCGAACAGCATGGCGAGCCAGGTCTTGCCCAGCCCGCGGGAGATGTAGTACATGGGGCCGCCCACGATCTCGCCGCGCTCGTTGCGCGTGCGGTAGGCCACCGAGAGCGTGACCTCGCAGAACTTGATGACCATGCCGGCCAGCGCGGAGAGCCACAGCCAGAAGATCGATCCCGGGCCGCCCGTGGCCACCGCGAGCGCCACGCCCACGATGTTGCCGGTACCGAGCGTCGCCGCGAGCGCGGTGCACACCGCCTGGAAGGGCGAGATGGTGCCCTCCCCCGCCTCCGACGGATCGGCGCGCTGGAAGAGCGTCTTGGTGGTGTAGCGCATGACCACATTGAAGCGCGTGAACACGACGCCCTTGATGACAAAGAGCAGGAACACGCCGGTTCCCAGCATCAGCACGACCATGGGGACGCCCCACAGCACGTTGTCGTTCAGGGCGGTGATGGCGGACATGAGGAAGTCAAACATGGAGGGCCTCTCGACGGGGCGCGGGCAGTTTCAGCTACACAAAGGGTAACTTTGCCCTACCCGTGTTTCCGTAGCGTGACGGGAGCGTTGATTGTCGGGCTACGCTTGAAGCGCCGCGCCCTTCTCGGCCGCATGATTATTCTCCGCAGAATAATTCTCAGCAGAATAATCTTGGCCTCCGCGCCGATAGGCGTTTTACCGCCACTGGCGGTAAAGATTTGGCGGTAAAGTCGCGAGCGTCGCGAACGCCTGGCCCTCGCTGTCCACAAGCGCTTCTTCCAGCAAGCCGTTTTGACGGCGACTATGCCGTTCGCTGTCCCCGACACCCATTGTGCGGACGCGCGACGCAACGATTTGCACCCAAGGCAACTTATCTACCGGTGACACACGAAACCCGACCGTCTGTCGATAGAGATTCGAATCATATGTCCTTCTCAACTGTCTTGAGCTGGGAACGCAGCTACGTGGAAGACAACTGCAAGACAAGGCCTACCGCCTCCGTGCTAGGGTCTTACCCCTCAATGGAGGCACGGAGGCTTCATGAGGAACTACCTCAAGAGCTTGAACGCGAGCGCGCTACACTTGAAGAGAAAGGAACGACATGGTTGGAGGACTCGTCATGGACGTCTCGTCGGCGCAGGCAGCAGCAAAGAGAGCGGTTGAGATTCTCGTGGAGCTCATCCCGGAGGCCAGGTACGCAGCTCTCGAGGGCATCGAGTTGAGCGAGGACGAAACCAGCTGGCGCGTCGTTGTTGGTTACGTCCTCGGAAGCGACCTTCCGGCAACGGCCCTTGCAGGACTCACTACAAGCCCAAAGTCACTGCGCACCTATAAGACGCTCATCCTCGACAGAGCTACGCTCGAGCTCAAGAGGATGGAGCCCTACCATGAGCCGGCGTAAAGTTGCGCTCGACACCAACGTATTCCTGCTCTTTCTTGTTGGACTCGCAGACCGCTCGACAATAGCCCGTCACAAGCGTCTTGCCGCCTACGATGCTGGCTCCTACGACGTGCTCTGCAGGCTTCTTGCAAGCTATGACGAAATTGTCGTCACACCAGGATGTCTCGCGGAGACGACCAATCTCCTGGACTCGGACAAGGGTTCCCGCACGCGCTGCTATCAGATACTGAGGGAGCTCATCGAGTCTGGAGAGGCGCTCAACGAGAAGCACGTCCCCGCCGTCAAGGTAGTTGAAGCACAGCCCTTCATGTGGCTGGGATTCACCGACGCATCTTACGTGGAGCTCGCTGAGGAGGGTATCCCCGTCATCACTGCTGACTTCAAGTTGTACCAGCAAGTAGCCGCACGAAACGAGGAGTCGGTCAACTTCGCGACCGCAGCGTTCGACTTCGCAGGTTGAGGCAGCTCGCACAAAACGAGGGCCCGCCGGGCATGGCAAACCGGCGGGCCCCAAGCAAGGGATGTGCGACGAAGCGGAGCTACTTGTCGCGGGGGTATGTCAGGTCGGGCGCCCTCCGCGGGCGCACGGGCGGCGCGGCCCCTAGTCGCGCGCGTAGTACGAGTGGCGCAGCGGCAGTTCGCACTGCAGCTCGCCGGTGAGCGCACGGTAGGCGTTCTGCACCGCGGGTGCCGTCGGGATCGTGGCGATCTCGCCGATGCCCTTGCCGCCGTACGCCACGTCCAAAAGCTCGTCCTTCTCGACGTAGATCGCGTGGATGTCCGGAATGTCCGTCGCCCTGAAGAGGCCCAGCGTGCCGAACTTCACCTGCGGCGCGCAGTCCTCGAGGTCAAAGCGCTCGGTCAGCGCGTAGCCCATGCCCATGAGCACACCGCCCTCGATCTGGCCCTGGATGGCAATCGGGTTCACCACGCGCCCGGAGTCGTGCGCAGCGTGGACCTCGGTCACGCGGCCGTCATCGTCCAGGATCACCACGTGCGTGGCATAGCCGTAGGCCACGTGGCTCTTGGGGTTGGGCACGTCCGCGCCGAGCTTGTCGGTCTTCTCGAGATACTCGTAGGAGAACTCGCGGCCCTCGAGCTTGGCGAGCGCGGCCACCGGGTCCTGCGCGTGGTAGCCGGCGCCCGGGCCCACGTAGGGCGTGCCGTCGGCGTACTCAACCACAAAGCCGTCACCGTGGGCGACCACGGGCTCCGTGCCGGTCTCGGTGCCCTCCTCCACCGCGAGCATGGCGTCGCGCAGCAGGAACGCCGCGCCGCGCACGGCCTCGCCGGTGATGAGGGTCTGGCGCGACCCGGAGGTGGTGCCGGAGTCGGGCGCGTTCTCGGTGGAGCACTCGCCGTTCACGATGTTTGCAAGCGGAAGTCCGGTGGCCTCGGCAACGTCCTGCAGGAAGACGGTGTTGCAGCCCTGGCCGATGTCGGAGGTGGCGGAGTAGACCACGGCGCGGCCGTCCTCCACACGGATCTTGCAGCGGCCGGCGTCGGGCAGGCCCACGCCCACGCCCGCGTTCTTCATCGCACAGGCGAGGCCGGCGTGGCCGGGGTGCGCCTCGTAGACATCGCGCACCGCGAGCAGGGTCTCCTTGAGGGCAGTGGAGCGGTCGGCAATCTGGCCATTGGGCAGGACCTTGCCCGGCTCGATGGCGTTCCTGTACCGGATCTCCCACGGGGAGATGCCCACCTCGTCGGCGAGAAGGTCGATGAGGCTCTCCAGCGCAAACTCGCTCTGGCAGACACCGAAGCCGCGGAACGCGCCGGCGGGCGGGTTGTTGGTGTACCAGCCAAAGCCGCGGATGTCCGTGTTCTGGTAACAGTAGGGACCCACGGAGTGCGTGCAGGCGCGCTCCAGGACCGGGCCGCAGAGCGACGCGTAGGCGCCGGTGTCGAAGTTGATCTCGCAGTCCAGGCCCACGAAAGTACCGTCCTCGTCGCAGCCGAGGGTGAACGTGCCCTCCATGTAGTGGCGCTTGGGGTGGAAGTTGATGGACTCCTGGCGCGTGAGGCGCACCTTGACGGGACGGTCCACCGCGAGCGCGGCGAGCGCGGCCAGGTGCTGCACGGAGACGTCCTCCTTGCCGCCAAAGCCGCCGCCCACGAGCATGGTCTCCACGACCACCTTCTCGGGCGTGGCGTCCCAGCCCAGCATGTGGGCGATCTCCTTGCGGGAGTCGTAGGCGCCCTGGTCGGACGAGCACACCTTGACGCCGCCCTTGTACGGGAAGGCGACGGCGCACTCGGGCTCGAGGAAGGCGTGCTCGGTGAACGGCGTCTTGAAGGTGCGCGTCACCTTGTGCGCAGCTCCCGCGAGCGCGGCGGCAGCGTCGCCGCGGACCACGTGGCGCTGCTGGCAGATGTTGTTCTCGGGCGTGACCCAGGTGCCAAAGGCGAGGTAGGGCTTGTGGAGCACGGGCGCACCCTCGGCGCGGGCCTCCTCGATGGAGCGGACGGGCTCGAGGACCTCGTACTCCACCTTGACGGCCTTCTTGGCCTTCTCCAGCGTGGCGGCGTCCTCAGCCACCACCAGGGCAATCGCGTCGCCCACGCAGTGGGTGATGTCGCCCTCGGCCGTCATGACGTCCCAGTCGTAGAGCAGGTGGCCGACGGCGTTCACGGGCACGTCGGCGGCCGTGAGCACGGCGAGGACGCCCGGCATGGCGCGGGCCTTCTCGGCGTCGATCTTGACCACGCGGGCGCGCGGGTACTTGGAGCGCACGGCGCTGGCGTAGGTGAGGTCCGGGAAGTCGCGCTCGTCGATGTCATCGGGGTACTTGCCAAAGCCCAGGACCTTGCGGCGCACGTCAACGCGGAAGGCGCGCTTGCCCACGCCGTAGTCGTCGCCGCGCTCGAGCTCGGGGTCGATGCTCTTCTCGCCCCGCAGGATGGCGGCGGCGAGCAGGATGCCCTCGATGATCTTCTTGTAGCCGGTGCAGCGGCAGACGTTGCCGCGGATGGCCACTTTGACCTGATCCTCGGTGGGGTCGGGCACCTTGTGGATGAGGGCTGCGCCCGCCATGACCATGCCGGGGATGCAAAATCCGCACTGGACGGCACCCACGGCACCGAAGGCGTAGACGAAGGCCTCCTGCTCCTCGTGGGGCAGGCCCTCCACGGTCACGATGTCGCGGCCTGCGGCTAGGCGCGTGGTGAGGACGCACGCCTTGGTGGCGCGGTCGTCCACGAGCACGGTGCAGGTGCCGCACGCGCCCTCGGAGCAGCCGTCCTTGACGGAGGTGAGATGAAGCTCGTCGCGCAGGTAGCGAAGGAGCGGCTTGTCGGTAGCGACGACCTGCTCCTCGCCGTTGACGGTGAAGCGGTACTCGGCGGGTGCCTTGACGGCGGTTCCAGCGGCCATGGTCTCCTCCCCTACTGGGCCGGGGCGTAGATGCCCAGCGTGTCGTGGATGACGCCCTTGCGGCACTTGGTGGCGCACATGCCGCACGCGATGCAGAGCGCGTAGTCGATTGCCGCCTGCTTGTCCTCCACGCGCATGGCACCGGTGGGGCACGCGCGCTCGCAGAGGCGGCAGCCTATGCAGCCCTCGTCGGCGACCCAGATGCGCTTGAGCTCGTCGTCCATGTCTCTCCCCTCGTTGCGTGCAAAGGGGACAGTCACTTTTGCACGCACCCAGATTCCGAACCCGGCGAGTTCATGCGCGGCGTGCAAAAGTGACTGTCCCCTTTGCACGCCGCGGGTTGGTTACTTGGCCAGCAGGTAGGCGTAGTCGTCGCGGACCGCGGCAATGGTGAGGCGCACGTCCTCGGGCAGGCCGCAGGCGGCGTCGCTCACGTCGTAGGTGCCCTCGCCGGACGCCAGGCGCACGCGGAACGTGCCATCGGGCAGCGGGAGGAACCCGCGGTTCTCGCTCGCATCCATGTCCTCGGCGCTCCAGAAGAGCGTGAGCTTGTCCTTGTACGGACGGCCGCTCCACGGGCAGAAGACGGCGCAGTTGCCGCACTCGTTGCACATGCCGTCCACGTGGACGACCTGCTCCTGAGCGAGGCCCGGCACCTTGATGGCCACGTTGGCGCGGTTGGGGCAGACGTCGCAGCAGACCTCGCAGACGGTGGCGCAGCCCAGGCAGCGGCTGGACGTGCAGCCGGCCACGTCGAGGCAGATGTCGCCCTTGCGGCCCATGATGGCGTCGTACTTGTCGGCGCGGACGTTCTTGTCGGCATAGGCGTTGAAGTCGACGCCGGCCAGGTCGCGGGCGACGGCCTGCGCGTCGGCGATGGCCTCCACGAAGGTGGCCGGCCCGCGGCGGCAGTCGCCGGCGGCCCAGACGTGGTCCACACCAGTGGCGGTACCGGTCGGACGGCCGCGGCGGTCGACCTCGACGCCCGCGCCCTCGTAGAGCCCGCGCTCGATCTGCTCGCCCACGGCGCAGATCACGGCCGTGGCCGGGACGTCCACGGTGTCGCCCGTGGGCTCGGGGCGGCGACGCCCGGACTCGTCCGGCTCGCCGAGGCGCATGACCTCGCAGGCCAGCTGGCCACCTGCCACGCCGATCGGGGCGAGAAGCTCGCAGAGCTCCACGCCCTCCTCGAGCGCCAGCTGCAGCTCCTCCTCGTCCGCCGGCATCTCCTTCTTGGTGCGGCGGTACACGATGCGCACGTTCTGCACGCCCTCGGCGCGCTTGGCCACGCGCGCGGCGTCCATGGCGGTGTTGCCGGCGCCCACGATCACGACGTCGGTACCCAGCTCCATAGGCTCGCCGGCCTTGGCGGCCTCGAGGAACTCCAGAACGTCGATCTCCTCGCCGGCCTTGAGGCCCACCTTGCCCGGCGCCCACGCGCCCGTGGCGACCACGACGTCCGTGAAGCCCTCATCGAAGAGCTGCTGGACGCTCGTGACCTCGCGCCCCATCTGGACCTGCGCGCCAAAGGCGAGGCAGAGGGCCACGTCCTTGTCGATGTCGTCGTGGGAGATGCGGAACTCGGGGATGACGTGGCGCGCCACGCCGCCGAGCTTGTCCGTGCGCTCGATGATGGTGACCTTGGCACCGGCGCGCGTGAGGAAGAACGCGGTGGCGAGACCCGCCGGGCCGCCGCCGATCACGGCGACGTTCTTATCGGCCGCAGAGGCAAGCCGAGAAGGACCGGCGGCGCGGAGCTTCTTCACGACCTCGTCGAAGCCGCCGCGCGCCGCTGCAAGCTTGGACTCGCGGATGCGCGCGCCCTCGGGCTCGTAGAAGCTGCGCTCGCACTTGGCGCCGCAGGGGTGCGGGCAGAGGTTGCCGGTGATGTGCGGCAGGGCGTTGCGCTCCACGACGATCTGGAGCGCCTCGGCGAACTTGCCCTCGTCCACGCGGGAGAGGTAGGCCGGGATGTCCTGCTGGATGGGGCAGCCGGTGCGGCACGGCGCCGTGAAGCAGCTCATGAGCGGGAGCTCGGCGTCGATCTTGTGAGGCTTGGCCGGCTTGATGGGCTTCTGGTAATCCTTGCCGGAGGCCACGCGGGCCGCGAGCTCGGTCACGGCGTCGACGTCCACGACCTCGGCGCGCGGGGCGCCGGCGAGAAGACCGGCGATCTGGAAGAAGCGCTCGTAGCCGCCGGGCTTGAGGACGTTGGTGGCCATGGTGATCGGCCAGATGCCGGCCGCGTAGAGCTCGCGGATGTTGCGGGCGTCGGCGCCGCCGGAGTAGGAGATGCGCAGCTTGCCCTCGAACTGGCGGGCGATGCGACGCGCGAGTTCGATCGTGAGCGGGAAGAGCGAGCGGCCGGACATGTACATCTCCTCGCTCGGCAGCTCGCCGCGGGTCACGTCCACCGGGAACGTGTTGGTGAGCTTGACGCCGAAGGCGAGGCCCTTCTCGGCGCAGAGCTTGATGAGGCGCTCGAACATGGGCACGGCGTCGACCCACTGCAGGTCCTCGCGGAAGTGCGTGTCGTCGAAGACGATGTAGTCAAAGCCGAGCTCGTTCAGGCGCGCGCGGGCGAAGTCGTAGCCCAGGAGCGTCGGGTTGCACTTGATGTAGGTGTTCACGCCCTTCTCGGCGATGAGGTAGGTGGCGATGCGCTCGATCTCGTCGGGCGGGCAGCCGTGAAGCGTGGACTCGGTGACGGAGTTGGAGACCTGCGGGGAGACGGCGTTGACGAAGTCGGCGTCGACGTTGTCAAAGCGGTCGAGGTTGGCGAGGGCCCAGTCGCGGCACTCGGCCCAGACCTCGGTGCCGGAGGCGTCCTTCATGCCCTCGATGTACTTGTCGACCTTCTCGGACTTGATGCCCTCGAGGCTGTAGCCCACAGACATGTTGAAGACAAAGCCGTCCGGGTCGCCCAGGCCGTACTCGCGGGCGATGAGCTTGCAGGCCCACCAGGCCTTGACGTACTCGGCGAAGGCGTCGGGCACCGTGAGCTCGGTGGACCACTCGCAGTTGTAGCACTCGTCCTCGGCCACGATGCAGGGCTTGTTCACGCAGGCGGAGAGCTCCTCGCCGTCCATGACCTGGACGGTCTTGAGCTCGAAGAAGCGCGAGCCCGCCACGTAGGAGGCGATGATGTTCTGCGCGAGCTGGGTGTTGGGGCCGGCGGCCGGGCCGAAGGGGGTCTCGATCTTCTCGGCAAAGATGGGCTCGGCGCCGCCCTCGTGGACGTAGGCCTTGCGCACGCCGAAGATGCTGGCCTGCGTGTCGTGCTCGGTCAGGACCCAGTCCATGACCTGCGCGAACGGGATCGGCCTCATGACATCGCTCATTGTTGCTCCTCTCCGTGATCCAAAAGGGGACAGACCCCTTTTGAATCATGTGGCCCGCCGGCGAGACCGCGCGCCGGCGAAAGGTGACGGTCGGCCCCGCGGAGGCCGAGTGGGGCCGGGCACCCCTCGCGCCCGGCCAACGGTTCCTAGTACGTGCGCTCGTTCAGGGTGCCCCAGAGCAACTTGGACTGCTCGAGGGTCCAGGCGTTGATGCGCTCCTCGTCAAAGGCCACGAACTCGCGATCCTTGTAGAGCACCTTGCCGTTGACGATGGTGGTGCGGCAGTTCTTGCCCATCATGCCGAAGAGCATGTGGCCGTCGATGTTCTCGTCCGAAAACGGCGTGAAGACCGGGTAGTCCATCACGATGACGTCGGCCGCGGCGCCGGGCTTGAGCACGCCGACCTCGCGCCCGAAGTAGGCGCTCGCCATGGCGGGGTTGTTCTGGAAGAGCATCGTCATAGCCTCGACCCAGCCCACGTTGGGCATGGCCGCGTTGTGGCGCTGGATGATGAGGAAGACCTTGAGGCTCTCGAGCATGTCGTGCGTGTAGGCGTCGGTGCCCATGTGCACCGGGATGCCGCGGCGGTAGAACTCGAGCACCGGCGCGCAGCCCACGGCGTTGCCCATGTTGGACTCGGGGTTGTTGACGATGTGGGTGCCGGTCTCCTTGATGATGTCCATCTCGGCGGGCGTGACGTGGATGCAGTGGCCGAGCATCGTGCGCGGGCCCAGGAGGTCGTGCTGCAGCAGGCGCTCGATCGGCGAGATTCCGCCGCGGTTCAGGCGGCTGTCCCAGACGTCGTTCATGCCCTCGCAGACGTGGATGTGGAAGCCGGTGAGGCCGTCGTTGGCCTCGGCCATCTTGTCCATCGTCTCGTCGGAGAGCGTGAAGGTGGCGTGGCCGCCGAACATCGCGGCGATCATGCCGGAGTCCTGCTCGGCCGCCCACCGCGCGAACTCGGCGTTCTCGGCGATCGACTGGTCGCGCTTCTCGTCACCGCGGCGGTCTGAGGTCTCGTAGCACAGGCACGCGCGGATGCCCGTCTCCTCGCAGACGTCCTTGATCGCGAAGAGGGAGCCGGGGATCTCGCAGAAGCTCGCGTGGTGGTCGAAGATCGTGGTCACGCCGTCGCGCAGGCTGTCGAGCACGGTGGCATAGGCGCTCGCGCGGGTGCCGTCGAGCGTGAGGTTGTCGTCGATCTTCCACCACTGCTGCTCGAGGTTCTCGAGGAAGTTGGTGGGGTTGCAGCCCTTGATGGAGAGGCCGCGAGCCAGGCCGGAGTAGATGTGGGTGTGGCAGTTCACCAGGCCCGGCATGATGACGCCGCCGTGGGCGTCCACGACCTCGGCCTGCGGGTACTTCTCGGCCAGGGCTCGGGCGTCGCCGACCTCGGCGATCTTCTCGCCATCGATGGCAACGGCGCCGTTCTCGAGGTAAGCGTTGTCAGCGTCGCGCGTGATGACGCGACCATTGGTGACGAGCAGCATTTCGTCTCCTATCCTTTTGGCGAGAAGACCGGTCTTCTCGCACCGCGTTCCTGCTGGGTGCTCGGGGTCGTCCCGGGGCCCGCTACTCCTTGCTCGCGGGCATGACCTTGGCGACGGCCTGCTCCTTGGTGGCCGCGGTGCGGATCTCGTGCGGCGGGTCCACGGGCAGGATGAGGTTCAGGATGATGGCCATGAGCGCCGCGGGCGTGATGGCGTTGGAGCCGATGACGGTGGTCACCCACGTGGGCATGCCGGGGCCGGCAAGGCAGCCGGAGGCCATCCAGATGCCCAGGCCAAAGACCACGGAGGTGCCCACGATGGTGGTGGTGCGCGGGGTGAGGCCGTCCTTGGTGAACATGCGGACGCCGTTCATGGTGATGGTGCCGAAGACGCCCACCGTGGCGCCGCCGATGACGGGCTGCGGGATGGCCGTGAGCAGCGCGGAGAGCTGCGGGAGCAGGCCAGCTGCGGCGAAGACGGCCGCCACGATCACGAAGACCCACTTGTTGACGACCTTGTTGGAGCAGATGATGCCCACGTTCTGGCCGAGCGCGGAGGTGGGCAGGCCGCCGATGAAGGCGGAGACGAGCGAGGTGCAGCCCTGGGAGACGATGGCGCCGGAGAGCTCGCGCTCGGTGGGCATGCGGTCCATGGCGCCGAGGCAGGCGGCGGAGACGTCGCCGATGACCTGAATGGCGACCATCGGGTAGACCACGGCGAGCGTGATGCAGACCTCGGGGTGGAACTCGATCGCGTACGGCATGATCTTGGGGAACGCGAAGACGCCCGCCTCGCCCACGGCGGAGAAGTCGAGCATACCGAAGGGCGCGGACACGATGATGCCCGCGATCATGCCAAAGAAGACGCTACCGAGCTTGAGGGTGCCCTTGGCAAAGTTGCTGAGGCCAAAGACCACGGCAAACGTGACGAGCGCCACGCACCAGGCCTGCGGGGTGCCCCAGAGCGGGGTGCCCTCGCCGCCGGCCATGTACTTGATGGCCGTGGGATAGAGCGAGACGCCGATGGTGAAGATCACCGTGCCGGTGACCACCGGCGGGAAGAACGCCTTGAGCTTGCCGTAGAAGATGCCAAAGAGAACGGCCGCGATGCCGCCCACGATCTCACCGCCGAGAAGCGCACCAAAGGAGAACGTGGCACCCATGGCCTGCAGCGCGGGCAGGAACGCGAACGAGACGCCCATGACGATGGGCAGGTTACCGCCTATGCGACGGAACGGCGCGAAGGCCTGCAGCGCCGTGTCGATGGCGGAGAGGATCAGCGCGACCTGGATGATGTCCGTGCGCTGCTGGGTGGTGAAGTCAAAGGTGGCCGCGATGAGGATCGCCGGCGTGATGATGCCGGCGAAGGACGCCAGCACGTGCTGGAGCGCGCAGGGCAGCATCTCGCCGACGGGCGGCATCCCCTCGCGCTGGAACAGAATCGCGGAGGACCCCTTTTCCTCCACTGCTTGCGTCTTCGACATGCTCGTCCTCTCCACGATGCTCCGACTATGTTTCGATAGTATTGCGCGGGGATGGCTAACAATTTGTCTGCTTCGATGAAAATCTGTTAGACGGTAGGTTGCGGGGCGTGAGCGGTCGGGCTCGGACGGGTCTTCAAAAAGTTTTCGTTGTCCACGGCGTGATATAACGCGACGTCAGGGCGTTTTTCTCAACTTCTTTTGGGTGTCTGCGGACGTGCGGGGACCAAACAAAAAGTTTGGCAGGCCCACCATTTCGGGTACCATCTCTCTCGTTCACACAACGCGAGGAGAACGCCATGACCGAGACACAGCTCGACTTCTACAAGCGGCTCGCCCACGCGCTCGCGCTGCAGTTTGGCAGCGGGTGCGAGGTCGTCGTTCACGACCTCGAGACGACCGACCCCAGCCACTCGATCGTCGCCATCGAGAACGGCCACGTCACCGGCCGCAAGCTCGGCGACGGGCCGAGCCACGTGGTGCTGGAGGCGCTGCACGCCGGCACGGAGCGTCTCGAGGACCGCCTCGCCTACCTCACCAAGACCGCAGACGGCAAGATCCTCAAGTCCTCGACCGTCTTCATCCGTGATGATGACGGTCGAACGGTGGGCATCTTTGCCGTCAACTACGACATCACGATCCTGCGGGCGATGGGAGACACGATTGCCGAGGTCGTGGGCACGGAGCCCAGCGCCCCGCGCGAGCCGGAGCCAATCGTGCGCAGCGTGGCCGATCTGCTGGACGACCTCATCGAGCAGAGCGTCCAGCTCGTGGGCACGCCCGTGGCCCTCATGACCAAGGAGGAGAAAGTCCGCGCGATCCGCTACCTCAACGACACGGGTGCGTTCCTCATAACCAAGAGCGGCCCCAAGGTCTGCAAGTACTTCGGCATCTCCAAGTACACGCTCTACAACTACCTCGACGAGGCCCGCGCCACGGAGTAGCGAGCCCTCTCTTTGAGGTTTGGGTTCATCGTTTTCGCTCACGTGCGGACACCCCGAGAGAAACCGCAGGTCACAGGCTTGGCGGTTTTTCCTATGGCACGTGCGCTCAAGAAAGTGAACCCAAACCGTTTTCCGGTTTGGGTTCGTGTTGGAGCCTCAAGGAGTCACATACTTTTTCATACCATCAGCTGAGCTGGGGTTTTGCGGATGGGTCTCCCCTCCGCGGCAGAAACGATGAACCCAAACCTCCGAGAGGGGATTCGGAGGGCTGCCGCGTGCGCGCTAGTTCACGCCGCGAAAGCCCCGGCCGATGATCTCTGAGCTGCTCACTATGGTGATGAAGGCGCCCGGATCCTGCGCGCGCACGAAGAGGCGCAGCTTCATCGCCTCGCGGCGCGAGAGCACGCTGGTGAGAATCGTCTGCCGCTTGCCGGAGTACGCGCCCCAGCCAAAGGTCACCGTGGCCGTGCGGCCGAGCTTCTTGACGATGAACTCCTCCACGTCGCGCGGGTGGTCGCAGATGACCTGGCAGACCTTGCGCTGGCGGATGGACTCGATGAAGCCGTCCACCACAAAGGTCTTGCCGATGAGCGCGAGCACGCAGTAGAGGCCCACGCGCGGCCCGTAGAGCCCGATCGCCGCCACGACCACGGCCACGTCCACGGCAAAGAGCGCCTTGCCGATCTCCAGGTCGGTGCGCTTGCGCAAGATCATGGCCAGGATGTCCGTGCCGCCGGTCGACGCGCCGATGTCAAAGACCAGCGCCGAGCCCACGGCCGGCAGCAGCACGGCAAAGCAGACGTCGAGCCAGAGGTCGCCGGTGATCGAGGTCGTGACCGGGAACAGCCACTCGAAGAGCGACGTGTAGCCCGAGAGCGCAAAGGACGCGAACGCACTCCACAGCACCGCCTTGCGCTCCAGGAAGACCAGGCCGAGAAGGACGAGCACGGCATTGAGGATCCACATGTACGCAGAGACGGGAAGCGCCGGCAGCGCCGTGTTGAGCAGGATCGCAAAGCCCGTGGTGCCGCCAAAGGCCAGGTGGTTGGGCGTCTTGAAGAGCACCAGCGCCACGGCCGTGAGGATGAGGCCGAGGTTGAGCAGACAGAAGAACTGCGGGAAGCTGTAGGCCATGCGCCGGCGCGAGAGCTTCTCCGCCCGGCGCGCCTCGTCGGGCGTCATCTCCTCCGCGACTGGTTCGACACCCTCTGCGACCTGCACGTCCTCCTCGCCCACCGCTGGCTCCTCCCGCGCGCGATGCCCACTCTCGCCCCGGAAGTCTAGCAGCTCGCGCCGCATCATGACGGGACGCGTAAGTCAGGATTTCCAGTAATCCCGACTTACGCACGTCTTGAGTGGGCGCGACGCCCGCGTAAGTCGGTTTTTCTCGTCAAACGGACAATATTCCCGGGTTACGCAGCAGCCGTCGTCTCTTGCTGGCCGCGCAAGTTGGGATTGCTGGAAATCCCGACTTGCGCACGCCCCCACATCGGTCGGAGTGGTGCTCGAGGAGTACGGGCGGGCACATGGCGAGAGGGGCGGCGGCCTCGCTAAGCAGGATCTTCCGCGAAGCGCAGTCCTGCGTGCGAGGCCGCCGCCCCTCTCGCCATGTGCCTCGGGTCCCTACGACTCGAGCCGCTCCGCGAGCATTTTGTTGAACGCCTTGGGGTTGCCGGAGCCCTTGGCCGCCTTCATGCACTGGCCCACGAGGAACCCGAGCACCTTCTTGTTGCCATCGCGATACTGCTGGACCTGGTCGGTGCAGCGGCCGAGCACCTCGTCGACGATAGCGCCGAGCGCGCCCTCGTCCGTGGACTGGCGCATGCCGTGGGCGTCCACGTAGGCGGCCGGGTCCTCCTCGGTGCCGTTGACCGCGTCGAGCACCTCGCGCGCCTGGGCGAACGTGATCGCATCCTCGGCGAGAAGGGCGGAGAGGCTCGCGACCTGTGCTGGCGAGAGGGCGTCGTAGCTGGGGACGAGGTTCACCATGACCTTGGCCACGGTCTCCACGTTCTTCTCGCCCGCCGCGGAAAGCGTCTCCTCGAAGAAGGCCGCGACCGTCGGGTCGCCCGCAAGCTGGGCGGCGTCGGCGCGCTTGATGCCATAGCTCGCCATGTAGCGGTCGCGCTTGGCGTCCGGCAGCTCCGGGATGCGCGCGCGGCAGCGCTCCACGAACTCGTCCGTGAGGTCGAAGGGCGCGAGGTCCGGGTCCGGGAAGAGGCGGTAGTCGTCCGCGGTCTCCTTGACGCGCATGACCACGGTACGCCGGCGACTCGGCTCCCAGTGGCGCGTCTCCTGGTAGACGATGCCGCCCTCCTCGAGCACCTCGGCCTGGCGGCAGATCTCGTATTCGAGCGCGTCGTGCAGGCTCTTGAACGAGTTAATGTTCTTCATCTCGGTCTTGGTGCCAAACTTCGTCTCGCCGCGGCGGCGGAGGGAAATGTTGCCGTCGCAGCGCATCGAGCCGCTCTCGAGCGAGCAGTCGGAGATGCCGAGCGTGAGGAACGTCTGGCGCAGCTTCTCCATGAAGAGGCGCGCCTCCTCGGGTGTGCGCAGGTCGGGCTCGGTGACGAGCTCGATGAGCGGCGTGCCGCAGCGGTTGTAGTCGATGAGGGACTCCGTTGCCGCGGTGATGCGACCCTCCTCGCCGCCCACGTGCACCATCTTGGCGGCGTCCTCCTCCATGTGGATGCGCAGGATCCGGATGGGCGCCACGTAGCCGCCGTCGGCGTCCTTCTCCACAGTGCTGTCCGGGCGCTCCTTGGCGCCGGCGCCGGAGACCTCCAGGTCCAGGCGGCCGTGCATGCAGAACGCCACGGGACCCTGCGTGGTCTGGAAGTTCTTGGCCATGTCCGGGTAGAAGTAGTGCTTCCGGTAGAACATGGAGTGGCGCATGATCTCACAGTTGGTGGCCAGGCCCGCCATGACGATCGACTCGATGGCCTTCTCGTTGGGCACGGGCAGCGCGCCCGGCATGCCCAGGCAGACGGGGCAGACGTTGGTGTTGGGCTCGTCGTCGTGGGAGAGGCGGCAGTTGCAGAACATCTTGGTCTCGAGCGTGGTGAGCTCGGTGTGGACCTCGAGGCCGATCACGGCCTCCCAGTCCTTGAGGACCTCGGCGAGCTTCTTCATGCGAGCTCACCCCCCTTCCCGGCAAACGCGGGCGCGACGGGGGCACCGGAGCCTTCGGCCGAGAAGGACCGCTCGATCGCGCGCGCAAACGTGAGCAGCGTGGCGTCGGCGAAGGCCGGGCCCTGGAGCTGCGCCGAGACGGGCAGGCCGGAGGTGGCGCCCAGGCCCAGCGGCACGGAGACGCCGCCGTTGCCGACGATGTTGTTGGAGATCGTGAACAGGTCCGACGCGTACATCTGCGTGGGGTCCGAGAGCTCGCCGAACTTGAACGCCGTGCGCGGCGCGGCCGGCATGAGGATGACGTCGCACTTCTCGTACGCGCGGGCATAGTCGGCCGTGATGAGGGTGCGGACCTGCTGAGCCGGGTAGTAGTACTTGTCGTAGGTGCCGCTGGAGAGGAGGTAGGCGCCCAGCATCTGGCGGCGCTTGGCCTCCTCGCCAAAGCCGTGCGCGCGGGAGAGCGAGGTCTGCTCGGCGAGCGTTGCCTGGCCGGGCTCCTGGTAGCCGTAGCGCACGCCGTCAAAGCGCGCGAGGTTGGAGAAGGCCTCGCACGGCGCGATCACGTAGTAGGCGGCGATGGCGGAGGCGATGTTGGGAAGATCCACCTCCACGAGCTCGGCGCCCTGGTCCTGCAGCGCCTGGCCGGCGGCGCTGACGGCGTCGCGGACCTCGTCGGTGAGGCCGGCGGCCTCCATGAGGGCGGGCACGATGCCCACGCGGCGCCCCTCGATGGGGTCGTCCAGGTGGGCGAGAAAATCGACGTCGACCGGCTGGCTCGTGGAGTCCCACGGGTCGCGCCCGCCGCACGTGAGCGCGTTCATGGCCAGAGCCACGTCCTCGACGCTGCGGCCGAAGGGGCCGACCTGGTCGAGCGAGGAACCAAAGGCCACCACGCCGTAGCGGCTGACCGCGCCGTAGGTGGGCTTGAGGCCCACGACGCCGCAGAGCGAGGCCGGCTGGCGGATGGAGCCGCCGGTGTCGGAGCCCAGCGAGACCGTGACCTCACCGGAGGCGACGGCCGCGGCCGAGCCGCCCGAGGAGCCGCCCGGGACGCGCCCCGTGTCCCACGGGTTGGCCGTGGGGTGGAAGGCGGAGGACTCGGTGGAGCTGCCAAAGGCAAACTCGTCCATGTTGGTCTTGCCCACGGGCGTGGCGCCGGCGTCGAGCATGCGCTGGACGCAGGTGGCCGTGAACGTGGACTCGTAGTTGGCGAGCATCTTGGAGGCGCAGGTGGTACGGGTGCCCACGAGGTGCATGTTGTCCTTGAAGGCCACGGGAACGCCGGCGAGCGGACCGAGCTTCTCGCCCGCCGCGCGGGCCTTGTCGGTGGCCTCGGCCGCTGCGAGCGCGAGGTCCGCGGAGACCTGCAGGAACGCCTTGACCTCGCCGTCGCGGGACTCCACGGCGTCGAGCGCCGCGCGGGCCACCTCGGTGGCAGTGAAGTCGCCGTTTGCGACGCCCGCCGCGATCTCACGCGCGGAGAGCTGGTCGAAGTTGGCCATTAGCGGTCACCCCCCTGGTCGCCGAGGATGGACGGCACGCGGAAGCTGCGGTCGCGGGACGCGCCGGCGTTCTTGAGCGCCACGTCCACGCTCAGGTGGCGCACCGCATCGTCCGGAACGTCCTCCCCCATCACGTTGGAGAGGTCGCCGATGGGGTGGAACGTGGGCTCCACGCCCTCGAGGTCGTACTGGCGGATGGGCTCCAGCAGGTCGATGGCATCGTTCATGTACGCGGTCATCTCGTCGAGCTCCTCGGGCGTGAGCGCGATCCGCGCGTAGTCCGCGATGCCCGCGACGTCTTCTCTGGTAAGGGGCATAGGTCCTCCTATCTTGACTGCGCCCCATTCTACGACAGGCGGCCCCGCGTAGCGCGTGCACGCGAGATGCTGTTGCCCCAACGAAACCTTCCCGTTTTGGGCAACAAGTTTGATGCTCTTCTCGGTAATGCATAAATCCTTTGCCCCAAAACCTAGGTTTTGGGGGCAGGGGACGCACCGCGCGCACCGTCACTGCCGCGAGCCGAGGTCCTTCTCGCCTCCCGCTTCGCAGACTGTCGGAAATTACTGCTCGCAGGCCGTTTGGAAGGCTCGCGGGCAGCAGAAAGCGACAGTTTGCGGAGGAGGGGCGCCGCGTGCCCCCAACCTTACGAAAGTGAAAGCCAGCAGTAAGCCGCATCGATGGCTCCCTGCCACCCCAAGAACGACGATGGTCCCACCAACCAAGGCAGGGAGGCCATCATGAAGAAGCTCATCTTCATCGCGTTCGTCGTCATCGCCGGGCTCGCCGTCATCCTGGACGACGGCCGTCCGCACCCGCGCCGGCGCCGCCCCTAGCAAGGCGTCGCGCTGGCGAGAAGAACCGCGCGCCCGTGCCGCAGGCGGGGTACAGTAACGTCAACGACCGCCTGCGGAGAGGAGCACCCATGGACGAGGTCCTTGCCTACCTCAAGGCCAACCCCACGTACTTCCTGGCAACCGTCGACGAGAAGGGCGACCCGCAGGTCCGCCCGTTTGGCACCATCGCCAAGTTCGAGGGCAGGCTCTACATCCAGACCGGCAAGGTCAAGGCCGTCTCCGAGCAGATGCTCGCCCACCCGCGCGTGGCGATCTGCGCGATGGGCGAGGACGGCTCGTGGCTGCGTGTCGAGGCGGACGCCGTGCTCGACGACCGCCTGGAGGCCCGCGAGGCCGTGCTCGCCGAGTATCCCGAGCTGCAGCCCATGTACGCCGCGGACGACGGCAACTGCGAGGTCTTTGCGCTGGAGAACGTCACCGCCACGTTCTGCTCGTTCAACAAGGACCCCTACACGATCCGCTGGTAGCGACCCGACTATCCCCCAAACGAGAAGAGCGCCCTGCTCGCGCCCGCCTCGCGCCATGCGGCGAGCGCGGCGAGGCGCTCGACCGTCGAGGCCGCGAGCGGCTCCGGCAGCGCGTCCGGCGCGAACCACCCCACATCGAGGCTCTCGTCGTCGGCAACGCGCGGCTCGGCGCAGCCGCCCTCGGCGAGCCGGCACACGAACATGAGGTCCAGATACTGTGTGCGGTCCCCGTTGGCGTAGACGGTCTCGTGGTGCTGGGCCCGCACGTGAACCAGGTCCGTGGGCACCACGTCCACGCCCGTCTCCTCGGCGACCTCGCGCGCGACCGTGTCCGCCGGTTCCTCGCCCGGCTCGTTGATGCCGTAGACGAGCGCCCACTCCCCCGTGTCGGAGCGCCGGCCCAGGAGCACGCGCCCATCGCCGTCCTCCACGTAGGCGGTCACGCCGATGAGCCACAGCAGGTCGTGGCCGATCTTCTCGCGCAGCTTGAGGATGAACTCGGGCGTTGCCATGGTCTTCTCGCCCCTCTAGTAGCGGTCGTTGCGGTCGCGTCGGTTGGGGAAGTCGATATGAATCTTCCCGCCCTTCACAAAGAACCAGATGACCACGATCACAAAGATCGCCGGCAGCATGGAGAGCGCACCCGCGACGATGTTGACCAGAAACGAGATCACGAGCGAGACGACAAACGCAACGACGAGCAGGGCGAACAGGGCGCCAACGATCTGGGGCATGCGAACCTCCCAAAGACGACTGAGACGATTGTACCCGGCCGGAGCTCACACCTCGGCGCGACTGCCCACGTGGAGGTAGCCCACGCGCTCGCCGAGGGCGTCGCGCAGCAGCGAGAACGCGTCGGTGCCGGTGCAGTGGAACGTGAGGTAGCGCGTGGGCCGCGCCGCCAGCTCGCGGGCGAGCGCGCGCGTGAGCTCGGCGTCCTCCACCGCGCCGCCGCTCGGGTCCATGAGGTGGAAGCCCGCCACCACCGCATCGAGCGGCGCACCGGCCAGCTCCTCAGCCGCGTCCATGAGGTTCAAGATCCCGCCGTGCGAGCAGCCGGAGACCAGAACGTGCCGGCCGCCCTCCTCCACCAGCAGGCTCTGCTCATGCGCAAAGGCGTCTGGCACCAGGCCGCCGTCCGCACCCCGCATGAGCAGGCGCGCGTTTGACTTGGCGGCCGCGTGGTCGCGCCGCGCGGTCGAGAAGAGCATGAGCCCGCCGCCCAGATCGCACTTCTCGCCCACCAGGTGCACGCGCGGGTCCGCGGCGAGCGTCGGGTCCAGCCCGATCGCGTGATGGCACTCGGGCGTTCCGGAGACGTGCTCCTCGAAGGCGCGTTCGCGCACGTAGACGGGCACGTCGCGACCGGCCCGCGCACAGGCGGCGAGAAACGCGGGCAGCCCGCCGCCGTGGTCGTAGTGCCCGTGGGAGAGAACCGCGAGGTCCGCCGAGGTCACGTCCACGCCGAGCGTGTGCGCGTTGGCGAGAAACGCCTCGTCGGGCCCCATGTCAAAGAGGACGCGCCGGCCGCCCGCGGGCTCCAGCCACAGGCTGAGGCCGTGCCGCGCGGCGAGGCGGCTCGAGGGGGTGCTGTTCTCCATCAGGACCGTGACGCGCATGGCGGCCTCCCTTGCGAAGCGACGGCTCCATGATACGCGCCCACGGGCTTCTCGCCCACGCTCACCGAGCGCGGCGCCCGACGGCCGAGCGAGGGGTATAACGCGGATAGACGGCACGTTCGCGACGAGGGAGGCAACCATGTACTTCAAGAACATCCTGGTTCCCTACGACGAGTCCGATCACGCAAAGAGCGCCCTGCACATCGCGCTTGGCCTGGCCGGGCCCTATCCCGAGGCAAAGGTCCACGTGATGACTGTCATACCCTCCTCGAGCCTGCCCGACCCCACGCTGATGGCCAACGCGCTCGAGACGCCCTACGCGATGGTCGACCCCACGAGCTACGAGCGCATCATGCAGTCCGTGGCGGAGAACGCCTGCTCGGACGCCCAGGCGCTCATCGAGCAGAGCCGCGACGACGCCCAGTGCGAGATCGTTGCCGACGCGGTCATCTCCAGCTCGCCGGTCGAGGGCATCGCGGAGTACGTGCGGAGCCATGACATCGACCTCGTGGTCATGGGGCGGCGCGGCCTCGGTGCGCTGCGCGGCATGATCGGCAGCGTGAGCTTTGGCGTGCTGCGCTCCGTGGACGTGCCGGTGCTCACGGTCAAGTGACGCGGTAGACTTCTTCCCGCACAGCCTGGCGAGAAGAACGGGGCACGATGTCACATCACACGATCGAGACCGCGCGGCTCATCCTGCGTCGCTTCACCGAGCAGGACGGGCCGGCGGCCTTTCGCTTCCTCTCCGACGAGCACGTCATGCACTTCCTGCCCTGGTTCTGCGCTCAGGACGTTGACGAGGCGACGGCGTTTCTCGACACGCACTTTATGAGCTGGTACCGCCGCGCGGACGTCGGCGAGCGCGGCGAGCTGGGCATGCCGCTCGACCTGCGCTACGCCATCTGCCCGCGCGAGGGCGAGCACGCCGGCGAGCCAGTGGGGCTCGTCAACATCAGCGCGCGCACCGACGCCTTTGACCTCGGCTACGCGCTGGCGCCGGAGGCCTGGCACCAGGGGCTCGCCAGCGAGGCCGCAGGCGCGCTCGTGGCGGCGGCGCGTGCGGCGGGCTTCCCCTACCTCACGGCGACGCACGACCGCGAGAACCCGCGCAGCGGCGCCGTCATGGCGCGTGTGGGAATGACGTATCGCTACACCTACCTCGAGCAATGGCAGCCCAAGGACATTCCGGTCCACTTCCGGCTGTGGCAGGTCGACCTGGCGCCGGGCGTCCCCACCTACCGCGCGTACTGGGACCGCTATCCCGAGCACGAGGTCGAGGCGCTGTAGGGCCGGGCTCACCGGTCCAGAAACGGCGCCAAGCCTCCCTCGACCAGCCGACAGGCGCGACGCGTCAGCTCCTCCAGCGGCAGCGCGCGGTCCGAGAGCAGCCACCACCGGTACAGTGAGAGGAGCCCGCCGAGCCCGTAGGCGAGCATCAGTTCGAGGTCCTCGTCCGACACGTCCCCACCCACGAGGCCCCGATCGACGACCTGGCGCGTCAGCGGGCGCGCAAGCCGGTCGAAGAGCAGATCGGGGGGCACGTGCTCGCAGTAGCGCTGCCGCAGGACGACGTTCTCGCTCAGATCCTCGGCGAGCGCGGCGAAGAAGGCGTGCAGGGGCCGCGCCGCGTCCGCGCCGGCGGCGCTCGGGGAGACCGCCCGCTCCACCTCGTCGAGCAGGTCGGTGACCACGTCCTCCGCCATGGCGTCGAGCAGTCCGTCCACGCTGCCGTAGTGCTGGTAGAACGTCTTGCGGTCTACGTCCGCCTCACGCGCGATCCGGCTCACGGTGATGCGCTCGAGCGGCTCGTCCATGATCAGCCGGTCAAAGGCCGCAAAGATGGCGCGGCGGCTCCGGCGCACGCGACGGTCCACGCGCTCGCCGTCCTTCTCGGCCGTCCGGCTCCTCTCTACCTGAGACATAGTCCTCATTCCTCGCTCGTCTGGAGAATAAGCGTCACCTTCCCGGCTCTTCATGGAAGAGACATTCTAAATATTCCACATTTGTGGGTTTTCTCATAGATGAGTATAAACAGCGACGACACGGCAGGCACATGCGAAAGGACCCAAGATGTCGCTGACCCAGGCGGCCGAGCGCGCCGCTCTCTGCAAGCTCGTCGACTACGTGGACGAGAACCCCGAGGCCCGCATCCCCAAGCTCATGGACACGGTCGATCGGTACGTCCCTGCGGACGTATTCCCGACGCAGCGTGCGGCGTTCCGCCACGCCATCGACAGCCGGAGCAACTGGTACGAGCTCATGCTGCGCGTCTTCCACCTAAACCCCGAGGTGCGGCGGCGCCTCATCAAGTGCTTCCTGGTGGACGCCAACATCCTCGCCTGGCCTGTGCAGGAGGAGGCACGCGACAAGCACCGGTGCAACATCCCGTGGGCGATCCTGTTGGACCCCACGAGCGCCTGCAACCTGCGCTGCACCGGCTGCTGGGCAGCGGAGTACGGCCACGCGCTCAACCTCAGCTACGAGGACATCTGCTCGATCATCGACCAGGGCCGCGAGCTGGGCGTGCACGTCTACATCTACACGGGCGGCGAACCGCTGGTGCGCAAGGACGACCTCATCCGCATCTGCGAGAAGTACCCCGACTGCGCTTTTCTCTGCTTCACCAACGCCACCCTCATCGACGAGGCCTTCTGCCAGGAGATGATCCGTGTGGCCAACTTCGTGCCCGCGATCAGCGCCGAGGGCAACGAGCACACCACGGACGCACGCCGCGGCGCGGGCACCTACGCCAAGATCGAGCGCGCGATGGACCTGCTGCGCGAGCACGACCTTCCCTTTGGCATCTCCTGCTGCTGGACGCGCGCCAACGCCGACGCCGTGGCCACTGAGGAGAACATGGACTGGATGATTGAGAAGGGCGCGCTCTTCTGCTGGTACTTCCACTTCATGCCCGTGGGACGCGGGGCCTCGGCCGAGCTCATGCCCACGCCGGAGCAGCGCGAGCGCATGTACCGCTTCGTGCGCCGGATGCGCGGCGAGAAGCCCCTCTTCACGCTGGACTTCCAGAACGACGGCGAGTACGTGGGTGGCTGTATCGCCGGCGGTCGGCGCTACCTGCACATCAACGCCGCGGGAGACGTGGAGCCGTGCGTGTTCATCCACTACGCCAACGCCAACATCCACGAGGTCAGCCTGCTGGACGCGCTGCGCTCGCCGATCTTCATGAAGTACTACGAGGCCCAGCCGTTCAACACCAACCACCTGCGTCCCTGCCCCATGCTGGAGAACCCGGACGACCTGCCGAAGATGGTGGCCGAGACGGGTGCGCACTGCACGGACCTCGTGGAGAAGGAGACGCCCGAACAGCTGCGCGAGAAGACCGCGCCGGCTGCAGCCGCGTGGAAGCCGGTGGCCGAGCGCCTCTGGGCGGACGAGGCCGACCTCGACCATGCCAGGCGCACGAACTGGCGCGAGGGCCAGGCCGAGACCGACGTCACGCGCCTCGCACGCGTGGGGCGCGACCTGATGACGCAGGCGGAGCCACGGCTGTAGGTCCTTCTCGGCCGCAGGGCGGCGCGCGTAACGCGGGATTTCCAGTAATCCCGCGTTACGCGCGCCATCGCGTGGCATCACGCCAGCTCGCGCAGCCACTCGAGGGCAAGGTCGAGCCAGCGGGCAACGTGCGGGAGGGCGTCTCCGGGGTGATGGGCCGTCTGCTTGGTGGCCAGGGAGAGGCCGTGCCGACCCTCGTGGAAGACGTGGCACTCGTGGTCCACGCCGTGCGCGGCGAGGGCCTGCGCGTAGAGGTAGGCGTTGCGCACCGGCACCGTGTCGTCCACGGCCGTGTGCCAGAGGAACGTGGGCGGCGTGGCAGGGCTCACGAGATCCTGGGCGTGGCGCAGCGGCGAGCCCTCCGGGCAGATGCGCGCGGCGTAGGCTGGGTCGGGAGGCCATCCGGCATCGAGGTCGACAACGGGATAGCAGAGGATCTGCCAGGCGGTGCATGCCTCGTCCGCGCTCACACCGGCAGCGGCGAGAAACCCCTCGTCGTGGGCGAGCGCCGCGTACGTAGCGCAGAGGTGCGCGCCGGCAGAGCAGCCGAGAAGCCCGACGCTCTTCTCGTCCGCATGCCATGCATCCGCGTGCGCGCGGACCGTCGCAACCGCGCGGGCGAGGTCCAGATGCGGCGCGGGCAGGAGCGGTTGCGTCTCCGCCTCGTCGAGCACGGTGTAGTCCAGCACGAAGGCCTGGAACCCGCGGGCGAGAAGCGCGAGCGCAATCGGCTCCGCCTCACGGTCCGAGCAGAACGCATAGCCGCCACCCGGGCAGATCACGACCCCGGGACGTCGGCGAGCCGCCTGGTCGGCAACGTTATCCTGCACGTAGGCAGTGAGCGTGGCCGCCGCGGAGCCGTAGCCCGCACTCGGCAGTCCGATCTTCTCGACGCGCATGTTGTCCTCCCGTCAGACGCCAACCTCCATCATACGGGAGCACCCGTCTGCCGGGTGTGTACACCCTGATTGTCCCCGCAGATGAAAAAGGGCTGCGAAATCGCAGGTAGCAGTCTCGCTCCTACTTCGATTATCTTCGAGGGGTGTACATACCCGTCATCGAACGGGATAAGAGGGGGTCCAGATCCCCCTAGGGTCCCCAACGGCGCCAAGTTTTCAGTGGTTTTGGGGAAACAGCCTCGTCGTGCATCGCGAAATGAGCGATTAAAGGTTTTGTGGATGATTTTTGGGCAAAGGTTTTATGTACGGACGTACGGCGAGAGGTTCTTCTCACCAGTTTTGCGGGTTTTGCCGCGATTTGCGGGGTAGTGGGCAAAAGCCTTGATGCTCAGACGAGAAGGACATCAAACTTGTTGCCCAAAACAGCGGGGCGGGCCCGAGGCGCGGCAACATCGCGCAGTCGACGTATCATGAAGGGGTTCGACCACGTTGAGATGGAGGACCATGAGCGCGTCTCTTACTCGCAGGGCAGCCGTGGGGCTCGGGCTTCTTGCGCCCCTGGCCCTCGTCGGCTGCTCTGCCGAGAAGGACGACGAGCCGCAGCCAGAGAGCCTCGACGCGCTCGGTGCGCCCACCCCCGTGCCCCTCTCCCACGCCACGCAGTTCTCGCTTGACGCCTACGACGGAGGCTACCGGCTCGCGACACTCGCCAGCGGGGACCGCCTGCTCATCGTGCCCGAGGGGGCCGACGCGCCGGCCGGGCTCCCTTCCGACGTCGCCGCGATCCGGCGGCCGCTCGCCAACGTCTACCTGGTCTCCACCGGCATGATCTGCCTCGTGGACGCCATCGGGGCGCTCGACGCGGTCTCCGTCTCCTCCGTGCGCGCCGAGGACTCCCCCGTCCCCGCCTTCACCGCGCGTCTGGAAGGCGGCGAGATCACCTACGGCGGCCTCTACCGCGAGCCGGACTACGAGCTCATCGCCGCCAGGAGCTGCCCGCTCGCCATCGAGAACACCAACATCGACCACGTGCCCGAGGTCCGCGCCAAGCTCGAGGAGCTGGGCGTGACCGTCCTCATGGAGCAGTCGAGCCGCGAGGGGGACATGCTCGGGCGCCTGGAGTGGATCAAGCTCATGGGCGCGGTCTTTGGCCGCGAGGATGAGGCGGCGGAGGTCTTCGACGACGTGGCGGCACGCGTGGAAGAGGCCGCCGCGCAGGGACCGCTCGGCAAAACCGTCGCCTTCTTCTACGTGAATGAGGACGGCGCCGCTGTGACGCGCCGTGCCGGTGACTACTTCGCCCAGATGATCGAGGCCGCGGGCGGCGAGTACGTGAGCTTTTCCGAGGAAGGCGCCACCGACTCATCCCCCACCACCGTGACCGTGGAGATGGAGCGCTTCTACGAGGGCGCCCGCGACGCGGACGTCATCATCTACAACGGCACGATCGACGACGGCGTGACCAGCCTCGAGGACCTTGTTACGAAGAATGCGCTGATCGCGGACTTTACCGCCGTACGCAACGGGGACGTCTGGACCTGCGACGCCAACCTCTACCAACAAATCACGAGCATGGCAGACATCATCTTTGACCTGCGTCGCGCCCTCACCAACACGGACGAGCCCACCACCTACGTCTGGCGGCTGGACTAGTGGCGCGCGCGGCGGGCGACAAGAACGCTCGGGCGCGGCGGGCGACGGCCTTTGACCTGGCGGTCCTTCTCGCCCTGGGCGCGCTCTTTGTGGCCAACCTCTGCCTGGGCAGCGTGGAGACGTCGCCCGCTGAGGTGCTGCGCATCCTGGCCGCCGGACCCGGCGACACGTCGACCGCGGCCCAGGTCATCTGGCAGATCCGCCTGCCGCGCGCCATCGAGGCGGTGCTTCTGGGCGGTGCGCTCTCGCTCTCGGGCTTCCTGCTGCAGACATTCTTCAACAACCCCATCGCCGACCCCTTTGTGCTGGGCGTCTCCTCCGGCGCCAAGCTCGTGGTCGCGCTCGTGATGATCGTGGCCCTGGGAGCGGGTCAGGTCATGAGCCCCGCGCTGTCCGTGGGCGCGGCCGCGGCGGGATCGCTCGTCACGATGGGCTTCGTGCTGCTCATCTCGCACCGCGTACGCTCCCAGAGCATGCTCATCGTGGCCGGCGTGATGGTGGGCTACATCTGCTCGGCCGTCACCAACTTCCTGATCGCCTTCGCCGACGACCAGTCGATCGTCAACCTGGACAACTGGTCGCGGGGGAGCTTCTCGGGCGCCACGTGGTCCGACGTGGGCATCGTCGCCGTGGTCGTGCTCGCCATGAGCGCGGCGGTCTTTGCGCTCTCCAAACCGCTCGCCGCCTACCAGCTCGGGGAGCCGCACGCGCAGAGCGTGGGCGTCAACGTGGGCGCGCTGCGCATGCTCATCGTGCTCGTGTCCAGCCTGCTCTCCGCCTGCGTCACGGCCTTTGCGGGACCCGTCTCGTTCGTGGGCATCGCGGCGCCGCACCTGGCCAAGCGCGGCGTGGGCTCGTCGCGGCCGCTCTACGTGACGCCCGCGTGCCTGCTCACGGGCGCGGCCTTCTGCTGCGGGTGCGACCTCATTGCGCGCACGCTCTTCTCGCCGGTCGAGCTCTCCGTGAGCGCCGTCACCGCCGTCTTTGGCGCGCCGATCGTCATCGCCCTCATGCTCCGCGGGAGGTCGCGATGATCGGGGGCAGCAACATGCTGGAGCTCCGTGGGCTGAATGTGGGGCACGGCGCGCGAGCGCTCGTGCGCGACATCTGCCTCGCGGTGCGCCCCGGTCAGGTCGTGGCGCTCATCGGTCCCAACGGCTCAGGCAAGACCACGATCCTGCGCACCGTGGCCGGACAGCTCCGGGCGCTCGGCGGAACCGTCGAGCTCCTTGGGCGGGAGCTGGGCGACGTACCCGCGACGGAGCGCGCCCGCACCATGGCCGTCATGCTCACCGGACGACCCCAGACCGAACTTCTCACCTGCCGTGACGTGGTGGAGGCTGGCCGCTACCCGTTCACCGGGCGCCTGGGCGTCCTGGGCGAGAAGGACGACGAGGCCGTCACCGCGGCCATGGAGGCGACGGGCGTGCTCCCGCTCGCAAGCCGTGACTTTGCCCACGTGAGCGATGGGCAGCGACAGCGCGTTCTTCTCGCCCGCGCGCTCTGCCAGGAGCCGCAGGTGTTGCTGCTCGACGAGCCCACCTCGTACCTGGATGTTCGCTCGCAGCTGGACGTGCTGTGCCTCCTGCGCCACGAGGCGCGCGAGCGCAGCATCGCCGTGGTGGCATCGCTGCACGAGGTCGACCTCGCGCAGAAGGCGGCCGACCACGTGATCTGCATCAAGGACGGGCGCGTGGCGTTTCAGGGAACACCCGACGAGGTCTTCACCGCCGAACGCATCTCCGAGCTCTACGACCTGGCGCCGGGCGCCTACGACCCGTCCTTTGGCAGCCTGGAGCTCGCGCGGCCCGAGGGCGAGCCGGAGGTCTTTGTCATCGCCGGCGGCGGAGCGGGGGCGGCGACCTTCCGGCGGCTCGCCCGCGAGGGCATGCCGTTTGCCACGGGCGTGCTGCACGAGCATGACGCAGACGGCCTGCTCGCGCACAGCCTCGCCTCGCGGGCGATCTTCGAGCGGGACTTCGAGCCCGTGAGCCCGGGGGCGGTGGCCCGCGCCCGTGAGGTTCTTCTCGCCTGCCGCGAGGTCATCTGCTGCGTGGACGCCTTCGGAACAGGAAACGCGCGCAACGCCGAGCTGCTCGACGCTGCGCGCGCTGCGGGAATCCCCGTCCGGCACGCCGGCCCCTCGCGCGATTAGTGCGCGTAATCCGGTTTTATTTCATATATCCGCAGGAAACCAGTTTAATACCACCTGGATTATGTACACTAATCTGCGCCAGGCGCCAACCTGGCGCCCACCTAGGCGTCCACGGGGCGAGAAGAACGTCCCGCCCTAGCCCTCTGCGGCGGCCAGGTGCTGGGTCTCCTCGATCTCCATGATCTGGTTCACGCGACGCTCGTGGCGGCCGCCCTCGAACTCGGCGTTCAGCCAGGCGTCGACGATCTGCTTGGCGACCTCGGGTCCCACGACGCGCGCGCCGAAGCAGATGACGTTGGAGTTGTTGTGACGCTTGGAGAGCTCGGCGGAGTAGGGCTCGGAGCACACGCAGGCGCGGATGCCGTGCACCTTGTTGGCGGCAAGGCTGATGCCAACGCCCGTACCGCAGATGAGAATGCCGCCGTCAACCTCGCCGTCCGCCACGAGCCGCGAGACGCGGTAGGCGCTGATGGCGTAGTCGTAGCTCTCGGGCGCGTTGGTGCCAACGTCGACCAGCTCGACGTCGGTGCGCTGCGCCAGGTGCTCGAGGAGTTCTGCCTTGATGGCGAGAGCGGTGTGGTCGTTTCCGATGGCAAGTTTCATTGGCGTGCTCCCTTCTGTTGCTCGGATCGATGATAGCGGCAAGGGCCGCCCCTCGCCACACGTTGACTGGCGGGCGCAGGCGCCGTGTTGGCGCACGACGTCTAGCCGAGCGTGTCCAGAGACTGCATCCAGGCGATGTAGACGCTCGGGTAGTGGCCGTAGAGGACCTGCATGGGGTTCACGTCGGCGAGAAGGTCCTTCACGACGGTGGCGCCGCCGCCGAGCGTCGCGAGGTCGTCGGCAGTGGGGATCTCGCGCCCCAGGTCTGCCACGAGCTTGTCCACGCGCTCGCGGTCCTCGGGGACGTAGGGGCTCTCCACGCCCGTGTTGGCCTCGAAGACCTCGCACATGTCCTCGTGCGCCTCGTCGAAGCCCTCGTCGCCATGGCCGGGCAGCCACAGGTCGTTGCCGTAGCGCTCGTAGCCCCAGGACGTGAGCGGCAGGCGCGGCACCAGGTCGCTCGGGTTCATGACGTTGAAGATGTTGTCGTAGAGCGCGTCGTGCGCGGTATCGAAGGTCGTGACCGTGGGCGTGGCGAAGGTGTAGCAGTAGATGCTCTCGAGCGGCGCGAGCACGCGCATGCCCTGGCTCATCTCGTCGGCGTACGCGGCGGCGAGGTTGGCCGTGGCCGCGCCGCGCGAGTGTCCGGTGAAGAGCAGGCAGATGTCATCGGTGCCGTCGAGGCCCGCCTCCTCGGTGATGCGCGCCGCGAGCTCGTCCACGATCTCGCGCGCGGCCTCGGAGAAGCCCTCGTGCGTGATCTCCTCCATGTCGTAGGTCGCAGCGCTACCCATGTTGAGGTCGCTCAGCCACTCCGAGCCGTAGCTGCCGCGAATCGACACCAGGAAGAGGGTCTTCTCGGCCCCGCTCGCGCTGGTCACGCGCTTGGTGGCCACCGAGTAGGCAACGACGTCGTCCGTGCCGGTGATGAAGTCCACGACCTCGTCGAAGATCTCGCTGCGGTACTGGTAGGACGCCGTGGAGATCTCCTCGAAGCCCAGCTCGGCCAGCGCCTGCTCCATGTAGGCCGGCGAGCTCGAGCCTGCCTGGTAGTACGCGGACTCCGAGTTGGCCACGGCCGAGAGCACCGAGCACGTGGTGGCGAGCTCGTGGTTGTAGACCGTGGGGTCCTGGAAGAACCACTCGTCGTCCCAGGCGACCTCGGTGGAGATGGTCTCGGCGCCCGTTGCCATGCTCGTGAAGTCGATGCTCGCGGTGAAGGCACCGGTGCGGCCGGTCGAGTTCTCCAGCGCGGCGAACTCGCTCGGGGCCTGGACCACGCCCTCGCCGCGGCTGCGCTGGTCGAGCCGGTGCTGCACCGCCACGAACAGCGCGATGCCCGCCACGACGAGAAGGACGAGCAGGCCGAGAAGGACGCGCAGCCCCCAGTGCGGGCGCTTCTTGATCGTCTGGTCCGTCACGCGGCATCATCCTCAAACGTAGCGTCCGCCGCGCCCTCGAGGAACTGCTCGTCAATCTCGACGTTCGCGGCACGCGCCGCGCCGTCGACACGCGCGGAGTCGTCCGGCGTGATGGTCATCGACTCGAAGCGGTGCGCCATGTAGTCGTTGTCGTAGTTCTCGGCGTAGAACTGCTCGATGGGCGTGGTCTGCGGGATGCCGGAGAGCCGCTCGAACCAGCAGTCCAGCGCCTCGAGCGTCATGACGCCGTTCACGAGCATGAGGACGGCGCAGAGCGTGGTGAACGAGTAGCGGACCTTCCACGGGATGAGGTTGATGAGCTTGAGCATCCACGGCAGGCAGAGCTTGATCCACACAAAGCCCAGCACACCCCACATGCACATGAAGAGCGTGCTCGTGCGCCCGGCAAAGATCACGGCGATCGGGTCGGGGAAGAGCCCGAAGATCGTGGAGCCCGAGTAGTCCCAGGCCACCGCACCAAAGCCGAGCTCCATGAAGAGCGAGGTCGCCGCCTCGAACAGGCCGCCGATCACGGCGGAGACCACGAAGATGATCACCGGGTTGGCCTTGTAGAAGCGGTTGAGCGCCACGGTCATGAGCACGGCGCCAAAGCCGTAGATCGGCGAGAACGGGCCAAAGAGCAGGCCCGCGCGGTCCTGGATCTCTCCGGGGACCACGACGGCGAAGTGGTAGACGGTCTCGATGATGAGGCCGAGGAAGCAGCAGATCACGAAGACCCAGAACAGGTTGAAGAAGTTGAGCTCGATATAGCCCTTGCCCTCGTAGTCGCGGCCGAGCATGCCCTCCTCGGCGGCCTCGCGCTCCACCATGTCGCGCACGCGGCGCTGGAGCGCACGCTCCCGCTTGAGCGACGGGTCAACGGTGACCGAGACCGCGATCAGCAGGAAGAGCTGGATGGCGTCGGGGATGAGCGAGAGGTCGACGCCCTGCAGCATCAGCTTGAACAGAATCTGCACCACGGACGTCGCGATGAGCACATGGGAGATGAGCACGGCGTTGCGCCGGCTGCCCTTGCGCAGCATGCGGCCAAAGACGATGAGTGCGATGCCGTCCGCGAAGGTGATCAGGTACGAGATGACGAGAAGGACCACGGGCAGCGTGGGGTCGGTGCCAACGATGATCATCGACGGGTCGGTCTGGAGCGCCCAGGTCATGAGCGCGGCGAACATCACCACGGCGAAGAGCGTGAAGATGCCGAGCAGGATGCAGAACAGGCCGTAGAGCCGGTAGGCAAGCGGCATCTTCTGCGGGGTGGCGCCGGATTCCGGCTGCGTCTCTGGGGTCATGCAGGCTCCTTGGCAGGTGATACACAGACAGGCATACAGGCTAGACGATACCTAACTTAAAGAAGTCCCAAAGCCGCAGTGTCCACGCATACCCGATAATCAAGTACTGGTTGATAATCGAGCACGCGTTCTTCTCGCCGATTGACGCCCTCCCGATCCCGTACCTACGCTGGTCTGATATGTGCCATCCATCCTGCGGGGGCAAGCATGAACATCCGACAGCTCCAGTTCTTCTATCGGGCGGCGCGCGCGGGGAACTTCTCCGCCACCGCACGGGCGGAGGGCGTCACGGTCCAGGCCGTCTCGAAGTCGATGCACGAGCTCGAGGAGGAGCTCGGCGGGCAGCTGTTCGAGCGCGAGGGGCGCGGGATGCGCCTCACGCCCCTCGGTGAGGCGCTGCTCGAGCCGGCGCGCAGGGCTGTCGAGAGCTTTGAGTCCGTGGGGCAGCTGGCCGACGCCCTGAGCAAGGGGCCGGCCCACAGAAGCGACCTGAGGCTTGCCCTCATCACGCCGCCCTTCTCCAAACACGAGTTCATCTGCGGCATTGTGGCGCGCCTCATGACTCAGTCCCTTGGGATAAAGACGAGCCTTTCCGTACGCATTGGAGCCGAGGCGCTGACGGACCTTTATGCCGGCAACCTCGACGCCCTCTTCACGATCGGCCGCCTGAGCGCCCCGGGGTGCATCTGCGTCCAGATTGGGACGGTCGCGCCGGGCGTATTCCTAGGCCGGCGACATCCGCTGCGCGGCAGGCGGCAGCTGAGCTTTGCCGACCTTGCCCCCTACCCCGTCCTCTGGAACGACGAGATCGACGGGTTCAACGATACGGTGCTGGTCACCTGCCGCCAGCACGGGCTCGCCTCTCCCCTCGAACACGTCAGCACCAACGAGGGGGTTGTCAACCACCTGGAGAACCGCAACGGCTACATCATGGGCGTCAACCTCAAGGCGCTCAGCATCCTGCCCTTTGCCGCGATGCACGACCTAGACCCGGTCGAGGCTCCCACGATTCCGGTGTGCCTCGTGCTGCTCGAGGGGACGCGCCGGCCCGAGGTCGAGCGCCTCGACCAGTTCTGCAGGAACGAGTTCTCCCTTCTGAAGAGGCTCCTGAGCTCCGGCGGCACCGTCGCCGGTTACTAGGCGAGACAAAGGCAGCACGCGGGGAGCTTCTCGGCAGCTTGTGATCGAGAAAGCCACCCATCACCGGGTCGCTCGCGGGCACTGGCATCCCCGTGCCACTGGGGCTTCCTGAAAACTGGCGACTTGGCAGTGGCGGAGAAAGACGACCTGGGGTTCTTCTCGCCTGCTTCCTGAAAAACGGCAACCTGGCAGACAATTCTGTGCCAAGTCGGCAAATATGAGGATCGCGCCATCGGGCTCGAAGCATCCCCCGCAGCTTGAACCCATTTTTCAGCGAGCGAGCGAACCGCTACCCTAGAGGGGCAAACGCGCCTCGGCGCACTACCGAAAGGATGCACCCCATGGATATTCAGGCAATCATCGCGCAGGTCTCCGCCGCCCTCGCGGACGCCCCCGAGAAGCTCCAGGAGCTCATCTCCGACCCCAAGGGCACGATCGAGGGGATCACCGGCATCGAACTCGGCGAGGGCGACCTCTCCCAGATCGTTGACGGCGTGAAGAGCGGCATCGCCGACGGCAGCCTCGACCTCGGCGGCCTCGACCTGGGCGGCATCGCCGGCAGCCTGGGAGGCATTCTCGAGAACAGCCCGCTCGGCGGAATCGCCGACAGCCTCGGCGGCCTCTTCGGCAAGAAGTAGGAAGGCCGACAAGAACCCGAGAGGAGGGGCCGCCCGACGAGGGACGGCCCCTTTTCGTTAGCTCAGGAGGTAGGCTGAGACGATCTGGGCGTAGTAGGCGGTGTGCGGCGCGTCCGTGGAGTAGTAGCGCTCGCGCAGGTCCTCCGGGAGACGCGACTCGTCCTGCTCGCTCTTGTGGAGCACGCGGCACTCCAGCGTGAGCGGCAGCTCCCTGATGGCGGGCGCGGCCACCTCCTCGCCGTCTGCGAGTGTGAGGCCGAGCTCGGCCACCTTGTCGATGTCGCGCCCGCTCTTGGAGCCGCAGACCGCCAAGATCCGGTTGATGCGCTGGTCGAGGTCCTTCTCGCCCGTGCGCATGGGCACGCTGACCGTGAACTCGCCGCTCTCCTCGAGCAGGCCATACGTGAAGCGGCTGCTGCGGACGTACGCCACGAAGAGCTCCCTGCCCCACTCGATTCCCAGCGTGCCCCATCCGATGGTCATGGGGTTGGTGCGGCCATCCGCGCTCGCAGTGAGCAGCACGCCCTTGGGCAGCTCGCGCAGGATGGTAGGTGCGTACTCGGTAACGTCGATCTTCTCGCGCATGATGGCCTCCGGCTCAACGTAGAATCTGGTTGACCCGATTATAGGAGGGGAGCCGTCATGAGCAGCCTCGAGAACGTCCGCGTGTTCACCCAGAGCGCCATCCGGATCAAGGGGGCGGCGGGCACGGTCACCTGCTTCGACCCCTTTGCGCTGACCGACGCCGAGGCCGCGCACGACGCAGACTACGTGCTGATCACCCACGCCCACTACGACCACCTCTCGCCCGAGGACTACGCGCGCGTGGCCGGCGAGAAGATCGTGGTCGTGGCGCCTGCAAGCATGGAGCGCGAGGTCGCGGGGCTGGGCGCGGCCGCAACACAACTTATGAGCGAAGGCGAGAAGATCGAGCTGCCGGGGCTCTGCGTGGAGGCCGTGCCCGCCTACAACGTTGAGCCCGAGCGCCTGGGGATGCACCCGCGCGAGAACGGCTGGCTCGGCTACGTGGTCACAATTGACGGCGAGCCCACGCGCTACTACGTCTCCGGCGACACGGACCAGAACCCGGACAACGAGACGGTGAGCTGCGACGTCGCGCTCGTGCCGATCGGCGGCACGTACACGTGCGACCCGGGCCAGGCCGCGGCCTTCGTGAACGCGCTGCGCCCTGCCGCCGTGATACCCACCCACTACGGCAGCATCGTCGGCACCTACGCCGACTTCGACACCTTTGCCGCCGCGGTGGACCCCGCGATCGAGGTCGTCAGGAAGCTCGAGCGCTGATCCAAAAGGGGACAGACCCCTTTTGAATCATTTTGCGTAGAACTCCGCGAGGTCGCTAGCCATCGCCTCGAGCGTGGGCACGTCGACGTAGGCCATGTGGCCGCAGCCGTAGAGCCTGAAGCTCACGTGCTCCTTGAGGGCGGGCGGTAGGAACAGGCAGGACATGTCGTGCACCACGTTCCAGTAGGTGGTCGCGGCGTCATAGCGGCCGCCGAGGATGAGCAGGCGCATCGTGGGGTTGCGCTTCATGGCAACGGCGATGTCGTAGGTGACGTTGGGCGCGGTGGCGGGCTCCTCCGTGCCGGGCTCCTCGTGCGTCCAGTTCCAGGCCACACCCACCTTGCCGTAGTTGCTCACGAGGTAGGTGGGCGCGCCGGCAAAGCCGATCTCGTCGAGGTGCGCGCGGAAGGCGGCGTGCCAGACGCTCTCCACCGCGTCGTCGGCCGGGTCCTCCGCGGCGAAGAAGGCCGTGGAGCCCTGGACCGGCAGCGGCGCAGCCGAGGTGAAGCGCATGTCCAGGCGTCCGGTGACCAGACCCTCGTCGGCGAGCAGGCTGCGGCGGAAGGTGTCGAGGTCCACGCGCAGGTTGCAGCGCTCGATCTGCTCGGCGGGAAGGCCGATCAGCTTTGAGACGCGGCGCGCGACGGAGGTCTTCTCTCGCGCGGGCAGGCGGTCGCCGCGCAGCAGCGCCGGGGCGTAGACGCGCTCGGTGAAGTCCATCGCGTCCTCGAACCACTGGACCTCGTCGGCGCCCTTGCCGGCGCGGCCAAAGTAGCGGGCCGTCGCGGCGAAGGTGGGAAGCATGCCCAGGTAGTAGAGGTCCTCGCCGGGCAGAACCTGCACCCAGTCGAAGATCGCGGAGAGCATGATCACACCGCGCACGGGCACGTTCTTCTCGCCCAGCACGCGCATGAGGACGGCGTTGCGGATCGTGCCGTACGACTCGCCAAAGAGGTAGACCGGCGAGCCCCAGCGGTGGTTGGCCGTGAGCCATGCGACGATGGCGCGGGCAAAGGCGTCCGCGTCGCCGTCCACACCCCAGACGGTCTTGGGGTCCACGCCCTCGGCGATGGCGGAGTAGCCGGTGCCGAGCGCGTCCAGGAAGACGAGGTCGCTCTGACGCAGCAGCGTGTGGGGGTTGTCCTCCACGCGCGCGGGCAGCGAGAGGTGCGCGGTGCCGTCCGTGGCCACGCGGCGCGGGCCGATGCCGCCCAGGTTCACGGGGACCGACGAGCTGCCCGGGCCGCCGTTGTAGCAGAAGGTCACGGGACGGGCAGCGGCGTTCTCGCCCCCGGGCTCGGCCACGTAGGAGAGGCTGAACATCTTGCCGATCAGCGAGCCGGTGTCCGAGCGGACGTCGAGATAGGCGGCTGTGGCGGTGTAGTCGATGCGCTGGCCGTCCGCCTCCCACGTAAAGTCCTTGCTCGCGGCCTCCGGGAGGTCCAGGCGCTTCTCGGCCGGGGCCATGATCACCTCGTCCGCCACCTTGGCGGCCTGCTGCTGGACGCTCTGCTCGTCTGCCATACTGTCTCCTTGACGTCGTGTTCCTGGCCACATGGTAGCGCTGCAGGAGGTTCGCATGTACGGAAAAGCCGAGACGCTGGAGCTGCTCGACCGCTCCGGGATTGCCTACGAGCTCTACGAGCACGTGGCGGTCTACACCGTCGCGGAGGCCGTGGCCGCGGGCATCCCCCACCGCGAGCTCGGCGCCAAGAACCTCTTCCTGCGGGACGACAAGCACCGCGCGTACTACCTCGTCTGCCTTCCGGACGAGAAGAACGTCTCGTTGCGGGAGATCCAGGAGCACCTGGGCTCGCGGCGCCTCTCGTTTGCGAGCGAGCAGGACCTGCGATTGATGCTCGGCCTGGTGCCGGGCGCCGTCACGCCGCTCGGCGCGCTGAACGACGCCGAGGGGCACGTGGAGGTCGTGCTCGACCAGGCACTCATCGGCGCCGGGCGCGTGACCGTGCACCCCTGCGACAACACCGCGACCGTCCTTCTCGCCACGGCGGACCTGATTGTACTGCTCCGCGAGCACGGCCACGAAGTCCGCGTGGTCGACCTGTAGCGCCCCGTCAAATCGGCACACGGCGTGTGCCGAATCTGAATTGCGAACGCACTGAGTTCACAATCGCCCTACCTATAGAACCTGATGTCAGATTCCCCAAAGACCTCACGCCAACGATTGCAGATGTAGCCATGGTTGAAGGTGATCAGCTTTGCAATGTCACGAAGATCCTTCTCGGAAATCTCACTCCCGTTGCTCGCCAGAATGCAACCTCCCGCCGCAGTAAGCCAAAACTTGGTTGCCCCTTCGCCTGGCCTCCTGATCGCAACATGAACGTGAACGGGCTCGCCATTCTCGGCAATCCAGAAGAACAAGACGTATTGCCCAAACGTCAGGATTTTCGGCATTAGGCAATCGCCCGCTCTGAGACACGACGCTCTGCCAGTTCAAAGATAAACGGCGCATTGTTCCGGACAAAGGAGTCGAGTTCTGCCAGCTCTTCATCCGAGAAGCCAGTTACATCAAACCACCTATGAGCCGGCAACAGGCATCGCGCGGAATCGAAGCCCATGTCAACGGGTCTTTCTACGGCAACCTCGAGCGTGCCGTCCTCGCGAAGGTCGGAGTAGGCAATCTGTGTCTCGTCGGCGAGTTGCACATAGCTCCACATCACCTGAACCAGCCCCCTCAGTCTCCTTCCCACTAGTTTACCCATAGCATTCATCATCTCCTTTGGCCGTTTCAAGACAGAAGGAAGCATTGGCATCCAAATGAATGAATCATTCCTCTCGCTCCGCCCGGGCCTCCGCGATCGCGCGGCGCGTGGGCTCGAGGGCGTTGGTCAGCTCCTCCTCGGTGGGCAGGCATGTGACGTAGCTCGATGCGAAGAGGCCCTTGCCGTCAGCGAGTGCAGAGTACTTTGCAACTGTCCGGTCGGAGCTCGAACAGAGGATGAGACCGATGGTCGGGTTGTCGCCAGTGCCCGCGTACTTCTCGTTGAACAGACGGACGTAGAAGTCCATCTGACCAACGTCCTTGGCATTGAGCGGGCGCGTCTTGAGCTCGATAAGCACGTAGCACTTGAGCTTGATGTTGTAGAAGACAAGGTCGACGTAGTAGGTCGCCTGCTCACCATCGAGCCGATACTGGCGGCCCACAAAGGCAAAGCCACGCCCCAGCTCCAGCATGAACTCCTGCAGACGCGTCATGAGCGCCTGCTCGAGCTGGTGCTCGTCAAAGTCCGTGCGACCACCCAGATCGAGGAAGTCCAGGACGTACGGGTCCTTAATGAAGTCGTCCGCTGCCGTCGCTGGCTCGGAACGCTGAATCTCGGATCGGATGAGCTCGCGCTTCTCGCCCTGCGAGGAAAGCAGGCGCTCACGGTAGAACGTTGCGATCTGGTGGTCGAGCTGACGAGATGTCCAGCGTTCGTCTGCCGCAGCGTTCATATAGAACTCACGCTGCTCCTGATTGGGAATACGCATCAACCTGCGATAATGCGTCCAGCTCAATTGTGCACGCAGCGCGTGCACTTTTGGAAACACCAGATAGAACTGCTGCATCTGATAGAGATTCCTCGACGTAAACCCCTTCCCGTACTCCGCAGTCAGCCTCTCGGCAAGATAGCGCACCAGATGCTTCCCGTACTCCGCACGCTCTCCCGTCGCCCCCACGATCTGGCGCCCGATCTCCCAGTACGCCTCGACCATGGCGCTGTTGACGGCGCGCTCCACCTTGCCGCGCGCAGACTCCAACGTCTCACGAACGGACGCGTAAACCTGCTCGTCGTTCTTCTCGTCAAACTGCATTATGGACTTCTCGGCCATAGCTAAACCCCCGTCTCACTCACGGTAAATAAACCTGCCCAGACTGTGAGCTCCGGACTTTGCAGGTGCCGGAAGATGGGCGTACCAACCCACCCGAGACAAACAAGTGTGACCAGTCCCCGTTGCCCCTGATCACCTGCCGACACGTACCATTGGGGGCCTCCGTGCCGCTCTTGTCGCCCTCGTACCTTGCTGAGAAGTATAGCATATATTTAGAACGTGCGTTCGATAAAATCAAATTAAGTCTGGTGTGACAAAACTAACCCATCCTAGTTCGTATAACAGCCATATCCAGCATGGACAGGCAGGAGTAGTCATGAAGACCATCGACAGCGCCACGCTCGCCAAGATTCTCAACTCATGCATGTCATCGGAGGACATTGCCCGCTTCCTTGCCGACAATCCCCCGTCTCCGCACGCTCTCGTCGAGCTCGTCCGGGACGCCCCCGTCCCTCTGCGCACCAAAGTCGACGGCTTCGAGGCTCTCGTCCCCTACGATTCAAGCCACCCGGAAGACGCTCACTCGGCCGTTCATCAACTAGCGGAACACCGCCGCGCCCTCGGAGAGGCAACCACAATCGGCGACGACGAGTTCCTCTGTCTGCTCGACTGCTGTGAGCTCACCCCCGACGACGAGTGGGACGAGGACTTCTCGGGCGTGTTCACCTCTGTCGAGGACTCCCTCGCCTGGATCGCCGCATACTACGACCAGCCGGACGACCTCGACCCCAGCATCCCCCACTGGTTCGTCCTCGAGAAGTGGCGTCAGGAGCGCGGCAAGGACAGCGGGCGCGCCTTCACCAACCCTTACACGTTCTACCTCATAGACGACGAGATCTGCTACTACGAGAAGAACCGCTTTGACGACGCCTGTCACTGCTGGAGGCGCGAGCACGAGCCGTTCAGCGACCTCAACCTTCGCACCCCGTACGCAGCGGGTGACATTGTCACCTTTCACTGCAGGCCCTTCACCGAGGAATACGTTGCCGTAATCGTGGAACCAGAGCGCGAGGACGTCACGGACTGCTGCTGGCCCCAGGTTCTGTATAGAAACACACAGGGGCACTTCGAGCTCTGCGCGCTCAAGCACCTTGTCAGGGGTGAGGCGGGACACCTCCGTTACTCCCCGCTCTATAACATTCGAAAGCTCAATGGTCCAACCGGCAAGGCAGTGGTCGACCCCACACTCCTCGAAGCCGCGGCCCTTCTCGATGGAAGTGCCGAGAAGGGCCGCGAACTTTGGGACGCTCTCCATGATGTCCTGCTGCACGAAAAAGGCCGCATCAGCGACGATACGCTGCGCGAGCTACTCAGCTCACGCTAGATAACCTCCCTGTACTCTCGCTCCATCTCCGAGCGGAGCTTTGCTGCCCTTGTCTCGATGGCAATGAGGGCGGCGCTGTTAACCGCAAAAACAAGGTCTATCTCGCCACGCGCCCACTGGGAGGCGACCTCAAGCAGACGCAGCTCACCCCTAAGCGGCTCGCGATAATACTCAAGGTCAAGATAGTTGTGGCAGGCACCAAAGAGATCGTAGGCCAGAAAGCACGGATCGCTCAGGCCGGACATGGAGCCGGGCGCCAGCGACCAGCCCATCGCCGGCATGTACGAATCGTCCTTGGACCCCTCCGCGCGCCAGCTGGCAACGTGCCTGTCGGCCTTCTCGGCTTGTTCCGCGCTGAGCTCGTGACCATGTGCGGCAAGCGCGGCAGAGTCCCAGAACTTCAGGCAGTCGAACACAAACGGTCGCGGGTCGTGCGCCGTGCGGTCGATGACAATGTCCCCGCGCTTGAACGGAATGGGAAGCTCGAGAAACGCGCAGCATAGATGCGCGTCTACATACTCGTAATCGGAGGCGTCGCGATGGGAGCACGCGACGTCAAGCACGCGGAACCGCTCATCAAGAGTGACGCATCCCCCCGCGCATCCCCCGTCAATCTCGCGCTTCGCGATGCGATAGCGATCGAACTCCGGAGCCCCCTCGTCATCATGGCGCAGACTGTCAACGCACTTGTCAAAGCTCGAGTAAGGATTCGGCATCCCCTCGGTCCAAAGCGAGTGCTCGTCCCTCTCGTACCGAACGGCCGTCTTTGGGGTAAAGCGGAGCTCATGCAGCATGTAGACGCTACCCTCGTCGCCCATAAAACTCCGCAGCATGAGCTTCTTGGTGAAGATGTATTCCCTCAGAAACTGGTGCTCGCTCCTGTAGTCCCTTTGGAAATGGGGGTCCAGCGCGGAGCGACACACCGGGCAGTCGGGCATCGTGTCCACGATCTCCTGCCAAGCGACGAGCTTCTCGTCGAGAGTTGCCGCGTCTGAGCGATAGACGATGTATGCCGCCTCGGCTGCAGTGAACTCGTGCTTCTCGCTCCGCAGATAGTCGGCGACGTCACGCGAGTTGAAGAACGAATAGATGTCCATGGAGGCTCCCTCCCTCACACCTTGCTTGCGCTCAGCCTATCGGCCGACATGGGTCGAAATTGACGCACATGGCCCTCTATCCTGCAGACAAACGCAAGCATCGAAAGAAAGCGAGAAGGACATGTGCGACGAGAAGCAGACGACGGACCAGCCTACGGAAGACAACGAGGACCACGACATCACCCTCAGTGTCCTCGTCCTGATGCCCGGCCGCTACGAAGAAGAGGCGGATAGGCATGGCTGGTGGAACTACTGGCGCTTGATGGTCGACTCCCTGCGCCGCGGTGGCTTTGACTCCTCGCTCTTTGAGGACATGGCCCTCTTTGCCATCGATGAGCTCATCGAACACGCACAAGAGGAGAGCCTCCCCAAGAGGAGCGCCCATCTCGTGGCCGTGATGAGGGAGTTTGCCGACGCCCCGCTCGACGAGTTCTCCGGAAGGGTCGCCGAGTACATCCGCGCCGCGCAGCTCCTCACGGAGGCAATCTGCATGCAGGCCGTCACGAACTGGGTTCCGGTTGACGGCGAGATCTCCGACAAGAAGATCGTTGTGCTCGACCAGGACAACAACGAGGTCACGATTGACCTCTACGACCCTGACGACATGCTCATGCCACTGCTTCCCGCCGACTGGAGCCTCGACTGAGGCCGCTCAGGGATGGCGTTCCCTCCCCCAATTGCCGCTTCCTATACTTATGGAAAGCAGGCCTCTCGGAGAGCGGGGACGCCATGAACCCAAAGCAGCCAAAGAAGATGCTCATCATGGACATCCTCGAGATCTTGCGGAAGTACTCGGACACCGAGCACCGGCTTAGCCAGAAGGACATCATCGACCTGCTGGAGAGCAAGTTCGGCATGAAGGCGGACCGCAAGGCCGTTGCCCGCAACATCGCCGACCTCATCGACGAGGGCTACGCGATCGGCTACCGCGAGGTTCCGCGTACAACACGCGACCCCAAGACCGGCGAGGAGCGCTCGGCAAACATCGTCACCGACTACTATCTCGAGCGCGACTTCACGGACGCCGAGCTGCGCCTGCTCATCGACGGCCTTTTGTTCTCTCGCCACATCTCGCCCCCGCAGCGCAAGGCCCTAATCGGCAAGCTCGAGGACCTCTCGAGCGTGTACTTCAAGTCACACATGACGCACGTGAACGCAATGCCCAAGGACCGCACGGACAACAAGCAGCTCTTCTACACCATCGAGCTGCTCGACGAGGCCATCAGCCGCAAGCGGAAGGTCTCCTTCAAGTACCTCTCCATCGGCACGGACAAGAAGGCGCACCCACGCTGCCGCCCCGACGGCACCGAGCGCGTCTACGTGTGCACGCCCTACCAGATGGCCGTCAACGAGGGGAAGTACTACCTCATCTGCAACTACGACAAGTACGACGACATCACCAACTACCGGATCGACCGCATCATGGACCTCGAGATTCTTGACGAGCGGGGCAAGCCGTTCAGCTCCCTCGGCAAGGCAGGCGACAAGAACCTCGACCTCGGCAAGTACATGCGCGAGCACATCCACATGTACGCCGGCGGCACCGTGCGCGTGACGTTTAGGATCGTGCGGCGCATGGCCGGCGACATCGTCGACATCTTTGGCGACGGTGTTCGCTTCTTCAACGAGACGGATGACCACGTGGATGTTGAGGCCTACGTAAACGAGAGCGCCATGGTCCGCTTTGGCCGCAGCAACGCCCCGGACGTAGTGGTGCTATCGCCGCAGCACCTAGCGGACGAGATCGGCAAGCAGTTGCATGCGGCTGCAGAGGCGTACGAATAGGAATGGCTGCCCGCTCGAAAACAATCAATCCAAGTGGGAAAGGTCAGCGCAATGGGAAAGAACGTGCTCAACGAAATAGATGAGTATCTGAAACGGAATAACTCTTGGAATGGAAATGACCTTCTGTACCTTTTCTGTAAGAAGAATCCCTTCCCAAACATAGAGGAAATTGAGCGACAGAAAAAGGACCTCAAGGATCCAAAGTATCTGACGTCCGCAGAGTCAATCTTTGCGAATCAGATGTGGCTCATTGGGCGCGCCTATGCAGCGTCTCCCGAACGATACTCGTACACTTTGCGCGAAGATAAGCAAAGGGGTTATAAGGACCATCATCCCGGCAAGCCAAGGGAGAGCTTCCTTGGAACAGAAGGCTACGAGAGCTTTTTCCAAGACATCGCTCGAATCCTGTTTCGGCCGGAGTGCTTTCCGGAGTGCATTAAAGACTCAATGGCGTATTTCCGAGGAGAGTCCAAGGAGCTTGGCAGCGAGATAGACAGTCTCATAAGGGAGAAAGAGAACGCGGCCAAGCTAATTAAAAACCTCAACTCAAAGGCAGAAGACGAAGGAGTGAAACTTAGCGATGTAAGTCTCCATCCTAAAAGTTTCGCCGATGACATCGAGAGCCTGAAGGAGGTCGTAGCGGGAGCACAGGGACAGCTGCGCTTCTTTCATAAGGAACTCTTCTGCGACAAGGACGGGTTCCTTACAAAGCTCAAATCCCTTTCCATCGACGCGGACAAGATAATCTTCGAGCAACGACTCAAAAATGACACGAATTCCAAAGCAGACGCCAACTATATTCGCGACTTGACAGCCTGTGTCGTCCACTTCGCCAAGGCGCTTAACGCAGCGCGCGTGCTCAGGGACGCGACAGTCACCGTCCTCACGATACGTCGGCTTCAAACACGGGTCAGCCCCTCCAAGGAAGATCTTAAAAAGTGTGAGCTTAAACAATGGGCGGCGTTCTCAAAAGGTGCAAAACTCCTCGTCGAAGGGGCTCCGAGCGTGAACGTCTCCTTCTCAAGCAAGCTCCTCCACTTCTACTATCCGAAGGCCTTCTTCATCTATGATTCCATCTCTGCAAGCAGGACTCCCAAGCTCGCGACCACTTTCAAAGGGTTTTCCGAATCAGCCCATCCAGAAGCAAACGCCATGACAGGGGAAGACTCCTCTACCTACGAGCAGTATTATTGCAACCTAAGCAAAAAGGAGAAAGGTAAATTCGAGGACTACTATAAACATGCCGCCCGAGAGCTAGCGTTCAGTCGTTTTATCGTCAAGCGACTGCGGTATGCAAGCTGCCAACAATATGCCAACCTCTTCAGGCAGCTCAAAAGCATCGAACCTCAACCGATGGAATCCAATCCTTTCTCCCACTGCTTGACCATCACACGACTCGTTGATGATCTCATTATGAATGGAGGCACGGCGTATCAGAGCGAGGATAACGAACAGGTAGGTTCCTAGCGGGACTGATAAACCCAGAGGAGCAACCCAGAACAACTCGTCGTGCAAACCCGTACGAGTGAGTACGAGCTGAAGTTCGTCTTTGTTGATGCGGTGAATCAGAGCCAGTCGCCTGAGATGTGCAGCTCGCGGCACCCACTCCACTCGCCCTTGAGCGCATGATTGCAGCAGCGGGTTTTCAGCACATCTGCATCTTGAGCGACAAGCATCCTTACCACCGCTTCGAAGAGGCTCATGTTGTAGTGCTTCTTGACCAGAGCTTTGTAGTCGCGCTTGAAGCGCGGGGTACGGAGGATGGACTTAATCATTGAGATCCGCCATGAGGTCCTCGACGCTCTCGAACTTCTCGCCTATCCCATGCTCCGCCTCATAGCGCGCCTCGAGGTTCGCCAGACGCTTCTCCGCCTCGCAGAACTCGCGGTAATCGTGAACGCTGATGATGAAGTACGTCGGCTCACTGTTCTTCAGCACGGTGACGGGAACGCCGTCGGCGACCTTTGCAAACTCGGCGCTGGCACCTCCCCTGCTGAACTTGCTGATGGGAACCATGGTGTCGAGGGGAACGGTAATCTGACTCATATGATGCCTCCTATTCACATGTATATTTTCATGTGTATAGTATCACATCAATTGCCACAGCTCTACCCCACCTCCGGCCTCCCGACCAGCGTGAACACATACACCTCGAGGCTCGGGTTGAGTTTGCCGAGCATGCGAAGAATCTCGTTCAACGTCGATCCGGACGTGTTGACGTCGTCGACCACCAACACGCTGGCCCCATGCACATCGCGCAGCTTCTCATACTGTTTGACCTGCTCTTTATTGAACTCGAGGAAGTCCATGATGTAGGGGCGGTACCTCATCTTGACCACCTTTGACAGCGAGAAGTACTCCCCCGCGCGGATTGACGGGAGAAGCTCGTTCTCAACGTAGGTCCTCATCTGGTGGTACTGGTTGTCATAGCCGCGATTGCTCGTGGGCGCGTAGCGCCGGTCGAACTTCTCCCAGTCAAAGCCAATCTCTGAGGGAGGTCTCTTCACAAGCTCCAACGAGACGCCCTCGACCTCGCGCGAGGTCCACTCGTCGATCTGCTCGATCATCTTGTTGACGAGCGGGCTCCGCCCCGAGACGGGGTACACAAAGAAGTCGATCGTTGCCAGGTTTACCTGCTCGTTCAGCAGCGCAAGCGGCGCGTTGATGAACTTCCTGAGATAGCCCTCCGGAATGACGTTCTGCCCCAGCCCCTTGATGTCCTCGAGAAACGCCCGACGGTCGAGGGGATGAGAGTCCGGCCTGAACTCATAGCCAAACCAGTAGGCTCTTCCCTTGAACTCGTCCCGCACCAGCGTCGGCGCGCAAAGGTCGACGACGCTCATGAGACTCTCGATGTCCCAGTGGTACTGTTTGACGCCATTTTCCACCGTCACGCGAGCGGCGATGCGATAGTTGTTCCCCTGAGCAGCCATGAGCTCACCTTTCACCCGTCTCTTGCCGTACAAAACCGAGGAGCTCCTGATAACCCTTTGACCCAGCGGCAACGCCCACGATGGCGTGGAGAAGGTCGCTCGCAGCGGGCCTGAACGCATACCCCTCCCCGCGGAGAAGCACGCCGAGAAGAAGCGCGCCAGCACGCTTGTTGCCGTCAACGAACGGGTGCTGGGTCACGACCTCGAAGCACAGGCGTGCCGCCTTCTCCTTTGGGGTCGGATAAAGCTCGACGCCGCCGAAGGTTTGCCAGGGCTGTGCGAGCGCCGCATCGAGCAAGCCCGCATCACGTACGCCCCGCGAGCCGCCAAACCGCTCGATAGCGCGCCCGTGCAGAGCCAAGGCAACCTCTCTGGAGAGCGGCCCCGTCATCCGGCCAGCTCCTCAAAGACGTCCACGTACTCGTCCATGAACTCGTCTGCGGCCTCGATGTAGTCGAAGTTCTTCTCGGCATCTGTATCGAACATCGCCCGTTCTTATCGCCAGTAAACCAAGTGCTTCAGGAGAGACGTTACTGAGAGACATGGGACAGAAACGACTCATGCAACCTCATATCCTGAACCGTAGACAGGACACCTTGCACAAAGGAGCAAACATGAATACATTCAACCCGGCAGCTTCTGCAGAGAGCGGGCAACCTCTCGACGTCCTCGACTTTGTCGACTCCCCCGCCGTTCGCGCCCACTGGGAGAAGATCGGCTGGAACCCGTCTCCCATCGAGGCGTCCTTCATCATCTGGAACAGCCATAAGCGCACGATTGCCGAGAAGCACGCCGCATGGCGCAGTCTCATCGAGACCACGCCGGACGCCATCTTTCCCAAGCACATGCTGTATCTCGCGGGCGGGAGCCTCCACGCGTTCCTTGAGGCGTACATGCGAATCGAGGAGCAGCTTCTGGACGACCTCCGCTCATCGGAACCCGGAGAAGCCTGTTGCTGGATCGTCCAGAAGCGCGAGGTCCGCTATAGGTACGACGCGTACGTGCGCCCGTCGTTCGAGAGGGCAATCCGCAAGCTGCGCGACTGCATCGACGAGGAGGACTGGGGGCTCAAGGACGACCGGTTCATCCTCACCAAGCGATACTTTGCCGACGACTCCGACGAAGAGGACTACGACAGCGACGTGAGCGTGCTGGTCTCGCCGGACCTGGAGCCCATTTCCTTTGTCGACGATCGATCGCCCCGTCTGACCCAAGAGGAGAAGGACATACTCTGTCCGGGCTTTGAGGATATGTGGTTCAACTTCACGCTTCCGTTCAAGCGGGGCGACATTCTTGTGCACCATTCCCGCATCTACGGTGACGAGAGCCACTTTGTCCTCGATCACGATGCGACGCTCGACCCGGCGCGGGATGACGACGCAAGGATTCTCCGGCTCCGGAAGGAGCGCGGCGACTACACGGACATGCTGGTCCGCGGGCACTGGGTTGACGAGGTGGACGGCGTCGTGTGGTTCCGCGGCGGCTTTCACGACCTTCTCTCGCTGGAGCCGTACGACGGGGAGCTCGGTGGCTTTGAGCGAAAGCTTGAGCCGCTGAGCCGCTTCTCCCGCGGGGAGATCGACCTCAAACGCTGCCTGCAGGAGTGCGAGGTACTGGACGCCCAGGCGCGCAAGGAGCTCGAAATCGAGCCCAGGAAGACCCAGCTCGAGCATGTCCGCTGCATATACGGGACATGGTCGCCCGAGCTGCACGACGCCGTGCTGCCGCCCGAGCTTCTCGACCTTCTTGGGTGATCGCCTGGGCGCGGCTGGTCAGGAGGCGGGCTGGACCAGCCACTCCTCGTACGCCCGCTGCATGACGCGGGCCTTGTCCGCCTTGGAGCGCTTGCTCTCCTGCTGGGCCAGCGCACGCTCGTAGAGCTCGCTTTGCTCAAAGGCACTCGTGTCCCATTGCCCCGCCTGGATGCGTGCCCACACAGCGTCAGCGAGCCTTTCGAGAGAGCGAACCTCCTCGTCTGATGCCGTAACGGAGAGCGGCGGGTGAAGCTCACCGGTGTCTTTCTCGGGCTCCACGTAGAAGTCCCCCATGGAGACGACCTCGTAGCCCTCAAACTGGGGCGAGGACTCCACGAGCAGCTTGTAGAACCTCAGCTGACGCTCGTAGTCATCGGAGACCTTGTAGCTAAAGCCGGTCTTGTAGTCGACGATGCGCACCGTCTTTGCCGCATCATCAATGAGCAGCAGGTCAAGGTAGCCAAAGAGTGGGGTTCCCGCAGCGGTTGAGGCGGACAGCTTGGCCTCCGTGACCCTTCTGTAGCCCCTTGCGCTCTCAAGGAGCCACGGCACAAAGCTCGTGCAGATTCGCTCGAAGCGCTGCTCGTAGCGAGAGACGTCCGCAGCGGAGAAGTCCATCCATCGGACCCTCTGGCGATGGGCTGCCATGACCTCATCCAGCGAGGCGCCCTCTGGCCCCATGACCCGATTAGCTATGTCCTCCATCATCGCGTGCACAATGCTGCCAAACTCAAGCTGAATCTGGGGAGCCTCGGGCAGCCGCAGAACCTGGCGCTCGGGGAACAAGAGGCTGTTCGTACAGCCCTCCTTGTAGCAGACAAAGGCATTGAGGGCAGAGGCCGAGAGATGCTTCGCGTCTTTGCTAGCGTCGAGCAGGGCAACGAGCTCAGGGGTGTCCAGCCGGTAGCTGTCATGCCACTCGGTCGCGATGGCCACGTCAAGGGCACGAGGATCCGGGTTGACCTCGCGGGTCTCAACCACACCCGAGAGCTCGCGCACGGTTGACCCGGCGGCGCGGTAGAGCTCCAGACGACGCTTTGCGCGCGTCAGGGCAACGAAGAGAAGGCGCCGTGCGTCATCCTCGTCCTTCTCGTCACCAATGAGCAGGTTGGAGGGGTAGAGGCTGCCTCCGTTGGCTCCCTTGTGCCAGGTGGTGTCGTCGGCGTCGACAAGATAGACGCAATCGAACTCAAGGCCCTTTGAGCCGTGAGCAGACGTCAGCCGCACTGCCCCGGGGGCACCGAGGCTGACGCTCGCCTCGATGGTCACGCCGTACTTCTGAGCCGATTCGAGCAGATCCTCAACGTCGGGCAGGCGAAGCGCACGGCCGAGACCGCCTGGCTGCGCGAGCTCTCCCTCCACAAAGTTGAGCAGGGCTCGCATGCCAGCGTTGAACTCCGCCGCCGCAAGCGGGTCCTTCTCGCCCAGGCGTCGGTAATATGCCATCGAGCGCGCCGCCATCTTGAAGAGCAGCTCGCGCACCGGCGAGCTCGACGCCTCCGCAGACCAGGTCATGAGACTGTCGTATATTCCACGGATGCGCTCGTTTTGCGTGTGCTCCATGGCGAGCAGCCAGTCGCCGTAGTACTCCCTGCGCGCGGTGAGGGCAAAGCGGACCGAGCTCGGGTGGTCGCCGCCCAGCTCGGGCGCGCACACGATCTGGGGCAGACAGCTCGCGGCAACCTGCGCCCGCCCCTGCGAGAGCGCACAGACGCAGCGGACCAGCGCAAGCATGGTCTGCATGCGCTCGGACGCAAAGAGATCCTGCGTCTGACGGTACGAGAAAGGAACGCCCTCCGCAACGAGATACGGGATGAGCGCCCTCAGGACGGCATGCTTGGGTGAGATAACCGCGATTGCCTCGTCGGGATCTTTGCAGGTGGTGAGGTAGCCGCCATCGATGCGCTCGCGGATGTCACGCGCCAGGGCGGCATACTCCTCCGCCTTGCCCTGAAAGACGGTCTCGGAGAACTCGGTCTGGTCTCCCCGGGGGCAGTTGGCCCGGATCGCCTTGTCGTCGCATGCGGCGAGGCGGCGCTCGACCTGCGCCGCCACCCGCTGACCAAGCTCGACGATGCCCGGAGTGGAGCGGTAGTTGGTCATGAGCACGACGCTCTGCGGGTGGTAGCGGTCGACGAACTGGTTGATGCACTCGATGGTCGCGCCCTGAAAGCGCATGATGGCCTGGTCATCGTCACCCACGGCCATGATGTTGGGTTGCTCGAGCCCCTCACAGAGGAGCTCGATGATCCTCATCTGGGCACCATTGGTGTCTTGGAACTCGTCGACCTGGATGTAGGTATAGGTGTCCTGGAGCTCCTGACGTAGATCGTCGTCCTTCTCGACCGCCTTTACAAAGTCGGCAATCATGTCGTCGTAGTCGTAGAGATGCTGGCTGTCGAGGATTTCCTGGTAGCGCTGGGCAACCGAGCAGGCAGCAAGGAGCCTCTCGCTCTCCTTTCGGGCGCGGAGGCGCCTCCCCTCTTTGTTGCTTCCCTCGAAGAACGTGTTTCGAACGCCCGTGTAGCCCGCGGTCTTCCCGTTCTCGTCCACGAGCTCGGTGCGTCGGACGGTGTCGCGAAGGCTCGTGATAAAGGGCGCGTAGATTCCCGGAGTGGTGACAACGGGACGCTTGAGCTCGTCAGGGGCGTCCCCGCAGGCGTGCTCGACCTCGGTCTCAAAGCGCTCCGCAACGCGCGCGCTCGCCGTCATGGCAGCAATGTCGCAAAGCGATGAGTTTTGCTCAAGCCAGCCCGCGGCATGGATGTTCTGCTCGGCAAGCTTGGACAGCGCCTCGTAGGAGATACCGCTACGCTTTACCTTTGAGACAAAGGCGAGCATCTCTCGCGAGAAGTGCGCAACGTCGCCCCTGCCGATGCTTGAGAGCGGAGACCCAAACGGCAGCGTCTTGAGCAGCTCATCCATAATCTTTGCTTGCCGGAGGCTCGTGACGAGCTGGTCGGAGGCGGGCCGGGAGAAGCTTTCCGGATGAGCCGCGCGAACGCTGCTGGCAAACCCGTGGAAGGTACTCACCTGGATGCCGTATGCCTCTCTGCCAATGAGCTCGATCAGGCGGGAGCGCATGGCCTCGGCACCGGCCTCGGTGTACGTGAGGCAGAGAATGTTCTGGGGAGCGGCGTCGCGCTTGATGAGGATGTTTGCCGCCCTCAGGCTCAGGAGCTGAGTCTTGCCCGTGCCAGGGCCGGCAATCACCATCAGCGGGCCGTCCAGGCACTCCACGGCGCGGCGCTGCTCGGGGTTGAGCTTCTCCAACGCAGTCTGGAGCTCATCGGTCACCTTCATTCCCAGACCCCCTGTTCGCCGCGCGCCAGATAAATGCCTCTCTTAGTCTACACACGAGAAGTACCGCCGAAAATGGTGCAAAAACCACGCATCCCCTTCGATAGGGTCTTTCCAAAGAGAGACAGGGGGAGGGGAAGGGATGGACGTCTACCGCTTTGTTGATTCGCGGGACATCCGCGCGCATCTTCTCAAGATTGGCTACCAGTTCACCATGCAGGAAGCAGCATTTCTCGTGTGGTACTGCGAGACCGCCACGCTTGAGGAAAAGATCTCGGCTTGGGAGGAGATTGCTCGCTCCATGCCCAACTGCTCTCTTGAAGGACGCTCAAACATGGAGCCAATCCCGGACTTCCACGCCTTTCTCCGAGAGTACATAGGGCTTCAACGGCACCTTCTCGCACGCTTCAAAGACACGGAATCACACCCGAGCGTCTACCAGTTCGCAATCGATAGCAATGCTGCCGGCTTTGCGTTTTGCGATTGCGGGTCGTACTCGAGCTTTGAGCGCTGCCTTTCGGTAGCCCTCAAGGAGGCGGAGGACGCGCCCTGTTCCAAGATTCGGATTGCCAAGCGCAATCTTGACCCTGACGAGAGCTCGTCACGTGACGAATCGTGCACGGTCTCCACGCAAGGAGAGGTCCTCTCCGTTGATTGCACCGAGCTAAGCGATCATGAAACGGACATCAATATGGCATTTGAAGGAATGTGGATTGACCTGCCCACGCCGTTTCATTCGGGCGACATCGTGTGCTCCATCGAGCGACCCGACGAGCCCTTCGTCCTCACGAAGATCGCAACGTGGGACGAAGACACAATACGGGCGGAGCTTTTGCCATCGGAATATTCCGAGCGATTCCTGCTGAATGTCAACCGGAGACTGGAGCGCTATCGCAAGAACGGCGACATTTCCGACATGGGCTGTTATGGGTATGGCATCTCGCTCTATGGTGCCGAGCAGGACGCTTTTCTCTGGAGTGACGACTTCTCGTTTGCCTCATACCTTGACGTCGAGCATTTTCGAAATCCGCTCGATGGTGCGCACAAGGTGCTTAAGCCGGTCAGCCTTTATCTTAAAAGGAAGTGCAACCTGGAGTTTCTAATCAATTCATTCCTAACGCTACGTCAGAAAAGTGCCGTTGAAGGGGCGCTTGAGAAGATGCGCGGCGCATACTTGCCGGAATGTCTGAAGGAGGTGGACATGGGCATGAGCTGATGAAGCGGGTCTGTTGCTACGCGTAATGCCGCACGTCCTTCTCGAGGTAGCGGCGCTTCTCGATCGTGGGGCCCAGGGCGTTTATCGCAGCGTAGCGCGGGCAGTCGCGACCATGGTCGTTAATGATTCCGCAGGCCTGGAGGTGCGAGTAGGCCGTCGTGGGACCCAGGTACTTGAAGCCGCGCTTTCGCAGGTCGGCAGCCACGCGCGCCGAGAGGCCGTTGCTCACGGGAATCCACCCATCGGCGTGCTTGTTGTAGAGGATGGTCTTGCCACCGGAGAAGCCCCAGAGGTAAGCGTCGAAGCTGCCAAACTCCTCGCGCACGCGCTGGAAGCAGCGGGCGTTGCTGATGATTGCCTCGGCCTTGCGCCGGGAGCGGATCATCCCCGGCGTCTCCAGGATGCGTTCGACGTCATCCGCGCCGAACGCCGCCACGGCGTCGTAGTCAAAGCCGGCGAAGCACGCGCGGAGCACCTCGCGCTTGTGCAACATCATGGTCCAGTTGAGCCCGCACTGCATGACCTCGAGCGAGAGGAACTCGAACTGCCCGCGGTCGTCGTGCAGAGGCACGCCCCACTCCTCGTCGTGGTAGCGCAGGCAGAGCTCATCGGTGGTGTCCCAGTCGCAGTACGACATGCGGTCCTCCGCTCTTCTCGGCTTGCCGGGTCTATTATCTGACAAAGGGGAGGAGCATCACATGACCGAGATCTCTGACATCGAGCGCTTTGTCCGCGCGCAGGACGGTGGCGTCTACGAGCAGGCGCTTGCCGAGATTCGCTCGGGGCGCAAGCGGAGCCACTGGATCTGGTTTGTCTTCCCGCAGGCGCGCGGGCTCGGCCGCAGCCCCATGACAGAACGCTACGGCATCGGCAGCCGCGAGGAGCTGGACGCGTACGTCAACCATCCCCTGCTCAAGGCGCGACTGATCGAGATTTCGCACGCACTTCTCGCCCTCCCGGGAAGCGACCCCGTAGCCGTTCTCGGGGACATCGACGCAATCAAGGTTCGCTCGTCGATGACGCTCTTTGAGCTCACGGGCGCCGATCCCGTCTTTGGCGCCGTGCTGGACAAGTACTATGCCGGCAGCCGCGACGAGCTCACGCTAAGGATCGTGCATGAGACCTGGGAGTGATCCAAAGGGGACTGCCCCCTTTTGGATCACCTCTCGATGTGGCGGATGGCGGGGATCGCCCAGGTCACGCAGGCGAGAATCACCATCGCGACGCCCGCGCCGAAGAACCACGCCGGCGCACCCACGGCATCCGCGAAGAGCGACGAGAACGCCAGGCCAAGCGGCATCGCCCAGGACATGATGGCACCGTAGAGGCCGAAGACGCGCCCCAGATACTCGGGCGGGACCTTCTCCTGCATGAGGGCAGTCTGCGGGCCGGAGTAGAACGGCGAGCTCAGGCCCATGAGGAAACTCATAGCGAGAAACGCGACGAACCCTCCCGCGCCGAGCAGCCCCGCAACAAGCGTTGCCACGCCGTAGAGCGCGGTGGCCGCCACGACCGTGAGCGCACGGTTCCTGAACCCGCCCGTGGCCGTGAGCAACGCGGAGCCCGCAATCATACCCACCGAGAACACGATCTCTGCCGTGGCCGCGTCACCCGTGGTGCCGCCGAAGTGGTCGAGCGTCATGAGCGGAAAGAGCGCCGAGATGGGCGAGAAGACCAGCGTGAAGACGAAACCGCACCACAGCAGCGCGAAGAGGCCGCGGTAGCCGCACAGGACGCGGTAGCCGTCGGCAGTCTCGGCAGCGAGGGCGCGCGCCTGGGCCATGAGGCCGAGGCCCTTCTCGGCCGCCGGCGCGCCCTGGCCGGCACCGCCCACGTCGAGCCGCGCCACCAGCACCGCCACCGTGGCGAAGAGTGCGCCCGCGACGTCAAGCGCAATCATCGCCGTGAGCCCCCAGAGCGGGTAGATTACCGCCGCGGCGGCCGTGCCGAGGATGTAGCCGCCCGACTGCACCGCCTGCGTCACGCCCGCGAGGCGCGTGAGGTGCTCGCCCGGGGCAACGAGCGGCGTGAGCGCCTGGAAGGCCGGCGTGTGGAAGGCGCTGCCGATGGCTCGCACGAAGAGCGCGACCATGACCACCCACACGGGGAGCACTCCCGTGAGCGAGACCACCGCACAGGCGGCACTCACCGCCGCGATGAAGAGGTCGGCCCCGATGAGCGTGACCCCGAGCGGCAGTCGGTCCACGATAGTCCCCGCGAAGGTGCCGAACAACGCAAGCGGCAGAAAGCCCGCGAGCGAGGCCAGCGAGAGCATGCTCGCCGAGTTTGTTGTAAGCGTGATATGCCAGACAAAGCCCATCTGCAGGATGGAGCTCGTGAGCACCGAAACCAGCTCGCCACCCCACACACATGCAAGCTTGAGCTTCCAAGAGGTTCTTTGCACGGGTAATCAGTCTCCAAAATCACGGCCAGAAAAGGTTGGGTACTTTTTCGCAAGCACCAAAAGTATAGCGTATTCACCCCAAGACATCTACCAGCAGTTACATGAATCGAGAAGGGGTCTGATACTCAGGGCATGCGCAAAAAGTACCCAACCTTTATCCGACGGCCTCGGAGGGCCGTTGCCAACTCGATATGTGACAATCGAATCCGCCCATCTCAACAGGAAAGGACTCGCATGGACGAGCTCGAGAGCATTGAGAAGAACGCTACGCCCAGCTCGCAGGCGGTGCTGTACCGGCCGGCGCCCGCCGTGGAGGAGCGGCGAGCGGCCGGACTCGCCGCGCGCGAGACGTGCCCGATCGCCTCGCTCGGCGCCTGGGAGCCGCGCGAATCCAGCGACCCCGCGATCGACCTCATCGAGCGGCAGTCCGCCACGCGCGACCCCGGCCTCGTTCCGCTGCGCTACGAGCGCATGGGCGTCTCGTCGTTCACGTTCTACCGCGGCAGTGCCGTCATCATGGCCGCCGACCTCGCCACGATGCCCGTCACCGGCCTCGAGGTCCAGTGCATCGGCGATGCGCATGTGGGCAACTTTGGCATCTTCATGAGCCACACGCGCCACCTCGTCTTTGACGTCAACGACTTCGACGAGACCGCACCCGGCCCCTGGGAATGGGACGTCATGCGCCTCGTGGCGAGCATCGAGATCTGCGGGCGCGACCGCGGCTTCTCCAAAGCAGACCGCCGCGATGCCGTGCGCGCCTGCGCCAAGCAGTACCGCCGCACGATGGCGCGCTTCGCCGAGATGGGCGAGCTCGACGTCTGGCACGCCCATCTCGACGTGGAGCGCATGCTCGACGAGTTTGAGCTCGACGGCAAGACCGGCCGGACCATCCGCAAGGTCGTGGAGAAGGCGCGCGAGAAGGACAGCGTGCGCGCGGCCGACCGCCTCACCGTGCGCCACGACGGGCGCCTCCGCTTTGACACGCGCCCGCCCGAGCTTGTGCCGCTCGCCGAGCTCACGTCCGCCCAGGGCTACGACGCGGCGCAGCTCTCCCACGCGCTGCGCGGCCTGCTCGATGCCTACTTCGAGAGCCTCCCCCGCGACTGCCGCGTCCTTCTCGGCCGCTATCGCCTGCAGGACGCCGCGCGCAAGGTCGTGGGCGTGGGCTCGGTGGGACGCCGCGCCTGGATCGCGCTGCTCACCGGCCGCGACGAGGACGACCCGCTGGTGCTCCAGGTCAAGGAGGCAGAGGAGTCCGTCGTGGAGCGCTACTGGCGACCGAGCGGCTTTGCCAGCCACGGCGAGCGCGTGGTGGAGGGCCAGCGCCTCGTGCAGTCAACGAGCGACTTTTTGCTGGGCTGGACGAGCGTGCCCACGGCGGGCGGCGGCGCGCGCGACTACTACGTGCGCCAGCTCTGGAACGGCAAGGGCTCGATCGACCTCGCCGCGGTGGGCCCGGAGAGCCTCGAGAACGTCGCGCGCCTCTGCGCGTGGTCGCTCGCGCACGCGCACGCCCGCACCGGAGACGAGGTGGCCATCGCAGCCTACCTCGACGACGGTCACGTCTTCGAGGACGCCATGTGGGACTTCGCCCGCGCCTATGCCGACCAGAACGAGGTCGACTACCAGACGTTCATTGAGCGAATTAACTCATAGTCGCCAAACTTCCAATGACGTTCAACGGCATGCCATTCTTTTGGGATGCCAGAATAGCGTGGGACGCCCCTGCGTCAAACGCGACTTGCGATGTCCTCCGGCGTCGGAAGGACTCCGCGCATCTCCTCGGGGAGCTCGTCCGCGGTTCTGTACTCGCTCACCCCGATGGGGGCCGACGCGCTGCGCAGAGAGTACTCGACGATGGTGTTGTCCTTCGTCTTGCAGAGCAGGAGGCCGACGGTGGGACCGTCGTGTTCGTTGCGGAGCAGGTCGTCAACGGCGGCGACGTAGAACCCGAGCTTTCCCGTGTACTCCGGACGGAACTCGCCCGCCTTGAGCTCTATGACGAAGTAGCGCGACAGCCTCGTGTTGTAGAAGAGGAGGTCGATGTAGAAGTCCTTGCCAGAAACGGCCAGGTGGTACTGCCTACCCATGAACGCGAAGCCGGTTCCCAGCTCGAGGAGCAGCCCCGTGATGTTCCTGACCATCTCGTCCTCGAGCGTCTTCTCCTCGACGCCCTCGTCCGCGGTTACGAAGTCGAAGATGTAGGGGTCCTTGAGAGCCTCCTGAACCATCTCGCTGTCCGCCGGCGGGAGCATGCGGTCGAAGTTGGTGACTTTCTGGACCTCGGATTGGCGCTCGAACAATCCGGTGGACACCTGATGCATGAGCGTCGCGCGGCTCCAGCCATGCTCGGCCGCCTTCCTCATGTATCAGTCTCGCCTGTCCCGGTCCCCAACCTTGTCAAACAGATACATCGTATGACCCCAGGGTATTTGTGCAGCAAGCTGCTGCACAAATTCGAGGTCGTACTCGCGCGCAAGCCGAAGCATGTACTTGAGGTTGCGAACCGAGAAACCCTTGATGCCTGGATACGTGAGCCTGATGTCACCAGACAGCGAGTCGATGAAGCGATTGCCCCACTCGGAGTGCTCGTCGATGAGCTTGCCGATCCTCCAGTACATGCAGACAACCTCGCTGTTGACAGCCAACACAGCGCGCGACCTCGCCCCGGAGATCTCTCGCTTAACGCGCTCGAGCGTCTCCATGTAGCTTGCATCGTTGCACAGCAGCTCATCCATGGCGTCTCCTACCCAAAGGTCTCTAGGTACTCCGCGCAGGTCATGGCGCGGACCTTGGAGCGCTTGTACGCGCCCGCGTCGCGCGTGAGGATGGCGTCCACGTCGTTGAGCTCGGCGCAGGCGCGAATGAGGCCGTCCTCGAAGTCCGGCTCACCGCAGCCGAGTGAGAGCTCGCACTCCTCCGCGCCCATCGGCACGATAACGAGCAGCTCGCGCAGCCATTCCACCGATCTTCTCGCCTGCGCCTCGCCGTACTGTCGCTGCAGCACGTAATACGCATCCTTGAGCGACCCCACGGCAGCAAGCCCCAGGTCTCCCCCGCCGTTGCAGCGATGAAGAACCTCGCATGCCTCTGCCGACTGCGGCCGTTCCTTACAAACCGCGTCGAGAAGAACGTTGGTGTCGAAGAGTAGCCTCCTGCTGTTGAAGTCATGCATAGCGGCCCGCAATCATGTCGCGCATCTGCTCTTTGGTGAGGTTGACCAGCCACGGGTCAGCCTTGGGAAGGCTCTCCCTGAACTCCATGAAGCGCTCCCAGGCACCACGGGACCCCTCCGACGGCGCCACCTCCGGCACCTCGCCCGTGCGCGCGATGTTCTCCCAGACCACCTTGATGACCTCGGCCGGCGTGGACCCCGCTGCGCGGATGTAGGCGTCCGCGCGCTGGCGGACCTTCTCGTCCACCCGTCCCGACACCACCGCTGTTGCCATGCGAGCCTCCTTTGTAGACGTGTCTACATAATAGCAGAGGCGCAGGACAAAGAGTGGAGCGCTACTCCTCGCGGCTGAACGCCTCCCAGAGCAGCGTCACGATGCCGCAGACGAGGCCACCCACCGGCCAGGCCACCCAGAACCACATGGCCGAGGTGCCCTCCGGGGTCCAAGAGTCCATGTTTGGCGCCGAGAACACCGGCGCAAAGAGAAGCGCCAGGCCCACAATCGTGGCCACGATCATGATGACGCCGCACACCGCCCCGAGCTTCTTGCCGTGCCTCTTCTGGGCGAGAAGGGCCTCGCGCCGGGCCTCGTCGAGCTCTGCGGACACGATGTCCTCCACCTCGAGGTCCTCGGCAACGGACTTGTTGTACTCCTCGACGTTGACGCGACCGAGCAGCATGCCACCGCGCACGATCCACCACACTCCCAGGGCGATGAACAGCATGAGAAGGAAGAGCGCCCAGTTCTCCGCGGTCTTCTCGAGCATGAGCAGGCAGCCAATGCCCGCGAAGATGAGCGCGAGGCCAGCGATGAGCGCCGCCGAGAACTGCTTGCGCGCTGCGGCGCGGTCCTCATCGGTGTAGAAGTCCTCCACGTAGGGGTGCGCCTTCTGGAACGCCGTGTGCTCCATGCCCGCGGGCACGAGAAACGCGAGGCCCGCAAGGATGCCCACGAGCACGATGATCACGAAGAGGCCGTCGCGCCCGTTCCAGGACGCCAGCTCGACCGATCCCTCAAAGAGCAGGCCGAGCGCAATGCCCAAGAGTATGAGCGCCACACCGGTGGGGACCTTGCGCGCCAACATGCGCTGGTGCTCGTCATAGCCACAGACGTCGGTGGGTGGGCCGGCGGGGATGGGTGCCGCCGTCGCCGGTGCGGCGCGGCCGGTGAGGTCGCCCGTCACGAGCTCGTCGAGCGTGCAGTCGAAGATCTCGCACATCTTGAGGAGCTTGTCCATCTCCGGCTGGCTCTTCATCGCCTCCCACTTTGTGACGCTCTGACGGGAGACTCCGAGCAGCATGGCCAGCTGCTCCTGGGTCATGTTGCGCTCTGCGCGCAGGTGCTGAAGGTTGTCGCGAAAGCTCATGGTCTGCCCTTCGTCGGGGGTGTGCGCTGTCTGCCGGCACCTTTAGTCTGCGGGCGCGCACGGCGCAATTCTACCAACCGACGGTAAGCAATTTGCCCGATTTTGCGGCAACCAGAGGGCGCCCGCCGGTTGCGCGCCGCAGGTAGAGATACCTAAACACCCGCTGGTCACTCCCAAACTCACATGTTTCTCGCTCATGCCGTTAGCTTGGAGGAAGAGACAACGAAATCGTCTGTCTTTCAGCTACATCTGAAAGACATCACTTCAGATACGCACCTTTCGGGCATACCTGAAACTATCCTTTCCACGGCTCAAAAGCGACTGCCCCTCGCTCACGCCTTGCGGCGCACGGGCACCCAGATCTCGCTGTAGGCGGTGCCGTCGTCGCGGACGTCACTGAACGAGAGCATGCGGAATCCGTCAAGCTCGTAGGGTGCCTCGGCGAGCCACTCGGCATAGATGCGGGCAGTCGTCTGCTGCATGGTCTCCGGATGGGGACCGTCATTGGGGAAGACCGCCCAGGTGAGCGCCGGCACCTCCACGAGCGCGAGGTTCTCCCCCGCCTCATGTGCCATGGTCGGCACGCCGATGAGGTGCGTGAGCTCGCCCGCTTCCTCCTGGAAGTTGGTGTCCGAGTTCCAAGAGGCGTTCACCACGCGACGCGGCTCCGTGTCCATCAGGCGGTGCATCTCGGCGCGCTGCGCCTCCGTGATGCTGAGCGCAAGCTCCGCGATCGCGGGGTTCTCGCCCTCGAACTGCATCGGCACACGCGCCGCGACGCCAGCAAGGCGAAACTCGCCCTTCTCGATGATTCGATACTCCATGAGATGTCCTTCCCTTGGATGAAAAGGGACAGTCCCTATTCATCATCAGAGAAGAGATTACTTCTTTCTCCTGGTTAGACTGACGGTAACGGCACGACCGAGGAGGTGTCCCATGGAGAAGCGTCTCGTCAGGGCCGCGCTCGTCTACGGCGCAGTCTGGCTCGCGTGTCTTGCGTTCTACTGGGGATTCCTTGCGACGGGCACCCTCGGCGGGGGCGGCATCATGGGCTACGTGATCCTGGCGCTCGGCATTGCCCTGCCGATTGCCGGCGTCGTGGCGGCGTTTCTGATTGGCCGCGCGGCCGAGCTCGGCTGGCGGCGCCTCGCCGCGCCGGTTGTGATCGCCGCGCTCTACGTGCTCCACACCGTGGCGACGTTCAGCCTCTCGAACGTCCTCGGCCTCACCAACATCGCACCGGCTGACCTGGCCGTCTTCTTGTACGGCCTCATCCCCGCCGCGATCGGCCTCGCCATCGGCTGCGCCACCGCCAAATGAAGCAAAGGAACTATCCCTTGGGATCACTCACACGCCGAGGCGGGGAACTTTCGGATAACGGCCCTCTTTGAGACCGATTATTCCGCAGCCCCCGCCTCGGCAGGAAAGGGATCCGTCACGACCGCGACTGTCTACTCAACCTCGATCGCAGCGGAGGCAACCTGGCCGGTGGCGTCGCGGGCGGTAATCGAGACCTGCCCCCGCTCACTTGCTCGCACGACGGCAACGGCTCGTCCGTACCAGGTCTGGCACTCGCTGGAGAGGTAGCTCTCCTCCGGGTTTGGCTGCGCGCTGCCAAAGCCGAGCAGCTCGCCGCCCTCCACCTCGAGCGTCACCCGTCGGTCGGCGTTGGACTCCAACACGTCGTTCTCGCCTCTCAGCTCTATCGCAACGTAGGCAATCTCTCCGACGCGCACGCACGAGACCTCCGGCCGCACGTCCAGGCGCACCGCCCCGGTCGCCGAGACGAGCTCGCTGCGACCCAGCTCCTTCCCGGCTCGATCGTAGACCACCGCCGTGAGCGTGCCGGGCTCATAGCGCACACGGAACAGCGCCCTAAACTTCTTGAGGCGCCTACGGCCGCAGCTCCTCCCGTTGACGAGAAGCTCGGCGATCTCGCCTCGTCCGTACACCTCGACCGTGGTTTTGTTGCCTTCGCACGAGGCCCATGACCAACTGTCAAACGCGTTGGTCCCGCGCCACGCAGCCTTCGTCACGCGAACGCCAGGGTGATTCACCGGTCGCACGCCCAGATAGGGCTTCTCGCGCGCACCCCAAACCGTCGCTGCGTATGCCGCCTGCGCGTCCGGGCGCCCGCAGATGTCGACGACCCCGGCCCCGGAGAGCAGCCACGGATAGCGCACGTTCACCATCGACACGCCCTCGTAGTTCCACGACCCAATGGCAGCCTCGCCCAGATAGTCCCAGCCCGTCCACATGAAGTCACCGATCACGTACGAAAGGCGCTCGACCTTCGCCCAGTTGTCGGCAATGTCTTGCGGGTAGGTCTCCGAGCCAACGATGATGCGCCCCGGATGGACGCTTCCCTCCTTGGCATAGCGCCCGTTCGCGTAGTTGTACCCGCACACGTCAAGCAGGTCGAGCACCGGCGTTGTGGCACGGTCAGCCTTCTTCGAGTTTCCCATGCGGTTGATGCCCTTGCCCAGGACCGACATCATCGTGTTGAAAAGCAGGCTGCCCGACTTTCGCTCCGCGCGACGACCACCGTCCTTCTCGGCACGGTTCCCGTCGGCATAGTCCTTCGCCAGGCCGCCCTCGTCGTAGAGGCCCTTACCGGAACTCGCCATCATGAGCACCATGAAGTTGATGCCCGCCGTCACAGGACGGCTCGGGTCCAGGCGATGAGCGAGGTCGATCATGTTCTGCGCAACCTCCAGACCATGCGGCTTAACCGGCTCGGAGACCTCGTTGCCGATGGAGTACATCACGACGCTGGGGTGGTTGCGGTCGCGCTCGATCATGGCACGCACGTCATCGAGGTAGCACGCCTCGAAGTCGCTCGCGTAGTCATAGGGGTTCTTGTGCTGGAACCACATGTCGAACGTCTCGTCGATGACATACATGCCCAGTCGGTCGCACGCTTCGAGCAGCGCCGGGGACGCAGGGTTGTGCGAGCTGCGAAGCGCGTTGAAGCCCTGCTCCTTGAGAATGCGGACCTTGCGTTCCTCGGATGCGTCATAACTCGCCGCACCCAGCATCCCGTTGTCATGGTGTACGCACGCGCCACGGAGAAGCACCGTCTCGCCGTTCACCAAGAAGCCCTTCTCGGCAGACCAGGCCAGCGTGCGAACGCCAAAAGTGGTCTCCGCAACATCGATCACTGCACTCGTGGCGTCCTCGAGCGTCACGCGACAGACGTAGAGCTCCGGGCGCTCCGCGCTCCAGAGGCGGGCATCGGGAATCGTAAGCGTCGCGTCAGCATCCTCGCCTCGAGCGACAACTTCCCCCTTGTCAAGAATCTCCACGCGTACGCGCTCCCCCACAACAGAAGGACCCGTGAGCTCAGTTCTCACCCGCACGACCGCCGGATCAGTGGAAACCGTGTCGACTTGGACACCCTGCCACGTTATGTGGTGCATGGGCGCCACGAGCAGACGCACGTCACGATAGATGCCGCCACCCGTGTACCAGCGTGCATTGGGGAGCTCCGAGTTGTCCGCGACGACCTCCAACACGTTCTCACACCCCGGAAGCAAGGCTTCGGTAAGACGAGCCGAGAAGGGCGTGTACCCGTACGCGTGCCATGCGACCTGCGTACCGTTGAGTGTCACCGTGGCATTGCGATACACGCCGTCGAAAACGAGCACGACCTCCTGGCCCGCCCACGCCTCCCGAGGGACGAAGCGCTTTTCATAGTGATAGACGTCTCCGTAGAAGTAGCCACCGGCGTCCTTGGCGGGACTCTCGGGACCACGCTGGGCATAGAGCATCGCGTCGTGCGGCAAGCGGACTGTGCGACGCACACCTTCGCCGTCTGTCCAGAACGTCCAGCCTTCGTTCCAAAGCTCGTCTCTCATAGATGTCCCCTTTCCACATGCGCGTGCAGGCATGCAATCTGCTCGCGTTCACCTTGACGCTCACAGTAGGTCGAGCAACCGTCGTCTTCGCGTTTTGTTTTCGCGTGATACGGGCAAATGGTGTACTGTTTCCACAGTTCTTCTCGCCTGCCGTGACAAGCGGAAGGAAAGGTCGTGGACGCAGGACTGTTTGGCACGCTTACCAATGTGCTGTCTGCCAACCAGGTCATTGACCTCTCGCGGAGCGGCCAGTTTGAGGCGGGAGGCACCTCACCGATCATCAGCTCAGTAAAGGGGAGCGAAGTCTGGCACCAGACTATCGAGGACGACTTTCTCCTTATTGTTGACTGGTGCGAACCGGGCGAGCGAAGGTACTTCCTGTTTGCTCCAAGCAGCGCACTCTGTGTCCTGCTGCCGCAGCCTGACCAGCCGATTGCCAACCCTCACAAGCACGACTACCTGGAGCTCGTTGCCATTCTTGACGGAGAGCTCGACTTCACCGTAGAGGGCAGGCGGAGGTGCTATCGCGCCGGGGACTGCAGCATCCTCAACCAGAACGCCTGGCATGCAGAGGGAATGTCCACCTCGTATCTCGCCGCCTACTTTAGCATCAGGCCCTCCCTGCTCAAGGAGCTGATTTCCCGTGACTCCAGGTGCGACGCACTCGCGGCTTTCCTCTCCCGCAACGTCCGCGCGACTGGTGAGGTCGACTACGTCGACATAGCTCCTCGCGACCGAGAAGACAGGGTACGGGAGCTCTCGCTCCTTTCCGACCACGTGATCCAGGAGCTGATAGAGCGACTTCCCGGATACCGTAGCGTCGTGCAGGGTTATCTCGAACGACTGCTGGGCACCCTCGGAGACCCGAGAGGCAGCACGCTTGACGAGACGAGGTTCTCCAGCGCCAGCTCGGACGACCTCATGGAGCACATCGTCTCCTACGTGCTTGCACAGCGACGTCGGGTCACACGCAACGAACTCTCGCGCGTATTCAGCTACAACGGGAACTACCTGAGCGATGTGTTCCGTACACGAACGGGAACGAGCCTCGCCGTCTGGTGCCGAGACGCCTGTATGCGCGAGGCCGCGCGAATGCTGCGCGACACCGACCTGCCCATCTCTGAGATAGCTCGAGCACTGGGATACCGCGGCAGGTCAAACTTCTACGCCCATTTTCGTGACAGCCACGGTATGACACCCGCCGCCTACCGCACAATGATACGAAGGGACTGTCCCTTCTCAATCACTTAGAACGTCACGTTGCCAAACTCGGAGAGCCGCAGGTCGGGGTTGCGCTCCGTGGCCCAGTCCAGGTTCCACGGGCTCGTGAACAAGAGCAGGCGCCCGCCGCGCATGTCCTCGACGCGCAGGGTGTCGCGCGTGAGGTTGAGCGAGCGCACGTCCAGCTCGTCGGGCGAGTTGTCGATCCAGCGGACCTCGGTGTAGGGCAGGGCCTGCCGGTAGACGTCCACGTGGTACTCGCTCTTGAGGCGCTGCTCGAGCACCTCGAACTGCAGCACGCCCACCACGCCCACGATCACGCTCTCCATGCCGGCGCCCAGCTCGCGGAAGATCTGGATGGCGCCCTCCTGGGCGAGCTCCTCCATGCCCTTCACGAACTGCTTGCGCTTGAGCGTGTCCACCTGCGAGACGCGCGCGAAGTGCTCCGGAGCGAACGTGGGGATGCCGGCGTAGCGCACGCGCCGGCCGGGCACGCAGAGTGTGTCGCCGATCGAGAAGATCCCCGGGTCGAAGAGGCCCACGATGTCGCCGGCGCACGCCTCGTCCACCGTGGCGCGGTCGTCGGCCATCATCGCCGTGCCCGTGGCCAGCTTGATCTTGCGGTCGCCCTGCACGTGGTAGGCGTCCATGCCGCGCTCGAACTTGCCCGAGCACACGCGCAGGAACGCCACGCGGTCGCGGTGGTTCTTGTCCATGTTGGCCTGGATCTTGAAGACGAAGCCCGAGAAGGACGGGTCGGTCGCGGGGACCTCCTCGCCCGTGAGCGCGTCCGTGTGCGGGCCCGGCGCGGGCGCCATGCACAGGAAGTCGCGCAGGAACGGCTCCACGCCAAAGTTGGTGAGCGCCGAGCCAAAGAAGACCGGCGTGAGCTTGCCCGTGCGCACGGCCTCGAGGTCGAACTCGTGGTCCGCGCCGTCGAGGAGCTCGATGTCGTCCATGAGGGTGCGGTGGTTCTCCTCGCCGATGAGCTCGTCGAGGGCGGCGTCGCCAAGCTCGGCCTCCACCTCTGCCACGCGCTTGGTGGCGTTGGCACGGCCGTCGCCCTCGAAGGCGAGCACGTGACGACTCGCGCGGTCAAAGACGCCGCGGAACGTGCGCCCGTTGCCGATTGGCCAGTTCATGGGGTACGTCCCGATGCCCAGGACGTTCTCGATCTCCTCCATGAGATCAAAGGGGTCACGCGTCTCGTGGTCGAGCTTGTTCACAAAGGTGAAGATGGGGATGCCGCGCAGGGCGCACACCTTAAAGAGCTTGACGGTCTGGGCCTCCACGCCCTTGGCGCCGTCGATCACCATGACGGCGGAGTCGGCGGCCATGAGCGTGCGGTAGGTGTCCTCGGAGAAGTCCTGGTGACCGGGGGTGTCCAGGATGTTCACGCAGTGGCCCTCGTAGGTGAACTGCAGGACGGAGGACGTGACGGAGATGCCACGCGCCTTCTCGATGTCCATCCAGTCGGAGACCGCGTGCTTGGCGCTGGCCTTGCCCTTGACCGAGCCCGCGCTCTGGATGGTGCCGGTGTAGAGCAGCAGCTTCTCCGTGAGCGTGGTCTTGCCCGCGTCAGGGTGCGAGATGATGGCAAAGGTGCGGCGAGAAGAGATCTCCTCCTCAAGGCTTGACATGCGTTTCCTCCGTTGCAGACGTTTGAGCCCAGCTATTGTAGCGGATGCGCACGTAGTAGCTAGCCCACCGCCTTGCCCAAAAGCGCGCAGTCAACGAAGTTCGACGCAGTAACTAAGGGGGCTTCTGCCCTCTAGACCGACTTCTGAATAGTTTTCTACACGGCATATCCCAAAGGGGCTCCATGAGACGAATCTCAACTGGGGCTTCTTTCGCCAACGAGCCACGCAGAGCTTTCTCGCTCCAGAAATCTATTCAGAAGTCGGTTTTGAAGGCAGGTCATTCCAAAATCAGTCGCAAACCCAGCTCACGGCACGACGCTGAGCCAATTCGGCGTTCAATGCGTTGCAGTGCATATACGCAGATCAGCAACCATGTAAGGAACATTTGACAGCACGAGAAGGCCCAGCGGGACCCGGTGTCGGCCACCTTTGATGGTACGCTCTCCTCCACGGTGGCACGTTTTTCTCGACAGGGGTCGAGCCAAGACGCAGGAAGGAGGCAGCATGGAGCTGGGAAGTCACATCAAGGCGCGCCGCGCGGAGCTCGGCATCTCGCAGGACGAGCTGGCGTGGCGCATCTACGTGAGTCGCCAGACGATCTCTTCGTGGGAAAACGACAAGACCTACCCCGACGTCCAGAGCCTGCTGCTCCTCTCGCAGGTCTTTGGCACGACCATCGACGAGCTCGTGAGAGGAGACGTGGACACCATGAAGGAGACAATCGAGAAGGACGTGAAGCTGCTCAGGCGCCTGGGCAACGTGATGCTGACATTCATCGTGCTGATGGTGCTCGCCCTGGTCTGGTGGGTGTGCCAGATGACCGTGTGGGACCTCTCGATTCTGCAGACGCTGCCCACCCTGGCGCTGGTGATCGTGCTCTGGGGCATCGCCCTGTTTGCCGCACGATGGGCCGACCGCATCAAGAGGGAGCATGACCTCGTCACCTACCAGGAGGTCCTCGCCTTCTGGAACGGCGAACCCGTGGACCGCGACACCGAGCGCGGCCGGCGCGAGCGCCTCATCCCCCGCTGGATGAAGGTCGTCCGCATCGTAGGCTGGGCGCTCCTTGGGATGGCGGTGGGATTCTTCATCGGCTACGGGATCGCCTGGCTCACGGAGACGCTGATCAGGTAAGTGGTTCAAAAGGGATCTGCCCCCTTTTGAATCACTTTTGAATCATCCACGCTCGCGGGGACATGCCCGTGAAGTCGGAGAAGGCGTGGCAGAAGGCCGAGGGGCTTGGGTAGCCGAGAAGGACAGCGACCTCGGAGACGCTACGATTCCCGTCCTCGAGGAGACGGCACGCGTGCTCCATCCTCAGCTGGCGCGCATATGCGCCCACGCTCTGCCCCGTCTCGCGCCTGAACGCGTCGCAGAGCCGCGACCGGCTCACGTAGAGCCTGTGCGCGAGCGCGTCGACGGAGGGCGGCACGCCGCCCTCCTCGATGGCAGCCGACAGGAGCCTCCTCGCGTGGCTCACCAGCGTGCCCTCATCTTGCTCGGCGCCTCTCCCGTCCGCCGCCAGAGACGCCATGAGGGAGGTGACAGTCGAGAGAAGCCCGAGCGACCCACCGGGGCCGAGCGGAGGACTCGCGGGTATATTGCCGAGCGCATGACGAATCGCCCCCTTGGCCTCGGGACCCCAGGAGCCGTCAAACGCCGAGAAGAGCCCACCGAACTCCCCCGGATAGCTACGATCCAGCTCGTCGAAGAAGTCGGGCAGCAAGATTATGGAACGGGAACGGTAGACGTGGCCGGCGAGCAGGTGGCTCGAGAGTGCACGGGGGCCGCGCTCGACGAACGTGGCAACCTCGTCATGCGGACGACGCGCGCCGCTCCCGGCGCCAACGAACCTGATCGGAAGTCCGCAGTCCCGCGAGCACGCTACCGCATTGTCCCCCATCGTACAGGCGCAGGCGTACGGCCCGAGCGACCCCTCGAAGAGCGGCATGTCCTCAAGCGGAGTGACATCGTGACAGAGCACGAGGCAGTGCGAAACCGGCGCGCAGAGCCACATCGAGCCTGTCGCCATGGAGTCTCGCGCCTCGCCCACCCAGATGCCGCCCCGGCGCTCGAGGCGAACGCCGAGCTGCTCGACCTGCGGCTCGAAGAGCGCAACGAGCTCGCGGGGAATGTCTCCCATGCCCGTCATCTTGAGGGTTCGTCCATCTCCCTTGAGGAATCGTCCAAGGTTAGTTAACCATAGCTAACAAGTAACGACTCCAATGATACGGTGCGACGGAATGCCAATCAAGACACGAGGGCAAGGAGGCTTCGATGTCTGACTCTCAAGCAACCAAGGCGAGCGACGCCCGCGGCAAGGGCGCCGTGAGCCGTCTGCTCGCCTTTGCCGGTCCGCGCAAGGCGCTCACGTACCTGGGCTGCGCGCTCTCGGCCGTCTCGATGCTCGTGAGCTTTGGCCCGTACGTCTGCATCTGGCTCGTAGCGCGCGACCTCATCGCCGTGGCCCCCGACTGGGGCGCGGCCACTGGCATCGCCGCGTACGGCTGGTGGGCGTTCGCCCTTGCGTCCGCGAGCATCCTCATCTACTTCGCCGGCCTCATGTGCACGCACCTCGCGGCCTTCCGCTGTGCGTCCAACATGCGCAAGCGCACCACGGACCACCTCATGCACGCGAGCCTCGGCTACTTCGACACGCACGCGAGCGGCGCGCTTCGCCGCGTCGTGGACGGTTGCGCCGCCGAGACCGAGGGGCTTCTCGCCCACAAGCTCCCGGACACCGCGGGCAGCATTGCCATGATCGTCGGCATGCTGGTGCTGTTCTTCGTCTTTGACTGGCGGCTCGGCCTCGCGTGCCTTGTCGCGGTGATCATCTCGCTCGGCTGCATGTTCTACATGATGGGCGGGCGCGGCATGGACTTCATGACGCGCTACATGGAGTCGCTCGTCAAGATGAACAAGACCGGCACCGAGTACGTGCGCGGCATTCCCGTGGTCAAGGTCTTCCAGCAGACGGTCTACAGCTTCCGCGCGTTCCACGACGCCATCGAGGAGTTCACGCGGCTCGCACAGGACTACGCCGTCAAGTGGTGCCAGACGCCGCAGTCGCTCTCGCTCACCATCATCAACGGCGTCGCGATCTTCCTCGTGCCGGCGGCGATCCTCGTGGCGCCCGGCGAGGGGGACTTCGCGCGCTTTCTGGCCAACTTCGCGTTCTACGCGATCTTCTCGGCCGTGATCCCCACCGCCATGACCCGCGTGATGTTCATGTCCGAGGCGTTCCAGTCCGCCGCGGACGCCGTCTCGCGCGTCGAGGAGGTGCTGGCTGCGCCCGTGATCTCCGCTCCCGCCGCGCCGCGCACGCCCGCGGGCAACGCCATCCGCTTCGAGGACGTGACCTTTACCTACGAAGGCGCGGACGCTCCCGCGCTCGACCACGTGAGCTTTGAGGTGCCGGCCGGCGCGACGGTGGCGCTCGTGGGCCCATCCGGCGGCGGCAAGACCACGGCGGCGAGCCTCGTGCCTCGCTTCTGGGACGTGGACGCCGGACGCGTGACGCTCGGCGGCGTGGACGTGCGCGAGATGGACCCGCACGACCTCATGGACCGCGTTGCCTTTGTCTTCCAGGCCAACCGACCCTTCCGCCAGACGATCCTGGAGAACGTGCGCGCCGCGCGCCCCGAGGCCACCCGCGAGGAGGCGCTCGCTGCGCTTGAGGCCGCCCAGTGCGCGGACATCCTGGAGAAGCTGCCCCAAGGCGCCGACACGCTCGTGGGGACGGGCGGCACCCACCTCTCCGGCGGCGAGGTGCAGCGCCTCATGATCGCCCGCGCGATTCTCAAGGACGCGCCCGTCGTAGTGCTCGACGAGGCGACGGCCTTCGCCGACCCGGAGAACGAGGTCAAGATCCAGGCCGCCTTCAAGCGCCTCGCCCGCGGGCGCGACGGCTCGGCGCGCACCGTTCTCATGATCGCGCACCGCCTCTCCACGGTGCGAAATGCCGACAAGATCGTGGTGCTCGACGCCGGGCGCGTGGCCGAGCAGGGCACGCACGACGAGCTGCTGGCGGCGGGCGGCCTCTACGCCCGCATGTGGGCCGACTACGAGAAGTCCGTGAGCTGGCGCATAACGAGCGCCACGGAGGTGGAGTAGATGAGCATCCAGGAGAAGTACGCCCTCACCGACGAGGGCATGCGCAACGTCAAGCTCGGCGCCGTGTGGACCGCCGCCTCGAACCTCGTGGTCTTTGGCGGCGTGGGCGCCCTCTACCTGCTCATGAGCGAGCTCGTGGCGCACCTCACCGAGGGCGCGCCGCTGCCGAACCTCCTCCCGTACGCAGCTGGCCTCGTCGCCTTTGCCGTCGCGCTTTTCGTGACGGAGTACTGGGCCTACTACTACCAGTACGGCGTCATCTACAAGGAGAGCGGCCGTCAGCGCATCGGCCTCGCCGAGCGCCTGCGCAGGCTGCCCCTGGGTTTCTTTGGCCGCCGCGACCTCGCCGACCTCACCGAGACCCTCATGACCGACGTCAAGACCACCGAGCACGCCTACAGCCACGTGCTGCCTGAGCTCTACGGCGCCTACATCACGCTCGCCGTGGCGGCCGTCTGCCTGTTCTCCTTTGACTGGCGGCTCGCGCTCGCGTCGCTCTGGAGCTGCCCGGTGGGGCTCGCCATCCTCTTCGGCGCGCGGCGCGCGCTTCAGCCCATGATGGAGGCCACGCGCATGCGCGGCCTTGCCACCTCGGAGGACATCCAGGAGGCGCTCGAGTGCGTGCGCGAGGTGCGCGCGACCAACCAGGAGGAGCGCTACCTCGAGCACATTCATGCGGACGTCGACGCCGCGGAGCGCCAGGCCGCCCGCTCGGAGATCGCCTGCGGCATCGCCGTCAACGGCGCCCAGATCGTGCTGCGCCTGGGCCTTGCCACCACGGTGCTCGTGGGCGCGGCGCTCATCCTGGAGGGCTCCTGCACGTTCATGACGCTCTTCGCGTTCCTTCTGGTGGTGAGCCGCATCTACGCGCCCTTCGACCAGTGCCTCATGCTCATCGCCGAGCTCTTCTCGGCCAAGACCGCCGCGGCGCGCATGAAGAGCTTCTACGAGGAGCCCCTCGCGCAGGGCGGCGAGGCGTACGAGCCTACCGGGCACGACGTTACCTTCGAGGACGTGTCCTTCTCCTACGACGGCGGCGAGAAGGTCCTGGACGGCGTGACGTTCACGGCGCGCGAGGGCGAGGTCACGGCGCTCGTGGGACCGTCCGGCTCCGGCAAGTCTACGTGCGCCCGTCTGGCGGCGCGCCTGTGGGACGCCGGCTCGGGTCGCGTCACCGTGGGCGGCGTGGACGTGTCCGGCGTGGACCCCGAGGTTCTTCTCGCCGACTTTGCCGTGGTGTTCCAGGACGTGCTGCTCTTTGACGACACGGTGATGGGCAACATCCGCCTGGGACGGCGCGGAGCCACCGACGAGGAGGTGCTCGCGGCGGCGCGAGCGGCCAACTGCGACGAGTTCGTGAGCCGCCTGCCGCAGGGCTACGACACGATGATCGGCGAGAACGGCGCCAAGCTCTCCGGCGGCGAGCGCCAGCGCATCTCCATCGCGCGTGCGCTGCTCAAGGACGCGCCGATTGTGCTCCTGGACGAGGCCACGGCGAGCCTGGACGTGGAGAACGAAACCAAGGTCCAGGGCGCGCTCTCGCGCCTGCTCGCCGGCAAGACCGTCATCGTGATCGCCCACCGCATGCGCACCGTCATGAGCGCGGACAAGATTGTGGTGCTCGAGGAGGGTCGCGTGGCAGAGCAGGGCTCGCCAGAGGAACTGCTCGCCGCGGGCGGCCTCTTCGCCCGCATGGTCCGCCTGCAGACCGAGAGCGCCAACTGGTCGCTGTGACAAAGGGGTCAGACCCCTTTGTCACGTTTTGATGGGAGGCACCATGCCACCGACGCTCGTACTTCTCGCCCTGGGGCTCCTGGGCTCGATTCTCATGTTCGCCGGGGACATGCTGCTCTACTTCACACCCGGCGCCTACGACATGGACGGCACGCTCAGGCCGTACATGCGCATCATGCGGGACGTGCCCGTCGGCCGCGTGCGAGCTGGGGGCGCGCTCGGGCCGGTCGCCGCGTTCCTGTACGTGCTCGGCTTTGCCGGACTCGCGCTCGTCGCACGCGGCGAGCTCTCCTGGCTCGTCTGGCTGGCCGCGGCGCTACTCGCCTTTGCCCTCATCTGCGGCGGCGCCTATCACGCCCAGTACGTCTATCTCTCCGTCATCGCCAAGGCAGGGCGAGAGGAGCTGTATGACGAAGTCGCTGGCAACATCATGTTTGTCATGCGGTTTGCCACCGTGCCCATGTACCTCGGCTTTGTCGTTCTCGGCGTTGCCATAGTGCTAGGGCAGACGATATTCCCCACGTGGGTTGTCGTCCTCACGCCGCTGGTCACGAGTTTTCTCGGCCTTGCGTGGATGCGCGTGCCGCAGCCGGCGCGCTGCGTCCTCTTTGGCGGGTGGAGCAACCTCGTCTTCACGGTCATGTTCGCCGCGATGCTCGTCTGCCTGCTCTCCGAGGCGCTTGCAATGGCCTAAAGCCGCGTCCTCCAACATCCGCGACATCGAGTGTGCACCGATCGAGAAAACCGCTCTTTGAAGAGTTATTAATATCGATTGGCGCACACTCAATATGCCTTAGCAATAGAAACAAGCCCTCGACAATTTGTTTGCAAGTATCACACCCAGATGTCGGTGATGCCTACCCCACCACGCGATAGCCGGCGGACTCCACTGCGGCAGCAAGGGCAGCATGATCTATTGGGTCCTTGGAGAGCACGCGCACGTGGTCAGGCAGGGTCGCGCGCGCCCACACGCCGCCGATGCCGTCGAGCGCGGTCTCCACGGCCGCAAGGCAGTGCTCGCAGTGCATCCCCTCGACGGTGAGCTCGGCCTCGTAGGGGTAGTGCGCCTCGTTGGTATCGGCAACCGTCGGGCGCGCGACGTGAGACTCTCCCCCACCGGAGCACCCGCAGCCGCAGCCACCCCGGCGCAGCGTCCGCAGGTATCGACGGGCAGCGAGAAGGACGACCGCCAACACGGCCAGGACGATAATGACGTTGATCATGGCAACCTCCCTACGAACCCGCGTGCTTCTCGCTCGCCGAATGGGTCAAAAGGGGACTGTCCCCTTTTGAATCACTGGAGGGCAACGCTCGCGCCCACGTATCTCATGCTCCCCGGCACGATGCCGATGAGCCGCTTATCAATCATCACGAGTCGTTGCCCCTCACGTCCGTCTCCATCTGTTAGACAGAGTAAACTATTTTGGGACAATTGTTAACCAACAATAACTTTGGATGTTACGAAGGGACTGTCCCTTCGTAACATCCGGGTACGGCGAGTGCGACCGCGAGCGCCGCGAGGACGGGCCACGCGCCGGTGAGTGTGAGCGCCACCACGGCAGGGCCGCTCGCCACCGAGCCCGCGAGTCCGCCGGCGCGCAGAGCGATCGACTGCACGGATGCCATGCCAGAGCGCTCGCGCGAGGGGACGGCGTTGTGGAGCACGGTCTGCTCGATCACGCCGCGCGCGCCGAGGGCGAGGTAGAGCGCCACGTAGACGGCCACGGACACGGGCACGCTCGCCGCAGCCGAGAAGAGCGCCAGGCAGACGATCGCCACCGCCTGCAGCGCCAGGTAGAGCCCGCGTCGCCCGCGCGTGCCGGACGCCGCGCTCCCCCAGCGCATCGCCGCCGCGCTGCCGAGCGCCGCCGCGCCCATGCCCGCGCAGTTGACAAAGCCGAGCAGCCACGTGCTGCCCGCACCCACGAGCCCCTCGAAGGCGAGCTGCCAGTACGTCTCCACGGCGACCATCACCACGCCGGCCGAGGCGGAGGCCGCGAGCACCAGGCGGATGTCGCCCGGCCGGGCGAGCGTCGTGCGCATGTCGGCGAGGGTGGAGCACAACCGCTCGCACACCGGGACGCACGAGCGCGTATCTGGCGGGAAGAGTACCAGGCCGCCCGCCAGAGCGGCCACCCCGGACGCGATGATGCAACCAATGAGCAGCACGTAGCTGGGGTCGAGCGCTGCCAGCACGCCACCGGCGATGGCACCCGCGCCCATGCCCGCGGACTCCAGCAGCGCGAGCCGGCCGTTGAGCGCGTCGAGCGCGGCGAGGCGCCCCGCCGCCTCCGGATGCCCCGTCACCACGCGGTCCAGCTCGACCGCCTCGAGCGTCCCCGTGCGCGCCGCGAGGGCGAGGCCGCGCAACACGCCGGAGACCGCCACCACGGCGAGGCTCGGGGTCGCGAGCAGCACCACGTAGGTCGCCACCTGCAGTGCCATCGAGAGCGCGAAGACCCGCCGGCGCCCCAGCACGTCCGCGGCGATGCCGCTCGGCACCTCGCAGAGACACGTGACCACGGTCGTCACGCCCACGACGAGCGGCAGCGTCATCAGCGTGGCGCCGCGGGCGAGCAGCATGAGCGAGAGCACGGGAGCCGCGAGGCCCGTCCCCAGATGGATTAGCAGGAACACGAGCGCGTGCGAGACGGGCAGAACGCGGTTCTTCCCCATGACGAGCCCCTCCCCTGTCGGGACGTTAGCAGGCTGGGTTGTTCGGATGGTCGAGGGGACGGCCGGCGCTTACGCCGGGAAGCTCCTGTGCGGGTAGCAGGCCACGCTGAACTCCCAGGGCACCGTGCCCTCCTGCGGCTGGTCGTACTTCTCGACAAATGCGTGCACCATGTCCCGGAACTCACGCGCCGCGTCCTCCGTGAGATACATCACGCCGCTGAGCAGCTCGCCGTGGGCAAGGCCCAGCTCCATCTCGCGCTCCACCGCGTCCGATGCGGCATAGGCTCGCAGCCCCGCAAAGACCTGCTGGTTGAGGTAGTCCACGAGGAACATCTTCTCCTCCTGGAGGTCCCCGCCCTCGTTGGCGCGAAGCGACACGTCCGTGGGCACGGCCCGCCAGTAGCGCGCGGTGATGCCGCGGATGACCTCGGTGTGGTCAAGCTCCACCAGGCCCAGCCACTCGAGCTTCTTCATGTGGTGCGTGACCGATGAGGCGGAGATGCCCATGGCGTCTGCCAACTGCTTGCACGTGGCCGGCTGCGCGAGGACCTGCATCTCGTGCAGCAGGCGCTGACGCTGCGGGTTCATATAGACGTCCAGCTGCTCGCGCGTCGTGATGTCCAAGGTCTTCCTTGCCATGGGACCTCCCCTTCCCTACGTTGCAAGATATGGTACGTTACATGTTATGTAATGTCAATCGAGACGCCTCTTCTCTTGTGCGCGGCATTTGCAAAGACTCCTGCCTTCCAGACCGACTTGTGAACAGTTTTCTGTATGAGCTCACAAAAACAGGCCGTATCGGTTGAATCTCAACTGGGATCTCTTGCGCCAAGAGACTGCTCAGAATCCTCCCGCTCCAAAAAACTGTTCACAAGTCGGTTTTGAAGGCAGCCTCCCTCGCAATTGCTCACGAGCAGGGCCCACGCACCAGAAGTAGGGCCACCGTTTACTCTCTGTCAGGAATGTTTTGCCGCATACACGGGTACGATGGTGCCAATGCACCCACCCCGAAGGAGCCCCATGAGCGACCACGAAGAGCCCGCGCCCGCCGAGAGCCGCAAGATCTCCGTTCTTCTCAAGGTCTACGGCGTCTACTGCCTGATCACGGCCGCCGCCGTGCTCGTTCTTCTCGCCCTCATCGCGATTCCGCTGGTCCAGTATGGTGCGGACCTCTTCCGCGAGCGCCACGACGTCACGCTCACCATGACGCTCGTCGTGATCCAGCTGGTCACGATGCTCGTGGCGTCGGTCGGCTACGTCGCCTTTGGCGTGCTCGTGCTCAGGAACCGGCGCCGCCACGTGGCGCAGATCGCTTACGCCCTGCTTGCCGTGGGCATCGTCAACCTGATCCTGGAGATCATGCTCAACGGCTTTGGCGACAACCTCATCTACGACGGCGTGCGACTGCTCGTCCTTCTCGTCATCTCCGCCACCATCGACCCCACGCTGATCACGGAGCGCCAGCTCCAGCGCAAGCTGCGCGACATGGAGACCGAGGAGGCCGCCGAGGCCGGCACGCTCGGCCGGGCCAAGGGCGACCGCGGCTTCATCGAGCTGGACTTCTTCAACCTGTTCTGGGTCTTTGTGGTCTGCTGCGTGCTCGGCCTCATCATCGAGACCGTCTACCACATGGTCGTCGTGGACCCGGGCGTCTACCAGGACCGCGCCGGCATGCTCTACGGGCCCTTCTCGCCCATCTACGGCTTTGGCGCGGTGCTCATGACCGTGGCGCTCAACCGCTTCTACCGCGCGAACCCCGTGGTCATCTTCCTGGTCTCCGCCGTGATCGGCGGCCTCTTCGAGGCGGCGGTCTCCTGGTTCATGCAGGTCGGCTTTGGTGCCGTGGCCTGGGACTACTCGGGGTCCACGATCTTTGGCCTCTTCCCGGACCCGATCGCCTCGCTCTTTGGCGGCCGCACGTCCACGCTCTTCATGTGCATGTGGGGCGCGCTGGGCTTCGTCTGGATCAAGGTCTGCCTGCCGTGGCTGCTCAAGCTGATCAACCTCATCCCCTGGCAGGCGCGCTACTCGTTCACCGCGCTCTGCGCCGCGCTCATGCTCGTGAACGGCGTCATGACGCTGCAGTCCCTCGAGTGCTGGTACCAGCGCGAGAGCGGCCTTGCGCCCAGCTCGCCGGTCGAGGAGTTCTACGCCGAGCACTACGACGACGCCTACATGGCGCACCGCTTCCAATCCATGACGATCACACCTGAGGACTCCGCCCGCGCGTAGGGGGCGCGCCACCCTTCTCGCCCGCCCTTCTCGCCCGCCCTTCTCACAAACTGTCGCTTTTTACCGCTCGCAGCAAGGCAAATGCCCTCTCGATAGGTAAAAAGCGACAGTCTGCAATAAGGGTGCCGAGAAGAACCTTACGCGCGCGACTCGTCCAGGTAGCCGCGCTGCGGACGGTTGAGCCGCTGCGCGCCCACCAGGATCACAATGCCGAGAAGGACGAGCGGCAGGCTCAGCAGCTGACCCATCGTGATGGGGCCAAAGAGGTAGCCGAGCTGGGCGTCCGGCACGCGCACAAACTCCACGAGGAAGCGGAAGACGCCGTAGAGCGCGAGGAACGCGCCCATGAAGGTGCCCTGCGGGCGCGGCGGCACGCGGCGCGACAGCGCGTAGAGCACCACGAAGATCACGATGCCCTCGAGCACGGCCTCGTAGAGCTGCGAGGGATGGCGGTACACGTTGCCGCCGGTCTCGAACATGACGCCCCAGGGGAGGTCGGTCTCCTTGCCCCAGAGCTCGCCGTTCACGAAGTTGGCGCAGCGGCCGAAGAAGAGGCCGATCGGCGCGCCGATGACGCCCATGTCGCACACCGTGGGGATGGAGATGCCGTAGCGCCAGCACACCAGGCTGCCGCCCACGACGGCGCCCACGAGCCCGCCGTGGAAGCTCATGCCGCCGTGGTTGAGCATGAAGATCTCCAGCGGGTTCTCGAGGTAGTAGCCCGCGCCGTAGAAGACCACGTAGAACAGGCGCGCGCCGACGATGATGCCAAAGACGATGCCGATCATGATCGAGAGCACGTCGTCGGGTGTGAGCCCGAGCTTCCAGCGGCGCTGCGTGCGCCACATCACCACACCGGCGCAGACGAAGCCAGCCAGGTAGGCCAGCGCGTACCAGCGAATCGAGAGGGGGCCTATCGAGATGGCCACCGGGTCGAGCGCGTGATAGATCTCGTCGAGAAACACGTTCTTCTCGCCCGCACTAGAAGGCGGCCGGCTGGACGCGCGTCACGCCGGGGACGTGCTCCATGAGGATGCGCTCGATGCCCTCGGACATGTCGAGGGAGGAGAGCGGGCAGCCGGCGCAGGCGCCCTGCATCTCGAGGGTCACGACGCCGTCGTCGGTCACGTCGATGAGGGCGACGTCGCCGCCGTCGGCCTGGAGGCTCTGGCGGATGACGTCGAGGGTGGCGTCGAGAAGTGCGCGGTCAACAGCCATGGTGTTCCTTTCGCTGGGCTGGAATGGTTCCGTGAGACATCTTACCCAATGGGCGAGAAGAGATGACCCGACGTGGCGCCCTTCATGCGCGGCGCGGGGCGGCGGCCCTCGCGCACGGCCTCGAGGGCGCGCACGACGCGGGTCACGGCGGCGCCGGCCTCCGCCGCGTCCATGAGCTGGGCATCCACGAGCAGACGCGTCACGCCGGCGGCCACGAGCTCCGGGATCTGCGGTGTGGCGTCGAGCGGGCGGGCGCACCAGATGCGGGAGCGGCCGTTGACGTCCGTGCGCACGGGCAGGAGGTTACCGTCGATATCGCGCAGGGAGAGGGCGCGGGCGCGCTCCGGGCAGCGGGCGCAGTCGTGGCGGCAGCGGCCGAGCGCCTGCAGCACGCAGTGCTCGCTCGTCATGACGCGCTCGCGGCCCAGGACAGAGAGGCCCACGGGGATCGGTGAGACGCGCGCGAGCTCGCAGACCTCCTCGAGCGTGAGCTCCGGCGAGAGCCAGACGCCCGCGGCACCGGCGCCGGCCAGCGACGCGAGGGCGGACGCGTTGTGGACGGGGATGCAGGAGCGCACCTCGGGCAGCGCGCCGCGACTGGCGGCGAGGGCCAGCTCGGAGACGTTGCCCACGGCGACGGGCTCGCCGGCGCGCACCCACGGGTCGAGGCGGGCGTGGTCCGCCTCGCGGCAGATCTCGTCGAGCCAGGGGACGACGCCCTCGGGCCACGCGCCGCGCGCGAGGTCGTCCGCGGCCGCGTAGACGCGCTCCGCGCCGGCCGCGAGCGCGGCCTCGGCGGCTGCGGGCGTCGCCACCAGCGCGCACACCGTGGAATCCCCCGTTTTGGCCACTTTACACCCGGGTGAAATGTTGCCATTTTGCGCAGTGCGGGCGGCGTAGGGGGCCAGGATGGCCTCCTCCAGGCGGCGGCACGCCTCGGCGCGAACCTTGTGCACGGCCGAGAAGGACATGCCGCAGCCGGCGTCCAGCGCGACCTCCCACTCCACGGGTTCGAATGCGCTCTGCCCCATACGGCCCACGTGCTCGACGAGGTCCTCCTCGGTGACCGGTCGCGTGCGCGCGGCCTCCACCACAAAGCCCTCGGAGCGCGCCGCGGCCACGCCGTCGAGCGTCTCGAGCTCCACGGCAAACGGCTCCCCCAGGCGCGCCGTCACGCGGACGCGCACCGGCCGGCGGCGCACCACGTCCTTCTCGGCCACGCGCGCCGCGTCGTCCATCGCCGCCTGCGAGCGGATCACGCGCACGAGCGAGCCCTCCTCCATGGGCCGCGACGTGCGGCAGGTGATGGTCTCCCCCGCCGCCGCGTCGGCCTCGGCGTGGGCGGTCAGGAACTGCGAGGGGTCGGAGAGCGGGCGGATCTCCAGCAGGTCGCCGGCGCCCACCGGCTCGCCGAGAAGAACGTCCACGTCGGCGCGGGTAAGGCGACGCATGCGCTCGCGCCCGCCGTTGCCGCCGCCACGGCGTACGACCGCGTCCTCGAGCGCGCGCGACCCCACGACGCGCCCCACGAGCTCGCCCCGGTTGTTGGAGCGCTCGTAGCTCATCATGTCGTTGTCGGAGCCGCCCCAGAGGTAGCTCTCGGTGAAGTCGCGGTTGAACGCGCGGCGCAGGCGCCGGTCGCGGGCGGCACGGGCCGCGTCGTCGTCGCGCTCGTCACGCAGCGCGTCCAGCGCGTCGCGATAGGCCGCCACCACGGAGAACACGTAGTCGGGCGCCTTCATGCGACCCTCGACCTTGAGCGAGCCCACGCCCGCGTCGCGCATCTCGCGAACGCGGTCGACCGTGCGGTAGTCCTTGGGGCAGAGCAGGCGCGTGCCCCCCACGCCGCGGCTCGTCTCGGGGATGCCCTGCGTGGCCACGCCGGGGATCTCCATCACGTTGCCGTCCTCGTCGATGAGGTCGTAGGGCAGGCGGCACGGCTGCGCGCAGAGGCCGCGGTTGGCCGAGCGACCGCCGTTCATCGAGCTCATGAGGCACACGCCCGAGTAGCAGAAGCAGAGCGCGCCGTGCCCAAAGCACTCCAGCTCAACGCCCTCCTCGGCGATGCGGGAAATCTCTGCCAGCGAGAGCTCGCGCGAGAGCGTCACGCGGTCTGCGCCCCAGACGTCGCGGCACCACGCCACGCCGCGCGCGTCGTGGACGTTGGCCTGCGTGGAGACGTGGGTCTCCACCTCCGGCCACCGGCGGCGGACCTCCGCCATGAGGCCCCAGTCCTGGATGATGAAGGCGTCCGCGCCGAGCCGCCACGCGCGGCGCACCAGCTCCAGCACGCGCGGCAGCTCCTCGGTGGAGACGGCCACGTTGACGGTCACGTAGACGCGAGCGCCCGCGAGGTGCGCGCGGCGACACGCGGAGGCAAACGACTCGTCGTCGAAGTTCTTGGCGCCGCGCCGGGCGTTGAAGTCGTTGCCCAGGCCGCAGTAGATGGCGTCGGCACCCGCGGCGAGCGCGGCGTTGAACGGCTCCGGCCCCCCGGCGGGCGCCAGCAGCTCCGGCACGCCGTGCTCCTCGAGAAACGTGGTCCTTCTCGCCATCTCTTCCTTTCCGCCAGAACGGTTTGGGTTCACGATTTTGCTCCCTGCGAAGTATATCGTGACAAAACCGCAGGTCGCGAAACTCCCCTATACCAACAGCGAACCCAAACCGAAAAGAGGTTTGGGTTCACCGAAAGGTTCGTGCAACGCTGTCTCCCCGCATTTCCCCAGTTGGCGCTCACCGGTGCGACGCGCGGGCCGCAAACCGTGAACCCAAACCGGAAAAGAGGGGGCCTAGACCAGGCGCGCCCAGCGCTTCTTGCCGGACTGGACCGTGGTGCCGGCCGAGAAGAGCGACGCCTCGACGTTGTAGCACTTGGGCGCGACGGCCTCGCCGTTGATCTTGACGCCGCCACCGTCCACGAGGCGGCGCGCCTCGCCGGCGGACTTGGCGATGCCCACCTCGACAAGAAGCTTGCCCAGGTAGACCTTGCCCTCGTCGTTGACCTCGGCAACGCTCACGGGGAACTCCGGCATGTCCTCGGGGGCCTCGGCGCGCTTGAACTGCGCGTCAAAGGCCGCGCTCGCCGCGGCGCCGGCGCCCTCGCCGTGGTAGAGGTCGCAGATGTTGGCGGCCAGCTCGCGCTTGAGCGCGTACGGGTCGGCGGAGCCGTCCGCGAAGGCGGCGTCGATGGCGTCGAGCTTGTCCATGTCCGCCGTGGAGCACAGGCGCCAGTAGAGCGGCACCAGCTCGTCGGTGATGGACATGACCTTGCCGTACATATCGGCCGGCTCGTCGGTGAGGCCCACGTAGTTGCCGTAGCTCTTGGACATCTTCTTGTGGCCGTCGGTGCCCACCAGCAGCGGCATCGTGAGGGCCACCTGCGGCTCCATGCCCATGGCGCGCATGAGGTCGCGACCGGCGAGCAGGTTGAAGATCTGGTCGTTGCCGCCCATCTCCAGGTCCGCCTTCACCACGACGGAGTCGTAGGCCTGCAGCACCGGGTAGATAAACTCGTGCAGGGCGATGGACTTGCCCTCGGCGTAGCGGTTGTGGAAGTCCTCGCGCTCGAGGATGCGGGCCACGTTGAACTGGCTCATGAGCTTCAGCATCTCGGCGAGGTTCAGGCCCTTCAGCCAGTCGCCGTTGTGGACGATCTGGGTCTTCTCGGGGTCGAGCACCTTCATGGCCTGCTCGACGTAGGTCTTGGCGTTGGCCTCGACCTGCTCCTCCGTGAGGGGCGGTCGGGTGGAGTCGCGGCCGGACGGGTCGCCGATGAGGGCGGTGCCGTTGCCGATGATGAGCGTCACGTTGTGACCCAGGTCCTGGAACTGGCGCATCTTGCGCAGCGGCACGGCATGGCCGAGGTGCAGATCCGGCGAGGTGGGGTCCACGCCCAGCTTGATGTTGAGCGGCGTGCCCTTCTCGAGCTTCTTCTTGAGCTCGTCGAGCGGCACGATCTGCATCGTGCCGGAGGTGATCACCTTGAGTTGCTCGTCAACTGGCAGCAAGTCTCTGTCCTCCAAGGAGTCAAATGCGAACGTCGTGGCCGGACGGTCGTGCCGTCGCCAGTTGCCTATCATAGCGCAGCCCGCCCCCGAGAGGGCGGGCAGCGAAGGGAAGGGCGTGTCTGCGCGTCGGCCGCGCGCGGGGCTAGTCGTCCCAGATGCCGAGCGCGTACTGCAGAGCGTCCTCGGCGCGCTCCAGGCGGCTGTCGAGCATGTCGATGGCGGCCTCGATCTGCACGTAGTCGGTGTAGGGGATCTGCCCGGTCTCGGCCGCGTACTCCTGCTGGTCGTCGTAGAGGTCCATCTCGCTCTCGAGAATCTCCGCCTCGCGCTTCTTCCCGAGGTAGGTCTGGTAGTTGACGTTCATGTCCGACCCGGCGACGACGGAGGCAAAGTCCTGCTCGACCGCGGCCACGCGGCTCTCGAAGTCGGCGATCTCCGGGTAGTTGCCCGTGACGCTCGTGTCCGCGACGGGCGCGCCGGTCTGCTGGCCCTGCTGCTGCGCCTGGTCGTCGGCGTCGGTCTGGGTCTGCTCCTGGGTCTGCGTCTGCGTCTGGCTCTGCGCGGAGTCCGCCTCGCTCTGCTCGAGCTGCTGCTGGAGCTCCTGGACCTGCTGCTCCAGCTCGTCCACGCGGGCGGCGTCGTCCGGGGACGCGGTCGGGGTCATCGAGCAGCCTCCCAGCATCAGGGCCCCGGCAAGGGACAGGCCCGTCAGGGCGAGGGCGGCGGCGCGGCGGCGTGCGAGGGGTGCCATCTTCTTCCTCCGTTTCTGCCTGCAACGGCGAGCTAAATGCCCCAAGATACGTATCATTTATACCCCCCACCACAAGAAACACGCGCTCAACGCAGCAGGACAATCGGCGGAAGGCGCCCCGCGGCCGTCGAGAGGTCGTCCTTCTTTTCCACGTTCTCACCACGTTGCCAAGGGCGGGCGAGAAGGACGTCACAAGAGCACGTATAATGATATGCACGTGTGAAGTTACATCCCATATCAGGAGGGTTCATGGGAATCAGAACGCGTCGCATGCGCGCACACTCGAAGACCCACTTCGTGGGCTTTGGACTCGCAGGAGTGCTCGGTTTCATCGCACTTCTCTGCGTGACGCTTGCGCTCTCCCTGGGGGCCGTGGTGTCCACCTGGCTGGAGGACCTGCCCGACTACACCTCCGCCGACGCCTTCCTCGTGGCGGAGCCCACGCGCGTCTATGACGCGGACGGCAACGAGATCGTGGCCTACTACCTGCAGAACCGCCGCTCGGTGACGCTCGAGCAGGTCTCCAACTACGTCATCCGGGGCACCATCGACACCGAGGACAAGCGCTTCTACCAGCACAACGGCGTCGACCCCGAGGGCATCGCCCGCGCTGCTGTGGGCCAGGTCTTCGGCGGCGGCGAGCAGGGCGGCGGCTCCACGATCACCCAGCAGCTCGTACGCTGGACGGTCCTCTCGGACGAGCAGTTTGAGAACTCGCTGCGCCGCAAGGTCCGCGAGGCCTACATCGCCATCCAGATGGAGAAGACGTACACGAAGGAACAGATCCTCAACATGTACCTCAACACCATCTTCTACGGAAACGGCGCCTACGGCATCGAGGCCGCAGCCATCACCTACTTCAACAAGAACGCCTCCGACCTCACGCTCAACGAGGCCGCGACGCTCGTGGGCATCCCCAACTCCCCCACCTACTACGACCCCTTCGTCAACTACGAGAACTGCAAGAACCGCCGCAACCTCGTCCTCTCGCGCATGCTCGAGGCGGGCGACATCTCGCAGGAGGAGTACGACGCCACGGTCGCCGAGGAGATCCCGCTCAACCCCGGCCAGCTCACCGACTCCGAGAGCGCCTACCCCTACTTCACCGACTACGTCCGCAACCTCCTGCTCCAGGACTTCTCGTCCGACACCATCGCCCAGGGCGGCCTCAAGGTGTTCACGACGCTCGACCCCACCAAGCAGCAGGCGGCCGAGCGCGCCTGCGCCGAGCGCATGGAGGCGGGCGGCAACCCCGACGTCTCCGCCGCACTCGTCTCCATCGACAACTCCAACGGCCACATCGTCGCGATGGTGGGCGGCCAGAACTACGGCAACGACACCGAGGCCGGGCAGAGCGTGATCAACCTCGCCACGAGCGCCCACCAGACGGGTTCGAGCTTCAAGGCGGTCGTGCTCCTGGCCGCGCTCGAGGACGGCATGAGCCCCACCGTGCGCATCGACTGCCAGTCCACGCTGCAGGTGACGCCCACGTGGGCCCCGAGCAACATCGAGCACATCGACTACGGCGTCATCTCCCTCGCGCGCGCCACGGCCGTCTCCTCCAACACCGGCTACGTGCAGGTCGCCGAGGCCATCGGCATGGACAAGATCGCCGACATGGCCGCGCGCCTGGGCATCGACTCCCAGGTCGAGCCCGTCCTCTCCTCGGCGCTCGGAACCTCGGAGCTGACCGTCGTCGAGATGTGCGAGGCGTTCTCGACCATCGCCAACGGCGGCGTCCACCGCAACTCCGTTGCCATCACAAGGATCGAGGACCGCAACGGCAACGTGGTCTACGAGCACGAGGACGACCCCGAGCGCGTCGTCGACTCCGCCATCGTCCAGGACGCCACGGAGATCCTCGAGACCGTCATCACCGAGGGCAGCGCCACCTACCTCAAGAGCTACTACACCATCGACCAGCCCGTCGCCGGCAAGACCGGCACCGCCGACAACTACTCCAACCTCTGGTTCTGCGGCTTCACCCCGCAGCTCACGACTGCGGTGTGGGTCGGCTGCCCGGCGAGCGGCTCGGCGCGCGTCTACTTTGGGGGCACCTACGGCACCAACGCCACCACCTCGATCCCCATCTGGGGCAACTACATGAGCGCCGTGCTCGCTGGCGAGCCGCGCGAGGAGTTCCCCACCTCCGACCACAAGGCGGAGTACAAGCCCGACGACTCGTGGACGTTCATCGGCACGAGCTCCTCCGCGAACTCCAGCGGCTGGAGCAGCGAGCCCGAGGAGACGTCGGAGGAGGAGACCGAGACGACGACCGAGCAGCCCCAGACCGACACCAACACCAACACCACGCCGAGCGAGCCCACGACGCCGACCGTCACCCCGGGCGACGACGCAAACAAGCCCGCCGAGGAGACGCCCGCCCCGAACCCCGGCCCCGACACCGGGACTGAGCCCACGGAGCCCACCAACCCCGGCACCGGCGACAACACGGGCGAGACTCCGCCGCCCGAAGACACCACCCAGTAGCACGCACGTCTCAGGGCGCGGGCGCCACTCCCCGATTGGGGTCGGCGCCCGCGCCCTCTGGTATGGGCCCTGCCGTATCATGCGATAAGGGTTTCTCTGCAGAACGCTCGTCATGGAGGACGTATGACGTACAACGATCATGGTGGACGACCCCGCCAGGGGTCCGGTTCGCGTTCGGGGGGCTCTCGCCCGTACTCGCAGGGCTCACAGGGCTCGCGGGGCCGCATCTCCCCCCAGGGCACCTACCATGGTCCGCGCGGTACCCGGCAGCGTCCCCCCTCGTCACGTCGGTCGTCCGGACCCGGCCAACCGCTTCGCGCCCGCAGCATCAACTTCCAGAGCGGGCGTGCGCGCCGCCTCAACGCCAACCGCCGGCTGCTCATCCTGGGCGCGCTGGCGCTCGTCCTTCTCGTCCTGGTGATTGTGGGCATCTCGAGCTGCGTGCGCGGGTGCAGCGCCGAGCAGACCACCCCCGCAGAGACCAACCCCGTCGACGCCCGCGTTGCCGTCGGCGTCTCCGAGGACCTCACCAAGCAGTTCTCCGTCGAGCTGGACCGGGGCGAGAAGCTCGCCCAGATCGCCGCCAGCGCGGACAAGTACGAGAACCAGGCGCTGCTCGAGCTCGCGCTCTCCGAGCCCTCCGCCATCGACTTCGTGGCCGCCTACCCCGAGGCCGAGAAGACCGCGCAGCCCTATGAGGACACGGTCGAGAAGGGCACGGTCCCGCAGCTTGTGTGCTGGGACAGCCGCTGGGGCAACGTCGACTACGCGGGCGGCCCGCTCGCGCTGACCGGCTCCGGCCCGACCGCGCTCTCCATGGCGTACATGGGCCTCACCGGCAAGAACGACAAGAGCCCCGCCGACCTCGCCCAGGCCGTCACCGACGCGGAGATGGCGACCGGCGACTCGCTCATGTCCGGCACCTTCCTCACCGACTCCCTGGGTGAGATCGGCCTCACCTGCTCCACCTACACCTCCAACGCGGAGAACCTCGCCCAGGTGCTCAACGACGGGGTCTACCTGCTCATCGAGGTGAAGGCGGGCACCCTCACCGATGCCGCCCACTGGGTCGTCATCGTTGGCGAGGAGTCCGACGGCTCCGTGCGCGTCTACGACCCGACCTCGCCCGAGGCCAGCTCGCACACCTGGGACCCCGGCACCGTGGCGTCCTGGGGCGAGACGCTCTACCAGCTGGGCGCGGCGGAGGACGGCGAGGAGTAGGCCTGCGGGCGCACGTTCTTCTCGGCAGTATTTCTGCTCTCCATGAAGCCAATACGCGATTCCCAACGTTTTGGGCCCTCCAAACGTTGGGAATCGCGTATTCTCTGGGCCCAGTACGCGCTTTCCAACGTTTTGGGCCCCTCAAACGTTGGAAAACGCGTATTGACGCAGTGACGCCCAACAGCAGGAGGCCCCGCCGGAACGCATCCGACGGGGCCTCCTCGCATCTGAGCGCGAGCCGCTACGAGAGGATCTTCTCGGCGGCCTCCTGGAGCTTGGCGCGCACGGCCTCGGAGTCGGCACGCGTGGTGCCCTTGGAGAAGAGATACGCCTTGACCTTGGGCTCGGTGCCGGACGGGCGGAAGATGACCTTGTTGTCGTCCTCGAGGCGGAACTCGATGACGTTGGCCGGCGGCAGCGTCTGCGCGGCCTCCTTCTGCAGGCCGGAGACGCGCGGCATCTCGGGGCCGGTGGCGTAGTCGGTCATGCCGGTGACCTTGTAGCCGGCGATCTCCGCGGGCGGGTTCTCGCGCAGGCCCGCCATGATGGCGGCCATCTTGTCGGCGCCCGCCGCGCCCGGGAAGGACGCGTTGACGGTGCCGTTGAGGTAGTAGCCGTACTTCTGATAGAGGGCGTCCATGGCCTCGTAGAGGTCCATGCCGCGCTCGGCGTAGTAGCTGGCCATCTCGACGCAGAGCATCGTGGCGACAATGGCGTCCTTGTCGCGGGCGTGCGTGCCCACGAGGTAGCCGTAGGACTCCTCGAAGCCCATGAGGAAGCGGTCCTCCTCGCCCTCGTCCTTGAGCTGGTCGATCTGGTCGCCGATGTACTTGAAGCCGGTGAGCACGCGCCTCATCTCAAAGCCCCAGTCGCGGGCGAGCGCGTCCGGCATGGAGGAGGAGACGATCGTGGAGACTGCCACCTTGCGGCCCACGTCCTCGCCGCGATCGCGCGCCATCGTGGCGAGCCAGTCCATGAGCAGGACGCCCATCTCGTTGCCGGAGAGCAGCACGTAGTCGCCGTCGTGCGGGATGGCGGTGCCCATGCGGTCGGCGTCGGGGTCGGTGGCGACGACGAGGTTGGGCTTGACCTCCTCGGCGAGCTTGAGCGCCAGGTCGAGCGCCTCGCGGAACTCGGGGTTGGGATAGGTGCAGGTGGGGAAGTTGCCGTCCGGCTCGGCCTGCTCGGGCACCACGGTCACGTTCTCGACGCCGATCTCCTTGAGGATGCGGGTCACGAGCTCCATGCCGGTGCCGTTGAGCGGGGTGTAGACCACGGAGTAGTCATCGGACGCCTTGAAGCCGGGGACGGAGACCTTCTTGATGTTCTCGATGAAGGCGTCGAGGACCTCCTCGGGCGTCCACTCGATCAGGCCCTTCTCGACGCCCTCCTCAAAGTCCATGATGTCGACGGCAAACGGGTCGACCTTGGCGATGTTGGCCGAGATCTCCGCCGCGGCCTCGTCGGTGATCTGGCCGCCGTTGTCGTTGTAGACCTTGTAGCCGTTGTAGGGCGCCGGGTTGTGGGAGGCCGTGAGCACGATGCCCGCGGAGGTGTGCAGGTGGCGCACCGCAAAGGACAGCGTGGGGACGGGCTCGATGCGGGGGTAGACGTAGACGTGGATGCCGTTGGCGGCCAGGACGCCGGCGGCCACGCGCTGGAAGTCCTCGCCCTTGTTGCGCGAGTCGCGCGCGAGCGCGAGCGTGGGGTTCTCGTAGTGCGCGTTCAGGTAGTCCGCAACGCCCTGGGTGGCCTGCGCGACCACGTAGACGTTCATGCGGTTGGTGCCCACGCCGAGCGTGCCGCGCAGGCCCGCCGTGCCAAAGGCGAGGTCGCGGTAGAAGGCGTCGAAGAGCTTGTCCTCGTTGCCCTCGCGGCAGAGCTCGTCGAGCTCGATCACCAGGTCGGACTCGGTTACGTTGTCCTGCCAGGCGCTGACCTTGGCCTCGATGCTTGCGTCCATGTCGTGTCCCCCATTTGCTCGGGGCGCGGGTGCTCCCCGCGCCGAATCCGCACGTATGAGGCAATGATAGTCATGTCGCCAGGGGGTCGCGGCGCTCGCCTTGTCCGATGGATGCCCTGTGTCGGCGGACGGAGGGCGGGGCGCTGCGGGCGCGGGACGGGGGGCGGGTGCCACGAATTGCAAGGTTTTGCATTTCTCGACCCGTCGTGTTTCTCGGCAGGCCGTTTTCGATAGGTCCCCCGTAGGTTTTGGGCAACAAGTTTTATGTTGGACCGGAAGATTTCCGACAACACCAAGGTATTGGGCAACAGCTTTGATACAAAACCGGCGCATGGGCGGAGGAGCATCAAAGTTGTTGCCCAAAACCAAGGGGGCGGGCGAGAAGGGGGGGGGCGGGAGGAGGGCGGCAGGGGAACCGTCGAGGTGCCGGCGTCTCGGCGCGCCCTATGCGCGCTCCACGAGATAGGCGTGGTGGATCTTCCGGTTGCGCGAGAAGTCCTCGGGGATGGTCTCGTCCGTCATGTCCGTGAGGCGCACGCCGGCGCGCTCGAGCTTCTCCACGTCGGGCTTGAAGCCACGCAGGTTACACGAGAAGATCGCGCGCCCGCCGCGCACGAGCAGCCGAGAAACGCCAATGATCAGCTCCGCGTGGTCGCGCTGCACGTCAAAGGACGCCTTGCGCATGCGCGCCGAGTTGGAGAACGTGGGCACGTCGCAGAAGATCAGATCCCAGCGGTTGCGCGTGTGGCGCTGCTCGGAGACCCACGCGAGCACGTCTGCCTGCACGAACTCGTGCTCCGGACCCGCAAAGCCGTTGCGCGCCATGTTGCGGCGCGCCCACTCCAGGCTCGGGCGCGAGAGGTCCACCGTCGTGGTGTGCTTGGCCCCGCCGTCCGCCGCGTAGCAGGTGGCGGTACCCGTGTACGCAAAGAGGTTGAGAAAGCGCTTGGACCCCTTGGTCTGCTTCATCATCTCGCGGATGCGCGAGCGCGTCTCCCGGTGGTCGAGGAAGATGCCGCAGTCGTGGCGCGCGTCAAAGTTGACCTCAAAGGTAAGCCCGCCCTCGTCCACAAGATGCGAGCCCACCGGGAGCTCCACACGGCCCTGCTGGCGAGAAGAACGGCCCCGCCGCGGCCCGCGCTCGGACGGGCGCGCCTCGTCGGCGTACTGCGAGCCGCCGCGGGCGCGCGTCCGCACGCGCACGCTCACGTCCTCCGGCGCCACCCCGAGCACGCGCGGCGCGATCGTGAGCACGTCGAGCAGGCGTCGGCGCGCGAGCTCCGGGTCCACCCCGCGCGGCGCGGCGTACTCGGAGACCTGGAGCCAGCGGCCGGGGGTCTCGGACCCCTCGTAGAGCTCTATGGCGACGGCGTAGTCGGGCAGGTCGGCATCGTAGACGCGGTAGCAGGTCACGTCCTCGCGGCGCGCCCACTTGGCGCGAAGCTTGGCGACCTTCGCGAGGCGGCGCGCAAACTGGTCCGAGGCGGGCACGAGCACGGAAACGCGCTCGCCGCCTGGCAGCTCCACCGACGGCGCGGGCGCAACGGCGTCGCCCGGCTCGTAGACGCGGATGGTCGCCGGGTCGCGCCCGACGATGACCTCGGTCACCGCGGCGGACTCGCAGCGCAGCGCGGCGTCCGGCGCGGCGTCGCGGGAGAGCGCGACGAGAGGCGCGCCCGCGTACGCCGCGAGCTCGGAGAGCGCCGCGGCCTCCGACGCGAGCGCGGTCTCCCCCACCCACGTGAGGTCCGCCACCGCAAGATGATGCGAAGGAACCGTCCCTTCGCATCCTTCCGGGACGAGGGGGAGGCCGGCGGAGCGCAGGGCCTGGCGACAGGCGGAGAGCGCCCCGGGCCGCCCATCGCACACGATCAGCGAGCAGGGGTTCTTCTCGCCCGCGGCAGCGCGCGCCTCGGCCTCGCCGAGAAGCGCCTGCCAGGCGTCGGCGTCATGGCCGGCCCAGCCGGCAAAGCCCCAGCGCGAGCGCAGCAGGCCCGGCGCACGGTCGAGCGCCATGCCGGCCGCCTCCACGAGCACGCTGCCCTGGCCCGGCCACAGGGCCACGAGGCTCGGCTCGCCCGTGCGCACGACCTCGCCCCAACCACCGGAGGCGAGCAGCGCCGCAGCATAGTCCGGCCGCAGCGAGCTCAGGCGCGTGTCTCCGCGGGTGGCGTAGCCGCGCCGGAAGAGCGGTTCGCCGGCGAGGTCGATCGCCAGCGTGGCGCGCTGGGCGGAGAGGCGCACGGAGACGGTCACGTCCGCGCGCGCCGTGTCCACCATCGGGCGCGCGCCGCGCGCGGAGACCATGCGGTCCACGATGGCGTCCTTGGTGCGCAGGGCCACGAACTGGGTGTTGCGGAGCTGGGCGTTGGTGCCATGGGCATCCACCACGAGCGTGGAGCCGGGCGCGAGGTGGTCCTCCCAGGCAATCGACGAGGCGCCCTCGTAGAGCTCGTCGGCGTTCTCCGCGCCCACGCGCGCGAGCACGAGCAGCACGCGCGAAGCCAGCCGCGACCACAAACACGCCCGGTACGCGTCCGCCAGCTCGCCGCCAAAGCTCACCTGGCCCGCCAGCGGGCGAACCTGCGGCACCCCCAGCGCGCCAAGTTCGTCCGCCAGCAGCCGCTCAAAGCCCTTGGGGCACGTCGCCACAAACTCCATCGGGTCACCTTTCGCCCGTTACCTTCGTCTGTCTAAGTCTATCCGAGCCGGCACGGCACGCAGCCGAGAAGAACCTCGGGTAGCGCGCACAGCCAGAAGCCCCCGAGCAGCCGGGAGCAGCTCCGCCTACTCAGGCATCCGCACCCTCGCCAGCCGCGCTCCTGCTCAGGTAGTCGAGGTCAAGCTGCTCGGATCGACGGTACCTGTCAAAGGTGTACTCGTCCTCGGAGATGACCTCGCCCTTTCCGGAAACTCGCGAGGGTCTTCCCAGGTTCCCGTATGCCGCGTCGCACTGGCTGAGCCAGCAGTCAATCAGCCACTGCCAGAGCTCGCAGACTGTCGCAGCGCTCAAACGATGTTCCTCCGCCCTCATGATGAGCTCGGCTATCCTCTCCGGGCGTTCGGCGACCTTTGTCCCTTCGATTAATTCGACAACCTCGCTGGGAACGCAGCCAAAGCAGTCCTCATCATCAACGAGCGGTAACGTGCCGGGTGAGACCAGAAACGAGAGCGACAACGTATAGACAAGACGGTCCTCCCAGTTGTGCTCGTCCTCGACGCGAATGCACGTCACCTGCCGCAGCAAAGTTCCCTGATACCCGGACCTCTTCGCCTTTGGGGCAATTTTGTCACGAAGGGGCTTGAACCAGGCAACGACATCGTCCGGAAAAGGAAAGCGCCCAAACCGGCGCGAGACGAGATCTCTGACCTGTCGCTCGTCATCATGAGTTCGAGCGCACGAAGCCACGCGCCCCAGCCCCTCTAGACACGAGCGACCAACCGTTCCCATACGCTCCAAATCCGCAAACAGGATGTCCCCGTCAAGACGCACCGGGACAAACCTCGGGCGCTTGCCGGTCGCTGATTGCCTGGCATCCGGCTCGGACAGCCTCACGAGCGGCGCAACCTGCAGATAGTCCGCCCTGACGGCATCGCAGGTCTGGTTGACCAGCATCACCCCGTTGGGGCACTCGACGCATTCGACCTCAGGCATGCCGCCGCCGATGCCGCTGACAACGGGAAGCCGCTTCAAGGCAAATACGTCCCCCTGCGAGAACTCGCTCGTCTGCCTGAGGTCGGGCACCCTGCTCACCTCCCAGCTAAGCTACATCATCTGATAGGCACTGAGCACAGGCCCGTTGATATCCCTCTTGGAGCCATCCCTCGTCATGCGGAACTGATCAATGGGAGCCTTTCCCGAGGCAGGGCGCTCGAAGAGCTTTGCCTTGATTTCGGCCGGGGAAAGCGGCCCAAAGCTGTCCAGCAGCTCCTCGAACCGCCTCATCACCGATCGATGGGCGGGGGTCACCGTTGCCCCGGCAGCCCACATGTGCAGGCTTCGGCGAGAGACACCGAGGGTCTTTGCCAAGACCTCCCAAGTAAGTCCGGAGCGCTCGCGAAGGGAGCAAATGAGCTCGGCATCGGTCTTCCGCCTCTCCTGTCTGGGCACGCCGCCCTCAAGCGCCTGGGACCCGGAGAGCTCAATGGCTACGCTCTTCTGCCGCCATACGGGAAAGACCCTGCTCCATAGGGGCAGGTCGTCGTTTATGGCAGAAGCGAGCAACGCGCCAGAGACACTTCCCATGCCCGCGCGCGGCACGTCAAGCGACGAAGAGGAGCTTCCCCCGTATCCGCCCTGCATCTCATACATATGAGTCATCCCTACTCAAACCGAGTATCAAACTGGTCGTTTACAATACGCCCATAGAAGAGCCGCCTGCTTTCTTCTGCCAGCGAGAGGGCCCTCTTCCGGACGTCCCGCTCAAGGAACGAGAAGCCGACGGTCGAGTAGGCGTCGATGTCGACTATCCATCGAGAGTCCGCCTTGGGCGGAATCGCCGGGTCAATAATCGCCTGGGGAACGACCGTCCCACAGGCCACGTGAATGCCCTCCGACGCCGGCTCGGACCCAAGGGAAACGCCCTCGCCAAAGGCGAGAAACGCCTCGACGGTCGTAGACGCCACGGAGAACCCCAGGCCGTCGTCCTTGGCAAGAGAGACAGCCCCTCTGAACGGTTCCCTCAGGACATCGAGGGCGTCAGGGATCCTCAGCGCGTCCACGTACCTATAGCCAATGCGCCCGACAGCGATCCCGCCAAGAATGGACTCGAGTCCTCGAACCACGTCACACAGTTTCTCGACAAACGCCTCGTGGCCGACATAAGGTATTCCGTCCCCCCTGTCCACGCAATACAGCGAGAAGAACGACGGGTTGATCGTCACTGCAAAGCTCAGGTCCGCCGTATAGTACATGCGCGACTCGGGATTGCCGGGAAACTGAAGCGTCCCTCCCATCCCAAGGTTGACGGACGCGCCCGTGTCGTTCTTGACCAGTGGAAACCCGGCGGCGTTCATGGCGGCATCAACCGCGACGAAGTTTGCGGGCTTGAGACCAATGACTTCCATCGGAAAGCGGATCTGTGCCAAAACCATTATGAGCGGTGACCGGGAGAGCATGAGTTCCTCCATCTGACGACACGCCTTGCACTTCACATTCTACTTCACATATTCCCGCAACGCAGGGGTGCTAGGCAAAACGGGTCGTGATTGCCGTAGGCGGTTGGGGGACCTCGCGGAATGCGCCGACGGCCTCAACTGCCGCCCAAGCGTCTTAGTCAGGACGGCTGAGCACACGGGGGAAGCGTCCCGAATGCCAGGGAACGGACCTTCGGCTTGTCAAGCCTAACCAACCTTAGAATCCAGGCAACGTTCCAGTTCCGCACAGATGACGCTACAGCGCCTTCTTGCGCACCGTCTTGAGGACGTTTCTCCTAAACGTGCTCCATGAACCAAAGAAGCGACGGTCCGTCGGGGTCTCTTCGTGCGCTTGGTACTTGAGCGCCGTCAGCTCGACCGCGCAGGCGTAGTCAGCAGCCTGAGAGAGCCGGTACTCCGACGGCGTGGCGGAGCGGAACACCACCGCCTCGCGCGCGATAGCGTACTCTACAGCGTCATGGAGCGCCTGGGTGACCGCATGCTGGCCACCGTCGTAGTAGACCTTCACCAGGTCAAAGCACTGAAGGTACTCCAGGTTGTCAAAGAGAAAGTTGACCACGTCCCTGCGCATCCGCTCGGAGAGGCGCGACGCGCTCGAGAACTCGCGCTTGCGATACGAGAAGGTCTTGTACCGGATGGGCAGATGATGGAAAAGGAGCATGAAAGACGAGAGGAGCGAGGCGCGCGACGAAGAGTTCATTCCCTCGTATTCGTCATGGCCATTAAGCAGAGGCGACATGTGAAACGGAATGTTTGGCAGACGCTTGTCGCTCAGCGCACGCTCATAGGGCCGGACAGCGTTGTCAATGGGTCTGTCCTGCTCATGGAGCACGAGCGTCAGCAAGTAGTAGTTGGAGTCAAGCCCATCCGCACCCGACTCGTCCACAAAAATGCTGAGCTCACGCATTTCGCCCCCTTGATAAACAAAATGCCGGGGGATACCCCCCCGGCGCTTGGAAGACCCCGAGGGGCCCAATGTATATATACCACAGAGTGTGAAGGCCCATACGGGTCGTGTGCGTTAATCGTCGGCGTAAAGGCAGACGGGCCTATGGGCTGTCGGAAAGAGCGCGCGAACCTTGACGGTAACAACCCGCTGCCCCGGAAGCAGCTCTCGCACATTTCTTGTCAGCTCCGCAGGAGGCTCGCCCCGTCGTATCGCAAGCATTCCCCCTCCTAGAGCCGCTCGAAGGCCAAGGCACTGCGCGCGGCAACAACATCGGTGTCTGAGATAGCCTATAAATGGCCGGATTCACAGGGGCTCTGCCCCGGAATCACGGCGCGGGGAATTCCCCAGTTTGTTAGTGACGGCATGCCGAACAACCTAGAGACGACCTACCCTCGAGTCGTTGGGGTCCAAGCCAGCGATGAGGAGAGGGGTCGTGGAGAGGATGCCGGGCATGCCGCAAATCGATGACATGCGAAGGCTGTGGTCGGAGGGGCACTGCATATCCGAGATGGCCCGTGGGACGGGGCACGACAGGAAGACGGTCAGAAAGTTCCTCGACGAGGTCGACTTCTCGCCAGAGCCTCCCGCCGGCGTCGTCCCGGGGCCGTCGAAGCTGGATCCGTACAAGCCGACGATCGACTCCATACCGGAGGCCGACGGGCACGTCTGGAGGAGGCGGCGCCACGCCGCGAGGAAGGTCCTCGCCGAGCTCCGCCGCGCCGGCTGCGACGGCGGGTACACCCTGGTCCAGAAGTACGTCCACGACAGGAAGCTCGAGATGGGGGGCCGAGCCCCCGAGGGCTTCCTCGACCTCGAGTGGTCCCCCGGAACCGCGCGGGTCGACTTCGGCGAGGCCGACTTCGGCACCGCGGACGGCAGGGAGCGGATGCTGTTCCTCGTGGTCTCGTTCCCGCACCCCGGCATGTCGTGGTTCCAGGTGTTCCGAGGGTGCGCGTCGGAGTGCGTGTGTCAGGGCCTCGCCGACGTCTTTCGCCACATAGGGGGAGTCCCTCCCGTCGTCGTGTTCGACAATGTGTTCCGTCAAGTCTTTTTGAGCCAACCGCGTCACAAAGACGTGAGCCGCGCCGTCACCTATCCTGAGCCACTGCCGTCCCCCGCATGAGCGCGTGCCTCACTCGGTAGGACTGCCCCCTGAACCGGAGCAGTCTGCCGTGGTGCACCACGCGGACGATCGCGGCCGCCGCCATCTGCTCGTCGCCGAACGTCTGGCCCCAGCGGGAGAACTCGAGGTTCGTCGTGATCACCGCCGACTGCCTCTCGTGCCCCTCCGAGACCACCTGGAACAGGAGCCGGGCGCCGTCGGCGTCGAGCGGCAGGAACCCGAGCTCGTCGATCACCAGCATGCGCGCGGCCCAGCTGCGAAAGCTCCCTGCCCAGCCTCCCCTCGTCCCTCGCGCGCCTCAGCCTGAGCACGAGCGACGAGGCGGTGAAGAAGCGGGCCTCCCAGCCCCTCGCGCAGCACATCGCCGCCAGCGCGCACGCCAGGTGCGTCTTCCCCGTGCCGACGTCGCCCATCAGCACGAGGTCCTCGCAGGGGCCGACGAAGGAGAGCGCCTCCAGGTCGACGCGCCCGAAGCCCTCCGGCCACGACACCGCCGACCAGTCGTAGCCGTCGAGCGACTTGGCCTGCGGCAGGGCGCAGCGCCTGAGCAGCCGCGCGCGCTTCGACGCGTCGCGCGAGGCCCCCTCCGCCTCGAGGTAGCCGAGCAGGTACTCCCTCTGCCTCGGGGTCCCGGAGGCGGCCCACTCCGCGAGGACCGACTTGGTGAGCGAGCAGCGGGCGCCCGCCGCCACTATCTCCTCGACTCAGACCAACGCCGTCACCTCCCCGCCGCGAGGCCGTCGCAGACCGCCAGGCCCCCGCCGGCGACGGGGGCACCGCCGACCTGAGCTGCGACTGCTCCCACGACCTCGGGCGGGCGGTCACGGCGGGTATGAGCGTCGCGGGGTCGAAGACCGTCGCCCCTCCGCCCGACCACGACCTCGGCAGGGTCGCGGCGGACCTGCCCCGCTCGTCCATGACCTCGACCGTCCCGGCCCTGAGGCCGACGAGCATCCACCTCCCGTGCCAGCGGGGGCCGGCGCAGTAGAGGGTGCCGTCGACCTCGACCCGGCCCTCCCGGTCCGCGCGCCTCCTCTCCCAGCGCACGCAGTCGAACCTCGCGCCCGGCAGGGGCGGGAGCGCCGCGGCGTCCTCGGCGAGCAGCTGCCGGACCGGGACCCCCTCGCGGCAGCGCTCGCGGTCGAGCGGCGCGTCACAGCCCGCGAGCAGGCGCGCGTTGAGCGCCCCGAGGCCCGGCGCCTCGGGGACCGGCACCATCAGGTTGCGCCTCAGGAACCCGACCGCGTTCTCCACCGACCCCTTCCCGTGCCCGGAGTGGGGGTTGCAGAAGCGGGCCGTGAACCCGCGGTGCTGCCGGAACGCGGAGAACAGCGAGCTCTCGCGGACCACCCCGGCCAGCCGCCGCCCCGCCTCCGTGGCGTTGTCGAGGACGAGCACCGGGGGCACGCCCCCGATGTGCTCGAACACGGCGAGCATCGACTCGCAGAGGCACTCCGACCGCCCCGACATCGAGCAGCTCGCCCAGCGGGCGTTGGAGTGCGGGAGCGAGATGACGAGCTCGTGGACGCGCTCCTCGACGCCGCCGATGACCGCGGGCGCGACGCCGTAGTCGCCCTGCGCGGAGCCGGCGGGCCACGAGAGCTCCAGGAACCCCTCCGACGCGGCGGGCGGGCGGGACTCCCCCCACCCCCTGACGAAGCGCTCCACGGTCGAGGGCGAGCCCCGGAAGCCCTCCTCGCCGACCAGGCGGTCGAACACCCTGCGGGCGGTGTGGCGCTGCTTCGGCGGCGCGGCGAGGTCGGAGGCGAGCCGCCCGCGGACGAGGTCCGCGTACGGCTCCATGGTGGGGCTCTCCCGGGCGCGCCTGACCGGCGGCCCCGGCGAAAGCGGCGCTGACGCGTACTTCGCGACCGTGTTCCTGCTGACGCCGAGGGCGGAGGCGATCTTCCTCTGCGAGCGGCCGCGGATCGCCATCTCTCTGATACATTCTTGCGTTGACTTGGGCATCGTCATCCTCCCGTCGTCCTCCTCGTCCGTGGTTTGGGGAAACCTACGGCGAGGAATCTACTAGAGCCTGGCGGTGCCCGGGTCCATTCCGGGCGCCGCCTCGGCGGGCGGCTCAGTTTTGGTGACGTTGCCGGCTCAGCTATTCGTGACGGAGCGGCTCAAATCCAATTGAAGCAAAACACGAGTATCTCCTCGTAGTTGCGCCCCAGGCGGTCGATGCTCTTCACCACGAGCACGTCTCCCTCCACGAGCCGGCCCATGAGGCTCTGCCAGGCGGGACAATCGAAGTCCCGCCCGCTGGCCTTGTCGGAGAAGATGTTATGTCCCTCGATGCCAAAGCCCCGCAGGGCGCTGAGCTGCCGGTCGAGGTTCTGCTCCCGTGTGGAGACGCGCGCGTAGCCGTAGAGCTGCCCTTCCATGGTTCTCCCTTCGTCTGGACCTTGGAAGAGCGTGGACCATGCGTTGGCGGCAGCGGCCGAGGTCACGTCCGCGACCCGGCGTCACCCCTTGAGGCGGTACTTCCTGTTTCGGCTGGTTGGGGGAGCCGTCGGCTCAACCACTCCGGACGCAACGAGCTCGTTGACGCGGTAGCGCGTCTGGGCGATGCTCATGCCGCTCACGGTGGCGAGCTCCCTCATGGACAGCTCGCCGAACTCCCGAAGAAGCTCCTCGACCCTCCGGGCGCCCGCGCGGGCGCCTCTCTCGCCGCCCCCCCTCAAGGGACGCCAGAGGATTACCTTGAAACAGTCTGCCGTTGGGATGAACTCCGGGGCCTCCAAACCTCGGGACATGGCCTCACTCAGCAGAAAGAGGATGCCCGACCCGTTTCCCTCGACCGGAGAGACCGAGCCCACCGGGAGGGGGGCTAGGTACATGAGTCTCATGATCGTGGGGTTTCTGCAGCAGGACCTCCCGTCCATCAGCTCGTCGCGTGACTTGCCCCAGAGCCCTCCGGGATTGGTGATCTCCACGCGGTCGTCGAAGACGTCCACGGCAACTGCCTCGCCATCGAATCGCTGGTCGTAGCTCCGATGTATGACCGCGTTTGCGATCGCCTCGCGAAGCATCTCCTCCGGGATCTCCAGTTCGTCGGAGCGTCCGACCCCGCTTACGATCGACACCCGGCTCAGGCTCTTGGACACGGCGCCCACGGCAGCGTCTATCATCTCGCTGAGCGTTCCCTCGCAGACGACGCGGTCGAGAAACCTCACCCCTCCTCCCGGCGCCTTGCTCAGGCCAGGATGCACCGCAACGTCAACGTGCAGCTTGGGAAAGAACTGCTGTGGATACACCCCCGCGACCAGAAGGCCCGCGCGCATGACGCCGCCCTCATCGTCGATGAAGTTCAGCCGCCTGAGGCATTCGTCGGATGTCTGCGCCCCCCTCAAGGCTCGAGGCATCACGGCGCGGGCCTTGGAGAATACCTGCTCATAAACAGCGCTGTCCAAGTCGTCAACCGAGGCCCCGCTGACAATCGCCCGATCAGACTGGTCGACTGACATCACAGACTGGAGCAGATAGACCTCGTTTGCCGACAGCTTGATGTCCTTGTCACCCACGCGCTTGTAGCTCCCGCCCAGCACGCCCCGAGCGGTCACATAACAGGGCTTCTGGGACGGATCCAGCTCGCTCACGCGAATAACCAGGACGTCCTCTCCCACAACGGTTTCCGTCTCCATGGAATACTGGGGCGGGTTCGTAATGAGCCCTCGTTCTCCCCCGTCTCCCATTCCGGAGACAAACTGGTCGCTGACCTTGGCTATGGGGAACCCCGAGACCGGGGCAAAGTCATCCCTCTCGCTCACTCCCAGTATCAACATTCCGCCTCTTGTGTTTGCAAAGGCGCTCACGGACTCCCAGACGTCCCTGGACAGGCTGTGGCGACACTCCTTGACCTCGTAGAGGGCATCGTCGGCCCCTTGCCTTCGCAGCCGGGATAGAACGTCCGCCAGTCGTTCATCTCTCATATTTCTCTCACAATCACTCAGATTTTCTTAGTGATGATTATAAGTGATGGAGACGCGATTGTCCGTCCTTTTTATAACATCATGTCAAATATCAAGGTAAACACCTGCATGACGTGGACTTCTCCACAGCCTCTCATCTCTCATACATCTCTCATACTCTCACTCATAATTCTGAGTGATTTGTGAGAGATGATTGTCAGTGACGGCGTTCTTCTCGCCCGCACGCTCGGCAGGGAGAACGGCGCACGACGGGCCAAAACGCTACACTTGTCGCGTCCCTACAACCCCGAGTTTGGAGTTACATGGCCACAAAGCTCGCGCCCGTCGCGCGCAAGGCCCGCTACACGGGCATCCCCCTCTCCGCGGCGATGATCCTCGTCACCCTGGGCGTCGTGTACGGCGACATCGGCACCAGCCCGATGTACACCCTGAAGGCGATCATCTCCGGCAACGGCGGGCTCGCCACCATGTCCCAGGACGTGGTCCTGGGCGCCCTCTCGCTCATCATCTGGACGCTCACCCTCATCACCACGGTCAAGTACGTGCTCGTGGCCATGAAGGCCGACAACCACAACGAGGGCGGCATCTTCGCGCTCTACAGCCTGGTCAAGCGCTGCGGGCGCTGGCTCATCATCCCCGCGATGATCGGCGGCGCGGCGCTGCTCGCCGACGGCATCCTCACCCCGGCCGTGACCGTCACCACCGCCATCGAGGGCTTGCGCACCGTCGACTTCATCTACTCCGTCATCGGCGACAACCAGAGCATCGTCGTGGCGATCGTCATCTGCATCCTGTGCGTGCTCTTCTTCCTGCAGAAGGCGGGCACCTCCACGATCGGCAAGCTCTTTGGCCCGGTCATGACGCTGTGGTTCCTCTTCCTCGCCGGCGCCGGCCTCATGAACATCGGCCTGGACCTCAATGTTCTGCGCGCCTTCAACCCGCTGCGCGGCATCACGTTCCTCTTTGACGGCAGCCTCAACGCCGCCGGCCTCATGGTCCTGGGCAACGTGTTCCTGTGCACCACCGGCGCCGAGGCCCTCTACTCCGACATGGGCCACGTGGGCAAGCCCAACATCTACGCCACCTGGCCGTTCGTGAAGGTCTGCCTGATCCTCAACTACCTGGGCCAGGGCGCCTGGATCATCGCCAACGCCGGCAGCGCCGACCTCGCCGCGATCCCCGACCTCAACCCGTTCTTCCAGATGCTCCCCGAGCAGATCCGCGTCTTTGCCGTCCTGCTCTCCACCTTTGCCGCGATCATCGCCTCCCAGGCGCTCATCACCGGCTCCTACTCCATCGTCTCCGAGGCGGTGCGCCTGGACCTCATGCCCCACATGCGCATCAACTACCCCTCCGAGACCAAGGGCCAGATCTACATCCCGCTGGTCAACAGCATCATGTGGATCGGCTGCATCTGCGTGGTGCTGCTGTTCCAGACCTCCGCGCACATGGAGGCCGCCTACGGCCTGGCCATCACGGTCACCATGCTCATGACCACGATCCTGCTCACGATCTACCTCTCCCGCGTGCAGCGCAAGACCGCGCTGGCCGTGCCCTTTGCGATCTTCTTTGGCGCCATCGAGTTCATGTTCTTCTTCTCGAGCCTCACCAAGTTCTTCCACGGCGGCTACGTCACCGTGATCATGAGCTTCCTGATCTTCGTCGTCATGTACGTGTGGCGTCGCGGCACTGCCGTCGAGCGCACGCAGACGGTCTTCCTGCCCGTGCGCGAGTACCTGGACCAGATCTTCGATCTCTCCCACGATGACGACTACCCGCTGCTCGCGGACAACCTGGTCTTCCTCACCAACGACTCGTCGTTCGACAAGCTCGACCGCGACATTCTCTACTCGATCCTGGACAAGCGCCCCAAGCGCGCCAAGGCGTACTACTTCCTCAACGTCCAGGTCACCGACGAGCCGCACACCCACGAGTTCATCGTCAACGACTTTGACACTGACTTCCTCTTCAAGGTGCAGCTGCGCCTGGGCTTCAAGGTGAACCAGCGCATCAACACCTACCTCTACCAGATCGTGTCCGACCTCATGGAGCGCGGTCAGCTCGCCCCGCAGAACCACAAGTACTCGATCTACCGCGAGCGCAGCACCGTGGGCGACTTCCGCTTCTGCCTCATCCGCAAGATGCTCTCCCCCGAGACGGACATCTCTGGCTTTGACCAGCGCATCATCGAGATCAAGTACCTCATCCGCAGCTTCTGCGGCTCGCCCGCGCGCTGGTACGGCCTGGAGAACTCGAGCGTCATCTTTGAGTACGTGCCGCTCTTCTCCAAGACCAAGCGCCAGCACAAGCTCACGCGCCGCCCGCTCGCGGAGGTGGCGCCGCAGGTCGCCGCCAAGCAGGCCGAGGCCCGCGAGAGCTCCGAGGACGACGAGGACATCTTCTCCGTCCAGATGCGCGACGAGCGCGAGGCCCAGGCCGAGGAGGCCATGCGCGGCCTGGTGGGCGGCGACACCGCCACGTTCCGTCCGCTCGTCATCGACGAGGAGGGCGACGAGGGCGCAGAGGTCGCCCAGGAGGGCGAGGAGTAGAGGTTCTTCTCGGCTGTTTTGCGTTGTCCCTGTTAGAGGGCGCCTTGCCTCCGCGTGGGGCAGGGTGCCCTTTCCCTTGCGTTGGGTGGGGTGACAGGATTTCCATGGTTTTGGGTTCCCGCCGCAGTTGCACCCTCCGGATGCCGCGTTTTCGAGACCGACCTTGAGGTTGTGGGGCAAACGTTTTATGTCGACGGCTCCGACGCGACGTTTTTCTCGTTGTTTTGCGCGTATTTGCCGCGTTACCTAAGGTTGTGGGCAACAAGTCTGATGTCCAACCGAGAAGAACATCAAACTTGTTGCCCAAAACCTGAGGGGCGCTAAGGGCGCCGAGGGCGGGCCCGGGGCTCCGGCGCAGCGCGAGAAGGACGAGGGGTCGTGGCGCTACCGCTCGTCCAGGGGCACGTAGTCGCCGCCGTGGGGCATGACGGAGTTGTAGGCCGGACGGATGATGCGGCCGGCGCCGTAGAGCTCCTCCATGCGGTGCGCGGTCCAGCCGGCGAGGCGCGCCATCGCGAAGATGGCCGTGTAGAGGTCCGGCTCGATCCCCAGCATCGAGTAGATGAAGCCCGTGTAGAGGTCGATGTTGGCGCAGATGGCCTTGCCCGACCCCTTGACGTCGCGCATGACCTGCGGGCCGAGCCGCTCGATGCTCTCGATGAGGTCAAAGCGCTCGAGCAGGCCCTTCTCCTCCGCCACCTTGCGCGCGTACTTCTTGACGATGACGGCGCGCGGGTCGGAGAGCGTGTAGACGGCGTGTCCCAGGCCGTAGATGAGGCCGCTCTTGTCGAAGGCCTCCTTGCGGACGATCTTGGCGAGGTAGCTCGCCACCTCGTCCTCGGAGTCCCAGTGGCGCACGTGGGCGGCCACGTCGTCGATCATGCCGCCCACCTTGAAGTTGGCGCCGCCGTGCTTGGGGCCCTTGAGCGAGCCGATGGCCGCCGCGTAGGCGGAGTAGGCGTCGGTGCCCGAGGAGGAGAGGACGCGCGTGGTGAAGGTGGAGTTGTTGCCGCCGCCGTGCTCCGCGTGCAGGATGAGCATGACGTCGAGCAGCATCGCCTCGTCGTGGGAGAAGCCGTCATCGCTGCGCAGGACATCGAGGACGGTCTCCGCCATCGAGTAGCCCTCGCGGATCGGCGGCACCACGAGCTTCTCGTCCGCGAGCTCGGCCTTGTGCGCGGCGTGCGCCACGGCCGCCGTGCGCGGCCAGCGGCCGAGAAGGGAGAGCGCCACGTCGATCTCGTGCGTGGGGGTGGTGTCGTCCGGGTTGGGGTCAAAGGCGTAGAGCAGAAGCGTCGCGCGCTGCAGCACGTTCATGATGTTGTGGCTGTACGTGGCGCGCGGGAAGATCCCGAAGTAGCCCTCGGGCAGCTGCTTGCGGGCGTCGATGCGGGCGCGGAAGTCGTCGAGCTCCTCGCGCGTGGGCAGCTTGCCGGCGATGAGCAGGTAGGCGACCTCCTCGTAGCCAAAGCGGTCCTCCGCCTGGGAGTGCTCGATGAGGTCGGCGACGCGGTAGCCGCGATAGATCAGGTCGCCCTCGTCGGGCTCCACGCCGTGCTCGGTCCGGTTGTAGCCGTGCACGTTGGAGATCGTGGTGAGGCCCACGAGCACGCCCGAGCCGTCGGCGTTGCGCAGGCCGCGCTTGACGTCGTACTTGGCGTAGAGCTCGGCGGGCACCACGTCCACGTCCTCGTAGCCGTGGTAGAGGCCGTCGGAGACGGGAGGGAGCCCCAGCCCCACGGAGGGCATGGGATAGGCGTCCGCCACGTGGTCGAAGGCGGGGGTGTCGCGCGGGGTGAGAATGGGACGCCCGCCGCCCTTGGGCAGGTGAATCATCGGGACCTCCTCCCGGGGCCGGGCGCGCCGGCCCGCTCATAGTGGCGCCTAGAGACGGTACATGTACCGGAAGACGTCCTCGCGCTGCAGCATGATCTGCACGCCGAGGGTCTCCGCGAGCTCGTCGAGACGTGCCTTGAGCTCGGAGAAGTCCGCCTGTCCAAGGTCGATGAGCATGGTCATCGTGAAGATGCCCTGCAGGATGGTCTGCGAGATGTCCAGGATGTTGGCCTCGCGCTCGCTGAGCGCGCCCGCGACCGAGGCGACGATGCCCGGACGGTCGGTTCCCAGCACGGTAATGATTGCCCTGCTCCCGCAGGCACCCTGATCGGACGTCATCGTGAATCCTCCCTGGAACGAATCTCTTGCATGCTCACCATTGTACGGTGACGGGGAGGAATTACACAGCCCTCACATGACCCTGAGCGCAAACGGTAACCGGGAGGCGCGGTCGCCCCGGCGGGCGCCCCGGACCTTCCCTAGTTCTCCCCGGGGATCTCCCCCATGCTGCGCTGGAAGAGCACCACCACGTCCTCGGGCGTGCAGTCGAGCGCCACAGCGAGCTCGGCGCACGAGCGCTCACTCGCCTCCTTGAGGATGCGCTCGTAGGCGACGGGCGGCTTCTTGTTGCGCGAGGAGAGCTCGGCGATCCGGGCGCGGAAGGTCTTCGCGATGCGCACGGAGTCTAGGCAGGAGCCCTGGCGCATCTCGTTGCGGTAGTGCTCCTCCTCGAGGGAGTTGTTGCGCGCCTGGAAGCTCTCGACCTCAATCGTGGGGTAGTCCTCGATGATCTGGCGCGCCTCCGCGCGTGAGAGGACGGGGCGCAGGCGCCCCTCGTTGGCAACCGGGAAGCTGATGTGGACCGGATGGCGCTTCCCAATGGGAAGCAGCTGGTAGACCGCCTGCGGACCGCTTGTCACATCCCTCACCTGACAAACGCCCTGGCCCGGGTGAACGAGGTAGTCTCCCACGGAATACATACGCCGCTCCTTTCACGTGGGTTGAGTATATCACGGAAAGGGAGGTTTTCATGCCGTTTACGGAAAGAGTATTGTCACGACGCCGTCATATGAGTATTTTTTTGCGTTTACCTTTATGGTGCCTGACGGAGCGCCAAGCCGTTGCCGCTAGTCGAGGATCTCTACGGAGGAGATGACCGGCTGGTCCTCCGGCGCCACGTAGCCGCTCTGCTCGTCCGCCACGGGGACCTTCTCGCAGATGGCGTCGACGACCTCCATGCCCGAGGTCACGGTCCCAAACGCCGCGTACTCGCCGTCGAGCGAGGGCGTGGTCTCCTGCATGATGAAGAACTGCGAGCTGGCGGAGTCGGGGTCGCTCGCGCGCGCCATGGAGATCGTGCCGCGCGTGTGCGGGATGCTGTTCTCGACGCCGTTGGAGGCAAACTCGCCGGTGATGGTCTTCTCGGAGCCGCCCGTGCCGTCACCGGACGGGTCGCCGCCCTGGATCATGAAGCCGGGCACCACGCGATGGAACGTGAGACCGTCGTAGAAGCCGTCCTCGGCCAGGTGGCAGAAGTTGGACACCGTGATCGGCGCCACGTTGGCGTTGAGCGTCACCTCTATGGTCCCGTAGCCCTCCACCTCGATGCGCGCGTGATGGACGCCGGTCGCGTAGGGGTCGTCCGGGTCTGCGGTCTTTTGGGCGGGGGCCTCCTCGTCCTTCTCGACCGGGGCGTCTCCCGTCGGCAGCGAGCTCACCACCAGCAGGACCAGGGCGGCCGCGACGGCGAGAAAGACGAGCGGGAGCAGCCTCTTTCCCCTGTTTGTGACTCTCATGCGAGCTCCTTTCGAGCTTTGTTCGGTACCATGAATGCGAGAAGCGCGGCGACAAGGACCGGGCACACCCAGCCGAGCCCCACGTCCGCGAGCGGCAGCGGCAGAGCGGGAAGCGCGAGCGCGTCGCAGGCAACCTCGGCCACGCTCGCGACGGCGGCCGCGCAGACCGCCCAGCGCCAGACGCGGGGCCGGCGGTCGGCGAGGCGGCGGAGCATGCCCAGGAAGACGAGCACGATCGCGACGGGGTACATCGCGCCGAGCAGCATCGCGGAGAGAGCGAGGATCGCGTCGAGCCCGAGGTTGGCGACGGCGCACGAGAAGACCGCGAACACCGCCGCGCAGCCGCGATACGTCACGCGGGGCAGCTCGTCGGCGAAGTAGGAGCCGCAGCAGCTGATGAGGCCGATGCAGACGTTGAGGCACGCGAGCAGGAAGATGGCGGCCACGAGCACGGTGCCCGCGACCCCAAAGTGCGTGGTCGCGGACGCGGTGATGACCGCGGCGCCGTTGGTGGCGCCCGCCAGGGCCTCGCACTGCTCGAAGCCCACGACGGTGAGGCCGCCGTAGACGGCGACCATGAGCGCGCCGGCCAGCACGCCCGCGCGGCAGACCTCGCGCATGACGCCGGGCGTGCTTCTCACCCCGAGGTTGCGCACGTTCGTGGCGATGACCAGGCCAAAGGTGAGCGATGCCAGCAGGTCCATCGTCTGGTAGCCGGTGAGAAAGCCCTGGACGGCGGCGTTGCCGTCATAGGGGGCGACCGCCGGAGCGGCGGGGAGAGGCCCTGCACCCGCGAGCGAGGCCGCCGAGGCGGCGACCACCGCCACGATCAGCAGGATGAGCGCGGGGCCGGTCACCCGGCCAAGCAGGCGTGTGAGGCGCCCCGGGCGCATGGCGAGCGCATAGGCCAGTGCGAAGAAGGCGACGGAGAAGACGAGCTGCGCCACCCCGTGCGGGACGCCCTCCCCCAGAAGCGGGGCGAGCATCTCGAACGCGGTCGAGGCCGTGCGCGGGATGGCCAGGCACGGGCCGATGGCAAGGTAGACGAGCGCCACGAACACGCGCGCAAAGGTCGGGTGGACCCGTGCGGCGAGGTCGCGCAGCGTGCCCGAGAGCGCCACGGCAACGATCCCCAGCACCGGCAGGCCCACGCCCGCCAGAAGAAAGCCGAGAAGCGCGGCGGGGCCGTCCGTCCCCGCCTGGACGCCCAGAAGCGGCGGCAGGATGAGGTTGCCCGCGCCAAAGAACATCGAGAAGAGCGTCACGCCCACGAAGAGCGACTGTCGTGGGGAGAGCGTGGCCTCCCCCTGCTCGCCGGAACCCACGCCCCTCACCTACGAGACGCAGCAGGCGACGACCCAGTCGAGGAGATTGGAGGTCGCGGATCCGGAGCGCTCGGCGAGCACGTGGCCCTGGCCCCACACGGGGGTGTGGGCGACGTCCGTAACGCCGTCGTACTTGCGCAGCGCGAAGACGATGTTCGCGGCCGTGGCGAGCGAGGTCTCGGTGTCGAAGAGGCCCTCGTTGACGCGCCAGTGCGGTGCGACTGTCGACTGGCCGTACCCCTCGTAGTGGCCGCTCAGCCACATGAGGGGGTTCATCATCGAGACGCGCTCGGCCATGCCGGTCCCCAGCGCGTCGACCTTCTCGAGGTCGTCCTCCCAGGCCGACTCGAGGGTGACGTTCCAGTCGTCGCAGCTCGAGAACGCCTCCGCCCCCGCCGCGACCACGTCGGCGACGCACGCCGAGAAGTGCAGCGTGGACTCCTCCCCCACGCCAAAGAGCTGGTTGGCGCGGGAGCTGCGGTCGGGCTGGTCGAACGGGGAGGCGGCGAGCCTGGCGGGGCGCAGGTGCATGACGAAGTCGCGCAGGCTGGAGACCGAGACGCTCGAGGAGCGATGGTTGTAGTTGATCCACCACGTGTCCTCGTTGAGCGCCGAGAAGTAGCTCTGGGCCGAGTCGTAGATCGTGGACTGGACCTGGGCGACGCCGGCCAGGGTGCCGGAGCCGTCGGCCGTACCGGCCTCGCGCTCGCCGGTGCCGTCGGCGGTCGCCTCGCCCTCGGGCGTGGCCGGGGTCGCCGTGTCCGCCAGGCGCGCGGTCGCGAGGTTGGGGTCGCCGGGGAAGGTGGGCGCCTCCAGGCGCTGGGGGGTGTAGGTGTAGGGGAAGGGGGTGTTCTGGACGAAGTGGGTCGCCGCGTCGTCTATCTCCGCGAGCAGGGACTCCGCGTAGGAGCCCATCGAGAAGACGCCCGCCTCCGTCTCGTCGAGCGTCAGCTGGACGTCATTCTCGTCACGCAGGTCCATCTCGTTCACCCAGGCGCCGTACGCCGCGGAGAGGTCGCGCGAGAGCATCTGGGTCCACGTCCCCTCGGCGCGCGTCCCCTCGCTCGAGTACTGGCCCTGGCACCACTCGTAGGCGGCGTCGGCCATGTCGTAGGAGGTGACGGGGCACCAGGAGGCGCTCCCCGCGATCGCGTCCGAGACGGCCGCGCCCGTGGCGTCATGGGTGACGGCGCCGATCTCCTCTAGGTAGGGGTCAAAGAGCTCGGAGTCCCCGGACGCGCCGAGGACCGCCGAGAGGCCGCCGCCGGCACCAAACCCAAAGACGAAGGCGCGGTTTGCGTCGCAGGGCAGGACGTCGGCGTTGTAGCGCAGGTAGCGGATGGCGGCCTTGAGGTCCACGACGGGCCAGGGCGACCCGCCGGCGATGAGCTCGTCCGAGCCGGTCGCCGTGTCGACCGCCGCGGAGCGCCCGCGAAACCCCGCGTACACGTAGACGCAGCCCTCCCCCAGGTAGGGCGAAAGTCCCTCGGGCCCGTAGGCGGTGGGGCTCTCCTGCGCGGAGAGGGTGCCGGAGTTGATGGGCAGAAGGATCGGGGCCGTGGCGGGCGTGAAGCTGCCGACCACCGCCTTCTCGTTCACCGTGCAGGTGTAGGTGTCGCCGTCCTTCTCGGCGGTGAAGTACGCCCCGGGCACGAAGATGGCCAGCGACTCGTAGGTCTTTGTGGCGGGGTTGAGGCAGTAGGGAAGGCCGAGCTGGTAGTAGATGTTGTTGTCGCTGTCGTAGCGCCACGCGGAGGTGTCGAGCGCGAGGCTCTCGAACTCCTTGAGGTCGACGGAGGGCTCTGTGGGGTCGCTGGCGGGAGGCGTCGTCTCCTGGGCGGGCTGGGACGGCGTGCAGCCCGCCATCCCGGCGATCGTCCCCACGGACGCGAGGGCGAGGAACTCTCTACGTGTGCAGCCCATGGTCTCTCCTCTGCGTAGGCACGAAGGCGCAGGTATCATTGTAGCAACTGGCCGCAGGCGTGCCGGACGGCCATGCGACGCCCACATTCTTGAGAGCCGCCGTCGGAAGGAGCTGCGATGTCGCCATTCTGGAACCGGGAGCGCCGGGCGGAGGCGGAGGCCGCGCCCACGCCCGAGAACGCCGAGCGGCTGCACGTGCGCTTTGTCGGGCGGGTGCAGGGCGTGGGCTTTCGCTGGACGGCCGCCATGGTCGCCCGCAGGCTCTCCCTCACCGGCTGGGTGAGAAACGAGATGGACGGCTCGGTGACGGCCGAGATCCAGGGCGAGCCGGACCACGTGGGGGCGTTCTTCTCGCAGATGCTGGAGGAGATGAGCCGCGGCGGCCGCACGGGCTACACGATCGACGAGCGCGACGAGGTCCCCGTGGTGCGGGGCGAGTGCGAGTTCGAGGTGCGCTACTAACGAAAAACCCCTGGCCGCAGCGCGCGGACGCGGACACGCGCGGACGCTCAGCCGAGGTTTTGGCCGCTTTTCCGCTCGAATCCGGGCCAAAAAGCGACACAAACCTCGGTTGAGCGCGAGCAGACAGCCGAGAAGAACCTCTCGGCGCGAAAAAGCCCCCTAGCGGCAGGGCAGCTGCTAGGGGGCATCATTTACTGGTGGCGGGGAAGGGAGTCGAACCCCTGACACGGGGATTTTCAGTCCCCTGCTCTACCAACTGAGCTACCCAGCCATTTGGTGCGGGAATTACTATACCAAACTCGCCCGACGTGTCAAAGACTATTTTTGCGGCCCGGTCATGACGATGAGGCAGCCGCAGAGGTCGAGCGCGTCGCCGTAGGGGACGACGATCCTGTCCCGCACGTCCCTCCCCTGGTAGCGCAGGGGGTTTCTTGCCCCGAGGTCGCTCACCTCCATGCCGTCGGGCGTGGGGACGAGACGCGCGTGGGACCTCGAGACGGCCATCGAGTGGAGCACGACGTCGTTCTGCGCGCCCCTGCCCAGCGTCACCCCCTGCGGCGGGACGGCCACCCACAGGTCGACCGACGGGGTCCTCAAGACCATCCCCACGCGGTCCGTGGCCGCCCGCGCCGCCCCCGCGCTCAGGTCCAGCGTCTCCTCGGGACTCTCGTCGAGCCCTCCCAGGGGAAGCTCCGGGCGCTCCGGGCGCCCCGCGTTTCTCGAGAAGTCGTACAGGCAGCCGTAGCAGACGCTCATGTCCGCGTAGAGTCTGGCCCCGCATCGCGGGCAGACCTTGGTCTCGTACTCCACCGACTCGCCCCCAACAGTCTCAACCATGTCCCTCTCCTCTCTCATCTTCCGATCGTCTCCGGTCCGACGGCGACCACCCAGAGGTGTTCGCCCCTCTCGGGCCACTCCCCGTCCGCAGCAGGCCGCTCGATGGCGCAGCAGGCGTCCGGATGCGAGAGGAGCTCGCGCGGGGGCAGGCCGCGCCGGGAGACGAGCACCTCGCCGAGCTCGCCCAGCAGAGCCACGTCGATCGGATAGCGCATCCCAAAGGTGTGGATGGAGGGGCATCGGGCGAGCAGGACCGCCCCCGCGTCCTCCGAGGTGCCGAGAAGCCCGCGCAGCCGCTCGGCCCACGTGGTCAGCACCCGGACGTTGAGCAGCCTCTCGGGGTGCTCGTCCGACGCTAGCCTCGCAAAGCCCATCTCACATCACCACCCCGCTCCGGTACCTGTCCACGACCAGCTCGCACTCGTGCCTGAGGGAGAGCGGCGCCTCGTACGTGACCCCGGGCATGCGCAGAAGGCGCGGCCAGGGGCGGTACCTCAGGGTGCAGACGTAACGCGTGAGCAGCGGGGATATGACGAAGGACCCCTCCGCCCCGGCCGAGACCGCCTCGGCGCGCACCTCCACCTCGCAGCGGTCCCGCCTCCCGAGAAGCTCCTCGAGCAGGGACCTGACCTCAGCCGCCGCGTGCTCTGCGGTCTGGGATCCCGAAGGGGCCACCCCCTGCGCGATGACCGCGTCCTGCGCCGCCTGGTCGAACGCCGCACAGGCCTCCGCGTAGCCCATGAGGTTGAGCACCACGAGCGCGACGACGATGACCACGGGCGTCATCACGGCGAGCTCGACGGTCATCTGGGCGTCCCGCGCTCGCAGCGGCCGCAGGAGCCGCTCCCCCCTCATGAGGCCACCCCGAGGGCCGAGAGGTCCACCTCGAGCGGTATCGACCAGTCGGTGCTCGGGACCGTGAGCTCGGCCACCGTGAACGCGCCGCCGCCGACCGTGTTCTCCAGCTCGAGGCCCATGGCACGGGCGAAGTCGAGGGCGGAGGGCGAGTCGGGCAGCGCCGAGACGAACTCCCGGATCGTGGACGCCTGCTCGTAGCCTCCCCGGTCGAGCACGTCCTGCGTGCCCGTTATGACCGGCTTTCTCAGCCGCATGTCGGCGGGCTCCAGCCCCAGGTCCCGCATCACCCCCTTGAGCTGCCCCTTGAGCCACTCCCCCACCGAGCCGCCGAGAACCCCGTCCAGGTCGTCGAGAAACGACCCCCCGACCTCCGCGACGCGCCCGTACGCCGAGCCATAGCCCACCAGGAGGTCGCCCCAGAGCCCCATGACCCCGTCGAGCGCGCCCCCGAGCACCGAGCCGTGCGCCGAGAGGGCGTCGAAGAAGCTCGAGAGCACGTTGTTCTCGGCGGTGTCCTCGTCCGGGGCGAGCGTGGCGGCGGAGACGGCGGCCCCGGCCGGGAGCTCGGCGCCCTCGAGAAACGAGGCCGTGAGCTCCGTCGGCACGACCGTGCCGCCCTGGCGGGAGACCACGGCCACGCACCCCCACGCGCCGGGCGGGCAGAGCGTCGGGCGCTCCGCCGTGAGCTGCTCGAGGGCGTCCTCGAACGCCTTCTCGCCCTCCTCCGCGAGCCCGCGGGTGCGCCCGACGGCCGCCGCCCACTCCTCCTGCGCCGCCGCGTAGTCCTCCGAGGCCTCGACGATGATGCGCCAGTGGTGCTCGAATCCGTTGTCGATCGAGGTCGAGGCGGAGGCGACGCGCCCCAGCTCGCCCACGTCCATCTGGCACTCCGGGCAGCGCGCGGCGGCGCCGGCGTCCTGCTGCGCGAGAGTGGCGCTCCCGGCCGAGGAGCCACTCGCCCCCGGGCATGCCAGCGAGGCGTGGAGCACGCGCGTCCCCTCCTCGAGCGTGCACGGCCACGCCACCTGCGTGTACAGCTCGCACGCCCGCGTCTGGTCCGTGTTTCTCGGCAGATGGGGAAGGCCGCCGTCGACGGTCCCGTCCTCGTGCTCGACCCAGGAGGCGCCGCGGACCTCGCCCAGGGCGTACTCGTAGAACGCGCGCCGGCAGGCGGAGTCCGTGAGCTCCTCCGCCGTCGCGCCGCCGACGTGCTCCGCCGAGAGCCGCGCCGCGTAGTAGGTCCGCGCGCGCTCGAGCGCGACGCCAAAGCCCCACGTGTCCGCGGAGGGGTAGAACGGGTTCGACGCCCCCGACAGGCCCGCCAGGTGTCCCGCGCGCTCGAACAGGGAGTAGGGGGAGGAGCCGCAGTCCGCCATCCACCCGCGCTCCAGCGCGTCCCGGGCCCGCTCGCGCGCCCGCTCGGCATCCTCCGACGCCTCCCGCATCTCGCCCGAGAGGTCCTCCATCGGGGCGTCGTCCGCGTCAGAGAGGATCGCGGAGAAGTCCGAGCCGGACTTTGCCGGCAGCGGCAGGGCGCAGCCGGTGTAGGCGAGGCCGTCCTGCGAGTTGGCGGCGACGCAGGACGACGAGTTTGCCACCACGAGCAGCGGCAGCGCCGACTCGAGCCGCTCCAGCCCCTGGGCGGCCGTCCGGGCGAAGCTCCGTCGCGCCTCGAGGACGCGCCCGCCCGTCTCGCACATCTCGAGCCCCACGGACGTGAGCCCCGGGACGCACGAGGCGACGAGGCCAGCCCCGTACACGACCATCCCCGTGAGCCCCAGGCTCAGCACGCAGGCGTCCAGGACCTGTGCGACCGTCGTGAACGCCGCGACGGAGTTGGACCCGGCGAGGGCGCAGGCGTCGGCCACGCGCTGCACCTCCGACGAGCGCGACGAGACCCATCCCGCCGAGGCGCTCGCAAAGACGAGCGTCAGGCTGAGGAGAAGCGCCACGGCCATGGCGACCGTCGTGAAGCCGCCCTCGTCGTCGCGAAATGCCGACAGGGCCGCCCCGGCCCTGGCGACGCTACCCCCACATCTCGACCCAGTCCCCATAGTCTCCCCCGATCCAGTCCGCACGCAGCGCGCCGGACGTCTCCACGCGAACGACGACCGACCCGTCGCGCGCCGTCCCCAGCACGGACACGAGCGCCCCGAAGAGCGGGAGGGGCCGCACGCGGCCCTCCAGCGCCACCTCGACCCTTCCGCCCTCGTCGGGCCCGCTCACCTCGACGTCCCAGCCGGACACACCGCCCTCGTGGAAGATCGAGAGGCTCGGGACGGCGGCCAGGCGCCTCAGCGCAAACGCGCGCAGCTCCTCCTCCGAGTAGCGGGACGTCACGGCCAAGCGGGCCAGCTCGCCCGCCGTCGACGCCATGACCGCCCTCGAGTAGAGGACGCAGGCCGGCTGGGCGAGAAGCGCGATCAACGTCAGCACGACCGGCAGCAGCAGGGCGGCCTCGACGCTCATCTGGCCCGAGCGTGTGTCCGGGACCCCCATCTCAGTACCCGAGGACGTCCTTGAGCAGGGCGACGCTCCCCTGCTCGACCCCATGCGAGGCGCTGCGCGTGGCAAGCCCCACCAGGACTCCGTCCCTACCGGCGTGCCAGAGCAGCCCGATCGCGCCGATAAGGGCAACGAACGCGCCGAGCACGACCAGGTACTCGACCGTCGACTGCCCGCCTCGGCCCCCTACTCCCCGGAGAGCCGCCCGAGGTCCTCGGCACGCAGCTCCCACGTGACGACCGAGCACCCCGTGCCCGCATCCCCCTCCGCGACGACGCAGACCTCCACCCAGCCGCTCCCCTGAAGCACGCATGCCCACGCCCCTCCAAACAGGTCGAGATAGCCCGCACGAGACACCACGCAGTCGCCCTGGCCGCGACGCTCCTCCAGGAGGTCGGCCGCCTCGCCCGCAACGTCCCGGGCGCTCTCTCGCTCGTCTCGCCGATAGGGGACGCCGAGGTCGTCGAGGGTGTGGTCCACCACGTCGACCCCCTCGCGGGACTCCCCGGAGCCCTCCGTGCCCGTCACGGGGGCGACGGCGGGCTGCGTCCCCTCCCAGAGCGAGGCGAGCGCAAGGCCGGCCGACGCCGCGAGCGCCAGCGCGACGCCGACCGCCCGCCACCTCACAGCGAGTTGATGCCGCTCGCGATGGCGTCCCACAGCTCCGACACCCGGTCCCTGAACGCGAGGATCGCGATGATCGCGATGACCACCAGTACGCCGACCAGGATCGCGTACTCCGTGGTGCCCTGGCCGGACCTCCCGCCCAGCAGCTCCCTCACGCCCGAGCCGACCGCACAGCGCCTCTCACCCATCTCCGTCTCCCTTCCCATCCGTCAACCAGCCGCCACCGACCCCATGAGGGGGCCGAGAATCGCGAGGAACATGGCGGGGACGATGAGCGTCCCCAAAGGAACCAGCATCTTCACCGGGACCTGCTCGATCTCCTCCTCCACCTGGGATCGCTGCTCGTCGCGTATGACCTGCGCCTGCCGCTCGAGCGCCTCGGCGAGGGGGGAGCCAAAGGCGAGCGCCTCCGCCACCACCGTGGCAAAGCGCCTGAGCGCCGTGAGCCCCAGGCCGTCCGCGAGCTCCCAGAGGGCCTCCTCCCGCCCGTGGACGCCGATCCTCCAGCTGAGCATCGCCCCCGAGAACGCACGGGCGAGCGGCCCCTCGGAGCGCGAGCAGTAGAGCTCGAGCGACGCGTCGAACGAGAGCCCCGCGGAAAGCCCCAGCGTCACCACGTCGAGAAGGGCCGGGAGGTCGCTCATGCACGACGCTCGCGCCCGGGCGAGCTCCTCCGCCCTTCTCGCCCGGCGCACCGGGGGCAGGGCGCGGACGAGGGGCGCCACCCTTCCGAGCGCCGCCATGGCCCGGTGGACCCCCAGGGGGTCCCGGCCGGTGCGCACCGCCAGCACGGCCGCCGCGCATCCCGCCGCGGCGGAGCCCGCCACGAGCCACAGCCCCGTCACGTCCATCTCATCACCCCGCTCATGAGGCGCCTGATGAGGATGAGGGCGGTGCCGTCCAGGAGGGACGCCAGGGCCACGCAGCCGACCCCCACCGGAGTGAGCAGCCCCGCCTGGAAGTCCGGCGAGATGAGCGCCAGGATCGCGATCATGACGACGGGGAGCAGGCACACGATCCTCACCGAGAGCCTGACCTGCGCGGTCTTGACGATCAGCATGCGCTCGAACTCTCCCTGGCGCTCCGCGAGCACCGCCGAGCGCATGAGCAGGTCGCGCAGGGGGCTGCCCGTCCGATGCGAGATGACGAGCGCCGTGGCGAGCAGCTCCGCGCCGGGGGCGTCGAGCTCGCGCGCGAGGAGGTCGACGGCCTCCTCCGTCGAGGAGCCGCAGCGCAGGCGAAGCGACATGCGCGTGAAGGCGTCGGCGACCGGTCCCCGCTCGTGGGAGCCCACGTAGGAGACGGCCTGGGCGAGCGTCTGACCCGAAGCGAGCGCGACGGAGAGCGTCCGGTAGACCCCGGGCATCGAGGCGCAGACCTCGCGGCGCGCGCGCCGCCTCCGCGCGCGCTCCCGGGCGAAGGCCGCCCCGGCCACGAGCGCACCCGCGCTCGCGCCGGCGACCGGCGAGGCAAACAGCAGGCTCGCGAGCGTGGCGACGACGAGCAGGCCACCCGCCAGGGCCACCGCCGCCACGCGCTCCTCGAGCGCGGGGACGGACGGGGCGAGGGAGGCGACGAGCGCCCGGGCGCACGAGCGCCACGGCGCGCAGGACAGGAGCAGGTCCGCGAGGCGGCCCCGCGCGAGGCGGCGCAGGAGGCCGTACGCGCGCCACCCCCAGCGCAGCAGGTGGCGCTCGAGCAGGCCCCGGGTCAGCGCCGGGACGTCCCCGCAGGCGAGAAACGCCGAGCAGAGCGCCGTCAGCGACGCGGCGGCAACAGCTGCGACCTCCATGCGTCCACCTCCCCTCCGTCCAGGACCCCGTTTGCCACCGCCCGTGCGAGGAACGTTGGCTCCCGCTCGAGGTGCCAGGCGCGGTCGGCCCGGGTGAAGCTCACGCACTCGTCCAGCCGCGCCGAGCCGTCCGGCGCGCGCGAGACCTCCGTCAGCGAGGTGACGAGCCTCGTGCCGTCGGCGAGGCGGCGCGTCACGACGATCAGGTCGATCGCGGTGGCGATCTGCTCCTCGATGAGGCTGGTCGGGAGGTCCATGCCAAACCGGGCCATGAGGACGAGGCGCATCACCGCCTCCTCGGCGCTACCCGCGTGGAGCGTGGTGAGGGAGCCCTCGTGGCCGGTGTTGAGCGCGTTGAGCATGTCGATGCACTCGCCCGCCCTCACCTCGCCCACGACGATCCTGTCGGGGCGCATCCTGAGCGCGTTCTTGACGAGCTCTCTGATCGTCACCTCACCCGTCCCCTCGATGGAGCTGTCGCGCGCCTCGAGGCGCACCACGTTGGGGTGGGCGTCAAAGCGGAGCTCGGCCGAGTCCTCGATGGTCACGATCCTCTCGTCCGGCGGGATCTCGCATGACAGGGCGTTGAGCAGCGTCGTCTTGCCCGAGCCCGTCCCGCCGGCGACCGCGACCGAGCACGAGCAGCGCACCGCCCACCCGAGCAGCCGCGCGTACCATGCCGGGATCGAGCCCAGCTCGACGAGCCTGTCGAGACTGCGGATGCGATCGGAGAACCGCCGGATCGTCACGGCCGGGCCGTCTATGGCGATGGGGGCGGCGACTGCGTTGACGCGGTCCCCGTTGGCGAGGCGGGCGCTCACGATGGGGCTGGCCCGGTCGAGCCTGCGCCCGAGCGGGGCGAGGATCCTGTCGAGCACGATCATGATCTGCTCGGGCGAGTCAAAGACGGCGTCCGCCGGGTGGAGCTCCCCGTCCCGCTCGTAGAAGAGCGCGCCCACGCCGTTGATCATGACCTCGGTGATCCCCTCGTCCTCGAGCAGCGGCTGGATGGGACCCAGGCCGCAGATCTCGTCGGCGACCTGCCTCAGTAGCGTCTCTCGGTCGACGCCGACGGCGAGGTCCTCGCGCGTGTTGACGATGGCCTCGAGCACCACGCGCAGCTCGGCGCGGGCCGCCTCGGCATCCTCGCCCGCGAGCATGGCGGCGATGGTCGCAAGCCCGAGCCGCTCGACGAGGTCCCCCTTGAGGCGCTCGCGCGCCAGGCGGAGCTCCTCCGACGAGCCGCCCTGGCCCGCCGACGACCGCGCGGCCTCGACCTCCCGCACGCGCTCGAGAACAGACATCAGTCCCTCGCCTCCCTCCGTGGCCCGAGAAGGCCCCACCTGCGCCGAGCCCGGGGCGCCTCGTACGCCCGCCGCGCCTCCTCCGTCTCGGGGAGCCTCCCGAGCTCCGCGAGCAGCTGGGCGAGCGTCGACGCCACGGAGTCCGCGTAGGGATAGCCGGGCTCGCAGAGCTCCCTCACGCGACCCGACGAGAGGAGCTCCTCGACCTCCGCCCCTCCGTCCACCACGCGATAGACGCGCGCCGCCTCGAGCCCCACCTCCGAGCGCCCCTCCGCGACCTCCGCGCGGGAGCGCGGGTCGGCCCGGTTCTGGAGCCGCGCGATCCTCGTCCGCGCCACGCCGAGCCTCACGGCGAGCCCGCTCATGCGCGCCAGGGCCGCGACCGACCCCGCGCGGCCGTCTGAGACGAGCACGAGTCGGTCGGCGCGCTGGACCGCCTGGGCGACGGCGTCCGTGAACGTCGTGGAGGTGTCGACGACCACGAGGTCGAACTCGCGCGCCGCCCATTCGAGCACCCCTCCCGCGCGCGGCGCCACCGCGTCCCCCATCTCCGGCCGCTCGCACGGCCCCATGAGGCTCACCCCGGGCGCCGCCGAGACGGCGGAGCGGGAGAGCGCCTCGGGCGCGGCGGCACCCGCGCCCTGCGCCGCGAGGTCGCCGCCCCTCGGCAGGCCGAACCCGGCGTAGGCGTTGCCGCACGAGAGGTCGAAGTCGACCAGGCAGGTCCGAAGCCCCCACCGGGCGGCGATGACGGCGGAGGACGAGGCGACGGTCGTCTTGCCCACGCCGCCCCTCCCCGAGCAGAAGGCGAGGACGGGGGCGTCGGAGCCCTCCCGCGGGGCGGGCGCTGCGGCCTCGGGCGGCGCGGCCGCAGGCGGCGCGGCCGCGGCCCGACCGCCCTTCTCGGCACCCATCTCGGCGAGGTCCATGACGCGGTCTATCCCCGCGCGGGCGGCACGGGAGCGAAGCGACCCCGTCGCCGAGACACAGGCGAGCACGACGCACCTCACGTTGCCGTCATCCGCGATCGCGGCGGCGAGGTTGACGTCGGAGACGCCCTCGTCGACGGGGCCCACCACGATCCCCACCTCGCCGGGGTCGGACGCGAGGGACACCCGCCTCAGCGCGTCGGCGCTTCTCGCCACCGTCAGGCTGCCCTCGGGGTCCAGAAGCCCCACGGCCCGCCTCACGAGCTCGCGGTACTCCGCCGAGCAGTACGCAACCCAGTCGCTCATGCCGCGTCACCTCCCTCTTCCGAGGGCACCGCGCCCTCGTCCGCGCCCTCACCGGCGTCCACGCCCTCGCCCCCGTCCGACCCCGGCTCCGCCGGGACGCTCGTCGGCGCCGCCTGGCCCTCCTCGACGAGCTCCAGCGCCTGCTCCCCGGGAAGCGCCAGCCTCAGGCTCCCCTCGTCGCTCGCCGCGAGCAGGCGGGCCACCTCGTCGGGCGCGACCGCGAGCGTGATGGTCCCGGAGGAGAGCGGGCCCGCGCTCGACTGCGGGGCGGAGAGCACGCGCACGTCCGAGGAGATGAGCTGGACGCCGAGCTCGCCCGTCTCGTAGGCCGCGAGCGACTCCCCCGCCTCCGTCCCCGGCGGGACCCCCAGGTCGTCATCGAGCGGCACGGAGAGGGCGACCCTGTCGGACGGCACCTCGACCGCCTCCGTCGCGTCCCTGAAGTTGAGCTCGGTGAGCGGCACGCCCGCCGCGACGGGCACGCTCACCTCGGTGCCGAGCACGGCGTCCAGTCCCGTCACGGCGTCTGCGGGCGCCAGGTCCACGAGCCAGTCGCGCTCGGAGGCGTTTGCGCGCGACACGCTCTCGCCCGCCTCGATCCCCTCCGTCGCAACGACGAGCGTCACGACCTCGCCGCCATAGCGCTCGAGCGCCTCCGCGCGCACGCGCTCGGACTCCTCGCGCACGTGCTCCCCGTACGCGAGGCACAGCACCGCCGAGAGCAGCGCGCAGGAGCCGGACAGTATGAGCCGGAAGCGACGGGTCACGGGGCCTCCTCCCTTTGGTTGGTAGAGGCATTCTCCCGCGCCCGGGGCCCGCTTCCCGCTCGTTTGAAAAAACTCGTTCGCGACTCTCACGCTCGCTGTCACGTATCTGACAAACGCGGCGTCCCTGCAGGCAGTCGCGCCACAAATATAATTAGTTGTTATTTATTATTAAACTTCTTCACCACAGGTTCTCCACACGGGGAGCGTCGCATGGTTCAAGGCGTTATCTAGAGGACGATGTCGGGGTCCAGCGTGAGGGCGCTCTGGCGCATCTCCGCCGCGAGCGCAAGGTAGCAGCGGAGGCGCTCCTCGGCAAAGGCGCCGTGTTCAAACGCGTCCAGAACGGCACAGCCGGGTTCGTGCGTGTGCGTGCAGTCGTTGAAGCGGCACTCGAGCGCCGCCTCCGCGATCTCGGGGAACGCCTTGGCCAGCCCGCGCTCGTGCCCCACGAGCGGCAGGCTCCTGAGGCCCGGCACGTCCACGATCACGCCGGCGCCCGGGAGGCGCACCATGACGCGCGACACCGTGGTGTGGCGGCCCGCGTCGTCTCTCTCGCGCACCTCGCCCGTCGCGAGCGCCTCATGGCCGAGAAGGGCGTTGAGCAGCGTGGACTTGCCCGCGCCGGACTCGCCGAGGATCATCGCGCAGCTCCTGCGCGGCACGCAGTCGCGCACCGCCTCGACCCCGGCGCCCGTCGCCGAGGACGTGACGACCACGCGCACCTCGTCACCCACGAGGCGCCTCACGCGGCCGAGGTCCCGGCCCAGGCCGTCCCCCTCCGAGCGGTCCGCCTTGGTGAGCACCACCACGGGCTCAAGCCCGCAGTCGCGCGCCAGCACGAGCGAGCGCGCCACGCGGCCGAGCAGCAGCTCGGCGGCCCCGAGCGGCTGCACGACGAGGATGGTGTCGACGTTGGCGGCGAGCACCTGGCGCTCCCCTCGGCTGCGGCCGCGCCAGCGCTCGAACGAGGTGCGCCGCGGCAGCACGCGCTCGATGACGCCCATGTCGTGACCGGGCGCGCGGCGCACGGCCACGCAGTCGCCCACGGCGGGCAGCAGCGCCTCGTCCTTCTCGGCGTCCTGCTTGGCAAAGCTCACGGCGTGCTCGGCGCGGAAGGCGTCCGACTCCGTGACCACGAGCGGGTAGCCGCGGTCGAGGCGCACCACAAAGCCGAGCGCCATCTCGTCGGCGTTCTCCGCGCCGGCGAGAAATGCGTCGAAGGCCTCGCGCTGCGCGTCGTCGAGCCGCAGGTCGCCAAAGGCGGGCAGGTCGTGCAGGGCGTCGATCGCGGGCAGCGTGATCTTTTGCTGGCGGCTCGCCCGCCGCCTGTTGACCCGCTTCGCCACATGACCTCCCGAGCTCGACGTTCTTCTCGGCAATCTTACCGCAAGCTGGCAGGAGGCCGTCCCGTGTCTGCCGTGTAACGCATCGTGGACGAGCTGTTTTCGCCTTGGGCGCGTCCCGCCGCCCGCCCGTACACTGGCAGGGACCTCAAACGCGCACGGATTGGAGCCCCCATGCTCGGTATCGCCGGACTCGTCCTCGCCGTCGTCGCCATCGTCGCCCTCATCTGGCGCGGCTGGCACATGGTGGTGGTCTCGCTCGCCGCCTCGCTCATCGTCGTCCTCGCCAACGGCATGGACGTCCTTGCCGCCATCAACGAGAGCTACATGGGCGACATGTCCGCCTTCGTGGGCAGCTGGTTTCTGCTCTTTGCCCTGGGCTCCGTCTTTGGGCGCGTCATGGGCGACTCCGGCGCCTCGGCGGGCATCGCGAGCAGCATGCTGCGCCTCGTGGGCGAGAGGCACGCGCTGCTCGTGATCATGGTCACCGGCCTCGTGCTCTCCTACGGCGGCATCAGCGCGTTCATCATCGCGTTCTCGGTCTATCCCATCGCCGTCGAGCTCTTCGAGCGCGCGGACATCCCCAAGAAGCTCATCGTCGCCGCCATCATGGTCTGTCCGGCCACGCTCGGCATGGTCATGATGCCGGGCATCCCCTCCACACAGAACCTCATCCCCGCGAGCTTCCTCGGGACGGACGCGTACGCGGGCGCCCTTCTCGGCGTCATCTGCTCCGTGGTGATGTTCGCGCTCTCCTACGCCTACCTGCAGTGGGAGATCGGGCGCTGCCGCCGGCGCGGGGAGCGCTTTGCCCCCAGCCCCGGCGAGACGCTCTCGCGCCCGGATGACGCGGGCGCCCCGCCCGTCTGGGCGTGCTTCGCGCCGATCGTCCTTCTCGTGGTGCTGGTCTTTGTGCTGCAGCGCGCAGCGGGCATGCAGGCCACCGACGCCGTGACCGTCTCGATGCTCGCGGCGGTGGTCGCGGCGTGCCTGCTCTACCGCGGGCGCCTCGCGGACGTCAGGCGCGCCATCGGCGAGTCCTGCGCGAGCGGCCTGGGCTCGCTCGTCTCCGTGGCGGCCATCATGGGCTTTGGCGGCGTCGTGGTTGCCTCGCCCGCCTACCAGGGCATCATCGAGGCGCTCATGTCCACGAGCCTGAACCCCCTCTGGCAGGGCTTCATCACGATCTTTGCCATCGCCGGCATCACGGGCTCGGCCATCGGCGCGCTCAACATCTACCTCGGCAGCATGGCGCAGACGCTGCTGGCGACCGGGCTCGACCCGGCGATGATGCACCGCGTGCTCTGCATGGCGTCCGTGGGCCCGGCGACGCTTTTGCCCCACACCTCAGCGATGCTCGCCGCCAACCAGGCAGCCCGCACGGAGGTCCGCGACACCTACCGTTACGTGCTCGTCTCATGCGCGCTGCTGCCGATCGCGGTGTCGCTTCTGGGCATGGCGCTCGGCCTCGCGGGCGTGGCGTAGCGCCCGGCGCGCGCCGCGCGGGACTCAACCGAGGTTTCGGGCGCCTTTTGGCTCGGATCCGGGCCAAAAGGCGGCGAGAATCTCGGTTGAGCGCGAGCGGGCGGGCGCCCAGTAGGGCGGCCGAGAAGAACCTCGCGGCACGAAAGAGGCCCCGTTCCGCAGGGAACGGGGCCTCTCTGCCTCACGCGAGCGTGGGGGCTGCGGCTAGTCGTTCTTCTCGACCGCGCGCATGACGGCCTTGTAGACCTCCATGATCGGGATGATCAGGAACGCCAGGCCAAGCGCCGTGAGCAGCGCCTCGGGGTTGAGCGTCATGAAGCCAAAGACCTCGGCGAGGAAGTCGACCTCGACGACGACCACGGTGAGCAGCAGCGCGAGCACCGCGGCGCCCCACAGCCACTTGTTCTGCTTCCTCATGGTGAAGAGCGACGCGCGGCGGCTGCGCATGTTGAAGGAGTGGAAGATCTCAACCATGGACAGCGTGATGAAGGACATCGTCACGCCCTCGGGATCGGGGATGCCGTCGAGGAGGTCGGTGATGTCGATCGTGCCGTTGTGGAAGTACATGCCGGCGAAGAACGAGGCCAGCACCAGGGCGGTGATCACGATGCCCTGGAAGATGATGTCGACGCCCATGCCGCCGGCGAAGACGCCGTCGGAGGCCTTGCGCGGCTTGCGCTTCATGACGTCGCCCTCGGCCTCCTCCATGCCGAGCGCCAGCGCGGGGAAGCAGTCCGTGATGAGGTTGATCCAGAGCAGCTGGACCGGCTGGAAGATCGTGAAGCCGACCATCGTGGCCACGAAGACCGAGAGCACCTCGGCGATGTTGGCGGAGAGCAGGAACTGGATGACCTTGCGGATGTTGTCGTAGATCCTGCGCCCCTCCTCCACCGCGTTGATGATGGTGGCGAAGTTGTCGTCCGCGAGGACCATGTCGGCGACGTTCTTGGTGACGTCGGTGCCGGTGATGCCCATGCCCACGCCGATGTCGGCGCGCTTGATGGACGGGGCGTCGTTCACGCCGTCGCCGGTCATGGCGACGATGTTGCCGCGCTTCTTCCAGGCGTCGACGATGCGAGCCTTGTGCTCGGGCTGGACGCGCGCGTAGACGGAGATCTCGGTGACCTTGTTGTAGAACTCGTCGTCGGAGATCTTGTCGAGCTGGGCGCCGGTGATGGCCTGGGAGGCGTCGGACACGATGCCGAGCTCCTTGGCGATGGCGACGGCAGTGTCGATGTGGTCGCCGGTGATCATGACCGGACGGATGCCGGCCTCCTTGGCCTCGACGATGGCCTGGGTGACCTCCGGGCGGACCGGGTCGATCATGCCGGAGAGGCCGCAGAACACGAGGTCGTACTCGAGGGCCTCCGGGCTGCAGTCGGCGGGAACCTTGTCGTAGCTGCGGCTGGCCAGGGCGAGCACGCGCAGGGCGTCGTCTGCCATGGCCTTGTTGGCGGAGAGGAGCTCGGCCTTGCGATCGGCCGTGAGCTCGACGACCTTCTCGCCGTCAAAGATCTTGGTGCAGAGGTCGATGACCACGTCGGGGGCGCCCTTGGTGTACTGCTCGAAGGTGCCGTCGGCCTCCTCGACCACCACGGACATCATCTTGCGGCCGGAGTCGAACGGGGCCTCGCCCACGCGCGGGTGCTCCACGTCGAGGCCGGTCATGCCCGCCTTGGCGGCGTCGTTGACGAGGGCGCACTCGGTGGGCTCGCCCACGGCCTCGCCCTTCTCGGCGTCCCACTTGGCGTCGGAGCACAGCGCCATGCCGGCGAGGAACTTCTCCTCCGGCGCGGCGAGCTCGTGGCGGACGACCGTCATCTTGTTCTGGGTGAGGGTGCCGGTCTTGTCCGAGCAGATGATCTGCGTGCAGCCCAGGGTCTCGACGGCCGTGAGCTTGCGGATGATGGCCTGGCGCTTGGACATCTTGGTGACGCCCATGGAGAGGACGATCGTGACCACGGCCACGAGGCCCTCGGGGATGGCCGCGACGGCCAGGGAGACGGCCACCATGAAGGTGTCGAGGACGAGGCTCGGGTTGGCCATCATCTCGCCGCCGTGACGGATGAAGTCGACGGCGAAGATGACCACGCAGATCACGATGACCATGATGGTCAGGATCTTGGAGAGCTGCGCGAGCTTGATCTGGAGCGGCGTGAGCTCCTTCTTGGCGGTGGTGAGGGCGTCGGCGATCTTGCCCATCTCGGTCTTCATGCCGGTGCCGGCCACCACGGCCTTGCCGCGGCCGTAGACCACGGTGGAGCCCATGTAGCACATGTTCTTGCGGTCGCCGAGGGGCACGTCGTCGGCGTCGGCGGCGAGCGTGATGGCCTCGACGTGCTTCTCCACGGGCACGGACTCGCCGGTGAGGGCGGCCTCCTCGATCTTCATCGAGGCGCTCTCGAGCACGCGGCAGTCCGCGGGCACGGAGTCACCGGCCTCGAGAAGGACGATGTCGCCGGGAACGAGCTCGGCGGAGGGCAGGTGCGTGAGCTTGCCGTCGCGCATGACCTTGGACTGCGCGGCGCTCATCTCCTGCAGGGCCTCGAGCGCCTGCTCGGACTTGGCCTCCTGCACGACGCCCAGCACGGAGTTGATGATGACGACGACCATGATGATGATGACGTCGGCCCACTCGGGCTCGCCCTGCACCATGCCGGTCACGGCCGAGATGACGGCCGCCACGATGAGCATGATGACCATCGGGTCCGCCATCTGCTCGAAGAAGCGCTTCCAGAGCGGGGTCTTCTCCTCGCGGTCGAGCTCGTTGCGCCCGTACTGAGACAGGCGGCTCGAGGCCTCGGCAGAGGTGAGACCGCTCTCCTCGTCAGAGGACAGCTCGCTCAGCACCTCGTCGACGGACGAAAGGTACTCTTTCAACGTTTTCCCTCCTGCGACAACGCGTTCCACCCGACAGGTTGACGCCCGATCGTAATTCCCCAGGAGGGGCAAGGGCTCGTCAAGGCTGCCATGTCGGGCAGCTGACAGAACAGTTTTCTATTGTACCCGAAAAGCCACGTCTCGGCCGTTCTTCTCGCCTTCCAGAAAAATCACGCGAGCGCAAGCCCTTTTCGGCGGGCGCAGCGCTTACGCGCGGCTTGCCTGCGCTAAACTTGGACCCGATACGTTATCAGTCGCGCCGCGTGCGCGGGAAAGGAAGCGTTGCAAGATGAACATCCTCTTCTTTGGTACCGCCAGCTATGACAAGGCGTCGTTCACCAAGGAGCTCGCCAGCTACCCCGAGATCAAGATCGACTTCACCGAGACCAACCTCACGCCCATGACCGCCGCCCTCGCGCGCGGCTACGACGCCGTCTGCGCCTTCGTCAACGCGGACTGCGGCGCCATGACGCTGGAGATCCTCGCCGGCTTTGGCGTGAAGCTCGTCCTCATGCGCTGCGCCGGCTTTGACGCCGTCAACGTCGAGGTCGCCAAGGACCTTGGCATCACCGTGACCCGCGTCCCCGCCTACTCCCCCGAGGCCATCGCCGAGCACGCCATGGGCCTGGCCCTCGCCGCCAACCGCCGCATCTGCAAGGGCTACATCCGCGTCCGCGAGAACGACTTCTCGCTGAACGGCCTGGTGGGCAACACCCTGCACGGCAAGACCGCCGGCATCATCGGCACCGGCCGCATCGGCGCCGCGCTCTGCCGCATCTGCAAGGGCTTTGGCATGAAGGTCCTGGGCTCCGACCTCTATCCCAACCAGAAGCTCGTGGACGAGGGCGTCGTGGACGAGTACGTGGACTACGACGAGCTCTACCGCCGCTCCGACCTCATCTCGCTCCACGCGTTCCTCAACGACGAGAGCCGCCACATGATCAACGACGAGTCCATCGCCAAGATGAAGGACGGCGTGATCTTTGTGAACACCGGCCGCGGTGGCCTCGTGGACACGCAGGCGCTCATCCGCGGCATCCTCTCCGGCAAGATCGGCGCCGCGGGCATCGACGTCTACGACGAGGAGGGCCCCAACGTCTACCAGAACCGCGCCGGCGAGGTCATCGACTCCGTCACCGCGCGCCTGTGCTCCTTCCCCAACGTGGTCATGACGAGCCACCAGGCGTTCTTCACGCACGAGGCCCTCGGCGAGATTGCGCGCGTCACGCTTGACAACGCTCGCGCCTACGCCAACGGCACCGACTTCGTGGACCGCAGCGTGGTCTGCTAGCCCGCGCCGGAGCGCCCGTCCCCGCCCGTCCCCTGTCCCCCTGTTCCCCCTGTCCGAGCGAAGAGAGAGGCTCAGATGGCTACTTTCAAGAAGAAGAAGACCAAGATCGTGTGCACCATGGGTCCTGCCGTCGAGGACGAGGAGGTGCTGCGCCAGCTCATCCTGCATGGCATGAACGTCGCGCGCTTCAACTTCTCCCACGGCTCCCACGAGTACCACCGCAAGAACATCGAGCGCGTGCGCAAGCTCTCCCGCGAGCTCGCCATCCCGGTCGCCATCCTTCTTGACACCAAGGGCCCCGAGGTCCGCACCGGACTTCTCAAGGACGGCGAGAAGGTCCAGCTGGAGACCGGCAAGACCTGCATCGTGACCACCGACGACGACGTGGTGGGCACCGCCGAGCGCTTCTCGCTCGACTACAAGGAGCTGCCGAGCGAGGTGGAGAAGGGCTCCGTCATCCTGATCGACGACGGCCTGATCGGCCTGGAGGTCGACCACGTCGAGGGCACCGACATCCACTGCAAGATCACCAACGGCGGCCTGCTCGGCGAGCGCAAGGGCGTGAACATCCCCAACGTCAACATCAGCCTGCCCTCCGTCACCGCCCAGGACCGCGCGGACATCATGTTTGGCTGCGAGCTGGGCATCGACGCCATCGCCGCCTCCTTCATCCGCGACGGCAAGGCCGTCCAGGAGATTCGCAAGATCTGCATCGAGATGGGCACGCCCAACGTCCTCATCTTCCCCAAGATCGAGAGCGCGCTCGGCGTGAAGAACTTCGACGAGATCCTCCATGAGGCCGACGGCTGCATGGTCGCCCGCGGCGACCTGGGCGTTGAGGTCCCGGCCGCCGAGGTCCCGCACATCCAGAAGACGATCATCCGCAAGTGCAACGAGCACTACAAGCCCGTCATCACCGCCACGCAGATGCTCGACTCCATGCAGCGCAACCCGCGCCCCACGCGCGCCGAGGTCACCGACGTCGCCAACGCCATCTATGACGGCACCGACTGCGTCATGCTCTCCGGCGAGACTGCGGCCGGCAAGTACCCGATCGAGGCCGTCAAGACCATGTCCGAGATCTGCAAGGAGACCGAGAAGTACCTGCCCGAGCGCAAGACCTACCACGACCGCGGCGGGGTGCGCAACGTCAACGGCGCCACGGGCTTTGCCGCGCTCGAGATGGCCGACCGCGTGAACGCCAAGTGCATCCTCGCGCCCACGCACTCCGGCCGCTCCGCGCGCCTGATCTCCACCTTCCGTCCCAAGATGCCGCTCTACGCCACGTCCCCGAGCGAGGAGACCATCCGTCGCACCTGCTTCTACTGGGGCGTTTACGCGTACCGCACCACCGAGCAGGGCTCGCTCTCCAGCACGCTCTACAACGCGCTGACCACGGCCAAGAACAACAACTTGGTCGAGCCCGGCGACATCGTCGTCATCACCGCCGGCGACGCGCAGACCTCGCCGCGCCTGGGCGACTACACCACCTCCACCAACATGGCGATGGTGGCGCAGGTCCAGTAGCCGAGAAGAACGTCGACTCGCAGGGCCCCGGGCGTGTGCCCGGGGCCCTCTTTTGTGTACGGCGCGAGGTTCTTCTCGGCCGCCCGTGCTCGCCAGTACGCGACTTCCAACGAATTAAGCCTTCTAAACGTTGGTAATCGCGTATTGCCTGAACCCAGTACGCGACTTCCAACGTTTTAGGCCCCTGAAACGTTGGTAATCGCGTATTACAAAGCTTTGCGCGAGAAGAACCGTCGGCACCGTCTACGACAACGTGGCTTCACGACGCGCGTTCGCAGCGGTAACGTAGCCAGCACGAACCCCGCGACAGATTGGAGTCTCACATGGGCAAGCTCGATGGCAAGGTCGCCGTCGTCACCGGCGCCTCTAAGGGCATCGGCGAGGGAATCGCTCGGGTCTTCGCGCGCCACGGCGCTAAGGTGGTACTCGCGGCACGCGGCGAGGGCGTTCTCGCCTCCGCGGAGGCGCTGCGCGCGGAGGGGCACGAGGCCGTGGGCGTCCAGTGTGACGTCTCGGACTTCGCCGACTGCCAACGACTCGCCCAGGCAGCGCTCGACGCCTTCGGCCGCATCGACGTTCTCGACTGCAACGCCGGCATCTGCGTGCTGGGCGACTTCCTCACCGAGGGCGACTCCTGGCGCGACTCTCACATCGACATCAACGTCAAGGGCGTCTGGAACGCATGCAAGGCCGTGGCCCCCGCAATCATCGACGCCGGCGGCGGCGCCATCGTGATAACGAGCTCGGTCACCGGCGACATGGTTGCCGACCCCGGCGAGGTTGCCTACGCCACCACCAAGGCCGCGCTCATCGGCTTCACCAAGGCCCTCGCGCGCGAGCTCGCGCCCAAGAACATCCGCGTGAACTGCATCTGCCCCGGCTACATCCGCACCCCGCTGGTCGACGGCATGGCCGAGCAGTCCGATCCCGAGAACCCCGCGCGCGCCATCGACGCCATTGCCGCGGCAGTGCCGCTCGGCCGGCTCGGAACCCCCGAGGAGTGCGGCGAGCTCTGCGCGTTTCTCGCCTCAGACGAGTCCAGCTACCTCACCGGCACGCAGGTCGTCATCGACGGCGGTTCCACCCTGCCCGAGACCTCGTCGATGGGCCAGTAACAGACGCAAGGCTAAGCGGGGCCGGCGGCAGAGCTGCCGGCCCTAGTGCTCGCAGCGCCAGTAGTATGCCGAGAAGGGCGCCAGCTCGGAGCCGCCGCCAAAGTCGTGCTCCTCGCTGGTTATGAGGTCCACGGCGCGGCCGCACTGCGCGTCAAAGTGCACCGTCGCGGGCTCGCCGCTCGCGTTGATGGCCACGATCACGCGCTCGCTGTCACTGCGGCGCTGGAAGACCAGCTGCTGCGGCTGACACTGGAGCTGCGTATAATCGCCCCACACGAGCGCCTCACTCCCGGCGCGCGCCTTCGCCAGCGCGGCAATCCAGTCCGTGAGCTCGTTCCACTCCGGCGCGTCGAGCGCAGGGCGCAGCTCATGGTCGCCGGGAAGCTGCTCGCCCTCGATACCCCACTCACTGCCGTAGTAGACCGCGGGCACGCCGGACATGGCAAAGAGCAGCCCGTAGAGCGGGACCAGCTGGTTCTTATCGTCCAGCTTGGTGGCAATTCTCGGCACGTCGTGGTTGTCCACAAAGTCGAGCATGTGACGTCCCGTGTAGAGGTCCCACGGGTGGCTGCCGCTCTGGCGCTCAAGCGCGTAGGCGATCTCATGCATGTTGGCCGCGTTCATGGACGACCACAGGCCCTTGTAGGCCTCGTAGTTGGTCACTGAGTCGCAGAGGTCATCGCCCATCCACTGGTTGTAGTCGCCGAACATGGTCTCGCCCACGAGCGGGAACTTCTCGCCGCGCTCGCGCCCGATCTCATCGGCAAGGCCGCGCAGGGAGCGCAGGTAGCCCTGGTCCAGGCAGTACGCCACGTCCAGGCGCAGACCGTCGATGTCAAACTCGCGCACCCAGCCGCGGATGACGTCGGCCAGATAGTTGTTGAGGTCCTGGTTCCAGTGGTTGAGCTTGACCAGGCTCTGCGCACCCTCCCAGCAGCTGTAGGAGAGGCCATCGTTGAAGCAGTTGTTGCCGTTGAAGTCGATTTCGAACCACCCGACATACGGGCTCTCGCCGCGATGCTGCAGCACATCCTGGAACGCCCAGAAGCCGCGACCCACGTGGTTGAACACGCCGTCGAGAAGGACCTTGATGCCGGCGGCGTGGCAGGCGTCCACAACGGTACGCAGGTCCTCGTTCGTACCGAGACGGCAGTCGACCTTGGTGTAGTCGCGCGTGTCGTAGCCATGTGCGTCGGACTCGAAGACCGGGTTGAGCAGGAGGCACGTGGCACCGATCTTTGCCATGTGGTCGATCCAGCCGTCGTCCACGAGCTTGAGCAGCCGGTGCTCGAGCACGCCGTCGTTCTCGTACGGGGCACCGCAGAGGCCCAACGGATAGATCTGATAGACAAAAGACGGCTCGTACCAGCTCATGCGCGCTCCTCCCTGCGGCGACAACGGACCAATCCATTCTAGCCGGGTCCCGTTCGCCTAATTTGCGTGCGGCAAGCGGTGGGTTGAGGCTCCGATACAAATGACGCCGCCCGCCCGGAGCAACCCGGACGGGCGGCGCTTCACGCGATGTCGAGAAGAACTACCCCCTGCGGCGCCTCATCACAACGCCAGCAGCACCGGTGCCAACGCCGGCGACGAGAAGCGTCACGACGCTGACGACGGTCGTGGGATCGCCCGTCTCGGGGATCTCGGGGCCAGCCGGCTTAGTGGTGTCAGCGGGCTTGTCGGTGGGCTTCTGCGGAGTGTCGGTCTCATCCGTGGGGCCAGTGGGGCCAGTGGGGCCTTCGTCGCTCTCGCCCCAGACGAGCACGAACGGCGAGAAGCGCACGCGGGAGAGGCCATCGTCGCCCTGCTTGGGCTGCAGCGTGAACATCACGCCGTTCTCGGTGTTGGTGACGCTGATGTACTCCGGCTCGGTAGCGTCAATCTCGCCATCAACCTCGTCGTTGGCCATGTCGCGGTCGAGGCCCTGGAAGTGCGTGAGGTGGAACTCGGTGTTCTCGTCAGTTCCCTCCGGGTACGGCCAGTAGATGGTCACGGGGCTGTCGGTCATGAGCCAGGCGTTACCGTTGTTGGCGTCGACGAGGTCGAGATACTTGGACTCGTGGCCAGTGATCTGGAAGCTCTCGTCCTGAGCGGCGACGGCGGCCGTGGCCTTGGCGAGGAGCTTGGAGTCGAAGTGGTTCTCGTCCGCGCCGCTCTCGGTGCTCACGAGGGAGTCGAAGAGCAGGGACGGAGCGGCATCACGAGCGATGTCGATCTGGCTGCCGTTGATGTAGAACGTGGCATCCGGCGAGGTGACGGCGCAGGCGTCAACGCCGGGGTTCTCAGCATCGTTGATGTCGTTCACGACGCCCGTGACGGGGTTGCCGTCCTCGGTGTCAACGACGTAGCGGATGTTGAGCGTGGAGGTCTCAACGTTAACGACCTTGGTGTAGGTCTTACCGTCGATCGTAATGTCCATGAGGATCTGGTTGAGGTTAACGTCGCCGGCGTAGATGCCCATCGTGTACTCGTTGTAGAGGGCGCCCTCCACCATCGGGTCAAAGTCGTCGCTGGTGAAGTGAGTGCTGCCGTCCTCGGACGTGAACTCAAGGCGAATCGGCTGCTGGCCAGCGGCAGGCACCAGGCGGTAGACAAACTGGTCGTAGGCCGTGGAGCCAGCCTCGCCACCGTAGCGCTCGAACTTCCACTCACGGTCACCGCTCACCGTGCGGAAGGTGATGAGGCTGGAGAGGTCCGTGGCGCCGGGGTTGTCAGTGCCCCGCGCGTCGCGGAGAAGCTCGTTGAGGTCCTCGCTCAGGTCGATGTAGAAGCCAGGCTCGGGCAGGGAGTTGGTGCTCTCCGCAACGACGGAGTCGCCGCTGCCGCTAACAACGGTGTCGTAACCCTGGTCGCCGCCCATGTAGATGGTCATCTCGGCCGGGCGCACCGTCACAGAGCCAACCTCGTAGCTAACGGTGGGCTTGTAGAAGCTCTGGGGAGCGCCCTGCTCGCCCTTGCTGTCAATCGGGAACAGGGTCGCGCTGTTGTTGGTGCGAAGTCCGTCGCATTCGTTGCTGCCATCGCGGTCGTAGGTACCGTATGTGCCAGGCTTGGTCTGCGGGTAGTCAAGCTGCACCGAGTAGGTGAGCTGAACCGGGGCGTCCTTCTTCACCGGAACGTTGATCTCCCAGACGAAGCACTCTCCGTAGGAGTCACCGTTCAGCGTAGTGCCATTCTCGTAGTACTTGAGGACAAACTGGTTGGGGTTCTCATCGTTACCAAACTGGTAGGCGGCCGTAGCGTCACCCTTCTCAATTTCGGTAACGTTCAGCTCCTCACCGTTAACAGTGAGCTTGAGGTTGTCGATCTGGTTGACGAAGTCAAAGTCATACTCGACACCCTCATACGTGTCGCAGCCCATCTCGTCAACAACATAGCTGCCCTTGTCAACCAGCTGGATGAGCTCGTTCTCAAGGGTCGAGAAGATCTTGCTCATCTGGTCGGAGGTAAACGCCTCTCCATTACCAGTACTCTCACGAATTACCATGAGCCCGTTGTCGATAAGAGAATCGAGCATTTGGTTCTTAACGGTCTGAACGTCACCGGTACCACCGTTGCTGCCCGGATCAAAGTCGTTGTTAACGAGAACAACATTGACCCCAGACTGCTCAGCGGCAACGATGTTGTCGTACGTCAGGCACAGCGACTTCTCAAATGGGGTGAAGTACGACACGCCGTAATCCGTTTCAGGGGCATTCGGCTGATCATCAGTTTCAACCGTTACGCCCTGATAGATCTCCCAGTAATTCTTCCAGCTGGACTTGCGGAAGAAGCCGTCGTACCCAGGATTGTCATCCGTCTCATAGTTCGAGTAAACGTAATCCCAGTTCGGCCACTTAACGTTGGCAATCGTGAGCTGCCCCTGATCAAGACCGCTGTTCCTCTTACTCATCGGAACATTGGTATAGGTCGTACCGTCAAGCTCAAGCGTGCCACGATACACGTAGCCGTACATATCACTGAACATGATGAGGTACTTGTCCTCACCCTCACCGTTGTTCAGCATCTCCGTTGCCATGGCGACCGGCCACTCGGTGTTGGTGCCACCAATCTTCTTCTGTTCGCCAACGCCATCGTAGTCAAGCTGTGTGCTGACAGCAGTCTTAATCGCGTTCAGCGCGCCCTCGTCGCTAATCGACACCAGCCCCGAATACGCACCGTTGCTGGTCACATCGAGCCAGTCGCGAGAAACTGCGTCGAAAGCGATAATGCCAACGTTGATATCGAGGTTCTTCTTGGAAGCAAGCTCGTCGAGAAGATCGCTGACGGACTGCTCAAAGATGCCAGAGCCGGCGTGCGTATCGTCAATGACAAACACGACGTCCATCGTCTGCTTGTAATCCTCGGCAGGAAGGGACAGCGTCACGTTAGAGATGTTGTCCTCATCGAGCTCTGTCGCGGTCTTCGACTTAGAGGCAGCCCACTCGGGGAGGTTCGGATCATCCGGCTCAATGGGCACGAGACCGTGCGCAGCCTTGAGGGCCCTGATACCATCAATCTCACCGGTAGCCTGCTCCACGGCGTGGAAGGGGGCCTCATGAGCCTCCCAGCGCTTATCCTCGGAGTCGTCGTACCAGCCGTCGATAGCATCAGAGCAATCCGCCGTTTCCGTTACCGGAGAACCGTTGTCGTCAAAACTGACGAGCTTGGTGTTATCCAGAACCCAATCCTGGCCAACCTCACCCATCGTGATGGATGCCAGACTCGTCACATAAATGTCGTCGCCGGCTGTGGCAGCGTGGTTGTTGTACAGCGCCACACCGGAGCCAAGGCTCACATCGCCATTCACATAAATGCCGCCGCCGTAGCCCAGCATGCTGGCGGTGTTGCCGCAGACAGTAACCTTCGCGGTATCAGCAATGGTCAGACTACCGTCCTTTGCCTTCTGATAGATGCCGGATCCAAGGTTGTCTTTAATCGTTACCGTACTGTTCTCAATCGTCGACGCACCTGAACCAACATGCACGGCGCCAGGAATCGTCCACTGGCTGCTAATCGAACAGTCGTTGTTTTCTACCGTCACGGTCGAACCATTGGCGATAGTGAGGACATTATTGGTGTGAATGCCGTTTCCACCATTTCCGCAGGTGGTCACCGTAGAGTTATCGATAGTGAGCTTGCCGGCGGAGAGGCCGTGAGATCCGTTATCGTTGAAAGTGACATCGGATCCCTTGGTAATCTCAAAGTGAGAGCCATTGCCGCCGTTGCCCCTGTTCTGAGAAACATCTACGGTACTGGACTCAATCCGAACGGTGCAAGTTCCCGTGAAGCCCGCGTAGCAGTTAGTAAAAGTGACGTCCGAACCGTTGACGATATTGATGTTATAGCCACCAACATCCGACGCGTCATCCCACCTTATCGCGCTTCCTTGAACCGGGTAGTTGCTGATTTGAACGACACTGTTATCAAACAAGAGGTTTGCGCCGGCGCTTTCAAGCATGATGGCACTGGAATAGTAGCCGCCCCCGCTAAACTCATGCATTTCGCCGTCCATGTTGAGGCTTGAATTAACGAAGCTAAGGGCGGCGTTATTGTAGAGATTTGCCTGTCCATTCGTGGTAAGAACCACATTATCAAACGTCAGCGAAGCATCGTTGGATACCCGGACCCCATAACGACCAGAGTCTTTCACTTCGACCTTGTTGTCAGCCTCTGACGATATGGTGATTGCCTTGGTTCCACTGATGTCAATCCTGCTGCCAATTGTCGTATTCTCAAGAACGACAACGGTCACCTCTGAATCAGCGCTTGTCTTAGCGGCTTCGATTGCTGTATCCAGCGTGTCATACGTCACATCACCGATCTTGGCGACGGCGCCGTCCGCCTGAGGTGCGGGCTCACCCTCGGTTCCGCCTGTTGCGTTTGCCGCGACGGGCACCAGGCAGAGCGCGAGCATCACGCCCAGCAGGCCGACGATCCACCTCTTTCCATTTATGCTTCGCTTCATTCGTATCGCCTTTCTCGTTCGCTTTCGACGGTTGGTTATCTATGCAACGACGGCCACGACAACCGCGGCCGTCGGACTAACCTATGCTCCCCTCGCGAGAACAGCTCGATAGGTGCTTGCCACCTGCGCCCCCCTCTCGTCGAAGGACATCTCCACCTCGATGAGCCCCCTGCGTCGGAGGTCGGAGAGGCACCGGTCTATCGTCTTGATGTTCCTGCCGAACTGATTTGCGAGCTCACGCTTAGAACAGCAGACCCCCCCCCCCCCGAGAGCTGTTTCACCCGCTATGAACCTCAGCAGGTCCCGCTGGGTACCGGTAAGACGACCGGAGTCCTCGACAGAATGAGCCTCAGCGGCAATGTTCTTCTCGTCCGACACGTCCTACCTCCCCTCCCAAATAGCAGACTTTTTGGGGGAGGAGTGATTAAATGCGAAGCTGTACTGGAATCTGAAAGTAAGCTGTGGTTTTCCGGAAGCGGCTTTCTGGCAGATAGATGACAGAAAAGTCTACGTTTTGGGCGTGAGTGGCCTCGATTTCACAGGCGCGCGAGGCGCCATCTGCGCCCTCGGTGCGTCCTGCACCCATCTCGAGAAGGTCGAGCGCGAGACCCCGCAGCGACGCGCGCCCTCCGCACAGGTAATCTCCCCGCTTTCGTACAACTCCCTGACCTGCGAGAACCCTGCCGGCCTTTCGATGGGCGGACGGCCAAAGCGCACCCCGCGCGCCTGCGCCGCGGCAATCCCCTCCGCCTGGCGCTGCCTGATGTTGTCGCGCTCCACCTGAGCGACGTAGGAGAGCAGCTGCAGCATGAGGTCGGCTATGAACTCGCCCGTCAGACCGCCCCTCTCGGCACGCGTGTCTAGAAGCGGCATGTCCAGGACGACGATCGCCACGTGGCGCTCCTTGGTGAGACGCCTCCACTCCATGAGGATGTCGTCGTAGCTGCGTCCGAGCCGGTCGATGCTCTTGATGACGAGCGTGTCCCCCGCGCGCATCCTGCGCACCAGCCCGCGATAGCCGGGCCGCGCAAAGTCCCTGCCGCTCGCCTTGTCGGTGACGATCATCCGTCGATCGACGCCAAAGCCAAGAAGCGCGTCCAGCTGCCGTGCGAGGTTCTGGTCCCTGCTCGAGACCCGTGCGTACCCAAAAACCCTGCCGAAATCCGCGTTCTTCTCGCCCTGCTGGCGCTTCTTGGCTGTCATGACGTCCCCTTTCGTCGAACCCAAGCGTGGGGCGCGACCGCGTCCCTTAGGTTTGGGTTCTCCAATTGGGAAGAAGACAATCCTCAGCCGGCGAGGCTACAGGCGGGACCTCAGCCCTGCCACGATCGTGGCATGGGCCTCCTCGCGCGCCACCGCAAAGAAATCGGCCGTGAGCAGCTGGTAGTCGGGCGTCTCGCTCAGATGCTCCGCCCGGTTTCGCTCGACGATCCGCCGTGCGGACTCCACTGCGCCGCACACGTCGCGCTCCAGGATGGAGTACGGCGGGAACGCCGCGCACTGGGCGAGAAGAGCGCGGTCGACGCGCGGCACCATCGAGATGTCCAGCGTGCGCCCAAAGAGCGCGAAGTCCCCCTGCTTGCCGATGCGCGCCCGCTCGCCCGGCTCGACCCCAATGCTCGCCAGGTAGGCGCGGGTGTGCGCGTTGTAGACGTGATCCGCCACCAGGTGCGCCCACGCGCCGAGCGTCAAATCGGAGACCTCCCTGTGGCCGGCGACGTAGAACTCCCAGAAGTCGTCGTAGCGCGGCAGCGGGATGTGCTCGCGCGTGGTGAGGTGCGTGAGCTTGTAGTCGATGCGCAGTGTCGTGTCCGGGACCATGTAGCCCACGTAGATGTCGGGCGCAAGGTTGCCGAGAAGGAACGCGTTCTCGTCACGCACGCCCAGGGACGCGGCCCCCTCCTCGCGAAGGAGCCGCTCGACGTGCGCGGTATGTATGTTCCAGCTCGGCATGGTCACATGGTAGCACGCGCGTCAGAGGTACTCGGACCCGCGGCTCTGCTCCAGCTCCAGCATCGTGGCGGCGTTCTTCTGCTCGACGTCGCTCAGAAGGCCCAGCGAGTCGAACTCCTCGGGCGAGTAGCGCGGCGTGTACCACGACTGGCCGTTGAAGTAGCTCTGCAGGTCCTCCTTCTGGAACATTCGGCCGTGGCGCGCGTAAATCTCGTTGCGGGCGAGGTAGAGCTCCCAGTTGGAGAGCCCGGAGAGCTCCTCGGCACTGTAGAGGCGCGACGAGCTGTCGGGGAGGACGTAGTCGGGCGAGCTCGGCTCGGGCTCGGGCTCTGGCTCGGGGGTCTGTTCGGGGGTGCTCTCGGGGGCGGAACCCTCGTCGACCGTCCCCTCGGCCTCCGGCTCCTCCTCGTCTGCCGGCTGCTCGACCTCGACCGGCGCCTGCTCCTCCGCCGGCTGCCTCATCCCCAAGGGGTCGACCAGCACAAGGACGAGGGCGCCCACCGCAACGACGGCGAGCATCGACATGATGACGGCAACCACAGCCAGGCCGTGGCTCCCATGGGAGCTTCCCGTACGAGCGCTGTACGCATATCCGCCCGGCGCCGCCGGGGCAACCGCGCCTCCGGGAGCGGGCTGTGCGGCACTCGGCATCATCACGGTCCTGTCGGACGACGCCTGGCCTCCGGTGCCCGAATCCGCGCTCGTGCCTGCCGCGACCGGAGTCCCGCAGTTGGTGCAGAACTTCACGTCATCGGAAATCTGTGCGCCGCAGTTGGTGCAGAACATGACGCCCCCTCAGTCGTGCGTGCGGTGGTCCTGGTAGTTGGCCAGGTAGCCGGCAAACTCCGGCGAGGTGTCGGAGTTGCCCGACCGCCACGCCTTGTGGTCGGTGATCTCGCTCTCAAACCCATAATACGCGTCGATGTAGGCGATGAGGCCGTCGAGCGCCTCGAGCTGCTCGGGCGGGTAGTCGCCCGAGCCGCCCACGTGCACCAGCTCGATGCCAACCGACCAGGCGTTCATGCCGTAGTCCGCATAGCTCGAGCCGATCGGCACGGAGCCCGCCATGTCGTCGCGCCCGTCCTCCTCGATGCCAAAGAGCCCGTTGTGCCCCGTGTCCCCGTAGCCCGCGTGATGCGCGATGCGGTCGAGCGGGACGCACTGCACGATGTGGCCATCCTTGCCAACCACAAAGTGCGCCGCCACCAGGTTGCCGCTGCTCGCCCACCACGAGACCACGTTCTCGGGGTCACCCTCACCCTCGGTGTCGTGCAGGACGATGTAGCGCTGGTGCTCGGCGCCCTTGGGCCCGTGGTCAAACTCGTCGCGGAAGTCGGTCACGAGGTCCAGCCGGGCGAGAAGATCGTCCGGCCCCGGCTCCTCGGGAGCCTCGGGGGCCTCGGGCTCCTCAGCCTCGGCAGGCGGCTCGGGGGCCACCTCCTCCTCGACCACGGTCTCCGGGCGCAGCGGTTCCGAGACGTCGTCCTTCTCGGCCGGCGCCCCGGAGCAGCCCGAAAGGAGCAGCGCCAGCGCCAGAAGCGCACCAAGAACACTCGCTCTTCTCATCCTTGCTCCCATCCGATGATGAACTTGGGCACGCCCCGCGCGAAGGGCCCCGGGTCGGGGGAGCGCTCCCACCAGCGTTCCACCCCGGCGATCGCCGCAGCCGCCGCCCGCGCGGGGCGGGCGGCGGCCGGACGGGACAAGCGTGAGGCCAGGGGCTAGCTGCGGACCTCGCCGCCGGTCGCCTTGCAGACCTTGGTCACGAGCTTGGCGTGCGCCTTCTCAACCTCGTCGGAGGTGAGGGTGCGGTCGGCCGCGCGGTAGGTGAGCGAGAAGGCCATGGACTTCTTGCCCGCACCCACGCGCTCGTCGTCACGGTAGACGTCGAAGAGGCGGACGTCGGCGAGGAGCTTGCCGCCCGCGGAGGCGATGCGCTGCATGAGGGTCTCGCAGGTCACGGACTCGTCCACGACGATGGCCAGGTCAACGTCAACGCCGGGAAGCGTAGGCACGTCCTCGTAGGGCAGTTGGTCGGCGGCCAGGCGCAGCAGCGCTGCCTGGGAGAGCTCGAAGGCCACCACCGGCGCGTCCACGCCCGTCGCGCGCAGACCGCGCGGGTGGACGTTGCCCACCCAGCCGATGACCTCGCCGCGGGCCAGGACCTCGGCGGCGCGGCCCGGCTGGAGCCACGGATACTGCTCGGGGTCGGCCACCTTGAAGCGGACCTTGGTCACGCGCAGGGCGTCCAGCAGCTCCTCGACCACACCCTTGGCGTCGAAGAAGTCGTACTCGTCGAAGCGCTGGTTCCAGGCGTCGTCGGCACGCTTGCCGCACAGGACGCCGCAGACGTAGCTCGGCTCGTCGGGGAGGCTCCGGTTCTCGTGGCCAAAGAAGACGCGGCCGATCTCGTAGAGCGCGACGTTGGCCACGCCGTGGTCGAGGTTGTACGCCACGGAGCGGAGCAGGCCCGGCAGCATGGAGCGGCGCATCTCGGACTGCTCGGCCACAAGCGGGCGGATGATCTTCACGGGCACTCCGCGGCCCACGTCGGGGATGCCCAGGCGGGCGAGGTCGTCCGGCGCGGCGAAGTTGTACGTGGAGGTCTCGGAGAGGCCGCAGGCGCGCAGCACGGCGCCGATCTTGCGGACGCGGCGCTGATCCACGGTGAGGCCGCCGGCGTGGTTCTTGGCGGCGGGCAGCGTGGCCTCGATGTCGCCCTCGCCCCAGAGACGTACGACCTCCTCGATGAGGTCGACCTCGCGGGTGAGGTCGGGACGGTTGGTGGGCGCGGTCACGGCCAGAGCGTCGTCACCTGCCTTCTCCACCGCGCAGCCCAGGCGGCGCAGGCGGCCGACCATGAACTCCTCGGGGATGTCCGCGCCGCCGATGAGGCGCGCGCGGCTCGGGCGCAGCGTGATCTGGGCGGGCGCGTCATCGGCCTCGCCGGGGTAGACGTCCACGATGCCGGGGCAGACCTCGGCGCCGCAGCACTCCTCGAAGAGCGCGGCCGCGATCTCGGCCACGTTGGCGCAGTTGGAGCCGTCGACCTTGCGCTCGTAGCGGATGGAGGCCTCGCTCATGAGGTCGAGGTTGCGCGAGGTGCGCGAGGTGTGGCCGGACGAGAAGTTCGCGCTCTCGAGAAGGACGTCGACGGTCTCCTCCGTGATCTCGGAGTCGAAGCCGCCCATGACGCCGGCAAGGGCGATCGGGGTCGCGCCGTCGTCGGTGATGAGGCACATGTCGTGCGTGAGCTCGCGCTCCTGGCCGTCGAGCGTCGTCAGGCGCTCGCCGTCGTGCGCGGCGCGGACCACGATGTGGCGCTTGCCGTCGCGCTCGGTGAGCTTGCCCAGGTCGAAGGCGTGGAGCGGCTGGCCGGTGAGGTACATGACGTAGTTGGTTACGTCCACGACGTTGTTGATCGAGCGACCGCCCGCGGCGGCCACGCGCTGCGCGAGCCAGTCGGGCGAGGGGCCGATCTTGACGCCCCGCACCACGCGCGCGGTGTACCGCGGGCAGAGCTCGGGGTCGTCGATCGTCACGTCGACGAGGTCCGCGGCGTTCGGACCCTGCTCCGTCTTGACGGCAGGCAGCTCGATGTGGGTGTCCTCGTCGAGGATGGCCGCGACCTCGACCGCCATGCCGGTCATGGAGAGGCAGTCGGGGCGGTTGGGCGTGATCTCGCAGTCGATCACGGTGTCGGACATGCCGAGGTAGTCGGTGAAGTCCATGCCCACCGGCGCGTCCTCGGGCAGGATCATGATGCCCTCGTGATCGGAGCCCAGGCCCAGCTCGCGGGCCGAGCAGTTCATGCCGCAGGACTCGACGCCGCGCAGCTTGCTCTTCTTGATCTTGAAGTCACCGGGGAGCACCGCGCCGATCATGGCGGTCACGATGTGGTCGCCCTCGTTGAAGTTCTGGGCGCCGCAGACGATCTGCAGGGGCACGGGGTTGCCGTTCTCGTCCACGTTCTTGTCGCCCACAGAGACCTGGCAGAGCCACATGTGGTCGGAGTCGGGGTGGGGCTTCTTGCTCACGACCTGGGCCGTGACCACGTGCTCGAGGTTGGCGCCGACCTTCTCCACCGCCTCGACCTCGGTGCCGGTGCGGGTGAACTCGGCCACGAGCTCGGCGGGGTCCGCCGGCACGTCGACCATGCTCTTGAGCCACTCATATGAGACGCGCATGTTCTTCTCCTTCTCGCGCGATCAAATCAGACGGTTGGGGCGGACCCTAGAACTGCGACAAAAACCTCATATCGCCGGTCATCAGCATCCTGAGGTCGGGCAGGTCGTAGCGAAGGGCCGCCACGCGCTCGACGCCGATGCCAAAGGCAAAGCCGGTGTACTTCTCGGGGTCGATGCCGCAGAACTCGAAGACGTTGGGGTCCACCATGCCGGCGCCCAGGATCTCCAGCCAGCCGGTGTTCTTGCAGAAGCGGCAGCCCTTGCCGCCGCAGACGCCGCAGGAGACGTCGACCTCGCAGCTGGGCTCGGTGAACGGGAAGAAGTGCGGGCGGTAGCGCGTGGCGCGGTCCTTGCCAAAGATCTCGCGCGTGAAGTAGTCGAGCGTGCCCTTGAGGTCGCCAAAGGTGATGCCCTCGTCCACGACGAGGCCCTCGACCTGCGTGAACTGCGGCAGGTGGTTGGCGTCGGCGGTATCCGGCCTAAAGACCGTGCCCGGGCAGATCATGTAGATGGGCGGCTTCTTGCTCTCCATGACGTGCACCTGGACGCCGGAGGTCTGGGTGCGCAGGAGGATGTCGGACTCGCCCTGGACGTTGGTCTCCTCGGCGTGGAGCATCGTGCCAGGCGCGTTGTCCACCACGTAGAAGGTGTCCTTGGCGGAGCGGCTGGGGTGGTCCTCAGGCGCGTTGAGCGCGGTGAAGTTGTACCAGGTGCTCTCCACGTAGGGGCCGTCCTCGACGGTGTAGCCGAGGCCGCAGAAGATGTCCTCGATCTCCTCGCTGATCTGGTTGATGAGGTGCTGGGTGCCGGAGCTCAGGCGACGGCCCGGCAGCGTGACGTCCACGGCGTCGGCGGCCATCTTCTGCTCCAGGAGCGCCGCGGAGAGCTCCTCCTTGCGCGCCTTGAGCGCGGCGTCCACGGTGGCGCGGACGGTGTTGGCGAGCTGGCCCATGGCGGGGCGCTCCTCGGGCGGCACCTGGCCCATCGAGCGCATGATGGCCGTGAGCTGGCCCTTCTTGCCCAGGTAGCTCACGCGCAGGGCCTCGAGTGCCTCCATGGTCTCGGCGGCGGCCAGGCCCTCCTGGAACTGGGCCTCGATCGCCTTGAGGTCGTCGGACATCGACATCGTGCAATCCCTTCTCTACTAAAAAACCGCCCTCTGGCAGCCGTGCTGCTGCCCAAGGACGGAATGATCCGCGGTACCACCTCGGTTGGCGCGCCAGGTTGTCTCCCCCGAGCGCCCGCTCTTCTCGCCCCGTGCCGTGGGACCCCCGGCTTCCCTACTGAGCAGGCGAGAAGAACCTCGCGCCGTTCAGGTCGCGGCTGGTGGAGTGAACTCCGGGCCTCTGCCTTGGAGGGGGCTCTCAGCCGGTGACCCCCGTCTCTGTCCGCTGGCAACGCGACGCCCAGACCTCTCCGTCATCGCCTGCCGGACATGGTAGCACAGCGGACGCGCGCCGTTCGCCGAGGAATCGCGCCGGTTCGCCAATTGCCGCGACGGCCCGCGGGCACACGTTCTTCTCGCCCGCTGACGGCTGGCTGCCACCGGGCGGCCGCCAGCTTGCACGAACCTCTCCCCAGGGCCGCTCAACCGAGGTTCTTGTCGCTAATTTGGCCAAATCAGGGCGGAAAAGCGACAAGAACCTCGGCTGAGTCCGCCGGAAATCCCCCCGAGCACGCCGTGCCGCCGCCTGCCACAATGCTGCCCCCGGAGGAAGGGAGGTGGGGCGCGTGAGCGAGGCCGTGAGCAGGGAGCTGGCGGCGCTGCTGGACGCGGCGCAGTGCGACGAGAAGTGCCTCGCCGCGGACGGCCGCCGGATGCTCAGGGCGCTCGAGTGCCGCGTGCGCACGGGCGAGCTCGTCTCCCCTACCGCCAATCTCTTTGCCCGACGGGAGCCCTGGGAGAGCCTCAGGCCGGACGAGCGGGCGCGCTGGGTGCTCCGCGGCCTGCACGACGAGCATCCGAGCTGGGTATTCTGCAGAACCTCCGCCGCCGTCCTGCACGGGCTCTCGGTCTCCTGGGACCTCGTTCGGGCGGTCCACCTTGCGGTGCCGCAAAACGCCTACTGCGCCTCCTCTACGCTCACGCGCCACCCCATGGGAAACGTGGAGGTGGACGTGGTCGACGGCGTCCCCGTGACCCCTCTGCTGCGAACGGCGTTTGACTGCATGCGCTGGCTGGACTTTCGGGAGGGGCTAGCCGTGGCCGACTCGGCGCTGCGCATGGGTGGAATCTCCCGGGAGGAGCTTGTGGGATACGTCGACCAGATGCGCGGGGGCTACCACGGCATCGCCCGGGCGCGCATGACCGCTGCGCACGCCGACGCGCGCAGCGAGAACGGGGGCGAGTCCATCGCGCGCGCCGCCATGTGGGAGCTCGGCTTTGCCATACCGGACCTGCAGGTGGAGGTACCGAGCCCGTTCTCTGGCAGCGGCCTCTACCGCGTGGACTTTCGCTGGCGCCTGTCGGACGGCACCGAGGTCTACGGCGAGCACGACGGGGACGAGAAGTACCTGAATCCCCAAATGAACGGCGGAAGCCCCCTGCGCGCGATGAAGCGCGAGCGCAGGCGCGAGTCGGGTCTCACGGTCTCGCATGCGAGCGTCATGCGCTTCTCGCCCGCCGACGTGGCGGACACCGCCTACTTTGACTGGCTGCTGCGCTACTTTGGCGTGCCCCGGGAGCGCGAGCCGCTGATCGAGGTGCCGGCGGCGGGCGGCATCATCGTCCCGGAGCCGCCGACGATCGAGCTCGTGCCTGTGGAGGCCTACGGGCTGGCGTAGGTGCCGGACGGACGCGTTGACTCAACCGAGGTTCTTGTCGCTTATTTGGCGAAATCGAGGCGGAAAAGCGGCGGACTCCTCGGTTGAGCGAAGGGCGGGCGAGAAGTACGTCGGACTGCTACGAGAACGTGAGGTCCTCGGCCGTGGTGGCGTCGAGCCAGGCGATGTAGGTGTTGGGGTAGTGGCTCGCGAGCAGCTGTCCCGCGTCCACGCCGAGACACGCCTGGGCAAGCGCCGCGAGGCCGGCGGGCGAGACCAGCTCGTCGAGGCTCGAGACCCGCGCGGTCACGTCGGCGACGAGGCCCGTGGCCATGGCACGGTCGGCCTCCGTGACGGGACAGGGAGCGCCCATCGACGCCTCGTAGGACGCGCGCATGGCCTCCGTCAGCGCGTCTGCGTCCGTCTGCGGGAGCGTCACGTCCTGGCCGTAGCGCTGGTAGCCCCAGGTCGCGGGCGGCAGCATCGTGATCACGTCGGACGGGTTGAGGACGTTGAAGATGTTGTCGTAGCGGGCGTCGCGCGCATCCGCCGCAGAGGTGCAGTTGGGCGTCGCAAAGCCATAAGCGCGCACGGACTCCGCCGAGGCGATGGCGTCGGCGCCGTGCGTCGCGCCGTCCGCGTAGCTCGCGAGCAGCGTGGCCACCGCGGCGCCGCGGCTGTGCCCGCAGAAGAGGTAGGTCCGCTCCACGCCGGGCTCCTCCGTCCGCGCGCGCTCCTCGAGGTCGGCCACGATCTCCTCCGCGGCGAGCGTGAAGCCCAGGTGGTCGCCGTCGCCGCCCTCGTCCGAGACGTCCTCGATCTTGGCGTTGGAGAGCCACTCGGAGCCGTACGAGCCGCGCACCACGACGACGGTGAGCAGCTTCTCCTCCCCGGTCTCGGAGGAGCGCACGTGCTTGGTCGCGAGGGTGTAGGCCACCACGTCCGTTCCGTCGAGCACGCCGAGCACCTCGTCGAGCACCTCGCTGCGGTAGCGGTAGGACGTCGTCGAGACCTCCTCGAAGCCCAAATATGCAAAGGCGTGCTCGGCGTAGGCCGGCGAGGTCGAGCCCTGCTGGTAGTAGGCGCTCTCGGCGTTGGCCACGGCGGAGAGGACGGCACAGGTATGCGCGAGGTCGTGGTTGTAGGCGGTGGGGTCCTGGAAGAACCAGTCGTCGTCCCAGCCCACCTCAGAGGAGACCTGGTGGTCCTCGGCCGAGAAGAGCGCCGCGTAGTCAATCGTCGTGGAGAAGGGGCCCTCGCGCCGCTCGGCGGCGACGTCGGGCGCCGTGACGGCGCCCGTGCCGCTCACGCGCTCGAGTCGGCGCGCGTGCAGGACCGCGGCGCCGGCGAGCGTGGCGCTGTCTGCGAGCGCGATGATCACGAGCAGGGCGAGAAGTGCCCGGCGCCCGCGGTCGCGTCGTGCGGTCCGTCGTCTCCGCATGAGAAACCCCTCCCGGTCGATGGTGCCATCATACCGGGAGGGGGGCTCGTTCAGGCGCTCTTTACGAAACGTGACGAAACCCTAAGGCACGCGCCCTACTTGACGAGGGTCCCGCCCACGTAGGTGGCGGCGAGCGTCATGTCCGCGTTGAAGACCGTGAGGTCGGCGTCGCGGCCGGGCTTGATGAAGCCAAAGCGCTCCTCGATGTGGGCGGAGCGGGCCGCGACCTCGGTGGCCATGCGGATGGCCTGCTCGGCGGTCACGATCTGCCAGTCGACCATGTTCTTGACGCCCTCGGCGAGCGTGAGGACGGAGCCCGCGATCGAGCCGGTCGAGCCGTCCTCGAGACGCAGGTAACACAGGCCGTCCTTCATGACGACGGGCAGGCCGCCGGACATGTAGTCGCCCTCGGGCATGCCGCCGCAGCCGAGGCAGTCGGTGATGAGGACCGTGTGGTCCCAGCCCTTGGCCTCGACGAGTGCCCTGACGGCGGCGGGGACGACGTGACGGCCGTCGCAGATAATCTCCGCATAGGTCCCGTTGGTCGTCATCGCCGCACCCACGACGCCCGGGTCACGGTGATGCAGGCCGCGCTGGCCATTGTAGGTGTGCACGAAGCAGCTCGCGCCGGCGTTCACGGCGGCGAGGGCCTCGTCGTAATGGGCGTCGGAGTGGCCGATGCAGGTCACGACGTCACGCTCGTCGAGCGCGGCGCAGTACTCGCACGCACCGGGCTTCTCGGCGGCGAGCGCGCTCTTGACGATGCGGCCGCCGGCCTTCTCCTGCCAGGCGTCGAAGACCTCGACGCTCGGGTCGATCAGGTAGACCGGGTTCTGGGCGCCCACATGGGCCTCGGTGAAGAACGGGCCCTCGAGGTAGATGCCGCCGATGCGCGCGCCCATGAAGGACTCGTCGCGGCCCTCGTCGGCGGCGGCGATGGCGGCGCAGGAGTCGGCGATCTGCTCGACGGACTCGGTGAAGGTGCTGGGCAGCCAGCAGGTGGTGCCGCGGCGCGCGAGCTCGACGCTGGAGGCGTTGATGCCCTCGGGGTCGCGGTCGGTGGTGGCGTGGTTGAAGAAGCCGTGGATGTGGGTGTCCACCAGACCCGGGCCCACGATGCAGCCCGTGAGGTCGTGGACCTCGCAGTCGGGGGCCTCGGCGGACCAGCCGACGAACTTCCCGTCGGCGACGGTGAGGTAGCCACCCTGGACGGTGGCCCCGGGAAGGACAAAGCGATCGGCCTTGATGGCAAACGTGCTCATTGCGATTCCCCCTTGTGAAACGGCCCGGGGGCACACGTCCCCCGGGCCATCAGAGTCAGTTACCTGTTAACCCTCGAACGGGTGGATGGTGACACCCTTGACCACGCGGTTGACGGTGCCGGTGGGGCTCGGCGTGTCGGGCGTGTTGCCCACGCGCACGGAGTTGAGCAGGGAGACCGTCTGCGCGACCATGATGAACGGGAGCGCGAGGTAGCCCTCGGGCAGCGCGTCGTAGCCGGCGAAGGTGAAGGACTCGCCCTCAAAGACCGGCCCGCAGTCCTGCTGGACGGCGATGGTCTTCTGCGCGATCTTGTCGCCGCCGATCTCGTTCAGGATGTCGAGGTCGTACTGGCGGGTGTACTCGTCGTTGTTCACGAAGACAAAGACCAGGGTCTTATCGTCCACAAAGGACTTGGGCCCGTGGCGGTAGCCCATCGAGCTGTCCCAGGAGGTGGCCACGAGGCCGTGGGCGAGCTCGAGGATCTTGAGCTGGCTCTCCTGGGCGAGGCCCACGAAGGAGCCGGAGCCGAGGTAGGTCACGCGGTTGAAGTCACCGGCCAGGAAGGCGGCAACCTCGTCCTCACGGGAGACGACCTCCTCGCCCATCTTGGCGATCTGCTCGACCCAGGCGGCCTTCTCGTCAAGGGAGGCGGTGTCGAAGATGAGGGTGGAGAGCAGCGTCATGCAGCTGTAGGAGCCGGTCATGGCAAAGCCCTTGTCGTTGGCGCGCGGGATGAGCAGCGTGAGCGCGCGCGGGTCGTCCGCGGACTCGACGGCGAGCCTGCCCTCGGGGGCGCAGGTGATGTTGAGGAAGCGGACGTTCTTCACGAACTTGCCGGCGATCTCCACGGCGGCCAGGGACTCGGGGCTGTTGCCGGAGCGCGCGAAGGAGACGAGCAGCGTGGGCTCGTCGGGGTTCAGGAAGTCGCGCGGCGCGGAGACGATATCCGTCGTGGCGATGGGCTTGAAGTCGTAGAGGGAGACGTCGCCGGCGTGGCGCAGGTACGGCGCGACGGTGTCGCCCACGTAGTCGGAGGTACCGGCGCCGGTGAAGACGACGGAGAGACGGCCCTCGCCCATGGCGCGGGCGTCGGCGAGAAACGCGGTGATGGCGTCGAGGTTGGCCTTGTAGATCTCGAGCGTATCCCGCCACAGCTCGGGCTGCTGCTTGATCTCTGCGGTGGTAATCTGCGCCCCCATCGAGGTGAGGGCCTCCACGTCCTTCTCGAACATTCTTGCTCCCTTCCCTAGGCTCTAGCGCCTAACTCCTGACGTGAGTGACCTTGTATTTGAACTGGTCGGCGCGGGCAACGCTGTGCGTGTACTCGACGACCATGTTCTTGACGCTGTAGGTGGTGCGCACGAGCTCCAGAACCGGCGCGCCCTCGGCGATGCCGAGCTCGGCGGCGTCGGAGCCGCGCGCGATGCTGGCGTAGAACTCCTCCTCGGCGAGCTTGATCTTCTCGTGGTAGTCCTGCTCCATGACGTCGTAGAGGGGCTTGCTCGCCACGATCGCCTTGGTGAGGCCGGCAAACTCGCTCGCGGGGAGATAGGTCTGCTCGACCATCATGGGCACCTCGTCCGCGAGGCGCAGACGCCGCATGCGAAAGACGGTCTCGCCCAGGTGCAGGCGCAGGTGCTCGGCGACGATCTTGGTGGCCTCGAGCGCCTTGAAGTCGAGGATGACGGTCTTGGGCACGCGCCCCAGGCTGCGCATCTGCTCGGTGAAGCTGTAGGCACCCATGAGGTTGGTCGCCTCGCGCGCGGAGTCGGAGACGAAGGTCCCCTTGCCGTGCCGGCGGGTGATGAGCCCCATCGTCTCGAGCTCCTTGAGGGCGAGACGAACCGTGGTGCGCGAGAGGCCGTAGCGCTCCGAGAGGTCGCGCTCGGAGGGCAGCAGGTCGCCCGGCTCCATGTCGTTCTCGATCTTCTCGCGGAGAAGGTCGACGAGCTGGTCGTAGAGCGGCTGTTTTCTCGTGACGGTTGCCATGTGCCCCCCTTCGCTCGTCGCCGATATGCCCAGAGCGCGAGACGGACGATCCAGATTCCGTTGGGGCATCTGCCCCGCGCAGTCCAAACATACCCGCCCGGGAGAGAAGGGAGGCGCGCGGAAAGCCCGCGCGCCTCCCCCATGAGCGGTTGGCTCGTTACCAGATGCTCGGCCAGAGGCCGCAGCCGGAGCCCAGAACACCGATGACGAAGAGCAGGATGATGCCCTTGATCGGGGTGAAGTTGTGCTTCGCGAACAGGTAGTAGAGCAGAAGCACGAGGGCCAGCGGGACGAGCTTGGGCATCACGGAGTCGAGGGTGGAAGCCACGGAGTACTCGACCGGGGACTCGGTGACGGTGCCGTAGGTGACCTGGCTCATGCCGTTGCCGAGGTCGACGACGCCGGTCTCGACCGCGTTGCCGTCAGCGTCGGCAGCGGTGAGCGGGTTTCCGTCGGGGTCGGCGATGCCCATGGTGCCAGCCTCGGCGGTCTCGGTGTCGAGACCCTCCATGTCGGTGAAGTTGGCAGCGTCCTCGTTGGAGACCACGATGGTGGTGGCGGCGAGGCCACGGGTGGTGCCGTTGGGGATCGTGAGGTTGATCTGGGTGGCACCCATGGTGACGGTCAGAGCGCCGACGACGAACACGCCGAGGATGGAGGCGGCACGCGTGAAGGCCTGCATGTTGGCGGTGAGGGCGTCAATGGCGCTCGTACCGACCTTGTAGGACCAGTTCATGAGGCCGAAGCGGCACGCAGCCTGGGCGATGTTGAAGATCACCAGGAAGATGAACGGGGCGGCGATGGAGCCGTCGATGGCCATGTTCGAGGTGATGCCGGCCGTGATCGGCACGAGCGTCAGCCAGAACAGGGCGTCGCCGATGCCGCCGAGCGGGGAGGCAGCGGAGATGCGGACGGCGCGGATCGTCTGGGTGTCAACCTTGTTCTGCTCGAGGGAGAGAACGATGCCCATGACGAAGGTCACCAGGAACGGGTGCGTGTTGATGAAGTCCAGGTTGTGGTACATCGACGCGGCGAGGTCGTTCTTGTTGGTGTGGACCTTCTCGAGACCGGGGATCATGGCGAAGAGCCAGCCGCCGGACTGCATGGTCTCGTAGTTGAACGAGGACTGGAGCCAGTAGGAGCGCAGAGCCATGCGGTTCAGCGTCTTCTGGTCAACGTTAGGAGCCGGGGTGAGGTCCTCATACTGGGCGGGAACCTCGAACTCAGTCTTAGATGCCATCGGTGAAGTCACCTCCATCAGAGACAGCGCCCTTCAGCTCGGTCTGCTGCTGGAAGTCCCAGAAGGCGAAGCCGAAGCCGATGAGGGTGAGGATGAGCAGGGCGGGGCCAGAGATGGCCGCGATGTTGGTCGCGATGAGGGCGAGGCCGAAGCCCATGAAGAAGAAGCCCCACATGTCGCGGCTCATCATGATCTTGAGCAGGATGGCGAAGCCGACGAACTTCATCATGTTGCCCGCCTGGGACAGACCGGTGTTGAGCCACTCGGGGATGGCGTCGACGATGGTCTGGCCGAAGGTCTGGCCGCCGATGAAGAACAGGGTGACGATGAAGGCGAAGATCAGGCCGAGGATGACCTCGGAGACGACCGTCCACTTCGTGATGCCCTTGGTGTCAGCGTTGACCGCGCAGCCACGGAAGAACTCGAGGAGAGGAGCACGGAGCGTGAAGAACAGGGTCACGCCGTACTGGCCGAGGAGCGCGAACGGGATGGCGAGAGCGACGGCGGCGTTGGCGTCGACGTTCTCAAGGGTGCACGCGAAGATGGCAGCCATGATGCCACCGATGACCGCGTTGGGCGGCTGAGCGCCACCGATCGGCATGTTGCCGATGGTCATGAGCTGATAGGTGCCGCCGACGACGAGGCCGAGCTCGACGTTGCCAAGAATGGCGCCCACGATGGGACCCGTCACGATCGGCTGGTACAGCGACTCGAGCAAGTCGAACTGGTCGATGGCCGCGATAAACGTGACGATGAAGATGAGAGCAATCTGGACGATTGAAACCTCCATCTGTGTCCCTCCTTTCAGTGTGTCTTAGGTAAGACGTTGCGTTTCGTGCGCGGCAGGCGACCGCGCACCAAGAACCCTGTGGTCGCTTACGAGAAAAGCTTGTTGACGTCCTCGACCGGCGTGCTCGGGACACGCCTGATCTCCAGCTCGACCCCCCTCTCCTGCAGCTCCTTGAAGGCAGCGACATCCTCGTCGCTCACCGCGACCGAAGTGGCGACCTGACGCTTGCCCTCCGCCATGTGCATGTTGCCAATGTTCACCTTCTTGATGGGCACGCCGCCCTTGACGAGCGTGAGCACATCCTCAGGGTTCTCACAGATGATGAAGATCTTCTGCTTGGGCGAGGCCTTGCCGATGATCTCAATCGTGTGTTGGAGCGAGAAGAACCTGGTGGCGACGCCGGTGGGGGCGGCCATCTTCATGAGGTTCTGACGCATGGTGTTGGTGGACACCTCGTCGTTGGCGACGAGGATGAGGTTGGCACCGATGGTGGAGTTCCACTGGGTGGCAACCTGGCCGTGGATGAGACGGTTGTCGATGCGGGTGAGGAGAATGTTGGGCTCTGCCATCTTTATCCCTTTCTCTTGCTGCCGAGTCTTCAAACGTGAGGGGCCGCGCCCGCTCACGGAACTGCCCTAGTCGATCTGCTGAATCGCGTAGCGAGAGACGTCGAGCATGGCGCCGGAGCGGACCTTGACCGCCACGCGGTCGCCGTTGACCTCCTTGACGGTACCAAAGATGCCGCCGCCGAACATGACCTCCTGGCCGGGAGCGAGCTCCTTGTGCACCTTCTCGAAGTACTGGCGCTTCTTGCGCATCTTGACGTACGACCAGATGGTGAAGACGACGCCCATCAGGACGAGGAAGACGAGAAGGACGACGGAGGACGCCAGGACGTTGTCGAGGAAGTTCTCCGGCATTAGATACCGTCACCGTCCTCGGGCTCGTCCGCCTCGGCCGTCTCCAGCACGGGGGCGGCGATGCCCATCTGGCCGATCTCGACGGCGGTCTGGCAGAGCTCCTCGGCGGTGGTGGAGTCGGTGCGCATGGACATGCACTCGAGCAGCATCGGCAGGTTGACGCCGGTGACCACGCGGACTCCGGGGATGGAGGCGCCGGCCATCATGGACTGGTTGAACGGCGTGCCGCCCATGAGGTCGCAGAAGACGACGACCTCGCCGCACTTCTCGGCCATCTCGGCGATGGCGCCGGAGATCTTGGCGGGATACTCGCCAGCCTCCTCCTCGAGGAAGGTGACGACGGCGAAGTCCTGCTGGGGTCCGCCGACCATCTCGAGCGCGGCGCCGACACCCTCCGCAAAGATGCCATGACCCGTGAGAATGCAACCGACCATTGCCCCTCCTCCGTTTCCTGCGTGAATTAACTGGTTACTACCATCCAGCGTGTTAATCCACTTTACCCGATTTCCGTCACCTTCTCTTCACGATTCCTGCAAAAGTGAAGGCATTGCCGTTCATCGGGTTTTTCTTACCGCTCACCGTAAACTAAGCCATTTAACTGGCATTTTTTAGACTGTTTTGCTCGTGTTTACGTTGTATTTAGATGTATTTCTCGCGAATTTGCTTTGTTCTTCTTACTTTTTTGCCGCCGGATTTTTTCACAAACTGGTATCAGCCAATTGGTACCTTGCTGACAGCGCAAAACGTTAAGCTGCGGTTTGTTGGGGTGGCTTGCTGCGCTGTCGCAGCATCCCCGTGCGCCTCCATCTTGCCCCGCCGCACGTCATCCCCAAAACGTAAGCAATCGAAACTGAGAACGTTCTCCCCCATTCTCGCGGGTAGCAGCCTCAATTGGACGATAAGATGCATGGGAGCCGACGGCTCGCCCCAAAACCCATCCTAAGGAGCCTCCATGATCTCCACCGTCACCCTCAACGCCTCCATCGACAAGGCCTACCAGCTGGCCTGCCCGCTCGTCACCGGCACCGTCATGCGCGTCGAGACCTGCATCGACAACGCCGGCGGCAAGGGGCTCAACGCCGCGCGCGCAGTGGCGACGTGCGGCGAGCAGGTCGTTGCCACGGGCTTTGTGGGCGGCAACAACGGCCGGCTCCTCTGCGAGCTGCTCGACGCCGACGGCATCGAGCACGACTTCGTGCACGTCGAGAGCGAGACGCGCTGCTGCGTGAACGTCCTCGAGCCCGACGGGCGCTCGACCGAGTTTCTGGAGCCCGGCCGCCCGGTGGGCAGCGAGGAGGTCGCCCGCGTGCGCGAGAAGGTCGCCCAGATCGCAGAGCGCGCGGACGTCGTGACCTTCAACGGCAGCGTGCCGGCGGGCGCGGGCATGAACATATACCGCGAGCTCGTCTCGGCGGTGCGCGCCGCGGGCAAGCCCGCGATCCTGGACACCTCCGGCACGCTGCTCGTGAACAGCCTCGAGGCGCGCCCCACGATGATCAAGCCCAACACGGACGAGATCCAGGCCATCCTGGGCCGCAAGCCCGAGTCCATCGACGAGATCGTGGCCGCCGCGCGCGAGGTGCACGAGAAGTGCGGCATCGAGAAGGTCGTGGTCTCCCTCGGCGGCGACGGCTCCGTCATGGCCTGTGATCAGGGCGTCTTCCGCGGGCGCGCGCCCAGGATCGACGTGGTGAACCCCGTGGGCTCCGGCGACACGATGGTGGGCGCCTTCGCCGTGGCGATCGCGCGCGGCATGAGCGTGGAGGAGCAGCTCGCCTATGCCATGGCATGCGCGAGCGCAAACTGCCTCTCCGCGAGCACCGGCCACTTCGACATCGCCGTCGCCGACGAGCTGCGCTCGCAGACCAGCGTGGAGCGCGTGGACTAGCAGTTCTTCTCGGCTAGAGGTTCTTCTCGGCTAGCGGTTCTTCTCGGCTAGCGGTTCTTCTCGGCTAGAGGTTCTTCTCGGCTATTCCGTGAACGGCCACGCGCCCGCCGCGAGGGCCTCGATCGCGCCCGCGACGGCGTCGTCCTCGCAGGCGCCGATGTGCCAGCGGGCGGCCGCGACCGCCTCCGGCATGGCGCCGGCGACCGCCACGGAGTGGTCGGCGCGCTCGAAGAGGGCCACGTCGTTGCCGGCGTCCCCAAAGACCACCGCCTCGTCGCGGGCGACCCCGAGATAGTCGCAGAGCCACGCGAACGCGGCGCCCTTGTTCCAGCCGCTCGGCATCACGTTGGAGAACATCGCCTGCGGCACGTCAAAGTCGAGACCGTCGACCTCCTCATTGAGGCGCGCGACGAGCCTGCGGGTGTCGTCCAGCGTGCCCCGCACGAAGACGTTTGCCTTGGGGGCGGGCTCATCGGGGATGCCTGTGGCGTCGAGGCACTCGCGCGCGTAGCGCGGGAAGGCGACGGCCAGGTCGTCGCGCGAGCCCTGGACGAGGAGCGGCGCGCCGTCCCTGAAGACGATGAGCCCCGCGCCGGGGACCTCGCGGAGCACGTCCGCCACGCGGCGCAGCGCCCCCGGCTCGAGGCCCTGCTCGTGCACCAGCTCGCCCTCGTGATAGACCTGCAGGCCGTTGGCGGCGACCGCCGTCGCGCAGCATGCCTCGTCCCCGCCGAAGAACGCCGGGATCCACGAGTGGAAGCGGCCCGAGGCCGGGCCCGCCACGATCCCGGCGTCCAGCGCGGCATGGAACGCCGCGACCGTCCTCTTTGAGACGACCGAGCTGCCGTAGGGCAGGATGGTCCCGTCGATGTCGGTGAGTATGAGCTTGACGGCCATGGAGTCCCCCTTCGCGATGACCCTAGTATATGATGCGGCAGCCCAGCTCCTCGCCGTCCGCGCGGACCGCCTCGCCGGGATCTGCGTCGGTGATGAGCGCCTCCACGTCGGCGAGCGTGCCAAACCACAGGAGCCCCGGCGCGCCCACCTTGGAGGAGTCGAGCAGCACGTAGGTGCGCTCGGCGCAGGCCAGAAACGCGCGCTTGAGCTCGGCCATGTCCTGGTTGTTGGTCATGAGGCCGCGGCCGGGCACGTAGGAGGTCGGCGAGACGAAGGCCTTGTCGGGGTGGAGCACCTCGAGGGCGCGCAGGGCGAGCGGGCCCGCCGTGTAGCGGTGGCCCTTGCGCAGGCTGCCCCCGAGCATGATGACGTCGAGCGAGGGTGCGGAGCGATCCACGTAGTCGGCGATCGTGAGGTCGTCGGTCACGACGGTGACGCCCGAGCGCCCGGAGATCGCGCGCACGAACTCGAGCGCGGTGGTGCCCGAGTCCACGAGCACGGCGTCGCCATCCTCGACCAGCGGTGCCGCGAGCCGCGCGATGGAGCGCTTTGCCTCCGCGTTCACGTTGATGCGGCGCTCCTGCACGGAGACGGTGAGCGTCTTGGAGAGCGAGACCGCGCCGCCGTGCGTGCGACGCAGCTTTCCGTCGCGCGCCAGGGCGTCGAGGTCGGAGCGCGCGGTCACGCGGCTGACGCCAAACGCCTCGGCGAGTTGCGTGACCTGCACGGACGTGGCGCGGTCGAGCATGGAGAGGATCGCCGCGCGACGCTCCTCGGAGGACATGTCTGGCATGGGATGCCCGTTCTTCTCGGCAATTGTGTATGAAATGTGTTTCCTTTTCTTTCTTTAAAGGCAATCTATCACATTGTCTTTGCTTTTCTTTTGGCAACACCAGCATGCGCCGCGCACCCCCTCTCACGGTTTGGGTTCACCGTTTTCCGGACGATGCGCTGACCCTCCGCAAAACCCGAGGTAGTTGACGTGACCCTCTTCGCTCGCTGCGGCTCACCCGGAAAAATGAACCCAAACCGATATACGGTTTGGGTTCACCCGCCTCGGAACGGTTCCGGTACGCTTTGCAAAACACGAGGTAGAGGCGGTGCTCGTTGCGGCGATACCTCCCGAAGGCGCAAACGGTGAACCCAAACCTGTCTGAGGAGGCGCGAACGCGATGCAACTGCCGTGCCGCGCGCCCTTCGTTTGCTTTCCCTTCCGCCGCGCGCGCGGGACCGCCCGCGGCACCTGACGGCACCGCCCACCTGCGGGCAAACGTACAATGACGGCATCAGTCGGTTCTGAGGAAGGGAGTTTTAGATGCTCGTCACCACCAAGGAGATGCTTCTCGACGCCCAGGCCAACCACTACGCAGTTGGCGCCTTCAACATCGAGAGCCTCGAGTTCGTCATGGCCGTGCTCGCCGCCGCCGAGGAGACCAAGTCCCCGGTGATCATGCAGACCACGCCCGGCACCGTAAAGTTCGCCGGCCTGGACTACTTCTACGGCATGGTCAAGGCCGCGGCCGAGCGCGCCAGCGTGCCGGTGGCCCTGCACCTCGACCACGGCGACGGCTACGACCGCTGCATGCAGGCTCTGCGCACCGGCTACACCTCCGTCATGATCGACGGCTCCCACGAGACCTTCGAGGACAACATCGCCCTCACCAAGCTCGTCGCCGACGCCGGCCGCGCCATGGGCGTGCCCGTCGAGGCCGAACTCGGCAAGGTCGGCGGCAAGGAGGACGACGGCCCGGCCGTCGAGGGCGAGAACCCCTACACCGACCCGGACGAGGCCCGCGAGTTCGTCGAGCGCACCGGCTGCACGTCGCTGGCCATCGGCGTGGGCACCGCGCACGGCGTCTACACCGAGACCCCGCACATCGAGCAGGAGGTCGTGAAGGCCATCCGCGCCGCCGTCGACGTGCCGCTCGTGCTCCACGGCACCTCCGGCGTGCCCGACGAGCAGGTCGCCGAGGCCGTCAAGAACGGCATCTGCAAGGTCAACTACGCCACCGAGCTGCGCCAGGCCTACATGCGCGGCTTCATGGGCTACATGGCCGAGAACCCCGGCGCCTTTGATCCCAAGAAGCCGGCCAAGCCGGGCATGGCCGAGATCACCGAGCTCGTCAAGATCCGCATGACGAACCTCGGCTCCGTGGGCCGCGCGTAGGTCGGCTCCCCCAGAGCACGGACGGGCGGCGCGCCGGTGGGTGCGCCGCCTTTTTTGGCTACTCGTCGGAGAGGGCCTCGATGACCTGGACCTCGTGGTCGCGCTGGTTGCAGGCCTCCCAGACCATCCTGCCCGGGTCCCGCTCCATGATCACCACGTCCACGTCGTCCGGCTTGGCAAAGCGCAAGAACGAGCGGCCCGACCCCACCTTGCTCGAGTCCATGAGGATGATCCGGTTGCGCGCGTGCTTGAGGAACTCCACCTTCGCGTAGGTCGTCTGCTCGTACTCGGCGAGAAACCCAAAGCTCGGCTCAAAGCCGTCCGCCCCGAGAAACACCTGGTCCAGATAGATGTCCGCGAGGCTCGCCCCGACGAGCGGCCCGTAGTAGTGGCGATACTTCCGGGCGAGGACGCCGCCCGTCGACATGATCGTGACGTCGGGGAGGTACTGCTCGGCGTGCTCGATGATGTGGCACGAGTTGGTGACGATGGTCACGTCGTGCTTCCCACGCAGCGCCTTGACGAACTCCAGCGTCGTGGAGCCGCTGCCCACGAGGATCATCTCGCCGTCGCTCACCCGCTCGGCGGCACGGCGCGCGATCGCCTGCTTGGCGCGGGCGTTCTTGCGCACGCGCTCGGAGACGCGCGGGATGACGTACTCCGAGATGGGGACCGCCCCGCCGTGCGTGCGCTTGAGGCGACCCTCGCCCTCCAGGTAGTCCAGGTCGGCGCGAGCCGTGACGGCGGACACCCCGCACTCGCGGCAGATGTCGGCGATGAGCACCGAAGATCCGCTCTCGAGCATCTCGATGATGCGCTGGCGCCGCTCGACGGCGAGCATGCGCCCCTGACCCTTGTTCGCCATGAAAGAGCCCCCTTCCCGCAGAAGCGTACGTCGTTCGCCGCAGGAAGGAGGTTTCGATTCCCTTCTTTTCTCGCAAAGCGAAAGGAATGGTCGGCGGGCGGCGGGCGGGCGGGCGCGTCCGGAGCCAACTGAGGTTTTGGGCAACAACTTTGATGCCAAGCTCCGGGATTTGCGGAAAGTGCCGCGTTCTTCTCGCTTGTGGGCAAATCGATTGATACAAAACCCGCGAAAGGCTGGCAGCACATAAAACTTGTTGCCCAAAACCAAAGGGAACCCCTCGGGGCGGCCTCCCCGGGGAACGCGGGGAGCCTCAAAATGCAAAACCCCCACTTTCCTGGCAAGAAAACGGGGGCGAGAAGGACCGTGCGCTCCGGGACCTGCGCCCAAGGCTACGAGAGCTGCGTCACCTCGATGGAGCGCGCGATCTTGTCCACCAGGGCAAAGTCGCCGAGGCCGGCGCACATGGCGACGTTGCCGCCCGTGGCCATCGCGCGCACCAGCGCCGGCTCCACCTCGTCGCGGGCGCCGAGCCACGCGGAGAGGAAGCTCGCGAGCGTGGCGTCGCCGGCGCAGGCCGTGGAGAGCACCTCCACCTTGGCCGCGCTCGCGCGCCAGACGTGCTCGCCGTTGGAGAAGTACGCACCCTCGCCACCGAGCGTGATCAGCACGTTCTTGGCGCCGCGCTCGTGGATGTGCGCGAGCGCGGCGAGGATGTCGCCCTCGTCGCTCACGTCCACGCCAAAGATCTCAGCGACCTCCTCGTCGTTGGGCTTGATCAGCAGCGGGTGGCGCTCCACGAGCTCGGCGAGGTGCGGGTGCGAGATGTCGAGCACGAACTCGGCGCCCTTCTCCTGGCACACGTCGATCAGCTCGTCGTAGTAGGAGGCGTCCATCTCGGGCGAGAGGCTGCCGGAGACCACGAGGACCTCCAGGTCGTCGAGGCCGCGCAGCAGCTCCAGCATCTCGAGCTGCTTCTCGCGGCTCACGGGCGCGCCGGCGTTGGGGAACTTGTACTCCCCCTCCGGCGTGGTCACGAAGATGTTGACGCGCGTGATGCCGTCGATCTGGACGGGGCGCACCGGGCAGCGCTTCTCGGCCTCGGTCACGATGTAGTTTCCGGAGAAGCCGCCGAAGAAGCCCAGGATCACCGAGTCCACCCCGTAGTGCCTCAGCGTGAAGGAGACGTTGAGGCCCTTGCCGTTGGGGGTGTAGACGGCGTCGCGCGTGCGGTTGACCTTCTTGGTGGTGAGGGTGTCCGCGTTGACGTTCATGTCGACCGCGGGGTTGGTGGTGAGGGTGTAGATCACGGCTGCTCCTCTCAGCTCTTCTCGTGGGAAAAAGGGGCCCGGCACACGGCCGGGCCCCAGGACAGGCGCTCGCTCGGAGCTACTCGGCGATCTTGCCGCCGTTCTTGTCGTAGTCGTACTTCTTGAAGAGCACGAAGAGGATGCCGCCGATGACCGCGCCGATGAGAATCGCGATCACCCACTGCAGGCCGCCGTCGACGACGGGCAGCACGAGGAAGCCGCCGTGGGGCGCGGGATCGTGGACGCCCATGAAGATCGTCAGGATGGCCGCGATGGCGGAGCCGAGCATCATGATCGGCATGACGGGCCAGATGTTCTTGGTCATGAACGGGATGGCGCCCTCGGTGATGTGGGTGCAGCCCAGGATGAAGTTGACCAGGCCGGCGTCGTGGTCCTCCTGCGAGAAGTACTTCTTGCCCACGATGACCGCGAAGGTGGTGATCAGCGGCGGGACGATGCAGGCGGCGGAGACGGCAGCCATGAAGTTGGTGCCGAAGTTGTAGGCCTCGGTGCCCACGCCGGCGGCGATGGCCTCGGTGAGCAGCAGGGTGCCGGTGGTGTAGGCAGCCTTGTTGACGGGGCCGCCCATGTCAAACGCGCACATGCAGCCGATTGCCAGACCCAGCGGCACGGGACCGGCGTTGTAGAGTCCCTGCAGGAAGTCCATCATCGCCTGGTTGATGGCGGCCATAGGACCGGAGATGCCCAGCATGATGAGGCCGACGATGAAGGTGGAGCAGAGCGGGTACAGGAACATGGCCTTGAGGCCGTTCAGGCTCTGGGGCAGCCCGCTGAAGACCTTCTCCAGCGCGACGATCACGTAGCCGGCGAGGAAGCCGCCGATGATGCCGCCGAGAAATCCAAAGCCCACGCCCGCGCCACCGGCGTCGATGAGGCCGGTCTCGGCGTTGACGGGCAGGCCCTGGATGGAGATCATGCCGGCGACGAAGCCGGGGACCAGCGCCGGGCGCTTGCCGATGGACTCGGCGATGTAGGCCGAGAGCACGGGCACCATGAGGTTCATGGCGATGCCGCCGATGATCTTGAGCATCGCGGCGAAGGAGTTGTAGTCGGAGGCCGTGGAGTCGTAGGACGTGATGCCCCAGAGGAACGACAGGGCCGTGAGCACGCCGCCGGCGACGACGAAGACCAGCATGTGGCTGACGCCGTTCATGAGATGGCGGTAGATCTGGTGGCCGACGGACTCCTTCTCGGGGGCGGCGTCCTCGGAGGCGTTGGCGACCTCGGCGGAGAGCTCGCCCTCGGCCTTGGCGGCGAGCGCCTTGTCGATCAGGCCCTCCGGGTCCTTGATGGCGGCGGTCACGCCGACGCTGATGAGGGGCTTGCCCTCAAAGCGCTCCGGCTGGACGTCCTTGTCGGCGGCGATGATGACGGCCTTGCAGGCCTTGATCTCTGCGGGCGTCACCTCGTTCTCCGCGCCGACCTGGCCCTGGGTCTCCACCTTGATGGTGAGGCCCTTGGCAGCGGCGGCCTTCTCCAGGGCCTCCTTGGCCATGTACGTGTGGGCGATGCCCGTCGGGCAACCCGTCACGGCCAGAAGGTCATAGGTGGTCTTCTCTTCTGCCATACTCGCTCCTTTCTCCCTCTCCCCGACGCCCCCTGGCGTCGCATTTCCCTTGAAGCGTCCACGCGATATACGCACATTCTTCACGCGAACACCATATATGCCTATTATGACCCAATAGAACGGAGAAAAGCGAAAGAAAGAGAAAGAAAGTCGCTGTTTCTGTGAACGATACCATTTGCCGGCTTTTCTCGGCCGCCGGTGGTTTCTCTTTTCGGGGACCAGTGCAAAACGAAACACGCCACGCGGCGCGCCGCTTGCGCAGACTGTCGGTTATGGGCGCTCGCAGGTCCGTCGAAAGACCCGCGAGCGCCCATAACCGACAGTCTGCAGGGGGGGGGACGAGAAGGACGTCGGGCTGCGGGCGCGCGTCCGGTGCCGTCGCGGCGCCGACTGAGGTTGTGGGCAACAAGTTTGATGACAAGCGCCGGGATTTGCGGAAAGTTCCACGTTCTTCTCGCTTGTGGGCAAAACGGTTGATGCAAAACCTGCGAAAGGGTGGCAGCACATATAACTTGTTGCCCAAAACCAGAGAAGACGTCACGGAATCGGCCCTCCCGCGTGCACGGGAGGGCCTGAAAACCCAAAACCTTGGTTTTGCGGGCAGCCGAGAAGAACGCGGGGCCGCTACTTCTGCTCGGCGCGCAGGCGCAGCGCCTCGTACGCGCAGCCGTACATGGCCGCCTGGTTGCCGAGGCCGGCGGCCTCGATCTTGACGTCGCGGCACGGCGAGAGCGCGAGCTCCTGGAAGCGCTCGCGCAGCTTGGGCGCGAAGGTGGAGAAGCCGCCCGCCACGCCGCCGCCGATCAGGTACATGCCCGGGTCCACGATGCAGGAGATCTGCGACATGGCCAGCGCCAGGTAGTCGCACATCTTGTCGATGGCGATGGCCGCGCACTCGTCGCCGGCGGAGAGCGCCTGGAAGACGGAGAGGGTGTCGGTGGCGTGCTCCACCTCGACGGGCTTCACGCCGCGGCGCTCGCACTCCTCGAGGTAGAGGCGCACCACGCCCTTTGCGGAGGCGTACTGCTCGAGGCAGCCGTGGCGGCCGCAGCCGCAGGTGAGCGGCTCGTCGCGCTCGACGGTGATGTGGCCGACCTCGCCGCCCGCGCCAAAGGCGCCCGCGATGAGGCGGCCGCCCACGACCACACCGGCGCCCACGCCCGTACCCAGGGCGATAAGGACGAAGCTCTGGACGCCGCGCGCCGAGCCCGCCCACATCTCGCCGAGCGCGGCGGCGTTGGCGTCGTTGACGAAGGCCACGGTCGCGCGCGGGAAAGCCGCGGTGATGGCGCCGACGAGGCCCTCGGGGTCGAGCTCGATGTTGGGGAGAAAGCCCACGGTGCCGTCCTCGGCCACGGGCCCGGGGATGTCCAGGCCGCAGGCGATGACGTCCGCGGGCGCGCTGTCATGCGCGGCGAGAATTCGTGCGATGCCCGAGGTCACGACCGCGTAGGCGTCGTCGGTGGTCAGCGCCGGCGTGGGGATCTTGCGCTCCTCGAGCAGCTCGCCCTCGGGCGTGAAGAGGCCGACCTTGATGCTGGTGCCGCCGATGTCAATGCCAAGTACCCTGTCCATGAAGACCTCCTCGCTCCGGCGCGCGCGGCGCGCGACACGTTCTGACATCCGATGATACGGGCGCGCGCGGCGAGGGCAACGCAGTTTGGGCGAAGGGCCCCGCCGAATTCGCAACCGGTCTACACTGATAGGAAGCAACCGTGCAAAGGGGGACCCATGGCCGAGGTCAACGCCGCGCTCTCCAACCCGAGGGCCGACATCGCCACGCTCGACGCCGTCGAGCGCACGCTCTTCTCGCTTCGCTACGCGCTCGACGAGATCGGCTCGCTGGGGCCGGTGATCGACCCGCCCAAGGCGACCGCCGAGCGCGCCGAGGCGCTCGCCGAGCTGGAGCGCGCCCGCGTGGAGGCGCTCTGCGACCCGGCCGTGGGCGACGCGCTCGAGCGCCTGGCGGCCACGCCCGAGCTGCTGAATGAGAGGCAGCTCGCCCAGATCCGCGTGCTCGCGCGCGACCGTGACGCCCTCGTCCGCATCCCGGCGGACGAGCAGGCCGCCTTCAGCCGGCTCACCTGCGAGGCCGAGGACGTCTGGCGCCGCGCCAAGTCCGTGGACGACTGGGAGGCCTTTGCCCCCTACCTCGACCGCATCGTGGAGGCGCGCCTGCGCATGGCCGCCGCCAAGGACGCGGCGCGCGACCCCTACGACGTCTGGCTCGACGAGTACGAGCCCGGCTGCGACACCGCCTTCTACGACCGGTTCTTCTCGCAGGTGAAAGACTGCGTTGTCCCGCTGCTCGCCGACTGCATGGCCAGTCGCGCCAAGCCCAGCCGCGCCTGCATGCAGGGCCACTTCGACGAGGGGCGCCAGTGGGAGCTGGCGGGCGACCTCGTGGCCCTGGAGGGCGTGGACGAGAAGGCCCTCTGGCTGGGGCGCACCGAGCACCCGTTCACGGGCGGACCGTCCACCGGCTTTGTCCTCATCGCGAGCCACGCCTACGAGGACGACGTGCTCTCCAACGTGTTCTCCATGCTGCACGAGGGCGGCCACGCCCTCTACGAGCAGGGCGTGGACCCCGCCTACCGCTTCACCTCGCTCAGGGGCGGCACGTCGATGGGCATGCACGAGGCGCAGTCGCGCTTCTTCGAGAACCTCGTGGGGCGCTCGGAGGCCTTTGCGCCGGTGCTGCTGGACGCGCTGGCAAGGCGCTTCCCCGGGCGCCTCTCGCGCGTGACGCCGCGCCAGCTCTACCTGGCCGAGAACTGCGCTGAGCCCGGGCTCGTGCGCACCGAGGCGGACGAGCTCACCTACCCCCTGCACATCCTCGTGCGCTACGAGATCGAGCGCCTGCTCTTCTCGGGCGAGGCCCACGCGGCCGACGTCCCGCGCCTGTGGGCCGAGAAGTACCGCGAGTACCTGGGCGTGGAGGTCCCCGACCACACGCATGGGGCGCTGCAGGACACCCACTGGGCCGGCGGCGACTTTGGCTACTTCCCCACCTACGCGCTCGGCTCGGCCTACGGCGCGCAGCTCAAGGCCGCCATGGTCGCGGACGGCGTGGACTTTGACGGCGCCTGCGGCACGGGCGAGCTCGCGCCGGTGCGCGCCTGGCTGGGCGAGAAGATCTGGCGCTGGGGACGCTCCAAGGACTCCGGCGAGCTCATCGAGGGCGCCTGCGGGGAGCCCTTCTCGCCCGCCTACTACACCGACTACCTCACGGAGAAGTTCTCCGCGATCTACCGGCTGGGGGCCTAGGCGTGCGCGCGCTGATCCAGCGGGTCGAGCGGGCCGAGGTCGAGGTCGACGGGTCCGTGGTCGGCAGCTGCGGCGAGGGCTACCTCGTGCTGCTGGGCGTGGCGCCGACCGACGACGAGGCGCTCTGCGAGCGCCTGTGGCGCAAGGTCGCCGCGCTGCGCATCTGCGAGGACGAGGCCGGCAAGACCAACCTCTCGCTCGTGGACACGGGCGGCGAGCTGCTGGTGGTGAGCCAGTTCACGCTCTACGCCGACGCGCGGCGCGGCAACCGCCCGTCGTTTGCCGGGGCGGCGCGGCCCGAGCTCGCCGAGCGGCTCTACGAGCGCTTCTGCGAGCTCGCGGAGGCGGAGCTTGGCGCCGGGCGCGTGGGACGCGGCGTCTTTGGAGCGCACATGCGCGTGAGCCTGGTGAACCACGGCCCCTTCACCGTGCTTCTCGACACCGATGAGCTGGGATGGGCTTCACCCATGAGTTGAGCGCTTGTTACAAAGTAGTGGGCGAGCTGGTATTCTGATGCAGTTTTGCATCCAGGACAGAAAGGCTCTCCCATGAAGATCGTCGATGAGTTCAAGGAGTTCATCGCCCGCGGCAACGTGATGGACATGGCCGTCGGCATCATCGTCGGCGGCGCGTTCACCGCCATTGTCAACTCGCTCGTCGAGAACCTCATCAACCCGCTGATCACGCTCGTGACCACCTCCACGAGCACCATCACCGGCGGCGCCTCCGACGGCGCCGAGGAGGTCATCAACGGCCTGCGCTGGGCCGTCCCCGGCACCGACCAGTTCATCGACCTCGGCGCGTTCATCTCCGCCGTCATCAACTTCCTGATCATCGCCTTCGTCGTCTTCTGCCTCGTCAAGGGCCTCAACACCATGCGCGAGCGCATGGACGCCCTGGCCAAGAAGGACGCCGAGGAGGAGGCTGCCGAGGAGGCCGCCGCTCCGACCTGCCCGTACTGCCTCGAGGAGATCAAGGAGGGCGCCACCCGCTGCCCGCACTGCGGCGCGGAGATCAAGGCTGCCTAGTCGCTCCCACGCATACGCGCGACGGCGCCGTCGGGTTTCTCGCCCGGCGGCGCTTTTTCGGCTTGATTGACCGTTTGCGGCATATTCCCTACCGTTCGCAGGAGATTACTGAACTCAAACTGACCACTCACGCAATGATGGCAGCAATCGCATAGATGAGGCGTGTTACTGGTAGGCAGGCACTAACCTTCGGCTTCAGGACGGCGCTCAGGGGGCGCCGTGGTTCCCATGTCGGCGGTCGGTGCTTTTTTCTTGCCCGGGCACGCATCGACCCCAACCTCCGGAAGCCGGCGACGCACGGGCCTGTGCAGCCAGGCCATCAACCGTCCCGACGGGACACAACGCCAAGGAGGCACGAATGAAGGACAAGATCTTCGGAATCCTTCAGCGCGTGGGGCGCTCGTTCATGCTCCCCATCGCGGTGCTGCCGGTAGCGGGCCTGCTCATGGGCCTCGGCAGCTCGTTCACAAACGAGACGACGCTCGCAACGTACAACCTGCTCGGCCTCATGGGCCCGGGCACCATCGCCTGGGACGTCTTCACGGTGCTCTCCGCCTGCGGAGGCGTCATCTTCGACAACCTCCCGCTGATCTTCGCCGTGGGCGTGGCGATTGGCATGGCGCGCGCCGAGAAGGAAGTCGCCGCGCTCTCCGCCGCCGTGGCGTTTCTCGTCATGCACTCCGCCATCTCGGCCATGATCGACGTCACCGGCGGGGTCGACCAGTTCATCGACGGCGCCACGGCAAGCGTCCTCGGCATCACCTCGCTCCAGATGGGCGCCTTCGGCGGCATCATCGTCGGCCTGGGAACCTCGGCGCTCCACAACAGGTTTTACAAGATCCAGCTGCCGCAGGCGCTCTCGTTCTTTGGTGGCTCGCGCTTCGTGCCGATCATCTCCACCGTCGTGTTCGCCTTCGTCGGCATCGCGATGTTCTTCGTGTGGCAGCCCGTCCAGCAGGGCATCAACGCCCTCGGCTACGCCGTCTCCAGCGCGGGCCCGGTGGGCGTTTTCCTCTTTGGCATGATCAAGCGCCTGCTCATCCCGTTTGGCCTGCACCATGTCTTCTATCTGCCGTTCTGGCAGACCGCCGTCGGCGGTTCCATGGAGGTAGCCGGCCAGATGGTCTACGGCGCCCAGAACATCTTCTTCGCGCAGCTCGCCGACCCCACCGTCACGCACTTCTCGACTGCGGGCACCTGGTGCTTCACCGGCGAGTTCGTCCTCTACATCTTTGCCTTCCCCGGAGCTGCTCTCGCCATGTACCTGTGCGCTAAGGACGACCGCAGGAAGGCTGCGGGCGGTCTGCTCCTCTCCGCTGCCCTCACCTCGATGCTCACCGGCATCACCGAGCCCCTCGAGTTCTCGTTCCTCTTTGTCGCACCGCTGCTCTTTGGCATCTCCGCCGTCTTTGCGGGCCTCGCCTACATGCTCTGCTACCTGCTCAACATCACCGTCGGCCTTACGTTCTCGGGCGGCTTCCTTGACCTGTTCATGTTTGGCATCCTGCAGGGCAACGACAAGACGAGCTGGCTGCTCATCATCCCGCTCGGCATCGCGTTCTTTGCCGCCTACTACGTGATCTTCACGGTCCTCATCAAGAAGCTCGACCTCAAGACCCCCGGCCGCGAGGAGGGCGAGGCGGAGACCAAGCTCTACACCAAGGCGGACTACAACGCCCGCAAGGAGGGCGAGAAGGGCGGTGCGGCGGCTGGCGGCGACACCGACGAGCGCTCCGAGCAAATTACCGCGGGTCTTGGAGGCGCCGCCAACATCCGGGACGTGGACTGCTGCGCCACGCGTCTGCGCGTGACCGTCCACGACGGCTCGAAGGTCGACGATGCGCTGCTCAAGGCAACCGGCGCCGCGGGCGTCATCAAGCGCGGAGAGGGCGTGCAGGTGGTCTACGGACCGCAGGTCAACGTCATCAAGACCGATCTCGAGGCATATCTTGCCGCTCTGCCCACACAGGCGGAAGAGACCACCGCGGATACGGTAGCCGCCAGCGTCTCCGAGGAGTCGATCGATCGCGAGCCCGCTCGCACCATCGTGCTCGGCAGCCCGCTCGCCGGCGAGGCGCTCTCCATCACCGCGTGCCCGGACGAGGTCTTTGCAGGAAAGATGATGGGCGACGGCGCCTGCATCGTCCCCGCCACCGGAGAGCTGGTCTCCCCCTGCGACGCCACGGTGTCCTTCGTCTTTGAGACCAAGCACGCCGTCGGCCTCGCTCTCGAGGACGGCACCGAGCTCCTCTGCCACGTTGGCATTGACACGGTCAAGCTCGGCGGCGAGGGATTCACCGCTCACGTGGCTGCCGGGGACATGGTGAAGCGCGGTGATAAACTGTTGACGTTCGATCTCGACCTCATCCGCGCCAGTGCGCCGAGCATCTCCACGCCCGTTCTCGTCACCAGCGTCGACGAGCAGCACAAGGTGCGCCAGCTGGCCTTTGGCCGGGTGGACCAGGGAGACGACCTGCTGGCCGTGGACGTCTACGAGTCCTAGGCGAGAAGAACCTCGGCCCCTCCCGTTCGGGCGCTGCGAGCGGGAGGGGCCCACGAAACACGCCGTCCCCGCGCAGGAGGGTCGCCCATGTACCGAATCACCAGGCCCCTCAATCACAACGCCCTTCTCGCCTTTGACACGGACGAGGCGCGCGAGTACCTGGTCGTGGGCAAGGGGGTCGGCTTCGGGCGCAAGCCCGGCGAGCGGGTCCAGAGTTTGGGCAACCCAGATGACCTGCAGCTCTATCTGCTGTCACAGCAGGTCGGGGGACGGGGGACGCCACGCGAGCTCATCGAGCGCATCGATCCGGCGATACTTGACATCGCCGAGGACATCTACATGGACGCCCGCCTGTCCCTGGGCCACATAGACCCCAACATGCTGCTGCCCCTCGCCGATCACCTGGCCTTTGCCGTGGCGCGCGTCCGCGGGGGCGGCGCCGTGAGCAACCCCCTGACCGAGGACATTCGCGCTCTCTTTCCCCGCGAATTCGAGGTGGCACATCGCGGGGTCAGTGAACTCGAGCGGCGACTGGGCATCGTGCTCGGTGACGACGAGACGGGGCTCATCGCCCTGCACGTCCACTCTGCGCTCGACTCGGGCCACGTAGAGCAAGCCATGCAGGTCGCACAGCTCACGCGCGCGTGCATCGACGCCGTCGAGCGGCTCACGGGAGCGGAGATCGACGTCTCGTCAATGGACTACAACCGCCTCATGACGCACGTCAAATATATGGCTACGCGCATCATCCACGACGAACGGCTCTCGATCGACGTGAACGCGATGATCCGCTCCGAGGCGCCTCGCAGCTACCAGACCGCCGAGGCGGTCTGCTCGGAGATGACACGTCTGCTCGGCAAACCGGTCAGCGCGCTCGAAGTGGGTTACCTCGCCATGCACATAGCCCGCGTCGCCGGGGAGTGACGCGGGGGCATCGCGCGACGTCCGCGACGGTGAGCATCCTCTCCATGAAGATCATGTCATCGGAGAACAAATAGGGGAAGTCGTCGACGTCGGAGTCGCCATCGTCAAGGTCATCGAGGTCAACCGGGTCATCGACCACCTCCTCGGCAATCTCGCCGACGTTGTTCTCGACCAGCGTCGTGGCGTCGGACTCCATGGAGACGAGCTCCCACGTACCCACGGACTCATCGCGGAGCTCGGACAGGTCTCTCGCTCGGGGCCGACGAGTCTCCGCACGCCACAAGGGCGAGCCAGGGAGAGAGGGTGCCAATACGCGACTCCCAACGTTTTGCCGCCGGGGAACGATAGGGCGCAGCCCCAGGGGACGGAACCCGCGCTACTCGTCACCCCGGTGGAACAGAGCGTGATGGTGGTGCGGGGCCCCGTGCGCGTCGCGCGGGAGCAGGAAGCGCTCGCAGACGTTGGAGGTGCGCAGGTACTCCTCGCCGAAGGGGTCGACCGTGGGGACCAGGCCATCGGGGCGCTCCGCGAAGTGATCCTCCGGACTCGTGCTCACGTGCGGGTTGGTGAGCGTGTAGCCCCGGCTGCACGAGCCCTGGTACAGTCCCGACTCCTTGTGATAGGTGAAGCTGGCGTAGGCGCAATCCGCACAGTGAAGCCCCATGCGACTCTCCTCAGACGGCGTTTCTCTCGATGGTACCCCTTTGTCACGCCTCCCAGACGAGACGGCCGGACGCGGCGTCGAAGGCCTCCCCCAGCCGCTCGGCGCAGAAGTCCACGCACCACTGGTACGAGAAGTCCCCGCATCCCGCAAAGCCGCGGACGAGGTTGTCGGCCGCGAGCTCCTCGGTGTAGTCGGAGAGCCGGTAGGTGGTGAAGGCCGTCCCCTCCGCGCGATGGGTGATGACCGGGGTGAGCGTGCAGGAGGCCACCTGGCAGCCGTCGCCATCGAAGAGCATCGACGCCTGCGCCATCGCGCCCACCATGGAGTCCTTGCGCGTCTGGGTGGAGACGAAGTTGCCCACGGACCAGAAGACCGGGACCTCGCGCCCCTCGGAGTCCTGGATCACCTCGAAGGGCTGCACCACGTGCGGGTGCCCGCCGATGATGAGGTCCGCGCCCGCATCCGCGAGCACCTGCGCCCAGTGGCGCTGCTCGTCGCTCGGGGCGGCGGCGTACTCGACGCCCCAGTGCGGGCAGGCGACGATCGCCTCCGCGCCCGCCGCGCGCACCGCCTCGGCGTCCGCCGCGATCTGGGCCTCGTCCAGCAGGCGCACGGCCCACGGCTGCGGCAGGGGGATGCCGTTGGTACCGTAGGTGTAGTTGAGCACGGCGATGCGGTGTCCCTCCCGCTCGATGATGGGCAGGGCGTCAAAGGCCTCCTGGCTGTCGTACATCCCCGTGACGAGCATCTCGGGGTGGGAGGAGCGCCAGTACGCGAGCGCGGACTCGATGCCGGCCATGCCCTTGTCGAGCGCGTGGTTGCTCGCGCTGAGTGAGACGTCAAAGCCCGCCGCCACCTCCGCGTCCCCAAACTCCTGTGGGCTGTTGAAGGCGGGGTAGCCCGAGAAGCCCAGCGCCTCGCCGCCCAGGACCGTCTCCTGTCCCACGATCGCGAGGCTGGCGGCGCCAACGTCATCTGCGACCTGCGCAAAGATGTGGTCGTAGTTGCGCGTGCCGTCCGCGCGCACGCCACTCTGCCACACGCCCGTGTGCACGAGGATGTCGCCGACCATGAGCAGGGAGAGCTCGTCGGGCTCGGGGGCGACCTCGTCGTAGACGGTGGCCCGCTCCTCGAGCTCAGGAGGCGCAGGGGAATCGTCCCCGGAGAGGCTCGCGCATCCGGCCAAGAAGACCGACGCACCGGAGAGTGCGGCAGAAAGAAACGCTCGGCGCGAGAGGGTGCGCGGGCGTGCGTTCTGGTTCTGGGACTCGCGAGTCATCTTGGCTCCTCAGGTCGCGACTTCCTACCAGTATACGGTTGGTTTGGGTTCAGCCTGACGCGGCCCAGCCCTCCCCCATCGCGGTTTGGGTTCACGTTGCGGCCGAATCCGCTTGCATCAAGAATCTAAAAAGCTGTCTACCTGCTGTTTAGCGAGAAGAACGACCTTCTCGCCACGCGGGGTGAACCCAAACCTCGGGACTCGTTGAACCCAAACCTCTGGAGGGAGGGGCGACGGTGCGCTAGAAGTCCGCGTTGCCCACGGTGCGCGGGTGCGGGATGACGTCGCGGATGTTGTCCACGCCGGTGAGGTACATCACCATGCGCTCGAAGCCCAGGCCAAAGCCCGCGTGCTCGCAACCGCCGTAGCGGCGCAGGTCGAGGTAGTACTTGTACTGCTCCGGCTCCATGCCGAGCTCCGCGATGCGGCGCTCCAGCACGTCCAGGCGCTCCTCGCGCTGCGAGCCGCCCACAATCTCGCCGATGCCCGGCACGAGGCAGTCCACGGCGGCGACGGTCTTGCCGTCGTCGTTGAGGCGCATGTAGAAGGCCTTGATGGCGGCAGGATAGTCCGTCACGAAGGTCGGGCGCTTGAAGTGCTCCTCGGTGAGGTAGCGCTCGTGCTCGGTCTGCAGGTCGCAGCCCCACTCCACGGGGTACTCGAAGACGTGGCCGACTGCGGCGGCCTGCTGCAGAATCTCGATTGCCTCGGTATAGGTGACGTGCGCAAAGTCCGAGGTGGCAACGTGGGTGAGGCGCTCGATCAGGCCCTTGTCGACGAACTTGTTGAAGAACTCCATCTCGTCCGGGCAGGCGTCCATCACGTAGTTGATCACGTACTTGAGCATGTCCTCCACGCACGCCATGTCGCCGGCGAGGTCGCAGAAGGCCATCTCGGGCTCCACCATCCAGAACTCGGCGGCGTGGCGGCGCGTGTTGGAGTTCTCGGCGCGGAACGTGGGGCCGAAGGTGTAGACGTCGCCAAAGGCGAGCGCGAAGTTCTCGGCCTGGAGCTGACCGGAGACCGTGAGGTTGGCGGCGTGGCCGAAGAAGTCCTGGGACCAGTCGATGGCACCGGACTCGGTGCGGGGCGGGTTCTCCACGTCGAGCGTGGTCACGCGGAACATCTCGCCCGCGCCCTCGGCGTCGGAGGTGGTGATGATCGGCGTGTTCACGTAGACGAAGCCGCGCTCCTGGAAGAAGCGGTGGATGGCGTAGGCGGCCACGGAGCGCACGCGGAAGACGGCGCGGAAGAGGTTGGTGCGGCTGCGCAGGTGCTGCTGGGTGCGCAGGAACTCGCGGGTCTGGCGCTTCTTCTGCATGGGGTAGTCCGGGGCGGAGGCGCCGGCCACGCAGATCTTCTCGGCCTGCAGCTCAAAGGGCTGCGGGCGGTCCGGCGTGAGCGCGAGCGTGCCCGTGACCACGAGCGCCGAGCCCACGCCCGTGGCCGCGATCTCGTCGTAGTTGGCGAGCCTCTCGCGGTTCATGACGACCTGGAGGTCCTTGAAGCAGGAGCCGTCGTTAAGCATGACGAAGCCGAAGTTCTTCATGTCGCGGACCGAGCGGACCCAGCCCGCCACGGTGACGGTGCTGCCGCCGAGCTCGTCCATGTCGACAAAGAGCTGAGAGATGTGCGTGCGTTCCACGGGCTTCCTCCGAGGTTCTTCTCGCCTGTTTTCCAGCCCCTAACTCTAGCGCATCGGGAAGACACAGTCTCGGCTAGAATCAGGGCAGAGACAAGAGCGACCGCCCCCGGAAGGAGCACACATGGAAGCCTACAAGCGCGAGTTCATCGACTTCATGGTCGAGGCCAACGTCCTGAAGTTCGGCGACTTCACCCTCAAGAGCGGTCGCAAGTCCCCGTTCTTCATGAACGCCGGCGCCTACGTGACCGGCTCCCAGCTCAAGCGCCTGGGCGAGTACTACGCGCACGCCATCAACGACAACTTTGGCCTGGACTTCGACGTGCTCTTTGGGCCGGCATACAAGGGCATCCCGCTGGCCGTGACCACCGCCATTGCCCTGCACGACCTCTATGGCAAGGAGGTCCGCTACTGCTCCGACCGCAAGGAGGAGAAGGACCACGGCGCCGACAAGGGCGGGCTTCTGGGCACCAAGCTCGCCGACGGCGACCGCGTGGTCATGATCGAGGACGTGACCACCTCCGGCAAGTCTATCGACGAGACGTATCCCAAGGTCACCGATGCCGCTGACGTTGAGATCTGCGGTCTCATCGTCTCGCTGAACCGCATGGAGGTCGGAAAGGGCGGCGTCGTGACCGCCCAGCAGGAGATCCAGGAGAAGTACGGCTTCCCCGTGGCGAGCATCGTGAGCATGGCCGACGTGGTGGAGGCGCTCGACGGCACCGTGATCACGCCGGAGCTTCGCGCGGCGATCGACGCCTACTACGAGCAGTACGGCGCCAAGTAGCCGAGAAGGGCGACGCGGCAGAGAAGGACGAGCGCGTGTTACTCCCGATTTATGGTAAGCCCCCTACCTGCTGATTTTCTCGTCACAGCAGGTAGGGGGCTCGTCTTGTGCGACCATAAAACCCGAGAAGCGCGTGCGTCGCGACCTCGGCTACTCCGTCGCGGCCATCTCGGTGGGCCAGACGGCGCCCTCGGGCAGGGTGGCGTCCCCGGACGCCACGTCCTTGGGGATGCGGCTGTCCATGGCCATGAGCTCGTTGATCGTCACGAACCTGTAGCCCTGGTCCTTCAGCGTCTGCAGGATCCTGGGCAGGGCCTCGACGTCCTGGTCACGGTTGCCGCCGCCGTCGTGCATGAGGACGATGGCCCCCGGGTACGCCCCGTTCGTGCAGTTGGAGACGATGGCGTCGGCGCCGGGAAGGCGCCAGTCCTCGCTGTCGAGGTTCCAGATCACGGACGCCGAGAGGGTCCCGCCCGAGGCGAGCCACGTGTCGTTGTTGAAGTCGCCGTAGGGCGGGCGCAGGACGGTCGTGGCGGAGGCGCCGCCCGCCTCGAGGGCGGAGAACGCGTCCGTGATCTCTGCCTGGAGCGTCCCGGCGTCGAGCGTGGTCAGCTGCTGGTGGTTCTGCGTGTGCGAGGCGACCTGCGAGCCCTGGTCCTCGATCGCCTTCACGAGGTCGGGGTTGGCCGCCGCCGCGCTGCCCAGGCAGAAGAACGTGGCATGGGCGTCGTACTCGTTCAGGATGTCGAGGTAGCGCTGCGTGTAGGAGCTGGGACCGTCGTCAAAGGTGAGCGCGATGACCTTGGACCCGTCATCGGGCGTGGGGTTGACGCTCTTGATCACCGTGTTCTGGGCGGGCTCGATCTCCTCCTTGAGCACGGACTCGCCGGACACGTCGCCGATGCTGTAGATGGCCTTGCCGGGAGTGCCCCACTGGGCGACGTAGGTGATCGCACCGATCCGCTCGTACGGCTCGAGCTTGGGAGCGAGCTCGCGCTCCTCCTCGTGGGACTCCTCGGTGACGTCCGCACCATCGGAGAAGACGATCTCCTCGTTGCCCTTTGCCCGGAACTCGTCGAGCTCTCCCTCGTCCAGCTCGCTCCCGTTGACGGTCGCCTGGAAGGGACGGCCCGCGCCCTCGGTGATGACGTTGCCGCCGACCGAGACCAGATCGCCCGGCGTCACCTTGACCTCCTCCGAGGCGACGATGTCGGCAAGGGTCGCGTCGGCGCGCACCTGGGTGAGCGTCCCGTTGACCTTCACGCTGACCGTCCTGTTGAGCCAGAGCCATACGCCGCCGCCCGCGACGGCGATAAGGACGAGAAACGCGACGATGGTGAACGTGCGGGAGCCCCGGGACGCCCTACGGCGCTTGGGACGGTTGCGCGGCGTCGGGCGCCTGGTCGGCGTTGCGGAGGCGCGACCCGAACGGCTGCTCGATGACCTGCTTGCGGGAGTACGGTTGCTCATACGCTCCATCCGTGAGACGAGAGTGATTGGACGACGTTTGTCTCCGCCGATGGGATAGCGGAAGAGTCTCAGGGTATCAGTTTGACCACGTCAGCGGCGTGACGCTCTTGTCACTCAACCGCCCCTTACGCTTGCTCACACACTCGTCACAAGCTCGGAAGCAGGCTTTCTGCTGAAGTGATGCTCCGCGGGCGAGGCGTCGTCGGCGGGATAGCCGATCGGAAAGAGGGCGACGAGGTCGTAACCCTCGGTCTCCGGGAAGGCCTCGTGCACGGCGGGCGCGTTGAAGTGGCCGACCCAGGTGGTCCCCAGGCCGAGGTCGTGGGCGGCGAGCATGATGTGGGTGCCCACGATGGAGGCGTCCACGTCCGCGTAGTTGCGACCGTCGTACTTGCGCACCCACGCCTCGTCCGCACGGGCGCCGAGCATGAGGATCACGCGCGCGCCAAACGAGAAGCGCGTGAGGCCAGAGAGCCGCTCCACTGCCTCGGGGCTCTCCACGACCCAGAGGTGCCAGGGCTGCTTGTCGACCGCGGTCGGCGCGGCGACGGCGGCGTCCACGAGCGCATCGATCTTCTCGGCCTCGACGGGTCTGTCAGAGAAGGCGCGAACTGAGTAGCGGTCGTGCGCGAGCTGCAGGAAATCGGTCATGGCTCCTCCTTATTCGGCATGGCCCGAGTATAGCCGCACCGCGCTAGAATGGATGCCCGCACGAGAGGAGACGCATGAGCGCAGCACCCGCACCAGAGACCGTCGACGAGGGCCCCAACGCGCCCGGATCGCTGGGACGCCTCATCCCCTGGCCGGACGACGAGACCTACCCCAACATCCCCGCCGAGGAGGCGCTCGACCTCTTTCTGGGCTGGGCGGAGTCGCGCGGCATCGAGCTCTGGCCGCACCAGGAGGAGGCGCTGCTGTCCCTGGCTGCGGGCGACCACCTGATCCTGGGCACCCCCACGGGCTCCGGCAAGTCGATGGTGGCGCTGGGCATGTGCTTCATGAGCGTGTGCACGGACCGGCGCGCCTACTACACCGCACCCATCAAGGCGCTGGTGAGCGAGAAGTTCTTTGACCTCGTGGACCTCTTTGGCCGCGAGAACGTCGGCATGATCACCGGCGACGCGTTCATCAACGCCGGCGCGCCCATCATCTGCTGCACGGCGGAGATCCTGGCCAACCAGGCACTGCGCGAGGGCGAGAAATGCGACGTGGGCTGCGTCGCCATGGACGAGTTCCACTTCTACGCGGACCCCGACCGCGGCTGGGCCTGGCAGGTGCCGCTGCTCACGCTGCCGCACGCGCAGTTTTTGCTCATGAGCGCCACGCTGGGCGACACCTCGGCCATCGCCGAGGCGCTCTCGGAGCACACGGGCGGGCGTACCGTGGACACGATCGCGGACGCCCCGCGACCGGTGCCGCTCTCCTACGAGTTTGTGGACACGGCGCTCGAGGGGACGGTCGAGCTCGCGCTGCGAGCCGGGGAGGCGCCGCTCTACATCGTGCACTTTGCACAGGACGCGGCCCTCGCCAGCGCGCAGAGCCTGGCCAGCTACGGCGTCTCCACCAAGGAGCAGCGCGAGGCGATCAAGGACGCCATCAAGGGCACGCGCTTCACCACCACCTTTGGCAAGACGCTCCAGCGCCTGCTTGGCTGCGGCGTGGGCGTGCACCACGCGGGCATGCTGCCGCGCTATCGCCTGCTTGTGGAGAAGCTCGCGCAGCAGGGGCTCCTGCCGGTCATCTGCGGAACGGACACGCTGGGCGTGGGCATCAACGTGCCAATCCACACCGTGGTGCTCACCGCGCTCTCGAAGTTTGACGGGCGGCGCATGCGCCACCTCAACGCGCGCGAGTTCCACCAGATCGTGGGCCGCGCCGGACGTGCCGGCTTTGACACCGAGGGCCATGTGATCGCCGAGGCCACCGAGTACGACATCGAGAACGCCCGGGCGCTCGCCAAGGCCGGCGGCGACCCCAAGAAGGCACGCAAGATCAAGACCAAGAAGCCGCCCGAGGGGTTTGTGGGCTGGAACAAGCAGACTTTCGAGCGACTGGTCGCCGCCGTGCCGGAGCCGCTGCGCCCGCGCATGAAGGTCACGCACTCGATGGTGCTCGCCGAAGTCGAGCAGGGCGGCGACGCCTGGGCACGTGTGCATCGTCTCGTGGAGGAGTCCGCACAGCCCGCCGAGGAGAAGGCCGCCCTCGCCACGCGCGCAGACGAGATCTTTGCCACGCTGCTCGACGCCGGCGTGGTCACGCGCGAGGAGCTGCCGGACGGCGGCGCGTCCTGGTCCACGACCGTGGATCTCCCGGACGACTTTGCGCTGGACCAGCCCTTGTCGCCGTTCCTTCTCGCCGCGCTCGAGCTTCTGGACCCCGAGTCGGAGACCTACGCGCTCGACGTCATCTCCATGGCCGAGGCCACGCTCGAGGACCCCTGGCAGATCCTGCGCGCGCAGCAGCGCGTGGCGCGCGACCGGGCGCTCTCCGAGATGAAGGCCGAGGGCGTGGACTACGACGAGCGCATGGAGCGCATGCAGGAGGTCACCTACCCCAAGCCGCTCGAGGAGCTGCTCGAGCCGGCCTTCGAGCAGTACTGCGAGAAGGTGCCGTGGGCGCGCGACTTTGCGCTCTCGCCCAAATCCGTGCTGCGCGACATGATCGAGACCGCGAGCGACTTCAAGGAGTACGTGGGCCGCTACAACGTGGCACGCTCGGAGGGCCTCTTCCTGCGCTACCTCTCCGAGGCGTACCGCGCGCTCGACCGCACCGTACCGCTCGACAAGCGCGACGAGCGACTGCGCGACATCATCGCGTGGCTGGGCCTCGTCGTGCGCACCGTGGACTCCTCGCTCGTGGACGAGTGGGCGGCCGCCGGTGAGGGCACCTCGGAGGGCCTCGACGCCGCGCCGCCCGCGGCCGAGGAGGTCGTGCGCGACCGGCGCGGCCTCACGCTGCTCGTGCGCAACGCGCTCTTTGCCCGCGTGCGGCTGGCGGCGCACGCGGCGACCGACGAGCTGGGCAGGCTCGACGCCGAGTGGGGCTGGCGCGCGCCCGTGTGGCAGCGAGCGCTGGAGCGCTTCCATGACGCGCACGAGGAGATTCTCCTGGACGCGGACGCCCGCAGCACCGCATACTTCCTGGTCGACGAGTCGGACGAGCGCGCGGCGCACGTCTGGCACGTCCATCAGGTCTTCCGCGACTCCGACGACGACCGTGACTTTGGCATCTGGGGCGACGTGGACCTCGACGCCACGCAGGAGGAGGGCGCCGTGGTGTTCTCCGCCTACCGCGTGGGCTTCGTGGACGACGAGTAGGGGCGATGAATCAGTTTTAGGCAGCTTGATAAGGAACAGCAAAGTAGCCGGCGCCGAAACGACAAGAGACGTGCAGGTAGATTGACTGCGTTCCAAAGTCGTACTTGGCCAACTGGAGACAAACTGCCTAAAACTGCCTCCCGCTAGAACAGCTTGCGACTGAAGTCCGTCAAATACTCGTAGAGGTTCATCTGAGCCGCGACCTCCTGCGGGGTGAACGTGCGATGCGCGATACCAAAGCGCTCCTTAACCATCCAGATGAAGGTCCTGAACTTCTCAAAGTCGCTAATCTGCGACCACGTTGCCGACATCGTCTTCACGTCCATCACCTCGAGAACGTTTCTGCGAGCCTGCGTGTGGTCCGCGCGCCACCTTCCCGTGTGAAACTCCTCGCTGTCATACTCCACATCTCCGTTGACGGTGGGCAGGTAGATATCCCCAACGAAGAAGTCGGATTCGGCGATCACGCGCAGGCGCTCGTCAACGTCGATTCTCTGGTTGACCTGAATCTCCGGAAACCCCCATCCACCCAGGCGCGGTGGCAGCACAAACGCCAGAACAAGGATCACCTCCATTGGGGATGCCGCATTGGGAAGAAGGTATCGCAGCACGGACCTTGCCTTGCGAACGCCATAGACCCCGTCAGCGGAATCAAGAAAACGAGCGATGTCCTCGGGCGTGGTCAGGGGCGCTCTCTGCCCCGTGTAGCCATGCCCCCGCTCGTCGATCGAAAACGAGCCGCAGAGGTAATAGCCCAGCTCCAGTAGCTCGATCAGACTCCGTCCGGCAGAAGCCTGCAGAAAGGTGAACTCCGGGGAACTCACGTAGTTTGAGCCCGAAAGCTCGCAGAGCGACCCAGGGGGCAGTCGCCCGCCAAAGAGATGGGTCTTGACCTGATGAAGGCTGCGTAGGCTCTGCTGATCGGCAACAAGCACATGCAGGGGCCTTTTCTCCGAGTAGCCCACGGGAAGAAGGGCGTCCCTTACTTCGCCCATCGACACGGTCGCCCGCGCAAGCGTCCTGACGTCGGAGTGGTTGGGAACGCACTCGTCTCCCGTCTTTGTCAGCCAGTAGCACAGCGCCGATTCATGGCTCACGATCAAAGACATGCCCACCTCCCGGTCCACCGCAGACAAGACGACGGTACCGATGAGGACCCCGATGAAACTTTCGGCTATCTACCAGCTATCTTTCGGGCAAGCTCAGAAGCATAATCGCAGGCGCAGGTCACGAAAATCCCACGAAAGGAACCTTCGAGAGGCGATGGATCGGCCGTGGGCGGTCGAATGATCAGTTTTAGGTTGCTTCTGTTGTCCTGTTACAACGGCTTCTAAGCTCTCAAACCTTCTAGCTGGCGTTATATCGTCCAGCTCACCCTCTCTACTTCACCAGCGCCAAACAAACTGCCTAAAACTGCAATTACCCCCCAACAGACAGCCCGGGGCCTGCGCCCCTGTACCCCGTGGCCTGCGATGGCGTACCATTGATTGTTCGAACTCTCGCGCCTCAACGCCAAAGGAGCGCCATGCCCATGCAGGACACAGACCCGATCTTTGCGGCCGAGCAGGCCCACCTCTCGGAGCTCTACGCCAAGCTGCTCCAGATCCGCGACGACGTCTCGGCGGACCTGGAGTCCAACCACAAGGGCGCCAAGCAGGACCTCATCGAGATGAGCGAGGAGGTGCGCCTGGACTTTGGCGGTGCGGACGAGACGATCGAGACGCTCGCCGCCATCGAGACACTGAACTCCATCATCGACGCGTACAACCAGTACCACGACTTCAACGTTGACAAGCTCCGCCGCGTGATGCTTTTGCTCATGCAGCCCTACTTCGCGAAGGTCACGCTCGAGATGCGTCCGGGTCGTCCGCCGCGCGACGTCTACATCGGCGCCGCCGGCATCACCGACGAGCACAGCCGCCCGCTCGTGGTGGACTGGCGCTCGCCCGTCGCGGAGACCTACTACAACCAGCAGATGGGGCCGACCTCCTACCAGGTGGACGGCAAGACGCGCACCGTGAACCTCACGCTGCGCCGGCAGTTCGACATCGTGCGCGACACGCTCAACGGCTACTTCGACACCACCGTGGCGATCGAGGACTCGCTGCTGCTGGCGGCCCTCAAGAAGCACCACACCGAGAAGCTCCAGGCCATCACGGCAACGATCCAGCGCGAGCAGAACGAGGTCGTGCGCCACGAGGATGTCCCGGTGATGCTGGTGAACGGCATCGCGGGCTCGGGCAAGACGTCCGTGCTGCTGCAGCGCATCGCGTTTCTGCTCTACCAGGAGCGCAAGACGCTCGACCCCAGCCAGGTGTGGCTCTTCTCGCCCAACGACGTCTTTGAGAGCTACATCGACACGGTCCTGCCCAGCATGGGCGAGTCCAACCCGCAGACCGTGACCTGGCGCGACTTCGTGGCCGCGCAGGGCGCCGGCGAGCGCGACCTGGGACTTGCCACCACGCCCGAGACGCTGCGCCGCATGGACGAGGCCACGCGCGGGCTGGCGCTCGAGCCGGACGACCTGCGCGAGATTCGCCTCGGAGACGAGACGCTGCTCAAGGCGTCCCAGGTGAGAAGCGCCGTGGAGAAGTTCGCGGAGTTCGACGTGGGGCCGCGCTTCACCGCGCTCGTGAAGGAGGAGCTGCACGACCGCCTGAACCGCCGCCTCGCGCAGATGGCGCGCAACGACGAGCTCCAGGAGGAGATGCTCGGGCTGGACGTTGAGCGGCAGTACGAGATCTTTGGCGAGACGCTGGCTCCGGACGACGAGGACGAGACCGTCGCCTTCGCCAAGCGCTACGTGGAGCACCTCTACGAGGGTGCGCACGATGCGATTGAGGGCCTCGCGTGGCTGCGCTTCGACCGCATTGGCATGCGCATGCTGGGCGCGCGGGCGCTCTCCGCGACCGAGTGGCTCTACCTGCGGCTCATCTTCACGGGCATCGGCAGCCGCGACGCCCGCTTCGTGATGGTCGACGAGGTCCAGGACTACACCGAGGCCCAGCTCATGGTGCTCGCGAGGTTCTTCTCGCGCGCGCACTTCCTGCTGCTGGGAGACGAGCACCAGGCCATCTACGAGGGCACGGCCACCTTCGCGCGGATCGCGGAGATCTTCCGCGCGTCGCACGGCAGCGTGGACGAGTGCCGCCTGCTCACGAGCTACCGCTCCTCGCCGGAGATCACGGAGCTCTTCTGCGGCCTCCTGGAGCCGGACGAGCGACGCCGCCTCACCTCGGTGCAGCGAGCGGGCGTGGCCCCCGTCATCCGCTCGTTTGCCGAGAAGGACGCGTACCTCGCGGCGCTGCGCTCCGCCGTGGCCGAGCCCGGCGAGGGCCTCACGGCCGTGGTGGCCGAGAGCGACGCGCGCGTGAGCTGGCTCGCCAAGCAGCTGGGCGACGCGGTGACCGTGATCCGCGGCGGCATGGCGCTGCCTGCCGAGGGCGTGGTGCTGCTGCCGCTGCGCGTGGCCAAGGGCCTTGAGTTCGACCACGTCATCGTGCCGGACGCGCAGGCCGAGGTCTACCCGGACACGCCGCTCGCACGCCGGCGCCTCTACACGGCGCTCTCCCGCGCGATGCACCGCGTGACCGTGCTCGCCCAGGGCCCGCTCACGCCTATGTTGGCACAGGCGTAGCCCACCGCCGCCGAGCGGGCGGGGCAAACCCCGGCGCTCAAACAGCTTGCCGCGAAGGACGCGGCAAGAACTCGCGGCGGGGTTTGCCCCGCCCGCTCGGCGGCTGCTCGCTCTAGTTAGATGAGGCCGAAGTGGCGTAGGGCGGTGACCACGCCGTCGTCGCGGACGTCGTCGGTGACGTAGTCGGCGTGGGCCTTGACGGGCTCGCGGGCGTTGCCCATGACGACGGCCGTGTCCGCGAGACGGAGGATTTCGAGGTCGTTCTCGGAGTCGCCAAAGGCAAAGACGTGCGAGGGGGTGAAGGGCAGGGCGTCGAGGAGCGCCTGGCCGCCCACGCCCTTGCTCGTACCGGGGATGGTCAGCTCGTGGTTGCCGTCGCCGACGTCGAGGTAGGTGAAGGAGCCCATGAGCAGCTCGCTCGCCCGACAGGCCTCGAGGCTCTCGTCGGTGAAGTCGATCTTGCCAAAGTCCATGCGGCCGCCGGCGCGCTCGTAGTCCTCGATGTTGACGACGTCGTCGCAGTAGGGCATGAGGTTGCGCCCGCAGCGCACCATGACGTTGCCAAAGGTGCCCTCGATGAGCGCCTCCATGCCGATCCGGCGCATCTCCTCCACCGAGCGGCGCAGCGTCCCCCGCTCGATCGTTCGGTCGTAGACGACCTCCCCGTCCAGGATCACGTGCGTGCCGTCGAGCGTCACGTAGCCCGCGAACGGCAGGTGGAGCAGGTCCTCCACGTTGAGGATGCTGCGGCCGGTGCACACCACGGCGACGTTTCCGGCGTCCACGAAGGCGCGCACCGCCTCCTGGACGCCCGCGGTGGGCACCACGTGCAGGCCCTCGTTGTAGTCGCGGCACGTGAGCGTGCCGTCCACGTCAAAGAACGCGACGACGGGACCCTGGTTCTTCTCGGCGGCCACTGCTCCTCCTTCATCGGGCATCTTGTGAGCGAGCATACCGCATCGTGCCCCCTCCCCCGTACCCCCAAACACGGTTTGGGTTCGCGATTTTGCCGCCGAACAGATTACAGAATATATATCCGCAGCTCAGAGACTTGCCACGCTGGGGAGGCTTCCCAACCCGCCGCCAAAGTGAACCCAAACCCAATTACGGTTTGGGTTCACGCCATCAGTTGGAAAACATATATCCGCAGTTAGCAGAGACGCATGTATGTTGGAATCCGCCGGAACCGCCCAAACGCGAACCCAAACCTCCCAAGGCCCCTATAATGGAGCCGCAACCACCCGACCGACGAAAGGCCCGCCGTGGACATCACCCCCCAGGAAGTAGCCGAGACCCTCTCGATGGTCTCCGAGCAGAACCTCGACCTCCGCACCATCACGATGGGCATCTCGCTCGCGGGCTGCGCCGACGAGGACATGGGCCGCATGTGCGACAAGGTCTACGACCGCATCACGCACACCGCCGAGCACCTCGTGGAGACCGCCGACGACCTGCAGGCCGAGTACGGCATCCCCATCGCCAACAAGCGCGTCTCCGTGACGCCGATCGCCCAGATTGCGGCCGGCTGCCCCGACGAGGACCTCTCCCCGCTCGCGCACGCCATGGACCGCGCCGCCGAGACCCTCGGCATCGACTTCATGGGCGGCTTCTCTGCCCTCGTGCAGAAGGGCATGGGCGCCACGGACCGCCGCCTCATCGCGAGCATCCCCGAGGCGCTGGCCACCACCGACCGCGTGTGCTCCTCGCTCAACATCGCCTCCACGCGCGCCGGCATCAACATGGACGCCGTGCTGCTCTCCGCCGAGACCATCCTCGAGTGCGCCCGCCGCACCGTGGACATCGACTGCTACGGCGCGGCCAAGTTCGTGGTCTTTGCCAACATGGTGGAGGACTCCCCGTTCATGGCGGGTGCCGTCCACGGCTCCGGCGAGGCCGACGCCGTCATCAACGTGGGCGTCTCCGGCCCCGGCGTCATGGCCGCGGCCCTCGCCGAGCTGCCGGCGTCCGCGAGCCTCATGGACGTGGCCGAGAAGATCAAGCAGACCGCCTTCAAGATCACGCGCGCCGGTGAGCTCATGAGCCGCGAGGCCAGCCGCCGCCTGGGCGTGGAGAAGGGCATCGTGGACCTCTCGCTGGCCCCGACCCCGGCCGCCGGCGACTCCGTGGCGCAGATCCTGGAGACCATCGGCGTGGGCGAGTGCGGTGGCCCCGGCACCACCTGCGCGCTCGCGCTGCTCAACGATGCCGTCAAGAAGGGCGGCGTCATGGCGTCCTCATCCGTGGGCGGCCTCTCCGGCGCCTTCATCCCCGTCTCCGAGGACGCCGGCATGATCCGCGCGGCCGTGGACGGCGCGCTCAGCCTGGAGAAGCTCGAGGCCATGACCTGCGTCTGCTCCGTTGGCCTTGACATGATCGCCGTGCCCGGCGACACCTCCGTGGAGACCATCGCCGGCATCATCGCCGACGAGATGGCCATCGGCGTCATCAACACCAAGACCACGGCTGTGCGCCTCATCCCGGCAATCGACCGCAAGGAGGGCGACATGCTCGAGTTTGGCGGTCTCTTCGGCTCCGCGCCGGTCATGCCCGTCAACAAGTTCGCCGGTTCGGTCTTCGCGCACCGCGGTGGCCGCTTCCCGGCGCCGCTCAACTCGCTCAAGAACTAGCGGACACAAGGTTCTTCTCGGCTGTAAGCTCAGCCGAGAAGAACGCACGACCGCAGCCTAGCCCAGGAAGCGCACCTCGGGTTCCAGGCGAACACCAAACTGGCGCTCCACCTCGTCCTGGACGTGCTCAATCACCGCATGGACGTCCGCCGCCGTGGCGCCGCCCGTGTTGACGACAAACCCGGCGTGCTTGCGGGAGACCTCGGCGGCGCCCACGCGATAGCCCTGCAGCCCCGCGTCCATGATCAGCTTGCCGGCAAAGTGGCCCTCGGGCCGCTTGAACGTACTCCCGGCGCTCGCCATCTCCAGCGGCTGCTTCTCCTCGCGCTGGCGCGTGAGGTCGTCCATTGTGGCGCGGATCTTCTCGGGGTCGCCCTTCTCCAGGGCAAACGTGGCGGAGAGCACCACCAGGCCGTCCGCCGCCACGCGGCTGCGACGATAGCCCAGGTCCAGCTCGTCCACGCCGAGCGTCTCCTGCGTGCCGTCCGGCATGAGCACGCGCACGCACTTGAGCGCGTCCGCCACGCACCCGCCGTAGGCGCCCGCATTCATGAAGCACGCGCCGCCCACCGAGCCCGGGATCCCACAGGCAAACTCCAGGCCGGAAAGCCCCAGCTCGCAGGCCATCTCGGAGGCCTCGCGCAGGTCCACGCCCGCCTGGCACGTCATCTCGGTGCCGTCCACGGAGACGCCCATGAGACCCTCGCCCACCGCCACGATCACGCCGCGATAGCCGTCGTCGGAGACCAGCAGGTCGGAGCCGCGCCCCAGCACAAAGCGCTCCACGCCCGCCTCGTCGCAGGCGCCGATGACGTCGCGAACCTCGTCGAAGCTCTCGGGGATCACGTAGAGGTCCGCCGGGCCGCCCACCTCGAAGGTGGTGTGCTCGCTCATGGGCTCGTCAACGAGGACGTTGTCCTCCCCCACGATGGAGCGCAGGCGCCACTCGAGGGGCTGGGGTTCTCGACCGCTCTCGCTCTCGGACATGTCGGCCTTTCGACGGGTTATGTGTCACAGACCAGTATAGACGGTTCTTCTCGCCAAGAAGTGATACGCTACAGGGGTCAGTTTCAGGGCGGGGTGAAAGTCCCCACTGGCGGTGACGGGCGGCCGTAGGCGGCGCCCCCAGTCCGCGACCCGCGAAAAAGGCGGCTGACCCGGTGCGATTCCGGGACCAACGGTCACAGTCCGGATGGAAGAAACGGAGGCCGTCATGGCTGCTTCCACGCACACGCATGTCTCGCACGACACCCACTCCACCACCTCCGGCGGCGCCTGGTCCACCCAGCGCATCGCCACGACGGCGCTGCTCTGCGCGCTGGCGTTTGTGCTCACGTTCGTGGAGGTGTCGATCTTCCCGCCCGCGCCGTGGCTCCAGTACGACCCCTCGGCGATCGTGGCGTTTGTCGCCGCGCTCATCTACGGCCCGAGCACGGGAGCGCTGGTCGTGGTGCTGCCGTGGGTGCTCAAGACCCTCTTCAGCTTCAATCCCTGGGGCCACCTCATGGCAATCCTCGCCGGCGTGGCGCTCGTCGTCCCCGCCACGCTCGTCGCGCGTCGCGTGGGCGGCACGCGCGGGCTCGTCCTGGGCATGGTCGTCGGCAGCGTCGTGGCGGTGGCGGCCTGCGTGGTGGGCAACATCTTTGTGACGCCGCTCTACACCGACACCACGGTCGAGGTGGTCATCCAGAGCATTGTCCCGATCCTGCTACCCTTCAACCTGCTCAAGGTCGTCATCACGAGCGTTGCCACGGCCCTCATCCACAAACCGGTCTCCGCGCTCGTCAACCGCTAGTTCGCCGAGAAGAACGTGGCCTCGCAGCGTGACATTCTGGTGCGACTTTCGCACGTGAGCCTCTTCTACGAGGGAGGCATCACCGCACTCGACGACGTCTCCCTCGAGCTCGCGCGCGGCGAACGGCTGTGCGTGCTCGGCGCCAACGGCTCCGGCAAGTCCACGCTGGCCTCGGTGATCTGCGGGCTGCTCGCGCCGGATGCGGGCGAGGTGGAGCTCGCGGGCGAGCGGGTGTGCGCAGAGGGGGCGCCGGACCTCGGGGCCTACCGGCGTGCGCGACGCTCGCTCGGCCTGGTGTTCCAGAACCCCGACGACCAGATCGTCACGAGCATCGTGGCGGACGACGTTGCCTTTGGGCCGGAGAACCTGGGGGTCCCGCGCGACCAGATCGCTGCGCGCGTGGCCCGCGAGCTGCATCGCGTTGCCATGGACGACTATGCCCAGGCGGACCCCGCGCGCCTCTCCGGCGGGCAGCGCCAGCGCGTGTGCATCGCCGGTGCGCTCGCGATGGAGCCCGCCGTCCTCGTGCTCGACGAGCCGACGTCGCTGCTCGACGTCCGCGGCCGGCTGGCGATCCTGCGCGTGATGGGGCGGCTCGCCGCGGCGGGCACCACGCTCGTCCACGTGACGCACTTCATGGAGGAGGCGCTCGAGGCGGACCGCGTGATCGTGATGGACCACGGCCGCGTGGCGCTGGCCGGCACGCCGAGCGAGGTCTTCGCGCAGGGCGAGAAGATCGCGGAGCTGGGGCTCGAGGTGCCGTTTGCCGCCCGTCTCTCGCGACGCCTGGGCCTCCCCTGGACCTGCGACGAGGCCGCTCTGGTGGACGCGCTGTGTGACCGGGGGACGGACTCGCTTGTCCCGCCCGCGCACGCGAACGAGGCGGCTGCGCCCATCTCCCCTGCCCCACCCGTCATCGCCGTCGAGCACGCGTTCTTCTCGTACGGGCGGCACGTCCACGCGCTCGAGGACGTGTCGTTTGAGATTGCCCCGGGAACCTCCACGGCGATCATCGGCCAGACGGGATCGGGCAAGTCGACGCTGCTCAGGCTGCTCTGCGGCCTGGAGACCCCCGACGAGGGGCGTGTCATCGTCGCCGACAACGACACCTCGACCCGTCGCGGCCGCAGGGCGGCGCGCGGCTGCGTGGGCTACGTCATGCAGCATCCCGAGCGGCAGCTCTTCGCGGAGACCGTCGAGAAGGACGTGGCGTTTGGCCCGCGCAACCTCGGCCTCCCCGAGGGTGAGGTCGCGCGGCGCGTGACGGAGGCGCTCGAGCTCGTGGGCCTTGCGAAACGACGCGACGTCTCGCCCTTCAAGCTCTCGGGTGGTCAGCGGCGCCTCTGCGCGCTCGCCGGCATCCTTGCCATGGAGCCCGCCGTGCTCGTGCTCGACGAGCCGACGGCAGGCCTCGATCCGCGCGGGCGCGCGATGCTGCGCCGCGTTCTCGCTCGGCTGCGCGAGCGCGGCGTGACCCTCGTGCAGGTCACGCACAGCATGGAGGACGCCGCCCGGGCGGACCGCGTGCTCGCGCTCGACCAGGCCCGGCTCGTGGCCGACGGCGCACCGTCTGAGGTCTTCTCGCGCAAAAACGAACGGCGTCTCACGGAGAGCGGGCTCGGCATCCCCCGTGCGCTGCGCGTCGCACGCGAGCTCGAGCGCCGTGGATGGCCTCCCCTCGGCGAACCCCTCACCACCGATGAGCTCGTCACGGCCATCCAGGGAGGCGACTGATGGCGCTGAGAATCGAGATCGGCCAGTACTACGCCGCAGACTCCCCCGTCCACGCGCTCGACGCGCGCGCCAAGCTCTGCTGCGCGCTCGCGGCGCTCGTCGCCGTGTTCTGCGTCTCCAACGCCGCGCAGCTCGCCGCAGCAGCAGCCTTCACGCTCGCCGTCCTTGTCGCCGCGCGCGTGCCGAGCGGCCGCGTGCTCGCCTCCGTGCGCCCGCTCGTGGTCTTTCTCGCCGTGCTCTCGGTCTTCAACCTGTTCTTCGTCCAGAGCGGCGACGTCCTCGCGTCGCTCGGTCCGTTGGCGATAACCACGGGCGGCGTCCGTTCGGCGATCCTGTACACCGCGCGCTTTGCCCTCGCGCTCGTGCTCGGCTCGCTCATCCTGCTCACCACCACACCCACGCAGCTTGCGGACGCCTTTGACACGCTGCTCTCTCCGCTCTCGCGCGTCGGCCTGCCCGGCCACGAGATCGCCATGATCCTCTCGCTCATGCTGCGCTTCATCCCCACGATCGCCGATGAGGCGTCCGCCATCATGGACGCACAGGCGCTGCGCGGCGGTACCTTCGACGAGGGCGGCCCCGCGCGGCGCGTCCGCTCGCTCGTACCCGTGGTCGTGGCGCTGCTCGCCAGCTGCCTGCGCCACGCCGACGGCCTCGCCCGCGCGCTCGACGCCCGCTGCTACGAGGGCGGTGCCGGCCGCACCCACTACCACGAGCAGCGTCTCGCCCGCCGCGACCTCGTGGCCGCGCTCGCCACTGCCGCGTTTGTTGTCGCGCTCGCGCTGCTGGGGGCGTTGCCGAGCTGACCGCGCCAGTCGCGACGCGCGCATTTTCTCGACGGCTCTGCCTTCAAACCCGACTTTTGAACGGTTTTGTCCCACAGAGCCACGAATCATCAATTTCCGAATCTAGTTTATCTGGGGTTATTCGGGCGGAATCGGGCAAGCCAGATACACGCTCCATAGAAACCTGTTCATAAGTCGGTTTTGAAGGCGGGTCGACACGCCTCGCCCGGAGCCCGAGCAACGTGGCGGCTGCGTTTGCCGTAGAATGGAAGATGCTATGGTTTGACCCCGAAACACCGGAGGTAGCAGCGCATGGTCTCTCGCATCTACGTGGAGAAGAAGCCGGGCTTTGACGTCGAGGCGCAGCAGCTCAGAGCAGAGCTCGCGAGCGTCGTCACCGAGGGGCTGGCACCCGACGCCCGCCTGCGCATCGTCAACCGCTACGACGTGGAGGGCGTGAGCGCGGAGCTCTTCGAGCGCTGCGTGCCTGTGGTCTTCTCCGAGCCGCAGGTCGACGTCACCGCGCGCGAGCTGCCCGCCGACCCGGGCGCCGCAGACGTCCGCGTCTTCGCCGTGGAGGCGCTGCCCGGCCAGTTTGACCAGCGCGCCGACTCCGCCGCCGAGTGCGTCCAGCTCATCTCCCAGGGCGAGCGCCCCATCGTGCGCTGCGCCAAGGTCTACGTGATCGAGGGCGCCTGCACCGACGAGGCGCTCGCGGCCATCAAGCACTACGTCATCAACCCCGTCGAGGCGCGCGAGGCGAGCCTCGAGGAGCGCGCCACGCTGCGCCAGAGCTACCCCGAGCCGGCGGACGTCGAGGTCCTCGACGGCTTCCTGGAGCTCGACCAGGAGCAGCTCAAGGCCATGATCGACGAGCTGGGCCTCGCCATGGACCTCGCGGACATCACCTTCTGCCAGAGCTACTTCGCCGGCGAGGGCCGCGTCCCCACGATCACCGAGATCCGCATGATCGACACCTACTGGTCCGACCACTGCCGCCACACCACCTTCGGGACCGCCCTCGAGCACCTGCAGTTCGACGACGAGGTCGTGGCCGCCGCCTTTGACCGCTACATGCAGATGCGCCACGAGCTCGGCCGCGACGAGAAGCCCGTCTGCCTCATGGACATGGGCACGATCGGCGCCAAGTGGCTCAAGCACACGGGCCAGCTCAAGAACCTCGACGAGTCCGAGGAGATCAACGCCTGCACCGTCAAGGTCACCGTCGACGTCAACGGCGAGGACCAGGACTGGCTCTTCCTCTTCAAGAACGAGACCCACAACCACCCCACCGAGATCGAGCCCTTTGGCGGCGCGGCCACCTGCATCGGCGGCGCCATCCGCGACCCGCTCTCCGGCCGCAGCTACGTCTACCAGGCCATGCGCGTGACCGGCGCGGCCGACCCCACGGTCCCCGTGTCCCAGACCATGGCCGGCAAGCTCCCGCAGCGCAAGCTCGTGACCACCGCCGCCGCCGGCTACTCCAGCTACGGCAACCAGATCGGCCTGGCCACCGGGCAGGTCAGCGAGCTCTACCACCCCGGCTACGTGGCCAAGCGCATGGAGATCGGCGCCGTCGTGGGCGCCACCCCGGCATCCCACGTGCGCCGCGAGTGCCCGGCGCCCGGCGACAAGATCGTGCTTCTTGGCGGGCGAACCGGCCGCGACGGCATCGGCGGCGCCACTGGCTCCTCCAAGGCCCACAACGTCGAGTCCCTCGAGAAGGACGGCGCCGAGGTCCAGAAGGGCAACCCGCCCATCGAGCGCAAGCTCCAGCGCCTCTTCCGCCGCGAGGACGCGTGCCGCCTGATCAAGCGCTGCAACGACTTTGGCGCGGGCGGCGTCTCCGTGGCGATCGGCGAGCTGGCCGACGGCCTGGACATCGACCTCGACCTCGTGCCCAAGAAGTACGAGGGCCTCGACGGCACCGAGCTCGCCATCTCCGAGTCCCAGGAGCGCATGGCCGTGGCCCTGGCGCCCGAGGACGTTGACGAGTTCATGCGCTACGCCCGCGAGGAGAACCTCGAGGCAACCGTCGTGGCCACCGTCACCGAGGAGCCCCGCCTGCGCATGAGCTGGCGCGGCAAGACCATCGTGGACGTGAGTCGCGAGTTCCTCTCGTCCAACGGCGCGCCCAAGTCCACCTCCGTGCGCGTGGAGGCCCCCGAGGACTACGAGCGCACCTGGGCCGGCGACACGCTCGCCGAGAAGATGCGCTCCCTCGTGACCGACCTCAACGTGGCCTCCAACAAGGGCCTCTCCGAGCGCTTTGACTCCACGATCGGCGCTGCGACCGTGCTCATGCCCTTTGGCGGCCGCACGCAGCTCACCCCGCCCATGGCCATGGTCGCCAAGCTCCCCGTGGACGGCGAGACCACCACGTGCTCCGGCATGGCCTGGGGATTCAACCCCTACCTCATGAGCGCCAACTGCTACACCGGCGCCTACCTCTCCGTCGTCGAGTCCGTGAGCCGCATGGTCGCCGCTGGCTTTGACCACGAGGACCTCTACCTCACGTTCCAGGAGTACTTCGAGCGCCTGCGCGACGTGCCCAGCCGCTGGGGCAAGCCCACCGCCGCCCTGCTCGGCGCCCTCATGGCACAGGTTGACCTGGGCATCGCCTCCATCGGTGGCAAGGACTCCATGTCCGGCAGCTTCGAGGACCTGGACGTGCCGCCCACGCTCGTCTCCTTTGCCACGGGCATCGGTCACGTCGACCGCGTGGTCTCGCCGGAGTTCAAGGGCGCCGGCCACCGCGTTGCGGTACTCGTCCCCGACTACGCCGACGACGGCCTCACCCCCGACCCCAAGGCGCTTCTCGACACCTACCGCGTGGTCGAGGGCCTGGTCGAGCGCGGCGAGGCGCTCGCCGTCTCCACGCTGGGCTACGGCGGCGTCGCCGAGGCCGTGTTCAAGATGTGCGTGGGCAACCGCGTGGGCATCGAGGTCGCGCCGGCCTTTGGCACGGACGCGCTCTTCTGTCCCTCCTACGGCAGCTTCCTCGTGGAGATCACCGACGACGCGGTCCAGCCCGAGATCCCTGCGACCGTCACGGCGTCCCTCTTTGGCACCACGACCAGCGCCTACGAGCTCGTCGCCGAGGGCGAGCGCATTGACCTCGCGGGGCTCCAGGACGCCTGGGAGGGCGCGCTCGAGGGCGTCTTCCCGTACCGCGCGGAGGGCGAGAAGGTCGAGGCGGTCTCGTTTGACGTCGCGAGTGCAGGGGTTTCTCGCCCGGCGCCGCAGGTCCGCGTGGCGCGCCCGCGCGTCATCATCCCGGTCTTCCCGGGCACCAACTGCGAGTACGACACCGCGCACGCCTTCGAGCGCGCCGGCGCCGTGGCGGACGTCTTCGTCATCAACAACCTCACGCCCGAGGCGGTCGCCGAGAGCACGCACGAGCTGGCGCGCCGCATCCGCGAGAGCCAGATCGTGATGATCCCCGGCGGCTTCTCCGGCGGCGACGAGCCCGAGGGCTCGGCCAAGTTCATCACCGCGTTCTTCCGCGCGCCCGAGGTCACCGAGGCGGTGCGCGACCTGCTGCAGGACCGCGACGGTCTGATGCTGGGCATCTGCAACGGCTTCCAGGCGCTGGTGAAGCTGGGCCTTGTGCCCTACGGCGACATCGTCGAGATGGACGACACCTGCCCCACGCTCACGTTCAACACGATCGGCCGTCACCAGAGCCGCCTGGTGCGCACGCGCGTGGCATCCAACCTCAGCCCCTGGCTCTCCAGGTGCGCTGTCGGCGACGTCCACAACATCGCGATCTCCCACGGCGAGGGCCGCTTCGTGGCGTCCGCCGAGATGGTCGAGAAGCTCGTGGCCGGCGGCCAGGTTGCCACGCAGTACGTGGACGAGGACGGCGTGCCGGGCATGGCGCTCGACGTCAACCCCAACGGCTCCGTGCTGGCCATCGAGGGCATCACCTCGCCCAACGGCCGCGTGCTGGGCAAGATGGGCCACACCGAGCGCTCCGGCGCCGGGCTCTACAAGAACGTGCCGGGCAACGCGTACCAGCCCCTCATCGAGGGCGGCGTGAGCTACTTCACTGAGTAGAAGCAGACGCAAGGGTGGCCGCCCCGACTTTCACGCAGGAACTGCGCTTCGCGGAAGATTCCTGCTTAGAAAGTCGGGGCGGCCTGCTGCTGACGCGTTATTTGCGCAGAACAAGCGCCGCCTGAGGAGCTGGACGTGATTGCTAAAAAGGAGAACAAGCCATTCATCGCCACGACGCCGGGGGTGGTGCTGGCGTGTCTGGCGTCGTGCTTTTTGTGGGGGTCGGCGTTTCCGTGCGTGAAGATCGGCTACGAGCTGTTTGCGATTGACGCGGCGGACGTACCTTCGATCCTCGTGTTTGCAGGCACGCGCTTTGTGATTGCGGGCCTCATGGTAGCTGCGGGCATGAGCGTCGCGCGGCGCCGCGTGTTCGTGCCGGCGCGCCGCGACCTGCCGTACGTGGGCGCGCTCGCGATCTTCCAGACGATCCTGCAGTACATCCTCTTCTACGTGGGACTGGCCAACTGCGCAGGCGTGACGAGCTCGATCCTGGAGGCGAGCAACTCGTTTCTGTGCGTGCTGCTGGCCGCGCTCGTGTTCCACTTCGAGCGGCTCACGGGGCGCAAGGTGCTGGGGTGCGCCATCGGCTTTGCTGGCGTCGTGCTGGTGAACGTCGCCGGCGAGGGCGGCGGGCTCAGCTTCACGCTCGCGGGCGAGGGCATGGTGCTCGCGTCCACCGTCGCCGCCGCCACGTCGAGCAACCTCGCCAAGCTCTTCTCGAGCGACCACGACCCCGTGCTGCTCTCCGGCTGGCAGTTCGTCCTCGGCGGCGCGGTGCTGCTCGCGGCGGGGCTCGCGCTCGGCGGCCGCATCGCCCCCGCCGACGCCGCAAACCCGCTGCCGGCACTCGCGCTTCTCGCCTACCTGGGCTTCATTTCCGCGGGCGCCTACTCGCTGTGGTCGCTTGCGCTGGCCGCGAACCCCGTCTCGCGCGTCGCGGTCTTCGGCTTCATGAACCCGGTCTTTGGCGTGCTGCTCTCCGCCGTCCTTCTCGGCGAGACCAACGTGGTGAGCCCCGCGATCGCCGTGGCGGCGCTCGCGCTGGTGAGCGCCGGCATCGTGATCGTCAACCGCACAGGATCTGGCGACTCATCGTAGCCGCCCGACTGGTTGGCCGAGAAGTGCCAGAATCCGTCGCCTCTACGCTCGATTCTGGTCCTCCGGCGCCAACGAGTCACAGCCAGCGAAAACCAGGTCGCCCACCGACGCCAGCGGCTCAATTCCCTCAGAATGGGAATCCTTACGGCAAGGCTCCTCGACGAAGGGAGATGCCATGTCTCGTCGCGCCCTCGGTATCGCCGCATCGGGCCTAATTGCCCTCTCGTTGCTCGTCGGCTGCGGCAGCAGCAACCTCACGGCGAAGGAGCTCACTGCGGGCACACGGCCCGCGAGCGCGGGCTCGCTCGAGGTCGACGAGGGCGCAGACACCTACGACTTTGCCCTCGGCCTGCTGCGCGAGAGCGCGGGCGAGCAGAACGCGCTCGTCTCCCCGCTCTCGGTCCTCTCCGCGCTCGCCCTGGCCGAGAACGGCGCCGGCGGCGAGACCCTCGCGCAGATGGAGCAGATCACGGGCATGGGGGCGGACGAGCTCACGGACCTGCTCCAGGCCTACGGCGCGCTGCTCGACGACGGCCCGCTCAGCGTTGCCAACTCGATCTGGCTGCGTGACGCAGACGGCCTCGCCGTCGAGGACGACTTCCTCGAGACATGCGGCGAGCGCCTTGGCGCGCAGGTCTTCTCCGCGCCCTTCGACGACTCCACCGTTGCCGACGTCAACGCCTGGGTGAGCGAGAAGACCAACGAGATGATCCCGAGGATGCTGGACCGGATTTCCGACCAGGCCCAGCTCCTGCTCGTGAACGCCCTCGCCTTTGAGGGCGGCTGGGAAGACCCCTTTGACTCCGCGCTGGTCTCGCCCGACACGTTCACCTGCGAGGACGGCACCGAGCAAGACGTCAAGATGATGCACTCGGTGGAGGGCAGCTACCTCGAGGGCGAGCTGGCGACCGGCTTTGTCAAGCCGTACGAGGGCTACGACTACGCCTTCGTGGGGCTGCTGCCCGCGGAGGGCGTGAGCGTGGACGAGCTGCTGGCGAGTCTCGACGGCGCCACGCTGGAGGAGCTGCTCACGCCCGTGGCGGGCGCCGCCGCGGAGATCGGGCTGCCCAAGTTCGCGGCCACCTACGAGGCGGAGCTCGGGGGCACGTTGCGCTCGCTCGGCATGACGGACGCCTTTGACGCCGCCCGCGCCGACTTCTCGCGCATGGGCACCTCCGAGCAGGGCCCGCTCTACGTGGGCGGCGTGCTGCACAAGACGTTCGTCGACGTCAACGAGGAGGGCACGCGCGCCGCGGCGGTCACGGTCGTCACCATGGACGGCGCTGCTGCCCCCGGCGGCCCCATCGAGTACCACGAGGTCATCCTCGACCGGCCCTTCGTCTACCTCATCATGGACCTGCGCTGCGACCTACCGGTCTTTATCGGCACCTACATGGGCACGGAGTAGGCCTCGCGCAAAGGTTGGGTACTTTTTGCGAGGGTCAGCGAGTACTCCCCTGTCGACCCGCTGCATCGCCGCAGGTAGAAAAATGCTACTAACGCGGCCGTACTTTAAGACGCCCCAAAAAAGTACCCAACCTTTGCGTCAGCGGGCCGGACGGCGGTGCGTGAGGTGCCAGCCGCCGCAGTACGGACACTCGTAGACAAAGATCTTGGGCGCGTCCTTGCGCCGCGAGCTGCGCTCCGCCGCCTTCTTGGCGTCCACACGCGTCTCGTAGCGCCTCTTGCGCCCGCACGCCCTGAACTCTCGCTCGTCCATCGCACCCCCGTCTCCTCTGGGGAACATTATGCGACGCTGGCGCATATAAGTGGCAGGGAGGTGAGGGGCATGACCGACAAGAGCATCAAACGCACCGAGAAGTTCATGCGGCACGCGATGGCCGCGCACGGCAGCTCGGTCTATCTCGTGGCCCTTGCGCAGACGCGCTCCGAGGCGGACGCCCAGGACGTGGCGCAGGACGTCTTCTGTCGCCTGCTCACGGACGGCACCGCGTTCGCCGACGACGAGCACCTGCGGGCGTGGCTCCTGCGCGTGACCGTCAACCGCTGCCGGGAGCTCTACCGCACGCCATGGCGCCGCCGCGTGGAGAGCGCGGACGAGCTCGCCCAGCTGCCGGCGCCGGATGCGCCCGTGGAGGACGCTGCCCTTACGGAGCTGCGCGCCGACCCGGTCTGGCAGGCGCTCCAGGCCCTGCCCGAGAAGCTCCGCGTGGTGGCGCTGCTCCACTACGTGGAGGAGTACACGACCGAGGAGATCGCCCGCATCGTGGGCAGCCCGCCGGCGACGGTGCGCACGCGCCTGCACCGGGCGCGCAAGCAGATGAGAGAGACGCTCGAGTCCCCCGCGAGCCCCGCAGAGGAGGGTCACTATGGACAGGCACACGCTTGAGCAGTTCCGCACGCGGGCGCGCAAGGTCGCGCTGCCCGAGGACGTGCGCGAGTCCGTGCTGGACGAGGTCAGGGCCGAGAAGGGCGAGCGCGCCCGCGGCCCGCGCAGGCCACGCCGCGAGCGACGGGGCGTCACACGCAGGGCCTTCGTGCGCGCAGGCGCCGTGGCGGCTGGCGGCGCAGCGGCGTTTCTTGGCGCAAGCGCCCTCATGAACCACCTGTCAGGCGAGAAGGACAACTGGTTTGCGCTCACCGCCTACGCGGAGGGCACCGAGGAGGCGAGCGGCTCGCGGCTGGCGCTCGGCAAGACGTTCGGCGGGCACATCAGCTGGAGCGGCGGCGTGGACCCCGAGGGCACCGGCGACGACCTGATGATGATCTCCACCGATCTCAACCTCACCTGTACGGGCGACAACGTGGACACCCTCACGTACCGCCTCGAGGGCGACAACGTCCTCACCGCGCAGGGCTCCGCCTCGGAGGACGAGGTCTACGCGCAGCCCGGCATCTGGATCCAGTGGGCGACCACGTACCGGCCCGGCGAGAAGTCGAGCGGCCCCATCGAGAGCTTCACCGTCGACTACGAGAACCAGCACCCCAACGGGCTCCTTGACTTTTTGGCGGGGACCAACGCGGCCTACGACGTCTACGTCAACGTGCCCGTCCCGGACGACCTCGTGCCCCTCTTCCTAGAGCAGCAGGAAATCCACGAGGCGCAGATGGAGCGCTCGAAGGACAACGTCAACCCGGACGGCTCCGTCACGACCATCGAGACCGAGGAGGAGTCCCGCCGCACCATGGAGTTCTATCACCAGGTTGGCGTGCGGGCCGCGGAGCTCTTCGCCGAGGAGCTGGCCAAGACCACGCTCGTGATGACGGCCGCCTTCAACGACGGAACCGAGCAGACCAAGCGCTACTCGTTCTCCCCGCGCGAGGACTTCGCGCAGATCTACGACGACTACCTCACCGAGGACGACGAGGCCACCCTCGCCGGCGACGACGCCCGGCGCCAGGAGCTCACGCAAAACCCGCCGAGCCTCTACCTCATCACGGAGGCGTAGGAATAGCGCCATCAGTCGTCAAGGATTCCTTGACGAACGGTCGCGTGAACCGTCGCACATAATGCGACAGTTCGAGCAATGCAAGTTGTCGCATAATTTGCGACAACTCTCGATGATGAAAGAGCCGCCCCGACGCTCCTGGGAGGCGTCAGGGCGGCCCGTACGAGCTGCTCGTTCTTCTCGGCTAGAGGCGGGCAACCCCGCTCTTGCGGGCGGCCTCGGCCACGGCGGCGGCGACGGCGGGCGCCACGCGCTCGTCGAAGGCGCCAGGGATGATGTAGTCGGCGGCGCGGTGCTCGTCGTCCACGAGGCCGGCGATCGCGTAGGCCGCGGCCTCCATCATGTCGTCGTTGATGTCGGACGCGCGCACGTCGAGGGCGCCGCGGAAGATGCCCGGGAACGCAAGCACGTTGTTGATCTGGTTGGGGAAGTCGGAGCGGCCCGTGGCGGCAACGGCGGCGCCGGCGGCCAGAGCCTCGTCCGGCATGATCTCCGGCACGGGGTTGGCGCAGGCAAAGATGATCGGGTCGGCGGCCATGGTGCGGACCATGTCCTGGGTGAGCACGCCGGGGGCGGACACGCCCACGAAGACGTCGGCGCCCTTGACGGCGTCGGCGAGGCTGCCCTTCACGCCCTCGCGGTTGGTCCACGTGGCGATCTGGGCCTTCTCGGGGTTGAGGCCGGCTCGACCCTCGTAGATGGCGCCCGTGCGATCGCAGATGATGACGTCCTTCACGCCCATGCGCTGCATGAGCTTGGCGATGGAGATGCCCGCGGCGCCGGCGCCGGAGAAGACCACGCGCACGTCGGAGAGCTCGCGGCCGGTGAGGCGGCACGCGTTGATGAGCGCGGCGCAGGTCACAACAGCCGTGCCGTGCTGGTCGTCGTGGAAGACGGGGATGTCGCAGGACTCCTTGAGGCGGCGCTCGATCTCAAAGCAGCGCGGCGCGGAGATGTCCTCGAGGTTGATGCCGCCGAAGCTGCCGGCGATGAGCTCGACCGTGCGCACGATCTCGTCGACGTCCTTGGAGCGCACGCAGAGGGGGAACGCGTCCACGTCCGCGAAGGTCTTGAACAGGGCGCACTTGCCCTCCATGACCGGCATGCCCGCCTCGGGGCCAATATCGCCGAGGCCCAGCACCGCAGTGCCGTCCGTGACCACGGCCACCAGGTTGCCGCGGCGGGTGTAGGTGTAGGAGTCCTCCACGTTCTCGGAGATCTTGAGGCACGGCTCGGCGACGCCCGGCGTGTAGGCCACGGCCAGCTCCTCCGGTGTGGTGATCGGCGCGCGGGTGATCACCTCGATCTTGCCCTGCCACTCCCTGTGCTTGTCCAGCGCGTACTGCTTGGCGTCCTCGGCCATGGATGCTCCTATCTCGCGGGCCGGCCCTCGCCGGCCACTTTCACACCGCTCACTAGTTTAATCTCGCGTCGGCGCAAGCGGAACGCGATTCTGGACTTTTGCCGTGCGCCGCCCACCGCATACCCATGCACGCACCCGTCCCGCTCGACGTATACTAGAAGATGGCGGAGATCGGAGCCCCCGGCTCGTCATGACGAAAGGACCTCTCATGAGCGAGAAGATCGCACCTGCCGACACCTGCGTGCTCGTGACCGGAGGCGCCGGATTCATCGGAAGCCACACCGTCGTCGAGCTGCTCCAGGACGGCTACCAGGTCGCCATCGTGGACGACCTCTCCAACGCCTCGGCCAAGGTCCTCGACCGCATCAAGACCATCGTCGGCGACGAGGCGGCCGCACGCATGACCTTCTACGAGGCGGACGTCAACGACCGCGCCGCGCTCACCAAAATCTTTGACGCGCACCGGCCGAGCCGCGTGATCCACTTCGCCGGCTACAAGGCCGTCGGCGAGTCCGTGAGCAAGCCCGTCGAGTACTACAGCAACAACATCGGCAACACGCTCACGTTGGTGGACGTCATGCGCGAGCACGGTTGCAAGTCCATCATCTTCTCCAGCTCGGCCACCGTCTACGGCGACCCGGACAGCCTGCCGCTCACCGAGGCCAGCCCCAAGAAGCCCGCGACCAACCCCTACGGCTGGACCAAGTGGATGATCGAGCAGATCCTCACCGACCTCCACACCGCCGACCCCGAGTGGAACGTCGTGCTACTGCGCTACTTCAACCCCATCGGTGCGCACCCCTCGGGCCTCATGGGCGAGGACCCCAAGGGCATCCCCAACAACCTCGTGCCCTACGTCGCGCAGACCGCGATCGGCAAGCGCGACGCCGTGCATGTCTTTGGCAACGACTACGACACGCCCGACGGCACCGGCGTGCGCGACTACATCCACGTCGTCGACCTCGCGTCCGGCCACGCCGCCGCGCTCGCGTGGATGAACGGCCGCACCGGCGTCGAGGTCTTCAACCTCGGCACGGGCACGGGCACCTCGGTGCTGCAGATCATCGAAGCCTTCTCCAAGGCCTGCGGCCACCAGATCCCCTACGTCATCGAGCCGCGCCGCGCCGGCGACGTCACGGCCAACTACGCCGACTGCTCCAAGGCGCGCGACCTCATGGGCTGGGAGGCCAAGTTCAACATCGAGGACATGTGCCGCGACTCCTGGAACTGGCAGTCCAACAACCCCAACGGCTACGAGGGATAGGCGGACGAGAAGAACATGGCAAGCCCCTTCGTCGACTATCTCGCACGGCGCCTCCCCCTCGTGGAGCGGGCTCTCGCCGACTCCGCGGGCGCGCCGCTCACGGACGCCCCCGTGGCGCGCGACCTCGGCGACTACCTCTACGCGCCGCTCGAGCGCTTCACCGCGAGCGGCGGCAAGCGCGTGCGCCCCGTCCTCGCGCTGCTCGGCGCCGAGGCGGCGGGCGGCCGGGCGGAGGACGCCCTCTCGTGCGCCGTGGCCGTCGAGCTCTTCCAGAGCGCCGCGCTCATCCACGACGACATCGCCGATGAGAGCGAGCTGCGCCGCGGCGAGCCGTGCCTCTATCGCACCGCGGGGCTCGGCCTGGCGATAAACGCGGGCGATCTGGCGCTCACGCGCGTCTTCGAGGTCGTCCTCGACGACGGGACGCTCGACGACGGCCGCAAGGTGCGCGTTCTCGCGGAGCTCGCCCGGATGGAGCGGCACACGCTCGAGGGCCAGGCGCTCGACCTCGGCTGGGTCCGGGACGCGCGCTGGGACGTGACGCCCGACGACTACGCCTACATGGTCGACAGCAAGACCGCGTGGTACACCGTCGCCAGCCCGCTCGCGCTGGGCGCGCTCGCCGCCGGCGGCTCGGACGAGACGGTGCGGGGGCTCGTGGGGGTCGGCAGGCCGGCGGGCCTCGCCTTCCAGATCCAGGACGACCTGCTCAACCTCGTGGGCGACGCCGAGGCGCAGGGCAAGGACTTCCGCTCCGACATCACCGAGGGCAAGCGCACGCTCGCGGTGGTCTGGGCGCTCGCGCACCTGGGGGAGCCGGAGCGCGCCGAGCTGGTGGCCCTTCTCGGCTCCCATGTCACGGGCGCGGCCGAGAAGGACCGCGCCGTCGAGCTCATCGAGCGCGGCGGCGGCATCGAGCGCTGCCGCGAGCTGGCCCGGCGCCACACCGACGAGGCCAAGCGAGCCGCGCTCGCCCTCGCCGAGGGAGGTCGCATCACGGTTGAGGCTCGCGACCTGCTCCGCTCTATGGCAGACTTCTTCGTGGAGCGCGCGAGCTAGGCGCGCGCCCACGGCTAGGAGAGACGATGGAGACCATTCACGAGGGAGCGACGGGCGAAGCCGTCGAGGACATCCAGGAGCGACTCACGTCGCTGGGCTACGCCATCGACCGGGAGGAGCGCGCCACGCGCTCCTTTGGGCGCTCGACGGCGACGGCCGTGGCGCGCTTTCGCCTTGACCACGACCTCTCCCTCGGGGACGTCGTTGACACGGAGACGTGGTCCGTGCTGGTCGACGAGTGCTACCAGCTCGGCGACAGGACCCTCTACCTGAGGCTCCCCAACTTCCACGGCAACGACGTGCGTCAGCTCCAGGAGCGCCTCAACGTGCTCGGCTTCTCGTGCGGCCCCGCCGACGGCACCTACGGCGTCCACACCGAGGCCGCCGTCAAGCTCTTCCAGGAGAGCATGGGCGCGCTCGCCGACGGCATGGCGTTCCAGGACACCTTCGACGCCATCGAGCGGCTGCGCCACGTCTGGGCCGGCAAGCCCGCCGACGGCCCGCACCCCCAGGGCGCGATGGGCTTTGCCCGCGCCGCGAGCGTGCTCGAGAACGCCGGGATCGCCATCACCGCGAGCGACCCGATCTCCCGCAACGTGGCGGGGCGCATCTGGAACCTCGCCCACGCCACGGTGGACGACTGCTCCCTCGAGCTCGTCGACGCGCCGGAGGCCGCGAGCGAGCGGGTGCGCGTCCTTATCGTCCTGTCCACCGAGCCGCTGCCGGGAAACGTCGCCTCCGGCGTGGGCAGCCTCGTGCTCGACGACGTGGACACGCTGGCGCTGCGCCTGCGCACGACGATCCAGAGCTCCGAGACGCGGCCGCGCAGCGTTCGCGTCGAGCTGCCCGTGGGCTCGGGGGCGTTCACGATGAGCGACGCGCAGACGTTTGCCGTGCTGCTCCTCGACGCCATCTGCGCCGCCTTCGACCACCTGGAGCTGTAGGCGGGCCCGGCCGGGCCGTTCCCAAACGAGACGGGAGGAGCCATGTTCAGCCCGTTCAAGGACGCCAGCGGCGCGCCCAAGACCCTCGCCGACGTGACGTGGGAGGACCTCTCCCAGCTCGCCGACTGCGACGAGGGCTTTGTCCTGGAGTTCAAGCGCGACTACACCCCCTCGGTCCAGCGCAAGATCCCCAAGATCATCGCCTCCTTCGCCAACTCCCGGGGCGGCTGGCTCGTGATCGGCATCTCCGACGAGGAGCACGCCGTCTGCCCCATCCCGCGCCGGCAGGCGGACTTTGGCCAGATCATCGGCGAGCTCTGCCGGCGGCACGTCTCGCCCGCCCCTCCCTTTGACGTGCGCTTCCTCGCGGACCCCGCGGACGACGCGCGCGGCGTGGTCATCGTGCGCGTCGACGAGGGCGACTTCCCGCCCTACATCGCCGACGGCGTCGTGGAGATCCGCGAGGGCTCGACCTCCGGCCCCGCCACCGGCGCCGCGCTCGTGGAGCTCTACGGCAAGGCGACCGGCCGGCGCCGCGAGATCGCCGAGTTCTGCAACAGGACGGTCTTCTACCCCGGGGAGGGCCCGGACGGGATGCCGCTCCCCCTCTTCGACCTCTACCTCTACCGCATGGCCCGCCCCGACGACACCCCCTCGCGCGAGGAGGTGGCGACCCACGTGGCCGCGATGCGCGACGCCTTCTCCCAGCAGGGCGTCACCTGCCACGTGAGCCACGCCCACGACTCGCTCATCCTCCGGACGGCGCTTCCCGCCGGCCCTAACGACGCTCACTCCGCCATCGAGCTCTTCCCCGACGAGTCCATGAAGCTCACCGTCCCCGCCGTCCTTCTCGACGAGGAGAACCGCGCCCGCGCCGTGGCTCGCATGCGGGAGCTCGGGCTCTTCTCGCACGCCGAGGGCCGCCTCATCGACGCCCGCGCGACGATGCGTCGCGTCTCGCGCATGGCGTCCCTGCTGGACCGCTACGTCCGCCGGCGCGGCATCGCCTGGCAGGAGTACGCTGTCGCCTATGAGCTCGAGAACATGGCCGGCATCATCCTCTGGAGCGACACCGACGTCTATCAGGACTACATTGCCGAGAAGGGCGTGCTCTCGTGCGGCACAACGGACTGCCGAAGCCGCGTCCGCTATCTCGACGACGGGGCGCATGACTCGTTCCGCGCGCGCCAGTTTGCGGGGAGCCACTTCTTCGAGGCGTGCGGCCTGCCGCTCGGCTCGCCGGACCCGCAGGACAATGCCCTCGTGGACGCGTTGCTCAGGTAAGGCGTTTGGGCGAGCGGGCGTGTCGCCCGGGCTGCCGCCCGCGCTGCCGCCCCGCCTGCCATAAATCCCGACTAGCGCGGGCACAGATTGCCCAAATGGAACGCGTAACTCGGGAAAAACGTCCGTTTGGACAGAAATCCCGAGAAGCGCGTTCTTCTCGCCACGCGTAACTCGGTTTTTTGGGAAGCGCAGGCCCACCCTCTGGGGAGACGCCACGCCCGCGCGCCGCAGCGCCTTCCTGCTACAATGTCCCCGGCGGCACAGGGGTATCGTCCAATGGTTAGGACAGTGGTTTTTGGTGCCATCAATGTGGGTTCGAATCCTACTACCCCTGCCACCGCCGCCTCGCGCTATCATGATTGTGTAAGGGACTCACGCGTCGCTTGGAGGCCGCACATGCCCATGACCGCGATCGTCCTCGCTGCCGGCGAGGGAACTCGCATGAAGTCCCGCCACCCCAAGGTCATGCACAAGCTCCTCGATCGCCCGCTCGTCTCCTGGGTCACGCGCGCCGCGCGCGAGGCCGGGGCCGAGCGCATCGTCGTGGTCGTGGGGCATGGCGCCGACGAGGTGCGGGCTCATCTCGCAAACGAGAAGGACGTCGAGTGCGTCGAGCAGACGGAGCGCCTGGGCACCGGGCACGCCGTGCGCGTGGCGCTCGAGGGGGCGCAGATCGACGAGGGCCCCGTCGTCATCCTGAACGGCGACCTGCCGCTCATCGAGCCCGAGACCGTCCGCGCCTTCGCGGACTCCGTCGCGAGCGGGACGCACGCCGCCGCCATCCTCACGATGACGCCGCCCGACCCGTTTGGCTACGGCCGCGTCGAGCTCGCCGAGGACGGCACGGTCACGCGCATCATCGAGCAGAAGGACTGCACGGACGAGCAGGCCGCGACGCTCACCGAGTGCAACGCCGGCTGCTACGCCTTCGACGGCGCCCTTCTCGCCGCCCACGTCGGCGAGATCGGCAACGACAACGCCCAGCGCGAGTACTACCTCCCCGACATGGTGGAGATCCTGCGCGGCCACGGCCACGCCACCACGATCGTCCACTGCGAGGACTACCGCGAGGGCCTCGGCGCCAACAACCGCGCGCAGCTCGCCGAGCTCACGCGCCTCGCGCAGGAGCGCATCAACGAGCGCCTGATGGACGAGGGCGTCACGATTCTCGACCCGCGCACGGTCTGGGTGGGCCCCGACGTCAGCGTCGGGCGCGACACGGTCCTGCTCCCCATGACGATGCTCTGGGGCGAGACGAGCGTGGGCGAGGAGTGCGAGATCGGCCCCAACACGCGTCTCACCAACTGCACCGTCGCCGACCACGTCTCGCTCGAGGAGACCGTGGGCGTTGATGTGACCATCGAGCGCGACGTCACCTGCGGGCCGCGCGCCTACCTGCGCGGCGGCGCCCACGTGCTCGAGGGCGCCCACATCGGCACGCACGTGGAGATCAAGAACTCCGTCATCGGCAAGGGCTCCAAGGTGCCGCACCTCTCCTACATCGGCGACTGCACGATGGGCGTCGGCGTCAACATCGGCGGCGGCTCCATCACCTGCAACTACGACGGCGTGCACAAGAGCCGCACGGTCATCGGCGACAACGTCTTCGTGGGCTCCGACACCATGATGGTCGCGCCCGTGACCATCGGCGACGGCGCGCTCGTGGGCGCCAGCTCCTGCGTCACCAAGGACGTTCCTCCCGACGCGCTCTACCTCGAGCGCGCCGAGAGCCGCATCGTTGAGGGGTACGCCGCCAAGCGACTCGAGCGACTGAAGAGAGAGGCCTAGATGTACGAGAACCTGAGCAAGCCCATGCCCCTGCAGAAGGAGATCAAGCTCTACACCGGCACGGGCAACCCCGCTCTGGCCGAGAAGATCTCGGAGATCCTGCACCTCGAGCTGCAGGGCCTCAAGATCGAGAAGTTTGCCAACGGGGAGATCTACGCCCGCTTCGACGAGTCCGTGCGCGGCGACGACGTGTTCTTCATCCAGTCGCTCTCCGGCGTCAACGTGAACGACCTCCTCATGGAGACGCTCGTCGTGGCCGACGCCGCCAAGCGAGCCTCGGTCTCCAAGTTCACCGCCGTGATCCCCCACTACTGCTACGCGCGCCAGGACCGCAAGGCCGCCGCGCGCGAGCCCATCACCGCGCGCCTGGTGGCCAACCTCCTCGAGGCCGCCGGCGTGGACCAGGTCATCACGATCGACCTGCACCAGGGCCAGATCCAGGGCTTCTTTGACATCCCCGTGACGCACCTCACGGCGCTCTACCTCATCGGCGACTACTTCAAGGGCAAGGACTTCGACTGGGACAACACCGTCGTCGTCTCGCCGGACATGGGCCGCGCCAAGGTGGCCAAGCGCCTCGCGGACTACCTGGGCTGCGAGTTCGCCATCGCCCACAAGAGCCGTCCCAAGCACAACGCGTCCGAGGTCATGGGCATCATCGGCAACATCGAGGGCAAGACCTGCATCGTCAACGACGACATGATCGACACCGCAGGCACGCTCTGCGGCTCGGTGCGCAAGCTCAAGGAGATGGGCGCCGGCGACATCTACGTCTCCGCCACGCACGGCATCTTCTCCGGCCCCGCCATCGAGCGCCTACAGGACGCGCCGCTCGAGGAGTGCGTCGTCACTGACATCGTCCCCTGCGAGGCTGCCAACAAGCCCGGCTCCAAGATCAAGGCCATCTCCGTTGCCAACGAGCTCGCCGAGGCCATCAACAGCGTCTACATGCGCCAGTCCGTCTCCGAGATCTTTGGCGGGCGTGGCGCGGAGATCTGATCCGCCCGCTCGCGATGAAAAAGACCATTTGCGGGGCCGCCCAAGGGCGGCCCCGTCGTCGTATTATCAGTTTTAGGCAGTGCAATGGCGACCGGTAAAGTAGCGGAGATTTCTTCGCTGCAAAATAGCAGGTAGAAGCACCGTGAATTTGCGGCTACTTTCCCCGACCCTCAAATCTGCCTAAAACTGCAAGCCACTCTCACTGCAGGCCATTCCAGGGAGGCTAAATTGGCAATTCGCATCGTCTGCGGGCTCGGCAACCCCGACGCCGAGTATGCCCGCACGCGGCACAACGCCGGTTTCGCCACGATCGACGCCGTCGCCGCGCGCCGCGGCGTGCGCTACTGGAAGTCCGAGGCCGGCGCCCAGGTGGCGTCAATCGCGGTGGCCGACAAGGACGGCGAGAAGCGCGAGGTTCTTCTCGCCAAGCCGATGAGCTACATGAACACCTCCGGCGGCCCGCTCTCCAAGCTGGCGCGCGCCCACCGCGTGAAGCCGGAAGAGATCCTCGTGGTCCACGACGAGGTTGACCTGGAGGCCGGCGAGGTGCGGCTCAAGCTGGGCGGCGGGCTCAACGCCCACAACGGCCTGCGCTCCATCGCGGACAAGCTCGGCAGCCGCGACTTCGCTCGCGTGCAGTTTGGCATCGGCCGCCCGCCCGGTCGCATGCCCGTGGCGGACTACGTGCTGCGCGAGCTCAAGGGCACCTTCCTCGAGGACTTTAAGCTCACCGTCGAGCGCGCGGCCGACCTCGTTGAGCAGTCGCTGTAGGCGCGAGACCAGAAATCCCGAGCTACGCGGGCTTCTCGCCATGCGTAACTCGGGATTCTTGTTCAAGCGGACACAAATCCCGAGTAGCGCATGCAAAAGCCTTGGCTGGGCAGCGCGCTACTCGGGATTTTAGGTCGGTCGTTCACACACGCCGCTCGCCGCGCGGATGTTGGAATGCGCAACCACTCGGGTACAATGAGGAGTGTTGGAAAGGCCCAGCACAGGGCCGCCAAACCTTGAGAGGGAATGCAGGAGAGGAGTGCGGTTAATGTACAAGATCCTCGAAAAGACGCAGTTCTCGGAGAAGGTGTTCAAGTTCCGCATCGAGGCGCCCCGGATGGCCAAGCACGCTCACGCCGGCCAGTTCCTGATGGTGCGCGCCAACGAGACGGGCGAGCGCGTCCCGTTCACGCTCGCTGGCTGGAACGCCGAGGAGGGCTGGGTCGAGTTCATCTTCATGGTCATTGGCAAGACCACGGAGATGCTGTCCACCTACAACGAGGGCGATTCCATCAAGGACGTCACCGGCCCGCTTGGCGTCCCCACTGAGATGGCAGACGGCCCCTGCGCGGTCATCGGCGGCGGCGTCGGCCTGGCCATTGCCTACCCGGTTGCCCGCCACCTGGTGGAGACCGGCCACGAGGTCCACGCCATCATGGGCGCCCGCACCAAGGACCTGCTGCTGCTCGAGGAGCAGTTCCGCGAGCTCCTGCCCGAGGACCACATCCACATCACCACCGACGACGGCTCCTACGGCGAGAAGGGCGTGGTCACCGCCCCGCTGGAGCGCCTGCTCCAGGAGAAGGCCGTCACCCAAGTCTTCTGCGTCGGCCCCGTGCCCATGATGAAGTTCTCCGCTCTCACGGCCGAGAAGTACAACACGCCGATCACCGCCTCCCTCAACCCGATCATGGTTGACGGCACCGGCATGTGCGGCTGCTGCCGCGTCGAGGTCGACGGCCAGACGAAGTTCGCCTGCGTCGATGGCCCCGACTTCGACGCCACCAAGGTCGACTGGAACGACCTGCGCGCGCGTCAGGCCGCGTATCTTACCGAGGAGGGCCAGTCCCTCAAGGCCTACGAGGAGGCGAACTGCGCATGCCACAGGTAAACGGTCGCTTTGTCCCCGACATGAAGTCCCCGCGCACGCCGGACAACGAGGAGCCGGCAGCCGAGCGCGCGTGCGACTTCCGCCCCGTCGACAAGGGCTTCACCAAGGAGATGGCGCTGGCCGAGGCCGAGCGCTGCATGGACTGCAAGAAGCCGTTCTGCGTTGACGGCTGCCCCGTCAACATCAACATCCCCAAGTTCATCGAGAAGATCCGCGAGGAGAAGTTCGGCGAGGCGCTGGACATCATCCGCGAGGACTCGATGCTCCCCGCCATCTGCGGCCGCGTCTGCCCGCAGGAGAACCAGTGCGAGGGCAAGTGCATCCGCGGCAAGAAGGGCGACCCGGTGGCCATCGGCCAGCTGGAGCGCTTCCTCGGCGACCAGCCCGAGCTTGCCTCCCAGCCCAAGATGGCCCCCAAGAACGGCAAGAAGGTCGCCGTGGTGGGCTCCGGCCCCTCCGGCATCACCTGCGCCGGCGAGCTGGCCCGCAACGGCTTTGACGTCACCGTCTTCGAGGCCTTCTTCACCGGCGGCGGCGTGCTCGTCTACGGCATCCCCGAGTTCCGTCTGCCCAAGGCGGTCGTCAAGCGCGAGATCGACGGCCTGGAGGAGATGGGCGTCAAGTTTGAGTACAACTCCGTCGTGGGCCGCATCACGGACGCCGACGAGCTCTTCGCCGAGGGCTTCGACGCCATCTACATCGCCACGGGCGCGGGCCTGCCCAAGTTCCTCAACGTGCCCGGCGAGAACCTCCCCAACGTCTTCTTCGCCAACGAGTACCTCACGCGCGTGAACCTCATGAAGGCCAACCGCTTCCCCGAGTACGACACCCCCACCAAGCACGGCAAGAACGTCGTGGTCTTTGGCGGAGGCAACGTGGCAATGGACGCGGTGCGCACCGCCAAGCGCCTGGGCGCCGAGCGCGCGATCATCGCCTACCGCCGCACCGAGGACGAGATGCCCGCCCGTCGCGCGGAGCTGCACCATGCCAAGGCCGAGGGCGTCGAGGTCATGCCGCTCGTGGCGCCGCTCGAGTTCGTGAAGGGCGAGGACGGCTGCGTCTGCGCCGTGCGCGTGCAGAAGATGGAGCTCGGCGAGCCCGACGAGTCCGGCCGCCGTCGCCCGGTGCCCATCGAGGGCGCCATCGAGGAGATCCCCTGCGACGTGGCCATCTCCGCCATCGGCACCAACGCCAACCCGTTCGCCAAGATGATCGGCGACATCAAGCTCAACAAGTGGGGCTACATCATCGCCGACGAGGACGGCCGCACGTCCGACCCGCGTATCTGGGCCGGCGGCGACATCGTCACCGGCGCGGCCACGGTCATCCTGGCCATGGGCGCCGGCAAGACCGCCGCGGCAAGCATCACGAGGACGCTCGTGGGCTAGGCTCGCGGCCTCACATGCACGTTAGCCCCCTCCGGGCTTCCTTCGAGAAGTGCTCTGCGCGAAACTTCTCTACGGAAGCCCGGAGGGGGTCTTCGTGTGTCGGCGCGATGGGGCCGGCGCCCGCCGGTTGTTAGCGGCCCAGAACCTGCGAGTTGTAGGCGCTCGCGAGCTGGTTCATGTTGCGGATGAGCATGTAGATGGCCACGAACGAGCCGATGCCACACAGGAGGATACCCACGATGTACCACATGAGCAACGTGGTGCCGTTCTCCTGGAAGCGCAGGTTGTAGCGGGGCGCGTTGACGGCGATGCGGTTGCCCACCTTGTAGATCCACCAGATGTTGTAGATGCCGCAAGTGACGATGGAGAGCAGGATGTAGGCGGCCAGGCCCGGGGTGTTCTCGCCGTCGCCCTCGCAGGCAACGTTGAGGTCATCCGCAATGGAGTGGATGAACCAGAAGCCGTAGATGCCGCAGGTCACGATGGTGAGGATGATGTACATGGCAAGGCTGCGGTCGGTCTTGAGCATGCGGGAGTTGGCGTAGACCGGCGGCCTGGAAAAGGAGCGCCCACCACCCTCGGGCACCACGGGACTAGGGGGCTCTGGAGCAGCGTCGCGATTGATGGCGCTGCCGCAGGACGGACAGAAGCGGGCGTTGTCAGCAACTTGGTTTCCGCAGTTGGGACAGAACATTGATGCCTCCATATTTCAGTTTACAGAAAGTTTACAAGAAAACTCCATATTCCCAAGTATATGTGAGCCCCTTTGTGACGTCAAAAAGAATGTCCCAAGGGGTTCTTATCGCAGGCCGGCCAGCCAATCCAACCAGCCCGGCCGACCCCACCCAACAACGTCTCCGGGACCCACAAGGTCCCCTAGGAGCATGAGGTCGCACGGATTCGCCAGACGCACGAACCAGAGGGCAAGCAGCGCCGCAATGGCCACGACGGCAAGGGCCGTAACCGCACGGCGAGCACGTGCGGTGCGCGCGGGCAGCAGAGAGAGAATCACGGCAGGGGGCACGAGCCAGAAGAGCGGGTGATAGGCAAATGCAGCGGCAAAGTCGAGCTGCAGGGCCTCCAACCAAGCGCGCGTCATGCCGCAGCCCGGGCACGACACGCCGGTAAGGTAGCGAATCGGACAGCCTATGCCCAGAAGCGAGAGCAGCGCGGTCGCCAGGAGAAGCGCGACGAGAAGCCCGGCGGCCTCGACAACCGCCTGACGCACCGTTTGCCCCTCCTGCCGCACCTCCATATGGCCTCGCCCCCGTTGCACCTAGGCACGCGCCCTCCGGGCACGTGCGAGCTCGACGGCCTCCTTGCCGGTGACGTGGTCCGGGACGAGCTCCAGCACGCAGAGACCCTTCTGAGCCCGATCTATCTCCGCGGCGTGCTGCTCGGCCGTGCCGTCCGGACGGTACTTCTCGGCAAGGAGCACGCAGGCTCGGCGCATCTCCTCGGGGTCCTCGACCACGCGCACGCGCCCAAATACGATGACGCTCCGAAAGTGCGTGGTGTAGCGCTCCGGCACGACCTCGTCCTGCCCGATCACGCAGAACGACGCCTTGGGGCTGCGCGCGATCGCGTCGAGCTTGTGGCCCGTGCGCGCGCAGTGGAAGAGCAGCCTGCCGTCAGTGTAGACGTAGCTCAGCGGCACCGCGTAGGGATAGCCGTCGTCACCGGAGAGCGCCAGCACGCCCGACGTCCCGTGCTCCAGGATCTTCTCGCACTCCTTGGCAGGAAGCTCCTGCCCCCTCCGCCTCATCTCCCGAAACATCGCATCCCCCATTCATCCGGTCGAGGCCCTTCACTCCCGAACATGAAAGGGGCCTCCCCGACATCCCAGAGAGAAGTTTCGCACAACACCCTTGGTCGAGGCCCTTCGCGCCCAAACACGAGAAGGCGCCCCGACCTTCCGGAGAGAAGTTTCTCGAAGAGCACTTCTCGAAGGAAGGTCGGGGGCGCCGACTGGTACGTGTCAGACCGTAAGCCTAGTACATGCCGCCCTGGCCACCCTGGGCCGCCGCCGCGGAGATGGCCTCCTCGATGGTGGTGTTCTTGGGCTCGTCGGAGACGGTGGCCTCGGTGATGAGGATGAGCGACGCCACGGAGGCGGCATTCTGCAGCGTGACGCGGCAGACCTTGACCGGGTCGAGCACGCCCATCTCAATCATGTCGCCGTACTCGCCGGTGGCGGAGTCGAGGCCCTGGCCAGCGGGCAGGCCCTTGATCTTCTCGGCCACGACGGAGCCCTCGAAGCCAGCGTTGTTGGCGATGGTCTTCACGGGCGCCTCGAGGGCCTTGCGGACGATCTCCACGCCGATCTTCTCGTCGGAGTCAACGGTCTCAACACCGTCGAGCACCTTGGAGGCCTCGAGGAACGCCACGCCGCCACCGGCGACGATGCCCTCCTCCACGGCCGCGCGGGTCGCCTGAAGGGCGTCCTCGATGCGGTGCTTGATCTCCTTGAGCTCGACCTCGGTGGCAGCGCCGACCTTGATGACGGCCACGCCGCCGGCGAGCTTGGCAAGGCGCTCCTGGAGCTTCTCCTTGTCAAAGTCGGAGGTGGTCACGTCGTACTCGGCCTTGATCTGCGCGATGCGCTCGTCGATGGCCTCCTTGGAGCCGGCGCCACCAACGATGGTGGTGTCGTCCTTGGAGATCTTGACGGACTTGGCGCGGCCGAGCATCTCGGCGGTAACGTCGGTGAGCTGGACGCCGAGCTCCTTCATGGCAACCTGGCCGCCGGTGAGGATGGCGATGTCCTCGAGCATGCGCTTGCGGCGGTCGCCGTAGCCGGGGGCCTTGACGGCGCAGACGTTGAGGACGCCGCGGAGCTTGTTGAGGATCAGCGTAGCCAGGGCCTCGCCGTCCACGTCCTCAGCGATGATGAGCAGCGGCGCGCCCTGCTTCTGGACGGCCTCGAGGATCGGCAGGATGTCCTGGATGTTGGAGACCTTCTGATCGGTCATGAGGATGTACGGGGAGTCGAGCTCTGCCGTCATGGTCTCGTTGTTGGTGGAGAAGTACGGGGAGATGTAGCCCTTGTCAAACTGCATGCCCTCGACAGTGTCGATGTCGATGCCAAAGGTCTGGGACTCCTCGACGGTGATGACGCCGTCCTTGCCCACGACCTCCATGGCGTCGGAAATCTTGTTGCCGATCTCCGGGTCGGAGGCGGAGATGGTGCCGACGGAGGCAATCTGCTTCTTGGTGGAGACCTCCTGCGCGTTCTTGCGCATCTCCTCGACGACGGCGTTCACGGCCTTGTCGACGCCGCGACGGATGGCGATGGGGTTGGCGCCGGCGGCCACGTTGCGCAGGCCCTCGTTGACGATGACCTGGGCGAGGAGCGTGGCGGTGGTGGTGCCGTCACCCACGGCGTCGTTGGTCTTGGTGGCGACCTCCTTCACGAGCTGGGCGCCCATGTTCTCGATGGGGTCCTTGAGCTCGATCTCCTTGGCAACGGAGACGCCGTCGTTGGTGATGGTGGGGGCGCCGTAGGAGCGCTGCAGGGCAACGTAGCGGCCCTTGGGGCCCATGGTGGTGGTCACGGCGTCAGCCAGGGTGTTCACGCCCTTGGCGAGCTTGGCGCGAGCGTCAGTGCCAAAAAGAATGTCCTTAGCCATTTCTCAATCCTTTCCGATGTTGAAAAGCGACGGTCACTTTTCGTCAGTTAGTCCTCGATAACGGCGTAGATGTCGTCGGCGCGCAGGAGCAGGAAGTCCTCGCCGTCGATCTTCACCTCGTTGCCGCCGAACTTGCCGTAGTAGACCTCGTCGCCAACCTTGACGTCGATGGCGATGCGCTCGCCCTTGTCGTTCATCTTGCCAGCGCCCACGGCGACAACCTGGCCGCGCTGCGGCTTCTCCTGCGCACCGCTGGAGATGTAGAGACCCGTAGAGGTCTTCTCCTCCTTGGGGGCGGGCTTAACCAGGACGCGATCACCAAGCGGCTTGAGAGTCATGTTCAAGAACCTCCTTCTCTGTGCGCCCTCCCGGGCGCAAGTGCGGCGCCGTGTCATACGCGCCGCCTCAGCCAACGCTCAAAATAATACCCAGACGCGCGGACTTATACCACCACAGATGAAAAAATCTTCAAACTCGCACTTAGATTTTCTGCGGCACGGGCGCGCACGGCGAGCGACGCTCACTCTGATAGCATGGGCGCAACCGACGAAGGAGCAGCCCATGAAGCAAACGAGGCTCGCGCGCGGCGCACTTCTCGCCCTGGTCGCACTTCTCGCCTTTGCTGGATGCGCGTCCGGGCAGGTCACAGAGGCCCCGGAGGAGCCCGCGGCCGAGAAGGAGGCCACGGTGGACGAGTTTGTGAGCACGGCGATGGTCGTCACGTTTGGCAACGGCGAGGTCCTCTTTGTGGACCAGGACACCGGGACCCCCTACTACCCCACCCTGCCGGCGGACGCGCCCGAGCTCGCGGCCGGCAACATCGTGCGCGTGACCGGCAACGGCATCATGCTGGAGAGCTACCCCGGGCAGTACCCGGGCATCACGGACGTAGAGATAATCGAGGAGGGCACGCCCGCGGACGCCGAGAAGTACGACGAGCTGGTGGCGCAGGTCTGGCAGCCCAAGGACCCGTCCGAGCCGCCGCTGGCCTCGCTCGAGTACACGACGGAGCTGGCAGCAACGTCCGTCATGCTCGGGACGTACGGCTACACCTGGACGTTCGAGCAGGACGGCTCGGAGCAGACCGTGACCGCAGACGCGCCGCACCCCACCCAGCTGGAGGCGGCCGAGCTTTCCGACGCGCGCGTGGACGGCCCCACTGAGGTCACCGTAAGCTTTGACGTGCCCTGCACGGCGGCGGGCATCGTGCGCTGGCCCGAGGACGAGCTCGAGGCCGCGGCCGAGGCGGCGGGGTCCGCCCAAGCGGTCGAGATCGGCAGCGTCGAGGGAGACGCCTGGACCGTCGACGACCGCGAGATCGTGGACGGCAACGTCGTCTTTACCGTGGAGCCGGGCTGGCGCTACGCCGTCGAGGCGTACTTCGACGGCGGCGAGGCCATCTACGCCTTCACCGTGCGATAATCCAAAAGGGGTCTGTTCACTATTGGATCACAGCGCCTCGAGCTCGGCGAGCCAGAGGGCAGAACACGCGTCCGACGGCATGCGCAGGTCGCCGCGCGGGCTGACGGCCGCCGAGCCCACCTTGGGGCCGTCGGGCAGGCAGCTGCGCTTGAACTGCTGGGCAAAGTAGCGGCGGTAGAAGACCTTGAGCCAGGAGAGGATCGTCTCGTCGTCGTACTTCTCGCCCAGGGCGTAGCGGGCCAGGCGGTAGACCTTGCGCGGGCTCGACCCGCGGCGCAGGACCTCGTAGAGGAAGAAGTCGTGCAGCTCGTAGGGGCCCACGAGGTCCTCGGTCCTCTGCGCGATCGTGCCGTCGCCCGTGGCCGGCAGAAGCTCCGGCGAGACGGGCGTGTCCAAAACGTCGAGAAGCACGCGCGCCTCGTCCGCCTCCCCACAGGTGTCGGCCACGTAGCGCACAAGGTGGCGCACCAGCGTCTTGGGCACGCTCGCGTTGACGGCATACATGGACATATGGTCGCCGTTGTAGGTGGCCCAGCCAAGCGCCAGCTCGGAGAGGTCACCGGTGCCGATGACGAGGCCGCCCTCCTGGTTGGCCACGTCCATGAGGATCTGCGTGCGCTCGCGCGCCTGGGAGTTCTCGTAGGTGACGTCGTGGACCGACTCGTCGTGCCCGATGTCGGCAAAGTGCTGGCGCACCGCAGCGGCGATGCCGACCTCGCGAAGCTCGGCTCGTACGGTGCGGGCGAGCTCGCAGGCGTTGTTGTAGGTGCGGTCCGTGGTGCCGAAGCCCGGCATGGTGACGGCGATGACTCCGTCGCGCGGCAGTCCCAGCAGGTCGAAGGCTCGCACGGTCACGAGCAGGGCGAGCGTGGAGTCCAGGCCGCCCGAGAGGCCGATCACCGCGCGGCGCGAGCGCGTGTGCGCGAGGCGCTTGGCGAGACCGTGCGCCTGGATGGCAAAGACGTCCTCGCAGCGCTCCGCTCGCCGGGCGGCATCTGACGGCACAAAGGGGTGCGGGTCCACGTAGCGCGTGAGCGGGGTCTCGCGGGTGGCGGCGTCCGCGCCCAGCGAGAAGGGCACGCTCACGTAGCCGTACTCCTCGGCCGCGGCCGCGCACTCGAAGGTGGACATGCGCGTGCGCTCGGCCACGAGGAGGCGGACGTCCACCTCGGAGACCGCGCGGCCGTCGCCGAAGGGCCTGCCCTCCGCGAGCAGACGGCCGTTCTCGGCCACAAGGTCGTGCCCGGAGAAGACGAGGTCCTGCGTGGACTCGCCGGTGCCGGCGCTCGCGTAGACGTAGCCGCAGAGCAGGCGCGCGCTCTGGCCGGTGACGAGGGTGCGGCGGTAGTCCGCCTTGCCCACGAGCGCGTTGGACGCACTGAGGTTGCAGATCAGCGTGGCGCCGGCCTGGGCATGCGCGATCGAGGGCGGCGCGGCGACCCAGAGGTCCTCGCAGATCTCCGCCGCGACCACGAGCTCGGGGAACTCCAGGCACGAGAAGAGCAGGTTGGTGCCAAAGAGCACGTCCTTCTCGCCGCCCACGGAGACGGCGGTGGGCTCGACCGGGCCGGGGACGAAGTGGCGGCCCTCGTAGAACTCGTTGTAGGTGGGGATGTGGGTCTTGGGGACGACGCCGAGGATGGCGCCGCGCGAGACGACGGCGGCGCAGTTGTAGAGCTTGCCGTTGGCGCGCACGGGCACGCCCACGAGCAGCAGCGCGTCGAGGTCCGCCGTGGCGGCGGCAAAGTCCGCGAGGCCGGCGTCGGCGGCGCGGACGAGCGCGTCCTGCCAGAAGAGGTCCTCGCAGGTGTAGCCGGTGAGCGCGAGCTCGGGCAGCACGATGACGGCGGCGCCGTCCTGGGCGGCGGCCTCGCGCGCCGTGGCCACGCAGGCCTCCACGTTGAAGGCCACGTCCGCGACGCGCACCTCCGGCGTCACCGCCGCGACCTTGACGAACCCGTCCCTCATCCGAGCCTCCCTCGCACGAACCGCTTTGTGGGGAAATCGTATCACGCTGACCCTGGACCAAGCCGCAGGCGCTTGGGCAAGAACCTGCCCTCAAAGCCGACTTGTGAACAGATTTGGATTTCCGACGCGCTGCGAAGCGCTTAGCGCCTGGCGTTTCCGCAGGATTCACGAGCGCGCAAAGGCGGCGCGCAACACGTCCGAGCGGAAATCCGTTCACAAGTCGGCTTTGAGGGCAGAAGCCTTTGAAAGCGCTCACCGGGGAGGGGCGAGCGAGAAGCGCCGTGCGGACGCTACCCCTCGAGGTAGCGGGCGAGGAACTCGCGGGTGCGCGGGTGCTCCGGCGCCGAGAAGAGCTTGGAGGGCGCGCCCTTCTCGGCGATGACGCCCTTGTCCATGAAGACGACCTCGTCGGAGACGTTCTTGGCAAAGGCCATCTCGTGCGTCACCACGACCATCGTCATGCCCTCGGCGGCGAGGCGGCGCATGACCTCGAGGACCTCGCCCACAATCTCGGGGTCGAGCGCGGAGGTGGGCTCGTCGAAGAGCATGAGGTCGGGCTGCATGCAGAGGGCGCGCGCGATGGCGACGCGCTGCTTCTGGCCGCCGGAGAGGTTGTTGACGTCCGCGCGCGCGAAGTCCGCGAGGCCCACGGACTCAAGGTGGCGCAGCGCGACCTCCTCGGCCTCGGCCTTGCTCATCTTGCGCAGCGTCACGGGCGCGAGCGTGCAGTTGTCGAGCACGTTCATGTTGTTGAACAGGTTGAAGCCCTGGAAGACCATGCCGATCTTCTCGCGCAGACGGTTCACGTCCACGTGCTCGGCGGCGAGGTCGGCGCCGTGGAACCAGACGTGGCCGGCGTCGGGCGTCTCGAGCAGGTTGATGCAGCGCAGAAGGGTCGACTTGCCCGATCCGGAGGCACCGATGATCGTGACCACCTGACCGGGCATGACGTCGAGGTTGATGTCGCGCAGGACCTCGAGGTCGCCAAAGCTCTTGCGCAGACCCTCGATGCGGACCATGGGCTCGGCGAAGCTAGTTGTAGACATGGCTTACTCCTCCACCTTCACGGGCTGGTCGGACGTGCTGCCCATGGTCTCGGCCTTGACGTTGAAGCGGCGCGCAAAGCGGCCGAGCAGCCACGACGCGATTGCCGTCATGATGAGGTAGAACACCGCAGCCACGAGGTAGGCGTTGAGCTGCTTGTAGTAGATGCCCGCCACGGTGGACGCGGCGAAGGCCAGGTCAAACACGCCGATGACCGAGAGGACCGACGAGTCCTTGATGTTGATGACGAGCTCGTTGGAGAGGCCGGGAATGGCGTACTTGATGCCCTGCGGGAAGACGACCCTCACCATGGCCTGCCACTGCGAGAGGCCGAGCGAGCGCGCCGCCTCCATCTGGCCCTTGTCCACGGACTCGATGCCGCCGCGCAGTACCTCCATCATGTAGGCGGTGGAGTTGAGCGAGACCACCACCAGGCCGGCGATGAAGCGCGACCAGATGGCGTTGGTCTCGGTGACGCTGAGGCCAAAGCCGCTCACCACGGCAAAGCCGGCATAGTAGATGATGACGCCCTGCACGAGCATCGGCGTGCCGCGCACCACGGTGCTGTAGAGCTTGGCAAACCACACGCCGATCTTCTTGAAGAAGCGCACGCAGTCGTTGTCCGAGCGGTCGATCTGCATGATGCGCACAAAGACGAGCAAGAGCGCCAGGAAGAAGGCGATCAGCGTGCCAAAGACGGCCAGCTCGATGGTGGTGACGATGCCGGTGATGTAGGTGTCGCGGCCCTGCTGGAACATGTAGAGCACCTGGGCGAGCATGTCGTCGGGCATCTTGTCCGAGGCGGCGGCCACCTGCCAGGCGCTCGCCAGGCCCATGACCCAGCGGTCGACGAGAAGGACCGCAGTCAGCGCCCAGATCACGTAGGAGCCCACGCGCAGCGCGTGGGCGACGACCGGCCTGGTGAAGGGCGCCGTCTCCGCATAGTTCTGCCAGTGCGTGAGCTTGAAGACCAGCGCCACGGCAGAGAGCACGAGCCATGCGGCCAGGACGTAGTACATCACCAGCTCGATGGTGAAGGCGTTTGCCAGGAAGGAGAGCTCGGGGCGTGGCGAGCTCGAGAGCAGCATGCCGAGAAACGCCACTACGCTCGTGCCCAGCAGCACGTAGCGGTGGTCGCGCAGCACGAAGTCACGCAGTTTTGACATTCAGGACTCCTCGCGGTTCTCACGTTTTTCTCGCCATGAACGGGACGAGGGCCAAGGCCCCCGCCCCGCTCGGCTGATGAAAGGGGCTGTCCCCTTATCGTTACGCAGGCTGGCGGTCCATGCAATCCTGCCACATCTCGAGGCGCTCCTCCTCGGAGATGCCGGCGATGATCTCGTTCAGGCGGTCGAGCATCTCGTCCTGACCCTTGGCGATGGCCGCGTTGTCCGGGTTGGACGGGTCGGAGAAGCCCTCGCCCTCCTCGAGCTCGACCTTCATGAGGTCGGGGTAGTTCTCGAGCAGGTTGGGCAGCGACATCGAGGAGAACGTGATGGCGTCGCAGGTGCCGTTCTCGATGCCGTCGACCACGAGCGGCACCGTGGCGACGGGCGTGAGGTGGTTGACCTCGGGAATCTCATCGATGAGATCGTCGTAGAAGGTGTCCTTCTGGCCGAGGACGGAGGCGCCGGTGAAGTCGGAGAGCTTGGTGGCGCCGGCGTAGGGGCCGTCCTTCTTCACGACGATGATGACCTCGTCGTCGATGTAGGAGTCGGTGAAGTCCGCGGACTCGGCGCGCTCCGGGGTGACGGACATGCCGGCACAGATGATGTCGATGGTGCCGTTGCTCAGGGAGTCGACGAGCGCGCCGAACTCCATCTTCACCGCGACGGGCTCCATGCCCAGCTCCTCAGCGATGCGCTTGGCGATCTGAACGTCGTAGCCGTCGGCGTAGGCGCCCTCGACGTTTTCGATGGGGATGGTGGTGTCAGACTCCTCGGAGACCTGCCAGTTGTACGGGGCGTAGGCGGCCTCCATGCCAACGCGCAGGGTCTTGCCGTCGCCGAGGGTGGCCTCGTCGGTCGCGGCATCGGCGGCCGGCTCGTCGGCGTTGTCATCGGTGGTGGAGTCCTGCGCGGCGGGGCCGCAGCCGGAAAGGACCATCACGCCTCCCATGCCCGCCACGAGGCTCGAGAGCTTGAGAAAGTCGCGGCGAGAGACTCTGTCAGATACGTACACGTGCGGGATGGCCTTCATGGTGGTTCCTTTCCCTTTTGAGTAATCCCCTTCCGCGCGACGCAACCGGAGGGGACCCATTCCCCTCCCCCTTGCAAGCGGGCGCACCCGATGCGAGAAAGTTACGCGCACGTCGGCAGGATACCGCGCGGCGAGAAGAACCTCGAGCTGATAGACTGCTGGGAAACATCGCCGTAACGGGTCGCCCAGGAGGCCTTCATGGACCAGGAGATCTACGACGCCTACATCGCCATCCTCGAGGAGGAGCTCGTCTGCGCGATGGGCTGCACCGAGCCCATCGCCGTGGCCTACTGCGCCGCGCTCGCGCGGAGCGCGCTCGGCGCGCTGCCGGAGCGCGTGGAGGTAGCGGCGTCCGCCAACATCATCAAGAACGTGAAGAGCGTCGTCGTGCCCAACACGGGCGGCGCCCGCGGCATCGAGGCGGCCGCGGCGGCGGGCGTGGTCACGGGCGACGCGGACGCCAAGCTCGAGGTCCTGGCCGGCGTGACCGGCGAGCAGATCGCCGAGATGCGCGATTATCTCGCCACGCACGAGGTCAGCGTGGCGCCGAGCGAGCGCCCGTGGATCTTTGACATCCAGGCGCGCGTCTCGGGCGGCGGCCACGAGGCGCTCTGCGAGATCGCGGGCTCGCACACCAACGTCATCCGCGTGGAGCGCGACGGCGAGGTCCTTCTCGACGTGCCCTTCGAGGAGGCCGCGGGCGAGCAGGACGCAGGCACGGACCGCAGCTGCCTCTCCATCGAGAAGATCGTCGAGTTTGCCGGCGCGGTGAACCTGGACGACGTCAAGCAGCTGCTGGGCCGCCAGATTGCCTGCAACATGGCCATCGCCCGCGAGGGGCTGGAGGGCGAGTGGGGCGCCAACATCGGCAGCGTGCTGCTCTCCGCGTACGGCAACGGCGTGGCCAACCGCGCCAAAGCGTGGGCGGCCGCCGGCTCCGACGCGCGCATGGGCGGCTGCGAGCTGCCCGTGGTCATCAACTCCGGCAGCGGCAACCAGGGCCTCACGGCGAGCGTCCCCGTGATCGTCTACGCCCAGGAGCTGGGCGTCTCCCACGAGGAGCTGCTGCGCGCGCTCGTGGTCTCCAACCTCGTGACCATCCACCTCAAGACCGGCATCGGCCGGCTCTCCGCCTACTGCGGCGCCACGAGCGCGGGCGCGGGCGCGGCGGCCGGCATCACCTACCTCTACGGCGGGCGCGCGGACGAGATCGCGCACACGGTGGTGAACGCCATCGCCATCGACTCCGGCATGGTCTGCGACGGCGCCAAGGCGAGCTGCGCGGCCAAGATCGCGAGCGCGGTGGAGGCCGGCCTTCTGGGCATGCAGATGCAGAGCCAGGGCAAGCAGTTCTACGGCGGCGACGGCATCGTGGTCAAGGGCGTGGAGAACACAATCCGCAACGTGGGTGTGCTCGCGGCCCAGGGCATGCGCGAGACGGACCGCACGATCATCGAGCTCATGTGCGGGTCCGGCGCGTGCTAGGTCGCCGTGGGACGGCGGACCTTATCGGCCGGGCGCGGCGCGTCTATCGGCGTCTTGCAATCCTTGTATTTCAGTTTTAGGCAGTTTTTTCTGGAGCCCCTGAGTATCAGGGGTCCATCGAATCAGAGAACTGCAGGTAGATGAGCTATGAGAAATGTGGCTACTTTGATCCTCCCAGAAAAACTGCCTAAAACTGATCGGTGGGTCCAGTCTCAAGCTTAAGAAGGAGCTTCTTGCGATCGAGGCCGCCGGCGTAGCCGGTGAGGGAGCCGTCTGCGCCCACCACGCGGTGGCACGGGATAATCACGCTGGTAGGGTTCCTGCTCACGGCGGTCCCGACGGCGCGAGGCGACGACCCCAGCTCCGCCGCAAGCTCGTCATACGTGCGGGTCTCCCCGTACGGGATGGCGAGAAGCGCGTCCTACACGCGACGCTGGAACGCGGTGCCGCGCGGCGTCAGCGAGCGAGACGTCCGCCGCATGCCGGTTGTCAGCAGTTTTTTCCAGACCCCATGAGTAGCGGGCGGCCTTCGGTCTAAATAGCAACAGGTAGCAGGCTTGTTGAAAAACTCGCTGCTCGGCGACCCCGGAAAAATCTGCTGACAAGCGACTGTACGGCCCTGAGCGTCACTCCCAGGTGGGAGGGACGGGGGCGTTGGGGGTGGCCCAGGTGCCCAGGGCGGCGTTTGGGTCGGCGTCCAGCGTGAGGGGCGAGAAGGACCCGGCGTTGTAGCTCCGCAGGGCCGCGATGCCGATCATCGCCGCGTTGTCGCCGCAGGCGCGCATGGGCGGCACGGTCACGCGCACGCCGCGCGCCTCGAGCGCCTTCTTGTACGCCGCGCGCAGACCCGGGTTGGCCGCCACGCCGCCGCCGACGCAGAAGTCGGCCACGCCGGTCTCCTCCACTGCGGTCACGGCCTTGGCCACCTGCACGTCGATGACCGCGGCTTCGAAGCTCGCCGCCAGGTCGGGCAGGTTGATGGCACGCCCGGCGCGGTTCTCGCCCTCGATGTAGGTGATGACGGCGGTCTTGAGGCCGGAGAGGCTGAAGCTGTAGTCGCCGCTGTGCATCATCGCGCGCGGGAAGTGGATGGCCTTGGGGTTGCCCTGCGCGGAGAGCTTGGAGATCACGGGGCCGCCGGGGTATCCCAGCCCGAGCGCCTTGGCCACCTTGTCAAAGGCCTCGCCCACAGCGTCGTCGATCGTGGCGCCGAGAAGGACGTAGTCGCCCCAGGCGCGCACGTGCACGAGCATGGTGTTGCCACCGGAGACGATGCTCGCCACGAAGGGCGGCTCGAGGTCCGGGGTCTCGAAGAGGTTGGCCATGAGGTGGCCCTCGAGGTGGTGCACGGCAATGAGCGGCAGGTCGGCGGCCGCGCAGAGGCCCTTGGCAAAGGCGACGCCCACCACGAGAGCGCCCACCAGCCCCGGTCCCGCCGTCACGCCCACGGCCGCGAGGTCCGCCGGCGCCAGCGTGTCCACGCCAAAGTGCTCGCCGGCGCGCGCGAGCGTCTCCTCGAAGACGCCGACGATGGCCTCGGTGTGCTTGCGGGAGGCAATCTCGGGCACGACGCCGCCAAAGCGCGCGTGGAAGTCGATCTGCGTGGCAACGACGCTCGCGCACACGACGCCGTGAGAGTCCGTCACTGCCATGGCGGTCTCGTCGCAGGAGGACTCGATCGTGAGGATGAGCGGGCCGGCGGCCGCCAGCGCGGCGCTCGCCTCGGGCGTGCGCTCGCCGGGCACGATGGGCCACGGGCGGATGGACGGCGCCGGCTCCGGGCGGCCGGTCGCGATCACGGCGTCCGCTGCGAGCGGCAGCGGGGCGCGCAGGATGAGCGCGTCATGTCCGGCGCCGTAGTAGCCCGGGCGACGACCCTCCTCCGCGAGGCCGAGCGCGCCGTAGAGGGCGCGGGCGCCCGCGTTCTTCTCGTCAACCTCGAGGGAGATCGTCTGCGCGCCGAGCATCTGCGCGTCGTAGGCCACGCGGGCCACGAGGCGCGTTGCGATGCCCTCGCGACGGCGCGCCGCGTCCACGACGACCTCCTCGACCTCAAAGTCCGCCCCCGCGAGCACGCCGCCCGCAAATCCGATGACGGTCCCCTGGTCGTGCGCGACCCACCAGCTGCGGCCGGGCTGGGAGAGCTCCTCGTAGAACATGCGCTCGGTCCACGGCGTGTGCGCCGCGTCCGCGTAGGCGGCCGCCTCGAGCGCGGCCACGGCGGCGGTGTCGTTCACCGTCATGGGGCGAAGCTGCAGGTGGATGCCCGCGAGCGCGTCGTCGACGCCGGTGAGCTCCACGGTCGCGGGCTTCTTCAGGCCCAACCTCGTGCGCTCGGCCTCCTCGGCGTCGGAGAGACGGGTGTAGATGGGCAGGACCAGCGCCGGGTCACCGGGCTGCTCGTCAAAGGCGCCGGCCTCCACCGCCGCGCGGAGCAGCCCCTCGCCCGTGGGGTACCACGCCTCCTCGGGCGAGAAGGACGCGAGGCCCGCAGCCTCAAAGCGCGCACGGTACTTGGCCAGGCCGTTGCCCGTGAGCGTGAGCTCGGCCGCGTCGGCGCGCTCCGCCCACGCGGCGACGCAGGCGTCGGCCTTGAGCACGGTCTCGGCGGGGAAGGTGCGGTGCGCGCCCGCCTCGTCCAGCTCGTAGATGCCCGGGTAGACCTCGCCGCGCATGGCGTCGCCCGCCACCGCGAGCGTGCCGCGCGCGCCGGCGTCCCACGCAGACCACGCCATCGCGTCGAGCGCGGAGGTGCCATAGAGCGGAAGCCCCGCGCCGCACGCGAGCCCCTTGGCCGTGGCAATGCCGATGCGCACGCCCGTGAACGAGCCGGGTCCGCGCCCCACGAGCACGGCGTCGAGCTCGCCCATCGCAAGGCCCGCCTCCGCGAGCGCCTCCTGCGCCGTGCTCACCAGCTCCACGTTGGCCTGGCGGCGGCACAGGTGGTCGCGCGCCGCCAGCACCGTCACGGAGCCGTCCGCGCCCACGCGCCCGACGGCACAGGCCAGCATGTCCGTGGACGTGTCCAGCGCAAGGATGATCTTCTCGGCCATTCGCAGCTCTTCTCGCTCGTAGTTTTAACTCGTCTAGTGTAGTCAAATCGCCGCATGACGGGGCCACGCCGACGCCTCCTCAAAAAGGCCGACTTGGCAGAAAATCGTCTGCCAAGTCGGCTCTTTTGCGGACAGGGCGAGAAGAGCGCCCAGTTGGCGGCTCCTCCGACGGGTCAATTCTCTGCCAAATCGGTTGATTTTAGGAGGCGCCGTCACCACCGGCCATCTGGGCGTGCTCGGCGGCGACAGCCTCCATCAGCCGCGCGAGCGGCCACGCGCGGTTCGCGCGCGTGAGCAGCGCCTTTGCGCCCACGACGCACCCCGCCTCGCGCGAGCGGGCGAGAAACTCGTTCACCTGCGCGTCGGTGAGGCCGCACAGCAGCACGAACTCCCCCACCGTCGGCAGCGGACCGGCATACGACACCAGCGCCGGCCGGAACCCCGGCAGCCGCGCGAACGCTCCGGCCGGGTCGCTCAGCCGCTCGGGCAGCGCCGTGCGCGCGACCACGCCCATCTCGCGTAGCACCGCCCGGACCGCCGCGCCCTTCTCGCCAGACGGGTCAAGCCCCCAGAGCACCGCGCATGGCACGGGCCCCGAGGGCTTGACCTTCTTCGATCCGGCGGATCCGGCGGCCTTCTTCCTAGGCCGGCCAGCCATTAGCCGAAGTAGCGCTCGAGCAGGCCCTTGAGAGCCTTGCCGTGACGGGCCTCGTCGCGCGCCATCTCGTGGACGGTGTCGTGGATGGCGTCGAGGTTGTTCTTCTTGGCGCAGGTGGCCAGGTCGACCTTGCCCTGCGTGGCGCCGAACTCGCAGTCGACGCGCCAGGCGAGGTTGGACTTGGTGTCGGCCTTCATGTTGGGCTCGAGCTCCTCGCCCAGCAGCTCGGCGAACTTGGAGGCGTGCTCGGCCTCCTCGTAGGCGGCCTTCTCCCAGTAGAGGCCGATCTCGGGGTAGCCCTCGCGGTGGGCGATGCGCGCCATGCAGAGGTACATGCCGACCTCGGAGCACTCACCGGTGAAGTTGGCCTTGAGCTGCTCGAGGATGTAGGCCTTGTCCTCGTCGGAGACGTCGGGGTTGTCCTTCACGGTCTTGGCGTAGATGCCGTACTCGTGCTCGGCGGCGAGCTTGAGCTCACCCTCGACCTTCTCGAACTGGCTGGCCGGAGCGTGGCAGACCGGGCACTCCGCCGGCGGCTCGGCGCCCTCGTAGATGTAACCGCAGACCTTGCAGACCCACTTGTCCATCGTGAAACCTCCTTGTTTGTTGGCGGCGAGGCCGCAGCCCCGCCCCTCTCCTATGCACACGGCCTACGCCGTTGATGCCTCGTCGTTCTTCTCGGCCGCCTGGCACGCGGGGCAGACGCCGTCGAACTGCAGCGTGTGCCCCACGATCCGGTACTCCGACGCCGCCGCGGCAGCCTCGTCGACGCCCTCCAGGACGGGCGCCATGATGACGTCGTCCACCCGCCCGCACCGCACGCAGCGCACGTGGTAGTGCGCAAACGTCTGGTGGTCAAAGCGGTCGGCCCCGTTGTTGATGCGCACGCGGCCGATGGCGCCCTCGTCGGCGAGCCTTCCCAACGTACGATAGACGGTCGCCCGCCCCACGCTGGGATGCTCCACGTGAACGGCCTCGTAGACCTCGTCGGCGGTGGGATGGTTGGCAAGCGCGCGCAGCGCGTCGGCGACGATCTGGCGCTGCACCGTGTTTCTCGCTGGCATGTCCCACCTCCCTCGTGTCTGGTACGAGGATATCATATTGAGACTAAGTCTCAATAAGAAAAATGTCTCTTTTTGCAGACTGTCGCTTTTTACGTCCCGCGGGCACCAAATCCGGGCCGCGACACGCAGAAAGCGACAGTTTGCGAAAGGGCGAGAAGGACGGGCGAGAGGACCTCGCAGCGGCGGCGCGACGCTACAGCGCGGCGAGAAGGGCCTCGCCGCGCGCGTCGTGCGCGACCAGGCGGACCTCGCGCGGGGGCTCCTCGCCCGGCGTGGCCTCGGAGTCGAGGCGCGTCACGAAGACGTCCACGCGCGCGTCACCGATCTGATCGGCAAACTGCTCGCCCCACTCGATCGAGCACACGCCGTCGGCGCCGAGCACGTCGAAGATGCCCGTGTCCTCCAGTTGGTCGGGGTCGTCCAGGCGGTAGAGATCAAAGTGGTAGAGCGGCATCTCGGCGCCCTCGTAGACCATCTCGATCGTGAACGTGGGGCTCGTGACGTCGTCCGTCACGCCCATGCCCGCCGCAATCCCCTTGGTGAGCTGGGTCTTCCCCGCCCCGAGGTCACCTGTCAGAACCAGCACGTCCCCGGCGGCAAGGGCGTGGCCCAGACGCTCGCCCAGCGCAATCGTCTCCTCGCGCGAGCCCGTGCGAAAGCTCTTCTCGGCCATCTACGCCTCGCCTCCCGCAGGGTGCTCGGCGAGCCAGGCGCCCACCATTCGCAGGTCGTCCTCCAGCAGCGGCTGCCAGTCGGAGTGGTAGATGCAGGCCGCCGGGTGGAAGGTCGGGCACACCGTGAAGTGGCCCGTCTGGTAGAGCTTGCCGCGCAGCGACGTCACGCCCGCGCTCGTGCGCAGCACGAACTGCGACGCGAAGTTGCCCAGGCACACGATCACGTCCGGCCAGATCGAGCGGATCTGCTCGCGCAGGAAGGGCGCGCAGGCCTCGATCTCCTCGGGCTTGGGGTTGCGGTTCCCGGGCGGGCGGCACTTGACCACGTTGGCGATGTAGATCTCCTCGCGCGTGAGGCCCGCGCAGCCGAGAAGCGCGTCCAGCTTGTGGCCGGCGGCGCCCACGAAGGGCTCGCCCTGCAGGTCCTCGTTGCGGCCGGGACCCTCGCCGATGAACATCACGCGTGCATGAGGGTTGCCCACGCCAAAGACGAGGTTGGTGCGCGTGGCGCCCAGCGGGCAGAGCTGGCAGTTGCCCATAAGGTCGCGGATCTCCTGCAGCGAGACCTCGCGCGGGCCCTGGTGCTCGTGGCCGGGTATGTGCATGATGGACATGAGGTCGAGCCCCCTTCTCTCGGCGGCGGTGCCGCCCGTGGCCGTCCCCTTACGTGTAGATCTTCTCAAGTCTCATCCCAAAGTCGCAGACGACCTCGTAGTTGATGGTGCGCCTGAGGTCCGCCATCTCCTCGGCCGTGATGCGCTCGTCGTCGCTCGCGCCCAGGATGGTGACCACGTCTCCGTACTCCACGGGTCGCGTGGGCCGATAGGAACGGACGCCGTTCACGTCCACCGCGAACATGAACTGGTCCATGCAGATGTTGCCCACCTGACGGCAGCGCATGCCGCCCACGATGACCTCCATCCGGTTGGAGAGCTCGCGCGCCAGGCCGTCCGCGTAGCCGATGGGGACGGTCGCGACCTGGATGTTCTGCTTGGGGACGCGCCAGGTGAGCCCGTAGCCCACGCCATCGCCCACATTGGGGTAGATGACGCGCGTCACGCGGCCGCGCACGCTCATGACCGGCTCGAGGTCCAGGTAGGAGCGGGTGATGTCCGCCGGGTGCAGGCCGTAGAGGCCAATGCCCACGCGGCACATGTCAAAGTGGCACTCCGGGTGCATGATCGTGCCCGGCGTGTTGTCGCAGTGCACGAGGCCCGTCTCCAGGCCCGCGCCGCGCAGGGCCTCGACCGCCTCCCGGAAGCGGTTGAGCTGGAGGGCAAAGTCCCAGTCGTCGGGGACGTCCGCGGTGGCGAAGTGCGTGAAGGTGCCCGCGCACTCCAGCCCGCGGTGGAAGTCTATGGTGCGCCGCAGCTCCACGACGTCGGAGCGCCGCACGCCGATGCGCGTCATGCCCGTGTCCACGGCCAGGTGGTAGCGGGCGACGCGGTTCTCGGCGGCCGCCGCCTCCCCGAGCGCGAGGGCAAAGTCCGCCGTGTACACGGTCGGCATGAGGTCGTGCTCCACGAGCGTGCGCACGCAGTCGACGGGCGGCTCGGAGAGGACGAGGATGGGCCACTCGATGCCCGCCTCGCGAAGCGCCACGCCCTCACCGACCGTGGCCACGGCAAACTGGCTCGCGCCAGCGGCGTGCATGACCTTGGCGCACGGGACGGCGCCATGCCCGTAGGCATCGGCCTTGACGACGCACATGAGCTCCACGCCGCGCTCGAGTCGGCGCTTGAAGGCGGTGGTGTTGCGCCGCAGCGCCGCGAGGTTGACCTCGACCCACGACCAACGGCTCTTGGGACCCTGGGCCCTCTCCACGTTGCTGCCCCCTTCCGGCAAGCCGGCGCTACTCCCCTGCTGGCCCCTCACCGTAGGCGACGTGCTCGTCGACGGCATCGGAGGCGATGCCGATCACGTCGATGACGTCGCCCGCCATGACGGCGCGCGACCCAAGGCGCTCGACGGCGAGCGACCCCGCGTAGGCATGCACCTCGCAGACGTAGGCGGCGAGAAGCGCAAGGTCCTCGTCCTCGCCGCTGCGCTGCGCAAGGGCCGAAGCCATCATACCAGCAAGCACGTCGCCGGAGCCCGCCGTGGCGAGCGCCGCCGGACCGGGCTTGGGCAGGACGGCCTTCTCGACGCTCACGCAGCCCGTCGCCGTGCCCTTGGCAACGACGACGAGTTCGGAGCCGCCGTCGGACCACACGATCTCGCGCGCGGCGGCGAGCTGGTCGACGAGCGAGGCAGGCGCGGCGGCGCCCGGGCGCCCCACGAGGCGGCCGAGCTCGCCGCGGTGCGGCGTGAGCACGAGCGGGGCGTCGCGACGGATGATCTCGGGGAACTTGGGGAGCGCGCCGTCGGTGAGGCGCGCCAGGCAGTTGAGGCCGTCCGCGTCGATGACGAGCGGCACGTCGCACTCGAGCAGCGCGGACACGATCGCCGAGGAGCCGCCGCTTACGCGCATCCCCGGGCCCACGAGCACCGCCGAGGAGCGCTCGGCCAGCTTGCGGACCACGTCACAGGCCTCCGCCGTGAACGTGCCGTCCTCGTCCTCGGGGAGCGGCACGACGGGGATCTCAAGCAGGTGCGCCTGGGCGACCAGGGCGGCGGAGGCGGGCGTCGCCAGCGTCACGTAGCCGGCGCCCATGCGCGCCGCGGCGCGGGCCGCCATGATGGCCGCACCCGGGTAGCGGCGCGAGCCGCCCACCACGAGGACCGAGCCGCGCGCGAACTTGTCCACGGACGCCGTGCGCGGGGCAATGGAGCCCAGGTAGTCGGCGAGGTCGGTGCGCCAGGCAACGGGGTCCTCGTCGATCACGAGGCGCTCGGTCTGCTCCGCCAGCGGCGCCACCACGATGGCCCCGCTCGCGTCGCGCCCGTCGTCGGCGAGAAGCCCCGGCTTGAGCGAGATCATGGTCACCGTCATGTCGGCGACCACGCACGCGCCGGCGGCGCGCCCGGTCTCCGCGGACAGGCCGCTCGGCACGTCGACGGCGAGCACGTGGGCCGAGCACGCGTTCACGCACTCGATCCAGATGTCAAAGGGCGGGCGCGGCTCGCCGCGAAAGCCCGTCCCCAGCATGCAGTCGATCACCACGTCCGCCGGGGCGAGAAGCTCCTCGAGCTCGTCGCGCGACGGACCCGCGAGGACGGAGACGCCCGCGCGCACGGCGCTCTGCGCCACCTGGCGCGAGAGGTCGCCCGAGAGGGCGTCCGGGTCGATGGGGCTCACCACCGTCACGTTGACGCCGCGCTCGCGCAGCGCCTCGGCGGCGACCCAGCCGTCGCCCCCGTTGTTGCCCAGTCCGGCGAGAACCACCACGTTGTCCACGTCGCCAAACTCGAGCGCCTCGCGCGCCGCCGCGAGGCCGGCGCGGTGCATGAGCTCGGCCACGCTCACCCCCTCGCGGGTGAGGGCCACCTCGACGCGCTTGACGTCGTCTATGTTCAGCACGGGCTGCATGTGTCTCTACTCCTCCTGTGAAGCGTCGGTCGTGTCCGGCGCGCCGGCGGCAATCCCGTCGAGCTCGGCCTCCTGCACGCGCTCAAGCTCGTCGAGCACGGAGCGGGCCTCCTTGAACGAGCTCGCGAGCGCGCGCTGGGCCTCGCGGCGCGCGTCCGGCGCGGGGCGCACCGCGTCGGTCACCGCGATCGCGTTGGCAACGGCCACGTCGTGCGTGTGCGAGATTGAGAGGGCGACCTCCCCGATCCCCCGCTCGCGGGCGATCTCTGCGGCACGGCCGGCGAGCAGGGCGCGCGGCCTGCCCGAGTCGTCGCGCGTGACCGAGACGTCGCGAAAGCTCACCCCGTCGGAGAACCCCGTCCCGAGCGCCTTGACCACCGCCTCGCGCGCGGCAAAGCGCGCGGCGTAGTGCTCGGCGGGGCGGGCGCACTTCTCGCAGTACGCGCGCTCCTCCTCCGTGAAGACGCGCCGGGCGAAGTTGGGGCGGCGGGCGAGCACGCGCTCCATCCGGTCGATCTCGAGCATGTCGACGCCGATGCCTGCCGTTGCCATACGCTACTCCACCGTGACGGACTTGGCGAGGTTGCGGGGCTTGTCCACGTCGCAGCCGCGGGCGCGGGCCACGTAGCGGGCGAGCATCTGCAGGTGGACGACGGCCACGATGGGGACGAGAAGCTCGTCTGTCATCGGGGGGATCCACAGGACGTGCTCCACGAGCGAGGCGACGGCCTCGTCGCCGTCCGTGGCCACCGACACGCAGGTCGCGCCGCGCGCGATGACCTCCTGGATGTTGGAGACGGTCTTGTCGTGCACCCGGTCCTCGGGGACGATCGCCACCACCGGGAAGCCCGGCTCCAAAAGCGCGATCGGGCCGTGCTTCATCTCGCCCGCGGGATACGCCTCCGCGTGCAGGTAGCTGATCTCCTTGAGCTTGAGCGCGCCCTCGTAGGCCGTCGTCGCGTTGACGCCGCGCCCGAGGAAGAGCGCCGAGTGGGCGCGACGGAAGACGCCCGCCGCGCGCTTGTCCTGCCAGGAGCGCGAGATGACCTCGCGGATGAGGTCGGGGATCGCGCAGAGGTCGCCGTAGTGGCGCTCCGCCTCCGCGCGCTCCATCTCGCCGCGCGCCTGCGCGAGGCGCAGCGCGAGGAGGGCGCTCGCCACCATCTGGGCCGTGTAGGCCTTGGTGGACGCAACGCAGACCTCGGGCCCGGCCTGCACGTAGAGCGCGCCGTCGGACTCGCGCGCCGCGGTGGAGCCGAGCACGTTGGTGATCGCAAAGACCTTGCAGCCCATGCCCCTCATGCGGCGCGCCGCCGTGAGCGTGTCCGCCGTCTCGCCGGACTGCGTGATGATGACGCAGAGCGTGTTGGGCGTCACGATGACGTCCTGCTCGTAGTTGAACTCCGAGGCGTAGTCGCAGATGACGGGCACCTTGGCCCAGGTCTGGATCAGCGTGCGGGCGATGAGGCTCACGTGGTAGGACGTGCCGCACGCGATCAGGTAGACCAGGTCGACCGACGCGAGCTCCTCGCTCGTCATGGAGAGCTCGTCCAGGAAGACGCCCTTCTCGCCCAGGCGCCCGGAGAGCAGCCGCTCGATGGCCTCGGGCTGCTCCGCGATCTCCTTGGCCATGAAGTCGGAGTAGCCGCCGAGCGTGGCCGCCGAGGCGTCCCAGTCGATGTCGAGCGTCGTGGGATGCTCGACCACCTGGCCGTCCGCGTCAAAGACCGTGACGCGACCGGTTGCCTCGAGCCGCGCGATCTGGCCGTTCTCGAGCTGGGTGACGTGCGAGGTGACGCTCGCGAGCGGGGTCACGTCGGAGGCGGCGTAGGCGCCCTGGTCCGTGGAGGCCACGACGAGCGGCGAGCCGTTGCGGGCGCACACGATCTCGCCGGGGGCGTCGGCGCAGACCGCCGCGATCGCCCACGAGCCCTCGAGCCTGCGGACGGCGTTGCGCACGGCGGCGACGAGGTTGCCCTTGGAGGGGCCCGCCCAGGCGTCCTCGATGAGGTGGGCAATGACCTCGGAGTCCGTCTCGCTCTCGAGCTCGTGGCCGTTGTGCCTGAGGTAGCTGCGCAGCTCGCGGAAGTTCTCGATGATGCCGTTGTGCACGATCGCGATACGGCCCGTGCAGTCGCGGTGCGGGTGGGAGTTGCGGTCCGTGGGCGCGCCGTGGGTCGCCCAGCGCGTGTGCGCGATTCCCGTGGTGCCCACGAGGTTGGCCGTCTCGCAGCGCTCGGCAAGCGTGGCCACGCGGCCGGCGCACTTGACGCCGTGCAGCGCGCCGTCTGCCCCGAGCACCTCCACGCCCGCTGAGTCGTAGCCGCGGTACTCGAGCGTGCGCAGGCCCTCGAGCAGGTAGCCCACGGCCTGGTCCCTACCGGTGTAGCCTACGATCCCGCACATGCGGACCCCCTCCCCCGGCGCGCCCTACGCGCGATGGGCCTCGAGCGCCTCGAGAACGATGGCGTTCGCCTGCTTGCAGAGCTCGTCGGTCGGCGCCTCGGCGAGCGCGCGCACGAGCGGCTCGGTGCCCGAGGCGCGCACGAGGACGCGGCCCTGGCCGGCGAGGAACTCCTCGGCGCGCTTGACGGAGTCGAGCACGGCGGCGTCGCCCATCGCGGCGTCCTTGTCCTTCACGCGGACGTTCACGAGCTCCTGCGGGTAGAGCTTCACGGGCGCGGCGAGCTGCGAGAGCTTCTCGCGCTCGGCGCGGAAGACCTCCATCACGCGCAGCGAGGTCATGATGCCGTCGCCGGTGCACTCGATGTCGCCGAAGATGATGTGGCCGGACTGCTCGCCGCCCAGGCTGTAGCCGTTCTCGCGCATGCAGGCATAGACGTTCTTATCGCCCACCGCGGTGGTCTCGTAGGAGAGGTGCGCCTCGTCGAGGGCCTTGAACAGGCCGTAGTTGCTCATGACGGTGGGGACCACGGTGCCCGCGGTGAGGCGGCCGTGCTTGTTGAGGTAGACGCCGCAGATGTAGAGGATGAGGTCGCCGTCCACCACGTTGCCGCGCTCGTCCACGGCGAGGCAGCGGTCGGCGTCGCCGTCGTAGGCAAAGCCCACGTCGAGGCCCTGCTCCACCACGTGACGGCGCAGGCGGTCGATGTGGGTGGAGCCGCAGTCCACGTTGATGTTGAAGCCGTCCGGCGCGTTGTTGATCACGCGGACGTCGGCGCCGAGCGCGTCAAAGACGGGCTTGGCCACGGAGGACGCGGCGCCGTTGGCGCAGTCCAGGCCCACCTTCACGCCCTGGAGCGAGAAGTTGGCGCTCGCGATGAGGTGCGCGATGTAGCGGTTGCGGCCCTGCATGTAGTCCACGGTGCAGCCGATGGCGTCGCCGGTGGCCAGCGGGACCTCGACCTTGCCGTCGATGTAGTCCTCGATGAGCTCCAGGACGTCCTCGTCCATCTTGTAGCCCTCGCCGTTGACGAGCTTGATGCCGTTGTCGGTGTAGGGGTTGTGGGAGGCGCTGATCATGATGCCGCAGTCAAAGTGGCCGTCGAGCGTCTCGTAGGCGAGGCCCGGCGTGGGGATCACGTGCAGCAGGTAGGCGTCCGCGCCGGAGGCGACGAGGCCGGCCACGAGGGCGCTCTCGAACATGTAGCTGGAGCGGCGCGTGTCCTTGCCCACCACGACGCGGGCCTTGCGCTCCTGGCGGGCGCCGTAGTACCAGCCCACGTAGCGGCCAATGAGGTAGGCGTGCTCGACGGTGAGCCCCTTGTTGGCCTCGCCGCGGAAGCCGTCGGTGCCAAAGTACTTCATCGGAACCCTTCCCAAAAGGTATTAGATTTAAGTCCCACCCATTGTGGCACATGCCCTGCGGCGCTCGCCGTCTTTTGGGGAATTTCACACGCTGGCATCAAACTCCCCCTCGCGCGGAGCCCCCCTTGCGGCCCTCCTCCCGCGAGGTTTGGGTTCATGGTTTGCGCCAAACGGGCCTCACGAAAGAATTTATCTGCGGTTTTATAGCGAGAGACCCTCGTTTTGCCCAAACCGTGAACCCAAACCTCAGAGGGAGGGGGCACAAAAAGAGCCCGCCGAGAAGAACTCGACGGGCTCGAGGGCGCAAAATCGCGAAGAAGCCTAGCGCTTGGAGAACTGCGGGCGCTTGCGGGCCTTCTTGAGGCCGTACTTCTTGCGCTCGACGGCGCGGGCGTCACGGGTGAGGAAGCCGGCCTTCTTGAGGTCCTCACGGTACTCGCCGGCGTCGAGGAGGGCGCGGGCGATGCCCAGGCGCAGGGCGCCGGACTGGCCGTTGATGCCGCCGCCATCGAGGTTGGCGAGCACGTCGAAGCGCTCGGCGGTCTCGGTGAGGCGCAGCGGGGCAAGCGCGTTGTCAACGAGCTGCTGGCGGCCAAAGTACTGGATGGCCTCGCGGCCGTTCACGACGACCTTGCCGGTGCCGGGCACCAGGCGGACGCGGGCGACAGCCTCCTTGCGGCGGCCGGTACCGGTGTAGACTACGGTGTTCTCAGCCATCGGTTAGGCCCTCCAATCAATCTTGACGGGGTTCTGGGCCGTGTGCGGGTGCTCGGGGCCGGCATAGACCTTGAGCTTGGTGCCCTGCTTGCGGCCGAGGGTGGTCTTGGGAAGCATGCCCTTGATGGCGTGCTCGACGACGCGCTCGGGGTGCTTCTCCATGGCCTCGCGGAAGCTCTCGAGCTTGAGGCCGCCGAGATAGCCGGAGTAGCGCCAGTACTGCTTGTGATCGGCCTTCACGCCGGTGAGGACGACCTTGTCGGCGTTGATGACGACGACGAAGTCTCCGGTGTCGGCGTTGGGGGTGTACTGCGGCTTGTTCTTGCCACGAAGAATCATGGCGGCGGTGGTGGCCAGACGGCCGAGCGTCGCGCCCTCGGCGTCGATGAGCACCCACTTGCGCTCGACTTCGCCGTTCTTGGCGAACTGAGTCGACTTCTTCACTTGACTCCTCCTACGTACCTGCTGAGTGACGGCTTCTGGACAAGCCGCCGTGCTTTTGTCAGAGATTACGGGGCTCTGTGGAAAAGCTGTAAGAGTATAGCGCAACGAACGCGCCTGTTGCCGGTGATTTTTCCGTACACAACCTGTACAGACGCACCCGCCGACGCGTGGGCCCGGGGTGCCCGCCGCGCACTAGAATAATGGCAACCAAAGGCAGCCCATCCGAGGAGGAACCGATGATCTACACCGTCACGCTCAACCCCGCCCTCGACAAGACCGTCCACATCCCGGGCTTCACCCTCGACGCCGTCAACCGCATCACCGAGCTGCGCCGCGACGCGGGCGGCAAGGGCATCAACGTCTCCAAGGTCATCGCCAAGCTCGGCGGGACCTCCGAGGCCGTGGCGATCCTCTCCGGCGACACGGGCAGCTGGATCGCCGGCGCCCTCAAGGAGGCCGGCATCCGCGTGAAGGCCTTCCCCGCCAACGGCGAGACCCGCACCAACCTCAAGGTCATCGACCCCGTGCAGGACACCCACACCGACATCAACGAGCCCGGCCCCGAGGTGACCGACGCCATGCTCGCCGAGATGCTCGACGTGCTGGCCGAGGAGGTCTGCGAGGGCGACTACGTGGTGCTCTCCGGAAGCCTCCCCGCCGGGGTGGACCGCGGGACCTACGGCGCGTGGACGCGCACCCTGCGCCACGCCGGCGCGCACGTCTACCTGGACGCGGACGGCGACGCCCTCGAGGCCGGCCTCAGGGGCAAGCCGTTCTTCACCAAGCCCAACAACCACGAGCTCTCTGCGCTCGTTGGCCGCGAGCTCACCACGGTCGAGGAGATCGCGGCGGCGGCGCACGAGCTGGTCGAGAAGGGCGTGGAGCGCGTCGTGATCTCCATGGGCGGCGAGGGCGCGCTGCTTGCCACCGCAGGCGAGACCTGGCACGCCTCCTCGGTGAAGGTCCCCGTGGGCTCCACCGTGGGCGCCGGCGACTCCGTGGTCGCGGCCTTCGTCTACGCCGACTCCCAGGGCATGGGCGTCGAGGACACGCTGCGCCTGGCCATGGCGACGGGCGCCGCCAACGTCATGGAGTCCGGCACGCAGGCCGCCGAGCGCTCCGTCGTCGACGGGCTCGTCGACCGCGTGGAGGTCACGCGCCTGGCGTAGGGGGCGTCGCTCCGGGAAACCGGGCCCTTGTCGGCCGGCGATCTAAGAAACTGCGCCCTTGTCGCGCGGCGTTCCGGAAATCGCCGTCCTTGTCGCCAAGCGCTCTAAGAAACTGCGTCCTTGTTGTCAAATCTTCCAAGAAACGCTGGCCTTGTCCGTCTGAGATGAGACAAGGTCAGCGTTTTTTAGGGCGCCAGCCGACAAGGGCGGCGATTCTTAGAGCCCCTGGCCGACAAACGCCTCGATCTCGGTTGTGTGCCGATTGTTGGTGTCCGCCACGCTGCGGGGCGGCCGGTCGCCCTAGGACCGATCTCCCCGATACTACACCTTTCCCGTCATGCGGCCCTCCTCCTCTCCTCGATCGCCCCGACCACGATGAGCCTCGCCCGCTCGACGACCTCGGGCGACGGCGGCTCCGGCTCGGCAGTCGACCTCTCGACTCCGCGCAGCGACGCCGCGTCGATGAAGTTCATGTCCATCCACTCCTCGTTGACGTCGATGAGCACGGAGCCCACGAGGCGCTCCATCGCCTCGACGGAGGGGAAGACCGAGACGACCTTGGTCCTGCGCTTGATCTCCTCGTTCGCGCGCTCCTGCACGTTGTTCGTCCGGAGCCTCACGTGGTGCTCGAAGGGGAAGTCGAGGTAGGCGAGCGCGTCCGCCTCGGCGTCCTCGAGGAGCTCGCCGGCCCGCGCCGACATCGCGCCCAGCTCCTCGCAGGCCCTGCGGTAGGCGGCGCGGACCAGCGACGGCTCGCGCTCGGCGAACACCGCCTTGAGCGCCGCCAGCGCGCAGGCGCGGTCGTCGCGGCGGCTGAACCAGCCGGCGGCGTCGCGCTCGAGGTGCACGATGCAGCGCTGCCAGGCGGCGCCCGGGAAGACCTCGGAGACCGCCTGGACGAGGCCCTCGTGGGCGTCGGAGGTGACGCACCTCACGCCCGAGACGCCGCGGCGCCTGAGGCCCCTGAGGAACGCCTTCCACGAGCTCGCGCTCTCGGCGTCGACGCACCCGAAGCCGACGAACCTCCTCGACCCGTCCTCGCCGCACGCGATGGCGGTGACGACGGCCTTGGACTGCACGTGCCCCTCGTCGCGGCACTTGAGGTAGGTCGCGTCGAGCCAGAGGTAGGGGAAGCGCGCCCCGTCGAAGCGCTCGGCGCGCATCGAGGCGACCTCCTCGTCGAGGTCGGCGGTCATGCGCGACACGCGCGACGGCGAGAGGCGCGCGAACTCGAGGGCCTCGGCGGCCCTCTCTATCTTCCTGGTCGAGAGCCCCCGCACGTACACCTCGCGCACGCAGGCGACCATCGCCCGGTCCACGCGCGAGTAGGGCCTCACGATGTCGTCCGGGAAGTAGCTCCCCTCCCTGAGCTTCGGTATCCGGAGCGTGATCTCCCCGACGACCGTGAGCAGCGTCCGCTCCCGGTAGCCGTTCCTCCTGTTCCCCTCCCCGCACAGCTCGTCGGCCTGCGCGTCCATCACCTGGTTGAGTATCGACTCCAGGGCCCGCCGCGCGAGCTCCGTGAGGTCGAGAGTCCCGTCGTCCCTGACCGGGAGGTTCTCCAGCATCCCGTTTTCCTGTAGAGTGTCCATGGTGGCCGTGTCCCTTCTTCTCGAATCGACGTTTCAGCGATATCGATTCTAGGGCGCGGCCGCCGCCCTCGGGCAGAGGCCGGACACCACGATTCGGCACACGATCTCGATCTCCGCGATCCGCTCCAGCGTCTGGCGGCGACCGGCCACGTACAGCGAGAGGAGCGTCTCCCCGTCGCGCGTGGTCGACCCCACGGCCACCGGCTCCTCGGGCGCCACGACCAGGCAGCGGCCCTCGCGCTCGAGCTCCCAGAGCCGCTCGCGCTGCTCGTTGTAGCGCTCGGCGCGCGTGCGCAGCGCCTCGAGGTAGTACGGGTAGTGGTCGTAGCGGTGCGAGCGCAGCGCGATCTGCTCGGCCGAGCCCGCGAGAGCGCGCACGAAGGAGCGGTCCTGCGTGAGCACCACGAGGGCGCGGTCGGTCGCGGGGCGCCCCGGCACCTCGGGCGCGCCCGGGAGGCCCAGCGCCGCCGCGTAGGGGATCGAGTCCGTGGTGCCGCCGTCGAGGCAGCGGCGGCCGTCGATCTCCACGATGCGCGACACCGTGGGCACGGAGGCAGAGGCGCGCACGCACTCGATGTCCTCGGGGAAGCGACGGACGGGCAGATACGCCGGCGCGCCAAAGGTCACGTCGGAGACGACAACCCACAGGGGCGTCTCGCTCGCGTTGAACGCAGCCACGTCGCAGGGGTCCAGGCGGTTCTGGACCTCGTCGTACATGAAGTCCGCCCCGGCCACGTCGCCCGTGGTGGCGAACGACCACAGCGACATGAAGCGGCGGTCGTCGCGGAAGGCCAGGATGTCGCGCATGGTGCGCCCGATCTGGCGCGAGCGGAAGTTCGCCGCGTTCACCGCGCCGGCCGAGACGCCCCAGATGCCCGAGAAGCCGTAGACCCCGCGCTCCTGCAGCACGTCGAGCACGCCGGCCGTGAACATCCCCCTAAAGCCGCCGCCCTCCAGCACGAGCGCGGGCGCGGCGGCGCCGTTCTTCTCGTCCGTCATGGGACCTCCCTACAAAACATGACAGCGGCCGCAGGCCCGGGAGGGGCCGACGGCCGCGAAGCATACATGGTGGAGGTGCGGAGAATCGAACTCCGGTCCAAAGCAGACCCCTGACAGGTGTCTCCAGGTTCAGTGGCCGGTTGGGTCTTGGACGCCGCGCACCCGGTCACCCGCGCTTGGCATCCCAGCCGGTTCGGTCTTTGCGCGCGGCATACCGGCTACGTCCGCGCGCGCATCTCCCTCAGATGACGTCGCCCCGGGAACGGGAGCGATCCCCGGTTTGACGCGCCGCTATCTAATTAAGCAGCGAGAGCCAGCTGAGGCTCAAAAGAGTTGTTGTCGTCAATTCAATTTGACGGTACCCCTGTTTAACGTGGCGAGGAGACCACGACCTGCTGCCCATCTCAGGCCCACCCTGTCGAAACCAGTCACCCCCGGTCACAGGACATGGCGAGAAGGACCGCCACCATGCGGCTGTCAACGTACGACGGGCCGCTCGCGCGGCCGTGGGGGTATTCTACCCGTTTTGCGCGCGGATAACACGGTTTTGCCGCCCGGGACGCACCCCTCTCTGAGGTTTGGGTTCACCGATCGGCGCACGGGCGTTGCATCAAGGTTCTTGCTACGCTCTGAGCTGGGCTTTTCCAAAACGGCACGGCGCCTGAGCCGGAACCGCGAACCCAAACCTCGGGAGGGAGGGGGTTCGGAGGGGCGAGAAGGACGGGCGGGCCGAAAAAAGGGGGCGGCCCCCTGTGGAAAGCCGCCCCGTTGGTCGCACCTATGATCCCGCGCTACTCCTCGACGAGCTCGAACATGTCGGGGCCAACGCCGCAGACCTCGCAGACAAAGTCCTCGGGCAGCTCGGGGGTGTCGACGGTGACCTCCCAGCCGCAGACGGTGCAGCGGAACGTGTACTTCTTCTCCTCGGACATGCGCGTCTCCTTTCGTTTCCCAGGGGCGTTTTTCGCCCTGACCTAACTTATACCCCCAACGTAGGAAGAGGCCTTCGGCGGGGTCTTTCCCTTGAGGGTTGTGTGATAGTAGGCGTAGGTCATGGGCACCACGCTCGAGAGGTTGCCCGCATCCACGACCTCGCCGACGAAGGTGAGGTGCGTGCCCACGTCGAGCGTCTGGACCACGTTGCACGCCACGAAGGAGCAGGCATGCTCGGCAGGATAGGGATCGCCGGTCGCCGCGACGGCGCTCGCGATGCCGTCGTACTTGTCCTCCGTCGCCGAGGTGCGGAAGCCAAAGCGCCCCACGAAGAGCATGTCGGCAGACTCGTCCACCACGGCAAGCGAGAAGTGCCCGGCGCGCTCGATGGCGCCGCAGGTGAAATTCTCCTTGTTCACGGTTACGGAGACCTGGAGCGGGGTGGACGTCACCTGCAGCCCCGTGTTGACGATGCAGGCACCCACCCGCTCGCCGTCGTCCGCCGAGACCACGTAGAGCCCCGACGAGAACTTGAACAGTGCGCTTGCGTCCATGTCCTGCTCCCTTCCGGCGCCGTGCGCCAGTCGCTACCTGCTGCGCTCCTTGAGGGCGCGGGCGATCTCGCGGTCGGTGTCGCGGCGCGCCATGTCGTCGCGCTTGTCGTAGAGCTTCTTGCCGCGCGCGAGGCCAATCGCCAGCTTCACGCGGTTGTGCTCGTCGAAGTAGATCTCCAGCGGGACGAGGGCCAGGCCCTTCTGCCGGAGCTTGCCGTCCAGGTAGTCGATCTGGCGGCGGTGCAGCAGGAGGCGCCGCTTGCGGTCGGGGTCCACGTTCCACACGCCGCCGTTGGAGTAGGGGTGGATGTGGACGCCGTGCAGCCACGCCTCGCGCCCGCGGATGAGGCAGAACGCGTCCGTGATCTGGCACGCCCTCTCGCGCAGGCTCTTGACCTCGGTGCCCGTGAGCTCGATGCCCGCCTCGAAGGTCTCCTCGATGAAGTACTCGTGGTGGGCGGAGCGGTTCTTCGCGATGGTCCGCTTGCCGGGACCCTTCTGCTGCGCGGCCTTCGCCGCAGCCGCCTGGCGCACGACCTTACTCTTTGCCATCGGCCGCCTCCTCGTCGGTCTCGTGGATGAGCTCGAGAAGGGCCTTCACGGCCGGCTCGCCCACCAGGTCGCGGGCGCGCAGGGCGAGGCTCGCGGCCACGTCGCGCGCACCGGCGGCAGCGGCGTCGCCCGCGCACATGAGCAGGCAGACGGCGATCTCCGCGTTGGCGCCGTCGGGGAGCCCCTCGGCGGCGAGAAGCTCGGTGGCCTCGGCGTCCGTCACGAGGTCGGGGTCGTGGTCGGTACCGGCCGCCTGGTCGAGCGCGGCGGCGAGCACGCCGTCGCGGACGTCGAGGTTGCGGGCGGCGCGCAGTGCGGCGGCGGCCGCGCGGGGCTTCTCGCCCGCCTGGAACCAGCCGGAGAAGTTCACGAACGCCCGGGCGAGGTGCGAGGCCTCGCTCGCGCGCTCGAAGACGCTGTAGGTGAGCGCCAGGTACTCCTGGACGTCGCCGGAGGCGCGGCAGAGGTCGGCGAGGTTGAGCCTCGAGGCGCAGTCCATGGGGTTCCAGCGCACCGCGCTCTTGAGCGCCGCGGCGGCCGCGTCGTAGTCCTCGGTGCGGACGTACGCCAGCGCGAGGTCGGCGTAGAGCCGGCCCAGCGGCTCGCCCACGTCGCGCAGCTCGCGCGGGTCGGCCTCCACGCGGCGGTAGGCGAGCCGCTCGAAGAGCGAGGGGAATGCGAACCACTGGAGTTCGCCGGTGGTCGGGCAGTTTGCGTCGACGTACGCCTCGACGTCGTCCGCCAGGCGCGCGAGCAGGCGCGCGGCCAGCTCGCCCTCGCCCTGCAGCAGCAGCCCCTCGGCGCGCTCCAGCTCCTCTGTCAGTTCCGTTCTCTCCATCGGCCTCCCGCCGTTCTTCTCGTACCTCTAAGTCTTCCCATTATGGCCGACCGCTTTTCATCGTTTATGGCAAGAAATCACCCAGGTGATTTCTGGTCAGCGCGAGGTCGATCTGGCCACGCGCCACGTTGACGCCCGTCACCTCCACGGTGACGCGGCGGCCGAGGCCCCACCGCTCGCCGGACTCCTCGCCCGTGAGGCACATGCGCGCCTCGTCGTAGGTGAACCACTCATCCCCCAGCGCCCGGATCGGCACGAGGCCCTCGGCGTACGTCTCGTCCAAGGTGACGAACAGGCCAAACCGCTCGCAGCCCGAGACCACGCCCGCAAGGCGCTCGCCGATCCGCGACGAGTACAGCTCCGCCATCTTGACCTTCTGGGAGGCCCGGCTCGCCGCGTCGGCGGCGCGCTCGCGCTCCGAGCAGGTCCGGCACAGCTGGGGCAGCGCGCGGGCCTGCTCGCGCATCTCGCGCCCGTCGATCCTCCCGTCGATGAGCGCCCCGAGGGCCCTGTGGACAAGGACGTCCGGGTAGCGGCGGATCGGGGAGGTGAAGTGGCAGTAAGCCGGCGCGCCGAGGGCGTAGTGCCCCTCGTTCACGGGCAGGTAGACGGCACGGCGCTGGGCGCGCAGCAGAAGCGCGCTCGCGAGCGGTCCGCCGTCTGTCCCCTGCGCCCGCTCGAGGACGCGCTGGATGGCAAAGGGGTCCCCGGCGAGCAGGCCCGAGGTCGTCTCGCCGTCGAGCAGGCCGAGCTCGCGCAGGGGCTGGACCGTCGCGCGCAGGTCCTCCTCGATCGGGCGCTCGTGCACGCGGTAGGCCGCCGGCGCCTCGCGCTCGGCGAGCCGCCCCGCCACGCACTCGTTGGCGAGCAGCATGGCCTCCTCGATGAGCCCCGTCGCGCGGGTCCGTCGGCGCACGGAGACGCCCGTGGGCGCGCCGGCCTCGTCGAGCACCACGCGGGCCTCCACGGTCTCAAAGTCGACGGCGCCGCGCTCGTGCCTCACGCGCTCGCGCAGGCCGCGGATCTCGTCGAGCGTGCGCAGCAGCTCGCCGATCTCGTCCGTGGGCGCGGCCGCTCTGCCGAGAAGAACCTCGTCCACCGTGTCGTAGTCGAGGCGCGCGGCGGAGCGGATCGCGCTTCTCGCCATGCGGGCTCCCCGCACGTTGCCGCGCTCGTCGAGGCGCATGACGACGCTCATCGCGAGACGGTCCTCGCCCGGACGCAGCGAGCAGACGTCGTTGGAGAGGCGCTCCGGGAGCATGGGGATCACGCGGTCGACGAGGTAGGCGGAGCACGTCCGCCGCTTGGCCTCGTTGTCTATGGGGGTGTCAACGCCAACGTAGTGCGAGACGTCGGCGATGTGCACGCCCAGCTCGTAGCCGCCGCCCGCGAGCCTGCGGGCGCTCACCGCGTCGTCAAAGTCGCGCGCGTCGGCGGGGTCGACGGTCACGCAGAGCTCGCCCCGCAGGTCGAGGCGGGAAGGGTTGGCCGCGAGCTCCTCCGCCGCGCGCGCCTCAATCCCCTCTGCCTGGGCCAGCGCCGCCGGCGGGAACTCACCGGGCAGGCCGAAGGAGGCGATGACGGCCTCGACGTTGAGGTCGAGCTCGTCGGCGGAGCCCACGCGGCGCTCCAGCGTCACCACGGCGGCGCTCTTGCGCGTGGGGTACTCGGTGATGCGCGCGATCACGACGTCGCCCTCGGCGACGCCCAGCCGCTCGGGGCTCGGGTCCTCGGGCACCACGAAGAAGTCATGGCCGATGCGCGCGTCGAGCGGCGTGACCGCGCCGAGCGGGCCGGCCGGCGCAAAGCGCCCGAGGAAGGTCTCGACGGCGCGGGAGGTCACGGAGCGGACGACGGCGCGGGGCCGCATGCCGCGCTGCTCCACGAGCGCGACCTCGACCTCGTCCCCGTTCATCGCCTCGCGCTGGCCGTGCCGCGCGAGGTCGAAGGTCCCCTCGGGCGTCTCGACGTAGCCCGCGCCCGGACGGGAGACCACGAGCGTCCCCGTGAGCGTGCGCGCCCGGCCGCGCGGACCCCCGCTGCGCCCGCGCCTCCTGTTCCCCCGATGCGGCCTGCCACGCCCCATAGGCCCCCTCCGTCCTTCTCGCCCCCCAGCTTATCCCAACCCCAATAAAGATGGAGACCCGACGTGCGCACACGGAGGGCCCCGGCATTCCTAAGCGAGAGTTCTGAGCGCAAAGCGCGATCACTCTCGCGTGGAATGCCGGGGCCCCAGGGACCGTCAGCACGATCGGTCTGGCTAGACCTTGAGGTAGCGCCTCATGGCGATGGCCGAGCCAAACAGGCCGATGACGATGCCAATGAGGAGCAGGCCGCCAAAGGTGGCGTAGAGCACCTCGTTGGGAACGTTGAAGGCCAGGAAGGAGAGGTTCTCCTGCAGCATGGGCAGCAGCACGTGCATGCCGCCGACAAGGGCGGCGATGGCGAGAAGTGCCGCGATGAGCGCCTCGAGCACGCCCTCCATCACGAACGGCCCGCGAATGAAGCCGTTGGAGGCGCCCACGAGACGCATGATCGCGATCTCGCGGCGGCGCGCGGTGATGGCGAGGCGAATCGTGTTGTTGATGAACACGAACGCCACGAAGGTCAGCATGACCACGAGGACGACCGCGGCGAGGCGGATGTAGTTGGTCACCTCGAAGAGACGGTCGACCGTGCCCTGGCCGTAGACGACGTCGTCGGACGGGGAGGACTCGGGGTCGTCGGCGGTGTCGCGGATCTGGGCGAACGAGGAGTCGTTCATGATGCGCTCGGCCGTGTCGGCGACCTCCTGCGGGTCGGCGAGGGTGATGACCAGGGAGGCCGGCAGCGGGTTCTCGCCGTCAAGGGCTGCAACGGCGTCGCTCGCGTTGCGGTTGGACATGGACGTGCGGTACTCCTCGAGCGCCTGGTCCTTGGACTTGTAGGTCACGGACTCGACGTTGTCCCAGCCCTCGATCTTGGACTGGAGGCTCTGGACCGCGGACTCGCTGGCGTTGTCGGACAGGTAGGCCTGGATCGTGACGCTGTCCTCCACGCCGCCGACCACGCTCGAGATCATGACGGAGCCGAGCACGAAGAGGCCGATGATGAACAGCGAGAGGAAGATCGTGACGATGGCGCCGAGCACCGTCGTCCAGTTGCGGCGGAAGTGATGGCCGGCCTCACGGAGGGAGTAGCCAAAGTTAGAGGGCACCATAGTATCCGTAGCCTCCCCTCTCCTGGTCGCGGACGACGTGGCCGGCCTCGAGGGCGATGACGCGGCGGCGCATGGAGTCGACCATCTCGCGGTCGTGCGTCGCCATGATGACCGTCGTGCCGTTGCGGTTGATGAGGTCGAGCAGCTTCATGATGCCGAGGGAGATGGCCGGGTCGAGGTTGCCCGTGGGCTCGTCGCAGACGAGCAGCGGGGGACGGTTGACCATGGCGCGCGCCACGGAGACGCGCTGCTGCTCGCCGCCGGAGAGCTGGTCCGGGAACGACTTCATCCTATCGGAGAGGCCGACGAGGCGAAGCACCTCGGGGACCTGCGCCTTGATGACCGAGCGGGGCTTGCCGATGCACTCGAGGGCAAAGGCGACGTTCTCGTAGACCGTCTTGTCCGGCAGGAGCTTGAAGTCCTGGTAGACGGTGCCGATCTGGCGGCGCAGGTACGGGACCTTCTTGTTGCGCATCCTGGTGAGGTCCTGCCCCGCCACGATGACCTGGCCGGAGCTGGCCTTGAGCTCGCGTGTGATGAGACGCAGGAGCGAGGACTTGCCCGAGCCCGAGTGACCGACGACAAAGACGAACTCGCCGGGGTAGATGTCAAGGCTGACGTCGTCGAGTGCGGGCTTGTTGGGCTGGGCCGGGTAGATGAGTGTGACGTTTTTGAACGACACGGTCGGGGTGCCGGTGCGGGAGACCGCAGGCGCGTCGTCGCTCGCGAGCGACGAGTACACGTTCTCAGAGACCTGGGGGGCGTCGGACGGCGCATCCTCCGTCTCGGCGGCGGTGACGACGTGGACCGCCTCGGGGACCTCGGCCTCGGGGGCCGGCGTCGCCAGGGCGTCGGCCGCCGCCAGGAAGGCGCCGGTGTCGTCCGCCGTCAGGGTCTCTGCCTGCGGAGCCGCGTCGGGCACGATGGACAGAGCCGGGCTCTCGTCCTCCGACCCCTGTCGTCCAGCGCTGCGAAAGTGACTGGCCACAGAAGCTCCTTCTTCAGAATCCAACTGTCTGACAAATACGCAAGTAGTCTAGCAAAATGACCAGCCCTCAACCTAAATTGCCGCACAATGCACACGAGAAGGGCGACGGCCCGCAGGCCGCCGCCCCTCCAGACAAACGATCGCGGAGCGCAAGACGTCCTAGGCGAGAAGCGCCTCGACGGCGGCGATGACGCCCTCGGCGTCGAGGCCGTACTTGTGGAGCAGGTCCACGGCGGGGCCGGACTCGCCGTAGACGTCGTTCACGCCGAGCTTGCGCACGGGGACCGGGCTCTCGGCCAGGGCCGCGAGGACCGCGTCGCCCAGGCCGCCGATCACGGAGTGCTCCTCGGCCGTGACCACGCGGCCGGTCTTGGCCGCGCTCGCGCGGACGAGCTCCTCGTCGAGCGGCTTGATCGTGTGGATGTTGATGACCTCGGCGGAGACGCCCTTCTCGGCGAGCGTCTCGGCGGCCTCGAGGGCGGCCTGGACCATCAGGCCGCAGGCCACGATCGTGACGTCTGTGCCCTCGCGCAGCAGGACGCCCTTGCCCAGCTCAAACTCGTAGCTCTCCGGGTCGTTGAACACCGGGACGGCGAGACGGCCAAAGCGCATGTAGACGGGGCCCTCGTACTCGTAGGCGGCGCGCACGGCGGCCTTGGCCTCCACGTCGTCCGCCGGCACGACGACGGTCATGCCCGGGATGGTGCGCATGAGGGCGATGTCCTCGTTGCACTGGTGGGTGGCGCCGTCCTCGCCCACGGAGATGCCGGCGTGCGTGGCGCCGATCTTGACGTTGAGGTGCGGGTAGCCGATGGAGTTGCGCACCTGCTCGAACGCGCGGCCGGCCGCGAACATCGCGAAGGTGCTCGCAAAGGCCACGCGCCCGGTGGAGGCGATGCCCGCCGCGAGGCCCATGAGGTTGCACTCGGCGATGCCCGCGTCGAAGAAGCGCTCGGGATAGGCGGCCTTGAACTTGCCGGTCTGGGTGGCCGCGGCCAGGTCCGCGTCCAGGACGACGAAGTCGTCGTGCTCGGCGCCCAGCTCGACGAGCGCCTCGCCGTAGCTCTGGCGCGTTGCGACCTTCTTGACGTCAGCCATTAGAGCTCCTTCCCGGCAGCCTCGAGCTCGGCCATGGCCTGCTCGTACTGCTCGTCGTTGGGGGCCTTGCCGTGCCAGCCCACCTGGTTCTCCATGAACGAGACGCCCTTGCCCTTCACCGTCTCGCAGACGATGCACGTGGGCTGCCCCTTCGTGACGCGGGCCTCGGCGAAGGCGGCGCGCAGCTGCGCCATGTCGTTGCCGTCGGCGACCTCCACGACGTGGAACTTGAACGCGCGGAACTTGTCGGCGATGGGCATCGCAGAGTTGACCTCCTCGATGGTGCCGTCGATCTGCAGGCCGTTGTGGTCCACGATCAGGCAGAGGTTGTCCAGGGCGTGGTTGCCCGCGAACATCGCGGCCTCCCAGACCTGACCCTCCTCGATCTCGCCGTCGCCGAGCAGGCAGTAGGTGCGGTACGCGTCGCCCCAGTGCTTGGCCGCGAGCGCCATGCCCACGGCGGTGGAGACGCCCTGGCCGAGAGACCCCGTGGACATGTCCACGCCCGGGGTGTCGTTCATGTTGGGGTGGCCCTGGAGGTGGCTGCCGATGTGGCGCAGGGTCTTAAGGTCCTCCTTGGGGAAGTAGCCGCGCTCCGCGAGGGCGGAGTAGAGGCCGGGGGCGCAGTGGCCCTTGGAGAGGACGAGGCGGTCGCGGTCGGCCTTCCTCGGGTCGGCCGGGTCCACGTTCATCTCCTCGAAGTAGAGGTAGGCGAAGATGTCCGCCGCGGAGAGCGAGCCGCCGGGGTGGCCGGACTTCGCGGCGTGCGTGGACGTCACGACGCCCTTGCGAATCTCGTTGGCAACCTTTCTGAGCTCGTTGTCAGTCATGGTGCCTCCCTTTCTCAAGACGTGCGGCGAGAGGCGGTGCCCCTCGCCGCGCTATGGGACCGGATGCTACTGAGCCGCGACGACCTTGGCCCAGTCGGCGTCGAAGGCCGCCATGCCCTGGTCGGTCAGCGGGTGCTTGAGGCACTTCTTGAGCGCGCCAAAGGGAACGGTGGCGATGTCGGCGCCGAGCAGGGCGGCCTGCGTCACGTGGTTGGGCGTGCGCACGGAGGCGGTGATGATCTCCACCTGGTCATCGACGTTCTTGCCGGACCAGTCGTAGTTGCCGATGCAGGCCACCACGTCGGCGAGCTGGGAGATGCCGTCCTCGGCGATGTCGTCGAAGCGACCCACGAACGGGGAGATGTAGCGGGCGCCGGCGTTGGCGGCGAGAAGGGCCTGGGTGGCCGAGAAGACCAGCGTCATGTTGACGCGGACGCCCTCGGAGGCGAGCTGGTGCGTGGCGGCGAGCGCCTCGGCGCAGATCGGGAGCTTGACCACGATGTTGGGGGCGAGCGCGGAGAGGCGACGGCCGTCGGCGATCATGTCCTCGGTCGTCTTGGCCTGGGACTCGGCGGAGACGGGCAGGCCCTCGCACATCTCGCAGATCTTGAGCATGTGGCCCTCGAAGTCGGCGAGCTTGCCACCGGTGCGCGCGTAGAGCGACGGGTTGGTGGTGACGCCGGCGAGGCAGCCCCAGGAGAGGGCCTCGCGGATCTCGTCCAGGTCGGCGGTGTCGATAAAGAACTTCATGTTTCCCCCTTTTACTCACATGACAGACCACGGGGGCGCGGACGCGCACCCTTCCGAGAAGATACCATCCGGCGCCGCCTTTTCCCGGGTAGATGGCCCCGACATGCAGAGATTTGCCCGCCACCGGCAGGCGCGGGACGCACCGACAGACTTTCGCCACATGTGGCGGGGCTCAGGCCTCCGCCTCGCAGACGATCTCCATGACCTCCGCCGCGCTTCTCGCCCGCTCCAGCCGTGCAAGAAAGCCGGGGGCGCGCAGCATCTCGACGAGCGCCTGCAGGGCACCGAGGTGGCCGTCGTTGTCCGTCGCGGAGAGGGGGAAGAGAAACTCCACCGGGTCGTTCTCGGCGCTGCCAAAGCCGACCGGACGCGCGAGCGTCACCACGCCGAGCGCGGGTCTGAGCGCGCCGCTCTCGGGGCGCGCGTGGGGCAGCGCCACGCGGGGCGCGATCACGATGTAGGGGCCCAGCACGTTCACGCCCCGCACGATGTCGTCGACGTACTCCTCGGTGACCATCTCGAGGTCGACCAGGGGCTGCGCCGCCTTCCTGACGGCGTCCTCCCAGTCCGCGGCCTCGACGCCGAGACGAATCAGACCCTCGTCGAGCAGGTCACTCAGCATGTGTCCCTCCCCCGTCGCATGCCTCGACGCCAGGGCGTCGCTGAAAAGACAAGTTTGGCACGGGAGGGAGCGCCAACACCGTGGCTCCGGGAATGGTCCCGCCGAACGGTCGGGAGGATCCGCGCTAGGCCCGGATCTGGCGGAACCCCTCGCCAAACACCTCGTGCACCTCGGAGATGACCACGATCGCGTTGGGGTCGCACTCGGCGACGATCTGCTTGAGCCAGACCGCCTCGGAGCGGCTGAGCACGCAGAAGAGCACCGGCCGCTCCGCGCCGCTCCACATCCCGCGCGCCTCGAGCTCCGTGCACCCGCGGTCGAGCGTGTGCATGATCTGGTGGGCGATGGCGTCGTGCTCCTCGGAGATGATGTAGGCGGCGCGCGCGGCGCGGGGGCCGTCCACGACCGCGTCGATGACCTTGCCGCAGATGAACATCGCCACGGCAGCGTAGAGCGCCTGCTCGACCGAGAAGACCGTAGCGGAGAGGGCGATGACGAGGCCGTCCACGATGATCACGGACGTGCCGACCGGAAGCGCCGCCTTTCTCGCCACGACCTGCGCGACGATGTCGGTGCCACCGGTGTTGCCGCCCGTCCTGAAGACGAGGCCGAGCCCCAGTCCGGTGACCACGCCGCCCCACAGGGCGCACAGCAGCAGGTCCTGCTCGCCGCCCACCGCAGGCAGGAAGGGGACGAGCGCGTCGGTGAAGAAGCCGCAGGCGATGATGCCGGCCACGGTGCGCGCGATGTAGCCGCGGCTCCCGGACTTGACCACGAGGATCATGAGCAGCGCGTTTATCACGATCGTCTGCAGGCCGACGGGCAGCGTGACGCCAAGGGTCTGGGCCACCGCCGAGAAGACCATGGCAAGTCCCGTCACGCCGCCGGCCGCGAGGCCGTAGGGAACCTCGAAGATGTCGACGCCGATGGCAAAGATGATCGAGCCGGCGACGATGAGCAGGGCGTCGCGCAGGACGGTCCTCCAGGGGATGTGCCTCATGCCGTCTCTCCCCCGCCGACGGCCCACCGGTGGTAGCCCACGACAAAGCGGTCCAGGTCGCCGTCCTGGAGCACCGCGTCGACGTTGCTCGTCTCCACGCCGGTGCGCAGGTCCTTGACCAGCTGGTAGGGGTAGAGCACGTAGCTCCTGATCTGGTTGCCAAAGCCGATGTCGTGCTTGGGGCCGCGCAGCTCGTCGAGCTCCTCGGCGCGGCGGGCGAGCTCCATCTCGTAGAGGCGGCTCTTGAGGACGCTCATCGCAAACGCCTTGTTCTGGAGCTGGCTGCGCTCGTTCTGGCAGGTCACGACGATGCCCGTGGGAAGGTGCGTGATGCGGACGGCAGAGTCGGTGGTGTTGACCCCCTGGCCGCCGTGGCCGGACGCGTGGTATACGTCGATGCGCAGGTCATTGGGGTCAATCTCCACCTCGACGTCGTCGGGCAGCACCGGGAGCACCTCCACGCCGGCGAAGGTGGTCTGGCGGCGCTTCTTGGCGTCGGTGGGCGAGATGCGCACGAGCCGGTGCACGCCCTGCTCGGCGCGCAGCATCCCGTAGGCGTTGCGGCCGCTCACGGTGAAGGTGGCGCGGTTCAGGCCGATGGCCTCGCCGGGCTCGGCGTCGTTGACCGTGACCGCCCAGCCGCGCCGGTCGCAGTAGCGCTGGTACATGCGAAAGAGCATCTCACACCAGTCCTGCGCCTCGAGCCCGCCCTGCCCCGGGGTCACCGTCACGATGGCGTCCCCGTGGTCGAGCTCGTCGGTGAACCAGCTCGAGAGCTCGAGCTCGGAGAGGTCGTCCTCCAGCGCGCGAGCGATCCCGGACGCCTCGACGAGAAGGTCCTCGTCTCCGGTCTCGTCCGCCAGCTCGAGCGCCGCGCGGGCGTCCTCGAGCTTGGCGCGTGCGGCGTCGATGCGCTCCACGTCGCCGCGTGCGGAGGCGAGGCGGGCCATGAGGTCGCGCGCGGCGTCGGCGTTGTCCCAGAAGCCGGGCTCTGCGCTTCTGGCCTCGAGGTCGGCGACCTCCCCGCGGCGCTCGTCTATGTGCAGGTAGCCCTCGACCTCGGCGAGGCGCGACGAGAGCGCCCCGAGGTCCGGCCGTGCGGTGTCCGCCATCTATCTGTTCCTGCCGTGGCAGTTCTTGAACTTCTTGCCGCTGCCGCAGGGGCAGGGGTCGTTGCGGCCCACGCCGACGTAGGGGTCGGGGTCGTCCGCCTTGCGATAGGTGCGCGGCGTCGCCGCGGGCGCCGGTGCGCTCGCGTGGGCGCCGGCCGCGGGCGCGCTCGCGCGGCGCGCCCCCTGGTCGCCGTCGACCTCGGAGGGCCCGGAGTAGTGCGCGCCGCGCAGCTCGCTCGGCTCCTCGTCCGCCGGTGCGCCCGCCGCCGCGGCGGGCGGGCGGACGGCGATCTCGATGCGCAGGATGGTGCGCAGGAAGTCCTCGTACATCGTGTTCACGAGCTCGCTGAAGGCGGCGTAGGCCTCGCTCTTGTACTCGACGAGCGGGTCGCGCTGGCCAAAGCCGCGCAGGCCGATGCCGGTCTTGAGGTAGTCCATCTCCTGCAGGTACGCCATCCAGCGCGTGTCGATGACGCGCAGCATGACCTGGGACGCGAGCGCGTGCATCGGCGCCTCGCCGACCCGCTCGGCCTTCTCGTCAAAGCAGTGCCTGACGTACTCGTTGACGGCGTCGACGACGTCGCCCTCGTCCTGGCCGTCCTCCACCTCGGGGAGGTCCCTGCGGCCGGTGAGCTCCTCGAGCCACTTGGCCAGGCCGCGGACGTCCCACTCGTCGTGGCCGCGTCCCTCGGGGCAGAAGGAGGCGACCTCGCGCTGGACGGTGTCGTAGGTCACCTCGTCCACGCGCTCCATCAGGTCCTTGCCGTCGAGGATCTTGTTGCGCTCCTCGTAGATGACCTGGCGCTGGGTGTTCATGACGTTGTCGTAGTCGAGGACGTTCTTGCGCATCGCAAAGTTGACCTCCTCGACCTTGCGCTGCGCGCTCTCGACGGCCCTGGTGACCAGCTTGTGCTGGATGGGCATGTCGTCGGGCATGTCGTAGCGCTGCATCATGGCGGAGATGCGCTCCATCCGGTCCCCGCCAAAGAGCCGCATGAGGTCGTCCTCGAGGGAGAGGTAGAACTGGGTCTCGCCGGGGTCGCCCTGGCGTCCCGAGCGGCCGCGGAGCTGGTTGTCGATACGGCGGCTCTCGTGGCGCTCGGTGCCGATGACGCACAGGCCGCCGGCGGCGATCACGTGCTTCTTCTCCACCTCGCAGCGGGCCTTGGCCGTGGCCAGCTCGCTCTCGTACGCCTGCGAGATGGCGAGAAGAACGTCCTTCTCGACCTCGATGCCCTGGCGCGCGAGGGCGTCCGCCGTGAGCCTGGAGGGGTTCCCGGCCGCGAGGATGCGCCGCACCGTCTCCTGCTCGATGCCAAAGTCGCGCCCGAGCACCTCCTCCTCGGCGAGCTCCTCCGCGTTGCCGCCGAGCAGGATGTCCGTGCCTCGGCCGGCCATGTTCGTCGCGATGGTGACAGCGCCCTCGCGTCCGGCCTGGGCCACGATCTGAGCCTCGCGCTCGTGGTACTTGGCGTTGAGCACGTTGTGCTTGATCCCGCGCTTGCTGAGGATGCGCGAGAGGCGCTCGGAGTTCTCGATGGAGACCGTGCCCACCAGGCACGGCTGGCCGGTGGCGTGGCGCTCGGCGACGTCGTCTGCGACGGCCTTGAACTTGGCGTCGATCGTGCGGTAGACCAGGTCGTCGTGGTCGACGCGGGCCACGGGCTTGTTGGGCGGGATGACCTGGACGGGGATGTGGTAGACCTCGCGGAACTCCGCGTCCTCCGTCATGGCGGTACCCGTCATGCCGGAGAGCTTGTCGTACATGAGGAAGTAGTTCTGGAGGGTGATCGTGGCGAGCGTCTGGTTCTCCTCGCGGACGTACACGCCCTCCTTGGCCTCGATGGCCTGGTGCAGGCCCTCGGAGTAGCGCCTGCCCTCCATGATGCGGCCGGTGAACTCGTCGACGATCTTGACCTCGCCGTCCACGACCACGTACTGCTGGTCGCGGTGGAACATGTACTCGGCCTTGAGCGCCTGCTGGAGGTGGTTCACGAGCTGGCCGGAGGGGTCGCCGTAGATGTCGTCGACGCCCAGCGCGCGCTCGACCTTCTCGAGGCCCGCCTCCGTGGTCGCGATCGTGTGCTTGGCCTCGTCCATCTCGAAGTCCACGTCGGGCGTGAGGCCGCGGACGGCGCGGGCGAAGTCCTTGTAGGTGCTCGCGGACTTGGTGCCGGCGCCGGAGATGATGAGCGGCGTGCGCGCCTCGTCGATGAGGATCGAGTCCGCCTCGTCGACAATGGCGTAGTGGTGGCCGCGCTGGACGCGCATGCTCGCGCGCGTGACCATGTTGTCGCGCAGGTAGTCAAAGCCGAACTCGGAGTTGGTGCCGTAGGTGACGTCCGCCTCGTAGGCGGGCTTCTTCATGCTGAGGCGCATGCCGTTCTGGATGAGGCCCACGGACATGCCGAGGAAGCGGTAGATGGTGCCCATCCACTCGCTGTCTCGGCGCGCCAGGTAGTCGTTGACGGTGACGATGTGCACGCCCTTGCCCGGGATGGCGTTGAGGTAGCCCGCGAGTGTGGAGACGAGCGTCTTGCCCTCGCCCGTCTTCATCTCGGCGATGGTCCCCCGGTGGAGCGCGATGCCGCCGATGATCTGCACGTCAAAGTGGCGCAGGCCGATGGTGCGCACGGACGCCTCGCGCACCGCGGCAAACGCCTCGGGGAGCAGGTCGTCCAGCGTCTCGCCGTTGGCGTAGCGCTCGCGGAGCAGCGCCGTAGTGCCCTGCAGCTCCTCGTCGTCCATCGCCTGGAAGCGCGGCTCGAGGTCGTTGACGCGGGCGGTGATGCGCTCGAGCTCCTTGAGCTCGCGGCCGGCACCCACGGAGAGGATCTTGGAGAGGAAGTTGGGCATGAGTCTCCCTTATTTCGAGCGACGTACGCACAGTCATTCGCTTCGATACTTTACTCATTGGCGGGCGCGTCGTGGCGCTGGGAGGACAGGTCTCACCAAAAGCGCACCCGGCACGCCGGTGCGCGGCGCCGCTCACACGGTCCTGTCCTCGAACGCCCTTCTCTGCCTGCTCGCCTCCGCGTCGCGCCCGCAGGCCTTGAGCGCCCTCACGAGGGCCGTGACGGCGTCCTCGCGCATGTTGTCCGTTGCCACCGCGTTCTCCGCAAGGCGCACCGCGGTGCGGTCGTGCCCCAGGGCGAGGGCCGCGGCGCTCCCCTCCACCATGGCGTCCGCATAGAGGGCCCTGAGCTCCACCCTCGTCGCCTCGATGAACCCGGTGGCGTCCGTTGCAGGGACGTACAGGTCGCCCCCGTAGAGCCGCTCCGCGCCGCGGGCACACTCGAGCGACCTCAGGGCGTCCTCGCTGTCCACGGCCTCGCGCGCCATCTCCCTGAACTCGTTCACGTCGCAGTCGACGATGCCCATGTCCACCGCTATCTCGCCGCTCATGCGGTTTGCGACGATGAGGTTCAGCCCCTGGTCGCCCGCCTCCGCCACGAGCGCCCTCAAAGCGCTCGTCGTCTGGTACGCCCGGTTGAACCCCTGAACGTAGTCGCAGTCGGGCCAGATCTGCTCGACGACCTGAAACCGCTTCACGCCGCCCCCGCGAAGCACCAGGTACTCGAGCATCGGCTTCACGCTCCTGCGCTCCAGCTTCCACTCCGGGACGTCGCGCCCCCGCACGCTCAGGGCAAATCCCCCGAGCAGCGTGATCCTCACCGGCCTGCGCGGGCGGCTGAGGCTGGGCGGGCGCGTCCGGTCGGCGCGGGGGCGCGCCCGCGGGGGCCACGAGCCGCCCGTCGCGGACGCGGCCATCCTCCAGCTCTGCGGCATGCGCTCGACGAGCCCGTTCGAGAGGTCGCCCAGGCCCGTACAGAGGACGCGCAGAAGCCACAGCGCGTCTCTCGGCGCCTCCTCCCTGAGCGGGGACGCAAGGAGCGGGTCGTCCTCCGAGAGCAGCGTCTCCCAGACGAGGGCGCTCACCTCGGCCAGGTCGTCGCGATCCGCCCCCAGCACCCTGGGAGGCAGCCTGTTGCCCGCCAGGGTGCCCGAGACGTCAACAAGGAGGCGAGAAACGCGGCACAGGTAGTCCGTGTCAAAGTGCTCCGCCACCGTCACGGCGAGCGTCGAGCGCACCAGGGCGCGCGCCGACGCCCCTCTACGCAGGTCGGCGATCGCGCCCGCGATGAGCGCCAGCGCCTGCACCAGCGCGTCGCCCGAGCGCTCGAGGCGCGATGCGGCGGCCTCGAGCTCGGACGGGCCGGCCTGCTCGTCCAGCAGCGCCTCCACGACCTCGAGCAGGTGCACGTAGCCGGCGAGGCCCCTCAGCGGCCGATGCGTCAGAAACTCGACCGCCCGCTGCGCCTCGTCCCCTCTCCCGGAGGGCGCGCAGCCAATGAGCCGGCGCGCCACCTCGCGGTCGATGGCGAGAAGCGCGTTGGAGAGGCACGGTTCGTGGCTCTCGCCGGGGACGCCGGCAAGCAGGCTCATCGACGCCGAGAACGCGCCGCTCATGAGAAGCGCGCATGAGCCTGCATGCGCCAGGAGCCTGCGCTCCAGCTCGCCCTCGGGGGTGACGTCCGTCCGCGTGCGAGGAAGCCTTCCCCACAGGGCCTGGCGCGCGTCGACCAGAAGGCTCACCGGGCCAGCGGGCAAGTCCGCGCTTCCGTCGGCGAGCAGCCCTCGGACCCCTCGCGTGTCGAGCGCCCCCACGAGGGAGCGCAGGGGCCCGAGGGCGGGGTCCGCCTGCGCGCCCTCGCGCTCCAGCGCGTGGTGGACGAGTCCGACCTCCCCGACGTCAACGAACTCCGCGGCGTGCGAGACGACCACGGGGAGCGCCTCCTCGCACTCGGGCAGCGCAACGAGCGCGGAGGCGCGCGCGAGCTCCCCGCGGTCGACGAGAAGGGTCATGCACGTGGCCGCGACCTCGGGGAACAGCGCGCTGGTAGGTGCTACGTGCCTAAGGCATGCGGCCAGCGCGCCGGGGGCGACCGACGACAGGCAGGAGAAGACGGAGAGGTCGCTGGAGAGTCCAAACAGCGGGGCGTTCTCGCGAATGACCTCGAGCAGGTCGAGGTGGACCTGGCCGAGGACCTCCCTCAGCTCATCGACGCGCCCACGCCCGAGCAGGAGCATGCAGAGCCGCGCGCGACGGTCCTCGTCAGAGAGCGTGGGCCTCAGCGACTGCTCGAACAACTCTCCGAGAGCGTCATAGTAGGCCTCCGGCGGCGCACCGGAGGCCCATGCGGCGGGGCCGTCGTCGAACGCGCGGACGAGGGCGGGTATCCCCCGCGTCAGCCTGAGCATCCCGTGGTCGACCCCCTCGCCGGGCCCCTCGTGCAGGCAGCGCAGGAGCAGCGACGAGGACCCCACGCGAACGCACTCGGGGAGCGCCTCGACGAGCTGGCCCGCCTCGGGCAGCAGGGTGAAGACGATCGAGGCGCCCGCGTCCCACATACGCTTGAGAGCGCGGGCCTGCTTGGCGACAAACGCCTCGTCGGAAGGGGGAATCTGCTCGATCCCAACGACGCACGGCTCCTCGGAGGAGGCCAGCTTGCGCGCGAGCCTCGCCAGGGAGCGGCTCGCGGTCTCCGGACCGCAGCCGGAGAAGTCGCGCCTGGTAACGCGGGAGCCCGACCGAGCGGCCCGCGAGAGGACGTCCGTGACGATGGCCCGCTCGTCCATGCCCGGCTCGGAGCAGATGGCGACCATCTTAAAGCCCAGGGGCCCCTCTGGCCCAAAGAGCATGGAGCAGACGCGGTCGATGGGTGCGAGGCGCCAGCTCTGACCAGGGTGCCGGTCAAAGGACCCCTCCGACACCCCTGCTGATAGAAGTTGTGAGCCCATGAGAAGCTCCCCTCACGTTGGATGAATACTTACCGGGCTCGAGCCAAGCTTACGCTATCAGACTTAAAGTTTTACTTTGCGTCTTTTCGGTAAGAATTTAATTTGACGTGGGAAGCTACGTGAAAGATAGGGAGCAGGCAGCTGCAAGTTACAGGAGCCGCGCGGGGAGGGGGCGGGCGGCCTCCCTCGCACAGAAAAATGCCCCTTGTTGGTCAGCGACGTCCTGCTCTCCCACGGACTACTCCGCAGTACCATCGGCGCTCGGGGGCTTAACTTCCGGGTTCGGAATGGGACCGGGTGTGCCTCCCCTGCCATGGTCGCTGACCAACAAGGGGCATTCTGTTTTCAGGGGCGGCCGAGGCCGTGCCCTGGGGGCCGCACAGCGTGACGTCGATCTCCGCAAGGATCGCGTTCGAGCGAAGTGTGAAGAGAAGAGCTCGGCCGATTAGTACCGCTCGACTCAACGCCTCGCAGCGCTTACATCTGCGGCCTATCGAACTCGTAGTCTACGAGTGGCCTTACCGAAGGGAGAACTCATCTCGGGACTGGCTTCCCGCTTAGATGCTTTCAGCGGTTATCCGAACCGGACTCAGCTACCGGGCGATGCCGTTGGTCGACAACCCGTACACCGGAGGTCCGTCCACCCCGGTCCTCTCGTACTAGGGGCAGCCTCCCTCAGTTCTCCTACGCCCACGGAGGATAGGGACCGAACTGTCTCACGACGTTCTGAACCCAGCTCGCGTACCGCTTTAAATGGCGAACAGCCATACCCTTGGGACCTGCTCCGGCCCCAGGATGCGATGAGCCGACATCGAGGTGCCAAACCTTCCCGTCGATGTGGACTCTTGGGGAAGATCAGCCTGTTATCCCCGGAGTACCTTTTATCCGTTGAGCGACGGCCATACCACGCTGAGCCGCCGGATCACTAGAACCTGGTTTCCCATCTGCTCGACTTGTTTGTCTCGCAGTCAAGCCTGCTTATGCTCTTGCACTCAAAGGGACGGTTGCCGACCGTCCTGAGCAGACCTTACGTGCGCCTCCGTTACGTTTTAGGAGGCGACCGCCCCAGTCAAACTACCCACCTGACACGGTCCCCACGCCGGATAACGGTCGCGGGTTAGGATGCCAGAACGTCGAGGGTGGTATTCCAAGGGCGACTCCCCAGAGACTGGCGTCCCTGGTTCAGCGTCTCCCACCTATCCTCTACACGACGAACCGGCAGCCAATGTCAAGCTGCAGTAAAGGTTCACGGGGTCTTTCCGTCCTTCCGCGGGTAAGTCGCATCTTCACGACTAGTGCAATTTCACCGGGTCCATGGTTGAGACAGCGCCCAAATCGTTACGCCTTTCGTGCAGGTCGGAACTTACCCGACAAGGAATTTCGCTACCTTAGGACCGTTATAGTTACGGCCGCCGTTTACCGGGGCTTGGATTCGCCGCTTCGCTCGCGCTGACGGCTCCTCGTGACCTTCCGGCACCGGGCAGGCGTCAGACCCTATACGTCGTCTTACGACTTCAGCAGAGTCCTGTGTTTTTGATAAACAGTCGCTTGGGCCTATTTACTGTGACCGCCCTGGGCTCGGGGAGCAAGTCCCTCCACCCGAGGCGGCACCCCTTCTCCCGAAGTTACGGGGCAATTTTGCCGAGTTCCTTAACCATGGTTCTCCCGATCGCCTTGGTATGCTCTACCCACCCACCTGTGTCGGTTTGCGGTACGGGCTCCTGCGGGCTCCCTAGAGGGTTTTCTTGGAAGCATGGGCTCACTGACTTCACTCAATCGCTTCGTCCGGCACCTCAGCCTTCGCGGGGGGCGCGTTTCACTACCCCCCAGCCTACGTGCCATCGCGGGGACGTCCAGAACCCCGTTCAGCTACCCTTCTCCGTCGCCCCATCGGTGATAGCGTCCGTTCGGAGGTGCAGGAATGTCAACCTGCTGTGCATCGGCTACGCCTTCCGGCCTCGCCTTAGCTCCCGACTGACCCTGGGAGGATTAGCCTTGCCCAGGAAACCTTGGGTTTACGGCGGCGGCGTTTTTCACGCCGCTCTCGTTACTCATGCCAGCATTCTCACTTCCGGCCGCTCCACGTCGGGTCACCCCGGCGCTTCGCCGCGGACGGAAAGCTCCCCTACCACTAGACGAATCTAGTCCGCCGCTTCGGTGCCATGCTTAGCCCCGTATATTGTCGGCGCATGTCCACTCGACCAGTGAGCTATTACGCACTCTTTAAATGAATGGCTGCTTCTAAGCCAACATCCTGGTTGTCTGAGCAAACGCACATCCTTTGCCACTTAGCATGGACTTCGGGACCTTAGCGGGCGGTCTGGGCTGTTTCCCTTTCGAACACACAGCTTAGCCCACATGTTCTGACTCCCGGACTCTGGACCGGCGGTATTCGGAGTTTGATTGGAGTTGGTAGGCGGTGAGGCCCCCGCGTCCATTCAGTGCTCTACCCCCGCAGGTAAACGTCCGAGGCTAGCCCTAAAGCTATTTCGGGGAGAACGAGATATCTCCGGGTTTGATAGGCCTTTCACTCCTATCCACAGGTCATCCCCCCAGTTTTCAACCTAGGTGGGTTCGGCCCTCCACGGGGTCTTACCCCCGCTTCAGCCTGCCCATGGATAGCTCACCCGGCTTCGCGTCTACGGCGCGCGACTGCTCGCCCCATTCGGACTCGCTTTCGCTGCGGCTCGCTTGCTGGCTTAACCTCGCCACGCACCGTAACTCGCTGGCTCATTCTACAAAAGGCACGCCGTCACACCCCGAAGGGTGCTCCGACTGCTTGTAGGCAAACGGTTTCAGGTACTATTTCACTCCCCTCCCGGGGTGCTTTTCACCTTTCCCTCACGGTACTGGTCCACTATCGGTCACAGGAGAGTATTTAGGATTGGAGGGTGGACCCCCCGGGTTCCCACCGGGTTTCACGTGTCCGGCGGTACTCAGGTACCGCACGGCAGTCCTCGCGGATTCGCGTACGGGGCTCTAACCCTGTCCCGCTGGCCTTCCCATGCCATTCCGCTTCCACGAGGTTTTGTAACTGCACGATGTGCGGCCCTACAACCCCGGCGGCGCTTGCGCGGCCGCCGGTTTGTCCTAGGTCCCCGTTCGCTCGCCACTACTAGGGGAATCTCGTTTGATTTCTCTTCCTCGGGGTACTTAGATGTTTCAGTTCCCCCGGTTGCCTCGGCCCGGCCTATGTGTTCAGCCGGGCGTGACGGGAAATGACTCCCGCCGGGTTTTCCCATTCGGAGATCCACGGGTCGAGCGGGCAAGTGCCCCTAACCGTGGCTTATCGCAGCTTGTCGCGTCCTTCGTCGGCTTCCTGTGCCAAGGCATCCACCGTTTGCCCTTACCATCTTCTCTTCGATGGCTCGAACATACTCGTAAATGAGATGCGATCTTTTTGAAGAAGAATCTTCGTCACGCTATGCAGCTCTCAAGGTACGGCGGGGGCGTGCCCCGGGGACCGGACACTGCGCGCCTCTCGGCGCGACGCGACTGACTCTCAGCTGGGATGGACGGGGCGTCCGTCTGATGTCTTCTCCAGAGGAGGTGATTCTCCCTAGAAAGGAGGTGATCCAGCCGCACCTTCCGGTACGGCTACCTTGTTACGACTTCACCCCCCTTACCAACCACACCTTCGGCGCCTCCCTCCCTTGCGGGTTGGGCCGACGACTTCGGGTGCAATCGACTCGGGTGGTGTGACGGGCGGTGTGTACAAGGCCCGGGAACTTATTCACCGCGGCGTGCTGATCCGCGATTACTAGCAACTCCGACTTCATGGAGGCGGGTTGCAGCCTCCAATCCGAACTGGGACCGGCTTTGGGGATTCGCTCCTGCTCGCGCAGTGGCAGCCCATTGTGCCGGCCATTGTAGCACGTGTGCAGCCCAGGACATAAGGGGCATGATGACTTGACGTCATCCCCACCTTCCTCCGGCTTGACGCCGGCGGTCTCGCATGGGTGCCCGGCCGAACCGCTGGCAACATGCGACGAGGGTTGCGCTCGTTGCGGGACTTAACCCAACATCTCACGACACGAGCTGACGACAGCCATGCACCACCTGTCTAGGCTCCTCTCGGCCACGGCGTTTCCGCCGCTTCACCTAGATGTCAAGCCCTGGTAAGGTTCTTCGCGTTGCTTCGAATTAAGCCACATGCTCCGCTGCTTGTGCGGGCCCCCGTCAATTCCTTTGAGTTTTAGCCTTGCGGCCGTACTCCCCAGGCGGGACACTTAATGCGTTAGCTGCGGCACGGAGGGACGTTCCCCCCCACACCTAGTGTCCATCGTTTACGGCTAGGACTACCAGGGTATCTAATCCTGTTCGCTCCCCTAGCTTTCGCTCCTCAGCGTCAGTTGTGGCCCAGAAGGCCGCCTTCGCCACCGGTGTTCTTCCAAATATCTGCGCATTCCACCGCTACACTTGGAATTCCGCCTTCCCCTACCAAACTCAAGTCCGCCGGTATCGGGAGCGGGCGGGGGTTGAGCCCCCGGATTTGACTCCCGACCTAACGGACCGCCTACGAGCGCTTTACGCCCAATGAATCCGGATAACGCTCGCCCCCTACGTATTACCGCGGCTGCTGGCACGTAGTTAGCCGGGGCTTCTTCTGCAGGTACCGTCACCTCGCGGCCTCGTCCCTGCTGAAAGCGGTTTACGACCCGAAGGCCTTCATCCCGCACGCGGCGTCGCTGCGTCAGGCTTTCGCCCATTGCGCAAGATTCCCCACTGCTGCCTCCCGTAGGAGTCTGGGCCGTGTCTCAGTCCCAATCTGGCTGGTCGGTCTCTCAACCCAGCTACCCATAATCGCCTTGGTGGGCCGTTGCCCCACCAACTAGCTAACAGGCCGCGGGCCCATCCCTCGCCGTCTGGGCTTTCCCGCCTCCCCCATGCGGGGGTGGCGGAGTATCCGGTATTATCCACGGTTTCCCGAGGCTGTCCCGGTGCGAGGGGCAGGTTGCCCACGTGTTACTCAGCCGTTCGCCACTTTATACACACCCGAAGGTGCTTTAACCGTTCGACTTGCATGTGTTAGGCGCGCCGCCAGCGTTCATCCTGAGCCAGGATCGAACTCTCCGTTCAAATGCCAGGCGGCGTGAAGCCGCCTCACAGTGTGAGTGGTCGGTCCGTCCCGTCCATAGATCCCGCTGATCTCGGATTCGCTGAAATTGACGTCTCTGACTAGATGTCAGAATTCGAATTTCGCTTGTCTGTCACGTCGATCTTTCGATCGCAGTATCCGGTTCTCAAGGTACTCCCGCGCAGGTCGCGGGCCGTCGGCTCGTTGCTGCGCGGGGAATAACTATACGCACCCGGGCGCCCCTCGGGGGCGGGAATCGGCGTCTCCACGGTTTCTGCACAACTCTTCATTTCTGTAAGGGGAGACCCCATGTCTCACACGCGGAGATACGCTGCGCGAGAATCTCCGCTTAGTGAGACATGGGGCCATCGTTGCAGTAAAGAAAAGGGTGCGGACGCCAGGAGACGCGGATTCACGCCCAGGCGGGGCAGGGCGGGGGCGGTAGTGGATAACAAAAAAGGGCTCATCGAAGCTTTTGGTGGGTAGCGCGCCCCGTCCCCAGTGACCGCGTGACCCCGAGCGGTACCATTCTGTCGTCGGGCGGCGGGAGAGGGGTGCCCACATGGACGCTCAGGCGGGGATGCCGGCGAGGCTCTTCGAGCGCTCGACGGGCCCGGGGCCCGAGCGGCGGGTCGAGGACGTCTGGTTCGAGTCGCCCGCATCGGGCGACGAGGAGCCGCACGTCCGGGTCGGCAGGGTCCCCGGCGCCGCCGTGGCGTGCCCGGGGCGCGGCGCGCGCCGCGGCGCCTGCGACGCCCGGGAGCTCACCTGGCGCCACCTCGACATCTGGCGGTTCAGGACGGTCGCGCACTGCCGCGTGCCCCGGGCCAACTGCCCCGAGCACGGCCCCGGGACCGCGAGGGCGCCCCGGGAGGCGCGCCCGAGCTCGCACTTCACCGCCCTGTTCGAGGCGCAGGTGCTCGTGATGGCGATGTCCGGCATGTCCGTCAGGGCGGTCTCGCTGCAGGTCCGCGAGTCCGACTCGAGGATGTGGGCCATGCTCGGCCGCGCGGTCGCCGAGGCGCGCGAGGGGGCCGACCACCCCGGCGTGACGAGGGTCGGCATCGACGACACGGCCCGCGCCAGGGGGCGGCGCCACACATCGGCGATGGCCGACGTCGACGGCAGGCGCGTGGCGGCGGTCACCGAGGGCAGGGACCGCGGCGCGCCGGGCAGGCTCTGCGACCAGCTCGAGGAGCGCGGCGGCGACAGGTCCGCGGTCTCCGAGGTGACGCGCGACACGGCGAGCCCCCACTCGCCGGGCCGCGCCGAGGCGATGCCGGGCGCGGCCCAGGCCGTGGGCCGCCTCCGCGTGATGCGGCTGCTGACGAGGGCCCTCGACGGGACCAGGTGCGCCGGGGCGAGGAGCCGCGAGGGGAAGAGGCGCCCGCTCGGGGGCGCCAGGCACGCGTGGCCCAAGCGCCCCGAGAGCCTCACCGGGCGGCGGGCGGCCAAGCGCGCGTCGCTCGCCTCCGGGCGCCTGCTGACGGCGCGCCTGCGCGATGGTGGAGGCGGTGCGCGCGGCCTGCTCGTGCGCGACGAGGGGGGAGGCCGCCGCCGGGCTCGACCGGGCGATCTCCTGGGTCATGCACTCCAGCGTGCCCGAGATGAGGAGGGCGGCGAGGAGCGTCGGGGCGGAGCGCGAGGGGGTCCTCAACTGGTTCTCGACGCGCGCCGCCAACGGCTTCCCGGAGGGCATGAGCTCGGTCATCCAGTCGCTCAAGCGCGTCTCGAGGGGCTTCGGGAACGTCGGCTGCTTCACAACGATGATCTTCCTCAGGCTGGGGAGGCTGGACTTCTCGGCCCGGTCCGCGTCGGCATGTGCTACCCACTAGAAACGTGGAAGAGCCCAAAAAAAAGAGGGGCCTCACGAGGGCCCCAAGCGCACAGAAAAATGCCCCTTGTTGGTCAGCGACGTCCTGCTCTCCCACGGACTACTCCGCAGTACCATCGGCGCTCGGGGGCTTAACTTCCGGGTTCGGAATGGGACCGGGTGTGCCTCCCCTGCCATGGTCGCTGACCAACAAGGGGCATTCTGTTTTCAGGGGCGGCCGAGGCCGTGCCCTGGGGGCCGCACAGCGTGACGTCGATCTCCGCAAGGATCGCGTTCGAGCGAAGTGTGAAGAGAAGAGCTCGGCCGATTAGTACCGCTCGACTCAACGCCTCGCAGCGCTTACATCTGCGGCCTATCGAACTCGTAGTCTACGAGTGGCCTTACCGAAGGGAGAACTCATCTCGGGACTGGCTTCCCGCTTAGATGCTTTCAGCGGTTATCCGAACCGGACTCAGCTACCGGGCGATGCCGTTGGTCGACAACCCGTACACCGGAGGTCCGTCCACCCCGGTCCTCTCGTACTAGGGGCAGCCTCCCTCAGTTCTCCTACGCCCACGGAGGATAGGGACCGAACTGTCTCACGACGTTCTGAACCCAGCTCGCGTACCGCTTTAAATGGCGAACAGCCATACCCTTGGGACCTGCTCCGGCCCCAGGATGCGATGAGCCGACATCGAGGTGCCAAACCTTCCCGTCGATGTGGACTCTTGGGGAAGATCAGCCTGTTATCCCCGGAGTACCTTTTATCCGTTGAGCGACGGCCATACCACGCTGAGCCGCCGGATCACTAGAACCTGGTTTCCCATCTGCTCGACTTGTTTGTCTCGCAGTCAAGCCTGCTTATGCTCTTGCACTCAAAGGGACGGTTGCCGACCGTCCTGAGCAGACCTTACGTGCGCCTCCGTTACGTTTTAGGAGGCGACCGCCCCAGTCAAACTACCCACCTGACACGGTCCCCACGCCGGATAACGGTCGCGGGTTAGGATGCCAGAACGTCGAGGGTGGTATTCCAAGGGCGACTCCCCAGAGACTGGCGTCCCTGGTTCAGCGTCTCCCACCTATCCTCTACACGACGAACCGGCAGCCAATGTCAAGCTGCAGTAAAGGTTCACGGGGTCTTTCCGTCCTTCCGCGGGTAAGTCGCATCTTCACGACTAGTGCAATTTCACCGGGTCCATGGTTGAGACAGCGCCCAAATCGTTACGCCTTTCGTGCAGGTCGGAACTTACCCGACAAGGAATTTCGCTACCTTAGGACCGTTATAGTTACGGCCGCCGTTTACCGGGGCTTGGATTCGCCGCTTCGCTCGCGCTGACGGCTCCTCGTGACCTTCCGGCACCGGGCAGGCGTCAGACCCTATACGTCGTCTTACGACTTCAGCAGAGTCCTGTGTTTTTGATAAACAGTCGCTTGGGCCTATTTACTGTGACCGCCCTGGGCTCGGGGAGCAAGTCCCTCCACCCGAGGCGGCACCCCTTCTCCCGAAGTTACGGGGCAATTTTGCCGAGTTCCTTAACCATGGTTCTCCCGATCGCCTTGGTATGCTCTACCCACCCACCTGTGTCGGTTTGCGGTACGGGCTCCTGCGGGCTCCCTAGAGGGTTTTCTTGGAAGCATGGGCTCACTGACTTCACTCAATCGCTTCGTCCGGCACCTCAGCCTTCGCGGGGGGCGCGTTTCACTACCCCCCAGCCTACGTGCCATCGCGGGGACGTCCAGAACCCCGTTCAGCTACCCTTCTCCGTCGCCCCATCGGTGATAGCGTCCGTTCGGAGGTGCAGGAATGTCAACCTGCTGTGCATCGGCTACGCCTTCCGGCCTCGCCTTAGCTCCCGACTGACCCTGGGAGGATTAGCCTTGCCCAGGAAACCTTGGGTTTACGGCGGCGGCGTTTTTCACGCCGCTCTCGTTACTCATGCCAGCATTCTCACTTCCGGCCGCTCCACGTCGGGTCACCCCGGCGCTTCGCCGCGGACGGAAAGCTCCCCTACCACTAGACGAATCTAGTCCGCCGCTTCGGTGCCATGCTTAGCCCCGTATATTGTCGGCGCATGTCCACTCGACCAGTGAGCTATTACGCACTCTTTAAATGAATGGCTGCTTCTAAGCCAACATCCTGGTTGTCTGAGCAAACGCACATCCTTTGCCACTTAGCATGGACTTCGGGACCTTAGCGGGCGGTCTGGGCTGTTTCCCTTTCGAACACACAGCTTAGCCCACATGTTCTGACTCCCGGACTCTGGACCGGCGGTATTCGGAGTTTGATTGGAGTTGGTAGGCGGTGAGGCCCCCGCGTCCATTCAGTGCTCTACCCCCGCAGGTAAACGTCCGAGGCTAGCCCTAAAGCTATTTCGGGGAGAACGAGATATCTCCGGGTTTGATAGGCCTTTCACTCCTATCCACAGGTCATCCCCCCAGTTTTCAACCTAGGTGGGTTCGGCCCTCCACGGGGTCTTACCCCCGCTTCAGCCTGCCCATGGATAGCTCACCCGGCTTCGCGTCTACGGCGCGCGACTGCTCGCCCCATTCGGACTCGCTTTCGCTGCGGCTCGCTTGCTGGCTTAACCTCGCCACGCACCGTAACTCGCTGGCTCATTCTACAAAAGGCACGCCGTCACACCCCGAAGGGTGCTCCGACTGCTTGTAGGCAAACGGTTTCAGGTACTATTTCACTCCCCTCCCGGGGTGCTTTTCACCTTTCCCTCACGGTACTGGTCCACTATCGGTCACAGGAGAGTATTTAGGATTGGAGGGTGGACCCCCCGGGTTCCCACCGGGTTTCACGTGTCCGGCGGTACTCAGGTACCGCACGGCAGTCCTCGCGGATTCGCGTACGGGGCTCTAACCCTGTCCCGCTGGCCTTCCCATGCCATTCCGCTTCCACGAGGTTTTGTAACTGCACGATGTGCGGCCCTACAACCCCGGCGGCGCTTGCGCGGCCGCCGGTTTGTCCTAGGTCCCCGTTCGCTCGCCACTACTAGGGGAATCTCGTTTGATTTCTCTTCCTCGGGGTACTTAGATGTTTCAGTTCCCCCGGTTGCCTCGGCCCGGCCTATGTGTTCAGCCGGGCGTGACGGGAAATGACTCCCGCCGGGTTTTCCCATTCGGAGATCCACGGGTCGAGCGGGCAAGTGCCCCTAACCGTGGCTTATCGCAGCTTGTCGCGTCCTTCGTCGGCTTCCTGTGCCAAGGCATCCACCGTTTGCCCTTACCATCTTCTCTTCGATGGCTCGAACATACTCGTAAATGAGATGCGATCTTTTTGAAGAAGAATCTTCGTCACGCTATGCAGCTCTCAAGGTACGGCGGGGGCGTGCCCCGGGGACCGGACACTGCGCGCCTCTCGGCGCGACGCGACTGACTCTCAGCTGGGATGGACGGGGCGTCCGTCTGATGTCTTCTCCAGAGGAGGTGATTCTCCCTAGAAAGGAGGTGATCCAGCCGCACCTTCCGGTACGGCTACCTTGTTACGACTTCACCCCCCTTACCAACCACACCTTCGGCGCCTCCCTCCCTTGCGGGTTGGGCCGACGACTTCGGGTGCAATCGACTCGGGTGGTGTGACGGGCGGTGTGTACAAGGCCCGGGAACTTATTCACCGCGGCGTGCTGATCCGCGATTACTAGCAACTCCGACTTCATGGAGGCGGGTTGCAGCCTCCAATCCGAACTGGGACCGGCTTTGGGGATTCGCTCCTGCTCGCGCAGTGGCAGCCCATTGTGCCGGCCATTGTAGCACGTGTGCAGCCCAGGACATAAGGGGCATGATGACTTGACGTCATCCCCACCTTCCTCCGGCTTGACGCCGGCGGTCTCGCATGGGTGCCCGGCCGAACCGCTGGCAACATGCGACGAGGGTTGCGCTCGTTGCGGGACTTAACCCAACATCTCACGACACGAGCTGACGACAGCCATGCACCACCTGTCTAGGCTCCTCTCGGCCACGGCGTTTCCGCCGCTTCACCTAGATGTCAAGCCCTGGTAAGGTTCTTCGCGTTGCTTCGAATTAAGCCACATGCTCCGCTGCTTGTGCGGGCCCCCGTCAATTCCTTTGAGTTTTAGCCTTGCGGCCGTACTCCCCAGGCGGGACACTTAATGCGTTAGCTGCGGCACGGAGGGACGTTCCCCCCACACCTAGTGTCCATCGTTTACGGCTAGGACTACCAGGGTATCTAATCCTGTTCGCTCCCCTAGCTTTCGCTCCTCAGCGTCAGTTGTGGCCCAGAAGGCCGCCTTCGCCACCGGTGTTCTTCCAAATATCTGCGCATTCCACCGCTACACTTGGAATTCCGCCTTCCCCTACCAAACTCAAGTCCGCCGGTATCGGGAGCGGGCGGGGGTTGAGCCCCCGGATTTGACTCCCGACCTAACGGACCGCCTACGAGCGCTTTACGCCCAATGAATCCGGATAACGCTCGCCCCCTACGTATTACCGCGGCTGCTGGCACGTAGTTAGCCGGGGCTTCTTCTGCAGGTACCGTCACCTCGCGGCCTCGTCCCTGCTGAAAGCGGTTTACGACCCGAAGGCCTTCATCCCGCACGCGGCGTCGCTGCGTCAGGCTTTCGCCCATTGCGCAAGATTCCCCACTGCTGCCTCCCGTAGGAGTCTGGGCCGTGTCTCAGTCCCAATCTGGCTGGTCGGTCTCTCAACCCAGCTACCCATAATCGCCTTGGTGGGCCGTTGCCCCACCAACTAGCTAACAGGCCGCGGGCCCATCCCTCGCCGTCTGGGCTTTCCCGCCTCCCCCATGCGGGGGTGGCGGAGTATCCGGTATTATCCACGGTTTCCCGAGGCTGTCCCGGTGCGAGGGGCAGGTTGCCCACGTGTTACTCAGCCGTTCGCCACTTTATACACACCCGAAGGTGCTTTAACCGTTCGACTTGCATGTGTTAGGCGCGCCGCCAGCGTTCATCCTGAGCCAGGATCGAACTCTCCGTTCAAATGCCAGGCGGCGTGAAGCCGCCTCACAGTGTGAGTGGTCGGTCCGTCCCGTCCATAGATCCCGCTGATCTCGGATTCGCTGAAATTGACGTCTCTGACTAGATGTCAGAATTCGAATTTCGCTTGTCTGTCACGTCGATCTTTCGATCGCAGTATCCGGTTCTCAAGGTACTCCCGCGCAGGTCGCGGGCCGTCGGCTCGTTGCTGCGCGGGGAATAACTATACGCACCCGGGCGCCCCTCGGGGGCGGGAATCGGCGTCTCCACGGTTTCTGCACAAGTAGGGCTCAGAGGCCGCGTCGCGCGAGGTCACAGGCTGCGGCAAGGAGGTCGTCTCGCTCCGCCGCGGACGGCGCCTCCGCGTAGACCCTCACGATCGAGCTCGTGCGCGACGGTCGGATGAGGACCCAGGAGTCGTCCTCGAACTGGGCCCTGAGGCCGTCGGCGTGCGACACCTCCACGGGCATCCTCCCGGCGAGCTCCCCGGGGTTCAGCCCCGGCAGCACGTTTCTGAACGCCTGGCTCGACGCGGGGTCGAGCCGCAGGTCGCGTCTCGCGTACCACATGGTGCCGATGGTCGTCTCGAGCTCGGCCGTCATCGTCGACACCGTCTTCTTTGCTCGCGCGAGCATCTCGACGGCAAGCAGGCAGACGAGCAGCCCGTCACGCTCGCGCAGGTGCGCGGGCACGCACAGCCCGCCGTACTCCTCCACGCCCATGATGACGTCCTCGTCGAGCATCTCCCGGTAGACGCGCGAGAAGCCGACGGGCACCGCCGTCGTCTCGCACCCCAGCCGGCTCGCCTCGCGCTCGATGCACGCCGAGCAGGTGAGCGTCGTGACCACGCGCCCGTGGGCGCCGTGGCTCATCACCAGGTTGCCGAGGATCATGGGCACCAGCACGCGTGCCGGAAGCAGCCTTCCCTGCTCGTCCACCACCGCGGCGCGGTCCGCGTCACCGTCGAGCAGCAGGCCGAGGTCGGCGCCGTGCGCGACGACCGCCTGCTCGCAGGAGTCCGCCCAGGGGTCGAGCGGGTCGGGATGGATGCCGCCAAAGTCCTCGCGCGCCTCCACGTGTATCTCCGTGACCTCACAGCCCAGCTCGGAGAGGACGCGGGCGAGATGTCCCGTGCCGGCGCCGTACATGGCGTCGACGACGACCTTGGGCCGGGCCGCCTCGATCGAGGCGCGGTCGACCCAGGCGGCGAGGGAGGAGAGGTACTCGCTCACGAGGTCCGTCTCCTCGAAGGCGCCCCGCGCGGCGGTGGGCGTGAGCGACACCGCCTGCTCGACCGCGTCCATGAGGTCATGGGGAACGGGGCCGCCATCCGCGCCGCGCACGATGATGCCGCCGTACTCGCACGAGCGCTCGCTCGCCGTCAGGACGACGGCCCCGACGGCGCGCTCGTCTCGCGCGCAGGACCAGGCGACGGCCGGCGTGGGGCACGGGGCGTCGGAGACCTTGACCACAAGGCCGTACGACGCGAGCACCCCCGCCACGAGCCGCGCGCTCCCCTGCGCGCCGTGGCGCGTGTCGAAGCCAACGTAGACGGTCGCCCCGGGATGGGCGTCCGCCCACACCAGGCCGAGCGCGTCCGCGATGCGGGCGACGTTCTCCTCGGTGAACGCATCGTCGAAGCGAGCGTGCCAGCCGTCCACCCCAAACCTGATTATGTCCGCCCTCTTATCCAAGGCGCGCGGCGCCGTCCGTCCCAAACGCCTCGAGGAACGCGTCTTTCTGGCGCGGGTCCTCGAGGACCATGCGGGCGTTGGTCGCCGCCCATGCGGCGGGCGTTCCGGTGTCGCACCCCTCGGCGGGATCGACGACGAGCGCGTACATCTCCTCCTCGGCGAGCAGGCGCTCCATGGCGTCGGTGAGCTGGATCTCGTTGCCGGCGCCCGGGCCCTGCGTGGCGAGCAGCTCCATGATGCGCGGGGAGAGCAGGTAGCGGCCGACGATGAACAGGTGGGACGGGGCGTCCTCGGGCCTGGGCTTCTCGACAAGCCCCGTCACCTTCCAGACCGCGCCCTCCTGCTCGCCGGAGGCGTCCGTGCCGGGCAGGCACCCAACGCACTCGCCGGCGATGATGCCGTAGCGGCTCACCTGGTCGGCGGGAACGGGGGCAACGGCGATGACCGAGGCGCCGCCGTGCTCGCGCGAGACCTCTGCCATGCGGACGCACATCTGGCGGCCGGGAACAAAGTAGTCGCCGAGAAGAACGAAGAAGGGCTCCCCGTCAATGGCGTCGGCTGCCTGGAGCACGGCGTGCCCGAGCCCGCGGGCCTCGTCCTGATAGACAAAGGACACCGGAAGCGCGGACGCCGCGTGCACGCGGTCCGCCTCCGCGGACTTACCGCGCTCGCGCAGCATGGCCTCAAAGGGCTCGTCGGGCGAGAAGTACTGCTCGATCTGGGGCTTCTCGTGAGAGTTGACGATTACGGCGCCGTCCACGCCCTCGGGCTCCAGGGCCTCCTCGACCACATACTGGATGACCGGCTTGTCTATGACCGGGAGCAGCTCCTTGGGGCAGCACTTCGTGGCGGGGAGAAAGCGGGTTCCGAGGCCTGCGGCAGGGATGATTGCCTTCATTGACTTCCCTTCGGGTCGTGTGTGCGGACGCCGTGGCGAAACTGCCCAGCGGCACTCACAACATACCCCAACCGTGAGCCTTCATACAGGACCCGTCCCGTCAGCGGCACCTCTCGCCAGATGATGAAAAGGGACTGTCCCTTTTCATCGTTCCGGGACGACGATGCCCTGGCGCTCGAGATAGTCGACGAGCCGCTCCATGGTGTCGGTGGAGAGGGCGTGCTCCATGAGGCACGCCTCGGCATCGGCCGTCTCGGGCTCGACGCCCAGGTCGGACTCGAGGAAGGTGCGCAGGGCGCGATGGGCGCGCCAGACGAGCGCGGCGTAGGACCTGCCCTCCTCGGTGAGCGTCACGCGGCCGTAGCGGCTCTGCTCGACCATGCCCGCCTCCTTGAGCATGGAGAGCGCCTTGTTCACGCTCGCCTTGGAGACGCCCAGCTGCTCCGCGACGTCCACGGAGCGGACGGAGGTCGCGTCGCCCGAGGGGTCCTCGAGCGCGATGCGGTAGATGGCCTCGAGGTAGTCCTCGCCGGCGCGGCTGAGCGCGTGGTTGTCCTGCTGGGTGGCGTGCGTCACAGCTCCTCCTCGCCAACGTCGGGAAGCTCCGTGCGCCTGATGCGCGCACCGAGCGAGGCGAGCTTCTCGACAAAGCCCTCGTAGCCTCGGTCGATGTGATGGATTGCCGAGACGGTGGTGATGCCGTCCGCGACGAGGCCCGCCATCACCAGCGCGGCGCCGCCGCGCAGGTCGGGCGACTTGACCTGGGTCCCCGAGAAGCCGTCCACGCCGTGGACGATGGCGTGGTGGCCCTCGATCGAGATGTCGGCGCCCATGCGCGAGAGCTCGCTCGCGAGCATGAAGCGGTTCTCGAAGATGTTCTCCGTTATGATGCAGCTGCCCTTGGCGAGGGCGAGCAGCGTCATCGTCTGGGCCTGCATGTCGGTGGGGAAGCCCGGGAACGGGAGCGTCTGGATGTCCGTGGGCAGGAGCGGCCCCTCGCGCCAGACGGTGCAGCAGCCCGTCCCGCGCTCGACCGAGATTCCCATCTGCTCGTACTTCTTGAGGACGATGCCCAGGTGCAGGGGGGCAAACCCGCGGACCGTCACGGGCTCGCCCGTGAGGGCGCCCACCGCGAGGAACGTGCCCGCCTCGATGCGGTCCCCCACCACGCGGTGCGTGACCGGGTGGAGCTCGGAGACGCCCTCGATCTCTATGACCGGGGACCCAGCGCCGGAGATCTTGGCGCCCATCTCGTTGAGGAGGTTGGCGAGGTCGACGATCTCGGGCTCGCGGGCCGCGTTGTCGATCGTGGTGGTCCCCTTGGCAAAGACCGAGGCCATCATGAGGTTCTCGGTGGCGCCCACGCTCGCAAAGGAGAGCGTCACCGTGTTGCCGATGAGGCCGTGCGGCGCGCTCGCGTGGATGTTGCCGTGCTTCACGCTGAACTCCACGCCCAGGGCCTCGAGGCCGAGGATGTGCATGTCGATGCTGCGCGCGCCGATGTTGCAGCCGCCCGGCATGGCGACGATCGCGCGGCCAAAGCGCGAAAGGAGCGGGCCGAGAACCGCCGTGGAGGCGCGCATCTGCGCGACGAGGTGGTAGGGCGTCTCCCACGAGTCCACGCCCGAGGTGTCGATGCGCAGCTCGTGCTCGTTGACGACCTCGATGCGGGCGCCGATGTTCTTGAGCACCTTGCCCATGACGTGAACGTCGGCGATGTTGGGGACGTTGGTGAGGGTGGTCACGCCGGGTGCCATGATGGTGGCGGCCATGAGCTTGAGCGCCGAGTTCTTGGCGCCCTCGACGCTCACCTCGCCGGTGACGCGGTGCCCTCCCTCGATCTGAATGACTTCCATGCGGCCTCCGTGCACGGGAACTAGGCGGTTGCCCCCTCAGCGTGCTTCAGCAGGAGGTTGCACCACCGGATCTTCCTCTCATAGTATGCCGCACGATGGTCGCCCTCGCCAATCTCGTCGAGAGCCTCAATGGCCTCGTCACGGGTGCGCCGGACGACCTCGGGGTCGATGTCGTCGGTGCGGCGCGCGTGGTCGGCGAGGATGATGACGCCGTCGTTGTCGATCTCGGCGTAGCCGCCGGAGACCACGACGTCGTACTCGTGCCCTCCGTCCTCCTGCCGGGTGCGCATGCGCACGACGCCGTCGCCGAGCGCCACGATCTCGGGCGCGTGGCCGGGCCAGACGCCGAGCTCGCCCGCGTAGGTCACGAGGACGAGGTTGGCGACCGGCCCGTCGAAGAGCAGGCGGTCGGGACGCACGAACTGGCAGTTGAGCTCGGCCATGAGCCTACTCCTCGCCCTTCTCGGCAGACTCGTCGGAGTCGCCAGGCGCCTCGGACGCCGGCTCGCTCTCCTCGACGGGGGTGCCGGCCATCTCCGCGGCGCGGCGACGGACGTCCTCGATGGTGCCGGCGAAACGGAACGCCTGCTCGGGGAGGTCGTCGCACTTGCCGTCCACGATCTCGGCGAAGGAGCGGACGGTGTCCTCGACGGTCACGTAGGTGCCGGGGTTGCCCGTGAACTTCTCCGCGACGTGGAACGACTGCGAGAGGAACTGCTGGATCTTGCGGGCGCGGGCGACGACGTGCTGCTGCTCCTCGGAGAGCTCGTCCATGCCCAGGATCGCGATGATGTCCTGGAGGTCGGAGTACTCCTGGAGGGTCTCCTGCACGGCGATGGCCACGCGGTAGTGCTCCTCGCCCACGATCGAGGGGTCGAGCGCGGAGCTCGAGCTCGCCAGCGGGTCGACGGCCGGGTAGATGCCGAGGTCCGTGATCGCGCGGGAGAGGACCGTCGTGGCGTCGAGGTGCGTGAACGTGGTGGCAGGCGCCGGGTCGGTGAGGTCGTCGGCGGGGACGTAGACGGCCTGGACCGAGGTGATCGAGCCCTCCTTGGTGGAGGTGATGCGCTCCTGGAGCTCGCCCATCTCGGTGGCAAGCGTGGGCTGGTAGCCGACGGCGGAGGGCATGCGGCCGAGAAGGGCCGAGACCTCGGAGCCCGCCTGGGAGAAGCGGAAGATGTTGTCGATGAACAGGAGCACGTCCTGGCCCTGGTCGCGGAAGAACTCGGCCGTGGTCAGGCCGGCGAGGGCGACGCGCATGCGCGCTCCGGGCGGCTCGTTCATCTGGCCGTAGACCAGGCAGGTCTTGTCGATGACTCCGGACTCGCGCATCTCGAGGTAGAGGTCGGTGCCCTCGCGGGTGCGCTCGCCGACGCCGGTGAAGACCGAGGTGCCGCCGTGCTGCTGGGCGAGGTTGTTGATCAGCTCCTGGATGAGGACCGTCTTGCCCACGCCGGCGCCGCCGAAGAGTCCCGTCTTGCCGCCGCGGACGTAGGGCTCGAGGAGGTCGATGGCCTTGATGCCCGTCTCGAAGATCTCCGTGGTGGTGGTGAGCTCGTCGAAGGACGGCGCGGGGTGGTGGATCGGGTAGTACTGCACGTCCTCGGGGACCTCGCCGCCGTCCACGGGCTGGCCCATGACGTTCCAGACGCGGCCGAGCGTGGAGGGGCCGACCGGCATCATCATGGGGTGGCCGGTGTCGCGGACCCTGAGGCCGCGGGTGAGGCCGTCGGTCGAGGACATGGCCACCGTGCGGACCACGCCGCCGGGCAGCTGCGACTCGACCTCGAGCACCGTGCTCACGTGGCCGACGGGGGTGTCCCCCTCGACGACGAGCGCCGTGTAGATGCCCGGCACCTGCCCGTCGAACTTGACGTCGACGACCGGTCCGACGATGCGGACGATCGTGCCCACGCCGACGGTGCGGTTGAGCTTGTTGTACGCGGCCTCCTCGAGGGCGGTGCGCGTCTCTTGGTTCTTCTCTGCCATCAGTTGTCCTCCAATGCGGAAGCGCCGCCGATGATCTCGTTGAGCTCAGTGGTGATGGAGCCCTGGCGGACCCGGTTGAAGTTGCGCTCGAGCGTATCCAGAACCTCGCGCGCGTTGTCGGTCGCGGACTGCATGGCGCGGCGGCGCGCACCGTGCTCCGCGGCGGCCGAGTCGAGCAGCGCGTGGAAGATGACCGTCCTGAAGTAGGCGGGCATGAGGTGGCCCAGGACCTCCTCCGCAGAGGGGTCGAAGGCGAAGTCGGTGTAGGCGTGGCCCTCGACCGTGGTGAGCGCCTCGCGCTCGCGCGGCTTGTTGGGCATCGTGAGCTGCTCCTTGGAGATGGGCAGGAGCTGCTCGACGACCTGGGTCTGCTCGACGCGGTTCTTGGCGTGCCAGTAGTAGAGCACGACGCGGTCGATCTCCCCGGTGGCGTAGCCGCGCATGACGTAGGAGGCAATGCGGTCGGCCTCGTCCTGGTTGGGCTCGGACGAGATGCCGACGAACGACATCACCGGCGCCATCTTGCGGTACGTGAAGTACTCGGTGGGCTTGCGGCCGCAGGTGATGACCGAGGACTCGATGCCGCGCGCCTTGAGGCGCCGCATCTCGGTCTCGACGGCACGCTGCTGCACGATGTTGAAGCCGCCCGCCAGGCCCTTGTCGGATGCGACGAGGATGAACAGGACGTGCTTCTCCTCCGTGCGCTGCGCGAGGAGCGGCTGGCCGGAGGAGAAGCCCGCCTCGGCCACGTTGGCGAGCATGCGCGTGATGGCGTCCTTGTAGGGCTCCGCCTCCTCGGCGCGCACGAGCGCCTTGTGGATCCGCGCCGTGGAGATCATCTCCATCGTGCGCGTGATCTGCATCGTGCTCTTGATCGAGCTCATGCGGCGCTGTATCTCACGAAGGCTGGCCATGGTCTACTTCCCCTGGCCGTCCAGCGGCTCGTGCCCGCCCTCGGGCGGGGCGACGACGGTGTCCTCAGCGGCCTGCTCCACGTCCTCCAGACGCTTGCGGTTGGGGTGCTCGGCGAGGAAGAGCTTCTTGTAGCGGGCGATGCGGCCGCGCAGACGCGAGGCGGTGGCGTCGTCGATCTTACCCTTCATGACGGAGCTGCGCAGCTTGGGGCAGTGCTCGGACATGTACTTGGCCAGGCCGTCGCGGAACAGGGTCACGTTCTCGAGGTCGATGTCGTCGAGGAAGTCCTCCTTGGCGGCAAAGATCGAGATGACCTGGTCGCGGACGTCGAGCGCCGAGTAGCGCTGCTGCTTGAGCATCTCCATGACGTGCGCGCCATGGTTGAGCTGGTACTGCGTCGTGGCGTCCAGGTCCGAGCCGAACTGCGAGAAGGCCTGCTTCTCACGGTAGGCGGCAAGGTCCAGACGCAGCGTGCCCACGACCTGCTTCATGGCCTTGATCTGGGCGTCGCCACCGACGCGGGAGACCGAGATGCCCACGTCGACGGCGGGGCGCTGGCCCTGGAAGAACAGGTTGGACTGCAGGTAGATCTGACCGTCCGTGATGGAGATCACGTTGGTGGGGATGTAGGCGGAGACGTCGCCCTCCTGCGTCTCGATGATCGGGAGCGCCGTGAGCGAGCCGCCGCCGTTGGCGTCGGAGAGCTTGCAGGCGCGCTCGAGCAGGCGCGAGTGCAGGTAGAAGATGTCGCCGGGGTAGGCCTCGCGTCCGGGCGGACGGTGCAGCGTCAGCGACATCTGACGATAGGCGACGGCCTGCTTGGAGAGGTCGTCGTAGACCACGAGGACGTGGCCGCCGGGGTGCTCGGCGTCCGCGGGGTTGCCGTGCTCGTCGTTGTACATGAAGTACTCGCCAATCGCGGCGCCGGCCATGGGCGCGATGTACTGCATCGGCGCGGACTCGGCGGCGGTGGCCGAGACGATGACCGTCTTGTCCAGGACGCCGTGCTGCGCGAGCGACTCGCGGATGCCGGCGACCGTGGAGGCCTTCTGGCCGATGGCCACGTAGATGCAGATCATGTCGGTGTCGCGCTGGTTGACGATGGCGTCGATGGCGATGGCCGTCTTGCCCGTCTTGCGGTCGCCGATGATGAGCTCGCGCTGGCCGCGGCCGATGGGCACCATCGCGTCGATGGCGAGAAGACCCGTCTGGACGGGCTCGCACACCGGCTGACGGTCCATGATGCCGGGGGCCTTGAACTCGATGGGGCGACGGTGCGTGGCGTTGATCGGGCCGAGGCCGTCGATCGGCTGGCCGAGCGGGTTCACCACGCGGCCGAGCATGGCGTGACCGACCGGGATGTCCATGACGCGCCCGGTGGTGCGGCACTCGTCGCCCTCCTTGATCTCCTCGGCGTCACCGAAGAGAACGGCGCCCACGTTGTCCTGGTCGAGGTTCTGAACGAGGCCGTAGACGTCCAGGCCGGTGGCCGAGCTCGTGAGCTTGAGCAGCTCGCCGGCCATGGCGGACTTGAGGCCCGAGATGCGCGCGATGCCGTCGGCGACCTCGGTGACGACCGAGGCCTCCTGGCGGTCGACCGTGGCGTTGATCTGCGCGAGCTCCTCGCGCAGCGTGCTCATGATCTTCTCGGAGCTGATGGTTTCCATTTAGCGTTCCTCGCCTTCGATGAAGCTCGACGAGAGGGTCTTGCGGATGTTGGCGAGCTGGGCGCGCACGGAGGCGTCATAGCGCTTGCCGCGCACCTCGAGCATGATGCCGCCGATGATCGCCGGGTCGATGCGCTCGACGAGGTAGACCGGGGCGTTGAGGTCCTTCTCGGCCTTGGCGCGCACCTTGGCGCGCAGGTCGTCGTCCATCGGGACCGCCGTGGTCACGGTCACCGAGACCGTGGTGTCCTGGGAGTCGAGGAGCTCCTTGTAGTACTTGGCGACCTCCTCGACGAGGCTGAGGTCGTCCTCGCGCTGCATGGCGGCGAGCGTCTCCAGGACCTCGGGCGTGAACTTCTGGGCATGCTGCCACTGGACGAGATCCGCGTTGGCACGGCCCTCGGAGCGGGCCGCCTCCAGGAGCGCTCGCGTGTACGCCTCGACCTTCTCGGCGTCCGCCCTCTTAGCGACCATCGGACTTGCCCACTTCCGCGAGGTACTTCTCGGCCAGCTTGCGCTGCTCCTCCACGGAGAGGTCGTTGCCGATGATCTTGCTCGCGATCTCCACGGAGAGGTCCACGACGGAGCTGGAGAGCTCGATCATGGCCTTGTGGCGCTCGGAGTCCACGGCGCCGTGGGCCTTGGCGATGATGTCGGCGGCCTCGCGCTGGGCCTTGGCGAGCACCGCGGAGCGGACCTCCTCGGCCTCCTTCTTGGCCTTGGCGACGATGGCGTCGGCCTCGTGGTGCGCCTCGAGGATCTTGGCCTCGTAGCTCTTGGCCTCCTCGGCCGCCTCGATCTTGGAGCGCTCCGCGGCGTCGAGGTCGTCCTGGATCTTCTGCTGGCGCTTCTCCATCATCTCCAGGACCGGGGGCCACACGAGCTTGGCCATGACGGCGAGGATGACGAGGAAGGCGATGAGCGCGGGGACGAACTCCGCCATCTTGGGAATCAGGATGTCGGGGCCGACCGCCGACTCCTCCGCGAGCGCCACGGCCGGCGTCGCGAGGACGACGCCGACGGCGACGTCCGCGGGCGCAAGCAGCCTTGTGACAGTGTTCTTCATGCTTGCCTCCACTCGGAAACGTGCGACAGCGCTACTTGACGATGAGGCTGACGACGAAGCCGATGAGGGCGAGGGCCTCGACGAAGGCCGAGCCCAGGATGAAGACCGTGAAGAGACGGCCCTGAACCTCGGGCTGACGAGCCATGCCCTGCGCAACGCCACTGGCGGCCAGGCCAATGCCGATGCCCGCGCCGATAACGCCGAGACCATAACCAACGACACCGAGAGCTCCCACTGTTCCTCCTTTGACATTCGCCCCGATGGGTGTTGTGTGCCGGGACGAGTTTCAAACCAACGTGCTATTCCTCAGCGGGCGGCCGCCCGCGAGTTGCCGAACTTCTCGCCTACTCCTCGTCCGACTCGGCGATCTGGATGTAGACGGCGGAGAGAAGCGCGAAGACGTAGGCCTGGATGGCGGCCACCATGATCTCCACGACGTAGATGACGAGCAGGATGCCCACCCACAGGACCGAGGCACCCGCCTGCGCGGCGGTGGCCACAGAGAACGCCTGCACCATGGGCTCGAAGAAGAGCGACGCCAGGATGGCGAAGGTGCCCATGACCACGTGGCCCGCGAAGAGGTTGCAGAAGAGTCGGACGGCGAGGGTGATGAGGCGCAGGATCGTGGAGAAGACCTCGATCAGCCAGACGAGGGCGTTGAGCGGGAACATCACGCCCGCGGGCGCGAGGCTCTTGACGTAGCCCAGCGTGCCCTTCTTCTTGACGCCGCAGACGATGAAGTAGACGAACGAGCAGAGCGCGAGCGCGGCGGTGGTGGAGATGGTGCCGGTGCCCGGCTTGCAGCCCGGGATGATGCCCACGATGTTGTTGGCGAGCACCACGAGGAAGATCGTGGCGATGAACGGGAAGTGGCGCTTCCAGGACTCGCCGAGCAGGCCCTTGCACATGTCGTCGCGAACGAACTCGACGAGGTACTCGACGCCGTTGACGAAGGCACCCTGGGGCACGAGGCTCGCCGCCTGCTTCTTCTTGAACACGAAGAGCACGACGAGCATGAGGATTATCGCCACGGCAAACCAGAACGAGTACTGCGTGAAGCCGACGGTGTCGAGCGACCCTACGATCGGCTGAGACGTGAAGCTCGCAACGAGCTCGTTGACCTCGTCTCCCAGACGGTCCAGAGGATTCAAGATCATCCTTCCCCTCTATGCGGGGGACGGCCGTTTGCCGCCCTCCACGCCCTTATCGCCTCGACGCCCCAGAAAAGCAGGAACGAGGCGACCAGCGCACACCCGAACTCCAAGAAGCCGGTGTTCGTGGCAGTGTACACCACGAGCAGGACGACGGTAAGCGTGAGAAACGACACAATCACCGCCGCGAGGCCGGAGGCGAGCGACACCCCCGGGCTCCCCCTCAGAGCCCGCTCGAACAGCGCCGCAGGCGCCACGCACCCCAAAAGACCGAAGAGCGCGCCGGAGACGATAGCGACCTGAGGATCCAAGCGCAGGCGCCTCCCGTTCGAGCGAATAAGGACACGAGAACTCTAGCGCGCCGGGGGAAATAGTCAAGTAGGGCGCCGCTCGCCCCCGTTTCGTCACAATCGGGCGATGAGGGGTGGACGGCGGGCAGGGGTCCTTTTCGCCCGGCGCTTCCTGGAATCGCGGCCCTTGTCGCCACGCGGTCTAGAAAACGGGGGCGTTGTCTGAGGCTCTTCTAAGGATCGCGGCCTTTGTCCGGAGGCGCTCCGAAAATCGCCGTTCTTGTCGCCCGGCGCTCTAAAAAGGAGGGACCTTGCACTGCTGTGGAGCTCCCTTCACGTGCAAGGTCCCGTTTTTCTAGATGTCACGAGGACAAGGGGCGCAAATCCTAGAAGCGCTGGCGGCAGGGGCCGCGACTCCTGGGGCTAGGCCTACTTGGTGCCGTAGATGCGGTCGCCCGCGTCGCCGAGGCCGGGCAGGATGTAGGCGTGGTCGTTCAGGCAGCGGTCGAGCGCGCAGGTGTAGAGACGCACGTCCGGGTCGAAGTCAAGCGTGGTGCGCACGCCCTCGGGCGCCGAGACGAGCGTGAGGCAGCGGATGTCGCGCACGCCGGCGTCGCGCAGGAACTTGATGGCCGCGGTGAGCGAGCCTCCCGTGGCGAGCATCGGGTCGACGACGAGGCAGGTGCGGTTCTGGATGTCATCCGGGAACTTGCAGTAGTACTGGTGCGGCTCGTGGGTCTCCTCATCGCGGTACATGCCCACGTGGCCCACGCGCGCGGAGGGGACGAGCTGGAGGATGCCGTCGACCATGCCCAGGCCGGCGCGCAGGATCGGGATGATGGCGACCTTCTTGCCGGCGACGCGCTTGCAGGTGGTGACCTCGAGCGGCGTCTCCACCTCGACGTCCTCGAGCGGGAAGTCGCGCATGGCCTCGTAGCCCTCGAAGATGGCGAGCTCGGTCACCAGCTCGCGGAACTGCTTGGTGCCGGTGGCCTTGTCGCGCAGGATGTGCAGCTTGTGCTGGACGAGCGGGTGGTCGATGACCGTGAAGCGCGCCGGGTCGAACTCTTCTGCCATGTGCTGTCCTTTCCTTGGAATGCCGCTAGTCGAGCTCGGGGTAGAGCGGGTGGGCGTCGAGCAGCTCGCGCACCTCGAAGGAGACGCGGTCGGCGACGTCCGCGGAGCCCATGTGGGTCACCACGTCGCCGATGAGCTCGCCGACGCGCTCGCACTCGCGCTCGTCGAAGCCGCGCGTGGTGACGGCGGCGGAGCCCACGCGGATGCCGCTCGTGACGAACGGCGAGCGGACCTCGCCCGGGATGGTGTTCTTGTTGACCGTGATCCCCACGCCGTCGAGGGCGCGCTCGGCGTCCTTGCCGGTGACGTCGCCCGCCGCCGTGAGGTCAACGAGCAGCAGGTGGTTGTCCGTGCCGCCGGAGACCAGGCGCAGCCCGCGCGACTCCATGCCGCGGCCCAGGGCGCGCGCGTTGGTGAGAATCCCGTCCGTGTAGGCGGCGAAGTCGGGGTCGAGCGCCTCGCCAAAGGCCACGGCCTTGCCGGCGATCACGTGCTCGAGCGGGCCGCCCTGGCTGCCCGGGAAGACCGCGGAGTCGGCCTTCTTGGCGAGGTCCGCGTCGTTGGTGAGGATCATGCCGCCGCGCGGGCCGCGCAGCGTCTTGTGGGTGGTCGTGGTGGTGACGTCGGCGAAGGGCACGGGGCTGGGGTGGCGCCCGGTGGCCACGAGGCCGGCGATGTGCGCCATGTCGACCATCAGATACGCGCCCACGGAGTGCGCGATCTGCGCGAAGCGCTCGAAGTCGATGACGCGGGGGTAGGCGGAGGCGCCGGCGATGATCACCTTGGGCCGGTGCTCGCGGGCGAGCGCCTCCACGGCGTCCATGTCAATGCGCTCGGTCTGGGCGTCCACGCCGTAGGAGACGACGTTGTAGAGCTTGCCGGAGAAGTTGGCGGGCGAGCCGTGCGTGAGGTGGCCGCCGTTGTCGAGCGCCATGCCCAGGATCGTGTCGCCGGGCTGGGCGAGCGCGGCGAGGGCCGCGTAGTTGGCCTGCGCGCCGGAGTGGGGCTGCACGTTGGCAAAGCCCGCGCCAAAGAGCCGCTTGGCGCGCTCGCGCGCGAGGTCCTCCACCCTGTCGACCGCCCAGCAGCCGCCGTAGTAGCGCTTGCCGGGCAGGCCCTCGGCGTACTTGTTGGTGAGCGGCGAGCCCACGGCCTCCATCACGGCGAGGGAGACGAAGTTCTCCGAGGCGATGAGCTCGATCGAGGAGCGCTGGCGACGCAGCTCGTCTCCCACCGCAGAGAAGACCTCGGGATCGGACGCGCTCAGGTGCTCGTAGGTCATGGTGCCTCCTTATCGTCGCGCCCGGTCGGGCGCTCGGCAGACGGGCCGACGCAGGGGCCCTCCCCTGGGCCGCACACCACTGGAACCTTATCTAGAGTACCACGCGCACGAAGGGCGGCGTCAGTGCGTGGCGAGAAGAACCTCGGCCTCGGTGAGCGCGCCGGCGCGCAGGACGCGCGGCTCGTCGCCCGTGGCGTCCACGATCGTGGAGGCAACGCCCACCGGCGCGGGCCCGGCGTCGATCACGAGGTCGACGGCGCGGGCGATGGTCGGGTCGAGCGCGCCGCCCGACGTCGCCGCGCTGGCGCCGTGGAGGTTCGCGCTCGTCTGGGCGAGCGGCGAGCCCACGGCCCGCACGATCGCGCGGTCAAGCTCGGAGCCGGGGACGCGCAGGGCCACGGTGGAACCTCCGGTTGACGTCTGCGCGTACTCGGGGGGCACGGCGTCCGAGGCGCGGACCACGATGGTGAGCGCACCCGGCCAGTACCGCTCGGCGAGGCGCAGCGCCCAGCCGGGCACGTCGCGACCGTAGCGCTCGAGGTCGGCGACGTCCGCGACGAACCACGGCAGGGTCTGGGCGCGGTCGCGGCGCTTGACCTCGAAGATGCGGGCATGGGCGGGGTTGCCGGGCGTCGCGGCGCAGCAGATCCCGTAGACGGAGTCCGTGGGGAGCACGACGACGCCGCCGGAGCGCAGCGCCTCTGCGGCGCGCGCCACCACCTCGGGGGTCGGCTCGGACTGGCTGGAGAGAAGAACGGTGCCCATGGCTATGGCTAGGCCTCCCTTCTGGCGACGAGGACGCGGGGGCGGCGCGTGAGGTCCTCGCGCACCTCGACCGCGGCCCACCCGTCGCGCTCGCTGACGAGCGCGACGGCGTCTTCGAGCGAGCCCTCGTAGAGCTCGACGGCGAGCATGCCACCCGGGGCGAGTGCCACGGGCGCGAGGTCGAGCAAGCGGCGGAACACGTCGAGCCCGTCGGGTCCGCCGTCGAGCGCGAGCTCCGGCTCGAAGTCGCGGACCTCGGGCGGGACCTCCTCGCAGAGCACGCGGGTCGGGATGTAGGGCGGGTTGGAGACGAGCACGGAGAACGTGCCCATGAGCTCGGAGTCAACGCCAGAGGCGAGGTCGCACTCCACGATGTCGACCGTCTCCTCGAGGCCGAGGGCCTCGCGGTTGCGCGTCGCCAGCGCGATCGCGCGCTCGGAGAGGTCCGTCGCGACGACGCGGGTCCCCGGGCGCTCAGAGGCAAGGGAGAGCGCGACGCAGCCCGTGCCGGTGCCCACCTCGAGCACCCGCACGTCCTTCTCGCCCGCCGCCGCGGCGTCGACCCCCTCGAGGGCGGCGTCCACCAGGACCTCCGTCTCGGGGCGCGGGATGAGCACGCCGCGCTCGCAGCGCAGCACGATGTGGCGGAAGGGCATCTCGCCGGTCACGTACTGCAGGGGCTCGCCCGCCGCCCGCCGCTCGATGGCGGCGTGCATCTCGTCCAGCTCGGCGGCCTCGAGAGGCTTGTCAAAGTTGACGTAGAGCTCGACGCGGGAGAGGCCCGTGACGGCGGCGAGCAGCCACTCGGCCGAGAGCCTCGGGTGCTCGTCCCCCTTGCGCTCGAGGTAGCCGCACGTCCAGTCGAGCACGCGCTTTATCGTCCAGATGTCTTGCGTCATCGCGGTCCTTCTCGCCCGAATTTGGTCCCTGCATCATAGCGCAGGGCCGCCCCCTCGCCGACGCGATCCGTCGAGGACGGCGGCCGCGCCGGGCTGCCTGCCAAGATTTGCGAGGTTTTGTGTTCTGGCGACCCCTCGTGCTTCTCGCCCGCCCGATTTTGGGGTCCCCCTTGAGGTTTTGGGGCAAAGGATTTATATCCGCGACCCAAAGCCACGCCGAGTTGTGGAGGCCACGTGTATTTGGCGCCTTTTCTCATGGTTTTGGGCAAAACCCTTGATGCAAATGGCCGTGCAACATCAAAGATTTTGCCCAAAACAGTGGGAGAGCCTCGGCGAGCAAAGCCCGGCAGTCGAGAAGAACGCCCACCCCGCGCCGCTACGCCACTTGTGCGAGCTTCTCGGCGCGGTCGGCGGCGGCGAGGGCGTCGATCACGGCCGGCAGCGCGTCGCCCAAAAGCACGCCGTTGTAGGTGCCGTTGAAGCCGATGCGGTGGTCGGTCACGCGGTCCTGCGGCTGGTTGTAGGTGCGGATCTTCTCGGAGCGGTTGCCATGGCCGATCTGCGAGAGGCGCTCGGCGCCCTGCTCGGCCTGCTGCTTCTCCAGCTCCATCTCATAGAGGCGGGCGCGCAGCATCTGCATGCAGACCTCGCGGTTCTGAATCTGCGAGCGCTGGTCCTGGGACTGCACCACGGTATTGGTGGGCAGGTGGGTGATGCGCACCGCCGAGTAGGTGGTGTTGACGCACTGGCCGCCGGGGCCGGAGGCGCAGTAGGTGTCGATGCGCAGGTCGTTCTGGTCGATCTGGATGTCGATCTCGTCGGCCTCGGGAAGGACCGCCACGGTGGCCGTGGACGTCTGGATGCGGCCCTGGCTCTCGGTCTTGGGCACGCGCTGGACGCGGTGGACGCCGGACTCGAACTTGAGCACGGAGTAGACCTTGTCGCCGGAGACCTTGAACTCGATGGTCTTGAAGCCGCCGGCCTCGCTCGGGCTGGACGAGAGGACCTCGACCTTCCATCCGCGGTGCTCGCAGAAGCGCTCGTACATCTTGAAGAGGTCGCCGGCGAAGATGGCCGCCTCGTCGCCGCCCACGCCGGCGCGGATCTCCACGATCGTGTCCTTGTCGTCGTTGGGGTCGGCCGGGATGAGCAGGAACTTGATGTCGTCCTCCAGGGCAGGGAGCTTGGCCTCGTTGGCGGCGATGTCCTCCTGGAGCATGGCCTTCTCGTCGGCGTCCGCCTCGTGGAGCATCTCCTTGGCCGTGTCGATGTCGTCGAGCGCACCGAGGTACTCGCGTGCCTTGGTCACGAGCTCGGCCTGGCCGGCGTGCTCCTTGGCGAGGCGCGCGTACTCCTTGGGATCGGAGACCACGGCCGGGTCCATGAGGCGCTTCTCGAGCTCCTCGTATGCCTGGATGATCTTGAGCAGCTTGTCTCGCATGTTCACTCCCCGCGTTGTATTCAGCCTTTCTATCATACCCGAGGTCGCGGTATGAGACACTAGACGCACGCGAATCCAAGGAGGCACCATGTCAGACCGCGAGCAGGACGAGTTGGGCGCGAGGGCCGAGAAGACCGCGGAGCTGTCCGAGACCGCCGCGGCCGAGACCACCACGGCCGAGCCCACCGCGGCCGAGACCGCCGCGGCCGAGACCACCGCGGAGCTTTCCGGGGACGGCCCGACCGAGCGCCGCCCGCCTGTCGAGGCCACGGCGCCGCGCCCCGCGACCCTCGGGCGCACCGACGAGCCGCGCCTGCGCGACGTGGGCGGCACGCTCGCCGCCTACCTGCGCGGCAGGGCGGCCCTGCTCGCCGACCTCGTGCGCCGGCACCGGGGCGCCGCCGCGGCGCTCGCGCTCATCGCGTGCGCGGCCGCCGTCCTTCTCGGCGTCGCGCTCTCCCGCGCCCTCGCGGTCCCCGACGAGGCGACGATCGTCGACGGCGCCCGCGCGATTCTGAGCACCCCCGAGTACTCGAGCGGCACCTACGGGACGGAGACGACGCTCGTCTCGCAGGGCGTCGACGTCCGCGGCGTCGCGCGCGCCCAGACCGCCCCCGACGGGGCCGACGCGCAGTTCGGGGCGTCGGGGTACGCGACGACGGACGTCGTGGTCACCTACTCCGGGCAGTCCGTGAGCGCGAGCCAGGGGGCGACGCTGTCCTTTGCGCTCGTGGACGGCGCGTGGTCCGTCATGCCGGGCGCCGCAAACGAGGGGGTCACCTGGCACGCCACGGGTGGCGTGGACCAGAACAAGGTGCTGAGCAACGTCCACCTGCTGCTCGCGCGCGCGGACGAGGCGGACGGAGCCGAGCCCGCGCTCGCGGAGCTCTACGCCGGCGCCGCCGTGGCGATCGAGGAGGAGAACTTCGACGAGGACGCCCAGACCGACACGCTCAGGATCTCCTGCGTCCGCACCGAGACCTTCGAGGCGTACGAGTGCCTGCTGACCGTCACCTTCTCGTTTAGCCAGACGAGCGGGCAGTGGGGCGTCTCGCGAGTGGAGGTCGGCGAAGGCGCACGCGAGCGCAACCTGGACGCGCTTCTCGGCACCTGGACGGGCGCGTTCCAGAGCCAGCGGACCGACGGCGGCAAGTGCCTGGCCGCGCGCGAGGACGGGCTCGCCGTGGAGGTGCTCGGCGCGAGCGTGGGCGAGGACGCCGTCGTGCTCTCCGGCTACGTGAGCGGCGTGGCGCACTACCACGCCAACCCCGCGGACGACGCGGCCTCGTGCAAGGGCGACGTCGCGCTCGGCGAGGCGCACTTCACCGCGCGGCTGGAGTCCGGCGACGAGGGCCTCGTGTTTGTCGCCGAGCTGCCGGAGGACGTGGGCGGCGACGCCGTGCTCACGCTGCGCTTTGGCACGCCGGAGGACCCGTCGGCGGCGGTCGCGGAGGTGCGCTCCGTATACACCTACGACGACGCGATCCTGTTCATCCCCTACGAGCGGACGGCGACCTACGTCGATTCGTTCACGCTCGCGCGCGCCGAGTAGCGGCCCGACCAAGAATCCCGTCCGGCGCATGCAAAAGATCAAACCAACGCATGCGCTTCTCGGCTTTTGTGTCCGTTTGGACAGAAATCCCGAGTAGCGCATGCCGAGAAGAACGCGCAGGTCGGGATTCTTGGTTGGGCTGCGGCGCCGCACGCAAAAGCGCCCCGCGGGTGGCATGCCCACGGGGCGCTCTCTCGCGATGTGCGTCCGGCGCTACTCGGCGGCCTTGGTGGTCTCCTCGGCGACAGCCTCGGCAGCGGGCTCCTCGACGGGGGCGGAAGCGGCCTCGGCCTTCTTGGCAAACTCGGCGGCACGCTTGGCCTTCTCGGCGGCCTTTGCCTCCTTGGCGGCCTTCTTGGCGGCGGCCTCCTCGGCGGCCTTGGCGGCGCGGGCGGCCTTGGCCTCCTCGGCCTTCTTCAGCTGGGCGGCAGCGGCGCCACCGAACTTGTCGGCGAAGCGCTGGACGCGGCCGCCGGTGTCAACGAGCTTCTGGGTGCCGGTGTAGAACGGGTGGCACTTGTCGCAGAGGTCGACGCGCATCTCGCTCTTGGTGGAACGGGTGGTCCAGGTGTTGCCGCAGGAGCAGCGGACCTGGCACTCCACGTACTCGGGGTGGATACCTTGCTTCATGGCAGGACTCCTCTTCTTCGGCCCTGGTTTCCGACCAGGGCAGGGGTTCGTCTTGGTTCCGACCAAGACACAATAGCCGTATGACTATATCAGAACGTCCGTGACGCGTCTGTGGAGATTTGCGCGTAAGATGGGGCGAGAAGAACCACGGCGCGGAGGTGACCCATGTTCCTTGCGATCGACGTCGGCAACACGCAGTCCACGCTCGGCCTCTTTGACGAGGGCGGCGCGCTCGTGCGCGGGTGGCGCATGTCCACCGACGCGACGGACACCTCCGACATGCTGCACTCGCGGCTCTGGGGGTTCTTTGGCAAGGACGGTCTCTCGCTCGCCGACGTCACCGACGCGGGCGTGGCGAGCGTGGTGCCGGCGCTCGAGCGCGCGTGGCGCCGCTGCCTGGGGGCGCACCTCGGGCACGACCCGCTCGTCGTGAGTGCGGGGCGCCCCTACGGGATGGAGATCGCCATGCCCAACCCGCGCCAGGTGGGGGCCGACCGCATTGCCAACGCCATCGCGGCGCGCAGCACGTACGGCGCGCCGGTGATCGTGGTGGACTTTGGGACGGCGACGAACATCGACGTGGTGGACGCGAGCGGCGCGTATCGCGGCGGCGCCATCTCGCCGGGGCTCATGCTCTCCGCGAATGCGCTCTTCGCGCGCGCGGCCAAGCTCGCGAGCATCCCGGTGGAGGCGCCCGAGCACGCCCTCGGCGACAGCACCGAGGCGGCGCTACAGTCGGGCCTCGTGATCGGGGCGGCGGCGCAGGCGGAGGGGCTCGTGGCGCGGATCCGCGCGGAGCTCGGCGCGCCGGAGGCAACGGTGGTGGGCACGGGCGGCCTCGCGCGCACCGTGGCGCGCGCGACCGACGTCTTTGACGCCATCGACCCCGACCTCACGCTGCGCGGCATCCGCGAGATCTGGCTCGGCGAGCGCGGTCGCGCATAGCCCCTCAGACGGTTTGGGTTCATCGTTTTGCCGCACAACAGATTACTGATTACAAAAACCGCAGGTCATCGCGTTGGAGGTATTTGACCAGCAGTGATGCATGGCCGTCAATGAACCCAAACCGGAAAACGGTTTGGGTTCACTCATCGGGTGGCCAAATACCACCCTATTGCAAACACGCAGGTAAACAGCAGTGTCGAAAAACGGATACCCACCGTTTGCCAAAACGGTGAACCCAAACCTCGAAAAGGGGACTCTCAGACGTAGCGCAGCCGGGCCTGCTCCGGGGCGATCTCCAGCTCCTGGGCCCCGTTCGCCAGGCGCACCGTCGCGCGCCCCCACACGTCCACGGCCACGAGCGTGCCCTCGCCGATCACGCGGCCGCCACGCAGGACCTCGACCTCCTCGCCCATGCCGAGCAGGGCGTCAAAGTAGTCGGAGAGCACGGGCGCGAGCGGGCCGGCGGCGGCGCGCCCCCCCGCGACGTCGGCGGCCCACGCGTCGACGCCCGCGCGCGCGGCGCGCTCGAGCGCGGCGGCGTCGAGCCCCCGCTCCGCGTCCCACGCGAGGTCGCAGCGAACGAAGACGCCCTCGTCGTCGTAGCCGGCGCGCGCGTCCACGCTCACGAGCGGCTCTCCGTCCCGGCCGACCACCTCGTGCGGCCAGCGCACGCGGGCGCCCAGCTCGCGTGCGACGCCGAGCGCGCACACGTGCGGCACGCCCGTCATGTGCCCCATCGGCACCGTCGGCCGCAGCGTGAACGACGTCCCTACTCCCACACGACCTCCCCCAGGTCGGCGGTGACCTGGCCCACGCGCTCCTCCCGCGGCGTCACGGCAACGCCAACGTGGGCGAGGAAGCGCTCGGGGTCGTGCATGAGGTCCTCCATCGGCACGATCACGTAGTCGCGCTCGCCGAGGCGGGGGTGCGGCAGCGTCAGGCGCGCGCCCGCGTGGGACTCCCCCTCAACCCAGGCGAGGTCGCAGTCGATCGTGCGCGGCCCGCTGCCCGGCTTCTTGGTGCCGTCGCGGGGGACGTCGTCCTTCTCGCCCTTGGAGCGGATGCGCCCGAGCTGGTCCTCCACCTCGAGCAGCTTACCCATGAGCACGAGCGGGTGCAGCTCGGTGCGGATCTCGGCGACGGCGTTGGCCACCGGCGTGGCGATGCCGTAGGCCGGCTCCGTCTCGTAGGCGTGGCTCACGCTGACGACGCACGTGAGCGGGATCTCGTCGATCAGCTGGACGGCGCGGGCGAGGTTGGCCACGCGGTTGCCCACGTTGGAGCCCAGGCTCACAAAGCCCTGGCGCGCGTCCTTGTGCGAGACGGCCCAGTAGGCGTTCACGGCCTGCGAGACCTCGGCGACGTTGTGGACGCGCAGGATGCGCGCGCCGTTCTCGATCGCGGAGATGCACACGCCCGCCGTCGCCGCGTCGCGCGCCGCGGGGTCGGCCTCGCCGCCGAGCGCGCCCACAAAGCGCTTGCGCGAGACTGCGCACATGAGCGGGTAGCCCATCGACGCCATGGAGCGCGTCGCGCGCTGGATGACCACGTCCTCGTCGGCGTACTTGTCAAAGCCGGCGCCCGGGTCCATGCAGATGCGGTCGCGGGAGACGCCGGCGCGCATGAGGGTGCGCGCCTGGTCGCCCAGAAAGCCCATGACCTGGCGCATGACGGGTGCCTGGTCGGGCAGGGTGAAGCGGTGCTGGGAGGCGGCGGGGCGCGGCAGCGCGCCGCCCGAGGGGCGCGACTCGTCGAGCAGCACCTGGCGGCGGGCCACGTGCGTGCCGAGCCCGCCCTGGTTCCAGTGCACGACGACGCAGCCGCAGTCGGTGTCGGCCGCGACCTGGACCATCTCCGGGTCAACAAAGCCGGTGACGTCGTTCACGATGGACGCGCCGAGCCGCACGCACATGCGCGCCACGTCGGCGTGGCGGGTGTCGATAGAGACGATCGCTCCCGCGTCCACCAGGGCGCGGACGACCGGCACCACGCGCTCGGCCTCCTCCTTGGAGGAGACGGGCGTGTGCCCCGGGCGCGTGGACTCCCCGCCCACGTCGATGATGTCGGCCCCCTCGTCGAGCATCGCCAGGCCGCGCGCGATGGCGGCGTCGCGGTCAAAGTTCTCCCCGCCGTCCGAGAAGGAGTCGGGGGTCACGTTGAGAATGCCCATGACGCGGGGGCGCGCGAGCGAGATCTCGTGCGCGCCGCAGCGCCACGTTGCGTAGTTCTCTCTGAGCATGAGCGGTCCTCCCTGGAGCTCCCTGGAGCGCCTTCGTTTCGTCCCATTGTACCCACGGGACGGGCGGACGGGCGAGAAGGACGGCGGGCGCCGCGCGGCGGAACTAGCCCAGCGTGATGTAGCCCGTGCCCTCGTCCGGGTCGTCCGGGCGCGGGCCGGCGTCCGGCGCGCCGAACAGGAACTCCCTCACGCGTGGCATCTCGCGCACGTACTGCGCGTGCCCGGCCTCGTAGGCGGCCTTCAGCCTGCGGGGGCTCACCGTGGCGTTCTCGACGGGCATCTCGTCGGGGTAGATGACGAGCGCGCGGCCCTTCTCGGCAAGCTCCTCCACGTGGTCGAGCGCGGCGTTGTAGCGCTCCCAGCGCGTGAGCAGCGCCTTGCGCAGGTAGGGGTAGTCGCGCGCCACGGCCTTGAACATCTGCTTGTCGCGCGCGCCGGGCTCCTTCTTGCGATAGCCGCGCGGGCGCGTGGCCACGAAGACAAAGCGCTCCATGCCGTCGTCCTCGGCCATGCCCACGGGGATGCCGGCGCCCGTGCCCAGGCCGCCGTCCATGAGGACGCGGCCGTCCACCTCGATCGGCTTCATCATGCCGGGGAGCGTGGAGCTGGCGCGCACGAGGTCGATCATGCGCATGGGGTCGGTCATGTCCTCCCGGCCAAAGCGGACCGTGCGGCCGGTGTCGCGCTCGAAGGCCTGGATGCGCAGGCGCGCGGGGTTGGCCGCGAACGTATCCCAGTCAAACCCGAGCGTCCCGTCGCGCAGCGCGCCCTCGTAGAGCGAGTCGGCGTCAAAGTAGCCGCGGCCGCGCAGCAGCGAGCGCAGGCCAACGAGCCCCTTGGCAACGCCGTCGGTCATGAAGGCCTCGCGCACGCGCTTACGGTCGCGCGAGAGGTAGTTGACGGTGTTGCTTGCCCCGGCGGACAGACCGCACACGTAGTCAAAGTAGATGCCCTGCTCGAGCAAGACGTTTGCAAACGCGCAGGTGTACGCCGCGCGATATCCGCCGCCCTCGAAGACGAGCGCGCAGTCAAAGACGTTGTTGTGCAAGGGCTCCATATGCCGCCTCCCTCTTGCATGACATAAGCTACCTTGTTCCCAACTGAGCGGGGTCGCAGACGCCTTCGCAGGATTACCATGATAGGGGGACGTTCGAAGGAGGCGCCATGGGACAGACGATCACGGACACCGTCGAGGCGGCGGCCGCGCTTGGGGAGCGCTTCTCAAAGGCGAGAAGGGCGGTGTTCTTCGGCGGCGCCGGCGTCTCCACAGCAAGCGGCATCCCCGACTTCCGCAGCGCCGACGGCCTCTATCACCAGCACTTTGCCTACCCGCCCGAGGAGATGCTCGGGCACGACTTCTTTGTCACGCACACCGAGGAGTTCTACGAGTTCTACCGCGAGCGCATGATCTGCCTCACGGCGCGGCCCAACCGCGCGCACGTCAGGCTCGCCGAGCTGGAGGCCGAGGGGCACCTCGCGGCCGTGGTCACGCAGAACATCGACGGCCTGCACCAGGCGGCGGGCTCGCGCGCGGTGCATGAGCTGCACGGCTCGGTCCACCGCAACGTCTGCATGCGCTGCGGGGAGACCTACTCGGCCGAGTGGGTCCTCGCGACCGAGGGCGTGCCGCACTGCGAGAGGTGCGGCGGGCTCGTGAAGCCGGACGTGGTGCTCTACGGGGAGCAGCTCGACGAGCGCGTCCTTCTTGCCAGCGTGAGGGCGATCGAGGCCGCTGACCTGCTGGTCATTGGAGGCACGTCGCTCGTGGTGTACCCGGCGGCGGGGCTCGTCAACTACTTTGGCGGTGACGAGCTGGTGATTGTCAACCGGGAGGGCACGCCGCAGGACGGCGCCGCCGACCTCGTGTGCTCCTGCGACATCGCGGCTGCGTTCGACTTCTAGGTCGGGACGCCAGGCCCACACCGCGCTACAGCTCGATCGTGAGCTCCACGGGGCAGTGGTCGGAGCCGTAGACCTCGCTAAGAATCGAGGCACTGGTCACGCGGTCGGCGATGTCGTTGCTCACGAGGAAGTAGTCGATGCGCCAGCCGGCGTTGTTCTTGCGCGCGTTGAAGCGATAGCTCCACCAGCTGTAGGCGCCCGTGAGGTCGGGGTGGCGTGCGCGGAAGGTGTCGGTGAAGCCGGCGTCGAGCAGGCGGGTGAAGCTCTCACGCTCCTCGTCGGAAAAACCGGCATTGCCGCGGTTGGGGCCGGGGTTCTTGAGGTCGATCTCGTTGTGGGCCACGTTGAAGTCTCCGCAGGTCACCACAGGCTTCTCGGTAGCCAGGCCGCACAGGAACTCACGGTAGGCCGCGTCCCACGCCAGGCGCGTGTCGATGCGCGCGAGTTCGTTCTGGGCGTTGGGCGTATAGACGTCCACGAACCAGTAGCTGGGAAACTCCAGGGCGCAGACGCGGCCCTCGTCGTCGGCCGCCGGCGCGCCGATGTGGTTGATCACCCGCAGCGGCTCATCGCGACTGAAGACGGCGGTGCCGGAGTAGCCCTTGCGCTCGGCGTAGCTCCAAGTCTGATGATAACCGGGCAGGTCGAGCTCGATCTGGCCCTCCTGGAGCTTGGTCTCCTGGACGGCAAAGACATCCGCGCCGGTGGTCTCCACCACGTCGGTGAAGCTCGGGTCCTTCTTCATGACGGCACGCAGACCGTTGACGTTCCATGAAACAAGTCGCAGCTCGCGGGTGGTGGACATGGGGCTCCTTCCGGGGGTTTCCGCTCCTGCAAGTGCAGCTGCCGGCAGGCGAGAAGAACTCGAGGCCGACGCCCGAGCCGATGCTAGAACTCGGGTGTCCGCAGGCCGGCGGCGCCCATCGCGGCCAGAAACGCATCTGCGGAACGGGTGGCCACGAGTTCCTGTGGGAAGTGAATCTCCTCGAGCATCTCGAGCGCGGGCGCGACACCGCCCACGTCGCAGCAGATGTGCGCGTCGCTGCTGATGACGATCTGGCAGCCCAGCTCGGCGCAGGTCTCCGCGATCTTCCGGCAGCTCTGCCAGGTGCGACCCTCGCGTCGGCGCGCCTCCAGGCTGTGGGCGTTGATCTCTATGAGCTTGTGCTGGCGCGCGGCCTCCCCCACGACCTCGGGCACGTCAAACGGGATGCCGGCGCGCCCCGCGTGACCGAGGACGAGCACCTTGGGCCGCGCGAGCGCGCCGAGGTACATCTCCGTCGCCTGGGCGAGGGTCGCCTCCGCCGCGAAGCCCCGGTAGTGGACGCTCGCGATCACGTAGTCGCAGCTCATCGCGATGCGGTCGTAGAGCGTGGTCGCCGCGCGCATGGGGCCGCCGGTGATGTCGCGATCGACCGCGACGTCCTGGCCAAAGAGCCGCCCGTCGAGCGTGCGGACGTCCGCCTCCACGCCATGCAGCAGGCGCACGCCCTCCCAGGCGCGCGGCCACACGACCGTGTTGATCAGGTACTGGTAGTCGCGCAGGTCGGCATGCGTGAGGTCGGCGCCGGGAAAGAGCATGTCAGAGAAGTGGTCCGTCACGCCCAGCAGCTCGAGGCCCGCGTCGCGCGCGGCGACGACGTTCTCGTGCACCGTCGAGTACGCGTGGCGCGAGAAGAGCGTGTGCGTGTGGACGTCGCAGCGGTTCTGCAGCATGACGGTTCCCTAGCGGTAGGACTCGGCAAGCTTGGCCCAGGCGGGCAGCGAGTTTACGATCGTCTCGTGGCTCACGCAGTAGCCCACGCGCACCCAGCCGGGACAGCCAAACGAGTCGGACGGCACCGGCAGCAGCTCGAGCGCCTTGGCGCGCTCGAAGAACGCGCCCGCGTCCGGCTCGAGCGCCTTGACCCACAGGTAGAACGCGCCCTCGGGCTCGATGAACTCGTAGCCCAGCGCGGAGAGCCCCTCCGTGAGCGCGCGGCGGTTCTCGGCGTAGGCCTCCACGTCGCTCGGGCAGTCCACGCAGTCCGCGAGCACGCGCTGGAAGAGCGCCGGCGCGCAGACAAAGCCCAGCTTGCGGCCCGCGCCGGCCACGGCGAGCACCAGATCGTCGTGCTCGGGGTTGGTCGGCGGCACCAGCACCCAGCCGATGCGCTCGCCCGGCAGCGACAGGCTCTTGGAGTAGGAGTAGCACACGATCGCGCGGTCATAGACGGCCGGCACCCAGGGCACCTCGGCGCCGTAGGTGATCTCGCGGTAGGGCTCGTCGGCCACGAGGTAGATGGCCGTGCCGAGGTTCTTCTCGGCCTCATGCAGCGCGTCCGCGAGCGCGGCAAGGTTGGCGCGGGAGTACACGGAGCCCACCGGGTTGTTGGGCGAGTTGATGACCACGGCCTTGGTGCGCGGCGTGACGGCGGCGGCCACGGCGGCAACGTCCACCTGGAACGTGGCGGGATCCGCCATGACCTCCACGCACGTGGCGCCCGCGGTCTCGATCCAGACGCGATACTCCGGAAAGTACGGCGCGATCACGATGACCTCGTCGCCGGGGTTGACGATCGCGTTGAACGTGATGGAGAGCGAGGCTGCGGCGCCGCAGGTGAGGTAGAGGTCGTCCGCGCGCGCGGCACCCTCGCCAAAGCGGCGGCACAGGCTCGCGGCCACGGCCTCGCGCACGGCGGGCAGGCCGCTCGCGGGCGTGTAGCCGTGGAGCTGCGTGGCCGGCAGCGCGAGCGCGCGCTCGATGGAGGCCCGCACGGCGTCCGGCGCGGGGATCGAGGGGTTGCCCAGCGAGAAGTCAAAGACGTTCTCGGCGCCGATCTCGGCCTTGCGCGCGTTGGCGTATGCGGAGATCTCGCGGATGGAGGACTTCTGCGCGCCGTATGCGCGGCTCTTCTCGTTGATGCTCACTGCTGCTCCCCTCCGGCGGCCTCCGCCGCCTCGTCGTTCTTCTCCCCCGCAGTGTACTCGTCCCAGCGGTCCTCCAGCAGGGCGTCCACGGCGGCGCCCTCCACGGTCTCCCGCTCGAGCAGCACGCGCGCCATGGTGTCCATCTGGTCGCGACGCTCGGCCAGGACCTCGCGGGCGCGCTCGTGGCCCTCGCGCATGATGCGCTCCACCTCGTCGTCGATGCGCTTGGCGGTCTCGGCGGAGTAGTCCTGGTGGTTGGCGTAGTCACGGCCGAGAAACACCTCGTGCTGCGCCTCGCCAAAGACCTGGGCGCCCAGCTCGTCGCTCATGCCGTAGCGCGTGACCATCGTGCGCGCGAGCTTGGTGGCCCGCTCGAGGTCGTTGCTCGCGCCGGTGGTGACGTCGTCGCAGAAGAGCTCCTCGGCCGTGCGACCCGCGAGCAACACCGCAATCTGGTCGAGCATGCCGTCGCGCGTCTCCAGGAAGTGGTCCTCCTCCGGGATCTGCATGGTGTAGCCGAGCGCCTGGCCGCGGCTCACGATGCTGATCTTGTGGATGGGGTCGGAGTGCGCCAGCACGTGGCCCACGAGGGCGTGGCCGGACTCGTGGTAGGCGATGATGCGGCGCTCGCCCTCGGTGATGACGCGGCTCTTGCGCTCGGGGCCGGCCATCACGCGTTCCATTGCCTCCTCGACCTCATTGGGGCCGATCGTCTCCTCGTGGCGGCGTGCGGCGAGAAGCGCCGCCTCGTTCATGAGGTTGGCGAGGTCCGCGCCCGTGAAGCCGGGGGTCACCTTGGCCAGGCGCGCCAGGTCCACGTCGGGCGCGACGGGCTTGCCCTTGGCGTGCACCGCAAGGATCTTCTCGCGGCCGCCCACGTCGGGGCGGTCCACGGTCACGCGACGGTCAAAGCGCCCGGGGCGCAGCAGCGCCGGGTCGAGGATGTCCGGCCGGTTGGTCGCGGCGACGAGGATGACGGCCGAGTTCTCCTCAAAGCCGTCCATCTCAACGAGCAGCTGGTTGAGCGTCTGCTCGCGCTCGTCGTGGCCGCCGCCGAGGCCCGCGCCGCGCTGGCGTCCCACGGCGTCGATCTCGTCAATGAAGACGATGCAGGGCGCCGCCTCCTTGGCCTGCTTGAAGAGGTCGCGCACACGCGAGGCGCCCACGCCCACGAACATCTCCACAAAGTCCGAGCCAGAGATCGAGAAGAACGGCACGCCCGCCTCGCCGGCCACGGCTTTGGCAAGCAGCGTCTTGCCGGTGCCCGGAGGGCCCACGAGCAGGAGACCGCGCGGGATGCGCGCGCCCATCTTGTGGTAGCGCTCGGGGTCGGAGAGGAAGTCGCGGACCTCCTGGAGCTCCTCCACGGCCTCGTCGATGCCCGCGACGTCGGCGAAGGTGACCTTCGGCCGCTCGCCCTCGATGCGCGCCTTGGTCTTGGCGAACGACATCGTCTTGTCCTGCTGACCCGACATGCGGTTCATATAGAAGATGAAGACGCCTACCAGAAGCAGCGTGGGGACCACGGAGACGAGGATGGTCTCGAGCAGGTCGCCCGAGCTCGTGTCGATCCGGTAGGTGACGTCGGGGTGCTCCGCCATGAGCTCGGCGAGGGAGTCGGACCCAACGTAGACGCTCTGGTAGTCCGTGAGCTTCTCCTCGTCGTCCTTGTCGGCGGACGACTTCCAGTACGAACCGGTGACGCTGCCGTCGGAGACCTTGTAGCTCACGTCCTTGACGCGGCCCGACTCGACGGCGGTCACGAACTGGTTGGTGGGCAGGACGTCCGTCGTCTGGGCGCGGTTTGTGAGCGACGTGCCCATCGAGTAGGCCAGGTAGACGACGATGGCAATGATGAGCAGCGTCGTGATCGTACTGGAGCGGGACGGGCCGCCCGGAAGCTCGGGCGCACCCTTCCCGCCGGGGCGTTGCGGCTCGCTGTTGTTGTCTGACACGCGATCTCCTTGTCAGGTTACTGGTAAACCTCGGGCTTGAGGATGCCGATGTAGGGCAGGTTGCGATAGCGCTCCGCGAAGTCCAGGCCGTAGCCGACGATGAACTCGTCGGGGACGTGGGTGCCCACGTAGCGCGGCTCGATGGCGGGCGTCTTGCCGGCGACGTCCTTCACGAGGAACGCCGCCACCTCGACGGACGCGGGGCCGCGGCCATTAAGCAGGTCGATGAGGTAGGACAGCGTGAGGCCGGAGTCGAGGATGTCCTCCACGATCAGCACGTTGCGGCCCTCGATCTTGGTGTCGAGGTCCTTGACGATGCGGACCACGCCGGAGCTCTTGGCCGCCTCGCCGTAGCTGGAGACTGCCATGAAGTCCACCGACATCGGGCAGTCGATGGCGCGCATGAGGTCGGCGGTGAAGACCACCGCGCCGCGCAGCACGGCCACGACCAGCGGGTTCTTGTCGGCGTAATCGCGGGTGATCTGCTCGCCCATGCGGCTGACGATGCCGCGGATGTCCTCCTCGGAAAGCAGGACCTCCTTCACGTCAGGATGCAGTGAACCCATGGCTCTCCCCTTTCTTCGCGGCGCGCGCGACTCTCCGTCACCCAAGGATAGCGCAGGACAACGGCACGCGGGCGGACACCGGAGGGCCGCCTTTTGAGGTTTGGGTTCACCGTTGCCGCCCCGACGCACTCACCCGCGACAAAACCGCAGATAAGCGATTTCGTCTTTGATTTTCTTCCCGTTTGGCCGGATCGCGTGAACCCAAACCGGTTTTCGGTTTGGGTTCACGCGTAGCGCAAGCGATTAAATATATGATGTCTCAACTGGGGTTTTGTCGCCTGGCATACCATCGCGGCCAAAACCGTGAACCCAAACCTCGGGAGAGGGGCGTCACAGCGCCGACAAGAGCGTCAGCTCGAGCATCCATCTCGTCGCGGGGACGCAGCGCGAGCGCTCGTCCGGGCGGATGGGGGCGACCCACACAATCCGGCCGGTGGGCGAGACGCGCACCACGGGCACGGCCGCGCGGTCGTCGAGCGGCACACCCGCCTCGCCGAGCAGGTCGGAGACCTTCTTCGACTGCCCGTGCATCCCAAGCGGGCAGATGACGTCGCCCGAGCGCGGGGCGTCCACCCACAGGCGCCCGCCACGCGCCGGGTCGACGCCGGCTGCGGCGGCGTCCAGCAGCACGGACTCCCCGTCCCACTCGAGCGCGTGCGCGCGGGCGCGCGCGACGGCGTCCCCGCCGGCAGGGACCTCGACTATCCGGGCCGCGATGGCGCGACCGTCCGCGAGCTCGAGCCTGCCGGGGACCTCGAGCCACGCGGCGGACGGCGCGGGAACGGCGCCCCGACCGCGAATCACGAGCAGCCCGTGCTCAACGCGCACGGAGACGCCCATCGGAACGGTGAGCGACCCCTCGCCCGTCGCGACGATGCCCAGGACGCCGGCAACGTGGCGCGTCTCGAGCCGCGCGCCGGGGCAGACGGAGAGCAGGGCCGCCCGCGCCACGCGGCGGGCAACGGCCACCTCGAGCGCGGCGAGTCGCGCCGCGTCCAGCACGAGCAGCCCCTCGCCCTCGCGGCGCGTGAGGTCGCGCAGCGCCCGCGCGGCCACCGAGGTGAGGTAGGCGTCCTCGTCGGAGAGGATGTCGCAGGTGCTGGCAAGGTTTGCGGTAATGCGCGGGTTTCTCGCCCGCACCACGGGCATGACCTCGTGGCGGACGTAGGCCCGCAGGTAGCGGGTGTCGGCGTTGGTGTCGTCCTCGCGCCAGACGATCCCGCGCATGCGCAGCAGGTCGCAGAGCTCCTCGTGGGTGCGGTCCAGCAGCGGCCGCACAATCCGGTTGCGCCGACGCGGGATGGACGAGAGGCCAGCCGCGCCCGTGCCGCGGATGGCGTTCATGAAGAAGGTCTCCGCGCGGTCGTCCGCAGTGTGGGCCGTGAGGATGCGGGCGGCGGAGCGCGGCGTCCCGAGCTGCGCGGAGAGCTCGTTGGCCAGGCGCGCGGCCTCGGCGTAGCGCAGCTCGCGGCCGGCGTTCTCCACGTTGTCCCCGGCGAGCTGGGCCAGGGCGGCAACGTCGGCGCGGCGGATCGTGCAGGGGATCCCGTAGCGCGCCGCGAGGTCGCGCACGAACTCCTCGTCCTCCTCGGCGTCGAGCCCGCGCAGCCCGTGGTTCACGTGCAGCACGTGCAGGCGCTCGCGGGCGATGCGCGCCGTGCCGCGGCCGTCGTCGATGTCCAGCGACGACGTGGCCGCGAGGACGAGAAGCGCCGTGGAGTCCGCCCCGCCCGAGACCATGAGGACTACAGGCGCCGCGAGCTCGGCGTCCGGCCGGCCGCTCGGACGGTCAAAGCGGCCGCCGACTGATCCGTATCGACGGGAAACGCTCGGCATGGCCCACCTCCAACGGGTACCCTGTACATCGGCGCCGCGCGAGGCGCCCCGAGAGAAGTTTACGACAGCGAGAGGACCCCCATGACCCCTCAGATCCACCTGCACGTGCTGGCCAGCGGCTCCAAGGGCAACGCCGCCGTGGTGGAGGGGCCCGAGGGCTCCGTGCTGGTGGACTGCGGCATCTCCCGCCGCGCCCTTCTCGGCCGGGCGGACGAGCTCGGGGTGGACATGGGCCGCGTCGTCGCGGTGGTTCTCACCCACGAGCACTCCGACCACGTGGGCGGGCTCAGCGTGTTCTGCAACCGCTTCGACGGGCCGCTCTACGCGACCGCGGGCACCGTGGCGGCGCGGCGCTACCTCAGCGAGCTGCCGTTCACGCTCGTGGGCCACTCGGACGAGATCGAGGTCGCGGGGATGCGGATGCGCACCTTCCCCACCTCGCACGACGTCGCCGACCCCGTGGGCCTGCGCTTCTTCACCGGCGACGACGCGCTCGGGTTCTGCACGGACACCGGCGAGCTGGGCGCGGAGGCGCTCGAGGGCCTGGCGGGCGCGCGCATCCTGGCGCTGGAGTCCAACCACGACGAGCGCATGCTCGCCACCGGGGACTACCCCGCCTACCTCAAGGCGCGCGTGGGCGGGACGCGCGGCCACCTCTCCAACGCGCAGGCCGCAGCGGCGCTCGCGCAGCTCGCGGGCCCGGACACGGAGACCGTGGTCGCCATGCACCTCTCCCAGGAGAACAACCGGCCGAGCCTGTGCGTGCGCGCGCTGGCGGAGGCCGTTGGCGCCGAGGTCACGGCCGGCGAGGACGGCCGCCCCGAGGCGCGCACGCCGGACGGGCGCCTCACGGTCTGCTGCGCCGCCCAGGACTGGCCGCTGTCCGTGTTCTGACGGGCGGGCCCGCTTCCCAATCCGACCAAGAATCCCGACTTACGCGTGCCGAGAAGAACGCGCAGGTCGGGATTTCTGTCCAAACGGACACAAATCCCGAGCTGCACATGCGATGGTTTGATGTTTTGAAAGCGCAGGTCGGGATTCTTGGTCGAGTCGCCCGCCGCGCATAAGAAACGGGCCGGAACCCGTGGGTCCCGGCCCGCCGATCAGCCGTTGCTGGTGCGCCCGACGCTAGTCGATGGCGATCTTGGTGACGTTGGCCTTCTCGTCCTGCTTGGGGACGTTCACCGTGAGGATGCCGCCCTCGAGCTTGGCGGTGAGACCGGTCGTGGCCGCGTCCTTGAGGAAGACGCCGCGCGTGGCGCTCCACTCGCCGGACTCCTTGTAGAGGTAGTTCTTGCCCTTCTCCTCCTCGGTCTCCTTCTTCTCCACGGAGACGGAGAGGCGGCCCTCGTTGAGCTCGACGTCAATGTCCTCGCGCTTGACGCCCGGCAGCTCGGCGGTGACGACGTAGGCGGTGCCCGCGTCCTCGACGTTCATCTTGAAGCCCGCGTTGCCCGTGGAGAGCGCGGCGAACGGCGCGTCAAAGAAGCGGTCGAACTCGTCGAACGGCCAGCTGCGAAGAGCCCTCGAGTAACGGTCGTACGGAATCATGCCTGCCATAGTGATCACTCCTCTTGTCTGTGTGTGGGCGCCTCCCGGGGCACCCTGTCGCTCGTTGGTAGTTATTCCCCGCCGCGCGCCGTTTATGCGACAAAAGTCGATTTTTCTTAGCGTCATATACTCATCATATCTAAGTTACCTTAACTTAGATTTTGAACGTCGCCGTAGCTGTAGCATAATGGCTCAAACCGAGAAGAACGTCGGAGGCCCCATGAGCAGCAACGAGCCAACCAACAGCGCCACTGACCGGCATTCCGCCCCCTACGTGCGCCAGCGCCCGGCCCACCGCAGCGTGGAGCCCATCGACGACCTCGCGCAGGAGCCCGACGACGCCGGCCTGGTGGCGCACGACTCCGACTTCACCGTCCGCGGCGGCGCGCTCTCCGGCCGCGCGTACCGCCGCTCGCGCGCCGAGGGCGCGCAGCTGCGCCGCGACCTCCACTACGGCCAGTACCTGGAGATCCCCAAGGGCCGCCGCGACATCTTCGCGTCGCGCGAGCGGCGCACGCGCATCAAGACCGCCATCGCGCTCTTCGTGGTGCTGGCCGTGCTCGCGGTCGTGGTCTACTTCGTCTGGGGGTACATGCAGACCAACTGGGGCTCCACCGCCCGCTAGCCCCAGGGGTCGCGCTCAAAGAGCGGCTCGGGGTCCGGGCGGCGGTCCGAGTACGGGTCGTATCCGTCGTCGTCCTCGTTCTCCGCGCGGCGGAACTCGTCCCTCTCCTCTGGCCTGTCCTTCTCGTCCATGCGATCACCCCGTGAACAGATCGATGTAGGCAACGTAGTCGCAGACGCTCCCGCCAAACGAGGCGAGGTCGGCGGCCGAGAAGTGCGAAGTCGGCGCGACCATCGCCACCACGCCCGTCGCCTCGCCCACGCCGCCGATGCGCACCGCCCAGGTGTAGCCGTCCTGGCGGCCCGTCGCGCACACGAAGTGCGCCGTCTCGTAGAGCTCGCTCTCCAGCAGCTCCTGGGGGAGCTGGGCGTCGGCCTGGGTGCACAGGTCCGTCATTCCCTCGAGGCCGCACGCCTCCATCACGGCGCGCACGCCCTCCTCGGTCTCGTTTGCAGCGCCGTCCGGGAGCGAGGCGGCGGAGAACGCAAAGCGCAGGCCGCCGATGCCCGCCCCCTGGGCGAGGACGTCGCCGTCCGTGCTGCCGTCGTAGTGGCCGCTCTCCGGCGCGTCGGAGATCTGGAGGACGTCGCCCTCCTTGCTCTCGTAGGCGCACCGGGCGTTGCCGCCCGAGACGTAGATCGCGCTGTAGCGCAGCGTGAATCCCTCGTCGGCAAGGTACTCGGAGACCTGCGCGGGCTCCGCCTCAAAGTAGTCGAGCAGCGTCGTCGGGGAGGACGGGAAGGGGCTCGAGACGCGCAGCGTGACCGTGGAGCCGCCGGCGACCTCGGCGCCCGCCGCCGGCTCGGTGGAGACCACCTCGTTCTTCTCGGCGTCTGACTCCACGTAGGCGACGCTCCCGGAAAGGCCGGCCTCCTCGAGGCGCGCCAGCGCGTCGGAGACCGCCATCCCCTCGAGCTCGGGGACCACGTAGGGCTGGGCCACGGTCAGCGTGACCTGGTCCGTGGAGACAAAGGGCGCGCCCTCCGCCGGGTCGACAGCGAGCACCGTGCCGGCGGGCTCGTCGGAGCTCTGCTGCGTGACCAGCACGTCGCTCGCGCCGGCGTCGTAGAGCGCGGCGGTGGCCTCCTCCTCGGAGAGCCCCACGACGCTCGGGATGACGCGCTCGCCCGCGACGACGAGCGTGACGCCCTCGGCCGGGTCGATGCGCGTGCCCTCCTGGGGGCTGCACGAGAGCACCGTCCCATAGTCGCCGTCGCCGGCGCGGTACTCCACGTCAACGGCAAAGCCGGCGGACTCGAGCTCGGCGCGGGCGTCCTCCTCCGTGAGGCCAACGACCTGGGGCACGCTCCTGCCGCCCCAGACCTCGTTCTCGTAGGTGAGGTAGGCGACCCCCGCGGCCGCCGCGAGGGCGAGGACGGCGAGAAGGACCACGGCCCAGCGCGGGAGCCGGCGCTTGCGCTCGGGGAGGCTCTCGACCGGGGACTCGATGGCTATGACAGGCCTCGCCGTCGTCAGGTCGGCGGGCACGGCGGGCGAGAAGTACGGATCGGAGAGCGCGTCGATGCCGTCGGGCGCGGGGGCGACGGCGCCCGGCTCGGCCGCGCCCGGCTCGGCGGCGGCAGGAACCCGGCTCGCCACGCGCGTCCTCTCGGACTGCGTGGCGGCCGGGTCCGGAAGGTCCTCGGGGCGCATCCTCACGGTTCCGTCCCTGTCCTCCTGCTCCGCCATGTCGCCTCCAACCATCCGTTGAATCACGACACTATGGTAGCGCTACTCCAGGGCATCCGGCTCCAGTGGCTCGTCGTCCGACGCGCCGGGCGTCGCAGAGGAGTCGGCGTGACGGCGCTCGGACGCCGCGGCGTCGCGCGCGGCGAAGAGGCGGTCGTCGTCGCCCACGTCGATGCGGACCACGTCGCCCTCGCCGAGCGAGCCGTCGATGATGAGGTTGGCCACGCTGTCCACGACCTGGCGCTGGATGAGGCGCTTGAGCGGGCGCGCGCCGTAGACCGGGTCGAGGCCGTCGAAGGCGAGCGACTGCTTGGCCGCCGGCGTGAGCTCGAGCTGGATGCGGTCGCGGGACAGGCGCTCGCGGACGTCCTTGAGCTGGATGTCCACGATCTTCTCGATGTCCTCGAGGCCGAGGGCATGGAAGACCACCACGTCGTCGATGCGGTTCAGGAACTCCGGCTTGAAGGTCTGACGCAGGGCGTTGTTGACCTCGCGCTGGACCTCGTCCGGATCGCTCGAGGCGTTGGCGCCGGCGATGAACTGGGACCCGACGTTGGACGTCATGATGATGATCGTGTTCTTGAAGCTCACCACGCGGCCCTGGCCGTCCGTGAGGCGCCCGTCGTCGAGCACCTGCAGCAGGATGTTGAAGACGTCGGGGTGCGCCTTCTCCATCTCGTCCATGAGGATCACGGAGTACGGGCGACGGCGCACGGCCTCGGTGAGCTGGCCGCCCTCGTCGTAGCCCACGTATCCCGGGGGCGCGCCGATGAGGCGCTGCACGCTGAACTTCTCCATGTACTCGGACATGTCGATGCGCACGAGCGCGCGCTCGTCGTCAAAGAGGTTCTCCGCGAGCGCCTTGGCGAGCTCGGTCTTGCCCACGCCGGTGGGGCCGAGGAAGAAGAAGCTGCCGATCGGGCGGTTGGGGTCGGAGAGGCCCGCGCGACTGCGACGCACGGCGGCGGCCACGGCCGAGACGGCCTCGTCCTGGCCGATCACGCGCTTGTGCAGCTCCGCCTCGAGGTTCTTGAGCTTGTCCATCTCGCCCTGCATCATCTTGGAGACGGGCACGCCGGTCCACGAGCTCACGACCTCGGCGATCTCCTCGGTGGTGACCTCCTCCTTGAGCAGTCCCCCCGCCTCCTGCTTGGCGGTGAGGGCGGCCTCCGCCTCCTCGTACTCGCGCTGGAGGCCGGGGATTGTGGAGTAGCGCAGCTCGGAGGCGCGCGCGAGGTCGCCCTCGCGAGTCACGCGCTCCATCTCCACGCGGGCGTCCTCGATGCGCGACTTGAGGTCCTGCACGCGGTCGATCGCGCCCTTCTCGTTCTCCCAGTTGGCCTTCATGCCGTCGAGCTTCTCGCGCGTGGTGGCGATCTCGCCGCGCAGGGTCTCCAGACGCTCCTTGCTGGCGGCGTCCTCCTCCTTCATGAGGGCCTGCTCCTCGATCTGCATCTGCGTGAGCTGGCGGTCCACGGCGTCGATGTCGGCCGGCATGGAGTCGAGCTCCATGCGCAGGCGGCTCGCCGCCTCGTCCACGAGGTCGATGGCCTTGTCCGGCAGGAAGCGGTCGGAGATGTAGCGGTTGGAGAGGTCGGCGGCGCTCACCAGCGCGGAGTCCGTGATGCGGACGCGGTGGTGCTGCTCGTAGCGCTCCTTGAGGCCACGCAGGATGGAGATCGTGTCCTCCACGGTGGGCTCGGAGACCATGACGGTCTGGAAGCGCCGCGCGAGCGCCGCGTCCTTCTCGATGTACTTGCGGTACTCGTCCAGCGTGGTGGCGCCAATCGCGTGCAGCGTGCCGCGCGCGAGGGCCGGCTTCAGGATGTTGCCGGCGTCCATGGAGCCCTCCGTGGCGCCCGCGCCCACGATGGTGTGCAGCTCGTCGATGAACAGGATGATGCGGCCGTCCGAGTTCTGGACCTCCTTGAGCACGGACTTGAGGCGGTCCTCGAACTCGCCGCGGTACTTGGCGCCGGCCACGAGGGCGGACATGTCCAGCTCCACGATGTCCTTGTCGCGGATGGTGGAGGGGACGTCGCCGTTCACGATGCGCTGGGCCAGGCCCTCGACGATGGCGGTCTTGCCCACGCCGGGCTCGCCGATGAGCACAGGGTTGTTCTTGGTGCGGCGGGAGAGCACCTGGATGGTGCGGCGGATCTCCTCCACGCGGCCGATCACCGGGTCGAGCTTGCCCTGGCGCGCGAGGTCGGTCACGTTGCGGCCGTACTGCTCGAGCGCCTTGAGCTGGGGCTTGGCATCCTGGCTGGTGACGTGCTCGCCGGCGCGCAGCTCCTCGTAGGCCTGGGAGACGCGCTTGCCGGTGACGCCGGCGGCCTTGAGGATGGAGCCGGCCTCGTCCTTGCTGTCCGCGAGGGCGCAGAGCAGGTGCTCGGAGGTGACGTAGGAGTCGCCCATCTTGGACGCGAGCTTCTCCGCGGCGTCGCCCACGCGCACGAGGTCGGCGCCGACGCCCATCTGCGACGCGTCGCCGGAGACGCGCGGCTGGCGCGCGACGGTCTGGTCGACCTGCGCCGCGATGGACGCGGGGTCTGCGCCCACGCGCTCGATGATCGCGCTGAGGTTGCGCTCCCCGGAGCCGAGAAGCGCCTTGAGCAGGTGCACGGGCTGCACCTGGCCGGCGCTGGCGTCGGTCGCGATGCCCACGGCCGCCTGCAGCGCCTCCTGGGCCGTGACGGCCCACTTGTCGAGTCTCATAGTTGCCCCCTTCTGGGTTCGTGGTTAGTCAAGGACTATTGTTCCCGCGTGAGCTGGGGCGTATACGCAAATCTAAGTCTCCATATGTTAGATTTTCTCGGCGGAGCCTCAGGGTGTCACGGATTGGGAGGTTTTGGGTTTCTCGCCCGTCCGCGTTGTCAGGGACGCCGAATCCGAGGGGGTCCTCTTAGGTTTTGGGGCAAACGAATTATGTCACGGGGCCGGTATGCCGCGCTCCCCCGCGTTGTGGGCAACAACGCTTATGCAAAACCTCGCGCCCCGTGGAACGGCATCAAACTTGTTGCCCAAAACCTCAGGGCGGGGCCGGGGAGCCGAGAAGGACGCGCGGACGAGAAGGACGCGGGGGCCGCTACTCATCGTCCTTCTCGGCATCGGGGGCGCCGTTCAGCAGAAGGCGGCGCATGACCTGCTCCGGGCTGCTCGCGGCGTCGTAGCGGGCGAGCGCGGTGATCTTCTCCTGCATCTTGTACTCGTGGACCTCGTCCTCGAGCCTGCGGACGCGGGCGCGCAGCTCGTCGAGCTCGGCCTCGCGCTCGAGCATCCGCTCGCGCATGTCGAGGATGCGCACCACGCCGGCGAGGTTGATGCCCTCGTCGGTGAGCTTGGAGATGAGGTTCAGCCGCTCGATGTCCGCCTGGGAGTACAGGCGCGTGTTGCCGCGCGAGCGCCCGGGCGTGACCAGGCCCTTCTGCTCGTAGACGCGCAGGGTCTGCGGGTGCATGCCGGTGAGCTCGGCGGCCACGCTGATCATGTAGAGGGGCTTGTCGCGGTCGCGCCCGCGCTCCCGGTCCCGGGCGTCCCTATCGCTTTGCGCCATAGCGCATGACCTCCTCGCGGTAGTCTCGCGTGTCCGCGTCGCGCAGCGCGGCGAGGGCGTCGCGCTCCTTCTTGGACAGCATCGTCGGAACCTTCACGCGCACGGTCACAAAGAGCGCGCCGCGCGAGCCCTTGCGCTTGACGTTGGGCGCGCCGAGGTCGCGGAAGCGGAATGTCTTGCCGTCCTGCGTCCCCGCGGGGACCTTGAGGCGGACCTCGGTGCCGTCGGGCGTGGGAACGTCGACGGTAGCGCCGAGCGTCGCCTCGTAGATGCTGAGCGGCAGCTCCATGCGCACGTCGGCGCCGTCGCGCTTGAAGACGGGGTGCTCGGCGACGTGCGTGGTGATCACCAGGTCGCCGCGGTCGCCGCCGTTGGTGCCGTACTCGCCGCGGCCACGGTAGCGGAGCTTGCCGCCGTCCACCGCGCCGGCCGGGATCTTGATCGTGAGCGTCTGCTCCTCGCCCGTGGACGGCACGCGGTACGTGGCCTTGCGCGTGGCGCCGCGGAAGGCCTCCTCGGCGGAGACGTCCACGGACATGGTGAGGTCGGAGCCCTTGGTCGGCCGGTTCGCGGCGCGGGCGCCGGCCGCCCCGCCAAAGATCGACGAGAAGTCGAAGCCCCCAAAGCCGCCGTCGCCCCCGCGCATGTTGTTGAAGATGTCGGACCAGTCGCCGCCGACGTTCGTTGTGTAGGAGTAGCGGCCGCGCCCGCCGGAGCCGCCGAAGTCGGCCCCGGGGATGCCGCCGAACATCAGCATCTGGTCGTACTCACGGCGCTTCTTGGGGTCGGAGAGCGTGGTGTACGCCTCGCTGACCTCCTTGAACTTCTGCTCGTCACCACCTGCGTCGGGGTGGTACTTGGCGGCGAGCTTGCGAAACGCCTTCTTGATGTCGTCGTCGGAAGCGTCGCGCTTCACGCCCAGGATGTCGTAGTAGTTCTGATTGGTTGCCATGTCACACGCGCCTCCCTTCGCGTCTCATGCCGTGTGTTGGCGAGAAGGACAGGGCTACGCCTCGTCCTTCTCCGCGCTCTCGCCCTCGTCCCCGGACTCCTCCGGCTGCTCGACGGGGCGCTTGGGGCCGCCGTAGGTCACCGTCACCATGGCGGTGCGGATGACCTTCTCGCCCATCTTGTAGCCCTTCTGGTAGACCTGGGCCACGGTCTCGTCGAACGCCTCGGCGTCCTCGACGCGGCCGACGGCCTGGTGCGCCAGCGGGTCAAAGGGCTCGCCGGCGGGGTCGATCGGCTCGACGCCCTCCTTGGAGAGCACGCCGAGCATCTTGGCGTGCACCGCGGAGACGCCGTCGACGAACTGCTTGAGCTGGGCGTCGTCCTCGGTCGCGCCGGCGTGCTCGATGGCGCGCTCGATGTCGTCGATCACGGGCAGCAGATTGGTGACCAGGCCCTCGGCGGCGCGCTCCCTCTCCGCGAGGCGCTCGGCGGCGGTGCGGCGGCGGAAGTTCTCCCAGTCCGCCTGCAGGCGCAGCATGCGGTCCGTGGCGTCGGCGGCCTCCTTCTTGGCGGCCTCGATCTGGTCCTCCACGTCAGAGAGCTTCTTCTGCAGCTCGTCGCGCTCCTCGCGGAGCTTGCCGGCATCGGCCGCGAGCTCGCGCTCCGCAGCCTCCTCGCCGGCGCGGATGGCGGCCTCCACGCGGGCGCGCTCCTCGGCGTCCTCGTCCGGCTCGCCGGTCGCAGCCTCGGGCGCTCCGTCCTTCTCGGCAACCGCGTCCGTCTCCACCTCGTCGGGCTCCATGGCCTCGTTCTTCTCGTCCTCTACTTCGATGGGCACTCTCACGTCACCCTCCTCGACCAAATCAGACGGAGGCGGCCGCGAAGCCGTGGCCGCCTCCGAATCTCTTGAACCAGGTACGGCCTACCTGGGGCTAGTTGTTCTTGTCGTCGTCCACGACCTCGTAGTCGGCGTCGACGACGTCATCGGCGCCACCCTGCGCGCCGGTCGCGCCCGCGTCGCCCGCGGTCTGGTCCTGGGTGGTGGAGTAGACGATCTGCGCGAGCTTCTGGGAAGCCTCGGTGAGCTTGTCGCCCGCGGCGCGGATGGCGTCCACGTCCTGGCCCTCGAGCGCCTTCTTGGCGTCGGCAATGGCGGCCTCGACCTCGGACTTCTGATCGGCGGGGACCTTGTCGCCGAGGTCCTTCAGGGTCTGCTCGGCACCGTAGCACAGCGAGTCGACCTGGTTGCGGACCTCGATCTCGTCCTTGTGCTTCTTGTCCTCCTCGGCGTGGGCCTCGGCGTCCTTGACCATGCGGTCGACCTCATCGTCGGAGAGGGCGGTGGAGCCGGAGATGGTGATCTGCTGGCTCTTGCCGGTTGCCTTGTCCTTGGCGGTGACCTTCACGATGCCGTTGGCGTCGATGTCGAAGGTGACCTCGATCTGCGGCACACCGCGGCGGGCGGCCGGGATGCCGGTGAGGTTGAACTTGCCGAGGGACTTGTTGTCCGCGGCCATCTCGCGCTCGCCCTGCAGGACGTTGATCTCGACGGACGTCTGGTTGTCGGCGGCCGTGGAGTAGATCTCGGTCTTGGACGTGGGGATCGTGGTGTTGCGGTCGATCATCTTGGTCATGACTCCGCCCATGGTCTCGACGCCGAGGGACAGCGGCGTGACGTCGAGCAGCAGGATGCCGGAGACGTCGCCGGTGAGGACGCCGCCCTGGACGGCTGCGCCGTCGGCCACGACCTCGTCCGGGTTCACGGACATGTTGGGCTGCTTGCCGGTCATCTGCTTGACGAGCTCCTGGACGGCGGGCATACGGCTGGAGCCGCCGACGAGGATGACCTCGTTGACCTGGGAGATCTGGAGGTTGGCGTCCTGAAGGGCCTTGGTGACGGGGCCCTTGCAACGGTCGAGCAGGTCACGCGTGATGCGCTCGAACTCGGCGCGGGTCAGCGTGTAGTCGAGGTGCTTGGGGCCGGTGGCGTCGGCGGTGATGAAGGGCAGGTTGATCTGGGCCTGCTGGGCGGAGGAGAGCTCCTTCTTGGCGTTCTCCGCGGCCTCCTTCAGGCGCTGCAGGGCCATGGGGTCCTTGCGCAGGTCGATGCCGTTGTCCGCCTGGAACTTGTCGGCCATCCAGTCGATGACGCGCTGGTCCCAGTCGTCGCCGCCGAGGTGGTTGTCGCCGTTGGTGGCGAGAACCTCGACGACGCCGTCGGCGAGGTCGAGCAGCGAGACGTCGAAGGTGCCGCCGCCGAGGTCGAAGACCAGGACCTTCTGGTCGATGCCCTTCTTGTCGAGGCCGTACGCGAGGGCCGCGGCGGTGGGCTCGTTGACGATGCGCTGGACGTTGAGGCCGGCGATCTTGCCGGCGTCCTTGGTGGCCTGGCGCTGGGCGTCGTTGAAGTAGGCCGGGACGGTGATGACGGCGTCGGTGACGGGCTCGCCGAGGTACTTCTCGGCGTCGGCCTTCATCTTGGAGAGGATCATGGCGCTGATCTGCTCCGGGGTGAAGTCCTCTCCGTCGATCTCCACGACCGCGCGGTTGCCGGTGCCGGCCTTGACCTTGTACGGGACGGTCTTGAGCTCGGAGGTCACCTCGTCGTAGCGACGACCCATGAAGCGCTTGATCGAGAAGACGGTGTTGGTGGGGTTGGTGACGGCCTGGTTCTTGGCCGCCTTGCCGACGATGCGGTCGCCGTCGGCGCGGAAGCCGACGACGGACGGGGTGGTGCGGTCGCCCTCGGCGTTGACGATGATCGTGGGCTCGCCGCCCTCGAGGACCGCCATCGCGGAGTTGGTGGTACCAAGGTCGATACCGAGAATCTTGCTCATGGTTGCTCTCCCTTTCCTGCGTGGGGCCCGCGTGCGCCGGCCCGCTCGCTTGTATCCGTGTGTACGGTTGATTTTATCCCCTGTGCGTGACGATTCTATACATAATCTAAGTCTCTACACATGAGATTTTTTGACGCACAGATTTTAGGGGGAGCGCGTGGCTACAGCAGGCGATGCTCGAAGCGCCCGCCCTCGTAGATTCCGCAGCTTGCCGAGCCGTCCTTGGGGATGCCCACCGAGCCGGGGTTGAAGACCCACGCGTCGTGCTCGACGTTCTTCTCGCTTACCTTGATGTGCGTGTGGCCGTAGACCAGCGCGGAGCGCGGCGGCAGCGCGGGCCAGGCGTCCACGCTGTTGTGGTAGCCGGGACCCCAGACGTGGCCGTGCGTGAGAAAGAGCGTCACGTTGGCGGCGGGGTCAAGCAGGACGTTGTGGTCCGCCATGCAGGGGAAGGCGAGGACCATCTGGTCGACCTCGGCCTCGCAGTTGCCGCGCACGGCGATCACGTTGTCCGCCACGGAGTTGAGCATCTCGATGACGCGCTTGGGCGCGTAGTCCGCGGGGAGGTCGTTGCGCGGGCCGTGGTAGAGCAGGTCGCCCAGGAGGACGATGCGATCCGGGGACTCCTCCTCGATGACGGTCATGAGGCGGGCGCAGGCGTCGGCGGCGCCGTGGATGTCGGAGGCGATGACGAGCTTCATGAGAGTTCCTTTCTCGCGTGCGCGACGACGAGCGCGCGGATGGCGGGCAGTTCTGCGAGCGAGTGCGGCCAGGTCTGGGCGGAGAGGGTTCGGGCGAGGTCGTCGAGCACGTCGTGGCGCGCGTGGTGGCCGAGCGACATGAGGAGCGGGGCGAGGAGGATCGCGCGCTCGCGGCGCTCCCGGAGAAGGGCGCGCAGGCGGTCAGGCGTGCCGACAAGGACGTCGGAGCGGCCGCGGGCTCGCAGTGCGCGCTCGAGCTGGGCAAACGTGGCCTCGCATTCCGGACCGCGATGACCGGCAAAGACGACGAGGTGGTCGGGGCACGCGGGGACGGCCTCGTCAAGCGCTGCGGCAACGGCGACATGGTCCGCTGCGTCCGCGAGCAGGGGCGGAGCAAGACGGAGACTGTCGAAGCCGAGAGCGGCGGCGTCCACGGCGGCCGCAGCCTCGCGATGGAGCCTTCCGTCGACGACGTGCGTCGTCACCACGAGGACGCGACGCGCGCCGGCGCGTCGCAGGTCATCGAGCGCGTCTGGCAGCGACGTGCCCACGGGCCGACCGCCCGTGCGGGCGCGGACCACCGTGCCCGCGCCAACCGCCGACGCGAGCCCATCCACGAGCGCAGCCACGCCCGCGTCGCCCTCCTCGCCGGAGAGGCAGCCCGCTATGACCAGCGCGTCGAGCACGCTAGTGGTGGCAGGCGTGCTCCTCGCCCATGACGGGGAGCGTGCCGGCGGCGGCCATCTGCGCGACGTCGCCGACACCCGGCGTCTGGTTCTCGAAGTAGACGGTGATGCCGACCTGGGCGAAGCCCATCATGGGGCGCATGCCCATGCCCGCGGCCACGATCGCGTCGATGCCGTTCTGCGCGAGCAGCGCCACGGGGCGCATGCAGCCGCCCTCCTCGTGGGGCGGGTTATCGATGATGGTCACGGTGCCGACCTTGCCGTCCTCCACGTCGACGACGGTGAAGCAGTCACAGTGGCCAAAGTGGCCGGAGCGCTCGCAGTCCAGACCGCCCTTGCCGAGGGTCGGAATGGCAACCTTCATGGGAATCTCCTCTCGTTGGGCGCGCGGCGCCCAAGTTGCTTGACGGCGCCATTCTCGCACAAGCGCCGAGCGCCAGCGCCCTGCAAAACGGCCACTCGTGATGAACCAGAGGCCAAACGCCTGCAAAACGGCCGCTCGTGATGAACGATTTCGCTCTGATTGGGAGCATTCGGAGCCATCTGCCACAAAACCCCAGTTGAGAATATGATTTTTGAAATCTATTCTTAGAGACGGCCCGGGAACCTTCATCACGAGCGAGCGTTTTGCGGTCATCCGCTCGCTTTTTCATCACGAGCGAGCGTTTTGCAAGACGGCAGCCGCCGCGCAGACCAACTTCGGATACGCCGCGACTCCAAAACGAGCGCCCGTGCAACAAAGCGGCGTATCTGCCACCAAAATGCCCGCTCGTGCAACATGTGCGAGCGCATGCGGCACGTGTGGCTAACATGCAACTGGGGTTTCTTAGCTCTCAATCGGAGCCGGAAACCTCTCCGACCCGAATTGATGTTGCACGAGAGGTCGTTTTAGAAATGAGCATCCGTGCATGCTGCGCAAGAGGCCGTTTTGGAGGCAATCAGTCTTACCTGGCACATGCGCACCCGTAGAGTTGCTTCATAAAATGATAATTATCTGCCAGAGCCGCGTTCCAGCCCACCCGTCTTCCCGCGTTCCACGCCGAGCCCTCAACGCCTCTCGCAAATTACCCGGGGAAACCGGGGTGCCCAGGTCTACCATGGAACAAATTGCGCCGAAGCGGGCGCCACGAGGAGAGGAACGCCATGAGGTACCTGATCGTGGGCGGCGTTGCCGCCGGAACCAAGGTCGCGGCCAAGCTCAAGCGCTGCGACCGCTCTGCCGAGGTCGTCGTTGCGACAAAGAGCGAGGATATCAGCTACGCCGGGTGCGGCCTGCCGTACTACATCGGCGGGGACATCCAGACGCGCGGCGAGCTCATCGTCAACACGCCGGCCGCCTACGAGGGGCTCACCGGCGTGGAGGTGCACACGGGCGTGGAGGCCGTGGCGCTCGACGCCGCCTCACACGAGGTCACGGTGCGCGAGAAGGACGGCTCTGAGCACGGCGAGACGTACGACAAGCTGGTCATCGCCACCGGCGCCTCGCCGATCGTGCCCGCGAGCATCCCCGGCACCGACCTGCCCGGCGTCTTCACCGTTCGCACGCCCGACGACGCCGAGGCCATTCGCGACTACGCCGAAGCCGGGGCGCGCCGCGCGGTGATCGTGGGCGCCGGCTTCATCGGCCTGGAGGTGGCAGAGAACCTGCTCGCGCGCGGCCTCTCCGTCACCGTGATCGACGCGCTGCCGCAGATCCTGCCCAACGTCTTTGACCCCGAGATGGCCGGCTTTGCGCAGCGCCAGCTCAAGGCCGCCGGCATGCGCGTCATGACGTCGTGCCCGCTGGCGGCCATCAAGGGTGGCGAGAAGGTAGAGGGCGTGGAGACCGGCGCGGGGACGCTGCCGGCGGACCTCGTGATCCTCTCCATCGGCATCAGGCCCAACACCGCGTGGCTCGAGGGCTCCGGCATCACGCTCGACAAGGGCTGCGTGGTCGTGGACGAGCTCGGCGCCACCAACCTGCCGGACGTCTACGCCGCCGGCGACTGCGCCGAGGTCACGAACGCCATCACCGGCCGCCCGTTCTGGAGCGCCATGGGCTCGACCGCCAACATCGCCGGCCGTGCCATTGCCCGCACGCTCACGGGCACGCCGACCCCCTACCCCGGCGCTCTCGGCACCGGTGTGGTGCGCCTGCTGCCCACGCTGAACGGCGGCCGCACCGGCCTCACCGAGGCCGCGGCGCGCGAGGCCGGCTTTGACCCGGAGAGCGTGGTCTCCGTGGTGGACGACAAGGCGCACTACTACCCCGGCTCCTCGAGCTTCTTCGTGAAGCTCGTCGCGGACCGCGGCTCGCACCGCCTGCTCGGCGTGCAGGTGCTGGGCGCCGGCGCCGTGGACAAAGTCACCGACGTCGTCGTAACGGCGCTCTACCAGAAGGCGCGCGTGGAGGACCTGGACCTCATGGACCTCTCCTACGCCCCGCCCTTCTCGACCGCCATCCACCCGCTGGTCACGACGGCATACATCCTGGAGAACAAGCTCGCGGGCGAGCTCGAGAGCTTCACGCCGGCCGAGTACGCCGCCGGCGCCGCCGCGGACTACCACGTGATCGACGTGCTGCCCGCGCCCACGATCCCCGGCGCCGAGTGGGTGGACCTCACCAAGATCGGCCCGGACGGGCTGCCCGGTCACGAGAAGGACGAGAAGCTCCTGCTGGTGTGCGCCAAGGGCAAGCGCGGGTACTTTGCGCAGAACCGCCTCAAGGCCGCGGGCTACACGCAGACGCGCGTGCTCGAGGGCGGCGTCACGTTCAACGAGGTCCGCGTGCCGCGCCCGGCGGGCAAGAAGCTCCCCGCCGCCGAGGTCAAGCGCCTCAAGGGCCTGGGCTGCCTGCAGGACAAGCGCTACGACGACGTCTTCAACATCCGCGTGATCACACGCAACGGCAAGATCACGGTGGACGAGCAGCGCGCCGTGGCCGAGGCCGCCGAGCGCTTTGGCTCCGGCGAGGTCACGATGACCACGCGCCTCACGCTGGAAATCCAGGGCGTGCCGTACGACAACATCGACGCGTGCATCGGTTTCCTCCAGGACCACGGCCTGGACGCCGGCGGCACCGGCTCCAAGGTGCGCCCGGTGGTGAGCTGCAAGGGCACCACCTGCCAGTACGGCCTGATCGACACCTTCGACCTCTCCGAGAAGCTGCACGAGCGCTTCTACGTGGGCTACCACGGCGTGGACCTGCCGCACAAGTTCAAGATCGCCGTGGGCGGCTGCCCCAACATGTGCGTCAAGCCCGACCTCAACGACCTGGGCATCGTTGGCCAGCGCGTGCCGCAGATTGACCTCGAGAAGTGTCGCGCATGCAAGGTCTGCCAGGTCGTGAAGGCGTGCCCGATGGGCGACGCGCAGATCGGGCCGGACGGCAAGATCACAATCGACGGATCCGTGTGCAATCACTGCGGCCGCTGCGTGGGCGCATGCCCGTTCGGCGCTGTGACCGAGGGGCTCGCGGGCTACAAGGTCTACATCGGCGGACGCTGGGGCAAGAAAGTCGCGCACGGGCAGGCGCTGGACAAGATCTTCACCAGCGAGGACGAGGTCATGGACCTCGTGGAGCGCGCGATTCTCTTCTTCCGCGACGAGGGCGAGAGCGGCGAGCGCTTTGCCGATACCGTGGCGCGCCTCGGCTTTGACTACGTGCAGGAGAAGCTGCTGACGGCACCGATCGACAAGGACGCCATTCTCAACAAGACCGTCATCGGCGGCGCCACCTGCTAGGACACGATGGGCGGACGTCCCCGACGGGGGGCGTCCGCCCGTGGGGCCATCGACCCAAGGGATGCGTCATGGACACGGGGCAGCTGCTCCCCCTCTTTCTTATAGCGCTCTTTTTTGATGCGGTCACCGTTGCGGTGGTACGACAGGGCAACCAGAGGAGCTCCCCCATCATCTTTGCCTCGCTGATTGCCATGTCGGCAGGGTCAACCGCTGCGTTTCTGCTGGCTGCGCTCCTCCCGGGCTCAGACAGGCTCGTCGCCGTCACGGTCGCCTCGACGCTTGGCACACTGTTCGGGTGCGTCACCGCCAACGACCTCCGTGCCCTGTTCGCGTGCAGGACCAGGGTGGAGGCAACGTATCGCGGCTGCGAGGACGTGCCGACGGCCCACGTGATGACGCTTCACTACCCCGTCTTCTCCTACGAGCACCGCGGGCGCCCCTACCACGGGAGATCCATCCTGAGCGTCTCCGGCAGGCGGGCGAGAGAGATGTCCGCATCCGGGGCGTGCCCCATCTACCTCGACCCACGCCAGCCCGCGGCCTTTATCACGCGGCGGTGCGTCGGCGTCATAACGGTCGTCGAGCTGCTCTGCGCGCTGGGCTGCTTTGCCGTCGCAGCGTGGGTCCTGGTCATCCCCTGAGGGCGGTTGCCGAGCCGCTGTCTGAGAACCCCCGGGCGGCGAGAAGGACGCACCGCCTTTCTCGTCGTCCTTCTCGCCCAGGCTCGCGTCGAATCCTAGACCTCGCCGGCACCGGCGTTTGGGTTGGGCGTGAGGGACGCGACCGGCGAGAGGAGCACGCGGCCGCGGCCGCGGTAGACGTTGACCAGGCCCTCGCCGGAGACGGCGGAGCCGACGAGGGACTTGCCGCTGCGCTCGACCGAGAAGCTCAGGCCCTCGGACCAGGCGATGGCGAAGTTGCCGTCCACCTTGAGCTCGTCGCCCTCGAGGTCCACGGCAACGAGCTCGCTCGCGGGGACCGGGGACTCGAGCGCCACGACACCCGCTCCATCCAGGCCGAGGTTGAACAGGCCCTCGTTGCCCGCAACCATGGCGCTCGGCCGCTTGACCATGATCGCGCGGTGCCTGATGTCCGAGGTGCATGCCATGAAGAGCCCGTCGTTGACGACCGTGGTCCCGCCCATCTCCGTCTGCGGGCTCATGAGCAGGATGTGGCGGTACGTGGGCTCGCAGACGATAGTGCCCTCGCCCATGTACTCCGGCTTGATGGCCGACTCGCCGGTCACTGAGCCGCGGAGCGCCTTGCCGAAGAAGTCCCCAACGCCCTTGACGCCAGTCGTGGCCTGGATGCTGCCCGCCGTCCACTGCATGGCCCCTGCCTGCAGCGTCACGCCCGTGCGACCATCGAGCTGGGCCACAAGCTGACGACGGCGCACGTCCATCTTGGCGGCAAAGTAGGCCGCCTGCGCCCCGAGGTACGGGACCGAAAGATCGCGCTGCCACTCAATCACCTTGAAGGGGCCCTTTTCCGCGATGGTCTTTGCGTCGTCGTTGTCGAGGAAGTTGTAGATGTGCATGGAGCCTCCTTGGTCGGGTTGGGTGAGGCAAGCGTGCGGCAGGCGCACGGGATGGCGGGCGTCTTTTCGGCGGGTGGCGAGGGCAAGGCGGGCTGCGCGGGGCGGGCTATAGCACCGCTGCACCCGCCCAACTCGTTCTTCTCAAAGTACCCCGGGGTGGCTCATTTTCATGATTGGCTCCAACCCTGGCCCTCGTCCGTCTCGGCAAGAAACTCTCGCATGACCGGAAGCTCAAAGCGCACTCGACCATTGCCGCAGAGACCGATAACTCCCTGTTCAAGGAGCCGATTCTTGTATTGCGTGGCGTAGGAGTTTGACTTGCCCATACGCCGCGCCACATCAGGCACCGAGCTGTCTACGGGGTCTTCCGTCATTGCGTACAGAAACCGACGGTCCATGGGCGACAGGTCCTGATAGCTGGCGAGAAGAACGCGGGACTTCATCTCCTCCTTGGCCAAGCGGATGCCCTCCCTCGCCGTATCGTCGTCAATCAAGCCCCTCCCGTGCCCTCCTCCCACATCCGGAAACCAACGAGCTGCATCATAAAGGGAAGGCCCTCTATGACCTGCACCGCCTCCGCAAGAATCTCCTCGCTCACGGACTTGCAGGAGTGGGCAAAGGTGTCCCTCAGTGCCTTCTCAATCTCAAAGTCGGGAATTCTCCCCAAACGGACCTGCTGGGCGCGGCGAAGAAACGACACGGACTGGTCCCGCAAGAGCATCGAGGTGCTGTGAGGAAGGCCCGCCATCAGCAGAGCAACCTTCCTCCCCTCTCGCACTAAGAGCTGATAGGTGGAGACCAGCTGGATGAGTTCGTCAAGCCCGGGGATTATCTCATCAACGGTAATCAGAAGGCCCACGCCATGCTTTTCGAGCTCATCGAGCAGGCTCGTCAGTTGTGTGCGCCAATTCCCCCGGCCCTGGTTGGAGTGGCTCACGCCAACACTCAGTGGCCCAACACCGAGACTGGTGAGCCGCACGTCATCTGCACCCTTTAGAAGATGGGCGGCGCGCGAGCAAGTCTGCTCGAGCGCGTCTTCTAACATTCCGGGAAGCGAGACGAGGTCGACGGCAATCCAGCCCCGCTGCTGCGCGCGCTCCTCAACAAGCGTGAGAAGTGCAGTTTTCCCGTGCCGCGGGCCCCTGAGATGAGCGACGTAAGACTGGGCCGGCGTGCCTGAGAGGTAAATGCCCGGTCAAACTCTGAAAGGAGCTGCCCACGCCCCGCCATTACGAGAGGGACCTCGCCAAAGCTCGGGGTAAACGGCTGTCTTCAACGTTTGCATAGACCATGCTACACCTCCAGACAGCCGCTTGATTTCTTTTATACCCGTTGATAGCTTTTATAGTCGTTGACAAGCTTGATAGAATCGGCGGTGAGCGCTCTCAAGGCATCGCGGGCATCACGTGCGAACAGGGCGTGACGAAAAGCAAGTGGACAGGTTGAACGTTCTCGGCAGCAGTACTCAGGGAGCCTCCGCCCGTCAATCTATGTTCGGAATCGAGACATATCCGAGCCAGTTCCCCGGCGACTGAAGAGAATCATGGGGGCCTGTCTGAGTAATTGCGTGCTTCAGCACGTCTGATATTGCAATTCGACACCGTCTGACTCTGCGCACGATATCGCCTTTCGGCACCATCGATATTCCCCCTCGGCACCGTTCCCGCCGCACCTCTCCACGCCATGCACCCGAGAAGACAGGGGGCCGCATAGCGAGAAGGACGAAGGAAATCCTGCGCCTGATGGAGGCCGGGATGCCGAGGGGCGCGATCGCGCGGGCCATCCCTGTGTCGAAGCGCGGCGCCTGGGCGGCGAGCGGAGGCCGCCAGCGAGAAGGACAACTAGTCGTAGTAGCCCCACACGCCGAACAGGATGCTCTCCATCTCGCCGTAGGGTGCGTAGATTCCGATTGACTTCTCCGTTGAGATTAGGCCGTCATCGTCGCGTTCAAGCGACTGGATTGCGGCCGCGGCCTTTTCTAGCGTGGTCGGGAAGACGACCTCCCCGTTGACCACGACCTCGATTTCCGGGAACACCTCCACCGCGACGCAGATGTCGTTCTCGTCGTAGTAGATGTGGAACGAGCCGTAGTCGTCGGTCGTATTATCGCTGGATGGGGACTTCCTAAACTCCTCGAACTCGGGGCCCGCGGCCTTGCGAACGGCCTCACGGGTGGCGCCGAGCTTGATGGGGCCTACCTGCCCGAGCGGAATGCATTTCCAGTTAATCATTCCATGAGTCCCTTCTGATCTGAAATGTAGCCCCGCTCTTCCATATAGTCGAGCATTTCGCGAAGAGCGTCGTCGTACTTATCTCCGCACTTGTCATGAATATCATCTATGTCCATCTTGACAGCGCCCTTAAAGTCACCGGCCCCGACGAGCTCCCTCTGCTTAGCCCGATGCTTTCTTGCCTCTTTTGAGTTGCCCGTGCTGCTCATAATCCGATGGTCGGCTTTGTCCATTGAAATGGTCGGACCGTCCCTGAACGACAGGCCGTTAACCTCAAATGGGGGAATATGATTAACTTCTATACGGTCTCCCCTCCCCCCTTTGAAAACGTCCCCGTACCGACCTCCGTGATACACCTCAACCCGCTTATCGGGCGAGAAGGTGCTCGCACCCTCACTCACCTCTCCACGAGACCGCTCAATACGCGCATCCGGGTTAAACGACTCCGATCCCTCGCGCGCTCCAGCGACCTCATTTCTTCCGCGGACTTCTGAACCATGCATGAAACTCACCACAGCCCTCCCTCGCGAGTCCACCGCTCCAACTTATGAACATCGTTTTGCTCCATGTACAGGCAGTCGACAAATATCGATTGAATAATGTCGCGCTCGACCTGCCCGCGTTCGACCTGCGTGCATTCCCTCTGCAAGGCATCGCGCACGCGTTCGGTCCATTCACGCATTTCATCGGACGCATCAATGACCTCGACCGCAGCAGCCTTCGTGCAAGGAAATAGTTCACCCATGATTGGGGCAAGCTTTGTCATACGCGGCTCGACAGGCGGGTTCCGAAGCATCTCTAGCACGGCAGCCTTTCGAGTAGCACCAAGTCCTAGGCCTGACATCTTCTCCCGGAGATCTCGCAACTTCACCACATCCGTAATGCCCTCGCACTTACTAAGCAGGGAGGCGATTTCCAGAGCTGCCGCGGTATCTCGTTCCAGAACGCCACCTGTCGGCGGGCAGTATTCATACCGCCCCTCCCCGAGCTCGGCCTTGTCAATCTTGCACAGAACCGCCTCAATCCAATCGTTCTGATAGACCGCGGCAACACCGCGAGGAAGCCTTGCCAACTCTGCAACCTGGGCATCAGTGAGCGCCTCGGCGCCTCCCACGAGCTCCCGATCCCCGCCCTCGGGAAGGCGCAGCACAATCTTCGTGTTGGTGTTGCGAATCACCGATGCGTCAAGCAGTCCAGGCGCTTGGTCGGCAATGACGAACCCTTCTCCGTACGTGCGCATCTCAGCAATCGCATTTGAAAGCATCTCGACGCTCTTGCCGAGCAGGTTGCCGCCCTCGGCGGGCTGTTCGGTCGAGGTGCGCTTAAGCAGGTTGTGCGCTTCCTCAAGCACGGTCAGGTGCCGGAGTCCAGAGTTGTGCGCCATCCCCTGCGCCATGCGATGCTCCTGTAGCTTGAGCACAAGGATGCCCATGAGCAGGGACTTTGTCTCACTTGAACCAACTCGACTCAGGTCGACAATCGTCCGCCCGTCAAAAAGATCACCCACATCAATCTCATCCGACGAGAACACCATGCCGTTGATTCCCGTCGTCAGCGAGCTGATACGCGTGAGCAGCGAGCCCTTGTAAGCTCCTTTGTTCTCCGCGTCGTACTCGCTTGAGTCGATGATCTCGCGCACGTTATGGGCAACGTCTGCAAAACATGGGTACAAGCCGTCGCCGTAGGAGTTCCTCGATGCAGCGAGCTCCCACCCGCAGTCCTCGTACGCCTTCTCAACCGCATTCTTGAGAACCGCGGGCATCGCCGCATACATAGGCCAGCAAACGTTGAATATCTCAATCAGGCGATCGAGGTGCTCGAGGACGTGCATCCCCTTCGGAAAACTGAACGGGTTGAGCTTGAGAAGCTGGGCATACTCCGGGTTGGTTCCAAATACGCTAACACCCTCATCGCACCCAAAGACGTCCTTGTACTCGCCCTTGGCGGGCTCCACGACGAGATAGCCCACGCCTTGGGCAACAGCACCCTCAAGCAGGCGGTAGACCGCATTGCTCTTTCCCGAGCCCGTACTACCCGTCACAAACACGTGCGACGTCAAAGAGTCCTTGTCGAGAAGAACGGGCGTCGGCTCCGCTCGATGCATGTGATAGATGTTTCCCAGCCGCACGCCCTGACCCAGTGGACGCTCGTCAAACGTTGCAACGTTCCTTCCAAAGCTCGCGCACTCAAAGACCGGAAGCCCAGCAACCGACTTACGAGGGAAGTTGAGGGAACGCGCAAGCTCCTTGCCCGTCAACGTGGTCGTAGCAGTAACGACAGCCGGATACGGCAGCACGTTGGGCTGGTTCTTCGTAATATCCGGATTGAGTCCAAAGAGCGGATGACGCAAATCGCGCAGATACTCACAGATGGTTTGCGCCGCACGCTCATCCGAGACATCACCGCGCCACAGGTTCACCGACGCCTGCGACATGAACGACTCCTCACCCTGCGTGAGTGCGAGATAGGAGTGCGCAACGTTACTTGCGGTAGTCACATCCTCGCTCAGCACGTAGGCCGCAAAATCCCACAGGCCAAGAGCTGAGCCTTGTTCAAGGCGAGCCATCTGCTTCTCGAGAAGTTCGAGCGCATGCTTGATGGCGTAGTTGGTGTGGTTCTGGGTGATTCCCTCGTTCTTGCCAATGGTGGCCGTCACCGTTGACGAACGCGCAAAGTTGACGCCAAAGTTCCCGCCAAGGTTTGTGCTGGCGAAGTTGCCGACCGTATTAGTAAGGGACCTGGTAACTGCCCGGCCGAGCGTATTGGAAACGGCGCGGCCAGTAGTAGTTCCGACGGACTCGCTTAGACCCTTGGTGGCCGTTTGCGTGGTTGTGTCAGACGAATTGGTGCTATGGGTTTTTGAGTGCGATAAATCCACGCTGGCAAATGAGGGCCCCGCTTTTATCGAAGCGGAATTACTCGTAGAATCCGAGACCCCATCGGTATGCGACGTTGAATCACTCTGTGACTCCGACACCGAAACCTGCTGGGAATCGCTCTCGGAATCCGTCACGCCGCGATTCTCCGAATCTGCCACCGAGTCGCCGCTGCTCAACGACTGGTTTGTTCCAGCCTGTCGTCCCACGCTCAGACCCGCGTTCACGCCAACGGTGGCAGACGACCCCTCCGACCCAGACTCCTGATAGGTGTAATTGGTCTGCCAAGAGGCATACGGGGCCAAGCCGGTGTAGAGCTGCTGCAGACGAAGCTTTCTCTCCTCCACGTCAAGTGCAGGCGTGGCAAGCAGAATGACCGTGTACTCCTCGCGGTAGTTTCGGGGAACAACCCCATCAAGGAGCTTCTCGACGGTCTGACTTACGAACTTCTCCGACTTCTCGGTGGGGATATTGGAGACCGAGGCAACGGACACGTCACGCAAGCCCCTCAAGCAGGGAATCGTTCCCGAGAACACCCCGCCCGACCACTCGGAGCCGGGGAAGTTTCCCCGCAGCGCCCCCTCGAGTCGACGAATGTACGACTCAACATTGACGTTGTTGTCAGCGTTCTCAGTGTCGATCACGCCAAGATAGACTTGGGCGGCATCCCTTATCCTGTGAAACACAAGGGCTATGTTGCAGCGCTCGTTTGAGAGCACGTCATAGACGTTAACGAGCTTCTCAAGGCTGTTTTCCTCCGGGTCGCTCACCCATTTGGTGATGTTGATGAAGCGCTCGTTATGGGCAGCATCAAACGGCCTCCCATATTCCGTGGCGCTCTCGGCCGGAACGTAGACCTTATCAATCTGGGGCAGATAGGCGCTGTAGATTTCAATCCCTGCCGCTGCAATGAGACGGCTCGTCAGCTCGTTTGCAACCGGGTCATCCGGAGAGGGCATCTCCCCGAGGTACTTCTCGCGTGCATCCTCGATCTTTTCCAGCTGATCGGGACTAAGCGACGAAAGCTTGGACACCGCGTTTCCTGCCTTGCCCGCAGCCTTCTTGACGAGGCTCTTGATTCCCATGTCAGTCCTCCCCGCGCCAGGACATGAACGAGGAGACGCGCTCCTCGGCGCGACGCAGGCGGTCACGCTTGACCTGCAGGTCGGCCAGCTCCCTCTCGTTCTGTTTAATGAAGTCCAGCTTTCTCTTGAGTTCGGGGTTGAGGTCCACGATGTTCTCGGCCAGTTTGTCCGTCAGCTCGTTGAGCCATGTCGTGAAGCTATCCTCATGAGCGGGCTCAACCGCGGAACGCCAGCGAGACACCCTTCTCGAGAGCTCGAGGTTGTGCTGAATGGTGATGGGAGCCTTCCAAAGCTTGTTGGGATCGAAGGGATTTCTGATCTCCATGATTTCTGGAACGGAATCCGACAGGCTCAGCGGGTGAAAATCAATGATGATGTTGCGCAGCATGTCGCGCCTCTCCTCATCAATGCCCTCCCCGTTGGAAATCAGGCCGAGAAGAGCCGCTCTTGCCTCCTCGGAGCACTGACCCCAGTATTCCCGCGAACGTTGCTCCACCTCAACAATCGCTCGTCCAAGCTCGGAATCAAAGTGCTTGCGTATCCTTTCGAGAAGGTCATCCGAAACGGCCCTGTCCGCCTCCCTTCTTGCATCCATCTCCTCCGAGTGGCTCTCGAGCGCCTTGCTGACATCGTTGGCGAAGCTTGCCACCAGACTTCCCAAGCCAAGAAGGTCGCGGGAATCAAACATGCTCGCGGCACGCTCGCGCAGCTTTGAACCCACGGCAGCGCGCGAAGCCGCAGCGGCCCTGCCCTTCTCATCAACTCCCGTCTCGTTCTGACGAGTCTCGGAGAAGCCCCTTTCCCAGGCGCTCAGCAGGTCTGAATTTAGGGTAGCCCCCTCAAGAAAATCCCGCTCGTTCATGTGGGGCAGATAGCCCTCGATTGCAGCCGCTCTGAGAGAGGCAGACTCCCCCCTGAGGTTGCTTAGGCAAGCCCCCTTGCTTGCATCAAGATCGTCCTGCCCAAGGCGGCGGCCCTCCTCAACACGCTCCGCCACATCTTCAAGGGCCTCGTCCGTGTTCTCGATAAGCTCGCGGAGAAGGGCGTCCGACTGCGAGCACTTGTTATAGACCGAGTACTTGGTGGCAAAGTCCTCAATCCCGCGCTGAACGCAGAACAGGCCACTGTTGGCGAGAACGTGATTTGAGCTTCCCTCTGCCTCTGCGAGCGCCCTCTTTCGCAGCTGCCTCGGCATGAGGTCATAGCGATAAAGTCGGGTGTAGTACCTATCCTCTGGGTCGTCGTAGCTTGAAAGCAGCTGCCTGAAGCAGCGATCGTAGTGGCGGTCGGCAAAGTCTCCGCCCGTCTTGGCACCAAGCCCCATGATGGAAGAGACGTAGTAGACGCCGTGCGCATAGAGGTTGCGAACTACCGGCGTGCTAAGGACGTACTCTGCCATCTCCTGAGACTGATCGTCCTCGGGAAGGCCCGCCGTATCCGCCTTGTTGACCACGACCATGGCGAAGCGCTCGTCAAGCGCCTCGATTTCGCGAATCTCATCATAGAGCTCCGCGTTGTCATTGCTGTCAAGGGAGCTGTACTCGGTCACGTAGATGGGGAGGCCATCTGACATGCCGCGCATCGCCTCCTTGAGCACCTCAAGATGCCGGGCGTTTGAGTTTGAGTTGGAGCCCGGAGTGTCAAAGATGACGAGCTTCTTGCCCCGCATCCATCCATCCTCTCGGAAGGGGGCCCTCACCTCGACAAGATCGCCGAGCCCCTCTTCCGGAGCGGACTTGTACTTATTTATGATGGTTAGGGCCTTGCGGGTACGGTCGACGACAGGCGAGGCGTCGTCAGACTGAATGCAGGCGGCAACTTCCTCGGCTAGCGGGCACGGCGAGGCTGGAGAGTCGATGTCCACGCCCTTCTCGCCAAACCAAAGGCGAAGCGACCCTCCGGAGCAGTCCAGCGCGATGCTTGCCCGGTCGGATTGATCTGAGCGCTCTATACGAAACACGCGCGCGGTGAGCGGCCTGTCGCTGCTTGGGAGCAGCTCAGCACCAATAAGCGCATTGATGAAGGTCGACTTGCCCGAGCTGTAGTTGCCCACCACGCAGACGGGCACCACGTCACTCGACGCGTCACGGAACTTTCTCAGCAGCTCCTGGGTCTCAGGGCGCCCGTCTGCCTGCCCCGCGATGATGGGATAGACGCCATCGAACTCGTCCCGGACAAATGGCAGTATGTCCCGCGCGTTGGCGAGGGTTCGACTCCCCCTGGTAAGAGCGACCCGTCCGCTGAGCCCCGCCTCGTCGCAGGCGCCAACAAGCTCCGCCCACTCGTCGTCAGGCCCCTCGAACTCAACCTCAACGGGCTCCTCTCCACCGTACTCGGAGAGAATCACCTCGACGATCTGGGTCGACTTGAAGGGAAAGAACCCCTCTGAGAATTGCTTGCTCAGCAACCGGCTGTTGGGGTTGTTTGCGAAGTCCACAAGATTCCATGTCTTCCCATCCCAGCTAAGGTATTTCGTCGAGCGACGATACGGGTTGCTTACGATTTTGACCTTTGACATCGAAGGCCTCCCCCACGCACGGACCCGATGACTTGGGCCGGGGCAAATACTTGTTCAACACCGCCTCCATACTACTCGCAAGCTTGGACGATAAGGCCAAGTCCACCGCGGGCGAGCCGATTCGTAGGGCGGACGAGAAAAGGCGGCGCGCCACTCTCGGCGCGCCGCCCTGTTGAGCGTCTTCTCTCCCGATGCTTACTGCCCAATCTCCAGCAAACGAGCGTTCACCCGACCCATGACCTCCGTGTAGTAGGCCAGGTCATCCGCGGAGAGAGAGTTCTCGTCGATGGCGTCAATCTGCTCCGTCATGTCGGAGTAGCGGCTCATCATGTCCGCGTAGTCGAGAGCCATGCTCACGACGTTGCTCGAGTCGCTGCTGTACGTCTCCATGAAGTCGCAGTACTCGTTCATGAATGCCTCGTAGGCGTCCATCGTGGCGCGGAAATCGGACGATCCGCCGGCAGAGCTCTCGGGCGTTGCCGGAACCTCGGCCTCCGGCGTTGTCGGGGCCTCGGCATCTGGTGCTGTCGACTCCGGCTCGGGAGCCGCCTCCGCGTCATCCGGCGCGTCGACCCGAACCACCATGGTATTGAAGCCGCGATACTCAACCCTCAGCGAGACACCCTCCGCGTTGTCGGCGCCATACCACGTGTCGCCACGGTCATAGTCAACGTTGAAGCCCGCAGACGAGCACGCGTCGACGTAGGCGGCAAATGCCTCCTCGTTTGTCTCGCCCACGTAGGCGAAGAAGAAGGTCGAGCTGTCGGAATCGATTTTGCCCGTCGTTGAGGTCGGAGCGGGAACCAGCGAGCCCGCGCCCGCAGTGGGCCAGGAGATCGCGCCCATCTCAACGGGAGCATCCAGCGTCACGTTCATGCTGCCATCCGAAGAGCCAAAGAACGAGAGGCTCAGGTGATATCCCTCTTCCGAATACGCGGCGTACGTCCCCGTGCCATTCTCGGCCTCAACAGAGAAGCCCATCTCCTGGCACTGGGCCACATAGGAGTCGTACTTTTCCTGCGTGTAGCCATCAACGCTCGCGGAGAAGGAATCGTCGCTGTTAACGACAACGTTGCCCGTGCTCGAGTCCGGCTTCGGGAGCATTGCCGCCAACCCGCTCGAAGGCCAGTCGAGGCTGTCGCCGCCCCCGTCGCAACTCGAGATAATGCCCCCCACGATGGCAATCAGCACGATCACGACGACTGCAGCGAGGCACCCACGCCGCTTCTTGCCCCTTGGCTTGTCGGCACTCTTGCCCGCAGGCTCCCAGTCCATACAGCCCTCCATCCAACGAACCTGAATGAAATCCAATCTGTAGGTCATTGTGATTTGCCTGATAGCTGGTTTCCTCAGTTGGCAACTGAGAAAGACGCATACGCTTGAGCTCAGTTCTCTACCGATAAATATCCGGCAACACAATCCGTATCAGCAGGTAGATCAGCTCATGATGGGCGCAAGCGAGGCGCCGCCCCCCGCTGGAGTCATGGAAGTCAACTCGTCGGAAACCCATATCTCGCACTTCTCCGAGAGTCTGAGTGAGTTTGGAGAGCTGATGGGGGTGTCTGCCGCGCATCACCCCGTGGTGTACGCGGGAAGCGAGCCATTAGCCACCTCAGCGGGTGACGTCGTCGCTCTCGCGGATGTGACGCAAGCCGTATAACGGCATCCTCGTCGCCGCGTCTCACCTCTCGCCATGTCCCGTATTTCAGTTAACAACTGAGGAAACGCCAGGGCTTCCCTTCTAGCATGAAACGGAGGCATCCAGAAACGGAGGGTCAGGTGGAGGACTACAATCTCGCTCCGGGCGAGCTCGTTGTCATGCAGGAGCAGTCGGTCAAACTGGGGAATGACACAGACGGCGAGGACCTTGACGAGCTCGTGCTCACCAACCAGAACCTCATTCTCGTCGCGAGCACCTCGCAGGGCCTGTTCAAGAAGACGCGCATGCTCAAGCGGTGCCCGCTTGAGAAGCTCCGGCGGCAGAACGAGGCCCCACAGGTCTTTGCCACCAAGTACCGCTCCGGCTACTGCCTGCAGGTCGCCTTTGGAGACGAGACCATCACGCTGTGCTTCCCGGCCAACCCGCGACGCCTGGCCGAACGGTGGGCACGCGCCATCGCACAAGCCGCCGACGGGGACCTGTCTGGCATCGGGGCGGAAGACAACCTTCCCCCCGAGATAACCAACGTCGTCGACGGAGCCAGGGATCTGGTCGGCTCCCTCTTTGGGGGAGGACGGCAGCCCAAAGGCGCCGCACAGAAAGAGCGGCCCGTCAGCGTCACCAAGAAGTGCGTAGGCTGCCACGCCCCGATCGCCGGGCGAGTGGGCTCAACCGTAACGTGCTCGTACTGCGATACTCGCCTGACGCTCTAGGAGGCTGCAATGGGAATCTTCGACGCGGCGTTTGACTCCATCGGCGGCGCGCTTGCCGACCAGTGGAAGGACATCGTCACCGCCCCGGCATTCGACGAGCATACCGTTGTGGCCCCAGGAATTCGCAAGAACTCGCAGAACGGCCGCGGGACAAACCGCGGGGCGGAAGACATCCTCTCAAACGGATCGCTCATCTTTGTTCCCGAGGGCACGGCGGCGTTCGTATTCAGTCAGGCGGGAATCGAGCAGGTCATCACAACGTCTGGAAGCTTTGAGTACCGTGACGGGCAGGCCAGTGTATTTGACGAGCAGGATCGCCGTGAAAAGGGAATCGGCAGGATTCTCCTTGACGAGGCGGCAGAGCGCGTCGGCTTCTCGGGCATATCCGCCGCCGAGAAACGCGTAGCCTTTGTCAACCTGCACGAGATTCGCGGCCTCAGGTTTGGAACGCGAGGGCCGCTTGCCTACAACGATCTGTTCTATGGGACCGACCTTGAGGTCTATGCGTATGGCTCGTTCTCGGTTCAAGTGTGCAACCCCGAACTCCTGGTGAGGAACTTTCTGCCCGCCAACGTGTTCTCCTACTCACTTGATGACCCGAAGGCGAGAACGCAGCTACTTGCCGAGTTCCTCCACTCGTTCATCTCCGCGGTCAACGCGCTCTCCGCAAGCTACCGAATCTCCCAACTTCCGTCGCAGGCAAACACGATTGCCACGCAAATCGTCTCGGAAGACGACAACGCAGGCACGTGGGAGGCGCGCTTCGGACTCAAGCTTGTCTCCGTTGCGGTTGAGAACATCGAGTTCTCGGAGCAGTCTCGCGAGCTCGTCCGTCAGTTCTCCGAGAAGAAGATGGGCGTACGCGCCTATGAGGGCGTATCCCAGCAGGCGGCCAACGTCGCGGCGCAGCAGATGATTGCAGAGGGCGTGCGCGACAACGGCCTCGGTGATGGCGGCGGCATGCTCTTTGGCATGAACCTCGCAAGTGCGCTCAACCCGCAGAACGCCGCCACGGTTCAGGGGGCCGGAGCTCCGGAGGTGCCCAATGCGACAGCAGCACCAAAGCCAAGCCTGGACGAGCAGATGGAGACACTCAAGAAGCTCAAGGACCTTCTCGACATGGGCATCCTCACGCAGGAGGAGTTTGACGCAAAGAAGCAGGAGATCCTGGGGCTGTAAGGCTTCCCGTCCGCGGCTGGACTACCAAGGGCGGGCGTAGATCTCAAAGCTTGTATAGTCTCTGGGCGCGTCGAGGGCGTCAATCTCAAACGAAGTTGTCTTTCCCACGGCAGGCCGATTGGCAAAGCCGCTGGCACCGTAGATTATCTGCCCAGACTTGTCACGCAGCACAACACTCAATAGGACCTGACCCATGCCCATCGAGCCGTCATCCTCATCAGTAGTGACCTCGCCCACGAACTGGACGCCGCCAAAGTTGTCGGACACCCCATGCGCGCCCGATACCGAGAAGACCGCGCGCGCTTCCGAAGCTGATGTGTACTGATAGTCATCTGGCACGATGGGGGTGATGTCCACCGTTGCCGGAGCCGTCCCGTTGCCTGCCATAGAGGCAAAGTAGCCTGTCTCCCCTGCCGCCACCTCCGAGACAACCCAATCGTCCGAGAAGAGCACAGAACCATCGGCGTCGCGCCCGGTAACGGTCACCGCTGGGTACTCGATAAGCACGCTGCCGTTGTTCCTTAGCGCGAACGCGTAGTTGACGTACCCGGTGGATCCCACCGACCATCCGGACTCGACGATCTCGAGCGGGTTCTCGTCGGCGACGGGAGCGACCGAGCCGCCCGAGCCGTCGGCGTCGTCCACGTCGCCCGCATCGCCCGTGTCGCCCTCCGGCTGCAACTGCGTCTGGTTCTGCGCCGGCTCGTCGGCGGCCGAGACGTCCGCGTCCCCCTCGCCCTGACCGAGCGTCGTCGTAACGATGAGCGCCACGGCCACCACAAAGGCAACCGCCGCCATCACGGCGAAGAGAGCCTTGACCGAGTTGCGGCGCGCCGGGAGCCCCGGCCCGGGCGCCTGAGACGCCTCGGGCGCGGGCGCCGCCTGCGGCGTCTCGTCCTTCTCGGCCGCCGACGCAGCCGCGTCTGCCACCTCCGCCCCCAGCGCGCGGGCAAGCTCCGCCGCGCTCTGGTAGCGCACACTGGGCTCGAAGGCGCTCGCACGCTCCACGACGGCTCGCATCCGCGGCGACACGATCTTCTCGTCTGCAAGGGCGTGTTCGTACTCGGCGGCGTTCGGCATCTCGGGGCGAACGCCGGTGAGCAGGTAGCCCAGCACGCGCCCGAGGGAGTAGACGTCGGTGCGGGCGTCGGTCTGGGCAAAGCCGTGCTGCTCGGGCGCGGCAAAGCCGGGCGTGCCGAGCTGCGTGGTGTCGTGCGTGGCGCCCTCGGCCCTGAAGCGCGCGATGCCCAGGTCGATGAGGTGTGCACCGTCCGCCGCCACGATCACGTTGGTCGGCGAGATGTCCCGGTGGATGATGCCGTGCGCATGAAGTGCTGCTGCCGCCTTGCAGAGCTGGGCCACCAGGCGCGCCGCATCCTTCTCGGCAAGGCGCCCGCGCGCGGACAGGAGCTGCTCCAGATTCTCCCCGGGAACGAAGTCGCACACCACCACGAACTCGTCCGGCATCTCATAGGTGGCAATCACGCGAGGCAGGCGCGCGCAGTCGCACTCGGCGAGGGTGCCCCACACGCCTCGGCGCGCCAGCCTGGACGGTATCCGCTTGCGGACAAACGGACCCGCCTCCCCCAGCGCCACAATCTCGGTCACGCCGCCCGCCCCACGGGCGAGCACGCGGTCCACGCGATAGGCATCATCAAGATCCATGGCATGCATGATTTGCTCGTCGTCCACTCTCTGCCCGCTCTTCTCGACTTTTGGCTCTCTTCATAGAGCTTAAGTTCCGTTGGCAACTGAGTCCTCAGTTGCCAGCTGAACTGCCGACGGGCCTAGGTGAGCGGACCGGTGTTCTTGAAGAGGGTGTCCTCGCCCAGGCGGAAGAGCTCGTCGTCGGTCTCTTGGCGAGACATGCCATGCTCTATGCACCAGATGATGATGGCGTCGCGGCGCGTCTTAGGCCAGAGCTCCGAGACGCCAGCCAGGCGCATGATGCGCTGCGTCTCGCGCAGGGTGCAGCCCATGCCAAGAGACAGCATGATGGCCCTGTCACGCCCGGGCTTGCTCTTGCCGCCGAAGATATCGTAGCCCTGGGTCTGGTTGATGCCGCAGGCCCTGAAGATCGCGGAACGCTTGAGCCCCTTCTCGATGCGCAGCTCGTTCAGGTAGTCGGACAGCTTGCGGTCGATCGTGACGCCCTCGTCGAGGTAGGCCTCCGGGCGAGCGGACGCGCGCAGGCGCTCAAGCAGCTCTTCTGTCAGACGCTCCTCCGCCACGCTCTTCACCCCTAGAACTTGTCCACGTGGCCGGTGGCCGCCGTGGCGCGGGCGCGCAGGTCGGCGATCGCGGCCGGGATCTCGTCCAGGTTGTACGGCGTCATCTGGTAGACCCAGTTGAGCCAGTTGCGGTAGAGCAGGTTGGCGTGCGCGCGCCAGGTGAAGAGCGGCTGCTGCTCGGGGTCGTCGTCGGGGAAGTAGTTCTCGGGCACGCGGATGGGCAGCCCCTTGTGGAAGTCGCGCCAGAACTCGTCGGCCAGGGTGTCGCGGCCGTACTCAAAGTGGCCGGTCACGTAGACCTCGTGGAAGTCGCGCGTGGCGAGAAGCGACGGGCCGCTCGTGAAGCCCTCGGAGAGCGTGCAGAGCTCCGGGTGCTCCGCCAGCGCACCGGTGTCGATGGCGGCGTGGCGGCTGTGCGGCATGTAGTGGACCTCGTCAAAGCCGTTGGTGAGGAAGCTGTACTCGTCGCAGAGGCGCTGCTTGAACACGCCAAAGAGCTTGGCGCCGAGCTGACGCTTGGGAATCTGATACAGGTGCCACAGCGCACCCAGCGCACCCCAGCACAAAAACATCGTCGAGAAGACGTGCTCCTGGCTCCAGTCCACGATTTCGCAGAACTCGTCCCAGTAGTCCACGTCCTCGTACTCGAGGTGCTCCACGGGCGCGCCGGTGATGATGAGGCCGTCGTAGTTCTTGTCTCGGAAGGAGTCGAACGTGTCGTAGAACTTCACCAGGTGGTCCTGCGAGACGTGCGTGGACTCGTGGGTGGAGACGCGCATGAAGTCGCAGCTCACCTGCAGCGGGGACTTGGAGATGAGACGCAGGATCTGGGTCTCGGTCTCGATCTTGGTGGGCATGAGGTTCAAGATCGCCACGCGCAGCGGGCGAATCTCCTGGTGGCTGGCCACCTCCTCCTCGAGGGCGAAGATGCGCTCCTGCTGGAGGATGGTCTTGGCGGGCAGGCCGTCGGGGATGTTGATGGGCATGCGGACTCCGTTTCTGCGGCTTAACCCGTCCAGTATACGGCGCGGAGCCGCCCCCTCAAAGATTGGGTACTTTTTCGCGGCCATCGTGAGTATCCGACGCCGAGAGCTTTCGGTTTGCGCAGGTAGAGAATTGGCACCCGCAGGGCAGTACTTACGGGGATCAGAGAAAAGTACCCAACCTTTGAAGGGCGGCGCGGCGGACAGGCAGCCGCAGCCCCGACGCACATGTTCTATACTGGACGTTATGACTACTACATTTGCCGAGCTCGGGCTTAACGAGCAGATTCTCGCCGGGGTGGACGCCCTCGGCTTCACCACCCCGACCCCCGTCCAGGAGCAGGCCATCCCCGTGGTGCTCGCGGGCCGCGACATCGTGGCCTCCGCGCAGACGGGCACGGGCAAGACGGCGGCCTTCGCGCTGCCCGCGCTGCAGCTCGTGGCCGGCGCCAAGGGCAAGGGCCCGCACGCGCTCGTGGTCACGCCCACGCGCGAGCTCGCGGCGCAGATCGAGAAGGTCGTCTCCGTGGTCTGCGAGAAGACCGGCCAGCGCGCGGTCATCGTCATGGGCGGCGCCAAGTTCGACCGCCAGATCAAGGAGCTCGAGCGCGGCTGCGACCTGCTCGTTGCCACCCCCGGCCGCCTGATCGACCTCATGGAGCACAACCACGTGAGCCTGAAGCAGGTCAAGGTCCTCGTCCTCGACGAGGCGGACCGCATGCTGGACATGGGCTTCTGGCCGAGCGTCCGCCGCATCATGCACGCGCTGCCCGCCGAGCACCAGACGCTGCTCTTCTCGGCCACCATCCCGCCGTCGATCAAGTCCACCATCGACGCCCTGCTCACCGACCCCGCCACCGTGGAGATCGCCCGCGTGGGCGAGACCGCCGACACCGTTGAGGAGCATCTCTGCCCGGTCACCCAGGGCCAGAAGACCGAGCTCCTGCGCGCGCTGCTGGACACCGGCGGCGCGGCCGGCGAGAAGCCCGAGCGCGTGCTCGTGTTCTGCCGCACCAAGCACCGCGTGGACGACGTCTCCAAGACGCTCAAGAACGCGGGCGTGAAGGTCGACGTCATGCACGCCGACCGCCCGCAGAAGGCGCGCGAGCGCGCGCTCGAGAAGTTCCGCGAGGGCAAGTGCCAGGTCCTCGTGGCGACCGACGTCATGAGCCGCGGCATCGACGTCTCCGGCATCGACGCCGTGGTCAACTTCGACGTCCCCATGGACCCCGAGGACTACGTGCACCGCATCGGCCGCACGGGCCGCGCGGGCGCCACCGGCCACGCCTACACCTTCGTGGCGCCGGACGAGATCAGTCCCCTGCGCGAGATCGAGTACTTCACTAAGAAGCTCGTGCCCGTGTGGGACCTGCCCGACTTTGCCTACGATTCCGGCCGCATCGTGCCGCAGGAGGGGCGCCCCACCAAGCGCTCCACCCGCACGATGTTCGCCGGCTCGCGCGGGCGCGGGCGCGGCATCGCCGGCGGTCGCTACGGCCGCCACTACTAAAACGTGTCCACTTTTCACCCGGGTGAAAAGTCGCCAAACGCGAGGAGAAGAACGTGAAGCAGGCACGACCCTACCCACGCGTCACGGTCACCCGCAAGGCGGCGCGAGCGCTGGCCGGCGGTCACCCGTGGGCCTTTGAGGGCGAGGTGCTGCACGCGGAGCCCGCCGAGAACGGCGCGATCGTCGACGTCTTTGAGGAGAACGGCACGTGGCAGGGCGCGGGCCTGCTCTCGCAGGAGTCCAAGATCCGCGTGCGCATGGTGAGCCGCAACGCCAACGACCGCTTCGACGACGCCTTCTGGGCGCGCCGCGTCGCGTGGGCCTGGCAGCACCGCCGCACAGCGATGGGAAGTCGCGGCCTGCCCGGCGCCGAGCCGGACACCACCTGCTGCCGTGTGGTCTTCTCCGAGGCGGACGGCCTGCCGGGCCTCGTGGCCGACCGATACGAGAACGTGCTGGTCACGCAGGTGGGCACCGTGGGCATGGAGCGCCTGCGCCCCGTCGTGTACCGCACGCTCGTGGACGCCCTTGCCGCAGACGGCGAGAAGATCGACGCCATCTACGAGCGCAACGACGGCGCCTCGCGCGCCAAGGAGGGCCTGCCGCAGTACAAGGGTTGGTGGGACGGCCTGCCCGCTCCAAAGACCGCGCGTCTCGTGGTGCGCGAGAACGGCCTGCGCTTTGACCTCGACCTCGAGAACAGCCAGAAGACCGGCTTCTTCCTCGACCAGAAGTACAACCGCCGCGCCGTGCGCCAGATCGCCGCCGGCCGTCGCGTGCTCGACTGCTTCTGCCACGTGGGCCCCTTCGGACTCAACGCCGCCGCCGGCGGCGCGGAGTTCGTGCGCTGCGTGGACGTGAGCCAGACGGCAATCGACCTCGCGCGTGAGAACGCCCACCTCAACGACCTGGACGCCCACATGGACTTCACCTGCGCGAACGTCCTCGACTACCTGCCCGAGCTCGCCCGCAGCCGCGCCCGCCTGCGCGAGGAGGGCGGCCCGTTCGACCTCATCGTGCTGGACCCGCCCGCCTTCACCAAGAGCCGCGGCACCGTGTCCCACGCCGCGCGCGGCTACCGCGAGATCAACTACCAGGCGCTGCGCCTGCTGCCCCGCGGCGGCTACCTGGCCACCTGCAGCTGCTCCCACTTCATGACGCGCGATCTTCTCGCCAAGGCGATCGCCGATGCCGCCCACCAGGCAAACGTGCAGCTCAAGCAGATCGAGGAGCGCCAACAGGCGCCCGACCACCCCATCCTCTGGGGCTTCCCCGAGAGCCACTATCTGGACTTCTTCGTCTTCCAGGTGGTCTAGGGACGGCGCACCACCGTCGGTTTGTCCACTTTTCACCCGGGTGATTTCTCGCCAGGTGATTTCTCGCCATGCGAGTGCTAGATTAAGGGCCTGACCGGCCGCGCAACCTTGGGAGTCACCACAATGCTCGAGCTCTTTGGCATGTTCGTCCTCGCCCTCGCCCCCATCATCTGGCTCGTCATCGCCCTGTGCGGCATGCACATGCAGGCGCACCTCGCCAGCCTCGGCGCGCTCGTCGTCGCGGCCGCCTGCGCGATGCTGGGCTGGGGCATGACGCCCGTCAACATGGCCACGGCGGCGCTCGAGGGCTTTGCGATGGCGCTCTGGCCCATCGTGATCGTGATCATCGCCGCCGTGTTCACCTACAACGTGACCGTGCACACGAGCGGCATGGAGACGATCAAGGCCATGCTCTGCTCGGTATCTGATGACAAGCGCATCCTCACGCTGCTCATCGCCTGGTGCTTCGGCGGGTTCCTCGAGGGCATGGCGGGCTTTGGCACCGCCGTCGCCATCCCCGCGAGCATGCTCCTGGCGCTCGGTGTCTCGCCGGTCACGGCGATCCTCGCCTGCCTCATCGCCAACGGCGTCCCCACGATGTTCGGCTCCATTGGCATCCCCACCACCACGCTCGCCTCAATCACCGGAATCGATGCCTTTGAGCTGGCCTTCGTTCAGGCCGTCCAGGTGCTTCCGTTCGTGATCGCCTGCCCGGTCCTCATGGTCGCGCTCGTGGGCGGCGGCCCCAGGGCGCTCAGGGGCTCGCTCTCCGCCGCGCTCGTCGCGGGCCTCTCCTTTGGCCTGCCCATGATCGCCGCCGCGCAGTTCGTGGGCCCGACCCTCGCCGACGTGGTGGCCGCGACCTGCTCGCTCGTCGCCACGTTCCTCTTTGCCCTCACCCGGCGCGGCCGCGAGGTCCCCGCGGAGTACCAGCTCACCAACATCCACCACTACCAGGGCTTCGGCGGCCCCGCGCTCCAGATCGTCCTCGCCTGGTCGCCGTTCATCCTCATCCTGGTGGCCCTGCTCCTCACGAGCCAGCTCGTCCCCGCGATCTACGGGCCCCTCTCGTCGGTGGCCACGACGGTCAACATCTACGCCGGCGACCCGTCTGCCACGCTCACCTTCACCTGGATCGACACGCCCGGCGTAATCATCATCGTCTGCGGCATCGTCGGCGGGTTCATCCAGGGCTGCAGCGTGCGCGAGCTCCTGCAGGTGCTCGCCGACACCAGCAGGCAGATGGCCAAGACCATCGTCACCATGCTCGGTGTCCTGGCCTGCGCCAAGATCATGGGCTACTCCGGCATGATCGCGAGCATCGCCGCCTTCTTCGTGGGCGCGCTCGGCGGGCTCTACCCGCTCGTCGCGCCGCTTCTGGGCGCGCTGGGCACCTTCGTCACGGGCTCCGGCACCTCCAGCGAGGTCCTCTTTGGCAACGTTCAGCTCAACGCCGCGCAGTCCATCGGCGTCAACGAGACCTGGCTCGTGGCGTCCAACTCCCTCGGCGTCTCCGCCGGCAAGATGCTCTCCCCGCAGAACATCGCCATCGGCTGCGCCGCGTGCGGCCTGGTGGGTGCGGACGGAGAGATCCTCGGCAAGATCGCCAAGTACGCGTTCGGCTTTGCCGTCACGATGGCGGCCCTCGTCTACGTGGGCTCGCTCGTGCTGTAGCGACGGCGCGTCCTTCTCGGCCGTTTTTCTCGGCGGCGCACAAATTAACACGCAGAATCCGGGTTTCTCCCAAAATCCAACTGGGAATATATAAAGTTATACCTAATTCTGCGTGTTATTTTGAGGGGAGGTGGGATACAAAACAGTCGGCCGAGAAAACCGCCCGCTAGCGGCGGCGTCGGGCGCGGAAGAACGCCCGCAGAAGCCCCGCCGCCTCGTCGGCGAGCACGCCGGGCGTGACCTCGAACTCGTGGTTGAGTCGCTCGTCGTGGCTCACGTCGTAGAGGGTCCCGAGCGCGCCGCCCTTGGGGTCGGCCGCCCCGTACACGCAGCGGTCCACGCGCGCGTTCACCATGAGGCCCGCGCACATGAGGCACGGCTCCAGCGTCACGTAGACCGTGCACCCCGTGAGCCGCCAGCGCCCCAGCGCCCGCGCCGCCACCACCATGGCGAGAAACTCCGCGTGCGCCGACGGGTCGGCGTCGCCCTCGCGCCGGTTGTGGGCCCGCGCGACCACGCGCCCGTCGCAGACCACCACGGCCCCGATGGGCACCTCGCCCTCGGCCGCGGCCGCCTCGGCCTCCTCGAGCGCCAGGCGCATGTACCGCTCGTCGTTCTTCTCGCCCACGCGTCCTCCCGCGCTCGACGCCATCCCATATGGGGTAGGATACTAGTGCTCGCGCACTCGGAGGAGTGGCAGAGTGGTTGATTGCAGCGGTCTTGAAAACCGTCGAGCGGGCAACCCCCGTTCCGAGGGTTCGAATCCCTCCTCCTCCGCCATTGCGCACGCTTGCCCTAAGGAGCTCCCGTGGACCCCATCGTCGTCATGCTCTTCGTCGGCCTGGCCGCGATTGCGCTGGTCATGGTCTACACCCGCACCTACCTCAACATCATGGGCGCGGACGAGAAGTGCCGCACCACGTGGAAGGTCCTCGACGCCGCCATCGTGCGCCGCGGCGAGCTCGTGGCCTCGCTCGAGGCGGCCATGGCGGAGCGCGGCGAGCACGGCCGCGAGATGCTGGACGCGCTCTCCTCCGCCCGCGCCGCCGTGGACGCGGCGCAGCAGCCGGCCGAGAAGATCGTCGCCTCGCAGGCCCTCACGCAGACGCTGCGCGAGATCTTTGCCGTGGCCGAGCACTCGACGGCGCTCATGACCAATCCCGACCTCGTGGCGCTCATGGGCCAAATCGCGGAGGCCGAGAAGGACCTCGAGCAGGCGCGCCGCGCCTACGAGGAGGAGGTCCGCGGCTACAACGCCCTGGTCACCAGCTTCCCCGGCAACAAGATCGGCGGGATGCGCTACCGCCCGCGCATGAGCGTGGGGACGCGCCGCGGGCGCGGCGGCGCCGAGCGCGAGCTCCCCTGGGCGAGGTTCTAGCGCACGTTCCTCTCGCCCGTCCGCCGACGCATGGGCTACAATACAGCCGACAAATCCACCTAGGAGAAAGGTCCGCATGAAACCTCGACCTCACAGTCGATGACCTGCGGCGTGCTCCCGCGAGCGGGCGCGCCGACGCGACGCACGTAAGGAGCACGAATGATCTACCTGTCCCAACTCCTGGGCAACCCCGTTCTTGACGCCGACGGCGAGAAGGTCGGCACGGTCTCTGACCTTGGCATCGCCACGGGCGAGGTCTTCCCCCGCATCACGAGCCTGGCCTTCATGGGCCCCGGCCGCACGCCCATCATGATCTCCTGGCGCAAGTTCGTGGACACCTATGACGAGTCCGAGGTCCGCCTCAAGGTCGTGGCAACCGACCTGCGCTTCTCCTACCTCCAGCCGGACGAGGTCCTGCTGGCCCGAGACATCCTGAACAAGCAGATCGTGGACACCCACGGCATGCGCGTCGTGCGCGTGAACGACCTCAAGCTCTCGGACACGAGCTCCACCCAGCTGCGCCTGCTGGGCGCCGAGGTGGGCGCGCGCGGCCTGCTGCGCAGCCTGCATCCCGCCCTCGAGCGCGTGGCGCTGCGCCTGGCCAAGACCTTTGGCCACCCCCTGCCCGAGAAGATCATCGCGTGGAGCTACATGGACCTGGTGGAGCGCGACCTCTCCAACGTCAAGCTCTCCGTCTCCCACAAGACGCTCGACGACATGCACCCCGCCGACATCGCCGACATCATCGAGCGTCTGGACCCGCGCCTGCGCGGCCAGGTCTTTGCGCAGCTGGACGACGAGCAGCGCGCCGGCGCAATGGCCGAGTTCGACGATGATGCGATGGCCGCCGAGCTCATGGGCAACCTCACCGAGACCGACGCCTCGCGCATCCTCTCCGAGATGGACCCGGACGACGCGGCCGAGCTGGTGTCCGAGCTTGACTACGACAAGGCCGAGAAGCTCCTGCGCCTGATGGGCGTCCAGGAGCAGCGCGCGATCCGCCAGCTGCTCGGCTACCGCGAGAACACCGCGGGCCGCATCATGACCTCCGAGGTGGCGACCGTGGCCGAGGACGCCACCGTGGCGGACGCCGTGGCGATGCTGCGCGGCCTGGACGAGGACTTCGAGTCCGTGCGCTACGTCTACCTCGTGGACGAGGAGCACAAGCTCACAGGCGTCGTCACGCTGAACGCGCTGATCGTGGCCGCGCCCGAGACACGCCTCTCCGAGCTCGCCACCGCGGACCTCGTGACCGCGAGCCCCGAGGACGACCAGGAGGACGTGGCCGAGGACATCGCCAAGTACAACCTGCTGGCCATGCCCGTCGTGAACGACGAGGGGCGCCTCTTGGGCATCGTCACCGTCGACGACGCGCTCGACGTCCTGGAGGAGGAGCACGCCGAGGATCTGCGCGTCGCCGGCGGCTCGGCGGACGGCGAGGACTCCGGCCACGCGAGCACGCTCATCTGGCTCGTGCGCCGCAACGTCTGGGTGGCGCTCTGGGCGCTCGGCGTGGTGGCACTCGCGCTGGCCGTGGGCGGCCACCTCACGCTGGCCGAGACGCTCACCATCGCGATCCCGCTCGCCGTGGCGCTCGTGCTCGCGGACGACTCCATCTCCTACGTCACCAACTTCTTCCTGGAGAACGACCCCGACGACGAGGACTCCCCCTCCATGCTGGGCTTCACGTTCAAGGGCGTGGGCATGGGCGCGGCGCTGGCGGTCCTTCTCGCCCTGATCGTGGTCGCGCTCATGAACGTGATCATGTCGCCGGCGGTTCCCACGGCAGGACTCTTCGAGGGCAGCCTCGGCGACGCCCTGGTGACCGGCGGCTTTGCCGCGGCGGCGAGCATCTTCGTGTCCTTCGCGCTCACCCCGGTCTACCTGGGCGTCCTTCGCGCACGTGACGAGGCCAACAAGGAGACCTCGGGCTTCACGCTGTCCGTCGTCGCCATGATCGTGGCCGTCGCGGTCTTCACGGGCGCAGCGATCGCGCTCGCCGGCCCCGGCGGCATGGTGGGGTCGGGATTCTAGATGCCGCAGGCTAAGAAGAACGCGTGCACGCGGCTCGAGCCGCGCCGCATCCTCGCGGCGATGGGTCCCGGCATGGTGGCCGCGCTCGCGGGCGCGGACGCCGGCGGCGTGGCAACCTACTCCAACGCGGGCGCGCTCTTTGGCTTCATGCAGCTCTGGACCGTGCCTGTCATGTGCTTCCTGCTCATTGTGGCGCAGGAGACCGCCGCGCGCATGGGCTGCGTCACGGGCAAGGGCCTCGCCTCGCTCATCCGCGAGCAGTTTGGCGTGCGCCTCTCCGCCCTGGCCATGCTCGCGCTCCTGGTCTCCAACACCACGGTCACCCTCTCGGAGTTCGCGGGCATCGCCTCCGCGCTCGCGCTCTTTGGCGTGCCGGTCCATGTGAGCGTGCCGGTGGCGGCGCTCGCCATCTGGCTGCTCACGATGAGCGGCTCGTACCGGCGCATCGAGAAGGTCCTTCTCGCCGTCGCGTGCGTCTTTGTGACCTACATCGTGGCCGGCGTCATGGTTGGCCCCAACTGGGGAGACGCCCTGCTGCACACCGTGGTGCCGCACGTGGAGGCCACGCCGCAGTACCTGTCGCTCCTGGTGGCGAGCGTGGGCACCGCCATCGCGCCGTGGATGCTCTTCCTGGCGCAGTCCAACGTGGTCGAGAAGAACGCGCACGCGGAGGACCTCCCCTACCAGCGCGTCGACACCGTGACGGGCGCCGTTGCCGCGAGCGTCATCTCGTGGTTCATCATTCTCACCACCGGCGCCGTGCTGAACCCCGCCGGCGTGACCGTGAGCGGCGCCGAGGACGCGGCCGCCGCGCTCGCGCCGCTCGTGGGCGACTACGCCGAGCTGCTCTTTGGCGCGGGCCTCACGGGCGCGTCCTTCCTGGCGGCCTGCGTGCTGCCGGGCATCACGTCGAGCGCCGTCTGCGAGGCGTTTGGCTGGGAGCGCGGCGCGGACCGCAGCTGGGCCGAGGCGCCGGTGTATCGCGGCATCATCACCGCCGTCATCGCGATATCCGCCGTGGTGGTCATGCTGCCGGGCGTCAACCTCTTTGGCATCATGATGGTGGCGCAGGTCATCAACGGCGTGCTGCTGCCCGTCCTTCTCGTCTTCATGGTGCTCATCGCGAGCGACAAGCACGTCATGGGCCGCTTTGCCAACGGCCGCGCCTGGAACGCGCTCACGTGGTTCACGATCGTGGCCGTGACGGTGCTCACCGTGATCATGTTCGTCATGCAGGCGCTGGGCGTGTGATCGCGCGGCCGGGCGGACCGCCGCGCTTAGGAACTCGCGCCCGTTGCACCCTTTTGGGCCGCCGTGCTTAGAATATCGCGGCCGTTGCACCCTGCGCGACCACCAAAGGTGCAACGGGCGCCACTTTGTAAGCGCGGCAGGGGGCAAGGCGCGCACTGAGCGCGTATTCTTAAGCAAAGGGAGCCGGACGCGCGCGGAGGGGAGATGGGCGAGAAGATCACAGGGTGGCTGCGCGACCGGCGCGCCCAGCTCGTGGGCACGCTGCCCGTCATCGTGTTCTTCATCGCCCTGTTCTGGATCGTGCAGCTCGGCTTTGGCGACCAGTACCTGCTCGCGGTCTCGCCGTTCACCACGCTCTTTGAGACGCGCCTCACCAAGTACAACCCGCCGTCGCAGTACGCGCGGTTCTTCCTGGTGAGCGCGCTCGCGCTCGTGGGCGCGCGGCTGGCCGTGGAAAACGTCGCGCTCTGCGTGCTCGTGAACCTGGCCATGCCGTTTTCGCTTGTGTTCATGCGCTCGTCGCAGCTCAACCCGCGCCGCTACTTCCCCTACACGATGCTCTTTGCGTTTTTGCAGCTGCGGCCCGGCAACCTCGTGACGTCGTTCGCCACGCAGGCGGCGGTGCTCGCGGCCTGCTGCGCCGCGCTGAGCGTGGGCCTTCTCGCCGCCGGTGCGCTGCGCCACCGCGGGCGTCAGGCCCGCTCGCGGCTGCACGAGTGCGTGCGCCGCCTCGCCGAGGACCTCGAGCGCGCCGCCGAGCAGGGCATAGACGAGCCGCTGCGCGCCGAGCTTCTCGCCCTGCGCCGCGAGTTCGCCGCGCTCGCCTACTCCGCGCGCGAGGACTCCACGGCGCCCCCGCGCACCGTGAACCTCCTCGACATGATGGCCACGCTCGCCCAGCGCACGGCCTACCTCACCGGCAACTTTGACTGGAGCGACCGCCACCGCGCCGATCACGCGGCGCTTCTCGGCGAGCTCGCGGGCCTCACGCGCGAGCTGGACGCGGTCGTGGACGCCAACGCCGGCACGGCACGGCGCGCCGTCCTTGCCAACCGCACGCGCGCCCTGCTCGAGCGCCTGGACGTGGGCGAGCCGCGCTTCCGCATCTTCTGCCGGGGCTACCTCAACATGCTGCTCCTCATCCTGCGCACCGCCGACGACCCGCACCAGCGCGTCTGGCACATGTCCGCCGCCCACGCCGCCCGCACGGCGCTCTTCCGCAAGCGCCCCACGCTCGACTCCTTTGAGATGCGCTTCTCGGTGCGCTGCGGCGTGGTGCTGGCCGTGAGCTGCAGCGCCAACCTGCTGCTGCCGGTTGACCACCTCTACTGGTACGTGCTCCACGCCTACCTGCTGCTGCAGCCCTTCCCGGACGAGAGCTCACGCCGCATGCGCACGCGCATGGCCGGCACGGCGCTGGGCTGCGTCTTCGTGCACGCGGTGGCGCTGCTCAACCTGGGCTGGGCCGGCGTCATGGTGCTGGGCATGGTGCTCGTGGCCCCGCTCTACGCGGCAACGCCGGGGACGGTGACCTCGGCCTTCTTTGCGACGGCCTACGCGGTGACCATGGCCTCGGTCTCCATCGACGACGGCTACGCCACCCTCATGCGCCTTGGCTCGCTGGTGCTGGCAGTGATTACCGTGACGCTGGTCAACCGCCTCGTGCTGCCCACCTCAGACCGGCGCCTCTTTGCCGCCGACGTCCGGCAGCTCTTTGCCATGGTGCGCCAGGGCTGGGACCTCGTGCGCACGACGCTCGACGAGCGCGTGGACACGATCGTCTCCTCGGAGCGGCTGCTGCACTTCCAGATGGTGCACACGCAGGCAAACGCCCTGCTCGACGCCATTTCTGCGGCGGGCGAGAAGAACGCGGAGATCGCAGAGGTGGCGCGCTACCGCGACGCGGCGGACCGGATGCTCTTCTGCCTGTGGGAGATCGGCTGCGAGCTGGAGCAGCTCGAGCTGCTGGTGCGCCTGGGAGATGTGGGGACGGACGAGCGGGCGCTCTTCGAGCGGATCGTGGACCTCGCGGAGTCCCGCTGCGACCCGGAGCGCTTTGGCACGGGCGTGGACGAGGCGGAGGTCCTGGTCATGGGCATAGGGAGCGAGGACGTGCGCTACGTGCTGCAGCAGTACGTGGACCGTGCCGGCGAGCTGCGCCTGGCCGTCGACGACGCGCGCGGCGCGCTCGTGGAGCGGCCGAGCTACCTCGACGAGATCCGCCGCGCGTAGGCGAGCGGAGGCCCCTCAGCAGTTGCCCACGCAGACGTGGGCAAGATGGCGGCGGGCGACGTCGGCGAGGCGCCGCACGCTGGCCACGGGCGTGGCAGGGACGTCCGTCATGCGCCAGTGCGGAAAGTAGCGCGTCACGTGGTAGACGACCTCGCCGGGAAGGCTCGCCAGCCACGCGGCGATGGCGTCAACCTCCTCCTCGGAGTCGTTCATGCCCGGCACCACCAGCGTCGTGACCTCCAGGTGACAGCCGGGCTCCGCCGCGAGGCGCTCGATCGTCGCCCGCACGGCCTCGAGGGAGCCCGGCGCGCCCCCGCACGCCTCGTAGAACGCGGGCGAGAAACCCTTGAGGTCGATGTTCGCCGCGTCGAGCAGCGGTGCCAGCTCGTCAATGACGGCCAGCTCGGCGCACCCGTTTGAGACCAGCGCGGTGACGAGGCCACGCTCGCGGGCGAGGCGCGCGGCGTCGCGCACGTACTCCCACGCCACGAGCGGCTCGTTGTAGGTGTGCGCGATGCCGATCACGCGCGCATCGCGGCGACGCGCGTCCTCGGCGAGCGCGACGAGGCCCTCCGGGGAGAGCTCCCGCCACGCCACGTCCTTCTCGCCCGCCTGGGAGATCCGGTGGTTCTGACAGAACGGACACGTGAGGTTGCAGCCGTAGCCTCCAACGGAGAGCAGGTAGGAGCCCGGATGGAAGCGCGCGAGGGGCTTCTTCTCCACGGGGTCCAGCGCGAGCGAGGTCACCCGCCCGTAGGACTCCGGCACCACGCCGCCGTCCACGTTGCGCCGCGCCCGGCACGCGCCCGGCGCTCCCGGGGAGAGCCGGCAGTGCCGAGGGCAGACGCTGCACGTCGCCGTCGCGCTCACAGGTGACGCACCACCTCGAAGCGCTCCAGGCGCACGTCCTTCTCGCCCAGCGAGATATCGCCCTTGCGCGCCGCGATCTGGAGCTGCTCGTCCACGGTGTCCACGCCGTCGAGCGCCGGCAGCAGGAGGCCGCGCCGGCCGTCCGGCGTGCTCACGATCACGCCGTAGCGCGCCGGGTCCAGCTGAGAGCGGTCTTCCACGGGCTCCGGCTCGCCGAGGACGTCTACGTCATAGACCAGCTCAGGCAGCTCGTCCTCGCGCACGGGCGAGAAGCGCGGGTCGTGGCAGCCGGCCGAGACCGCGTTCTCCACGATCTCCTCCGCGAGGCTCGCGCGCACGGGCGCGATGGTGCCGATGCAGCCGCGCAGGCGACCGTCCTTCTTGAGGGAGACAAACGCGCCAGCGCGGCGGTCCGTGAGCTCGGCGGGCAGGCCCGCGGGCAGCGGCAGTGTTTTGCCCGTGCGCACGCGGTGCTCCAGCGAGGCGCGGGCAAGGCGGACGTAGGGGTCCTCGGCGGCGCGCGTCCGCGCGAGCGCGCCCGCGTGCCAGGCAAGGTAGGCGCCCTCGAAGCGGCGGGCGGGGTCGGAGCCCTCCGTGCCGAGCGGCGTGAACGCGGCAACACCGTAGCCCACTCCAAACGGGCCCTCGTGCGAGAGCAGCTCCGCGCAGACGGGCGTGCCGTCGAGCGCGCCGGCCATGATCTGGAACGAGCGCAGGCCGCACTCCGCGGCGCGCTCGCAGAGGCCGGGGTCCATCGTGAGCAGCCGCAGGAAGTCGCCCGAGGCAAAGACCTCACAGACGGCCTCGTCAAAGACCGGGCCGTCGGGCGCGTACCCGTAGGGGCCGTCCGCCGCGAGCTTGTGCGAAAGGTCGCCGGAGGCCACGTAGGCGACGCGCCGGCCCAGACGCGCGGCGGCCTGCTGCACGAGGGAGCCCAACCGGTAGTGCTCGAGCGGCGAGAAGCCCGCGAGCCCCATGCGCACCACCTTGAAGCCCTGGTAGCGAGCCTGGATGAAGTGGAGCGGCACGAGCACGCCCCAGTCCAGGAGCGCGTCGCGCTCGCCGCGCGTGCCCGCCGGGATGCCGGCGGCCTCCGCCGCGCCCTCGAGCTCACGGACGAGCTCGACGTCGTAGGAGACGTCGGAGCCGTCCGCGCGGTCACCAAAGTCGCGGAAGTCCCCGTGGGCGCCCCGACCCGGAGAAATGTGCAGGTAGTCGAGGTAGGAGGTCGTGTGCGGGCTCGAAATCACCAGCGTGTCCGGCGCGAGCTCCGCCACGCGCCGCGCGACCTCCTCGTAGGCCGCGACGGTCGCCGCGATGCCCCTCTCGCGGCCACGCCCCACCCCGGGGACGATAAGCGGCGGATGTGGGACGGCAAACGCGGCGACGACGGGCATGGCGACCTCCCCTGCGAGCGCTCCTAGGCCTCGTACGCGGCGGGGCCCTCGGGCTTGAGCTCGCGGTTCATGAGCAGCGACGTGGCCTCCTCGGGCGCGATCCGGCCCGAGACCACCTTGCCCACCATCTCGCAGATGGGCATCTCCACGTTGCAGTGCGCGGAGAGCTCCAGGACGGCGGGCAGTGCGTTCAGGCCCTCCACGACGGCGCCGATCTGTGCCACCGCCTCGTCGACGGGCACGCCGGAGCCGATCAGCTTGCCGCAGCGCAGGTTGCGGCTGTGCAGACTGCCGGCCGTGACCACCAGGTCGCCGGTACAGGCCAGCCCGAAGAACGTCTCCTGGTCGCAGCCGAGCGCGGTGCCCAGGCGGCGCATCTCGGCCAGGCCGCGCGTGATGAGCGCGGCAGAGGAGTTGTCGCCGTAGCCCAGGCCGCGCGCGATGCCGCAGGCGAGGGCGATGACGTTCTTGATGGCGCCGCAGAGCTCCACGCCGTGAATGTCCTCGCTGGTGTAGACGCGCAGCACGTCACCCGAGAAGAGCCTCTGGACGAGCAGCGCGGCGCGCTGGTCATGGCTCGCCGCCACGATGGCGGTCGGCATGTCAAAGGCGACCTCCTCGGCGTGGCTGGGGCCGGAGAGCGCCACGGTCACGGGGGTGACGTCGGGTCGGGCCTTGGCCACCTCGCCGGCGATGACCTCGGTCATCGTGTCGAGCGTGCCCTCCTCGAGGCCCTTCGTCGCGCAGACGAGCACGGCGTCCGGGCGCAGGTGCGGCGCCGCCTGCGCCGCCATGCCGCGCACAAAGCGCGACGAGGTCACAAAGACGACCACGTCCTTCTCGGCGCACACCTCCTCCACGCTGGTAGTGAGGGCGATCTCCGCGGGGAGCTCGGGGTCGTTTGGCAGCGGGATCGCGTGGGTCTTGCGCAGTCGCTCGACCGTCTGCTCGGACTCTGACCAGACGACGACGTCATGACCCTCGAGCGAGAAGAGCCTCGCGAGCGCCAGGCCCCATGCGCCGCTTCCGAGAACGCCCACGCGGGCGCGCTGTACCGCCTCTGCCACGACTACCTCCTGCGAGCGTGATAATCCGTTCGTAAGATTATGACATGCGAGCAGGGCCTCGGACGCGCGCGCGCCCATCTTCGTCGAAGGAGCATGTCGCGGGCGCGAAGGTCTTGTGAGTTCGTCCGCCCGCGCCCGGGTCGTCCGGAGGCCTCGGTAGGATAAGGGGGTCGACGAACGGGGGCCTCATGGCACAGCATCCCACAACCGAACCACAGGCCGACCCCCTCGACCCTGAGGGGACCGACGCCCGGTGGGAGCCCCTGCCGGACGAGGAGTGGGCCGCCCTGACGGCAAGCCTGGAGCCGGCGTCGGACACGGAGGCGTCCCGCCGGGTCGACGAGTGGCTGGAGCCCGCAGCGACGGTCGTGAGGCGCGCGTCCGTGGAGGCGGCGCGCCCCGCCGTGCCGCCGGCGGGCGACACGGTCCCCGACGCGCAGGCGTACGAGCAGGCAGCGCCCGCGGCGCCGGGTCCTTCTCGCCCGAGGCGCGCACGCGCCCGCAGGGGTGCGAGGCACGGATGCCTCTCCTTCTTCCTCTGGCTCATCATGCTGGGTGTTCTTGCCCTGATGGCGCTTCGTTGCCTCCCCGCGGAGCTCGCGGACGGGCGGATCGTGCCCGGGGCGATCTCGTTCGTGCCGTGGCTCTTTGCTCCGATTCTGCTGTGCCTGGTGCTTGCGCTGCTGTGGCGACGCCTGGCGCTCTTTGCGGTGAGCGTCCTCGCGCTGGCGACGATGCTCTGGTGGCACGCCGGGTTTCTACTGCCGCGGCAGGGCGTCTCGGACGCGGCCGTGACCGCGGCGCAGACCGTCTCCGACCCCTCTGACAACGTGGCCCGCGTCATGACGCTCAACACGGCGCACGGCGGGGCCTCGGCCGAGGAGGTGGTGGCGCTTGTTCGCGAGAAGCACGTCGAAGTGCTCTGCATGCAGGAGCTGACCGACAGCTTCCTGGACGAGCTCGCCGCTGCCGGCCTCTACGACCTGCTCCCCTACTACGTGATCTCCGACGAGGCGTCCGCGATCAGCAACGGCGGGCGCAACGGCATCTGGACCTTGGCGCCGATGAGCGACGTCTCGGGCAATCTGCTGCCCATCGAGACGAGCTCCATGCCTGCGGGGACCGTCCAGATTGGCGGGCTGGCAGTGCGCGTGGTGAGCGTGCACCCCAACTCGCCGGTGCGCGGGGCGCAGGACCTCTGGGACGAGGGTCTGGACGTGATCGGGCAGCTCTCCGGGTACGGCCACAGCTACCTCATCATGGGTGACTTCAACTCCACCTGGGACCACGCGCAGTTCCATGACCTGCTGGGCCTCGACTTCGTGGACGCGGGGGCGGAGGCGGGAGAGGGCTTCCACATGACGTACCCCTCCGGGGACCTGCCGTCGCTGGTTGAGATCGACCACATTGTCTACTGGCGCGGCTCCGGAGTCCAGGTGAGCGCCCTCGAGACGGCGGTGGTAAGCGGGACGGACCACCGCGCGCTGCTCGGCGTGCTGGAGGTCTAGGGCCGCACAAGAACGGGGACGGAGGCCGATGCCCCCGTCCCCGCGTTGTGCGATTGACGTTTCGTGCTACTTGCTGGCCTTGTTGAACTCGTCCTTGAAGTCGCCGAACATCTTGCCAAAGCCGCTGAGCTGCTTGCCGGCGGCACGCGCGACCCTGTCTCCCGTCGAGGGGGCAGGCTTCTTCTTGGGAGCCGGCTTCTTGGCCGTCGTCTTGGCGGCGGGCGCGTAGGTCTTGGGCTTGGCCTTCTTGGCGGCTGCGGGAGCGGCGCTCTTCTCGGCGATGCGCTGCGCCGGCTTTTCCACGCGGACGTTTGCGGCGGGCACCTCAGGTACGGCGGGCGGCTCGTCCTCGGGCGCGGTCGCGTCCGAGATGGCGCGGCGGGCCTTGCCGAGCGCCCTGCCGAGCGCGAACGAGCCCTTGTCCACGGCCTCGCCGGCGGCGGCACCGACCTTCTTGCCAACGACGGACGCGCCGGCCTTGGCCTTTGCGTACCCCTCGCCGGCGGCACCGGCGAGGCCACCGTCGAGCTCGACGCCGCGCCCGCGGACGTCCACGACCATGAAGCCGTCGCGGTAGCCGCGGACCATGTCCGGCTCGATGACAAAGGAGCCGATGAGGGCGCGCGCCATGCCGCCGTCGGCGGTGAAGAAGCGCATGACCCGGCCGGTCTTCTCGTCATACTCGGCGTCCGAGACGTAGCCGAGCGGCTTGCCCTCCGTGGTCTTGGCATCCATGCCGGACCACATGATGCAGCGGTCCCAGTCGAGGTCGAGGCGGGTCAGCGCGGCGTCGTCCAGCCCGTCCTCGGGGCGTGACACGAGGAGGTTCTTCTCGTCCATGCGCGTGAGGGAGTCCCACGCCACAAAGGCGTCGGCGCGCCTCACCATGCCCGCGACGTCGGGGCGCTTGATCACAAAGCCAGCGACGTGCTTCCCGTCCGGCGAGAAGACCGCGGCGCGCACGCGTCCGAACTTCTGGTACCTGTCCGTGACGGTGCCGTCCTTGGCCTTGGTCGTCTTCTTGAAGAGAAGGACGCGCTGGCCCGTGAGAGAGCTGATTCTGAGCACGCGCTAGGCCTCGGGGGTCTCTTCGTCGACCTCGACGACCTCGACGTGGACGTTCTCGGCGGCCTTCTCGGCGGCCGGGGCGGCGTCGGTCATCGCGGAGACGCGGTCGGCGACGGCGGTGGCGGCGTCCTTGACCTGGTCGGAGGCGGTGGCGACGGCCTCGGAGAGGGAGTCGCGCAGCTGGTCCATGCGCTCGCGGGCGAGGTCGACCTTGGCACGGAGCTCGTCGGTCTTGGCGTCGACGGTGGGGCGGAAGTCGTTGATCTTGTCGTTCACGACGGTGGCGCCGCGCTCGTAGGTGTCAACGGCGGAGTCCCAGGCGTCGTTCATGGCGTCGGCCGCCATGGCGCGGCTCTCGGCGCCGGAGCGCGGGGCGAGCATGACGCCCGCAACGACGCCGGCGGCAGCGCCGACGATGCTTCCAAAGATGAAGCCAACCGTCTTCTTGTTCATTGGTACCTCCTGTCGATGCGGACTTGTCTGGCGCGGGCGGCGCACCTGTTATCGAACGAGATGGGGGGTCGGGACGTTGTCGTCCATGTCCCAGGCGCTCGGGGCGGGGGGCTCGGGGTCGGACTCGGGTTCCGGCTCAGAGTCCTCCACGGGCTCCGGCTCCGGCTCTTCCTCTGGCTCAGGCTCAGGCTCGGGGTCGGGTTCCGGCTCCGGTTCCGGCTCCGGTTCCGGCTCGGGCTCGGGGTCGGGGTCGGGCTCCGGCTCCGGTTCCGGCTCGGGCTCCTCCTCGACGACCTCCTCCTCGGCCGGCTGGTCGGAGAGGCTCTCGACGAGGCTCACGAGGCCGCCGACGATGGCATCGACGTCGGGACGCGGCTCGCCGCCGCCCGAGAAGGCCCACTGCAGAATCCAGGCGGCGCTCGACAGCGCCCCAACGACGAGGACGTCGTCGGGGCAGCCGAGGGTGATCTCGTAGACGCGCTCGTCGACCTGGGTGGTCTGGCCGCAGGAAACGTCGCCGGCGATGTCGGTCTGGGCCAGCAGCTCCACGGTGACGTGCTCGAGCAGGTGGGCGAGCTCGGTGTCCGGGGCGACCTCACCAAAGGTAGGGGCCACGTCGCCGAGGCAGACGTGGTCGCGCAGGTCGGGCAGAAGCCCCAGCACGAGGTCGGTGGCCTTTGGGTCCTCGCTGGTCAGAAGCGGCGCGCTCGGCGCGAGCTCCACTGCGGCAACGAGGGCGCGCGGGCCGATCGTGACCTTCTTGAAGTCGAACAGCTGAGCCATAGAGGCTCCCTCTCAGTCGCGGCCCATGACGGGGCCTGCCTTTTCCCTCATTGTAGTGAAACTCGGCGCGCAGGCCTACTCCTTCGCGGGGGCCGGCTGCTTCTCTCCGTCAGCGTCGTCGGCATCGGCCTCGGCGGGAGGCTCGGGCGCGACGACGCGCAGCATCGAGAGGCGGCGTCCGCGCATGGACTGCACACGGAACTGATACCCATCCTTGGTGAAAACATCACCGGGACGCGGGAGCTTGTCCGCCTGGTCGAGGACAAAGCCGGCGATGGTCTCAAACTCCTCGGAGTCCTCGACGGGCCAGCCGAGCTCGATGGCGTCATCGATGGAGAAGCGGCCGTCAACGAGCCACTCACGCTCGGAGAGCTGCGTGAGGTACTTGTTGTCCGGGTCGAACTCGTCCTCGATCTCGCCGACGACCTCCTCGACGATGTCCTCGATCGTGATGACGCCGGCCGTGCCGCCGTACTCGTCCACGACAATGACCATCTGGTCGTGGCTGGACTGCATCTCGGAGAGCAGCGGGATGATGTCCTTGGTGTCCGGGATGAAGTCCGCCGTGCGCGCATGGCGGGAAACGGGGTCGGAGGCGCGGCCCTCGTCGAGGATGGGACTGATGATGTCCTTGATGTGCGCGATGCCCACGATTCGGTCCACGGACTCATGGTAGACGGGGATGCGCGAGTAGCCGGTGCGACGCATGACGGCGAGGACCTCGGAGAGGGTCATCGTGTCCTCGACGGCGGTCATGTCCACGCGTGGGACCATGACCTCGCGGGCGATGGTGTCGCCGAGCTCGATGACCTCGTGAATCATCGACTTCTCCTGATCGGAGAGCTCGTCGGCGTCGGCGACCATGTACTTGATCTCCTCCTCGGAGACGCTGTCGCGCTCGTCGGCGGACTTGATGCCCAGGAGGGCCGAGAGGCCGTTCGCGGACTTGGCGGTGAGCCAGACCAGCGGGCGGGCGATGGTCATGAAGCCGCGGATGGGGCCGGCGACCGACTTGGCCGTGCGCTCCGCGTCGGAGAGGGCGATGCGCTTGGGAACGAGCTCGCCCACGACGATGGAGAGGTAGGAGACCGCGAGGGTGATGATGACGGGAGCCAGGGGGACGGCGATGCCCTCGGGCATGCCGAGGCTCATGAACCAGCCGCCCAGCGGGTCGGAGAGACTAGTGCTCGCGAACGCCGAGGACGCAAATCCCACAAGCGTGATGGCAACCTGAATGGTGGCGAGGAACTGCTCGGAGTTGGAACCGAGGTCAAGGGCGGCGCGCGCCTTGCGGTCACCCTCCTCAGCCTCCGGCTCGAGAACTGCCCTCTTTGCGCTCACTACGGCAAGCTCGGACATCGAGAAATAGCCGTTGGCCAACGTGAGCAGGAAAGTGACCACAATAGATATCGCTACGTCCATGCGCTTGTGCGCAACCTCCTCGGTCGAATGACAGATGCATGTCGCGGCAGGGACGCTGACGCCGTCGACATAATGGGTTGATTTTAGCAGGTCGCGAGTCCGCCCGTACAGTACGCCCCTCGTTGACCCCTCGCGCCGCACCACAGCTCTGCAAAACGCCCGCTCGTGATGAAAAATGACAACGCCGCCTGCAAAACGAGCGCTCGTGATGAAACTTTTCCAACCTGAGCCGAGATCATCGCTGCCTCTGGCAAAACTTATCTGGGATTATCCGGCGCGGGGCTCTGGAAGGCGCGCCTCCAACCTGAATTCCTTCATCACGAACGGACGTTCTGCAGACTGGAAGGCTTACCTTCATCACGAGCGTCCGTTTTGCAGGAACGTCCTCACGATCCGAGCGAAAGAGCGGCCAGGGCGGCCTCTTCCGTCTCCGGTCCAAAGAGACGTTCCCTCAGGTCCCTGCGGCGCTCGGCCATTGCCGGACTGAGCTCTCTCCTGTATATGCCGAGGCTGCGCTCGAGCTCGTCGGCGAACCAGTTATAGCGCTCGTTGCTCCTAAGGATGTCATTGGTGAGCGTCAGGCAGTCCATTCCGACCGACCGGTATGCGCGTCGCTTACGCTCGTCACGGGCACGTGCGGCGAGAGTGTTGTGCTCCTGCTCGCTGTCATATTCGACCAGGGTTCCGTTGGGCCAGGAGAAGTCCGGCTTGATCGTGCCCTGGCCGATTTGATCTGCCAGGGCATCGGGAAGCCTGATCGCCCGGTTCATCTCAAAGCCCCCGACCATGAGCCCTCCCTGACGACGCGAGAGCTGGAACGCGATTGCGACGTCCGTCTCTCTCGGAGAGTTTGAGTTTGGGACCACAAGCTCCAGGGCCCGGCATGCGAGAGCGGCGCCCCTGATCCCCAGAGCGCGTGCGGCCAGGGCGTACCTCCTCAGCTCGGACGGGACGACGAGCGGCCGAAGGTCCTCGGCGACCCTACCGCCCAAAGTCGGCGAGAGACCGTATGTGCCCGACATCTCCAGGCCCAGCTCCACGAGCTCGATTTCGTCGTAGCTCAACGCAAGCTGCACAAGCACGACGGGGATTCTGCATATCTCAATTCCGTCCCCAAGACCAAACGCGTGCTCGCCCTCGAGGGGACCATGCCACACGTGGTCGACCAGCGCCTCATGAGCGTGCCTGTGTGCGGCGTCCGGAACTATGACGTCGAGCTGGGGCTCCGTGTTGCAGAGGTTGCACGCGAGGCTCACCTGCTCGGAGAGCGAGAGCTCGCGCGCGCCGTAGATCTTCCCCTCCGGGTCCTCGACGACCCGGCCGGCCGCCGCGACGCGAGCGGCCCGCCAGAAGTCGAGCGCCGACTCAAACCCAACCCTCAGCTCCCTCATGTAAAGCCTCCCCTCGCCGTTTACACGAAGATAGGCGGTTTGGGTCGCTCCTTAGCCGGGTTTGGTTCGATAGGTTTTGTCGATCGTGCTAGCTGCGTGCAAGTTAGAAGAAAGGGGCCGCCCAAACGGGCGGCCCCTGTACGTTTGGGTCCTATTTCCCTCAGCGCCGCTAGGCCATGAGGGCTGCCACCGCGTCACGCGCGGCGCCCAGCTGCTCCTCGCCGGGGATCCAGTTGACGGCGAGCGTGTCCACGGGCATCCGGAAGCCCGCAGCCGCGAGCTCGGCGGCAACGTTCTTGGGGCCCATCGGCGCCCAGCCGTAGCTGCCAAACGCCAGACCCACACGGTTGTCGTTCTTGGGCGAGAGGCCCTTCATGTACGTAAGGAAGCCCGCCACGGTCGGCAGCATCTGGCTGTTGAGCGTCGGCGAGCCCACGCACACGTACTTGCAGTCCATGAACACGTCCATGACGTTGGAGATGTGGTTCTCCTTGAGGTCCATGAGCTGCGCGGGGACGCCGGCGGCCAGGAAGCCGTCCACCAGCGCGCGGGCGATCTTCTCGGTGGAGTGCCACATGGAGTCGTACACCACGAGCGCCCGCTCGGCGACCTCGCCGGAGACAAAGCCCTCGTACGCGGCGAGGATGTCCTCCACATGGCTGCGCCAGATGATGCCGTGCGCCGGGCAGATCAGCTCGAGCGCGTCCGGACCGAGCCCGCGCACCGCCTTCACGGCCGCAGCCGCCTGCGCACGATACGGCTGCACGATGTTGGCGTAGTACTTGTGCGCCTGGTGCATGACCTCGCACATGTCGTTCTCATCGTCAAAGCGCGCCGAGCTGGCAAAGTGCTGGCCAAAGGCGTCGTTGGAGAAGAGGATCTTGTCATAGGCGTCGTAGGTGACCATGTTGTCCGGCCAGTGAACCATCGGCGTCTGGACAAAGGTCAGCGTGCGCTTGCCGATGCAGAGGGAGTCGCCGGTCTTGACGCCGTTGTAGCCCAGGTCGCCAAAGTGCGCGGTCATGTTCTTCACGCCCTGCGGCGCGGAGCAGTAGATCTGGCAGTTTGGCGCCAGGCGCTTGATCGTGGGCGTGTTGCCGGAGTGGTCCATCTCCACGTGGTTGGCAACGAGCACGTCGATCTTGGACGGGTCGATCACCGAGGAGATGCGCTCGAGCAGCTCGTCGGTGAAGGTGACCTTGGCCGTGTCGATCAGCGTGACCTTCTCGTCCAGGATGAGGTAGGCGTTGTAGGTGATGCCCGCCTCGGTGGTGTAGCCGTGGAACTCGCGCGCGTTCCAGTCGAGCGCGCCGACCCAGTAGACGTCCGGCTTGATCTGAACTGCGGAAAGCATGGTGGCCTCCTTGAGGTGGAAGTGATAGCCGCTAAGGGGCATTTTACCCCGTACGCGGCAGGAAAAACGGGCGGCCGGCCCAAAAGCCGACCGCCCGCGTGGGGGTCAGACCGCCTTTTGTCTACTTTTCACCCGGGTGAAAAGTAGACAGGCGGCTGCTACTTCTCACCGGCGGCGCGGCGGGCGGCGTACTCCTCGGCCAGGCGCTGCTGGATGTCGTGCGGGACCTGCTCGTAGCCGCTGACCTCGAGCTCGAACTCGCCCGTGCCGCGCGAGAGCGAGCGCAGGCGGGTGGCGTAGTCGGTGACCTCGGCGTACGGGATGGTGGCCACGACCGTGGTCTCGCCGGCCTGGGCGCCGGTTCCGGCCTCCATGCCCTCGACGCGACCGCGGGAGGCGGAGACGTCGCCCATCACGGAGCCGGCGTAGCTCTCCGGCACGGTGATGCGCAGGTGCGCCATGGGCTCGAGCAGCACGGGCTCGGCCTGCGCGACGGCCTTCTGGAAGCCGATGCGCGCGGCGGTCTTGAACGCCATCTCGTTGGAGTCGACCGGGTGGTAGGAGCCCTCGTAGACGGCGCACTTGACGTCGATCATCGGGTAGCCGGCGAGCACGCCCTCGCGCATGGTCTCCTGGACGCCCTTGTCGATGGCCGGGATGAAGCCGCGCGGGATGTGGCCGCCCACGACCTCGTCCACGAACTCGTAGCCCGCGCCCGGGTTGGGCTCGATGCGCAGCCAGCAGTCGCCGTACTGGCCGGCGCCGCCGGTCTGCTTCTTGTGGCGGCCCTGGGCGGACGCCACGCGGCGGATGGTCTCGCGATACGGGATCTTGAGCGCCACGGTGTGGGCGGTGATGCCCGCGCGGTCCTCAAGACGGTCGAGAAGAACGCTGACCTGCGCCTCGCCGATGGCGGAGATGACGGTCTGGCCGGTGTCCTCGTCGCGCTCGACCTTGAGGGTGGGGTCGGCGTCCGCGCTCTTCTCGAGGAAGGCGTAGAGCTTGCCCTCGGTGCCGCGCGCGTCGGGCTCGATGGCGATGCGGTAGAGCGAGTTGGGGAAGCGGAACTCGGCGGCCTCGACCTTGCCGGTCACGGAGAGCGTGTCGCCGGTCATTGCCTCGAGCTTGGGCACCACCACGATGTCGCCCGCGGCGGCCTGCGCCACGTCGGTGGTCTCCTTGCCGCACATCTGATAGAGGTGGCCGAGGCGCTCGTTCTTGCGCGTGCGCGCGTTGGTGAGCTCGATGCCCGGCGTGATGGTGCCGGCGAGCACCTTGAGGAAGGAGAGGCGGCCGTTCTGCGGGTCGTTCAGGGACTTGAACGCAAAGACCACGGGACGCTCGTCGTCCTCGGAGATGTCGAGCTGCTCGCCGTTGACCAGCGGGATGCGGCCAAAGTCGGCCATCGTGGGGAACCAGGCCACGGCGGCGTCCATGAAGGAGATGACGCCCTCCTCGCGCACGCAGCTGCCGGAGAAGACCGGGACAAAGACGCGCTCGCGGATGGCCTTGGCGAGAAGCCCCTCGAGCTCGTCCTGCGTGACCTCCTCGCCCTCGAGGTACTTCATCATGATCTCGTCGTCCGCCTCCACGACCAGCTCGGTGAGCTGGGCGCGCGCGGTGTCGGCGGCGTCCTGGTACTCGGCGGGGACGTCCTCGACGACGGGCTTGCCGCCCTCGAGGTGGCGCGCCTTCATGTGGACGACGTCGATGATGCCGGAGAAGGCCTCGCCCGAGCCCATGGGGATGGTCACGGCGCCCAGGTTGGTGCCAAAGCGGTCCTGCAGTGCGGCCATGGCCACGTCAAAGTCCGCGTCGGGGCGGTCGAGGCGGTTGATGAACAGCGCGCGGGCGAGGCTGAGCTCCTCGGCCGCGTACCACAGACGGGTGGTGACGGTGCCCGGGCCGCTCGCGGCGTCCACGACAAAGACGGCCGTCTCGCACGCGCTCATGGCGGCGTAGGCGTCGCCCACGAAGTCGGGGTAGCACGGGGCGTCGAGCACGTTCAGGCGCGTACCCTCCCAGGTGATCGGTGCGATCGCGGTGGAGATGGAGAAGCCGCGCTCCCCCTCCTCGCCGTCGTAGTCAAGCGTGGGCTTGGTGCCGGCGTGGCCGCCGAGACGGGTGGTACGCCCCGTCAGGTGAAGCATGGCCTCGGCCAGCATGGTCTTGCCCACGCCGCCTTGGCCCACAAGGACCACGTTCTTGACCTTCTCCGTTCCCTTTGCAGCCATGATGCCTCCCTTGGACGGGGTGTGTGCACGATGCACTCACCTTACCCACGGAGGGGCGTCCCGTTGCGCACATATCGGGCAGCGGGCGAGAAGAGCGGTGAGACATAGGACTGTCTCACCGCTCCTCGTCGCGCTTCTTCTTCTCGGGCAGGCGCCCTGCGCGGCGCAGGGCGTCGCGCAGGATCCACTCGACCTGGCCGTTGGCGCTGCGCATCTCGTCCGTGGCCCAACGCTCGACCGCGGCCCAGACCTCCGGGTCTATGCGAAGCGGATATTGCTTGCGCGCGGCCACGTCCTTCTCGCCTTACTGGTAGAGGGAGCCGGTGTTGAGGACGGGCTGGGCCTCGGACTCGCCGCAGAGCACGACCATCAGGTTGGAGGCCATCACGGCCTTGCGGTCGTCGTCGAACTCCACCACGCCGCCGGCGGAGAGCTCCTTGAGGGCCATGTCCACCATGGAGACGGCGCCCTCAACGATCTTCTTGCGCGCGGCGATGATGGCCTCGGCCTGCTGGCGGCGCAGCATCGCCTGGGCGATCTCCGGCGCGTAGGCGAGGTGCGTGAGGCGGGCGTCGTCCACGGAGACGCCGGCCGGGGCAAGACGGCGGTCCAGCTCCTCCTTGAGCGTCGCGGAGACCTCCTCGATGTTGGAGCGCAGCGTGATGGAGCTGTTGGAGGCGTCGTCGTCCTCCATGTGGTCATAGGCGTAGACGCTGGCCACGTGGCGCAGCGCGGTCTCGGTCTGCATTGCAACGTAGCTGGGGTAGTGGTCCACGTCGAAGAGGGCCTTGGCGGTGTCGGCCACGTGCCAGACCACGACGGTCGCGATCTCGATGGGGTTTCCCATCTTGTCGTTGACCTTGAGGCGGTCGCCGTTGAGGGTGCGGGCGCGCAGGGAGACCTTGGTGGAGAGCGCCTTGGCGGCCGCGGCGGCCTTCACGGACGGGGTGCCCTCCTCCAGGCTGACGTCGATGGAGGCGCCGGTGCCGTCCGTACCGAGGCTGTGGCTGTAGAAGGGGTTCACCCAGTAGAAGCCGGACTCGCGAACGGTGCCCACGTAGTTGCCAAAGAGCACGAGCACGCGCGCCTGGCCCGGCTGCAGCGAGAAGAAGCCGCAGGTGACGATGATGGCCACGATAAGCAGCACTATGCCGCCCACGAGCAGCGCGGGACCCGTGACGGGGGCGGGCACGCCGGCGTCCTCTGCGGTGGCGAGGATGATGATGCCCTGGACCATGCCCCAGATGGAGGCTGCGTACGCGACGAGGGTGACGAAGAGCATGGGCCAGCCCGATCCGGCGCGAGCCTGCTTCTCTACAGTCATTGCAGTTCCTTTCCTGGTGTCGTGCGGGCCCGGGGTGGCCGCCTCGACTGAGGTCATTGTGATATCACATTGGTTTCTTTGCAAGCAACCCTAAGAACCGCGAGCCGCAGACGGCACGTTCGTGCCAGCTAACGGCAGATTCGTGGAAGAGCCCATCCGTATGCTTGTAGTCCTAGCCAAGGAGGGGTGTGGAATGGGACTGTGCATCGGATACGAGTCGGCACTGCGCTACTGGCTCACCAAGACCGCTGACGAAGCGCTCCCGGAACCTGCCGCGACCGGCACGTTCAAACAGGCAGAGGCTACAGCGGCACTCGTCAAAGAGGGGGCACTCCCGTTTGGCCCCGAGCTGGGCAGGCCGCTCCACCTCGTAGTGTGCGACCCCGCCCTCAAGCACCGCATCCACGGCTGCCAGGTCCACGTCTGCCGGACCAGCCTTCCCTCTGGGTCGTTTCGCTGCTTGCCGCAGGGCAACATCGTCTCTTCCCCGGAGCTCACGTTCCTTCAGATGGCTTCGACCGCGAGTCTGTGGCAACTCATCGAAATCGGCAACTACCTCTGCTCGACGTTCTCTATCTCCGACGAGGGGCGCGGCTACACGGGAAAGCGCGAGCAGCTGGTTTCAGTCAGGCGTCTTGCCGAGTTCCTCGACGCCCTACCCCCTAACACCTATGGGGCCAACAAGGCACGAGCCGCACTCGAATATGTCGTCGAGCTCACCGCTTCGCCAAAGGAGTCCCAGCTCGCCATGCACTACCGCCTGCCTTTGGAGCTCGGAGGTCGCGGCCCCATCAACATCAGCGCTAACCAGGCAATACGAATCGACGAGCACGGTCAGCGCCTGCTTGATTCTGGCCACCTCGTGGGCGACCTCTTCCTGCCCGACTACAACTGCGATCTCGAGTTTGACAGCATCGAGTTCCATACGGGTAGATTCCGCCTCGATCACACGCAGGCGCGTCGCAACGTCCTCGAGGCGATGGGCATCAAGACGGTCTCCGCAACGGAAGGGCAGATCAATCGTCTGGAGAAGCTCGATGACTTCACCTGGCTCCTCGAGGAGCGAATCGGTGCACCACAGCCCGTCTACACCCGCGAGCAACGCCTTGCGCAAATCGATCTCTTTGACTGGCTAAGCGACCCGCGAAGAGCCCTGTTTTGAGCAAGGCGTCGGGCCTTCACGCCTCTCCGTAAAAGGTTGGGTACTTTTTCGTCGACCCGCCAAGTATCGAAAAAATGGACAGACCCTCTACCTGCGGCTTCTCAACGCGATTTTGCCCGACTACTTTAGCGATCCCCGAAAAAGTACCCAACCTTTCTGAGACACCCCACGGTTGCGCAACTCGGCCCTGGAGACCCCGGCGCGCGGCGCTTTCAACGGGCGGAGGGTCCCACATATGACCCAGAGCCTGTTGGAAGGGGCGCGCGCCGCCTCGGTCGGGTATGCTTGCTGCGAAGGAGGCGTCATGGGATACAAGACCTACACCTGCCCGATCGCTCGGGACTGCGGCGGCTGCGAGTGGCTCGCGGTGCCCTACCCAATACAGCTACGTCGCAAGCAGGAGCAGGTCGTCGACCTACTTGGAGACATGGCCTCTGCCGACGAGGCACTCATCGAAGAGATTCACGGGATGGACGAGCCCGCGCACTATCGCCACAAGGCGGCAACCCCGTTCGCCCATGCGCGCGGCGGCCGCGTACGCTGCGGCTTCTATGCCGCCGGCACTCATCGCATCGTCCCCTGCGACGTGTGTCTGGTTGAGGACCCGCGCGCCCGCACCATCCTGAATGCGGTCGCTCGCGTCGCTGAGCGACTCCACATCCCGCCCTACGACGAGGATCGTGGTACGGGCGTGCTGCGTCATGCTGTCGTTCGCTGTGGGTGGAAGACCAACGACGTGCTGCTCACGCTGGTCTCTCGCGTCCCTGAGCTTCGTGACGAGCGCCGCGTTGTCAACGAGCTTCGCTCCGCGTGTCCCGACGTCACGAGCATCGTCCTCAACGTCAACGACCGCCGCACCAACGCGATTCTGGGCCGTCGCAGCCGGACCCTCCTCGGTCACGGCGTCATGCACGACGAGCTGCTCGGCTGTCGTTTCGAGATTGGCCCTACGAGCTTCTACCAGACCAACCCCTCTCAGACCGAAGTCCTCTACCAGCTCGCGCTCGATGGCCTCGGCGACGCGGCCACCGCGCTCGACGCCTACTGCGGCACCGGAACCATCGGCATCTGCGCCGCCGCACGGCGCGACGGCCTCTACGTGACCGGCGTCGAGCAGGTCGCCGCCGCGATCGACAGCGCCGAGCGCAACGCACGCGCTAATAATGTCGCCGACCACTGCCGCTTTATCGCGGCAGACGCCACGTCGTGGATGGCGCACGAGGGCAGAGACCAGCACTTCGACGTCGTGATCATGGATCCGCCGCGCGCGGGCAGCACGCCCGAGTTCCTCGCGGGCGCCGCCGCGCTCGAGCCGCGGCGCATCGTCTACGTGAGCTGCAACGTCATCACCCAGGCCCGCGACCTCGAGGTCCTCCGCGAGCGCGGGTACCGCCTGACCCGCGTCGCACCCGTAGACATGTTCCCCCACACCAAGCACGTGGAGTCTGTCGTTACGCTCGAGCGCCGCTAGCCAGTCGTCCAGGACGGAGCCCAGGGCTACGTGAGCTCCGCGACCCTGGAGAACAGCTCAACGAGCTCGTCCTCATCCTCCCGAAAGTCCCGCTGAATCCAGCACTTGATGATGCTCGCGCTCGAGCCTACGAACAACGCCCTCGTATACGGCGAGACGGAGGCCGTTCCCCCACTCAGGAGATCAGCGAGGTCCGCATCGAGGCTTGCAAACATACGGTCGAGCAAGCCATTGCTTTCCAGCACTCTGAAATAGGATGCGTGCCTTCTCACGAAGTCGAACCTCTTGCGCAGAAAATGGCTCGCCTCCTCGCGCGACGGCTTGGCGACGCCCCTTCTCAAATCGCTCTCGAAATCGCACGCATACAGAACCCGACCATAGTGCAGAAGGGCATCGTCCTTCGAATCGAAGCATCGGTAGAAGCTGCTCTTGGAGACGTGGGCCCGAGAGGAGAGCTCCCGTACGGAGATGGACGAGTATGACCGCTCGCGCACCATAGCGACAAGAGTCTCTGCGATGGTTGCCCTCATCTCGCTGTTCGCGTTCGCGCATGTCATTCGTGGGACACTTTCCCCTTTGCGTCTCATCTTCTTTCCGCTCCGTTGACCGCGCGTAGCACGCCGCACGACCATCGGAGTATGGCAAGTCTATCAAGTCGTGCGAGAGAAAGGACGCCATCGATGCAGCTCGAGAACAAGCGAATCGTCGTTGCGGGCGGAAGCCGAGGAATCGGCGCCGCAACCGTGAGGATCTACGTACGCGAGGGCGCGCAGGTCGTCTTCTGCGGAACCAATGACGAGCGCGGTCGCCAGACCGAGGCGGAGGCCAACGCCCAGGAGGACGCAGTCGGACACGCCACCTACCTCCACTGTGACATAGCCGACCGTGAGCAGGTCAACAAGTTCTTCGACGAGGCGGTAAAGCTCCTTGGCGGACTCGACGTCCTGGCAAACGTCGCCGGCATCGAGAGCAACAACGCTGCCGTCGACTACACCGACGAGCAGATCGACCGACTCATGGACGTCAACTTCAAGGGCACGGTCTACACGAACCAGGCCGCCTACCGTGCGTTCAACGCCTGCGGAAGTGAGGGCTCGATCATCAACTACTCCTCCGACACGGCGCTCACGGGCATGCCCAACGGCGCCGTCTACGCAGCGAGCAAGTCGGCTGTCCTCGGCTGGAGCCGTTCCATCGCACGCGAGTGGGGTCAGGCATCCAACGTGCGCACCAACTGCGTCAACCCCACCATTCAGACTGAGATGTACAAGCAGTGGCTCGCAACCGCCGACCCCAAGCTCGTCGAGTACCACAAGCAGCAGCTCAAGGCCAACTACCCCATCGACGGCGCCATGGGCGATGCCGACCGTGACTGCGCCCCGGTGATGGTGTTCCTCGCGAGCGATGCCTCGCGCTATGTCAACGGCCAGATCATCTGCGTGAACGGCGGCGCGTACACGGTACGCTAGCACCACCCACGATCCGACCGAAAACACAGGAGGGGCCCGCCTTCACGGGCGGGTCCCTCCTGTCGAATAACAAAGTCGGCCGCTAGGCTGGATCGATCGCCACCGTCAGGTTGGGGCGCACGTGGACGCGGCCGGCCGCGAGCAGCCCCACGACCTCGGGATACAGCTCGTGCTCGATCTGGTGGATGTGCTCCTCGAGCTCGTCCACCGTCCAGGTCTCCTCCACCGCGAGCGCGCGCTGGGCGATGATGGGGCCGGCGTCGTAGTCGGCGTTGGCAAAGTGCACGGTCACGCCCGTGACCTTCACGCCGCGCTCGTAGGCATCGGCGATCGCGTGAGCGCCCGGGAAGCTCGGCAGCAGCGCCGGATGAAGGTTGACCACCCGGTTGGGAAACGCCGCCAGAATCGGGTCGTGAACCTTGCGCATGTAGCCGGCCATGATGACGTAGTCCACGCCATGGCGCCTGAGCTCGGCGGCGATGATCTCGTCCGCCTTCTCCGGGTCGGCGTAGATCTCCTTGGAGAGCGTGAGGGTCTGCAGCCCCGCCGCCTCGGCCCGCTTGAGGCCAAAGGCGCTCGGCCGCGAGCTCACCACGAGCTCGATCGAGGCATCCAGCGTGCCGTCGGCGATGCGGTCGATGATGGCCTGCAGGTTGGTCCCGCTGCCGGAGATGAGGACGCCCAGCCTAACGCTCATCGTCGTAGACCACCTTTCCGCTGCCGGGCACGACCTCGCCCATCACAAAGCTCTCGAGCCCCTGCTCGGCGAGAAGCGCCCGCACGCGCTCCGCGTCCTCGGGCGCGCAGATCACGCTCATGCCCACGCCCATGTTAAAGGTGCGGTATGCCTCCTCGGTCGTGAGGCCCGCCTCGCGGATCATGTAGGAGATCACGGGCGGCACGTCCCACGCGGGACCGTCCTCGCCGCCACGGTAGACCAGCGCGTCGAGACCGTCCGGCATCGCGCGGTCCAGGTTCTCGGTGATGCCGCCGCCGGTGATGTGCGCCATCGCGTGAACGGGCGCGCCGGCGCGCAGCGCGGCCAGCAGCTGGCCCGCGTAGATCTTGGTCGGGCGCATCACGGCGTCGGCGAGCGACTCGCCGCCCAGCTCCGCAAGCGGCGTCTCGAGCTCCTCGACCGTACGCCCCTCGATCGCGACCTTGCGCACGAGGGAGTAGCCGTTGGAGTGGATGCCGGAGCTCGGCAGGCCGAGAATGACGTCACCCTCGCGCACGAGCTCCGGCCCCAGCAGCTTGGGACGGTCCACGACGCCCACCACAAAGCCGGCGAGGTCGTAGTCGTCGGCGGCCATGACGCCGGGGTGCTCGGCCATCTCGCCGCCCACGAGCGCGCAGCCGGACTTGCGGCAGCCCTCGGCGATGCCGCCCACGATCTTTGCCACGTGCTCGGAGCGCAGCTTGCCAATGGCAACGTAGTCGAGGAAGAACAGCGGCTCGGCGCCCATCGGGACGATGTCGTCCACGCACATGGCCACCAGGTCCTCGCCCACCGTCTCGTGGCGGTCGAGCAGCTGCGCGATGGCGAGCTTGGTGCCCACGCCGTCGGTGCCGGAGACCAGGATCGGGTCCTCCATGCCCTTCAGCGCGGCAGCCGAGAAGCACGACCCAAAGCCGCCCAGACCGCCGATGACCTCGGGTCGGTTGGTGGTCGCCACGGCAGCCTTGATCGCGTCCACGGCGCGGGCGCCCTCGGCGGTGTCGACGCCGGCGTCGGCGTAGCTCACGTGCTTGGTGTTCTCGGCCATCTCGGTCCTTCCTGACAGACGGGCTTTCCTCTTCGTCATTCTACGGGAACCTGGGCGAGCGGCGTGCGCGAGACGTCCGAAGCCCGCTCCAGGTTGTTGGGCTCGCGCCCGGGCAGGAACCGCTCCTCCCACCAGGAGCGCGGGATCTCCACCGGGTAGTCGCCGGTAAAGCACGCCGTGCAGTAGCCGTCCTCCGGCACGCAGGAAAGGAGCCCCTCGACGGAGAGGAACCCCACCGAGTCCGCCTCGATGTGCGCGCGGATCTCGTCGAGCGTCATGTGCGCGGCGATGAGCTGGTCCTGGCTGCCGGTGTCGATCCCGTAGAAGCACGGCCACGTGACCATCGGCGACGCCGAGCGCACGTGGACCTCGGTCGCGCCGGCCGCCTTGAGCAGCCGCACGATCTGGCGGCTCGTGGTTCCGCGGACGATCGAGTCGTCCACCATCACGAGGCGCTTCCCGCGCACCACGTCGGGCAGCGCGTTGAGCTTGAGGCGCACGCCCATCTGCCGCAGCTCCTGCGTCGGCTGGATGAAGGTGCGCGCCACGTAGCGGTTCTTGATGAGGCCGGTCCCAAAGGGGATGCCCAGCTCCTGGGCAAAGCCCTCGGCAGCCGGCGTGCCGGAGTCCGGCACGGAGATCACGAGGTCCGCCTCGACGGGTGTCTCCCGGGCGAGGCGCCGCCCCATGTTGTGGCGCATCAGGTAGAAGCTCGACCCCCGCACCATCGAGTCGGGGCGCGAGAAGTACACGTGCTCGAAGATGCAGTTGGCGCGGGCGGCGGGCGCGCACCCGCGCTCCGAACGGATGCCGTCGTCGGAGACGCGCACGATCTCGCCGGGCTCGACCTCCCGGACGAAGGTGGCGCCGGCGATGTCGAGCGCACAGGTCTCGCTCGCCACGACCCAGCCGTCGTCGCCGAGCCGCCCGAGCACGAGCGGGCGGATGCCGTGCGGGTCACGGAAGGCGTAGAGCGCGTTCTCGCGCACGAGCACCATCGCGTAGCCGCCCTGGAGCATCCGCATCGTGTGCGCTATGCCGGAGCGCAGCCGTCCCGCGCGCTGGGTGAAGTAGCCTATGAGCTTGGCCGCGACCTCGGAGTCCGTGTTGGAGCGAAACGGGATGCCCATCTCGATGAGCTCCCGCCGCAGCGCCTCGAAGTTCACGAGCGTGCCGTTGTGCGCCAGCGCTATGACCACGTCGTCCACGACGGAGAGGTGCGGCTGCGCGGACTCCCAGCCCTTGGCCCCCGCCGTCCCGTAGCGGCAGTGCCCGCAGGCGACCTTGCCCGGCATGGCGGAGAGGTCCGCGTCGGTGAAGACCTGTGTGACCAGGCCGAGGTCCTTGCGCACGAGCACGGTGCTCCCGTTTCCCACCGCTATGCCGGCCGACTCCTGCCCGCGGTGCTGCAGCGCCCGCAGCGCAAAGTACGTGAGGCGCGCCACGTCGCGCCCGGGCGCCCACACGCCAAAGACGCCGCACTCCTCGTGGATCTTCTCGTCCATCCGCTCCCTCGCTTCGTCCGGAAATACCAAGACCTACTCCCCGTCGGTCGCCTTGGGCACGCAGACGAGCAGCGTGCGACCGTCGTCCCCGTAGTCGTAGTTGCAGGTGCAGAGCGTGAGGACGCGGCTCGTCCGGGCGATGAGCTTCTCTGCGTCGGGACTCTTCGCCGCCGCCCTGCCCAGAAGCTCGGTGAGGTAGGCGCGCAGCTCCTCGTCCGACCCAAACGTGAACTGGCGCGCGTTGGCGTCGGAGGCGTCGGTCTGGTAGATCAGCAGCGGCTCCAGGTCGTAGGTGGCCTCCTCCGTCACGTACCAGACCGTCGAGACGCCGTCGAACATCTCCTGGTTGATCATGTCGGAGACGCTCTTGAACATGGCGCCGTTGCGCAGGTGGTGGCCGTAGATGAGCGTCTGGCCGTCAATCATGCCCGGCGCCGTGTTCTCGCAGTCCATGAATATCTGGCCGCCGATGACGTAGCTGCCGTCGGCCCCCGCGTTCAGGTACTTCTCGTTGTCCGCCGCCTGGTAGACGGGGTAGTTCACCACGGTACCCGGAATCTGCACCCAGCCCACGACCTCGTCGTTGACCGCCTTGAGCGCCTCCCAGTCGACCTGCGGCGCCGTCGTCCCGTTGTCGGAGACGTCGGCGTAGGTCGCGAGCTTCTCGTTGAGGACGTCCTGCTGGTGGTAGTTCCACTGGTTGTAGAGCCACATGCCAGCGGCCGCTGCGATGAGGCCGATGCCCACCACGAACAGGATCACGGACACGATCCTGCCCACGCGCTTCCTGGGGTCGCGGCTCCTGCGGCCGGAGAGGTCGTAGGGATCGGTCTCGGCAAAGTGGCCGCGACGGCGGCCCTCCACGGGCGTCCCGGAGACGACGGGGATGTAGTGCGCGTCGGCACTGCGCGGGGTGTCCGCCGCGTGGGGGTTTCCCGCCGGCGCGTGATAGGACTCGTCGCCGCCCCGACGAACGTTCAGGTGCGCTCCCCTGCCGCCGACGTCATCCGGCCGCTTGAAGTGAGACGCCATCGACCCTCCTCGTCCTGCGGCCTAGGCCTCCGCCATCTGGCGCTTGAACTCCACGATCTTCTCGCGATACTCGGGCATGGTGGCGCCCAGGATCTGCGTGGCGTAGATGGCGGCGTTCTTGGCGCCGTTGATGGCGACGCAGGCCACCGGCACGCCGGAGGGCATCTGCACCATGGAGAGCAGCGAGTCCATGCCGCCGAGGTCGGAGGTCTTCATCGGCACGCCGATGATGGGCAGCGGCGTGAACGCGGCCACGACGCCGCCGAGGTGCGCCGCCTTGCCGGCGGCGGCGATAATCACCTTGAGGCCGCGCTCGGCCGCGGAGCCGGCCCACTCGTGGACCTTGTCCGGGTTGCGGTGCGCGCTGGCAATGACCAGCTCGTACGGCACGTCCAGCTCCTCGAGCTGCTTGGTGCACGCCTCCATGGTGGGCAGGTCGGACTTGGAACCCATGATGATTCCCACGAGCGGCTGGTCTGCCATGATGAGCCTCCTCTTTCGTTTCACGTGTCTCCCAGTATAGGGACAATGCGGCCGAGAAGAACCGCCTACTTGCGACCCTTCACGGAAACCGGCGCCTCGCCGAGGCGCGCGTCGCGCTCACGCTCCCCCTGCAGCCGCTCCCAGACCCAGGCCTTGACGAGCGACTGCAGGTCCACGCCAACGCGCGCGGCATACGCGTCGAGGGCCTCGGCCATCTCGGAGGAGAGGTCCACGCCCACCTTCCGGTAGGTGCGCACCTCCCTGATTACGGCGGGTCGCCTGAGCTCGCCCCGCTCGAAGTCAAAGAACCTCCGCATGTCCCCGTCGCAGTCAAAGGCGTCGTCAGTCTCCCCCGACGCCGCACGCAGCGCCATGTCCGCGTCTCCGGCACGCATAGAGCGCCTCCCTCTCGTTCTCGTCTGCCCTGCGGACGGCGATGATCCGCGTCGTGTCTCCCCGCTGCGCCGTGACCGCCGTCCAGACCCAGCCCCAGATGTCGCCGATCACCAGCCGCCGGTCGTCCCCGACCCCCGGGCGTGCCGCCAGCTCGAGGTGGTCTTTGCTCCACAGCTCGAGCGCCGTCAGGAAGTCCATCCCGTACTTCTCGACGTTGGCGCTCTCCACGCTCGGGTCCCAGTCGAACCTCGCCATCGTCCCTCCCAGAACAGGGGGCGGGCGCGCCTCGCCCGGCGCCCGTCCGCAACCACTCGGTGAGGACAGCGTATCCGGGGGTGCTTGCACGAATCTGACGCTGTCATCCCGCTGGCTGTCACGGGGCCGCCGCGCCGCAGCTCAGGGGCACAGACGAGAAAAGCCGCGATAACGGCGCGTTACGAGACTCCACGCAACGCCCAAAAGGGCTATGCTGTGCCCTTGTACGCTGGTCCATCAGTCCGCGGACAAAGGAGAATCCCATGAGCAACGCCAGCAATCTGCACCTCTACCAGCGCGAGGGCGGCTACCTGCCGCGCGTCGCGGCCGTCCACGACCTGTGCGGCTACGGCAAGTGCTCGCTCGGGGTGGCCATCCCCGTGCTCTCTGCCGCCGGCATCGACGTGTGCCCCGTGCCCACGTCGCTCTTCTCGGCACACACGCGCTTCCCCAAGTTCTACATGCACGACACCACGCCCATGCTGACCGACTACCTCGACGCCTGGCACGAGGAGGGCATCGAGCTCGACGGCGTGTACTCCGGCTTCCTGGGATCCGCCGAGCAGGTCGACGCCATCCTGCGCCTCTACCGCGAGTACCCGGGCGCGCTGCGCCTCGTGGACCCGGTGATGGGCGACGGCGGCTCCAAATACCCCACCTACACCGACGAGATGTGCGAGGCCATGAAGGGCCTGGTGGACGGCGCGGACGTGCTCACCCCCAACCTCACCGAGGCCTCCATCATCACCGGCATCCCCTACGAGAGCCAGGACGTGGACGAGGCGTACGTGCGCCGCGTGACGGACGCGCTCCTGGGCATGGGCGCCAAGTCCGTGGTCCTCAAGGGCGTGGTGCACGAGGGAGAGAAGATCATCCGCAACTACGTGGCCGTGGCCGAGGGCGACGGCACCCCGGAGGAGGTCTCCGGCGAGCTCCTGCCCTACATGCTGCACGGGACCGGTGACCTCTTTGCGTCCGGCCTCGTCGCGGCCATCTACGCCGGCAGGGACCTGCTCTCCTCCGTCCGCTTTGCGAGCGAGCTGGTGCGCCACGCCATGCAGATCACGCCCGAGCAGCCCGACTACCAGGTGCGCGGCGTGAGCTTTGAGAGCGTGCTCGGGGACGTGACGGCGCTTCTCGCCTAGCGGGGCGGCGCAACCATAGGAAGGGCAACGGGGCGGAGGCCATAAAGGACCTCCGCCCCGTTTTTCTAGACGCAGAAGGAGACGAGAACCGCGTGGTCCGCCTGCGGGCGGAAGCGCCACCCGGTCGTCCCGTCGTCGAGGATGCTGAGGTAGCGGATGCTGCTCGCGCGATCCGGGCTTCGCAGCCACCAGTTGACGCCTATGGCGAGGGAGCTCGTGTCGCCGCCCCAGGTGACGCCGGCGTCCGAGAAGAGCTGGTACTGGTCGCCCTCGCTCTCGTACGAGTTGTAGAACTCGGCCCCCTCGGCGAGCGGGCCCACGACCTCGGAGTACGCGGGGATCCACAGGGTGTCGTCGGTCTCCTGCTGGCTCCCTCCCACGTCGGGCGGCGTGTTGGTACGCTTGCTCACCTCGACGACAACGCCGGAAAGGTCCTCCGGCAGCGAGGCGGCGAGCTCGCCGTTCATCCAGGCGCGGAGCTCCGAGTCGACCCAGCCGTTGCCCAGGGCCTCCGTCGAGCCCATGGCCCGGGTCAGGGCGGGGTTGGCGCCGATGAAGGTGATGCCGGCGACGCCCCGGCCGTCTGCACGCTCGTCGGCGCGGAAGCCGGCGACGCGCATCTCGAGCGTCGTGCCGTCGGAGAGCGTCACGCTCTTGGTCTGGGACCCGTCGAGCGTCCCGTCCGCGTCGCACAGGTTGTAGCGCTCGGCGAGCTCGAGGCCCTCCTCGTCGGAGGGCGCGTCGGCGATGAGCGCGGAGATCTGGGAGAGCTCTGCCCAGGTGTAGTCGGCGACGGCGTCGCGGACCTCGGGGGCGTCGGCGGGAAGCGCGTCGGACGCGACCTCGTCGTCCTCGGACTCGAGCGGCTCGATGCTACCGTCCGAGGGCGGCTGCACCACGGGCGGCTCCTCGTCCGGCGCGGCGAACGGGCCGAGCCAGCTCGTGCCCAGGCCAACGAGCAGCATGATGACGACAAGGGCGACGGCGATGGCGCCGCCAGCAATCGCCGCAGGGGGCACGCGGCTTCCCTGGAAGCCGTCGGCGACCGCACGACCGCCGTCGCGGAGCTGACGGCCCGCCGAGGCGAGGCGGCTCCCGGCGCCCTTGAGCAGCTCCGAGGCGCCCGACGCCGCAGCCTTTGCCATGGACGCCGCGCGATCGACGGGCTTCTCGCCCTGCTCGCCGGGGACGTCCTCCGGGGCGGTCTCCACGACGGAGGTGTCGTCGGCGTCGTCCGCGGCCTCGTCCCACTCTGCGGCGGCCTCCCCGCGCTCGGCGGCCGCGGCCAGCGACGCCGTGGACTCGGCGTCGACGACGGCGTCCTCGACGGGGGCCTCCTCGGGCTCCTCGGGCATCTCGACGACGGGCTCCTGCGGCCTGATCACGGGAAGGCTCGTGCGACGGCCGACGTGCGTGACGGAGCTTCTGAGGCCGCGGGACCCCACCGTGTAGGCGCGCGGCGGACGGGCGACGGGCACGAGGGGCACGGCGCCGGCGGCCAGCGGGTCGAGCGGGTCCTCGAGGCGCTTGGGGGTGGGAATCTCCTCGACCGGCGTTCCGCACACATAGCAGAAGCGAGCCCGCTCCGGCAGCTCCTCACCGCACTTCTTGCACCTCATGGAGGCCTCCTTCGTCGCATTCGTCAACAAGGTAGCATGACGCGCCGGGCGAAGGGGGCGTCATCGCGAGGAACCTTTCCCGGCGGCGCAAAAAGGTGCAACTAGTTTGCCTGCGACGTCTGGACCGGGGTGAAGGAGGTTGTCACCTGGTCGCGCAGCTCCTCCTGGAGGGACTCGTCGATGCCGGTGATCGTACACGAGAAGTTGACCCCGGTCGCCGACTGCGTCTTTCGCCAGACGAAGGTCATGAACGAGGTGACGTCGCCCGTGGGCTTGAGGAAGCCAAAGAGGCCGGACTGCTGCATGTTGCCGTCCCCGTCCACGTGGACGCTCACGTGGTAGATCACCGTGTCGATGTTGGGGTTGAGCAGCGCGTTCACCGCGAGCGCGGTCGCCTGGACCTGGGAGGAGGAGAAGCACTCGAGCGCGGTCGACGAGCCGGAGTCCACGACGCCCACCTCGATGACGCCGGTGTTCTCGTCCGCCTCCTGCACGGTGAAGTCCTCCGGGAACTGCGTGAAGCCGTCGCCCCACTCCACGCCGCCGCGCAGCGCATCGGCGACGGTGCGGACGCTGGCGTTCTCCGCGAGATGGGCCGTGTTGGCGCGACGGATGACACCAAAGGCGACCTGGCCGGCCACCACGATGACGAGAAACACCAGGACAAAGGTGACGGCCGTGCGCGTGATGACCCGGCTGACGTCGGAGCCGGAGGGGTCGTCGCCGGAGAGCGGGTCAACGTCGACGGAGACGCCCTTCTCCCTGCGGTGCGCGCGCTGGCGTCGCGCGCGCTCCTCGTCGGAGTGGCCCGTGTGGTCGACGGTCGAAAACAGCTCCTCGGCCTCGTCGGCCGAGAGTGCGCCGCGCTGCACGCGAGCGTTCACGTGCCTCCTGAACATGCGCCCCCTTTCGACCGATGCCGACCGATGCCGACCGATGCCTCGCCCCGCAAGTATACAGCGCGGACCTGCCGAGAGACGCCCCGGCGCAGGTCGCGGGAAACGTCCACAAGCGAGACCTTCTCGGCAGCGCTTCTAAGAAATGCGGTCCTTGTCCGAGACGGCTCCGGGAATCGCCGCCCTTGTCCAGGCCGGCTCCAAGAATCCCCGCCCTTGTCCGCAAGGCGTCCGAAAAAAGCAGCCCTTGTCCAGGCTGGCTCTAAGAAACGCGGGTCTTGTCCGGTACGGTTCCGGGAATCGCCGCCCTTGTCCGCCCGCTGGCCGACTGGCCCGGACAAGCACGCGAATTCTTAGAAGCGCCCGCGACAAGATCCCGATTTCTTAGAAGCGCGCTGGACAAGGACCCTGATTCTTGGAGCCGCTACCGACAAGGTCGGCGATTCTTAGAAGCGCTGCGGACAAGGGCGGCGATTCGTAGATGCACCCGTGACAAGAGCCCGGAATCTTAGAGCCGCTGCCGACAGGGGAGCGGATTCGTAGACGGGCGCACGTCTACGCGAACTGCATCTCGTGGTAGCGCGCGTAGGTGCCGCCGCGGGCGAGAAGCTCCTCGTGGGTCCCGCGCTCGACCACGCGGCCGCCCTCGATGGTGACGATCTCGTCCGCGCGGCGAATCGTGGACAGCCGGTGCGCGATCACGAGCGTGGTGCGGCCGCGGGAGAGCTCCTCGAGCGATTCCTGCACCGCTTGCTCGCTCTCGTTGTCCAGCGCGGAGGTGGCCTCGTCGAAGATCAGGATCGGTGGATTCTTCAGGAACACGCGCGCGATCGCGATGCGCTGCTTCTGGCCGCCAGAGAGGTGGCTGCCGCGCTCGCCGACCTGCGTCTCGTAGCCGTCGGGCAGGCTCTCCACGAACGCGGCGATGTTGGCGTGGCGCGCGGCCAGGCGAATCTCGTCCAGCGTGGCGTCCGGGCAGCCGTAGGCGATGTTCTCGGCGATGGTCCCGTCAAAGAGGTAGACGTCCTGCTGCACCAGGCCGATGGCCTCGCGCAGGCTCCGCTGCGTGACGTCGCGCACGTCCTGGCCGTCGATCGTAACCGAGCCCGCGTCCACGTCGTAGAAGCGGGGCAGGAGGGCGCACGTGGTGGACTTGCCGCCGCCGGACGGCCCCACGAGCGCGATGGTCTCGCCGGGGCGGATATCCAACGTGAGGCCGTTGATGACCTCGTCGTCCTTCTCGCCCGGCGTATCGGGGTAGGCAAAGTGAACGTTGTCGTAGCGGATGGCGCCCTCGCGCACCCGCAGCGGGCGCGCGTCGGGACGGTCGAGGATCTGTGGCTGCTCGTCGAGCACCTCGCAGAAGCGGCGGAAGCCCGCGATGGCCTTCTGGAAGGTCTCGGTGAAGTCCAGGATCTGCGTGATCGGCGCCGTGAAGAGCGAGATGTAGAGCGCATAGGTGGCCAGGTCCGCGGCCTCCATCTGGCCCCGCGCGATGAGCCAGCCGCCGAGAACAACCACAACGGTGTTGAGCGCGCCCATCATGACGGCAATGGCGGCCTGGTAGCGGCCCATGGCGCGGTACATGCGCGTCTTGGAGTCGAGGTAGGCGTCGTTGGAGCGGCGGAACTTGGCGCTCTCCGCATCCTCCGCAGCAAAGCCCTTGACCACGCGCATGCCGCCAAGCGCGTCCTCCAGGCGCGAGTTCACGCCGGAGATGCGCACGCGGTTCTCGGTGTAGACGGCGCGCATGCGCACGTTGGCCCACACGTTGTAGGCAACGAGCAGGCACGCGATGAGCGCGAGCGCGGCCGTGAGTGGCACGTTGATTGTGGCGAGGATCACAAAGCTGCCGATGATCTCAACGATGCCGATGAGCAGGAACTCCGGGCCGTGGTGAGCGGCCTCGGAGATGTCAAAGAGGTCGGAGACCAGGCGGCTCATGAGGTCGCCGGAGCGGTTTCGGTCAAAGAACGCAAAGCTCTGGCGCACGTAGGCGTCAAAGAGGTCCTCGCGCATGCGGCTCTCCATGCGCGCGCCCATGACGTGGCCCCAGAAGATCACGAAGTAGCGGCAGACAAAGCGCAGCGCGTACATGGCCACGAGGCCAAGGGCGATGTAGGCGAGCACGCCGAGGATGGCGTCCGGGCCCTCGGTGAACAGGCCGCCCGCCAGACCGCGCAGGATCTGCGGGAAGGCGAGGTCAACGGCGGCCACCGTAACGGCGGCGATGATGTCTATGACAAAGAGGTGCAGCTGGCCCTTGTAGTAGGTGAGAAAGCGCTTGAACATGCGAGGGGGCTCCTGGGTCGGTGCGTGACGTGCGCAGATAAGGGTAGCACGCACGACGCGAGGTGCGGTGGGCCGCGGCGGGCGGGTCGCCGGGGGCGACGGGCTGCCGGTGGGGGCTTCCGGCGGGCTGCCGGCGCCGCCAGGTTGACAAAATAACACGCAGAATTGACTTTTTTCGAAAACCTTTCCTGCGGATATATGTTGTTGAAGGTAATTATGCGTGTTATTTGAGGGAGGGACGGCGAGCGGGGCCGCAGACGGCGGAGCGAGAAGAACCGCGGGCCGCACCGCCTCTTCGACAGCACTCCGACACAGACAGGGTAACTCCGACAATTCTCTGTCGAAGTGGGGCAATTTTGTCGGAGTGCTGTCGGAGTCGTGTCGGAGTTGTACGGGGCGTCGCGCTTCCCGTCGTCAGACGCAGCGCGAGGCTTTGGGGCCCGGGCGGAGCGAGAAGAGCCTCGGGCCGCTACTCCTCCGGCTCCGGGGTCAGCCGACCCATCACGGCGTCACAGATCAGCGCGCCCACGACGGTCTTGGCGTCCTCGATGCGGCCGTCGAGCACGGCGTCCACGAGCTCCTCCAGCGGGACGAGGTCCACGTTGATGAACTCGTCGGCGTCCGGGTCGGAGCGGGAGAACTCGAGGCCCGTCGCCATGTAGATGTGGATGAGCTCGTCGCAGAAGCCGTCCGAGGTGGCGATCGTGGTCAGAAACGCAATCTTCTCGGCGGACATGCCGGTCTCCTCCAGCAGCTCGCGGCTCGCGCACTCGAGCGGGTCCTCGCCGGGGGAGAGCTTGCCGGCCGGGATCTCCACCGTCACGCGGCCGAGCGCGGTGCGGTACTGGCGCACGAGGCAGATGCGGCCGTCCTCGGTAAGCGCCACGACGGCGACGGCGCCGGGGTGGCGCACCACGTCGCGGATGGCCACGCGGCCGTCGGGCAGCTCCACGCGCAGACGGTCCACGTTGAAGATGCGGCCGGTCCAGGCCACGTCCTCGGTGAGCGGGCGCTCGGCGAGGTCCGCGTCGCGCGGGTCGTCGTCGCCGAGCACGAGGTCGCGCTCCACGGGCGCGCCGGAGAGGTGGTCCAGGCTCGATCGGTCGCCGTCGTAGGTGAACGCCTGGACGGACTCGCGCATGTCGTCGAGGGCCTCCTGCTGCTGGTTCTTGTCGGTATCGGACATGGGTCCTCCTTGGGGGCGAGGTTCTTCTCGCCCCATGATAGGGCAACGGGCGCACAGGCACCCGGTCACACGCCCCCCAACGCAGACTGTCGCTTTTGACTGCTCGCGGGGCGCGTCGCACCCTCGCGGACGGTCAAAAGCGACAGTCTGGCACAGGCGACTGGCGGCAAAGGCGCCGGGCGAGAAGCCCCTCCTGCAGGCGCTCGAACTCGGGCAGGTAGCGCTCGAGCGTCGCCCTGAGCAGCGACGCGGCCTCGGCGGCATCGTAGATGTGCATCGTCTTGTTGCGATCGCGAAGCATGGAGAGCCACGCGTCCTCGTCCATGAAGTCGTAGATCGCCGCGGCCGCCTTCACTACGTCGCGCGGGGAGCCCGTTGCGACAGCCGACTCCCCCTCGTACGCGAGCAGGCGCTTGAGCACGTCGAGCGCGGCGACGAAATACTCATACTTCTTCATAGAGCAACTTTCCGTCGCGGGCGATCTCTGCGCGGAGGTCATCGGACGAGAGCTCGTCCAGGTTGACCACGTCGAGCCTGAGCAGGGACCAGAGCTCGTTCTGCAGCCGGTCCTCGAGGGCCGGGAAGTCGGGGCACCCCTCGACGGCGAGGTCTATGTCGCTTTGGGGCTGGTTGGTCCCCCGCGCGCGCGAGCCAAAGAGCACTACGCGCCGGGCGCCCGCGGCGCGCGCGAACTCGACGATCTGGCGATAGACCTGCTCGATGGGAACTGCTGCCATGCGGACCTCCTGCCCCCATGATAGGGCAACGGCCGCGCGCCCACCCAACGCAGACTGTCGCTCCTGACTGCTCGCGGGGCACGTCGCACCCTCGCGGACGGTCAGAAGCGACAGTCTGCAAAAATGCCGGGCGAGAAGAACGCGGCCCCGCTACCGCCTGATCGCGCGCATGCCGATGTCCGTGCGATACGTCTTTCCCTCGAAGTCGATGAGCTCGCAGGCGGCGTAGGCGCGCTCGCGGGCCTCCTCGAAGGTGGGGGCCACGGCCGTGACGTCGAGCACGCGGCCGCCGGCGGTGACGAGCGAGCCGTCCGCGGCGAGCGCAGTGCCGGCATGGTAGACGGTCACGCCGGGGAGCTCCTCGGCCCGCTCGATACCGGTGATGACCTTGCCCTTCTCGTACGCGCCGGGATAGCCGGCGGAGGTGAGCACCACCGAGACCGCCCAGTCGTCGTCCCAGGAGACCATGTCCTCGGAGAGCGTTCCGTTATCGCACGCGAGGAAGAGCTCCACGAGGTCGCCCTTCATGCGCGGCAGCACGACCTGCGTCTCGGGGTCGCCAAAGCGCGCGTTGAACTCCAGGACCTTGGGACCCTCGGAGGTGAGCATGAAGCCGCCGTAGAGGCAGCCGGAGTAGGTGATGCCCTCCTCGGCGAGCTCGGCCACGACCTTGCGCTCGATCTCCACCATGGCGGCGAGCTGCTCCGCAGAGACCAGGTGCTCGGGGACCGGCGAGTAGACGCCCATGCCGCCGGTGTTGGGGCCCTTGTCGCCGTCGAGCGCGCGCTTGTGGTCCTGCGCGGTGGCGAGCGGCACCACGGTCTTGCCGTCCGTGAGCGCGAGCAGCGAGCACTCGGGGCCGTCGAGGGTCTCCTCCACGACGACGGTGGCGCCGGCATCGCCGAACGCGCCCGAGAAGCACTCGTGGACGCCGGCCAGGGCCTCCTCGGTGGTCTTGGCCACGATCACGCCCTTGCCCGCGGCCAGGCCGTCGGCCTTGATGACGATCGGGGCGCCCTCGCGGCGCACGTAGTCCGCGCAGGTCTCCTCGTCGGTGAAGCTGCGGTAGGCGGCGGTGGGCACGCCGGCGCGGCTCATGACCTGCTTGGCAAACTTCTTGGAGCCCTCCATCTGGGCGGCGTCGCCGTTGGGGCCAAAGCACGCGATGCCCGCGGAGCGCACGGCGTCCGCGACGCCCTCCACGAGCGGGGCCTCCGGGCCAATGACCACAAGGCCGATCTCGTGGGCGCGCGCCCACTCGGCCACCGCGACCGGGCTCTCGGCATCCAGGCCCTCGACCTTCTCGGCCATGACGTCCATGCCGCCGTTGCCGGGCGCCACGTAGAGCTTGCCCGCGCGCGGGGACTCCGCGAGCTTGACGAGGAGCGCGTGCTCGCGCCCGCCGGAGCCCAGAAGCAGGATGTCGATCTTCTTGTTCATGAAAACCTCCTTGTTCGGGCCCCGCGGGGCCGTCTTTGTTCCCTCTCTCGTCCCATCCCGTGAGGTTTGGGTTCACACCTCCGCGTCAGCGCTCGTCAATCCTGCGGTTTTGTCCCTCGATACTCTCCGGGGACCCGTTTTGTGAACCCAAACCTTCCAGCGTGGTCTCGTCGCGCCAGTAGGCGGCGTGCGGCGCGATCGCCACCGCGACCGAACCCGCCCCCAGGACCCCCTCGGTGAGCGCGGTCGTGCGGACCGTCCCCAGGCAGGTGGTGTCCGCGCCGGATTCCGCGAGCTCGCGCTCGACGGCGCGCAGGCCGCGGACGTCCTTGGACGTGGACAGCGCGTGGACGAGCCGGCCCTCGTTGGCGCCCACGGCGGAGACCGCGTGGGCCAGGCGTCCGGTGAGCTCGTCGAGGTCGTTGTTGCGCGCGAGCTGGGTGACGTTGCCCTGGGAGAGTAGGTAGAGCCCGCGCTCGCCGGTCATGCGAACGCGCAGGGTCGCCGCGGCGCGGCCTATGAGCCCGGCGCGCGTCCGGCGCTGGCGGCGCGCCGCGAGGCGCGCGGACGGGGCGGGAATCGCGAGCAGGCGCACGTGGGAGGCAAGCTCCTCGAGCCCGGCGACCGCGTCGTCAAAGGCGACGTCGAAGTGACGGTAGCGCGCGGCGCGGTCGATCAGCATGCCCGTGGCGGCGGAGGCGGACCCCGAGTCGACGACCCTCACGTCGGCCACGTCGTCGCAGGTGGCGGCGGCGCGGCGGGCGTCCTCGACGGCGGGCGAGAAGGACGCGGAGGAGTGCACGGACACCACGCGCGAGAAGCCCTGCCGGGCGAGCGTGCGATAGGCCCGCTCCAGCGCCGCGACGGCCGTCGGGTCGAGGCTGTGCGCGCCGGGGAGCCGCACGAACTCCACCCGCGCCTTCTCGAGAAACGAGAGGGGCAGGTCGCTCGTGGCGTCACAGACGATCGCGAAGTCCTTCTCGGCCACGCGGGCCTCCCGCCTAGTGCCAGTAGCGGTCGATGGTCTGCTCGCGGTCCGGACCGACGGTGATGATGGAGACGCGCACGCCGGCGAGCTGCTCGAGGAAGTCGATGTAGTCCTTGGCCTCGCGCGGGAGCTGGTAGAAGTTGCGGATGCCGGAGATGTCGCACTTCCAGCCGGGCAGGGTCTCGTAGACCGGCTTGGCGTGGTAGAAGACGCTCTGGTGCTCGGGGACGGTGCGGTACTCCACGCCGTCGCACTCGTAGGCCACGCAGACCTTGATCTCGTCCAGGCAGCCGAGGACGTCGAGCTTGGTGATGGCCAGGTCCGTGAGGCCGTTCACGCGCGCGGCGTAGTTGACGACGACGGCGTCGTACCAGCCGCAGCGACGCTTGCGCCCGGTGGTCACGCCGTACTCGTGGCCGACCTCGCCGAGCTTGTCGCCGATCTCGTCGAAGAGCTCCGTGGGGAAGGGGCCCGAGCCCACGCGGGTGAGGTAGGCCTTGGCCACGCCGAGGACGCGGTCGATGTTGGTGGGGCCCACGCCCGAGCCGGTGACGGCGCCGCCGGCGGTGCAGTTGGAGCTGGTGACAAACGGGTAGGTGCCGTGGTCGATGTCGAGCATCGTGGCCTGGGCGCCCTCAAAGAGCACGCTCTTGCCGCTCTCGAGCTGCTCGTTGAGGAAGAGGCTGCTCTCCACGATGTAGGGACGGATGCGCTCGGCGTACGGCAGGTAGGTCTCGCAGATCTGCTCAACGGTGTAGGTGGGCAGCTCGTAGACCTTCTCGAGGATCGGGTTGGTGTAGGCGAGCGCGCTCTCGAGCTTCTGGCGGAAGATCTTCTCGTCCAGCATGTCCTGGATGCGCAGGCCGGTGCGGTTCATCTTGTCCATGTAGCAGGGGCCGACGCCGCGCTTGGTGGTGCCGATGAGGTTCTTGCCGAGCTTCTTCTCGTGCGCGCCGTCGAGGTCCTTGTGGTAGGGCATGACGATGTGCGCGTTGCCGGAGATCTTGAGGCGGTCGGCGGAGACTCCCTGCTCGGCGAGCATGTCGATCTCGGAGAGGAGGATCTCCGGGTCCACGATGCAGCCGTTGCCGATCACGGGGTAGGTGCCCTCGTACATGACGCCGGAGGGAACCTGGTGCAGCGCCAGCTTCTTGCCGTTGGCGATGACGGTGTGGCCGGCGTTGGCACCGCCGGCGTAGCGGCAGACCACGTCAAAGTCGCCGGAGATGAGGTCTGTGACCTTACCCTTCCCCTCGTCGCCCCACTGAGTTCCCACGAGCACCGATGCCGACATGTGCGCCCTTTCGTCGCGATTCACATACGAACCCACATTATACGGCACTCGGCGCGCAGCGAGCTGCTCGTACCTGTCCACCTTTCACCCGGGTGATTTCTCGCCATGTGGCCAGAAATCACCCGGGTGAAAGGTAGCCAACACCTAGTCGTGGAAGCTGTCGACCTCGACGAACTTGGTGGAGCCGGGCAGGAACGTGAGCGGGATGTCCGCCAGCGCGCCCGAACGGTTCTTGGCGATGATGAACGTGGTCTCGTTCATCGCGGGACGGTCCTCGCGCGCGGCCTCGTCCTCGTTCATCGAGCGGTCGAGCAGCGCGACGATGTCGGCGTCCTGCTCGATGGAGCCCGACTCGCGCAGGTCGGAGAGCTGCGGGCGCTTGCCGGTGCGGTTCTCGACGGTACGGTTGAGCTGTGAGAGCGCCACCACGGGCACGCCCAGGTCCTTGGCCATGATCTTGATGCCGCGGCTCATCTCGGAGACCTCGGTAGCGCGGCTGTCCGCGCGACGCTGCCCGGCGGGCGGGGAGATGAGCTGCAGGTAGTCGATGATCACGAGGCCGAGCTGCTTGCCGTGCAGGATGCGGCGGGCCTTGGCGCGGATCTCCGTCACCGTGGTGCCGGGCGTGTCGTCAATCACGATGTCGAGCTGGGAGAGGTCGTTGGTGGCCTGCAGGATCTGCGGCCACTGCTCGTTTCTGATGCGCGCGGAGCGAATCTCCTGCAGGCCCACGCGCGCGTTGGCGGCGAGCAGGCGCTGCGCGATTTCAACCTTGGACATCTCGAGCGAGAAGAGCGCGACGGACGCCCCCGCAAAGGCGGCGTTGGTGGCCAGGTTAAGCGCGAACGAGGTCTTACCCACGCCCGGGCGCGCGCCGATGACGACCATCTGGCCCGGGCGCAGGCCCAGCAGGCACTCGTCGATCTTGGGAAAGCCGGTCGAGACGCCCAGGGCGCGGTCCTGGTTTGCCGCGTTGGCGCCCAGCTCCTCGTAGAGGTTGCCCATGATCTCCTCGAGGGACTGCTCGCTCGAGCGGACGTCGCGGTTGGTGACGTCGAGCAGCAGGCGCTCGGCCTTGTCCACAACCTCCTTGGTGTCCTCGGGCGCGTCAAAGGCGAGCGCCGTGATCTGCGCGGAGGCGTTGATCATCTTCCGGAGGGTGGTGTCGCGGTGGAGCATCTCCACGTGACGGCGCCAGCCCACGAGCGCGAGCGAGTTGTTGCCCAGGCCCAGCAGGAAGCTGCGGCCGCCCACGCGCTCCAGCTCGCCGGTGCTCTTGAGGTAGTCGGCGAGCGAGATGGTGTCCACGGGGAGGTTCTTGTCGAACATCTCCCGCATGGCGAGAAACACGGTGCGGTTGGAGGGGAGGTAGAAGTCGTCCGGCTCGAGGGCGATGAGGCACTCCTGGAGCGCGTCCGTCGAGACCATCATGGCGGAGAGGACCGAGGCCTCCGCCTCGACGTCCTGGGGCATGGCGCCGGCGGCGTCAACCGTCATCCTGGTGGGGTTCATGTCGTAGTCACTCATGCGCGGCGCCTCCTCCTCGTTCTGTGTCCGACCATTCTAGCGCGAGCGATGGGACCTTCACGCCGCATGCGATGTCCTCAACGGTTTGCCCGGGGCGGCGGCCCGCCGCGCTTCTCAACCCGCCGCGCTTCTCGGCCCGCCCCTGATCCGCGCTCCCCGCCGCGCCCCTAGGTTTTGGGCAACATGTTTGATGCTGAAGCCCCTCTTGGTTTCAAACACCATGCAAAACCTGACGCAGCGTGGCAATTTGAACCCAAAAGATGCCCTTTTCTGCCATCGATATAAAACCTTTGCCCCACAACGTGAAGGGAGGCCTCGCGTATCGTGGACTCTGGGACACCCAGCTGGCGAGAAACACAAAACCGTTCAAAACGTGGCATCGAGCAAGACGGCGCGGGCAGGCGAGAAGGACGCGGAAACGCGCAGCTCCCCCTCTTTCCGAGGGCTGTCAAGGGGCGAATTTGGCTCCAAGCACTCTTCTACACGCCAAGACGGAAACCCGGGGCGCCTGAACGGCGAATATGCACCCTTTCAACGTTTTCAACAAGTTTTTCCCGCCCGGTTTTGTCATGTTGTCGACGGGTTTTCAACATTTAGACCTCCCGTTTTGCCCCTCGCGAGGAGGTCGCGGAATGTATATAAAGGGGTGCACTAATTAACAAAACCGCAGGTAGAGAGTGGTCTTATTTCCAAGAACCACAGAACGCCCCGAACCGCGACGTGCGGTCCGGGGCGTTTCCTTACCCTAAGCTGACCTGCGGATAGTGTAGAAACCCGCAGTTCAGAAAGTCGGGCGTCGAAAAGTGTGCCGATGTTACTCGGCAGCCTCCTCGACGACCTCCTCGGTGGCCTCCTCGACGACCTCAGCCTCGGCCTCGGTCTCGGCGGGCTCCTCCTCGGTCACGCCCACGAGGACGTTGACCGTGGCCGTGATCTCACGGTAGAGGTTGACCTCGACGGCGTGCTTGCCGGAGGTCTTGATGTTGTTGCCGCGGCCGACGCGCTTGCGGTCGACCTCCAGGCCGAGCTGGGCCTGGATGGCCTCGGCGATCTGAGCGGGGGTGACGGAGCCAAAGAGCTGCCCCTCCTCGCCGATCTTGGCGTCGACGGTCACCGACTTGCCGTCGAGGGCGGCCTTGGTGGCCTCGGCAGCGGCGATGCGCTCCGCCTCGCGCTTCTCGATGTTGTGACGACGCTCCTCGAGCTGCTTGATGTTGCCCGGGGTGGCGGGCTGGGCGATCTTGTTGGGGAACAGGTAGTTCTCCGCGAAGCCCTGGGCGACGTCAACGACGTCACCCTCGCCGCCCTTGCCCCGAAGCTCACTCAAGAGAATGACCTTCATGAGACACTCCTTCGTTCGGTCGGGTCTCCCCGGCCGCTAGTCCTGCATCGTCGCGCCCGTCGCGCCCGGCCGCACGCCACGGTCGAGGTGGCGGAAGTTGGCCCAGACGTCAACGAGGCCCGCGATGGTCAATACGACGAACTGTACTTCCAGATAGAGCGCAACGACGCCCATGAGCGTCGACGTGAACGGGCCGAGGCCCTTCGCGCGCACGAGCCACACGAGCACGGCCAGTCCCTGAGCCGCGAGGGCAAACCTCACGGCCATGGCGACGTTTGCCGAGATGGCAAGCGCGACCTGAGAGGCCGAGCCGTCCACGGAGAGCGCGAACGCGATCCCGGCGACCGAGGCAACGAGAACCGCGACCACCCAGAGGGGCAGGTCGAAGTCCGCGAGACGCGGAAGCCGGACGACGTCGAAGCTCGAGCGGGACGCGACGAGCGCGCCGACGAGCGCCGAGACGCACGAGCCCATGGCCGCCATGACATATGCCACGGGCCACAGGAGCTCGATTGCGGCCCACACCACGCCGAGCTGCGCGGAGGAGCCCACGAGGGACTCGCCGAGCTGCTGCCGGAGCGCGTCGACGAGCGAGCGCACGTCAGCGGACAGCGTGGTTCCGTTTGCCAGCGCGACGAGCTCGTCCGCGCCGAGAAGCGCCAGCGCGCCGAGCCCCACGACGGCGCACAGGGCGCCGGGGGTCAGGCGATGCGACGCCGCCAGCTCGCAGACCGCGAGGGCCGCAAGACAGGCGACGACGGCCGAGGCGGCCATCGAGACGCCCGAGAGCATGCCCACGGCGACTGCCGGGACGAGCGTGGAGGCCAGGCAGGCAACGCGGGCGCGGAGGCCGCCGCGCGGCGCCACGGAGAGGTACCCGTAGCTCGCGAGGCCGGGCCCGACGAAGGAGAGCGTCGAGCTAGCCAGCGCGCCTCCCAGCGCGCAGAGGAGCACCCCGACAGGAAGGGAGGGCGTGCCGCGACGCTCCTCCTGCCCCTGGGCGCGGGGGACGATGCCCCACCCCTCCTGCGCGGACCCCGTGACGCCCTGCGGCGCCGGGGGTCGTTCGTTGTCCGTCAAGCCAGCCATGTGCCTGCGCTCTGATCAGGACCGCGGACTAGCCGCGGTTGCGACCGCCGCGGCTGGAGACCACGGGGACGGTGTAGGGGAGAAGCGCCATCTCACGGGCGCGCTTGATCGCGAGCGCGATGTCGTGCTGGTGCTGCGTGCAGGCGCCAGTGACGCGACGCGGCTTGATCTTGCCGCGGTCGGTCATGTACTTGCGGAGGAGCTGCACATCCTTGTAGTCGATGTACTCGGTCTCCTCCTTGCAGAACTGGCAGTACTTGCGACGCGGCTGGCGCTGAAAATCCTGCTTCTGCTGAGCCATGTCTTCTTGCCTTTCTGTTGGCGGCGAGATGCCACCGGATGGTTAGAACGGGATGTCCTCGTCGTAGACCTCGGCCGACGGCGGGGTCTGGACGGGCGCGGAGTACGCCTGCGGCGCGGCGGCAGTCGGGGCGGGATACGAGGGTGCCGGCTGTCCCTGCTGGAACGCCGGGGCACCGCCGCCCTGCTGGTTCCTCGAGGAGAGGAACTCCACCTCGTCGACGACGACCTCGAGCTTGCTGCGCTTCTGTCCGTCCTTCGTCTCCCAGGAGCTGTAGCGAAGCTTGCCCTCGACGGCAACCTTCGAGCCCTTGGAGAGGAAGCGGGAGAGCGGTTCGGCGCGCGCGCCGAAGACGATGCAGTCGACGAAGTTGGGGTAGTCCTCCCACTCGCCGGTCTGCGGGTTGCGGCGACGGTCGTTCACGGCAACGCCAAACGCAAGGATCTGCGTGCCGCCGCCCGTCATGCGCAGCTCGGGGTCCCTCGTGAGGTTGCCCGAGATGTTGACCCTGTTGATGCTCATGGTCTCACTCCCTCTCGTGCGGGCCTTATTGGCCCGCGCTTCCATGCCTACTCCTTGTCGGTGCGGCGCACGATCATGTGACGCTTGACGGCGTCGTTGATGCGCAGAACTCGGTCGAGCTCGGCGATCACCGTGGGATCTGCGTGGAAGTTGATGAGGGTGTAGTCGCCCTCCGTGAGATCGTCGACCTCAAAGGCGAGCTTGCGCTTGCCCCAGTCCTCGACGTTGTCGACCTTGCCGGTCTCGCCGAGCGCAACCTCGATGCGCTTCATGACGGCGGCACGAGTCTCCTCGTTGCACGTGGGGTCGACAAAATACAGCAGTTCATAGGCCTTCATGTGTTTCACCTCCTCTGGGCTAATGGCCCCGGGTCGTGAAGGACGCCCGGAGCAGGAAAGGTTCGGCGAAGCATCATATCACATATTGACTACCTGCTAAAACCTTCCACATGTCCCGTTGGGGAGATGGTAGGCGCGCGAGGTGACAGGAATTGGCGCCCTGTCTTCCAGCTGGCTTGCAACCAGCTGGCACTGCCGTGGTAGCAGGCCGAGAAGCGCGACGACACGCCCGGGCGCACGTGGGCGCGACCACGAGTTCTCCACATGCGGTGGCCGGCTAGGCCCCGAACGAATCGTCCTTCTCGCCCGGCGCGTCCTTTGGTGCGGCCGTGGGCAGCGGGTCCTCGTCGCGGCCCCAGGCGGGCACGTCGAACTGGCGCATCCACAGCCCGACCGCCGTGTAGCCGAGCAGCAGCATGACGACGGAGATGATCCCCGACGCCACGGCCACCACGATGAGGAAGGGACCCATCACCGTCAGGAAGTCGACGAGCATGTCGAAGAAGAGGGCCATCCGCGCGGAGTCGGACATGAGGGCGTCGAACTCGGTGACGTAGTCGACATAGTAGAGAAGCCGCGGAAGCATCGCCACGCCCGCCAGCATCATGACGACCACGCCGATCAGCCAGCTGATCGCCGCGCCCGCCATCTGCATGCCAAAGACCCTCATGAGGCCGGCGACGTCGCTCTGCACCATCTGCCAGATCGTGGAGACGCGAAAGCCCGCGCCGATCTTCTGGTAGATGGTCGCACGCAGCGCAGCGACCATGATCATGACGCCGAGAAAGACGGAGATGACGAACCAGGCGAACGCAAGCAGGGAGCCAAGCAGCGGAACCGCCGAGAGCACGGCGGAGACCAGCGCAATCGCCAGGCCCCAGCCGAGCATGACCACGAAGACGCGCCATCCGCTGACGATGCAGGCGCCGACCTTCACGTTCTTCTGCTTGGGGGACGACGTCACGCCCCATGCGATCAGGCGGGCCCACTCCGCGGCATACCCCAGGACGCCGAGAAGTCCCACGAAGGGGACGAGGCAGGCAGCGGCCATGGCGAGCACCGGCTTGATCCATCCCCTGTCACGGGTGAGCAGGGCCCATGAGCGCGCGAAGTACCTGTCGGGGCGAAACCCCTCGAGCTCGGTGTCGTTCATCGTGACCCCCTGATCGTGACCTGCTCCCTGTAGCGTACCCCAACGGGACGGCTGCCCCGCGCACGCGCAACAAAAAAACCGGCCCCTCAGGACCGGTCGTTGCGTGCGATGGCGGAGGAGGAGGGATTCGAACCCTCGTACCCCCGAAGGGGTAAACGGTTTTCGAGACCGCCGCATTCAACCACTCTGCCACCCCTCCGAAGGGTGACGTGGCCCCTTGCGGGGCCACGGAAAGTTCTGGCGGAGAGTCAGGGATTTGAACCCTGGAGACGCTTTAGGCGCCTACACGATTTCCAATCGTGCTCCTTCGGCCACTCGGACAACTCTCCGTGAAATGGTGCAGCGGTCAGTATAGCGTATGTCGCCGCGACGCGCGAGGGGGAATTTGCGCGTCGGGGTCGCCATGGGCGCCGGTCGCCGACCGGTATTTCCGGTTGTGTACACCCGTGCGCGGGCGACCAAGTATGGACGACTCGTCTACCTGCGCCTTTTCGATGCGTTGTTCGACCTGCGGCACAAGTGGGTGTACACAACCGGCATTCTTTATGCATGAAATCTAGGCGCGCAGCAGCTCCCGAACAAGGTTGTGCTGGAGCCGGTCGAACTCCTCGCCCTCTGGCAGCTTGCGCCCGAAGCGCCCGACCACCTTGCTGACCAGGTGCCTGCGCATCGCGTCGTCGGCGAGCATGCCCGCGGTCACGGAGCGGACCATCCACTCCTCGTCTTGCAGTCCCTCGTTCCTGGTGTTGTCGGAGTCGACGGCGCGTGGAAGGGTGTGCCACTCGTAGCTGTCGTATTCGAGGATGACCCGTTGGTCGAACCAGCAAAGGTCCACCACCACGTAGGGCTTGCCTATCGCGTCCTGCAAATCGCTCGGGATCTCGATGCGCATGTTGAGCCGGGGCGGGGGAAGCCCTCATCCACCCAGCTTCACCGGGAGGGTGAAGAGCAGCACCACGACCGTCTCCATGGGCGAGCGCGACCCGGCGACGACGTGCCTCAGGGCCGCGCGTGCGCGCTTTGCCCCGTACCCGTGCGTGCCTGCAAAGTGGTCGCGAAGTTCCTCGGGCGTGGTGAGGGGCGGCCTTCGGTAGAGCCCGTCCTTCGCGCGGGGCGAGCGCGCGTACTCCCCGCATATCTCCATCGCCGTGACGATGGCTTTGACGAGGCCCCTCCGCGCGGACATCTGCTGGAGGCAGAAGCTTGGAGAGGCTATCATGACCCGCGGGGTGAGCTGATAGAGCGCCCCGTCCGGAAAGGGGCCGGACCAGACGTGAGAGACCACGCGCGGCGATCGGATGCGACTTTCGCGGCGCGCGACGAGAACATGGTTTCACGACACTTCGCCCTGGCTCTCACCTGACTGCCACCGCCGGCGAAGCCCCAGCTTGGAACGTGTGGCCCACGTTTGCCTGCAACCTACCCGCTCGTTGAGCGGCAGGAGGTCGTTCGCAGCCGGTACCAACCGCGCGCCGGGGCGCGATTCGATGCTCGCGGGCGCGCAAATGGGGTCAAATTCGGTCTGCCCCCGTTCGGAAAGGGATGCATTGCCGGTTGTGTACACCCGCTCGTGCCGCAGGTCAAACAGAGCCTCGAATAAGCGCAGGTAGACGAGTCGTCCATACTCGGTCGGTCGCGCACGGGTGTACACAACCGTCAAATCGGGATTCTCATCGCGAAACGGCCGCGCGTGCGCGACAATGGGCGGGCTGCATCTGAGACAAGGAGCGCCCGTGCTGGAGATCTTCACCACCTACAGCCCCGAGCTTGCCGCCGTTTCGCTGCCCACCTGGGTCGACCTGGCCTCGGTCATCGTCGGCTCCGCCGGCGGCGTTGCCGTCGCCCGCTCGAGGCACCTCGACGCGGTGGGCTTTGTGGGACTGGCCCTGCTGTGCGGGCTGGGCGGCGGCCTCATTCGCGACATCATGATGCAGGTGGGGAGCGTCTACATGCTCGACTCCCCGTTCGCCATCCCGGCGAGCGCGGCCACGGGCCTCGTCGCCTTCCTCTTCCCCCGACCCATCGACCGAGCCGGCCGCCTGCTCGAGTGGCTCGACATCATGGCCGTGGCGCTCTTTGCGCTCGTGGGCTGCGACAAGGCCCTGGTCCACGGGTTCTACCCCGCGTCGTGCCTGCTCATGGGCATCATGACGGGCGTGGGAGGAGGCATGCTGCGCGACGTCTTCCTCGGGGAGGTCCCGCGCATCTTCCAGCGCTCCAACCTCTACGCCGTCTGCGCGCTCGCCGGCAGCGCCGCCTACTACGCCGCCGTCATGGGCCTCTCCATGAGCAAGCTGTGGGCCGGCCTCGCCTGCATCGCCGTGACGATCGGCCTGCGCCGCTGGTCGCTCAGGTTCAACGTCCAGACCCCGGCCGACGTCGACCTCGGCCCAAAGGTAAGCGAGCCCGTCCGCCGCGCGGTGCGCCTCGTGCGCGTCACGCGCCGCCGCTCGAGGCGCCGTTAGCGGGCGAGAAGAACCCCGAGGTCCCTCTCGCTACTTCTTGACCTTGCCGGTGCGGACGGCCCACTTGCGCCGCTCGATCTCGGAGAGCAGGCGCTTGCGCATGCGGACGCTCTTGGGCGTGACCTCCACCAGCTCGTCGTCCATGATGTACTCGAGCGCCTCCTCGAGCGTGAAGGTGCGCGGCGGCGTGAGCTGCACGGCGATGTCCGCCGTCGAGGAGCGCTGGTTGCCCAGGCTCTTGGTGCGCGCGATGTTGACGACCATGTCGCCGGGCTTGGAGCGCTCGCCCACGAGCATGCCCTCGTAGCACTCGTCGCCCGGGCCCACGAAGAGCGCGCCGCGCTCCTGCAGCGTGCCGAGCGCGTAGGCCACGGCCTTCTCGGTGCTCATGGAGATCATGGCGCCGTTCTGGCGCACGCCGATCTCCCCGGCGTAGGGGCCGTACTCGAGGAACGTGTGGTAGAACACGGCCTCGCCGTGGGTGACGTTCAGGATGCGGTTCTTGAGGCCCATGATGCCGCGCGTGGGGATCTTGAACTCGAGGTGGGTCTGCGTGGTGCCCGCGTCCATGCTCGTCATGGTGCCGCCGGCGTTGCCAAAGACCTCGATGACCTTGCCGGAATACTCGCCGGGGCACTCCACGACGGCCTGCTCCACGGGCTCGGTCATCTGGCCGTTGGAGTCCTTCTTGAAGAGCACGCGCGGACGGCCCACCTGGAACTCGAAGCCCTCGCGGCGCATGGTCTCCATGAGGACGGAGAGGTGCAGGATGCCGCGGCCGGCAACCTCGACGCCGGTCTTGTCGGGGAGCTCCTCGATGCGCATGGTCACGTTGTTCTCGCGCTCCTGCATGAGGCGCTCCTTGAGCTGGCGGCCGCCCACGATGTCGCCCTCGCGGCCCACGAGCGGGCTGGTCGACGGCTCAAAGACGACGGAGAGCGTCGGCGGGTCGATTTCGATGGGCTCCAGCTCGACGGGGTTCTCGGGGTCGGTGTAGACGTCGCCGATGTCGGTGGAGTCGATGCCCACCACGGCGGCGATGTCGCCGGCCTGCGCCTCGGAGCACTCCTTGCGGCCCAGGTAGTCGAAGGTGAAGAGCTGCTTGACCTGGCTCATGGCGCGGGAGCCGTCGTTTTTCACCACGAGGATCTTGTCGCCGTCATGGATGGTGCCGGAGTAGATGCGGCCGATGCCGATGCGTCCCACGTACTCGGAGTGGTCGATGGTCACGCACTGCATGGCGAGGGGCCCCTCGGGGTCCACCTCCGGCGCGGGGAGCTCGTCGACGATCATGTCGAGCATGGGGAACATGTCCATGTTGTCGTCTGCGGGGTCAAGGCGGGCGAAGCCGTTTACGGCGGAGGCGTAGATCACGTGCTCCATGGCAAACTCGAGCTGCTCGTCGGTAGCGCCGAGATCGGCCATGAGGTCGAGCGAGGTGTTGACGGCGCGCTCGGGGTCGGCCGCAGGCTTGTCGATCTTGTTCACCACGATCATCACGGCGAGGCCGGCGTCGATGGCGTGGCGCAGGACGAAGCGCGTCTGCGGCATGGGACCCTCGGCGGCGTCCACGAGCAGCAGCGCGCCGTCGGCCATGCGCAGGACGCGCTCGACCTCGCCGCCAAAGTCCGCGTGGCCCGGGGTATCGATGACGTTGATCTTCACGCCCCGGTACTCGATGGAGATGTTCTTGGCGAGGATGGTGATGCCACGCTCGCGCTCCTGGTCGTTGGAGTCGAGCACGCGCTCCTGGACCTGCTGGTTCTCGCGGAAGGCGTCCGTGGCCTTGAGCATCTGGTCGACGAGCGTGGTCTTGCCGTGGTCGACGTGCGCGATGATCGCGATGTTACGAATGTTCTCCTGACGCATGGGTCCCTCTCGCCTCTGCTGAGCCGGCTCTTCTCGGCCGGCGGTTCCGTATTTTCGCCATACGGTACTTTACAGCAGCGGGGGCACCTCACCGGCCGGCGCGGGGTCGGTCCACGTGAAACCATCACCTGTGCCCCTGCCGCCGACGAGCGAGTAGGCGGAGTAGGAGCGGTATCCGCGCTCGCCAAACTCGAGCAGCAGGGCGTCGGCGTAGTCCCCGTCGTCGGTCTCCACGGCGCCCTCGTAGACGAGCGCGTAGCGGCGGGCGTCGGGGACCTGGGAGACCTTCTCCCGGGCCGCCTCGAGGCACGCCTCGGCACCGTCGTCCTCGAACTCGAGGCTCGAGACCTCGCCCGCGGCGCTCTGGACGGCGAGAAGGACGCCAAAGGGCTCGCCGGCGGCGAGCAGGTCAAACGCGTCGCCCATCAGCGTGCTCGCCAGCTCGTCGGTCTCCGGGGAGACCCCCTCGAGCAGCTCGTTCTTCTCGGCCATGTTCCCTCCTCGCGCCATGTGCGTCGCAACGATGATACCGCAGGGGTCGGCGCGGGGCGGTGCGTCCGGGTAATCGGGACCCTGAACCGCGTCATGAAAAAAACCGGAGCCCTCGCGGACCCCGGCGACGATGCGTGGTGGAGACGATGGGGATCGAACCCACGACCTCAGGCTTGCAAAGCCCGCGCTCTCCCAGCTGAGCTACGTCCCCTCTGGGCCGGCCTGAGCCGGAATATAATAATCGCCCCAGCGGCGACTCGGCTAACGCTGGGGCGACTATTGTCAGGAAGTGGTGGGCCTGACAAGGTTCGAACTTGTGACCTCCCGGTTATCAGCCGGACGCTCTGACCAACTGAGCTACAGGCCCAACGCAAGGAGATATATTACACAGCTGCCCGCGTGCGGTCAACGACTTTTTTGCAATTTCCTGACGAAGTCGCCGCGCAAGTTGCGAAGCGTCGACTATTGGGTAGGATATGCGAGCAGAGAAGACGAGAGGAGCGCCGTGCCGCTGAGGAGAATGGACATAGAGAGCGTCATCGTGGGCGAGGGGCCGATTGCGTCCCTCGTCGTGCTTCGCACGCGCGAGCAGGCGGGCGACGGCTCCTCCCAGCAGCTCCCCATTCGCATCGGCTCCTTCGAGGCGACGGCGATCACGATGGGCGTGCACGGGCGGCCCGGCGGGCGGCCCATGACACACGACCTCCTGTGCTCCGTGATCTCGGGGCTGGGCGCCACCTGCGTCAGCGTCCGAGTCATGGCGGTCCAGGGGACCACGTTCTTTGCGCAGGTGGAGCTCGAGCGTGCGGACGGCGAGCGTGTCTTTCTGGACGCGCGCCCCTCGGACGCGCTCGCGCTGGCCGTGCGCGAGGAGGTGCCGATCTACGCGGAGGAGTCCGTGCTCGAGGCCGCCGCGATGCCGGACTTCCGCGGCGTGGAGAAGGACGAGGAGGCTCACGAGCTGGAGGAGTTCCACAACTTCGTGGAGGGCCTCTCGCCCGAGGACTTCAACGTCGCCCACGGCGAGCAGGACGGCGAGTAGCGGCCGGGGCGATCTTCGCCAGGACAGAGCCCAGAACAAAATATGGCGCCCGCGAGGCTTCTGGTCCTCGCGGGCGCCTTTGCGTTACTCCTCGTCGTCGAGCAGCGTGTCGTCGAGCTCCTCGTCACCGCCGATATCGACGCTGTCTGGCTCGCCCGGCGCGCTCGCGCCGGCCGCCTCGATGTCGAGGACACCCTGGTTCTCGTCGCGCTTGGGCGCCTTCTTCTTGCGGGCCACCATGCGGGCCACGGCACTCACGTGGTCGCCAGCCACCATGTTCATGACCTTGACGCCCTGCGTGGAGCGGCCGAGGCGGCTCACGTCGTTAGCCTTGACGCGGATGACCACGCCCTCCTCGGACACGATCATGAGCTCGTGCTGCGGGCCCACCACGCGACAGGCCACGAGATTGCCCTTCTTGGCCGTCATCGCGATCGTGTAGACGCCCTGGCCGCCGCGCTTGTGCTCGGGGTACTCGGAGACGGGCGTGCGCTTGCCGTAGCCGTTCTCGGTGATGACGAACAGGTCGCCGTTGCCGTTGGTGATCTCCATGCCGAGCATCTTGGCGTCGCCCTTGAGCGTGATGCCACGGACACCGGAGGTGTTGCGGCCCATGGCGCGCGCCTCGGACTCGTCGAAGAGAATCGCCTTGCCGTCCGTGGAGACGAGCATGACCTTGTCGTGCGGGCGCACGCGGCGGACGTTCACCAGCTCGTCGCCGGAGCGCAGGTTGATGGCGATGATGCCGTCCCTGCGGCTCTTGTCGTACTCGCTCATGGCGGTCTTCTTGACCATGCCGCCGCGCGTGGCGAACATCAGGTACTCGTCCGCCGGGAACTCGCGGCAGGTGATGACGGCCGCAGGGTGCTCGCCCTCGGCGAGGGAGAGCACGTTCACGATGGCGGAGCCGCGCGCGTGGCGGCTGCCGATCGGCAGCTCGTGGACCTTCAGGCGGTAGACCTTGCCAAAGTTGGTGAAGAAGAGCACGTAGTCGTGGGTGCTCGCGACGAAGAGGTCCTCGACGAAGTCGTTGTCCTTGAGGCTGAGACCCTGGACGCCCTTGCCACCGCGCTTCTGGGAGCGGTAGGTGGCGACGGGGATGCGCTTGATGTAGCCGGTGTGGGTGATCGTGACGACCATGTCCTCGTCGGCGATGAGGTCCTCGACGTCGAGGCTCCTCACGGCGCCGCCGATCTCCGTGCGGCGCTTGTCGCCGAACTTGGCGGCGATCTCGCGCATCTCGTCCTTGATCACGCCGAGGATCTTCTCCTCGTGGGCGAGAAGGTCCTCATAGTAGGCGATCGCCTTGCGGAGTCCCGCGAGCTCCTCCTCGATCTTGTCGCGCTCGAGGCCGGTGAGGCGGCGCAGGCGCATCTCGAGGATCGCCTGGGTCTGCTCGGGTGTGAACCCAAAGCGCTCGATGAGGCGCTGGGACGCCTCGGTGTCGGTCTGCGAGGAGCGGATGATGTGGATGACCTCGTCGATGTGGTCGAGGGCCATGAGGTAGCCCTCGAGGATGTGGGCGCGCGCCTGGGCTTTCTTGAGGTCGTGGCGCGTGCGACGGGTCACTACGTCGACCTGGTGGTCGACGTAGTGGCGCAGGATCTCCGGCAACGAGAGGCACTTGGGCACGCCGCCGACGAGCGCGAGGTTGTTCACGCCGAAGGTCGTCTGCAGCGAGGTGAACTTGTAGAGGTTGTTGAGAACGACCTCGGGCACCACGCCCTTCTTGAGCTCGATGACGAGGCGGATGCCCTTCTGCGTGGACTCGTCGCGCATGTCGGAGATGCCCTCGATGCGCTTCTCGTTGACAAGCTGGGCGATCTTCTCCTGCAGCGTGCCCTTGCTCACCTGATAGGGGATCTCGGTGAAGACGAGGCGGCTGCGACCGGTCTTGGTGGACTCCACGTGCGCCTTGGCGCGGATGGTGATGGAGTCGCGGCCGGTCTCGTAAGCCTGCTTGATGCCGTCGGTGCCCATGATGACCGCGCCCGTGGGGAAGTCGGGACCGGGCATGACCTGCATGAGCTCGTCGACCGAGATGTCAGGGTTGTCGATGAAGGCGCAGGTGGCCTCGACGGTCTCCGCGAGGTTGTGCGGCGGGATGTTGGTGGCCATGCCGACGGCAATGCCCGAGGAGCCGTTCACCAGCAGGTTGGGGAAGCGCGCGGGCAGGACCTCGGGCTCGGCGAGGGACTCGTCGTAGTTGGGCTGCCAGTCGACGGTGTCCTTCTGGAGGTCACGCAGGAGCTCCATGGCGGGCTTGGCCAGGCGGCTCTCGGTGTATCGCATTGCCGCGGCGCCGTCGCCGTCGATGTTGCCAAAGTTGCCGTGGCCGTCGATCAGCGGAGTGCGCATGGAGAACCACTGGGCGAGACGAACCATGGTGTCGTAGACGGCGGAGTCACCGTGCGGGTGGTACTTGCCGATGACCTCGCCGACCGTCCACGCACTCTTCTTGTGCGGGCGGTTGGGGAAGATGCCGGACTCGTTCATCGCGTAGAGGATGCGGCGGTGGACGGGCTTCAGGCCGTCGCGCACGTCGGGCAGGGCGCGGGCGGTGATGACGGACATGGAGTACTCGATGAAGGACTGCTTCATCTCGGAGCCAAACTCGCTGATCTGCAGCGAGCCGCCGTTGATGTCCGTCTCGCCGGCGTCCTCGCCACGCGTGTTGGCGCCAAAGCTCTCCTCGAGCTCCTCGTCGTCGGAGTCCTCGTCCTCGTCGGAGTCCTCCTCGACGTAGACGTCGGTGCCGTCGTCGGCCTCGGCGCGGGCGAGCAGGCGCCGCAGGTCCTCGGGCATGCCCTCGGTGTTGTTGTTCTCGTCTGCCACGTGTGGCCTTTCTCTTAGTGGTTACGCGTCGAGGAAGCGGGCGTCGTGCGCGTGCTTCTCGATGTAGTCGCGGCGGTACTCGACCTGGTTGCCCATGAGCTCGCGCACCGCGCGGTCCGCCATGGCGGCGTCCTCGATGGTCACGCGCTGCAGGATGCGCGTCTTGGGGTCCATCGTCGTGGAGGCCAGCTGCTTGGGGTCCATCTCGCCCAGGCCCTTGTAGCGCTGGACCGAGTAGCCCTTGCGGCGGCGCCCCGAGCCCTTGATGGCCGCCTGGGACTTGCCGTCGGACTCGTCCTCCTCGTTGGGGTTGAGCCCGAGCTCGCGGATCGAGCGGTTCAAGATCTCGTCCTCGGGGGTCTTGCCGTCGGGGTAGACGTAGTGGATCTTGTTGCGCACCTTGATGCCAAAGATCGGCGGCGTGGCGATGTAGACGTAGCCGGCGTCGATGAGCGGGCGCATATACTTGTAGAAGAAGGTCATCAGCAGGATGCGGATGTGCGCGCCGTCGACGTCGGCGTCCGTCATGATGATGATCTTGTGGTAGCGCGCCTTGGAGAGGTCGAAGTCCCCGCCGTCACCGGAGCCGGTGGTCACGCCGGTGCCGATGGCGGTGATGAGCGCCTGGATGGTGTCGGAAGAGAAGGCGCGGTGGTCCTGCACGCGCTCGACGTTCAGGATCTTGCCGCGCAGGGGCAGGATCGCCTGGATGTCGCGGCGGCGGCCGTCCTTGGCCGAGCCGCCTGCGGAGTCGCCCTCGACGATGAAGAGCTCGGTCATCTCGGGGTCGCGGACGGAGCAGTCGGCCAGCTTGCCGGGCAGTGCCGCGCTCTCGAGCAGGCTCTTGCGGCGCGTCGCCTGGCGCGCCTTCTGCGCGGCGAGGCGGCCCTTGGCGGCCTGGGACGCCTTCTTGAGGATCTCCTTAGCCTGGTTGGGGTGCTCCTCGAGGTACTCGGACATGCCCTGGGCGACCACGCGGTTCACCAGCGTGCGCATGTAGGAGCTGCCGAGCTTGGCCTTGGTCTGGCCCTCGAACTGCGGGTCGGGGAGCTTGACGGAGATGATCGCCGTGAGGCCCTCGCGGATGTCGTCCCCGGTGAGGTTGGCGTCCTTCTCCTTGATGATGTTCTTGGCGCGGCCGTAGTCGTTGACCACCTTGGTGAGGGCTGTTCTAAAGCCCTCGAGGTGCATGCCGCCCTCCTCGGTGTAGATGTCGTTGGCAAAGGAGAGCGTGTGCTCAGAGTAGCCGGTGTTCCACTGCATGGACACCTCGACCTCGCCCATCTGGGACTCGGGGGCGTCGGCGGCGGAGCGGCCCTCGATGTAGATCGGGCGCGAGAGACCGGGCAGGACGTCCTTGCCCTCGTTCAGGAACTTCACGAAGTCGATGATGCCGCCGGCGTAGCAGAACTCGTCGGTGCGGGGCACCAGCTCGCGCTCGTCCACGAGCACGATCTTGAGGTTCTTGTTGAGAAACGCCGTCTCCTGTAGGTGGTCGTGCAGGGTGTCGTAGCTGTACGTGGTGGTCTCGAAGATCTCCTCGTCCGGCCAGAACGTGATGGAGGTGCCCGTGGCCTTGGAGGTGCCCACCTCCTTCATCTTCTGCACGGTCTTGCCGCGCTCGAAGGCCATCTCGTAGACCTTGCCGTCGCGGCGCACCTGCGCCACGAGCTTCTTGGAGAGGGCGTTGACGACGGAGACGCCCACGCCGTGCAGGCCGCCGGAGACCTTGTAGGCGTTGTTGTCGAACTTGCCGCCGGCGTGCAGGATCGTGAGGACGACCTCGAGCGTGGGTATCTTCTTGACGGGGTGCTTCTCCACCGGGATGCCGCGGCCGTTGTCGTCCACGGTGATGGAGTTGTCCGGGTGGACCGTCACCTTGATCTTGGAGCAGAAGCCCGCCATGGCCTCGTCGACGGAGTTGTCCACGATCTCCCACACCAGGTGGTGCAGGCCAGCCACAGACGTCGTGCCGATGTACATGCCCGGGCGCTTGCGGACCGCCTCGAGGCCCTCGAGAATCTTGATTGACTCCCCACCGTAGTCGTTCTTCTTAGCCACGCTCACATCCTCTCACCAAGGGGCGGGAATCGCCCCGAAGGCGTCTTTCTCACACAGGCCCATGCCAAAATCGGCATAGCCTGGACGATAATAGCGCTTGTGAGGCTGTGAGAGGCCCTCTGAGGGCGGCCTCAACAAATTAGCTATGTTCTTGCTTCTGGGCGCGATAGGAAACTCTCATCGCCTGAGAGACGCTGTCCCTCAGCGCGGCGGGGAGGTGGTCACAGAGTTTGGAGACCTCTCGCTCCTCCTCGGCGGTGAGCTCCGGGAGCGGTCGTTCTTCCCTTCTCGGCGAGGCGGCCGGTGGGCGCTCGGTGCGCGGGCGCTTGGAGAGGCGGAACTCGATGCGCGAGAAGCGCAGGCCGGCCGTCTCGAGGCGGGCGAGGTACACCTCGCGGTTTGCCGAGAAGTCCGTGATGAAGGCGTGCGAGTCGACGTAGATGACGAGCTCGGGGTCGCGGGCGCCCCGGCGCGGCGCGCCGACGTAGACACCCGTCGAGTGCGCGCGCTCGACGTCCCCGTTCACCCGGTTCCACGCGATCCAGGCCGACGAGGAGCCGTCCCGCTCGCCCTCGGACCCAAGCCTATCGAGGGCGCGGCCCAGGAGGTTTCCCACCCCCTCGCCGGCTCGCTCGCGGCGACGCACCTCGCGCGTCATCTCGTCACTCACCAAAGCTCACCACCTTGGCCCCGTCGAGGAGCTCTGGCGAGAAGTACCCGAGGTTCGTGGTGGTTATCAGCGTCTGGATGCCCTCGTCGACGAATCGCACCACCGCGGCGCGGCGACGCTCGTCAAGCTCGCTCATCACGTCATCCAGAAGAAGGATCGGCCTGCTCCCCAGAATCTCCCCGGCGAGCTCGACCTCCGCCATCTTGAGGGCGAGCACCACGGAGCGCTGCTGCCCCTGCGACGCGTACGCCCGCGCGTCGCGGCCGCCCACGAGGAAGGAGACGTCGTCTCTGTGCGGACCCACGCAGGTCTGCTGGCGGCGCAGGTCCTTCTCGCGCCCCTGCTCGAGCCGGTCGAGAAACACGTCCCTGAGCTCGTCCCTCCCAAGCCCCTCGAGGCCGTCTCCGAGCGAGCACGCGTAGGCGCAGGCCAGGTCCTCTCCTCCCGCGATGACGCCGTAGGCCTGGGAGACCTTCTCGGCGAGCCGGGAGAAGAGCCGCAGACGCGCGGAGAGCAGCGTGGCGCCGCCGAGCGCGACCGACGCGTCCCAGGCGTCGAGAAGGGAGTGCTCGGGAAACTCGTCGCGCAGCAGGCGGTTGCGCTGCTCGACCGCGCGCTGGTACTCGGCCAGGACGCGCGCGTACCCCGGGCTCGTCTGCCGGCCAAAGAAGTCGAGCTCGTCACGGCGCACGGAGGCGCCCCGCTTGACGAGGGCGAGGTCGTCGGGCGAGAAGAGCACCGATACCAGCGACTCGGGCATGTCGACGGCGCGGCACTTCTTGCCGTTGCGAAAGAAGCGCCGTCCCGCGGGCGTCACGTCGCAGCGATGGTCGATGACGCGCCCGTCCCCCTCGAGCCGCGCGTCGATGCGCGCCGAGTCCGCCCCCTCGCGCACGAGCTGCGCCGGGGTCGGACGACGGAAGGACGCGCCGGAGGTCAGGAGCTGCACGGCCTCGACCGTGTTGGTCTTGCCGGCGGCGTTGGGCCCCACCAGGACCGTCGTGCCCGGGGCGAGCGAGAGCTCGAGCCGCTCGAAGCTGCGAAAGTCCCGCAGCAGGACGTCTGTGACGAGAAGTCCCATCCACCGTCCCTAGAGGCGAATCGGCATGAGCAGGTAGAGGTAGTTGATCTTGCCGTTGCTCTTGAAGATGCCCGGCTGCGTCGAGCCCTGGAGCTCGAGGCGGACCTCCTGGGAGTCCGACACCGCGTTCACGCAGTCGAAGACGTAGTGGTAGTTGAGGCCGATCGCGAGGCTCTGGCCCTCCACCTCGCAGGAGAGCGTCTCAGAGGACTCGCCCTGCTCGGGCGAGCGCGCGGAGAGCCTCACGAGCCCGCCGTCGGCGTCCACGTCAAAGCGGATGGAGGCGTTCTGCTGCGCGATGACCGAGACGCGCTTGAGGGCGGCGCTGAACTCCGCAACGTCGAGGGTGACGGCGGTGGAGCAGGTCGGCGAGACGAGCTGGCGCCAGGAGGGGAAGTTCCCCTCGAGCAGCCGCGTGACGAACGTCGTGGTGCCGAACGAGAACACCGCCTGGTTCTCGGCCGTGCCGATGGAGATCGTGTCGGTGATGGAGGGCATGGCGAGGACGTCGTGGAACACCTGGCCGCCGATCACGGAGCAGAAGGGCTCGTCGGGGGCCGCCTCCACCGAGGAGTCGCACACGGCGAGGCGTATCGTGTCGGTGGCGACCATCCTGATCGTGTTGTCGTCGACGGTGAGCTGGATGCCCTGCAGGTACTGGCGCGTCGTCTCCTTCGAGGTGACGCGGTAGACCTTGTCCACCATGCGCGTGAGCAGATCGCTCGGGAGCTCGATGGTGCGCGACGGCTGGATCTCGGGGAAGGAGGGCCAGTCTGCGGCGCGCAGGGTGTTCAGCCTGAACGTGGAGCGACCGCAGGAGATCGTGACCATGTGGTCCGCGTCCTCGAAGGTCACCGCCGCGTCGGGGAGCGTCTTGGCGATGCTGGTGAGGACCTTGCCGGAGACGACCGTCTCGCCCTCCTCCTCGACGTTCGCCGGGACGAGGTGGCGGATGGAGATGGACAGGTTGTTGGTCTGCAGCTCCAGGTTGCCGTCCGCGGCCCGCAGATAGATGCCGGAGAGGATGGGAAGCGTCGTGTTGGCTCCCATGCCCTTGGAGACGACCGTGAGAGCCTTCATGAGAGAGGACTGGCTGACGGTGAACTTCATGACTCCCCCTTCTTCTAAGTACTTAATAAAGATTAAAGAGCAGTAGTAGTAATAGAGTCTGTAGAAAAGAAGACAAACCTGGAAAATCGAGGTCAGACGGTTCGTCGCTATGCCGCAGACCTCCCTTTCCTCTCAACATGGTTCGACACGAGAGGTCCTCGGGAAGTTGGCTTCTACAATTCGGGCAGACTTTTCTACGCCTTTCTACATCCTCCTCACAGACTTGTCTTCTCGGTGTCAGACGTTGCCGGTGATCGACTCGCGAATCTGCATGAGGCGGTCGTAGAAGGTCTTGTCCTCGCGCCTCGCCTCGTCGACCACGCTGATGCTGTGCATGACGGTCGCGTGGCTGCGCCCGCCGAAGTGCTTGCCTATGTCGGCGAGCGTGCGGTCGCAGAGCTCGCGCGAGAGCCAGATGGCCACGTGGCGGGCCTCCATGAGCCCCTTGTGGCGCTTGTTCCCCACGAGGCTCGAGTGGTCGATGTCGTAGTACTTCTCGACCGCGCGCTGCACGTCCTCGATGGAGACCGCCCTGCCGGCGTTTGGCCAGCACTCGCGCGCGACGGACTCTATCTCCTCGCGCGTGAGCGACTCGCCGCGCTTCTCGGCCGCCGTGGCGGCGAAGAGGCACCGCTGGCAGAAGCCCTCGATGACGCGGATGTTGGTGCCGGCGCGCTCGGCCATGTAGCTCATGGCGTCGGGAGGGACCGTCCCGGTGAGCCCCGCCACGTTTTCCCGGAGAGCGTCGTCGCGCATGCGCTCGCAGAAGGTCTCGATGAGGCGGAGCTTGAGCTCGTAGCTCGGGACCTGGATCGGCGTGGTGAACCCCGCCGAGAGGCGGCTTGTGATGCGCTCGTCGAAGCCGTCCTTGCCCATGCCGAGCTGGGCGGGCGTCCGGTCGGCGGCGAGGACGATCTGCTTTCCGTTGGCGATGAGCTCGTTGAAGGTGTCGAAGAAGAAGCCGACCGTTCCCACCTTGCCGGTCATCTTCTGGACGTCGTCGATGATGAGGACGTCGATGTCCGCGTAGTTCTGGCGCAGCACCGAGGCGGCCGAGCGCTCGGAGTGGCGCATGGCCTCGGTGTAGTCGGTGATGAAGGAGGATGCGTCCCGATAGACGCAGAGGCGGGAGGGGTCGTTCCTCGCGATGTAGTTCTGGATCGCGCGCAGCAGGTGCGTCTTGCCAAGGCCGCTCTTACCGTAGATGAACAGCGGGTTGTACGTGCTGTTCATTCCGTTGGCGACCTGGAGCGACGCCTGGTAGGCGATGTCGTTCTCCTCGCCGCGCACGAAGCGCTCGAAGGTGAGCTTGGAGGTCGTCTGGGAGATGTCCTCGACGAGGGGGTTGTTCCTGCGCCTCCTGGCCGCCGCCTCGCGGAGGTCGTCCGCGCTCGGCTCGTCCCAGGTGTCCTCGGCGATCTTGCGCGCGGGGGTCCCGTCCCAGGCGGGGCGCCCGTCGCCGGTCTGCGCGGCCCAGCTGTCGGCCTCCTCGCGGGACATGCTTGAGGGGGCGTGCTCGGTCGCCGCCGCACCGGAGGCGGCAAAGACGACCTCGAGGCGCATGGGCTCGAAGGCCGCCTGCGAGAGACACTCCTCGATGACCGTCGCATTCTTGGAGACCGTCTTCATGACGAGGCGCATGCGGGTCTCCACCCGCATGACGGATCCCTCCATGCTGACGGGCTTGCAGTCCCTCAGCATGGCGAGCATCGCTTCGGGCAGCTGCCTGTCGGCGAGAAGGTCGAGCGTGTCCTGCCAGAGCGCCTCGGCGTCCGACTCGAGAGAGATTTCCATGGTTCCGCATTCCTGATTGTTGAAAAAAGCGAAACCCTAGTATAGCGATTGTTGATAACTTGTCGCGGAAGGTTAGACGAACGTCCTTCCAATGCCGGTCAAGCGATACTTCTGCCCGTCCTTCATGACGAGCCCCTGGGCCGCGAGCGCCGCGAGGGTGCGGGACCACGTGGCGCCCGACGCCCCAAAGGAGCGGACGAGGTCGGTGGGGCCGCAGCTCTCGTGCTCACCCAGGTACGACATCACCTGCTCGCCGCGGTCGTCGAGGGCGAGCTGCGGCGCGGAGACCGCCTGCGGCCGAGAAGACCATGGGCCCGCCGCCTGCGCAAACTGGGGGGCGACCTGCGGCGCGAGGTCCTTCTCGGCGTCCCTCTGGTCCGCGCCCGATATGGCCCGGGCCTGCTGCCTGGGGTGCGTCGATATGGTGACGACGGTCCCGCCCGATATGTTGTCCTCGACCTCGAGGCTGCCGCCCTTGTCGGACATGTACTGCTGCACGTAGGGCAGCCCGCTCCCCACGCCGCGGATGTAGTGCTTCATCTCCTCCGTCGCCGAGGAGGTCCCGTACTCGAGCGCGAGTGACTTCTCCTTGATTCCGGGGCCCTGGTCGGAGAAGCGGATGGTGTTTCCGTCGTCGAGGATGGTGATGGTCGGGGACTGGAAGTAGGCGTGGATGAAGTTCTCCACGATCTCCCTGATGACCATGAAGGGGATCGAGCCGCCCTGCTCCCGGGCGAGGCGGCTCACGGTGGCGGTTATCTCCTCCAGATAGGAGCGGACCTCACCCGGCTCGACGACCACCACGCGCGGCGCCGCGGAGGCGTCGTCGTAGACCGCGATCCGCGCGGGGTGCCTGACCTCGAGGTTTGGCTCCGGGGCGTTCCCTTGCCCCTCCTGGCCCTCCTCCACGAACGGATAGAAGTCCCTCGCCACCTGTCCCTCCTTTCAACACTCGTTCGTCATCTGTAGAAAACTTTTCAGACGGAATTCTATCTGAATGAAAGATTTCAACACATGCTCAACACTTGTAGAAAACTGCGGATTCAGTCGTGCGCTCGATGAAAGAGAATACCATGATGAAGCTCATACACGGTTTTCTGAAAAGATGAATCCGTTTGGATTCACGTCGGTTGAAACGCGTGGGGATAGACGGGGTTTCCCGGGCGCCCCGTATATACCTGCCTACCTGCGCAGTAATCGTGGAGATTGTTTGTGTTGGAAATTGACAGGCCCCGCGCGTGACCCTTACAATCTCTGAGCTTATTGCTCTAACTGGACGCTCATAACCCAACCGGGAGGAATAGACATGAAGCGTACGTATCAGCCCAACAAGCGCAAGCGCGCCACCACGCACGGCTTCCGTGCCCGTATGGCCACCAAGGGCGGCCGCGCCGTCCTCGCCCGTCGTCGCGCGAAGGGCCGCAAGCGCCTGACCGTGTAGCGTCGCCCCATGAGGACCATCAAGTCCAGAGGTGACTTCGAGAGGGTCTTCTCGCGGGGGAGGCGTCTCAATGACTCCCTCCTCCGCGTTCGCGTGCTCCCCACGGGAGAGGGAACGCCGGGCAGGGTTGCCTTCGTCGCCGCAAAGAGGCTGGGCAACGCGGTCTTTCGCAACAGGTGCAAGCGCGTCCTGCGCGAGGCGGCCCGAATCTGCGAGCTCCCCCGAGAGGGATTTGACGTGATTCTCTTCTCCACGGGAGCGACGCACGACAGCTCACCGGAGTCGGTTGCCGTCTCTTTGAGGCGACTCCTCAAGAAATGCGACGCCTGATGGTTTGGCATGGTCTGGGCGGGCTTCCCTCACGAGGGGTGCGCGCCCTCATTCGTCTCTATCAGACGAAGGTATCACCCGCACTTCCCGCTCGCTGCATCTATGTGCCGACGTGCTCGCAGTACGCGTACGAGGCCATCGAGAAGTACGGTCTGTTGAGAGGGGGAGCGCTTGCACTTCGAAGGATATGCAGGTGCCATCCCCTTCATGCCGGAGGATATGACCCCGTTCCCTGAGGGGGACGGGCCACGGAGGAACCATGTGGGACTGGTTTATTAACTTCCTGACCGCGGTGCTAGCGGGCATCGAGGGCTTTGTCGGCGACTGGGGCCTGGCGGTGATCATCCTGACGGTCATCGTCCGCCTGATCCTCACGCCGCTCATGGCCCACTCGACGCGCTCGACCGCTCGCATGCAGGTCATGCAGCCCAAGCTCCAGGAGATCCAGGAGCGCTACGCCGACGACCCGACGCGTCAGGCCGAGGAGCTTCGCAAGGTCTATGCCGAGATGAAGTTCAACCCCCTCGGCGGCTGTCTGCCCATCTTCCTCCAGATGCCCATCTTCTTTGGCCTCTTCTCCGTGGTGCGCGCCGTTCCCGAGGACGCCTGCTTCTACAGCATCCTCCCCTCGATCTCCAAGTCCTGCTCCGACATGGTCGCCGCCGGCGACTGGGTCGCTGCGGCGCCCTACGTCATCTTCGTCCTTCTCTTTGGTGTTCTGACCTTCATCCCCATGATTCTCAACACCTCCCTCCAGGACTCCTCCCAGCGCTCCCAGACCATGACCATGGGTGCGGTCATGGCCGTCATGATGCTGATGTTTGGCTGGGGCGTCCCCGCTGCCGTGGTGCTCTACTACGTCACCTCCTCGCTCTGGCAGGTCGTGCAGCAGAAGGTCATCACGCAGCGCGTCATGGAGAAGGCCAAGGCCGAGGCGGAGGCGGAGGCCGCCAACAAGCCCGTCGAGGTTGACGTGGTTCGTCGCGAGAAGAAGCCGCGTCCTCACAAGAAGAACTAGTTAATAGCTAGCATGAGCTTTAAGTCTATTACTGAATTAGTTTGATTTATTTCGGAGGAACACATGTCTGAGGAAGAGCTGGATACCGCGCCGGAGCTCAGTGAGGATGAGTTTTCCTCCATTCGCACGCGCTTCGAGGCCGGTGAGCCTCTGACGGATGACGAGATGGACAAGATCGCAGATCTTGCCGTGGGCTACCTCAAGGGAATCCTCGCCCTCTTTGGTGAGAACGACTCGTCCATCGACGAGTACGACGGCGAGAACGGTGAGCTCATTCTCGACGTCAACGGTGGTGACCTCGCTGTCCTCATCGGTCGTCACGGCCGTACGCTTGATGCCCTTCAGATGGTTCTGACCTCTCTCATGAGCAGCCGCATCAAGTTCTACTATCCGATTGTCGTTGACATCGAGGGCTACAAGTCCCGTCGTCGCAAGAAGCTCGAGGACATGGCGAGAAGCTCCGCCGCTCGTGCCAAGGACCGTGGTGGCAAGGTAACGCTGTCTCCCATGAACGCCTACGAGCGTCGTATCATTCACCTCGCCCTGCGTGACGACGATGGTGTTGTCACCCACTCTGAGGGTGAGGAGCCTGAGCGCAGGGTTGTCATCACAGCAGTCCGCTAGACTTCCTTTGCATAGGACATGAGGAGGGGGAGCATGTTGAGTGCTCTCCCTTTTTCTGTGACAATTTCTCTTGATACATCGATTCTTGTCAGTGAGGTGTGATGTGATGAGCGCTCGTAGGGACCAACTCATCAGTGAGCTTTCCTCTTATGGGATTGTCATTACGAACGAGCAGGCGGATACGCTCGTCTCGTATCTCCAGCTTGTCATTGAAAAGAACAAGGTGATTAATCTGACGCGCATCACAGAACCCACAGACGCAGTCACGCTTCATCTTGTTGACTCCCTGCTTCCGCTTGCCTGTAAGGAGATTGGGATTGGGAAAGAGGACCATCTTCTTGATATGGGCACCGGAGCTGGATTTCCAGGCGTTCCCCTTGCTGTCGTGACAGGTGCCCACGCGCTCCTTGTAGACTCTGTCAGAAAAAAGGTCGATGCCGTGTCTGAGTTCTGCCGCACGCTTGGTTTACGTGGTGCCATTACAAGACATGCACGTCTTGAGGAGCTTGCGCGTGAGATTCCCCTCTCACAGGAGTACGTGTTTGCCCGTGCCGTCGCTCGGACGAATGTTCTCCTTGAATATGCCACGCCTTTTCTCACTATGGACGGGAAACTTGTTGTTGAGAAGGGCCGACCTGACGACGAGGAGCTTGAGGAGGCGGACCACGCTGCTCGCCTCTGCGGAATGAAGTTCGTTTCACGTGAAACATTCGAACTCCCACGAGAGCTTGGCCACCGTGAGATACTGATCTACAAGAAGGCTCGTAAGGCTCAAATAAAGTTGCCAAGAAAGAACGGAATGGCACGACAGAATCCGCTTGGCGTCAAATGATTGTTTCACGTGAAACATAGATAGAGTCCGTCACAGAAAATAGAGCAAATTGAAGAATGTTTCACGTGGAACATGCCGTATGATGCTGCTAAGCAGTAAACGCACTACATACGGAGGTCAAATGGACTACAAGGACGTGAAACGAGGACTTCCCCAGCGCGACAGTCGGGTAATCGCTGTCATCAACCAAAAGGGTGGCGTTGGAAAGTCGACGACGGTAATCAATCTCTCCGCTTGTCTTGGTGAGAACAAGAAAAAGGTACTGGTCATCGACTTTGATCCACAGGGAAACTCGACAAGTGGGTACGGAATCGAAAAAGAAGAGCTCGAGCACGACATTTACGACGTGATTCTCCACGATTACCCAATTGAGGATGCGATCATGGAGACCTGCGAGCCAAACGTCTTCATTGTCCCGGCAACAATTCAGCTTGCAACGGCAGAAATTGAGCTGGTAACGGCAATGGCACGTGAGTCCGTGCTCAAAGATGCTGTCAACAAGGTCAAAGACGAGTTTGACTATGTCTTTATCGACTGTCCTCCCTCGCTGGGACTTCTGACGATTAATGCGCTAATTGCAGCAAACTCGCTGATTATTCCGATTCAGTGCGAGTACTACGCGCTGGAGGGCGTGGCAAAGCTCCTTGAGTCCATGCAGATGGTGAAGAGGCGCATGAACCCCGACCTTGAGATCTTTGGTGTTCTCATGACGATGTTCGACAGTCGTACAACTCTCTCGAAACAGGTTGTCGACGAGGTCCAGGAGTACTTTGGCAAGAAGACCTTCAAGACGATAATCCCAAGGAACGTTAAGGTATCCGAGGCGCCGAGCCACGGCATGCCAGTTGTGCAATATGCACGTGTGAGCAAGGGATCGCTGGCCTATATGAAGCTTGCGAAAGAGGTGGTCGCTCGTGGCTAAGAAAGGTGGACTTGGGAAGGGTCTGGGGCTGCTTGTTGGCGAGGCAGACGCCGAAACTGCAGGAATGAGGCCGGATTCGACGCTTCCGATTGACCAGATCAAGCCGAACAAGGGGCAGCCTCGTAAGAACTTCAAGGCAGAAGACCTGGCGGAGCTCACGGACTCGATCAGGCAGAACGGGATACTCCAGCCGCTGCTTGTCAGGAAAAAGGGCGCTGTCTACGAGATAGTCGCCGGAGAGCGTCGCTACCAGGCCGCACGAGCGGCAGGTCTGAAGGAGGTTCCCGTTGTAATCAGGGACATCTCAGACGACGACGTGTTCAAGCTGGCGCTCATCGAGAACCTTCAGAGGTCGGACCTCACCCCTCTCGAGGAAGCGCGGGGATACAGGCAGCTCATCAAGGAGAAGGGCCTCACGCAGGAGGAGCTTGCCAAGGCGCTCTCCAAGTCGCGCTCTGCAATCACTAACACCATGCGCCTACTTGACCTTCCCAAGGAAGTGCAGAGCTATGTGGAGGATGGAAGCCTGACGGCTGGTCACGCCCGTGCCATTCTTGCGGTGCCCAGCGAAGAAGGTCGGATCCGCCTGGCAAAGAAGGTCGTGGACGAGCGTCTGTCGGTACGTCAGACAGAAACCCTCGCCCCACTCTTTTCTGTCACAGAGAGCACGGAGCGTGCCGTCCGCGTTCCCACGCCACAGTCGTTCAAGAGGGCGGCACGTCAGATGCGCCTTGCGCTCGACACGAACGTGAAGGTGAAGAACGTGCGCGGCAAGAACAAGATTGAGATCGAGTTCGCCGACGAGGACCAGCTTGCCCACATCGTCGATCTTCTCAGCGGCCCCGGGACGTGGTCCGAACGATGAAGGGAACAAGAAATCTTCTTCTGTTGGGCGTCGCCCTTGCGGGGGCGGGCATTGTCGCGTATCGACTTCTGCTCACGAGCGAGGCTCGGCGGTCGCTGAGTCGCTGTGCCGAGGAAGTCTGTAATGTCGTGAAACGCATCAACGACGTGCTCGAGGGAACTCAAGACAACGGTATGGACGCAGCGGCACAGGCCAGGCAGACCGCAAAAGAATGGGAGTCGCTCGGATACTAGAACATATGTTCTATACCAGAATAGATATCATCGCGCTGGCGCTGGGGCGCATGTACGCCCTAGCGCCTCTTCGTGAGACGCTGCTTGAGCTGCCCGCAGGCGGCGTCGATGTCCGCCCCTCGGGAGTTTCTCAGCGTGGCCTCGACGCCCACGCGCGCGAGCGCGCGCACGAAGTCCTCGGCGCGCTCGGGGGTCGAGGGACGGAGCTTTGACCCCTCGACCTCGTTGAGCTGGATGAGGTTGACGTGGGCGAGCGTACCCTCGCAGAAATCGCAGAGTGCCTGAAGCTCCGCATCGGTGTCGTTCACGCCGCCGATGAGGGCGTACTCGTAGGTCGGACGGCGACCCGTCTTGCCGACATACTCTCCCATCGCGTTGTAGAGGTTAATGAGAGAGTACTTGCGCACGCCGGGCATGAGGGCGTTTCTGGTCTTCTGGACGGCAGAGTGAAGGGAGACCGCGAGCGTGAACTGCTCGGGCTCGTTGGCGAAGCGCATGATCTGGGGGATGATGCCGCACGTGGAGACCGTGAGGTGACGCGCGCCGATGCCCGCGCCGTCAGGGGAGTTCAGCCTGCGCAGGGCGGCGAGCGTGGCGTCATAGTTCATGAAGGGCTCCCCCTGGCCCATGAGGACCACGCTGGTCACTCGCTCGTTGAAGTCGTCGCGCACGTGCATGACCTGCTCGTAGATCTCTGCCGCGGAGAGGGAGCGGGTGAGGCCCGCACCACCCGTCGCACAGAAGGCGCACCCCATCGCACAGCCCGCCTGCGTCGAGGCGCAGACGGCGAGACGGCTTCTCGTGGGCATGCCAACGCACTCGACGGTGACCCCGTCGGAGAGGCGAAGGAGGTACTTGCGGCTGCCGTCGACGGACGACTGGCGCGCGACCTCCTCGACCGCGCCCATGGTGAAGCGGCGCGCGAGCTCCTCGCGCAGGGCCTTGGGGAGGTTGGTCATGTCGTCGAAGGAGCGGGCGTTCTTCGACCAGACCCACTCCTCGATCTGCTTTGCCCTGAAGGAGGGCTGGTTGAGCGAGGAGAGCGCCTCGAGCAGCTCGCCGTGGGTGAGCGAGTGGATGTCGCGCTGGGGCTCCGACGCGGGGTCCTGGGGGCGGTTGCTCATGGCTGTGGTCATCTCTACACCTGTCTCACGGGGCGTCCTTTGGAGTATCCTCTTTCTGCAAGAGTGAACAGAACGTGAGTCTAGCGCAACAGGGCCGAGCAAAAGGGGCTTCGATGGACAGAGAGCAGCTGCTGAGGATGCGTGTCGCCGTGATCGGGGGAGGCTGGTCCGACGAGCGCGAGATCTCGCTCTCCTCCGCGACCGAGTGCCAGCGGGCCCTGGCGGAGGCCGGCTTTGCCACGGTTGACCTTCTCGACCTCGCCGCACGCGACTTCGTGTCGAAGCTCATGGGGGGCGGCTACGACGTGGCATTCGTAGCGCTCCACGGGCGCTACGGAGAGGACGGCAGCGTCCAGGGTCTTCTCGACGTCCTACACATCCCCTACACCTTCTCCGGCGTGGCCGCCTCCGCGGTCGCCTCGGAGAAGCAGCTCGCCAAGGCCGTGTTCAAGGATGCCGGGATTCCCGTCCCCGAGGGCGTTGACCTTCCGGCCGGCGCGCCCCTCACCGAGGAGGCGGTGGACGCGCTCGTGGACCGTCTGGGGCTGCCGCTCTTTGTGAAGCCAGCGGCGAACGGGTCGAGCTTTGGCATCACGCGCGTCACCGAGCGCGGCGAGCTTGCCAAGGCGATCGAGCTCGCCGGCCGCGACGGGGGGCGCGTGCTCGTGGAGAGCTGCGTGGAGGGCACAGAGATCACGGTGCCGGTCATCGGCAACGACGACGCCCACGCGCTCCCGATCGTCGAGATCGTTACGGGCGCCGAGTTCTACGACCTCAAGGTGAAGTACGAGCCCTCCTCCATGCACCACGTCATCCCCGCCCGCCTCGATGCCGGCGTGTACGCCCGGGCCCAGGACCTCGCCGTCCGCGCCCATCGCGCGCTCGGGTGCCGCGGCTGCTCCCGCAGCGACTTCATCGTCCGCACCGACGGGACGCCGGTCATCCTGGAGACCAACACCATCCCGGGGATGACGGCGGAGAGCCTGCTCCCCGACTCCGCGCGCCACGGCGGCATCGAGTTCCCCGAGCTCTGCACCAGGTTCGTCGAGTACGCGCTCGAGGGCCGAGCGTGATGGTCGAGGGAGCACCCTCGCTGCCGTCGCTCATCCTGCCGGGGACGCCCGAGGAGGTGCGCCTCCGCTACCTGAGCCTCGCGGACCGAGCGACCTCGGCCGACTTTGGCCCGCTCGAGGACGACGTGGTGGTTCTCGACACGGAGACCACGGGACTATCGTTCAAAGACTGCAACCTCATCGAGATCTCCGCCGCCCGCATCAGCGGGCGCGAGGTCGTCGAGCGCTTCCAGACGTTCGTCGACCCGGGAACGCCCATCCCTCCCGAGATAGAGCAGCTCACGGGCATTCGCAGCGTCGACGTGGCCGGTGCGCCCGACGCACGGACCGCCGTGGCCGCCCTCGCGTCGTTCGTGGGGGGAGCGCCCGTCCTCGCGCACAACGCGACCTTCGACCGCACCTTCGTCGAGGGCGTCCCCGGCGGGGCGGACGTGAGCGACACCTGGATAGACACGCTCTCGCTCTCGCGGATCGCGCTTCCGCGTCTCTCGACCCACAGGCTCGCCGACATGGCGGCGGCGTTTGGGTGCGCGTCGGTGACGCATCGCGCCTCCGACGACGTGGACGCCCTCTGCGGCCTGTGGCGAATCCTGCTCCTCGCGCTCTCCGACCTCCCCACCGCGCTTCTCGCTGACCTTGCGGGGATGCATCCCAAGGTCGACTGGCCGTTCAGGCCGGTGCTGTCCTATCTTGCGGCGAGCGACGCGGACGAGCCCGCCGCGCCCTTCTCCCTGAGGGCCCATCGCGCGGAGCTGCTGAGGGGGTTTGCCACGGACCAGCGGGAGGACGCGGCCACCCTCGACCATCCCGTGGTGCCCACCGCGTCCGAGGTGGAGCGCGAGTTTGGCCCGGACGGCGTCGTGTCGAGGATGTACGAGCACATGGAGCGCCGCCCGGAGCAGGTCGCGATGGCGCGCGAGGTCGCCGAGGCGCTGGCCACCCGCACGCACCGCGCGATCGAGGCGGGGACGGGCGTGGGCAAGTCCGTGGCGTACCTGCTCCCCGAGGCGATCTACGCCCGCCGCAACCACGTGAGCGTGGGCGTGGCGACAAAGACCAACGCACTCACCGACCAGCTCGTCTCCCACGAGCTCCCCGCGCTCGCCGCGGAGCTGCCCGGCGGGCTCACGTTCACGAGCCTCAAGGGCTACGACCACTATCCCTGCCTGCGACGGCTCGACCGCGCCGTGCGCGAGGAGCTGCCCCTGGGCGAGGTCCCCCACGACGGGCGCTCGGACAACGCCGTCTCCTGCGACATGCTCACGGCCGTCGCGGTCACCTACGCGTTTGCGTGCCAGTCCCTCGAGGGGGACCTCGATGCGCTCGGCATCCGCTGGCGCTACGTCCCCCGCGACCTGCTCACGATAACCCCGGGGGAGTGCCTTCACGGCCGCTGCCCCTACTTCCCGGGGACCTGTCTCCTGCACGGCGCCCGCCGGCGCGCGAGCTGCTCGGACGTGGTGGTGACCAACCACTCGCTGCTGCTGCGCGACGTCGAGGCCGAGGGGAGGATCCTCCCGCCGGTGCGCAACTGGGTCGTGGACGAGGCCCACGCCTTCGAGGCGGAGGCGCGCCGCCAGTGGGCGGTCGAGGTGTCGGGCGCCGACGCGCGCGTCGCGTTCGAGCGGCTGGGCGGCACGCACACCGGCGCGATCAACGCGGCGATGGTCGAGGCGATGCCCCTCGAGGGCTCGACGCTCCTGGTGGGGCTGCTCACCAAGGCCGCCGCCTCGGCGTCTCGCTCGTCGGTCGCCGTCGCGGACCTCTTCGAGGCGGTCCACGGCCTCGCGGCGATCGCCCGGGGCGACGGGGGATACGACACCATGACGCTGTGGCTCGACAAGGGCGTTCGCGAGAGCGCGGAGTGGGCCGAGGTCCGCGCCAGCGCGTCAAGTTGCCTCGACGCGCTGGACGATACCGTCCGCGCCCTCGCGGAGGCCGCGGAGGCGCTGGAGGCGCAGGCGCCCCAGCGGGCCGCCGACCTCGCCGAGCACGCGCGCCAGCTGCGCGAGCTTCTTGCCGGCATCCGCCTCATCGACGAGGGCAGCGACGAGAGCTACGTCTACTCGGCCCATCTCTCCCGCTCGCGCAGGAGGATCGCGACGGAGCGCCTGGTCGCCGAGAAGATCGACGTGGGCGCCGACCTCGCGCAGCGCTGGCTGCCCGAGATGGAGAGCGTGGTGTTCACGTCCGCCACGATCGCGGTGGGCGACGACTTCTCGCACTTCGAGCGCGGCGTCGGGCTCTCGGCGCTCCCCGAGGGCGCGCACCGTGACGTGCGGCTGGACTCGAGCTTCGACTACGACGCGTGCATGTCCGTGGTGGTGGCCGGCGGCCTTCCCGCGCCCAGCGAGCGCGGCTACCTCGAGGCGCTCGAGGAGCTCCTCTTTGACGTGCACACGGCGATGGGGGGCTCCGTCCTCACCCTCTTCACCAACAGGCGCGACATGGAGCGCGTCTACGAGAACCTGCGTCCGCGCCTGGCGTCGGCCGGCCTCGACCTCGCCTGCCAGGAGCGCGGGTCGTCCCCCCGGCGCCTGAGGACGCGCTTCCTTGCCGAGAAGAACCTGTCGCTGATGGCACTCAAGTCGTTCTGGGAGGGCTTCGACGCGACGGGGGACACCCTGCGCTGCGTGGTCATTCCCAAGCTGCCCTTCTCGAGCCCCAACGACCCGCTGGTCCGCGAGCGCGACCTCCGCGAGGAGCGCGCGTGGTGGCGCTACTCGCTCCCCGAGGCGGTGCTCTCCGTGAAGCAGGCGGCCGGCCGGCTCATACGCAGCTCCACGGACACGGGCGTCCTCGTGCTGGCGGACTCGCGCGTCGCGAGCAAGCGCTACGGGAGCCTCTTCGTCCGCTCGCTTCCCTCGAGCAACGTCTCGCAGCTCGAGGCGGCCAACGTCGGGCGCTACATCAGGCTCTGGCGCGCCTCCCACGAGTGAGGGGCGTGCCGCCCTTCTCGCTACGAGGAGAGCTGCTCGAGCGCGTAGGCCCTGACGAGCCCGGCTACCTCAGGGTCGTCGCAGTGCGCCGTCCCCGCGCAGGCCGCGATCATGCGCGGCAGCCACGTCCCGCCGTAGAAGGGCGTCTCCGCGACGAGCGAGCCGTCCGGCAGAGTCTCGACGACGCGCAGGTCGTGCCAGGAGAGCAGGTCGAGGATGCTCCTGTCGGTGAACGTGATGCGCACGGGGCGCTCCTCGCGCGCCTCACGGGCGGGGACCTCGGTGCGGGCGCGGGGCCCGACGACGGCGTCGGATATCCGGTCGACGCGAAAGGTCCGCGTGGCGTCACGGTCGAGGTCGAGCGCGTCGAGGAACCACGCGTCGTCCTCGCTCCTCAGGGCGAGGGGAAGGACGTGGCGCGCCTCGGCGGCCGCGTCTCCCGGCTTCCTGTAGGAGAAGGAGAGCTCGCGCCGTCCTGCGGCGGCCCGCCCGCAGGCGGCGAGCGTCACGGCGAGCGCGTCGCTCCCGCTCTCCCCGGACACGAGCCGGCGAACGAGCGCCTCGTCGACGGGCACGGGCGAGAGCGACTCCTCGAGCGCGAGGCGGACGGGGTCGCCGTCTCCCACCCCGAGCCGCTCGAGCGCCGCCAGGATCGCGAGCGACTCGTCCTGGTCGAGGCGCAGCCGCCGACCCCGGATCCCCCCGGAGGTGACGAGGGTGTAGCTGTCGCCGTCCTCGACGAGGGGGAGGCTGCCCCCACCGACGAGCCGCGAGGAGAGGACGAGCCCGACGAGCTTCTCGGCCTCGCCCTCGTCCACGCCCAGGCGCTGCGCCACCGCGTCTGCGCTGAGCGCGTCCCCGGCCTCGCTGAGGCTCGACACGAGCGTCACGAGCTCGCGCGCCGTGTCGAGGGAACCGGGTCGTCCCGCGCCCGTCCTTCTAGCCGACATCCTCGCTCACCCCCTCGAGGACCCCGCGCCACAAGGAGACCAGCTCGTCCGGCCCCAGCGGCCGGACGCCCATGGCGACCGCCCAGCGCGCCGCCGCCTCCGCGTCGCTCACCTCGACCGTCCAGACGAGGGAGCCGCCCGCTCTGGCAAAGGTGCCCTGGGACCCCGCCGCGCGACGTAGGTCCCCCTCGCGATCCTGGCCCACGGAGAGGCGCGCCACGAGCGCGGTCGGCCCCATCTGGAACGGAAGCTTCCTCCAGTCCTCGACGGAGAAGTCCTCGGGAACCGAGAAGCGCACGTCCTCGAGCGGCCGAACGTCCATGAACCGGTCGACGCGATAGGTCCTGATGCCCCCCTCGACCGGCGAGCCGGCATCGTCGAGGCGGGCCGCGACCAGATAGAGGCATCCCCTGAGCCCGAAGAAGCCGTACGGCGCGAGCGCGCGCTCCGAGCGCTCCCCCCGGGCGTCGACGTAGGTCGCCAGCGCGGCCACCCCCCTGGTCAGGCAGGAGCGGAGCGTGCCGAGTGCCCGCGAGGCACCGGGCGTCCTCACGCGCCCGACGGCGAGCGTCTCCGAGAAGGTCCGGGAGACCTTTGCGAGCGCGAGGCGGAGGTCGCCCGCGAGGGGAAACGAGGGGTCAGCGACGAGCGGCGCGCAGGCCAGCTCGAGCGCCGCTGCGTCGGAGGCCCTGAGCTCCGCGCCGTGTGCGAAGGAGAGCCCCTCGTCCGCCTTCCAGCTCGACTCGCCCCCGGCGCGGCGGAGCTCGACGACGGACACGCCGCACGCGGCGAGCATCTCGCGGTCGCGCGCGAAGGCGCGCCGGAAGCTGTCGGGGGAGAGGCCCGGGTAGTGGTCGCGGGCGATCTCCGACGACGAGAGCGGGGTCTCCGCGTTCATGAAGTCGAGCGCGAGGGAGCAGATCCTCCTCGCTCGCTCGTCGTCGCGCGTGAGCCTCACGGCACCCCTCCCTCCGTTCGTCCCGATGGTTGAGCCGTCGCTTGAGTCTTTCCTGCGTAGAGCGAGGACAAGACGTATACTCTCTTGATTGTATGCACAGCTCGCGACGACGCTCGCGGAACTTGTGAAAAGGATGCTTCGCATGGCCATGACACATGACTATCTTGAGTTCCTCGACGAGAGGATCGGCATCTCCCCCACGAACAGCGAGGAGGAGCTCCAGGCCGCCGAGGTCATCTCCGACCTCATGGGCCAGCACGACGTCGAGGCCAGCATCGAGGAGTTCGGCGCGCCCCTCGTCGCAGGCCTCACGCCGGCCATCCTCGCCATCGCGTGCCTCGTCGGCATGGTCCTCGTCGGGACGGGGGTCCTTCCCCTCGTCCTCATCGGCCTCATCCTCGCCGTCGCCCCGGCCGTCCTCTCGGTGCTGCGGCTCTTTGGCCGCTCCCCCCAGCTCTCCTTTGGCCCGCGCGCGCAGAGCCAGAACGTCGTGGCGGTCCATCGCGCGAGCGGGCCGCTCGTGACCAAGGGCAGCAGGACCATCGTCATCGCCGCGCACTACGACTCCCCGCGCGAGAACTTCCTGCACACCTCTCCGGTCGCGCCCTATCTTCCGCTCGTCAACAGGCTCGTCGTCCCGTGCTCCTTTGCCGTTGCGGTCTGTGCCCTCATCCAGCTGCTCGGCTTCCTGCCCGCGGCCTTCCGCATCGTCGTCTGGATCGTCGGCATCCTCGCCGCGCTGCCCGCGATGGTGCCCGCCGTCGGCGCCATCGCCGAGCGCACCGCCCCGTGCACGGACGGGGCCAACGACAACAAGGCCGCCGTCGCCGCGCTTCTCGGCATCCTCGAGAACGTGCGCCCGAGCGGCGCCAAGCCCAAGGCCCGTCCCGCCGCCGCCCCGAAGGAGGAGCCCGAGGAGGCCCCCGGCCAGACCGAGGAGGTCCCGGCTCAGCCTGACGAGGCGGACGCCCTCGTCGACGAGGAGGTCCCGGTCGAGTCCGCCCCCGTCTATGGCGTGCGACACGGCGAGAAGGTCCTGAGGGAGCTCTCGATCCTGCCGGAGTCGTGCGACATCGAGTACGTCGCGCCAGTGCGCCCCGTCGCGCCCGCGGCACCGAAGGCCCCTGTCGCCCCCTCCGTGGCCCCCGAGGCCAGCGCCGAGACGGCCGAGCTTGAGCTCGACGCCGGCAAGACCCTGGAGACCGCCGCCCTGGAGGCCGGCGACGCGCAGGGCGCCACCCGCGAGGATCTCCTCGCGACGGGCCGCTTCGAGATCGTGATGGACGACGGCAGCCGCGGCGTCGGCCCCAAGGACGCCTCGGGTCTCTCCGCTATGGACGAGGACCTCGACCCCGACGCGACCCAGCCCGTCGAGCGCCCGGACGCCCCGAGCGACCCGGAGTGGGGCAAGACGAGCTATCGTCCCCAGCTCACCAACGTCGCCCGCCGCGCCTCCCTCTTCGACCTGCCCGACCCGTCCGGCCGAGAGGCGGACCCCTTCGCCACGAACCCGAACGCCCCGCGCGTCCAGGCGACTGACGCCGGCCAGCAGGAGCGCCCGGCTCCTGCCGCCGCGCCCCAGGCGGAGCCGCTCGAGACGATCCGCTCGCAGGACCAGGCGTCCGAGCCGTCCGACGAGGCGCCGAGCGCGAGGCCCAAGAACATCGTGCTCTCCCTGATCGAGCGCCTTCGCGGCAAGGCCGCCGCCGACGAGCCGGACGACGATGACGTCGACGAGGACGGCGAGAACTGGCGCGGCGGCGCGGCGACGCGCAGCGGCCTTCGCCTCGTCGACGAGGAGGAGCCGGCGGAGGAGGTCCCGACCGAGGAGGAGCTCCGCGACGCCGTCCTCTCCCTCACCGACGACGAGCTGACGGCGCATGACATCTGGTTCGTGGCGCTCGGCGCCTCCTCGCTCGACCATGCGGGCATGCGCTCGTTCCTCGCGCGTCACCGCTCCGAGGTCAGGGGCTGCTTCGTGGTCAACCTCGACTGCATCGGCGCCGGCCGCCTCGTGACCCTCAAGAACGAGGGCCGCGAGGAGACGCGCCGCGCCGACCGCAGGATGACGCGCCTCCTCAGCGGCGCGGCGTCCGACCTCCACGTCGAGCTCGGCCAGGAGACGCACGACTGGGCGGACACCGACGCCACCCCCGCGATGCGCTCGTCGCTGCGCGCCGTGACGATCATGGGCCTCGACGACAACGGCCTGCCGGCGCTCTCGGGGACGCCCGACGACGTTGCGGAGAACGTGAGCGGCGACCAGGCCGCCCAGGTTGCCGCGCTCGTCACCGAGATGATCCGCCGCTCGTAGGGCGCCTCGCTCAGAGACAGCGCACAAGCCTGACCCTCCCGGCGTGCCCCACGGCCGGCGGATGGCCGCCGGCCGGCATGTCACCCCCTCGCAGCCACGAGCGTGGGGGCGGCTCTCCCGCCGTCCTTCTCGCCGGTCCCCTTGTCGTGGACATAGCCCCACGTCCCTCTTTTCTCGACACGTGACCTCCCGTCCCTCGGTGGTGGAGGTCACACGCTACGCGGGCCTGCGTTCGGGAATCTGTCCCTGTCTTGCCGCGAGCTTGCACGTGGCGGGCAGCCGTCGTGCACGGGCGGAGAAGACGCTGGTATCGGGCGCGGGGAGGAGCCCCGTAGCCACGACACGGCCTTCTCCCCGGCAGATCGGCGCGCAGGCCGTGCACAAGGTCCCCACATCCCTCTGGTCGGTCCGTGTGGATTTGCGGCGCCTTGCCACCCGCTGCGGCGGCAGGGTATACTTCTATGCGCGCCAGCCCGGCGCCACAAGATCGCGGGCATCGCCAAGTGGTAAGGCATCAGCTTCCCAAGCTGACACTCGCGGGTTCGAGTCCCGTTGCCCGCTCCAAAAGACCGGGGCCCCGTGCGGGGCCCTTTTTGATGCCGCTCGCCGCCCCTGGGCGAGCTCGAGGAAAGGAACCAGGGTGGCAGACATCCCCATGACCGACGAGGAGTGCCGCGTCGCAACGGAGCGTCTCTCCGACCAGCTCGACCTCTATGCCAACCTCATCGTGCGGAAGGGCGTGGCCCTGCGCGCCGGTCAGGAGCTCGTGCTCCAGGCACCCGTCGAGCGCGCGGACTTTGCCCGCCGCGTGGTTCGTGCCGCGTATCGCTGCGGGGCCGGCCACGTGACGGTGATCTGGGCAGACGACGAGATCAGCCGCCTCACCTACGAGAACTGCCCGCTGGAGTTCTTCGAGCACACGCCCTCCTGGCAGGTCGAGCAGCTCAACTCGCTCGCCGAGGCCGGCGCGGCGTTTCTGTTCCTCGAGGGGCAGGACCCCACGATCCTGCGCGGCATCGACCCCGCCAAGCCTGCGGCGGCGCGCCGCGCGCGCAACATCGAGTGCCGCTCCTTCCGCGACGGCATGGACTTTGGCCGCAACGCATGGTGCATCGCCGGCGTGCCCGTCGAGGCGTGGGCTCGCGAGGTCTTTCCCGAGCTCTCGCCCGCCGAGGCGCTCTACCGACTCTGGGTGCTCATCCTCGAGGTCTCGCGCGCGGACGGCGAGGACCCCGAGAGCGCCTGGGAGACGCACAACGCCTCCTTCGAGAAGACCAAGCGGTTCCTGAACGACCGCCGCTTCGGCTCCCTGCGCTACGAGGCCGCAAACGGCACCGACCTCACGATCGGCCTGCCGGACGGGCACATCTGGGACGGCGGTGCCGGCCGCACGCAGGAGGGCGTCACGTTCTTCCCCAACATCCCCACCGAGGAGGTCTTCACCTCCCCCGACCGCCTGCGCGCCGAGGGCGTGGTTCACTCCGCCCTGCCGCTCGTTCACGCCGGCCAGGTCGTCCGCGACTTCTGGCTGCGCTTTGAGGGTGGCCGCGTGGTGGACTTTGGGGCCGAGCAGGGCTACGAGGTGCTCCATCACATCCTCGAGACGGACGAGGGCGCGCGCCGCCTCGGCGAGGTCGCGCTCGTGTCCAAGAACACGCCGATCCGGCAGAGCGACACCCTGTTCTACGACACCCTCTACGACGAGAACGCGAGCTGTCACCTCGCGCTCGGCATGGGCTTCCCCGAGTGCATCGCGGACGGCGTGAGCATGGGGAAGGACGAGCTCGCCGCACGCGGCGTCAACCAGAGCAGCACCCACGTGGATTTCATGGTCGGCACGGACGACCTGACGATCACGGGCATCTGCGCCGACGGCTCCGAGGTCCCGGTGTTCGTGAACGGGCAGTGGGCCTGGGAGTAGTAAAATCAACCCCGCGCGCCCTTAGCTCAGCTGGCAGAGCAGGGGACTTTTAATCCCAAGGTCCAGGGTTCGAACCCCTGAGGGCGCACCATCGAAGTCTGCGGGCCGGACGCTCCTCTTGGCGTCCGGCCCCTTCTTTTGAGGTTTGGGTTCATCGCGTTGCACGAAGCGGTCTCACATTTTGTAAACCCTCAGGTCAGAGTGTAGTTGCATAATCGATACGCCGAATCCTTCTGAGAAGTGAACCCAAACCGCAGACAGGTTTGGGTTCACCAGCAGCGGCTATCAGGAGGATAGAAATCTAAACGAACTATCTAGCTGCGAAAACAGTCTGGGTGCCAACGTGTGTGCCAGAACGATGAACCCAAACCTCAGCGTTGGGCCCCTCCCGGGCAGGAAAATGTTTCAAGAAGGAGTCTCTTCTCGTCGGCCAGACGCTCAAGTCCTATAGTCAGCACGTCAGACAGCCGCGGGCCAATAGCCCGCGCCCGCTCAACTACTGAGGAGGCCAACGTTGATGAACGTTCACAGCGCGCGCGTGCTCGCTGCGGCCCTCCTCCCCGCCAACCGACGAATCTAGCCCGCGATGCCCGCCAGGCGCGTCTTTGCCGCCCGCGGCTGACATCGTCGGGTTTCCCCGTGCTCTGACAGCGTAACCATGCGAAAGGAAAACATCATGGCAGAGAAGGAAAAGGTCGTCCTCGCGTACTCCGGCGGACTGGACACGTCCGTCATCGTCAAGTGGCTGCAGATCGAGAAGAACCTCGACGTCATCGCCATCTGCGGCAACGTGGGCCAGGACGAGAAGGACCTCTCCTGGATCAAGCAGAAGGCCCTCGACATGGGCGCCATCGCCTCCGAGGCCATCGACATGCGCGCCGAGTACGCCGAGAAGATCCTCTCCAAGGCCATCTGGGCCAACGGCAAGTACGAGGGCGTCTACCCGCTGCTCTCCGCACTGTCCCGCCCGCTGATCTCCAAGCACCTCGTGGACATCGCGCACCAGTACGGCGCCAAGTACATCGCCCACGGCTGCACCGGCAAGGGCAACGACCAGGTGCGCTTTGAGACCTGCATCCGCGCGCTCGACCCCGAGCTGGAGATCATCGCCCCCGTGCGCGAGTGGGACCTCACCACGCGCGACTCCGAGATGGAGTGGGCCGAGGCCAACGGCGTGCCCGTGCCCACCACCAAGAAGAAGCCCTACTCCATCGACGACAACCTCTGGGGCCGTGCGATCGAGTGCGGCGTGCTCGAGGACACCTGGAACAAGCCGCCCGCGGACATCTGGACGATGACCAACAACCTCGAGGACTGCCCCGCCGAGCCGGAGGAGGTCGTGATCTCCTTCGAGGAGGGCATCCCCACCGCCATCAACGGCGAGAAGATGGACCTGCTCAGCCTCATCATCAAGGCCAACGAGATCGCCGGCCGCAACGGCTACGGCCGCATCGACATGATCGAGGACCGCGTCGTGGGCATCAAGAGCCGCGAGTGCTACGAGTGCCCGGCCGCGCTGCTGCTCATCCAGGCGCACCAGACGCTCGAGCAGCTCTGCCTCGACGCCGAGACCCTCAAGCAGAAGGCTAAGATGGACGTCGAGTGGGCCTCCACCGTCTACCGCGGCCTCTGGTTCTCGCAGAACCGTAACGCCATCGACGCATACAACGCCTACACGCAGAAGTACGTGACCGGCGACGTGCGCATCATCCTCTGCAAGGGCGGCCTGTTCGTGGACGGCGTGCGCTCCGCGTACAGCCTCTATGACTACAACCTCGCTACCTACGACGAGGGCGACTCCTTCGACCACTCCGCTGCCGAGGGCTTCATCGTCCTCCACGGCCTGCAGTCCAAGACCTGGTCCAAGGTTCAGGGCCCCGGCTCCGGCCTCCAGCCCGTGCACTAGGGCACGCCGCCAGCACGTTTCACGAGAAACGGCCGGCTGGGAGACGCTCCCGGCCGGCCGTATTGCAGTTTTAGGCAGTTTTCAGCAGGTGCGGCAAGTAGCGTAATTTACGGCACCGCGTTTACCTGCAAGATTGTTAACAGGAGCGTCAATGCTACTCACCGTGTGCCTTGCAAACTGCCTAAAACGCGAACATGACATCGCTTTGATAAGCTAGACGCCAGGATTGTCCAAGCAAGGAGGCCAGGATGGCGCTGTGGGGCGGCAGGTTCGAGAAGGGCGTTGACCAGTTCACTCAGGAGTTCGGCGCGAGCCTCGAGGTCGACAAGAGCATGGCGGCCCACGACATCGCCGGCAGCCGTGCACACGCGCGCATGCTCGCCGAGCAGGGCATCATCTCCGCCGAGGACCAGGCCGCGATCGACGCGGGCCTCGCCGATATCGCCAGACAGATCGAGGAGGGCACCTTCGTCTGGGACGTCAACGACGAGGACGTCCACATGGCCGTCGAGGGCGCGCTCACCCGCGCGATCGGCGCCGCCGGCGGGCGCCTGCACACGGGCCGCTCCCGCAACGACCAGGTTGCCACCGACATCCGTCTGCTCGCCAAGGACCTCTGCGATGAGCTCATGGTCGGCAACATCGAGCTGCGCCGCGTCCTTCTCGGCGCGGCAAACAAGAACCTCGACGTCGTGATGCCCGGCTACACGCACCTCCAGCACGCGCAGCCGGTGCTGCTCTCCCATCACCTCCTCGCGTACTTCTGGATGTTCGCGCGCGATTTCACGCGCCTCGCCGCCGCGCGAGACGCCGCGGACGCCAATCCGCTCGGCGCAGCCGCGCTCGCCGGCACCACCTACCCGCTCGACCGCGAGCGCACCACGGAGCTCCTGGGCTTCTCCCGCGCCATCCCCAACTCGCTCGACGCCGTCTCCGATCGCGACTACCTGCTCGACCTCGAGTACGCCTGCGCCGTGGGCATGATGCATCTCTCGCGCCTCTGCGAGGAGATCGTGCTCTGGAGCTCCACGGAGTTTGGCTTCATCACGCTCTCGGACGAGTATTCCACCGGCTCCTCGATCATGCCGCAGAAGAAGAACCCCGACTTCGCGGAGCTCACGCGCGGCAAGACCGGCCGCGTTTACGGCGACCTGATGGCGCTGCTCACCACCATGAAGTCGCTGCCGCTGGCGTACAACAAGGACCTCCAGGAGTGCAAGGAGGGTCCGCTCGACGCCGCGCGCACGCTCTCCGATTGCATGGAGATCGCCGCGGGCATGGTGGAGACCTGGACCGTCAACGCCGACGTCATGCTCGCCCAGGCGGGCACGGGTTTCTCGGCCGCCACGGACGTGGCCGACTACCTGGCCAAGAAGGGCATGCCCTTCCGCGAGGCGCACCGCGTGGTGGGCGAGCTCGTGCTCTACTGCGAGAAGCACGGCAAGGGCCTCGAGGACCTCACGGCGGAGGAGTTCGCCGCGGCGAGCCCGCTCTTCGAGGCGGACATCGCGCGGGACCTTGACCCGGCCGGCATCGCCAACGCCCGCGTGACCTACGGCGGCACCGGCCACGATGCTGTTGTCGTGCAGCTCGACGAGGCGCGCGCCTCGCTCAAGAAGGACGAGGGCGCCCTGCGGTAGAATCGAGGGGTCAGCCGCGCAACCGCCGAGGAGGCCTCATGATCGACCGCTACACCCGTCCCGAAATGGGCCACATCTTCTCCCTGGAGAACAAGTACCGCATCTGGCAGGAGATCGAGGTCCTGGCCTGCGAGGCGCACGCCGAGATGGGCAAGATCGGCATCACGCGCGAGGAGGCCGCCTGGATCCGCGCGCACGCGGACTTCAACAGGGACGAGGTCGACGCCATCGAGGCCGTGACCAACCACGACGTCATCGCCTTCCTCACCAACATGGGCGAGTACATCGACCGCGACGTGCCCGAGGGCGAGCCCAAGCCGTCGCGCTGGGTCCACTTTGGCATGACGTCCTCCGACCTCGGCGATACGGCCCTCTGCTACCAGCTCGTCCAGGCCACCGACATCCTCATCGAGGACTGCCGCCTCCTCGGCGAGATCTGCCGTCGCCGCGCCTTCGAGGAGCGCGACACCCTCTGCGTGGGCCGCACCCACGGCATCCACGCCGAGCCCATGACCTTTGGCATGAAGTTCGGCAGCTGGGCCTGGGAGCTCAAGCGCGACTACGACCGCCTCAAGGACGCCCGTGCCAACGTGGCCTTCGGCGCCATCTCCGGCGCGGTGGGCACCTACTCCTCCATCGACCCCTTCGTCGAGGAGTACGTCTGCGAGCACCTGGGCCTGGTCCACGACCCGCTGTCCACGCAGGTCATCTCCCGCGACCACCACGCCCACCTCGCCGGCGTCCTGGCCACCACCGCCGCCACCTGCGAGCGCATCGCCACGGAGATCCGCAACCTCCAGAAGACCGACACCCTCGAGGCCGAGGAGCCGTTCCGCAAGGGCCAGAAGGGCAGCTCCGCCATGCCGCACAAGCGCAACCCCATCACCGTGGAGAAGGTCTGCGGCCTCTCCCGCGTGGTGAAGGCCAACGCGCAGGTCGCCTTTGACAACGTGGCGCTCTGGCACGAGCGCGACATCAGCCACAGCTCCGCCGAGCGCGTGGCGCAGGCCGACAGCTTCATCGCGCTCGACCACATGTTCCAGTGCCTCACGCGCATCGTGGACGGCCTCATCCTCTACCCGGCGCAGATGCTCGCCAACCTCAACAAGACGCGCGGCCTGATCTTCTCGTCCAAGGTCCTTCTCGCCCTCGTGGAGACGGGCATCACCCGCGAGGAGGCCTACGCCATCGTGCAGGAGAACGCCATGGCCACGTGGCGCGAGGTCCAGCAGTGCGCCGGCGGCACCACGTTCCGCGAGAAGCTCGAGGCCGACCCGCGCTGCACCGTGCCGGCCGCCGAGCTGGACGCCATCTTCGATCCGCGCGCCTTCCTCACCCGCGCCGGCGTGGTCTTTGACCGCCTGGAGCAGCTGAGCTTTGACTAAGGAGAAGAACGTGCACTTTGACTACACGCCGCGCGGCGTCTGCTCGCGCGCCATCCACATCGACCTCGCCGACGACGGCAAAACCATCGAGCAGGTCTCCTTCGAGGGCGGCTGCAACGGCAACCTCAAGGCCGTGAGCAAGCTCGTCGCCGGCCACCCCGTCGACGAGATCGTGGGCATCCTCGAGGGCAACACCTGCGGCCCGCGCCCCACGTCCTGCGCGGACCAGCTCGCCCGCGCGCTCACCGAGGCCGTCGCGAGCGCCCAGGCCTAGCCATGCGCCTTCCCAAGCTGACGCGTCGCACCTTTCTCAAGACGGCCGCCGCCGGCACCGCCGCCGCGGCGGCCGTGGGCGTCCTCTCCGGGTGCACGCATGGCGGCGACGAGGAGACCTCCGACCCCGTGGTGGTCGACGAGGACTCGGCGGAGAACATCCTCGACACCTTCGAGGCGGTGGACCTCGCGATCGCCGAGGAGGCAGCCTGGTCCTTCCCGGTCGGCAACGTGCTGCACCCCGCCGAGGGCACGTGGATCCCCGTCACCACGGCGGGCTCGTCCGCCACTCCCATGGTGAAGGCGTCCGCCCTCTCGCTCGCCTCGGGGCAGCTGGTCGAGGTGGTCTCCGATCCCATCGGCCAGGCGGCGACGACGGTCATCTACGACGTCCGATGCTCGGACTACGTCTTCGCGTGGGTGGAGCTCGACCTCCAGTCGCGCGCCTGGTCGCTGTACGGCGCCTCCTTCGCGGGCGGCGCGCTCGACGGCGATCCCGTGACCCTCTGGGAGGGCGATGCGGACTTCGACCCGGCGCCCTTCGTCGTCTCGGGGCGAACGGTCATCTGGCAGGTCCAGCCCTCGACGACCGGCTCGCGCACCACGGAGCACTCGTTCTGCTATCTGTGGCATCTCGGGGACAGCGAGGCCAAGGCCGTGGTCGAGTCCCCGGGGCGCTTTGCCACCGCGCTCAGCGTGTCCGGCGACGCGGTCGTGCTCACGCCGCGCGTGCGCGCCGACGAGGGCATCTTCTACGGCGTGACGGCCTACTCGCTCTCCGACGACCTCGCGACGAGGCTCGACCAGCTGGTCATGCCCCAGAACGTCCGCCCCTTCCGCGCCACGCGCGTCGGCGAGCGGTTTCTCGTCTCGGTTGAGGCGAGCTACAGCACCGGCGGGCTTCTCGGGCAGATGGGCACCTACGTCGGGACGGCCGACGGGGGCTTCTTCCGTCTCAACCGCGAGCCGTCCGAGATGGGCTGCGGGCGCGGCGACACGGTGATCATCAAGAGCCTGGCCTCGTATTTTGTCATCGACCTCGCAAAGCGGCAGTACGCCGTGCTGGGATCTGCGGACAGGGCGGTGGACTATGGCGACTACCCGGCGCGCATGGGCGAGTGCGACCTCTTCGTCACCTACGCCACGGTGAAGGACGCCGACACGGGCTATCCGGCCACGGTCGCCGTACGCGCCTTCCGCCTGTAAGGACGCAACTCCCCCGCGCCGGTGGGGTACACTAATGACACTTACGGGCCGGACATCGGCAACGCGAGAAACCCAGGGAGGCCAAGATGGCTTCAGACGAGAAGAAGATCCTGCTGGTCGAGGACGAGAAGACCATTCGTGACGCGGTCGCGGCGTACCTCGAGCGCGAGAACTACATCGTGCGCGGCGTCGGCGACGGCCAGAGCGCCGTCGAGGAGTTCGAGAAGCACACCTTCGACCTGGTCATTCTCGACCTGATGCTCCCCAAGCTCTCCGGCGAGCGCGTGTGTCGCGCCATCCGCGAGACCTCCAACGTGCCCATCATCATGCTCACCGCCAAGGGCGAGGTCGAGGACCGCATCATCGGCCTGGAGCTCGGTGCGGACGACTACCTCATCAAGCCCTTCTCGCCGCGCGAGCTCGTCGCCCGCGTGCGCGCCCTGCTGCGCCGCGCCCACACCGAGACCGAGCCCGCGCTCGAGACGCTCGACTTCGGCGACCTGGTGATCGACATCTCCGGCCACAAGGTGCTCGTGGAGGGCAAGGAGGTCGACCTCACCGCCTCCGAGTTCAAGCTGCTCACCACGCTCGCCCGCTACCCGGGCCGCGTCTACACGCGCATGGAGCTCGTCGAGAAGGTCCTCGGCTACGACTTCGAGGGCTACGAGCGCACGATCGACTCCCACGTCAAGAACCTCCGCGCCAAGCTGGGCGACGACCCGCGCAACCCGCGCTGGCTCTACACCGTCCACGGGGTGGGCTACCGCTTCGAGGCCCCGGAGAAGCCGGCCGAGAGCGCCGGCAAGTAGGAAGAGAACATGTCGGCTCGATTCGTCACCGGGGAGCGGGCGCACGTCGAGGACAGCGACGGGCGGCCCGCTTCCTCGTATGGAAGCTGGAACACCATAAAGCGCCGCCCCAAGCGCGGCCGGCCCTACGTGACGAGCCTCACCTTCGCCTTTGCCCTCACGGCGATCATGACCGCGCTCGTGCTCGTGGTGGTCCTGGCCATCGTGTGGGAGGGCCAGTTCATGGCCTACACGCGTCAGAACATGCAGGGGCTCGCGGACTCCACCGCCGCCGCCATCTCCGAGGCGTATGCGGAGGAGGGCGAGCTGGACGAGGAGGTCGCCTCCGTCGCGGCGTCCGCGTCCGCCGTCTCGTCGGAGATCGTGGTGCAGGTCACCACCACCGACGGCGAGGTCCTCTATGACGACACCTGGGCGACCTCATCGGGTCGCGTCGCGGGCGTCTCGGACAGCGTGCCCCGCGTTCCCGCCACGGTCCCGACCGCGGAGAACGCGACCGTGAGTTCGATGATCACGGCGCCAAACGGTAAGGTCTTGGGCACCGTCCGGCTCTGGGCCCTTGGGTCCGAGGCGCTGCTCACCAAGGCGGACGCCGCCTTCCGCACCAACTCGTACGGCGCGATCGCCACCGCCGCCGCCATCGCCGCACTTATCGCCTGCGTGATCGGCTTCTTTGTCTCGCGCGCCATCTCGCGCCCCATCCAGCGCATCACCTCCACGGCCAAGCAGATCAGAAACGGCGACCTCACGGCCCGCTCCAAGGTGACGGGTACCGACGAGGTGGGCCAGCTCGGGGAGACGTTCGACGACATGGCGGGAACGATCGAGCGCGACCTCAAGCTCGAGCACCGTCTCACGGGCGACGTCGCCCACGAGCTGCGCACGCCCCTCATGGCGATGCAGGCCACGGTCGAGGCCATGCAGGACGGCGTGCTCCCCGCAGACGACGAGCACCTCGAGGTGGTCGCCACCGAGGTGCGCCGTCTCTCACGCCTGATCGACGCGATGCTCAAGCTGTCGCGCCTCGAGAACGGGACGACGGAGCTCAAGGCGGAGCGGACGGACCTCGTCTACCTGGTGAGGAGCCTCGTCTCCTCGCAGCACCAGCTCTTCCACGAGAAGGGCCTCCACCTGCGCTTTGTTGACGAGACACCCCATGGCGAGCTCAACGCGGACGTCGACCCAGACCTCCTGCGCGAGGCGATCGTGAACCTCATGAGCAACGCCATGCGCTACACCAACGCGGACGGCTGGGTGAAGGTGTCCCTGCGCCAGGACCACTCCGACGCGCTCATCGCCGTGCAGGACACGGGCATCGGCATCGCCAAGGAGGACATCCCGCAGACCTTTGCCCGCTTCTGGCGCTCCGACGTGAGCCGCGAGCGCGTCTCGGGCGGCCTCGGCGTGGGCCTGGCCATTACCAAGGAGATCGTCGACCGCCACAACGGGACCATCCTCGTCGAGTCCGAGCCCGGCCGCGGCACCACCTTCACGCTGCGCATCCCGCTCCGCAGCGCCCGCAACCAGCAGGACCGCTAGACCCCCGGGCGGCCCGCCGGGAGGTCACCTCCCCGCTCAGATAGCTTGCTGGCGCAAGAACTCGCGGATGAGATGACCTCTCGGCGGGCCTCGCAAGGATGCCGTTGCTGAGGTCGTCCGGAGGTTATGCTCATCCGCGAGCTCTTCGCGCAGCGAAGCTGTCTGAGCGGGGAGTATAACCTCCGGACGACCTCCGGGTGACGTATACTAGGGAGTTGTGACTTGACGCTTAGGAAAGGTGGCCGGAATGGCTGAGATGGAACTTCGACCGGACTCGCACGGCAAGGTCCGCGACATCTACGACTGCGGCGACAGCCTGCTCATGGTGGCGTCCGATCGCATCAGTGCGTACGACTTCATCCTGCCCGACGAGATCCCCCACAAGGGCGAGATCCTCACGCGCATCTCCGCATTCTGGTTCGAGCGCTTTGCCGACCTCATCCCCAACCACATGATCTCCTGCGACGTGGCCGACCTCCCCGAGGAGTACGCGCCCTACGCCGACTACCTCGCCGGCCGCTCCATGCTCGTCAAGAAGGCGCAGACCGTGCCCATCGAGTGCATCGTCCGCGGCTACCTGACCGGCTCCGGCAAGAAGACCTACGACCAGGACGGCACCGTCTGCGGCATCAAGCTGCCCGACGGGCTCACCGAGGCCTCCAAGCTCCCCGAGCCGATCTTCACCCCGTCCACCAAGGCGGAGCTCGGCGACCACGACGAGAACATCTCCTTCGAGCGCTGCTGCGAGATCGTGGGCACCGAGGTCGCCGAGCAGCTGCGCGACGCCTCGCTCGCCATCTACAAGGCCGCGGCGGACTACGCCGCGACGCGCGGCATCATCATCGCCGACACCAAGTTCGAGTTCGGCTTCATCGACGGCAGGCTCACCCTCATCGACGAGTGCCTCACGCCCGACTCCAGCCGCTTCTGGCCGGCCGAGGGCTACGAGGAGGGCAAGGTCCAGCCGAGCTACGACAAGCAGTACGTCCGCGACTGGCTGCGCGCCAACTGGGACATGACCGGCGAGCCGCCGCGCATCCCCGCCGACGTCATCAAGGGCACCTCCGACCGCTACCAGGAGGCCTTCCAGATCATCACCGGCAGCGCCTTCGTGCCTGCCCGCACCAAGTAGGGAGTCGTATGTCACTGCGAGACACCATCGAGGGCGCGCGTCGCGAGGCCGAGGGCAACATCGTCGGCCGCCCGAAGAAGGAGGCCGAGGCCCTCGTCGGCGACGACGAGCGGAAGGGCTTCTCGCGCAGCTCCGTTGCGAAGGCGCGTCCCGTCCGCGAGGCCGCCGCTTCCGTGCGCAGCGCCTCCAAGCCCGATACCGGGGTCTTTGGCAAGTCCGAGACCAAGGAGGAGAAGCGCGACCGCAAGCGTCGCGAGCGCGAGGAGAGCGACCTCAAGACCCGCGCCTACGACCTCGTCCTGAGGAACATGCCCGAGTATCGCCGGACGGACAGGATCTTCTGGATCGTCGTGGGCGTGGGCATGGCGTTTGCCATCGTCTCCCTCGTGGGCATGTACGCCTTTGGCAACGAGGTGGACATCACCACCGTGCAGGGCATGGTCGCCTCGGGCTCGCTGCTCGTTGCCTACGCGTGCATCATCGGCGCCATCATCTACGACTTTGTCAAGCGCCGCCCGTTCCGCAAGCAGGCACAGGCAAGCGTCAACAGCCTCTCCGAGAAGCGCCTCGTGGAGCTCTTCGAGCAGGAGCGCGCCAAGCAGCTCGCCCGCAAGGCCGCCAAGGAGGCGCGTCGCAAGAGCAAGTAGCTTTTGTCGGCTCTGCGCTCAGGTGCTAGAATGACCACCATGCCTTCGTAGCTCAGGGGATAGAGCACCGCTCTCCTAAAGCGGGTGTCGGCCGTTCGAATCGGCCCGGGGGCACCAGACATGACGGGCGGCCCGGACGCAATCGCGCCCGGGCCGCTTTGTGTGACGAGCCGTCGTCCTTCTCGCCGTTCTCCTCACCCCTCTACGCAGACTGTCGCTTTTGGTTGCTTGGGAGGCGAAAAACCAGCCTGTGACACGCAGAAAGCGACAGTTTGCAGAGAGGGGGAGGGAGCGGGGGCCGGACAAGGGACAAGAGCCGGATAAGGGACAAGAGCCGGCGGGACGAGGTCACTCCGTGACGGTCGCCCCGCCGCCGATGTTCGTCTCGCCGCCGGTGCCCGTCGGGTCGCTGGGGTCGGTGCCCGTCTCGGGCTGCTGCGGCTCCTGCTGCTGCGCCTCGGTCGTGAGCGTGATCGTCGCCCCGTAGGGAGCCGAGCCGGTCTCGGACTGGGAGACCACGATGCCGTCGCTCGGGCCGTTGATGACGACGTAGAAGCCGCTGTTGGTGAGCGCCGTGCTCGCCTGGCTGCCGGTCCAGCCCCTGACGTCGGTCACGCTGACGTACTGCACGCCGATGGACACGGTGATGGTGACCGTGGAGCCGTCGGCGGCCGTCTCGCCGACGCCGGGATAGACGTCGATGACCGTGCCCTCGGGAGAGGTCGAGTAGTCCTCGTTCACGCTGACGACAAACCCCTCGTCCTCCAGGCGCTGGGTCGCGCTCGACTGGGAGTCGCCGATGACGTTGGGGATGACCTTCTGGCCCGCGCCGCTGGAGATGTGGTAGGTGATGGTGGTTCCGGCGTCGACCTTGGCGCCGGGCTCGGTGTCCTGCGAGGAGACCTTGCCCTCTTCGACCTCGTCGCTCTCCTCGTCCGTGCCGCGGTTGCCCGCGAGGTTGGCGTCCTTGAGCGCCTGCTCGGCCTCCTCCTGGGTCTTGTTGCGCAGGTCGGGGACGACGACCTGCTCGATGGGGGTGGGCCCGTTGGAGACCTTGAAGTTGATGGTGCTGCCCTCGGGCATCTCGCGATAGGCGGCCGGGTCCTGCTCGCAGACGATGCCCTTCTTGACGGTGTCGTTGTAGGTGTACTCGGGCTCGCCGGCAACAAAGCCGCTCGCCTCGATCTGCTCGATCGCCTCGTCGACGGGGATGTTGGTGATGTTGGGCACCGTCCTCATCGCGGTGCCGGAGCCGATAAGGGCAACGGCAGCGGCGATGGCCAGCGCGATGGCGATGATGCCGCCGACCACGCCGAGAATGACGTTGCGCTTGTGCCTGCGCTGCCGCTCGGCCTCCTCCTCGGCCGCCTGCGCCGTGGCGCTCTGCGCGTAGAAGCGACCGGTGCGCTCGGTGCGCGGCATGGCCGCGGTGCCCGCCACGGGGGTGGCGCCGCGCTCGAGCTTGTTGGTCGGCTGAACGGGAAGCATGGCGGTGGCGGAGTTGACGGCCTGCATGCGCCCGGCGAGGTAGTCGCGCAGCGTGCGGTAGAGCTCGTCGGCCGTCTGGAAGCGGTCGGCGGGGTTCTTCTGCATGCACTTGAGGATAATGGCCTCGAGCTGCGGGTCGACGTTGGGGTTGAGCTGGCTGGGCGGCTTGGGCTGCTCGTTCACCTGCTTGAGCGCGACGGAGATGGCGTCGTCGCCCTGGAAGGGGACCTGGCCCGTCGCGGCCTCGTACATGACGATGCCGAGCGAGTAGATGTCCGTGGTGGGGCCGAGCTCCTTGCCCTGCGTCTGCTCGGGCGAGACGTAGTGCGCGGTGCCGAGCACGGAGTTGTCCTGCGTGAGATGGCTGTTCTTGGCGCGCGCGATGCCGAAGTCCATCACCTTGATGTTGCCGTCGGGCTGCACCATGATGTTCTGCGGCTTGATGTCGCGGTGGATGATGTCGTGCTTGTGGGCCACCGAGAGCGCCTGCGCGATCTGCGAGCCGATCTGCGCGACCTTCTTGCAGTCGAGCGCGCCGTGCTTGCGGATGCCGCTCTTGAGGTCGGTGCCGCGCAGGTACTCCATGACGATGTAGTACGTGTCCGCGTCCTTGCCCCAGTCGTACACGCTCACGATGTAGGGGCTCTGCAGCGCCGCTGCGGCCTGCGCCTCCTGCTTGAAGCGCGCCGCGAACGAGGGGTCGTTGGCGTACTGGGGGAGCATGGTCTTTATCGCCACGGTACGGCCGAGGACCTCGTCGAGACCGCGATAGACCGTGGCCATGCCGCCTGCGCCGATCTTGTCCTGGACCTGGTAGCGTCCGCCGAGTAGCATCGCTGACATCGTTTCTCCTATCCCATGCGGCGCACGTCCGCGCCGTCTCGCATCGTGAGGGAGGCCGGGGCGCTGCCGCCCGCTCCCGGGAGTGGTCGCCTCATCCCCATCAGCTCCCCGCCCCCGACGCCTGGACCTGGAGGGCGTCGGCAAGGACCTGGCCGGCAAGGCTCGCCGCCAGACCCTCCACGTTGGTCCCGCGACCCTCCACGCAGATCGATATGACGAGCGTCGGCTCGTCGTACGGGGCGAACCCGATGAAGAGCGAGTTTGCGTTGCCGTCCTCGACCTCGGCCGTGCCGGTCTTGCCGGCCACGCGCGCGCCCGAGACCTGGGCGGCGACGCCGGTGCCGTTCTCGACCACGCCGAGCATGGCCTCCTTCAGCTGCTCGGCCGTCTCGGCGGAGATCGCCTGCCCGAGCGAGCGGGGGGTCGTCGAGGAGGTCTCCACGCCCTCGGGCGAGAGGACGTGCCCGACCACGTACGGGTCCATGGCAACGCCGCCGTTGGCGACGGCCTGCGCGACCACGGCGTTCTGCATCACCGTGGTCTGGGGGCCGGCGGGGCTCGCGTGCTGGCCCACGGGCTGCCCGCAGGCCGCCCACGCCGTCTCCCACTCCGTCATCTCGTCGGCCACGGGCATGAGCGAGGCGACGCTCTTGAAGTCCTGCCCGATCTCACGGCCGTAGCCAAAGGCGTTGGCGTAGCTCACGAGGGTGTTGGCCCCCACGGCGGTGCCGATCTGGCCGAAGGCGGTGTTCGCCGAGAGGGCAAAGGCCTCGGCGACGGAGAGGTCGCCGTAGTCGTTGCCGTTGAAGTTGGTGAGCGCCGCGCCGCCGATGTCCATCGAGGACGGGGCGCTCACGGTGTCCTCGAGCGTGGCGGTGCCGGAGTCGAGCGCGGCGGCGAGCGTGACGGTCTTGAACGTCGAGCCGGGAGCGTAGAGCGCCTGCGTGGCCCGGTTGACGAGCTCGCCGTTGGTGCCGGAGGAGATCACCTGGTCGAGCTGGTCCACGGTGTAGGTGGGCGAGGACGCGCTCGCCAGCACGGCGCCGCTGCGCGGGTCGAGAACCACGATCGCGCCCGTGTAGCCCTGGAGCGCGGCCTCGGCGGCGCGCTGGATCTGGGAGTTGATGGTCAGCTGGACGGTCGAGCCCGGCTGCGTCACGCCCGCGAGCGAGTAGAGGGCGCTTCTCCAGTTGGAGTAGTCCTCGCGCCCGGTGAGGGTCTCGTTCATCGTGGACTCGATGCCGTCGGAGCCGTACTGCGTGGAGATGTAGCCGACGGCGTGGCGGGCGAGCGTCCCCTGGGGGTAGGAGCGGGCGTAGGTGCCGTCCGCCTGCTGGGTGCTCTCGGCGAGGGTCACGCCGTCGGAGGTGATGATCGCTCCGCGCTGCACGTAGGCGCTTCGGGCGATGGTGTGGCTGTTCGTGGGGAGTGTCTGGATGCGCTCGGCGTCGATCTGCTGGATGTAGGTGAGGTTGGCGACGAGCGCGGCAAAGAAGAGCGAGAAGACCGTGATGAGCGCGGTCAGGCGCTTGCCCAGCGCAACGCGCCCGAGCACGCCCGACTCGGCGGTCGTGAGGCCAAAGTGCCCGCGCGCGTGGCTGCCGTGGACCACGGGGACGGCGTGCGCCCCCTGCGCGCCCTGTGCCTGGATCTGGCTCGTGAGGGAGAGGACGGGGTCCGGGTGCGAGCTCTCCCGCTCGGTCGCGCTGCGCAGCTCGGCCTCGCGGCCCGTGCCCTCGTCGCCGGCCCTCAGCAGCAGGCCCACGATCAGGAAGCTGGCGAGAAGCGACGTGCCGCCCTGGCTCATGAAGGGCAGCGTCACGCCGGTGAGGGGCAGCAGCTTGGTGACGCCGCCGACGATGATGAACGCCTGGATGGAGATGGCGCAGGTGAGGCCCACGGCGGCGAAGGCGGAGCAGTCGGACTTGGCCCGCGCCGCCGTCGCCAGGCCGCGCACGCAGAAGAGCAGGAAGAGGATGAGAATCGCGGACGCGCCGAGAAGACCCATCTCCTCGCCGATGGCCGCGAAGATGAAGTCGCTCTGCACGAAGGGGATGGTCGTGGCGAGGCCGTTGCCGATGCCCACGCCCACGAGGCCGCCGTCGGCGAGGGAGTAGAGGCCCTGCACGAGCTGGTAGCCGCCGCTCGCGGCCGCCGACCACGGGTCGATCCAGATGTTGACGCGGTTCTGGACGTGGCCAAACAGGAAGTAGCAGGCGACGCCGCCCGCGGCGAGCAGCAGCAGGCTCACCACGACGTAGCTGGCGCGGCCCGTGGCCACGTAGATCATGATCACGAAGAACGCAAAGAACAGCAGGGCGCTGCCCAGGTCGGTCTCAAAGACCACGACGAGCAGGCTGATGCCCCACATGACCAGAAGCGGGAGGAGCATGCGCAGGCGGGGCAGCGTGACGGGGCCAAAGTGACGCATGGAGGCCGAGAGCGCCTCGCGGTTGGTGGCGAGGTAGAACGCGAGGAAGAGCGTGATGAGGATCTTGGCGAACTCGCCAGGCTGGAAGCTGAAGCTGCCGATGTAGATCCACAGCTTAGAGCCGTTCTGCTCGGTTCCCAGGAGCATGGGGAGCACGAGAAGGACCACGCCCGCGATCCCGAGCGTGTACTTGTAGTCCGCGAGCGCGTCGAGGTCGCGCACGACGACGAGCACGGCCACCATCGCCGCCACGGAGAGGAACAGCCAGACGACCTGGCTCACCGCCGAGTCGGGCGCCAGGCGCGTGAGGAACGTGATGCCCGTCCCCGAGAGGGCAAAGACGATGGGCAGGATGGCCGGGTCGGCCCCCGGGGCGAGGAACCTGATGGCCACGTGGGCCGCGGCGAAGGCGGCAAAGAGGCCGAGGGGCACCCCGAGCGTGGAGACGCTCAGCTGGGAGCTCGAGTCGACGACGTACATCGCATAGAGGAGGATGACCGGCACCGCGGCGAGGCAGAGCAGGAAGAGCTCGGTGTTCCTGCGACCGTGGCCGTGCCCGTGCGTGCCGGGCCCGGCGACAGGCGCCGTCATGACGGACGCCTCGACCTCCGAGCGTGACAGGGCGCCCGAGAACCTCCTTCGCCTCACTGCTGATCACCCCCGTCCTGCGCGGAGACGTCGCCGTCTGTCTCCGAGCGGGCCGTCTCCGCGATCTGGGCGGCACGGTCCTTCTCGGCGTTTATCTGGGTGTGGTAGGAGTCGATGACCTCGCGGCCCGCCTCCTCGCTCTCCACGCGGATCCCCTGGGCGAGCTGGTCCTGCACCGAGGTGGGGAGGTCGGAGAGCTCGACGGAGCTCGTGCCCACGAGCTCGCTCAGCGAGACGCCGAGAAACTCCCCGTTGACGCCGCGGTAGAGGCCCACGGTCGACCCGTCGACGCCGAGGTACCACTCGCTTCGCACGAGCGCCGCGGCAAACAGGACCGAAAGCGCCAGGCAGGCGGCTATGACGCCGCCGACGATCGAGGCGCGGCGAACCAGGCGCCGGCGCGCCGCGTCGGCGAGGCCGTCGTTCAGGACGTCGACCACGACGACGGTCACGTTGTCGGAGCCGCCGGCGGTGAGCGCGGCGGCGACGAGGTTGTCGGCCGCCTGCTGCGGCGTCGCGCTGGAGACCGCGAGCGACTCGATCTCTGCGTCGGAGATCATGGACGAGAGGCCGTCCGAGCACAGGATGACCCGGTCGCCGTCGTTGACCTCGAGGGAGAAGTGGTCCGCGTACATGTCGGGGTCGGAGCCGAGCGCGCGCGTGATGATGGAGCGCGAGGGGTGCGTGCGCGCCTCGTCGGCCGTGATCTGCCCCGAGTCGACGAGCTCCTCGACGTAGGAGTGGTCGTGGGTGATGCGCACGAGCGTGCCCTGGCGCAGGACGTAGGCGCGGGAGTCGCCCACGTGCGCCACGGCCATGCGGTTGCCCTCGATGAGGACGGCCGTGGCGGTGCAGCCCATCCCGGGCTTGCCGATGCCCTGCTCGGAGGCCTCGATGACGCTCATGTTCGCCGACTCCACGGCGGCGCCGAGAAGGACGTCGTCGGCCGTGCCGGGCGCCTGCTCGCCCACCGTCTCGATGGCGATCGAGCTGGCCACCTCGCCGGATGCGTGCCCTCCCATGCCGTCGGAGACCATGAACAGGGGCGCCCTCAGCAGGAAGGAGTCCTCGTTGTGGCCGCGCACGAGGCCGACGTCGCTTCGCGCGCCCCACGAGATGAACTCGTTGGACCCGGAGACGGCGTCCGCGCCGACGCGCCCCTCGACGGGGATCTCGGCGCGCCCTGGGGCGTTGGTGGGCTCCTGCGCGGCGCCCGTCTGTGCCTCGAGGGACGTCATCCGCGGCTCACTCGCATGATGGTGTCGCCGATCTGCACCTCGTCGTCGTCACGGAGCGTGACGGGCTGGTCGATGACGTGGCCGTTGACGAGCGTGCCGTTGGTGGAGCCCAGGTCCTCGAGGACGAGCGCGGGACCCTGGAGGGTGAGCCGGGCGTGCGTCGAGGAGACGTAGGGCTCGTCGATGACGATGTCGGAGGACGGCGAGCGGCCGATGACGACCGGGCCCAGGATGTCGACGTGCAGGCCGCGGAGCGATCTTGTGCCCTTCTCGACGTCGACCGCCCAGATGGCGGAGTCGCGGCGCTGGCCGCGCACCAGGCCCACGCCGGTGCGCATGACCGCGAACAGGAACACGTAGAGGACGATGACGAGAAGGACGCGCCCCGCAAACAGCACGAGCTCGATCATCGCGGGTTCTCCCTGAACTCGAGGTTCATGAGGCCGAGGGTGACGAGGTCGCCGTCGCGCAGGACGCACTCGCGGACGTCGACGTCGTTGACGAGCGTGCCGTTGGTCGAGCCGAGGTCGGCGATGTGCCAGTCGCGCCCGTCGAAGGAGAGCTCGGCGTGGCGACGCGAGACGTTGGGGTCGCGCAGGACGACGCCCGCCTGGGAGCGCTCGCGGCCGATGACCGTGGACGGGGCGGTCGCGGTGTAGGTGCGCCCGCTCTGCCTGTCGATGAGCAGGCAGCTCGCCTCCCGGGGCTCGCCCTCCGTCGCGGGCGCCTGCGCGGCGTCGCTGACGGCGCGGCGCGGGTTCACGAGCGGGACGCTGCGGCGCTGGGTCTGCGGGACGGGGACGGCGCCGGGCCCCTCGCCCGGGATGACGACCGGCGCGGGACCGCCCATCGGGATGGGTCGCGGGGTCGAGTTGGACGAGACCAGGGGGACGAGGTCGACCGCGTCGAGGGGCATCACGTCGAGGCCGTCCGCCACGGGCGGCTCCAGCTCGGGCGCGGGCGCCGGGGCGGGGGCGGGCGCGGGTGCCGGGGCGGCGGACCTGCGCTTGCCGCGCGGGTGCACCTGGGCGGCGGCCCCGCCGGCGCTCGAGCTCCCGGCCAGGAACGTGCGCTCCTCCTCGCGCAGGCGCGCGAGCGTGCCCGCGTCGACGTTCTCGGCGAAGACGGCGAACTTGCCCGACTTCAGGCTCGGGTCGACCATGAAGCGCACGAGCGGGCTGCCCACGAACGCGTAGCCCCTCTTCTGGGCTTGGGCGGTGACAAAGGCGGAGGTCTCGTAGGTGATCTGCTCGTAGAGCGGGCGCATCAGGGAGTCGTCGGTGGCCGAGACCAGCACGGTGTAGAGGGCGGGGGCGGTGTCGACGCCGTCGATCTCGTAGGTCTCGTTCTCCATCTCGCGCGCCGCGTGCTTGGCCAGCTTCTTGAAGGAGAAGGGCTCGGTGTAGCCCTGCGGCGCCGCGCCAAAGACGGCCCCGATGCGGGACTCGAAGTCACTCAGAAAACTCATCTATATCCTCGCCTTCCCGGTCCTCGTAGAGGGGGCCTCTCAGGACAGTCGCGATGCACATAAGCACACTCAAGAGTACCGCAAGGACAAGGGCCGACCAGTCGAGGCCGCCCCATATACCGCTATTCTCCATGCTAGCTGCGAGGATGTTGGGGGCAACGAGGCAGGCGAGGCCGAGCGCCTGGCCCAGGACCCCGCTGGCGACCGTCCCGCGCAGCGCGACGGCCGAGGAGAGTGCCGCGCAGGCGACGGACCCCGCGAGCAAAAGCCAGAAGGAGGGGTCGGCCGCCTGGGCGAGAAGCGCCGCGGCGAGCGCGTCCGGTGCGAACGAGGCCGCGACGGCGGCGTGGTAGAGGGCCCCCGTGAGATAGCCCACCAGCGCGGAGGCCCCGGCGGGGATCGGGTCGAGCGCGTACCCGGCGAGCGCGGCGCCGCAGACCGGCGACGGGAGGCAGCACGGCAGGAGGAGGATGAGCGACGAGAGGCGCTCGCGTCGCGCGACGACGCCCCACCACGAGACGGCCGCCACCGCCAGGAGGCAGGCGACCAGCACCGGGAGGGGCTCCCCGAGCGAGCTCGCCGCAAGGGCGCCGGCCAGGGCGGCGGGCACGAGCAGCGAGGCGAGCGGTGGCCAGAGCGCGGAGGCGAGGCCGCAGGCGAGGGGCGCCACGACGGAGGGCGTGCCGGCGTCGAGGCCCGGGATCGCGGGTGCCACGAGCCTGAGCGCGGAGAAGGCGAGAAGCGCGGTGAGGACGCGCGCCACCAGGCCGTCGGGAAGCCTCAGCCCTCCCGCGCCGCCCCTGCGAACGTGCCTCGCGGCATCGGGGTCGTCGTCGCGCTCCGCCTGCGCCACGAGCTCGCGGAGCGACTCGGCGCCCATGCCCGGGAGCCCCAGGTGGGCCGCCAGGTCGTCGGCAAAGTCCAGGGCGTCCGCGTAGCGGGCCGTGGGCGTCGGTGAGAGGGCCTCGAGCAGGATGGCCTCGGTGTCCGCGTCGAGGCCGGGGCACAGCTTGGCGAGGCGTCCCGGCCCCTTGACGATGCGCCGCCGAGAGTCCTCCGCGCTTCTCGCCAGAAACGGGTTGGACCCGGTGAGGGCCTGCCAAGTCACCACGGCGAGGGAGAAGACGTCCGTCCGCTCGTCGACCATCTCGCCGTCGATCTGCTCGGGCGGCATGTAGCCGACGGTCCCGCCGCGCGCGCCCCCGTAGCCGGCGGCCGAGGCGAGCGTGGCCATGCCAAAGTCCGCGAGCTTCACGATGCCCTGGCGGTCGATCATGATGTTGGTGGGCTTGATGTCCAGGTGCAGGACGCGGTTCTCGTGCGCGAAGGCGAGCGCGCGGGCCACGCTCCGGAGCACGTGCGCGCACTCGTCCGGGGTGAGCCGCCCGCCCTCGACGCGGCCGAGCAGCTCGGCGAGGTTGAGGCCGTCGACGTACTCCATGACGAGATAGGCAAAGGTCCCGTCCGTCTCAAAGTCGAAGACGGTGACGATGTTGGGGTGCCCGAGCATGCAGGCGGTGCGCGCCTCGGCGAGGGCCTCGTCCGCCGTGGTCCCGGTCTCGGCCGCGAGCGGCATGCGCTTGATGGCCACGCGGCGCTGCAGCCTCCTGTCCCAGCAGGTGCACACCGTTCCAAAGCCGCCGGTGCCGCGCCGCTCGAGCACGCGGTAGCGGCCGAGCAGGTATTCGTCGTGCGGCTGCGCCGCAGGTTGCAGCGGGGTGCTCGCGGGCACCCGGTCGCGTGGGTCGATCACGGCACCTCCTTGTTTCAGCTGCGTCTGGCCGTGTGGTGACATTTTAGCGCTTGCGGGCGCCCGACGGATGCGTTACGATAGCTCAGCACGCGGGCGTGGCGGAATTGGCAGACGCGTACGGTTCAGGTCCGTATGGGGGCAACTCCATGAAGGTTCAAGTCCTTTCGCCCGCACCATGAACGCTTGGGGCCTCGGCTTTGCCGGGGCCCTTTTTCGTGTGCACGGCCCTTCTCGGCGCCTGGCCCTTCTCGGCCCGTGGCCCCTCTACCCAAATTAACACGCAGAATCCGATTTCATTTCACATAACCGCAGCTGGAAAAACGGACAAACCCCGATTCTGCGTGTTATTTCAAAGCCGCCCCGCCGCCGAGAAGGACGCGCGCACGTCCCGCCGCGGGGTCACAGCGCGAGGCTCTCCCATGGCCGCCAGGCGCGCGCCGCCTGCGCCTGCGCGACCCCCTTGTCCCAGGGCAGCAGCGACCAGATGAGCCGCTGGCGCCGCTGCTGCAGGGAGCCCGGGCCCAGGATCGCCCGGACGTCGCTCAGCGCCGGCCCGCCGTCCACCTGGTCGATCACCATCGCCGCCTCGAGCATGACGGCGTCGAGCCCGCCCGGGGCGAACAGGTCCTGCTTGGTGACGGGGAGGATGATGCTCCCCAGCGCGGCCAGCTCGCGATTGCGCCTGAGGTCGTCGAGGTACTTCTCCCTGACGGCGCGCATCTCCGCCGACGCGTCCCCGCGCTCGGCCGCCTCCGCGATGGAGCCGAGGTCAAGGTGGAGGGTGCTGTCGTAGTTGAAGCCCACGTGCGTGCCCACGACCTCGATGTCGGGGACGCGCGATTTCTGGCACCCGAGGGCCACGAGCTCGGGCGTCGCCCCGCGCCTCGCGTTGAGGCGAACGCGCCCGAGGCCGTAGCCGAGCTCGTCCGGGCGAAGGCAGGCCATGAGCGCGACGATCGCCTCCATGGGGGACCATGCGTTGTCGGCGACGTGCGAGAGGCTGTGGCGGGCCATGATCGCGCCCGGCCTGTCCCCGAGCAGTTCAAGATAGGCGCCGATCCGCTCGACCGAGGTCGCCGGCGGCAAGTCGTAGACGACCTCGCCGAGACGCGGCTGCTCGGGGTCGCGCGCGTAGGTCCCGCACAGCTCGTAGGCGAGAAGGGCGTGCGCCTCCGGCGTCATCGTGTCGGCCAGCTCAAAGAAGAGCAGCTCGGGGCAGGGAATGAGGAGCCCGTCCCCAAGGTCGACGAAGGAGCTTCCGGGAATGCTCGTCGAGCGCACCCGGCAGCGGGTGAACGACGCCTCCAGGCGCGTCCCCGCGCTCGGGGCGAGCACCTCGATGGGGTGGTCGGCGGTGGGCGCCTCCCGGAGCGCGAGCCGGTCGAGCGGGAGGAGGCGCGTGGTCCAGCGGCGCTGCGGGCTCGGGTCGGGGGACGGAAGGTCGTGGCGCGCGTCGGGAAGGGCGCGGCCCGTCCTGCGCCAGACGCGGAGTGCGCGCAGGGCGGTGAGCCTGTCGAGTGTCAGACGCACGTTCTTCTCGCCTCCCGATTGTTGGCCGTCGCTGACCGTCGGGGCTGGTCTGGGAAATTAACACGCAGAATCGGGGTTTGTCCGTTTTTCCAACTGCGATTATGTGAAATTAAACCGGATTCTGCGTGTTAATTTGGATAGAGGGGGACAAGGGCCGAGAAGGACCGCGGGCCGCTACTCGTCCTCGTCGCCGAACAGGCTCCAGTCGTCCTCGGACTTCTCGTGGTCGAAGTAGCGCTGCTTGGTCTTGCGCTCCATGACGAGCGCGATGACGAGGCAGATCACGATCCCGCCCGCGATGAGGCAGAGGACCCCCATCTTGTCGTTGAAGAGCCATGTGACGAAATCCGCGATTGCCTGCATGCTGCCTCCCCGGCGCCGTTTTCGATGCGCACAAGTATATACTTGGAGCGCCGCCGGGCGCGCGCCCGCGGACAGGACAGCCAGAAGCGAGGAGTGAACATGCTCGACATCAAGTTCGTTCGCGAGAACCCCGACGTTGTGGACAAGGCGTGCGAGTCCCGCCAGAACGCGCACTGGGACCGCGAGAAGTTCTTCGAGCTTGACGAGGAGCGTCGCTCCGTCATCGTGGAGGTCGAGCGGCTCCAGGCGGAGCGCAACGCCGTCTCCAAGGAGATCGGCCAGCTCATGCGCGAGGGCAAGCGGGACGAGGCCGAGGCCGCCAAGGCGCGCGTCGCCGCCAACAAGGAGCGCATCGCCGAGCTCGACGACAAGCGCGACGAGGTCGAGCAGGAGCTCTTCGACCTGGTTGCCGCCATCCCCAACATCCCGCACGAGAGCGTCCCGTACGGCAAGGACGACTCCGACAACCCCGAGGTCCGTCGCTGGGGCACCCCGCGCGAGTTTGACTTCGAGCCCAAGGCGCACTGGGACCTCGGTCCCGAGCTGGGGGTCATCGACTTCGATCGCGGCGTCAAGATCGCCGGCGCCCGCTTCTACGCGCTGGGCGGCCTGGGCTCGCGCATGGAGCGCGCCCTCATCAACTTCATGATCGACATGCACGTCAAGGCCGGCTTCAAGGAGTGGTGGCTGCCCGTCATCACCAACCGCGAGACGCTCTTTGGCACGGGCCAGCTGCCCAAGTTCGAGGACGACCTCTACCACGTGAACCCGGACCTCTACCTCATCCCCACGGCCGAGGTCATGCTCACCAACCTGCACCGCGACGAGGTCCTGGACGCCTCCCAGCTGCCGCTGTGGTACACCGCCTTCACGCCGTGCTTCCGCGAGGAGGCGGGCTCGGCCGGCCGCGACACGCGCGGCATCATCCGCGTGCACCAGTTCGACAAGGTCGAGATGGTGAAGTTCGCCAAGCCCGAGGACTCGATGAACCAGCTCGAGAGCATGGTCGCCGAGGCCGAGGCGGTGCTGCAGGCCCTTGGCCTGCCCTACCACGTGGTCACGCTCTGCACCGGCGACATCGGCTTCTCCGCCACCAAGTGCTATGACCTCGAGGTGTGGCTGCCCAGCTACAACGCCTACAAGGAGATCTCCTCCTGCTCCAACTGCTGGGACTTCCAGGCTCGCCGCGCCAACATCCGCTATCGCGACCCGGCCGAGTTCAAGGGCACGCGCCTGGTGCACACCCTCAACGGCAGTGGCCTGGCCGTCGGCCGCACGATGGCGGCGATCCTCGAGAACTACCAGAACGCCGACGGCAGCGTGACGGTGCCGGAGGCGCTGCGCCCCTATATGGGCGGCATCGAGGTCATTCGTCCCGAGTAGGGCCGTTCGCCGACGCGGCGCCCGCGCAAGCGGTAGAACACTTGTTCGATAGTTCGCCTCTGTGGTCTACTCTTCCCAGGAGACGAGGGGAGAGGAGAGTGCGATGCGCGCGTGTGCGGAGGACGTTCGTCTGGTTGACGTCATCGAGGGGCCAGGTGGGGTCGTTGAGGTGCGGGAGCATCTGAGCGGCCCCTCTGCGATTGTCGCGTACGGCGAGGAGGAGCACGGCCTCCGGGTGCTGTTTGCGCCGTCGTCCGTGGCGGGGGCGGAGCGCGCGGTCAATCGCGCGGGATGCGCCTCGATCAGGGAGTATCTCGCGGACGAGAAGAACGACATCATCGATCTGATGGACCTGTGCGATGCCGGTGGCGTCGCCTACACGTTCGTGGGCATCGGCCCCAAGACGGGCGTGCTGTGCCGCCCGGCTTCGTAGGGGGCTTCAAAGCAAAACGGGAGGCTCCCGAGGGAGCCTCCCGTACTTTGCGTGGTGCGGCGTATAGGATTCGAACCTATGACGCCCTGATTCGTAGTCAGGTCCTCTATCCAGCTGAGGTAACGCCGCGTGCAATTGGTAATACTGCCACGCCCTCCCGGCGAAGTCAAGGCAAAACGAGAAAAGTGTCGAAGATGTGGTGCCGGCCCACAAAATGAGCCCCCGACGGCGGACCGACGGGGGCTCATGGATTGACTGGCGGAGAGCTGGGGATTCGAACCCCAGATAGGATTTGCATCCTATACTCGCTTAGCAGGCGAGCACCTTCGGCCTCTCGGTCAGCTCTCCGTGGCTGGTGCTAGAGCATCATACCCCACAACGTTGGAAGTCACAACTTCTCTGCATGAACACGGCGCCAAGCGGCCGTTGGCCGCGCCGTCCTGGCGGGCATCCGGCGGCCTCGCGGCGCGCGACCTGCCTTCAGAACCGATCTGTGCACAGGTTTCTATGGGCATGCATCCGGCCTGCTCGGTTCCGCCTACATAATCCCAGATAAATTAGATTCAGTATTTGATTTATCGAGTATAGGCGAGCAAAACAGTTCAGAAGTCGGGTTTGAAGGCAGAGCCACCGGAAAGACACGCGCCCTGTGCCCGGTTCTCCAGGTTTGGGTTCACTTTTTGCCGGACGAGCGATATAGGAAATCCAACGACGTCTCTACCAGCCATTTTGCGAGAGGTGAGCTCCTCTTGCCATCAGAGGTGAACCCAAACCTGGGAGCGGGTGAACCCAAACCTCGAGGGCGTCAGGCGTCGGGAGTCGAAGGGGAGCCCAGCCGGCGCGTCCCCGCCTCCTCGACGGCCTGTCTCGGGGGAGCAAACTGCTGCCTGAACCAGCTGACAAGGCGCTCGAAGGGAGGGGAGGCACACAGCGCCACCAGCGGGACGCTCAGAAGCAGCAGAACGACCCCACCATACGGAATGCCAACGAGAAGGGCGTAGACCCCAAAGTCGCCCAGAGCGAACACGAGGAGGTCGTGGAAGCAATAGATGGGAAGCGTGCGCCTTCCCGCCCAGGCGAGAAAGCGCGAGGGCAGATGGACGAAGGCGAGCACCACGGAGGCGACCAAAAGGCTCGAGAGCAGGTAGTATCCCAGGCGGTCGGAGGCCCCATAGCCCTCGATCCGAACGTCGGAGTACGGGAACCTCCCGACGAACGCCTCGCGATGCGCGTACACGTCATCCGTGCGCAGCACGCAGACGGCCGCAAACGCCAGGAGGAAGAGCAGCGCGGGGACCGCGAGAAACCGACCCTTCCCCTCCCTGCAAAACCCCAGGAGCCTCCTGGGCGAGGTCCGATACCCGGCGAGGTAGAACGGCGCCCACACGACGACGCGCGAAAAGCTGAAGTAGTGGTTGATGTCCGGGTCGTATCCCGCGCAAAGGGACAGCCCGACGCTGAGCGCAAGCACGAGCACCGGGTGTGCGTTCCTGGAATAGTGGGCTATCGCCATCCACTGGGGCATGGCGAGCATGAACCAGGGAAGCGGTCCCACCCAGAGCAGGGAGAAGCCCATCGGCTTGCCGGCAAGCCAGTTATAGCCGAGAAACGCTATCTGGAGCGCGACGTACAGGGCGAGGTACGCCGGGATTCGCTCCGAGAGGGGCCGCTTGCCGGGCCCGTCGAACAACCCGGCGAGAAACACGAACAACGGCATGTGAAACGCGTAGACAAAGGAGAAGACGCATCTGAACAGGCGGAACTCCACGGTCCCCAGATCGGCGAGGTGCCCGATCACGACCAAGAAGATGGCGATGCCCTTGAGCACGTCGAACTCTTGCAGCCTACTGCTGGTTGCGGATGAAGCCATGGTCTCTCCCTTACTCCCGGTCACACCCTGCCGGTCCGCGCCCATCCAAGCATACGGCCGAGAAGCGCCTCGTCCGCGACGACGTCCTCGCGACGAAGGCGGTCCCACGAGAAGGAGCCGACGAGCTCCGTCGGCGTGGCCTCGCAGTCGGCGTCCGCCAGGCCCGCGGCGGCGGCGAGCGCGCCCACCACGCGCTCGGGCGCGACGCCCCGCCCGCGCAGGGCGCCGAGGTCGAGGTCCCTCTCGCGCTTGGAGAGGCGTCGGCCGTCCGGTGCCACGAGCATGGGAACGTGCCCGTACTCGGGCGGATCGAAGCCCAGCAGCCGGCACAGGTAGATCTGGCGCGCGCAGGAGCCGAGCAGGTCGCGTCCGCGCACCACCTGCGTCACGCCCATGAGGGCGTCGTCAACCACCACGGCGAGCTGGTAGGCCACCACGCCGTCGCTGCGGCGCACGAGGAAGTCGCCGCACTCGCGCGCGAGCACCTCGCGTCGGGGTCCAAAGGCCAGGTCGCAGAACTCGATCGTGCCGGCCGGGTCGTCGGCGTCCGGGACGCGAAGGCGCGTCGCCGGGGGCCGCTCGGCAGAGCGCCGGGCGACCTCCTTCGCAGGAAGGCCCCGGCACGTCCCGGCGTAGACCGGCGTGCCGTCGGAGGCATGGGGCGCGCTCGCCGCGTGCAGCTCGGCGCGCGAGCAGAAGCAGGGGTAGGTGAGCCCGTCCCGCGCGAGCCGCTCGATGGCCTCGTCGTAGAGCGCACCGCGCTCATGTTGCCAGAAGGGCCCCTCGTCCCAGTCGAGCCCCAGCCAGCGCAGGTCGTCCATCAAAAGCTCCGCGCGCTCGCGGCTCGCGGCGCGCGGGTCCAGGTCCTCGACGCGCAGCAGCATCTCGCCGCCCGCGGCGCGTGCGGAGAGCCACGCCACCAGCGCGGCGAACACGTTCCCGAGGTGCATCCGCCCCGAGGGCGTCGGCGCAAACCGTCCGCGCACTAGAGCTCCTGCTCGTAGACGTAGACGTGGAACTCGTCCTTCTCGGGGTCGACGCCGGGCCAGTACGCGCGCGAGCGGCGCCGCTTCGCCTGCGTGAGGCCCTTGTGCTCGTAGAAACCGACGTCGCAGCTGTCGTCCGTGAGCAGGTGATAGCCGCGGGCCCCTGCCTCGCGCAGGTGGTCGAGCGCGGCCGAGAAGAGCCTCCCGCCCAGGCCCAGACCCTTGGCGTCCGGGGAGACGATCAGCAGCTTCACCGCCGCGTCGGCGCCCACGGGGCCCCCGGCGGCGTACTCGCGCTCGAGCTCGGCCTCCTCGTGCACGCCGTCCATCTCCACGCGCACGGCCTCCGCGAGCCCCGCGTCCTTCTCGGCCGCCCGCGTCAGGCGCGCCTCGAGCTCAGTCCAGCCGGCGCCCCCGGGCGCCTCGACCCCGCGCTCGGCGAGCAGCACCACGCCCAGGATCTTGCCCTCGCGCTCGGCGAGCAGCGACCACGTGGTCTGCGAGAGGTAGTGCGCGAGCTCGATCTGGCTCGCCGCGCGCTGCGCCGGCCCGTCGAACCCCGGGAGCCACGTGCGCCCGAGCAGCTCCGCCGCGCGCTCGAAGTCCTCCGGCGCGAAGGCGCGCCACGTCAACTTTTCAGTCTGCGTCATGTTGTCCTCCAGCTGCGCTATCGTAGACACGACGGTACATCATGTCGTCTTCAAACCCAAGGAGGGGCCATGGCAGACACTCCCATCAAGCGGGCGCTCGTCTCGGTCACGGACAAGACCGGCGTCGTCGCCTTCGTCAAGGCGCTCGAGGACGAGTTTGGCGTCGAGGTGATCTCCACCGGCGGCACCGCGCGCGTGCTCGAGGAGGCCGGCGTCCACGTGGTGCCCATCGAGCAGTACACGGGCTTCCCGGAGATGATGGACGGCCGCGTGAAGACGCTGCACCCCAAGGTGCACGGCGGCCTGCTCGCTCGTCGCGACAACGAGTCCCACATGGCCGAGGCGGCCGAGCACGGCATCGGCATGATCGACCTCGTGGTCGTGAACCTCTACGAGTTCGAGAAGACCGTGGCCAACCCCGAGGTCACCTTCGACGACGCAATCGAGCACATCGACATCGGCGGTCCCTCCATGCTGCGCTCCGCGGCCAAGAACGCCGACTCCGTGACCGTGGTCTCCGACCCCGACGACTACGACGAGGTCCTGGACACGATGCGCGCCCTGGGCGGCTGCACCACGCTCGAGCTGCGCCGCTACCTGCAGCTCAAGGTCTACGAGACTACGGCCTGCTACGACGCGGCCATCGCCAACTGGCTGGCCGACCGCTACGACGAGGACTTCCCCGAGGAGTTCGAGGACGCCGCCGACGCCCCCGCCACCCCGGACGAGCTGGGCGTCTACCTGGAGAAGGTCGACGACCTGCGCTACGGCGAGAACCCCCAGCAGACGGCCGCCGTCTACCGCTTTGCGGACGACTTCGCCGAGCTGGGCTCCTCCGAGTACCCGCTCGTGGGCGCCGAGCAGATCCAGGGCAAGCCGCTCTCCTACAACAACTACCTGGACGCGGACGCCGCCTGGAACCTCGTGCGCGAGTTCGACGGGCCGGCCTGCGTGATTCTCAAGCACCAGAACCCCTGCGGCTCCGCCGTGGCGGACGACGTCACCTGTGCCTACGACCGCGCCTTCGCGTGCGACCCCAAGAGCGCCTTCGGCGGGATCATCGCCTGCAACCGCGAGGTGCCCTACGAGCTGGTCGAGCACTTCGCCGACGAGAACAAGCAGTTCGTCGAGGTCATCATCGCCCCGAGCTACACGAGCGAGGCCCTCGAGCGCATGGCCAAGCGCCCCAACCTGCGCGTGCTGGCCACCGGCGGCGTGGGCGCCCACGCCGAGTACGAGCTGCGCTCCATCGACGGCGGCGTGCTGCTGCAGAACGTGGACTCCGTCTCCGAGGACCCCGAGACCTTCACCTGCCCGACGGAGCGCAAGCCCACGCCGGAGGAGATGGACGAGCTCATGTTTGCCTGGCGCGTCTGCAAGGGCGTGAAGTCCAACGCGATCCTCGTCTCCAAGGGCAAGGCCGGGATCGGCATGGGCCCGGGTCAGCCCAACCGCGTCGACTCCGCGCTTCTGGCCTGCCAGCGCGCCGACGAGGCCTGCGAGCGCATGGGTGTGGAGAAGGGCGGCTACGCCTGCGCGTCCGACGCCTTCTTCCCGTTCCGCGACAACGTGGACGTGCTCGCCGAGCACGGCGTGACCTGCATCATCCAGCCCGGCGGCTCCAAGCGCGACGACGAGTCCATCGAGGCCTGCAACGAGCACGGCATCGCGATGGTCTTCACCGGCAACCGCCACTTCCGCCACTAGCGCGCGTCCTTCTCGCCTGCTTTCGCGCCCCGGCCGGACTCGCGCCCGCCGGGGCGTCTCGTTTTTCGGGCCCGTGTCGGGGCGCTGTCCGGGAATTGCGTGGATTGTCCGGCCGCGCCGTTCTTCTCGCCAGCAAAAGCGCGATTTTGTGGACGTCGCCAGGACAAGGGCTGCGATTTTAGGAAGGCTGTGCGACAAGGGCGGCGATTCGTAGAAGGCTCTGTGACAACCTCGCCGATTCCAGGAAACCCCGACCGTGCGCGCCGCGCTAGAATGTGAGCCCCGTGGAAGGAGGCGCCGTGACGGCCGAGAAGAACGACAAGCTCCAGATGGAAGACTTCATGCTCGGGCGACCGGCGATCGTCTGCCGGTGGAGGCTCGCCGACCGCGCCCTTCCGCTCGAGAACCGCCACCTGCGCGCCCTGGGTGGGCGGACCGTCGACGGGACGCCCGTGTCGACCCAGCTCGTCGCCTGGGCCAAGCAGCACATCGAGTGGACGCTCTCGGACGGGGCTACGCGCCACCCGGACGGCGTGCTCATGGTCATCGTCGACGAGGAGGGGCGTGCCGCCATGAGCGTGGGCCCCTATGAGCCGCTGGCCGTGACGACGGCCTCGGCGCTCGCCGAGCGCGCGCTCCACGCCGGGAGCGAGGCGCAGGCCACGGGCGTCGCCCCGGAGGAGCTCTGGGGCGTGCGGGGGGACCGCCTCGTCCGCGGCGCCTCGACCGAGCGCCAGGCGTCGGGCGCGGCGTCGCTCGTCGTCGACCTCGCGCGCACCATGGGCATGCCCGTGTCCGCCGAGGAGGGGCTGGCCCGCTCGGTCATGGACGGCACGGCCGCCCTCGACGAGTCCTTCCTCGTCTCCGACGAGCACGGGGTGGTGCCGGCCTCCAACGCGCCGGGTCCGCGCGCGCGGCGCCTGGCCGAGGGCTACGCGCGCCTGCTCGACGTCACCCGCCGCCGCAACCAGCGCCGCGCCTAGGGCCCCTGCCGTCCGGGGCGCCGTCCCGGCGGGCCGGACGTTGTGCGCGTTCGCCGAGCGCTCGTCGCTCTTCTCGTCCGACTGGCTCTATTTGGGTAGTAGACTATGTGTGAATGGGCCACGGCCCTGTTCCGTCATGCGCCTGTGACGGGTCGGACCCGCCCACGAGGGATTCGTTGGAATCGCTACGAAGGAGAGGATATGGCTCGCAAGTTTAAGTCCATGGACGGCAACGAGGCGGCATCGTACGTCTCGTATGCGTTCACCGAGGTGGCGGGCATCTACCCGATCACCCCGTCCAGCCCCATGGCCGACCACGTCGACCAGTGGGCCGCTCAGGGCATGAAGAACGTCTTTGGCACCCCGGTCAAGGTCGTCGAGATGGAGTCCGAGGCGGGCGCCGCGGGCACCGTCCACGGCTCGCTCGGCGCCGGCGCCCTCACGACCACCTACACGGCGTCGCAGGGCCTGCTCCTCATGATCCCCAACATGTACAAGATCGCCGGTGAGGGCCTTCCGGGCGTCTTCCACGTGTCCGCCCGTACCGTGGCCTCCCACGCCCTCAACATCTTTGGCGACCACTCCGACGTCATGGCCTGCCGCCAGACCGGCTTTGCCATGCTCGCCGAGGGCAACGTCCAGGAGGTCATGGACCTCGCGCCGGTGGCCCACCTCGCGGCCATCGAGGGCAAGGTGCCGTTCCTGAACTTCTTCGACGGCTTCCGCACCTCGCACGAGATCCAGAAGGTCGCGGTCTGGGACTTCGACGACCTCAAGGACATGCTGGACATGGACGCCGTCCAGGCGTTCCGCGATCACGCCCTCAACCCGGAGCACCCGCACGCCCGCGGCTCCCACGAGAACGGCGACATCTTCTTCCAGCACCGCGAGGCCTGCAACAAGGCCTACGACGCGCTGCCCGCCGTGGTCCAGTCCTACATGGACAAGATCAACGAGAAGCTCGGCACGAGCTATCACCTCTTCGACTACTACGGCGCCGATGACGCCGACCGCGTCGTGGTCTGCATGGGCTCCTTCTGCGACACCCTCGAGGAGGTCATCGACTACCTGAACGCCCACGGCGAGAAGGTCGGTCTCGTGAAGGTCCGCCTGTACCGTCCGTGGTCCGTCGAGGACTTCGTGGCCGCGCTGCCCGCGACCGTCAAGAAGATCGCCGTGCTCGACCGCACCAAGGAGCCCGGCTCCATCGGCGAGCCCCTCTACCAGGACGTCATCACCGCCCTCTACGAGGCCGGCAAGTCCGAGATCACCGTCGTCGGCGGCCGCTACGGCCTCGGCTCCAAGGACGAGCCGCCCGCAGCCGCCTTCGCCGTCTACAAGGAGCTCGAGAAGGATGCCCCCGCCCGCGAGTTCACCATCGGCATCGTGGACGACGTCACCAACCTCTCCCTCCCCATGGACCCGGACGCCCCCAACACGGCGGACCCGTCCACGATCGAGTGCAAGTTCTGGGGCCTCGGCGGCGACGGCACCGTCGGCGCCAACAAGAACTCGATCAAGATCATCGGCGACCACACCGACAAGTACGTCCAGGCCTACTTCCAGTACGACTCCAAGAAGACCGGCGGCGTCACGATCTCGCACCTGCGCTTCGGTGACTCCCCGATCCGCTCGCCGTACTACATCAACAAGGCCAACTTCGTGGCCTGCCACAACCCGTCCTACATCGTCAAGGGCTTCCCGATGGTCCGCGACGTCAAGCCGGGCGGCACGTTCCTGGTGAACTGCCAGTGGTCCGACGAGGAGTTCGCCTCCCACCTGCCGGCCGTGGCCAAGCGCTACATCGCCAAGAACAACATCAACGTCTACCTGATCGACGCCATCGACCTCGCCGAGAAGGTCGGCATGGGCAAGCGCACCAACACGGTGCTGCAGTCCGCGTTCTTCTCGCTGGCCCAGGTCCTGCCCGCTGAGGACGCCATCCAGTACATGAAGGACGCCGCCGAGAAGTCCTACGCCAAGAAGGGCCAGAACATCGTCGAGGCCAACTGGAAGGCTATCGACGCCGGCGCCACCGCCTACCGCAAGTTCGAGGTGCCCGCCGACTGGGCCACCGCCGAGGACGAGAAGGTCGAGCTCACGCTCGAGGGCCGCGAGGCCATCGTCAAGCAGGTCCGCGAGCTCATGGAGCCCATCAACCGCATGGACGGCGACTCGCTGCCCGTCTCCAAGTTCGTCGACGTTGCCGACGGCCAGTGGGAGCTCGGCGCCTCCGCGTACGAGAAGCGCGGCGTTGCCGTCATGGTTCCGCACTGGGACGAGTCCAAGTGCATCCAGTGCAACCAGTGCTCCTTCGTGTGCCCGCACGCCACGATCCGCCCGATCGTCATGAACGCCGACGAGCAGGCCGCCGCTCCCGAGGAGATGCGCCGCATCGACGTCATGGTTCCCAAGAACTCCGGCCTCACCTTCACCATGGCCATCAGCCCGCTCGACTGCATGGGCTGCACCAACTGCGCCAAGGTCTGCCCGAAGGGCGCCCTCACGATGGTGCCGCAGGAGTCCGAGCTCGACCAGGCTCCGGTGTGGGACTACGCGGTGAACAAGGTCTCCGAGAAGAAGGAGCTCGTGGCCGCCAACGTCAAGGGCAGCCAGTTCGCCAAGCCCTACCTCGAGTTCTCCGGCTCCTGCGCCGGCTGCGCCGAGACCGCCTACGCGCGCCTCGTCACGCAGGTCTGCGGTGAGCGCATGTTCATCTCCAACGCCACCGGCTGCTCCTCCATCTGGGGCAACCCCGCTGCCACCTCGCCCTTCACGGTCAACGAGTGCGGCCACGGCCCGGCGTGGAACAACTCCCTCTTCGAGGACAACGCCGAGCACGGCCTGGGTCTCGCCCTTGGCTACGACGCCGTCCAGGAGAAGATCGTCGCCGAGACCGAGAAGATCCTCCAGTGCGACAAGGCTTCCGAGGCCCTTAAGGAGGCCGCGACCGCCTGGCTCGAGAACCGCAAGGACACCGAGGGCAGCAAGACCGCTGCCGCCGCCTACATCGCCGAGCTCGAGAAGAGCGACTGCGAGACGGCCAAGGCGGTCCTCGCCGACAAGGCCTACCTCACCAAGAAGGCCTTCTGGATCTTCGGCGGCGACGGCTGGGCGTACGACATCGGCTTCGGCGGCCTCGATCACGTCCTCGCCTCCGGCAACAACGTGAACGTCTTCGTCTTTGACACCGAGGTCTACTCCAACACCGGCGGCCAGGCCTCCAAGGCCTCCAACATCGGCCAGGTGGCCCAGTTCGCGGCCTCCGGCAAGGTGACCAAGAAGAAGAGCCTCGCCGAGATCGCCATGTCCTACGGCTACGTCTACGTGGCCCAGGTCGCCATGGGCGCCAACATGAACCAGACGCTCAAGGCCATCCACGAGGCCGTGAGCTACGACGGCCCGTCGCTGATCATCGGCTACAGCCCGTGCGAGATGCACTCCATCAAGGGCGGCGGCATGCAGAACTGCCAGGCCGAGATGAAGAAGGCCGTGGACTGCGGCTACTGGAACCTCTTCCGCTTCAACCCGGCTGCCCCCACGGGCAAGAAGTTCACGCTCGACTCCAAGGAGCCGGCCGGCGGGTATCAGGACTTCCTGATGAACGAGGCTCGCTACACCTCGCTCACCCGCTCCTTCCCCGAGCGCGCCAAGGAGCTCTTCGCCCAGAACGAGGAGGCCGCCATGGCTCGCTACGCGCACCTGCTCAAGCTCAAGGACCTCTACGCCGAGGCGTAAGTTCCTCTCGCTGAGCTGATCGCGCAAGCTGCGGCCCCCGGCATCGCGCCGGGGGCCGTTTTGCGTCGCGGGCGCGCGTCTTTCTCGCCGGGCGATCTAAGAAATGCCGCCTGTGTAAGGGGCCGTTCTAGAAAACGTAAGGGTTGTCGGGGCTCATCGACATTCTCGCCGGCAAAACAGGGCTTTTGTATTCACGATGAAAGCAACGTCCGGCATTCTTGGAGTTGATCGTGGCAAGGGCGGCGATTCATAGACGCGCTGCCGACAAGGGCGGCGATTCTGGGAACGAGTCCGCCAGCCGAGAAGAACGCGCGCTAGTGACCCGTGGCGACGCGCATGGCCACGTCGTGCGCGGCGGTCTCCAGCGCGTCGTCGAGCGGTGCGAGCTCGGCGGACTCTCCGCGCCGAGCCAGCGCCCGTGCGATCAGCCAGTCCGTGACGCCCGGGTTCTTGGGCAGGATCGGCCCGTGGAGGTAGGTGCCCACGACGCCGTCGTGCAGTACGCCCTCGCCGCCGTCCTCGCCGTTGTTGCCGGTGCCGGCGACCAGCGCGCGACCCAGGGGCTTCTCGCCCGCGCCCAGCAGGGTGCGGCCCGCGTGGTTCTCAAACCCCACGATCGGCGTGGCGCACACGGGCGACTCGATCGCCACGTTGCCGATGAGCCGCGTGGCGCCGGCGACCGTCTCCAGGTCCAGGATGTGCAGACCCTCGACCTTCTCGGTGCCCATCATGTACGAGTGGCCGAGCAGCTGGTAGCCGCCGCAGATGGCGAGAAGGACCCCGCCGTCGGCAACGTAGGCGGCGAGCTGTTCGCGCTGGCGCTGCAGCTCGTGGCAGACCGCGAGCTGGTCGCGGTCCGCACCGCCGCCGAGCAGCACAACGTCCGCGTCGGAGAGGTCGAGCTCCTGTCCCATGAGGACCTGCTCGACGCGGCAGGGGATGCCGCGCCACGCGCAGCGCTTGGAGAGCGACGCGATGTTGCCGCCGTCGCCGTAGAGGTTGAGCGCGTCGGGATAGAGGTGGACGATCCGCAGCGGCCGTTCGACCCCTGCCGATGGCGAACTATCACCCGGGTGAAAGCTAGCCAATGGTGAACTATCACCCGGGTGAAAGCTAGCCATTCCCGTCGTGGAGAGGCGCTCGAGGTCGGCGACGACGGGCGGGAAGGCGGTGTAGTTGGCGATCACATGGAGCTTCTCGCCCGCGGGCAGCAGGGCGGCGGCGCCCTCGACGTCGTCGACGAGCACGACCCGCGCACCCAGCTCGGCGTACTTCACGCGTACGGCCATGTCCTCGCGCCGCGTGCCGCCCACGCAAACGAGCCGCAGGTCGGAGAGGTCGCGCAGGCGCTCGAGGTCGATGTCCCAGATCCAGGAGACGTCATGGCCGTCGGCGTCGTTGTCGTTCAGGAAGAGGGCGAGGTAGCGCCCGTCCTCGGCGCGCACCTGCTGGATCATGCGGTTGAAGCCGGTGGGGTTCTTCGCGAGGTTGGACGCGACCTCGCGGCCGCCTTCGAGCGAGAACACCTTGCCGCGCCCGCTCGCGGGCTCGTAGGCGTCGAGCACCTCCTGAAAGCGCGCGGCGTCGGCGCCCGCCGCGAGGCAGCCCGCCAGCGCGGCCATCACGTTGTAGACCATGTAGAGCCCGCTGTAGCGCGTCCGGACGTGGTGGCGCACCACCTCGGCGCCGCGGCGGTCCTCAACGTCAAACTCAAACCCGCCGCAGGTCAGCGTCACGTTCACGGCGGCAAACGCGAGGGCGGGGCGCTCCCAGCCGCACTCGGGGCACAGGTACGCGCCCAGCTGCCCGTAGTGCACGTACTCGTAGTCCAGCGGCGCGTTGCAGCGCGCGCAGAAGCGGCTGTCGGAGATGCGGTCCGCCTCCAGGTCCGTGGGCTCGTCGATGCCAAAGCCCAGCCCCGGGTTGCCAACGCGGTCGGCGATGGCGGCGCAGAGTGGATCGTCCGCGTTGAACACGAGCGCGGTCACGGGCGAGCGCCGCAGCGCCTCGGCGATCACGTCCTGCGTGTGGTCGATCTCTCCGTAGCGGTCCAGCTGGTCGCGGAACAGGTTGAGAAGGACGAGAGCGTCCGGCCTCATCTTGGGCAGCACGCGCACGGTGTAGAGCTCGTCGCACTCAAAGCAGCCAGCGCGCCCGGCGTCCTTCTCGCCCGCGAGCACGAGGGCGGCAGCGATGCCGGACTCCATGTTGTTGCCGGCCCGGTTGCACACGACGCCGCGCCCGTCGCCGGCGAGCGTGTCGGCGAGAAGACCGGTGGTGGTCGTCTTGCCGTTGGTGCCCGTGACCACGAGCCGGGGGGAGAGCGCTCCCGCGAGCTCCCCGACGACGTTGGGGTCCACGCGCAGGGCCACGGCGCCCGGGATGTTCCCGCCGCCGCGATGGAGGAGCCGGGTGGTGCCCCAGTGTGCCGCGTCGGCGGCGAGGCGGGCGAGGGTCACGCGCAGCTTCATGGGTCTCCTCCTGCAGGGCGTTGGTTGGCAGCACTACTATAGCGCCCCGCGACGGCGCCCCACGCTGCGACCGCCGGGGTGCAACTCTGCTAGTATCAGTTCTGTCGTGCCCACGGGGATGCTTCTTTTGGAGTGCTTTCCACCGGGATCCCGCTCGTCGTGGGTTCGTCATGCCCGCGCGCGGGCATCCAGCAAAGCCCTCCGACAGAGAAGAGAGAACCATGGATCAGCACAACACCCTCACGCACCCCGCCGAGGCGTCCGTCGCCCACGCCCGCCGCGTCGCCCGCGTCGGCGTGATCGCCGCCGGCTATGCGGGCCTCACCCTCGTCACCCTGCTCTTCCTTGGGAGCCTCGCCTGGGGCCCCGTGCAGTTTCGCGTCTCCGAGGCGCTCTGCGCCCTTGCCCTCCTGACGGCGGACGCCGTGCCCGGCCTCGCCCTCGGCTGCGTCATCGCCAACGTCGCCAACATCGTGCTCTCGGGCACCGGGATGCTGGGCATGCTCGACGTGGTCTTTGGCAGCCTGGCCACCGCGCTCGGCGCCTGGTTCACGTGGCGCAACCGCCGCCGCCCCGCACTCGCCCTCATGGGCCCCGTGATCGCCAACGCCCTCATCGTGCCCGCCTACCTCCCGCTCATGCTGCAGGGCATTGGCTTCTACACCATCCCGTTCACCAACATCGCCCTGGACGGGGCGTACCCGGCCATGTACGCGTTTGGCCTGCTCGCCACCGGCGTGGGCGAGGCCGTGGTCATGTACGCGCTGGGGCTGCCCCTCTACCGCGCCCTCTCGCGCACCGCGCTGCCGCGCACGCTCGGCACGGACGCGCCCGACGAACCCTCCGAGCCCGCAGGGAGGAGCTAGCGCTTGAACCCCGTCATCGTCATCCCCTCCTACTGGGACCGCAGCGCGCGCCCCGGCCCCCTCGGCGAGCGGGGCGTGTACGACTACACCACGCCGATCGACAAGCCGCTGCCCGATCTGGAGGTCTGCCTCTCCTCGCTCGAGCGCGTGAGCGGCGTGCTGCGGGTCATCGTGCTCGTGGTGGCGCCGCAGGACTGCGAGGAGGCCGCCCGCGCCCGAGTGAACAGCATCTGCCGCGCCCACGCCGACCTCAACCCGCTGGTCATCGGCGCGCAGGAGGCGACACACGTGGAGCGCGCGGTGGGCCGGATGGCGCACCACGTGACGGGGGAGACCGTCTCGCTGCGCGGCTACGGGGCCATCCGCAACATGGGGCTCGCCGTAGCCGCCGTCCTCGGCCACGACGTCGTGGTCTTTCTCGACGACGACGAGGTGGCGCTGGAGGAGGACTTCCTCACCAAGGCCGTGTGGGGGCTCGGCTCGCTCACCCGCCAGAACCTGCAGGTCCTGGTCAAGAGCGGCTTCTTCATCGACGAGCTGGGAAGCCCCTACGCGGAGCCCTCGGGCGAGTGGAGCGAGAAGTACTGGTCAAAGGCCGCCGAGTTCAACCGCGTCATGGAGCGCGCCCAGACGAGCTCCTCGCGGATCACGCGCTCAAACCATCTGTGCGGCGGCTGCTGCGCGCTGCACGCGGCGGCCTTCTCGAAGGTCCCCTTCGACCCCTACATCACGCGCGGCGAGGACCTGGACTACGTGCTCAACGTCCGGGCCAACGGCATGGACGTCTGGTTTGACAACGAGTGGTTCGTCCAGTCGCAGCCGCCCGAGGAGATGGCGGGGGCGCCCTCGCTCTTCATGCAGGACGTGCACCGCTGGCTCTACGAGTACCGCAAGCTCGACGCCATGAACGCGCGGCGCGACCTGCGCACGATCACGCCCGAGTCGCTCATGCCCTACCCCGCCCCCTGGCTCTCGTCCGGCGTGCGCCGTCGCGTGTTCCGCACCGCGCTGCGCCGCTTCCTCACGGGTCCCGACCGCCTCGCCTACCTTCGCATCCTCACCCGGGGCCGCTTTGACGCCGACCGGTTTGCGCGCACGGCGAGCTCGAGGTACCTCTCGTTTGCCATGGTGTGGCCCACCATCGTCGCCGCCCTCTGGGAGGACCGCGTGATCGCCTCTGCGATCCTGCAGACGGGCGAGGTCGCGCCCCCCGCCGCGCGCGAGGCCCCCGCGACGGAGCCCGAGTCCGACCCGTTCGCGGACACGGGGGCCTTCCCCGTGCAGGGAGGTGGCCGCTGATGGGCCTCAGGGGACGTCTCTCGGCCCGGCTCGTCGGCCTGGTGCTCGTGGCATGCGCCCTCGTGCTCGCGTACGCGCTGCTGCAGAGCGTGAACGACGGGCTGGTCGCCGTTGCCATGCTCATCGGCTGCGGCTTTGCCGCCGTCATCGTCCTGGGCGGCGCCGTCAGCCTCGCCCCGGACGACACGCGCTCCGAGGCGACCGAGCGCACCCTGCGCGTTGCCACGGGCACCCTCGCCCACCTGCACGGCGGGCTCACCGAGGAGAACGCGCGGGCCATCTGCGCGCTTCTGCTCCCCGAGACGAGCGCGATCGGCATCGCCATCACCGACACCGCGAGGGTGCTCGCCCTCGAGGGCCCGGTCGACACCCCCTTCGTCGCGGGGACCGAGAACGCCAAGCCCACGCTCGAGGTGCTCGAGAGCAAGCGCATGGAGACGTTCGTCTCCGTCGACCAGGAGAGCCAGGACGTGAGGCGCTTCTCGGTTGGGCGCCGCCGCGACGGTCACGTCTTTGGCGTCATCGTCCCGCTGTTCGTGCAGGAGCGCGCCGTGGGCACCATCAAGCTCTACTACCGCCGCGACCTCGACATCGACCGCACGCAGCTCGCCATCGCCGAGGGGCTGGGGTCGCTGCTCTCCACGCAGCTCTCCTCCTACGAGCTCGACCGGCAGGCGGAGCTCACGGCGCGCGCCGAGGTGAAGGCGCTCCAGGCGCAGATCAACCCGCACTTCCTCTTCAACACGCTCAACACGATCGCCTCGTTCACGCGCACCAACCCGACAAAGGCGCGCGACCTGCTCCGCGAGTTCTCGACGTTCTACCGCCGCACCCTGGAGAGCTCCGAGAAGACGCTCATCTCGCTCGACCAGGAGCTCGAGCAGACGCGTCGCTACCTCAAGATCGAGAAGGCCCGCTTCGGCGAGGACCGCATCGTGGAGACCGAGCACGTCGAGAAGGGCTGCGAGGACCTTCCCGTTCCGTCGTTTTTGGTTCAGCCCATCGTTGAGAACGCCGTGCGCCACGCGATGCGCGACGAGGGTGCGCTTCACGTTGACGTTCAGGTTGCGACCGACGGTGATGATATTCTTATAGCCGTCGCCGACGACGGGCTCGGCATGGACAAGACGGTGGCGGACCGCCTGCTCGCCTCCGCGGAGTCCCGCTCGCCCTCCGACTCCAGCCAGGGGACGGGCATGGCGCTGCGCAACGTCGCCGAGCGCATCGAGCGCTTCTTCGGCGTGGGCTCGGGCGTCGAGATCGTCTCGAAGCCGGGGGAGGGAACTTGCGTTACCCTGAGACTTGCGGGCGGCAGGCGACGGCTCGTCGAGCTTCGCCAGAGAGGCGAGTAGGTAGGGCCCGGCCGCGGACTGGCCGGTGGAAGGACACGAAGGGACACACATGCGCGCGATGATTGTTGACGACGAGGCCCCGGCTCGCTCCGAGCTGCGCTATCTGCTCGAGGAGACGGGGAGGGTCGAGTCCGTCACGGAGGCATCCAGCGCCCGCGAGGCCGTCGAGAAGCTGATGGAGGCCAAGGCCGACGTCATGTTCCTGGACATCCAGATGCCCAAGACCTCCGGTATGCAGCTCGCCGAGGCCCTTCACAAGCTCAAGAACCCGCCCGCCGTGGTCTTTGTGACCGCCTACAGCGAGTACGCGCTCGAGGCCTTTGAGGTGGACGCCATCGACTATCTCATGAAGCCCGTCGATCCGGAGCGCCTGGGCCAGGCCCTCGACAAGGTGCAGGCGCGCGTGAAGCCGCAGCCCCAGAGCCACTCCTCCGTCGAGCGCATTCCCGTCGTCAAGAGCGGTCGCAAGGTGCTCGTGCCCATCGACCAGATTCGCTACATCGAGGCCAAGGACGACTACTCCTGCATCTACACCGAAACGGACCGCTTCCTCTCCACGATCTCGCTCGCCAAGCTCGAGCAGAAGCTCGCCCCGCACGGCTTCTTCCGCGTCCACCGCGGCTACATCGTGAACCTGGAGTACGTCGAGGACGTCGAGGTCATCTCCTCGGGCATCCTCCAGCTCGGCGTCAACGGCATCGAGGGCAAGAAGATCTCCGTCTCGCGTCGGCGAGTCGTCGCCCTCAAGCGCGCCCTCGGGCTCTAGGGCGGGGTCTCGCTTGACCGCAAAGCGCTTCGACATCATCTCGGATACGCACGGGTTCCTCTCGCCCGAGCTCCTCTCGGAGCTTGCCGGTGCCGACGTGATCGTTCATGCCGGCGACATGTGCTCCGCGTCCGACTACCGCACGCTCAGCGACATCGCCCCGCTCCGGATGGCGCTCGGCAACAACGACTGGGCCTACGACTACGGCCCCATGGTGAAGGAGCGCACCGTGTTTCTCGGCGGCGGCCTGCGCTGGCAGGTGACGCACTATCGTCGTCGCCTCAACCTGCAGATGTGCGACATCGCGATCTTCGGGCACACCCACACGCCCGTCCTCGAGCGGGACGAGTGGACCGGCGTGCTGGTCATGAACCCCGGCAGTCCCACCTACCCGCGCCGTTCGCGTCCGTCCATGGGACGAATCTGGGTGGAGGACGGCAAGGTGGTGGACGCCCAGATCATCACGCTGGGGTAGGCGCTGCCGCGCGTCTTCTCGGCTTTGCCCCGGGCCTTTTCCTGGAATCGCGGTCCTTGTCCGGCGGCCTTCTAAGAAATCGCGCCCTTGTTGCCGGGCCTTCTAAGAATCGCTTCCCTTGTCGCCGACTCTTCTAATAAACGCCGCCCTTGTCCCGGAGACGCCCGCAAAAGCATGGTTTTGCGGGCGAGAAACCCGGTGCGGCCGGACAACCCCGCGAGTTCCTAGATCGCGTGCGGACAAGGACGCGGATTCTTAGAAACCCCCGCGACAACCTCACGCGTTTCTAGACGTCCGCCTGACAACCCCGCCAGATCCTAGACGCCCGCCTGCCGCGGCTCGTCGATCGCCACGAACGTGGGCGCCACCACGCGCGTGTAGAAGATCAGCCACACGAGCGAGACGCAGAACCCCGCGAGCACGTCCGAGGCATAGTGGACGCCCAGGTAGATGCGGCTCACGCCCACCATAACGATCACGAGGCCAAAACAGACGCACCACACCACACGCATGACGTCGCGGCGGTGATAGCGCCAGACCATCCAGATGAGCAGGCCAAAGAACGCCATCGCCACCATCGAGTGCCCGGATGGGAAGCTGTAGCCGCTCTCGGAGATGAGACGGAACCCGTCGGGCCGCGGTCGCTGCACGAGGTACTTGAGAACGGTGTTGAGCACGACCACGCACACCAGGTTCACGGCCACGCACCAACCCGGTGCCTTGCCCGGTGCGAGCGCGGCAATCACGGCGGCAATGACGGCGAGCACCACGACGGAGGCCAGAGACGTGAACGCCTCCATGACCGGCGTGAGCGCATCGGAGCGCAGACGCTCAACAAAGAGCTGGTAGGCCATGGTATCGAGACGAATGATCTCCCCGCCCGCAACCTCGCCGAGCAGCCATACGAACAAAAGCGACGCCGCGAGAAGAACCACCACGCGCGGGTTCTGCCTCAAAAGGCCCAGGGAGCCGCGAGCGACGTCGCGGGCCCCCTGGGCAAGCTCCTGCCTGCGCGACATGCCTAGAGGTTGGCCTCGAGCTCGGAGACGAGCGACGCCTTGGGCATGTTGCCGACCATGGTGTGCGCGGGCTGGCCGCCCTTGAACAGGATCAGCGTGGGGATGGAGACGATCCGGAAGCGCGTGGCGAGCGCCTCCTCCTCGTCGACGTTGCACTTGTAGACCACAAGGCGGTCGGCCATCTCCTGGGAGACCTGGTCGACCACGGGGCCGAGCGCGCGACACGGCCCGCACCATGGGGCCCAGAAGTCCACGAGGACGGGCTTGTCGGAGCCGGAGATGACGGAGTCGAACTCCGCCGCGGTGATTGCCTGGGCCATGGGAAACCTCCTCAGTCGTTGCTTGTTGGGGCTTATACCCCGAACTAAACTGTTCCGTACAGTGGCGGCGGCAGCGGGAGGAAGCATGGCATCTGAGCGGGACGCGCGCCGGCGCGCGTGCGTGGACAAGACGGCTGCGGAGCTCGACTCCCTGGCGGCGCGCGGGGCGCGCATGGGGGGCAACGCGTTCTCCGCGGTCCTTCTCGTCAAGGGCGAGCTCTCGGATGCCGAGAAGGACGGCGCTCCCGCGTTCTCCGGAGCCGACGGCACGGCGCTCAGGGCCTCCCTCGAGCGCCTGGGCTACGCACCCGAGGACTGGGCGTGGCTGCTCGCCGTGGACGCCGCGGGCGCGCCGCTCGACGCCGCCCTCCTCTGTGAGGCCGTGACCGCGCTCGACCCCGCGACGCTCCTCTGCTGCGACGAGCCGGCCGCCGCGCTCCTGCGCGAGGCGTACGCCGACGACCTCGCCGCAATCGAGAGCCTGGACGAGGCGATGCTCTCCCCGGGCGCCGTCGCGCGCGTCCGCGGCATGCGCGCGCTCAACCTCGGGGGGTTTGCCGCGGCCCTCGCCGACCCGCACGAGAAGCAGGTCATGTGGGCGCGCCTCAAACAGATCCCGCCGCTCGGCGAGCCGTTCTAGCAGCTCGCCGCCGTGCGCTCTATGCTTAACGTATCTGCCGCTTCCCCGGAAGGAGCCCATCCATGTCCAACTTCGCAGCACCCGTCGACGCAACGACCACGCCCGCCTGGGCCACGCTCCAGGCTCACCACGACGAGATGGTCTCGTCGGGCTTCTCTCTCAAGGAGGCCTTCGCCGCCGACCCCGAGCGCGTCTCCAAGCTCTCCTTTGACATGGACGACCTCCACTTCGACCTCTCCAAGAACCTCGTGGACAAGAAGACCCTCGGCCTGCTCTGCGACCTCGCGCGCGCCGTGGGCCTGGAGGAGCGTCGCGACGCCATGTACGCCGGCGAGCACATCAACACCACCGAGGACCGCGCCGTCCTTCACACCGCGCTGCGCCGTCCCGCCTCCGAGAAGGGTACCGTCTTCGACGGCGATCAGGACTGCGTCGCCGACGTCCATGAGGTGCTCGACCGCATGTACGCCTTCGCCGAGTGCGTGCGCTCCGGCGAGTGGAAGGGCGTCACGGGCAAGCGCATCGAGCACGTGATGTCCATCGGCATCGGCGGCTCCGACCTCGGTCCCGTCATGGTCTACGAGGCCCTCAAGCCCTACGCCGACGCCGGCATCGACTGCCGCTACGTCTCCAACATCGACCCCAACGACATGGCCGAGAAGGTCAAGGGGCTCGACCCCGAGACCACGCTCGTGATCGTGGTCTCCAAGACCTTCACCACGCTCGAGACCCTCACCAACGCCCGCGAGGCCAAGACCTGGCTGCTCGAGACCCTGCGCGCGCAGGGCGCGATCGACGGGTCCGAGGAGCAGGACGCCGAGGCGATTCGCAAGCACTTCGTGGCCGTCTCCACCAACCTCGAGCTCGTGGCCGAGTTTGGCATCGACCCCGAGAACGCCTTCGGCTTCTGGAACTGGGTCGGCGGCCGCTACTCCGTCGACTCCGCCGTGGGCCTGTCGCTGATCGTCGCCTTTGGCCCCGAGCGCTTCGAGTGCTTCCTCAAGGGCTTCCACGACCTCGACGAGTACTTCCAGAAGACCCCGCTCGAGCAGAACGTGGTGGCGCTGCTGGGCCTGCTCAACGTCTGGTACGTCAACTTCTGGGGCGCCGAGAGCCACGCCGTGCTGCCCTACAACCAGTACCTGCACCGCTTTGCCGCCTACCTCCAGCAGCTCACGATGGAGTCCAACGGCAAGGGCGTGCGCTGGGACGGCAGCCCCGTGACCTCCGCCACCGGCGAGATCTTCTGGGGCGAGCCGGGCACCAACGGCCAGCACGCCTTCTACCAGCTCATCCACCAGGGCACCCGCATGATTCCCGCGGACTTCATCGCCTTCGTGAACACGCCCAACCCCACGCGTGACGGCGACCAGGACGTCCACGAGCTCTTCCTCGGCAACTACCTCGCGCAGACCAAGGCCCTCGCCTTTGGCAAGACGGCCGACGAGGTCCGTGCCGAGGGCACGGCCGAGTGGATGGTCCCGGCTCGCTGCTTCTCGGGCAACCGTCCCACGACCTCGATCTTTGGTGTCGACCTGACGCCGCACGCGCTCGGCGAGCTCATCGCGCTCTACGAGCACATCACCTTCGTCGAGGGCACGGTCTGGGGCCTGGACTCCTACGACCAGTGGGGCGTCGAGCTGGGCAAGCAGCTCGCCAAGCAGATCACGCCTGCCTTCCACGACGACGAGGCCCTCGCCGCGCAGGACGCGAGCACGCAGGCCCTCATCCAGTACTACCGCGCTCACCGCAAGTAGGTCAAAAGGGGACAGTCCCCTTTTGACCCATTCGGGCCGTCGGGTTTCTCGCCCGGTGGCCCTTTTCTGTGTCGAGGGGAGCGATGAATCTGGAAAATGCCGCCCTTGTTTTGAGCACTTCTAGAAAAACGGGACCTTGTGCGAGCCGGTCACTGTCCGCGGCTACAAAACCGTCTCTATCTTGGTAAGCTTGCGACAAGGACCTCAATTCTTAGAAGTCGTTGCGACAAGAGCGCGGATTGCTAGAAGAGCCAGCAACAACCTCCCAGAATCCTAGATACCCGCATGCCAGGCACCCGTATTTCTAGAACCACTCCCGCCGCGAGCCTTGGCGACGGTGCGTCTCTTGCGCTCGCGCTGACGTACAATTTCTGCGAGGGAAACCAACGAGAGGGGACGCATGGACACCGCAAAGGTCTACTACACAAACCTGCGCACGTACGCCAAGGAAAGCCAGCTCGACAAGCTCAAGCGTCTCATCCGCAAGGCCGGGATTGGCCAGATCGACTTCGAGAACAAGTTCGTGGCCATCAAGATTCACTTTGGCGAGCTGGGCAACCTCAGTTTTCTGCGACCCAACTACGCGCGCGCCGTCGCCGACGTGGTCAAGGAGCTGGGCGGTAGGCCCTTCCTCACGGACTGCAACACGCTCTACGTGGGCAGCCGCAAGAACGCGCTCGAGCACATCGACTGCGCATACCAGAACGGCTTCACCCCGTACGCCACCGGCTGTCAGGTGATCATCGCGGACGGCCTCAAGGGCACCGACGAGACGCTCGTCCCCGTGAAGAACGGCGAGTACGTGAAGGAGGCCAAGATCGGCCACGCCCTCATGGACGCGGACATCGTGATCTCCCTCACCCACTTCAAGGGCCACGAGCAGGCCGGCTTTGGCGGCGCCATGAAGAACCTGGGCATGGGCGGCGGCTCGCGCGCGGGCAAGATGGAGCAGCACTCGTCCGGAAAGCCGGGCGTGAACCACGAGAGGTGCATCGGCTGCCGCGCCTGCGAGCGGATCTGCGCGCACGGGGCCATCTCGTTTATGGCCACGCGCGAGCGCGAGCTCAAGGGCGGCAAGGTCGTGACAGTACCCGTGGCGACGATCGACCACGACCGCTGCGTGGGCTGCGGACGCTGCATCGGCGCCTGCAACCAGGACGCCATCGCGCCGGGCTCCAACTCTGCCGTCGACGAGCTCAACTGCAAGATCGCCGAGTACACGCAGGCCGTGGTGCAGGACCGCCCGAGCTTCCACATCTCCATCGCGATGGACATCAGCCCCAACTGCGACTGCCACGCCGAGAACGACACGCCCATCATCCCCGACCTGGGCATGTTTGCGAGCTTTGACCCCGTGGCCATCGACCAGGCCGCAATCGACATGGCGCTCGCCGCACCCACGCTGCCCAATTCCGAGCTCACGGACATGCGCGCCAAGCTGGAGGCCGAGGGCGGCATCCCCGAGCGCTGCCAGCACGACCACTTCAACCTCACGCACCCGGACACCAACTGGCGCTCGATGATCGAGCACGCCGAGAAGATCGGTCTGGGCACGAGCCACTACGAGCTCATCGAGGTCAAGTAGCCGGCCGCGGCCGCCCTTAGCCGGGCGGCCGTTCCGGTTGTGTACACCCGTTTGAGCGCGGTCGGAAATTACCGGCTGTAAAACAGCAGGTAGTGGCCTTGCCAATACTTTGAGCTCCGCGAGACGGTGTGCACAACCGGAAGCGCGCGGAACCCACCGATGCGCAAACCCGCAAAAGGGTGGAAAATGGGGCAAGGAACTACCGGTCGCAGGGAGGTCGCCGTGCCCAGGGTCATCGTCTTTGGCAGCATGAACATGGACCTGTCCATCGACGCGCCGCGCGTGCCGGCGGCAGGGGAGACCATCTCCGGCTTCGGCTTCATCACGGCCGCCGGGGGCAAGGGAGCCAACCAGGCGGTCGCCGCGACGCGCCTCGGGGCGGACGTGCGAATGGTCGCGGCCGTGGGGACGGACTCCTTTGGCGACGAGCTGTTGCGCGGCCTCGAGGACGCGGGCGCGGACGCGTCGCTCGTGCGACGCCTCCCGGACGTCACGACGGGCGTTGCGGTCATCCTGCGCACGGGCGGCGAGAACCGCATCGTGCTCCACGCGGGTGCCAACCATGCGCTCTCGGGCGCCGATGTAGCCGATGACCTGCGGCGCATTGGCGAGAAGAACGACGTCTTCGTCACCCAGGGCGAGTGCGACCCGGCTGCCACGGAGGCGGCGCTGCGTCTTGCACACAAGCTCGGACTCTTTACGATCTACAACCCCGCCCCGGCGCTGCCTGCGCCGGACGACCTCTGGCCGTGCGTCGACCTCGTCTGTCTCAATGAGACCGAGTGCCAGATCATGTGCGGTGTCCTGCCCGCCGACGACGAGACCTGCCTCGCGGCGGCGAACCGCCTGCGCGAGCTGGGCGCCGGCGCCGTGGTGATCACGCTTGGCGCGGCGGGCTCGTTTGGACTGGGGCCGGATGGCAAGCCCGTCCGCGTTCCGGCGGCGCCGACGACCGTCGTGGACACCACCGCCGCGGGGGACACCTACATCGGCGCACTTGCCGCCGGGCGCGCTCGGGGCTCCTCGCTTGCCGGGTCCATGAGCTGGGGCACCGTGGCTTCGGCGCTTGCCGTGAGCCGGCTTGGTGCCCAGCCGTCCATACCCACCGCGGAAGAAGTGGAGGCGGCGCGATGAGCGACGCGACCAAGCGGCTGATCCTTGACCTGGACACCGGCATCGACGACGCGCTGGCGCTCGCCTATGCGCTCGGCAGCCCCGACGTCGAGCTCGTCGGCGTTATCTGCACCTACGGGAACGTGACCATGCGCACGGCGGTGCGCAACACGGTGGCGCTGCTCGGGCTCCTGGGGCATGACGAGGTCCCCGTCCTTGTCGGCGCCGACCGCGCGCTCGCCGCGACCGCCCCGTTCTCGCCGTCGGAGGGCGTGATGCGCATCCATGGCGAAAACGGTCTGGGAAACCAGCGCATAGCCGGGCTTTGCCGCTGCGCGCCAGGCGACGGCCTGGACTTCCTGCGCGAGGAGGTCCGACGGGCGACCGAGGATGACGTCGGGCTGCTCTACGTTCCCACCGGGCCTCTCACGAACCTCGCCCACGCCCTCGGAAGTATCTCCGGGCTCGCGGATGCGCTCGGCCGCGTGACCTTCATGGGCGGCGCGCTCGCCGTGCCCGGCAACGTGACGCCCTGCGCCGAGGCCAACGTCGCGAACGATCCGGCTGCCGCCGACGCTGTGCTGCGCGGCGGTCTGAGGACCCGCATGATTGGTCTGGACGTGACACACCAGGCGATTCTGACGCGCGAGGATACCGCCGCCTGGCGCGAGCTGGGTACGCCGGCAGGACGGCTCTTCGCAGACATGACCGACCACTACATTGCCATCTACGAGGAAAACAACCCGCAGATGGGTGGGTGTGCGCTGCACGATCCCCTGGCGGTTGCCGCAGCGCTCGACCCCACGCTCGTGGGGTGTCTGCACGCCAATCTGCGCGTCGACCTCGAGGGTGCCTCGCGTGGTCGAACCGTCTGTGACCCCGATCGCCTGCGCGATCCCCATAAGACCTGCGATGTCGCACTTACGGTGGACGCACCACGCTTCCTGGGTGAGTTCCGTTCTCGCGTGGGCCGCGCACTGTCCTAAAGGCGGACTGTTCCTCTATAGGTAAAATTCTTACGCCACAATTCGCCGGCTTTTGTGTAAGGACGGGGTCCGGTGCGCGCCGCAAGGCGCTCTCGCGGCCGTCCGGCACGGTTTTGGGCAGCAACTTTGATGTGCTCGCCAGAAAGGGAGAGGTTTTGTGGCGGCGCCGGCCCGACGTTCTTCTCGCCAGCCGTATGGACGCAGGTAATATGCGCGTGCCAAGCGAGAAGAACGTGCGCTCGCGGCGACGCCATAAAAACTTTGCCCCAAAACCGCCGAGAGAGGTCGGTGCGACGCCACGGGCTCCTAGCTCTGCTGCTCGGGCGGGCGCAGCTTGGTGAGCGCTGTGTAGTCGACGTCGACGGTGGAGGGCCGCATCGGGCCGGGCGCGTACCAGTCCAGGGCGCAGTCAATCCATGCGTTCCAGAACGGCCACTCGTGCGCGCCGATGTCCGGCTCCCAGTAGGTGACGTCAAAGTCGGCGTCGCGCAGCAGTCGCACGAGGTCGCGGTTGTTCTCGCAGAGGCTGTCGTGCAGACCGCACGCTGCGTAGAAGCGCGGCTTGGGAAGCTCGGGGCCCTGCTTGAACTTGTCGATCAGCGCCACGTAGTCCTTGTCGGAGCCGATGACCGTGTCGATGTCGCCGAAGAAGCGCTCGTAGTATTTGCGCTTGCGCGGCGATCGGCTCTCCACGGCCTCGAGCACGCGGTCGCGCATGAAGGCGCCCGAGAGGATGATGATCGACCCAAAGCGGTCCGGGCGCAGCAGGCCGTTGATCAGCGCCGTATACGCTCCGATCGAAATGCCGGCCAGCGCGGTGTCCTCTCGTTTGGTCGAGAGCGGGAAGAGGCGGCGTGTGAAGTCCACGAGCTCCTCGCTGATGAACTTGCCGTGCCACTCGTTTATCTCGGGCTTGTTGAGATAGAGCCCGTCTTCGCCCGAGGGCATGACGAGCGCGATGTCACGCGCCTCGGCCGTCTCCACCACGTGCGTGCGGTCGATCCAGTCGACGTCCTGACCAAAGAGGCCGTGCAGCAGGTAGACCGTGCGATACGGCCCGCGGCGCTTCTTGGCCAGCTTGTTGCCGTCCATCTTGTCGGCGGGGATGACGACCGTGAGCACCACGTTGCGCTCAAGGTAGTGGGAGTAGAAGTCGACTCTGAGCAGTGCCATTCTTGCCCTCCCTCTGAGTCCGGAGGCCGGGCGCCCGCCCTAGAGGAGCCAGTCCAGCGCCTTGGGCAGCGCGGCGTTCCAGAAGTCCCAGTCGTGTCCGCCACACATCTCATCATACGTGACGTCCAGGCCGGTGTCGCGCATGCGGCCCGCCAGCATCCGATTAGCCTCGGCGAGCGGGTCCTGGTTGCCGCAGGTCATGAAGATGCGCGGGCGCGGGCGGTCGCAGTAGACGAGGTCGGCGGCCAGACGCGCCGGGTCCTTGTCGGAGTCGCGCACATGCGAGAGGTCGCCAAAGGTGTGCTCGAGGAAGTCGCGCGAGAGGAAGAACAGGCCGTCGGAGGAGATGACCTGGTCAAAGTTATTGATGATCATCGCCGAGGAGAGCGACACAATGGACCCGAACGTCTCGCAGTACTTGAGGCCGTTGCGCAGCGCGCCGTACGCGCCCATCGAGATGCCGCCGATGAACGTGTCCTCGCGGCGAGTCGAGAGCGGGAACATCCGGCGCGCAACCTCCACGAGCTCCTGGCCCACGAAGCGCCCGTAGTAGTTGTGGACCTCGGGCTGGTCCAGGTAGAACGCGTTGTAGCCGGAGGGCATGACCACGGCGATCCCGTGGTTCTCGGCCCAGCTGCGGATGCGGGTCTCGCTGATCCAGTCCGCGTGGTTGCCCGAGATGCCGTGCAGCAGGAAGAGCGTCTTGAACGGCGCCTTCTTGGGCGGGTAGGGGCTCTGCTCCCAGGCGCGCATCTCGTCCTCGAGGCTGCCGCCGGCGTGGCGCATCACCGAGTCCGTGGCGTACGCGGCGCCCTGGTCGTCAACGGGCAGGATAACCTCGAGCGTGGTGGTGCGCATGAGGGAGGAGGAGAAGTAGTCGACGCTGATGAGGGCCATGGGGCCTCCTTTGGTCTGGCGAGAAGAACGCAGACCAGTATAGCGTTACGCCGACGCTCCCTTCTCGTCCGCCTTTCAGGAGGTTTGGGTTCAGCGATTCGCGAGAGGCGGGTAACCGAGGCACAAAACCCCAGATAAGACATGTGGTATTGAATCGTTTGCGGAAAGAGTGAACCCAAACCGTTTTTCGGTTTGGGTTCGTGTCTCCGGAAGAACCCGGCCTCTGGTTGGAAAAAGCCCAGTTGGCGGCAACCTGTGAGGGCGTTTGGCACGAAACCGCGAACCCAAACCGCGAGAGAGGGTCATCGAGGGCGCCCAAAAATGGACGGAGGCCCGCGGGACTGGGTCCCGGGGGCCTCCACTTCGGCAGCTGCCAAGCTATAAGCTCTACAGAGCGAGCGCACGCGATCTGTTCTCGTCGTGTGCTCGCGCCCTGCGCGCATGTGTATCATTCCCCACCGCGCGCCCGGAGGCCACGCCGCTCCGGCGAACGGTAGCTTTCACCGCCGGAGCACATCTCGCCGACAACTCCTCCACATGCGCTAGGATTTGTCAGGTGAACACGACGGCCGTGCCGAAGGCGAAGGAGCGGACATGGCAAAGAAGACCTCAAAGGCGGGAGCCGGGCGAAAGGCAGCCACGCAGCCCCGCTTTGACGACAAGAAATATGGCAAGGCGCTCTTCTCGGCGACCTTTGACTACAATGAGCTCTCGTTTGCCCGGGCCTCGGAGACGCTCGGCCACGGCATCCGCAACGTCGTCACCGCGGCGGCCTTCGTGGCGCTTCTCGCGCTGGTGGTCGTGCTGCTGGTGGACGAGAAGCCCACCGTGCTCGTCTTTGTGGTCTTTGTGGTGTCGCTCGCCCTGGTCTTTGCCACGACGCGCTGGGACTACCTGCAGATGCGCTACGCGCGCCGCACCACGCTCTCCCCGACGCCCCCGAGCGAGGTGCGCCACGTCGTGGTGTGCGAGGACAGCGTCCACATGGAGAGCGAGGCGGGCCCGATCGGCGACTTTGACCTCTCCGACCTGCGCACCGTTCGCCAGAACGGCGACTGCGTGGTGGCCGGCTTCGGCGAGGGCCGCTACGTCTACGTGCCCCGCGCCGCGCTGAGCGAGAACCGCTTCCGCGAGCTCGGGCGCTTCCTCAAGACGCGCCTCGCCGCCGCCAGGGGCTAGTCCGCGAGCAGCGGCTCCATCTCAAAGGTGAGGCAGTTCACGTAGCCGCGGTTCGTGAGGCGCAGCTCCGGCACGCACGCGAGCGACATCACGCCCATCGTCATGAACGGCGAGGGCATCGTGCAGCCCATCTGCTCCCAGGCCCTTCTCGCCCCCGCGACCTTCCGGGCCACGACCTCCACGCGCTCCGTGCTCATGAGGCCGCACACGGGCAGCTCCACGAGCGCCAGCACCCTGCCGTCTGCCACGGCGACCTCGCCGCCGCCGCACTCCGCCAGCGTGCGCGCCGCGAGCGCCATGTCCTCGTCGTTGTCGCCCATCACGAGCAGGTTGTGCGCGTCGTGGGAGACGGTCTGCGCGAGCGCGCCGTGGATTCCGAAGCCCGTGACAAAGCCGAAGGCATGCGTGCCCGCCGCGCCGTGGTGGCGGTCAAAGACGGCCACCTTGAGGATGTCATGCGCGGGGTCCGCCTGGAGTGCGCCGCCCACGACCGGCACCTCGACGATCGCGTCGTGCGTGATCGTGTCGCCGGGCTCGATGGCCATCGCGCGCACGCGCGCCGTGCCGTCGGGCAGGTCGACGGGGATGCGGAAGGTCTCGACCGTGGGCTCGAGGCCAAGGTTCATCGTGTGGGTCATGAAGTCGGGCCAGGCGTACGGCTCGACCGAGAAGAGCGCGCGCCCGTCCTCCGCCACGAGCTCGCCGTCGATGAACACCTTGCGCGCGAAGAAGCCCTCCAGGTCGTCGAGAAGGACGATGTCGGCGCACTTCCCCGGCGTGACGGAGCCCAGGTCGTGCGCAAGTCCAAAGTACTGGGCGCAGTTGATCGTCGCCATCTGGAGCGCGGTCACCGGGTCCAGTCCCAGGCGCACGCACTCGCGCAGGATGCGGTCCATGTGGCCCTCGTCCACGAGGGTGTGCGGGTGGTTGTCGTCCGAGCAGAGCAGGCACAGGCGCGTGTCCACGCCGCTCGCCACGAGCTGCGGCAGGTAGCCGGGCAGGTTGAGCCACGCCGAGCCCTGGCGCAGCTGCACGTACATGCCCATGCGCAGCTTGGCCAGCACCTCGTCGAAGCTGCCGGACTCGTGGCAGGAGGAGACGCCGGCGGCCACGTAGGCGTTGAGGCCGCGGTCGCGGCCCGGCGAGGGGAAGTGGCCCGTGACCACGCGGTCGGCGCGCAGCGTCTCGCGCACCTCGTCGAGCGCGTTCCGCTCGCAGGCCAGGATGCCGGGGAAGTTCATCATCTCGCCGAGCGCGACCACGTTGTCCCAGCTCATGCTGTCGGCGATGTCGGCGGCCGTGACCGCGGCGCCCGTGTCCTCCACGCCCGTCACCGCGGGCACGCACGAGGGCGGCGTCATCATGGCCTTGAGCGGCACGCGCCGCGCGTCCTCGAACATCGCGCGCACGCCGGGCATGCCGGTGACGTTGCCCACCTCGTGCGGGTCGCAGAAGATGCCCGTCGTGCCGTGCGGCACCACGGCGCGCGCGTACTCGGCCACGCCGATCATCGCGCTCTCCACGTGGATGTGGCTGTCCATGAGGCCCGGCGCGGCGTAGAGCCCGGTCGCGTCCACGACCAGCGTGTCCGGCCCGATGCAGTGCTCGGCCGTGTGTTCGCCCAGGCCAAGGTAGGCCACGCGCCCGCAGGCCACGGCGATGTCGGTGTCCGGAAGGATCTCGTGCGTGGTCACGCTCACGAGGTTGGCATGGCGAATCACCAGGTCCGCGGGTTTCTCGCCCTGCGCCACGCGCACGAGCTCGTCGTTGCACTCCCAGAGCGGGACCCTGCAGAACCGGTTGATCATGACGGCCTCCTTGTGAGCGACGTTTGGACAAGGGTAGCGCGTGCGTGGCGCGCTCGCCCCGACTTTGCTAGAGTGTTCCGCGAGCGCGTTCGGTGGGTTCGGGTGACGTGACACCTCGAACCTGGTCAGGGCCGGGAGGCAGCAGCCATAAGGGGCCTCTTGCGGGCACCCGTTCCCACCGAGCGCGCTTTTTTGCTGTCGCGATGACGCGTCCTTCTCGCCCGTCTTGCGCCTCGCGCCTCGTTGGCGTATCGGTGCCAGATTTTGGCGTCAAACGAGCCGAATCTAGTCCTTTGCCGCCAACGAGTGTCACACCCGGGAGAGAAGCGCCGTGCCGAAGGGAGCCATCGTGAGCGACCTGCCCTCACATCGCCTCGACCCGCGCATGCTGCGCGTGTGGTACGTCTCCGACGTCGTCGGCATCGTCGTGGTGGCCGTGCTGGCCGCAGTGGCCTGGGCGATTGTGCGCCACCTGGGCGGTGACGTCTTCTGGGTCTATCTGGTCGGCGGTCTCGTGGAGCTCGTCTGCGTGGGCGACCTGCTCGTCTCGCCGCGCGTGGAGATGGCCACCTGGCGCTATGACGTCACGCCCACCGACGTGGACCTCTACCACGGCGTCTTTGTGAAGAAGCGCGTGCTCGTGCCGCTCGTGCGCGTCCAGCACGTCGAGACCAAGCAGGGCCCCATCCTGCGCGCGCACGGCCTGGCCAGCGTGACCGTCTCCACGGCGGGGGAGAGCTTCGAGATTCCCGGCCTGGCAGAGGCCGACGCCGCCGCCCTGCGCGACCGCGTGGCCGAGCTCGCGCGCCTCGCCAAGGAGGACGTGTGACCCCGGGCGAGAAGGACGGTCGTCCCCCTGCCCCGGGCGCACCGGCCGCAAGTCCAGACAGCCTTGAGAGGGACCTCGAGCGCCTTGTCGTCCCGGAGCACTCGCTCTTCGAGGGGGCGGACGTCACTCCAGAGGCGCTTCTCGGCATACGTCGCGCCAACCCGCTCTCGGTGGTCGTCGAGGCGCTCAAGATGACGTCTGGCCTGGTGGCGCTTGTGGCGTTTGGCCTTGCCGGCGACTTCTTTTCCGGGGACCTGGGCACGATCGCCAAGCTCGCTCTGGCCGCCGTGGTCATCTTTGCGGCGTGCCTGCTCCTGAGCCTCGCCGTGTGGCGCGCCCGGACCTGGGAGCTCACGGCCGAGGGCGTCCGCCTGTGCTGGGGGCTCGGCTGGGGGCCGTTCAGCCGCCGCAGCCTTACGATTCCCTACGATCACATCCACACGGTCTCGATGAACTCGTCGCTGCTCGACCGCCTCTTCGGCCTTATCACGCTCGACCTCGACACGGGCGCGGTGGCCTCGGAGGGCGACGCCTCCAAGATCTCCGGCCTGCGCGCGGGCGAGGCCGACGCCCTGCGCGTGGAGCTCTTCCGCAGGAGGCGCGGCGCCGCCGGTCAGGTTGGGATAGCGGAGAAGGGCGCTCCGCCCGACGACGCACCAGTCGAGGAGCGCCCGCTCGCCACCTTCTCGCTCACGGGACGCCAGCTCGTGCTCGGCGCCGCCTCGCAGATGAGCGCCGGCAGCCAGGCCGCGGCGCTCGTGATCCTTCTCGTCAACGGGGCCAACCAGCTCATAGGGTGGGGGCTGCTGGACGTCGTTGGAAGGGGCGACGAGCTCATGGCCGCCGTCTCCCCTGCCATCGTGCCGGTGGTCCTCGCGTTTCTCGCCATTGCGCTGCTCTTGGGGGCAGCTGTCTCGTTCGTGGTCAACCTCGTGCGCTACGCGGGGTATCGCGTGGAGCGCTATGCCGACCGCGTGGTCGTGGAGCACGGGCTGCTCTCGCGCTCGTCGCGCACGCTCGCGGTCGAGCGTGTGCAGTACGTGACCGTGACCCAGGGCGCGATTCGCCAGCTCATCGGCTATGCCGAGGTGAGCGCGCAGGTGGTCGCCGCGCCGGGCGAGAAGGACGGCGAGCCCTCGGGCAACGTGCTGCTCCATCCCTTCGTGCTCCTGGACGAGCTGGACGCGTTTCTTTCCGAGGTCCTGCCGGCCTACGCCGGTGTGATGGGCGGCGTGGAGCTGCGGCGCCTCGGCTCGGTCGCGGGCCGTCGCGCCGTGGTGCGCGCTGCGCTCTGGTGGCCGTTCGCGACTGCAATCTTCTTTGGTGCGCACTGGCTATTCGGCCTCTCCGGGCTGCTCGCGAGCGCTGGATGGCTGCTGGAGCCGCTGCTCGTGGCAGCCGTCACGCTGAGCGCGCTCTTCCTGGTGGCGCTCGTTGCCGACGCCCTTCTCGCCTGGAGGGGTGCGCGCTACGGCCATACCGCCCGCGAGCTGGTGCTCGTTACCGGCGGCTTCACCCGCAGGACTGCGGTCGCGCCGCGCGCCCGCCTGCAGCGGATGCAGGTCTCGCAGAGCCCCTTCCAGCGTCGCGCCGGCGTGGCCACGCTCTCCGCGCGCACGGCCGCGAGCTCCGAAGAGGGCCTCGCGCTGCGCGACCTTCCCGCCGCCGACGCCGCCGCCCTTCTCGCCTGGTTTCGCCCGCGGGCGTAGCTCAACCGAGGTTCTTGTCGCTTTCTCGCGCGAAAACGGGCCAAATAGCGGCCGAAACCTCGGTTGAGTCCCCAGGGCCGCCACGGGCGAGAAGAACCTGTGGGCGCAGGGCGCCGCGCCGCCGCCGCGGGTATACTGGAACCTCGGAAACCAACGTGGTGGAGGCCGCATGGAATCGCTCTACACCAAGTATCGCCCGCAGACGCTCGACCAGGTCGTGGGCCAGTCGCACGTGGTCGAGACCCTCAAGCGCGCCGTGCTCGAGGGCCGCACCAGCCACGCGTACCTGTTCTGCGGCCCGCGCGGCACGGGAAAGACCACGATGGCGCGCATCCTGGCCAAGGCGCTCATGTGCGAGAAGGGTCCGGCCGCGCTGCCCGACGGCAGCTGCGAGCAGTGCCGCCTCATCGCTGCGGGCGAGCACCCGGACGTCATCGAGCTCGACGCCGCCTCGCGCACCGGCGTGGACAACGTCCGCGAGGAGATCATCGGCCGGGTGGGCTATGCCCCGGTCATGGGCCGCGCGAAGGTCTACATCATCGACGAGGTCCACATGCTCACGCCGGCGGCGTTCAACGCGCTGCTCAAGACGCTCGAGGAGCCCCCCGAGCACGTGGTCTTTGTCATGTGCACCACCGACCCGCAGAAGATCCTGGCCACGATCCTCTCCCGCGTGCAACGCTTTGACTTCCACGCCATCGGCAACGACGAGATGCAGGCGCACCTCGCCTACGTCTGCGGCCAGGAGGGGTTCACCTACGACGAGGCCGCGCTCGAGCTCATCGTGCGGCACGCGCGCGGCGGCATGCGCGACGCGCTCACCTCGCTCGAGCAGCTCTCCGTCTTTGGCGCGGGACACATCGGGCTCGAGGCGGCCCAGGACCTGCTCGGCGAGGTCTCCGGCTCCGTGCTGGGCAAGATGGCGCGCGCGATGGCGCACCGGGACGTGGCGACGCTCTTCGGCGAGGTCTCGACGCTCGCCGACGCGGGCCGCGACCTGCTGCGCTTCACGCGCGAGCTGGCGGCGCACCTGCGCGACGTCTACGTGATGGCCACCGTCCCGAGCGCGGACGACGTCGTGGCCGCGCAGGGGGAGGAGCTCGACGAGCTGCGGGCGGAGGCCTCGGCCTTTGGCTCGCCCGATCGCGTGGCGCGCTCGCTCTCCATCCTCGGGGAGGCCTCGAGCGAGATGCGCACGGCCACCAACCAGCGCCTCGTTCTGGAGATCGCCCTCACGCGCATCGCCCGCCCGGAGTCCGACCTCACCCTCGAGTCCCTCGCCGAGCGCATCGCCGACCTCGAGCGCCAGGTCGCCATCCTCGCCGCCCCCGGCGCCCGCGCCGCCGCGGCGCCTGCGGTCGAGGCCGCGCCGGCCCCTGTTCCGGCTCCCGAACCCAAACCGCAAAGCGGGTTTGGGTTCACCCCCGAGCCGACCCTGCAGTCGGCGGTTAACGTTTCCGCAGTTCAGAAGCCTGCCGAGGAAAAGACTGCCGTCGCGACGCCCGCACGGGAGCCGGTTGATGAACCCAAACCGGTGGAGCGTGCCGAGAAGGACGGGAGCTTTGGGTCCCCCTCTGGCGCCCGGGGCGCCGGACGCACCAACGGCGACCTCCAGCGCACCTGGAAGCAGGTCGTCGACCAGCTCGTGAAGCAGGCGCCGGCAAAGGGCTCGCTGCTGCTCTCGTCCACGGCCGTCGCCGACGACGGAACGCGCCTCACGGTGTCCCTGCCCAAGGGCTCGCACTTTGCGGCGAAGATGCTCGAGCGCTCGGACGTTCGCGCGAGCGTGGACCCCGCCGTGGCCATGGCCTTTGGCCCGCGCCAGGTCGTCTACGTGGAGTCGAGCCTCGCGAGCCAGGCCATCTCGCGCGCCGCCGCACCGGTCCCGGCACCCGCGCCGCAGCCGGCACCTGCACCTGCACCCGCACCCGAACCCGAACTCGCGCCCCAGCCCGCCCCGAGCTACCCCATGCCCTGGGACGCCCCCGAGCCCGACCCCGTCCCCTACACCGACGCCGACCTCACCCCCTACGAGGACTCCGCCGAGGCCGAGCCGGCCGACGCGGCGCCCGCCGAGCCCCCCGTGGCGAACTCCGCCGAAACGGCTTCGGCCGGCCTGCCCGACGGGGGCTTGCCCAGCGCGAATCACGAAGTGAGCGAGGAGCGCAGCGACGAGCGCCGAGCGGTCGGGGGAGGTCCCGACGGGGGCGGCGCCCAGCAGGACCTCACGCCGGAGTTCGCCGACATCGCGGCCCAGCTCAGCGCCGCTTTCGGCCAGCCCCTCTCGGTGAGCGTGGAGCCCGCCGCCACCACGTCCGACGAGGAGGCCGCCGCGGAGCTCTCCTACGGGGAGGACCCCGAGGCGGACGCCGGCTTCATCGACGAGCCCGTCGACGACAGCGAAGACGACGAAGAGAACGACTAGACCGCACTTCTCGCCAACCGACCAGGCAGCGACGAAAGGAAACGACATGTCCAAGGGATTTAACATGGGCGGCATGAACCGCAACCAGATGATGGCCCAGGCCCGCAAGATGCAGGAGCAGCTCCTGGCCGCGCAGCAGAAGGCGGCCGCCACGGAGGTCTCCGCGAGCGCGGGCGGCGGCGCCGTCAAGGTCACCGCGACGGGCGACCTGCGCCTGACCTCGCTCACGATCGACCCGGCCGCCGTGGACCCCGAGGACGTGGAGATGCTGCAGGACATGATCCTCGCCGCCGTCAACGACGTCCTCGAGTCCGCCGAGCAGATGGCCAGCCAGCAGCTCGGCGCCGTGACCGGCGGCATGAGCATCCCGGGCCTGTTCTAGGCCGCGCGACCGTGCCCATGGACGCATCCATCAACGACGGGCGCGCGCTGCAGCGGCTGCTCGACGAGCTGGGGAGGCTTCCCGGCATCGGCCCCAAGTCTGCCCAGCGCATCGCCTACTACCTGCTCGAGGCGGACGCCGACCAGGCGCGTCGCCTCGCGCAGGCGATCCTGGAGGTCAAGCAGCAGGTGCACTTCTGCCCGGTCTGCTTCTCCTACGCCACGCGCGAGACCTGCGACGTCTGCGCCGACGCATCGCGCGACCGCACGTCGGTCTGCGTGGTCTCCGAGCCCCGCGACGTGAGCGCCATCGAGCGGACGGGCAGCTACCACGGGCTCTATCACGTCCTGGGCGGCGTCATCAGCCCCATGGACAAGATCGGCCCGGAGCAGCTCCACGTGCGGGAGCTCCTGGCCCGTCTCGCCAGCGGGGACGTCACTGAGGTCATCCTCGCCACCAACCCGGACGTCGAGGGCGAGACCACGGCTACCTACCTCGCCCGCACCATCAGGCCGCTCGGGGTTCGTGTTTCCAGACTGGCAAGCGGCCTGCCCGTCGGCGGCGATCTGGAGTACGCTGACGAAATCACGCTCGGGCGCGCTATCGAGGAGCGCCGCGAGGTCTAGCAATCGGGGGAGTGCCCATGCCTTTCAGGGACAAGAACAGGGACGAGATTTCGACCATCCGCGCCGGCCAGGGCGCCCACGTCACCACGCGCAAGAACGCCGCCGAGGCTGCCGACCGCGCGCGGAAGAGCGCCGAGCGCCGCTACGCCGAGCGGCACCCGGAGGCGCGCGCCCCCAAGGCCGGGCCCCAGCGAAGCGCCCTCAACATAGTCCTTCTCGTCGTTGCCGCCGTGCTGGCGCTGGCGGTGGTCTTTGCCCTGGGGACGCTGGTCACCTCGCTCGTCTTCCCGCCCGCCGAGGAGCAGACGACCCACGACCAGACGCTGCGTCCCACGGAGTCGGAGATGCAGGTCCAGGAGGAGCAGCGCGAGCACGACGCGGGCTCCGAGCAGGTGGGCGCCGACGGCAGCACCGTGAGCTACGCGGGCGAGACGTACGCCCTGCGCCAGGGCGACGACGGCACCTGGGGCGTCGTGAACACCGTGGGCGACGTGATCATCGCCCTCGAGGGCACGCCCTACGGCCTGCTCCGCACGGCCGACACGCTGCTCATCCCCGAGAACCGCGACGGCGGCTGGGACGTGGTCAGCTACGTGATCGGCGGCCACCTGAGCGGCGTCACGTACGTGGTGGGCCCGGACGGCAATCCCGTGGGCGGCGCCGGCGACGTCACGTCCGCCGAGCTCGAAGGGACCACGCTGCGCGTCACGGACAGCACCGGCGCCACGACCGACGTCGCCCTCGCGTAGGTTTTGTGTGCGCTGCGCCGCCGCGAACTTTTTTGAAATTGGGCCTTGTCACGCCTTGAGGGGTATGAGAGAATAGCTTCCGCGCAAGGCGCACGGGGTGTTAGCTCAGCTGGTTAGAGCGCCGGCCTGTCACGTCGGAGGTCGAGGGTTCGAGTCCCTTACATCCCGCCATTGCACGTACGGGGGTCCCGCAAGGGACCCCTTTTTTCTTGCGAGAAGACCGTTCGTCTCGCCGCCGCACGCGAATGTGGGTGTCGCGCTATCATATCTGCGTCACAAACGCGAGAGCGGGGGTGCCCATGACAGCCAGCACTCACACAGAGCCTCGGCGCGTCGCGGTCTTTGACTTCGACGGGACGACCATCGACGGTCAGTCCGGCTCGCTGTTCACGCGCTACCTCCTCTCGCACGGGCTGATGTCGCCGCTTCGCCTGGCGCGCCTCGCGTGGTGGGGCGCCCGCTACAAGCTCCACCTGCCGTATCGCCAGGACGAGGCGCGCGAGCTCGTCTTTGGCGCACTCGCCGGCCGCACCTCCGAGGAGGTCGACGCGGTGATGGCGGGCTTCCACGACGAGGTCCTCGCGCCGCTCTACCGCCCGCAGGCGCTCGACGAGGTGGCCTGGTGCCACGAGAAGGGCATGCTCGTCCTGCTCGTCTCGGCAACCTTCGAGCCGATCGCCGAGGTCGCGGCCAGCCGCATGGGCGCGGACGGGTTTGCCGCCACGCGCATGGAGCGCGACGCCCGGGGGCGCTACACCGGCCGGGTCGACGGCCCGGTGGTGGCGGGGGACCAGAAGGTCCGCGCGGTCGAGGCCTGGTGCGACGCCCGCCTCGGCGCCGGAGCCTGGGTGCTCGAGCGCGCCTACGCCGACCACCACACCGACGCCGCCCTGCTCAAGGCCGCGCGCGAGCCCCGGGCCGTCTGCCCCGGCAAGACGCTCGCGATCAGCGCCCGTCGCCACGGCTGGCCCGTGCTCGACTGGGACATCTGACATCTAGGAGGTTCCTCGACCCCGAGGGGAGTCACATGGACGTTTCCAGGAAGACCGACTACGCGCTGCGCATGATATCCGATCTGGTCGAGAAGCCCGACGGGGCCCTCTCGGTGCGCACCGCCGCCCGCGAGAGCGGCGTTCCCTACTCGTTTGCCCGCTCGATTCAGCGCGACCTCGCCACCGCGGGCCTCGTCACCAACACCCGCGGCGCGAGCGGCGGCATGCGCCTGGCCGTGGACCCGCGGGAGACCACCCTGCTGCAGGTCGTCGAAGCCGTGCAGGGCCCCGTCGCCCTCTCGTGCTGCCTCAACGCGGACGGCGAGGGCGGCCCCTGCCCCAACCACGAGCAGTGCCGCTACACCTCCGTCTGGTGCAACGCCGAGCGGCTGCTCCGCGCCCTCTTCTCCAGCGTGACCCTGCACCAGCTCGTGGTGGAGCGGCGCTCGCCGGTCCCGCACGCGACCTTCGAGCTCGTGCCCGAGGACGAGGCCCGGCGCGCGACCGGGACCGCGTGCGCATGACGGTCGCGGGGGACCCCGCAGGCGAGAAGGACCTCGCGGCCTTTCGCTCCCTCGTCCTAGAGCGCGGCCGCGAGCTCTATCGCGACCTGCCCTGGCGTCGCACGCGCGACCCCTACGAGGTCTGGATCTCCGAGGTCATGCTCCAGCAGACGCAGACCACGCGTGTGGACGGCCGCTGGCAGCGCTGGCTCGAGCGCTTCCCCACGGCCGGCGCGCTCGCGGCGGCCGAGCCAGCCGACGTGCTCGAGGAGTGGCAGGGCCTCGGCTACAACCGGCGCGCCCTCGCGCTGCACCGGGCGGCGCAGGCGCTGTCCGCGCTCGGCGGCGAGCTCCCGGCGGAGACGGCGGCGCTCGAGGCGCTGCCCGGCGTGGGCCCCGCCACGGCGGCGGGCATCCGCGCCTTCGCCTTTGACCTGCCGTCCGTCTACCTGGAGACCAACGTGCGCACGGTCCTGCTTCACGAGCTCTTTCCGGGCGAGGAACGCGTGAGCGACCGCGCGCTGGCGCCGATCCTGCGCGCGACCTGCCCCGCAGACGCGAGCGACCCCGCGGACGACCCGCGCGCCTGGTACTACGCCCTGCTCGACTACGGCGCCTACCTCAAGCGCACCGTGCCCAACCCGTCGCGGCGCTCCGCCGGCCACGCGCGCCAGTCGCGCTTCGAGGGGTCGCACCGCCAGAAGCGCGCCGAGCTGCTGCGCGTTCTTCTCGCCCACCGCGGCGAGCCTGCCGGCGTGGGACTTTCCGCCATTTGCGAGGAGCTTGCAAGCGTGGAGGAGAAAGCGGGTAGAAGGCCGATAAGCGCCTCCGAGGTCGAGGCCCTCCTGGACGAGCTGTCCCGCGAGGGCTTCTGCCGACCGGGCGACGGGGCGTGGCACGTCTGACATCGGTTAGCCGCCGGGCGGGGGCCCGGCGCAGGAAAGCGTCCCTCCCGGGGGACTGAAAGGAGCTCCAATGGCCGTCGACTTTGAGAACTCGCAGACGAAGAAGAACCTCGAGGCCGCCTTCGCCGGCGAGTCCCAGGCCACCAACAAGTACGCCTACTACGCGAGCAAGGCAAAGAAGGAGGGCTACGTCCAGATCTCGGACATCTTCACGGAGACCTCCGGCAACGAGAAGGAGCACGCCAAGCTCTGGTTCAAGTACCTCCACGGCGGCGAGGTGCCCGACACCCTGACCAACATCAAGGACGCCGCGGCCGGCGAGAACTACGAGTGGACCGACATGTACAAGGGCTTCGCCGAGACCGCCGAGGCCGAGGGCTTCACGGAGATTGCCGCCAAGTTCCGCATGGTCGGCGAGATCGAGAAGCACCACGAGGAGCGCTACCTCAAGCTCGCCGAGCGCGTCGAGAAGGGCGAGGTCTTCGCGCGCGAGGGCGTCAAGGTCTGGAAGTGCCTCAACTGCGGCCACCTGCACGTTGGCGCCGAGGCCCCCGAGGTCTGCCCGGTGTGCAACCACCCGCGCGCCTACTTCGAGGAGCAGAAGATCAACTACTAGGCACGCGCCCATCGCACGTCCGGCCCGTCGGAGCCCTGCGGCCCCGGCGGGCCCTCTCATGCGTGGGCGTCGTGCGTTCCGCAAAAAGGCCGACTCGGCAGAGAATCGCGTGCCAAGTCGGCTACTTTTTATACCCGGGCGAGAAGAACCGCAGGTCGCGTTTTCTCATACCCCGCGCTGCCTTGCCAAGTCGGCCTATTTGCGGAGCGCGGGGGAGTCGACCGGGCGAGAAGAACCTCGGGCCGGGAAGGTTCCCATCCGCGCGCCCTGCTCGCCGCCCCGTTGCCCGCACTCACCGCCTTTTCGTGGACATCCGGTTGACGTAGGACTCACAATGAGTGTTGTCCTGTGCACAGACCTTCGAGGAGCGTGACATGGAATCTCTCGACAGCACTCTCTATCTGAGCAATGATGACCTCTTCCTCTTTGCTCGCGGCGAGTGGTACAGGAGCTACGAGAAGATGGGCGCCCACCCCGCCGTCACGGACGACGGCACTCACGGCTACCACTTTGCCGTCTGGGCGCCTGACGTGAGGAGCGTCCACGTCATCGGTGACTTCAACGGATGGGACGAGACGGCCACGCCGCTCTACCCCACGGAGACCGGTGGCATCTGGCAGGGCTTCGTCGCCGGCATCGAGGAGGGCGCCCTCTACAAGTACCTCATCGAGTGCAACGACGGGCGCAAGCTCTACAAGGCCGACCCGTACGGCTTCTACGCCGAGAAGGTCCCGGGCACCGCCTCGCGCACCTTCGACCTCGACGGCTATGCCTGGAAGGACGCCCACTACCTCGAGCAGCGCTCCCACCGCGACATGTTCGCCGAGCCGCTCAACATCTTCGAGGTGCACCTGGGCAGCTGGCGCCGCCACGGCGACGAGCCGCAGGGCGAGCCGCGCGAGGACGGCACCTACCCCGGCCCGGGCGACCCGTTCCCCGCTCAGCGCGGCGTGGTGTACAGCTATGACGACCTCGCGGACGAGCTCGTGGACTACGTCAAGGAGATGGGCTACTCCCACATAGAGATCATGCCCGTCAACGAGCACCCCTTCGACGGCTCCTGGGGCTACCAGCCCACCGGCTACTACGCCGCCACGTCCCGCTACGGCAACCCGCGCCAGTTCATGCACTTCATCGACGCCTGCCACGAGGCCGGCATCGGCGTGATCTTCGACTGGGTGTGCGGTGGCTTCTGCGCCAACGCCGAGGGTCTTGCCAACTTCAACGGCGGCATGCTCTACGAGCACAAGATCCACCCCAACTGGAACACCCACCAGTTCCACTACGGTCGCGGCGAGGTTCGCTCCTTCCTCGTCTCCAACGCCCTGTTCTGGGCAAACCTCTTCCACGCCGACGGCATCCGCATGGACGGCGTCTCCTCGATGCTCTACATGAACTTCGGCATCGACGACCCGGGCCAGAAGCGCTTCAACGAGAAGGGCACCGAGGAGGACCTCGACGCCTCCGCGTTCATCCGCCAGACCAACTCGGTCATGGGCAAGGAGCACCCCGACGTCATGATGATCGCCGAGGAGTCCACCGCCTGGCCGCTCGTGACCTACCCGCCCGAGGACGGCGGCCTGGGCTTCCACTTCAAGTGGGATATGGGCTGGATGAACGACACCCTGCACTACATGCAGACCGACTTCCCCTGGCGCCCGGGCAACTACCGCATGCTCACGTTCTCGTCCATGTACCAGTTCAACGAGAACTTCATCCTGCCGCTCTCCCATGACGAGGTCGTCAACGGCAAGTGCTCGCTCATCACGCGCATGCCCGGCGACTACTGGCGCCAGTTCGCCGGCATGAGGGCGCTCGCCTTCTACCAGATGATGCACCCCGGCGGCAAGCTCAACTTCATGGGCAACGAGATCGCTCAGTTCATCGAGTGGCGCTACTACGAGGGCATCCAGTACTTCCTCGCCGAGCAGTACGACACCCACCGCCACCAGCAGCGCTTTATCCGCTACCTCAACCGCTTCTACAACGAGCACCCCACGCTGTGGCAGCGCGCCTTCGACTCCGACGGCTTTGAGTGGATCGACGCCGACAACGCCGACCAGTCCATCATCAGCTTCATCCGCAGGGGCGACGACCCCAAGGAGGACCTGGTCATCCTCATCAACTTCGACGTCAACGCGCGCGAGGACTTCCGCATGGGCGTGCCCGAGTGGGGCGTCTACGAGGAGATCTTCAACACCGACAACGAGCGCTTCGGCGGCTCCGGCGTCGTCAACACCGGCAAGATCAAGTGCCAGGACGAGCCGTGGAACGGCCGCGAGCAGTCGATCGTCGTGCGCGTCCCGCCGCTGGCCGGCATGGTCCTCAAGCGCACCGGCACGCTGCGCCGCCCGGCCAAGAAGACGGCGGCGGCCAAGAAGTCGGACGAGAAGGGCGCCAAGCCGGCGGCCAAGACCGCGACGAAGGCAACGGCCAAGACCGCGACGAAGAAGGCCGCCGCGCCCAAGAAGGCGGCGACGAAGAAGGCCGCGGCCGTAAAGGAGAAGTCAGAAAAGAAGCCCGCCGCGAAGAAGAAGGCTTCGACGGAGTAAGCTTACAGGGGCCGCCCGCGGGCGGCCCCAACCAGCGGGAGGGTCCGCGACGCCTCCCGGCGCGGGTGTGCCCGCGCGCCCTAAGTACGTGTCGCCACGATGCAAGGAGTAGTTTTGAACGACAACGCCAAGATCTTTGAGAACGAGCAGGACTTCGTCGAGCAGTACCGCGAGGCCTGCCTGACGCGCTACGGCACCCCCTTCGAGGAGCTCGCCGACCACGAGCGCTACTTCGCCCTCGCCGAGCTCATCGCCAACAAGGGCCGCGCGATCTTCCCCGAGTCCCACCCCAAGGGCGCCAAGAAGGTCTATTACTTCTCCCTCGAGTTCCTTCTCGGCCCCCTGCTCGACAACTACCTGATCAACTTTGGCGTCCGCGACATGGTGGCCGACGGCATCAAGTCGATGGGCGCGAGCCTCGAGGAGCTCTGCCGCCAGGAGGTCGACCCCGGCCTCGGCAACGGCGGCCTGGGCCGCCTGGCCGCGTGCTTCCTCGACTCCATGGCGCACGAGGGCATGGCCGGCTACGGCAACGGCATGCGCTACCGCTACGGCCTCTTCCGCCAGTACATCGAGGGCGGCCGCCAGGTCGAGCGCACGGACAACTGGCTCGCCAACGGCTTCCCCTGGGAGACGCGCAAGGACGGCTCGTCCGTGCTCGTGCGCTTTGGCGGCCAGGTCGTCCGCCACGAGGAGGACGGCAAGTTCTGGTTCACCCAGGAGGGCGGCGAGGTCGTCCGCGCCGTCCCGTACGACGTGCCCATCATCGGCTACGGCGGCAAGGTCGTGAACAAGCTGCGCCTGTGGTCGGCCGAGCCCTACACCGAGGACTTCGACCTCGACGCCTTCAACGCCGGCGACTATGCGCGCGCCAACAAGTTCCGCTCCGACGTCGAGGCGATCTCCACGATCCTGTATCCCAACGACGCCGGCGAGCACGGTCGCATGCTGCGCCTCAAGCAGGAGTACCTCTTCGTCTCCGCCGGCCTGCAGACCATCCTGCGCACCTACGAGCGCGAGTTTGGCCCGGACTGGGAGCACCTCGGCGAGCACGTGTGCATCCACACCAACGACACGCACCCCGCCATGTGCGGCCCCGAGCTCATGCGCCTGCTCGTGGACGAGAAGGGCGTGGACTTTGACCTCGCCTACAAGGTGGCCAAGGAGACCATCTCCTTCACCAACCACACGGTCATGCCCGAGGCCCTGGAGAAGTGGCCCATCAACACGTTCCGCAACCTCCTGCCGCGCGTCTACATGTTCATCGAGGAGGTCGACCGCCGCTACCGCGAGAGCCTGGCCAACCACCTCTCGCCCAACGAGGGCAACTGGACCAACGTCCTGCAGAACACCGCGATCCTCTGGGACGGCCAGGTCCGCATGGCCAACCTCTCGATCATCTTCTCGCACTCGATCAACGGCGTCTCCGCGCTGCACACGCAGATCCTCAAGGACAGCGTGTTCCACGAGTTCTACGAGATGATGCCGCACCGCTTCAACAACAAGACCAACGGCGTCACGCACCGTCGCTTCCTCGCCGAGGCCAACCCCGCCTACTCCAAGCTCATCACCGAGGCCATCGGCGACGGCTGGATGGACGACGCGATGGAGCTCGAGAAGCTCATCTCGTTCGAGCAGGACGCGAGCTTCCTCGACGGCATGGAACTTGCCAAGAAGGCCGACAAGGAGCGTCTGGCCGCCTACATCAAGGAGACCTCGGGCGTCGAGCTGGACACCAACATGGTCTTTGACGTCCAGGTCAAGCGCTTCCACGCCTACAAGCGCCAGCTCCTCAACGTCTTCAAGGTCCTCGACGTCTACAACCGCATCCTCACGGACCCGAACTACAGCCCGCGTCCCACGGCGTTCATCTTCTCTGGCAAGGCGGCCCAGAGCTACACCTTCGCCAAGGAGGTCATCCGCCTCATCAACTCCGTCGCGGATGTCATCAACAACGACGAGCGCGCTAACGACAAGATCAAGGTGGCCTTCGTGCCCAACTTCGCCGTCTCCAACGCGCAGCTCATCTACTCCGCGGCAGAGATCTCCGAGCAGATCAGCGTCGCCGGCGCCGAGGCCTCCGGCACCTCCAACATGAAGCTCATGATGAACGCGGCGATCACGCTCGGCACCCTCGACGGCGCCAACATCGAGATCTCCGAGCTCGTGGGTCCCGAGAACATCAAGATCTTTGGCCTGCATGCCGATGAGGTCGACGCGCTGCGCGCGTCGGGTCGCTACTACGCGTGGGACATGTACAACGGCGATCGCGACCGTCTCGGCCGTATCGTGGACATGCTCACCGACGGTTCGCTCGCGCGCCTCTCGGGCAACTTCGAGAGCATTCACGACTATCTCATGGTGGACAACGACCCGGATCTGGTCCTGCGCGACTTCCACGCCTACGTCCAGGCCTTCGATGAGCTCACCGGAGCCTACGGCGACCGCCGCGCTTGGAACCGCTCGGCGCTCCACAATACCGCCAAAGCCGGATACTTCTCCTCAGACCGAACGATTCGTGAGTACATGGGTGATATCTGGCACATTTAGGTGTAGTACTTGCCGGGGCCTCGGGCCCCCGTGTGTGTTGGGTTGTCGAAAGGAGTGGGGGTATGAGCAAGAAAGAGTGCATCGCAATGCTCCTCGCCGGAGGGCAGGGCAGCCGTCTCGGTGCGCTGACGAGCAACGTGGCAAAGCCCGCCGTCTCGTTCGGTGGCAAGTTCCGCATTATCGACTTTGCTCTGTCGAACTGCGCGAACTCGGGCATCAACACGGTCGGCGTGCTCACGCAGTACCGTCCGTACCTGCTGCACAGCTACATCGGCACCGGTGAGGCGTGGAACCTCGACGAGCGCGGCGGCGGCGTCGCCATCCTGCCGCCCTTCGCCACGCAGACCGGTGGCGCCTGGTACGAGGGCACCGCTGACGCCGTGACGCAGAACCTCGGCTACATCGAGACCAACGATCCCGAGTACGTGCTCATCCTCTCCGGCGACCAGCTCTATCGCATGGACTACGCCGACATGCTGGCCACCCACAAGAGGAACAACGCGGACCTCACGATCGCCGTCATGCCGGTGCCCTGGGAGGAGGCCTCCCGCTTTGGCATCCTGACCGCCGAAGACGACGGCCGCATCACCAAGTTCTCCGAGAAGCCCAAGAAGCCCGACTCAAACCTCGCCTCCATGGGCATCTACATCTTCAACGCCGACCTTCTCGTCGAGACGCTGAAGGAGGACGCCAACGACCAGAACTCCGCCCACGACTTTGGCGGCAACATCATCCCCAAGCTGCTGGCGGACGGAAAGCGCCTGTTCACCTACAAGTTCGAGGGCTTCTGGCGTGACGTCGGCACCATCTCCAGCTACCACGAGACGAGCATGGACCTCCTCGGGCCCAACCCCGCCTTCGACATCTTCAGCACCGACTTCCCGATCATGAGCAACGCCTCCACGCGCCCGCCCGCGTTCGTGGGCAAGGACGGAACGATCGACGACGCCCTCATCGCCAACGGCTGCCAGGTCTACGGCACGGTCAAGCACTCGATTCTCTCGACTGACGCCTACGTCGGCGAGCGCGCCACCGTCATCGACTCGGTGCTGCTCCCGGGTGCCGTGGTCAAGGACGGCGCCAACGTCGTCCGCGCGATCCTCGGCGAGAACTCCGTGGTCGAGGAGAACGTCAGCGTCGGCAGCGTCGACACCACCAAGGACACCGCCGTCATTGGCAACGACGTTGTCGTCGGAAAGGGGGAGAACTAGTCATGGAGAAGGTCATCGGCCTCATTACCTGCAACTACTCCGCCAAGGAGTCCAGCGCGCTCACCGAGAGCCGCCCCGTGGCGTCGCTGCCGTACTTCGGCCGCTACCGCCTCGTTGACTTTGCCCTGTCCAACCTCGTGAACTGCGGCATCCGCACGGTGGGCATGGTCATGCCGTACAACTACCGCTCGATCATCGACCACACCGGCTCCGGCAAGGACTGGGACCTCGACCGCAAGAACGGCGGCCTGTTCATCCTGCCCGGTTCCGCGTTTGGCACCTCGCGCACCGGCGCTCGCTTCCTGCTTCGTGACCTCATTCACAACAAGGCCTACTTCAAGCGTAGCAACGCCGACGCCGTGATCTGCTCGACGGCCAACTTCGTCTTCAACATCGACCTCGACGAGGTCTACGCCGCCCACAAGGAGTCCGGTGCCGACATAACGGTCCTCACCAAGACCGCGTCCGAGAAGGACAACGACGTGACGGCCTTCGACGTCATCGACGGCCGCGTCCAGGGTGTGCGCCAGGGCGTCAACTTCGGCGACACGATGTTCCTCGACTGCTTCGTGATCAACCGCCAGCTGCTGCTCGACATGTTCGACTGGTACGCCCCGACCGACTACCTCGACCTCTTCGAGGCCATGGCCGGCGACTTCGGCCGTGTTGACGTGCGCACCTATGACTTCGGCGGCTACGTTGCCCCGATCTTCAACAAGCGCACCTACTTCCGTGCCAACATGGACCTGCTCGACCCGCGCATCACCGCAGAGCTCTTCCCCGTGGACCGCTCGATCAAGACCAAGACGCACGACACGCCTCCCGCCAAGTTCGAGGTGGGCTCCCGCGTGCTCAACTCCGCCGTGTCCTCCGGCGACCGCATCTACGGCAGCGTGAGCGACTCCATCCTGGGCCGCAACGTCATCGTCGAGGCCGGCGCCACGGTGCGCAACTCCATCGTGATGCAGGGCTGCGTCGTCAAGAGCGGCGCGCGCGTCGAGAACGCCATCGTCGACCGCGGCAACGTGGTCCCCGCTGGCACCGAGCTGCGCGGCACGCCCGAGGAGGTCCTCATCACCGAGAAGGCCCACGAGTAGGCGGGGGAGAGTCCTATGGCAACATCAGCCAAGCGCAGGAAGCTGAGGGTGATCTTCGCGTCCTCCGAGGCAGTGCCGTTTGCCAAGACCGGCGGTCTCGGTGACGTGGCCGGCTCGCTTCCCCGTGCGCTCAAGCACGCCGGTGCCCGCGTGGCCGTGATCCTTCCCAAGTACGCGAGCATCCCGCAGGAGTACAAGGACCAGATGAAGCACGTGGCGGACTTCTACGTGCCGCTCGCCTGGCGCAACGAGTACTGCGGCATCGAGAAGCTCACGCTGCAGGACCTCGACTTCTACTTCGTGGACAACGAGGCCTACTTCAAGCGCGACGGCCTCTACGGCTACTTCGACGACGGCGAGCGCTTCGCGTTCTTCTCGAAGGCCATCTGCGAGGCCATCGCCAAGGTGCCCGAGCTCGAGTGCGACGTCCTGCACTGCAACGACTGGCAGACGGCTATGTGCTGCGTGTTCCTGCGCGAGTTCTACCAGCAGGTCCCGCAGTGTGCCAACGTCAAGACCGTCTTCACGGTCCACAACGTGAAGTTCCAGGGCCAGTACAGCGACAAGGTCCTCGAGGAGGTGCTGGGCCTCGCCCACATCCCCGCCGCGCGCGACCAGCTCTACTGCGACCGCGACTCCATCAACTACATGAAGGGCGCGCTCTGCTACGCGGACTTCCTCACCACGGTAAGCCCGAGCTATGCCTACGAGCTGCAGATGCCCTTCTACGGCGAGGGTCGCGACGACATCTTCCGTCGTCGCTCCAACGTGCTCCGCGGCATCCTCAACGGCATCGACCAGACCATCTGGGACCCCGCGACCGACCCCATGATCCCGGCCAACTACTCGGCCAAGGACCTGGAGAACAAGGCGGAGTGCAAGCGCGCCCTCCAGGAGGAGCTGGGCCTGGCGCAGGACCCCACGCGCCCGCTCGTCGTCTCCATCGGCCGTCTCACGGACCAGAAGGGCCTGGGACTGGTGCGCTACGCGATGGACCATCTCATGCAGCGCGGCGTTCAGGTGGCCATTCTCGGCACGGGCGACAAGGACCACGAGGATGCCTTCCGTTACTTCGACGCCAAGTACGGCGATCAGATGTGCGCGCGCATCGCCTTTGACAACGCGCTCTCGCACCGCATGTACGCTGGCGGCGATCTCCTCATCATGCCGTCCGAGTTCGAGCCGTGCGGCCTCTCCCAGATGATTGCCATGCGCTATGGCACGCTGCCCGTGGTCCGCGAGACCGGCGGCCTGCGCGACTCCGTCATGCCGTACAACAAGTACACCGGCGAGGGGACGGGCTTCTCGTTTGCCAACATGAACGCCGACGAGATGGCCGACACGCTCCTCGGCGCCTGCGAGATCTTCTGGACCGAGCCCGAGACCTGGCGTAAGATTCAGCTCCAGGCGATGGACGCGGACTTCAGCTGGCGCCGCGCCGCAAACGACTACATGGACATCTACCATGACCTCCACCCGGAGATCATCAGGTACAACAAGAGGAGAGACTAGCGTTTGAGAGCACGCCACGTAACCTCAGAGCGTGAGTACAGGTCTCCATTCGGTGCCGTCCAGCTGGGCGGCACCGTTTCGCTGAGCATAGACGTGTGGGAGGATGACGTTACCTTCTGCACCCTGCGCGTGTGGACCGACGCCCACGGCGAAGAGCTCATTGAGATGCGCGGTGCCGAGCATGCCGGCGGCCTGCGCTTCACTGCCACGTACAAGCCGGCGGAGACCGGTGTCGTCTGGTACAACTTCGACATCGAGGCGAGCGACGGCGCGGTGTGGCGCTACGGCGCCCGCGAGGGGTGGACCACCGGCGAGGGTGCCTTCGCCTATGGTGACCCCCCGTCGTTCCAGATCACGGTCTTCTCGCCCCGCGCCCGTCAGCCGCGCTGGTATCGCGAGGGCATCGTCTACCAGATCTTCCCCGACCGCTTTGCGCGCGGCGAGGACTGGCGCGAGCGCGCGGTGGACACGCTGGCGGTGCGCCGCAAGGGCGGCCCCGACCGCGAGGTGCTCGAGGACTGGAACACGCCGCCCACCTATCGCCGCCTGGAGAACGGCGACGTTGCGTGCTGGGACTTCTACGGTGGCACGCTCGAGGGCATCCGCGAGAAGCTCGACTACCTGGAGGACCTGGGCATTACAACCCTCTACCTCAACCCCGTCTTCGAGGCGGCGAGCAACCACCGCTACGACACGGCCGACTACCTGCGCATCGATCCGCTGCTCGGTGATGAGCAGAGCTTCCGCGCCCTCTGCGTCGACGCCGAGGAGCACGGCATCTCCGTCATCCTGGACGGCGTCTTCAACCACGTGGGCGCGGACTCGCGCTACTTCAATCGCTTTGGCACCTACGCCGAGCCGGGCGCGTGGCAGGGCGAGCGCTCGCCGTACCGCGACTGGTTCACCTTCAACGAGGACGGGACCTACGCCGGCTGGTGGGGCGACCAGAACCTCCCCTCCGTGCGCTCCGACTGCGAGGCGTTCCACGAGCTCGTGTGCGGGCGTGCCGGCGTCATCCGCCACTGGCTGCGCCAGGGCGCGCGCGGCTGGCGCCTCGACGTCGCCGACGAGCTCACGGACGAGTTCATCGCCCAGATCAAGCGCGCGCTTCTGTCCGAGAAGCCCGACGGCGTGCTGATCGGCGAGGTCTGGGAGGACGCCTCCCACAAGATGGCCTACGGCAAGCTCCGCCAGTACTTCCAGGGCGCCGAGCTCGACGCCACGATGAACTACCCGGTGCGCACGGCCCTTCTCGCCTACATTCGTGGCGACATGGGTGCGAGCGAGCTTGCGGCGCGCCTGGAGGAGCTGCGCGAGAACTACCCGCGCGACAACTTCTACTCCGCGCTCAACCTGCTGGGCAGCCACGACCGCGAGCGCCTCTTCACGGTGCTCGGCGGCGCGCCCGACCCGGACACGATCCCCGAGGACGAGCGCGCGGGGTGGCACCTCTCCGACGACCAGGTGGGCCTCGCGAAGGCGCGCCTGTGGGTGATGGCGCTCCTGCAGATGACGCTGCCCGGCGTCCCGTGCGTCTACTACGGTGACGAGCGCGGGGTCGAGGGCTTCCGCGACCCGTACAACCGCGCGAGCTTCCCGTGGGACGGCGGCAAGCGTGACTGCACCGACATCTACCGCAACGCGATCGCGGTTCGCAAGATGCTGCCGGACCTGCTGGTCGACGGCGAGTTCGAGCCCTTCTCGTCCGGCGAGGACGTCTTTGGCTTCTGGCGCCGCGGCAAGGACGAGCGCGTGTGCGTGCTCGTCAACGCGAGCCTCTCCGAGGCGCACACCGTCAAGGTCCCCGTGGGCGACAAGCAGGTGAGCGACGTCGTCTCCGGGCGCGTGCCACGCGTGAGTCATGGTCAGGCCGAGGTCTTCCTCTGGCCGCTCGGCACGGCGGTGCTGCACTTCCACGACGAGCAGCGCCTCCAGGCGCCGCTCGAGCGTGGCATGGGCGTGCTCTGCCACATCACCTCCGTCCCCAACGGCGGCTGGCCCGGGACGCTGGGCGCCCCGGCTCGCCGCTTCGTCGACTGGCTCGCCGCGGGCGGCCAGAAGTACTGGCAGGTCCTGCCGGTCAACCCCACGGACCGCTTTGGGTCGCCGTACGCGGGGCTTGGGGCCTTCGCGGGCAACCTGGGCCTCCTGGAGCTGCCGGCGCCGGCGGCGCTCGCCCGCCTCGAGCGCATCGGCAACGACCCCGACTATCTGAGCTTCTGCGACGAGAACGACTACTGGCTCACGCCGTACGCGACGTTCCGCGCCTGCAAGGAACTGCTGGGTGAGAAGCCCTGGCAGGAGTGGCCCGAGCCCTATCGCACCTACTCGCCGCGTCTGGCGGCCGACCCCAAGCTGCGCCACGCGATCGAGGCGCACCGCCGCCTGCAGTTCGAGTTCCAGCGCGAGTGGGACGACCTGCTCGAGTACGCGCATGCGCGCGGCATCAAGATCATCGGCGACATGCCGATGTTCATCTCGGCCGACTCCGCCGACGTGTGGAGCGAGCCGGACATCTTCGACCTGGACGAGCGCGGTTATGCGCGCCGCGAGGCCGGGGCGCCCGGCGACGCCTTCGCGCCCGACGGGCAGAACTGGGGCAACCCCGCCTTCCGCTGGGACATCCTGCGCGAGCAGAACTTCGGCTGGTGGCTGCGTCGCTTCAGCCGCATGCTGGCCCTCTACGACGTGGTGCGACTCGATCACTTCATCGGGTTCTCGTCGTACTTTGGGATCCCTGCGGGCAAGACGGCGCGCGACGGCGCGTACGCATTTGGTCCGGGCAAGGAGCTCTTCGATGCGGCGCGCAAGCAGTTTGGTCCGCTGCCGTTCATCGCGGAGGACCTGGGAGCGATCACGCCGGCGGTCCGTGCGCTCATGGCGGCGACGGGTTTTCTCGGCATGGACGTCGCGCAGTTCTCAGACGACGACGTGCGCGAGGGCTACGTTCCGCGGCCCGAGACCGTGGCCTACACGGGCACGCATGACAACCAGACGCTGGTGGGGTTCTGCGAGCAGCGCTACGGACTCGAGCGCGAGGAGGCCGTCGAGGTCGCGGACGGCATCATGCGTCGCGTGCTCGCGAGCGATGCCGATGTGGCGATCGTGCCGCTGCAGGATGTGCTCGAGCTGGGTGACGAGGCGCGCATGAACGTGCCCGGCGTCGCGGACGGCAACTGGAGCTGGCGCGCCTCCGACGAGGAGGTCGCCGCGGCTGCCGCACGCCTCGCGGACCTCGCCGAACAGAGCGGCCGGATTCTGGGGTAGCGTCCCGGCCGCGCGTTCTTCTCGCCTGCCGATGAACCAAAGAGGGCGCCGCCGGACCTCTGTCCGACGGCGTCCCCTCCCCTTAGATGTCGCAGATCGTCATGCTGAGACGGGTCATGGCGTTGGTGCCAACGTAGTCGGGCGGCATGAGGAAGTGCGTGCAGTAGTTGTAGTAGAGGTTCTGTCCGAGGCCGGCGCCGGACATGGGGTCGGAGGCAAAGTCAAGGCCCGGCTTCTCGGCGGCGCCCTTTGCGACCAGGCGGCGCCTGTACTCGAACTCGTAGTCGTAGCCGCCGCCCTGGCTGCCCTCGATGCTCGTGAGCGCGCCGCGGTCGTCGTAGGTGTAGGTCTCGACGGTGGGCTCGCTGTTCCCGTAGACGCTGGCGGCAAACCTGGTGATGCGACCGGCCTCGTCGTAGGAGGCCTCGAACGTGGCGAGGTCCACGACGCCGCCGTCGACGCCGCTCGAGGATATCGTGGTCCGGACGCAGTTGCCCGCATCGTCATACTCGTAGGCAAAGCCGGTCTCGATCGAGCCGGACCCGCCGTCGTCCAGGACGTCGCGCTCGACGCGCCTCGTGAGGTTGCCCGCCTCGTCGTAGGCGTACTCGATCTGGGTGTGGCCGGTCGCGCCGTCCGTGCGCTTGAGCTCGCTTACGAGGTTGCCCGCGTCGTCATAGGCAAAGGTGGTGGTGCTCGTGCTGCCTTCCTCGGCGAGCGTCATGGTCGCAACGCGTCCCTGCTCGTCGTAGGTGTAGCGACGCGAGCTCAAGGCGCCCTCTGCGCTCGCGATGGTGCCGTCCTCGTTGTAGGAGATCGTGACGTCGTCGGAGTCGAGCGCGGAGTAGGAGTAGCTGACGAGGTTCCCGTCGTCGCCATAGGAGAACTCGTAGGTGTCCGTCCCGCGGTTGTTGTTCTCGACGACGGAGGTGATCTTTCCCTGGCCGTCGCGCTCGATGTCCGCGCGCTCGGAGGCATCGCCAAAGAACGCGGGCGTCATGGAGATGCCCGTCACGTCCCAGACCTCGCGCAGCCCGGTGCCCTCGATGCCGCTGAGCGGGCGGCTCTCGGGAACGGCGACGCTGGTGAGGGTCTCGGTCTCCGGGAGCGTGATGGTCCCCTCGCCCTCGTCGTCGACCTGGAGGCTCTCGAGCGCGGTGTTGGCGGAGAGGTCGAGCTCGCCGATTCCGGTCGCGGTGAGCGTGAGGTCCGTGAGCTGCGTGTTGTTTGAGAGGTCGAGGCTGGTGATGGGGGTGTTGCTCACCGTGAGGGCCTCGAGCTCCGTGTTTGCGCCCAGGTCGATCGCCTCGACCGTCGAGTTGTCCACCTGGAGCTCCGTGAGCCCGGGCAGGTCGGCGACGGCGACGGTGCCCTCGTCCTCGGCCTGCCCGGCGTCGACGGCGAGCGTGGTCAGGTTGGGGAAGAACGCGCCCAAGCCGGACACGTCATTGGTGCCGCTGATCGAGAGCTGGGTCGCCGCGGCGGCCTCCTCGCGGGTGATCTTGCCGTCCCCGTCGGGGTCGAGCTGCCCGGAGACGGCGCTTCGCACCGCCGCGTTGGGGAAGTTCTCCTCGTCGATCGCGTAGGACGTGTCAAGCAGCACGGGCCACAGCAGGTATCCGGCAGCGCCCACGATGACGATCAGCGCGACGATGATGACGGCGACAAGAGGGCCGTGACGCCTCCTTGGCGCGGGATCGGGCGCCGGATCTGCCCCGGGCGCCCCGGCGCCTATCCGCTGGACCTCAGCCCCGCACCACGTGCAGAACAGCGACCCCTCTTTGATCTCCCTGCCGCAATTGGGACAAAACATCGCAGCCCCCGTTCTCTCGGCGTGTGCCTTCCATGATAGGCGGTTCGTCCTGCCGGCGATTTGCGCAACTTCGCCGACGGCCGCGCCGTGCGGGCCGAGGTCCTTCTCGCCTGGCATAAGCCCAGTACGCGATTTCCTACGAAATTGGGCCTCGAAACGTTGGAAAACGCGTACTGTCAATTGGCGATACGCGATTTCCAACAGAATCGGGCCCGGAAACGTTGGAAAACGCGTATTACGCACGGGCGAGAAGAACCCGTGGCTGCCCGGCTGGCCCGCTACAATAGGGCGAGAAGAACTACCCGTCGCAGCCGACGTCCGCCCGGACGCCGGCCACTCGTTATGCAAAGGCAGCCCATGCTCATCGACCGCGTTTCCCGTCAGCTGACCGCCGCCCCGGAGCTTGCGTCGCTCGTGCGCGAGCTCGACGCCGGCCGCGACGCGAGCCTCTCCGTCGCGCAGTCCGCGCGCCCGCTCGTGCTCGCCGCGCTCTGGGCGAGAAACCCACGCCCCTGCCTGCTCGTCGTTGCCGGCGAGGAGGCGGCCGACCGGACGGCCCGCGCGCTCGCCGCGTGGCTCGGCCAGGACGTCGTGGGCCGCTACCCCGAGCGCCGCGACCGTCCCTGGGCAGACACTGCCCCCGACGACGCCGTCATCGGCGCGCGCTGCCGCTCCGTGGCGCGTCTCGCCGCCGGCGAGAACTGCGTGATCGTAGCGTCCGCGCACGCTCTGCTGCGTCGCGTGCCGCCCGTGGGCAGCGGCTACTTCGCCTCGAGCACCTTCACCGTGGGCGAGGAGGTGCCCTTCGAGGACGTTCCGGCGCTGCTCGTGGGCATGGGCTACAACGACGCCGGCGACGTGGACGCCCCTGGCACCTTCCACGTGCACGGCGACTCGGTCGACGTCTTTCCCGCGCAGGCCACAAGCCCGGTGCGCATCGAGTTCTTTGGCGACGAGATCGATCGCGTGCGCCGCATGGTCCCCTCCACGGGCCAGACGATCGGCGAGCTGAGCGAGGTCACGGTGGCGCCCTGTCGCGAGCTCGCGTTCACGGACGAGACCGTCGCCCGTGCCGAGCGTGCCCTCTTCAAGGCGGCGCAGGACAGCACCAAGACCGCCGCTGACCTCGAGCTCATTCGTCAGCGCGCCGCCGCGCCCGCGCTCGAGCGCTACCTCCCGCAGCTCTATGGCTCCACCGCCAGCCCGCTCGAGCACATCTCCGCGGATGCGCTCGTGGTCCTCGCCGAGCCGCGCGCCCTCTTCGACGAGTGCATGCGCGCGACCGACGAGCTCGTCGCTGCCGCAAACACGGCTCGCATGAGCCTCGAGGGCCTCTACACCTCCCCGCGCGAGATGGACTTTGGCGCACAGCAGCGCCTGTCCTTCTCGTCCATGCTGCGCGCGGGCTCCGGCGCCTCCACGGCAGACCTGGAGGTGCGCCAGCCCGGCATTGCGGGCTCCGACGCCAAGCTCATGGGACGCGTGCGGCAGCTCGTTGCGGACAACTGCTCCGTCCTGTTTGCTGTTCCGGACCGTGGTGCGCGTGAGTCCCTGGAGCTGCGCCTCTCTGATGAGAACGTCCCCTTTGTCGAATCCCTGGGCACTGCGGCCGAGAACAACGCGTCGCAAGTACACCCCCTTGAGCGCGGGCGGGTCACCTTCACCGACGCGCCCGTTCCGGCCGGCATCGTGATCCCCGGCGCGCATCTTGCCGTGCTCTCGGTCTCCGACCTCGCCTCCCGCACGGCAAAGTCGCGTCGTCGCGCCCGTCGTGTGGACCCCACGAGCGTGACCTTCCCGTTCAAGCCCGGCGACTACGTCGTCCACGCCACGCACGGCATCGCGCTCTTTGCGGACATCGTGCGCCAGGAGGTCGCCGGCCGCGAGCGCGACTACTTCCTGCTGGAGTACGCCGGCGAGGACAAGCTCTTCGTGCCGCTCGAGCAGGTGGACCGCATCACGCGTTACGTGGGGCCGGACGGCTCCAGCCCGCGTCTCACGCGCCTCAACACCGCTGACTGGTCTCGCGCCACCGGTAAGGCGCGTCGCTCAGCGAAGAAGCTCGCCTTCGACTTGGTGGACCTCTACACGCGTCGCAGCTCCGTGCCTGGCTACGCCTTCTCCCAGGACACGCCCGTCCAGGAGGAGATGGAGGCGAGCTTTCCGTACGAGCTTACTGCCGACCAGCGCGCCTCGATCGCGGATATCAAGGCGGACATGGAGGCCCGTCGGCCGATGGACCGCCTGCTCTGCGGCGACGTGGGCTTTGGCAAGACGGAGGTCGCTCTGCGCGCGGCCTTCAAGTGCTGCCAGGACGCCAAACAGGTCATGGTGCTCTGTCCCACCACCATTCTGGCGCAGCAGCACTTCGAGACGTTCTTCTCGCGGTTCGCACCCTTTGACCTCAAGGTCGCCGTGCTCTCCCGCTTTGTGACGCCGGCACGGCAGCGCAAGGCGCTCGAGGGCTTTGCGGACGGCAGCGTGGACGTGCTCATCGGCACGCATCGGCTGCTCTCGGCCGACGTCAACCCCTACGACCTGGGCCTCGTTATCATCGACGAGGAGCAGCGCTTTGGCGTGCAGCACAAGGAGCAGCTCAAGAACATGCGTGAGCAGGTCGACGTGCTCACGCTCTCCGCGACGCCCATCCCGCGCACGATGCAGATGGCCATGAGCGGGGTGCGCGACATGAGCCTCATCATGACGCCTCCGCCCGGCCGCCTGCCTGTGAAGGTTACGGTGGGGGAGTGGGACCCGGACATCGTTTCCGCTGCCATCCGCGAGGAGCTGGCGCGCAAGGGGCAGGTCTACTACGTGAGCAACCGCGTCCACACGATCGACGACGCCGTGGAGCGCGTGATGGAGGCCGCGCCCGAGGCTCGCATCGGCGTGGCGCACGGCAAGATGAGCGCGCGCGAGGTCGAGGATGTGATGCTGCAGTTCCAGGAGCACGAGATTGACGTGCTGGTGGCAACCACGATCATCGAGAGCGGCATCGACAACCCGCACACCAACACGCTGATCATCGAGGACTCGCAGCGCCTGGGCCTGGCGCAGCTCTACCAGCTCAAGGGTCGCGTGGGTCGCGGCCGCACGCAGGCCTACGCCTATTTCATGTTCCCGGCCGAGCAGCCCCTCACGCCCGAGGCCACCGACCGCCTCACGGCGATTAACGAGTACCAGGACCTGGGCAGCGGCATGAAGATCGCGATGCGCGACCTGGAGATCCGCGGCGCGGGCTCGCTCATGGGCGCCGAGCAGCACGGCAACCTCTCCAGCGTGGGCTTTGACCTCTTCACGCAGATGCTCGGCGAGGCCGTGGCCGAGGCCCGCGGCGAGACGCGCGACGTGGAGCAGGCCGAGGTCACGATCAACCTGCCCGCGGACTTCTTCCTGGCGGAGGAGTACCTGCCGGACGTGGACAAGCGCGTGCTCGCGTACCGGCGCCTGGCGGCGGCCGTGGACCTGGCCGAGGTGGACGAGCTCCAGCAGGAGTGCGAGAAGGACTACGGCGCGCTGCCGCTTGCCGGGCGCAACCTCTTCGACCGCGCCCGCGTGCGCATCCGCGCGCAGAGGCTGGGGTGCGCGAGCGTGTCGCTCGCCAACGGGCGTTTGGTCTACCAGGGCGTCGAGGTCTCGCGCCAGACCGCGCTGCGCCTCAAGGAGCGCGGCGGCGTGGTCTACCCCAAGACCAAGAAGGTCGCCTACCCGTTCCACCGTACGCAGGAGGAGGTCATGCCGGCCGCGCTCGGCGTCCTCGAGGAGATCGGCGGCGACGACGAGGTCGAGGAGGAGTAGCTGGCGCACGTCCTTCTCGGAATCCCCGCCCTTGTCGCTTGCCCTTCTGGGAAACTCGGCCCTTGTCGCCTGCCTTTCTAGGAAAGCCGGCCCTTGTCCGCTGCGCGTCTAAGAATCCGAGGGGTTGTACGGCTTCGCCGCCCCCGTGACGGACAAGGGCCGCATTTTCTAGAAGCCCCTCGGACAAGGGCGCCGACTCCTAGAAGCGCGGATGACAACTGCGACAAATCCTAGAAGTGCAATCGGCCGATAAGAACGGCTTGGTCGCGGGCCTCACACCCACCGGAAGCCGTGTCCGGTGATCTGCGAGGTGTTGACGTAGGTCACGAAGGCGTCCGGGTCGATCTCGCGCAGGAACTTCTCGAGACGGGTCGCCTCGGCGCGCGTGAGCACGGTCATGATGACGGAGACCTCGCGTCCGGAGTACGCTCCGTACCCACGCGTGATGGTCGCTGTCCGGCTGAGCTCGCGGACGAGAAACTCCTCCACACGAGCCGGCTGTCGGCAGATGACGGTGCAGATCTTGTGCTGCTTGAGGTCGTTGAGCACGCCGTTCACCACGACGGTCTGCACGAGCAGGCCGAGCACGCAGTAGAGGCCCACGTGCGACCCGTAGAGTGCGACGCCCGCGCACACGATTCCGCCGTTTGCCACCGTCACGGCGTGCCCGACCGGGAGGCTCGTGTGCCGTGCGAGTGCCATGACCACGATCTCCATGCCGCCCGTGGATGCCCCGGCATTGTAGGCGATGGCGTTTCCCAGGGCGACGAGCAGAACGGTGCAGCAGAGGTTCAGCCAGAGGTCGCCCGTGATCGAGGCGGAGACGGGAATGAGCCACTGGAACAGGGAGACGTACGCCGAGAGGGCGACGGACGCCACGACGCTCCAGGCCACGGCCTTGCGCTCGACGAAGACGAGGCCAACGATGACGAGGACCGCGTTCACGATCCAGAGCGCGACGTCGTTGGGAAGCCCCGGAATTGCCGACGAGAGGACGATCGAGAGGCCCGACGCACCGCCGATGGCGAGGTTGCTCGGTCCCTGGAAGAGCACGTAGGCGAGGGCGCAGAGAATGACGCCCACGTTGAGCGCAACCAGGAGGCGCAGCGTTCCCGGCTCGTCACGGCGGCTGATCGCGCGTTCGCTCTCGCGTGCCTCCTCGGGGGTCTGAAGGTCGGAGGCCTGGATGACCGCCGACCCCTCGTAGGCGGGGGTCGCTCGCTCCGGATCGACGTGCGCCCGGCTCAGCTCCTCCTCGTCTGCCGTGCGCATGGGTGTCCTTGTGGTGTGAACGCGTCTGATTCTTTTGAGCATACGATCCCTCCCTGCCGCTGATGATAAGACGTCTATAACGTCTATAAAAAGTAGTCAAGAAATCTGATAAAAATACCGTTTACCGCTGAAATTACGACGTTCAGAAACTGCAATTTGACAGATAAGAAGGAGAAACGGAACCTAAATACAAGACGTCTATAACGTCTATAAATACGAGAAAGGCAAGCCAAAGCAAAAGAGAGAGGGAGCCAGATGCCCAACAACCTCGTCCTCGTAACTCACGCCGAATTTGCGAAGGGCATCCTTACGTCCCTCGAGCTGATCCTCGGCAACCCCTGCCCGACCTCCGTCGTGAGCGTCACGGCGAAGGAGACCGTCCCCACCGTCGCCTCCATGATCAAGGGCGCCATCGACTCCATGGACTCGGCCAACCCCACCGTCGTCCTGACTGACATCCCGGGTGGCAGCACCACGCAGGGCGCCATCCTCGTCTCGGCCGAGCGTCCCGACACCTATTACGTGGCGGGACTCAACCTCGGCCTGCTGCTCGAGATCGCCCTGCTCCCGCTCGATCCCGACCCCACTGCGCGCGAGGCCAACGTCGCGCTGCTGCGCGAGACGGTCGAGGCGTCGCGCTCGGGTATCGGCCTCATCGACGACCTCACCGCCGGCGTAGCAGGGGTCGGGGAAGACTCGGACTCTGGCGAGCTGTAGGGCTCGTACAAACCTTAGGAGGAAACCATGATCGAGTTGCTTCGCGTTGACGACCGCCTCATTCACGGGCAGGTCGCGGTGACCTGGACCTCGCAGCTCGGGGCCGACACCATCGTCGTCGGCAACGACCGCGCCGCCACCGACAAGCTCATGCAGTCGGCGTTTCGCATCGCCGCGCCGCCCCAGGCGACGCTCTCCATCAAGTCCGTCAAGGGCGCGATCCTCGTGATCAACAACCCCAAGCACGAGTCGCGCAAGATCTTCGTCGTCTGCGCCAGCCCCGCCGACGCGCTCCAGATCGTGCGTGAGTGCCCCTCGGTTCGCAAGGTCTGCCTGGGCGGCATTCGCCAGTCGGGCGAGCGCAAGCGTGTCACCCAGCAGGTGTTCCTCGACGAGAAGGACATGGAGGCCATCGACGGCATGGTGGAGCTCGGCGCGCAGGTGACGCTGCAGTCGCTGCCTGACCAGTCCCCGATGGACGTCGCTGCCATCAAGCGCGCCTACGGCGCCTAACGGCCGAATCAGGGGCGTGCGCGCGGCCGGCGCACGCCGCCTCGGAAGAGCCCGCGGAATCCGGAACCGCAGGCGGCTCACGTTGGAAGAACATACGCATCTTAGGAGGTAGAAATGGTTGTTCAAGCCCTACTCCTGGGCATTCTCGCAGGCTTTGCCATGTGGGACGGCCGCGTTGCCGGCCAGACCATGTTCGAGCGCCCGCTCGTGACCGGCCCGATCGTCGGCCTCATCCTCGGCGACCTGCAGACCGGCATCATCATGGGCGCTTCGGTCGAGCTCGTCATGATGGGCATCGCCGGCATCGGCGCAAGCACCCCGCCCGACGTCGTGAGCGGCGGCATCCTCTCCACGGCCTTCGCCATCCTCTCGGGTCTTGACACCGGCACCGCCGTGGCGCTGGCGCTCCCCGTGGCCACGCTCGGCCAGTTGCTCGGCATCTTTGACCGCACCGTCAACCTGTTCTTTGCGCGCATTGCCGATAAGGGCGCCGAGGAGGGCGACCCGTCAAAGGTCACCTTCGCTCTGTGGGGCGGTGCGGCGGTCTTCTGGATCACCTCGTTCCTGGTCGTGTTCCTGGGCGTGCTGCTCGGCTCCGCCGTCATCGAGGACTTCGTCAACTGGCTGCCCGACTTCATCCTGCACGGCTTTGAGGTTGCCTCCGGCATGCTTCCCGCCCTCGGTATCGCCATCCTCATGAACCTGATCTTCGACAAGACCAACGCGGCGTACTTCTTCGTGGGCTTCGTGCTCACGGCCCTTCTCGGCATGACCACGACCGGCGTTGCCATCGTTGGTGCCGTCATCGCCTACGTGATCTACCAGACCACGAAGCGTCACCAGGCGGAGCTGGCCTCCGTGACCGTTGCCCCCACCCACGAATCCGATGACTTGGACGGTGAGCTGTAATGGGAAAGACTGACGAGCCCCTGAAGGAGGGCGGCATCATCACCGAGGGCGACCTGCGCAAGGTATTCTGGCGCTCGTTCCCCCTGCAAGGTTCCTTCAACTACGAGCGCATGCAGAACGTTGGCTTCTGCTACTCGCTGCTTCCTGTTCTGAAGAAGCTCTACCCCAACAAGGACGACATGGCCTCCGCGCTGAAGCGCCACCTTTCGTTCTTCAACACCACGCCGCAGGTCGTGACGCTCATCACCGGCGCATGCGTGGCGATGGAGGAGGAGAACGCCCAGGCAGAGCGTGAGGGCGGCAGCTTTGACATGGAGTCCATCGCGGCGCTCAAGGCGGCTCTCATGGGCCCGGTCGCAGGCATCGGCGACTCCTTCTTCTGGGGTACCTTCCGCGTCATCGCCGCCGGCGTGGGCTGCGGCCTTGCCGCCCAGGGCTCCATCCTCGGCGCGATTCTGTTCCTGCTGATCTTCAACGTGCCCGCGCTTCTCGCCCGTGCCTACGGCCTCAAGCTGAGCTACAAGGGTGGCGTCAGCTTCATCGACTCCATGCAGGACTCCGGTACGGTCGGTCTGCTCACCGAGTGCGCCAAGGTCCTCGGCATGTGCGTGGTCGGTGCGATGGTCTCCAGCATGGTTACGTTCTCCACGCCGCTCGTCATCACCATCGGCGACGCGTCCGTCGAGCTCCAGGCCATCTTTGACCAGGTGCTTCCCTGCCTGCTCCCGCTCGCGCTCACCTTTGGCTGCTTTGGCCTGCTCAAGAAGGGCGTGAAGACGACCACGCTCATGTTCGCCCTCATCATCGCCGGCATCATCGGTGCGTTCTTTGGAGTGCTCTAATGGCAAGCATCATGTACGACTACATCCGGGAGACCCCGGAGGTCCTGACCCACATCATCGAGGACCGTGCCCGCATCTGCGCCGAGTTCGTCGAGCGCTTCAAGGACGCGGACATCGAGACCGTCTACGTCATCGGCTCTGGCACGAGCTACCACGCGGGCGTCTCCGCCAAGCTCTACCTGGAGGAGCTCACCGGGTGGAAGATCATCCCGATGTACCCCACGCGCTTTGCGCGCGAGGAGAAGGTCTTTGACAAGAAGTCCCTGGTCATTGGCATCTCGCAGGGTGGTCAGAGCCTCTCCACCGTGGAGGGCCTCGACGCCGCCACCGAGCGCGGCCTGCTCACCGCGGCCGTGAGCGAGAACCCCACGGCGCTCGTCTTCGAGCACGCACAGACCAAGACGCTGCTCGAGGTCGGCAACGAGAAGTGCGGCGCCAAGACCAAGGGCTACGGCGGCTCCATCCTGACCCTCATGCTCATGGTGACCGAGCTCGCCCTGGCCAAGGGCGTCACGGACGAGGCGACGGTCGAGGGCTATCTCCAGCGCATGCGCACGGTGATCGCCAACCTCCCCGCCGTGACGGATGCCGCGGTCGACTGGTACGGCCGCATCGCTGACGACCTGCTTCCCGCCAAGCGCGTGATTGTGGTCGGCTACGACGGCATGTACGGAGACGTCCTCGAGGGCGCCCTCAAGACGCTCGAGACGCTGCGCGTGGGCATCACGGGCTATGACATCGAGGAGTTCTTCCACGGGATCTACAACTCGATCTCTGAGGACAGCTATCTGTTCTATCTCGCGTCCGAGGGGGACTACAAGCCCCGCACGCTGCGCCTGATCGAGATTCTGAGCGAGTGGACGAGCCACAACTACCTCATCGCCTCGCCGTCTGGCGTCGATGCGCCTACCAGCTTTGACTGCATCGTGCCGTTCACCGAGGACCCGCTCTTCTCGTGCTTCGAGTTCATCATTCCGATGCAGGTCGTGGCCTGCTTTGGCGCCGAGGCTCGCGGCGTCGACCCGTCGATTCCCAAGGACCCGCTCTTCCACGAGAGGATCGGCAGCAAGAAGCTCGACGGCGTGCGCGACAACTACGTCAAGCAGGACTAGGTGGGACGGTTCGTCTCAACCGCAGCTCTATGGCCGTGGTCGTGCAACGGGTGCGCTGCGCGGCCACGGCCGTTTGCGGGGGCGGCGAACGTTTCCCACATAGGGAGGTGTTAGGATTATGCAGGTCACAGGCTCCCGTGTTCGCGGGAGAGTCCGAAGAGAAGGACGCAGCGCCCGCATGAACGATCTAGCACCTCTCTATCAGCAGATTTACGAGGACATCAAGGGAAAGATCGAGGAAGGGACCTACGCGGAGGGCGACAGGATCCCCTCCGAGCAGGAGCTCTGTTCGGCATACGGCGCGAGCCGCATCACGGTTCGCCGCGCGATAAGCGACCTCTGCACCAACGGCTATCTCGTGAAGCGCCAGGGTGTGGGTACCTTCGTCAGCAAGCCGCGCATCTTTCGCGAGCTGCGCCGTAGCGGCAACCGCATCGAGACCTTCACGGATATCTGCCAGAACTGCGGTGCGCAGGCGGGTGCACGCCTGCTGTGCCGCCGCATCGTGCCCGCGCGCAGCGACGAGCGCGCGTTTCTCGGCCTGGGCGAGAATGACCTGCTGCTCTACGTCCAGCGCCTGCGGACTGCCGACGGGATTCCCGTGTACGAGGAGAACGTCTTTCTGCCCTACGAGGAGTTCCGGGGTCTGGCGGAGATTACGCTGGACGACATCTCCCTGTTCGATGCAATCGATCAGGTGTCGGGAAGAAGGCCCGTGCGGAACGCCCGTCTCACGCTGGAGGCGGTTGCCGCCTCCCCTGAGCAGGCGAGCAGGCTTCGTGTCCCAGCGGGCGCGCCCCTGCTCTACATGAACGCGTATTTCGAGGACGCCGAGGGCCGCCCCGTGGCCATCGGACGGCAGTACTACGTGGGAAGCCGATACGCCTTCGACGTGTAGCCCCTCCTCGCCTCTCCCTCGTCTGACTCGACAGAAACTAGACGGGAGGGTCATGACCGTGATCAAGGCGGTTGTGTTTGACATGGACGGTGTGCTGGTCCGCTCCGAGCCGTTCTACCGATGGCGGCGCTCCAGCTTCCTGGAGCTGCACGGGATGAGGCTCCCCGAGGGATTTGACGCGACCGGCTCCAACGATCAGGCGGTGTGGAGGGCGCTCGTACCCGACGATCCCGAGAAGCGCGAGCGGCTCCGGTCCCTCTATCTGGAATACGCGCACGAGCATCGTCCCCCCTGGCGAGACATTCTTAACCCAGGCGTGCGGGAAACCCTTCTCGGGCTGAGGGCACGGGGCGTGCTGACGGGGATATGCTCCTCCTCGCGGCGACCGTTCGTGGAGGACTTCGTGGCGACCGTCGGGATGGAGAGTTTGTTCGACGACCTGGTGACGGGGGACGACTGCGATGCGCTCAAGCCCGACCCAGAACCGTATCGGCGAGCGATGGATCGCCTCGACGCACATCCTGAGGAGACGGTCGTGGCCGAGGACTCGCCGATCGGCATACGCGCCGGAAAGGCTGCGGGTGCGCTCGTGTGCGCGCTACGTCAGCCGGATGGGGTGTGGCTCGACCAGAGCGAGGCGGACCTCGTGATCGACGAGCTCCCCGAGTTGGTCGAGCTGACCGCGCACCCTTATCGGCCAGTCTAGGCTTTGCGGCCCTTGTCGCCGGCCTCTCTAAGAATCGGCGCCCTTGTCTGCGGCACTTCCGGGAATCACCACCCTTGTCGCCGGCGTGTCTAGGAATCGCCGTCCATGTCCGTCCTCTGGGTCGCGAGGCCGTACAAGCCCCCGGTTTCTTAGACGCCGCTCGGACAAGGGCCGCATTTTCTAGACGCGTCGGCGACAAGGGCGGAGATTCCGGGGCGCCTTTCAAAATGCCACCTGTGAACTAGCATAAACCGCTCGCCGAGCGCACGGTCTGGAGTGACGTCCCGGAGGGCATATCTATCCGAACATGCCGCCCGCGCCCGCGCCCGCGCCCGCGCCCGCGCGCGGCACCACCCACACGAGAAGGGAAGTGCGCATGAAGGGTTACGCAATGCTCAAGATCGGCGAGTCCGGCTGGATCGAGAAGGAGCGTCCGGCCTGCGGGCCGATGGACGCGATCGTCCGTCCGCTGGCCGTCGCCATCTGCACGTCCGACGTGCACACGCTCTGGGAGGGCGCCATCGGCGAGCGCCACAACATGATTCTGGGCCACGAGGCCTGCGGCGTCGTCGACGAGGTCGGCGAGCTCGTTCGCGACTTCAAGCCCGGCGACAAGGTCCTCATCCCCGCCATCACCCCCGACTGGAACTCCCTCGAGGCCCAGGCCGGCTACTCCATGCACTCCGGCGGCATGCTCGCGGGCTGGAAGTTCTCCAACTTCAAGGACGGCGTCTTCGGCGAGTTCTTCCACGTCAACGACGCTGACGGCAACCTCGCCCACCTGCCCGAGAACATCAACCCCGTCGACGCCTGCATGCTCTCCGACATGGTCCCGACCGGCTTCCACGGCGTCGAGCTCGCCGACGTGCAGTTTGGCGACGAGGTCCTCGTCATCGGCATCGGCCCCGTCGGCCTCATGAGCGTGGCTGGCGCCAACCTGCGCGGCGCCTCCCGCATCATCGCCGTCGGCACGCGCCCGAAGTGCGTCGAGGCGGCCAAGGGCTACGGCGCCACCGAGTTCATCTCCTACAAGGACGGCCCGATCGCCGACCAGGTCCTCGAGATGACCGACGGCAAGGGCGTCGACCGCGTGATCGTGGCCGGCGGCGGTTGCCAGACCTTCGAGGACGCCGTCAAGGCCCTCAAGCCCGGCGGCAAGATCGGCAACGTCAACTACCTCGGCGGCGGCGACTTCGTCACCATCCCGCGCGTGGAGTGGGGCGTCGGCATGGGCCACAAGGACATCCGCGGCGGCCTCATGCCCGGCGGTCGCCTGCGCATGGAGAAGCTCGGCGCGCTCGTGAGCTCCGGTCGCCTGGACGTGGCGCCGCTCTCCACCCACGTCTTCCACGGCTGGGATCACCTCGAGGAGGCGCTCTTCCTCATGCGTGACAAGCCGGCCGACCTCATCAAGCCGGTCGTCGTCATCGACTAGCGTCTTGAGGTGAGTCGCGGGCGGGGGTCCTTCTCGGCCCCCGCCCGCTCGTCTGTCTGGGGGTCGCATGCGCCTAGGCACTCAGCGGCTCCCCGTATTCTCTGTGCATGGCAGCGTAGGTAACGACCCACTGCTTGCCAAATTTCCTGGCATCCACCCCGGCGACGATCTTGCCGTATGAGACGGCCTTGCGAAGCGTGGACTCGCTGAGTCCCCAGAGTTCGCTCGCGTCGGCGAATGACATGAGCCCGTCGAACTCCGTCGTTACGGTCTCGCCGTGCTCCCAGATTTCGTCGCAGGAAAGGTCGAGGCTATCATTCCATGAGACGCCGTATCCGCCAGCATCAACCTCGACGTCCTCGAACAGATGGCCTGTCTCGAGCTCACGGAAGGCGTTGAATCGTTCGGTGAGCGGTGCAACGTCGTAGAGCTTGGTCGTTCCGTTGGCAAACTGCACGCGCATGCGGAGGTCGGGAAGGGGCGTTACGTCCTTTATCTTGTGAAACATGGGGATGCTCCTCTCAGTCCAGTGGGGCAAGCGCCCTGAATTCTTGTGTCTCCCGCATCTCGATGAGGGCGTCTTGATGAAGTCCAATCCATTCGCGGACCATTGCGGCGGCCCTTGGGGGAAGCTCTCCGTCGAGCAGGCTGCCGGTCCGAATGTCGAAGGCTGCCGTGTTGTCCCCGTAAATAGCATGAATGTGCGGTGGGTTGTGCTCGGAGCCAAGAAAGTACATGCGTATGACGATTCCGTAAAAGCGGGCAAGCACGGGCATGTTGGCCACCTTCCCTTGGTCTGGAACAGTATATCACGATACCGTGACATACTGGAGGAGAGATTCTCTCGCTTTCATCGTGGCGAACGGGGTGGATACAGCGGAATCCAGGCTGGCGGAGAGGCCGGTCAACATGTGAGAAAATCGACATGTCCAAAGCAACGACGTTTCAAGTTGGGGGTCGCATGCGCGTGCTGGTGGTGTCCGGCTTCCTTGGAGCCGGAAAGACGACGTTCATCCAGGAGCTCGCCCGCCGCACCGGGCGCGACTTCGTGGTGTACGAGAACGAGTACGGCCAGGCGGACATCGACGCCAAGGTCCTCTCGGAGACCGACGAGCTCTCCGTCTGGGAGTCCACCGAGAACTGCATCTGCTGCTCGGGCAAGCAGGACTTTGCCGCGTCCGTGCTCACGATTGCCAACACGCTGGACCCCGAGTACCTGGTCGTGGAGCCCACGGGCGTCGCGCGGCTCTCCAGCGTGCTGGAGAACGTCGACCAGGTGAGCTACGAGCGCATCTCGCTGCTCGCGCCGCTCGTGATCGTGGACGCGGTCGCCTGGGAGCGCCAGCGCGAGCGCTTCTCTGACATATACCTCGACCAGGTTGCCACGGCACTGGTGGTGGTGCTCTCCAAGGTGCGGCACGCGGGGCCGGGCCAGGTTGCGGCCGCGCGAGCGTGGGTGGCAGAGAAGAACCCGGCGGCCCGGGTCGTGGATGTGCCGTACGACCAGCTGCCAGACGAGTTCTTCTCGGCGTTGCTCGAGCGCGACCTGGACCCTGAGCGCTCCGCGGCGCGCCCGGAGGCGGCGCCGGCCGAGGACGAGTTTGAGAGCCTGTCTCTGGCGGGGGTCTCGCTGCCCACGGAGAACCACCTGCTATGGTTCTTGGACGCGCTGGTCGCGGGGGTCTTTGGCGAGGTCGTGCGCGCCAAGGGCGTGCTGCCGTGCGGCGGCCAGTGGCTGCGCTTTGACGTGGTCGACCGGGCGTGGTCGGTCACCGGCGCCGAGCCGCCCGCGGAGGGCGAGAAGGACGGCGCGCTCGCGGTGTTCATTGGCCCGGAGGTGCGCCGGCCCTGGCTGCGCGAGACGCTGCTGCCGCTCGTGCGCGACGCCGTGGCCGCGGGCCGCGCGGAGGCGGCGCTGGACGACGCCGTCGACTATCACGGCGAGCATCACCACCACGACCATGAGCACCATCACGCGCACGCCTAGGAATCGCCGCCCTTGTCGCCCGCCCTTCTAGGAAAGCCGGCCCTTGTCTTGGCCGCCTCCGGGAAACGCCGCCCTTGTCCGCGCCGCCTCCGGGAAACGCCGCCCTTGTCCGCGCCGCGCCTAGGAATCCGATGGATTGTACGGCTTCGTGGCTCCCGCGAAGGACAAGAGCCGCGATTCTTAGACGCCCTTCGGACAAGGGCGACGATTTCTAGACGTCTCCCGGACAAGGCCGGCGTTTCCTAGAAGGGCGGGCGACAAGGGCGGCAGTTCCTAGGGCCGTCCCGGACAAGGTCCGCGTTTCTTGGTCGGGCTTCGGACAACCCCGGCGATTCCGGGACGGGGACGCCCGCGAACCGTCCGAGCGGTAGAATCGCAGGCGAGAAGAACGCCTCGCCAAAGGAGCCGCCATGTCGCAAGCATCCGATCGCGTGGACGCCGAGACCGCCGCCCGTCCCGGCGCGCCGACCACGCACCCGGAGTTCGACCGCCTCGTGCGCACGATGTGGCGCCTACGCCAGCCGGACGGCTGCCCGTGGGACCGCGAGCAGACGCACCGCTCCATCACCAAGCACCTGGTCGAGGAGGCCTACGAGGCGGTGGAGGCCATCGAGGCGGACGACCGCGAGCACCTGATCGAGGAGCTCGGCGACGTGCTGGAGCAGGTCGTGCTGCACGCGCAGATCGCCGCCGACGAGGGCGCCTTCACGATCGACGACGTGGCCCGCGGCCTCAACGAGAAGCTCGTGCGCCGTCACCCGCACGTCTTTGGCGAGCACGCGGCCGCCGGCGACGGCGGCGAGGTCCAGGACATCTGGGACGAAGTCAAGGCCGCCGAGCGCGCGTCGCAGGGCGAGAAGGACGCGCCGCAGGGGCTTCTCGACTCCGTCCCGCGCAGCCTGCCGGCGCTCATGCAGGCCCAGAAGATCTCCAAGCGCGCCGCCAAGGCCGGCTTTGAGTGGGAGACCGTCGCGGACATCTGGGACAAGGTCGCCGAGGAGCGTGCCGAGTTCGAGCGCGAGGAGCCCGGCTCCGACGCGCGCTCGCTCGAGTTTGGCGACCTGCTCTTCGCGCTGGTCAACGTCGCCCGACGCGAGGGCATCGACGCCGAGGAGGCGCTCGCGGCGTCCAACCGCAAGTTCAGGGCGCGTTGGTCACGTATGGAGGAGCTGGCTCGCGCGAGGGGCGTCGAGCTGGGCGGGCTTGATGCCACGCGCCTGAACGAGCTCTGGGACCATGCGAAGGCGGAGGAGAAGCGGTGACGCGACGTCTCCCGCTGCCCTCCTCTGCTATAAAGGGGTGAGGCGCTCCGCGCCTGCCCAGCCAAGACAACCCAGAAACGAAGCATGGCATGAGCGAGAACACCACCAAGAACAAGAGCCGGGAAGCGGCGCGTCCCACCAAGCGGGCAAAGTCCCCCAAGCAGGGGGCGGCGCGCAAGAGGGCGGGCGCCGCGGCCGCGCCGGCCTCAGTGCGGCGACCCGCCGCCAAGACGGCCAAGGCGCCCAAGGCGACGGCGAAGAAGGGCCCCAAGGACCAGGCCGCGCGGCCGGGCGTCCTCGGCGGCGTGCGCGATAAGGTCGAGGGCGTCGCCAAGACCGGCCCGCAGGGTCTGTGCGACCTCGCCTCCGCCCATCGCGGCGTTGCCATCGCGTGCGCCGTCGCGCTCGTCCTCGTGGTGGCGCTCTACGGTCCGGCATGCTCCCTCTATCAGGCGTGGCGCGAGAACGGGGTGCTCCAGGACGAGCAGGCCCGGGCGACCGTTGAGAGCGACGAGCTCGAGAGCGACATCGCCAACCTCATGACCGAGGAGGGCATCAAGGACGAGGCACGGCGCCGAGGTTACGTGGACGACGGCGAGATGCGCATCGTCGTGGAGGGCGGCGAGGAGGACGACGGGTCGACCGAAGAGTCGACCGGCGACGAGACGCCGTGGTACCTTCACGTTGCAGACTTCATATTCCGGTACGACGGAAGCGACGGGGGAGAGCAATGACGCGTCTGGCCTGCATCGACATCGGAACCGTGACCGCTCGCCTGGCGGTCGCGGACGTGGAGGACGGGCGCGTGGTCCGTCTCGCCAAGCACTCCGAGATCTGCAACCTCGGTCAGGACGTGGACGCCACGGGGCGCCTCGACGAGGGGGCCATGGCCCGCGTCGTCTCGTGCGTGCGCGGCTACGTGGAGTCCGCGCGCGAGGCCGGCGCCGTCGCGGCGTGCTGCACGCTCACGAGCGCGGCGCGCGACGCGGAGAACTCCTCCGTGCTGGGCGCCGAGCTGGACGCGCTCGGGCTGGACCCGCTGATCATCCCCGGCAGCGTCGAGGGTGCGCTCACCTTTCTCGGTGTGACACGCGACTTCCGTGCCCAGAACGTGCTCGTGGCGGACAACGGCGGCGGCTCGACGGAGCTCGCCTGCGGTCGCGTCAACGACGATGGCACGCTTGACCTGCGCTTTGTTCGATCCATTGACGTGGGCTGCCGCCGCGTGACCGAGAAGTTCCTCTCGCCGGTAGGTCCCGACGCTGCTGACGACGTAGCGCGAGCCCATGAGTTCGCCGCCGCGGCGTTTGGTCCGGCGGTGCGCGAGGGAGGGCTTCTTGCGGCTGGAGTCGAGGGTGCCGGAGCAGACGCCCCTGCCATGCTCGTGGTGACCGGAGGGACGGTGACGAGCCTCGTTGCCGTGCAGAAGGAGCTCGAGCCCTACGATCCCGCGCGCGTGCATCTTGCCACGCTCTCCCGTGATGACCTCGAGCGCCTCGAGGGCCGGCTCGCTGCGCTCACGGTCGAGGGTCGCGCCGCGCTGCCGGGGCTCATGGCCAAGCGCGCGCCCGTGATCTTGGGCGGCCTCGTCGCGGTGCTCGAGCTCATGCGCCAGACGGGCTTCTCGCAGCTCACCGTTAGCGAGTCCGACCTGCTCTTCGGCCTGGCCATCGTGGCCGAGACCACGCTGCGCGGCGTGGAGTCGCCCGTCGGCTGGGGCCCCACGATGCGCGTGCTGCGCTAGGATGTATCCGTTGGGGGCGTGGCGGAACTGGCATACGCAGGAGACTTAAAATCTCTCGCCGCAAGGATTGTGGGTTCGAGTCCCACCGCCTCTACCAGAAAAAACGGCCGCCCGCGCGACGCAAGGTCCCGCGGGCGGCCTCGTTCTAAGTGATCGGCGCCTGCGCTAGTTGGTGAACATGTACGCGCGCTTGTCGAAGTAGACCTTGTTGACGAAGATCATCACGACGCTCACAACGACCTGGGACAGGGACGAGGGATCCATCACGTCAAAGATCCCGACGTTCGTGACGGCGGAGGTCGCCACCGCAAACAGGATTTGAGCGGCGATGTTGACGCCGAGCAGGACGAGGTACTGCGTGGGCGCGCCCTTCTTGAACTTGGCGAGGCCCATGCGCACGACGATGCACCAGATCGCCAGCGCGAGGAAGGCGACCGCAAAGAGCACGTCGACCGCCTGCAGGCCCGGGAAGAAGAGGTAGACGAGGTCCCGGGCGGAGCCGTACTCGGTCATGTAGCGCGCGCCCGTGAACAGCATGATGCTCGACGCGGCGAGCATGAGTGCCGAGAGGAAGAGCTGGACCCAGATGATGAACTTGAACCACTTCATCCCTGGGGCCTCGGCGGCGCCAGCGGGAACGGGGTGCACGGGCGAGGGCTCCGGCTCGGCGCCGGGGACGGGGGGCATGCCGGTGCTCGGACGCGCGGGCTCCTCCGGCGTCGGCTCCGGCCCCGGCACTGGCTCCGGCTCCGGCTCCGGCGCGCCGATGGTGGCGCCGCAGCTCGGGCAGAGCCTGGACTCGTCGGGGATCTGGCTGCCGCAGTTGGGACAGAACATGGCGGTCTCCTCTTTGGGCGTTGGATGGCGGTCGTGCATACAGGGCAATTGTACGGCAACGCCGCCCGCGCCGTGACCTTCTCGTGCTTTGGTATACTAGCCGCGCGTCCCCATCGTCTAGTGGCCTAGGACATCGCCCTTTCAAGGCGACGACACGGGTTCGACTCCCGTTGGGGGCACCACGCGGCATCGGCCCGGGCGGCTTCGCCCGGGCCTTTCTCGTGCGCGCGGCCCGGGGGCGCTACCAGTCCAGGTCGTTGCGCTCCGCGAAGGAGCGCGCCGACGCCACCAGCCAGTCGTGTCCCTGGCACCAGGGGATGAGCTCGGGGACGTCGGTGATGAGCGGCTCCACCTCGCGCTCCGCCATGACGACCTCCTCAAAGCTGCAGGGAGCCGCCTCGGGGCGGTCCGGCAGGTAGGGCTCCACGTAGACGGGGCGCAGCAGCGCGTAGGCGCCGCCGGCGCAGAGGCGGTCAAAGCCGCGCAGCGCCCGCTGCGCCGCCGTCAGGCGGTTCAGCTTGTAGAGCAGCAGCACGCGCGCGAGGTGCGACCAGGCGCTCTCGCGTCCGGCCCAGCGCGCCTCGAGCACCCCGAGCCCGTCCTCGTCCTCGAGGCGGGCGCAGGCAAGCATATGCGTGTGACGCGCACCGAGCGGGTCGGTCGACGCGACGGACGTCACCGACTCCGCCGCGGCGGCGGCCATGCGATAGCGGGCGCCGTCGAGGCAGGTTCGGGCGACGGCAGCCCTCAGGCGCAGGTGCGGACGGTAGAAGACGTCGTCCCAGGCGTCGCCGGCCGGCGGCTCGTCCGTCGCGTGGGCGCGCTCGAGCGCGAGCAGGCCCGAGAGCAGGGGGTCCGGGTCCAGCTCGGAGGCGAGAAGCGCCGTGACGCGCGCGTCGAGACAGCCGGGGTCGATCGAGGCCGCGCGCTCGCACTCCGCGCGCAGGGCGGCGAGCCTGCGGCCGTGCTCCGCCTCGTAGTCCTCGTCGCCGAGAAGATCGTCGCGCTCGTGGCTCGCGCGCCATGCGTCGAGCGCGCGGGCGAGCACGAGCAGCGCCTGCTCGGGGGCCTCGTCGGCAAAGTCGGCGGGGTTCTGTCGCACCGCGAGCACCAGCTCGGCGTAGGCCTCGTCGGAGAGCGGCCCGATCTTCTCGTTGCGGCGGCGGGCACAGCGCTCCACCAGCTCGTCCCAGGCGTTCACGATGCGCTCGCCCCCTCGTCGCCCCTCTCGCCGGAAAGCTCGGCGACGGTGCGCGCGACCCAGGCGCCGAGCACGCCCTTGCCCGAGCGCTCCATGCCCTCCATCAGCAGCACGACCCCCTCGCTCACGGCGACGACCAGCTCGTCTTCCCCGTAGGCGGGCACGCGGATGCGGGCGAACCTCCCGTCGGGGATCTCGGTCTGGCGGGTCAGCACGCCGGCGGCGCCGGGGTAGGTGGCGAGCAGGCGCTCGGTCAGCCGTCGCGCGTCCGCGAACCGGCAGGACTTGTGCGCGAGCGCGATCTGCGCGATCTGGATCCACGCGTCGTCGGCCGCGCGCGGCGCGGCGAGGGCGCCGTAGCGCTCGGCCAGGCGGGCGAGCCCCGGCGCGTCCTCGAGCTTGGCGAGGGCGTAGGCGAGCGTGAAGCGCGCGTCGGAGAGGTCGTGCGGGTCGGACGCGAGCAGCCGCTCCGCTGCGTCGACCGACTCGCGGTTGCGCCCGCAGATCAGCGCGCACTCGGCCAGGTCCGCGAGCCAGCGCCACCAGGGCCGCATCGCAACGCTCGCGCCGAGCGGCCGGCGGGCCTCGTCGAGGGCCTCGCAGAGACGGTCGCGCGCGGACTCGCACGACGCACGGACCTTCTCGGCCCCCTCCCTCAGAAAGCGCGAGCGCTCCTCCGCGGAGGGCGTCTCCAGCGAGAAGAGCATGCGCGCGGCGTCATGGCAGTCCGGGTCGAGCGAGAGCGCCTCGGAGAGGAGGTCGCGCCCGCGCGCCACCAGCGTCTCCGCCTGCGCGTCATCGGCAAACGGGAGCCGGTAGTCGATGAGATCGGTGGCGAGCGAGACGAGGCTGAAGGCCCGGTCGGCGTCCGACTGCGGCAGCGAGTCACGATCGCGGGCGAGCCGGCGGCCAAAGGTGGCGAACTCGCGCGCCGCCCGGGCCGGGTCGCCGCCGTCGAGGGAGAGCGCAAAGCGCAGGCTCATGCGCAGGTAGTCCTCGCGTCTCGAATCGTGTGCCATCGCACCTCCCCTCCTCCCATCATCCTAGCCGAGATGCCGCCCGCCCGTCCTTCTCGCCGCTCGCCGCACGGCCCGAAAACACGCAGTGTTGCCACTTCGTTTCGCTATACTGAGACGCGGCCGAGAAGGACGTCTTCCCGACCATCACAACAATCCGTCGCGGGGGCGACGGCATAGGAATTGGAGGAGTGTTATGGGACGTTTCACCAATCCGCGTGACCTGTACTTTGGCGAGGGCGCGCGCCACGAGGTCAAGAACCTCAAGGGCGAGCGCGCGGTCATCGTCACCGGCGGCGGCTCCATGCGTCGCGGCGGCTTCCTGCAGGACGTCGAGAACGACCTCAAGGAGGCCGGCTTCGAGGTCAAGCTGATCGAGGGCGTCGAGTCCGACCCGTCCGTCGAGACCGTCATGAACGGCGCCGCCGTCATGTCCGAGTTCCAGCCCGACTGGATCATCGCCCTCGGTGGCGGCTCCCCGATCGACGCCGCCAAGGCCATGTGGATCAAGTACGAGTACCCCGAGACCACCTTCGAGGACATGTGCAAGGTCTTTGGCCTGCCCAAGCTGCGCACCAAGGCTCACTTCTGCGCCATCTCCTCCACCTCCGGCACGGCCACCGAGGTCACCGCGTTCTCGATCATCACCGACTACGCCAAGGGCATCAAGTTCCCGATCGCCGACTTCGAGATCACGCCCGACGTCGCCATCGTCGACCCTGAGCTCACCTACACCATGCCCGCCAAGCTCTGCGCGCACACCGGCATGGACGCCCTGACCCACTCCATCGAGGCCTACGTCTCCACCGCCGGCTCCGCCTACACCGACGCCAACGCCCTCTACGCGATGCGTGAGATCGTCGAGTGGCTCCCCAAGAGCTACGCCGGCGACAAGGAGGCCCGTCAGCACATGCACGACGCCCAGTGCATCGCCGGCATCGCCTTCTCCTCGGGCCTGCTCGGCATCGTGCACTCCATGGCGCACAAGACCGGCGCCGCCTTCACCGGCGACCACATCATCCACGGTTGCGCCAACGCCATGTACCTCGGCAAGGTCATCCAGTTCAACGCCAAGGACGCCCGCGCCAAGAGCCGCTACGCCTACATCGCCTCTGAGGTCTTCCACCTCGCCGGCGAGACCGAGGACGAGCTCGTTGCCGCGCTCGTTCAGATGATCCGCGACCTCAACGACAAGATCGACATCCCGCAGGGCATCAAGAACTACGGCAAGGGCGGCGTCAAGGCCGACGAGTCGATCATCGACTACGCCGAGTTCGAGGAGAAGAAGAGCCGCATCGCCGTCGACGCCATCGGCGACGCCTGCACCGGCTCCAACCCGCGCCAGCCCACGCCCGAGGAGATGGAGAAGCTCCTCGAGTGCGTCTACAACGACGTGGACGTGGACTTCTAGGCCATCCGGCTTCAGGATCCGCAATGCGGCCGGGGTCCCTTGGGGCCCCGGCCTCTTTGTGTCCGGGGGTCGCCTGGGGCCGCGTCAGCTGACGAGGGGACGGGCGTGCTCGCGGACGGCGGCCTGGAACGCGTCCTCAAGGCTCTCGGAGGGGTGGCCGAGAAGGACGAGCAGCGTGCGGCCGCTCACGTCTGCTCCGTACGCGCGCGCCACGGCGTCGCCCACTGCGGCGGCACCGCGAACGACCTCGAGGTGAGGCGGGTCGTAGGTCTCGCGCGCGGCGCTGACGAGCCGCTCCGTGTCGCGGCGCGCCCGACTCTCCTCGATGAGCGCGAGCACGCGGTGGTCGGGGGAGACGAGCAGCTCGCCGTGGCCGGGGACCTTGGAGGTCAGAAGGCCCATGCTGAGCCGGTCGACGTCGACCCCCAGGAGCACGGCCGACGCCACGGCGCCGAGCGAGGGGCCGAGGTCAAACAGGCCGGTCACGGGGACGGCGAGCCGGGCGCTCCAGTCGGGCGTGTGGGCGAGGAAGTGCACGTAGCCGTAGTGAACCTCAGGCTGGCTCGCGCCCACGTCCGCCAGTGGGCTGCGCGCGGAGAAGCTCAGGCTGCGGCTTGCGGTGCGCGCCGTGCCGGTGCCGCCGGCGCCGACGCTGCAGAGGAGGTCAAGGTGCATGGTCCCGCGCTCGGCGGCCTCGTCGAGCTCGGCTATCAGGTACGAGAGGCCGCTCTCGCGCGCGTGGGCGAGGTGCTCGTCGAGACGCCCGAGCTCACGCGTCGGGTTTGGGCGGTGCCTCCACTCGACCCCGTCGTAGAGCTCGCGCGACCCCACGACGCCGGTGCGGCGATAGGGCTGGTCCCCGTCGAGTACGGTGCGCAGCAGCGAGGAGGTGACCTCGCGGTCGCGCTGCCCGCCGGCGATGCCTATGAGGAGGGGGGCGCCCATCAGGGCCGCGCGTTCTCGGCGCGCCCCCGGTCGTGGGCGGCGACCCCGCGCCGCGCGAGCTCGCGGTCGGAGGCGCACGGCACGAAGCCCTCCCTCGTGAGCTGATAGGCCTCGTGCCCCTTGGCGAGCAGCAGCACGACGGCGCGGCCGCCCTCCGCCAGCTCGAAGGCGCGCGCCGCGGCGGCCTCGCGGTCGACCACGATCTCGTGCGGGAAGCCCGCGGGCAGCGCCCGCTCCATCTCGCGGCAGATGTCCTCCGGGTCCTCCGTCCAGGGGTCGTCGGCGGTGAGGATCACGTAGTCGACGTAGCGCGCGGCAACCTCGGGCAGCTCGTAGCGGCGCTCGCGCGCCTTGCCGCCGACGGCGCCAAAGACGGCGATCGTCCGCGCGTCGCCGAACGTGCCCGCGATCGAGGAGAGCAGCGACTCGAAGGCAAACCCGTTGTGCGCGTAGTCCACGATGGCCGTGAGCTGGCGGTCTGCCGAGCGGTAGAACTCCATGCGCCCCGGGACGCGCGTGGCCTCCAGGCCCCGCGCGATCTTCTCGGCGTCTATGCCCATGAGCTCAGCGCAGCTCGCCGCGCACAGCGCGTCCGAGACGCTGAACTCGCCCGGGAATGGAAGGCGGACGCGCTGCGCCCCCTCGTGGAGGTGCAGCGTGAACGAGATGCCGTCCTCCGAGGCCTCGAGCTCGTCCGCCCAGACGTCCGCGTCGGGGCGGTGGATGCCAAAGGTCACGGTCTGCTCCGAGGCGCGGGCGGCCTCGAGGATGCGGTCCGCGTGGTCGGAGTCGAGGTTCACCACGGCGACCCTCGACTGCGAGAAGATCTTGAGCTTGGAGGTGAAGTAGTCCTCGAAGTCCGCGTGCTCGACGGGGGAGATGTGGTCGAGCCCGATGTTGAGGAAGCACCCGGCGGCAAGCCCCACGCCGAGCGTGCGGTCGTACTTGAGCGCCTGGCTGGAGACCTCCATGACCAGGGCGGCGAGGTGCGCGTCGCGGGCGTTTGCGAGGTGGCGCCAGAGGTCGGGCGGCTCGGGCGTGGTGTTTCTCGAGGGGGTCTCGTCGGCGCCGTCGTAGGTCTCCACCGTGCCCATGATGCCGCACGAGCCCTCGCCGTGCGCCGCCTCGACGATCGAGCGGAGCATGTAGGCGGCCGTGGTCTTTCCCTTGGTGCCCGTGATGCCGATGACGGGGAGGTCGCGGTCGGGATGGCCAAAGGCCGCGGCGGACGCGAGCGCCATGGCGCGGCGGAGGTCGCTCGCCACGAGCGCGGGCGTGCCCGGCGCGACGGCGGCGAGCTCGGCGGCGTGGGCCTCGTCGCAGAGGTAGGCCACGGCGCCCCGCTCCAGCGCGCCGGCGAGAAACTCCGGCTTGAAGGCGGCACCCTTGCACACAAAGAGGTCACCCGCCCGCACCGTCCGCGAGTCACACGAGGTCCCCGTGACGGCCGCGTCCCCCGCAGCCCCCACGACCGAGACCCCAACCCCGCCAGCCTGCACGGCCGCTGCTATGTCCAAAAGCGTCACGTTCTCCATACGCCCCAGTATAGACGTAGGCCCCGCGCCCGCCGGGGAAACCCCGCCGCGAGTTCCGCAGCCGCGCTCTTTGCGGCGAGGACTGTCCGAGCGCCGGGGTTTCCCCGGCGGGCGCGGGGCCGGCCAGCCACACGGCGCGTATGCTAGACTTCACGTTGTCCGGGCGATTGGCGCAGCGGCTAGCGCAGGTGCCTTACACGCACAAGGTCGGCGGTTCGAACCCGTCATCGCCCACCAGCACCCATGCGGCCCTCGCCCGCGTATGCGGCGGGGGCCTCTTCGTCAGGAGGACGTATGACCGACATCGCTCTCGCCCGCGTCGGCGGGCGCGGCGCAGACGAGATGCGCCCCATCACGCTCACGCCGGGCGTCATGAAGAACGCCGCCGGATCCTGCCTCGCCGAGTTCGGCGACACGCGCGTGCTCTGCTCCGCCTCCGTGGAGGAGGGTGTGCCCGGCTGGCGCAAGAACGCGCACGCGGGCTGGGTCACCGCTGAGTACGCCATGCTCCCCGCTGCCGGCAACCGCCGCACGCCGCGCGAGTATCGCGGCCGCAAGGGCCGCTCCATGGAGATCGAGCGCCTCATCGGCCGCAGCCTGCGCGCGGTCACGCGCCTGGACCGCCTGGGAGAGATCACGATCACGCTGGACTGCGACGTCGTCCAGGCGGACGGCGGCACCCGCACGGCCTCGATCACCGGCGCGTGGGTGGCGCTCCACCAGGCGCTCATGGGTCTCGTTGACGCCGGCAAGCTCCCGCGCCTGCCGCTGACCGGTCAGGTCGCGGCGGTCTCGGCCGGCATCGTGGGCGGTCGCGCCCTGCTCGACCTCGACTATCCGGAGGACTCCCACGCCGAGGTCGACCTCAACCTCGTGGGCACCGGCGACGGACGCATCGTGGAGGTGCAGGGCACGGGCGAGCGCTCCACGCTCGACCGCGCGCAGCTGGACGAGCTTCTCGACCTCTGTCAGGGCGGCATCGCGCGCCTGACGGAGCTGCAGGCTGACGTGACGGGCTTTGGCTCGCGCGAGTAGGCGGGTTTCGCGCTCATAAAGGCCCGAGGAGTTGCAGAAGCGTCGTTCGTGATGAAAGACCCGAGTTTTTCTTGTAAAACGCCCGCTCGTGATGAAGCAATTTGACGTTGGCGAATAGTTCAAATTCTGCGAACTGGGATTTCTTTGGCATGAGCCAATCTCGGGCCCCACGAGCGGCCTCTAGGGGCCATACTTGTTCATCACGAGCGATCGTTTTGCATATGCGAACGCGTTTTTTCATCACGAACCGCACTTTTGCACACATAGGGAGAGGCCAAAATGAAGGACAGAGAGATGGGCGAGCTGGATCCCGCCAAGACCGTGGTCGTGGCCACGGGCAACGCGCACAAGGTCACGGAGATAGAGGCGATCCTCGCCCCGGTCATGCCCGGCGTGCGCTTTGTTGCCCTCGGGGAGCTTGGGGACTTCCCCGACCCGGTCGAGGACGGCGAGACGTTCTTTGACAACGCGCTCATCAAGGCGCGCGCGGCGCAGGCGGAGACGGGGCTGCCCATGGCGGTCGCCGACGACTCGGGCCTGTGCGTTGACGAGCTGGATGGCGCCCCCGGGATCTTCTCGGCTCGCTGGGCCGGTGAGCACGGCAACGACGCCGCCAACAACGAGAAGCTCATGGCCCAGATGGCGGACGTCCCCGACGAGGCGCGCACGGCCCGCTTCCACTCCAGCGTCGTGCTCGTGCGCGGCGACGAGGTGCTGCGCGGCGACGGCGACTGCGAAGGTCGGGTGGGGCACGCCCCGCGCGGCGACGGCGGCTTTGGCTACGACCCGCTCTTCCTGCCCAACGACACGCCGGGCAAGACCATGGCGGAGCTCACTGCGGACGAGAAGAATGCGATCTCGCATCGCTTCCACGCCCTCGAGGACCTCTCCGCCAAGCTCTAGGTGGCCCGCTCCCAGCGAATATGCCCCGCTCGCCCGAATCATTGCTGCCGGCGGGGCGCTTTGGGTGCATGATGGAGACGTCTGGGGCGTTGTCCCCGGGCTGCCGTGGACGGGCAGGGGCCCCGACGCGACGGCGATCTTCTCATAGCTCTTGGCGACCTCGCCCTGGTGGTCGCAGTCACATTGGCCGCGGCCGATGGGGCCGCACGGCAGGGAGGCCTGCCGGTCTATGAAAGGACGCACCATGAGAATCATCCGCGCCAAGGACTACGACGACATGAGCCGCAAGGCCGCGAACATCATCGCGGCGCAGGTCCAGCTCAAGCCCGACTGCGTGCTCGGTCTTGCCACCGGCTCCACGCCCATCGGCACCTACAAGAACCTCGTTGCCGCCTATGAGGCCGGAGACCTGGACTTCTCTGAGGTCAAGAGCTACAACCTCGACGAGTATCGCGGCCTGCCCGGCGACCATGACCAGAGCTACCGCTACTTCATGAACGTGAACCTCTTCGATCACGTGAACATCGACAAGGCCAACACCCACGTGCCCGACGGCCTCATGGAGGACTACGAGGCCGCCTGCGCCGAGTATGACGCCGCCGTCACCGCCGCCGGCCACCAGGATCTCCAGCTCCTGGGCATCGGCAACAACGGTCACATCGGCTTCAACGAGCCCTGCGACTCCTTCATCGTGGGTACTCACTGCGTGGACCTCACCGAGTCCACCATCCAGGCCAACAGCCGCCTCTTCGACAGCATCGACGACGTTCCGCGCCAGGCCTACACCATGGGCATCGGCACCATCATGGGCGCCAAGATGATCCTCGTCATCGCCAACGGCGACGCCAAGGCCCAGGCCGTCCACGACATGTGCTTCGGCCCGGTCGTCCCGAGCTGCCCCGCCTCCATCCTGCAGCTCCACCCCAACGTGGTGGTCGTGGCCGACGAGGCCGCGCTCGCGCTCTGCCCGGCGGAGTAGCGCACGCTCACATAGGTTTGCGCAGGGGCGAGAAGACCGTTCTTCTCGCCCCTTTTGTGCGTCGAGTTGAGGGGTTTGCGCTTGCAAGTCGGGCGCCGTATGATAGAAATTCCTGTCTTCTGGGCTTATGCCTCTGTCATACGGAGGATCGCATGGAGAACGACATCCCTCCCGTCAACCGAGTCGACGAGATTCGCGAGGAGCTGAGCGCGCTCGAGGGTAAGCGCCTCAAGGTCAAGGCCAACATGGGCCGCTCCCGTATCGTCGAGCGAACCGGCATGCTCGTGCACGCCCACCCGTCCCTCTTCGTCGTCGAGGTGGAGGAGCGCCGCGGCCGCACGGCTCGCCAGTCCTATCAGTACGTTGATGTTCTCACCGGCACCGTCGAGCTGTACGACCTGGAGTCCGGAGAGCGCCTCTTCGACTTCGCCGAGACCATCACGGAGTAGCGCGCCATGGCCGAGCCCGTGGTCGCGCAGGTTCCCTGCAAGGTCAACCTTCACCTTGGCGTCCATGCCGGGCGTGACGCGCGGGGCTACCACCGCGTCGACTCCCTCATGGTGCCGGTGGCCCTCTTTGACACCGTGACCGTGGAGGACGCGCCGGGGCTCTCGGTGTCCTTCTCGCCCGCGCTCTCCATTCCCGTGGAGAGAAGCGGCGTGTGGCGCGCGGCGGCGCTCCTCGCAGAGACGCTGGGCGAGAAGCCTGACGTGCGCGTGGCCGTCACGCGGCGCATCCCGGGCAGCGCCGGCCTGGGCAGCTCCTCGGCCGACGCGGGTGCCGCGCTCGCGCTCCTTGCCGCACGGTGGGGGGTCGAGCCGCGCGACCCGCGCGTGGTCGAGGTGGCGCGGCGCATCGGCGCCGACGTCGCCTTCTTCCTGGACCCGCGCCCGGGGCTCTACGCGGGCGGCGGGGACGTGCTCGAGCGCGAGCTGACGGCGCCCGAGCTCCCGATCGCGCTCGTCATGCCGCGCGCCGAGGGCGGCTCGACCCCGGAGGCCTACGCGGAGTTCGACCGGAGAGGCGGCGAGCCCGACGACCCGGCACCCCTCGTTGCCGCGCTTCTTTCGGGGGACGCGGGCGGCATCGCGGCGGGGCTCCACAACAACCTCGCACCGGCGGCGTGCGCCCTCTGCCCGGAGGCGGGCGAGGTCGAGGTGTGGCTGCGCGAGCGCCCGGGCGTGCTCGGGGCGCAGGTCACGGGCTCGGGAACCTGCTCGTTCGCGATCTGCGCGAGCGCGGACGCCGCCGACGCCGTCGCTGCGGACGCCGCCGCGCGCGGGTGGCGAAGCTGGTCGACAAAAACCCTTGGTTCCGCGACGGAAGTCTGCTAGAATATCCCCTCGCTACGGGTTGTGGCTCAGCTTGGTAGAGCGCTCGGTTCGGGACCGAGAGGTCGCTGGTTCGAATCCAGTCAACCCGACCACGTACGTACGGGGCCGTCGGCACTGCGCCGGCGGCCCCTTTTTTGCGCTGTGGGCTCGCCGTCCTTATCGCCCGCGATTAACACGCATAATCAGGTTTAGTTTCATATATCCGCAGGAAACCAGTTCGATACCACCTAGATTCTGCGTGTTATTTTCGGGACGCCGGGCCAGGGGCCCGACGGCCGAGCGCCGCCCCGAGCTCGAGCAGCGAGAAGAGCCGCTCGGCCGCGAGCGCGTAGAGCTCCTCGGCGCGCGCGAGCGCCTCCTCGAGCGGCATCGCGTCGATCGCCGTGGGCAGCACCGCAGCCACGCCGGGCATGGCGGCGGCGTCCGCGCTCATACCGCCGACCACCGCCACGCAGGGGACGCCCGCCCTCGCGCATGCCGCCGCGACGCCGGAGACCACCTTGCCATGAGTGGTCTGCGCGTCCGCGTGCCCCTCGCCCGTGACGCAGAGGTCCGCCCCGGCGAGAAGGGCGTCAAAGCCCACGAGGTCCAGCACGCGCGCCACGCCGCTGACCGGCTCCGCGCCGAGAAACGCGAGGCAGGCTGCGCCGAGCCCGCCTGCCGCGCCCGCGCCGGGCACGTCGAAGCCGCGGCCGAACGTCTCCGCGAGCACGCGCGCCCAGTTCCGCATGGCGTCGTCGAGCCCGTGGGCCACCTCGGGCGAGGCGCCCTTCTGCGGGCCAAAGACGAGGCTTGCTCCCTCGGGCCCCACGAGCGGGCTGTCCACGTCGCACATCGTGTGGAAGCGCGCGCCGGCAACGAGCGGGCTCAGCCCGGAGAGGTCCACGCGCGAGACGCGCGCGAGGTCGGCGCCGACGCCGGAGAGCTCGCTGCCCGCAGCGTCCAGAAGGCGCGCACCGAGCGCACGGGCGAGGCCCATGCCGCCGTCGTTGGTTGCGCTGCCGCCGAGCGCCACGGTCACGTCGCGCGCGCCGTGCCCGAGCGCGTCCAGCACGAGCTGGCCGGTGCCGTAGGTGCTCGTCGCGCGCGGGTCGCGCTCTGCGGGCGCGAGCAGCGTCAGCCCCGAGGCCGCCGCCGTCTCGATGACCGCGCGCCCGCCGGGGAGCAGCGCGTAGGACGCCTCGACCGGGCGGCCCAGCGGGTCGGCCACGAGCGCGCCAATCTTCTCGCCCCCGCATGCCGCGAGCAGCGCGTCGACCGTGCCCTCGCCGCCGTCCGCCATCGGGACAGCAACCCACGAGCATCCGGGAAAGTGTCGCTCGGCTGCGCCTCCGAGCAGGCGCGCGGCGTCCGCCGACGACAGCGTTCCCTTGAGCGAGTCGGACGCGAAGACGAACCTCGGCGCGCGCTCCATGTTGCCCCCTTCGTACGGTCCTCTGACCATTGTAGGGTCGGCGCGTCCTATACTGTCCCCGTGAGATCGCGAGGGAACGGACGGACCTTGATCAAGCTCTTTGCGAGCGACCTCGACGGTACGCTCTTCAACATTCTCCACGAGACCGACGGCGGCATCCTCCGTCGACTGCGGCGCACGATCGAGGCGGGACGCCACGTGGCGCTCGCCTCCGGCCGGTGCGTCCGTCGGACCGCGGAGCTGGGCTTTGGCGACCTGCCGATCGAGTCCGTCGGCGCCAACGGTGCGCACGTCGTGGGGCGCGACGGGGAGGTGCTGCGCCACGTGACGATCGACCCCGCCGTCGTGGAGGAGCTGCTGACGGGCTTTCCTGCGGTCTGCTTCAACTGCGTGGGGCGCGACCACACCTACGTGCGCGGTACGCGCGAGCAGCATGCGGCGGGCTACCTGATGCCGCGCGGGCTTGCGGGCGTCATCCTGCGTTATCGCATGAGCCGCGCCGTCCGGACGGGCGAGGAGCGTTTTGACTGCGGCGACGCCGACGTGCTCGCGCAGGACATCTGCAAGCTGAACTTCCGCGTGAGCGACCCGGGGATGCGCCGCGAGGTGGAGGCGTTTGTCTCCGAGCGTTCGGACGCGCTGGTCAACGCCTCATTTGACGGGGACCTCTTCGAGCTCACGGACGCGCGCGTGAACAAGGGCGAGGCCGTGGCGTGGCTTGCCGGCGAGCTCGGCCTGAGCGAGGACGAGGTCGCGGTCTACGGCGACGGCGGCAACGACCTGGCCATGCTCGAGCGCTTTGACCACGCCTACGCCACGAGCAACGGCAGCGACGCGGCAAAGCGCGCCGCCGGCAACGTGATCGGCAGCTGCGCCCTGCACGCGGTGCCGCGCCACATCGTGCGCACCGTCCGGCGCGAGGGGCCGTTGCGCTGAGGTTCTTCTCGCCCGCCGCGCGCGGCTCAACCGAGGTTTTGGTCACCTTTTGCCGTCGTTTGGGCCGGAAAAGCGGCCAAAACCTCGGTTGAGTTGTGCGTGCCAACAAAACCATGGTTTTGTGAAAACGGCCGTCCCGTGTTGCCGGGAGGGCCGTACCCAGGGCGTTCTTGGAGGTTTTGGGGCAAAGGGTTTATATTCGCAAGCTCACGAGCGCCGAATTTCCACGCTTTTCTCGGTTGTGGATAAAGCGTTGATACAAATCCCCAGAGGTTCCGGTTCGCATATCAAACTTTTGCCCCAAAACCGTAGTGGAGGGCAGGGGGACGGCCACAAGGGCGGGCGAGAAGAACCGTGCGGCTCGCTACCGCACCACGCGCGCGGCGCGGGGCATGACGCCCTGGGCGCTCGTCGCCACCAGCACGTTGTTGCCGGGCTTGGCAGGCTCCTCGGGCCACTCGGGCACGTAGCCCACGTGCGCGAACTCGCGCCCAAAGGCGTCCACGACCTCCTCCAGGACGCGCGCCCGGTGCCCCTCGCAGGCGCAGCGCACGTTGGCCAGGTAGACGCCGTCCTCAGCCAGGTGATCGCGGACCACGTGCGCGCCCTCGGCGCTCGTCAGCGGCCCGAGCGGCCGGTTGCCGGAGAAGGCGTCGTTCACGATCACGTCGTAGGGCTCGACCGCGGCGCGCACGAAGGCCCACGCGTCGCCCGTCACCAGGCGAAGCCGTCCGTCCTTCTCGGCCCCCGTCTTCTCCAGGCACTCGTCGAGGAAGAAGAACTCGCGCGCCAGCTCGGTCATCGCGGGGTCGATCTCCACCACGTCCACGCGGGCCTCCGGCACGTACGCCGCCAGGTACTTGGGCAGCGAGTAGCCGCCCCCGCCCATGACCAGCACACGCAGCGGGCTCTCGACCGTGCGCCCGCGCTTGGCGACCAGCCCCTCTATCACCCGCGCCATCTCGCGGTGGTACTCGCAGGCTAGCTGGAAGCGCAGGTCCTCGGGCACGTAGCAGCCGCTCTGGAAGGTGCCGTTGACGTTGATCAGGCGCACGGGCGTGCCGTCGGCGTTCTCCGCGTCAAAGACCAGCGTCACGCCGAACTTGGTCCGGCGCATCTCCACGTTGCGCTTGCGCAGCAGCCACGGCATCGCGGCGAGAAACGCCGTGCACACAGCGGTCAGCACGGCCAGGCCGATCAGGATCTCTCTCAAGGGCCCTCCCAAAAGACGCGCGAGAAACCCGGTCTTCTCGCGTTTTAGAGATTGTGAGTAGCACGTAACCTCGGCTATACTAGCTGATGCTGTATTGGGCCTAGCGCCCGCATGAAACAACGCATCGGAAGGACACTTCACATGATTTTTGGTATGGGCCCCTTTGAGCTGCTTCTCATCGTCGTCGTCGTGCTCGTCATCTTTGGGCCCAAGAACCTGCCCAAGATCGGCTCCGCGCTCGGCAAGACCGTGAAGAACGTCCGCGAGGGCATGGAGGAGGGCTCCGAGGACAAGTCCGACGACAACGCCTCCCCCATCGAGTCCCACGACGACGTCGAGGTCATCGAGGACGAGGATGACGCCGACGCCCCCGAGGACGCCGACGAGCCCGTCTTCTGCTCCAAGTGCGGCACCAAGAACGCCGCGGACGCCGACTTCTGCTCCAAGTGCGGCAACAAGCTCAACTAGCGGCAGACGGCAGGCAGAAGGAGCGCGCACATGGATAACGCCAAGAAGATCGAGCTCACCGCCGAGGGCCGCCAGAAGCTCGTCGACGAGCTGGCCTACCGCGAGGGCGAGAAGCACGACGAGATCGTCGAGCGCATCAAGGAGGCCCGCGGCTTTGGCGACCTCTCGGAGAACTCCGAGTACGATGCCGCCAAGGAGGAGCAGTCCAAGAACGAGTCCCGCATCAACGAGATTCGCCAGATCCTCTCCGTGGCCACGGTCGTGGAGGACAGCGGCCACGCGCTGACCGTCTCCATCGGCACCACCGTTGAGCTCAAGGACGAGAAGGGCAAGAAGTCCACCTTCAGCATCGTGGGCACCACCGAGACCAACTCGCTCGAGCACCGCATCTCCGTCGAGTCCCCCGTGGGCAAGGCCCTCGTGGGTCACGAGAAGGGCGACAAGATCGAGGTCGTCGCGCCGTCCGGCAAGACGCGGAAGTACACCATCACGGGGATCTTCCGCTAGGCTACTTCCTCACCCAAGCAAGCGTGGCGCCCCGTGTCTGCGGCAAGCAGGTGCGGGGCGCCTTATCTGAAAGGAACCCCATGGCCGAGAACGCCACCACCACCGACGAGCGGAGCATGCGCCGCGCGCGCCGCCAGGCCCTGATCGACGCGGGCGTGAACCCGTACCCCATCGCCTCCGAGGTCACGGCTCACGCCGCCGAGCTCGAGGAGCGCTACGCGAGCCTCGCGGACGGCGAGGACACCGAGGACGTGGTGAGCGTCGCCGGCCGCATCCGGGCGCTGCGCAAGCAGGGCAAGGCCGCCTTCATCGTGCTCGAGGACGTGACGGGCCCCATCCAGCTCTTCTGCCGCCACGACGTGCTCGGCGACGAGGGCTGGGCGCTTCTTGCCAACCTCGACCTGGGTGACATCCTGGGCGCCACGGGCACGGTGCTGCGCACCCGCCGCGGCCAGCTCTCCGTCTCGCCGACGCAGCTCACGGTGCTCTCCAAGTCCCTGCGCCCGCTGCCGGAGAAGTTCCACGGCCTCACCGACCGCGAGGTCCGCTACCGCCAGCGCTACGTCGACCTCATCATGAACCCCGAGGTCCGCGACGTCTTTCGCAAGCGCAGCCAGATCATCTCCCTCATCCGCCGCTACATGGAGGCCGACGGCTACATGGAGGTCGAGACGCCGATGATGCACGCCATCCTCGGCGGCGCCAACGCCAGGCCGTTCGTGACGCACTTCAACGCGCTCGACCGTGACTTCTACCTGCGCATAGCCACCGAGCTGCCGCTCAAGCGCCTCATCGTGGGTGGCCTGGAGCGCGTCTTCGAGATCGGCCGCAACTTCCGCAACGAGGGCATGGACCTCACGCACAACCCCGAGTTCACCTCGATGGAGGCGTACTGCGCCTACTCCGATCTCGAGGGCATGAAGCGCCTGTCCGAGGGCCTGTTCAAGATGATCGCGCGCGAGGTCTGCGGCTGCGCCGAGGGTCACGAGGTCATCACCTACCAGGGCCAGGAGATTGACATGTCCGGTACCTGGGCGAGCCGCCCGCTCTCCGAGATCGCCTCCGAGTGCGTGGGCGAGCACGTGGACATGGACACGCCGATCGAGCACCTGCGCGAGCTCTGCGAGGACCACGGCATCGAGGTGCAGCCCTCCTGGGGCGCCGGCAAGCTGCTCTTCGAGCTCTATGACGAGCTGGGCGAGAAGACCATCGTGAACCCCACGTTCGTGTGCGACTATCCCGAGGAGGTCAGCCCGCTCTCCAAGCGCAAGGCCGAGGACCCGCGCCTCACCGACCGCTTCGAGCTGGTCATTGCCGGCCACGAGTACGCCAACGCCTTCTCCGAGCTCAACGACCCCGTCGACCAGGCCGGTCGCTTCGCCGAGCAGGTCGCCGCCAAGGGCCTGGGCGACGACGAGGCCATGGGCTACGACTACGACTACGTGCGCGCCCTCGAGTACGGCATGCCGCCGGCGGGCGGCATCGGCTACGGCATCGACCGCATGGTGATGCTCTTCTGCGACCAGCCCGCGATCCGCGACGTGCTGCTCTTCCCGGCCATGAAGCCCGAGACCATCACGCGCGCCGACATTCAGGCGCAGGTCGAGGACGCGGTGACCGACAACGCGGCGGCTTCCGTCGACGCTATCGCCGAGGACTCCGAGAAGGTCACGGCCGCCGCGGCCGAGGGCCCCGCGGCGCTCGTCGCCGGGATCGACCGCGACGCCGCGCTCGCCCTTCTCGCCGAGCACAACCACGAGGAGTTCCACCTCGAGCACGGCGAGACCGTCGGCGGCGTGATGCGCCAGTTCGCGCTCGAGATGGACCCGGAGAACGTTGACTTCTGGGAGGTCGTGGGCATCCTGCACGACCTCGACTGGGGGGAGCACGCCGACGACCCGGCAAACCACACGGTCTACGCCGCCGAGCTGCTGCGCGCGGCGGGCGCCTCCGAGGAGCTCGTTCGCGCCATCCAGTCGCACAACTCCATGAACAACCCCGAGCTGCCCGCGCCCGAGCTCCCCATGGAGAAGGTCCTCTTTGCCGTGGACGAGCTCACGGGCCTCATCGGCGCGGCCGTGATCATGCGCCCGAGCAAGTCCGTCATGGACTTCGAGGTGAAGTCGCTCAAGAAGAAGTTCAAGGACAAGCGCTTCGCCGCCGGCTGCAACCGCGACGTCATCCGTGCCGGCGCCGAGCTCTGTGGCTGGGAGCTCGACGAGCTCTTCTCGCGCACGATCGACGCGATGAAGGCCATCGCCCCCGACCGCGACACGTTCGGGAAGTAGCGCGCGACCCCAGATCGCTCACGTACTCGCTGCGGCGGCCGACACCCCCACGTGTCGGCCGCCGCTCCACGTTGCGCCGTCCTTCTCCGCCGTCCTTCTCGCCCACGCTTCTCGCCGCCCCCAATCGCAGACTGTCGGTTTTTACTGCTTACGGGTGCGTAATCCACGTTGCGAGCAGCAAAAAGCGACAGCCTGCGGAGGGGAGGGGCAAGATGAGAAAGAGGCGACAAGGGCGGGCGAGAAGGACGCGGCGTCGCGTATGGGTTTGCGCCTGAGCTGGTGAGGGTACAAACTATAATTGCGAAACCACCTTCGAAAGGACTGCCCCTAGATGTTCGAGAAGTTCACCGACAAGGCGCGCAAGGTCATGAGCCTCGCCCAGGACGAGGCACGCAACCTCGGCCAGATGTACGTGGGCACCGAGCACCTGCTGCTCGCGCTCATCAAGGAGGGCGAGGGCGTCGCCGCCCAGGCGCTCGCCAAGCTCGACGTCACCTATGACGAGACGCTCGCCACCGTGCGTGGCCTGACCAACCAGGACAACGAGCCGGTCCCCGGCGGGCACATCCCGTTTACCCCGCGTGCCAAGCGCGTTCTCGAGGGTGCCTACCGCGAGACGATGACGCACGGCCAGACCTACATCGCCACGGAGCACCTGCTGCTCGGCATCGTGGCCGAGGGCAACGGCCGCGCGATGGACACCCTCCGCCAGATGGGCGTCTCCGGCGACGCGGTGCGCAACGCCGTGAACGAGCTCGCCGGCAAGAGCCCCGAGGGCGCGCCGCGCGAGACCGCCACGGCCGACGTGCGCATGGCCGGCTTTGGCGGCCCCCAGCAGCAGGGTGAGGAGGGGTCGATGCTCGAGCAGTACGGCCGCAACCTCACCAAGCTCGCCGCGGACGGCAAGCTCGATCCCGTGATCGGTCGCGACCGCGAGATCGAGCGCGTGATGCAGGTCCTCGCGCGCCGCCAGAAGAACAACCCGCTCATCCTGGGCGACCCGGGCGTGGGCAAGACCGCGATCGTGGAGGGGCTCGCCCAGCTCATTGCCAGTGGCAACGTGCCGGACATCCTGCGCGGCAAGCAGGTCTGGACGCTCGACCTCGCGAGCCTCGTCGCCGGCTCCAAGTACCGCGGCGAGTTCGAGGAGCGCATGAAGAAGGTCGTCGCCGAGCTCGAGGCATCCGACGAGGACATCCTGTTCATCGACGAGATTCACACCGTCATCGGCGCGGGCTCGGCCGAGGGCTCGATCGACGCGGCCTCCATCCTGAAGCCGCCTCTCTCGCGCGGTGAGATCCAGGTCATCGGCGCCACCACGGCCGAGGAGTTCCGCAAGCACGTCGAGAAGGACTCCGCCTTCGAGCGCCGCTTCCAACCGGTCAACATCGGCGAGCCGTCCCCCGAGGACACGATCAAGATCATCGAGGGCCTGAAGGACCGCTACGAGCGGCACCACCACGTCCGCTACACGGACGCCGCCGTGCTCGCCGCCGTCACGCTCTCGAGCCGCTACGTGCAGGACCGCTTCCTGCCGGACAAGGCCATCGACGTGCTCGACGAGGCCGGTGCCCGCACGCGCGTCCACAAGATGGCCCTGCCGCCCGAGATCGCCCAGGTCGACGCCGACCTCGCCCGCGTGCGCGAGGAGAAGGCGTCCGCCGCGGCGGCCCAGGAGTTCGAGGACGCCGCGCGCCTGCGCGACGAGGAGAAGTCGCTCGTCGCCCGCCGCGACGAGCTCGAGGCCGCCTGGCGCGAGGAGCTGGCAGCCAACGTGGTCACCGTCGACGAGCAGGACATCGCCGACGTGGTCTCCTCCATGACCGGCGTGCCCGTCTCCAACCTCACGGAGGCCGAGGCCTCCAAGCTCCTGCGCTGCGAGGACGTGCTCCACCAGCGCGTCGTGGGCCAGGACGAGGCCGTGACCAAGGTCGCCAAGGCCATCCGCCGCAGCCGCAGTCCGCTCAAGGACCCGCGCCGCCCCGGCGGCTCGTTCATCTTCCTCGGCCCCTCCGGCGTGGGCAAGACCGAGCTCGCCAAGGCGCTCGCCGAGTTCCTCTTTGGCTCCGAGGAGGCGCTCATCTCCTTCGACATGTCCGAGTTCATGGAGAAGCACACCGTCTCCAAGCTCGTCGGCGCGCCCCCGGGATACGTGGGCTACGACGAGGGCGGCGAGCTCACCAAGGCCGTGCGCCGACGCCCGTACTCCGTCGTCCTCTTCGACGAGGTGGAGAAGGCGCACCCCGACGTCTTCAACGTTCTGCTCCAGATCCTGGAGGAGGGCCGCCTGACCGACGGCCAGGGCCGCCACGTGGACTTCTCCAACACCGTCATCATCATGACGTCCAACATCGGCGCGCGCGACATCGCGCAGACCACCACGATGGGCTTCTCGGCCCAGGGCGCGGGCGGCCTCTCCGACAAGGAGATCGAGAGCCGCGTCATGACGGAGCTCAAGAAGCATTTCCGTCCCGAGTTCCTGAACCGCGTGGACGAGGTCGTGGTCTTCAAGTCGCTCACCGGCGAGCAGCTGAGGGACATCGTGGAGCTCATGGTCGCCGACCTGCGCGACCGCCTCGTTGCCGAGGGCATGTCCATCGAGCTCACCGACGCCGCGCGCGACCTCGTGGCCAAGCAGGGGGCGGACCCCGTCTACGGCGCGCGCCCGCTGCGCCGCGCCATCCAGACGCTCATCGAGGACCCGCTCTCCGAGGAGCTGCTGCAGGGGCTCTGGCACAAGGGGGAGATCATTCGCGTGGACGAGAAGGACGGCGCGCTCGTCTTCGAGCATGCGACCGGCGAGATCCCCGCCCCGCGTCGCCGCGAGACCATGAGCTCGCCCGATCTTCTCGGCTCATCCCCTGAGCCCTCGCGCGGCGCCGCCGGCGCCGGTGGTCTGCTGACCGCAGGGGAGTAGCTCGCCCGCGCCCCACCCGAGGGCAATACCCGGCGCTCAGACAGCTTGCCGCAAAGAGCGCGGCAAGAACTCGCGGCGGGCATTGCCCTCGGACGGGGCGCTGCCCGGCGCTATACTCGTACTCAACCACCATCGATGAGAGGGGCGCCCGTGGAAGTCACCCAGCTCGACGCAGCCGCCGAGCGCGAGCAGCGCTTTGAGGACGCGATCAGGAAGACCGCGCCGGGGACCCCGCTGCGCACCGCGCTCGACATGATCTTGGCCGGCCATCTCGGCGCGCTCATCTGCGTGGGCGACACCGAGAACGTGCTCGCCGCCGGCGACGACGGCTTCAAGCTCGACGTCTCGTTCACGGCCAACCGCCTCTTCGAGCTCAGCAAGATGGACGGCGCCGTCGTCGTGGACCGCGACCTCACCAAGATCCTCCGGGCCAACTACCACCTCAACCCCAACCCGTCCCTGCCCACGTCCGAGACCGGCATGCGCCACCGCACCGCGGCCCGCATGAGCCTGCTCACCAAGGCGACGGTCATCTCCGTCTCGTCGCGCCGCTCCGTGGTGAACGTCTACGTGGACGGCAAGGGGTACGAGCTCAAGAGCCCGAGCGCGCTCTTCTCCCTGGTGAACCAGCTCACCGTCGCGATGCAGAACACGCGCTCCCAGCTCGACCGGAGCCTGCTGCGCCTCACGAGCCTCGAGCTCGACAACGTGGTCACCCTCGGGGACCTCACCAACCTCTTCTACCTCTTCGAGGTGCTCATGACCGCGGGAGACGAGCTCGACGACTGCATCATCCAGCTCGGAAGCGAGGGCAGGACCACGCAGATGCAGCGCGATGAGTACCTCGCTGGCATGGACGAGGCGTACACCCTCATGATTCGCGACTACGCGGTCGACTCGTCGGAGGAGACGGCCCGCACCATCCGCAAGCGCCTGCACGACACCGTGAACACGCAGCTGCGCTCGGCGAAGTTCGTGGCCAAGCTCCTCGGCTACACCGACGGTCGAGGCGAGGACTCCATCATGACCCCGCTCGGTCTGCGCACGCTCTCGCGCGTCCCCGTGGTGCGCGACGGCATGGCCGACAAGATCGTGGACGAGTACGGCTCGCTCCAGGAGGTCCTCGAGGCCGTGGACGACGATCCGTCGCGCCTCGGCGAGATCGGCGTGAAGAACCCCAGCGTGCTCGCCAACAGCCTCCATCGCATGTGGGACAAGGGGGAGTGATGGGCGCCCCGTCGCCCGCCCCCTGCCCGTGTGCGAGCCTCGTGCGCGACGCGTCCGACGGCGCGGACACCTGCGCGGTCGTCGTCGCGGGCGGCTCGGGGGAGCGCTTTGGCGACCCGCGCGGCAAGCAGTTCGTTGACCTCTGCGGCCTGCCGCTCATGAGCTGGTCGATCATGGCGTTCGACCGAGCCCCGTCCGTCGCGCGCATCGTGGTGGTCTGCGCGCCCGACCACGTGGCCCAGGTCGAGAAGGACGTGCTCTCGCGGCTCTCCCTCGCAAAGCCGGTTTTGCTCGCCCCCTCGGGGGCCACGCGCCAGGACTCGGTGCGCTCGGGGCTGGACGCGACGCCGCGCGACCTCCCGCTCGTGGCGGTGCACGACGCCGCGCGGCCGCTCGTCGAGGTCGAGCAGATCGAGGAGTGCGTCGCGGCCGTCCGCGCGGACGAGTCCCTTGCCGGGGCCATTCTCGCCACGCGCGCCGTCGACACGCTCAAGCTCGTCGAGGGGACCACGATCGTGGCCACCCCCGACCGCTCGTTCTACTGGGCCGCGCAGACCCCGCAGGTCTTTCGGCGCCGCGCCCTTCTCGCCGCGCACAAGGCCGCCGCGCACGAGGACTACCAGGGCACCGACGACGCCTCGCTCGTGGAGCGCCTGGGAGGGCGCGTCCGCGTGGTCGAGTCCACGCGCGACAACATCAAGATCACGCTGCCCGAGGACCTCGCCCTCGCCGAGGCCACCCTCGAGCGGCGCCTGCTCGCCTGAGACGGGGGCCGACATGCTTCGAATCGGACACGGGTTTGACGTGCACGCGTTTGCCGCCGGGAGGAAGCTGATTCTGGGCGGCGTCGACGTGCCGTGCGCGCGCGGGCTCGACGGGCACTCGGACGCGGACGTGCTCGCGCACGCCCTCATGGACGCCGTGCTCGGAGCGCTGCGCGAAGGCGACATCGGCAGGCTCTTCCCGGACACCGACCCCGCCTACGAGGGCGCGGACTCGCTCGTGCTCATGAGCCGCGTGGCGGAGCTCGTCCGCGAGCGCGGGTGGCGCGTCGCCGACGTCGACTGTACCGTCGCCGCGCAGGCTCCCAAGCTCGCGCCCTACCGCGAGCAGATGCGCGCCAACATGGCCGCCGCGCTCGGCGTGCCCGTCGACGCGGTGGGCGTCAAGGCCACTACCACGGAGCGTCTCGGCTTCGTGGGCCGTGAGGAGGGCATCGCCGCCTGGGCCGTCGCACTGCTGGAGCGTGCCGACTAATCCCTCTTCCGCTGGTTTGGGTTCACGGTTTTGCTCGGAGGGACCCAATAGATCGATCTTCAAACCAGTTATCTGGGGTTTTACGATACCGCGACGCGCTGCTCTGGCGCCGGTGAACCCAAACCGTATTCCGGTTTGGGTTCATGGTCCCACCCCAATAGGCCCAACATATCAACCAGTTAATCGATTATCTGGGGTTTTGTGACGAGTCGCCGTTTCTCCCCGCTCGCGGTGAACCCAAACCTCCAAACGGGCCCTCTGTCGTTCGGCGGCGCTATACTGGTCCAACGCAAGAACGCCAACCACAAGGAGCACGCATGCTCGTCTACAACAGCCAGACGCACAAGAAGGAGGAGCTCGAGCCCATCGAGCCCGGCAAGATTCGCATGTACGTCTGCGGCCCCACCGTCTACGACCAGATTCACATCGGCAACGCGCGCACGTTCCTCGCGTTCGACGTGATCCGTCGCTACCTCATGTACAAGGGCTACCAGGTCACCTTTGCCCAGAACCTCACGGACGTGGACGACAAGATCATCAACCGCGCCAACGAGACCGGGCGCAGCGCCGCCGAGGTCGCCGAGGAGTGCTCGGCCGCCTTCATCGAGCAGATGCACCGCTTTGGCGTGCTGGACCCGGACATCCGCCCGCGCGCCACGCACGAGATCGAGGCCATGCAGGAGATGATCTCCCTGCTCATCGAGCGCGGCGTGGCCTACCCCGTGCCCTCCGGCGACGTCTACTTCTCCGTGCGCGCCGACCACAGCTACGGCATCCTCTCCGGGCGCAGCCTGGACCAGATGCGCGCCGGCGAGCGCGTGGAGGTCAACGACGAGAAGCGCGACCCCTTTGACTTTGCCCTCTGGAAGGCCGCCAAGCCCGGTGAGCCCAGCTGGCCCAGCCCCTGGGGCGACGGCCGCCCCGGCTGGCACACCGAGTGCTGCGCGATGATCCACCGCTACCTGGGCACCCCGATCGACATCCACGGCGGCGGCGCCGACCTCATCTTCCCGCACCACGAGAACGAGACCGCCCAGGCCATGTGCGCCTGGGACTCCGCGCTCGCCAACACCTGGATGCACACCGGCATGCTGCGCGTCGACGGCGAGAAGATGTCCAAGAGCCTCGGCAACTTCTACACGCTCAAGGAGGTGCTCGACAAGTACCCCGCAGACGCCGTGCGCCTGCTCATGCTGCAGACCCACTATCGCGCCCCGCTGGACTTCTCCTTCGAGCGCCTCGAGGGCGTGGCCGGCACGCTGGAGCGCCTGCAGACCTGCGCGCGCAACCTCCGCTGGGCGGCCGAGCGCTCCCCGCAGGATGGCGAGCTCAACGACGCCGACCGCACGCTCGGCGCGCAGGTGGACGCCGCGCGCGAGGAGTTCTGCCGCCAGATGGACGACGACTTCAACACCGCCGGCGGCCTCGCCGCGATCTTCTCGCTGGTGACCGCCTGCAACACCTACCTGGCCGACGCCGCCGACGACACCTCCACGGCCGTCTGCCTGCGCGCCGCCGACATGCTCACCGAGCTCGCGGACGTCATGGGCATCAACCTCTCCCGCTCCACGGGCGAGGACGACCTGCCCGCCGGCCTCGTGGACCTCGCGCGCGAGCAGGCCGGCTACGAGGGCGAGTCTCCCGCCGAGGCCGCAGACGCCCTGCTCACCGCGCGCCAGGCCGCGCGTGCCGAGAAGAACTGGGGCGTCGCCGACGCCATCCGCGACGGCATCACCGCGCTCGGCCTTGTGGTCGAGGACACTGCTGCCGGCGCCCGCGTGCACCGCAAGGAGTAGGCGGCCATGGCAAAGAACCAGTCCCGCACGCCCGGTCGTGACGTCCGCGGCGGCAAGGGCAAGGGCGGGCGTCCCTTCCGCCCCGCTCCAGGCAAGGGACAGCATGGCGAGAAGAACCGCGGGCCCCGTCCGGTCCCGGGCGCCGCGCGCCGCGGGCCGCAGCTTCGCGAGCGCACGGACCTCATCGAGGGCCGGCGCGCCGTCGAGGAGGCGCTTGCCTGCGGGATGCCGCTGCGTTCGGCGCTCGTGCAGGAGCGCTCCGGCGAGCGTGACCAGGCGCTGGAGAAGATTGCCGCCCGGCTCGACGAGGCCGGCGTCCCCGTCGAGCGCGTGCCGCGCGCCCGTCTGGACGCGCTCTCCAGCCACGGCGCCCACCAGGGCGTCGTCGTGCGGACCCGACCCTTCGCCTACGCCGAGCTCTCTGACGTGATCGCCGCGGCGGGGGAGGGCGACGCCCTCGTCGTCGTGCTCGACCACGTGACCGACCAGGGCAACTTCGGCGCCATCGTGCGCACGGCCGAGGTCGTGGGCGCGGCGGGCGTCGTCGTGGCCAAGGCACGGGCCGCCTCGGTGGGCGTGGGCGCGTACAAGACCTCCGCGGGTGCCGTCATGCATCTGCCCATCGCGCAGGTGCCCAACCTCGCTCGCGCCCTTGACGAGCTCAAGGCCGCCGGCTTCTGGGCCTGCGCGGCCACCGAGCATGCGACCGAGGACGTCTGGCACGCCCCCATGGGAGGGCGCCTGGCGCTCGTGATGGGCTCCGAGGGCGAGGGCATCTCCCGCCTGGTTGCCGAGAAGTGCGACTTTGCCTGCCGCCTGCCGCAGCGCGGGCGCGTCGAGTCGCTCAACGTTGCCCAGGCCACGACCGTGCTCTGCTACGAGTGGCTACGCCGCGTAGAGTGTGGCGGCGAGGCCGATGCCTAGGGCCGACACCCCGCGCGAGCTGCTCGTGGTGGACGGCTACAACGTCATCTACAAGTCCGCGCGCTACCTCGCCCGCATGGACGAGACCGCAGACGGCGACCCCTTCGAGCAGGCCCGCGACCTGCTCGTCGCCGACGTGGCCGCCTACGCCAAGGGCCGCTACGAGCCCGTGATCGTCTTCGACGCGGCGGGCAACGCCTCCCCGGAGCGCCCCGACCTCTCCCGCGCCGGCGTGCGCCTGGTCTTCTCGCCCGCCGGCGAGTCGGCCGACACCGTGATCGAGCGCCTTGTCACCGAGGCGCGCCTCGCTCCGCAGGCCGTGACGGTGGTGACCTCGGACAACACCATCAGGGCCACGGTGGGCGGCATTCCCGTGACGCGCGTCTCGAGCGACGTGCTCGTGACCAACATGGACGCGCTGGACGTCGAGTACCGCCAGGCCAACGCCGAGCGCCAGACCCAGCACATGCGCCTCGAGGACCGCATCGACCCGGCAGCCCGCGAGAAGCTCTGGCGCCTCCTGCGCGGCTAACGGCGGCGCCGTCCTTCTCGCCCCTTGGTTTTGGGCAACAACTTTGATGCACTTCTCGGCTTTGCGAGGTTTTGTATCAGGGCTGTTGCCCACAACCTGATGAAGAGTGGCGTTTTGGCCCCGCAGCATAAAAGGTTTGCCCCAAAATCTATCGTCCGTCTTCCAACACCCGCAAACTGTCGCGTATGGCTGCTCGCAAACCCGGAATTGCCCCCACAAGCGGTAAAAAGCGACAGTTTGCAGGGTGGGCGAGAAGAACGGGCGAGAAGGGCGGGCTTTTCGGCGCCCTGCCGACCCGCTATCATGGACGGACACACGCCGGCATGGCTCAATGGCAGAGCAACGGTTTTGTAAACCGTGGGTTGGGGGTTCGACTCCCTCTGCCGGCTCCAGAAAATCTTGCGGGGTCGCACGTCGCGTGCGGCCCCGCGTTCTTGTCGGCACCCCGTTCCACCTGCGTATGTGTGCGCCTCGTGAGCATGGATACGCCCGGGTGGGAGGTATACGTTGACAAGTTCTTGCGCACGACGTAATCTATCTTCCGCTTGCGAGGGAGAACGCGCCTCGTGGGTGGCTGAAAACGGAATGGGGATGTGGCACAGCGGCAACTGCGGCGGACTGTAAATCCGCTCCCTCTGGGTTCCTTGGTTCGAGTCCAAGCATCCCCACCATCCGCCCGTGTAGCTCAGTCGGTAGAGCACTTCGTTGGTAACGAAGAGGTCACCGGTTCAAATCCGGTCGCGGGCTCCATCTTCCGCCTTTCAGTCGCACGGCACTTGCCGGTGTAGCTCAGTTGGTTAGAGCACGCGGCTCATACCCGCGATGTCACTGGTTCGAGTCCAGTCACCGGTACCAGAGTTCCATGGCGGCGCCTCGGCGCCGCTTGGCATAAGAACGCAGTTTGTTTGGATTGGCCGCAAGGCCGGTTCCAGAAGGAGGATGGCACATGGCCAAGGAGAAGTTCGATCGTTCCAAGCCCCACGTAAACATCGGTACCATCGGTCACGTCGACCACGGCAAGACCACCACGACCGCGGCCATCACCAAGGTCCTCTCTGAGACCCCGGGCTGCAAGGCTGACTACACCGCCTTCGAGAACATCGACAAGGCTCCCGAGGAGCGTCAGCGCGGCATCACCATCAACGTTGCCCACATCGAGTACGAGACCTGGGAGCGTCACTACGCTCACGTCGACTGCCCGGGCCACGCTGACTACATCAAGAACATGATCTCCGGTGCGGCTCAGATGGACGGTGCCATCCTCGTCATCGCCGCCACCGACGGCCCCATGGCCCAGACCCGCGAGCACATCCTGCTCGCCCGTCAGGTCGGCGTCCCCTACATCATCGTCTTCCTGAACAAGTGCGATATGGTTGACGACGAGGAGCTCATCGACCTCGTCGAGATGGAGACCCGTGACCTCCTCTCCGAGTACGGCTTCCCCGGAGACGACCTCCCCATCATCCGCGGTTCCGGCCTCGGCGCCCTCAACGGCGAGCAGAAGTGGGTCGACTCCATCATCGAGCTCATGCACGCCGTCGACTCCTACATCCCGACGCCGCCGCGTGACAACGACAAGCCGTTCCTGATGGCCATCGAGGACGTCATGACCATCTCCGGTCGTGGCACCGTCGCCACCGGTCGTGTCGAGCGCGGCGCCCTGAAGCTCAACGAGCCGGTCGAGATCATCGGCATCCGCGAGAAGCAGACCTCCGTTGCCACCGGCATCGAGATGTTCCGCAAGACCATGGACTACTGCGAGGCTGGCGACAACGTCGGCATCCTTCTGCGCGGCATCAAGCGCGAGGACATCGAGCGCGGCCAGGTCATCTGCAAGCCCGGCACCGTCACCCCGCACAAGAAGTTCACCGGTGAGATCTACGTTCTCACCAAGGAGGAGGGCGGCCGTCACACCCCGTTCTTCGCCGGCTACCGTCCGCAGTTCTACTTCCGCACCACGGACATCACCGGTGACATCTCCGAGCTCACCGACTCCAACGGCACCAAGGTCGAGATGGCCATGCCGGGTGACCACGTGACCGTCACCTGTGAGCTCATCCACGAGATCGCCATGGAGCAGGGCGACAAGTTCGCCATCCGCGAGGGCGGCCACACCGTCGGCGACGGCCGTATCTCTAGCATCATCGAGTAGTCTCCGCTCACTCGACGCTCAGGGGCCCGGCACTTCGTGTCGGGCCCTTTTTGAGCCCCGAGGCGTCGTTCTTCTCGGCTCTGTACATTTTGTGATTGAAGTGCCGAGAAGGACGCTGCCTTGACAAAACCGGATGATGGATGGTAGCGTATACCACCGCACGTCACGTTCGAGGGAAACTCCCTCCAACGAGTAGTACTTTCAGGAGGATCAATGCGTACTCTGGTTACCCTCGCGTGCACTGAGTGCAAGCGCCGCAACTACACCACGGACAAGAACAAGTCCAACAACCCCGATCGCATGGAGTTGAAGAAGTACTGCCCGTGGTGCAAGAAGCACACGCTGCACAGGGAGACCCGCTAGCAGGTGGGCTTTCCAAACAGGCCAGTAGCTCCAATGGTAGAGCGGCGGTCTCCAAAACCGTTTGTTGAGGGTTCGAGTCCTTCCTGGCCTGCCAGATCTCACCACCGGCTATCCCTTCGGGGTTAGCCGGTTTCCATGTAAGGCACGTCTTCTAAGGGAGAGTCGATGGCGAACAAGGACCGCAACAAGAGGAGCGTCCGCAAGGCGCGCGCCGAAGAGCGTGCTCGCGTCGAGGCCGCCCAGGCAGCCTCCGCCCCCTCTTCCGGGTCCGCCTCAAAGGCGGAGAAGAAGCTGGAGAAGAAGGCCGAGAAGAAGTCGGAGAAGAAGGTCGATAAGAAGTCGGAGAAGAAGGTCGATAAGAAGACCGACAAGAAGCCCGGCATCTTCCGCCGTCTGCTCAACTACCTCGGCGACGTCCGCTCCGAGATGCGCCGCGTCGTGTGGCCGTCCAAGGAGGAGCTCAAGAGCTACTCGGTGGCCATCATCGCCATGCTGATCGTCTTTGGCGTCGTCATCTGGCTCGTTGACTCTGGCATCGTCGCCGCGCTCGTCGGCTACACGGGTCTGAGGGGATAGACATGGCTAAGCGCTGGTACGTGATCCACACCTACTCGGGCTACGAGAACAAGGTCAAGGCCGACCTCGAGCACCGCATCGAGACCTACGGTCTCGGCGACCAGATCGTGGACATCCAGATTCCCACGGAGGAGGTCACCGAGATCAAGGAGGGCGGCAAGCGCGAGACCAAGGAGTCCAAGGTCCTGCCGAGCTACGTCCTCGTCCGCATGGAGGGCAACGACGACACGTGGTCCTTCGTGCGCAACACTCCGGGCGTCACTGGCTTCGTTGGCCCGGACGGCAAGCCCTCCCCGCTGCGTCGCAGCGAGTTTGACAAGATCATGCGTCGTACGGGCGCTCGCGGCACCACCCCCGTGGTCCCCAAGCGCACCTCCACCTCCATCGAGGTCGGCCAGTCCGTGCGCGTGGTCTCCGGCCCGCTCGCCGACTTCGACGGCCAGGTCTCCGAGGTCATGCCCGAGGCCGGCAAGGTCAAGGTTATGCTCATGATCTTCGGCCGCGAGACCCCGGTCGAGCTCACGCTCGAGCAGGTGGCAACGATTGCGTAGGTAGGAGCCTCCGCCCGCCCGTATCGGTGAGGATTGCTTCTCGGGCGCGGCGCTGACATAGCAAGCAAGGAACCTCTCAAGGAGAACAACCATGGCCAAGAAGAAGGTCGTCAACTTCATCAAGCTCCAGATCCCCGCCGGTGGCGCCAACCCCGCGCCTCCCGTCGGCCCCGCCCTCGGTGCCGCCCAGGTCAACATCATGCAGTTCTGCCAGGCGTTCAACGCCGCCACGCAGGACAAGGCCGGCGACATCATCCCCGTCGAGATCTCGGTCTACGAGGACCGCAGCTTCGACTTCGTCTGCAAGACCCCGCCCGCGGCCCAGCTCATCAAGAAGGAGCTCGGCCTCAAGAGCGGCTCCGGCGTTCCCCAGCGCGACAAGGTCGGCCAGCTCTCCCAGGAGCAGCTCACCAAGATCGCCGAGATCAAGATGCCCGACCTCAACGCCAACGACATCGAGGCCGCCAAGAAGATCGTCGCCGGCACCGCCCGCTCCATGGGCGTCACCATTGCCGAGTAACAGGCTGTAAGGCGCCGAGAAGGACGCTCTTCTCGGCACACGATGTGGGAGGGCGCAAACGCCCGCTGACCACAGGAGGTTCGCAACATGCCCAAGCACGGAAAGAACTACAAGGCTGCCGCCGCCAAGGTCGAGAGCACCAAGCTCTACACCCCCAAGGCCGCCATGGAGCTCGCCAAGGAGCTCGCCCCCGCCAAGTTTGACGAGACCGTCGAGGTTCACGTCCGCCTTGGCGTCGACACCCGCAAGGCCGACCAGAACGTCCGCGGCTCCATCGCCCTGCCCCACGGCACCGGCAAGAGCGTCCGCGTCGCCGTCTTCGCCGAGGGCGAGAAGGCCCGCGAGGCCGAGGCCGCCGGCGCCGACGTCGTGGGCTCCGATGACCTCGTGGCCCAGGTCCAGGCCGGCGAGCTGAACTTCGACGCCGCCATCGCCACGCCCAACATGATGGGCAAGGTCGGTCGCCTCGGCAAGATCCTCGGCCCCCGCGGCCTCATGCCCAACCCCAAGCTCGGCACCGTCACCATGGACGTCGCCAAGATGGTCGGCGAGCTCAAGGCCGGCCGCGTCGAGTACCGAGCCGACCGCTACGGCATCTGCCACGTCCCGATGGGCAAGGTGTCCTTCGACACCCAGAAGCTCGTCGAGAACTACGGCGCGCTCATCAACGAGCTGCTCCGCGTGAAGCCGTCCAGCGCCAAGGGCAAGTACGTCAAGTCCGTCGTCGTCTCCACCACGATGGGCCCTGGCATCAAGGTCGACTCCACCAAGACTCGCAACCTGATGGACGAGTAGCGCGTTTTTCTTCACCAGCTTGACGGGCCTCTCGCCCCGTGACACAATGTCGCGTGCGAGACGCCCGTCTCGCGACCGTTTCACTGCATGTCCGCTGCCAGAGACAGCCGGTGCCGCAAGGCTCAAAGGGGAAACCCGCCTGCCGAGGTGGTCTAAGAGATAGCATCCTCGAGGACCCCGCCCTGGTAACGCCAGAACGGGGTCTTCTCGTGCGGAAGGCCCGCCCGTCGGCGGCATGCCCGACCGCAGATAGAGGAGGTGTAACAACATGCCATCCAAGTCCAATGTCGAGATGCTCGAGAAGGTTGCCGGTTCCATCGAGAACGCCGGCGGTCTCTTTGTCGTCGACTACCGTGGCCTCTCCGTCAAGGAGACCCAGGATGTCCGCCGCGCGCTGCGCGAGGCGGGCGCCGAGATGAAGGTGTACAAGAACAACATCGTCAAGATCGCTCTTGAGAACGCCGGACTCCCCAACATCGACGACATGCTCGCCGGCACCTGCGCCTACGTCTTCTACGGCAACGACCCCGTCGATGCCGCCAAGGTGATCAAGGAGCAGTCCGAGAAGCTGAAGAAGCTCAACTTCGTCGGCGCCATCGCCGACGGCAAGGCTCTCTCCGCCGATGAGGCCAAGGCCTACGCCGACCTGCCCAACCGCGAGCAGCTCATGGCTCAGATCGCTGGTCTCATCAGCGGTTTCGCCCGCGACGTCGCCGTGTGCGTCAAGGAGGTCCCCGCCGGCCTCGCGCGCTCCGTCAACGCCGTGTCCGAGCAGAAGCAGGCTGCCTAGCAGCCGCCTGGGGAGGCGCACGCCGCCCCGAACGTACACAAGCAAATCCGCGCATGTCGCGCGGGACCGAAAGGATTGAAACATGGCTAAGCTCACCACCGAGGAGATCGTTGACGCCCTCAAGGAGATGACCCTGCTCGAGGCTTCCGAGCTCGTCAAGGCCATCGAGGAGACCTTCGGCGTCTCCGCCGCCGCCCCCGTCGCCGCCGTCGCCGCCGCCCCTGCTGCCGCCGGTGCCGCCGAGGAGGAGGAGAAGACCAACTTCGACGTCGTGCTCGAGGGCTTCGGCGACAACAAGATCGCCGTCATCAAGGTCGTCCGCGCCCTGACCAGCCTCGGCCTCAAGGAGGCCAAGGAGGTCGTCGAGGGTGCCCCCAAGGCCGTCCTCGAGGGCGCCAAGAAGGAGGACGCCGAGGCCGCCAAGAAGCAGCTCGAGGAGGCCGGCGCCACCGTCACCCTCAAGTAAGTTCGCTTACCTCCAGGGTTATGCATCGCCGAGGGGTCGGACCTGCGGGTCCGGCCCCTTTTTGCGTGCGCGCGTTCTTCTCGCTGTTCTTCTCGCTGGGCGCGTCCGTGCACCCCGGGATAGGCAGACTGTCGCTTTCTGCGCCCCGTTGGCGGCGATTCGCGCTCGCGAGCGGTAAAAAGCGACAGCCTGCGGTGGGGCGGGCGAGAAGAACGCGTACCCGCAGGCGCACAGAACCTCCACAACAGGGGAGGGCGAGAAGTGTGTTTATGCAGGTAAATTAGACGAAGAGAATGGGCTACTAAAAACGGCGTCGCAAGTCAAGGGTTTTCGTTGACCGCCTGGGAACGTTTCGGTAGATTATTACGTTGCGACAATTGCCGCCTTCCACCCTTTTAGAAGGAGGAAAAGCCTGGTGTCTACCGCAAAGACTGCACTTACCAAACCACAGGGCACGACCGGACGCAAGACCTTTAGCAAGATTGCTCCCGCGATGGAGCTGCCCAACCTGATCGACGTTCAGAAGATGTCCTTCGAGCGCTTCATGGGCGAGGGTCTTGCCGAGTCCTTTGCCGAGTTCTCCCCGATCGAGAACTCCGCGCACACCATGGAGGTCGTCTTTGGCGACCACCAGTTTGGCGACCCGGCCCACTCCATCGCCGAGTGCTGCGCCAAGGACATCTCCTACCAGGCACCGCTTTTCGTTGACGTGCGCTTTGTCAACAAGGAGACGGGCGAGATGAAGGAGCAGCTCGTCTTCATGGGCGACTTCCCGCTCATGACCGACCGCGGCACCTTCATCATCAACGGCTCCGAGCGCGTCGTCGTCTCGCAGCTCGTCCGCTCCCCCGGCGTGTACTTCTCCGCCGAGATGGACAACGGCGTGCTCGTGCACAAGGCGCAGTTCATCCCCGCGCGCGGCGCGTGGCTCGAGTTCGAGGTCGACAAGCGCGGCCACCTCGTGGTCTCCATCGACCGCAAGCGTCGTCAGTCCGCGATGGTCTTCCTGCGCGCCCTCGGCATCGCCGAGAGCGACGACGAGATCTACGCCCTCCTCGGCGACTCCGACATCGTGCGCAACACCCTCGAGCGCGATGCCTCCACCACCCGCGAGGCCGCCCTGCGCGAGATCTACCAGCGCCAGCGCCCCGGCGAGCCCGCCACCGCGGACGCCGGCCGCCTGCTGCTCGACGGCCTCTACTTCAACAACCAGCGCTACGACCTCGCGCGCGTCGGCCGCTACAAGGTCAACAAGAAACTGGAGCTCTCCGGTGACGAGGAGAGCCGCGTCCTCACCAACGAGGACATCGTCGAGGCCATCCGCTACCTCCTCGCCCTCCACGCCGGCGACGAGACCAAGCGCGTCGACGACATCGACCACTTTGGCAACCGCCGCGTCCGCACCGTGGGCGAGCTCGTCCAGAACCAGTTCCGTATTGGCATGAGCCGCATGGAGCGCGTGGTCCGCGAGCGCATGGCCTCCCAGGACGCCGACGACATCACGCCGCAGAGCCTGATCAACATCCGCCCGATCGTGGCGGCGATCAAGGAGTTCTTTGGCTCCTCGCAGCTCTCGCAGTTCATGGACCAGGCCAACCCGCTCTCCGGCCTCACCCACAAGCGCCGTCTCTCCGCGCTCGGCCCGGGCGGCCTCGCCGGCCACAAGTCGGGCTCCAGCCGCCGCACCAACGTGCCGACGGCCGTGCGCGACGTCCACAACTCGCACTACTCCCGCATGTGCCCGATCGAGACCCCCGAGGGTCCCAACATCGGCCTCATCGGCTCGCTGGCCCTCTACGCCCGCGTGAACGAGTACGGCTTCATCGAGGCCCCGTACCGCCGCGTCGTCGACGGCAAGGTCACCGACCAGATCGACTGGATGACCGCCGACGAGGAGGAGGCGCACAACATCGCCCCCGCCAACACGCCGTTCGACCCCAAGACCGGCGAGTTCGTGGAGGTCGACTCCAAGGGCAAGATCACGCGCCCCGAGCGCGTCATCGCCCGCACGCGCGACTTCGACGGCTCCTTCGGCGCCCCCGCCCAGGTGGCTGTCGAGGACGTCGACTACATGGACGTCTCCCCGCGCCAGCTGCTCTCCGTGGCGGCCAACCTCATCCCGTTCCTCGAGCACGACGACGCCAAGCGTACCCTCATGGGCGCCAACATGCAGCGCCAGGCCGTGCCCCTGATCCGCGCCCACGCGCCGTTCGTCGGCACCGGCATGGAGGAGCGCGCCGCGCTCGACTCCGGCGAGCTCATCCGCGCTGCCCACGCCGGCGTGGTCTCCGAGGTCGACGCCGCCCACGTGGTCGTCTACTCCGACGAGCACGGCTCCGAGCGCTACGACCTGCCCAAGTACGAGCGCTCCAACCAGTCCACCTGCATCAACCACCGCCCGATCGTGGCGGCGGGCGAGAAGGTCGAGGCGGGCCAGCCGCTCGCCGACGGCACCTCGATCGATCACTGCGAGCTCGCCCTGGGCGCCAACCTCACGGTGGCCTACATGCCGTGGGAGGGCTTCAACTACGAGGACGGCATCATCGTCTCCGAGCGCGTGGTCCAGGAGGACCTCCTCACCTCGGTGAGCATCTCACGTCACGAGATCGACGCCCGTGACACCAAGCTCGGCTCCGAGGAGATCACCCGCGAGATCCCCAACCTCTCCGAGGACATGCTCGCCAACCTCGACGATGACGGCATCATCCGCATCGGCGCCGAGGTCGGCCCCGGTGACATCCTCGTCGGCAAGGTCACGCCCAAGGGCGAGACGGCCCTCACCGCCGAGGAGCGTCTGCTGCGCGCCATCTTCGGCGCCAAGGCCCACGACGTCCGCGACACCTCCCTCAAGATGCCGCACGGTGCCTACGGCCGCGTCGTCGATGTCGTCCGCTTCTCCCGTGAGGCCGGCGACGACCTCCCGCCGGGCGTCAACGAGCTCGTCCGCGTCTTCGTGGCGCAGCGCCGCAAGATCCAGCAGGGCGACAAGATCGCCGGTCGTCACGGCAACAAGGGCGTCGTCTGCAACGTCCTGCCCGTCGAGGACATGCCCTACATGGCCGACGGCACGCCCGTCGACGTCCTTCTCGACCCGCTGGGCGTTCCCTCCCGTATGAACGTCGGCCAGCTCCTGGAGTGCCACCTCGGCTGGGGCGCCTCCCACGGCTGGGACGACGAGTCCGAGAACTCCGATCGCTACGTGCCCGGCCCCATCCCCGTGGCCACGCCCGTCTTTGACGGCGCCACCGACGAGGAGGTCGCGGAGGTCCTGCGCCGCACCAATATCAACCTGATGAACAAGGCCAAGCTGGACTACGGCGACCACATGCGCGAGGAGTTTGTCCCGCAGCTCAACAACCTCGGCAAGACCACGCTCTACGACGGTCGCACGGGTGAGGCGTTCAAGAGCCCGATCACGGTGGGCACGAGCTACATCCTGAAGCTCGGCCACATGGTCGACGACAAGATCCATGCGCGCTCGACCGGCCCCTACAGCCTCGTCACCCAGCAGCCGCTCGGCGGAAAGGCCCAGTTCGGCGGCCAGCGCTTCGGCGAGATGGAGGTGTGGGCCCTCTACGCCTACGGCGCGGCCAACGTCCTCCAGGAGATCCTCACCGTCAAGTCCGACGACACCAACGGCCGCGTCAAGACCTACGAGTCCATCGTCAAGGGCGAGAACGTGCCGTCCGCCGGAATCCCCGAGTCCTTCAAGGTCCTCGTCAAGGAGATTCGCTCCCTCGCGCTGGACATCGAGCCGATCTCCTACCAGAAGCGCGCCGAGCGCGCGGAGCAGGAGAGGGCCGAGCGCACGGAGAGCGCCGTGGACGTCTTTGCCGGCATGTCCGATGCCGACGACCTCGTCCGCAGCCTGAACGACGCCGAGGCCGACCTCACCCTCGTCGGTGACGCGAACAGCGATAAGGAGTAGCGACAGTGGCAGATTTCGACACCACCGATTTCGACGCGATCAAGATCTCCCTTGCCTCCGCTGACCGCATCCGCAGCTGGTCGCACGGCGAGGTCAAGAAGCCCGAGACCATCAACTACCGCACCCTCAAGCCCGAGAAGGACGGTCTGTTCTGCGAGAAGATCTTCGGACCGACCAAGGACTGGGAGTGCGCCTGCGGCAAGTACAAGGGCATCCGCTTCCGTGGCATCGTCTGCGAGCGCTGCGGCGTCGAGGTGACCACCGCCAAGGTGCGCCGCGAGCGCATGGGCCACATCGAGCTCGCTGCGCCCGTGAGCCACATCTGGTACTTCAAGAGCCCGACGAGCTTCCCGCTCGCCCGCCTGCTCGACATCAAGAGCAAGGACCTCGAGAAGGTCCTGTACTTCGCCAGCTACATCATCACCAAGGTTGACACCGAGGCCCGTGACGCCGACGCCGCCGACCTCAAGGAGGAGCTGGACGCCGACCTCGAGGAGCTCGACGCCGAGCGCGACGACCAGATCGCCCGCCTGCGCGAGCAGGGCGAGGGCGGCGAGGACGAGTTCGGCGACATCGAGCCCCTCTCCGAGGACGAGATTCGCGCCGGCATCGCCGACCTCGAGGCCGAGTACGAGGACGAGAAGCGTCTGCGCACCGAGGCCTACGAGAAGTTCATGCAGCTCGAGGAGCGCGAGCTCATCTCCGACGAGGGCCTCTTCTCCGAGCTCCGCCGCTACTACGGCATCTACTTCAAGGGCGGCATGGGCGCCGAGGCCGTCCGCGAGCTCCTGCGCGGCATCGACCTCGAGGCCGAGGCCACCGAGCTCCGCGAGGTCATCGCCTCCGACACCGCCCAGAAGCAGAAGCGCGAGAAGGCCATCAAGCGCCTGGAGATCGTCGACGCCTTCCTCAAGGGCGGCAACGACCCGGCCAACATGATCCTCGACGTCATCCCGGTCATCCCGCCCGACCTGCGCCCGATGGTGCAGCTCGACGGCGGCCGCTTCGCGGCGTCCGACCTCAACGACCTCTACCGTCGAGTCATCAACCGCAACAACCGCCTCAAGCGCCTGCTCGACCTCGACGCCCCGGCGATCATCGTCAACAACGAGAAGCGCATGCTCCAGGAGTCCGTGGACGCGCTCTTCGACAACGGCCGTCGCGGTCGTCCCGTCACCGGTCGTGGCGGTCGCCCGCTCAAGTCGCTCGCCGAGGCCCTCAAGGGCAAGCAGGGCCGCTTCCGTCAGAACCTGCTCGGCAAGCGCGTCGACTACTCCGGCCGCTCGGTCATCGTCGTCGACCCCAAGCTCAAGCTGCACCAGTGCGGTCTGCCGTCGCAGATGGCCCTCGAGCTCTTCAAGCCGTTCGTGATGCGTCGCCTGGTCGAGCTCGGCAAGGTCGAGAACATCAAGGGCGCCAAGCGCGCGATCGACCGCCAGCTCCCCGCCGTGTGGGACGTCCTCGACGAGGTGATCCAGGACCGCCTGGTCCTGCTCAACCGCGCCCCCACGCTGCACCGTCTCTCCATCCAGGCCTTCGAGCCGGTCCTCGTGGAGGGCAAGGCCATCCACCTGCACCCGCTGGTGTGCGCCCCCTTCAACGCGGACTTCGACGGCGACCAGATGTCGGTCCACGTGCCGCTCTCCACGCAGGCGCAGACCGAGGCGCGCGTCCTCATGCTGTCCTCCAACAACCTGCGCTCGCCCGCGTCGGGCAAGGTGCTGACGGTCCCGTCCCAGGACATGGTCTTCGGCTCCTACTACCTGACCACCGCCAAGGGCGAGAAGAGCGACGAGACCCCGGTCTTCGCCGACTTCGACGACGCGCTGCTCGCCATTGACATGAACCACGAGCTCGACCTGCAGCAGCCGGTCGAGGTGCGCGTGAGCGCCGCAGACGCCAACGTCGTCGAGGGCGACCGCAGGCTCTTCCGCGTCCTGACCGCCCGCGGCCAGGCCGAGGACCTCGACGTCACCGAGCACACCGCCCGCTTTGAGACCACGATCGGCCGCATCATCTTCAACCGTCAGTGCCTGCCCGCCGACTACCCCTTCATCAACTACAAGATGGTGAAGAGCGACATCGGCGCGCTCGTCAACGACTGCTGCGACCGCTACCCGCTCGCCGAGGTCGAGCCGATCCTCGACGCGATCAAGGAGACGGGCTTCCACTACGCCACGCTCGCGGGCCTCACGGTCTCCGTCTGGGACGCCACGATCCCGGCCGACAAGCCGCAGATCCTCGAGGAGGCCCAGGGCCGCGTCGACGAGATCAACGAGTACTACGAGGACGGCTTCCTGTCCGCCGTGGAGCGCCACACCGAGGTCGTCAACGCGTGGACCGAGTGCACCGATCTTCTCGCCACCGAGATGCTCGCGGGCTTTGCCGAGGACAACCCCATCTACATGATGGCCGATTCCGGCGCCCGTGGCTCCAAGACCCAGCTGCGTCAGCTCGCCGGCATGCGAGGCCTCATGGCCGACATGTCCGGTGACACCATCGACCTGCCGATCAAGGCAAACTTCCGCGAGGGCCTCGAGCCGCTGGAGTACTTCATCTCCACCTACGGTGCCCGTAAGGGCCTCGTCGACACGGCCTCGCACACCTCCGACTCCGGCTACCTGACCCGTCGACTGGTCGACGTGGCCCAGGACGTCATCGTCCGCGAGGAGGACTGCGGCACCGACGAGGGCGTCACCTACCCGCTGATCAAGCCGGGCCAGACCGACGTGGACACCGACCTCGTCGGCCGCTGCGCGCTGAACGACATCGTCGACCCCGCCACCGGCGAGGTTCTCATTGCCAAGGACTGCTACGTCGAGTCCAAGGCCGACCTCGAGATGCTCGTCGAGCACGGCCTCAAGAAGGTCGAGCTCCGCGCTCTGCTCACCTGCAAGTCCAAGTACGGCGTCTGCCAGAAGTGCTACGGCTGGGACCTCTCCACGCGTCGTCCGGTCAACATCGGTACGGCCGTCGGCATCATCGCCGCCCAGTCCATCGGCGAGCCGGGCACCCAGCTCACGATGCGTACCATTCACTCCGGCGGCGTCGCCGGCGCCGACGACATCACGCAGGGCCTCCCCACGGTCGCCCGCATGTTCGACGTCGTCGGCAACGTCAACGAGAAGATCCTCGGCCGCGAGGCCGACCTCGCCCCCGTCTCCGGCGTGCTTCGCATCACGCCCGAGCAGGCCGAGTACCTCCTTCGTATCGTTGACGCGGACGATCCGACCCGCACCATCGAGGAGTGGCGCGTTCCCGCGTCCGTGCGCTTCATGCCGGGCGTCGAGGACGGCGTCGAGGTCCGTGCTGGTGACCAGATCACCCGCGGCTTCGTCAACTTCCGCAAGCTGCGCAAGCTGACCGACATCGAGTCGACGATGCACACCTTCGTCGAGTCGGTCAAGGATGTCTACACCTCCCAGGGCGTCGACCTCAACGACAAGCACATCGAGGTCATCGCTCGCCAGATGCTGCGCCGCGTCCAGGTGACCAACCCGGGCGACTCCCAGTACCTGCTCGGCCAGTACGTGGACCGCTACGTCTTCGCCGATACCGTCCGCAACGTGACGCTGGCCGGCGGCACCCCGCCCGAGGCGGAGCCGGTCATTCTCGGTACGCTCAAGGTCGCCAGCTCCATCGACTCCTGGCTCTCCAGCGCGTCGTTCATCCGCACCGCGGGCGTCCTCACCGAGGCCGCTATCGAGGGCGACGTCGACCACCTGCTCGACCTCAAGTCCAACGTCATCGTCGGCAAGCAGATCCCGGCCGGCACGGGCCTCTCCGCCTACCACGACGTGGAGCTCACCTACCACGGCACCAAGATCGACGGACCCACCTCGCCGCTCGCCAAGAGCCTGCCCGAGTGGGCGCCCGACGAGCTCAAGGGCATCGAGGAGCAGCTCCCCAAGCAGCTCGACTGGGTCGGCGACGACTACGGCTTTGGCGGCGTGTACTCCAAGAACGGCCGCACGCTCTCCAGCGAGGACGCCAAGCTCTACCTCTTCGACGACCTCGGCGTCTCGCAGCGCTGGACCAACAAGTTCAGCGAGGTGGGCATCGAGACCGTGGGCGACCTCATCGGCAAGACCGAGGACGACCTCCTGCGCATCGACGGCATCGGTGCCAAGGCGATCGAGGAGCTCCGCGACGGCCTGGAGGCCCGCGGCCTGCTCTACATCCTCGAGCCCGACGAGGACGAGGCCGACAGCGAGGACCTGTCCCAGCTTCTGAACATGGTCTTCTCGCCTGACGCCGATGCCGACATCATGCTCGGCACCGCCGCCCCGGCCACGCACCACTTCGACGACGACGAGCTGATCGGTGGCTCCGACTCGTCGAGCGAGGGCTCCGACGTCATCAACGAGGACCTTGGCTCTCTCGATGACCTCCTCTCGCAGGTGGTCCGCCAGGAGAGCGAGACCCTCGGCGAGTAGGGAACGCTCGCGTCATACGCACCTGAAGGGCCGCCCGCCCTTCTCCCCGGCTCATTGCGCTGCGCGCAAAAGTCGCCGGGTGAGAGGGGCGGGCGGCCCGTGTCGTATGAGCGAAGGGCGCGTGATCTGGGAATTGGCGGACCTGTCACCCGACGGCCTTCTGCGAATCGCCGCCCTTGTCGCTCGTCCATCTAAGAAAGCGCGACCTTGTCCGGGGCGGTTCTAGAAATCGCCGCCCTTGTCGCCCGGCGCTCTAAGAATTCGCGTCCTTGTCCCGCAGGAAAGCTCCCAGGCCGGACAAGACCGCGATATTCTAGAGCGCCAGCTGACAAGAGCGGGGATTCTTAGAGTGCCGTGGGACAAGGGCCGGGATTCGTGGAAACGTCAGCCTGTCGGGCGCAGGGAGACGAGCTCGGAGGCGTACGGAACGCCGGCCACGACGGCGCGGCCCCAAGGGTCGACGGTCTCGAGGGTCCCACACGCGAGCTCGGAGCCGTCCTCGGCCGCAAGCACGCGGACCTTCTCGCCCAACCACGCGAGACGGGCGAGATAGTCGCTGCGGATGCCGTCCAGCGGACGTTCGCCAGAAGCCGCGGCCCATGCGTTGACGCGGGAGACGACTCCCGACCGCAGACGCTCCGCCAGGGGCGAGAAGGACGGCGCGTCCCCCAGCGCCGCCAGGCAGATCGCTCCCAGCCCGCGCGGCGCGCGTCCCACGTTCAGGCCCACGCCGCAGACCGCGAACGTCTGACCCGCGTCGTCACGCGCGGTCTCCACGAGGATCCCGGCGAGCTTGAGGCCACGAGCGAGAAGATCGTTGGGCCATTTGAGCTGGGTTTCATTTGAAATGCCAAAGGCGTCGAGCGCGTCGAGGACACCCAGGCCGCACGCGGCGGCAAGTCCCGGCAGCCGCGTCGGGGTCACCTGTGGGCGCAGCACCACGGAAAGGTAGAGGTTGCCGTCTGGCGACTCCCAGGCGTGACCGCGGCGCCCTCTGCCCGCCGTCTGGCGACGGGCAGCGACGGCCGTGCCGTGGGGCGCGCCGCCTCGAGCGCGCGAGAGGGCCTCGTCGTTGGTCGACGTCGTCACGTCAAAGATCCGTAGGTGCTGTTCAGCGGACATGTCCCTCCGTTCGTCGGTGCCACAATTGTAGGGGAGCGATGTTAACGTCACGCATATGGAGACATCGTGGCAAAATGGCCCCACCTGTATAAGACCGCTTTGGGGCGCCCGTCTTTTGCTAGCCTACCAAAGAGATGTTGACGCGTTAACAATTGTCACGCGTCGACGACGAAACAGGACGGAGGAGACATGGGGTTCCGCGTACTGGGCACCGGTTCCGCGCTGCCGGCGCGTGCCGTTACCAACGACGACCTCTCCGAGTTCCTTGACACTTCGGACGAGTGGATCTCGCAGCGCACCGGCATCTCCGAGCGCCGTCTGTGCACCACCGAGACGCTTGATGAGCTGGCCGTCGCAGCGTGCCGCGCCGCCCTCGAGGCCGCGGGAGTGACGCCCGACCAGCTTGACCTCATCGTCTGCTCCACCACGAGTGGCGATCACCTCATGCCGGCCGAGGCCTGTGCCATCGCCGAGCTTCTCGGCGCCTCCTGCCCCGCCTTCGACGTCTCCGCCGCCTGCGCGGGCTTTGTCTTCGCCCTGGACGTGGCGGATGGCTACTTTGCCCGCGGTCGCGCCGAGCGCGTGCTCGTGGTCTCCGCGGAGAAGGTCAGCCGTCTCGTGGACTGGTCCGACCGCGCCACCTGCGTGCTCTTTGGCGACGGCGCCGCCGCGGCGGTCCTGGGCGCGGACGGGGAGAACCCGCTTGCCGTGCGCCTCTCCACCGAGCCGTCCGTCGAGGTCCTGCACGTCCCCGGCATCCCCGGGACCTCTCCCTACGACAAGACCGAGCGCCCCGAGCCGCACCTCGCGATGGAGGGTCGCCGTGTCTTCAAGTTTGGCGTGAACGCGATCGTTACCTCCGTCACCGAGCTCTGCGACGAGGCTGGCGTTTCCGTCGGCGACATCGACCACTTTGTCTTCCACCAGGCCAACGAGCGCATTCTCTCGTCGGCCGTGAGCCGTCTCGGCATCGACGACGCCAAGGTCGCGCGCGCCCTCGCCGAGACCGGCAACATCTCGAGCGCCTGCATCCCGCTCGCGCTCGACCGCCTCGCCCGCTCGGGAGCCCTCGAGCGTGGTCAGCTCGTCGCCCTCGTCGGCTTTGGCGCGGGGCTCGACACGGGGGCGTGCCTGCTGCGCTGGTAGCGCGCCGCACGTCCCGACCCATCGGTCCATCGGAGCGCCCGCCGGGCGCATGGAGAAAAAGGAGTACCAACAATGGCAGACCAGACCACCTTCGACCGCGTGTGCGACATCGTCCGCGAGCAGGCCGGCCTCGACGACACCGAGCTGACCGCCGAGACCAAGCTCTCCGAGGTCGGTCTTGACAGCCTCGCCACCGTCGAGGCCGTCATGGCGTGCGAGGACGAGTTCGGCATCGAGATCGACGCCGAGTCCAACCCCGAGACGATCGGCGAGTTCGTCTCCATGGTTGAGTCTCTCCTGGAGAACTAGTCATGCTGCGCACCCCCATCTGTGAACTTCTCGGCATCGAGAAGCCCGTGTTCCAGGGCGGCATGGCCTGGATTGCCGACGCCAGCCTCGCCGCCGCCGTCTCTGAGGCCGGCGGCCTGGGCATCATCGCGGCGATGAACGCCAACGCCGACTGGCTGCGCGACCAGATCCACGAGCTCCGCGAGAGGACCGACAAGCCCTTCGGCGTGAACGTGATGCTCATGAGCCCGTTTGCCGACGAGGTGGCCCAGGTCGTCATCGACGAGCACGTCCCCGTGGTCGTGACCGGTGCCGGCAACCCCACCAAGTACATGAAGGCCTGGAACGCCGCGGGCATCAAGGTCATCCCCGTCGTCGCCTCCGTGGCCATGGCCAAGCTCGTCCAGCGGGCCGGCGCCGTTGCCGTCGTGGCCGAGGGCACCGAGTCCGGCGGACACATCGGCGAGACCACGACCATGGCCCTCGTGCCGCAGGTCGTGGACGCCGTGAAGATCCCCGTCATCGCCGCCGGCGGCATCGCCGACGGTCGCGGGGTCGCCGCCGCCCTCATGCTCGGCGCCGTGGGGGTCCAGGTGGGGACGCGCTTCCTCGTGGCAAACGAGTGCACGGTCTCCGACAAGTACAAGGAGATGGTCCTCAAGGCCAACGACATCGCCACGCGCGCCACGGGCCGCTCGACCGGCCACCCGGTCCGCGCCCTCAAGAACCCGTTCTCCAACAAGTACGCCCAGCTCGAGGCCTCGGGTGCGCCCGAGGAGGAGCTCAACGCCTTCGGTACCGGCGCCCTGCGCAAGGCTGCCAAGGAGGGCGACTTCGAGAACGGCAGCTTCCTCTGCGGTCAGATCGCCGGCATGGTCTCCGAGCGCCAGAGTGCCCTTGAGATCGTCGACGATCTCGTGAACGGGGCCGAGAAGGTCCTGGCTGGAGCAACGCAATGGGTAAAGTAGCCTTCCTTTTCGCCGGCCAGGGCGCGCAGCACCCCGGCATGTGCGCGGACCTCATCGAGTCCGAGCCCGCGGCCAAGGCCGTCTTCGACGCGGCCGACGCCGTGCGCCCCGGCACCACCGAGCAGTGCCTCTCCGGCACCAAGGAGGAGCTGGCGCAGACCATCAACACGCAGCCCTGCGTCTTCGCCGCGGACCTCGCGTGCGCCCGCGCGCTCGCCGCTCGCGGTGTGACCCCGGACGTGGTGGCGGGCTTCTCGCTCGGCGAGGTCGCCGCGCTCACCTTTGCCGACGCCTACTCCGACGAGAAGGGCTTCGAGCTCGTGTGCCATCGCGCCGAGCTCATGGCCGACGCCGCCGAGAAGAACCCCGGCGCCATGCGCGCCGTCGTGAAGCTCGACGCCCCCACGGTCGAGCGCCTCGCCGCCGAGGCGGGCGATGCGTGGCCCGTGAACTACAACAGCCCGCTCCAGACCGTCGTTGCGGGCACGCCCGAGGCCTGTGAGAAGCTTGATCTTCTCGTCAAGGAGGCAAAGGGGCGCGCCATGAAGGTCGCCGTCTCGGGCGCCTTCCACAGCCCGTTCATGGCGGATGCCGAGAAGGGCCTCGCCGCGTACCTCGCGGACGGTCACGCTCCCGCGCAGCCGTCCGTGCCCGTGCTGGCCAACCGCACGGGAGAGGCCTACCCGGCCGACGAGGCCGAGCGCGTGGCGCTGCTCTCCAGCCAGGTGGCCAACCCCGTCCAGTGGGTCCGCACCCTGCAGAACATGGCCGCCGACGGCGTCGACACCTTCATTGAGGTCGGCCCCGGCAAGACCCTGACGGGTCTCGTCTCCCGCACGCTCGAGGGCGTAACGGCGCTGCCGTGCGAGACCGTGGGTCAGCTCGAGGCGGTTCTCGCCGAGCTTGCGGAGAAGGGGGAGTAGCCATGGCCGAGAAGAATGGCGCGCTCGAGCGCGACTTCGAGCGTCGCGTTGCCCTCGTGACCGGCGCCTCCCGCGGCATCGGCCGCGCCATCGCAGAGGGGCTCGCCGCCGACGGCTTTGACCTCGCGCTCGTCTACGCGGGCAACGAGGCTGCGGCCGCCGAGGCCGTCGCCGTCTGCGAGGAGGCCGGCGCCACCGCGCGCGCCTACCGCTGCGACGTCTCCGACCCCGAGGCCGTCAAGGCCACCGTCGACGCAGTCCTTGCGGACTTTGGGAGCGTCTGGGCCCTCGTCAACAACGCGGGCGTCACCCGTGACGGCCTGCTCGTGCGCATGAGCGACGAGGACTTCTCCCGCGTGATCGACGTGAACCTCAAGGGTGCCTTCCATACCGCTCGCGCCCTCACGCGCGCCTTCATGCGCCAGCGCGGCGGTCGCATCGTGAACATGGCCTCCGTCGTGGGCCTCATGGGCAACGCCGGCCAGGCCAACTACGCGGCCTCCAAGGCCGGACTGATCGGCCTCACCAAGTCGCTGGCGCGCGAGCTCGCGCCGCGTGGCGTCACGGTGAACGCGATTGCGCCCGGCTTCGTGGAGACCGACATGACGGCCGTGCTCTCCGAGAGCGTGGTCGAGAGCTACGAGAAGCAGATTCCGCTCGGCCGCCTGGCGAGCGCGGAGGAGATTGCCGCCGTGACCCGCTTCCTCGTGAGCGACGCGGCGTCCTATGTCACCGGCGAGGTCATCCGCGTCGACGGCGGCATGGCGATGTAGCTGTCCACCCCTCACCCGTGGCCACTTTTCACCCGGGTGATTTCTTGCCACTTTTGAATCGCGTTGGGAGTGAAGATGGAGCACAGGGTAGCAATCACCGGCATCGGCGCCGTGACGCCGCTCGGCAACACCGCCAAAAAGACCTGGGAGGGCATGGTGGCCGGCCGCTGCGGCATCGGCCCCATCACCCACTTTGACACCGAGGCCTTCAAGGTCAAGGTCGCGGCCGAGGTCAAGGACTTCGACGGGGCCGAGCTCCTGGGCAAGCAGGAGGCCGCCCACCTGGACCTCTACTCGCAGTACGCGCTCGTCGCATCCGACGAGGCCATGGCGGACTCCGGCCTCTCCGAGGAGGGTGCGATCGACCACGAGCGCCTGGGCGTCTACGTGGGCTCCGGCACGGGCGGCATCAACGCCTTCGCCGACAACGTCCACACCATCGCCGAGCGCGGCCCGCGCCGCGCCTCCCCGTTCATGATCACGATGATGATCGCCAACATGGCCACGGGCAACATCGCCATCCGTCACAAGGCCCTTGGTCCCACCCTGCCCGTCGTGACCGCGTGCGCCACCTCTGCCCACGCAATCGGCGAGGCGTTCCGTGCGATCAAGCACGGCTACGCCGACGCGATCCTCGCCGGCGGCGCCGAGGCGGCCATCATGCCCGAGTCCATCGCCGGCTTCACGAGCTGCCGCGCCCTCACCACCAACCCCGACCCGGCCACCGCGTGCCGCCCGTTTGACGCCGACCGTGACGGCTTCATCATGGGCGAGGGCGCCTGCGTGCTCGTCCTCGAGGAGTGGGAGCACGCCGTCGCGCGTGGTGCTCACATCTACGCCGAGGTCGTGGGTTACGGCAACACCGACGATGCCCACCACATCACCTCGCCCGACCCGGAGGCCGCCGGCATCACCCGCGCCATCCGCCTGGCCGTCGAGGAGGGTGGCGTGAAGCCCGAGGAGGGCCTCTACATCAACGCCCACGGCACCTCGACCAAGCTCAACGACGCCTCCGAGACGCTCGGCTTCAAGCGCGCCCTCGGCGAGGAGGCCGCCCGCGCGGCGCACATCTCCTCGACCAAGTCGATGACCGGCCACATGATCGGTGCGACTGGCGCGGTGGAGGCCATGGCCTGCGCGCTCGCGCTCGAGAACGGCGTCGTGCCGCCCACGATCAACTACCGCACGCCCGATCCGGAGTGCGACCTCGACTACACGCCCAACGAGGCCGTGGAGTGCGAGCTCACCTGGGCCCTCTCCACCAACCTCGGCTTTGGCGGGCACAACGCCGCTCTGGCGCTGCGCGCCGCGGGAAGGGAGTAAGCATGGACTCCGAGAAGATCTCCCAGATCGCTGACATCATGGCGGCGCACGGCCTCGCGCGCGTGCGCGTGGAGGAGAGCGACGGCTCGGCCGTCGAGCTCGAGTACGCCGTCGCCGCTCCGGCAGCTCCGGTTCCCGCCGCGGCCGCGCCGTCCCTCTCGCCCGCCCCGGCGGCTCCCGCTCCCGCGCCGGCTCCCGCCCCCGTCGAGCCCGCTGACGCGCCGGCCGACGAGACCCTCGACATGGCGCACACCACCGCCGTGCGCGCCCCGATGGTCGGCGTCTTCTACGCCGCCCCCGCGCCCGGCGCGGAGCCCTTCGTGCACGTGGGCTCCAAGGTCAAGAAGGGCGAGACCCTCTGCGTGATCGAGGCCATGAAGGTCATGAACGAGGTCACCGCCGAGGCCGACGGCGAGATCGTGGACATCTGCGTGAAGGACGGCGACCTCGTCGAGTACGGCTGCTGCCTCATGAAGATCTACTAGGGGAGGGCCGTATGAACAAGGAAGAGCTCAAGGGCCTGCTGCCGCACCGCGAGCCGATGCTTCTGCTCGACGAGGCGGAGGTCGTCGACGGCGAGGCCCACGGCAAGATCACGATCACCGGCGACGAGTTCTTTGTCCAGGGCCACTTCCCGGGCAACCCCATCGTGCCCGGCGTGATCCAGTGCGAGATGCTGGCGCAGAACTGCTGCGTGCTGCTTGCGGACGACCTGGCGGCCAAGGGTGCCACGCCCATGTACACGAGCCTCGACAAGGTGCGCTTCAAGCATCCCGTGCGCCCCGGCGACACCGTGGAGCTCACCTGCCGCATCACCAGGAGCCGCGGCCCCTTCCGCTTTGCCACGGGCGAGGCCCGCGTGAACGGCGAGCTCTGCTGCCAGGCGGAGATGTCCTTCGCGCTCATGCCCGCCGATAGGGCCTAGGCCACCGGCCGGGAAAACGTCAAGACGCCGGGAGGCGACGATGTTCGACAAGATTCTCATTGCGAACCGCGGGGAGATCGCGGTCCGCGTGATCCGCGCCTGCAAGGAGATGGGCGTCAAGACCGTGGCGATCTACTCTACGGCCGACGCCGAGGCCCTGCACGTGGCCCTCGCCGATGAGGCATACTGCATCGGCGGCCCGCGCCCCGCGGACTCCTACCTCAACGAGGACGCCATCATCACGGTGGCCCTCCAGTCCGGAGCCAAGGCCATCCACCCGGGCTACGGGTTCTTCTCGGAGAACTCGCACTTTGCCCGCGAGTGCCAGGAGTGCGGCCTCGTCTTCATCGGCCCGGACCCGGACGTCATCGACCGCATGGGCGACAAGGACAACGCCCGTCGCACCGCGCGCGAGGCCGGCGTCCCCATCGTTCCCGGCTGCGACCTGCTCAAGAGCGCCGAGGAGGCCGAGCGTGAGGCAGAGCGCATCGGGTGCCCCGTGCTGATCAAGGCCCGCTCGGGCGGCGGCGGCCGCGGCATCCGCAAGGTCGAGGACCCCGCCGATGCCGGCAAGGCCTTCACCGAGGCGCACGCCGAGGCCGAGGCCGCCTTCGGTGACGGCGAGTGCTACATGGAGAAGTTCGTCTCGCCCGCGCACCATGTGGAGGTGCAGGTGCTGGCCGACGCCCATGGCAACGTGGTCTCCCTCGGCGAGCGCGAGTGCTCCGTCCAGCGCCGCAACCAGAAGCTGATCGAGGAGAGCCCGGCGCCGTGCCTGGACGCGCACCCCGGCGTCCGCGAGCGCATGCACAAGGCCGCCCGTGACCTCACGCGTGCCGTGGGCTACGTGGGCGTGGGCACGATCGAGTTCCTCTTCGCCGACGACGGCAACTTCTACTTCATGGAGATGAACACGCGCCTGCAGGTCGAGCACCCGGTCACGGAGTTCGTGAGCGGCGTGGACCTCGTCAAGTGGCAGCTGCGCGTGGCGGCCGGCGCCGAGCTTCCCTTCGCACAGGAGAACCTCGACGCGCACGGCTACGCCATCGAGTGTCGCATCAACGCGGAGACCCCGGACTTCCTGCCGTCCTGCGGCGAGGTCACGATGCTCCACGTCCCCGGCGGCCCGCAGGTGCGCTTTGACTCCGCGCTCTACGTGGGCGCGGTCGTGCCGCCCTACTACGACTCACTGCTCGGCAAGCTCATCGTCTGCTCGTCCACGCGCGAGGAGGCCATCCGCAAGATGCGCTCCGCCCTGGGCGAGCTGGTCGTGGAGGGCGTGGCCGAGAACAGCGAGCTGCACCTGGACATTCTCTCCAACCCCGAGTTCGTCTCCGGGAACTACCACACCAACCTGATGGAGCACCTCTATGAGTAAGCGGGAGAAGAGCGTCAACGCGCTGGAGAGTCCGGTAACCGAGGTCGCCGCCGAACTTCCCGAGCGCCATATCCTGGTCAAGTGCCCCGGATGTCGCAGGGTGATCGACCAGTCCAAGTTTGCCGAGAACCTCGACGTCTGTCCGCGCTGCGGGCGGCACCTGCGCGTCTCCGGGCGCAAGCGCATGCGCATGACGGTGGACGCGGGCACCTTCGAGGAATGGGACCGCGAACTCGCCGCCACGGACTTCCTGGAGTTTCCCGGCTACGTCGACAAGCTCGCCGCGGCGCGCGAGAAGAGTCACGAGAACGATGCCGTGGTCTGCGGTCGCGGAAGGGTCGGCGGCCATGATGTCGCGCTGTTCTTCATGAACGCGGAGTTCATGATGGGCTCGATGGGCTCGGTCGTGGGCGAGAAGATCACGCGTGTCTTCGAGCGCGCCACGGAGCTCGGCCTCCCGGTCGTGGGCTTCACCGTCTCCGGCGGTGCCCGCATGCAGGAGGGCACCACCTCGCTCATGCAGATGGCAAAGGTGTCCGCCGCCGTGCGCCGACACTCCGAGGCCGGGCTGTTCTACCTGACCGTGCTCACCGACCCCACCACCGGCGGCGTGACGGCGAGCTTTGCGATGGAGGGCGACGTCATCCTCGCCGAGCCGGGAGCGCTCGTCGGCTTTGCCGGACCGCGCGTGGTTGAGCAGACCACGCACAAGAAGCTCCCCGCCGGCTTCCAGCGCGCCGAGTTCCTACTCGAGCACGGCTTCTGCGACCTCATCGTGGAGCGCAAGGCCATGGTGGCCACCATCGCCGAGCTCCTCGCCCTGCACCGGGGCGAGGCCCCGGCCCCGGGGGCCCCGCACGCGCTGACACACGAGGAGCCCCGCCGCGGCCGCGGCGTGCGCCCCAAGCGCACCCCCGAGCCCGAGAGCGCCTACGACATCGTCAAGCTCACGCGCTCCACGGAGCGCGCCACCGCCCTCGAGCTGATCGAGCGCGGCTGGGACGGCTTCGTGGAGCTGCATGGCGACCGTCTCTACGCTGACGACGCCGCCATCGTGGCCGGCATCGCCTGGAAGGGCGAGCGCGTGATGACCGTGATCGCCATCGAGCGCGGCAACACCACCAAGGAGCGCGTGCGCCGCAACTTTGGCATGGCACACCCCGAGGGCTACCGCAAGGCGCTGCGCCTCATGCGCCAGGCAGAGAAGTTCGGCCGTCCCGTGGTCTGCCTCGTCGACACCTCCGGCGCCTACTGCGGCATCGGGGCCGAGGAGCGCGGCCAGGGCGAGGCCATCGCGACCAACCTCGTGGCGATGAGCGGTCTTAAGGTGCCGATCGTGAGCGTGGTGGTCGGCGAGGGCGGCTCGGGCGGCGCGCTGGGGCTCGCCGTGGCCGACCGCGTCTACATGTTCGGGAGCGCCGCGTACTCCGTCGTGAGCCCCGAGGGCTGTGCCTCGATCCTCTGGAAGGACACCAAGCGCGCCGACGAGGCGGCTGCGGCCCTGCACATCACGGCCGGGGACCTGTCCAGGCTGGGTCTCGTCGACGGCGTGGTGGCTGATTTCGGCCTCACGCACACCGAGCTGGCCCACGACCTCGTCCGCGAGGTCGAGCTCGCGCTCGACGAGCTGACCCCGCTGCCCGCCGACGAGCTCGTGGCGCGCCGCTACGATAAGTTCCGCGCGATGGGAGGCGACCGCACATGCTCGCTCTAGTCACGGACTCCACCTGCGGCCTCACCCGCAACGAGGCTGCCGAGCTGGGAGTCGACGTGCTGCCGATGGGCTACGCCGCCGCTGGCATGCGCCATGCGGAGGGGTTTGTCGGCGAGAACGGGGACTATGCCGCCGCGCTCTCCGGGCCTGGTCTGGTGACCACCGAGGCCGTGCGCCCGTCTGCCTTCGAGCGCGCGTTCCGCCGTCACCTCGACGCCGGGAACGACGTACTCTGCCTCACGATCTCCTCGCGCCTCTCCGGCACGTACCGCAGCGCCGAGCAGGCCGCGGAGGCCGTCGCCGACCCGCGCGTGACCGTCTTTGACTCCTGGGAGACCGCCGGTGCGCTCGAGTTTCTCGTCCGTCGCGCGCGTGCGCTCGCCAACGCGGGGCGCGACGTCGCCCAGATTGTGGAGGAGCTCGCGACGCTGCGCGAATCCACGCGCATCGTCTTCTCCGTGCCCGACATGGCGGCGCTCTCACGCAGCGGCCGACTCGGCGCGATCCGTCGCGCGGTGGCAACCAAGCTCAACCGCTACCCGGTGATGGCGCTCGACGAGGGCGGCATCGTCAAGCTCGCCGACGGCCGCGGCGCCCGCGGCATGGCGGCCGCGATGGCCGAGCGCGTCCCGGCGGGCACGACCGAGCTTCTGGTCTCGCACTTCGGGCCACGCGGCGTCGAGGCCCGCGAGGTCCTTCTCGCCGCGCGCGAGCGCTTCCCGGAGGCCCACCTGCGCGTGAAGGACGGTGGCCCCGTGCTCTCCAAGCACCTCGGCCTCGGCGCCGTCGGCCTCTCCTGGGCCTAGCCGCCGCGAGCGGGCGTTCCTCTCGCCCGTCCGCGCCCTAGATTCCGGACTCACCTTCCGCAGACTGTCGGTTTCTGCGTGCCGCGGGCAAAAAATCGATTCCGCAAGCCGCAGAAACCGACAGTCTGGTCTGGCACGTCGCCAGCGCAGCCGAGAAGAACCTGCCGTCCGGGCATGAACGTCGCGTGGAGAATGGATACGCCCGGGACCGTGGCGTTTTGACAACTGCCAATCATGCGCGTAATCTTCACCGTTGCGTCAATCCGGGGCAGAGGTGCTGCTCGGCCCTTGAATACGAGTAAATGAGCACGTCGTCGATAGTACAGAAGGAGAGAGCTTTGCCTACTATCAACCAGCTGGTCCGCAAGGGCCGCATGAGCGTCAAGGCCAAGTCCAAGAACGCCGCCCTGCAGCACAACCCCCAGAAGCGTGGCGTCTGCACCCGCGTCTTCACCACCACCCCCAAGAAGCCGAACTCCGCTCTTCGTAAGGTCGCCCGTGTGCGCCTCGTGAACGGCATCGAGGTCACCGCCTACATCCCCGGCGAGGGCCACAACCTCCAGGAGCACTCCATCGTCCTGATCCGCGGCGGCCGCGTGCGTGACCTCCCCGGTGTCCGCTACAAGATCATCCGTGGCGCCTACGACTGCGCCGCCGTCCAGAACCGCCAGAAGGCCCGTTCTCGCTACGGCACCAAGCGCCCCAAGTAGTCAACGCCGCGTAACCGATCGCAATCACTGAAGGAGACACACCATGCCGCGTCGTGCAGCAGCCAAGAACCACCGTCGCGAGGTCCAGCCGGACGCCGTGTACAACAACCGTCTCGTGACCCAGCTCATCAACAAGGTCCTTCTCGACGGCAAGAAGTCCACCGCCGAGCGCATCGTCTACGGTGCCTTCGACATCGTCGCCGAGAAGAGCGGCGAGGACGCCCTCATCGTCTTCAAGAAGGCCATGGACAACGTCCGCCCGACCCTCGAGGTCAAGCCCAAGCGCGTGGGCGGCGCCACCTACCAGGTGCCGATGGAGGTCAACTCCCGTCGCGCCACCACCCTCGCCATCCGCTGGATGGTCAACTTCTCCCGTGCCCGCAAGGAGAAGACGATGGCCGAGCGTCTTGCCAACGAGATCCTCGACGCCTCCAACGGCGTCGGCGCCTCCATCAAGAAGCGCGAGGACCTCTTCAAGATGGCCGAGGCCAACCGCGCCTTCTCTCACTACCGCTTCTAGTCCGCGAGACCGAGGAGAAGCCACATGGCAAAGGTTAAGTACAAGCTCGAGGACCTCCGCAACATCGGCATCATGGCCCACATCGACGCCGGCAAGACCACCACGACGGAGCGCATCCTCTACTACACGGGCAAGACCCACAAGATCGGCGAGGTCCACGACGGCGCCGCCACCATGGACTGGATGGTCCAGGAGCAGGAGCGCGGCGTGACCATCACCTCCGCGGCCACCACGTGCTTCTGGAAGGACCACGTCATCCAGATCATCGACACCCCGGGCCACGTCGACTTCACGTCCGAGGTCGAGCGCTGCCTGCGCGTCCTCGACGGTGCGGTCGCGGTCTTCGACGCCGTCGCCGGCGTCCAGCCGCAGTCCGAGACCGTCTGGCGCCAGGCCACGACCTACGGCGTCCCCCGCATCGCCTTCATCAACAAGTACGACCGCGTGGGCGCCGACTTCTTCCACGCCATCGAGACCATGAAGGACCGCCTGCACGCCAACGCCGTGGCGGCCCAGATCCCGATGGGCGCCGAGTCCAACTTCTGGGGTCTCGTGGACCTGGTCACCATGACCGCCTGGGACTTCAAGGAGGACGCCAAGGGCATGATCTACCCCGAGGCCATGGACGCCATCCCCGAGGAGTTCGTGGACCTCGCCAACGAGAAGCGCGAGGAGCTTCTTGACGCCGCCTCCAACTTCTCCGACGAGATCATGGAGGCCGTGCTCGAGGAGGCCGAGATCGACGTCGACGTCCTCAAGGCGGCCCTGCGCAAGGGCGTCATCGACGGCGAGCTCAACCTCGTCTTCGTGGGTTCCGCCTACAAGAACAAGGGCATCCAGGAGCTGCTCGACGCCGTCGTGGACTACCTCCCGAGCCCGCTCGACGTCACCGAGATCGACGGCACCAACCTCAAGGGCGAGAAGGACGTGCGTCACGCCGACCCCAAGGAGCCCTTCGCGGCCCTCGCCTTCAAGATCATGACCGACCCCTACGTCGGCAAGCTCACCTACATCCGCGTCTACTCCGGCCAGGCCGAGGCGGGCTCCTACGTCTACAACTCGGTCAAGGACAACCGCGAGCGTCTGGGCCGCATCCTCGAGATGAACGCCAACGAGCGCGTCGACCGCGAGGCCTGCTCCGCCGGCGACATCGTCGCCTGCGTCGGCCTCAAGAACACCACCACCGGCGAGACCCTCTGCGACGAGAAGCACCCGATCATCCTCGAGTCCATCGAGTTCGCGACCCCGGTCATCTCCGTTGCCGTCGAGCCCAAGACCAAGGCCGAGCAGGACAAGATGTCCGTGGGCCTGGCCAAGCTCGCCGAGGAGGACCCGACCTTCCAGGTCCACACCGACCACGAGACCGGCCAGACCATCATCTCCGGCATGGGCGAGCTGCACCTCGAGATCATCGTCGACCGCCTGCGTCGCGAGTTCAAGGTCGACGCCAACGTCGGCAAGCCGCAGGTCGCCTACCGTGAGACCGCCGGCAAGGCCGTCATGCACGCCGAGGGCAAGTTCGTCCGCCAGTCCGGCGGCCGCGGCCAGTACGGCCACGCCATCATCGACATGGAGCCCAACGAGGAGGGCAAGGGCTACGAGTTCGAGAACGCCATCGTCGGTGGCGTCATCCCGAAGGAGTACATCCCCTCCATCGACAAGGGCATCCAGGAGGCGCTCGAGAGCGGCGTCATCGCCGGCTATCCGGTTGTTGACATCAAGGTCAAGCTCATCGACGGCTCCTACCACGAGGTCGACTCCTCCGAGGCCGCCTTCAAGATCGCCGGCTCCATGGCAATCAAGGACGCCCTCAAGAAGTCCGACCCGGTCCTTCTCGAGCCGATCGAGCAGGTCGAGGTCGAGACGCCCGAGCAGTACATGGGCGACGTCATGGGCAACCTCTCCTCCCGCCGCGGCAAGATCGAGGGCATGGAGGACCGTCGCGACACCAAGGTGATCCGTGCCAAGGTGCCGCTGGGCGAGATGTTCGGCTACGCCACCGACCTCCGCTCCCAGACCCAGGGCCGTGCGAGCTACACCATGCAGTTCGACTCCTACGAGCCCGTCCCGAAGAACATTCGCGACGAGATCGTCGCCAAGAACGGCGGAAACGCTTCCTAAGTCAACGACCACGAGCCCTAGCTCATTTGGAGGTACAAAGTGTCAAGCCAGAAGATCAGGATTCGCCTCAAGGGCTACGACCACGAGGTCGTTGACCAGTCCGCGAAGCTCATCGTCGACACCGCCCAGAAGACGGGCGCCCGCGTGTCCGGTCCCATCCCCCTGCCCACCGAGCGCAATCTCTACACGGTCATCCGCTCGCCGCACAAGGACAAGGACTCCCGCGAGCAGTTCGAGATGCGCACCCACAAGCGCCTCATCGACATCCTCGACCCGGCTGCCGCCACGGTTGACTCGCTCATGCGTCTCGACCTCCCGGCCGGCGTGGACATCGAGATCAAGCTCTAAGGGCTGTAAGTCCTAACGCATAGGGGAGAGCCCCCGCCGTTCCACGCAAGAGTGTTCGCGCTTCGCGCTCAGAACTCTTGCTTAGAAACGGCGGGGGCTCTCGGCGTTTCGGCCTCAACCAGCCCAACCTAGGGGTCTGAACGGACAAGAATCAGGAGGAACGTCAGGGTGAGGACGAGAGGGACGTCGTGACCGTGGGGGATGCGGATGCGCGCGTCCCGGCCGGCGAACGTGACGTCTGCGATGTGGCGGTCCTCCTGCAGCAGCTCGACCTTCTCGCCAAGCCAGTCGCCGTGCGTGCTGACGCCGCAGCCGTCGAGCTCCCAGACCTCGGCGAGGCCCGCCCGCGCCCGCCAGTTCTTGCGCAGGCTGACGGTGCCAATGCCATCGATCTTCGCCTCGAGGGAGGGGAGCGGCGCGCCCGTCATTATGATGCGGTACGCCACGTGGGCGACCCTCCTGCCGGAGGCGTCTCCGATCTCCCAGCGCTCCCCGCGCGGCACGCTCGCGGTATGACGGACGAGGTAGGGCTGCTCGTTCCTCTCGTCCAGAACCGTGGCCGAGAGACCGTGCGGCTCGCCGCTCATGTGAAGCCGCAGCTCGACGTTGCTCTCCAGCGCCTCGCGCAGTACGCGCAGCGAGGCCTCGGTACCCGCGCGCGAGCGCGAGACGCCCGCGACGGCGAGTGCCGTTGCGACCGGCACGAGCGAGAGCGCCCCGCCGAGCGGACCGAGCCCCGCGACGAGCGGCGCCGCCACGACCGCCGTGCCAGCCAGGCCGATGCCCGCCGCCGTCGCGTAGCTCATGCGCGTCCTTCTCCGCTCCTGCGCCTCTACGGCAATCATGACCTCCACCCCTCCTTTGACCAGAGAATCCACGGTGACGCCAAAGAATGAGCTCATAAGCAGCAGCGACTGGGCGTCCGGCGTTGTCTTGTCTGACTCCCAGTGCGAGATCGTCTGCCGACTCACAAAGAGCGCGGCGGCAAGCTCCTCCTGCGTGAGGCCGCGGGCCAACCTGAGCCCCCGGATGCTCGAGCCTACGTCCATGGCGCCTCCTCTCGTTGGCGAGAGTGTACCCGCCGCGGCGCCCAGCGTCTGTCAAATGTGGTGTACAGCGCCTATGACCTGCCAGCTCTTGGGGCCTCGTCGCAGCGTGAATTGTGCAAAACGGCCTCTCGCGCAGTAAAGCGACGATTTCAATAGCAAAACGACGGCTCGTGTAGTGCCCGCGGCGCCAAAAACAGAAACAAGTTCAACTAGTAATATTCTCAACTGGGCAAACTGGTTGTGTGCCGATTGTTGGTGTCCGCCACGCTGCGGGGCGGCCGGTCGCCCTAGGACCGATCTCCCCGATACTACACCTTTCCCGTCATGCGGCCCTCCTCCTCTCCTCGATCGCCCCGACCACGATGAGCCTCGCCCGCTCGACGACCTCGGGCGACGGCGGCTCCGGCTCGGCAGTCGACCTCTCGACTCCGCGCAGCGACGCCGCGTCGATGAAGTTCATGTCCATCCACTCCTCGTTGACGTCGATGAGCACGGAGCCCACGAGGCGCTCCATCGCCTCGACGGAGGGGAAGACCGAGACGACCTTGGTCCTGCGCTTGATCTCCTCGTTCGCGCGCTCCTGCACGTTGTTCGTCCGGAGCCTCACGTGGTGCTCGAAGGGGAAGTCGAGGTAGGCGAGCGCGTCCGCCTCGGCGTCCTCGAGGAGCTCGCCGGCCCGCGCCGACATCGCGCCCAGCTCCTCGCAGGCCCTGCGGTAGGCGGCGCGGACCAGCGACGGCTCGCGCTCGGCGAACACCGCCTTGAGCGCCGCCAGCGCGCAGGCGCGGTCGTCGCGGCGGCTGAACCAGCCGGCGGCGTCGCGCTCGAGGTGCACGATGCAGCGCTGCCAGGCGGCGCCCGGGAAGACCTCGGAGACCGCCTGGACGAGGCCCTCGTGGGCGTCGGAGGTGACGCACCTCACGCCCGAGACGCCGCGGCGCCTGAGGCCCCTGAGGAACGCCTTCCACGAGCTCGCGCTCTCGGCGTCGACGCACCCGAAGCCGACGAACCTCCTCGACCCGTCCTCGCCGCACGCGATGGCGGTGACGACGGCCTTGGACTGCACGTGCCCCTCGTCGCGGCACTTGAGGTAGGTCGCGTCGAGCCAGAGGTAGGGGAAGCGCGCCCCGTCGAAGCGCTCGGCGCGCATCGAGGCGACCTCCTCGTCGAGGTCGGCGGTCATGCGCGACACGCGCGACGGCGAGAGGCGCGCGAACTCGAGGGCCTCGGCGGCCCTCTCTATCTTCCTGGTCGAGAGCCCCCGCACGTACACCTCGCGCACGCAGGCGACCATCGCCCGGTCCACGCGCGAGTAGGGCCTCACGATGTCGTCCGGGAAGTAGCTCCCCTCCCTGAGCTTCGGTATCCGGAGCGTGATCTCCCCGACGACCGTGAGCAGCGTCCGCTCCCGGTAGCCGTTCCTCCTGTTCCCCTCCCCGCACAGCTCGTCGGCCTGCGCGTCCATCACCTGGTTGAGTATCGACTCCAGGGCCCGCCGCGCGAGCTCCGTGAGGTCGAGAGTCCCGTCGTCCCTGACCGGGAGGTTCTCCAGCATCCCGTTTTCCTGTAGAGTGTCCATGGTGGCCGTGTCCCTTCTTCTCGAATCGACGTTTCAGCGATATCGATTCTAGGGCGCGGCCGCCGCCCTCGGGCAGAGGCCGGACACCACGATTCGGCACACGATCGGCAAACTCTGAAAGCGGCAGTCGAATGCGGCAAAAATGGCGAAAAAGACACCGCACGAGCCGACGTTTTGCTTTCCGTATGGGGCAAATGTCGCACGAGCGACGGTTTTGGTCGAATCGGCCCCATCTGCAATGCGTTGCGAGGCGGAAACCTTCGCCGTGTATGATGGGCGAGAGGAACGTCCGGCCAAGGAAGGAGTGCCCATGAACATCGTCTGTCTCGACCTCGAAGGCGTGCTCGTGCCCGAGATCTGGATCGCGTTCTCCGAGGAGTCCGGCATCCCCGAGCTCTCCCGCACCACGCGCGACGAGCCCGACTACGACAAGCTCATGGCCTTCCGCATCGCCACGCTGCACGATCACGGGCTCGGGCTACCGCAGATTCAGGATGTCATCGCGCGCATCGACCCCCTGCCCGGCGCGCGCGAGTTCCTCGACGCGCTGCGCGAGCGCACGCAGGTCGTGATCCTCTCCGACACGTTCGAGGAGTTCGCGCGCCCGCTCATGGCCAAGCTCGGCTGGCCCACGCTGCTGTGCAACTCGCTCGAGGTGGCTCCGTCCGGAGAGATCGTCCGCCATCGCATGCGCTGCGAGAACTCCAAGCTCACCACCGTTCGCGCGCTCCAGAGCTGCGGCTTCGAGACCATTGCGGCTGGCGACTCCTTCAACGACCTCGCCATGATCCGCGCGAGCAAGGCGGGCTTCCTCTTCCGCAGCACGCCGCAGATCCAGGCGGACAACCCGGACCTCCCGGCGTTCACCGAGTACGCCGACCTTCTCGCCGCCATCACGGAGGCGCTCTAGCATGCCGACGCTCTACGTGCTGCGCCACGGCCAGACCGAGTTCAACCTGCAGCGCCGCGTCCAGGGCCGCTGCGACTCGCCGCTCACGCCGCTCGGCGTGGAGCAGGCCCGCGCTGCGGCACGATGGCTCGTGGGCCAGGGCGTCCGGTTTGACCGCATGTGCACCTCGCCGCTCGGCCGGGCCGTGGCGACGCTCGAGGTGGTGCGCGAGGAGTTCCGCGCGGCGGGAGAGAAGGACCTCCCCCCGGCGGAGCCGCTGGACGGCCTCATGGAGCGCAGCTACGGACCCTTTGAGGGCGGCCCGGTCGAGGATGTGCCCGCCGAGCTCTGGGATCCGGGCGAGAAGCTCGTGCCGTACGGCGGGGAGGGGAGCGCCGAGCTGCGCGGGCGCATCGTCGCGGCGATGACCGAGGTCATGGGGGCGCCCGGTGTGAGGACCGCGCTCGCCGTCTGTCACGGCTCGGCGACGCTGCAGTTCAAGCTCGCCTGGGAGCGCCTCGCGCGCTGCCCGCAGGACGTGCACCTCGGCAACTGCTGCATCCTCGTCTTTGACTACGATCCCGCGTCGCGCGCCTTCGCATGCGAGAAGATCGTGAACCAGGACGTCTGAGGGGCCCTGCGGGCGCTCGTCCGGGCCATGGATACGCCCGGGGGCGCGGAATGCGGCGCCGCAGCTCAGCGACCCTAAAAATTATATGGAGACATTGTGTCGACCACGCTGCGCGTGTAGACTAGACAGGCTGCTCAAAAGGGGAGAGCTGTGTCTCGACCCCAAGAGCCGCAGATACAGGACGTGGTCCGCTGGGGACGGGCGCAAGGGGCGCCCGACGTAGCCCATGACCACCGAGGGTTAGGAAAGAGCATGGTCAGCACGATCCTTGGCCGCAAGCTTGGGATGACGCAGATCTGGGACGAGGACGACAACGTCGTGCCCGTCACCGTCATCCAGGCTGGCCCCTGCACCGTCTCGCAGGTCAAGACGAAGGCGACCGACGGCTACGACGCCGTCCAGATCGGCTTCGGAGACATCTCCGCCAAGCACGTCAACAAGCCCATGGCCGGCCACTTCAAGGCCGCCGGCGTCGAGCCGATGCGCTACCTCCGCGAGGTCCGCGTCGAGAACGGCGAGGAGCACAAGACCGGTGACGTCGTCACCGTCGCCGACTTCGCCGACGTCAAGGCCGTCGACGTCATCGGCACCTCCAAGGGCAAGGGCTTCCAGGGCACCATCAAGCGCTGGAACTTCTCCCGCGGCCCCATGACCCACGGCTCCCGCAACCAGCGCCGTCCGGGCTCCATCGGCCAGTGCGCCTACCCCGCGCGCGTCCGCAAGGGCCTGCACATGTACGGCCACATGGGCGACGAGCGCGTGACGGTCAAGAACCTCAAGCTCGTCCGCATCGACGCCGAGCAGAACCTCATGCTCGTCAAGGGCGCTGTCCCCGGCGGCAAGAACGCTCTCGTCCAGATCCGCATGGCCTAAGTGCCAGGAAAACTCTTAGGCTAACAAGGAGGACAGAATGTCCAAGTACGCAATCAAGAACGTCGAGGGGGCTCAGGTCGCTGAGGCCGAGCTCTCTGACGGCGTCTTCGGCATCGAGCCGAACATCCCCGTGATCCACCAGGTCGTGGTGTGCCAGGACAGCTGCGCTCGTCAGGGTACCCACGCCGTGAAGAACCGTCACGACGTCTCTGGCGGCGGCGCCAAGCCCTACCGTCAGAAGGGCACCGGCCGCGCGCGTCAGGGTTCCACCCGCGCCGCGCAGTGGACCGGCGGCGGCGTCGTCTTCGGCCCCACCCCGCGCACCCACAACAAGCGCATCAACAACAAGATGGTCAAGCTCGCCATGCGCTCCGTGCTCTCCGGCAAGGTCGCCGACCAGGAGCTCGTGCTCGTCGACGCCCTCTCCTTCGAGAAGCCGTCCACGAAGCAGGCCAAGGCCCTTCTCGGCGCCCTCGGCATCGGCGAGAAGCGCGTGACGATCGTCGTCGCCGACGATGACGTCAACACCTACCTCTCGTTCCGCAACCTCGCCGGCGTCAGCGTCATCGGCGTCTCCGAGGCCACCACGCGCACCCTCATCGACAACGGCGCCCTCGTCATGACCGCCGACATCGCGAAGCAGTTCGAGGAGGTGCTCGCATAATGAACTCCGCCTACGACGTGATCATCCGCCCGATCGTCTCCGAGCGTTCCTTTGACCTCATTGAGCAGGGCAAGTACACCTTCGAGGTGGCCAAGTCCGCCCCCAAGGAGGAGATCGCCAGCGCCGTCGAGAAGCTCTTCGGCGTCCACGTGGTCAAGGTCAACACCATGAACGTCTCCGGTAAGAAGAAGCGCGTTCGCTACCAGAACCCCGGTACCACGCGCTCCTGGAAGAAGGCCGTCGTGACCCTCGCCCCCGGCGAGACGATCGAGATCTTCGGCAGCCAGCAGGCCGCCGAGTAGCGCTTTCGCCCGGGCCCCGCTTGGGGCCCGGGCAGCATGCCGCGCATGATGGATACGCGCGGTACCGTGGTAATCCGGTGTCGGTTCGCCACTCCCTGAGCGGGCCGGCCAACGGAAAAGAAGGGAAAGGTTTCAATGGCAGTCAAGCACCTCAAGCCCACGAGCGCCGGCAGGCGTTTCCAGACGGTCTCGGACTTCGCCGAGATCACCTGCACCACGCCCGAGAAGTCGCTTCTCGAGCCCCTGCCCAAGAAGGCCGGCCGCAACAACAACGGCCGCATCACCACCCGTCACCAGGGTGGCGGCCACAAGCGTCAGTACCGCAAGATCGACTTCAAGCGCCGCAAGGACGACGTCCCGGCCAAGGTCGCCACGATCGAGTACGACCCCAACCGCTCCGCCCGCATCGCGCTGCTCCACTACGTTGACGGCGCTAAGGCCTACATCCTGTGCCCCGAGGGCCTGCACGTGGGCGACACCGTCGTCTCTGGCACCAAGGACATCGACATCAAGCCGGGCAACTGCATGCCGCTCTCCGAGATCCCGGTCGGCACGCTCGTCCACGCCGTCGAGTTCCAGCCCGGCAAGGGCGCGGCCATGGCCCGCGCTGCCGGCACCTCCGTCCAGCTCATGGGCAAGGACAACGGCTACGCCGTCCTGCGCATGCCCTCCTCCGAGCTTCGCCGCGTCCTGCTCACCTGCCGCGCCACCATCGGTGAGGTCGGCAACGCCGAGCACTCCAACATCGTCGTCGGCAAGGCCGGCCGCAGCCGCTGGGCCGGCGTCCGCCCGACCGTCCGTGGTACCGTCATGAACCCGGTCGACCACCCGCACGGCGGCGGCGAGGGCAAGAACCACACCTCCGGCCGTCCGTCCGTGACGCCGTGGGGCAAGCCGACGAAGGGTTACAAGACGCGCGACCCGAAGAAGGCCTCCAACCGCCTGATCATCCGTCGCCGCAAGTCCAAGTAGTCGGAACACGAGTAGTAGGAGATAGAAAGCATGAGCAGAAGTCTCAAGAAGGGCCCGTTCGTGGAGACTCGCCTCCTCGCGCGTGTCGCCGCTCAGAACGAGGCCGGCACCAAGGAGGTCATCAAGACCTGGTCGCGCTCCTCGACCATCTTCCCCGAGATGGTCGGTCACACGATCGCCGTCCACGACGGCCGCAAGCACGTGCCCGTGTACGTCACCGAGTCCATGGTCGGGCACAAGCTGGGCGAGTTCGCGCCCACCCGCACGTTCCGTGGCCACAAGGCCAACTAGGGAGGTTAGCTAGATGCCTCAGAACAACACCAACGAGGTCCGCGCGACCGCCAAGTACGTGCGCGTTGCCCCGCGCAAGGCCCGCGCCGTCGTCTCGCTGATTCGCAACCTCCCCGTCGAGAAGGCCCTCGAGGTCCTGCAGTTCTCCAAGCGCGCCGCCGCCGTCGACGTCGCCAAGGTCCTGCGCTCCGCGATCGCCAACGCCGAGAACAACAACGGCCTGCGCGCCGACAACCTCTGCGTCAAGCTCGCCTATGTTGACGAGGGCCCCACCCTCAAGCGCATTCGTCCGCGCGCCAAGGGCTCTGCCTCTCGCATCAACAAGCGCATGAGCCACATCACCGTCGTCGTCGCTCCGCGAAAGGAGGCGTAAGCGAGCATGGGTCACAAGGTTCAGCCTACCGGCTTCCGTCTCGGCATCACCGAGGAGTGGCGTTCCCGCTGGTACGCCGATAAGAACTACGCCGAGACCCTCGGCAACGACCTCGCCGTCCGCAGCTACCTCGAGAAGCGCCTCGCCAAGGCCGCCCTCTCCCGTGTCGACATCGAGCGCGCCGGCGACAAGGTCAAGGTCACCATCTATACCGCCCGCCCGGGCATCGTGATCGGCAAGAAGGGCGCCGACATCGACGTCCTGCGCGCCGACCTCGAGAAGGTCGCCAAGGTCGGCAAGGGCATGGTCAACGTCGACGTCGTCGAGATCAAGCGTCCCGAGCTCGACGCCAACCTCGTCGCTCAGTCCATCGCCGAGCAGCTCGAGCAGCGCGTCGCCTTCCGTCGCGCGATGCGCAAGGCCGTCCAGTCCGCCCGCAAGGCCGGCGCCAAGGGCATTCGTATCCAGTGCTCCGGTCGCCTCAACGGCGCCGAGATGGGCCGTCGCGAGTGGTACCGCGAGGGTCGCGTGCCCCTGCACACCCTGCGTGCCGTGATCGACTACGGCCAGTCCACCGCTCGCACCACCATGGGTGCCTGCGGCGTCAAGGTTTGGATTTACTTCGGCGAGAAGCTGCCCGGCCAGGCTACGCCCCGTCCGGCGCTCGAGGGCTCCTCGCGTCCTCGCCGTGGTCGCAATGAGAGGAGGGCTCGCTAATGCTCGCACCTAAGCGCGTCCTGCACCGCAAGGTCCAGCGCGGCTCCATGAAGGGCCACGCCAAGGGCAACACCGAGCTGCACTTTGGTTCCTACGGCATCCAGGCGCTCGAGGCCCACTGGATCACCAACCGTCAGATCGAGGCCTGCCGTGTCGCCATGACCCGTTACATGAAGCGTGGCGGCAAGGTCTGGATCACCATCTTCCCCGACAAGCCCATCACCAAGAAGCCGGCCGAGACCCGCATGGGCTCCGGCAAGGGCAACCCCGAGGAGTGGGTGGCCGTCGTCAAGCCGGGCCGCATCATGTTCGAGATCGACGGCGTGTCCGACGAGGTGGCTCGCGAGGCCCTGCGCCTTGCCCAGCACAAGCTGCCCATCAAGACCAAGATCGTCGCCCGCACCGACAAGGACGGGGAGGAATAGTCAATGAAGTACAAGGACATCCAGGCCATGAGCGACGATGAGCTCGCCAAGAAGCTGGAGGAGGGCCGCGCGGAGCTCTTCAACCTCCGCTTCCAGATGGCCACGAGCCAGCTCGACAACACGGCTCGCGTCAAGATCGTGAAGAAGGACATCGCGCGCGTCCTCACCGAGCAGCGCGCCCGTCAGATCGCCGCGGAGAAGTCCGCCGCCCAGAACTAGCAGGAGATATGACTATGGCTGAGACCGAGAAGAGGAACGCGCGCAAGGTCGTCACCGGGACGGTCGTCTCCATCTCTGGCGACAAGTCCATCACGGTGAAGATCGACTACCGCAAGCGTCACCCCAAGTACGGCAAGATGATGACCATCTCGAAGAAGCTCCACGCGCACGACGAGAAGAACGAGTGCGGCGTCGGCGACCTCGTGACCGTCATGGAGACCCGTCCGCTCTCCAAGACCAAGCGTTGGCGTCTCGTGGAGATCGTCGAGCGCGCCAAGTAAGTATCAGTGACAAGCTTCCCATGTGCGTCGCGCGTCCGGGCGCACCTCTGGGTGGCATACGTTCGGAGGAACACCAATGATTCAGATGGAGACCATGCTCAACGTCGCTGACAACAGCGGCGCCCGACGCGTGAAGTGCGTCAAGGTCCTCGGTGGCTCCAAGCGTCGCTACGCCGGCCTGGCCGACGTCATCATCGGCGCCGTGCAGGAGGCCACGCCGGGCGGCTCGGTGAAGAAGGGCGACATCGTCCGCTGCGTCATCGTGCGCACCACCAAGGAGACCCGCCGCAAGGACGGCAGCTACATCAAGTTCGACCAGAACGCCTGCGTTCTCGTCGACAAGGAGGGCGAGCCCAAGGGCACCCGTATCTTCGGGCCCGTCGCCCGTGAGCTCCGCGACCACAAGTACATGAAGATCGTCTCGCTCGCGCCTGAGACGCTCTAGGGAGTGAGTGAATATGGCGAAGATGAACGTGAAGAAGGGTGACAAGGTCGTCGTTCTCTCCGGTAAGGACAAGGGCAAGGAGGGCGAGATCCTGCGCGCTCTGCCCGCCGAGGGCAAGGTCATCGTCGAGGGCGTCGCCGTCGTCAAGAAGGCTGTCCGCCCGACCGCCCAGAACCAGCAGGGTGGCTTCGTCGAGAAGGAGGCCGCCATCGACGTGTCCAACGTCATGCTGGTCTGCCCCAAGTGCGGCAAGCCCACCCGCGTCGGTCACGACGTTAACGACAAGGGCGACAAGGTCCGCGTCTGCAAGAAGTGCGGCGCCCAGTTCTAAGAGCCTGAGCCCCACGAACCTGACGGGAGCCCCCGGATTTCCTTCGAGAAGTGCGCTTCGCGGAACTTCTCACCGGAAATCCGGGGGCTCCTTCTGTTAACGCGTACGGTCAGGCACGTTCTTGTCGCCGCCCTGGTCTGTGCTCTTCGATACGCGACTTCCAACGCTTTAGGGGGTTGAAACGTTGGAAATCGCGTATTGGGAATTGGCAATACGCGATTTCCAAAACTTGAAGGGCCTCAAACGTTGGAAGTCGCGTATTTGCGTAAGTGGGCAGAGGCGAGAAGAACGTACGGATTGTGCATAAACGGTGCCGAGGAGTTCGTCGTTCCCTTTTGTGGAGAAAGGGCGTAATATGTTTCCTTGCGTCCGTAGGTAGGGAGGATTCTGCCTCGGACGCATGACAAGGCTCCCGGCCCCGCCAAGGCAGGGAGGCACGAGGTTGGAAACCCCGTGCTGAGAACCCCATGATCTAAGGAGTGAACATGGCAGACAAGTACGTCCCGCGTCTCAAGGAGCAGTATTTCGCCACCGTGCGCGACGAGCTCCAGAAGCAGTTTGGCTACAAGAACGTCAACCAGATTCCCAAGATCGAGAAGATCGTGGTGAACATGGGCGTCGGCGAGGCCGCCACGGATGCCAAGGCCATCGACGGTGCCGTCGCCGACCTGCGTGCCATCACCGGCCAGCAGCCGCTGATCACCCACGCCCGCAAGTCCATCGCCACCTTCAAGCTCCGTGCCGGCATGCCGATCGGCGCCAAGGTCACCCTGCGCGGCGACCGCATGTGGGAGTTCTTCGATCGCCTCATCTCCATCGCCATCCCGCGCATCCGCGACTTCCGCGGCATCTCCCCGAAGAGCTTCGACGGCCGTGGCAACTTCTCCATGGGCGTCACCGAGCAGCTCATCTTCCCGGAGATCGACTTCGACAAGATCGACCACACCCGCGGCATGGACATCACCATCGTGACCACCGCTCAGACCGACGAGGAGGGCAAGGCGCTTCTGTCCGCCTTCCACTTCCCGTTCAAGGCTGAGTAGGTCGTATATCAACAAGACGTCCCGTGCGAGCGGGGCGCCGAGATTGCACTGAAGGAGGATTTGTGGCTAAGACATCGATGATCGTCAAGGCTCAGCGCGAGCCGAAGTTCTCTACGCGTACGCAGAACCGCTGCCAGCGTTGTGGGCGTCCCCACTCCGTCTATCGCAAGTTCGGCCTCTGCCGCGTGTGCTTCCGCGAGCTTGCGAGCAAGGGCGAGCTTCCTGGCGTCCGCAAGGCGAGCTGGTAGGACGCAGGGCTCTGGCGCCCAGGCGCACGCGCCACGGGTGCGGGCGAACCGGGCACTCAGGTTCATCATTACCGAAGGAGAATGATCCATGAAGATCACTGATCCCATTTCCGACATGCTGACGCGCATCCGCAACGCGAACGCAGCCAACAAGGCCGAGGTCTCCATGCCCTCGACCAAGGTGCTCGTCGAGGTTGCGCGCGTCATCTGCGAGGAGGGCTACATCGCGGGCTATGAGGTCGAGGACACGACCCCGCAGAAGACCCTCCACATCACCCTCAAGTACGGCGCTCGCCACGCCAAGGTCATCCGCGGCATCCGTCGCATCTCCAAGCCTGGCCTGCGCATCTACTCCACCGCGGACAAGCTCCCGCGCGTGCTCGGCGGCCTCGGCACCGCCGTCATTTCCACCTCCAAGGGCATGATGTGCGACCGCGACGCCCGCAAGCAGGGCATCGGCGGCGAGGTCATCGCCTACGTCTGGTAACTCTCGGCAGGAATGAAAGGAGACAGCCGTGTCTCGTATTGGTAAGCAGCCTGTCCAGGTTCCGGCCGGAGTCACTGTGACAGTCAACGGCACCACCGTCACCGTCAAGGGCGGCAAGGGTGAGCTCACCCGCACCTTCTCCGACCTCGTTGAGATCAAGGAGGAGGGCGAGGAGCTCCACGTCGTCCGCGTTGACGAGTCCACCGCCTCCAACGCCCAGCAGGGTCTCACCCGCACCCTCCTCCACAACATGGTCCTGGGCGTCTCCGAGGGCTTTGAGAAGAAGCTTGAGCTCACCGGCGTCGGCTACCGTGCCACGCTCAAGGGCAAGGATCTTGACCTCTCCCTCGGCTACTCTCACCCCGTGGTCTACCCGGCCCCCGACAACATCACCTTCGAGGTGCCCGACAACACCCACATCACCGTGAAGGGCATCTCCAAGGAGCAGGTCGGCCAGGTCGCCGCCGAGATCCGCATGAAGCGCCCGCCCGAGCCGTACAAGGGCAAGGGCATTCACTACGAGGGCGAGCACATCCGCAGGAAGCTCGGCAAGGCCGCCAAGTAGCCTCGAGGCTTATAAAAGACCATCACCCCGTCAGGTGATGGCACGTCTAAGGAGAAGGAATGAACAAGCAGCAGGCGAAGAAGGCCGGTCTCAAGCGCCGCGAGCGCCGCGTCCGCGCCAAGATCTTCGGCACCGCTGAGCGTCCGCGCCTCAGCGTGCACCGCACCAACGCAAACATCTACGCTCAGGTCATCGATGACGCCGACGGCAAGACCATCTGCTCTGCCTCGACCCTCGACCCCGAGTTCCGTGCCACGGGCAAGATCGGCTCCAACAAGGAGGCCGCTGAGTTCGTGGGCGAGCTCGTGGGCAAGCGCGCCGTCGAGAAGGGCGTCACCGAGGTCACCTTCGACCGCGGTGGTCGCATCTATCACGGCCGTGTCAAGGCTCTGGCAGACGGTGCCCGTAACGCGGGCCTGAAGTTCTAGGAGGATTCAATGGCACGAGATCGCAAGCGCCAGCAGGACACGGATCTTCAGGAGCGCGTCGTCTTCATCCACCGTGTCTCCAAGACCGTCAAGGGCGGCCGCCGCATGTCCCTCGTCGCCCTCGTCGCCGTCGGTGACGGCAAGGGCAACGTCGGCCTCGGCATGGGCAAGTCCGCCGAGGTGCCCCTGGCCATTTCCAAGGGCGTCGAGGACGCCAAGAAGAACATGTTCCACGTGCCCGTCACCGAGCACGGGACCATCCCGCACACCGTCGAGGGCCACTACGGCGCCGGCCACGTGCTGATCAAGCCGGCCATCGAGGGTACCGGCGTCATCGCCGGCGGCCCCGTCCGCCCGCTCTTCGAGCTCGCTGGCATCACCAACGTGCTCTCCAAGTCCCTCGGCACCAACAACGCCATGAACATCATCAAGGCCGCCGCCGAGGGCCTCAAGGAGCTCTCCAGCCCCGCTCAGACCGCTGAGCGCCGCGGCATCACGGTCAGCGAGATGTTCGCCGGGAAGGAGAACTAACGATGGCTCAGTCCCTCAAGATCAAGCTCGTCCGCAGCGCCGTGGCCTCCGTCAAGAAGGACCAGACGGCCACCTGCCGCGCCCTCGGTCTGCGCAAGATCGGCGACGTCGTGGAGCAGCCGGACAACCCGAGCATCCGTGGAATGATCTTCAAGGTCAAGCACCTTGTGGTCGTGGAAGAGAACTAGGAGTCACTCATGCAGCTCAACGATCTGCGTCCCGCGGAGGGCTCGCGCAAGAACCGCAAGCGCATCGGCCGCGGCAACTCGTCCGGTCACGGCACCACGGCCGGTCGCGGCACCAAGGGCCAGCTCTCCCGTTCCGGCGGCGGCAAGGGCAAGGGCTTCGAGGGCGGCCAGCAGCCGCTCGCGATGCGCCTCCCCAAGCTCCCCGGCTTCAAGAACCACAACCGCGTCGAGTACGCCCCGGTGAACGTCGCCCGTCTCGACGCGCTGTTCGCCGACGGTGAGACCGTCGACGCCGACACCCTGGTTGCCAAGGGCGTCATCAAGCACAACTATGTTCCTGTGAAGGTCCTCGGCGACGGCGAGATCACCAAGAAGCTCACCGTCAAGGTGGACAAGGTCTCCGCCTCTGCCCAGGCCAAGATCGAGGCGGCCGGAGGAAAGGTCGAGCAGGCGTGCTAAAGGGAATCGCCAACGCGTTTCGCGTTCCGGAACTCAGGCAGAAGCTGCTCCTGACGGCGGCCATCCTGCTGCTGTATCGCTTCGGTGCCTATCTGCCCGTTCCGGGCGCCCCGTTCCAGGACCTGCTCGGCGCGTACCAGTCCGGGCTGTCCGAGAGCGGCGCCATGGCGGTGCTCAACCTGTTCTCGGGCGGAGCACTCTCCCGCATGTCGGTCTTCAGCCTTGGAATCATGCCCTACATCACGGCGCAGATCATCTTCCAGCTGCTCCAGGCCGTGATTCCGTCCCTTGGCGAGCTTGCCCGCGAGGGCGAGGCCGGTCAGCGCAGGATCACGCAGTACACGCGCTACCTCACGATCGGTCTCGCCCTGCTCAACGCGATCGGCTACCTGTTCCTGTTCAGGAGCTACGGCGTGAGCCTGGCCAACGCCGGCGCGCCCGAGGTCCTTCTCGACATCATGGTGGTCTTCACCATGGTCGTCGGCGCCATGGTCATCATGTGGCTCGGCGAGATCATCACCCAGAACGGCGTGGGCAACGGCATGTCGCTCATCATCTTCGCGAACATCATGTCGGGCCTGCCCACCTCGCTCATCTCCTCGGTGACGGGCACGGGCAACATCGTCCTCACCGTGGTGACCCTCGTGATCATCATCGCCATCATCCCGATCATCGTGTTCGTGGAGCGCGGCCAGCGCCGGATCCCCATCCAGTACGCCAAGCGCGTCGTGGGCAGGCGCATGATGGGCGGCCAGGCCACCTACCTGCCGATCAAGGTCAACACCGCCGGCGTCGTGCCGATCATCTTCGCCTCGGCGATCCTGTATCTGCCGGCGCAGCTCGCGGTGTTCTTCCCGACGGTCGAGTGGGTGCAGGCCTTTGCCAACGCCCTCTCGGCCGGCTGGATCAACTGGGTGCTCTCCGTCGTTCTTATCGTCGCCTTTGCGTACTTCTACTCGTCGATGGTGTTCAACCCCACCGAGACGGCGGACCAGCTGCGCAAGCAGGGCGGCTTCATCCCCGGCGTCCGCCCGGGCGCCGCGACGGCGGCCTACATCAAGAGCACCATCGACCACGTGACGCTCCCGGGCGCGCTGTTCATGGCGGTCCTCGCCGTGGTGCCCACGATCATCTTCTGGTTCACGGGCAACTCGCTCATCCAGGCGTTTGGCGGCACCTCCGTGCTGATCATGGTCGGCGTTGCCATGGACACGCTCTCCTCCATCGAGAGCCAGCTCAAGATGCACAACTACGACGGGTTCTTCAAGTAGGGCCCGTCGTCGGCAGGTAAGGTCAGTAGCTAGGAAAGGCGGTCCGCATCATGAACATCGTTCTTCTCGGCGCCCCCGGCGCGGGCAAGGGAACCCAGGCACAGAAGCTCGTGGCTGAGTTCGGCATCGCCCACATTTCCACCGGCGACCTTCTGCGTGCCGCCATCAAGGAGGGCTCCAAGCTCGGCATGAAGGCCAAGGGCTACATGGACGAGGGCAAGCTCGTTCCCGACGACCTGGTCATCGACCTCGTCAAGGAGCGCCTCGAGGCCGACGACGCCCAGAAGGGCTTCATCCTCGACGGCTTCCCGCGCAACACCGCGCAGGCGGTCACGCTCGACTCCGAGCTCTCCGCCATGGGTCGCACGCTCGACGCCGCCCTGCTCGTTTCCGTCGAGCCCAGCGTCATCGTCGAGCGCCTGAGCTCTCGCCGCACCTGCCGCGCCTGCGGCTACACCGCCCCTGCCGGCGTGGACACCTGCCCGCGCTGCGGTGGTGAGATGTACCAGCGCGACGACGACAAGCCGGAGACCATCCAGCACCGTCTTGACGTCTACCAGTCCCAGACCGCGCCGCTCGTTGAGTACTACCGCGGTCACTCGATTCTCAAGGAGGTTGACGGGGACCGTCCGGTCGACGAGGTCTATGCCGACGTCAAGGTCCTTCTCGGTCTATGATCAAGATCAAGACACCTCAGCAGATCGAGCAGATGAAGGCCGCCGGGGCTCTGTCCAAGGCGGCCCTTCGTCGTGCCGGGGCGCTCGTTCGCCCCGGTGCGACGACGATGGAGATCGACCAGGTGGTCGAGGGCTTCATCAGGCTTCACGGCGCCACGCCGACCTTCAAGGGCTACGGCGGGTTCCCGGGCAGCATCTGCTCGTCGGTCAACGAGCAGATCGTCCACGGCATCCCGTCCCCGAGCGTCATCCTGCAGGAGGGCGACATCGTCTCCATCGACACCGGCGCCACCTACCAGGGCTGGGTCGGTGACAACGCGTGGACGTTCTACGTGGGCGAGCCGCCCGCCGAGTGGCGCGCGCTCTGCGAGTGCACGCGCGACTGCCTCGAGGCGGCCATCGAGCAGGCCGTTCCCGGCAACCACCTCGGCGACATCGGCGCCGCGGTGCAGGAGCTGGCCGAGGGCAACGGCTACGGGGTCGTCCGCGACTACGTGGGCCACGGCGTCGGCAGCGTCATGCACGAGGAGCCCGAGGTCAGAAACTACGGCAAGCGCGGTCGCGGCGTGAAGCTGCAGGCGGGCATGGTCATCGCCATCGAGCCCATGATCTGCCTCGGCACCTACAAGTGCCACACGCTGGCCAACGGCTGGACGGTCGTCACCGACGACGGCCTGCCGGCCGCGCACTACGAGAACACCGTCGCCGTCACCGAGGACGGCCCCGTGATCCTCACCCAGGACGAGCAGGGCCCGTGGTGCGCGATGCAGGGAGGGGCCGAGGCGTAGCCCACCCCCTCTTGTGTGCGTCTCATGCAGCACGAGAAGTGCCGTGTGGAACGTACGTGAATTTTAGGTATGATATTTGGTCGCTGTCGGAGTGGAGAGGGTGTCAATTTGAGCAAGCAGGACGCAATCGAGCTGGAGGGCAAGGTCATCGAGCCGCTGCCCAACGCCATGTTCAACGTTGAGCTCGAGAACGGAAAGACCATTCTCTGCACCATCTCGGGGAAGATCAGGATGAACTACATCCGCATCCTCCCGGGCGACAAGGTCGTCGTGGAGATCTCTCCCTACGACCTCACGAGGGGGCGCATCACCTACCGCTACAAGTAGGGGGTACGTCCGCTCTTCAGCTGTGGATATTCACGCCAGCGGCTGGGCGAGTAGATAGTTCGTATCAGCACTACCGGAAGGAAGACGCATGAAGGTACGTCCTTCGGTCAAGAAGATGTGCGACAAGTGCAAGATCATCCGTCGCCATGGCAAGGTTTACGTCATCTGCGAGAACCCGCGCCACAAGCAGCGTCAGGGCTAAGGAAGGAGCTCCAAGTTGGCCCGTATTAACGGCGTCGACCTGCCGCGCGACAAGCGCGTCGAGGTCGGACTCACCTACATCTTCGGCATCGGCCAGACCCGCGCCACCAAGATCTGCGCGGAGACCGGTGTCAACCCCGATACCCGCGTGAAGGACCTGACGGAGGACGAGGTCACCAAGATCCGTGACTTCATCGACGCCAACTACACCACCGAGGGTGACCTTCGCCGCGAGGTTCGTCAGAACACCGCCCGCCTGATGGAGATCGGCTGCTACCGTGGCCTCCGTCACCGCAAGGGCCTTCCTGTCCACGGTCAGCGCACCCACACCAACGCTCGCACCCGCAAGGGCAAGAAGCGTCAGATCGGTGCCAAGAAGAGGGGCTAGGGAGTAGACAATGCCGCAGAAGAAGAACCAGCGCACCACCCGCGTGCGCCGCTCCGAGCGCAAGAACATCGCCGTGGGCCAGGCCCACATCAAGAGCACGTTCAACAACACGATCGTCTCGATCACCGACCCCCAGGGCAACGTGATCTCCTGGCAGTCCGGCGGCACCGTCGGCTTCAAGGGCTCCCGTAAGTCCACGCCGTTCGCCGCGCAGCTCGCCGCCGAGGCCGCTGCCAAGGCGGCCATGGAGCACGGCCTGCACAAGGTCGCCGTGTTCGTCAAGGGCCCCGGCTCCGGCCGTGAGACCGCCATCCGCTCCCTGCAGGCCGCCGGCCTCGAGGTGTCGGGCATCCAGGACAAGACCCCCATCGCGCACAACGGTTGCCGTCTGAGCAAGCGTCGCCGCGTGTAGCTAGGAGGAATATCAATGGCTATCGATAGGACTCCCGTCCTCAAGAGGTGCCGTCAGCTCGGCATCGACCCCGTTGTGATGGGCATCAACAAGACCTCCAACCGCGAGCCCAAGCGTCGTCGCCGCCAGGAGAGCGAGTACGGCATGCAGCTCCGCGAGAAGCAGAAGGCTAAGTTCATCTACGGCGTTCTCGAGAAGCAGTTCCGTCACTACTACGTCCTCGCCATGAAGCGCGAGGGCATCACCGGTGACAACCTGATGAGCCTGCTCGAGTGCCGCCTGGACAACGTCGTCTTCCGTCTCGGCTTTGCCCGCACCCGCAAGGAGGCCCGCCAGACCGTCCGTCACGGCCACATCACCGTGAACGGCAAGCGCGTCGACATCCCCTCCTACCAGGTGAAGGCTGGCGACGTCGTCGCCGTCGCCGAGAAGGCCCGCGACCTTCTCCCCATCAAGGAGGCCCTCATCAGCTCCGAGCACATGGCCGTCCCCGCCTGGCTCGAGGTTGACATCGAGAAGCTCAAGGGCACCGTCCTCCAGCTCCCCACGCGCGATCAGATCGACCTCGACATTGACGCGCAGCTGATCGTCGAGCTCTACTCCAAGTAAGCCCGACCAGATTTGGAGGTAGCAATGTCCGAATTCATTCGACCCCAGGTGTCGGTCGAGGAGATTAACGAGAACCTCGCCCGCGTGAGCGCTGAGCCGCTCGAGCGCGGCTATGGCGATACCCTCGGCAACTCGCTTCGCCGCGTGCTCCTGTCGTCGCTCTCCGGCGCTGCCGTCGAGGCCATCCAAATCGATGGCATCCAGCACGAGTTCACCACCGTCGAGGGCGTCTACGAGGACGTCACCGACATCGTGCTCAACGTCAAGGGGCTCGTCTTCCGCTCCATGGGCACCGGCGACGAGGCCGAGGCCTCGATCTCCATTGACGGTCCGGCCACGGTCACCGGCGGCGACTTTGAAATTCCCGCCGAGTTCGAGCTCGTGAACCCCGAGCACGTCATCTGCACCCTCGGCGCGGGCGCCCACCTCACCATGCGCATGCGCATCGGCGTGGGCCGCGGCTACGTCTCCGGCGAGGACAACGAGCGCGAGAACGACCCGATCGGGATCGTCCACGTCGACTCGCTCTACTCGCCCGTCCGCCGCTGCGCCAAGGCCGTCGAGGCCTGCCGCGTCGGCCGCCACACCGACTACGACCGTCTCGTCCTCGAGGTGGAGACCAACGGCTCCATCTCCCCGCGTGACGCCGTCGTCGAGGCTGCCAACATCATCAACCAGCACATGACCGCGTTCATGTGCCTGGCCGAGGAGGACGAGCCCGTCGAGGACGCTTCCATCTTCGCGACGGGCACCGTCGAGGACAACGTCGAGCTCGACAAGCAGATCGAGGACCTGGACCTCTCCGTCCGCTCCTACAACTGCCTCAAGCGCGCCGGCATCCACTCCGTGCGCCAGCTCGTGGAGTTCTCGGAGAACGACCTTCTCAACATCAGAAACTTTGGCGTCAAGTCCATCGAGGAAGTCAAGGACAAGCTCGAGACCATGGGCCTGTCCCTCAAGGCCTAGGCGCGCCGGATTTAGGAGTAGCGAGACATGCGACACAACAAGAAGAGGGGCATGAAGCTGGGCACCGACGCCAGCCACACCAAGGCCATGAAGCGTAGCCTGGTTCGCGCCCTGTTTGAGAACGACCGCATCAAGACGATCGACGTCCGCGCCAAGGCCATCCGCGCCGACGTTGACCACGTGATCACGTGGGCCAAGAAAGGCGACGTCGCCAGCCGTCGTCTGGCCATCGCCACCGTGGGCGACAAGGACATCGTCCGCGAGGTCTTTGACAAGGCCGCCCAGGGCATGTGGGCCGACCGCAACGGCGGCTACACCCGCATCATGAAGCTCGGCCCCCGCAAGGGCGATGGCGCCGAGATCGTGATCATGGAGCTCGTGACCGAGCCCGTGAAGGCCAAGGCCAAGAAGGCCGCCCCTGCCGCCAAGGTGACCAAGGTCGAGGAGGCCCCCGCCGAGGAGCCCAAGGCCGAGGCCGAGGTCGTCGAGGAGGCCGCCGAGGCCGAGGAGACCGCCGCTGAGGAGGCTCCTGCCGAGGAGGAGAAGGCCGAGTAACCTCGCGCCCCATCGCTTGTTAGGGCCCCGGCCGCGTGCCGGGGCCCTTTTTGCCTAGAGCGGTCCGGGCCCGCCTCTGCGATGCCACCAAAACCAACGTTTTGGGTTTCTCGCGTCGTCGTGCTCGGGATGTTGCCTGAACGAGGGGTTCCGCTGAGGTTTTGGGCAACATATTTTATGTGCTCGAGGGTATTTGCCAGATAATCAGAGGTTTTGCTCGCCCATCTGCAACAAAACCCAAGGTTTTGTATCAAATATGCGAGAAGAACATCAAAGTTGTTGCCCAAAACATGAGGGGGCCAGGGGCGCGGTCTCCCGGCGGGTGCGAGGAGGTGGGACATGATCGAGGTTAGGGACGTGTGCTTCTCGTATGACGGCGAGAAGAACGTGGTCGATCACGTCTCGCTCACGCTGGGGTCCGGCGAGCGGGTCAAGCTGTTCGGGCGCAACGGCTCGGGAAAGTCTACGCTGGCCAGGCTGCTCAACGGGTCGCTCGTGCCGAGCTCGGGCAGCGTGAGCGTCGACGGGCAGAGCGAGCGCCTAGCGCGGCTCGTGGGGTACGTGCGCCAGGACCCGCGCAACCAGATCGTGAGCTCCGTCGTCTCGGATGAGGTCGCCTTTGGCCCGCGCAACCTCGGCCTGCCGCGCGCCGAGGTGCTCGCGCGCGTCGACGAGGTACTCGGGGTATGCGGCATCCGCGAGCTGCGCGACCGCATGACCACGGAGCTCTCCGGCGGCCAGCAGCAGCTCGTCGCGCTTGCGGGCGTGCTGGCCATGCGCCCGCGCTACCTCGTGCTCGACGAGGCAACGTCGATGCTCGACCACGAGACCCGCGCTCGCGTGGCCGGCATCGTGAGAGAGGCCTGCTCGCGGGGCGTGGGAGTGCTCGAGATATCGCACCGACCGGTCCTTGGCGGCCGGGAGGTCTTCCTCGAAAGCGGGCGAATCGCAGACCAGTTGGGCGTGCCTACTGGACCCGGTCTCGTAAAACTGCCTAAAACACAGTGTGCTCCATCCTGCCAACAGGTGCTCCGGTCTTCCGGTGTGACAGTTTTAGGCAGACTGCATGACGTATCGCTCGATTTTCAGGGACTGGTTGTACTCACTGGTCCCTCGGGCGCGGGCAAGACCACGCTCGCGCGCGTGCTGACCGGCGTGCTCGTGCCAGATTCGGGGGTGGTCACGCTCGGCGGCCGTCCCGTGCGCCCCGGTGACGTGGGGCTTGCGTTCCAGCGCCCCGAGGACCAGCTCTTCTGCGAAACCGTGCTTGACGACATCGCCTACGGCCCCCGCGCGCAGGGGCTTCCCGATGCGCTCGGCGTGGCGCGCGACGCCGCACGAATGCTCGCCGTGGACGAGGGCCTGTCTGGTCGCTCGCCCTTCCAGCTGTCCGGCGGACAGATGCGTCGCGTCGCGCTCGCGGGCGTGGTCGCCGCACGCCCGGACGCATACGTGCTCGACGAGCCGACGGCGGGACTGGACGCCGCCGGCGCGTGCGAGCTCCGCGACCTCGCGTGCCGCCTGGTGGGCGAGGGAGCGACGGTCGTCGTCATCACGCATGAGCCGGAGGAGTGGGCACCCTGCGCGCATGCGGTGGTACGCCTTCGGGACGGACGGGTCGAGGGGGTCGAGGCGCATGCGTAGCGCTCGCGTGCCGGGCGCCTACGCCCCGGGAAAGACCCCCATGCACCGGATGGACCCGCGCGTCAAGCTCGCGGCGCTGCTCATGGCGACGGTGGCCTCGTTTGCGTCCCCCGCCCCCTGGGGGCTCGCCGTAGTTGCCCTGGGCCTCGTCGCCGCGCTCGTGGCGAGCAGGATCTCGCTGGCGACGGTCCTCCGGGGCCTTCGCCCTGCGGCGATCATCCTCGCGATCTCCGTTGTCTCCAACGCTGTCGTGCTCGTGGGCCAGCCGGGCGTCTCGGCAGGCGGTCTGGCGAGAAGCGCGCTGGTGGTGTGTCGGATTGCACTGGTGGTGGGCTTTGCCCTGTCCTTCTCGTCCACCACGCCGCCGCCCGCCATAGCCGACGGCATCGCTGCCCTCATGGCGCCGCTGCGCCGCGTGGGCGTGCCGGTAGGTGCCATCGCGATGTCGTGCTCGATCGCGCTGAGGTTCATCCCGCTCACGGTCGAGGAGGTCGACCGCATCCGCTGCGCCCAGCGCGCCCGCGGGGCGCGCCTAGACGAGGGCGGACTGCTGCGCCGCCTGCGCCAGTGGTCCCAGGTCCTGGTCCCGCTCGTGGTGAGCCTGTTCCGTCGCGCCGACGAGCTGGCGAGCGCGATGGTCGACCGCTGCTACACCGGCGACCAGACGTCGCCCTTCGACCCGCTCGCGCCTCGTGACTGGGCGACACTTCTCGTGGGCGTTGGCTGGGCCACGCTGGCTATGCTGCTGTAGGGTACCCAGACGAGTGAGGCGCAGAACCTAGGAAGGTTCCTAGGTAGCTTCCTAGGTTCGCCTCCTAGGCTTCCCCGTCCGCCGTGCGGCGGCCGCATGCCGTACAATATGACAGTTTGATATTCACGGACGACCGTAGGGGAGGCGAGCATGACCGGGGTGCTGGTACGCAATATCGTTGGGTTTCTGGTGTAGATGGCGCCCTGCGCGGTGCTCTGCCTCATGCCGTTCGAGCACAGGTTCCGCGCGGGGGGCCGCCGGGCGTGGGCGCGCGCGGCGGCGATAATCGCGGCGGGGCTCGTGGTTTTTCTCGCCGTCGTGGCCTCGCCCTTCGTCGTGCCGGGCGGGGTGCCCTACGAGGTCTACAACCCGCTGCAGAACGTGGTCTTCCTGGCAACGGTGGCGGCGCTCTTCGTGCTCTACCTCCACGAGGTCGAGGCGCCTGCGGCGCACAAGGCCTTTGTGTTCTCGCTGGTCGTGTTCTTTGCCTTCTTTGCGACGCTCACCTCGTCTAACGTGTCCTACCTGATGGGCCTCTCGGAGCAGAGCGACGGCTACACGTACTACCCGCCGCGCCTCGCCGTGATGGCCGTGGTCTACCTGGTGTTCTTCTGTGTCATGACGCCGTTCATGCGGGCAGTCGGCTGTGCGTTTTCCTCCCGGATCGAGTCGGTGACGTGGTGGCGCATGAGCGCCCTGCCCGCAATCCTGGTGGTGACGCTGCTGGTGGGCGCGAACCAGGCTACGCTTCATGGCCTTGGTGTGGCTGGCGTCGGTGCCCACGCTGCTGTCCGACGTGCGAGACGTTGGGGTGGGCATGAGCGAGCCGACGCTGCGCGTCTACCTTAACGCGCTGCGACGCCTGTTCGTGGTCGAGGACGTGCGTGCCTGGGCTCCCACGCTCAGGTCTCGCACCCCGCTGCGCTCCGCGTCCGTGTGGCATCTGTGCGATCCGTCAATCGAGGCGGCTGCGCTCGAGACCTCTCCCGAGGGGCTCCTCTCGGACCTGAACACCATGGGGTACCTGTTTGAGTCGCTGTGCGTTCGCGACCTACGCGCCTACATGCGCGCGCTGGGAGGCGACGTATATCACTACCGCGACAAGAGCGGCCTCGAGGTGGGCGCGGTCGTGCGCCTGCGCTCTGGCGCATGGGGCGCGGTGGAGATCAAGCTTGGCGGCGCGCGCCGCATTGACGAGGGGGCGGCGAACGTCCGCGCCCTCGCGGAGAAGGTCGACGGGCGTCACACGCCGGCGCCGGCCTTCTGCATGGTGCTTACGGGCGGGCAGTTTGGCTATACGCGCCCCGACGGCGTGCATGTGGTTCCCATCGCGTGCCTGGCGCATTAGTCCGGCGATTTCCGGACGCGCTCCGGCACCCAATAAAGCGGCGCCGTGGCGAGAAAAACCTCGATGTGGCCCCTAACGAGTGGCATAGTTAGTCATCCGCTCCCTCGTCGCCTCGGCGATCGCCGCTGCGACCCACTCCTCGTTCTCCCTCTTCTCCCTCCGCGCGTTCCTGAGCCTCCTGCCCGGCCCCTGGGCGGAGAACGTCGAGGAGAGGAGCTCGGCCCTCGGCACGTGCCCGCGCGCCGCCTCGCCCAGCAGCTCCGAGGCGATGCCGGGCCCTCCCGGCGCGCGGTGCGAGTACCTCCAGCAGAACTCGTCGACCGCGCCCTGCAGCCGCGTCGCCGAGAGGCCGTGGCAGGTCCCCTGGACGTAGGCGCGCAGGTTCGAGATCACCTTGTGCGCCAGGCGCAGCCACGTCCCCGGCGCACCGCCCGAGGGCGACCTGCCGGCCCCGGCGCGCGGCCACGACGCGACCGCGCGGCCTATGGGCGGGAAGCCGTCGAAGCGCACGCGGGCGAGCACGCCGACGCGGGCGCGCAGGAACTCCCGGTAGGAGCCCGCCGTCACGTCGGAGGCGACCCCGACCGAGCAGCGGCCCGGGCCCCCGGGGCCGCCGGCCTCGACGGCGACGAGCAGGGGGGCCTTCCCGCAGCCCCGCCCGACCCTGCCCGGCACGGTTGCGCCGAGGTACATCTCGTCGACCTCGACGGTCCCGTCAAGCCGCTTGAACGGACTCCGATCTGGCCATGGCGCCGCGGAGGCGCAGCAGCACGTAGCCGGCGGTGCGCTCCGATGTGCCGACCTGGCGCGCCAGCTCCATGGCCGAGACGCCTCGCTTGGAGCGGGTCATCAGGTGGGCGGCGAGGAACCACTTCACGAGCGGCGGCTTCGTGCCCCTCATGGCCGTGCCCGCCGTAACCGAGAGCTGCCTGGAGCAGCGCGTGCACTGCCACTTGTGCGCCCGCCCCTTCACCCGCGAGCACCTGTCGTGCCCGCACGCCGGGCAGCGGAACCCGTCCGGGAACATCCTGCGCAGCATCTCCTCCTTGCAGGCCTCCTCGGTGCCGAACCGCGCCATCCACTCGATCAGGGTCCCGTCCCCGCCGTTTGCCGCCGCCACGTCCCTGCCCGTCATGCCCGCCATCGCGACCTCCCTACGCCGTCGTGCCCTACGCCGCGAGCGTACTCCGGCGACCGGACAGAAACTCAGGGACTATGCCGCTCGTTAGGGGCCACAAACCTCGAAATTGGGTACCGTTCGGTCGGTATATCGACCGTCCGGTCGTAAACCCTTGCGGGGGGGTGCGGCAATGAACATCGTTGGAACTCGCCAGAGTTCGCTCGTCGGCAATCTCTCGGGCGCGCTCTCCTACTCCTCGTTTCGCCCGGCGTCCTTGCGCAGCGTGCTGCCCCTTCAGCTGTCGGATCGCGACGGCGCGCTCCTCTCTGCCTGTGCGCGCAAGCTCGGTGAGATCGAGGGAATGGTGCGCTTCGTGCCGCGCGCCGACGTCTTTCTCGCCATGTACGTCCTCAAAGAGGCGCTCCTCTCGGCTCAGATCGAGGGGACACAGTGCACCTTCGATGACGTGTTCGATCCCGACAACCGCGCGGCGGCGCACGGGGACGTTGCCGATGTGGTGAACTATGTGGCCGCCATGAACTACGCCATCGAGCGCCTGCAGGAGTTTCCGCTGTGCACTCGCCTTCTCCGCGAGGTGCATGCCCGCCTCATGCAGGGCGTGCGCGGGGGAGACAAGACGCCCGGCGAAATCAGAACCTCGCAGAACTGGATCGGGCCTGCGGGATGCACGCTTCGCGAGGCCGCCTATGTGCCGCCCAACGTTGAGGACATGAAGGAGGCGCTCTCCGATCTGGATGCGTTCATGAACGACGTCGAAGAGCTCGACCCCATCGTCAAGGCGGCGCTCGTTCACTACCAGTTCGAGACGATCCACCCGTTCCTCGACGGCAACGGGAGGCTCGGCCGCCTGCTCATCACGCTCTCGCTCATCAACGACGGCGTGCTGAGAAGCGCGGTGTTCTACCCGTCCTACCAGCTCAAGATGAGGAGGCAGGAGTACTATCGGCGCCTTATGGACGTGCGTGAGAGCGGGGCGTTCGAGGAGTGGGTCGTATTCTTCTGCGAGTGCCTGCTTGCGAGCTCCGAGAACGCGATTGCATCGATGGAGGAGCTCATCGGGGTGCATCGCCGGGCGGAGAAGACGATTCGCGAGCGGATGGGCAAGGGCCTGATAAACGGTCTCAGGCTCCTCGATCTGATCGAGGCGCACCCCATCGTTGAGGTGGCGTTTGTCATGGAGCGCCTCGGGCTGTCCCGCTCGACCGCTTCCTCGCTGGTGAAGGCATTTTGCGAGATGGGCATATTGAAGCTTCGCGGCGACGGAAGGCAGCGGTACCGCGTGTACCTGTTTGAGCCGTATCTCACCATCCTGCGCGCCGACGCCGATCCGCTCTAACAACGGGGAAATCCGTTTTCCCGTCGTTAGAATTATCCTTGCGGGCGGGCGGAGCGCTGATGGCACGACCCCGTTGGCGCCGCTCTAAGAATTCCCGCCCTTGTCGGCGGCGCATCTAAGAAAGCCCGTCCTTGTCGGCTGCCGTTCTAAGAAACCGCGCCCTTGTGATCGTGTGCCGAATCGTGGTGTCCGGCCTCTGCCCGAGGGCGGCGGCCGCGCCCTAGAATCGATATCGCTGAAACGTCGATTCGAGAAGAAGGGACACGGCCACCATGGACACTCTACAGGAAAACGGGATGCTGGAGAACCTCCCGGTCAGGGACGACGGGACTCTCGACCTCACGGAGCTCGCGCGGCGGGCCCTGGAGTCGATACTCAACCAGGTGATGGACGCGCAGGCCGACGAGCTGTGCGGGGAGGGGAACAGGAGGAACGGCTACCGGGAGCGGACGCTGCTCACGGTCGTCGGGGAGATCACGCTCCGGATACCGAAGCTCAGGGAGGGGAGCTACTTCCCGGACGACATCGTGAGGCCCTACTCGCGCGTGGACCGGGCGATGGTCGCCTGCGTGCGCGAGGTGTACGTGCGGGGGCTCTCGACCAGGAAGATAGAGAGGGCCGCCGAGGCCCTCGAGTTCGCGCGCCTCTCGCCGTCGCGCGTGTCGCGCATGACCGCCGACCTCGACGAGGAGGTCGCCTCGATGCGCGCCGAGCGCTTCGACGGGGCGCGCTTCCCCTACCTCTGGCTCGACGCGACCTACCTCAAGTGCCGCGACGAGGGGCACGTGCAGTCCAAGGCCGTCGTCACCGCCATCGCGTGCGGCGAGGACGGGTCGAGGAGGTTCGTCGGCTTCGGGTGCGTCGACGCCGAGAGCGCGAGCTCGTGGAAGGCGTTCCTCAGGGGCCTCAGGCGCCGCGGCGTCTCGGGCGTGAGGTGCGTCACCTCCGACGCCCACGAGGGCCTCGTCCAGGCGGTCTCCGAGGTCTTCCCGGGCGCCGCCTGGCAGCGCTGCATCGTGCACCTCGAGCGCGACGCCGCCGGCTGGTTCAGCCGCCGCGACGACCGCGCCTGCGCGCTGGCGGCGCTCAAGGCGGTGTTCGCCGAGCGCGAGCCGTCGCTGGTCCGCGCCGCCTACCGCAGGGCCTGCGAGGAGCTGGGCGCGATGTCGGCGCGGGCCGGCGAGCTCCTCGAGGACGCCGAGGCGGACGCGCTCGCCTACCTCGACTTCCCCTTCGAGCACCACGTGAGGCTCCGGACGAACAACGTGCAGGAGCGCGCGAACGAGGAGATCAAGCGCAGGACCAAGGTCGTCTCGGTCTTCCCCTCCGTCGAGGCGATGGAGCGCCTCGTGGGCTCCGTGCTCATCGACGTCAACGAGGAGTGGATGGACATGAACTTCATCGACGCGGCGTCGCTGCGCGGAGTCGAGAGGTCGACTGCCGAGCCGGAGCCGCCGTCGCCCGAGGTCGTCGAGCGGGCGAGGCTCATCGTGGTCGGGGCGATCGAGGAGAGGAGGAGGGCCGCATGACGGGAAAGGTGTAGTATCGGGGAGATCGGTCCTAGGGCGACCGGCCGCCCCGCAGCGTGGCGGACACCAACAATCGGCACACAACCGCCCTTGTCGGCTTTCGCTCTAAGAATTCCCGCCCTTGTCACGAAATCGGGGCCTCGGGCCGTACAAGGTCCCGACTTTCTAGAACGCCAGCCGACAAGGGCGGCGATTCCCGGACGCGCCCGGACAAGCCCGCCGATTCCCGGACGCGCCGCGCCCCTGCCGTCGCGTGATACGCTAGGGGGGTCGAAAGGGGCGCCATGTCAGAGGACGCTGGAACGCTGGTCATACGGCTCGGGTATCGCGGGGCGGACTTCGCGGGCTTTGCGGAGCAGCCGAGCGTGCGCACCGTCGCCGGCGAGCTGCGTCGCGCGCTCGAGACCACGCTGCGCCGGCCCTGCGAGCTCACCTGCGCGGGTCGCACGGACGCCGGCGTGCACGCCATCGCGCAGTACGTGAGCCTGCCCGTGAGCGGAGACGAGCTCAACCTCCCCGGCAGCCGCCTCATGCGCAGCCTCTGCGCCCTCACGCCCGACGACCTCTCCGTGCAGGCGCTCTACCGCGCGCCCGCGGGCTTCTCGGCGCGCTTTGACGCGCTCAGCCGCAGCTATCGCTACCGCATCGCGGCGTCCCAGGCGCGCCCCGTGCTCGCGTGGGACCACAGCTGGTGGTATCGCGGCGAGCTGGACGTGGACGCCATGGCCGAGGCCGCGCGCCCGCTCCTGGGCGAGCACGACTTCAAGAGCTTCTGCAAGGCGACCTCGGCCGAGGGCAAGCCCACCTGTCGCTACGTGGGCGCGCTCGACGTGACGCGCGTCACGGAGGCGGGGGAGGATCTCGTGGCCATCGACATCACGGGCAACGCCTTCCTCCACAACATGGTGCGCACGATAGCGGGCTCGCTCGTCGAGGTGGGGCGCGGCCACCGCGCGCCGGGCTGGCTCGCTGAGGTCCTCGCCGCGTGCGATCGCACGGCGGCCGGGCCCTGCGCCCCCGCGAAAGGCCTCACCTTCGTCGGGGTAGAATACCCCAAGCTAACTCTTTCGCCCTGGGAGTGAGTCTCCCGGCGAACCCTGCCTTGGAGGCCTGAACTTGGACTTTCTGCTGCATGTGCTCGAGCACAGCGTCCTGGATACGCTGGCGCTCGTCCCGCTGCTCTTCTTGACCTACCTCGCCATGGAGGCGATCGAGCACGCCGCGAGCGAGCGCGTGCGCGCCGCCGTGGAGCGCTCGGGGAAGGCGGGCCCCGTCGTGGGCGCGGCCCTGGGCGCGCTGCCCCAGTGCGGCTTCTCCGCCATGGCGGCCACGCTCTACGCCGGCCGCGTGGTCACGCTCGGCACGCTCGTCGCCGTGGTGCTCTCCACGTCCGACGAGATGGTGCCCGTGTTCCTGGCTCATCAGGAGCCGCTCGGCAGGCTCCTCGCCATCATGGCCTTCAAGGTCGTGGTGGGCGTTGCGGTGGGCCTCGTCGTGGACGTGGCGCTGCGCGCCTGGCATCGCGCGGGGGACGGCCACGTTCACATCCACGAGCTCTGCGAGCGCGAGCACTGCCACTGCGACGACGACCACGACCACGCCCACGACCACGCGCACGGGCGCTGGTCCATCGTGCGCTCGGCGCTGGTCCACACCGTCCAGGTGACGCTCTTCATCCTCGTCGTGACGTTCGTCTTTGGCCTGGTGATCGAGTACGTTGGCCAGGACGCGCTCGGTGCGCTCCTCGCCAACCACCCGGTCCGGGCGACCTTCGTCTCGGCGCTCGTGGGGCTGATTCCCAACTGCGCGGCGAGCGTCGCCATCACGGAGCTCTACCTCGACGGCGTCCTCGCGACGGGCCCCATGCTCGCCGGTCTTCTCGCCTCGGGCGGCGTGGGCCTGCTCGTGCTCTGGAGGACCAACGCCGACGCCCGTCAGAACGCCCTCATCACCGCGTTCATCTACCTCGTGGCCGTTGTGGTGGGCCTTCTCGCGGGCGCCTCGGGTATGCTGTTCTAAACGACAGGCGAGAAGGGCGGTAGATTATGCCAAGAAAGCGCGAGAGGTTCGAGCGAACCGACGTGCCGGAGCCGAGCCCCCGGCGCAACCTCATCGGCGGCGTGGTCGCCGTCGCGGCCCTCGTCCTGACGGCGGCGGTCGTCATGTTTGCCTGGAACCGCGCCAACCTGGAGAGCCGCATGGGCGACCGCTCCCTCGCCGGCGCCGTCGCCGACCTCTCCGCGAGAACCCTGGCGGGCCCCGCGGACGGCTACGTCACGACGGGCAACGAGGTCAGCAGCACGCTGCTCCTCACCGCCGACAGCCTGGACGAACAGGGGGGCATGCTCACGGCGGCGCGCATCCTCTCGGTCAACTCCACGACGGGCACGGCGACGCTGGTGAACGTCCCGGTTGACCTTGCCCTCACGGTGGACGATCAGGCCACGACCCTCTCCGAGCTCTTCTCGAGCCAGGGCTGCGCCGCGTGCGTGGTCCCGCTCGGCAGGGCTGCCGGGCTGGGCTTTGGCAACGTCATCCTCGCGACCGGCGACGTGCTGGAGGAGGCGGCTCAGCTCGCCGGGTCGGACGCGGGGACCCTCATGAGGTCCGCCTCGGGGTTCATCTCCAAGATCAGGACGAACATGGACGCCGGCGCGCTGCTCTCGTTCGCGGAGACGCTGGCCGCGATCGGCGTCCCCAACCTCGCGGTCGTGGACGCGCCGCTCATGGCGGAGACGACCACCGACGAGGCCGGCAACATCGTAGAGACCGGTCGCCAGGTCATCGACCAGACCCAGCTCGGCGTCGCCGTGGGCTGCTTCGCCGCCGCGTAGCGCCCGCCCCGCGCCGCCGCATCTCTGTCGTTTTTCTGCGCGACCTGAAAGGCCGCATCACGCTGATACTCTAGAGGGAGTGTCCCCACGGGTGACCCACGTCCCCACGGGTGCCCCTCAGGGGGCGAGAGGATGCGGCGATGACGCACGGCACAACCAGAGGCCCGCTCGTCTCGGTGCTCATGGCAGTCCATGACGCCGAGGGGTGCGTGCGTCGCGCCGTGGAGAGCATCCAGAACCAGTCCCTCAGGGAGCTCGAGCTCATCGTCGTCGACGCGGGCTCAAAGGACTCGACCGCCCGGATCGTCGAGGCCCTGGCGGAGCGCGACCTCAGGATCGAGCTCGTGCGCGCCGACACCTGCTCCCGGCAGGAGGCCCTCGACGTCGCCCTCGAGCGCGCCTCGGGGCGCCGTCTCCTCGTCCTTGACGCGGACGGCTTTGCCCGCCCGACCATGCTCGCCGACCTCGTCGGCCGGGCGGAGGCCCGCTCGCTCGAGCTGGTGATCGGCGGCGTCGAGCTCTGCCTGACCGGCGCCGATGGTCGGGCCTCGGAGGTCGAGCTCGCGGCAGACGAGGCCGTCTTCCCCGCGCAGCACGACTTCAGGAGCGCCGCATGGCGGCTCTTCGCCTCCGGCCAGCTGCTCCCCGCCACGGGCAAGCTCTTCTCGCTTGAACGCGTCCGGGAGCTCGGCCTGCGCTTTGGCTCAGACGTCCCCTCCGACCACCTCTTTGTCCTGGGCTACCTGCAAGACGTGGAGCGCGTGGGCGTCCTCGGCGGCACCTGCTGCCACGTGGACCGTCGCACGGCGCCCGCGATGCGCCGGCTTGAGCGGCCCGAGGGCAGCCGCGCGGTCGACCGCGAGCACGCGGCGCTGCTCTCCCTCTACAGGCACTGGGGCCTCGAGGGTGACGCGGCGAGCATGGAGATGCTGCAGAGCCGCTACATGGAGCGGCTCGTGGCCTGCGTGGAGGCCGTGTGCGCGAGCGACCTTGCCCCCGCGGAGCAGAAGGCCGCCGTCGGGCGCCTCGTTGGCACCGAGCAGGCGCGCCTCGCCGCCTCCCTGGCCCGTCCGGCGAGCAACGCGGCGCGCTCGATGCTCGCCCCCGTGCGGAGCCGCAACGTGGGGCTCGTCTGCGCGCAGGCGCGGCTCCTCTCGCTGCTCGGGCGCGGGCGCACCGTGTGGGCGATGCCGGACGCCTTTGTCTAGAGCCGTCCCCCGCGCCGGCTCAGCGCGGTCCTGACGGTGAAGGCGAGCCCGTTGGCGCGCACGCGATAGACGCCCTCGCGGGCAAGGTAGGCCAGATGGAGCAGGCGGCCGCCGCGCGGCTCGGAGACGCCGCGGACGCGCGCGTAGAGCTCGCGCCCCGCAGCGGAGATGCCCGCCTCGCCAAAGACCAGCTTGGGGTCGAGCCGCGCCATCGAGCGCTCCACGAGCTCGCGGACGCCGGGCGCGTCCTCCCCGGCGCCCTCGATCGTGATGAGGGCGTAGTTCACGCCGCGCAGGGCCAGGGCGGAGCGGACCCGCCGGTCGGTCACGCCGGCGCGCTCCGCGGCGTCCATCATCTCGTTCCAGCGCTCGAGGGGGACAAGCGGCGACCTCCCGGCGAGCGCCTCGGCCTCGTGCAGGTCGCGCTCGTGGTAGACGTAGACGCAGCTGTCCGTGTAGGCGATCCTGCCGGTGCGGCAGAGCGTCTCCACCAGAAACGGGTTGTCCGCCCAGCCGGCGCCCGGGACCTCGGGAAAGCGTATCCCCTCCTGGACGAGGTAGGCCCGGCGGTAGGCGCCGGCCCAGATCGCGGGGTGGTGACGCAGCAGCTCCACGCCCTCGCCGACGGCAAAGGGCTGGCGGCGCGGGCGGACGCGCCTGCGGTACGGGCAACTCACGCGGAGCTCGCCGCCCCTTCCGTCCGGGACGACGCGCCAGTACGGCGCCCTCACCACGTCGACGGCGCCAGCCCCGCCCAGCTCCTCGGCGCAGGCGAGAAGGTCCCCGTAGGCGGTGGGGACGAGCAGGTCGTCCGGCTCGACGATGGCGACCCACGTCCCGCGGGCGGCGGCAATCCCGCGGTTGCAGGAGGCGCCGTAGCCCTCGTTGGGCTTGTCGATGATGACGATGCGCGTGTCCCGCGCGGCGTGGTCGCGCGCGATGCGCGCCGAGGCGTCCGTGGACCCGTCGTTCACGCAGATGATCTCGAGCTCGCGGTGCGTCTGCGCCTCGATGCTCTCCAGGCACGCCTCGAGGGTCTCCCCGGCGTTGTAGATCGGGACGACCACGGACACGAGGTCGTGGCCGTGGGATGGGTTTATGGCGCTCATGACCCTCCTTGGTTCGGGGGCTCCCTGCGGCGTACCCTATAATACTAGGGCGTCATAGGCGGGCAGGGTGCCGGGAACGAGAGGAAGACAATGAGGCGAGCCGCGATCGTCATCGTGACCTTCAAGCGCCAGGTCCTTCTCGGCGGCCTCCTCGACTCCGTGCTCGAGCTCACGACGGCGCCCTGGCGCGTGGTGGTGGTCGACAACGAGAACTCCGGCGAGACGGCGCGCATCGTGGCGGACTTCGAGGCTCGTGCCAACGCCCTCTGGGGCCCCACGGCAGACGACGCCGACGCGCTGGGCGGCACCTCCCGCGCCCTCTACGTCCCCATGGAGAGCAACACCGGCGGCTCCGGCGGCTTCTCCGAGGGGGTGCTCCGCGCCTACGAGCTGGGCGCCGAGTGGTTCTGGGTCATGGACGACGACGTTGCCGTGGAGCCGGACGGGCTGGACACGCTGGGCCGCTGGAGCGAGGAGGCCGAGGCGGTCATGGGCCTGCGCCGCGACTTTGACGACGGGCACTTCTTCTGGCAGTACCGCTTCTGGCCGCGCCTGGCCATCTACAACCCCCTCTCGCGCGACAGGTGGCGGCAGGGCGAGCGCTTCAAGCTCTGCAACGCCCTGTGCTTTGAGGGCGGGTTCTTCTCGCGCGGGGTGGTCGAGAAGATCGGCCTGCCCGACGCCCGCTTCTTCATCTACCTGGACGACGCGCTCTACGGCTACCTGGCGAGCAAGGTGACGGACGTGTACTACGTCCCCGACTACGTGCTCTCGCGGCGGCGCGAGGTGGCCAACCAGGCTGTTGGGTCGGTGCGCCAGCTCAACTCGACCTCGGACATGGCGCGCTACTACATCACGCGCAACCGGGGCTACCTCGCCCGCTACTTCAGGCTGTACGGGGAGTACAGCCCGGTGGGCTTTGCGCTCGGCACGCTCCTCACGTTTGCCAAGGAGCTCATCAGGATCCTCGTCGTGGACCGCTCCCACCTCGTCTCCGGGATGCGCCGGCTCGTGGCGGGCCAGCGCGAGGCGCGCCGGATCCTCCACGACCCCTCCTGGGAGCCCATGCCGCCGCTCGCCGAGCGTGGCGTACAATGAGAGACCGTGACGCGAGGGGAGAGGAACGATACCCGTGGCCGAGAAGCGAGACTTTCTCGATGAGCTGATAGACCTGCAGAGCGACTGGCGCTCGCTCAAGGAGATGCCCAACCAGATGGTGGGCTCCCTCATGGACGACGGGGAGCAGAAGGTGTTCAACCCCGCCGACTACAAGGAGAAGCCGTTTGCCAACTCCGGGCGCTGCCTGCGCGTGGCCTCGGGCCGCACCGACGTCTGCTCGCGCTGCCTCGACGTGTGCCCCACGCACTCGATCACCATCCACAACAAGTCCGTCTCCGTGGCGGACGACTGCCGCAAGTGCGGGCTGTGCGCGGCCGTGTGCCCGACGGAGGCCTTTGCGACCCGCCGCCACATGCCGCGCCAGCTCTACGACCAGATCGCCCGGGTGGCGTCGTCCTACGAGCAGTGCTACGTCACCTGCACCCGCGCGCTCAGGCGCCTGCCCCAGGGCAACGAGGTCGTGCTCGCGTGCGTGGGCGCCGTGCCGCGCGACCTGTGGTTCTCCCTGCTCGCGGACTACGACAACATCAGCGTCTACCTGCCCGTGGGCATCTGCGACCGCTGCCGCACCACCACGGGCGAGCAGACCTACGTGGACGCCATCGGCACGGCCGAGGAGTGGGCGGACGCCGCGCTCGGGCTGGAGGCCGAGGAGTCGGAGATGACGCACGAGCTCACGCGCGCCTACAAGCGCAGCCAGTTCGTGAGCGGGGCGGTGACCTCCGTGGAGCGTCTGGTCACGCGCACCAACCCCGCGCTCGCCGGCGCCAAGGCCGTGGCCAAGAAGATCTCCGACCACTCGCAGCGCCTGAACCGTCTCCAGAAGGAGCTCGAGAACGCCGTGGGCTCCAAGACGACGGGCAACCACGTGCGCCTCCTGACGCAGAGCCGCAAGCTCATGATGGGCGCGCTGCAGCACGACGAGACGCTCGCCGAGCTGGTGAGGCTCGAGGTCCCCGTGTGCGACCAGTCCCGCTGCACCATGTGCGGCGACTGTGCCAAGGCCTGCACCCTGCACGCGCTCGACCTCGGGCGCGACGGCCAGGTGAGCGTGCAGAGCGCGTACTGCGTGAGCTGCGGCGCCTGCGCGGTCGCCTGCGAGGAGGGCGCCCTGTCCATGGAGCCCATGGACGTGCGCGAGCTGGTGATCCCGGACAAGGTCGCCGAGGAGGCCGCGCGCAAGAAGGCCGCGGCAAAGGCCAAGGCCTCCGAGTACGTGGCGCAGGGCAAAAAGCAGCTCGGACGGGTCGCCGACGCCCTGGAGAAGCTGGACGATACGGGCTCCGACGGCGCCGACAAGAGCAAGAAGTAAGGAGAAGAACGTGTCCCTTTCCATCGGTATCGTGGGCCTGCCCAACGTGGGCAAGTCGACGCTGTTCACGGCGCTCACCAAGAAGGGCGGCCTCGCGGCCAACTACCCCTTTGCCACGATCGACCCCAACGTGGGCATCGTGGACGTGCCCGACGAGCGCCTGGGCAAGCTCGCGGAGATCGTGAACCCCGGGCGCATCGTGCCGGCCACGGTCGAGTTCGTGGACATCGCGGGCCTGGTCAAGGGTGCCAACGAGGGCGAGGGCCTGGGCAACCAGTTTCTGGCCAACATCCGCGAGACGGACGCCATCTGCGAGGTCGTGCGCTACTTCTCCGACCCCAACGTCATGCGCGAGGTGGGGCGCGTGGGCGAGTTCGTGGACCCCGCGGGAGACGCGGACACCATCATGACCGAGCTCATCCTCGCGGACATCCAGAGCCTGGAGAAGCAGCTCCCGCGCCTTGAGAAGGAGGCCAAGCGCGACAAGGAGCTCGCGGCGAAGGCCGACGTGGCGCGCCGCCTGCTCGACTGGCTGAACGAGGGCAACCGCGCCGCGACGATGGAGATGACCGACGAGGAGCGCGCCGAGACGCGCGGACTCTTCCTGCTCACGATGAAGCCGATCCTCTACGTGGCCAACGTCGACGAGGATCAGCTGGGCGAGGAGCTCGCACCGATCGACGGCGTGACGCCGATCCCCATCTGCGCCAAGGTGGAGGCCGAGCTCTCCGAGCTCGATCCCGAGGAGGCCGCCGAGTATCTGGTCGACCTGGGTCTGGAGAAGAGCGGCCTGGAGACGCTCGCGCAGGCGGCGTACCGCCTGCTGGGCCTGCAGAGCTACTTCACCGCGGGCGAGATGGAGGTCAAGGCCTGGACCGTGCGCGTGGGCGCCAAGGCGCCCGAGGCGGCCGGCGTGATCCACTCGGACTTCGAGCGCGGCTTCATCAAGGCCGAGGTCGCGAGCTACGAGGACTACGTCGAGCTCGGCGGCGAGGCCGGCTGCAAGGCGGCCGGCAAGCTGCGCATCGAGGGCAAGGACTACGTCGTCCAGGACGGCGACGTGATGCACTTCCGCTTCAACGTGTAGGGTGCGAGCGGGCGTTCTTCTCGCCTGCGTCTATCTAAACAGCTCGTCATGGCTTCCGGTCCTCTCAAAGAACGCGACGCTGTCGTTTGAGGACCAGATTACGAGCCAGTCGCCGGCATTTGCGACATGGCACTCCTTGCGGCCGGCCCAGCTTCCCGTGAGCGTGTGCATGTTGTGTCGCTGCCTAAGGACCGTCTGCGATTCGGGGGTGTTCTCGATGACCGGGTCGATGACCTTCTCAAGCTCGGATAGGTCCCACCCTCGCCTTCGCGCCTTCTTTTTGAGGTCGCGCTTGAACGCCGACGAGAAGTCGGCGGTGAGGCGCGGCGTCAGGACATCGCCGCCTCAATCAGGTCGTGACCGCTCGTGAAGCGGCCCGTCTTTCCGGACGAGAGAAAGCGGTCGCCCTCGGCGATCGCCGAAAGGCTCTCGTCGTTGGGCTCCTCGGGGGCAAACGTGAGCGGAATGCGGTGCGTGTTGACCATCTGCTTGTAGAACGCGCGCGTCACGGACGAGAGGTCAAGGCCGTAGTAGTCAGCGATCTCAGCGGCCTCGCGCTTGAGGTCCTCGTCGACCCGGATGGTGAGCGTGGAAGTTGCCATGATGGTCTCCAGTCAAAAGTGTATGTACAAACACACTATAGCGCACATATATGTACATATTATTGTCAGCGCATCGAATAGCTCGCATCGTTCAAATCAAAGTTAGTGACAGAGGGGGCGAGAAGAACCTCAGGTTCTTCTCGCCCCGCCGTCTGCCAGGGTTGCTGTGCGCGCGGCGCTACGCCACGTCGGTTCCGAGCACCACGACGACGTCGTAGCTCGTGGAGTAGCCCTCGGTGTTCTCCGCAACGCTGGACTCGCTGATGCCGAGCGTCTGGGCAACGCCGAGCGCAGACGGGCGCGCGCTGCCGTTGTAGTAGACGGCGGAGGTGGTGTGGTCCATGGAGCTGGCGCTGTCTGCGTACGGCGAGAAGCCGGCGCCCTCGAGCTCGGTCGACTTGCTCGCGGCAAGGCCGGACACGGAGGTGCCGTTGAGCACGAGGACGCTCCCGGAGAAGGTCGCCTCGTCCTCGGGCTCCGTCTCGTCGGCCTCGGTCTGGGCCGTGGCGTCGGTTCCGTCCGAGTCCATGCCGTCCAGCGAGGTGATGCCGATGGAGCCGGCGACGCCGTGGGTGAAGTCGTCCTCCGCGCTCTCGTAGGGGGGCTCGCCGGCCTTGACGCGCTCCATCATCTCCTCCCAGCCAACCTCGTCGGGCATCTCGTACCAGACGTCGTTGACGTACTCGGAGATCGTGGGGGTCTGGCCGGAGTAGAACCCGGTGTCGACGTCGAAGCTCTGGAACTGCATGGCCAGGCTCACGATGTCCGTGACCGTGAGGGGGTAGACCGTGATGCCCTCGGCCATCTGGGAGACGGCGTTGACCATGCTCACGGGGTCGAGCGTGAGGACCTTCTTGATGATGGCGCCGATGACCATTCGCTGGTTGGCCGCGCGGTAGAAGTCGCCGCCGCCGTAGTCGTCGTAGGCGTGGCGCGCGCGGCAGAGCGCGAGCGCGGTCGCGCCGTCGAGGTGGTGGTCGCCCGCCTCGAGGTCGATCATGGCGTACTTCATCTCCACGACGTCGACGGGCAGGGACACGTCGATGCCGCCGATGGTGTCGACGATGGAGATGAACTGCTCAAAGTCCACCTCGGCGTACGCGGTGATGTTGACGCCGGAGAACTCCTCGACGACCTCCATCATGTAGGCGCCGCCGCCGATGGAGTACGCGTCGTTGATCTTGCGCTCGCCGTTGGAGCCCATGTCGACCAGGGTGTCGCGCGGGATGGAGACGAGCGTGACCTTCTGCGCCGGGGCGTCGATGCGCGCGAGGATGATCGTGTCCGAGCGGAAGTTCGAGGCGTCGTCGCCCCAGTCGTCCGCGCGGTCCTGGTTCTTGTCCACGCCAAGGAGGAGCATGTAGAAGGGATCCTGCAGCTCGACGGGCTCGGTGAGCATGGCGCGCATCTCGTCGGTCACGTTCTCATGGAACGTGGTGTTGGTGCGGATGATGAAGGCTGCCGCCGCGGTTCCCACGCCCACGAACGCCACGAGGAACATGACGAGAAGAACGCGGAGGACGCGACCGCGACGCTTCTTCTTGCGGCGCGCGGTGTAGGAGCCGATGCCCTCGGAGCGGGAGGGGGTGTGCCGGGGGTCCGACGAGGTGGACTGGCGAGCCGTGGACGGCGTGTGCGCGGGGGCGGCGTGCGAGGCATGGCTGCCGTAGGCGCTCTGCGAGCGGCGGACCTGCTCGGCTTTGGTCATGCGTCGGTGTTTCCTGTCGGCCACGTGAGGGCCCTCCTTGTTGTGTATTAAGCTGCAGTTGCCCTGTCGACTGATGAAACAGACTCACAAATGATACGCAAGAGTGATGTGGCCTGAGTGTAGTGGAGGCAAAAAACGCTGTATTCTCTATAAACTGTCACTGTTTGACAAAGCCTGAAGGCCAAGGGAGAAAAGACATATGAGCGAGGCTACCCCTAAGCAGTTCGTGGCGGTTCTGGACTTTGGCGCCCAGTACGGGCAGCTGATTGCGCGTCGCGTTCGCGACCTGCACGTGTACTCGGAGATCGTGCCCTGCGACATCCCCGCGGACGAGCTCGCGGCCATGAGGCCCTCCGCGCTGATCCTCTCCGGCGGCCCGGCGAGCGTGTACGCCGATGACGCGCCGAGCGTGGACCCCGCGATCTTCTCGCTTGGCCTGCCGGTGCTGGGCTTTTGCTACGGGCACCAGATCATGGCCGTGACGCTGGGCGGCGAGGTCGCGCACTCCGAGGTGGGCGAGTACGGTCCGGCGCAGATCGTGCGTGACGGCGAGTCCGCGCTCTTTGCGGGCACGCCCGACGAGCAGACCGTGTGGATGAGCCACCGAGACGCCGTGAGCCGCGTGCCCGAGGGCTTTGTGGTCACGTCCCACACGGACGTGTGCCCGGTGGCGTCCATGGAGTGCGCCGAGCGCAGGCTCTTCTCGACGCAGTTCCACCCGGAGGTGCGCCACACCGAGCACGGCCGCGCGCTGCTGGAGAACTTCCTCTTTGGCATCTGCGGCCTGGCGGCCACGTGGACCATGGACAACATCATTGACGAGAAGGTCGCGGAGATCCGCGCGCAGGTGGGAGGCCGCAAGGTCATCCTGGGCCTCTCCGGCGGCGTTGACTCCTCCGTGGTGGCCGCGCTCGTGCACCGCGCCATTGGCGACCAGCTGACCTGCGTCTTTGTGAACCACGGGATGCTGCGCAAGGGCGAGCCGGAGATGGTTGAGGAGGTCTTCCGCGACCAGTTCCAGGTGCCGCTCGTGCACGTGCATGCCGAGCAGCGCTACGAGCGGCTGCTCGCCGGCGTGACCGAGCCGGAGGAGAAGCGCCGCCGCATTGGCTCGGAGTTCTGGAAGGTCTTCTTCGACGAGGCGCAGCGCATCGGCGGCGTGGAGATGCTCGCTCAGGGCACCATCTACCCGGACATCATCGAGTCCGGCGCGCGCAAGACGGGCGGCAAGGCGAGCACGATCAAGAGCCACCACAACCTGATCCCGTTCCCCGAGGGCGTGCACTTTGACCTCATCGAGCCGCTCGACCACTTCTTCAAGGACGAGGTGCGCGAGCTGGGTGTGGCGCTGGGGCTGCCGGACCGCATGGTCTACCGCCAGCCGTTCCCGGGCCCGGGCCTTGCCATCCGCATCATCGGCGAGGTGACCTCGGAGAAGCTGGAAATCCTCAAGAACGCCGACGCCATCGTGCGCGAGGAGCTGGACGCCTACAACGAGCGCCTCTTCGAGGAGACGGGCGAGCGCAACTCCGAGCACAGCTGCTGGCAGTACTTTGCCGTGCTGCCCGACATCCGCTCCGTGGGCGTGATGGGCGACGAGCGGACGTACGCGCGCCCGGTGATCGTGCGCGCGGTGGAGTCGAGCGACGCGATGACCGCGGACTGGGCGAAGCTGCCGTATGACGTGCTGGGCCGCATCTCCAGCCGCATCGTGGCCGAGGTCTCCGGCGTGAACCGCGTGGTCTACGACGTGACACCCAAGCCTCCCGCCACGATCGAGTGGGAATAGAACAGACGTTCGATAAAATAATATAGCATCAAATAGCGGGCACGGTTTCAATCGAATCCGTGCCCGCTGCTGTATGTGTGTCCTTGCACGCCCAATATGTGCCGTAAAAGCCGTCTTCTTCAACGTCAAAGTGAATGCGCTTTTTTGTCTCTCAAAATCTTATTTTCACGATTTGCATTTTCATCCCGTTGTCACCGACCCTTGCGAGAAACCGGAAAAAGCCGCCGACAGAAGGGTCCCTCAAATCGTTGTAGCCCAGCATATAGCCGCGACTCGTGACCTGCAGACGGCTGTCCCACGTGCCGATTTCCTTGGCGGCATCCGAAACCGCAAAATATGCCCCCACATCCTTGATTTTTGCAGTCTTAAGCCATGTTTTTGCGATCATCTTCACTGCCGTCCGATTGGCAGCATCAAAGACCAGCACACCGCCGGGGAAAGCGTCCGCCATCCCCCGCACCAGTTCCCGGACCTGCTGAGCCAGAAAGTAGTAGAACACCCCGGAGGCAAAGAACACCGCCCCGCCGGAGGCATCGATTCTGCCGAACCATGCGGTGTCTTTCAGGTCGCAGGGGATATTTTGCTCCCGATTCCCGGCGGGCAGTAGCTGCTGCCGCAAGGCAATCACATCCGGGAAGTCCAGATTGTGGATCTTGCATCTACCGTTGTCGCAGGTTCTGCCGGTGTTGTCCAGCCCACAGCCCAGATTGACCACCGCCGCATCGGGGTGGCCTTTCAGGTAATCCCGCACCTCGAAAGCAAGATCACCCTGCCGCATGGCCACCTCCAGCGCACCAAAGCGCTGCATCAGGCTGCGGGAGTTTTTCTCTGCCTCTGAAAAGTCGTAGTCAATCTGGTCGAGCAGACGAACCGCTGTTTCATCCCTGTAAAGGTTCGGGTACAGCTCCGTACACAGCTTCCGGGAATACAGCGGGAGGATCAGCGTCTCCTGCACGGTGTCTTTCTCAATTTTACATTTCATAGGTTTCTTCCTCAGTGAATAAAAACTGTCATAATTGCCGCCAGCACAGCTGCTATGACCGTCATGCCTATCGCCATGTGCAGGATGGATGCAAAAATGCCCGTGCTTGGTGTCCTTACTTCCGTGCCGTGACGCAGAGCCACTTTTTCTTTTTGCGTATCTGCACCTCGTGAAAGCCCGCCTGCTCCAGACACGCCTTTAATTCAATGTCCTTGTAGATGGTCATGCCGCCGATGATCCGCGTCCACCTCTCGTCCTTGTCCGTATCGCCATTGCTCTCGTTGCAGATAAGAATTGTCCCGCCCGGCTTCAGCGTCCGCCAGACCTCACGGAAGCATCGGGGTAAATCAGGCCAAAAATAGACGGTCTCAAAGGCCGTGGCAGCATCGAAGCAGCTATCCTCAAACACCATATCCGTCACACTGCCTTGCAGAACGGCGCAACGCCCCTCCCGAATTGCAGTTCGGTTGAGCTTTCTAGCCTTCTCCACGCTGACGGGCGAATAGTCGATGCCCTTGACGACGCCATGCGGGCATTTTTCCAGCAGCCGTTTTATGTTTGCCCCGCCGCCGCAGCCGCAATCCAGCACCTTGGCGTTTGGCGCGAGTCGTAGAAATCGAAGTCCCCACCGCGCCACAGGGCTGTGGCCCAGGTTCATCATGGCAACCATCAGTTTTCCGCCGAGGCCCGCGGGCTTGCGGGTGTTTTCAAAGAACGACATCCGGCCCCTCCGATTTCGTGCATTCCGCATAGGTCAACGGGAACGAGGCCTTCAGCACCGCGCTTTTCTGCACCGCCCAGCCGTTTTGACGCAGGAAACGCAGGTATTCCTCGCTTGTCCACCTGCTGTGGAGGGGGAATCCCGCCATGCTCATGAAAAAGGCTTTTGCCTTGCCGGAAACCGAGTTCCCCGCGTGGGTGAAGGTTGGCGCGATGAGCACGCCGTCGTCCTTCGGCACCCGCCTGATTTCTCGCAGGGCCTTTTCCGGATGCGGCACTATGTGAAGCGCGTTGGACGCTATCACCACTTCGAAGGACTTCTGTGCATAGGGCGGGCGGAACATATCTTGTACGGAAAAGTGCAGCTTTGCGGATTGATTGTCCCGCTTTGCTTCAAGGATCATCTTTGCAGAGGCGTCCGTAGCCTCGATGTGCGCCGCCGCATTCACGATGCTCTTTGCGATAAGCCCCGTGCCGGCGGCAACCTCCAGTACGGTTTTTGCTTTCACTACCGGCCGGATCAGCTCATACATCTTCTCATACGCGCCCGGTCCTTTCGCGTGAAGCGGTCGTACCGACTGGCATTCTTGTCCCCGAAGCCCTTGCGTTCGTGCATGGCTATCGCCCCCAAATAGTTAAAGCCATCTAACTATAACACACGAATCATGCAGTAAGATCAGGCTAACCATATTTTCTTGGCTAAGACGCATCTCTTCGGTTTTCGGTTTTCGCTTATAACGGCGTGAGTCAGATACTAGGCTGGAGCTGAAGAAGGAGCTTGGCGGACAGGTAGGTCGATACCGGTTCCCGGAACGGTGATCCAGCCAATTACACCAGGGCTCTAGTCATGCTGGTAAACCCAATCCATGACGGGAAATAGGTCCTTTTCTCTAGCTCGACGTCTTTCGGAGCTTGACGATTTAGACTGATGGAGGCGAGAAGTCCCTCACCGCGCCAATACCAGATGATTGCGCTATAGGCATCTCTCCGACCCTTTGAATCACCCCTTTTCACGCCACCCGCTACGAACCCCGGCGGAAATCAGGGAGTGATTAAAGGAGCAGCCTGCGGTTTTGCGAATCAATTGAGTCATTCCCGAAATCGCGAATCAAGGGCCTGATTCGCCCAAATTGCGCACGAATCAGCCCTTAGGCGGTACGACACGACACGCATCGACAGTACTCGGACTGGATTAGTCATTGAGTGGGAATAGAAAAAGGTTGCCGGGTCTTTCCGCGTGAGAAAGACCCGGCTATTTTGCGCACGACAATCGGTCTCTATCGTGCGAGGCGTTGCGCCAGCGGTTTCGAAACTTTAAAATAATTGCTGTTTTGAAACCAAAGAGATTGGATCTCGCATGCCTTGGGTCGAGCGCGCATCATACCTCGAGCGTCTTCGCTCCGTGGAGGGGACGGGGGACATCAAGGTCATAACCGGCGTGCGCCGCTCGGGTAAGTCCGAGCTCATGAAGGCGTTCTCCGCCGAGCTTGCGAAGCGGGACCCATCGTCGAACAGCCTCTACATCGACCTGCTTGACCTCGACAATGAGGAGCTTCTCGAGTATCACGCTTTGCATGCCAGGATTATCAAATCCCACAAGGAAGGTGTGCGTAACCGCCTCTTCATCGATGAGGTGCAACAGTGCGAGGACTTCGAGAAGGCGATTAACAGCATCCATGCCCGAGGCGGGTGGGATATCTACCTCACTGGATCGAACGCGTTTCTCCTAAGTTCAGACCTTGCAACGCTCTTCACTGGCAGACACCGCGAGATTCATGTCCTGCCGTTCAGCTTCAGTGAGTTCCGCGCGTACTTCGGCGAGCAAGGCTCAATCGACGAAGATCTGGACCGCTACATCGAGCGCGGGGGTCTCGCGGGGTCCTATGAGTACCAGGATATGGCGGAATCATACGGCTACATCAGGGACGTCTACCAGACCATTCTCACGCGAGACCTCGTCCAGAAGTTCCGCTTGCCCGACACGATGGTGCTTGAGCGGCTCGCCGAGTACATGATGGACAACGTCGGCAACCTCAGCTCGCCAAACAGCGTCGCCAACACCCTCGACGCGAACAAGGTCTCGACCAACCACGTCACGGTCGGGCGCTACATATCGCACCTGAGGGACGCCTTCGTCTTCTACGAGGCCAAGCGCTATGACATCAAGGGCAAGAAGTACCTGAGCACGCAGGCAAAACACTACGTGTGCGACACGGGGATGCGTTATGCGGTGCTTGGCACACGCAACATGGACTGGGGCCGTATGTACGAGAACGCGGTGTTCCTCGAGCTCGTGCGCCGTGGGTACGAGACCTACGTGGGGAAGCTCTACCAGAAGGAGATTGACTTTGTTGCCAAGCGCGGCTCGGAGCAGATTTACCTCCAAGTGAGTGATGACGTGAGTGCGCCCGAGACGCTCGAACGAGAGCTGGCTCCCCTGCGCGCGATACGTGACGCCTACCCAAAGGTCCTCATCGCGAAAACCCGGCACGGCAGCTACACGATTGACGGCATCAGAATCATCGATCTGGCTCGTTGGCTCATAGGGGAGCAGGGGTTCTGACGTCGAGTGAATGCTCCGGTGCAAAGGGATTCGCGCGGAGTGACGGCTCCCGCCGGAAGCAACTCGCCCTCAGCGGAGCTCGAGGTCGCAATAGACCATCTTGGAAGGATTCTTATGAAAGCGCTGGTACATGACGGCTACGGCAACATCGCGCTTCTCGACCGGTCGCTCCCACGGCTGACGGAGCCCACGGACGCCATCGTGCGGGTGACGCGCTCGACCATCTGCACGAGTGACCTGCACATCATGCGCGGTGCCGTGCCGCGCGCCAAGCCGGACACGGTGCTCGGTCACGAGTTCGTGGGCGTAGTCGAGGAGGTGGGCTCGGGCGTGAGGTCCTTCTCGCCCGGCGATCGTGTGGCTGTGAACTGCGAGACCTTCTGCGGCGAGTGCTTCTTCTGCCGCCGCGGCTGGGTCAACAACTGCGAGCACGGCGGCTGGCTTCTGGGCTGCACCATCGACGGCTGCCAGGCAGAGTACGTGCGCGTGCCGTATGCGGACAACGCCTTCACGCGCATCCCGGACGGTGTCTCGGACGAGGACGCGCTCTTCCTGGGGGACATCCTGGCAACGGGCTGGTGGGGAGCGCGCCTGGCGGAGATCGAGCCCGGCTCTACCGTTGCGGTGATAGGTGCGGGTCCGGTGGGGCTCACCACCATGATGTGCGCGCGGCTGGCCAACCCGGCGCAGGTCATCGCCCTTGACGTGGACGAGCGACGCCTTGGGCTCGCGCGAGGGCACGGCCTTGCGGACGTAGTCATCAACCCTGCCGAGAAGAGCCTTGACGAGGTGGAGTCCCTCGTTCGCGCGGCGACCAGCGGCCACGGCGCGGACGCCGTGATCGAGGCAGCGGGCGGCGACGACACCTTCGAGATGGCCTGGCGCATCGCTCGGCCCAACGCCGTCGTGGCGCTCTCCGCCATGTACGAGCGTGACCAGGCTCTGCCGCTGCCGAGCATGTACGGCAAGAACCTCACGTTCAAGACCGGTGGCGTGGACGCGTGTGGCCTCGACGGGGTGATGACGCTCATCGCTGCGGGCAAGCTGGACACGAGCCTCCTCATCTCGCGCCGCTACCCGCTGAACGACATCCTGGGTGCCTACCGCGCCTTCGAGGCGCGCGAGGACGGATGCCTCAAGGTCGTCATAACCCCGTGGGAGTAACGGGCCCGCGTTCTTCTCGCCATGCCCGCACGGTACAGTAGATGCAAGCATTTATTCGTGCGGCCATGGAGATGAGCTCGATGACCCTTGAGAACAAGTCTACATGAAGGGCATCGACGCCAGCTATCGATACGAGGGGTATGCGACGTACTCCATGGAGGAGCTTGATCGCTAGGCGAGAAGCGAGGGCGCCCTACGCTGCGACGAACTTGCGGCGCAGCTCCTCGCGCGCGCCGGCGTCGACGCCGAGCGCGTTGGCGAGGTAGCCGTCGAGCGAGCCGTAGGCCTCGTTGATCGCGTCGAGCGCCGCGCGGAGGTAGCGCACGTCAACGCCGCCGACGTCGAACATGTTCTGCGCGGAGCCCTTTGCCTCGATCAGCTCGTTCGTGGCGAGGTAGTCCTTCTCGACGAGGGCCCAGGGGACGCCGAGCGCCGTCTCCACCAGCACGGAGGCGAGGCCGCAGCGGTCCTTGCCGGCGGAGCAGTGCCAGAGCGCGGCGCCCTCCTCGAGTGCGAGGAGCTCCCGGAAGAGACCGCGGTAGGCGGTGATGCCCTCCTCGTCGAGCACGAAGCGCGGATAAAGGCTGGTAAACAGGTCGGCGATGTCCAGCTCGCCGCTTGCGAGCTTCTCGCTCAGCGCCCTTATCGCCCCCTGCGCGTCACCGCCGCCCGGCGCGCGGAACACGGGCAGATGGACGAGGCGCGCCTCCGGCAGGAGCCCCATGGGGTCGGGCCAGTGCGCCGCCTCCTCGTTGGTGCGCAGGTCGATGACCAGGCGCACGTCGTAGGCATCGCGCAGCACCGCCATATCCTCGGGCGTCGCCGGCGCGAGCATCCCTGAGCGCAGCAGGCGGCGCGGCAGGACGTGCCCCGTGCCTGCGGGAAGCCCTCCCAGGTCGCGGGTGTTGTGCAGCCCCTCGAGGGCGATCTTCCCGTGGTCGGCGAGGTTTGGCTCTCTTGTGTCCGTCATGCGGCGCTCCCTGTTGGCGGCGTGCGTTGCCGAGGGTACTTATTCCCAATTGCGACGCCTCTCACGCGGTTCGGCTATGCTAGGTGGCTCTTGCACGCAACCGTTTGGAGCCACAGACACATGGATCTTATCGCCACGCTCGCGGAGGAGCTCAACCTCAGGCCGGAGGCCGTCGATGCGGCCGTCAAGCTCATCGACGAGGGCAACACCATCCCCTTCATCGCGCGCTACCGCAAGGAGGCCACGGGCGGCATGGACGACGTCGCCCTGCGCGCCCTCGACGAGCGCCTCTCCTACCTGCGCAACCTCGAGAAGCGCAAGGAGGACGTGCTCATCCTCATTGGCGCCCAGGACAAGCTCACGCCCGAGCTTGAGGCGGAGATCCGCGCCGCCACGCAGCTCCAGCGCGTGGAGGACCTCTACAAGCCGTACCGCAAGAAGCGCATGACGCGCGCGCAGAAGGCGCGCGATGCCGGCCTGGAGCCGCTGGCCAACATGATCTTCATGCAGATTGCCGCCAAGGGCTCCGCGCTCGACGAGGCGGCGCGCTTTGTGACGCCGAAGGCTGCCGACGCCGGCTTTGACACGCCGGAGAAGGCGCTCGCGGGCGCTGCGGACATCGTGGCCGAGGTCGTGGCGGAGGACGCCGAGAACGTCGCCGACCTGCGCGCCTTCACGGAGGCCACGGCGGACATCGTCTCCGTGGCGGTGAACGCGGACGAGAAGACCCCCTACGAGCCCTACTACGACTTCTCCGAGCCTGCGGCCAAGATCCCCAACCACCGCGTGCTCGCCATCGATCGCGGCGAGCGCGAGGAGAAGCTCCGCGTGCGCGTCCGCGTGGACGAGGCCGCGGCGGTGGCGCGCCTCGGCGGGCGCTGGCCGCGCCGCCAGGGCGTCTTTGCGCCGATCTTTGAGGCGGCCGTCGCGGACGGCTACAAGCGCCTGATGGCGCCCTCGCTCGAGCGCGAGGTCCGCGCCCGCCTCACCGTGCGCGCCCAGACGGACGCCATCAAGGTCTTTGCCAAGAACCTCGAGAGCCTGCTCTCGGCGCGCCCCGTGCGCGGCGCGCGCATCATCTCGCTCGACCCGGGCTACCGCACCGGCTGCAAGGTGGCGGTGCTGGACGAGACGGGCAAGCTGCTCGACCACGGCGTGGTCTATCCCACCAAGCCGCGCCACGACGTCGCGGGCACCAAGCGCGAGCTCGGGCGCCTGGCCCAGAAGTACTCGATCAACACCATCGTCATCGGCAACGGCACGGCCAGCCGCGAGACCGAGGAGGTCGTCTCCGAGTTCATCGCCGAGTCCGCGCCGGATCTGCGCTACACGATCGTCAACGAGGCGGGCGCCTCGGTCTACTCGGCCTCCGAGCTCGCGAGTCAGGAGTACCCGGAACTCGACGTCACCACGCGCGGCGCCATGAGCCTGGGGCGACGCCTGCAGGACCCGCTCGCCGAGCTCGTGAAGATCCCGCCCCAGTCCATCGGCGTGGGGCAGTACCAGCACGACCTCGACCAGACGGAGCTGGCGCGCACCCTGGGATACGTGGTGGAGGACGTGGTCAACCGCGTGGGCGTGGACGTCAACACCGCGAGCGCGAGCCTTCTGGGCTACGTCTCCGGCATCACGTCCGCCGTGGCCAAGAACATCGTGGCCTACCGCGAGGAGCACGGCGCCTTCACCGACCGCCGCGAGCTCAAGAAGGTTCCGCAGCTCGGCCCCAAGGCGTTCCAGAACGCGGCGGGCTTTCTGCGCATTACCGGCGGCAAGAACCCGCTCGACGCCACGGCCGTGCACCCGGAGAGCTACGACGTGGCAACGGCGCTGCTCGAGCGCGCGGGAGTGGGCGCTGACGAGCTCACGCGCGGCGGCGTGCCGGACATCGAGCGGCGCGTGGGCAGCGTGGGTGTGCTCGCGGGCGAGCTCGGCTGCGGCGTGCTCACCCTCATCGACATCGTGGCCGAGCTCAAGAAGCCGGGCCGCGACCCGCGTGACGACGCCCCGGAGCCCGTCTTCAGCCGAGCCGCACTCTCGATCGACGACCTCCAGCCCGGCATGGAGCTCACGGGCACCGTGCGCAACGTCGTGGACTTTGGTGCCTTCGTGGACGTGGGCGTGCACCAGGACGGCCTCGTGCACATCTCCAAGCTGGCCAACCGCTTTGTCAAGCACCCGAGCGACGTCGTGGCGGTGGGGGACACCGTGAAGGTCTGGGTCGAGCGCGTGGACCGCGACCGCGGCAAGATCTCGCTTACCATGGTGCAGGGCAAGTAGGCGGCGGCGCGAGGAGATAAGATGAGGCCTATGAGGCGCACAAATCGCCAGATCACCGATCCCGCGGAGGTCCGTGCGCTCGTCGAGCGGTGCCATACTGTGAGGGTCGGTGCGGTTGACGAGGACGGGGTGTTTGTCGTCCCCCTGAGCTTTGGGTATGAATGGGTCGACGGGTGTCTTGTCCTCTATCTGCACTCCGCCGGCGAAGGGCGTAAGGCTGAGGCATTCTCGCGTGGGCCGAGGGTCGCGATCGAGATGGACGTTGAGCTTGGCGTGATCACGGGGGACTACGCGTGCGCCTACTCGTTTTCCTATCAGAGCATCATGGGATCCGGGCTCATATCGCCCGTGGCCAACGTGGACGAGAAGAGGCGCGCGCTGGAACTGATCATGCGTCACATGGCACCCGATGCCCCGTGCGGTCCCTCCGGAGAGTTCTCGTTCCCAGGTGATGCGGTGGAGCGCGTTGCGATCTTCCGGATTGATATCGACGAGCTCGCGGCAAAGCAGCGGCTCTAGTGGGGCGGGCGCGATGTTCTTCTCTATAGACGACGAGGTGTTTGGGAAGCTGCCCGCGCTCTTCGTGGGCGTGGTGCTCGCGGAGGGCGTTGACGGCATGGGGGAGCATCCCGCCGTGGAGGCGCTCCTCGGCGAGGCGGTCCGCGATGCCGAGCGCCGCCTCGAGGGCGCCCACGCCAGCGACGACCCGCGCGTCCAGCCCTACCGCGAGGCATTCCACGAGCTGGGCATGAGCCCCAGCCGCTACCCTTCGTCCAACATCGCGCTGCTCAGACGCATCGCCAAGGGCAAAGGTCTCTGGCGTGTGAACCCGGTCGTGGACCTGGGCAACGCGATCTCCATCAAGTACGGCCTACCGCTCGGCGCCCATGCGCTGGACGAGGAGGACGTGCTCGCGCTGCGCTTCTCGCGGTCGGACGACGTCTTTGTGGCGCTCGGGGAGTCGGAGCCGGACGCCACGCTTGCGCCCGGGGAGCTCGTCTATGCGGTGGACAATCTGGTGCACACGCGCCGTTGGACCTGGCGTCAGAGTGAGAACGGCAAGGTGGAGCCCTCGACGACGCGCATCGCGTTTCCGATCGACGGCTTCGCGGGCGTCAACGAGGCCGAGGTCGGGGCGGCGTGCGAGGAGCTCGCGGCGGTGTTGCGCAACGAGTTTGGCGCGCGAGCAGGGGTGTTTCTCGCCAGCGTGGACGCCCCGAGCGCGTAGGGGTCACTCCGTCGCGGCGGGTTCCATGATGAAGCGCAGGGACAGCAGGAAGAGCGCGCTTATCGCGAGGCAGGCGTACTGGCCCACGAGATCGATGAGAAACTTGCAGATCACTGCGCCCACGCAGAACGAGAGGATGAGGCCTGCGTAGCGCTGGGAGCGGTGCAGCTCGTGGCGGTCCCCCTCAAAGAGCCCGTCGTAGAGCGTCTCTCCGAGGGATCGCAGGTTACCGGTACAGAAGACGCTCGCATAGGCAGACTTTGTTCCAAACTGCCGAAAGTTCTCATATGAGATTGCCGCGCAGAACGAGATGGCGACGTTTACCGCGAGGTCTGGTGTCCATGCGGGGAGCAGCGCGATCGCGGCGAAGGCCACGGCCTCGAAGATGGCCACCCAGCGCTGCATGCGATGGGTTGCCCTTTCGTGAACGCGCACCAACACGTGTCGCGAGAGCATGATGCCGAGCACGAACGCAAAGATCGAGGCGAGGTAGCGGGCCACGCCGAGCCATGCCCCCTCGGCGAGGTTCATGCAGAGCAGCACGATGTTGCCCGTCTGCCCGGTGGCAAAGACCCGACCATGCAGCAGGTACGAGTACGCGTCCATGAACCCGCCGGCGCAGATGACGGTGAGCCCCAACCTCACGGGAACCTTGGACTGTTTTGCCGCAACCGTGCTCTCCATGCCAACCTCCTGTTTGCTCCGCACGTCATCCTATGCCATGCGCGCGCTATGCGTGGCGATGATTCTGTGCAGTTTTGCCGTTCGTGATGAAAAGCGGTAGCTGAGGCTGCAAAACCCTCGCTCGTGATGAAAGATTCCGCCAACTAGTGGCCGCCGCTCGTCTCCGGAGACAGAGAGTCCCAGGTAATGAAATAGATATTCAAATCAGTGGGCCCCTCGATGGAGAAAATCTTCATCACGAGCGCGCGTTTTGCAAATCTCGGCGCTTGTTTTCATCACGAACGACTGTTTTGCAGAACAAGGCCAGTCGGCAGAGCGCCTTGCGGGTTTCGTTGGCTGCCAGGGTGGAGATATACTGCACCGAAAGACCGAGGACGGGGTGTAGAGTGCGGAACGATGCTTCACTGCAGCTGCCGGACAGGCTCGAACTGCGGCGTGACGACGAGGGTCTGGAGCTCGTCGGCGACGGCATGGTGCTGCGGGCAGACCTCTCGCGCCTGCTGCCGCGACTGCGGCCGGACCGGCTGGGGCGCGAGCTGCTCGTGAGGGCGGCGCGCGTGCGCGGGGTGGAGGCTCCGACGGCGGTCGACGCCACGGCGGGGCTCGGCGAGGACTCGCTGCTTCTTGCCGCGGCGGGCTTTACGGTCACGATGTTCGAGCAGGATCCGGTGATTGCGGCCCTGCTGCGCGATGCGCTCGATCGCGCGGCAAATGAAACGCAGCTCGCGGATATCGTCGCGCGGATGGAGCTCGTCGAGGGCGACTCGGTGGCCGGCCTGAGCGATCTGGGCTTCTCGCCCGACGTGGTGTTCCTGGACCCGATGTTTCCCGAGCGTACGAAGAGCGCTGCAGTGAAGAAGAAGTTCCAGCTGCTGCATCACCTGGAGCGTCCGTGCGACAACGAGGGGGAGCTGCTGGACGCTGCGCTCGTCGCGCGGCCGCGCAAGGTCGTGATCAAGCGCCCGCCCAAGGGTCCGTGGCTCGCGGGCGTGAGGCCGAGCCACTCGCTCGCCGGAAAGGCCGTTCGCTACGACGTCATCGTCCCGCCGCCCAGCTCACGCTAGAATTGGGGCATCGTTTCCCCGTTCAAAGGAGCTGGCATGGACCTCCCGAACAAGCGCCCGGACGACATGGCGCGCATCGCCACCCCCGAGCTCGCGCAGGCCTTCATCGACGAGCAGGTCGAGGCCGTTCGCGCGCAGGTCGGCGACAAGAAGGTCCTGCTTGCCCTCTCCGGCGGCGTGGACTCCTCCGTGGTGGCGGCGCTGCTCATCAAGGCCATCGGCAGGCAGCTCATCTGCGTGCACGTGAACCACGGCCTCATGCGCAAGGGCGAGTCCGAGCAGGTCGTCGACGTGTTCCAGAACCAGATGGACGCCAACCTCGTCTACGTCGACGCCACGGACCGCTTCCTCGACCTGCTGGCCGGCGTCGCCGAGCCCGAGCGCAAGCGCAAGATCATCGGCGCCGAGTTCATCCGCGTCTTTGAGGAGGAGGCCCGCAAGGTCGCCGACGACGTGGATTTCCTCGCGCAGGGCACCATCTACCCGGACATCGTCGAGTCCGACGGCGTGAAGGCCCACCACAACGTGGGCGGCCTGCCCGACGACCTGCAGTTTGAGCTCGTGGAGCCTGTGCGCCTGCTCTTCAAGGACGAGGTCCGTGTGGTGGGTCGCGCGCTGGGTCTCCCTGAGGGCATGGTCGAGCGCCAGCCGTTCCCGGGCCCGGGCCTGGGCGTGCGCTGCCTCGGCGCCATCACGCGCGACCGCCTGGAGGCGCTGCGCGAGGCCGACGCCATCCTGCGCGAGGAGTTCGCCGAGGCGGGCCTGGCTGGCAAGGTCTGGCAGTACTTCGTCGTTGTTCCCGACATGCGCGCTACCGGCGTGCGCGACGGCAAGCGCGCCTACGACTGGCCGGCTATCATCCGCGCCGTCAACACCGTCGACGCCATGACCGCCACGGTGCCGGAGCTCGACTGGGCGCTGCTCAAGAAGATCACCGACCGCATCCTCGCCGAGGTGCCGGGCATCTGCCGCGTGACGTACGACCTCACGCCCAAGCCCGTCGGCACAATCGAGTGGGAGTAACCATTATGGCCTGATATTCTCCAAAGATGGCTCTAATACAGCCTTATTTTCGCCATTCTGTGCGAAAATAAGGCTGTATTCAATCTAGGAGGGTTGCATGGAGCGCTTCCTCATGGACGGCCTAATCGCGTGGAAGAACAAGTCGCGCCGCAAGCCGCTCATCCTCAACGGCGCGCGACAGGTGGGCAAGACGTGGCTGCTCAAGGAGTTCGGCAGGACGCAGTTTAAGAACATCGCCTATGTCAACCTGGATGACAACCCAAGGATGCGCGAGCAGTTCGAGCTGGGTTACGACATCCCGCGCATTATCTCCGCCATCCAGTTCGAGACGGGGGAGGTCGTGTCCGAGGGGGGCACCCTCATCGTCCTCGACGAGATCCAGGCGTGCCCAAAGGCGCTCACGAGCCTCAAGTACTTCTGCGAGAACGCCCCCGGGTACGTGGTCGCCGCCGCCGGGTCGCTTCTGGGCATCACCGTGCACGAGGGCAGCGGGTATCCCGTGGGCAAGGTCGACACGCTCGACCTCTATCCGCTCAGCTTCCGAGAGTTCCTCGTCGCGACGGGGAATCGGCCGCTCTGCGACCTCATCGACACGGGAGACGCGAGCCTCATCAACGGCTTTTCGAGCAAGTTCGTTCCGCTCCTTCGCCAGTACTACTACGTCGGGGGCATGCCCGAGGCGGTGAGCATCTTTCTTGAGCGAGGGCTCCTTGAGGACGCGCGCGAGGTGCAGCTTGAGATACTCCGAGGGTACGAGCGAGACATCTCGAAGCATCTGAGCAGGACCGAGACCGAGTACGCGCTCGCCGCGTGGCGCTCGATTCCATCTCATCTCGGACGCGAGAACAAGAAGTTCGTGTTCAGTCACATCGCTTCAGGCGCTCGTGCGAGGAACTATCAGACGGGCATCACGTGGCTCGCTCAGGCGGGAGTCACGACGCTCGTCCGCAGGATATCGAAGCCCGGCATTCCCCTGGCCCCCTGCGCCGATGACACGGCGTTCAAGCTCTTCCTGGTTGACGTCGGTCTGCTGGGCGCGATGGCGAACCTCGGCAAGGAGACGGTCGTCGGGGGCAGCGAAATCTTCGAGGAGTTCAAGGGCTCGCTTACCGAGCAGTACGTCTGCCAGCAGCTCGTCTCCGACTGCGGAATCACGCCGTATTACTGGTCGGCGGAAAACTCATCAGGCGAGGTCGACTTCTTGGCGCAGGGGTCGAGCGGCGTCTACGCTATTGAGGTGAAGGCCGAGGAAAACCTGCGGGCCAAGAGCCTCAGGGCGTTCAAGACTGCCCATCCGGAGATCAAGTCCGTTCGTTTCAGCTTATCGTGCTATCGCGAGCAAGACTGGATGAGGAATGTCCCGCTCTACGCGATGTCGAACATGGGACTTTGGGGATAGGCTGGGCAAAATGGATGCCTACGAGAAGAACGGAGGCTCGATGGACCTCGCGGAAGTGCGACAGCGTATGGCCGACGGCAGGCTCTACGTCGGCTACGATCCGGAAATCTTCGCGGAGCAGGGGCGTCGGCGCGACGTGTTGGACGCCTACAACGCGCTGTCGCTCAGCAGCTCTGAGGAGCGCGACGCGCTTCTCGCTCAGCTCGTGGCCGAGGTAGGCGAGGGCTGCATGATCGAGCCGCCGTTCCACGCCAACTGGAGCGGCGCCAACCTGCACCTGGGCAACAACGTCTACGCCAACATGGGCCTCACGCTGGTGGATGACGCGGCCATCTTCATCGAGGACGACGTCATGATCGGCCCCAACGTCACCATCTGCACGGCCGAGCACCCCGTCTCGCCGCGGCTGCGCGCGAAGGGCCTGCAGTACAACAAGCCCGTCCGCATCTGCGCGGGGGCGTGGCTCGGCGCCGGCTGCGTGGTGCTGGCTGGCGTGACGGTGGGCGCGCGCTCGGTGATTGGCGCGGGCAGCGTGGTCACGCGCGACGTGCCAGCCGGCGTGATTGCCGTGGGCAACCCGTGCCGCGTTCTGCGCGAGATTGGCGAGAAGGACGAGCTCACGTACGATCACGGCAGGCCCGTCGAGGGGCTCTGGCTCGATGCCTGACGGCGACCTGCGGCGTGACCTGGCCATTGCCGGTCGCTTGCTCGAGCGCGCGGAGAGGACGCGCCATGCCGACGCGGGCGCTCATGACCCAACGGCCACGCCGTATTTTGTGCTCGAGGACCTTCTTGGCGGGCTGGATTTCGACGTGGACTCCCACCTGCTCGACGTGGGCTGCGGCGCCGGCCGCGTGCTCGCGTACTTTGTGGACGCGGCGCTGCCCGGCCGCGTGACGGGCATCGAGCTGGACCCGGCGCTCGCGGCGGAGGCCGCAGCGTGGTCAGCGCGCTATCCCAACGTGAACGTGATCGCGGGCAGCGCGCTCGACCTCCCGCTTGCCGGTTTCACGCACGTCTACCTGTTCAACCCATTTGACACGCCGGTGCTCGCGGCGTTTCTCGACAGGCTTGAGCGCGAGGCCGTGGGCCCCGTGACGCTCGTGCACATGTCGGACAACGGCGAGTGGCCTGCCTATGCCGGCCGGGCGCGCTGGACGGTGCTGCGCGAGGGCGCCTTTGAGCTACCGGGCGAGGAGCCCGGGTGCCCGCGGCACTTCACGATACGACGCCTCGATTTCACATAGGGGACCGATTTCACATCGACTGCCGTTTTTTCGCTTGCGCCGCGTTGAAGGTACTATACAATCCTCCCAACTGGAAACGTTTCCAATCTGAAGAAGGAAACGAGGAGCGAGAAGGGAACGCCCATGAGCACGTGGCTCGACGACGCGGTTTTCTACGAGATCTACCCGCAGAGCTTCAACGACACCAACGATGACGGCATCGGTGACCTCCAGGGCATCATCGAGAAGCTCGACTACGTGCGCGAGCTGGGTGCTAACGCCCTCTGGCTCAACCCGTGCTTCGCGTCCCCCTTCGGCGATGCGGGCTACGACGTGGCGGACTACTGCCGGGTGGCGCCGCGCTACGGCACCAACGAGGACCTCGAGCGGCTCTTTGCCGAGGCGCACGCCCGCGGCATGCATGTCCTTCTCGACCTTGTGCCCGGGCACACCTCCATCGAGCACCCATGGTTCAAGGAGTCCTGCCGCGCCGAGAAGAACGAGCTCTCCGGCCGCTACGTCTGGACCGACGACGTCTGGACCCCGGTGGGCGACGTCCTGGGCGTGAACGGCGTGCTGCGCGGCATCGCCGAGCGCAACGGCGCCGTGGCCGTGAACTTCTTTGCCTTCCAGCCGGCGCTCAACTACGGCTTCTACCGCGTGACCGAGCCTTGGCAGAGCGCGATGGACTCGCCGGAGGCCCTCGCCACGCGCCAGGCCATGAAGGACGTCATGGCGTTCTGGCTGGACCGCGGTTGCGACGGCTTCCGCGTGGACATGGCCGGCTCGCTCGTGAAGGACGACCCCGAGCAGGAGGGCACGATCGCCCTCTGGCAGGACATGCGCGCCTTCCTGGACGAGCGCTATCCCGACGCCGTTCTCATCTCCGAGTGGGGCGAGCCGGACAAGACCATCCGCGCGGGCTTCCACATGGACTTCCTGCTGCAGTTTGGCACGTCGCACTACATGGACCTCTTCCGCTGCGAGCACCCGTGGTTCGCGCGCGAGGGCGCGGGAGACGCGAGCGAGTTCGTGGCCACGTACCGCCGCAACATGGAGCTCACGGACGGCAAGGGCCTCATGTGCATCCCGTCCGGCAACCACGACATGGACCGCATGCGCAAGTTCCTGGACCCGGAGGAGATGAAGCTGGCCTTTGCCTTCATCCTGTCCATGCCGGGCTGCCCGTTTGTCTACGCGGGCGACGAGATCGGCATGCGCCACCTGGACGTGACCTCCGTCGAGGGCGGCTACCAGCGCACGGGCGCGCGTTCGCCGATCCAGTGGGACGCGGCCGAGCCCAACTTCGGCTTCTCCGGCGCTCCCGCCGACGCGCTCTACATCCCGCAGGACGCGCTCGACGACGCGCCCACGGTGGCGGCCCAGATGGCAGACGACGCCTCGCTCTGGCGCGAGGTCCAGCGGCTCGTCGCGCTGCGCCGCTCCGCGCCGGCTCTCGGCGTGAACGCGGCCGTGGACTTCATCTACTGCGAGAAGAACGCGTGCCCGCTCGTCTACCTGCGCTCCGTCCGCGAGGACGGCGGCCAGCGCGTGCTGGTGGCGCTCAACCCCGCCGCGCGCGAGGTCGAGGTCCCGTGCGACTTCGAGGCGGCGCGCGTGCTCTACGCGCTGGGCGACGAGGCCCGTCTCGCCGACGGCGTTCTGCGCGTGCCCGCTGCCTCAGCGACCTTCTTCGAGCTCTAGGGCGTGACGGGGGTGACGGAGGGGCTGTCACCGCTCCGTCCCCCTGTCACTAATCGGAGCTGTCAAACGTACGTTGAGGGACAAGAGGTTCTTCTCGGCTGGTCTCCTTAGCTGCGGATATTCCGCACGCAACCGCCATGCAAGGGGGACCCATGTTCAAGGACAACGCCATCTGGATGGGAGTGGGCGCCGAGCCCACGAGCAAGCCCGTCAGCCTGCTGCTCGACCAGGCCAACCGCCACGGCCTCATCGCCGGCGCGTCCGGCACGGGCAAGACCGTGACGCTCAAGGTCATGGCCGAGGGCTTCTCCAAGGCGGGCGTCCCCGTCTACATGGCCGACGTCAAGGGCGACATCACCGGCATGTGCTCTCCCGGCGAGGACACCGAGGACATGCAGAAGCGCATCAAGAAGTTTGGCCTCGAGGGCTTCACCTACGAGGGCTGCCCGTGCCGCTTCTGGGACATGCTCGGCGGCCAGGGCATCCCGGTGCGCATCACGGTCTCCGACATGGGCCCACGCTGCTTGCGCGCCTGCTCGAGCTCACCGAGGTCCAGGAGGGCGTGCTCGACATCGTCTTCCGCATCGCGGACGACAAGAACCTCCTGCTGATTGACCTCAAGGATCTGCGCTCGATGCTCAACTACGTGGCCGAGAACGCCAAGGAGTACGAGACCACCTACGGCAAGGTGTCCAGCCAGTCCGTGGGCGCGATCCTGCGCCAGCTCATCTCCATCGAGGACCAGGGCGGCGACGTCTTCTTTGGCGAGCCGGACCTCGACCTCTCCGAGTGGTTTGCGTGCGCGCCGAACGGCCAGGGCTACGTGAACGTCCTCAACGCCGCCAAGCTCATCCAGAGCCCGCAGATCTACGCGATGTTCCTGCTGTGGATGCTCTCGGAGCTCTTTGACACGCTGCCGGAGGCCGGAGACCTCGAGAAGCCCAAGTTCGTCTTCTTCTTCGACGAGGCGCACCTGCTCTTCAACGATATGCCGGGCGAGCTTCTGGACAAGATCGTCCAGGTGGTCAAGCTCATCCGCTCCAAGGGCGTGGGCGTCTACTTCATCACCCAGAGCCCGAGCGACATCCCCGACGAGGTGCTCGCCCAGCTCTCCAACCGCGTGCAGCACGGCCTGCGCGCCTACACGCCGGCCGAGCAGAAGGCCGTGCGCGCCGCCGCGCAGTCGTTCCGCGAGAACCCCGAGTTCAAGAGCGAGGACGCGATTCTGGAGCTGGGTACCGGCGAGGCGCTCGTGAGCTTCCTGAATGACGACGGCCAGCCGGAGATCGTGGAGCGCGCCAAGATCCTGCCGCCGCAGTGCCTAATGGCCGTAGCGCCCGAGAGCGACCTCAAGGCCGCGCTCGACGCGCAGGCCGACCTCATGAAGAAGTACGGCGAGGCCGTGGACCGCGAGAGCGCCTTCGAGCAGCTCACCGAGCAGGCCAAGGAGGACGAGGAGGCCGAGAAGCTCGCCGAGGAGCGCGCGGAGCTCGAGAAGGAGAAGGCCGAGCTGGAGAAGCAGAAGGCCAAGGAGGCCGAGAAGGCCGCCAAGAAGGCCGAGCGCCAGGCCGAGAAGCAGCAGGAGCAGTTCATAAAGGGCGTCAGCAAGTTCGCCGGCCAGATCCTGGGCACCTTCGGCCGCGAGGCCACGCGCCAGATCACCCGCAACCTCTTCGGCGGCCGACGGCGCTAGGGCCGCTCGTCCCGCAGGGCCGCCCATTCGCGGAGCAGGGCGCGGTAGCCGTTCGCGTAGCGGCTGCCGCGCTGCCATATGAGGACAAAGTCATGATCGATGGCAAAGTCCTCGGGCGTGACGTCGACGAGCTCGCCCGATGCGAGCTCGCGCTCCGCCGCCACGCGATAGAGGAAGCTCACGCCCGCGCCGGCGGCGACGCACGCCTTGATCGTGGGAATGCTGGCCAGCTCGATGGTGCCGGCGAAGTCGCCGACGGAGAGTTCGCGTGCCGCAAGGTGGCGCTCGAGGATCTCTCGGGTGCCCGAGCCGGGCTCGCGGAGCACGAGCCGCCGGGAAAGAAGGTCCGTGACGCTCGCGGGGCGCTCTCCGGCGGCGGCGATCGCCACGAAGGGCTCCCGCGAGAGGGCCTCGCCCTCGAAGAGCCCCCGGTCGTACGAGCCCTCCACGAGAGCGAGGTCGATCTCTGCGTCCTCGATGAGCCCCACGAGTTCCGTCGTGTTTCCCGTCCGCAGGTAGATGCGGCCGTTTGGGTGGCGCCTCAGGTGCTCCGAGAGCAGGTGCGGGGCAACGTAGTCGGCGATGGTCCGCGTGCAGCCAAGGCGCAGCGGCGGGCGCACGTCCTTCTCGCCTTGCAGGGCGGCAAGCTCCTCGCGCAGCCTGACCTCGTCGTTTTCCGCCGTGCCGAGCGCGCGGTAGAGCAGCCGCCCCGCCGGCGTGGGCTCTACGCCGCGTCCGGTCTTCGAGAAGAGCGCGCAGCCGTAGTGCGCCTCGAGCTGTCGGATGTGCTGGGAGACCGCGGGCTGGGTGACGTGCAGCTGCTCGGCGGCGCGGGTGAAGCTGCCGGCGCGGTACACGGCGAGGAACGTGTGCGTGCGGTAGTCGAGCATTTGTGCCTCACAAACATATGCTTATAAGAACATAAGCAACTAATGAGAGAAAATTATAACCACAGGACGTAGGCTCTTTCTTGCTGAGAAACTCAAGGAGGGAGCCTGCACGTGGAACTCATCAGGGATTTTGGAAAGACGTGGAAAGGCGTGCTGTTTGCACTGGCCGTCGCCGTGCCGTCATGGCTTTTGGGCAAACAGTTTGATGTGGTGGGCGGCCCGGTCTTTGCCATCCTGCTTGGCATGGTGCTGGCGCTTCTGGTGCCGGACGAGAAGGGCGAGCCGCTTGCCGCCGGCGTCAAGTTCACGTCCAAGAAGGTGCTCCAGTGGGCGGTGATCCTGCTGGGCTTTGGGCTCAACCTGGCGCAGATCGCGCAGGTTGGCATGACGTCGCTGCCCATCATCGTCTCGACTATCACCACGTCGCTCGTGGTGTCCTACGTGCTCTGCCGCGCGCTCAACATCCCCGGCAGGATCTCCACGCTCATTGGCGTGGGGTCCTCCATCTGCGGCGGCTCGGCCATCGCGGCCACGGCGCCCGTGATCGAGGCGGACGACGAGGAGGTCGCCCAGGCCATCAGCGTGATCTTCCTCTTCAACGTGATCGCGGCGCTCGTGTTCCCCACGCTCGGCGGCGCGCTCGGTCTTACCAACGAGGGCTTTGGCCTCTTCGCGGGCACGGCGGTGAACGACACCTCGTCTGTCACCGCCGCAGCTGCCGCCTGGGACGGCATGCATCCCGGCGCTAACACGCTCGACGCGGCCACCATCGTGAAGCTCACGCGCACGCTGGCCATCATCCCCATCACGCTGGCGCTCGCATTCTGGCAGCTGCGTGCACGGCGGCGCGCGGGCGGGGAGGCGAGAAGCACCTTCAGCCTGCGCCGCGCGTTCCCGATGTTCATCGTCTTCTTCGTGCTGGCGAGCGTGGTGACCACGGTCTTCTCGCTTCCGGCAGCCGTGACCGCGCCCATCAAGGAGCTCTCCAAGTTCCTCATCGTCATGGCGATGGCGGCGATAGGCTTCAACACCGACATCGTCAAGCTCGTGCGCACGGGCGGCAAGCCGATCCTCATGGGCCTCTGCTGCTGGGTGGCCATCGCGGCCGTGAGCCTGGGCATGCAGCACGTGCTGGGGATCTGGTAGACGAGGATCTCGATTGCACGACGGGCCTGCATGAAGCGCCGTGTCACCAAACGGCAGGTTTTGGGTTTCTCGGCCCCCTGTGCTTCTAGGGAGGCCGGTTTTGAAACGCCGCCCCTAGGTTTTGGGCAACACGTTTTATGTGCTGTCCGTTCTTCTCGGCTTTTGTATAAGATCTTTTGCCCACAACCGAGAAGAACGTGGCATTTTCCGCGAATCCCGGAGCTTGGCATCAAAGATGTTGCCCAAAACCGAGGGGGGTGGAGCGAACTTGCGAGGCTATCGCGCGGACCGTTCTGCCCAGGCGCGCAGTTCGTCCGCGTCCAGGCGACCGTTGAGCAGGCGGCCCTCCGTGACCCTGGCGTCAGGTGCGAGCGTCGCCATGCGCTGCGGCGCCTTGCCCATGCCGGAGCCGCCGCTCGTGGCAAACGGCACGATGGTCTTGCCGGAGAGGTCATGCGCCTCGAGGAAGGTGTCGATGATGCGCGGCTCCACGTACCACCAGATCGGGAAGCCGAGAAACACGGTGTCGTAGCGACTCATGTCGGGCGCGTCGCCCGCAACGGCTGGGCGGCACTTCTCGTCCGCCATCTCTCGTGAGCTGCGGCTGTTCTTGTCGTTCCAGTTGAGGTCCGCCGCGGAGTAGGGCTGCTCGGACGCAATCTCGAAGAGGTCTGCGGCTATGGCTTCTGCGAGGGCCTTCGCGGCGTGTGCGGTAGTTCCAGTTGCTGAGAAGTAGGCGACCAGCTTACTCATGACAGGCTCCTTCCAATAGGTGACGTTACGTCACTAACTAGGATACCCAGAAGAGCCGCTAGCGAGTCATGAAGAAGAGCGCGACGTTGCTCAGCAGCGAGAGCACCGGCGTGAGAAAGCACAGCAGCGTGCCCGTGATCGAGCAGAGCATGCCGATAGCGGTCGTGAGGCTCTTTCGGTAGTCGGCCTTCTTCGCGCGCCGTGCGAGCACGATGCCCGCGATGCCCACGAAGCCGCCCACGACCTGCAGCCAGATGAACGGCGTGAACGCCGTGACAAGGGAGAGCGCGCCGAGCACGATGGACATGATGTCCATGGGACCTCCTGGAGCGTGAACGATTCCATACGCCTACATCATAGGCCATCGCGGGCCTGGCGTGCGTGCGCGGAGCTAGCCCTCGTAGTCGTGGAGCATGGCCTCGATGTTGTTGCCCTCGGGATCCAGCACGAAGCACGCGTAGTAGCCGGGGTGGTAGTCGCGCGGGCCGGGCGCGCCGTTGTCCGTGCCGCCCTGGAGCGCGGCGTCGTAGAAGGCCTGCACGTCGTCGGTGGTCTTGGCGAGCCAGGCGTAGTGGCTCGGCGACGGGGCAACACCCTCCTTGGCGGGGGAGATCCAGACGGAGTCACCGTCCGCGTCGTTCACGAACTGCGTGCCGCCGGGGTACTCGACGCCCTTGTGGTAGCCGAGCGTCGCCATGACGCGCTCGTAGTAGGGGACCATGACCTCGGGGTCGGACACGTGAATGATCAGGTGGTCGAGCATCGGGGGTTCCCTTCTCGCGGGCGTTTCGTGGCTCCATTGTGCCGAGGCGGCTGCGGCGTGTGCGGCATCCCCTTGGCTGACGGTGCGGGTCGCTTCGCGTGCGTTCGTGCGAGAATCTACGGGAGGAGGCCACATGATCTACGTTATTGACTCGCCCGAGCACCCGCTTGACGTGGCGGTAGCCGCAGAGGGTCTGCGCCCACGTGTGGCGAGCGTGCCGGTTGCGGACTGGGGCGATGCGCTCGCGCCGTGGCCCGCCCCCGCGCTGCGCCCGGGCGACAAGGACTTTGGCGGCCGCGCGGACGAGACCCTCGCTTCGCTCGCCGACGCGCTCGACGGGACGCCCGGACCTCACGCCATCTGCGGCTACTCGCTCGGCGGGCTCTTCGCGCTCTACGCGTTCGTGCGTGAGCCGCGCCTCGCGGCGTGCGCGTGCCTCTCGGGGTCGGTCTGGTATGAGGGTTGGGTTGACTGGCTGCGCGAAAGCGCGCCCGACTGCGCCGGGCGCCACGCGTATCTCTCGGTGGGGAAGAAGGAGAAGCGCGCTGGCCTGCCGTTCTGTCACGTGGAGGAGGACCTCGCCGCCTGCGCGGACATCCTCCGCGCGCGGCTGCACGGTGGACGTGGCGCTCGGCCCCGGCAGTCACATGCAGCACGTGACCGAGCGCCTCACCGCGGGCCTGGCGGCCCTTGGCGTTTTTCTCGCCGGCGGGGTGGAGCCTTCGCCTGGCCCTGCTGCAGAGGAAAATCGAGCTGCGCGGCGGTGACGCTGTCGACGCCGGCCTACATGCCGGTTCTTTGACGTGCTTCCGGTCACCGTTTTGAAGGGTGCGTCAGGTAAGTCAGATTCTTATATCTTGAACCGAGAGGCTACTCGAGCGGTCCGCAAAAAAGTACCTAACAAATTAGGCTCAAAGCAGAAAACCCCAGTTGACGCTTTTCGGAACTTCGATTGTTAGGTACTTTTTCGAGATGCCTGCAAGTATGCGGGTTGAATCAGCTCGCACGTTATCCCGGGATTGTACGTGAGTCTACGGGCGGGAGGGGCTCGCTCACTTTTGCTAGTACAGCGTGGCGCCGCCGAGCTGTTGCCGCCGCACGAGGTCGCCGAGCAGCCACTTCACCGTGCCCAGGTCAAAGTGGTCGAAGATTGGCGGGAAGCCCGGGTCCTCCAGCGCGGCGAACGCGGTGAGGTCCTCGGCGTCGAGCGTGTAGCCAAAGACGTCGAAGTTCTCCTCCATGCGTTCGCGGCGCACGGTCTTGGGGATCACGATGACGTCGGACTGGACGAGCGCGCGCAGGATGACCTGGCCGACGGTCCGCCCGTGCTTCTCGGCAATGGCGCGAAGGGCCGAGCTCTCGAAGATGCCGTTGTGCGCCTCCGCGAAGGGCGCCCACGCCTCGTGCGCCACCCCGAGCTCGACCATGTTCTCGTGCGCGGCGCGCTGCTGGCGGAAGGGGTGCGTCTCGATCTGGTTGACCGCGGGCGGAACCTCCGCCAGGCAGCAGAGGTCGACGAGTCGCTCCGGGTAGCAGTTGGAGACGCCGATCGCACACAGCTTGCCAGAGTGATACGCGTCCTCCATCGCCCGCCAGGCGCCGGTGTAGTCACCCATCATCTGGTGGAGCAGCATGAGGTCGATGTGGTCGGTCCTCAGGCGGCGCAGGCTCTCGTCGATCGAGGCCGCCGCGCGCTCGTAGTTCATGTTGGAGACCCAGACCTTGGACGTGATGAAGATCTCGTCGCGCGGCACGCCGGACGCGGCCACGGCTGCGCCGACGCCCTCCTCGTTGTCGTAGGCCTGGGCGGTGTCGATGAGGCGGTAGCCCACCTCGAGCGCCTCGGCTACGCAGCGCCTTGTGTCTGCCGGCGGCGTCTGGTACACGCCAAAGCCGAGCATGGGCATGCGCACGCCGTTGTTCAGGACCTTGTACTCCATCGTCGCTCCTCCCGGTGAATGATTCAAAAGGGGACAGTCCCCCTTTGAATCGCCTAGGCCTGCTGGGTGTAGTCGTTGTGCGCGAGGACAAAGTCCGGCGCGTCCTCGGGCACCACGTAGTACGGGCGCTGCGGCAGGGCGTTCACGCGCGCCATCTCGTCGTCGGTGAGGGCAAAGTCAAAGACGTCGAGGTTCTCCCGAATGTGCTCGACGCTGCGCGTGGTGGGGAAGATCACGTTGCCCTCCTGCAGGTGCCAGCGCAGCACGATCTGGGCAGGCGTCTTGTGGTGTTTCTCGGCCAGCTCCGCAAGGATCGGCTCGGCGAGAAGGGCCTTGTCGCCGTGACCCAGGGGATACCAGCCCTCAAAGACGGCGTCGGCGAGCCTGCGCTCGGCGAGCGCTGCCTTGTACTCGTGCTGGTTCCAGTGGGGATTGATCTCCACCTGGAACACGGACGGTTTGATCGTTGCGACCTCGAGGATCTGGTCGACCTTGTGGAGCGGGAAGTTGGAGAGGCCGATCGCACGAACCTTGCCGGCGCGCACCGCCTCCTCCATGGCGCGCCATCCGGAGACGTAGTCGCCGTAGGGCTGGTGGAGGAGCATGAGGTCCACGTAGTCCATGCCCAGGCGCTCGAGAGAGGCGTCGATGTCCGGGCCACACTGCTCGTAGGGGTAGCTCTGCGGGAAGAGCTTGGTGGTCACAAAGAGGTCCTCGCGACGGACTCCGGACTCGCGGATGGCGCGACCCACGGCGACCTCGTTGAAGTAGGCATTGGCGGTGTCGATGTGGGTGTAGCCCAGGCGGATGGCCTGGGGAAGGCAGCGCCCGACCTCCTCGGAGGTCATGGTGTAGACGCCGTAGCCGAGTTGCGGGATGGACCAGCCGTTGGCGAGCGTGAGGTCCTGCATGTTCTTCTCCTTCATCTGATTGCTTTTACGCATATGATTTGCCGAGAAGAACCTGTTGTAAAATGCTTACTTGATAACATCTCATGCGTATAGTGCATAAATAAGAAGGGTGGTGACCATGGAACTCGAGCAGATGCGCCAGCTCGACGCCATCGAGCGGGCGGGCACGATGTCCGCGGCGGCGCGCTCGCTGCACCTCTCGCAACCCGCGCTCAGTCGCTCCGTTCAGCGGCTGGAGGCGGACCTTGGCACGCCGCTCTTCTCGCGCGACGGCAGGCGCGCGGTGCTCAACGACGCGGGTCGCGTGGCCGTGGACTGGGCCCGCCAGATCCTGCGCGACGAGCGACTCATGCGGGACGCGGTCGACTCCGTTGCCCGCCGCGCCCGAGCGCTGCGCGTGGGTACGGTCGCACCCGCGCCGCTCTGGCGCCTCACGGGCCTCATGGTGGAGGCGTTTCCGCGCGAGACGCTCGTCTCGGAGACCGCGGAGGAGTCGGCGGTTGTCAGTGGCGTGCTCGATGGCACCTTTGACCTTGGCATCGTTTGCGAGCGGCCAGCAAACCCGCTTCTGCGCAGCTGTGAGCTCATGCACGAGAACCTCTCGGTCACGCTGCCGCCCAATCACCCGCTCGCCTCGCGCGCGTCCGCGTCTCTGAGGGAGCTTGACGGCAGCACCTTCCTCATCCTCACAGGCATCGGCTTCTGGAGCGGGCTCGTCGAGCGTGCGCTTCCGCACGCGACCTTCATTGGGCAGGACGATCGCGTGGTGTTTGCGCAGCTTGCGCGCACCACGCCGCACTGCACCTTCGTGACGGACGCGCCGTACATGGAGAACGACCCTGTTCCGGGGCGCACGACTGTGCCGCTCGAGGATCCCGAGGCGCATGTGACGTTTTACCTGGTTGCACGGGCAAACGGCACGGGTCTTGCGGCCAGGTTTTTTGACTGGTGCACAAAGTAGATAAGATACTTATATGGCGAGTTGACGGGATACTTGCGGCCTCCGAGAAAAAGTGCCTAAAAGTGGAAGTTCAAAACACAAAACCCCAGTTGGCATTTTCTGGAATTCCGGTTGTCAGCACTTTTTCGCAGGATGCCCAAGTATCCGAGTGAGGGTTGCCCGCACGTTATCCTAGAGCCGCATGTAGAGCAGCGGGTAGGGGCGGCCCTCCTCGTCCGTCTCCGTGCGGCGATATGCAGAGAAGCCCATATGCTCGTAGAAGCCCGCAGCCTGCGGATTCTGCTCGTTGACGGTGAGCTCTCTCACGCCGAGACGCTCGATTCCGTGCTCGAGGAGCATGCGGCCGAGACCCTGGCCGCGCGCGCTCGGGTCGAGGAAGAGCATCACGAGGCGGCCGTCCTGCACGCCCATGAAGCCGACGGACGCGCCGTCCCCCTCGGCAACGACGAGCGTCTCCACGCCCGCGAGCGCCTGCGGGACAAAAGGCTTGATCTCCGCGACCTCAGCCTCTGAGAGGAACGCGTGCGTGGCGCGAACGGAGCGCTCCCACACGCCGACGAGACGTGCCACGAGCTCCGGCGTGCGCTCGGCGACCGTGCGAAGAACGTATGCGTCGGCGCGATGCCGCGTGTTGCTGCCCATGATGCCTCCCGGGACGATTCCTGCCGAGAGTTTGCCACAAGAGCGGGAATAACGGCTGGTCACACTTGCCTCGCGGGGGTTGGTTCTATATCATGACCGGTAGTAAATGACATCATATATTGTGTTAAATAGCTTGTCGGGATAAGTGTTTGGAGTGGCAATGAATCTTAAATGTACCCCCTTAAGGCTCTGTTCATAACAGCATTTATACTGGTAATAAGCCTTATTATCCCTACGTCTGCACAGGCTGGCGATGTTTCCACTCTGGCGGAATTGGGGACGGGGGTACTTGATAGGGTGACAATCACACCCTCCTCAAGTTCCACTGATGATCTCTTTGGCAACACTGAGCCGCACCATGTCACGAACGGCGTGATGCTCAACGCCCACCTGAGCAACGAGCTCATGCCCCTGAACGACGACGCAAAGGTCAACCTGCTCTGGGACGAGCTCCAGGAGGGTCTGCTCGGCGGTGACGAGCGCGAGTCCAAGCTCGACGCCAAGGCCCGCGAGGCCGCCGGCGGCGTCTTTACCGACGGCGAGAAGAACGTGGGGCACGAGTTCAGGTACATGGACCTCGTGGACGTGGAGGACGGCAACGTCTGGGTGGGCACCTCCTCCGAGCCCACCACGGTGTTCTGGCCGTATCCCGAGGGCGTGACGGCCGAGGACGAGATTGCCGTCGTGCGCTTCCCGGGGCTCACGCGTGACTACACGATCGACCAGGACGCGGAGGAGCTCGAAGCGGCCATCGAGGCGTGCGACGCCGAGGCGCTCGCGATCGAGAAGACCGAGACGGGCGTGCTCTTTGAGGTTCCGTCCTGTGGGTTTGGCCCGTTCGAGCTCATGTGGGCGACCGACGACGAAGACGTCCCCGGCGATGACGACACGACCACCGACGATGACGACAACGACGATGACGACAACGGCGGCGGCGACAACAGCGGCGGCGGCGACAACACCAACGACGGCGGCGACAAGAACGACGGCAACGACACCACGGCCGGCGACGACTCAGACAACCTGCCCAAGACCGGCGACCCGACCAGCGCGCTCGCGGTGCTCGGCACCGTCCTGACCGGCGGCGCGCTCGTGACGGGCTCCTTCGCCGCGCGGCGCCGTGCGCTCACATCCCCGCAAACCCCGTCTGGCGCAGCGCCTCGTAGAGCACGACGGCAGCCGCGTTCGAGAGATTGAGCGCGCTGATGCGGTAGTCCTCCGGGTTCACAAAGTTACCGCAGACATCCTGGGCGAGAAGGGCGGCGTGGTCGCTCTTCTCGCCCGTTTTCCATTGGCCCGCGTTCTCGAGCGAGGCTGCGTCCGGCAGCATGGGGATGCGCTCGCAGAGGTCTGCGTGCGCGGCGAGCAGCCCCTCCGGCAGCCCCACGCTCTCGCAGCCAAAGACGAGGTAGTCGTCGTCCTGGTAGCGCGCCTCGGCATAGGTGCGCCGCGCCTTCTTGGTGAGGAGGTGCAGGCGCGCCCCGGGACCCGCCGCGGCGACGAATGCGTCCCAGCTCTCGTGAACCGTGACGTCCAGGCTGTCCCAGTAGCCGAGCCCGGCGCGATGCAGGCTCTTCTCGTCGAGCGAGAAGCCGAGCGGCCCCACGAGGTGCAGGCGTGACCCCGTGACCACGCAGGTGCGCCCGATGTTTCCCGTGTTCGCCGGAATCTCCGGCGCCACCAGCACGACGTTGAACAAGCTGCCTCCCGCGCGTGACCGCTCAGGGCTGGTAGTTCCCGACAAGGTCGTCGCCGACCTGCGCCTGGTCGTCCAGCGCGACGATGACGATCTCGTGCCCGCCAAACGCCACCGACCCGAGGTTCCCCTCGGTGAAGCAGGCGACGATCGCGTGCTCGGTGCGATAGATGAAGGTGCGGCTCTCGAGGAACAGGTTGTTCACCGCCTGGTCGTAGTCGACGTCGGTGCCGAGGAGGTCGCTCGGGTTCTCGGCGAGAAACGCCCGGAGGCCGTCCTTTGCCGCGAGCTTGAGCTCGTTCTCGGTCATGTCGAGGGCCTGGGTCGCCGGGATCTCCTCGCCCGTGTCGAGGTCAAAGAACCTGCCGCTCACGAAGCGGGTGCCGTGCGCGCCGCCGTAGAAGGAGTAGCGGTCGAGCCGGACGCTCGCGACCGGGCCGTCAATGGAGGCGCTGGTGTCGTAGCACCAGAGGGTCTGCTCGATCGCGCCGTCGTCGCCTCCCGCCGCCCTCTCGGCGGTCATCGCCTTCTGTGCGGCGAGCCGCTCGGCGAACTCCTGCTCGAGCGCCTCGTTGAGGCGGGCCAGCTGCTCGGGCGTCTCTCCGTCTGCGGTCGTAAACTGCGGGTAGGACCAGAGGTTCGTCTCCTCCCAGGAGCCCGAGCCAACCTGGTAGGCGTTGACGGAGACCTCTGCGGAGACGTCCGCCGCGGCATAGACGGTCCCGCTGGCGTCCTCCTCGGGCGCCCCCTCGCCGTCGGCGGCGTCCTCGAGCAGGGCGATCACGCGCTGGGCCTCTGCCACCGTCTCGGGGACGGTGTGCAGCGTGACGCCCTCGCCCGGCGTGGCGGCGCCATAGCCCATGAGCGACCAGTAGTCGCTGACCACGGGTCGCTCCATCGCGGCGAGGAAGCCGTCCACGTCGCTCGGCTCGCCGTTGACCGTGAAGTTGTTCACTCTTCCGTCAAAGCTGTACTCCTGCAGGTAGGAGTGAACCTGGACAAACGCGCCGTCCCGCAGCGCGTACGCGCCGCCGCCCGACTGCTCGCCGACCTCCGAGGGCCCGTATATCGTGGTGAGCACGACGGGCTCGCCGTCGACCGTGGCGTCCTCGAAGCCGGTGAGCACGTCCTGACCGTGCGAGAACGCGTCGGGGTCGTCGAGCGCGCAGACGAGCTCGCCGTCACGGACGGCCCAGACCTCGACCGCGTAGGGGTGCATGTAGTCGGAGTCGTCGGGGTTGCGGTGGCCGAGCACGAGCTCCTCGATGCCGTCGCCGTCGTAGTCTCTGAGCAGCACCAGGTTGAGGCCGGTGCCCTTCTGGGTGTCGTAGTCCGACTCCGCGGGCCCCTCGTAGGAGGGCTCCCCGTAGGCGGCGACGTACTCCGCGACCTTCTCGGCGTAGAGGCCGTAGGCCACCTCGCGGGGGTCCTTCTCGGCGGGCTCCTCCTGGGCGGCGACGGACGTGGGTTCGTCGACCTGCTCCGCCGGCTGGTCGGACGCTTTCCCGCATCCAGCGAGGGCGAGCGCCCCCGCAAGGGCCGCGGCGAGCAGCATCGTTCGCTTCTCGAGCATAGACATCACCTTCTCAACGAGATGGGCTTGACTAAGTGTACTCCGCGAGCGGCTCCGTCCGGGCGCGACGACCTTGGGGAATCGGGCCAACGGGGGACGGGACGCTCGCCTTCCCGGCTCGCTATAATTGCCAGTGCAGCATACCCCACCTGAAAGGGAGCCCCATGATCAAGGAACTGGTCCACGACGAGGCCGTCCTCTCCACCCCGTGCGAGCCCGCGACCGCCGAGGACGCCTCCCTGGCGCAGGACCTCATCGACACGCTCGCCTCCATCGACGATGCCGTCTGCCTCGCCGCCAACCAGATCGGTGTGACCAAGGCGGTCGTCGTCTACCAGGATGACGACGGCGCCCCTCACGTGATGTACAACCCGAAGGTTCTGGCCGGCTTTGCCGCCGCCAAGGTCGAGGAGAGCTGCCTCACTCACGAGGAGCCCGTGCGCGTGACGCGCTTTGCCAAGATCAAGGTCTCCTTCGACGAGCTGGTGGACGGCCAGCTCAAGACCCGCCGGCGCGACTACATGGGCTGGACCGCGCAGATGATCCAGCACATGGTCGACCACTGCAAGGGCAAGCTGGTCTAGCATGCCTCCCCGCGGCGTCGCGGCGCCTGACCACATTGAGGTGCGCGGCGCCCGCGTGCACAACCTCAAGGACGTTGACGTTGACATCCCGCTGAACGAGCTCGTGGGCGTGGCCGGGGTGTCCGGCTCTGGCAAGAGTTCGCTCGCGCTGGGCGTGCTCTACGCCGAGGGGAGCCGCCGCTACCTGGAGTCGCTCTCCACCTACACGCGCCGACGCATGACGCAGGCGAGCCATGCCGCCGTCGACGACGTGCGCTACGTGCCGGCGGCGCTGGCGCTCCACCAGCGCCCGGCGGTCCCGGGCGTGCGCAGTACCTTTGGCACCATGTCCGAGCTGCTCAACAGCCTGCGCCTGCTCTTCTCGCGCGTGGCGAGCCACCGCTGCCCGCACTGCGGCGCCTACGCCCCGCCCTCCACGTCGGTGGCGACGGACCAGCCCATCACCTGTCCCGTGTGCGGCGAGAAGTTCTTTGGACCCGGTGCCGAGGACCTGGCGTTCAACAGCGGCGGAGCGTGCCCAGCCTGCGAGGGCACGGGCGTGGTGCGCACGGTGAACGAGGCCTCGCTCGTGCCCGACGAGTCCGTCTCCATCGACGACGGTGCGGTGCTGCCCTGGGGCAGCCTCATGTGGGACCTCATGAAGCAGGTCTGCGGCTCGTTTGGCGTGCGGACGGACGTGCCGTTTAGCGAGCTCATGCCCGAGGAGCGCGACATCGTCTTCCACGGGCCCATGGAGAAGCGCCACATCCTCTATAAGGCCAAGAAGGGCGACACCTTCGCGGAGATGGACTTCACCTACTACAACGCGGTCCGCACCGTGGAGAACGCGCTCGCCAAGGTCAAGGACGAGAAGGGCCTAAAGCGCGTGAGCCGCTTCCTCACGGAGGGGCCCTGCCCCGACTGCGGCGGCACGCGGCTCTCAGAGGCGGCGCGCGCCCCGCGCGTGGCGGGGATCGGCCTGGCAGACGCCACGGCGATGACGCTCGGCGAGCTGGTGACGTGGGTCGCCGCGGTGCCTGCGGGGCTGCCGGACGACGTGCGCCCCATGGCGGAGAGCATCTGCGAGTCCTTCCAGCACACGGCCCGGCGCCTGCTTGACCTGGGCCTGGGCTACCTCTCGCTCGACCGTGCGGCATCCACGCTCTCCACGGGCGAGCGTCAGCGCGTGCAGCTGGCACGCGCCGTGCGCAACCGCACGACGGGCGTCCTCTACGTGCTCGACGAGCCGTCCATCGGATTGCACCCCGCCAACGTGGACGGTCTTCTCGGCGTCATGCGCGACCTCCTGGCGGACGGCAACTCCGTCGTCATGGTGGACCACGACGCGCGCATCCTCGCCGAGGCGGACCACCTCATCGAGCTGGGTCCCGGCGCGGGGGCGGACGGCGGGTGCGTGATCTGCCAGGGCAGCGTCGCCGAGGTCGCGGCAAGTCCGGAGTCGCGCGTCGGCGGCTTTCTCACGGGCGAGAAGGACGTGCTCTCGCGGCCGCGCGCCGCCGCAGAGGAGATGTTCGACCTTGGCACCATCTCGATGGAGACGTCAGCGCTGCACACCGTGCGACCGCTCCACGTGGAGGTCCCGCGCGGGCGGCTCGTGGTGGTGACGGGGGTCTCGGGCTCGGGCAAGACTACTCTCGTGCTGGAGACGCTGGTGCCGGCGCTTTCCGCTGCTGCGGCGGGGGAGGCGCTTCCCGCGCACGTGCGCTGGGTTGACGCCGAGGGCGTGCGACGCGCGAACCTCATCGACGCCACGCCGGTCGGGATCAACGTGCGCTCCACCGTGGCGACGTATGCCGGCGTCCACGACGAGCTGCGGCGCGCCTACGCCCGCACCGACGAGGCGCGCGCCGCCGGCTACAAGGCGGGGGACTTCTCGTACAACACCGGCCGCCTGCGCTGCCCTACCTGCGACGGCACGGGCGAGGTCTCGCTCGACGTGCAGTTTCTGCCGGACGTGGACATACCGTGCCCGGACTGCAGGGGCTCGCGTTACGCCGCGGCGGCGGACGACGTGCACCGCCCGCGCAAGGGCAAGCCGGCGGATACGGGCCTCACGCTCCCGCAACTGATGGCGCTCTCCGTGGACGAGGCGCTCGACGCGCGCTCGACGCATGCTCCGACCTGCGGCGCGTTGCCTCGCGGCTGCAGGTGTTGCATGACCTGGGGCTGGGGTACCTCACGCTCGGCGAGGCCACGCCGGCGCTCTCCGGCGGGGAGGCCCAGCGCCTCAAGCTCGCGAGCGAGATGGGCCGCGCGCAGGACGATGCCGTCTTCGTCTTTGACGAGCCCACGATCGGCCTGCACCCGCTCGACGTGCAGACGCTGCTCGCGGTGTTCCAGCGGCTCGTTGAGGCGGGCGCGACCGTCATCGTGATCGAGCACGACCTGGACGTGATCCGCAACGCGGACTATGTGATCGACATGGGTCCCGGCGGCGGCGAGAAGGGCGGCCGCATCGTTTGCGCCGGCACGCCCGAGGAGGTCGCCGCCTGCCCGGAGAGCATCACCGCCCGCTACCTGCACTGACCGCGCCTGTCCGCCTTTCACCCGGGTGATTTCTCGCCATGGCGAGAAATCACCCGGGTGAAAGGCGGACAAATGCAAGCTAGCAGCGGTGGGCGCTGGGGCAGATGTCCTCGAGGACGCAGCCGTCGCAGTGCGGGCCGCGCGCCACGCAGGTGTCGCGGCCGTGCTTGATCCACTGGTGGTTCACCGGCCCCCAGAGCTCGCGCGGCAAAAGGCGCAGCAGGTCCTGCTCGGTCTTGAGCGGCTCCTTCGCGTGCGTCTTGGGCGAGAGGGCCAGCCGGTGCGCGATGCGGTTGACGTGCGTGTCCACCGCGATGCCCTCCACGATGCCAAACCCCACGTTCATCACGATGTTCGCCGTCTTGCGCCCCACCCCGGGCAGGCGCGTGAGCTCCTCCATCGTGTGCGGCACCTCGCCGCCGAACTTGCCCACGATCATCTGCGCGCACTCCACGCAGTGCCGCGCCTTGGACTTGTAGAAGCCCAGGCTGTGGATGTACTCCGCGACCTCCTCCGGCGTGGCGGCGGCCATGGCCTCCGGCGTGGGAAAGCGCTCGAAGAGCGCGGGCGTCACCTTGTTGACCTGCGCGTCGGTGGTCTGTGCGGAGAGCAGGACGGCGACGGTCAGACGGAAGGGGCTCTCGTGGTCGAGGAAGCACTCGACCGGACCGTACTTCTCGTCAAGGCGCCTGCACACCTCAATGGCGCGCTCGACCTTGGCCTGCTTGGTCTCTCGTGGCATGCGACCCCCTTGCTGCTCGGCTTCACCTGTCGATGATAGGTCGACCGGTCGGGGGAGAAAAGGGGCGCTCGCCCCTCGTGGGCGCGCGACGTATGGTAGCGTCGTGACGATGCCGTGTGAGGCATGGCGAGAGGAGCGGCGATGTTTTGCATCAAATGTGGTACCCAAAACGAGGATGGTGCCAGGTTCTGCACGGCCTGCGGCGCGTCCCTGACCGACGTCGTCTGGTCGGCGCCGAAGGCCGACCCCGCGCCACAGCCCGAGCCCGAGTCGAATCCGGAGCCGGATCAAGACCCCGCGCCCGCGCCCGAGACCGCGCCCGCGTCCGAGGCGCCCGCGGACGCCCCCGAGCCGGACCTCTCGCCGTCCGAGGGCGAGGAGCCTCCCGTCGAGGCGCCGCCCCAGGAGTGGCCCGACTACGCGGAGCAGGGACCGATCCTGGAGGGCGGCTCCAACAAGAAGAGCCTTGGCACCGGGGCCATCCTGGGCATCATCGTCGGCGTGCTGGCGGTCGTCTCCCTCATCATCGTGGGCGTCTTCTCCGCGACCGGGACGATCCCCTCCGAGGGCGACGCCCCGGTCGAAAGCCTCGAGGAGAAGCTCGACGAGCTCCTGGGCGACGGCGTCGGCAGCGCTGACTCGGCTGAGCTTGCCGGCACCATCTTTGACCTGGCGTGCTACGAGACGACCCCCCGTGACATCGGAGACTTCCTCGAGGGCAGCGACTTTGCCCTCATTGGCTCGTGGGCGAGCGAGGGCGGGAGCTACAGCGAGCCCTACATGAGCGTGACGTTCGCCGGTGACTACGACGGGCCCGCCCCCATTCCCATCGACGGGACCTACGTCGAGGTCACGGTCCAGGTCGAGCTGGGCTCGACGCAGATCGTATGGGACGAGGACGGCTATGCGGACGACGCGATCTCCTCGCTGGGCGAGCTGGCCGACGACGCGGTGGTGACCGGCGTTCAGATCGACTTCTACACCAGCGTCGGGCCCGACTCGTTTGCGTCGGCGGCGCACGGAGCCTTCTCCTCGATGGGGCTCTCGAGGGCGTCCGGGGTGTCCGCGAGCAACGAGAGGATCCTCGACTCCGCCCTCGCGGAGTTTGGCCTGAGCGCCAGTGCAGGCGACGTCTCCGACTACATCGGCGACGTGCTGTTTGTCACCGGCGACCCGCTCGAGTTTGCCGGGCGCGAGGCCTACTGCCAGGTGAGCCTCATGGGCGGCGAGGAGTTTGGCGGCGACACGATGGCGGGCATCTCGGTGTTCTCGTAGCGGTCTTTGAGTTCAATTTGAATTTGCCGAGAAGTTCAATTCACGCTTGTGGTAGAGTGTGCGAAATTGAACTTCAGCCAAGCAGTTCAATTTGAGAGACGCCAAGAACCGAGGGAGGCCGCATGGCGCCGCAGCTATTTGCCGACCGGCTGAGACAGGCCATGGCCGAGCGCGGCCTCAAGCAGGCAGACCTCGTGCACGCCGCGTCCGAGCGGGGCGAGAAGCTCGGAAAGAGCCAGGTAAGCCAGTATGTGAGCGGCAAGGTCGTGCCGCGGGCGAACGTGGTTCGCCTGCTCGCCGAGCTTCTTGGCGTGGACGCCGCCTGGCTTGCCGCGGGAGCGGGCGGACGAGCCGCCGCGCGGCCTGAGACCGCGATTTCGCCCGCACCCTCCACCGCCAGCAAAAGGAGTTCAATCATGCGCGAGTTCAAGAAGTCCACCAAGCTCGACAACGTCCTCTACGACGTCCGCGGCCCCGTCGCCGACGAGGCGGCCCGCATGGAGGACGAGGGGCTGCGCATCCTCAAGCTCAACATCGGCAACCCCGCGCCCTTTGGCTTCCGCACGCCCGACGAGGTCGTCCACGACATGCGCCAGCAGCTGCCCGACTGCGAGGGCTACTCGGACAGCCGCGGGCTCTTCTCGGCTCGCAAGGCCATCATGCAGTACGCACAGCTCAAGCACCTGCCCAACGTGAGCATGGACGGCATCTACACCGGCAACGGCGTCTCCGAGCTCATCCAGCTCTGCATGAACGTGCTGCTCAACACCGGTGACGAGATCCTCATCCCGAGCCCCGACTACCCGCTCTGGACCGCCTGCGCCACCCTCGCCGGCGGCACGCCCGTGCACTACCTGTGCGACGAGGAGGCCGAGTGGAACCCGGATCTCGCCGACATCGAGTCCAAGGTCACGAGCAATACCAAGGCCATCGTCATCATCAACCCCAACAACCCCACGGGCGCCGTCTACCCGCGCGAGGTGCTCGAGCAGATCGTGGAGATCGCGCGCCGCCACCAGCTCATGATCTTCTCGGACGAGATCTACGACCGCCTGTGCATGGACGGCTTCGAGCACGTCTCCATCGCCTCGCTGGCGCCCGACCTGCCGTGCGTCACCTTCTCCGGCCTCTCCAAGAGCCACATGGTGGCCGGCTACCGCATCGGCTGGATGATCCTCTCGGGCAACAAGCGCTGCATGCGCGACTTCATCTACGGCATCAACATGCTCTCCAACATGCGCCTGTGCTCCAACGTGCCTGCGCAGTCCATCGTGCAGACGGCGCTCGGCGGCTACCAGAGCGTGGAGCGCTACGTGGAGCCCGGCGGGCGCATCTACGAGCAGCGCAACTTCGTCTACGAGGCGCTCAACGACATCGACGGCATCACCGCGGTGAAGCCCAAGGCGGCGTTCTACATCTTCCCCAGGATCGACGTGAAGAAGTTCAACATCACCGATGACGAGCAGTTCGCGCTCGACCTGCTGCACGAGAAGCACATCCTGATCACGCGCGGCGGCGGCTTCAACTGGCCGGAGCCCGACCACTTCCGCATCGTCTACCTGCCGCGCATGGGCGTCCTGCGCGAGGCCATGACCGACCTCGCGGACTTCTTCGCCCACTATCGCCAGGGCTAGGAGAGCGGCTCCACGCGCCAGACGTCGTCAAAGCCGATGCGGCGGCGCACGACCGTGAGCTCGCGGGCCACGGGGTCCACGCGGGTCACGATGCCCTCGGTCGTGACGTAGGCGTCCCGCTCGTAGTGGTTCACGCGGGCGAGCCGGCCCTTGCGCACGGCGGCGAGCTCCTCGGAGATGCGCGTGGCCTCCTCCTCGGAGGGCTCGCGGCGCGGCTCGCTCACGCGCTCGCGCTCCCGCACGAGGTCGTAGTAGCCGGTGAGCGCCGCGAACGGCATGAACTGCGCCGCGCGGTCGGCATGCCGGCGCGGCTCCTCGACCCTACTCATGGTGGCCTCCCACCTGCTGGTTGCGCTCGCGCCCGGTCGCCTCGGGGCGGTAGCTGATCCCGCGCAGGAGCGCGTTCTTACCAAAGCGCCTCTTCACGGCCATCGTGGCGCGCGCGAGGCTCTTCTCGGCCGTGTCCGCCGCGGGGTCGGAGAAGAGCGTGAGCTCCGCGTACTCCTCCGGCACGAGCTCGCCCACGGAGATGTTGACGCGGCGCACGGCCCGGGCCGGGTCTACGATTTCCTCGTAGAGCGCCAGGAACGCGTCCGTGAGCGCCTCGCGCGAGCTCGTGGCCTCGGCGAGCTTGCGCGAGGCGTTGGCCCCCTCGCCCCGCCGGCCCAGCACGCGCGTGCCGTGCTCGCCCGTGAAGGTCTGCGCGGGCGCGTCCTTCTCGCCGGCCGGACCTCGCTCGCGCGCATAGCCCACGAAGAGCCCGACGTGCCCGCAGACCAGTGCCTTGTCCACGAGCTCCAGCGCGAGGTTGTCCACCATCTCGCGCAGGACCACGCGCGCCTCGTCGAAGGCGTAGTCGCGCATGAGGACCTGGCCCGAGCCCATCGAGTGCGCCTTGGGCCGGTAGGCGTGGATCTGCGCCATCGTGCAGGGCTCGATGCCCCAGGCGTGGTCGATGAGCAGCTCGGCGTTGATACCAAACTCGTCGTAGAGCGCCCGCTCGGGAAGCAGGGCCACACCGCCCATGTCGTGCGCGCCCATCTGGGCCAGGCGGCGCGCTATGCCGGGACCGATCCCCCAGATGTCCGTGATGGGCCGGTGCGGCCAGATGAGGCACTTGTAGCGCTCCTCGTCCAGTTCGCCGATGTTGTCCGGCGCGTGCTTGGCCGTGACGTCCAGCGCGACCTTGGCCAAAAACAGGTTCGTGCCGATCCCGGCCGTCGCGCAGATGCCCGTCTCGCGGCGGACCATGTCGATGAGCTCCACGGCCAGCTCGCGCGGCGTCTTGCCGTAGAGCGCGAGGTAGGGCGTCACGTCGATGAAGACCTCGTCCACAGAGTAGACGTGGATGTCCTCGGGCGAGAAGTACCGCAGGTAGCGGGCGTAGATGTCTGCGGAGACCTCCATGTAGCGCCGCATGCGCGGGCGGGCCATCTCGTAGTCGATGCCGTCCGGGATCTCAAAGACGCGGCAGCGGTTGCGCACGCCGAGTGCCTTCATCGCCGGTGAGATGGCCAGGCAGATGGTCGTGCGGCCGCGCGAGGGGTCGGCCACCACGAGCCGGTGCTCAAACGGGTCGCGCCCGCGGTCCACGCACTCCACGGAGGCGTAGAAGCACTTGAGGTCTATGCAGAGGTAGGCGCGGTCCATGTCCCCGGTTCCAAACGTTTGTTCTATGATGGGACCATCATAGCCGAGGGGCCGGACAAATTCGAGGAGGAGCAATGCGGGCGTTTGTTGCGCTGGAGCTGCCGGAGGCGTTTGCGGACGAGGTCGCCGCGCTGTCGCGGCGGCTGGCGGACGTCTGCGAGGGGCGCTTCGTGCCGGGCGAGAACCACCACCTCACGCTGGCGTTTCTTGGCGAGGTGGACGAGGCGGGCGTGCGTGCCGCGATGGATGCGCTCGAGGCGGCGTGTGCCGGCCTGGGACCGGTCGAGCTGGCGGCGGAGGGGCTCGGCACGTTTGGTCGCGGCCGCACCGCCACGCTCTGGCTGGGGATTCGGCGCTCCGAGGAGCTGGGCCTCCTCGCTCGGCGCGTGCGCGAGGAGCTCGCGGCGCGTGGGCTCTCCTACGACGAGAAGGACTTCCTGCCACACGTCACGCTCGCGCGCCGCGCCCGCGTGCCCCGCGGCGAGCTGGGCGAGCTTGCCTTCCCGCTGCCCGACGAGGCCCGCCGCGTCACGCTCTTCCGCAGCATCCTCGAGCCCGACGGCGCCCGCTACAAGCCGCTCCACACCGTGGAGCTATGAGTTTTCCGGTTGTGTACACCCACCTGTGCCGCAGGTCGAATAGAGTCCCGAAAAAGTGCAGGTAGGAGAGCCGTCCATACTTGGCCGGTCGCACACGGGTGTACACAACCGGAACTGTCGGGGGCTATTTGTTGATCTCGGCGAGGAACGTGTCGGCGTAGAGCTCAGCCTTCTTGGCGCCCACGCCGGAGACGCCGAGGAACTCCTCGGGCGTGCGCGGTCGCTTGGCGCACATGTCTACCAGCGCGGCGTTTGAGAAGACGATGTAGGCCGGCACGCCCTGCTCGCGCGCGAGCTCGCCGCGCAGCGCCGTGAGGCGCACGTAGAGCTCCTGCCCGGCGGCGTCCAGCTCGCTGACGTCGGTCGCGGCGCGCGACTTTGCCGGCGCTGCCGGCACGCGCGGCGCCTTGGGCCTGCCGCGCGCCACCTTGAGGACGAAGGGCTCGCCCCATCGTCCTTCTCGCCGCAGGAAGGCGCCCGACTGGGCGCTCAGCGAGATGGTGGGGTAGTCGCCGCCCGTGCGCGCGAGCACGCCGCGAAAGACCAGCTCGTCGATCACGGCGCGCACGTGCGCCGCGGAGGCGTCTGCCATGATGCCGTAGGTGGAGAGCGTGTCAAAGCCCCGCTGCCGCACCCGCTCGCCGCGCGACCCACGCAGCACGTCCACGACCATGCCCGCCCCGGCGCTGCGCCCACGCTGCGCGATGCGCGCCACGCAGCTCACGACCTTGAGCGCGTCCTCGGTGGCGTCGGTCTCCGCAAAGTCGGCGAGGCAGTTGCCGCAGCTCCCGCAGTACACGGGTGCCTCCTCGCCAAAGTAGCGCAGGATGTGGGCGCGTAGGCACTCCGTGGTGGTGGCGTAGAAGACCATCTGCCGCAGCCGCCCGGCGTCGCGCTCGGCAAGAAGCGCGACCTGATCGGGCGTGAGGCCCTCGCGCGGCTCGCTGCGGGAGAGTAGGAACTCGGCCGTGTGGACGTCGCCGGGGGAGTAGAGCAGCAGGCAGTCTGCGCGCGTCCCGTCGCGGCCGGCGCGCCCCGCCTCCTGGTAGTAGTTCTCCAGGCTGAGCGGCAGGTTGTAGTGGACCACGTAGCTCACGTTGGACTTGTCGATCCCCATGCCAAAGGCGTTGGTCGCCACCATCACGCGGGCCCGGTCGTAGAGGAAGTCGTCCTGGTTGCGCTCGCGCTCGCCCGCCGGGAGCCCTGCATGGTAGCGCGTGGCGGGCAGCCCCGCGTCGCGCAGCAGCTCGCAGACCTCCTCGACCGCGCGCCGGCTCGAGCAGTAGACGATGCCCGAGCGCTCGGCCCGCTCGCGGCAGAAGGCCACGAGCACGCGGTCCTTCTCGGCACGCCCGCGCGGGCGCTCCACGGAGAAGGACAGGTTTGGACGGTCAAAGCTGGCAAGCACCACGAGCGGGTCACGCAGGGCGAGCGCCTCCCGGATGTCGCGCCGGACGGCATGGGTGGCCGTCGCCGTGAGCGCCATGACCGGCGGCCGTCCGGGCAGCGCGTCCAGGAAGTCAATGATTCGCTGGTAGCTGGGCCTAAAGTCGTTGCCCCACTGCGAGATGCAGTGCGCCTCGTCCACCGCGAGCAGGCTCACGCCCCGCGCGGCGACGGTCTCCACGAAGGAGGGGTCGTCGAGCCGCTCGGGCGCAACGTAGACGAGGCGCAGCGCGCCGGAGGCCACGCCGTGGAGCACGTCGGCGCGCTCGGCGGACCCGAGCGTGGAGTTGAGGTAGCTCGCCGCAACGCCCATCTGGCGCAGCGCTCCCACCTGGTCCGCCATGAGCGAGATGAGCGGGGAGACCACGATCGCGAGCCCGTCCAGCAGTAGCGCCGGAACCTGGTAGCAGATTGACTTACCGGCGGAGGTGGGCATGACGGCGAGGACGTCGCGGCCCGAGAGGGCGGCGTCCACGATCTCCGCCTGGTGCGGGCGAAACTCCGAGTATCCAAAGGTCTCGTGCAGTATGTCGAGCGGCGTGGGCACGCGCGCCTCCCTCGAGCGGACGGTTCTTCTCGCCCCTCCATTGTGCGCCTTTCACGGAACGGCATGCCTCTCGCCGTTGCTTACGCATGGCTTACACTCGGGCCTTTTTGGGCCGGTAACCTGAGGTGCTCGGACAACTTTCGCTGCGACCCCGAAATCGGGGCGTGCCGTGCGCATTCTTTCACATGGAGGACACGATGAAACGGGACGGGGATCTGGTGGGTCGGGTCCTTGCGGCAAAACGGGACCCTCGTTGCGCGGATGACCTGGTGCGTGACTATCTCCCGTTCATCAAGGCGGAGACCGCCAAGTTCATGGGTCGGTCGCCGCAGCAGGGAAGAGACGACGAGCTGGGGATTGCCATGTTCGCATTCCACGAGGCGGTGCTCTCGTACGACCGGGCGCGAGGGGCATTTTTGGCGTTCGCGTCGATGAGCGTGCGCCATCGTCTCTTGGACTTTGCGCGCAGGGAGCGTCGTCATGCCGACGTTATCTCCCTTGACGAGAGGCGTCCTGATGGCGGCGAGGGGGACGAGCGCACGCTTGTGGAGACGATTGCCTCTGAGCGGGACGAGCTCGACGAGCGCCAGACGCGGGAGGCATCCCGTCAGGAGATCGTCCAGTTTGCCGCGGAGCTCGAGTCCTTCGGCCTGACCTTCCTCGACGTTTCCGAGAACTGTCCCAAGCAGCAGCGCACGCTCGAAGCGTGCCAGCGCGTGCTTGACTGTGCGCGCAAGAACCCGGAGCTGCTCGACCGCCTGCTGCAGACGAAGAAGCTGCCCATGGCGGAGCTCGCCCGCGGCGCGGGGGTGGAGAGAAAGACGATCGAGCGCCATCGCCGTTACCTCGTGGCCGTTCTTCTCGCCTTTACAAATGGGTTTGAGATCATTCGCGGGCACCTGCGAAGGATTGTCCCGGCAGGGGGTGATGGGCGATGAGCTACCTCGTCATGGAGTGCCATCCGGCCTATGCCGTGGTTCTGGACGAGCGGGGGAGATTCGTCCGCGTGCCCAACCTCGGATACGAGGTGGGACAAAGGCTCGATGACGTTGTGACCTTCGATGCCGCAGTCCTGTCGTTCGAGCAGACAAGGCCGAGAAGGGCGCGGCGGGGCCTTGCTGCGGCGCTTGCGGCGGCCGCGTGCCTGTGCGCACTTGTCATCGGCGGCTTTGCGGTATGGCAGACGCCCATCGGTACGGTCCACATGAGCATCAACCCCGAGGTCGACATCGACGTCAACCACTTTGACCGCGTGGTCGGGCTCGAAGGGGACAACGAGGATGGCGAGAAGCTCGTCGAGGGCTTCTCGTACTACGGGCGCACGATTGACGAGGTGTCGGACGATCTGGCGGTGCGCGCAAAGGAGCAGGGCTACCTCGTGCCCGGCGGGACGATTCAGATTACGGTTGAGTCCGACGACGAGGAGTGGCGCATCGCGACGGAGGACCGTCTCATCATCGAGCTCGAGGTGCACCTTGAGCAGCCGGTTGTTCCCGAGCGCGAGACGAGCGAGGGCGACGCCGCAACGACATCTGGGGAGACGTCGCTCGGGCAACCCGTGACAGAAGAGGCCGTCCCTGCGCCGGAGCAGGTCGTTTATGACGACGATGACGACGACTGGGATGACGACGACGAAGACGATGATGACGAAGACGATGATGACGATGACGACTAGCCGGGTGAAAAAAGTTTTCGGGCGACCCCGCTTTTGAGGGAGCGCCCGCGCATTCTCTCACCGTACGGCAAGAAAAGGGCTCAACCACCAAGGAGGACACCATGAAGACCACGAGCCTGAAGATGAGGGGCATCATCGCGACCGCGGCCGTCGGCGCCGCCCTAGTGGCAACCCTGGGAGGGTGTGGTACGAATTTGGGGGCCGCCCAGAGCTCCCCGGCGGGATCGTCTGCGGAGACGGCCTCGACGAGGGCGGCGGGCGTCCTGCTCCTGAGCGTCAACCCCGAGATCGAGGTCGAGTATGACGAGCGTGGCCTCGTGACCGAGGTCGAGGGCGTCAACGACGAGGGCAGGGGCATCGCGGACGACTACAGCGGGTTCGAGGGCAGGGAGTGCCGAGAGGTCGTGTCCGAGCTCGTGACCGAGATCTATGAATCCGGGCACTTCAACCAGACGATCGACGGTCACGACCGCAACATCGTCGTCAAGCTCGAACAGGGATCGGAGTATCCCGGGGACGACTTCCTCACGGGCATCGAGAGCGACGTCCGCTCGACCGTCAGCGGCTTTGGCCTGCAGTCCGACACGCTCTCCGTTGCTCCCGAGCAGCTCGATGATCGCGGCTACATCGGCATCGACGCCGCGAAGGACATCGTGCTCGCCCAGCTCGGCCTGAGCGAGGCATCGTTCAACGACCACGAGTACGAGCTCGACGACGGCGTCTACGAGCTCGAGTTCACGTCGGGCGGCGTTGAGTACGAATACGAGGTCGATGCAAGGACCGGCAAGGTCCTTGAGGCCGATATCGACGGGAACGACGACTGGGACGACCGTGACGACTGGGACGATTGGCACGACGACCGCTACGACCGTGACGACGACTGGGATGACGACCGCGACGACGACTGGGATGACGCCGACGACTGGGACGACGACCGCGACGACTGGGACGACGACCGCGACGACGATGATGACTGGGACGATGACGACGACCGCGACGACGACTGGGACAACGACCGCGACGACGATGACGACGACCGCGACGACGACTAACTGACAGCATCTACGTCCTAACCGGAAGGGCGGAGCGTTCCTGCTCCGCCCTTCTTGCTCTCGTCTTTAGAACAGCTCAGAAAGCCCCTTGGCCCCGGCCCGCGCAGCCGAGGCCGCGAGCTTGCCGAGAGCCGGGGCGAGCACGTCGCGCGACTCCTGGTCGAGGTTGCGCGCAGCCTCGCCGATAAGCGCGGGGGCATCCGCCCCGCTGAAGACCACGGCGCCCACGCTCGGCGCGCCGGACGCCTCGAGCGCGCGGAAGAGCGCGTCTACTACGCGGGGCGTCTCCTCGGGCGTGAGCGACGCGAGCCAGTCGTCCATGAGCTCGTGCGTGAACACAGCCGAAGGAGAGAGCTCGTCGACGTAGACAAAGTCGTCGCCGTCGACCTCCCAGGTGAAGACGTCATGCTGCTCCGCTCCACGGGCGCGGCTCTGGACCACGTGCGGCTCGATGGGTGTGTCCATGAGCATGCCAACCACGGACTCCTCGGGGACGGTGCGATGGATGAGGCCGCGCACGCACTCGAAGTCCTTCTCGTCCAGGAAGCCAGCCTTGAAGCCGGGGCCGTCATGGTCGAAGATGCGCTCGATGCGCACGCGGACGTCCTCGGGCGCGCGCAGTGCCGCGTACGTGGCTAGGTTTCCTCCCTTGGAGTGGCCGCCAACGTAGAGGCGACGCGGCAGGTAGCGGGCGACGGAGCTCAGGTAGTCTGCCGCCATGCGCTGTGCCGGAACCGGCGGGTCCACGGCCATGTCGAAGTTCTCGCGCCAGCCGGTGAACGTGTCGTCGGTTCCACGGAAGCCGATGTAGGCGAAGTCCTGGTCGTGCCCGGCGGGGGAGCGCCACACGAAGGTTGTCGCCGAGAACTGGACGTGCTCCGCCTCGTCGAAGCGGGAGGCGTAGTCCCTGAGCTCGAGGCGGCGGAAGCGCGGGCTCGCCACGAGCGCCGCCAGCTCGCGCTTCACGCCCTCGGGGGCAAGGCCGCAGAAGAGGCCGTCAAAGCGTTCTGCCCGCAGCAGGTCGGAGAAGCGCGCCGGGCGGCTGGCCCAGGCGCGCAGGCGCTCCCCGGCACTGCCCCGCCACAGCGCGGCGGGGATGACGCCCTCGCCGCGCACCATGCAAAACTGGGAGAGCGCCGCCGAGTCCACCGGGCTCAGCGGCCGCTCGTCAAAGTCCTCAAGAGCCGTTTCCAGATAGTCGAAGAGGTCCATTCATCACCTTTCTCGCTTCCTTTGAGATACCCGAATGCGCGGGCGAGAAGACCGGGGCATGCGAGCGGCGTGACGGAACCGTGGTGAGTGCGTGCCGAATGTTGACAGGGTAACAACTCCGTCGATACTGTTGACGTGTTAACAAGCGACGGGGGAGGCGCCGTGGAGGAGAGCCGCTTCGAGGACTTCGTGGGCATCATCAGCGCCCTGAGCAAGGAGATTCAGCGCATCAAGAACGCCGAGGCACGCCGCCTGGGCTTTCGCGGTGCGGACGTCATGTGCCTCTACTACCTCGTCAAGTACCCCGACGGCCTCACTGCCGCCGAGCTGGCGCGCATGGTGGACGTGAGCCGCGCCGCCGTGTCACGCACCGTGGCCCACCTTGCCGAGGACGGCTTCGTCGAGGTGGGGGGCTCCGATGACGACGCCTCGCGCTACCGCGCTCCCATTCGCCTCACCGAGAAGGGCTACGAGGCCGCGCGCCCGCTCGATGACATCATTCACCGAGTCCTCGACGAGGCCGGCGGGGAGCTTGCCCTGCGCCAGCGCATGCAGATGTACGATTCGCTCAACCACATCCTCGAGAAGCTCAGGACCTTCGGTCGCTAGCCGCGCCCGAGCCCAGCTGGGCGAAAGAAGGGAAGACCCATGGCCGTTCGCATCGTCACTGACTCCGGCATCGACCTCCCCGGCGGGAGCGACCCGCGCCTCACGGTGGTCCCCCTGGGCATCACCTTTGGTACCACCACGTACGCCGATGGCGTGGACCTCACCAACGACCGCTTCTACGAGATGCTCATCGAGAGCGACGAGCTGCCCAAGACGAGCCAGGCCACGCCGTTCGCCTATCATGAGGTGCTCGCCCCGATCCGCGCGACGGGCGACGAGGCCGTGGTGATCACGCTCTCCTCCAAGCTCTCCGGCACCTACCAGAGCGCCGTGACCGCCGCCTCCGAGTTCGACGGCGTCTACGTGGTCGACAGCAAGAACGTGACCATCGGCCAGTCCATCCTCGTCCAGTACGCGCTGCGCCTCGTCGAGGAGGGGCTCGGCGCCGCGCAGATCGCCGAGAAGGTCGCGGCGGCAGCCGATCGCGTCTGTCTGCTCGCGCTTCTGGACACCCTCGAGTACCTGCGCCGCGGCGGCCGCATCCCCAAGAGCGTGGGCATGATCGGCGAGGTCCTCTCGATCAAGCCGGTCGTGGGCGTGGAGGACGGCGAGGTCGTGATGCTCGGCAAGGCGCGCGGCTCCAAGAACGGCCGCAGCCAGCTGCACCAGCAGGTCGAGAGGCACGGCATCGACTTCACCATGCCGGTCCTCCTGGGCTACACGGGTCTCTCGGACAAGCTCCTGCGCAAGTACCTGGACGACAACCGTGCCATCTGGGAGCACATGGTCGCCGAGGAGGACCTGCCCATCGCGTCCGTGGGTGCCACCATCGGCACGCACGTGGGCCCGGGCGCCATCGCGCTGGCCTTCTTCGCCAAGAACTAGGGTCGCGCCTCACTGCACGATGCGCATGACGAGCTGGATGAGCCGGTCGATGGGCATGGGGTCCTCGTCAGCCGTCCAGGTGCGTATGATCGCCAGGATGCCGGAGAGGTAGAACTCGCGCACCACGCGGCGCGCCTGCTCGTCGAGCTCCGCCTCGGGCAGGAAGAAGCGGTCCACGAGCGGGCTGATGATCTGCTTGAGCCGGTCGGAGAACGCCGGGTCGCCGTGCGGGCCCAGAAGGACGCGCGTGTAGTCGCGCGAGCGCTGCGCGAGGCGCAGGATGAGGCCCATGTGCTGCGAGAAGTCGAGCGTGTCGCCCTGGAGCAGGCGGCCCTGCACCAGGCGCTCGATGTTGCCGAGCACCGTGCCCTCGATCTCGTCGAGCAGCTCGTAGACGTCGTGATAGTAGAGGTAGAAGGTCGCCCGGTTGTAGCCGGCGCGGTCGGTGATCTCCCGCACGGAGATCTTCTCGACGGGCTTCTCGGCGTAGAGCTCCCAGAACGCCTGGCGGAGGTTGGCGCGCGTCTGCTCGGTGACCTGCGGCTGCTTCTTCATGACGCCCTCCCCTTGGGTTTTGTGGCGGCGCCGAGAAGGGCGCGACACTTGCGTCGCGCCTGTCGAGCGCAGGTTCTTCTCGCCCGCCTTCCCCAGTATACTATGCTGTAGACAACACGCTGTCGAGCAATCGGAGCCGGGATGGCCTACATCGAGTTCACGGACGTCGTGCGCACCTACGGTGAGGGCGGCGCCAAGATCAACGCGCTGGACGAGGCGAGCTTCTCTGTGGAGAAGGGCGAGCTTGCCGTCATCCTGGGGCAGTCCGGCGCGGGCAAGACCACCGCGCTCAACATCCTGGGCGGTATGGACAGCGCCACCTCGGGGACCGTTGTGGTGGACGGGCGCGATATCAGCCATGCGGGCGAGAGCGACCTCGTGCTGTACCGTCGCGCGGACGTGGGCTTTGTCTTCCAGTTCTACAACCTCGTGCCCAACCTCACGGCGCTCGAGAACGTGGAGCTGGCCACGCAGATCTGCCCGGACTCGCTCGACCCGGAGGAGACGCTAGCCAAGGTGGGCCTGGCCGAGCGCCTGGCCAACTTCCCGGCGCAGCTCTCGGGCGGCGAGCAGCAGCGCGTCTCCATCGCGCGCGCCCTGGCCAAGAACCCCAAGCTGCTCCTGTGCGACGAGCCCACGGGCGCCCTCGACTATCAGACGGGCAAGCAGATCCTGCAGCTTTTGCAGGACATGTGCCGGGTGGAGGGCATCACGGTCGTGATCGTCACGCACAACGCGGCGCTCGCGGACATGGCCGACCGCCTCATCCGCTTCAAGAGCGGGCGCGTCACGTCCATGACCGTGAACCCCGAGCCCAAGCCCATCGCGGAGATCGAGTGGTAGCGCATGGCCGCCCGCCGCGACACGTCAGCCTTTGCCAGGGGGATCGCGCGCACGGTGCGCGGAAGCCTCAAGCGCTTCGTGGCGCTGACCACGATCACGGCGCTCGGCGTGACGATGCTCGTTGGCCTGCGTGCCGCCTGCGTCGACCTGCGCAACTCCGCGGACCGCTTCTTTGACGAGCAGAATCTCTTCGACGTGCGCGTGCAGTCAACGCTCGGCCTCACGGACGAGGACGTGGCGGCGCTCGCGGCGCTCGACGGCGTGGAGACGGCGGAGGGCGGCTGGTCGGAGACCGCCTACACGACGGTGGGGTCCGCCTCCGAGAAGGTCGACGTCAATGCGCTCTCGTCGAGCGGCCTGAACGAGCCGCTCGTGCTTGAGGGGCGCCTGCCCGAGACGCCGGGCGAGGTGGCCGTCACCCAGCGCTACCTCAAGGACTCCGGGCTCTCGATCGGGGACTCGGTGAGCTTCCATGGTGACGACGACCAGGGCGACGATGCCGAGAAGGACGAGGGGCTCGACGCGCTGGACGCCGAGTCGACCGAGGTCTTCGAGCGCAGCGAGTACACGATCGTGGGCTCGGTGCTCGACCCGATGGAGATCAACGCGGGCGAGGGCACGATGTCGTTCCGCTCGAGCGGCGGCTCGCAGTACTCGTTCTTCGTGGTGGCCGACGAGGTCATCGACCAGAGCGTCTACACCGTGGCGTACGTCATGGTCGAGGGCGCGGAGGCGCCGCTGTGCTACTCGGCCGAGTACGAGGGGATCGTCGACGAGGTGTTCCAGAGCGTCGAGGACGCGCGTGCCGAGCGCGAGCGCGCCCGCGGCGACCAGATCCGCTCCGACGCGAACGAGGAGGTCGACGAGGCGGAGGCCGAGGCGCTCGAGGAGCTGGCCGACGCCGAGGCCGAGCTCGACGACGCGCAGCGCGAGCTCGACGAGGGCCGCGCCGAGGTGGCCGACGGCCAGCGCGAGCTCGACGAGCAGCGCGAGGGCGCGATGGCGCAGCTCGACGACGCGCAGGCGACGATTGACGAGAACCGTCGCACGCTCGAGGACGGCGCCGCGGAGTACGAGGCAGGCCTTGCGGAGTACGAGGCCGGGCTTGCCGAGTACGAGGCGGCGCTCCCCGGCGCCGAGCAGCAGCTCCGCGACGGCCAGGCGGCACTCGACGCCGCGCGGGCAAACGTGAGCGGCATCGAGGTCGCGGACGGCGTCACGATCGGCGACCTCGAGGCGCAGCGCGATGAGGCCCAGGCGGCGGTGGACTCGCTACCGGGAGCGATCGCCGGAATCGACGACACCGCCGAAAGCATTGCCTCGGGCATCGACCAGCTGGCCGCGGCACTCAAGGGCATGATGGGTACGGACATGGGACTTGGCGCGCTGGCGACGCAGGCGCGCGAGGCATGGGCTGCCGTCGAGGCCGTGGATCCGTCGGACGAGGAGGCCGCGACTGCTGCTACCACCGCCTATGCCGACGCGCTTTCCCAGACGGCGGACAAGCTCGCGCCCTTCTCGTCGCTCCTTGCGGGGCAGCTGGGCAGGCTCGATGCACAGATCGAGGAGCTCGATGGTCAGCTTGGGGACCTTGAGGCCGCCATCGGGGAAAACGAGGGGAAGCTTACGGAGCTTACGGAAAAGATCGAGGACCTCCAGGCGTCTGATCCCGAGTCGCCCGATCTTGCGGAGCTCCTCGACCAGAAGTCCGAGTTCGAGGGGAAGCTCGAGGGCCAGCGGGGGGACCGCGAGGAGCTCCAGGGTCAGTGTGACGCCCTGCGAACCCAGCGCGAGACCTATGCCGGCTACCAGACGAGCCTCGACCAGCTCGTCTCGTTCGGACACGATGGCGCCGCGGACGGTCAGGGCGCCGCTGCCCTGGCGAGCGGCCGCATCCAGGCAGTCGCCGGCCTCGCGCAGGCCCAGGCGGGTCTCGACCAGCTCAACCCGGCGATCGACCAGGCGAAGAGCGCCGTGGAGGCCGAGTTCGCCGCGCAGCAGGCGCGCATCGACCAGGGATGGCGGGAGCTTTCCGACGGGCGTGCCCAGCTCGAGAGCGCTCGCGCCCTTCTCGACCAGAGCGCAGCGCAGGTCGCCGACGGCCGTGCCCAGCTCGCCGAGGGCCAGGCCGAGCTCGACCGCCAGCGTGCGGATGCCCTGGAGCAGCTTGCGGACGCCCAGCGTCAGCTCGATGATGCGCTCGCCGAGATTGCCGACGGTCAGAGGGAGCTCGACGAGGGACGTGCGACCTTCGAGCAGGAGCGTGACGACGCGCTCACGGAGATTGCCGATGCCCGCGAGGAGGTCGCCGATCTGCCCGACGCCACGTGGTACGTGCAGGACCGCTCGAGTCTCTCGAGCTACGCGAGCGTGGACTCCGACGCCTCCTCGATCGAGGCCATCGGCACGGTGCTGCCGATCGTCTTCTTCGTGGTGGCGGTGCTGATCAGCCTCACCACGATGACGCGCATGGTGGAGGAAGAGCGCGGGCTCATCGGTGTCTACAAGGCGCTTGGCTACGGCCGCGGGCGCATCCTCTCCAAGTACGTGCTCTACGCGCTGGCGGCATGCGTGCTCGGTTGGCTCGTGGGCACGCTGCTCGGCTTTGTCGTGCTCCCGGCCATCATCTTCACGATCTTCTCGACCATGTATGCGCTGCCCGGCTTTGTCTATGGCTTTGACGTTGTGTACTCGGTGGTCTCGCTTTTGCTCTTCACCGTGGGCATCGTGGGCGCGACGGCCCTCACCTGCCGCCATGAGCTGCGCGAGACCCCCGCCTCCCTCATGCTGCCCAAGGCTCCCAAGGCCGGCTCGCGCATCTTCCTCGAGCACATCGGGCCCGTCTGGCGGTGCATGAGCTTCCTGAACAAGGTCACGGCGCGCAACCTCTTCCGCTACAAGCAGCGCTTCTTCATGACCACGTTTGGCGTGGCGGGTTGCGTGGCGCTGCTCATCACCGGCTTTGGCATTCGCGATACGGTGCTCTCGCTCTCGCCGCGCCAGTACGGTGACGCGGGCGTGATCGGCTACGACCTCATGGCGGTGACCTCCGCCGACGACCTGGACTCCGTTGCCGACGACCTCGCCGCCGATGAGGGCGTCTCCGACCTCGTGCGCGTCTACATCGACAACCTCACCGTGAGCTACGGCGACGACAAGGAGACCGTGCAGCTCGTGGTGGTGCCGGAGGGGGAGAGCCTGGAGGGCTATGTGAACCTCGTCGCGGACGACGGCTCCGAGGTCTCCCTGGACGACGCGCAGGTTGCCATCACTAAGAACGCGGAACAGGTCATGGGTGTCGTCGTGGGCGATGAGCTGGGCCTGCAGGACTCCACGCTCGCCGAGGGCACGGCCGCGCCGGGCGCGATCGTCCTCAACTATCTGGGCAACACCCTCTACATGACCGAGACGGCCTACGAGGATGCGTTTGGGGAGGAGCTGGAGCCCAACGGGCTGCTCGGCCATCTGACGGGAGACGCGGACGAGCAGGTCGCGCTTTCCGAGCGCCTCTCCGAGGACGGGCGCTTCCTCTCCGTTGTCTCCACGCAGAAACTCGTAAACGACTTCTCGAGCGCCTTTACGCTGATCAACACCGTGGTCTACGTGGTCATCGTTCTGGCGGCGGCACTCTCGTTCACCGTGGTCTTCACGCTTTCCAACACCAACATCTCCGAGCGCGAGCGCGAGCTCGCTACCCTCAAGGTCCTGGGCTTCAAGCGGCCCGAGGTCCACCGCTACATCAACACCGAGACGCTCATCCTCACGGGGATTGGCGTGGTCATGGGCCTGCCGATGGGCTATGCGCTGGCGCGCAGCCTCACGTGGATCCTGCGCATGCCGTCGCTCTACTTCGACGTGGTGGTGGACCCGCTCACGTACCTGATCGCTGCGGCTATGGCCTTCGCGTTCACGATTGTGGTGAACCTCATCACCAACCGCGCACTCGATCGCGTGGACATGGTGGGCGCCCTCAAGTCCGCGGAGTAGCCCCCAAGAGGTTTGGGTTCACGTTCTAGCGGTTCTACGGGTATCCGTTTACAAACGCGCAGGTAGTAGCGTCGCGCTCTGGCACCGTCGTCTCTCGATGAACCCAAACCGTTTTTCGGTTTGGGTTCACTTCTGCGAAGCCTCGTGCTGGCGCAAGTCTCTGGGCTGGGAATTCGTATTCGGCTACTCCCGAAACCGTGAAATCGTGAACCCAAACCGCTTTTAGGTCTTTATTACCCCTCGCGCTGGGCGAGGAAGGCGCGGGTGCGCTCCTCGCGCGGGTGGTCGATGACCTGCTCGGCCGGGCCCTCCTCCACGATGACGCCGCCGTCCATGAAGATCACGCGGTCGGCGACCTCGCGCGCGAAGCCCATCTCGTGCGTCACGATCACGAGCGTCATGTTCTCTCCGGCGAGCTCCTTGATGACGCGCAGGACCTCGGCTGTGAGCTCGGGGTCGAGGGCGCTCGTGGGTTCGTCGAAGTAGACGATGTCGGGGTGCAGGGCCAGGGCGCGGGCGATGCTCGCGCGCTGCTGCTGGCCGCCGGAGAGCTGGCAGGGCACCTTGTCCTCGTTGCCCGCGAGCCCCATCTTGGCGAGAAGCGCACGGGCCTCGGCCTCGGCCTCGGCGCGGTCGCGCTTCTGCACGCACACGGGAGCGTCCATGACGTTGCGCAGCACCGAGAAGTGCGGGAAGAGGTTGTAGTTCTGGAACACCAGGCCAAAACGGGCGCGCGCCGCGGCCAGGACGCCCTTGTCGCCGTACGCGCCGCCCTTGGCCACCTCCACGTCGTCGTAGGAGAGGTCGCCGCCGTCCAGGCGCTCGAGCAGCGTGAGGCAGCGCAGCAGCGTGGACTTGCCGCCGCCGGACGGGCCGATGATGGCCACGACCTCGCCGGGGGCAACGGAGAGCGAGATGTCGTGCAGGACCTCCACGTCGGCAAAACTTTTGCGCGCATGCGCGAGGGAGACGACGGGCTGCGCGCCCTTCTCGGCGGTGCTTGCGCTAGTCATGGTAGTAGCTCAGCTTTCTCTCGATGCGCCCGGCGACGAAGTCGATGAGCAGGTTGAAGACCCAGTAGAACGCGGCGGCGATGGCAAAGGGCAGCATGGACACCTGGCTCGCCACGAGCTGCTTGGCCACGGTGAACATCTCGATGACGCCGATGGAGAAGGCGAGCGAGGTGTCCTTGACCAGCGTGATGACCTCGTTGGTCATGGCGGGCATGATGCGCTTGACCACCTGCGGCAGCACGATGCGCACAAACGTCTGCGCTCGCGAGTAGCCCAGGACCTGGGCGGCCTCGTGCTGGCCGCGCGGGATGGACTGGATGCCGGAGCGGTAGATCTCCGCGAAGTAGGCGGCGTAGTTGATGATGAAGGCCACGATCGTGGCGTACCACTTGCTGTCCGTGGTGAGTCGGATGCCAAAGACGTAGTACGGGACAAAGTAGATGGCAAACATCTGCAGCATGAGCGGGGTGCCGCGCATGATCGAGATGTACAGGCGGGCGAGAAGCGCGAGCGGCTTGAAGCGGCTCATGCGCGCGAAGGCCACCAGCATGCCGAGCGGCAGCGAGCCCAGCAGGGTGAAGGCGAAGATTTGGAGGCTCACGAGGAAGCCCTCGGAGAGCATGCCGGTCATGGTGAGGAAGTCCACGGTGTTCCCTTCATGCGCGGGATGCCCGAGGCGGCTCGCCGCTCGGGCATCCCGGGGAGGAATTCTTCTGGGGCGCTACGCGAGGCACCAGTTGTCGTAGGAGATGCCGTCCTCCGCGTACTTGTCGCAGAGCTCCTGGACAAAGCCCTCCTCGTCCATGGCGCGCAGGGCCTCGTTCACGGCGTCGGCGGTGGCGTCGTCGCCCTTCTTGAAGCCGACGGCGTAGTGCTCCTCGGAGAGGAACTCGTCGAGCTGGACGTAGGCGTCGGGCTTGGCCGCGAGCTGGTAGGCGGCGATGGAGAGGTCGCAGGCCACGGCGTCCACGGCACCGGACTCGAGCTGCATGAAGGCGGTGTTGTACTCGCCGATGGTCTCGAGACCGGCGAACGTGGCAGCGAGCTCGGCCTGCGTGGCGTCCTCGCCGGCGAGGACGTTGTAGGCGGCGGAGTCGACCTGGGTGATCACGTTCTTGCCCGCGAGGTCGTCGAAGCTCGCGATGCCGGAGTCGGCGCGCACGACGATGACCTGGCCGTTGATCATGTAGGGCTCGGAGAAGGTGTAGTCGTCCTCGCGACCCTCCATGGTGAAGCCGTTCCAGATGCAGTTGATGGCGCCGCTGTCGAGCATGGTGTCCTTGGCGTCCCAGTCGATGGGCTCGAGCTGGACCTCCCAGTCGTTGCGCGTGGCGACCTCCTGGGCGAGCTCGAGGTCAAAGCCGGTGTACTCGCCGTCGTCGCCAACGTAGCCGTAGGGCGGGTACGAGGAGTCAAAGCCAACGATGAGCTTCCCGGTGTCGACGGCGCCAGTGCCGGCCTCTGCCTCGGTGGCGGAGTCGCTGGCGGGGGCGTCGTCGCTGGCGGCGGGGGTGCCCCCGCACCCGACGAGGGCGGTGGCGGAGAGGCCGGCGGCGGCGAGGGACAGGAACGACCTTCTATCGAGCATGAGAGATCCTTTCGCGGGGCACCCGGAGGGGCGCTTTACTTTGCTAAAGTGCATGGTCGAATATACGCTTTAGTCAAGTGGAGTGCAAGGCGGTTTTCAGGGTAGTAACAGAGCAGCTGTGGTACCATGCGGCCTCATGTGAGAACGTGGGGGAGGGGCGACATGGGAATCGTGGAGCTGCTGCTCATAGCCGTGGGGCTTTCGATGGACGCGTTTGCCGTCTCGATCTGCCGCGGGCTGGGCATGCGTCGGCTCAACCTGCGCACGGCGGCGGTGCTGGCGCTCTTCTTCGGCGGCTTTCAGGCGCTCATGCCGCTCGTCGGCTGGGCGCTCGGCAGCCAGTTCATGTGGCTGATCGGTCCCGTCGATCACTGGGTTGCCTTTGTGCTGCTCGCCTTCATCGGCGGCAAGATGCTCTGGGAGGCGTTCCACGAGGAGGACGAGGGCTGCGACTGCGAGGACACGAGCGGCATCGACCTGCGCGAGTTCCTCATTCTTGCGGTGGCGACCTCGATTGACGCGCTCGCCGCAGGCATCTCGTTCGCTGTGCTCAACGTGGACATCGTGGCGTCCGTCTCGCTGATTGGCATCATCACCTTCGCGCTCTCGTTTGCCGGCGTGGCGGTGGGTCACTTCTTTGGAGCGCGCTACGAGAGGCCCGCGAGCATCGTGGGCGGCGTCGTGCTCATCCTGATCGGTCTCAAGGTCCTGCTCGAGCACCTCGGCGTGCTGGCGCTATAGACACGCCTCGGCGATGCGGCGGCGCAGCTCGTCGATGCCCTGGCCGGTCTCCGATGAGGTGACCACCACCTGCTCGCGGTCGATCCCGAGCTGGCGCGCGATGGCGGCCGCCTGCTGCGTCTGCTTGGACCGACCGAGCTTGTCCGCCTTGGTGAGCGCCACCACAAAGGGCAGCTCGCTCTCCTGGAGGAAGGCGACCATCTCGTGGTCCAGCCTCTGCGCGTCGTGGCGGATGTCCACGAGGGCTATCACCAGGTTGAAGCTGCGCTCCTGGGCAAAGTAGCCCGAGATGAGGTCTGCCCAGCGCTGCTTCTCCCTCTGCGAGACCTTGGCAAAGCCATAGCCGGGCAGGTCAACAAAGCGAATGCCGTCCACCTCAAAGAAGTTGATGTTGGCGGTCTTGCCCGGCGTCGCGGAGACCTTCACGAGCCCCTTGCGCCCAAAGAGCTTGTTGAGCAGCGAGGACTTGCCCACGTTGGAGCGTCCCGCCACGGCTACCTCCGGGGTGGTGGACGCGGGGAGCTGCGCGACGGTGCCGTACGAGGCCTCGAAGCGTGCGGTCTGGTAGTTGATGGCTGCCATGGTCGTCCTTTCAAAAGCGGGGGCGATCCCATTCTATCTGCCAACGGGAGCGTCGGCACCAAGCCTGCAAATCTGTCGCTCGTGATGAAAGACAGTCAGTCTGTCTGCAAAAGCGTCGTTCGTGATGAAGCTATTTCGGCGCTGGGCGCCTCTGTGGTTCTTTGCTTGGGAAGTTTTCCCAGTTGATAATATAAATGTTCAACCTAAGAACCGACGAGAGCGTCAAATCCTTCATCACGAAGCGCGCTTTTGCAACTGGAACTGGCATCATTCATCACGAGTGGCAGTTTTGCAATTCAGGGGGGCGCTGTGGAAGAGACGTTCGTGAAGACAGCCGGGTATGGGGACAACCTTCCCGGCGAGGCGGCGGCGCTGCGCTGGCTTGCCGAGGCGGAGCCGGCGGGCGGCATCCGCGTGGTGCGCGTGCTAAGCGTCACCGAGGACGAGCTTGTGGAGGAACGCGTGGCCACGGGCGCGCCGTCCGCCGCGGCTGCGCGGCGCATTGGCGCCGCGCTGGCGCGCATGCATGCCGCAGGCGGGCGCTGGTATGGATGTGCTCCGGACGGCTGGTCCGGGAGCCCTTGGTGCGGTCGCGCCAAAACGCCCTACGTTGCACGCGAGGAGGCTCCGGCGCGCTGGGGCGCCTTCTTTGCGGAGCACCGCCTCATGAACTACGTGCACACGCTCGTGGACCGGGGCGACTTCGGTCCGTCCGAGCTGTCGGTCTTCGGCCGCGTGGCATCGCGTCTCGCGGCAGGGGAGTTCGATGCCCCGCAGCCGCGGCTCGTCCGCGAGGCCGACGCCCCCTGCGCACGCCTCCACGGCGACCTCTGGGCGGGCAACGTGCTCTGGGACGCGGATCCTGCGTCGCCCACCGGCGGCGTCCTCATCGACCCGATGGCCTACGGCGGACACGCTGAGACGGACCTCGCCATGCTCGCGCTCTTTGGCTATCCCTTCCTCGAGGAGGTGCTCCGCGGCTACGACGAGGCCTCGCCGCTCGCGGACGGCTGGCGCGAGCGCGTTGGCCTGCACCAGCTGGCCCCGCTGCTCCTGCATTGCGTGCTCTTCGGCGGCTGGTACCTCGACGAGACCATCGCGATGGCGCGCCGCTACGCGTGAGCGCGGGCCCTACCCGGCGAGCCCGCTCACCACGCTCGTCAGCGCGATCACCACGCCCACGATCGACTCGCCCCCGAGCACGCCGGACGCCACGACCACGCCCTTCTCCTCGGAGTCGGTGACGCCGCGCGCCGCGCAGACACGCTCGTAGACCCATCGAACGCCCGCGCCGAGCGCCGCCGTGAGCGACATGTAGAACGGCAGGTAGACGCCCAGTCCAAACATCATCGCCGGCAGCCCCGCCCAGTAGATCGCGATGCCGCCCACAAGCCCGACCACAAATCCGGCCACGCTCGGAATGCCCGAGACCATCGTCGCCACCACGCTCGCCTGAGCGGAGACGAACATCTGCCCGGAGCCAAAGGCGCCCGGACCGTATGCGGTGAACAGCGTGACCAGCACGGCCACGGCCACCACGGTGCCCAGCAGCGCGCCAATCGCCTGGCCCACCCACATGGCGCGCGGGTTCGTGCCGATGATGGCGCCGGTCTTGAAGTCGCTCATGACGTCGCCGGCAAGGCCGCACGCCACGGCTACCACGCCGGCAACGTAGAAGAGCTGCACCTGGCTCGCACCGGAGAACGCCGCCACGGCGAGAAGCACGATCAGGCCGAAGATCTCCATCGGGTCGATGCCCGTCTGGCCCACGGACTGTGCGCTCATGATCGTGGTCACAAAGGCGAGAAGCACCACGACAACGGCAATGACCGGCCCCAGTCCCAGCCCGATGCACACGAGCAGCGCCGCGGCCGCCACCATGAGGGCGAGCGTACCGCGCTCGAGGCGGCTCCAGCCGGAGTTCGCCGCGTCCTCATCGGCGGAGCGCCTGCCGCGCAGCACGCGCGTCGCGTGCGGCAGGATGTCCTTCAGCACGACGCCGATGCCAGATCCCATCATGAGGCCCATGCCCAGGCTGGAGACGATGCCCTGGGCCGTCGCCACGTCCCACAGGCCTGCGGCGCTCCCACCCACGATGATGCCGAAGTTGCCCACGAGCGCCCCCAAAAACCAGAACGCCACGGCAAAGCCGCCCACGAGAAAGCCCACGGAGAGCATCTGCGGCGAGTTGTAGATCGCAAAGCTCACGCCGGGGATGGGAAGCTGCGCCACGAGCGCGGGCATCCAGCCCAGCGCGTCGCGGCCTAAGCACCACAGGCCGGCCAGGCCCATGGACCCAAAGAGCCGCCTGCCCGTGACCCCTCCGGTCTTGGTGGCCATGAGGGTCTCGGCAGCGGCGGTGCCTATGGGGTACTCCAGGTCCGACTCGTCCACGAAGCGCCGGCGGATCGCCGCCGTGCACACGAGCCCCAGCAGCGTTCCCGCGAGCGCAACAAAGAGCATCTCCACCCAGCTCACCTCATCGGCAAGGCCGAGCATCCAGATGCCGGGGATGGTGAAGGCGAGGCCGCCGGCCACCATGGAGCCGGCCGACATCACGATCTGCGTGACGTTGGCCTCGTTGAGGCTGCGGCGCCCAAAGGCCCGCAGCAGAAACAGCGCGACGATGGAGGTGAAGATGGTTGGCCACGGCAGCGCGCCCATCTTGAGGGCGGTGTAGACCGACGAGGCCGTGATGATGACGCAGCCAACGCACCCGATGGCAATGCCCACGGGGCTCAGCTGCCCGCGCCACGCGGCGCGAGAGCTCTGCTCGCTCATATGTGCTCCTTCGTATATCCGCTCCCCCTCGGCGGGGAGTCGGGTTACGGCATGGACTGATACAGTATATAGAGAACGCGAGGGAAGGCAGACGAGTTTCGGGGGTCCCATGGGAAGCGCAGCCAAGAAGAGCGTGCTCGCCGTTGACGTCGGCAACACGGTGACGGCGCTCGGACTCTTTGACGACGGGGACCTCGCGGGGGACTGGAAGCTCACGACGCCCGCGTACCTCACCGCCGACGAGGCGTGGCTCGGGCTCGTGGACATCCTCCGCACGATGGGGGTCCCGGCGCTCGGGGGCGCCATCCTCGGCTGCGTGGTGCCCACGCTCTCCGACGTCTGGCGCGAGGCGCTCGCGCGCGCCTGCGACACGCGGCCGCTCGTGGTGGGCCCCGGCCTCAAGACGGGCGTCCGCATGCGCTACGACGACCCCTCGGAGATCGGCGCCGACCGCGTGGCGGACGTGGTCGCAGCCCGGGAGAGCTACGGCGCCCCCGTCGTGGTGGTCGACCTGGGGACGACCACAAACTTCGAGGTCGTCGACAAGGACGGCGCGTTTGCGGGCGGGATCATTGCCCCCGGGATCGCCCTCGGGGCCCGCTCCCTCAGCGAGGCCGCCGCGCGGCTCCCCCAGATAGAGCTTCGGGCGCCCGCCTCCGTCGTGGGGCGCAGCACGCGAGCGGCGATGGAGTCGGGCGTGGTGCTCGGCGAGGTCGCCCGCATCGACGGCCTGCTCGACGCAATCGCGTCGGAGACCGGGATCGACGCCCGGGTGGTGCTGACGGGCGAGGGCGCCCAGGCGCTGAGGCCGCTTCTTCGGCATGAGACGCAGGTAGACGAGTCGCTCACCCTGCGCGGGCTCTGGAGCCTCTGGAAGGCCAACCAGCGGGGCTGACCTACTAAACATAACTAAACATTCTTTCCAATAAGCGCTGAATAGTATGTAAACAATTACTAAACAGTCCGCTTACAGGAGATTAAGAGCCGCTCGGCGGAGTAGGGAACGGCGCACCTGTAAGCAAGGCGTAAAACTAGACCAGTGACAACTTGCATACGGAAAAACTGTGCCGCATCTGGATGTGCTTTGACGTCCAGAGAAATACCAGTCTGATACCTTTCAGCTCGTGCAGCATCAAATGACAAGGTAATCGTACGTATGGCGGCACGGGGGCGCTTAAATTCCAGACCAAAACAGGCGCCCTGAGTTTAGCTACTAAGTGAACACGACCCGAGTGTTTACTTATGGTCCGTTAGCTGTCGCAAGACAGGTATGTAGTGCGTTACAGGAAGGGGAAAGGGACATGATCTCGAGAAGGAACTTTCTGAAGGGCGCCGGCCTCGCCGGTGGCACGCTCGCTCTCGTCGGCTGCGGCGGTGGCGGCGGTGCCGCGACCACCGATGACGGTGGCTCCGAGAGCACCGGCGGCGAGCTCATCTCCGTCGGCATCATCAACAACGACCCGAACGAGTCCGGCTACCGCACCGCCAACGACAAGGACATGAAGGAGACCTTCACTGAGGAGAACGGCTTCGCCGCCGAGTTCGCCTACAGCATGAAGAACGAGGAGCAGATCGCCTCCGCGCAGCAGTTCATCCAGAACGGCGTGAAGTACCTGCTCGTCTCCGCCGCCGACACCGCCGGCTGGGACACCCCGCTCCAGGACGCCCTGGACGCCGGCACCCAGACGATCCTGTTCGACCGCGTCGTCGACGCCGACGAGAGCCTCTACGTGGCCGCCGTCGTCTCCGACATGGACGCCGAGGGCCAGACCGCCGTTGACTGGCTGACCGACCAGGCCCTGCCCGAGTACAACATCATCCACATCCAGGGCGTCATGGGCTCCGCCGCCCAGGTCGGCCGCACCGGCGCTCTCGACGAGGCCGTCGCCGCCAACGGCTGGAACCTCGTTGTCCAGCAGACCGCTGACTGGAACGCCGAGACCGCCCAGCAGATCACCCAGTCCGTGATCGACTCCGGCCAGTCCTTCAACGTCATCTACGCCGAGAACGACGACATGGCCAAGGGCGCCGTGGCCGCCCTCGACGCTGCCGGCATCACCCACGGCAAGGACGGCGACGTCATCATCATGGGCTTCGATCACAACACCTGGGCCCTCGAGGAGGTCATGGCCGGTCGCTGGAACTACGACGGTCAGTGCAACCCCTACCAGGCTTCCACGATCCTCGACATCATCAACACCCTCGAGTCCGGTGGCGAGGTTACCGAGAAGACCGTCATCATGGAGGAGGGCTACGCCGACTGCGACACCATCACCCAGGAGTACATCGACGAGAACGGCATCTAGGCCTCATCGGCAGCCTCGTGGCTGAATGATCGCTCGGAGGGGCACGGCGCGACCGCGTAACGTCGGTGCCGTGTCCCTCTCCATTGACAAGGAGGTGAACTACCGGTGAACGAGAACCATCTTGTTGAGATGCGCGGCATCTGCAAGTACTTCCCTGGCGTGAAGGCCCTGCAGAACGTCGACTTCACGCTTCGCCCCGGCGAGGTCCACGCCCTCATGGGCGAGAACGGCGCGGGCAAGTCCACGCTCATCAAGGTTCTGACCGGCGTTTACGAGAAGGACGGCGGCGACATCTACCTCCAGGGTAACGACGGCGCCGTCTCCATCCGCTCGCCGCAGGATGCCCAGGACCTGGGCATCGCCACGGTGTACCAGGAGATCACGCTCTGCCCCAACCTCACGGTGGCGGAGAACATGTACATCGGCCGCGGCCACAAGAAGACCGAGAACTGGAAGAAGATGTACGCGGACGCGGACGCCATCCTCCAGAACCTCGGTATCCCCGTCAGCGCCAAGCAGCAGCTCGGCAGCTGCTCGATCGCCATGCAGCAGATGGTGGCCATCGCCCGCGCGGTGGACATGGACTGCAAGGTCCTCATCCTCGACGAGCCCACCTCGTCGCTCGACGAGTCCGAGGTCGAGAAGCTCTTTGGCATGATGCGCCAGCTCAAGGACCGCGGCGTCGGCATCATCTTCGTCACGCACTTCCTCGACCAGGTCTATGAGATCTGCGACCGCATCACGGTCATGCGCGACGGCCAGCTCGTCGGCGAGTACGAGATCGAGAAGATGCCGCGCGTCGACCTCGTCGCCGCCATGCTCGGCAAGCAGATGGACGACATGGCCGACATCAAGGGCGACTACACGACCTACTCCGGCGACGACGCCGACGAGCTCGTCTACGAGGCCGAGGGCCTCAAGAGCAACGCGGCCGTCTACCCCTTCGACTTCCACATCAAGAAGGGCGAGGTCACGGGCTTCACGGGTCTTCTCGGCTCCGGCCGTTCCGAGTGCGTGCGCGCCATCTTTGGTGCCGACCACGTCACCGGCGGCAAGGTCAAGAAGTCCGGCAAGGACACCAAGATCTCCAAGCCGCTCGACGCCATGAAGAACGGCATCGCCTACCTGCCCGAGGACCGCAAGGGAGACGGCATCATCGGCGACCTCTCGGTGCGCGAGAACATCATCCTCGCCGCCCAGGTGCTCCGCGGCTTCATGAAGCCGTTCTCCAAGGCAGAGACCTACAAGATCGCCGACGAGTACATCAAGCTCCTCGACATCAAGACGGCCTCCGCCGACACGCCGATCGCGTCGCTGTCCGGCGGCAACCAGCAGAAGGTCATCCTGGCGCGCTGGCTCTTCACGCACCCGGACTACCTGATCCTCGACGAGCCCACGCGCGGCATCGACATCGGCACCAAGGTCGACATCCAGAAGCTGGTGCTCCAGCTCGCCTCCGAGGGCATGAGCGTCACGTTCATCTCCTCCGAGCTCGACGAGATGATCCGCACCTGCTCGCGCCTCGTCGTCATGCGCGACCGCCACGTCGTCGGCGAGCTCGCGGGCTCCGACCTCAACCAGAACAAGATCATGAGCACCATTGCGGGAGGTGAGGCAAAGTGACGATCGAGAAGAACCAGGACGACAACTTCTTCAAGAAGCTCCTTCACAGCCAGATGATCATCCCGATCGCGGCGCTTCTCGCGCTGGTTGTGTTCAACCTCATTGCCGACCCGTCGTTCTTCGCCATTTCCATGGGTCAGGACAGCACGGGCAACCCGGTCCTCTCGGGCCAGCTGGTTTCCATTCTCAACAACGGCTCCGAGCTCGCGATTCTTGCCATCGGCATGACGCTGGTCACGGCGGCCACGGGCGGCCAGGACATCTCCGTCGGCGCGACGATCGCCGTCGCCGGCTCGGCGATGCTCGCGGTGCTCTGCGGCGGCAACATGCGCCCCGAGGCCATCACGACCCCGTTCATCGTCGCCTTCATCGTCGGCGTGCTCGTGGCCATGATCTGCGGCGCCTTCAACGGCGTCATGGTCGCCGTCTTCAAGGTCCAGCCGATGGTCGCCACGCTGATCCTCTACACGGCCGGCCGCTCCATCGCCGCCTGGATCAACAACAACGCGCTGCCGATCATCCCCACGGACTCCGGCTTTGGCGTCTTCGGCGGGTTCATCCCCGGCATTCCCATCCCGACGCCGGTCTTCATCGCCGCCGCCTGCATCGTGGTCATCTTCCTCGTGCTCAAGTTCACGAGCCTGGGCCTCTACGTCCAGTCCGTGGGCATCAACGAGCGCGCCGCCCGCCTGAACGGCCTTAACCCCACGTTCATCAAGTGGCTGACCTTCGTCATCCTCGGCGTGTGCGTGGCCGTTGCCGCCCTCATCAAGGTGAGCCGCATCTCCACGATCAACTACCAGACGATCGCGGCCGACATCGAGATGGACGCCATCCTCGCCGTCGCCCTGGGCGGCAACGCGCTCTCCGGCGGCAAGTTCAACATGGGCTCCTCCATCCTCGGCGCCTACGTCATCCAGTTCCTCACCACCACGCTCTACAAGTTCAACGTCGCCTCCGCCGCCCTTCCGGCGTACAAGGCCGTCGTCGTCATCCTGCTCGTGGTGCTGAGCGCGCCGATCGTGCGCAACAAGCTCTCCGCGCTCTGGAAGAAGATCCGTAGCCCCAAGCAGACCGAAGTGGAGGTGGCAAAGTAAGATGGCAGAGCTCAAGAAGGCTGTCGGTAAGCGCAGCATCACGGACACCAACCTCCTGCTTACCATCACGATCGTCGTCTTCGCCGCCATGTACCTCTTCGCCATGTTCGGCCTCGGCCGCGGCTTCCTGAGGTGGCAGACGTTCTTCAACATCCTCAACACCAACGCGTCGCTCATCATCACGGCCATCGGCCTCTCCATCGTCATGATCTGCGGCAGCATCGACATCTCCGTCGGCGGCGTCGTCGGACTCGTCACCATGTGCTGCGCCGTGAACCTTGACTACATGGGCGGCGACCCCATGACCGCGCTGCTCATCTCGCTCGGCATCGGCCTGGCGTTTGGCGTGGTCCAGGGCTTCCTGGTGGCGTATCTGGAGATTCAGCCGTTCATCGTCACGCTCGCCGGCATGTTCTTCGCCCGCGGCCTGACCACGATCATCCACGCTGAGCCCTTCAACGTGGAGAACGCTGCGTTCCTCGCCCTCAAGGACACCCGCATCACGATTCCGTTCCTGGGGTCGATCAACAACTCCGGCAACTTCACCCCGGCCTACATGGAGATCGGCGTCGCCGTGGCGCTCGTCCTCGTGGTCCTGGCCTTCGTGATGCTGCGCTGGACGAGCCTGGGCCGCAGCTTCTACGCCCTCGGCGGCAACCGCCAGAGCGCCCTCATGCTCGGCATCAACACCAAGCGCTCGCTGTTCCTCGCGCACCTGATCAGCGGCGTTCTCGCCGGCATCGCTGGCTACGTCTACATCATGCACTCCGCATCCGGCGCCGTCACCAACGCGGACGGCATGGAGATGAACGCCATCGCGGCGTCCATCATCGGCGGCACGATGCTCTCCGGTGGCGTGGGCAACATCATTGGCACGTTCTTCGGCGTCCTGTCCCTGGGCACCATCCAGAACATCGTCTCCTCCGCCGGCTTCTCCGACGCATGGTGGGCCAAGATCACCGTCGCCGCGATGATCTGCCTGTTCCTCGTCATCCAGAGCATCGTTCTGGCGCGCAAGAAGCAAGTGGAGTGACCGTAGGTCCCCAAGGACCGGTCAGTGATGACCCTTCCCTCCTCGCCCCGTCTCCCTCCGGGAGGCGGGGCTTCTTTGTGCCTTGGTGGCCTGAGGAAGAGGGGGAGGGGCGAGAAGAACGTCTAAACGTTTCTAAACAAAGAGGCAAACTGAACGATACATTCGTCTAAATAAAAGCGCATTGGATACGCTTACGGTCCGAACAGTACCGCTCACAGGTTACGTAAGGCGTCCGTAAGTTCCTGAAGAGTAAAAACTTAAAACAGAAGCGACAAAGAGGCGGTCAGTGGTTCACCTGGTGTTTGAACAATAGCTGGTAGTGACCACTGACCACTCGCACGCTTCCTGGTAGGTATGGCGTTTGGGCACAACGGCGCCAGGGCGGAGAGGGAGTGTTTCTCGACGTGTGATTACCTACCAGACAGAGGCGGCAAGTAAGTAAACGGACATAAACGTTTACTTAGTGTTTTAGAACGGTAGTCGGAAAGAAGGGAAAGGGACAATGAAGGGTATCTCAAGAAGGAACTTCCTGAAGTACGCCGGCCTGATGGGCGCCTCCTCCGGCGCTCTCGCGCTCGCGGGCTGCGACGAGGGCGGCGCCGGCGGCGGCGAGGGCGGCGCCTCTGGCGAGAACATCAAGATCGGCGTCTCCATCTGGAGCTCCACGGACGCTCTCGGCTCGCTCTCCAAGGCCATCCTCGACAAGGCCGCCGGCATCCTCGGCGTCGAGCTCTCCTACGTCGACCAGGGCCACGTCTCCGAGCAGGTCACGGCCTCCATCGAGACCCTCTGCGCCGCCGGCTGCCAGGGCATCATCGTCTGCAACTCCGCTGACTCCGAGATGCAGGCCTGCATCTCCACCTGCGACCAGAACCAGGTCTACCTCGCCCAGTTCTATCGCATCATCAACGAGGAGAACAGCCCCGAGGTCTACGCCACCGCGCAGAACTCCCAGTACTACGTCGGCGCCGTCCACGAGGACGAGGTCGGCAACGGCGAGAAGCTCATCGAGCTGCTCACCATGGACAACCCTGACGCCTTCGAGGGCATCCAGAAGGGCGCCCGCAACATCTGCCTCGAGGGTTGGACCGTCGGCGACGCCACGTTCCAGCAGCGCTGGACCGGCTACCAGAACGGTGTCAAGGCCTGGAACGACGCTCACCCCGATGACCCCGTGAGCATGACCGACCCGGTCTACGCCAACACCTCCTCCTCCGAGGGCGCCAAGGTCACCCAGCAGTTCGTCAACAACTATCCCGACATGGACGCCCTGATCGTCGCCGGCGGCGGCGGCGACCCGCTCGTGGGCTCCATCGGCCAGCTCGCCAACATGGGCCTCACCGGCACCATCCGCGTCGCCTCCACCGACTTCCTCGAGGACCTCAAGGAGCAGCTCGAGACCGGCGGCATGTACGCCGAGTCCGGCGGCCACTTCTGCGACCCGCTCTACGCGCTCCTTCTCGTCTACAACGCCATCCGCCAGAAGGAGGGCTACGTCCCCGAGCAGGGCGACTTCGGCAAGGACATCCAGTTCCCGTACGTCTTCGTCTCCTCCGTGGCCGAGTACGAGAACTACGAGAAGTACTTCGTCGACGACGACCCGTACAACGACGAGGAGATCGCCGAGCTCGCCGAGATGAGCTTCGATGACCTCAACGCCGCCGCGACCTCGCTGTCCATCGACGACGTCATGGAGCGCCACGGCGCATAGCACTCGTTCCGCCGTCCTGGCATGGGGGCAAGTTCGCAGGGTTGGACTTGCCCCCATTCTCAGGTTCCATCACCATTGGAAGGAGAGGTGTATGGACGCAATCAAGAAACTCCAGCAGAGCCAGTGGTTCGGCGTGGGCTTCCTCGTCGTTCTCACGGTTCTTTGCTGGGCAATCTTCAAGGTGCTGCGGCCCGAGACGTTCGGCTCGCCCGAGCAGATCCTCACCTATCTGCAGAGCGCGCTCATCTACGCCGTCGGCGGCTGCGGCATGTACTTCATCGTGACCCAGGGCCTGTGGGACTTCTCCATCGGCTCGGTCCTCGTCCTGGCCTGCCTGCTGGCCATCGGCTGCAGCCAGATGTTCGGCATCGCCGGCCTGGTCGTCGCCCCGATTCTCTGCGGCGTCCTTCTCGGCTTCTTCAACGGCCTGGCCTACACGGTCCTGCGCATCCCGTCGCTGATCGTCACCGTGGGCCTCTCGCTCATCTACGAGAGCTTCAGCGTCTTTGCCGCCAACTGGGCCGGCACCCGTCTCGACGCCCAGTACAACATGTTCGGCGCCTACCCCTGGAACGTCATCCTGGCGCTCATCGCGTTCTTCATCTGCGGCTTCATCCTCAAGTACACCAAGGTCGGCACCTACATCAACGCCATCGGCACCAACGAGCTCACCGCCAAGAACATGGGCGTGAACGTCGACAAGTACAAGTTCATCGCGTTCATCCTCTGCGCGGGCTTCGTGGGCATCATGGCCGTCCTCTACATCAGCTACGGCACCGCCCAGACGCCGATGACCGGCATGCTCTCCCAGTCGCTGAACTTCACCCCGCTCATGGGCGCGTTCTTCGGCCTGGCGTTCAAGAAGTACGGCCACCCCGTCGTCGCCATCGTCATCGGCGAGCTCATCATCTCGATGCTGTTCGCCGGCTTCGTGGCGCTCGGCATGCCCACCACCATCAACAACGTCGTCACGGGCGCCACGCTGCTCGCCGTCGTCACCCTGACCGTCAAGCGCGTCAAGGGCGCTGTCGTCAAGTAAAGGAGGGATACACCATGGCAGACAACAAGCTCCTGCTCCACGCAGAGAAGATCGACAAGAAGTTTGGTCCCACGCACGCCGTCAAGGAGGTGTCCCTCGACTTCTACGCCGGCGAGATCCACGCCCTTATCGGCGAGAACGGCTCCGGCAAGTCCACGTTCACCAACATGCTGACGGGCATCCTGCCCATCGGCGGCGGCACCTTCACCCTCGACGGTGAGCAGATCGCCCCCAAGAACCAGGTCGACGGCAACCACCACGGCGTCGCCGTCATCGTTCAGGAGCTCGGCACCCTGAACGGCCTCACCGTCGCCGAGAACCTCTTCCTGGGCGACGAGGACCGCTTCATGAAGTACGGCATCAAGAACACCGCCGCCATGAACAAGAAGGCCCAGGAGCTGCTCGACGGCTTTGGCCTCTCGAAGATCCGCGCCACCGCTCCGATCGAGAACTACAACTTCGAGGAGCGCAAGATCATCGAGATCCTCAAGTCCACGTGGTTCGACCCCAAGATCCTGGTCGTTGACGAGACCACCACGGCCCTCTCCCAGGACGGCCGCGAGAAGCTCTTCGAGGTCATGCGCGACGTCCGCGCCAAGGGTCACTGCGTGATCTTCATCTCGCACGACATGGCCGAGGTCCTGCGCATGTCCGACCGCATCTCCATCCTGCGCGACGGTGACTACATCACCACCATCAACGCCGCGGACGTGGACGAGGACAAGCTCAAGACCCTCATGGTCGGCCGCGAGATGGGCGACAACTACTACCGCACCGACTACCCCAACTACGCCACCGAGCCCCAAGGCGAGATCGCGATCATGATGAACAACGTCTCGGTCCCCGGCTCGCTCGACGACGTCTCGCTCCAGCTCCACAAGGGCGAGATCCTGGGCATCGGCGGCCTGTCCGAGTGCGGCATGCACGAGGTCGGCAAGGCCCTGTTCGGCGCCTCCTATGACCGCACCGGCACGGTCGAGCTGGGCGACGGTACCCCGATCAACTCGATCAACGAGGCCATCAACCACTCCATCGCCTACGCGTCCAAGGATCGCGACAACGAGAGCCTCCTCATCAACGACACCATCCAGGACAACATCACGCTGCCCTCGATGCGCGACATGGGGTTCGTCCTCAAGCAGAAGGACCTCAAGGCCTTCGCCAAGAAGTACGCGGACATCATGTCCACCAAGATGGTCGGCGTCGACCAGTACGTCTCCGCGCTCTCCGGCGGCAACAAGCAGAAGGTCGTTCTCGCCCGCTGGCTCGGCAAGCAGTCCAACATCCTGCTGCTCGACTCCCCGACGCGCGGCATCGACATCGGCGTCAAGGCCGACATCTACCAGCTTCTGGCTGAGATGCGCAACCAGGGCAAGGCGATCCTCATCATCTCCGAGGAGATCATGGAGCTCATCGGCATGTGCGACCGCATCCTGGTCATGAAGGACGGCAAGATCAACGGCCAGCTGTTCCGCAGCCCCGATCTTACCGAGCAGGACATCATCGCGAAGATGATTTAAGGAGGCGAAACAGATGGCTTCTACTAATACGAAGGCTGCGGCCGAGGTCCAGGAGAAGAAGTTCGACTGGCACCAGATCAAGAGCCTGTTGCCCATCATCAGCTTCGTTGCGATCGTGGCGATCTTCGCCATCCTGACGCGCGGACAGCTGATCACCCCGCGTAACATCACGCTGATCATCTCGGGCGGCTTCACGCTCATGATCGCCACCGTCGGCGTCTACATGATCATGTCCATGGGCTGCCTGGACTTCTCCCAGGGCTCGATGATGGGCCTGTCCTGCGCCGTGGTCTGCTACCTCTCGCAGTTCAACCCGTTCGTCGCCATTCTGGGCGGCATGGCCACGGGCGCCCTTATCGGCCTGATCAACGCCGTGTTCCACGTCAAGGGCCAGATCCAGTCGTTCGTGGTCACGATGTGCATGATGTTCCTGCTTCGCGGCATCATCGCCTACATCACCACCTCCAGCCCGGTCATGGCCTCCACGACGCTGACCTCGCTCGCCACCAACACGCCGCTGCTCGTTGGCATCGTCGTGGTCGTGCTCGTGATCGCGTACCTGGTGCTGCACTTCACCGCGCTCGGCTCCAACCTCAAGGCGATCGGCGCCTCCGAGAGTGGCGCCCGCTTCGCCGGCATCAACGTCCAGCGCACCAAGATCATCATCTACGTGGTCGCTGGCGCCATCACCGGCTTTGCCGCGCTGATCAACGCCATCCGCGTCGGCTCGGTCACCTCGTCCTCCGGCAACATGCTCGAGACCCAGATCCTCATCGCCCTGGTCCTCGGCGGCATGCCCATCAACGGCGGCGCGCGCTCCCGCTTCTCGAGCGTCGTGACCGGTGTCCTGTCCTATCTCGTGCTTCAGCGCGGCCTGGTCATGCTCGGCTTCACCACCGAGATCCAGCAGCTCATCCTCGGCGTCGTCTTCGTCATCATGGTGGCGGTCTTCTCCGAGCGCGCTGCGAACCAGGTCATCAAGTAGTCCCCGTTGCGGGGGCCGGTTTTGGCCCCCGCTCCCGTGGGTACCCTCAACAAGGGGCGGGTTGCCAACGGCGCCCCGCCGCTCTCTGAGAAGAGCCACAAGGTAAGGAGTGAGAACCTATGCTCGAGATCAAGAAGTACAAGTTCTATTTCTGCCCCTGCACCCAGGACCTCTACGGTGACGAGGTGCTCAAGCACGTCGCCGAGCACTCCGCCGAGGTCGTCGCGGCGCTCAACGCCTCCGACAAGGTCCCCTTTGAGGTCGTCCTCAAGCCCAACCTGCTGACCGCCGACGTGATCCAGGCCACCTTCAACGAGGCCAACATGGATCCCGAGTGCGCCGGCATCATCACCTGGGCGCACACCTTCTCCCCGTCCAAGAACTACATCGCCGGCCTGCGCGACCTCCGCAAGCCGCTGTGCCAGTTCGCGACGCAGTACAACGAGGAGATACCGTACGACACCATCGACATGGACTTCATGAACGAGAACCAGGCCGCTCACGGCGAGCGCGAGCTCGGGCACATCTTCGCCCGCATGCGCTGGGAGCACAAGGTCGTCTTTGGCTACTGGAAGGACGAGGCCGTTCTCGCCGAGCTGGGCCAGTGGATGCGCGTCGCCGTGGGCATCAACGAGACCCGCAACATCCGCGTCTGCCGCTTCGCCGACACGATGCGCAACGTCGCGGTCACCGACGGCGACAAGATCGAGGCCCAGCAGGTCTTTGGCTGGACCGTCGACGCCTGGCCGGTCAACGAGCTCGTGCCCTACGTCGACGCCGTCACCCCGGACGAGGTCAAGGCCCTCACCGACGAGTACTACGATACCTACGAGCTCGTGCTCGACGGCCGTGACCCCGAGGAGTTCCGCCGTCACGTCGAGGTCCAGGCCGCCCAGGAGATCGGCATCGAGCGCTTCCTCGTGGAGCACAACTACAACGCCTTCTCCGACCACTTCGGCGACCTCGGCGGCCTCAAGCAGCTGCCGTCGCTGGCCATCCAGCGCCTCATGCAGAAGGGCTACGGCTTTGGCCCCGAGGGCGACTGGAAGACCCCGGCCATGGTGCGCCTGATGAAGGTCATGACCGCCGGCGACCCCAACGCCAAGGGCTCCGCGCTCATGGAGGACTACACCTACAACCTGGTCCCGGGCAAGGACGGCATCCTCGAGTCCCACATGTCCGAGGTCGACCCGTCCGTCGCCGAGGGCAAGATCGCCATCCGCGCCACGCCGCTCTCCATGGGCGACCGTGAGGACCCGGCCCGCCTGATCTTCACCGCCAAGACCGGCCCCGCCATCGCCACCTCCCTCATCGACCTTGGCAACCGCTTCCGCCTGATCATCCAGGACGTGGACTGCAAGAAGGTCGAGAAGCCGATGCCGATGCTGCCGACCGGCACCGTGTTCTGGACCCCGCGCCCCAACCTCAAGGTGGGCACCGAGGCCTGGATCTACGCGGGCGGCGCGCACCACACCGCGTTCTCCTACGACCTCACGGCCGACCAGATGATCGACTGGGCCGACGCCATGGGCATCGAGAGCGTGGTCATCGACGCCAACACCAACATCCGCGACTTCAAGCGCGACCTCAAGCTCGGCGAGGTCTACTACCGCTAGGAGCGGGCGCGGCGTGAGAGCGCGCGCATGCGCGTGAGAACCTAAACCGGCCGCGTCCCGCTTGCGGGCGCGGCCGCACTTCTGCAGAGAGAGGCAGTCGAACATGAACAAAGACCAGATCATCGCCGACATCGAGTCCGGCAACACCGCGCTGGGCATCGAGTACGGCTCCACGCGCATCAAGGCGGTGCTCGTGGGCTCCGACAACGAGCCGATCGCCATCGGCGCCTTCGACTGGGAGAACTCCCTGGTCGACGGCTACTGGACCTACAGCGACGAGGAGATCTTCGCGGGTCTCGCCGCGGCGTACGCCTCGATGAAGGCCGACGTCGCCGAGAAGTACGGCGTCACCCTCAAGCGCGTGGGCGCCCTCGGCATCTCCGCCATGATGCACGGCTACCTGCCCTTCGACGCGAGCGGCAACCTGCTCGTCCCGTTCCGCACCTGGCGCAACACCACCACCACGCAGGCGGCCCACGAGCTCTCCGAGCTCTTTGCGTTCCACACGCCCGAGCGCTGGAGCGTCAGCCACATCTACCAGGCTGTCCTCAACGGTGAGGAGCACGTCCCCAACATCGACTTCTTCACCACGCTCGCCGGGTACGCGCACTGGCGCCTCACGGGCGAGAAGGTCCTCTCGATCGGCGACGCCTCGGGCATGTTCCCCATCGACTCCACCACGCACGACTATGACGCCGCCATGATCGCCAAGTTCGACGAGCTCGTCGCCTCCAAGGGCGTGAGCTGGAAGGTCGAGGACCTCCTGCCCAAGATTCTTGTCGCGGGCGAGTGCGCCGGCCACCTCACCGCCGAGGGCGCCGCGCTTCTCGACGTCGACGGCGACCTCGAGCCGGGCTGCCCGCTCTGCCCGCCCGAGGGCGACGCCGGCACCGGCATGATCGCCACCAACTCCGTGGCCCCGCGCACCGGCAACGTCTCCGCGGGCACCTCGGTCTTCTCGATGGTCGTCCTGGAGCACGCGCTCAAGGACGCCAACGTGCCCGAGATCGACCTCGTGACCACGCCGGTCGGCGACCCCGTTGCCATGGTGCACTGCAACAACTGCACCTCCGACATCAACGACTGGGTCGACCTGCTCTGCGACTTCTCCGAGCTCATGGGCCAGAAGCTCGACAAGGGCGAGGTCTACGTCAAGCTCTTCAACGCCGCCCTTACGGGCGACAAGGACGCCGGCGGCCTCGTCTCCATCCCGTTCATCTCCGGCGAGACGGTCATGGGCGTCCAGACCGGCTACCCGCTCGTGGTCCGCGGCCAGAACGCCAGCTTCACGATCGCCAACTTCATGCGCATGAACATCATGGCCGCCTTCGGCGCGCTCGCCGCGGGCAACGAGGTCCTGCGCGCGGAGGACGTGAAGATCGACAAGCTCTACGGCCACGGCGGCATCTTCAAGACCCCCAAGGTCGCCCAGAGCCTGCTCGCCGCAGCCCTCGAGGCCCCGGTGACCGTCATGGCCACCGCCGGCGAGGGCGGCGCCTGGGGCCAGGCCGTCGCCGCCGCCTACATGGCGCGCCGCGAGGAGGGCGAGTCGCTCGCCGACTACCTCACCAACAAGGTCTTTGCCGGCATGGAGGGCACCACGCTCGAGCCCGACGCCGCCGACGTCGAGGGCTATCGCGCATTCCTCGCCGCGTTCCGCAAGGCCAATGAGGCCGAGAAGGCCGCCGAGGCCGCCTTCACCGAGTAGGTCCTCCCCCCGGGGAGGTCGCCATCCTTTCCCGGCGGCCTCCCCGAGCCCCGGACCCTTCTCGGCCCGTCACCGACCGCCCGCGCCCGTCCACCCATCCCGATTAACACGCAGAATCCGGTAAAATATCGTATATCCCCATATGAATTTCGATATAAACTCCGATTCTGCGTGTTATTGAGCGGCGGCCGGTTTTGTCCGTATCGTTTACCCGAGAGTTTGGAGTAAAACATGATGCTCAAGGAGCTCCGCGAGAAGGTCTACGAGGCCAACATGGACCTCCCCAGGCACGGCCTGGTCGTCTTCACCTGGGGCAACGCCTCCGAGCTCGACCCGGAGACGGGCCTGTTCGTGATCAAGCCCTCCGGCGTGGACTACGACGACCTCACGCCCGAGTCGATGGTCGTGTGCGACCTCGAGGGCAAGGTCGTCGAGGGCGAGCTCAACCCGTCCTCCGACACCGCCACCCACGCCTACCTCTACCAGAAGTGGGGCGACAAGATCGGTGGCGTCGTCCACACCCACTCCGCCTGGGCCGTCTCCTGGGCCCAGGCCGGCCGCGACGTGCCCGCCTACGGCACCACCCACGCCGACTACTTCTACGGCCCCGTGCCCTGCATGCGCGGCCTCACCGAGGCCGAGATCGAGGAGGCCTACGAGCTCAACACCGGGAAGGTGATCTACGAGGGCTTCACCGAGCGCGGCATCGACCCGGTCGCCGTCCCCGCCGTCCTGGTGCGCAACCACGGGCCCTTCTCGTGGGGCAAGGACGCGGCGCAGGCCGTCTACCACGCCGTCGTGCTCGAGGAGGTCTGCAAGATGGCCACCCGCACCGAGGCCCTCGCGCCCGGCGTGGGGCCCGCCCCGCAGTACCTGCAGGACAAGCACTACCTGCGCAAGCACGGCCCCAACGCCTACTACGGGCAGGGCGGCGCGCACTAACGTGACCAGGCGTGCCCGGGGCGCGTCCCCGGGCACGGATCGCGGGGGAGGTGAGAGGGGTTGACCGACAAGGTGACGCTTCGCGACATCGCCCGAGAGGTCGGCCTCTCCACCACCTCCGTCTCGCTCGTCCTCAACGACCGACCGTGCAAGATCTCCGCCGAGAGCCGGCGTCGCATCAAGGAGACGGCGCGCAGGAAGGGCTACATTCCCAACCAGATCGCCCGCAGCCTCGTGACGCGGCGCTCCCAGACCATCGGGCTCATCGTCCCCAACATCGAGAGCAGGTTCTTCTCGTCACTGGCGCGTCGTCTGGAGCTGGGGTGCCGCAGGCGGGGTCACCTCCTGCTGATCACCAATTCGGACGACTCCGCCGCCAACGACGCCGAGCTCGCCCAGACGCTGACCAACCGCGGCGTGGACGGGCTGTTCGTCGTCTCCTCCACGGCCAATGAGGAGCCCGGTGCCCTCGCCGAGGTGCTCGGCTCGCTGCCCGTCCCGTTTGTGACCGTCGACCGGCGCGTCGAGGGCGTCTCGTGCGACCGCGTCGCGTTCAACAACGAGGCGGGCGGCTACCTGGCCTGCAGGTATCTGCTGGATGCGGGGCACGAGCGCATCGCGTGCCTCGTGAACGTCTCCTCCAGCACGGGGCGCGAACGGCTCGAGGGCTACGAGCGGGCGCTGCGCGAGTGCGGCGTCGAGCCCGACCCGTCCCTCGTCATGCCGTGCGAGTACTACATCTCGGACGCGTACGAGGTCGCGGGGAGGCTGCTCGCCACCGACGCCACGGCCGTCTTTGCGAGCAGCGACAACATCGCGCTGGGCCTGCTCAAGTGTCTGTACGAGCGCGGCCTGCGCGTGCCCCGCGACTACTCGATGGTGAGCTACGACAACTCGGCGGCGGACGTCCTCTTCGAGCCGGCGCTCACCTCGATCGAGCAGAACGTCGAAGAGCTCGCCTCCGCCGCCCTCGACGTGCTGTTCCGGCGCATCGGGGAAGGGGAGCGCGGGGAGCTGGGGGAGCCTGAGGAGCGCATCCTCATGCCTCGGCTCGTGATCAAGGACAGCGTGCTGGCAAGATAGTAGAAGGGGAAAAATCTCGTCAAGTAAAACGTTTTACCCAATATACTGAAACTAAAAGGAAATACTGCCGGCCCGGTTGGCGGGCCTGCAAGGGAGAAGGGATAACAGGCATGTCTCAACCCGTTATTGGCACCCCGTGGAAGAAGCTCAACGGCTCCGTCTCCGAGGAGGAGCTCAAGGGCGTCGACCGCTACTGGCGTGCGGCGAACTACCTCTCCGTGGGCCAGATCTACCTCCGCTCCAACCCGCTCATGAAGGACGGCTTCTCCCGTGAGGACGTGAAGCACCGTCTCGTGGGTCACTGGGGCACCACCCCCGGCATCAACTTCCTCTTTGGTCACGTCAACCGCCTCATCGCTGACCACCAGCAGAACGCGATCTTCCTGATGGGTCCCGGTCACGGCGGACCCGCCGGCACTGCGCAGTCCCTGCTCGACGGCACCTATCGCGAGGTCCGTCCCGACATCACCGATGACGAGGCCGGTCTCCAGAAGTTCTTCCGCCAGTTCTCCTACCCCGGCGGCATCCCCAGCCACTACGCCCCCGAGACCCCCGGCTCCATCCACGAGGGCGGCGAGCTCGGCTACACGCTCTCCCACGCCTATGGTGCGGTCCTCGATAACCCGAGCCTGCTCGCCGTGGCCGTCGTGGGCGACGGCGAGGCCGAGACCGGCCCGCTCGCCACGTCCTGGCAGACCAACAAGTTCATGGACCCGCTGACGGACGGCATCGTTCTCCCGATCCTGCACCTCAACGGCTACAAGATCGCCAACCCCACCATTCTCGCCCGCATCTCCGACGCCGAGCGTGACGAGTTCTTCCGCGGCATGGGCTATCACCCGTACAACTTCGTCGCCGGCTTCGACAACGAGGACCACGCCTCCATCCACCGTCGCTTCGCGGCGCTGCTCGAGGCCGTCTTCGACGAGATCTGCGACATCAAGTCCCGCGTTGCCGCCGGTGAGGCCTCGCGTCCGTTCTACCCGATGATCGTCTTCCGCACCCCCAAGGGCTGGACGTGCCCCAAGGAGATCGACGGCAAGAAGACCGAGGGCTCTTGGCGTGCCCACCAGGTGCCGCTGGCGTCCGCCCGTGACACCGAGGCTCACTTCCAGGTCCTCAAGGGCTGGATGGAGTCCTACAAGCCCGAGGAGCTCTTCGACGAGAACGGCGCCATCCGTCCTGAGGTCAACGACTGGATGCCCAAGGGCGAGCTGCGCATCGGCGCCAACCCCAACGCCAACGGCGGCCTGATCCGCAACGAGCTCACCCTTCCCGACACCCGCAAGTACGAGGTGCCTGTCGCTGAGAAGGGCCACGGCTTCGGTGCCGTGGAGGCCACGCGCGTCCTCGGTGAGTACACCGCCGAGCTCATCAACAACAACCGCGATGCCTTCCGCATCTTTGGCCCGGACGAGACCGCGTCCAACCGTCTCCAGCCGTCCTACCAGGTGACCGACAAGCAGTGGTTCGGCGAGGGCAACTACGACGACCCCGCCAACGACGAGCACCTCTCGCCCGTGGGCAACATCATCGAGCAGCTCTCCGAGCACCAGTGCGAGGGCCTGCTCGAGGGCTACATCCTCACCGGCCGCAACGGTCTGTGGAGCTCCTACGAGTCCTTCGTCCACATCGTTGACTCCATGGTCAACCAGCACTGCAAGTGGCTCGAGGCGACCGTCCGCCACATCGACTGGCGCAAGCCCATCTCCGGCCTCAACATGCTGCTCTCCAGCCACGTCTGGCGTCAGGACCACAACGGCTTCTCTCACCAGGACCCCGGCTTCGTTGACATTCTTCTCAACAAGAACTTCAACAACGACCACGTGGTGAACATCTACTACCCGGCCGACGCCAACCTGCTGCTGGCCGTTGCCGAGCGCGCCTACCAGTCCACCAACTGCGTGAACGCCATCTTCGCCGGCAAGCAGCCCGCGCCGACGTGGGTGACTCTGGACGAGGCGCGCGAGGAGCTCGAGGCCGGTGCTGCCGAGTGGAAGTGGGCCTCCAACACCGCCGACGGCGAGGAGCCGGACATCGTGCTCGCCTGCTGCGGCGACGTTCCCACCGGCGAGGCCGTGGCCGCCCTTGACATGCTCGACAAGCTCGGCATCAAGGTCCGCCTGGTCAACGTCCTCGATCTTCTCAGCATCCAGAACGCCTCCGAGAACGACAAGGCCATGTCCGACGAGAAGTTCGTCGAGCTCTTCACGGCCGACAAGCCCGTCCTCTTTGCGTTCCACTCCTACCCGGGCACGATCCGTCGCCTCATCTGGGACCGCCCGAACCACGACAACTTCAACGTCCACGGCTACAAGGAGCAGGGCTCCACGACCACGCCGTTCGACATGGTTCGCGTGAACGACATGGACCGCTGGGCGCTCGCTGCCGACGCGCTCCGCATGATCGACGCCGACAAGTGGGCCGACCAGATCGCGGAGTGGGAGAAGTTCCGCGTCGACGCGTTCCAGTTCGCCGTCGACAACGGCTACGACCACCCGGCCTTCACCGACTGGAAGTGGCGCGACGCCTCCGACGCGGGCGAGGACATCTCCGCCACGCAGATGACCGCGGGCGACAACGAGTAAGTAGCGCTCGCGTCATACGCACCTGAGGGGCCGCCCGCCCTTCTCTCCGGCTCATTGCGCTGCGCGCAAAAGTCGCCGGATGAGAAGGGCGGGCGGCCCGTGTCATATGGGCGAAGGGCGCGGGGATCCGGGAATTGGCGTGATTGTTGCCCGGCCGACTAAGAAACGCCGCCTTTGTCCGGCGACTTTCTAAAAATCGCCGCCCTTGTCGCCTGGCCGTCTAAGAATTCGCGGCCTTGTCCGGCACGTTCTAAAATTCGCCGCCCTTGTCGGCTGGTGCTCTAGAAAATTGGGACCTTGTGCGGCGCGGGGGCTTTTATGCCGGACAGGGGCGCTGATTCTTAGAAGGCCGCATGACAACGTCACGGATTCTTAGAACGGCACATGACAACGTCCCAGATTCTTAGAACGGGTCGGGGCAAGGGCGGCAATTCTCGGAGAGCGCGAACACCGCCTCGAGTGTTTCTTAATAATGCCGAGCTTGTCGTGCGGCCGTCTAAGAAAGTCCGCCCTTGTCCGGCGGACTTCTAAGAATCGGGGAAGTTGTAACGCGAGAGGGACTCGGGGCAGTACAAGGGCCCGGATTCTTAGAGCGGGCGCCGACAAGGGCCGGGATTCTTGGGGCGCCGGGCGACAAGGGCGGGGTTTTCTAGACGCGCTTTCCGTCCACGGAACCGGTTGGCGAAAATACGACCTTGTCGGTAGCACAAAACGTTTTGTGGTGTTAAATGGGTGTTGTTTAGATGACGAGAAGGGCGGGGAGACCATGCGGAACGTGGGCGTTCGAGAAATCAGCAGGAAGACGGGCTTCTCGCCGGCCACGGTGTCCAATGCGCTCAACCATAAGCGTGGTGTGAACAAGGAGACCGCCGCCCTCATCATGCGCACCGCCCACGAGCTTGGCTACGACCGGCCCAGCCGCGTGACGCACGTCAACTTTGTCCTCGCGCGCAAGACGGGCCAGGTGCTCGACGAGGGAACGTTCCACACCGGCGTCATCGAGGGCGTGGAGCGCGCGGCGAGCATGCAGGACATGAGCACCGTCTTCACCACCCTCGAGCTGTCCGACCGCGCGACCGCCGCAAAGCAGGCGCACGAGATCACCCATGACAGTTCGAGCGCGGTCGTGCTCCTGGGCACCGAGATGGCCGAGGAGGACTACGAGCTGTTCCGCGGCTCGGAGGTGCCCCTGGTCGTGGTGGACGGCTGGAGCGACCACCTCTTCCTCGAGAGCATCGTGACCTCCAACGAGAACTCCGCCTTCCGCGGCGTGAGCTACCTCATCGACATGGGCCACCGCGAGATCGGCTACATCGCCGGCTCGTATCGGATCAAGAACTTCCCGCTGCGCGAGCGCGGCTACCGCAGGGCGATGCGCGAGGCCAACCTGCCCATCAACCCGGCGTTCCGCGTGGAGGTGGGCACCACGGTCAACACGGCGTACGAGGCGATGAGGACCTGGCTGGCCACCAACCCCACGCTCCCGACCGCGTTCTTCGTGGAGAACGACATCATGGCGCTGGGCTGCATGCGCGCGATGACCGAGCGGGGCATCAAGATCCCCGAGGACGTCTCCATGTTCGGCTTTGACGACCTCTCCTTTGCGAGCATCTCCAACCCGCCGCTGTCGACGGTGCGCGTCCCCAACCGGGAGATGGGCGAGCTCGCCGTCCGCACGCTCGTGGACCGCATGCGCGAGCCGAGAAGCTACACGAGCGTGGTGCACCTCTCGACGTTCTTCGTCGAGCGTCAGAGCGTGCTGCGCCTGCAGAACCGCTGACCGGGGCCGCCTGCGGGAATCTCGCAGAGCTACTCGTAGTAGGCGACGGCGCTGCCGCACATCGTCTCGTGCGCGGCGTCGAGCGCGCGGACGAGCGGCTTGAGCGCGTCGAGGTCGGCGCCGATGTCGGTCATGACGACCAGCACGTAGGCGCCCGTGTCCGAGAAGACCACGCCCGCGTCGTTGGTTGCCGGGATGTCGTTGTCGTCGAGCGGGAACCAGCCCGGCTTGCTCCACACCTCGTAGGTACCGCGCAGCTCCTCGGCGATGGGGGAGAAGTTCGTGCGGGCGAGATACCCCGCGAGCTCGCTCGCGCCCTTCTCGTCCGAGGTCCCGTAGCGGTAGATCTCCTCCCAGATGGTCGCCAGCTCGGCGGTCGTGGTGTCGGGATAGCTGTACCCCGAGGCGCCGCTCGCGGTCAGCGCGGCGCCGTGGCTCTGAAGCCAGGATGCCCACGGGGCAAACCCAAAGATGAGCGGCAGGTCATAGTAGGCGTCGTTGTCGGAGTCGACGAGCGCGCGCTCGACCATCTCGGACTCGCCGCCCGCGCCCCCGCGCGTCTCGAAGAGGTAGATGCAGTAGGCGGCCTTGATGCTGCTGGCGGGGTACATGACCTCGTCCTCGTTGAGCCAGATGCCCCGGCGGGTCGCAAGGTCGGTGAGGGAGACGCAGACGGTGTTGCCGCCGGCCTCGATCGCCTCGATGCAGGCCTCGACGTCCGCGAGCTGCTGGGTGGAGAGAAAGGCGTCGGGGGCGGTGACGGTGAGGCCGCTCTCGGTCGTGGAGGTGAAGACGGGCGCCTCGGCCATCGTGACGGGCTCTCCCGGGTCCTCCTCGACCTCGTCGTCCTTCTCGGCCTCCGGCGCCTCCTCGACCGCGGGCGCCTCCTCGACGACCTCCTCGCGCTCGACCGCCTGCTCCTCGATCGCCTCCGGTGCGGTCTCGGCGCCGGGGGCCAGGAGCGCGACGGCCGTCGCTGCGCCCAGGAGCGCCACGGCGACGACGATGCATATGACGACCTGCTTCTTCATGTGCCTCCCAACGGCTCCATTCTCGCACGGGAGGGCCGCGGCGTGCACGACAACTGTGTAGTTGCTGTGCCAGCGCACGCCAGCGCAAGTTTCTGCACAGGTTGTGCAATACTTCGCAGTGTGTGAAGAATCGTGGAAAGGCACCCATGCAGGAATGCGTGCTCAGCACCGATAGGCGCAGCGTCCGCACGCGCCAGGCCCTGCGGGCCGCGCTCGCCCAGGAGATCGACGCGACGGGCGACCTCTCGCGCGTCACCGTGACCGCCGTGACGGAGCGCGCCGGCGTCACGCGGCGGACCTTCTACTCGCACTTCCGTGACATCCCCGACCTCGTGAACCAGATCGAGGAGGACACGCTGGCGGAGTTCCGCGCCCCGCTCGCGCGTCTTGCGTCCTGTCACCTGGACGACCTGCGCGCCGCGCTCGACCACGGGCGCCCGGCGCCCGGCGCCGTCGAGCTGCTCCGCTGCGTGCGCGAGCGCGGGGACTACCTGCGCCCCCTTCTGGGCAACGGCGGCGACCCCGCCTTCGCGGAGCGCATCAAGAGGCTCGTGCACGAGGTCATCGGCACGCGCGCCCTCGAGGGCCTCGACCTGCGCGCGCTGGGACCCCTCTTTGACTACTACCTCACCTTCGCCATCTCCGCCGAGGTCGGCGTGCTCCTGCGCTGGCTCGACGGCGGCATGCGCGAGAGCGTGGGCGTCATGGCGCGCCTCATGACGGCGCTCATGTTCGTGCGCCCTGGCGACCTCTACGACAACCCGATCGACCTTGACCTGCCCAGCTTCGCCCTTGCCGCGATGTGCTCCGAGGAGGACAACTGATGACCAAGACCGCCGATTCCATCCGCGCCGAGAAGGGCGCGCGCAAGCCGCTCGAGCTCAAGGCGGACGGCGCCGAGCTCTCGCCGGCGCGCACCACCGACTTCTCCCATGCCCACCTGCGCCTGGGCATCGACGTGGGCTCCACCACCGTCAAGCTCGCCGTCATCGACGACAACGACAACCTCGTCTACGCCAACTACGAGCGCCACCACACGGACATCCGCGCCACGGCAAAGGAGCTCTTCGCCCGTGCGCGCAAGGTGATCGGCACGGCGCCGATGCGCGTCTCCATCACCGGCTCCGGCGGCATGCTGCTCGCCAACTGGCTGGGCCTGGAGTTCGTCCAGGAGGTCATCGCCTCCAAGCGTGCCGTGGAGACGCTCATCCCGCAGACGGACTGCGCGATCGAGCTCGGCGGCGAGGACGCCAAGATCATCTACTTTGACAATGGCATCGAGCAGCGCATGAACGGCACCTGTGCCGGCGGCACGGGCGCTTTCATCGACCAGATGGCGAGCCTGCTCCACACGGACGCCGCGGGCCTCAACGAGCTTGCCAAGGACGCCACGCAGATCCACCCCATCGCGTCCCGCTGCGGCGTCTTCGCCAAGTCCGACGTCCAGCCGCTGCTCAACGAGGGAGCCAAGCCGGCCGACATCGCCGCCTCCATCTTCCAGGCCGTGGCTAACCAGACGGTCTCCGGCCTCGCGTGCGGCCACCCCATCCGCGGCTACGTCGCGTTTCTCGGCGGCCCGCTCCAGTACCTCTCGGAGCTCCGCAAGCGCTTCTACATCACGCTGGACCTCGATGACGAGCACATCATCGTCCCCGAGAACGCGCACCTCTTTGTTGCCACGGGCGCTGCGCTCGCCGGCGAGTCCGAGAAGTACGTGACCTTCGACGAGGTCATCCGGCTCCTCGAGAACCTCCGCGACGTCCAGGGCTCCGAGGTGGCGCGCCTCGATCCGCTCTTTGAGTCCGAGAAGGACTATCAGGAGTTCAAGGAGCGCCACGACAAGCAGGTGGTCCCCAAGGGCGACCTGGCCACCTACCAGGGGCGCGTCTTCATCGGCATCGACGCCGGCTCCACCACGATGAAGTGCGCCGTGGTCGGCGAGGGCGGCGAGCTGCTCTACACCTGGTACGGCAACAACAACGGCGACGTGCTCGGTACCGCCCGTCGCATCATGGATGGCATCTACGACCTGCTGCCCGAGGGCTGCACGATCGGCCACGTGACCACCACCGGCTACGGCGAGCAGATCCTCATCGAGGCCCTGCGCGCCGACTCCGGTGAGATCGAGACCGTCGCGCACCTGCGCGGCGCCAAGGCCTTTGTTCCGGACGTGCAGTTCATCCTGGACATCGGCGGACAGGACATGAAGTGCCTGCAGGTCAAGGACGGCGTCATCGAGCACATCATGCTCAACGAGGCGTGCTCCTCGGGCTGCGGCAGCTTCATCGAGAGCTTTGCCGTGTCCATGGACATGTCCGTCCAGGAGTTCGCGCAGGCGGCCGTCGCCGCCAAGAGCCCGGTTGACCTGGGCTCCCGCTGCACCGTCTTCATGAACTCCCGCGTCAAGCAGGCACAGAAGGAGGGCGCGACCATCGGCGACGTGGCGGCGGGCCTGTCCTACTCCGTCATCAAGAACGCCCTCTTCAAGGTCATCAAGCTGCGCGACTTCGACGAGATCGGCCAGTGGTGCGTGGTCCAGGGCGGCACCTTCATGTCCGACGCCACCCTGCGCGCCTTCGAGAAGCTGACCGGCCGCGACGTCATCCGACCGGACATCGCGGGCTGCATGGGCGCCTACGGCGCGGCCCTTCTCGCTCGCGACCGCGCCGGCGCGGCGGGCACCTCGCAGATCCTCTCCCGCGAGGACATCGACAACCTCAAGGTCAAGCACACCAACGTCCACTGCGGGCGCTGCTCCAACAACTGCCTGCTCACGATCAACGACTTTGGCGGCGGGCGTCGCTTCATCACGGGCAACCGCTGCGAGAAGGGCGCCGGCGGCTCCAAGGCCAAGAAGAACGACGCGCCCAACCTCTTTGAGTTCAAGAACAAGCTGCTCTTCGACCGCCCGGTGCTGGACCCCGAGGAGGCCCCGCGCGGCACGGTGGGGATCCCGCGCTCGCTCAACATGTACGAGAACTACCCGTTCTGGCACGCGTTCTTCACCAAGCTGGGCTTCTCGGTGGTGCTCTCCGACCAGACCTCGGCCAAGACCTATGACGCGGGCATCGAGTCCATGCCGTCCGAGAGCGTGTGCTACCCGGCCAAGCTCTCCCATGGCCACATCATGAACCTCATCGAGAAGGACCCGGACTTCATCTGGATGCCCTGCATTCGCTGGGAGCGCCAGGAGGACGAGGGTGCGACCAACCATTACAACTGCCCGATCGTCATGAGCTACCCGCAGGCGCTCGGCCTGAACGTCGACGAGCTCGGCCAGGGCTCCAAGATCGAGTTCCTGGCGCCCTTCATCCCGTACGACAAGAAGAAGGAGCTCAAGCGCCGCCTCTACGAGCTGGTCTCCGAGCAGCGCGAGAAGGACGCCGCTGCCGGCCGCGGCCGCGTGCGCGGCTCCCACATCACTCGCGCGGAGATCGACGAGGCCGTCAACGCCGCTTGGGACGCGGACCTCGCGTTCAAGGACGCCATGCACCGCGCCGGCGACGAGGCCCTGCGCTGGATCGAGGAGCACGACGCCCACGGCATCGTGCTCGCCGGGCGCCCCTACCACAACGACCCGGAGATCAACCACGCGATCCCCGAGCTCGTGCACTCCTTCGGCTTTGCCGTGCTCACCGAGGACTCCGTCGCGCACAAGATGAGGCCCGAGCGCCCCATCCGCGTCATCGACCAGTGGATGTTCCACAGCCGCCTCTACCGCGCGGCGCGCTTCGTGGCCTCCCGCAACGACCTTGACCTCATCCAGCTCTTCTCGTTTGGCTGCGGCCTTGACGCCCTGACCACCGACCAGGTCCAGGAGATCCTGGAGGCGTCCGGCAAGATCTACACCGTCCTCAAGATCGACCAGGTCTCCAACCTGGGCGCGGCGCGCATCCGCATCCGCTCCCTCATGGCCGCCCTCACCGAGCAGCGCGACGAGCTTCGCCGCGCCGCCAGCCGCGGCGAGGTCCGCGAGGTCGAGCCCGTGGGCGTCCACAACGCCGACGGCTCGCTCGAGCGCGCCCGCAGGACGCAGGAGGGTCGCGTGCCGGTCTACCGCGAGGCCGCCAGCGCCGCCTTCGAGAAGGTCCGCTACACCGAGGACATGCAGAAGGCGGGCTACACGATCCTCGTGCCGCAGATGGCGCCGATCCACTTTGACCTGATCGAGGAGCTCTTCAAGAGCTGCGGCTACAACGTGGTGCTGCTGCCCTCCGTGGACCAGGGCGCCGTCGAGGCCGGCCTCAAGTACGTGAACAACGACATCTGCTACCCCTCGATCCTGGTCACGGGCCAGATCATGGAGGCGGTCCTCTCCGGCAAGTACGACCTGTCGCGCCTGGCCGTGATCATCACCCAGACCGGCGGCGGCTGCCGCGCCACCAACTACATCGCGCTCATCCGCAAGGCCCTGAAGGACGCCGGCCACCCGGAGGTCCCGGTCATCTCCCTCACCGCGGCCTCCGGCCTGGACGAGAAGAACCCCGGCTTCAACGTCCTCAAGGACCCGGGCCTGCTCATGAAGGCCGTCTACGCGCTGCTCTACGGCGACCTCATCATGCAGCTGCTCTACCGCGTGCGCCCCTACGAGGCCGAGGCCGGCGCGGCCGACGCGCTCTACGACCGCATGATGGCCGACGCCAAGGGCGTGATCGTGGCCGGCGGCCGCAAGCGCTTCTACGACCTCTGCCAGCGCACGGTCGACGCCTTCGAGGCGCTGCCGCTGGTGAACGACCGCTCCAAGCCGCGCGTGGGCGTGGTGGGCGAGATCCTGGTCAAGTTCCACCCCACGGCCAACAACCAGGTGGTCAAGGTCATCGAGCAGGAGGGCTGCGAGGCCAACGTGCCCGGGCTCGTGGACTTCTTCCTCTTTGGCATGACCAACGCCATCAACACCAACGCCGAGCTGGGCACCAAGGCCACGAGCCGACTCTCGCACCGGGCGGGCATCAAGTTCATCGAGTCCTTCCGCGAGCCCATCAACAGGATGCTCGAGAAGACCACGCGCTTCCAGCCCTACCCGGACATCTTCGAGCTGGCCGGCAAGGCCGAGCAGGTGCTGTCCCTCTGCAACACGATGGGCGAGGGCTGGTTGCTCACGGCCGAGATGTGCGACCTCATCGAGACCGGCACGCCCAACATCGTGTGCTGCTCGCCGTTCGCGTGCCTGCCCAACCACGTGGTGGGCAAGTCCGTGATCAAGCGCCTGCGCCAGATGCATCCCGAGAGCAACATCGTGGCCGTGGACTACGACCCCGGCGCCTCCGAGGTCAACCAGCTCAACCGCATCAAGCTCATGATCTCCGTTGCCAAGGAGAACTTCCGCAACAACCGCGGCGGCTTCAAGCTGGAGAACCCCGACGACCCCACGATCGGCGAGGACTACGGCATCCCGCTCTCCGCCGCGCAGCGCGCCCGCCTGGCCGACCTCAAGGCCCGCGCCAGCGTCGACTAGAGACGCCGACGTCGTTCTGTCAGAGCCCCGGCTCGTCCCTCCGCCGCGCGCGGGGACGGCCGGGGCTCTCCCGTCCCGTAGGGTCGCTTGGTGGTTTTGGGCAACATCTTTGATCCAAAAGGGCATAGTTTCTGGCTTCGAGGTTCTTCTCGCCAAGGCCCAAGCCGCTGACCTGCGGTTCTTCTCGGCTGATGCACCCACAAAACCGGCTGATATAAAACATGCTGCCCACAACCTCAGGGCTGGCGAGAAAAACGGCGCGCTGGCAGACGCAAGGGGAGCAGAAACCCAAAACCGTCGATTCCGTGGCGCTGTCGGGTCCTACACGTCGATCTCGAAGTCGCCGCCGAGGGAGTTGACCACCTGGGCGCTCGTGTCGCCCAGCCAGGAGATGGGGTCGTCGAGCTCTGCGAGCACCGGGTTTGCCGCTGCGAGCTCGTCCGTGTAGTCCTTGAGGGGGTAGACGGCGAAGGAGCTGCCGTCGGTGTGCATCACGAGCGGGGTCCAGACCACGTTCTCGATGCTCACCTCACCGTCCTCCTTCACAAAGTCGCAGCTCAGCATTCCCTCGAGCTGGTTCTTGGCACTCGGCGAGTCGTGGTTGACCACAAAGTTGCCCAGCGAGTAGGCAACGAGCGTCCGGTTGCCACCCTCGCCCTCGAGCCACGTCATGGGCCCGATGACGTGCGGGTGCGAGCCCAGCACCACGTCCACGCCCAGGTCGGCGAGGTACTGCGCGTACTCGGTCTGGTACTCGTCCGCCTCCATGAGGTTCTCGGTGCCCCAGTGCATGGCCACGAGCACGACGTCGGCCATCTCCTGCGCGCGGGCCACGTCGTCGGCGATGCGGTCCTTGTCGATGAAGTTCACGGCGTAGGAGGGCAGGTCCTCCTGGTCGTAGCCGTTGACGCCGTAGGTGTAGTCGAGAAGCGCGAACGTGATGCCGTTGCGCTCGATGGTCGCGATCTTGGTGGCCTCCTCCTCGCTCGTGGCCGTGCCGGTGAAGACGACCGGCTGGGCGTTCCACACCTCGCGCGAGTGCTCGTTGGCACCGTAGTAGCCCCAGTCGTAGGAGTGGTTGGAGGCAGAGGCCACGAGGTCAAAGCCCGTGTCCACGATCGCGTCGGCCATCTGGTCGGTGGTGTTGAACGAGGGGTAGCCCTTGGGCCCGATGTCATCCCCGCCCAGGTGCGTCTCCTCCTTCACGTAGGAGAGGTCGGCGGACTCGACGTACGACTTGACGGGCTCGTAGACGGGGCGGTAGTCGTAGTCACCGTCCCCGACCTCGCCGGCCTGCGCGTCGGCGTAGTTCGCGATGCTAATCTCGGGCAGGTTGTCGCCCACGGCAACAAAGTGGACGGTCGCGGGGCCCTCCTCCTCGACGGGAGCCGGTTCGCTCGGCTGCGGCGCGAGGCAGCCGCGCAGCGCGAACACGCCCGCCCCGACCAGCGCAACGGCGGCAACCAGGGCAACGACGGGCAGGGCCGAGAAGGACCTGCGCCTGCGACGTGCCCTCGGTGCGGGACGAGGCGCGGCCGCGTGCGTCGCCCGCGCGACGGCCCGCTCGGTCCGCTCCGCTGCGGGCTCGATGCGCGTGCCACGGCGATGCGGCTGCTTGCTCCTCTTGCGCTGGCGATAGCTCTCGGACATCGCTTCCCCCTCCGACGTGCACCATTGTAGTCGCCCGAGGAGGAGCCGGCGCCCTCTCTTCGTACCAACGGCTGACACGGAGCGGCGCCGGCTGAGATAGACTATCAGGCGAGAAACCCGTCCGAGGAGGCACCATGTCCGACGTTCTTGAGCGCTTCATGCGCTACGTGCAGGTTGATTCCCAGTCCGATCCCGACAACATGGACGTCACCCCGTCCACGCCGCGCCAGCACGAGATGGCGCTCTACCTGGGTGACGAGCTGCGCGAGATCGGCTGCACGGACGTGAGCGTGGACGAGCACGCCTACGTCACGGGCATCCTGCCCGCCTCCGCCGGTGCCGAGACGTGCCCGGCCCTGCTGCTCTGCGCCCACATCGACTCCTCTCCGGATGCCCCCGCCGCCGGCGTGCGCCCGCACGTGGTGCGCTACGAGGGCGGCCCGCTCGTGGCTGGCGTCGTGGATGGCGAGCCGGTCCAGACCACGCCGGACCAGGTCCCCGACCTCGCCCAGTTTGTGGGTCAGGACATCGTCTGCTCCGACGGCACCACGCTCCTCTCGGCAGACGACAAGGCCGGCGTGGCCGAGATCTGCGCGCTGCTCGCCCGCCTCGTGGCCAACCCCGACCTGCCGCACCCCAGGATCGTGGCCGCCTTCGTCCCCGACGAGGAGATCGGCCACGGTGCCGAGCTGCTCGACCTCGAGACGCTCGGTGCGCGCTGGGGCTACACCGTGGACGGCGAGGCCCTCGGCGAGTTCAACTACGAGTGCTTCTCGGCCTGCGAGGCCACGGTGCGCGTGCGCGGCGTGATGGTGCACCCGGGCAGCGCCAAGGACGTGATGGTCAACGCGATCACGGTGGCCTCCGAGTTCCAGCAGCTGGTCCCCACCTTCGAGCGCCCCGAGCACACGGAGGGCCGCGAGGGCTTCTACCACCCCACCGACATCGAGGGCACCGCCTCCGACGTCACGCTCTCCTACATCCTGCGCGACTTCGAGGCCGCGGACTTCGACGCCCGCAAGGAGACCTTCCGCCGCATCGCCGCCTTCCTCAACGACCGCTACGGCGAGGGCACGGTCGAGGTGTCCTTCCGCGAGCAGTATCGCAACATGGCCGAGAAGTTCGGTGACGCCGAGAAGTGCCTCGTCGACTACGCCCTCGAGGCCAACCGCGAGGTGGGCATCGAGCCGGTGCTCGTGCCCGCGCGCGGCGGCACCGACGGCGCCCAGCTCACCTTCCGCGGGCTGCCCTGCCCCAACATCGCCACCGGCGGCTACAACGCCCACTCCGTGCGCGAGTTCGTGCCGGTGCGCAGCCTCGAGCTCACGGTCGACCTGCTCGAGCGGCTCGTGGCCAAGTTCGCCGCCACGCCGGGCGGGGAGGCGTAGCGGTGGGGGAGCGGCTGCTCGTTGCGGTTGCGGCACTCGTCCCCGTGGTCGCGCTCGTGTTCGAGCACGTGGGCAACGTCCGCATCTCCGAGCGTCACCACAGCCACCACGACACCTACGTCGTCTCCGTTGAGTTCACGCGCTCGCTCGTGCTCGCCATGACGTTCATGGCGGTACTGGGCCTGCTCGTCGCCTGGCTCTGCGAGCGTGACGTGTTTCTCGCCGATGAGAACGTGGGGTTGGGCTTCTTTGACGCGTTTCTCGTCACGTGCTTTGTGATGTGGAGCCTCGTCTGCCGCTATCGCGTCTCGACGTTCAGCGACAGCATGGCGGTCACGCCGCTCGTGGGGCCCAAGGTGTGGGTGCGCTACGACCAGATCGAGCGGCTCGAGTGGACGGGCCTGCGCGTGGGATCGGGCTTTCGCAACCTCGAGGTGTGGGTCGACGGCCGCCGCGTGGTGACGCTGCTCGGCATCGTCGACGTCGAGCAGATCATCATGAGCATCGACCGCTTTGACCTGCTGACCAAGACGGGCTAGGGAGTGCACGTGATCAGGCTCGTTCTCTCCGACATGGACAACACCCTCGTTCCCTTTGGTCAGCCGTGCGTCTCGCCGCGCACGATCGAGGCGATCCACGCGGTGCTCGACGCCGGCGTGCTCTTTGGGCCGGACACCGGGCGCGACTACGTCGAGCTCATGCGCTTCTTCCAGGGCGACGAGCGTGGGTTCATGACGGGCATCTTCTCCAACGGAAAGCGCGTGCGCGCCAACGGGCGCTACGTGCGCACCGTTCTTCTCGACCACGACGTGCTGGTGCGCCTGGACCGTCTGCTGCGGCCCGAGCGCGGCATGTTCCTCGTGTGCTACCCGGAGCAGACCGACCTGAGCAACCCCGCCTATGGCGTGGGCGCAACGCGCGAGGAGCTCGCGGTCTTTGAGCGCAGGACCAAGTTCACCGGAACGCCCGTCGAGGAGGTCCCCGAGGAGGACTTCATCGCCGCCACCATAGCCTGCCCCGGTGGGCCAGATCGCATGGAGCGCTGCCGCGCGATCGTCGCGGAGGGGGCTCCCGAGGTGAGGATCGTCTCGCCCATCCCCGAGTGGTTTGACGTGCTGCCGCAGGGCGTTTCCAAGGCCGACGGGCTGGAGGTGCTCCTCGAGGCGCTGGGGATCGGCATCGACGAGGTGGCCGTCTTTGGCGACGCGGAGAACGACCTGGAGATCATGCGAAAGGTCCCGCATTCCGTGGCCGTTGCCAACGCGACCGACGAGGTGCTCCGCACGGCCCGCCACCATGTGGGGGCGAGCGCGGACGGGGGCGTCGCTGACGCCCTTCTCGAGATTGCCCGGGCGACCCAGGCGGGCGAGCTGCCCGCCTTCCTGAGGGAGGAAGCCTCATGATCAAGCTCATCGCATCAGACATGGACGGCACCCTGCTCGACGAGCGCTCGCAGGTCCCCGCGGAGACCTTTGAGCTCATCCATCGCCTCGCCGAGAAGGGCGTGCGCTTTGTGGCGAGCTCCGGACGCCGCTACGACACGCTGCGCTGGTTCTTCGAGCCGGTGGCGGACGAGATGGACTACGTGGCGTCGCTCGGCACGCAGGTCTACGCCGACGGGCGGCTGCTCGACCGCGAGGTCTTCTCCACGCTCTCCGTGATGCGCCTCTTTGAGACCTGCCAGATGTTCGACTGTCTGCACCTCGCGCTCTACGACGCCGGCCACGCCTTCCTGATTGACGACCAGAGCGCCTACGTGCGCGAGCTGGACAAGGACCTGCCGGACGCCGTGCGCGTCTTCGACCCGCCCTCGCCGGACGTGAGCATCGTCAAGGCGTCCATCTGCTGCGACCGCACCGACCAGCTGATGGACATGGCCTACGTGCTGGAGCGCGAGCTCTCCGAGTGGTTCACGTTCCTCCCGAGCGGCTCGCGCTGGATCGACGTCACGCCGCGGCACGTGAACAAGGCAACGGGCCTGGAGCAGGTCATGCGCTACTGGGGGATCGAGCGCGAGGAGGTCGTGGCCTTTGGCGACTCGATGAACGACTACGCCATGCTGCGCTACGTGGGTCATCCCTACGTGATGGCCAACGCGCGCTACGCCGTGAAGCAGGTCGCGCAGCGCGTGATCGGCTCCAACGCGGAGCACGCGGTCCAGGCTGCGATGAGGGAGATCCTGGAGGGGTTGTAGGGTCGCTCGCTGGGCTCGCTTCTAGGAATCGCCAGGGTTGTCACACGCCGTTCTAAGAATCCGGGATGTTGTCATGGACCGATCTAAGAATCCGGGATGTTGGCGAGTCCGGATCTAGAAAACCGGGACCTTGGCGAGAAATACTCCGGGAATTCGTGAGGTTGTACGAGTCGTGGCCCTTCTCGCGGGACAAGGGCCACGTTTTTTAGAAGCGCTCCGGACAAGGGCGGGCCTTCTTAGAACGTCGGACGACAAGGGCAGCGTTTCCTAGAGGCGCCCAGGACAACCCCGGCAATCCCTAGAAAACGAAAACGCCCCGCTGGCCGGGAGGGCCAACGGGGCGCAGGGGGGCAGGGCCACCGCGCGACTAGTCGATCGGCGCGCGGTAGAAGTTGCCGAAGAAGTTCTCCGTGCGGAACACGTTGACCACGGCGCCGCCGTCCTTCTCGCGAATGAGCTGCATGACGTCGTCGATTTCGTAGGACGAGACGACGGTGTTGATCAGCCAGTAGCGCTGGCGGCTGCGGCCGCCCATGACCTCCATGACCGAGGACCCGTGCTTGTGCACCTCGTTGTAGGCGTCCAGGATCTGCTCGGGCCGCTTGGTCACGATCTGCAGCGTCACGCGGTCGTAGCGGTGATAGAACATCTCGATCGCCTTGGTGGAGATGAACTGGAAGATGATCGAGTACGCCGCCGCCTCCCAGCCGAACATCGCGCCAAAGACCACCAGCACCACGCAGTTGGCCGCAAAGATGAGGCCCCAGATGGACTGTCCGGTCTTGTTGGACACCATGAGCGAGATGAAGTCCGTTCCGGCGGTGCTCGCGCCGCCGCGCAGCGCGACGGCGATGGCAAAGCCGTAGAGGAACCCGCCAAAGACCACCTGCAGCATCAGGTTGTCCAGGATGGGCTGGAAGGTGAACACGCGCAGGAAGAAGCTGGCGAGAAACACCTGGATCATCGAGAAGACCACAAAGCGCCGGCTGATGCTCTTCCAGCAGAGAAGCGCCACGGGGATGTTGAGCACTACCATGCCCACGAAGGTGGGGAAGGAGAAGCCGAAGAGCGACGTGATGCGGTCGATGAGGATCGCGAGGCCAGTGAAACCGCTCGAGAGCAGGTTCGCGGGGTTCACGAACGCCTGGATCGTGTAGGCCTGGATGAACGCGGAGGCCACCACGGAGGCGAGCGTCATGCAGCGGCGGATGAAGACGAAGCGGCGCAGGTCCTTGAGACGCTCGACCTCTGCCTTCAGGTCGACCTTGACCTCGGGAAACGTGAAGAGCGGCGCCTCGGCCCCGTGCTCGGCGACCTCCTGCTCGATCTGCTCCATCACCGCGGCCTGCTTGGCCGCACGTTCCTCGCGGGCGGCGACGATCGCGCGCGAGCGCTCCTGACGCCGGCGCGCGATCGCCTCCTCGCGGTGGCGCCGGCGCTCCTCGGTGTGCCGTGACTTCGCTGCGCTCATCTTAGAAGCAGGCCTCCTGCTTGAGCTGGGTGGTGTCCTCACCGTCGACGAGGGCCTTTGCCACGAGGCACATGTTCTTGAGGGCCTCGTTCAGGCCGGTGCCGCCCTTCTTGGGGGTCTTGACGATAAGGACCTTGTCCTTGTAGCGCTCGATGGCGTCGGTGTTCTCCTGGCTCACCGCGGCGAGGGCGTGGATCTTGCCCGCGGCCTCGATGTCGGAGGCGACGCGGCACGCCATCTCGGCGTACTCGGCATAGTTGAAGGTGGGTCCGCACATGACCACGTCGGGGTTGATCTTGTGGCACATGGCGACGAGCTTGCGGGCGACCTCGTCGGGGTTGTCGCCGTAGGTGCCCCAGCCGCAGTAGAGCGTGGCCACGACCTTGCCGCCAACCTGCTTGAGGAGGTTCTCCATCATGACGGCGGGGCCGACGGGCTCCTTGAGGATGCCCAGCGGCAGGTTGCGGTCGTCCTTGGCGCCGAGGCCGGACTGGATCTGGTCGTACAGCATGACGATCTTCATGGTGGTTCCCTTTCTTGACGCAACGGTTTCCTTCAGGATCTCTGGGTGCGCAATCGCGTAGGACACGACAGCCCCCTTCTACGACTTCTCCACGAGGGCCACGCGGGTGCCGCCGATGAAGTCGTGCAGGCAGCGGTGGTCCTTGCGGATGAGGATCATGAAGCAGCTCACGAGCGTGATCGCAAATCCCACGTACATGAGGGGGTGGACAAAGTTGATCCCGGTCACGATCGTGAGCATCTGGTGCCAGATGGAGCTGGCGTTGGCGATGACGCCCTCGATGATCGTGACGCCCACGATCTGGCGAAGCGCCAGGTTGGGGAGGGCGACGGGACTTCCGTCCTCCTGCACGATCTTGATGCCGCACAGACGCTTGCCGGGCGTCTGGCCGCGCCAGACGAAGAGCGGGATCGCGATGTAGTACGCAAAGGCGAAGAGCAGGGCGAGCACGCCGGCGACGATGCCGAACGGGTGCGGGTAGTCGACGAGGTACTGGTTGGTCAGATCCCCGGTCGTCTGATGGGCGACTATCGAGATGGGGATCGCGGTGCACAGGGCTCCCACGTACCAGTCGATGAGGTAGGCAAAGAAGCGGCGGGTGACGGGCGCCGGGGCACCGGCACGGTCCGCGACCTTGGTGACCTTCTCGGCCGCCTTGGGAAGGATGGGCTTCTCCTCTAGGGCCTGGGCCTCGGCCTTGGCAAGGGCCGCGGCGCGCGCGGTCTCCGCGTTGCCCATCTGCTTCTTCTTGTGCTTCTTGGAGCTCATGTTCTGTCCGTTCGGGTCTGGGTCGTTACGTGCTAGCGCGAGAGCAGATACAGGCTCAGCGCGTAGATCTTGGCGTTGGTGACGAGGTCGGAGACGTCCATCCACTCGTTGGGCTGATGGCCGATGCCCTTCTGCCCGGGGAACGACGGCCCAAAGGGCACGATGTTGGGCATGAGCTTGGCGTAGGTGCCGCCCGTGGTGGTGACGGGGGAACCGTCGTTGCCGGTCGCATGCTCGTAGGTGTAGACGAGCGTGCGCACCAGGCGGCAGTCCTTCTCAAAGCGGACGGGGTCGAAGTTCCCGGTGACCTCGAACTCGAGGTTCTGGGCCTCTGCGACCGCGCCCAGGCGCTCGCGCAGTTCCTCAGCCGTGATGCCGGCGGGGTAGCTGATGGCAAACTCGACGGCGGGATCGCCCTCGTCGAGCACCAGCTTGTAGTTGCGGACCTCGGTGACGCCAAACTCCTCGTCGGCGTGGTCGACGCCAAAGCGCTCGCCGTTGGGCTTGGCGTTGAGCACATACTCGTTTATGAACGAGAAGAACCGGGCGAGAAGGGCGTCCGTGCCCTCGCCCTCGCCAGGATGCGCGGTCAGGCGCACGCCCATGCGGCCGCGCTCGGCATAGACCACCGGGTACTTGCAGTCGGGCGTGAAGCCCATGACCGGCGCCTCCTCGTGCTCGAGGTAGTAGCGCAGGTCGTTGAAGCCGGTCTCCTCGTTGCAGCCGAAGATGATGCGGACGTCGCGGCGCGGGGAGAGGCCCAGGCGCTTCAGGGCCCACAGCGCGTAGAGGCAGGCGTAGATGGGGCCCTTGTTGTCCAGGACGCCGCGGCTCGTGATGCGGCCGTCCTCGAGGTGGGCGCTGTAGGGCGGGACCTTCCAGCCCGTGGTGCCCTCCGGCACCACGTCGAGGTGGCCGAGCGCGCAGACGTAGCCCGGAAGGACGCTCTCGCCGTCGCTGCCCTTCTCGCCGGCCCAGGTGGCGTAGCCCATGTAGCCGTCGACGTTGGTGGTCTCGAAGCCCAGCTCGCGGCAGAGCTCGAGTGTCTGGTCGAGCGCGGCGCGCACGTCGGTCCCGAAGGGTGCCCCCTCTGCCGGCTCGCCCTGGACGCTCTTCTGGCGCACGATCCGGCGAATGGCCTCGATCATCTCGTCCGACACGGCGTCGACCTCGGCGAGGATGCGCTCCTCGAGCTCGGGATCGATCGTGACGAGCTCCTCGTCGGAGCCTGTGGTGCTGCTCATGGCAACTCCTTGTTCTGTGTCGCTGGCCGGCGTGCGCCGACCGGCGGCGAAAGCGTTTACTACACCAACGGGGCCATGCGGGAGCGCATGTACTCGTCCTGCCACTCCTGGCTCGCGACCTCGTGCGTGCAGGTCCCATCCGGCTGCGGGTGGGCCAGGTACACGCAAGCGGGCTCGTCCTCGGTCTCGACCACGAACGAGAAGCCCTCGATGTTGCTCGCGGCGCCCCAGCGGCCCTGGGCGTCCATGGCGACGAACGAGATGTCGCCGGCGTGGCCGCGCTTGCGCTTGAGCACCTCGGTGAAGGTGGCGATAGCCTGCTCGCAGGCCTGCTGCGGGTGGAGGCCGGTCGCCATGAGACGCACGATCTCGTAGCCCACGCAGCCCTTCATGACGTCCTCGCCAAGGCCGGTGGAGGCGGAGCCGCCCGCGTCGGAGTCGGCGTAGAAGCCGGCGCCGGGGATGGAGGAGTCGCCCACGCGGCCGGCGTGCTTCATGAACAGGCCGCTCGTGGAGGTCGCCGCCGTGATGGTGCCGGAGGCGTCCAGGCACACCATGCCCACGGTGTCGTGGCCCTCGGGGTTGGTGCCCTCCTGGTCGATGCCGGGGCGGGCGTCCTTCTCGGGCATGGCGCCGCGTGCGGTCTCCTGCTCGGCCTCGGGTTCGCCCAGCACGCGGGCGGCGCTCAGAAGGCGGCCGCCCTCCTCGGCCACGCGGCGGGCATAGTGGATCTTGGCGCGGTCGGTGAGCATGTTCTTGCGCTCGAAGCCCATCTCGTCGGCGAACTTTTCGGCACCGGCGCCAACGAGCAGGTTGTTGGCGTCACCGTGCGCCAGTGCGCGGGCCACGCTCACGGGATTGGCGATGTTTTTGGCCGCGCCCACGGCGCCAAACTCGAGCGTGTCGCCGTTCATGAACGACGCGTCGAGCTCGACCTGCATGTCCTCGTTGGGCAGGCCGCCGTAGCCGACCGACTTGTAGTACGGAAAGTCCTCGACCTCACGAACGGCGCGCTCGATGGCGTCGGCGGCGTTCCCGCCGGCGGCGAGCTGCTCGCCCGCCTTCTCGACGCCCTCGCGGGCCATTCTCCACGTTGCGATGATTCCCCACATAAGAGGTCTCCCTTGTACGTGTTGCCTCGGATAGGTGGTAGAAGAAGCCGCCCGTGCCTCACGGCGCTGCCGGAGGGGGCACGGGCGGCGGTGCGGCCGCGTCTCAGCGGACGCGGCCGCCAAAGCCGGGTGTCCCGGCGCAGACGATCCTACAGGTCGTCGAAGGACAGGTCGTCGAGGTCGATGTCATCCTCGGCGGGCTCGTCCAGGGCCTGCTCGGCAGCCACCTGCTCGTCATGCAGGTACTGGTTGTCGATGGTCTTGATGAACGGCAGGTAGACGAAGACGCCCATGATCAGCAGGAGGATCTGCAGGATGCCGCCCATCCAGTTGGTGGCCAGGACGCCGGAGATGCCGAGCGGCATCGTCCAGGGGATCTGGACGCCGGAGCAGATGGGCACGATGCCCCAGTCCATGGCGAAGTAGGAGATGACGATGTTCAGGGTCGGCACGAGCACGAACGGGATGATGATGACCGGGTTCATGACGATCGGCAGACCAAAGACGATCGGCTCGTTGATGTTGAACACGCCGGGGATGAAGGCCAGGCGGGACAGCTGCTTGATACGAGCGGACTTGCAGAACAGGATCATCGCGATCAGCAGCGAGAGGGTGGAGCCGCAGCCGCCGAAGGTGGCGAAGAGGTCCTGGAACTGCTGGCAGATGATGTGGCCCTCGCCAACGCCGGTGCGGAAGAACTCGAGGTTCTCGGCAGCGAGCGTCTGGAGGATCGGGTTGAACACGGCGCCGACGACGGAGCCGCCGTTGATGCCGAAGAACCAGAAGGCGTGCAGGAACAGGTAGGCGACGACCATGGCGCCGAGCGTGTCGCCAAGACCCAGCAGCGGGGTCTGCAGGAACGTGAAGACGATGTCGAACACGTTGGTGCCGGCGAGACCGAAGGCCACGTTGATGGCGAAGAAGATCGTCATCGTGACCGTGATCGGGATCAGGGACGAGAAGGACTCGGTGACGGTGGGCGGAACGCCGGCGGGCATCTTGATGACCCAGCCGCGGTTCTTGACCCAGGTGTAGATGGCGGTGGCACCGAAGGCGCAGAAGATGCCGACGAAGATGCCCTTCGCGCCGACCCAGCCCAGAGGAATGCCGGAGAGGGCGACGTCAACGGCCTCGCCGCCGACCTCGACGGAACCGGTCACGGTGTAGGGCATGATCAGGAACCACGCCATGAGCGCAGAGGCGGCGCAGAACAGCGAGTCGCTCTTGATCTGGTTGGCGTAGCTGTAGGCGATGCCAAAGGTCGCGAAGATGGCCATCAGCGAGAAGGTCGCGTCAGACGGCTTGGAGAGGTAGGTCGCCAGGGTGCCGTCGGCGATGGGGATGCTCGCGATCCAGTCGGAGAATCCGGGGAACGGCAGGTTGGCGATGACGAGGAAGATGGAGCCCGCGATGAGCAGCGGGGTGGAGATCAGGAAACCGTCTCGAATGGAGACGAGGTACTTGTTGTTGCCGATGGCCTCCGCCAGCGGCATGAGCACCTTCTCGAGTTTCTCGAACATTTTCCCTCCTTACGGGATTCGAGGTCGTGCGGTCGCGCCTACTTCTTGTAGGTCTTGATGAGCTTGACGGCGTACTTGAGGGAGGCCTCGCCGTCCATCAGGCCGTAGGCCTGCTGGTCGAGGATGCCGACGGGGATGTCGAACGTGCCCTCGATGCGCTTCTTGGTCTCCTCGTACTGGTGGTGGACCTGGGGCCCGAGCAGCACGCAGGCGGGGTGCTCGGCACCGGCGATCTCATCGACCTTGCCGATGGGGAACGCCTTGACCTCGACGGGCAGGTTGTGCTCGTCGCCCACCTTCTGCATCGCCTGGGCGAGCATGCTCGTGGACATGCCGGCGCTGCAGAAGAGGTAGATCTTCTTCTTGTCTGCCATTTCCTTTCCTCTCTCCGGTTCGGACAGAACGTGCCGTGACCGCGGGAGGGCTCCCGCGGTGGATGACCCTGCCTAGTTCTTCTCGGCCAGGCGACGGTAGATGTCGATGAGCTCGAGGGCGACGATCTTGAACGACTCGGCGGCCATGAGCTGGTCCTCGGCGTGGGTGATGATGAGCGTCATGTTCACCGGGTTGCCGCTGGCCTCCTGCTGGATGAGGCCGTTGTGGGCGTTGTGGCCCTCGATGAAGCCCTCGTCGCCCTTCTTGATGAGCTCATCGGCCGCGTCGAAGTCACCGTTCTTGGCCGCCTTCACGGCCTCGACGTAGGAGCTGCGGGCCCCTCCGACGGCGGCGATGATCTGGAAGCTCACCCTCATCAACTCGTCCATTTACTCTCCTTCCAACTCGTTCAGAAGGACCTCGAGGCGCATGTCGCCCAGGACCCGCTGAATTGACTGCTCGTTTGTGAAGAGGCTGACCATCGAGTGATAGAACGCCTCAAGGTCGGTGCCGGCGTCGCGAGAGACGCATACGAGGAAGACCGCCTGTGCGGGTCGCCCCCCCCAGTCGACCGGTCGGTCCAGAAGCGCCACGGTCACGAAGGTCTCCGGGCTGACCGCCTCGTAGGGGTGCGGCAGCGCAAGGAGGTTGCCAAAGGAGGTCGCCGCCGCCTGCTCGCGCTTCCAGACCAGCTCCTCGAAGTTGTCGGGCAGCTCGACGACCTCTGCCGCGCGCTCGCACAAGAACGTGATGACCTCCTCGCGGCTCGAGAGCTCGAGGTGCGAGAAGAACAGGTCGGGCGAGAAGTACGACAGGGCGCTCTCCGTGGCCCCCCGGTCGATGACGCGGCGCACGTCGCGCCTGCTGGAGTCGTCGAGGAAGAGGCTCACGTGCACCACGGGGACGCTCACCTGCCTCTCGAGCGGCACCGTGGTGAAGATGTAGTCGATGTCGGTGATGTCGCGCTCGGCGAACTCGGAGGCGTCGCAGGTCTCCACCGACTCGAAGTTGGAGCTGAACTCGCGCTGCAGGCGATAGGCGAGCAGCCGGGCGCTGCCCACGCCCGAGGCGCAGACCACGAGCACGTGCTTCTTCGCATAGGAGGTCGCCTTGCGCTCGAGAGAGAGCGCGAACAGCAGGGCGATGTAGCCGATCTCGTCACCCGAGACCTCTGCGTCGTACTTCTCGGCAAGGACGCTCGCGGCGTCAGTGGCCATGGCAAAGGGTAGCGGGTAGCAGGTGCGGATGTCCGCGAGTAGCGGGTTCTCGACCGACATGTGATAGCGGAGTCGGACGATGAGCGGCATGAGGTGCCGCGCGAGGTTCACGCGCAGCTCGGCGTCGTCGCGGAAGTCAAAGCGGAAGGCGCGCCAGACGACCTCGATCATCTCGGCGGCAAGCTCCCAGGCGTCGTCCGTGATCTCGAGGGAGCCCTTGTTTCCCTCGTCGCGCTCGCTGCCCTCGACGAGACGCTTGCTCGCGAGGTGGATGGCAACGTAGGCGACCTCCTCCTCGGGGAGGGCGACGGAGAAGGAGCTCTCGACGGAGCGCGCGATGGCGCGCGCGACCGTGTACTCGCGGGTGTCGCGCACGTGCTCGAGGTAGGACGCCTCCATGGGGACGTAGCACCCCTTGCTGATGCGCGCGAGCGCGATCGCGATGTGCACGACCAGGTTCTGGCGCGAGACGGGGTTGATCTCGTAGCCCTCGGCATCGAGCGTGACGCGCACGAGGCGCTCGACCTCGTCGAGGGCCTCGGTCGAGATGACGCCCGAGAGGTCGTCGGCGGCGAGGAAGGCGTCGACGGCGATGCTCGCGAGACAGAGGCGGCGGTTCATCTCGTTGCCGACGACGCGCAGTCCGTAGCGGGGGCGCTTCTCTATGGTGAGGTCGTACTTTGAGAAGAGCTGCTCGACGGAGCGCAGGTCGTGGGAGATGGTGGAGCGCGAGACGAACAGCAGGCTCGCGAGGTCCTCGAGGGTGATCCAGTCCGTGCGGAACAGGAGGTCCTGCACGAGGTAGTTGGTGCGCTCCTCAGGGGTGGACGGGAGCCGGTCGATGGCATCGCGGCCGGCGTCGCCGCGCAGCCACGCCTCAAACGCCTCCTCGTCGCTCACCTCAACCTGGTAGACGCCGCGCGGGCGGTCGTAGACGATGCGCGCGGAGCCACCCATCGAGTCGTTGGCGTGGCGGATGCGGTCGCGCAGGGTGCGCTTCTTGATGTCAAGGTGGGCGGCACAGTCGGCGGGCGTGACGCCGCCGGCCCTGAGAATATGACGAACCAGACGGATGTCCTGCATGACCATGCCCTCCCTCTACCCATTGAGCGTATCTACGCAGAACCTCCATCTCAAAGCCGTTTTGTGGCACACCACGCGGCGGTGGTTCTGTACGAGTTGAAAAAAATGCAGGTAGATATAGGCGAGCGCCGCCCCGTTTTCACGGGGCGGCGCGCTAAGGGGGGACAGGGCCAAAACGCTCGACGTGCCCTTTTCGCGGGCGAACGGCAGCTATTCGCGGACGAACGCGAAGGGGTGCTCGGGCTCGATGTAGTCGAGCAGGAAGAGCTCGTCGAGGGGGATGCGCCCGACGAGGTTGCGCGTGCCGTCGTTGGGCATGTCGCGCAGGGCAACGTGGAGCTCGCCGCGATAGTGGGCGAGGTTGTCGTTGACCACGAGGACGTCGCCGATGTGGAAGGTGTCGCAGCCGGCGTCGCGCGCGGGAATCTCGCGGTCGCGGAAGCTCATGCGCGGCCAGCTGGAGCGCAGCAGGTAGGACGAGGAGTCCGGGCGCTCGGTGTGGTCAAAGCCCCAGAGGACCTCACGCTCCGCCTCGGTGACGCCCTCCTCGAGCTCGACGCGCATGGTCACGCGGGAGGTGTCGACGGCCGCCATGGCGGCAAGCTCCTCCTCGCTGGCGAAGGCGTTGCCGATGATGACGTCGTCGATGAGGCCGGTGGCGATCAGGTGGCGCACCTGCAGGTCAATCGGTCGGTGACGGTCGTCCTCGCACGTGGGGAGGCCGGCAAAGACCGGCCAGGGGCCAAAGGTGTCCGGCTGCTGGCTGGAGACGAAGGCCGCCGTCTGGAAGCCCTCGCTCTTGTACTTGTAGGAGAGCTCGTAGAAGCGCTCCTCGGACATGCCGGTCCAGGGCTCGGGGTAGAAGTTGGCGCAGGTCACCATGTTGCGACGGTCTGCGCCGCGCTCGGCGAGAAGGTCGATGGGCAGGTTGCCGCTGCCGTTGAACTCGATCTTGATGCCCTCGCGGTTGCGGGTGAGCATGATGTCGCCCATGTCGCCGAAGTGCCCGTCGAGGCGGATGATGTCCACGCCCATCTTGGCGAAGGGGGAAAGGTCGTTCGGCGAGGCGCCGAGGCGCTCGAAGACCTGCTCGTTGGTGTCCACGGCGACCACAAAGCCGAGCTCGTGGGCCTTGGCCATGAAGGCGCCGAACTCGGCGATCGTCTCGTCCGCGCCCTTCTCGACGGAGAGCAGGCACGTGAAGATGCGGCTGAAGCCGTACTTTGCGGCGAGCTCCATGTAGGCGTAGTCGGCCTCGGGGGTGGAGTGCTCGGGGTAGAGCGAGATTCCCAGACGGTGCATGGCGGTCCTTCCCTTCTGCCCGCTCGCGACGGGCGTTCGACTCAGCGGTTGATCGAGCGGGCCATGCGCAGGTAGGTGTGACGCTTGCCGCGGATGGCGATGCTGTAGGCCATGAGGTTCTCGGGGTTGAGGCCGCCGACGCCGGCGTCGCCCACGTGGTGGAGGTCGGTGCCCGTCATCTTGCACATGAGGGCGATCTGCTCGATCGTGGCCGCGCTCGCGCCCTCCTGCGAGGTGCCGATCGCGGTGAGCGAGAGCTTGCCCAGCTCGTGGATGTAGGAGACCATCTCGTGCACAAACTCGAAGGTCACGCCGGGCACGGTGCCGGGGGCGGGGAGCAGGATGACGTCGGCGCCCGCCTCCGCGAACGCGCGGATGTCCTCCTTGGAGACGATCTTCTCGCCCGCCTCGGTGCGCGAGCCGGCGGCGTGCATCTTGCCGGCGAAGATCAGCATGTCGTCGCCGAGGGCCTCGCGCATGGCGCGGGTGGCCTCGATGATGGCGGCGTTGTCCACGCCCGTTCCGGGGTTGCCCGTGAGGAGGATGAAGTCGAAGCCGAGGTCGCGCGCACGCAGCGCGTTCTCGACGGTGCCTGCGCGGCCCTCCGGCATGGCCTCCAGCTCGCCGAGCGTCTCCGAGGTGCCGACCGGCTCCAGGTTGAGGCCGATGAGGCGCCCGGTGTAGCGCTTGAGGGTGCGAATCGTCTCCTCGGCGGGGGCGTCGATGCCGGCGACGTGCGGGTTCACGCAGTCGAAGGCGTTGAGCAGGATGAGGTCGGCGCCAAAGGCACAGGCGATCTCGGCGTCCGTGATGGGCTCGAGCATCATCGTGTTGCGGAAGAGCGAGAGCTCCTGGACGATCACACGTCCCTCGCTCGCCTCGAGCGCGCCCAGAATCTCTTTCCGGGTCCTGCCTTCAAGGTCGGAAGTGTCGCAGCTGATCAGACGCTTCATGGTCACGCCTCCGCTCTCTTCGGGAGCGCTCGGCTTAGTTGACGCCTCCGCGGAGCGCTCAACAGTGATGTGTGTATGCTAGTCCGCTGGTCGCGGGCAACTCAATCGCATATCCCGCCGCGCCACGCGGCGGAGATGGTGCACGTGACGCCCGGCTCGCGCGCGCGTTGCTCGCTATCATGATGTCAACGATTCCAGAGTGATGGGAGGCCCCATGGCGCTGCTGAGAGAGTTCTGTGCGGAGAACGTCGAGCGCGTGCCGGCGGCGATTGCCGCGGGAGCGGGGCGCATCGAGCTTTGTGACAATCTCGCCGTGGGTGGCACGAGCCCCAGCTACGGCGTGATTCGTGCCGCCGTCGCGATCGCGCGCCAGACTGGGGCCGCCGTCATGGCGATGGCGCGCCCGCGCGGCGGCAACTTCGTCTATTCCGCCGACGAGGAGCAGATGATGCTCGACGACGTGGCGATGGCGCGCAGCCTGGGCGTCACCGGCGTGGTCTTTGGCTGCCTCACGGCTGATGGCGCGACGGGCGAGGCGGTCGTGGACCGCGAGATGACGGCGCGCCTCGTCGAGGCGGCGCACGGTCCCGTCACCGACGAGGCGGGCACCGAGGTCCCGCCGGTGGCCGTGACGTTCCACATGGCCTTCGACGAGCTCACAGAGGAGCGTCAACGCGAGGCCATCGACTTCCTTGCCGGGCTGGGGGTGGAGCGCATCCTCACGCACGGCGGCGCTGCCGGCACGCCGATTACGGACAACCTGGACCATCTGCGCCGGCTGATCGAGCACGCCGCGGGCCGCCTGATCATCCTGCCCGGCGGTGGCATCACCTTTGAGAACGCCGAGTCCGTGGCCGAGGCCCTTGGCGTGCAGGAGGTCCACGGCACCAAGATCGTGAAGCTGGGCTGAGGTTCTTCTCGCCCTCTCATGGGCGTCTCTGCTGTTCGCAGGTGGCATCTTTGGAACTTACGAAGATGGCACAGCATTGATCTTGTCTTCGAGCTTGCCGATGAAGCGCATGATCTCTCTGAACGCAGGCTGCTCGCCAAAGAGCATCGGAGCCATTGTTCGGTAGTCGGACTCAAGCGCGTCAAGGCGGTATTTCGGCGGTACCAATCTGATGGTCCCAGGGCGGGCTTCGCTCAGATGCGCCCACGGCGTTCGGTAGAACTTTTCCTTGAATTCCACCACGTGACTGAGGAGCTTGGTGTCGGCGAGCGCTCGCTCGAGGACTGGGGAGTTGCCGAGCCGGTACAGGTCATAGTAGTGACGAGAGTAGCGCCTCGGCATGCGCTTCTCCTCGGGCCGCATGGCCTCTTGGTGGAGGATCGTTGCCTTCTCCCAGAACGTCCTCTCGGGGCTTACCGTCCTAACCGTGGTGGAGAGCATTTCCGCGTCATTGGGCATTACTTCCGCGACGTACGGCTCGATCGTCGCCTCCACCGAGGGAGACCATGCCGCCATTGGACCAATCTCGAGCATGATCGAGTCGAGCGTCGCAGGGGAGTCGTAGGTCCTGGGGTAGTCGAACCAGACCGTCTCGGGTTCCTCTCCTGTACGTACCGAGACTTCGTGCCCAAGTGACTCGGCGAGGCTTCCGGCGAGGGCGGGGACAAACGTCTCGCGTAAATACGCACCGGTCCTTTTTGTGGCGTCCGACTTGAAGCGCTCCTGGGCCGAGTTGCTCCTCGGTTCCCATGGTTCGTCGCGCCCGTATCCCAGCGCTCTCCAGTCGAGTATGAGGTCAACGTCTTCCGAGAATCGCTGGATGAGGTGAAACGCCTTTGACAGGCTTGTTCCTCCCTTGAAAGTAAGTGCGTTCGAGAGCGGGCAGCGATGAAACAGGTGGTCGAGTACGTAGCACACCCAAAAGTCCTTCTCCACAACCGCTGGAGTCGTGCCAAGATTTGCGGCAGCAGCCTCGAATACCAGCCTGCGCTGTGCCGCGTCGGCTCGCGCGATTCTATCCATCGCTTCTCTCCTCCCATATCCTTTTGGCCGTTTCGGCAACCCATGAGGTGAGTCCCTTGGACTCTCTCAGGAGCGTCTCGGCGTCCTCGCTGCTTAGGCTGTGCGCGAGCGTGGATACAGTCTCGCTGTCTACGTTGTCCTTGCCGAGTGCCTTGAGCGCTTGGACGACGATGCGGGTGATGGGTGAGCAGCTGAGTAGATCACGGTTCGCCCGGTGCCTCAGCTCAATCGTGTAGGGGCCATAGGAGTAGGTTTTGTAGGGACCGCTGCTCACATAGACGTGGCGTGCCGGTACCTGTGTGTCGAGACCCAGGGCGTTCAAGGCGGCGTCGCCCGCCGGAGCGACGATCCACTTATTGGCGCGCGCCATGGCGCGGACTACCTCGTCCACGCTCGCGGGGACCTCGGTCCCGAGAAGCGTGCTTTTCTCGGGGACGTAGTAGACGCCTCGGGTGGCGCGCGCCAGCTCACCGCACGCGTACATTCTGCCGAGCACGTTGCCCGCATTTCGCACCCCGGCGACATCAGTGAAGTCCTTGGCAGTGAACGCCTTCCCGGGACCCCAGCTCATGATGAGCGAGGCGATTGCCTGCGCTTCCGAATCCATGAATGCCTCCACAACAGATGATGAAAAAACTATCTATGTTTTTCATCACATATATTCGAAAAAACCGGAGCTTACGGGCCCCGGTTGTCGAATGTATGGTCGCGGGGGCAGGATTTGAACCTACGACCTTCGGGTTATGAGCCCGACGAGCTACCAGACTGCTCCACCCCGCAATGGGTGCACCTCGTGTGTGCGAGGAATAACTATACGCGCCGCGTCACTCGACTGCAAGGTTTTTCTCGTTTGTGAATGCTTCTCCACAGTTCTTCTCGTCTGCCGAGTCGTTTGCCGATATGACGGCAGGGGAGGGTATCCCTTCTAACATGAGCTCGTGCCGTTTTCAGCGAGAAGGGAGCGTTCTTCATGGATCTCAAACTCAAGGACAAGGTTGTTCTCATCACCGGTGCTACCGGCGGTATTGGCAGCGCCATTACGCGCGCCTTTGCTGCCGAGGGCGCCAAGCTGGCCATTTCTTCCACTCGACAGGAGAAGCTTGACGCGCTCATTCCGACGCTGGGCGTCGACGAGGATCACGTGAAGGGCTTTGTTGTCGACGCAACTAAGGAAGACCAGGTGAAGGCCTTTGTTGACGGCGCAGCAGAGTACTTTGGCACCGTTGATATCGCGGTTCCCAATGCCGGGTACGAGGGCAAGGTAGCTCCCATCCAAAACGTCGACTTTGAGGAGGTTCGTAAGGTTTACGACCTCAACGTCTTTGGCCCCATGTATGTGATGAAGTACGCCGTGCCTTACATGCTCAAGCAGAAGTCCGGCGCAATCGTGGTTATCGCCTCCGCCGGCTCCTATACTCCGGCCCCGGGGATGAGCCCGTACTGCTCTTCCAAGTATGCCGTTGCGGGCGCCACCAAGTGCGTGGCCAACGAGGTTGGTGCCGAGGGCATCCACGTCAACTACGTCTGCCCGGGCCCCGTTGCCACCGACATGATGCTGCGCATCGAGCGCGATACCTTTGGCCCCGACGTGCCGCATGAGGAGGCCGAGAAGATGATGGCCGCCACGGCGCTCGACAAGCGCTACTGCCGTCCGGAGGAGGTCGCCGATGCGGTTCTCTACCTTGCCTCCGAGGTCTCAGCGCATACAACGGGCATGCCGCTGCACCTGGACTCCATCGTCACGGGTTTCTAGCGCTGTCTTATAAGTTGCAGGGGGCGGCGGTTCCGGATGCGGAGCCGCCGCTTTTTCGTGGCGGAGAGGGTCCTCTCGTGCTATCCCGCCGACTCGGAGTGTGTCGCCTCCGGGTGAGATGCGCGCAAAAGAAGGGTGATAGAAAAAATCTGATATGAAACCAATTTAGTCGCATTCAGCTTATCTTACGCATTGCGCCACTTTTGCGAAGTCATCGCGCATCTCTGTTTTTCCTGCTACACGGGTACATCAAAGCAACAGTGCCCTGCAAATAGGTGCGGGACAACCCAGTAGAGAGGATAGATAATGCATTCAGTTACCGCCGCGGGGCATACCGCGAGAGCGAGCGGATTAGCCATGGAGCACTTTGCTGTTCTACCGATTCTCATTCTGATTCTCGCCCAGATGGGCACGTCGGGAGACAACGGCGCCCTGTCGCTGGCCGCCTCCGCACTCACCCATGACCTGGGAGCCACCACTTCAGAGATCCAGCTCGCCAACATGGTCTACCCGCTCATGGGCGGCGCGTTCATGATTGCGGGCGGCCTCGTGGGCACCATCATCGGCTGGAAGCGCGCGTTCCGCATCGGCGCGGCCCTCTGCGCGCTCGGCGAGGTCGGTTGTGCTCTCGCCCCTAACATGGCGATCTTCATCTGGGTCGGCCGCGTGCTCGTGGGCTTTGGCGCGAGCTTCCTCATCCCGTCGGTGCTCGGCCTCATTCCCTACCTCTACCAGGGCCATAACCGCACCGTCGCCTTTGGCTGCATCGGTGCGGCGTCGGGCCTCTCTGCGCTGCTGCCGCTCATGCTCGGCGTTGTCATGGAGACCGCCGGCATGCACGTGACCTTCCTCGTGCTCGCCGCCTACTTCCTTGCCGTGCTGGGCGTCTCCTCGAGCCTGCCGCGCATCGACCAGGTTGACGAGAAGCTCAAGTTTGACGGCATCGGTGTGGCGCTTGCGGCATCCGGCTTGTTCATGTTCCTCGTGGGCGTCTCGAGCATCTCATCGTGGGGTCTCATCGAGCCGCTCGACACCTGCCCGTTCACGTTCTTTGGCTTCTCCCCGGCGCTGCCGCTCGCCCTTCTTGGCGTGATTGTGCTGATCGTGCTCGTGCACGTGGAGAAGGGCGTCGAGAAGCGCAACGGTGTCGCGCTGCTGCCGCAGTCGTTCCTGCACACCCCGCAGGTCCTCGCCGGGCTTGCCGCCAATGCGATCACGTTCTTCTTCATGGGCGTCCAGTCCATCCTCATGGCTCCCTACCTGCAGCTTGTTGCTGGCTGGAGCCCCATTGACGTGGGCGTGATCTCCATCGTCACCGGTGTCCCCACCTTTGCGCTGGCGCTTGGCATCCCCAAGCTGGCGCCGCACGCTAACCCGCGCCACGTCATTCAGGCCGGCTACATCATCATGGCGGCGGCCCTCGCGATCATGGCCTTCTCCGTGACCATCAACGGAAGCAACGCCTTTGGCGTCTACCTCGGCGCCTTTGTCGCAGGCGTGGGCGCGGGCACCGTCTCGTCGCACTCGAGCAACGTCGTGGCCCTTGCGGTGAGCGAGCGCGACGCATCGCAGTCGGGCGGCATCCAGAGCACCATGCGCAACGTGGGCCAGGCCATTGGCGTGGCGCTCTTGGGTGCAGTGCTGCTGCTCGGCATCACGGGCCAGGTCCGCGCGGGCGCGGCGGCCGACCCCGCCGTCTCGCCGGCTGTCAGCGAGCAGGTTGCTCAGATGAGCATCAACCTGGGCAGCAACCAGGAGTTCCGCGAGCAGATCTCCGACATCGACATGACCGACTCCGAGCGTACGGCCCTCGTGAACATCGAGGCGCGCGCCCGCTACGAGTCCACGCGCGTGGCCTACGGCGCGGGCGCCGCGATCATCCTGCTCGGCCTGCTCACCACCCCGGCGATCAAGACGTTCGAGAAGCACGAGGACTGAGCCCGCTCCTCGAATTGGCCAATATGGCAGCACGTGAAATCCGCGACCTGCGGTTCTTCTCGGCCCCTTCCTTGAATTTGGCGACTTGGCACGCAAATCTCTGCCAAGTCGCCAATTTTCAGGACCGGTTGCCGAGAAGGACCTCGCCTAGATGCCGTACGCGTCGACGGGAACAACGTCCCACTCGTCGTCGGCAACGGGGGCGGCGCATGGCCGTCCCCGCGCACGCTCGCGCCCGTTCCAGTGAACGCCGTCGATGAGCTCAAGCTCCTCGTAGAGCCGCTGCCTCAGCTGCCGGTTTCTCGCCTGCTGGGCGCGCGTGAGATGCGGCTTGGGAATCCTCAGCGCCTTGCGGATGATCTCCGCGAGACCGTCCATGTAGTTGAGGTCATGGTACTGCCTGGCAGTGACGATGTGCTCGTCTATGCCGAGGGCGATGAGCTCCGTGTGCCGCTCGGCGTCCCGCGCGTGTGCCTCCGCGCTGTTGTGGTCCCCTCCGTCGTATTCGACTGCCACGCCGCGACCGTTACCGTCCGGTGCTCGCAGCAGTATGTCGGGCTTGCGCACGCCCGGCCGCATTGCGTCGCGCACGCGTTGGACGGCAACCGGGTCGTTCATGGCGAGCACGTCAAAGCCGTATCCTCCCCGCATGCGCGCCAGCCCCAGGCGCATCGAGAGCCGCGTCTCCTGCGGCGAGCCCGATTGCACGCACGCGCTGGCGAGCGCGCGGCGGACGCGATCCGTCCCGCGCTCCGAGCCAAGCGCGTCAAGGTGCGCGAGCACGAGCTCGGGTGTGGTGAGCGGTACCCGGCGTTTGAACATCCCCTTTTCAAGGTCTGGCGCGATGGCGTAGAGGCCAAGGAGCTCGGAGAGCAGAAACGCAAGCTCGAGGTTGGTGAGCGACGGAGCCATGACCACGGGCAGGTGCTCCGGTGAGACGCAGAGCACCCCTGGCGCGACCTCAAAGGCAGACCCTGCGGGAAGCTCTGCGGGGGAGGGGTGCGTATGGGCGAGCTTGGTGCGCGAGCGGGGTGCGTCCCTGGTGACGAGCAGCTCGAGGGGAAGCGTCGCGCGGGCAAGCTCGGGCGTTGCGGCGATGAGCACGCGGAGCTCCTCCCCGCTGGGCACGCGATCGGGGACGCGCGCGTCACAGCGCTCCCGCCGTTCGAGCCGCCAGCGCAGGCGGGCGCTGCGCAGCGTCTCCAAGGCCGTCGTATGCGTGAGCAACATGTCCATGCGCATACGGTAGGGCACTGGGGACGCCATACGGGGTCGCCGGAAAAAACTAGATTGCGAGTCTGACGCTATCTGTCACGAAACTGACCAGGCGCGGGCAAACGTGTCACGCGGCAGCGACCTCCTCAAAAATGGCGACTTGGCAGAAAAATGCCTGCCAAGTCGCCGATTCTTAAGAAGCGGCCGAGAAGAACCGCAGCTCGTCGTAATTCTCGTCTGCCAAGTTGCCAGTTTTCAGGAACGCCCGCGGCCCTACAGGTCGTGTGCGGTGAGAATCTCCTGGGGGATCAGGCACGCGCCCTCCACGACGGCATGCAGGTAGGCCAGCTCCTTCTTGTCCAGCACACCCTCCATGAGCTCGAGGCCGGCCACGCGCACGCCGCTCTGGTCGGTCTCCTCGTTCTGGAGCGGGTCCGGGAAGCGTCGCATGGCGCGGCGCAGCATCTTCCGGTATGCCGGCGCAAACGGCTCCACGGAGAAGCGCCCGTCGGCCATGTCGGCGAGCTTGGCCAGGATGGAGAGGCCGGCGCGGTCGATGTCGCCCCAATAGAGGATGCGTACGTCGCTCGCGCCCAGCGTGTCGAGAAGGTCGGGCAGCTTGTGAGGGTCGTCTACCAAGTAGCCGTTGCCAAAGACGACGCCGTGGACGCGCTCGCCCAGAATCTTCTTGCGCCCGTCCAGGAACAGGGCGTTTCTCATGTTGACCCAGGGGTCGAGGTTCTCCGAGACCACGAGGCGAAGATGGCGGTGGTGCTTGGGGATGTGGTGCAGCAGCTCCATCTTCACCTGCGGGCGGCAGCTCACGACGTCGGTGATGCCCATGAGGTGCAGGAGCTTGCGGCCGTCGGACTCCACGGCGAGGAACTTCTCGTCACCAAAGAGCTGGTAGGAGAGCTCGCGTAGGCTGAGCGTGCCGTCGCCGAGCGTGGCTCCGCCCGCGAGCGCGGCGTCCAGCGCGCGCAGCTCGCGCTCGAAGCGCAGGAACGCATCGGGCGTGCTCAGCAGCCAGCCGTTGATCCACAGGCGCGGGTCGAGGTCGATGATCTGACGGCGCACGTCGTTGAGCTCGGGCGACTGCTTGCGGATGGTGTCCAGGCCGGCGAGGCCGCGCGCCCCGCGTCGCGCGGGAGGGCGAGGCGGCTCGGTGCGGGTGATCGAGCGCTCGTCCTTCTCGGCGCGCCCGTCCTGGTCACGGGGAACATGCAGCGCGTAGCCTTCCGGGACGGTCTCGAGCACGCCGATCTCTACCAGCGTTGCGAGTGCGGTCTCGTCCGCGTCGTACCTCTCCAGGACGGAGGCCACGTCGGAGGCGGCGAGCGGGTTCTTGCGCAGGCGCACGAGCCCGCTCGCGATGCCGCCGGAAACGCTGCGGAACTGCGTGGGAAGCTGCTTGCTCAGGATCTTTGCGAGCAGGAGCACCGTGTCGTGCTCCTGCTCGGTGAGTCGATGTGCCATGGGGTTCCTCTTCTCTTGGGTCCCCACAGCATACCGCGTTGGGGGCTCGCTACGAGAGCGCCGCGCTCCAGGCGCTCTGCAGGCCGAGCACGATCACGAGCGAGAGGACGTTCACGACGAGCGCGGCGATGGCGAGCCCCTTGCCGCCCTTCTTGCCGCGCACGGTGCCGATGACGCCCACGATCGAGAAGATCAGGCCGATGGCGCCGAGGATGAACGAGAGGTTGTTGACGATGGGGATCCACGAGGTCACGATCGCGAGGATTCCCAGGACCAGTCCGACGATCGCCGCGGCCGAGGTCGTCTGGTTGTTGTTGTCTGCCATGAGGGCTCCTTTCACTTGGGCTTGCCGCGCCTCACAGTATCGGGACCTGTCCCGCGCGTTTCATTAGCTGCGAGCTAATGAATGCGACTCGGCGTGTTGATACGCTGCAGCTACCTGAAGGACCGCGTTTGAAAGAGCGGGTGATTTGGATGAGAAAGATCCAGACGCTGGGACATGGCATGCTCGTTGTTGCACTCGCCGCCGCCGTTGCGGCTCCGCTGACCCTGACTGCGTGCGGCGGGGGAGCGTCCGAGCCCCAGGCCGACGCAGAGACGACCCCCGAGGAGCAGGCGCAGGAGGCCGAGCCGGAGGAGGCTCCGCAGTCCGACTACGCCGTGACGATCGACGGCTCCACGGTGACGACGGACTACGAGGGCAACCCCGCGATGATCGTCGACTTCACGTTTACCAACAACTCGGACGAGGCGACGTCGTTTGCCGTCGCATGCTCCCAGAAGGCGTTCCAGAACGGCGTCCAGCTCGAGACCGCCATCGTCATGGACGATCTGGGCAACGGCTACATGGCAGAGATCAAGCCCGGTGCGACCACCCAGGCGCGCCTCGCGTTCAGCCTGGCGGACGAGTCCGACGTCACCGTCGAGGTGGGCGAGCTCTTCTCGCTCGATGATACGATTCTGGCCGAGGCTACGTTCTCGGTGGCATAGCGCGGACGAGAGGGGAGGAGCCCGCATGAGCGAACCGCTGACCGAGGAGCTGCTCGACGAGCTCCTCTCCACGTCGAGCATCGACGAGTACCTCGAGGAGCACGAGCCGCGCGCTCTCACGCTCTCCGAGTATCTGCAGCAGCTGCTGGACGAGAAGGGCCTCGAGCGCTCGCGCGTGGTGCGCATGGCCAACCTCAACGACACCTTTGGCTACCAGATCTTCCAGGGCACGCGCCACCCCAGTCGCGACAAGGTGCTGCAGATTGCCTTTGCCATGGCGCTCACGCTGCGCGAGACCAATCGCGCGCTCACGGCTGCCGGCGTGAGCGAGCTCTACTGCAAGGACCGGCGCGACGCGATCATCATCTTCTGCCTGGACCGCGGCTGCTCGCTCCAGAAGGTCAACGAGGAGCTCTACCGTTTTGGCGAGAAGACCATCTGCTAGCGTCGCGCTCCGCTCCGCTCCTGGAATTGGGCGACTTGGCAGACGGCGAGAAACGCGACCTGCGGTTCTTCTCGGCCCTTTCCTGCAATTTGGCGACTTGGCACGGGATTTCCTGCCAAGTCGCCATTTTCCGGGAACGCCAGCGCAACGCGGCCTCTGCTAGGATGGGCGCATGGAAGATGAGCTCTCAAACTACCTGGCGGCGCTCGACCGCGACTCCTGCTACCGCGTGGACGCGGTGCTCAAGGAGGGCCGGCTCGAGACCACGCAGCGCGTCTACTTCGTGGGCGAGAACGGCGCGGAGCTGGGGCCGTTCGTGCGCAAGTACCTCGACATCGATTCGGGCCTGGGCGGCGCGTACGAGACCGTGCTCGAGGCGCAGCGCTCCGGCGTCCGTCTGCCCCATCTGCCGCGCATCATCGAGTGCCACCGTCAGGACGACAAGCTCGTCGTGGTCATGGAGCACGTGGGAGGCATGACGCTCGCCGACGCCGTGGCGCGCGCCCATGACCGCCTCGGCCTCGTGAGACGCATCTTTCCCGACCTCTGCGACGCGGTGAGCGAGCTCCACGAGCTCCTCGACCCGCCCGTCATCCATCGTGACCTCAAGCCAGGCAACGTCATGGTCTCTGCCGGCGGCGTTACCCTCATCGACCTGGGCATCGCGCGGACTTGGCGCGAGGGCGGCGAGCAGGACACCACCCACTTTGGCACGCGCGCCTACGCCCCGCCCGAGCAGTTTGGCTTTGGCCAGACCGACGTCACGAGCGACGTTTACGCCCTGGGCATGCTGCTCTTCTTCTGCCTCACGGGCTGCGACCCCGTGGCCGCAGACCGTGAGCGCGGCTTTGCGGACGCACCCGCGACGCTGCGCCCGGTCATCGCCCGCGCCGCGGAGCTCGATCCCGCGCGTCGCTTCCCGTCCGTCCGCGAGTTCAAGGAAGCCCTGCTCGCCGCGCTCTCACAAGAACCAGCCGAGAAGAACGAGTTGCTCGAGCCCCCTTCGTTCGAGGCTCAACGCTCTCAGCGCGCCAATCTGCTCGCCCGCGTCCCGCGCCGGCTGGGCGTCGCGTGGGACGTCTGCGTGCTGTGTGCGTGCGCGGTCATGGTCGTGGGCTGCGTGGGGGCGATGGTTCGCCCAAACGCGGAGATTGCCTCCTGGCCCATGTGGTACCGGCTCTACTCGTACCTTGCCTTCGCGATCCCCATCGTCCTTATCAGCTGCTACCTGCTGCTCGACCGGCGTCCGCTGCGAAGGAGAATCCCGGTGCTTGCGCGTCTCACCGTGCGTCGCGAGACGAGCATGGGTCTGCTGGTCATGCTCGCGCTGCTGGCCGCCTGGATCGTCGCAACCGTGATCGCGCAGGTCTAGCCGTCTGAAAGCACTTCGTCTGCGGGGGTTCTAACATCACCCAAGCCAAGCGCCGCCCGGCCTTGCTGAGACAGGCGGTAGACGGCGGGCCTCATCGACGTCCTGAGGAGATACTCTCTTGCCCTGAGTTGCCCGAGCGCTTTTCTCGTGGTGGGCACCGAAGCGCGAAGGTATGCGGTGGTGCGTTTGATGTCGGTCTCTCCGAAGGCGTCAAAAAGGGTCAGCTGCCCGATGTAGAACAAGAGGTCACGCTCGCGATCGGAGAACGAGTCATCGAGGGAGTTTACGCGCGCACGCAGCTCTTCGAGCGCCCCCCTCTTCTCCTCAAGGTTTGCGATGAGGTCGTCTTGTGCCTGACCTATCAGGTCGAGCATGGTGATGACGAAATGCGTCGCCTCGGCGCAGTTGAGCGGCCTCTCGGCGATATCAAACGCCTTGTAGTAGGCGTTCTTGTTTTCGGCAATGACGCGGGACAGGGAGAGCGCCGTTGGTTGAGACAGCGGGGTGCTGAGGTTGAGCGCAAGGAGATAGCGTCCCGTACGACCGTTTCCGTCGTAGAACGGGTGAACGTACTCAAAGAGAAAGTGGGCGAGAAGCGCGCTGTACATCTCGGGAATACTCTCCGAGCTCACGAGCTCCAGCATCTGACTAAGCATCTTCTCGATCGTGGCTTCTGGGCTCACGCCTTGGTGCAGGACCCTTCCCCGGCTTTCGATGAACACGGGGCCAGCGCGAAAGAGCGAGTCGTTGATCTGATCGTTCTTGTCGAGCGAGTCCTTGACTACGGCATCATAGATGCTGCGGATGTCCTGCAGGGATCTGGGGGGATTGGGGCTGTCCGTCAGGCCCAGGTAGAGTCGCGCGAACTCTACGAAAGGCGGATGGATCTTCTCCGAGGCCCCCGCAAGGGCCGACGTATCCCGGCTTGCCTCTTCGAGCGCAGCCTCGATTTGTCGACGCGTGCTGTGGACTCCCTCTATCTGGTTGCTGTAGACGACCTCGTCGAGGATGAGACTACGAATGAATGCGCCCAGGGCAACTGTCGGCAGAGCCTTCCAGAGGGCGGAGACCCTCCTTTCTCGCCGAAGCACCTGCTCGCTGGCAAGGGACAGCTCTCGGGGGACCGCGCAGAACAGCTCCCCGTGCTCGAGCATGATTCCCGTCCTGAACGTGGACTCCGCCTCAAGCCGAAGACGGAGCTGCTCCTGGTGATTATCGAAGCGCTGAGAGGAGGTGTCCTTGTAGAAGAGCTTCTCGAGAGTGGGGTAGTCCATACCGCCTCCCCTAGAACAATATGAGCATTTCTTTCTTTTTTTGACCGAGTATAGTACATAAAAAGAAAGAAATTCGCTATCCTTTCTTTTTGAAAAGGACGAGCGAGCCCTTGAGGAAAATTAGCCCAGCGCGCGAATCGTGGCCTCCAGCTCCGTGGCATCCCCGGTGAAATGGTAGGCGTGCATGCCGGCGATGCGGGCTCCCTCGCAGTTGTCCGCGTTGTCGTCGATGAAGATGCACTCCTCGGGCGCGAGGCCGTAGCGCTCGCAGAGCAGGAGGAAGATCGCGGGGTCCGGCTTCATGACACGCTCGATGCCCGAGACCACAACGCCGTCAAGGTGCGGCGTGGCCGGCGCGTGGCCGAGCTGCTCCATGATGTTCACGTTGGCGTTGGAGAGCACGTAGATCTGATAGCCCTCGTCCTTGAGGCGAATGGCCAGGTCGTTGACGTCCTCGAGTGGCTCGGACAGCTCGGGCCAGTGGCGGAAGCACTTCTCGACGTTGGGTCGCAGACGCTCTGGCAGGTGCGCGGTCGCTACGCGCAGAACGGTCTCATGGCTGACGGTCCCTGAGTCGAGAAGGGCCCAGATGGGTGCCCCAAAGAGGGCGTCGTTGAGCAGCGCGGCATCCTCGGGCGTGTCCGTGAAGCGCGAGGCGAAGTACGGTCCGTCGAACGTCATGAGCACGTTGCCCATGTCGAACACGATAGCGCGCAGCTTGCGGTCCATGTGCGGCTCCCTTCGTCGCCTGAGGCGAGTATAGCGGCGTGCGCGTGCCGGCGGCTTCCCGTTTTTTGCCGACTTGGCAGGAGGGCGAGAAGAACCATCTGGGGTTTTCTCGTCCCGCTCCTCAAATCCGCCAACTTGGCACGCCATTTCCTGCCAAGTCGCCCCATTTCAGGAAGTCCGTTAGGCGAGAAGGACGGTGCTGTCGCAGGCAGATTCAGATAAAGTCTGGACAATGACCGCGCTTTGAACGGGGTGCGTATGAGCGAGATGTGGCCTGGATATGATTCGAGCGATCCGGAGTCAATCCTGGAGTATGCCGGACAGCTGGCCGGCAAGACCCTGCGCGAGGCTGCTGGTCTAACCCAAATTGATGACCCCCACAAGCGACGCGGAGCCTTTGGCAACGCGCTTGAGGAGTATTACTTCCATATTGAGCCAAACAGTCGGCCGACGGCTGATTTTGACGGTGCGGGGCTGGAGCTCAAGTCGACCCCGCTCAAGAGGAACAAGAACGGCGAGCTCTCTGCAAAGGAGCGCCTCGTCATCTCGCAGATCAACTACATGACTGTGGTCAACGAGGACTTTGAGCACAGCCATCTCATGGAGAAGGCGAAGAACATACTGCTGGTCTCATATCTCTATGAGCCAGACAAAAGCCCGCTGGACTACGAGATTCAGTCTGCTGTCCAGTGGGGTTTCCCCGCCGAGGACCTTCCCCAGATTAAGCGTGACTGGGAGACGGTGGTAAACAAGGTTCGAGCGGGACATGCGGAGGATATCTCTGGTAGTGACACGATGTATCTCGAGGCATGCACCAAGGCCAAGGACTCGTCAGTCAGAACGGGACAGCCCTTCTCGGACGTTCCGGCAAAGCCGCGCGCCTGGGCGCTCAAGGCCTCGTACATGACTGCAATCCAGCGCCGGATTCTCGATGAGCTGAGAAGCATCCCGAGGGAGACTGGCGAGAAGAACCTCGATCTCCTCGAGCTTCTCAGAAAGAGGTTCTCTCCGTACTTCGGGATGACCGAAGAGGAGCTGGCAAAGCAATTTGGTGTCTCCAAGTCAAAGAATCGCTGTGCGCGCATCACCAAGAAGATTCTGGGCGTTGCCGACGACGCGGAGATCGAGGAGTTTGCCAAGGCGGGTATCGTCCCCAAGACCATCCGTCTCAAGAAGAACGGTCGCCCAAAGGAGGCGCTGTCCTTCCCGGCGTTCAGCTACTTTGACCTTGCTGAGCGAGATTTTGAGGACTCCGACTTTCTGAGCTATCTCCAGCAGAAATACCTGTTTGTGCTCTACCGCGAAGACGATGCAGGCGTATATCGCCTTCGGGATATCTGCTTCTGGCAGATGCCAGAGGATGACCTCAAAGACGCGAACCAATGCTATGACCAGATGCGTTACAACGTGCTCAATGGCCGAGCCGATATTTCGGTGCGGTCGAGCGAGAACCGCTGCTGCCACGTGAGGCCGCATGGACGTGATTCGCGTGATACGCGTCCGCAACCGCTTGGCCCGCCCGTCGTCAAGAAGTGCTTCTGGCTGAACCAGAGCTACCTGCAGGAGGAGATTGGTCGCGCTCTGTCGCGTTGATCTTATCCGGTCGATCGGTTATGATGATCTGGCATAGCGACACAGTCAGCGAATGGAGAAACGTGTCGTCACAGAAGACCATCAAGGTGGCCGAGCTCTTTGCGGGTGTCGGCGGGTTTAGGCTGGGCCTCGAGGGATACCACAACCCTGACGAGCCAAGCATGGAATTACCTGCGGCCGGACCTTTCGAAACCGTTTGGGCCAATCAGTGGGAGCCGCCCGGAACGGAAGCCAAGCAGTTTGCCGCCCGGTGCTACCGTGCTCGTTTTGGCGAGAAGTCCGTGGTAAACGAGGACATCCACGAGGTCCTCGATAAACATGAGCGCGGCGAGATGGACATCCCCAACGTGGATATGGTGGTGGGGGGCTTCCCGTGCCAGGACTATTCCGTCGCCAAGCCGCTTTCCCAGGCAGGTGGTATCGAGGGCAAGAAGGGTGTCCTCTGGTGGGACATCTATCGATTCCTCAAGTTAAAGAACACTCCTGAGAGCCCCGTGCGATACGTTCTTCTCGAAAACGTCGACCGTTTGCTCAAGAGCCCCGCCTCGCAGCGAGGCCGCGACTTCGCAATCATTCTGTCCTGTCTCAACGACCTCGGGTACTCGGTTGAGTGGCGCGTCGTGAACAGCGCCGAGTATGGTTTTCCGCAGCGTCGCAAGCGCACGTATATACTTGCGTACCTGACAGGGGAGGAATGGGACCTCGATGCTCGGATTTCCCAAGGCCTGATGGCTCGGGCGTTTCCGATTAGCGCACCTGAGGCCAAGGAGATCAAGCACGTAGACATCCCTGCCGATCCCTACATTGCGACGCGTGACTTCAACAAGGGCGGAAAGGTCTCTCCTTTCATGGACGCGGGTGTCATGCAAGATGGCCACGTCGCGACCTGCAAGGTGGCCGAGGCGTATGAGGGCACTCGGCGTGTGCTCGGGGATGTCCTTGTCGATGAGTCCGACGTGCCGGATGAGTTCTATATTGAGCCGTCACAGCTTCCCAAATGGGAGTATCTCAAGGGTTCGAAAAGCGAGGACCGTGTCAACAAGAAGACGGGGTTCACGTACAAGTATTCCGAGGGATCGATGGCATTCCCCGACGCGCTTGATCGTCCTTCTCGCACAATACTTACGGGCGAGGGTGGTCGAGGTGCCTCGAGATTTAAGCATGTCATCAAAACCGAGGATGGGCGCTATCGCCGGCTTGTTCCGGATGAGCTTGACCAACTCCAGGGCTTTCCACGAGGTTGGACCAATACGGGCATGTCCGATGGTCACCGCGCGTTTTGTATGGGCAACGCTCTTGTGGTGGGCGTCCCCCATGCCCTAGGAAAGGTGATTTCTGAATTCGAAAGGACCCACCATGTCTGACGTGCTGTTTGTTGAGTATCCGAAGTGCAGTACCTGCAAGCGTGCGAAGGCGTGGCTGGACGCGCATGGTGTTGCGTACACCGACCGCCACATCGTCGAGGACAACCCGACGGCCGAGGAGCTCGCTGTCTGGCAGGAGCGCTCCGGCCTCCCCGTGCGCCGCTTCTTCAACACGAGCGGCGTGCTCTACCGCGAGCGCAACATCAAGGCGCAGCTTGACGCCGGCATGTCGGACGCGGAGGCCTTCGCCCTTCTTGCGGAGAATGGCATGCTGGTCAAGCGGCCGATCGTCGTGGGCGAGGACTTCGTGCTCGTGGGCTTCCGTGAGGCGGAGTGGGAGAAGGCGCTGCTGTAGCGTTATCCACGTCGCGCTCCGCTCCTCGAATTGGGCGATTTGGCAGACGCAGATTTTTGCGACCTGCGGTTCTTCTCGGCGCTTTCCTCGATATGGGCGACTTGGCACGGGTTTTTCTGCCAAGTCGGCACAATTGCGGAACGTTGAGCGGCGGCGTGGCATACTGGGCGCGAAGGAGGCAAGAAGAACATGGTGCAGAGACGTCAGGTCAAGCGCTTTGCTCAGGTGCGCGATGACCTGGGGTGCAACCTGAGTCAGGACGAGCTCCTCGCCGCGCTGACGACGCCGGACGCGCGCCTGGCCAACACCGCGTTCACGGGCCTCGAGCTCGCGGACGTCGTGGCAGACGGCACCGTCTTCGAGAACGTCGCCTTTCGCAGCTGCACGTTTGAGCGGGTGAACCTCTCCAACTGCACGTTCACCGACGTGCTCTTCTCGGGTTGCCGCTTTGTGCGCTGCGACCTGGGGCGCAGCTGGCTCAACCGCGTTGACTTTCGCTCGTGCTCGGCGCCGGGGCTCTCCTTCCTCAAGGGTCGCCTCACCGGCGTCTCCCTCGTGGACAGCCAGCTCGCCTACGCGGACCTCTCGGAGACCACCGTCGACCAGCTCGTGGCGAGCGAGACCAAGCTCTCCGAGGCGAGCTTCCACGCCACCAAGCTGCGCCATCTTGCGCTGGACCGCTGCGACCTCTCGCGCACCACGTTCTTTCGCACGAGCCTCTCCGGCGTGGATTTCTCCAGCTGCGACATCTCCGGGCTGCGCGTCTCGAGCGACCTGCGCGAGCTGCGCGGCGCCGTCATAGACCCCGACCAGGCCGCGGAGCTCATGGGGCTTCTCGGTATCAAGATCAAGGAGGAAGCATGGCTCTGATCGACGAGAACGCCTCCCTCGAGGAGGTCCAGGCCGTCTTCAAGAACGACCACTTTGCCACCGACGCCTGTGGCTGTCGCGTGGTGGAGGCCGCGCGTGGGCACGCGGTCACCGAGTTTGACATCACGCCCGGCCATCGCAACGAGAAGGGCGGCGTGATGGGCGGCGCCATCTTCACGGTGGCCGACCTCGCGTTTGCCGTGGCATCCAACGTGGGCGAGTCCGTCACCGTGTCCGTGAGCAGCAACATCGAGTTCATGAGCGCGGCCAAGGGCGAGAAACTCATCGCCACGGCGGACGTCGACAAGAACGGCCGCACGCTGGCGTTCTACACCTGCTACGTGACCGACGAGCTGGGCACGCCCGTCGCCCGCGCCACGCAGACCTGCATGCACCTGCAGAAGCAGGCGCGTTAGTCGAGGGATGCGAGCTCGATGGGAATCCAGTCCACGAGCGGGCGCATGTAGGCGAGCAGCTCGTCGGTGACGCCCATGCCGTCCTCGGTGATCCATGCGCGCGGGACGTGCTTGACCTGGTTGGCCACGGAGAGCACGTCCACGAGCTTGGTGCGCACCTCGTAGGGGTCGTCGCTCACGCGCTCGAGCGCGCACATCTGGGTGGTCTCTCCCGCAAGCGCGGCACGTACTCCCGCGCGGCCCAGCTCGAAGGCCTCGTCGAGGTCGACCTCGCTGGCCACGTAGCTCGCGCAGCGCTGCAGCGTGGAGAGCTCGACAGCGCGCGTCTTGCAGTGGAGGTGCTCCTTCGCGAGCGCGGCGAGGTAGCGTGCGGCCCCGGAGAGGGTGGCGAGGTGACCGAACTCGTCGACACCCACGCCCTCCGCCATTGCGGCGGCCTCGCAGACCAGCCGTCCGTCCGGCGTGCGCACGCCCTCGCTCACGCCCACCATCACGGTGTTCTTCTGCGCCAGCAGCTCGGAGATGCGCGCCAGCAGCGCGGCCTCGTCGAGCGGGGCCTCGGGCAGGAGCACGATGTCGGGGTTGGCGAGCGCGGAGGCAGCGGCCAGCCAGCCGGCGTCGCGGCCCATGATCTCAACGAACGTGACGCTCTTGAGATCGTAGACGTCTGCGTCGCAGGCGATCTCGCGCATGGCGGTGGCAACAAAGCGCGCGGCGCTGCCGTAGCCGGGAGTGTGGTCGGTCTGCACGAGGTCGTTGTCGATGGTCTTGGGCACGCCGATGAAGCGGATGTCGCTGCCGTACTCGCGGCCGTAGGCGCCGAGCTTGGCGATGGTGTCCATGGAGTCGTTGCCGCCGATGTAGAGGACGGCGGCGGCGCCGAGCTCCCGGAAGCGCTCGAAGAGGCGCTGGTAGGTGGCCTCGTCGTCGGCGGGGTCGGGGAGCTTGTAGCGGCAGCTCCCGAGCCAGCTCGACGGCGTGTTGCGCAGCAGCTCCAGGTCGCGCGGGTCGCCAAAGGAGCGGCTCAGCTCGACGGAGCGCCCGCCGAGAAACCCCTGGATGCCGTAGCGCATGCCCACGACGCGCGCACCCGCGTCGATGCCCGCGGAGATGACGCCCGCCAGGCTCGCGTTGATGGCGGCCGTGGGCCCGCCCGACTGTCCGACCAGCACGCACTTCTCGTCCGTCATGGCGCCTCCTTGGCCGCGACTGCTGTGACCCCAGCATACCGCAAGCGTGCCACCGTCTTGCGAGAGGGCACCCCGCACGCATCGGTGCCGAGCGCCCTCTCGCGGTTCTTTGTGTTGCCTGCTGCTACTTGCCGAGTACCTTGCGGCCCAGGGCGTCGGCGGCGACGATGGCCGCGTGCAGCTCGTCGGGCGTGACGTCGCCCGCCAGGTTGTGAATCGTCTCTCCGGGGGCGCAGGCGTTCTCGGCGATCGTGTGGATCTGCTCGTCGGTGGTGACGCCCAGCTCCTCAAGGGTCACGGGCAGGCCGACCTCAAGGCAGAAGTCCTGGACCTCGTCGAACTCGTCCTGCGAGACACCCTCGAGGACCAGCTGGACCAGCGTGCCGAAGGCCACGCAGCAGCCGTGCGGCGCGCTGTGGCCGCCGAGCGCGGTGAGGCCGTTGTAGAAGGAGTGCGCGGCCGCGCAGTTGACGTTGTCGGCGCCCACGCCGGACAGGTATACGTTGGCCTCGATGATTGCGTCGAGAGCCGGGGTGACCACGTTCTTCTCGCATGCGGCGATGGCCTGGGAGCCGTAATCGCGAAGGGTCTCGTAGCACAGGCGCGCCAGGGCCATGCCGGCGCGGGTGATGCCGGTGCCCTCGAGGCTGGGGGACTCGGTGCGGATGGAGGCGCGACCCTCGAAGTAGGTGCCCAGCGCGTCGCCCATCCCAGCCACCAGGAAGCTCACGGGTGCGTCGGCAATCACCTCGCTGTCGACCATCACGGCGTCGGGGTTGGTGGGGTAGAAGAGGTACTTGTCGAAGGTGCCGTCGTCGTTGTAGATGACGGAGAGGCCGGTGCAGGGGGCGTCGGTCGCGGCGACGGTCGGGATGATCACGACGTGCTTGCCCGTGTAGTAGGCGGTCGCCTTGGCGGTGTCGACGGCCGAGCCGCCCCCGACGGCGACCACGGTGTCGATCTCGTCCTGCTCGACGATGGCCTGCATCTTGGCGATCTCGCTCTTGCTGGAGATGCCCCCGAAGATCTCGTAGCGGCGGTAGTCATCAGACCCGGTGTCTTCGAAGCTCTGCTCGATCTTCTCGTGACACGCCTTGTAGCCGCTCTTGGAGCAGACGAAGAGCCAGCGATGGCCCATGTAGCCCATTTCCTCGGTGAACTTGAGCAGGGCGCCCTTGCCCTGGACATACTTCAGGGGCTCTCGCATTGCACGCAAACGCTTCATGAAAGACCTCTTTCTCTCAGGTGGCGTCGGCATCTTGGCAGTCGGCTCCACATCCACCGAAATTCTAGTTCCGACGCGCGAACGGTACCGTGTGTGGGAGGCCATCAACACGAATTCGAAACAGAGAGCAGCGCGGATTCCTTTGGGGCTACGGACGGGCCGGGTCTCGACGTATACTTCTCCCGTAGACTGACACGCGGCCGCTCGTGCGGCCGCGGAAAACGGGGAGGTTGTATGGGAGCATTTTTCGGCGCGGTTTCTTGTCGCGACGTGGCACTGGACGTGTTCTTTGGCGTCGACTACCACTCTCACCTCGGAACTCGCCGCGCGGGCATGGTCACCTGCCGCGAGGGCGGCGGCTTCAACCGCCAGATCCACTCCATCGAGAACACGCCGTTCCGCACCAAGTTCGAGCACGACCTGCCCGCGCTCTCGGGCACGTGCGGTGTGGGCTGCATCTCCGATAACGACCCGCAGCCGCTGCTCGTCCGCTCGCACCTAGGCGTCTACGCCATCTCCACCGTGGGTGCCATCGCCAACACCGACGAGCTCGTGGCGCGCTTCGAGAAGGACGGCCACCAGTTCATGGCGCAGAGCTCCGGCGAGGTGAACGTCAACGAGCTCGTGGCTGCGCTCATCAACACCCAGGCGAGCATCGTCGAGGGCATCCGCTACGCGCAGGACTCCATCGAGGGCTCGCTCACGCTGCTCATCATGACCGAGGCCGGCGAGCTCATCGCCGCGCGCGACGCCATGGGCCGTCTGCCGGTCCTCATCGGCAAGGACGACGACGGCTACTGCGTGTCCTTCGAGTCCTTCGCCTACGGCAAGCTCGGCTACACGGACGAGTACGAGCTCGGCTCCGCGGAGATCGTGAAGCTCACCGCGGACGGCTACGAGACTCTTTCCCCGGCGCGCGATGAGATGCGCATCTGCGCGTTCCTGTGGGTCTACTACGGCTATCCCAACTCCAACTACGAGGGCGTCAACGTCGAGTGCATGCGCTACCGCAACGGCCAGATCATGGCCCGCGACGAGCGCGCGGCGGGGCTGCTCCCCGAGGTCGACTACGTTGCCGGTATGCCCGACTCCGGCCTGCCCCACGGCATCGGCTACGCCAACGAGTCCGGCGTGCCGCTGGCGCGCCCGTTCGTCAAGTACACGCCCACCTGGCCGCGCTCCTTCATGCCCGCCAACCAGGAGGTCCGCAACCGCGTTGCCAAGATGAAGCAGATCCCGGTGCCCGAGCTCATCCGCGACAAGCGCCTGCTGCTCGTCGACGACTCCATCGTCCGCGGCACCCAGATGCGCGAGACGATCGACTTCCTGCGCGACACCGGCGTCTCCGAGGTCCACATGCGCTCGGCCTGCCCGCCGATTATGTACGGCTGCAAGTTCCTCTCGTTCTCCCGCAGCCGCTCCGAGTACGAGCTCATCGCGCGTCGCAAGGTCCGCGAGCTCGAGGGCGACGAGGGCGAGAAGCACCTCGACGAGTACGCCGACGGCCGCTCCGAGCGCGGCCGCTGCCTGCTGCGCTCCATCTGCGAGGAGATGGGCTTCGACTCGCTGGAGTACCAGAGCCTGGACGGCATGCTCGAGGCCATTGGCATCGACCGCAAGAAGATCTGCACCTACTGCTGGACCGGCCGCGACTAGTCTCGGCGGTAGCGCTGTTGCAGCTGGTTATCGTTGAGGTTCCATAGGCCGCGGGCTCCTGCGGGTGCAGCGCGAGATTGTCTGGTACGGTAGCCGGAGAAGGTTTCTTCTCCGGCTTTTTTCTGGGGGTTGACGATGACCTACGTCCTCGTTGGGCTCGGCGCACTCTCCGTCGCCTATGGTTTGCTCATGGCGGTGCTCTATCCTGCGGGAGGATTCTTCCTCATCTGGCTGGCACTGGGTGCGGCGCTGGTGGCGGCGGGGCTTGTCGAGCGTGTCCGGCTTGCGGTATGCGTCATCTGTTTCGTTGCCCTGCTCGCGGTGGGTTGCATCTCTGCACTCATTGCGACCACGGCGACGGCGACCCCTCCGGCCGGGCTCGACTGCATCGTGGTGCTCGGCGCGGGTCTGCGCCCTGATGGCACCCCCACGGAGACCCTACGCTACCGGCTCGACGCGGCCCTGGCCTATCTCGAGGAGAATCCTGAGACGGTCTGCATCGTCTCGGGAGGGCAGGGCTTTGGAGAGTCGTGCACCGAGGCGGACGCTATGGCAACGTACCTGACGCAGAGCGGCCTCGATGAGAGTCGCGTCACCAAGGAGGAGGCGTCCACGACCACGGTCGAGAACATCCGCAATTCCTCCGAGCTGCTCGATGCGGACGCGACCGTCGCAATCGTGACCAACGACTTCCATCTCTACCGCGCCCTGCGCATCGCGCACAGAAACGGGCTGCCCGACGCGTATGGCCTGGCAGCCCGAACTAACCCGCTCTACCTTCCTCAGGCGACGCTGCGCGAGTGCGCGGCCATCGTGAAGGAGGCTCTAACCGGCAACCTCTGAATGATTCGAAAGGGGACAGACCCCTTTTGAATCATTCGTTACGCGGCGGCCTCGGCGTCGAGGGTCTCGCGGATGGCGAGGATGAACTCGCGCGTGCCCAGCGTCTCCGGGTTCTCGAGTGACGTGATGCGCGCGAGGTCGCCGGTCATGCGACCGGACTCAATCGTGTGGACTGTGGCCGCCTCCAGGCGGTTGGCAAAGTCCACGAGCTCGGGCAGCTCGTCCAGCTCGCCGCGCTTGCGCAGGGCGCCCGTCCAGGCGAAGATCGTGGCCACCGAGTTGGTGGACGTGGGCTCGCCCTTGAGGTGCTTGTAGTAGTGGCGCTGGACGGTGCCGTGGGCCGCCTCGTACTCGAAGTAGCCGTGCGGGCTCACGAGCACGGAGGTCATCATCGCCAGGCTGCCAAACGCCGAGGACAGCATGTCGCTCATGACGTCGCCGTCGTAGTTCTTGCAGGCCCAGATGAAGCCGCCCTCGGACTTGACCACGCGGGCCACGGCGTCGTCGATTAGCGTGTAGAAGTACTCGATGCCTGCGGCCTCGAACTTGGCGCGATACTCGGCCTCGTAGATGTCCGCAAAGACGTCCTTGAAGCGGTGGTCGTAGGTCTTGGAGATCGTGTCCTTGGTGGCAAACCAGAGGTCCTGGCCCGTGGACAGCGCATACTCAAAGCAGCTGCGCGCGAAGCTCTCGATGGAGGCGTCGAGGTTGTGCTGGCCCTGGACCACGCCCGGACCATCGAAGACGTGGACGAGCTCACGACGCTCAGTGCCGTCCTCGGCGGTGTAGACCAGCTCTACCTTGCCGGGGCCGTCGATGCGCATCTCGGAGTTCTTGTAGACGTCGCCGTAGGCGTGACGCGCGATGGTGATGGGCTTCTTCCAGCAGCTCACCACGGGGTCGATGCCCTTGACCACGATGGGCGCGCGGAAGACCGTGCCGTCGAGCAGCGCACGGATGGTGCCGTTGGGGCTCTTCCACATCTGCTTCAGGCCGTACTCCTCCACGCGCGCGGCATTGGGGGTGATGGTGGCGCACTTGACGGCCACGCCCAGGCGCTTGGTGGCCTCAGCGGAGTCAACGGTGACCTGGTCGTCGGTCTCGTCGCGGTGCTCCAGGCCGAGGTCGTAGTACTCGGTTTTGAGGCCGACGTAGGGGCAGATGAGCTCATCCTTGATGATCTGCCAGATGATGCGGGTCATCTCGTCGCCGTCCATCTCGACGAGCGGGGTCTTCATCTCGATCTTGGCCATGGGTCCTCCCGGGGTCGCCTGTTACGGGGATGAATGTAACACGGCTGCGGGAGAATCTGACGGCGTGGGGGAGAGTTGAGATGCATCTGTCACATGGGGCAGCTTGCAAAACGCCCTCTCGTGCAACATTTGGACGATTTGATTGCCGACGTCGTCCAATGTCGCACGAGCGGCCGTTTTGATTGGGAAGGGTGTCCGAGGCGGGTTCTAGAGCTCGGTCGAAAACCCGTCTAGGCGCCAGGGGATGTCGCCCTCGCAGGCGCTCAGCTTGGCATAGAGCGGTTTGCCCTCGACCGCCAGGATTCCCGTTTCGAACCAGGCTCGGCTTCCGTCCTCCGAAACACCGAGAAGGCCCTCGGCCTGCACGCGCGCGAACGTGAGCGCGAGGTAACCGCGCAGGACGCAGCGGTCGGGTCCCCAGGAATCGGGGGCGAGACTGTCGGCGAGACCGTTGAGCGCCTCGTCCCAGGACCCGAGCTGAATGGTGGTGGCGAGCAGCCGCTCCGCTTGCGCGAGCGGCCCGGTCTCCTCGGCGAGGCCCTCGAGGCCGATCTCTGCCGGCTCGCCGGCGTCGACGTCGACGAGCGACCAGCGCTTCCCGGCGACGGCCTTTGCCGAGCGGCGCAGCGAGACCCTCACGGGCGTGACGCCGTCGGGCTGTAGGTAGCGGAGCGGGAAGGTGGCGTTGCTACGCGTTCCCTCCACAGTGCCGGTGGATCGGGCAACACGGAAGTCCTCCTCGAGCGTGGCCATGGGGTCGACGTCGGGCGGGAGGATCTGATAGAGCTTGCTGAGCTGGTCGTCGGGGCAGCGAACGTCCCGATAGAAGTCCTGCGGGAGATCGCTCTGGGCACGATCTTTCTTCGGCTGCTCGTGGGTCTGTTCGGGAACGTACGTGATGGTGAGCGAGATCGAGGGTTCCTGCTCCGGGGTCGGCGCCGGCTCGGGCTCGGGCTCAGGTGTCGGCTCCGGATTCGGCTCCGGCTCTACAAGCGGCTCGGGCTCCAGCTCCGGTTCGGGAAGAGGCTCCGGCTCTATAACGGGCTCCGGCTCGACGGCCTTCTCGATGTGGCGCGGCTTCACGGGCTTCAGTGCCTTTGCGCCGCGCCGCCGCTTCCATGGCTTGTTGCCCGTCGTCTTTGCGCCCTCGCGGTCGAGCGCCTCGAGTGCCTTGTCATACTCTTCGTTCGCAAGAACGGTGGCGTAGACGTAGCCCTTCTTGAAGACGGTCAGCTTGACGAACTCGCCGAGCTGCTCGCAGAGCTCGCGCATGCTCTCGCACCCTAGGTCCTCGACGCAGAGCCCATCCGCCGTTAGCACCTCCTCGGCGCGCGGCAGAAGCGTTTGCTTCCCCACGCCGAGCTCGCGCGAGAGCAGCTGATACAGATATAGGCGGTTGCCTGGGTTGATCTTTGGCATCGTGGCCTCTTTCGGGGGACTCGGGCTGGCCTTCTACCTTACTCCGCAATTGTGGAGGCGGTTTGCGAGCCCTCCCGAATGGCGCGGTTTCGCAGGTTCGTGACCGTGGCCTCCATGCCGTGCGGGGCATACCCGATCGACTGGAGCGACGCGAGGTCCTGGGGGAGGTAGGCGGCGAGCGAGAGCTCCGCCGTCTGCTCCACGCACTCGGGCATCGGGCCCGGCGTCGCGACGAGCGCGTGGACGCGGGCGCCCTGCGCGCTGAGCCTCAGCTCGTACTCGCTGGCGGGCGCGTCGGGGTGCTCCGCCCGAGCATCGCGGCTCTGCCACAGCAGCTCATAGCCGGCGATAGGTACCTGCGTGAGCATGAAGTCAAAGAGCGGCTGGCTGTCCGTGCGCAGACGCACCTCGCCGTGCGCGGTCAGCACCTCGCGAAAGTCCATGAGGCGCTCCATGCTCGCCATGCGCTTGCTCGCATCTCGCTTGCGAGGGAACGGCGTGGGGAAGTTGAGGTAGATCGCCGAGAGCTCCTCGGGAGCGAAGAACTCTCGCACCCGCATGCCCGTGCCGGGGACCACCACGACGTTGGGCAGGCCGCTCTCGAAGACGTGCTGCGCCGCGTACGCCACGCAGAAGGGCTCGGAGTCCATGGCAACGAAGAGCACGTCGGGCTCGCGCCGTGCCGCCTCAACGGCAAAGCCGCCCTTGCCGCACCCCAGGTCAAGCCGGACCTCGGTGAAGGGTGCGGAACCAAGGGGCGCGCAGGCGCGCGCCCAGCGGCCGCGCCACGCTGCGGGATCAAGCTCGATGACGCGACCATATCGCTCGAGGCGCTCCTCGAGCACAAAGTTCTTGGGCAGCCGCGCGTGAAGGGCGTGGGGCATGGGGTGGGACTCCGTTTCTTGCTACAGCAGCTCGTCGAGGGTGGCGCCGTAGGAGGGGAGGAACTCGCGCAGGAAGTCGGCGACCTCGGGCAGCTCGGCGGCCATCTCTCCCACGGCGACGCGGGTGCTCTCCTCGGCGCTCGCAAACTCGGCGTTGCCGGAGCGCTCCTCCTCGACGCACTTGATGAGCGCGGACACCTTGTCGGCGGCCTTCACGAGCCGGCGAAGGTAGAGCTCGTCCTCGCCGGCATCCGCCGACGGCCACAGCACGTCCTCGATGGCGGGGCGCAGATCGTCGGGCAGCGTGGCGAGCAGGCGCTCCTCGGCGCTTCGCTCCACGGCCTTGTAGGCGTCGCGAATGGTGCCGTCGTGGTACTTCACCGGGGTGGGCAGGTCGCCCGTGATGATCTCCGAGGCGTCGTGATAGAGGGCGACCAGCGCGGCGCGCTCGGCGTCGAGCGACCGGCTGTACCGCGCGTTGCCAATGACGCAGAGCATGTGCGCGATGAGCGCGACCTCGAGCGAGTGCTCGGAGAGGTTCTCCGGTCGAGAGCTGCGCATGAGCGACCAGCGCTCGATGTACTTCATGCGGGAGAGGATCGCGAGGAAGTGCGACTCACGCCCCTCCTCGGGCACGCCGTTCTTCTCGTCCACTAGTCCTGGTCCTCCTGGATGCTCTGCAGCGTGGCCATGAGCGCAGGGATGACCTGCTTCTTGCGGCTCACCACGCCGGGTAGGCGCGCCATGCCGTTTTGCGGCTCCGCGTCGAAGGCGCGCTCGATGATGCTCTCGGCACCATCGCCGTACCAGATGATCTCGCTCGAGGAGCTCTTGACGTCGGTGAACAGGTAGAAGACGAGCGGAAGCTCCTCCTCGCGCGCGGCCTCGGCGAGGTAGGGGCCCACGAGCGCCTCGGCGGCCTTGCGGCTGTTCTCGGTCATGTAGCTGCCCTGGCCCACGCCAAACTTGACGTTGCCGCGCGAGAAGACCTTGAAGTCCGCCCCAAAGACCTCCTCCGCGGTGCGCCCGGTGAGGTCGGCGCCCGCCTCGAACATCTCGTCGGCGTAGGAGTCGATGTCGACCTCGGCGATCTGCGCGAGCGCCGCGGCGGCGTCGCGGTCCATCTGCGTGCAGGTGGGGGAGCGAAACGCCAGCGTGTCGGAGAGGATCGCGGAGAGCATGAGGCCGGCGATGTCCTTGGGGATCTTCACGCCGTTCTCGCGGTACATCATGTGGACGATCGTGCAGGTGCAGCCCACGGGCATGTTGCGGAAGTAGGCGGGGCCCTCGGTCTCTATGGAGCCGATGCGGTGGTGGTCGATGATCTCCATGATCTCCGCCTGCTCGAGGCCCTCGACGGACTGCGAGCGCTCGTTGTGGTCAACGAGGATGACGTGCTTCTTCTTGGCGGAGAGCAGGTTGGGGGAGCTGACGAGGCCCACGTACTTGCTGTTCTCGTCGATGACGGGGAAGAAGCGGTGGCGGGAGCGCGCCATCATCTTGCGCGCGTCGTCGATCGCGGTGTTGACGCTCACCTTGAGGATGCCCTCGGAGAGCATCTTGGCGCGCACGGGGATGGACATCGAGACGAGCCGCGCGGCGGCATAGGTGTCGTACGGCGTGGTGATGATCGCGCAGCTGTGCCGCTCGGCAGAGGCGATCACGCGGTGCGAGATGTGCGCGCTGCAGCAGATGATGAGGCAGCGGGCGTCGCACTCCACGGCAAACTGCTGGGTCTCGTAGCGGTTGGTGGTGAGCACGATGTCGCCGGGCAGGACGGTGTCCTCCATGAGCTCGGGCGTGGTGCCCACGCGGACGTTGCCGCCGTCGACGCGCTCGGTGGGGTCACCGAGGATCATCTCGCCCTTGAGCGTGTCGATGATGTTGGCGTAGCAGGTGTGCGACTCGCCAATCACGCTCGTGTCAAAGACGTCCATGTTGGCGTTGGCGATGTCCTTGACGGCAATGAGGCCCTCGAGGTTGTTGTCGTCATCCGTGATGCAGAGGGTGTCGGTCTTGGCCTCGCGCATGAGGTTCCATGCGGAGAAGAGGCTCATCTCGCCGTCAATGCCGCCCTGGCGCTGGATCTCGGTGTCCTTGATCTGCGGGGTCACGGAGGTGATGAGAGGCGGCTCCTCAAAGCCGAAGTGCTTGAGGACGAACGCCGTCTCACGGTTGACGGCGCCCGCGCGGCGCGCCTCGTAGATGTTGGTGTGCTCCACCTCGTTCTTGAGATGGGCGTAGGCGATGGCCGAGCAGACGCTGTCCGTGTCTGGGTGCAGGTGGCCGATGACGTTGATCTTGCGGATTCCCTCTGGCATGGATGCTCCTTGCGTGCGGTGGTTCTCATCCACGATTGTGCCACGCTGCGCGGCCGGCGTCGGTCCCTCCTTGCCGAACGGCAACATTCGTGCAGGTAGTGTGAACCCCGGGCGAGAAGGACGCGGCATCTGTCGGCCGCTCCCGTATGATGGGGGCGCCACAATCCCCGAACCCCGCGAGAAGGCGAGAAACCCCATGGCAGAGTTCGTCTACATGTTCAACCGCGCCCGCAAGGCCGTCCACGACAAGGTGATCTTGGATGACGTCACGGTGGGCGTCTACCCCGGTGCCAAGATCGGCGTGGTGGGCCCTAACGGCGCGGGCAAGTCCACGCTGCTCAAGGTCATGGCAGGCCTCGAGGACGTCTCCAACGGCGAGGCGCGCCTCACGCCGGGCTACACCGTGGGCATTCTCCAGCAGGAGCCCCCGCTGGACGAGGACAAGACCGTCCGCGAGAACATCGAGCAGGCCTTTGGTGACATCCTCGCCAAGATCGAGCGCTTCAACCAGGTGAGCGCCGCCCTCGCCGACCCCGACGCCGACTTCGACGCCCTCATGGCCGAGATGGGCCAGCTCCAGGACGAGATCGACGCCGCCAACGGCTGGGACCTGGACTCCCAGCTCTCCCAGGCGATGGATGCCCTCCAGTGCCCGGACCCGGACGCTCCCGTGAACATCCTCTCCGGTGGCGAGCGTCGCCGCGTGGCGCTGTGCCGCCTGCTGCTCGAGGCTCCCGACCTGCTGCTCCTCGACGAGCCCACCAACCACCTGGACGCGGAGTCCGTGCTCTGGCTCGAGCAGTTCCTGCATCGCTACCCCGGCGCCGTCATGGCCGTCACGCACGACCGCTACTTCCTCGACGACGTTGCCGAGTGGATCTGCGAGGTGGACCGCGGCCAGCTCTATCCCTACGAGGGCAACTACTCCACCTACCTCGAGAAGAAGGCCGCGCGCCTGGAGGCCCAGAGTCAGCAGGACGCCCGCCGCGCCAAGAAGATGAAGGCCGAGCTCGACTGGGTGCGCTCCAGCCCCAAGGCGCGCCAGGCCAAGAACCGCGCGCGCCTCGAGCGCTACGAGCAGATGGAGGCCGAGGCCCGCGCCTCCAAGCGCGTGGACTTCACCGACATCCACATCCCCGTGGGCCCGCGCCTGGGTGCCAAGGTCCTGGAGGCCGAGCACCTCTGCAAGAGCTTCGGCGACCGCGTTCTTATCGACGACCTGTCCTTCTCGCTGCCGCGCAACGGCATCGTGGGCGTGATCGGCCCCAACGGCGTGGGCAAGTCCACGCTCTTCAAGATGATCGTGGGCCAGGAGCAGCCCACCTCCGGCACCCTTGAGGTGGGGGAGACCGTGCAGCTCTCCTACGTCGACCAGATGCGCGAGGGCCTGGATGCCGAGAAGACCCTCTGGGAGGTCGTCTCCGGCGGCAACGACTACATCCGCGTGGGCGAGTCCGAGATCCCGAGCCGCGCCTACGTGGCGGCCTTTGGCTTCAAGGGCTCCGACCAGCAGAAGCGCGCAGGGGTGCTCTCCGGCGGCGAGCGCAACCGCCTGAACCTCGCGCTCACGCTCAAGCAGGGCGGCAACCTGCTGCTCCTGGACGAGCCGACCAACGACCTCGACGTCGAGACCCTGGAGTCCCTCGAGGAGGCGCTCGAGGAGTTCCCCGGCTGCTCCGTGGTGATCTCGCACGACCGTTGGTTCCTCGACCGCGTGGCCACGCATATCCTCGCCTGGGAGGGCGACGACGAGAACCCCGGCCGCTGGCACTGGTTCGAGGGCAACTTCGAGGCCTACCAGTCCGATCGCGAGAAGCGCCTTGGCGCGGAGGCCTCCAAGCCGCACCGCCTCCACCGCAAGCTGACGCGCGACTAGCGGCGCCGCGGCACTTCTCGGCGAACGGCGTCGCTTTTCTGAAACATTGCCGTCACAGAATGTCCACACGCAGTTAGAATGAAGGGGCGTCCCCTGGGCGCCCCTTTTTTGTGAGAGACGGCGCACGGCGCCACGACGATAGGAGCTCGCATGCACGGAGAAGACATCCGCACCCGCAAGGCAGTCATCATCGGTGCCGGTCGCGTGGGCAGCCACGTGGCCCTCTGCCTCATGTTCCAGCACCTCGTGAACGAGATCGTCTTCGTGGACGTCAACCAGGACGCCGCGCGCGCCCAGGCGATCGACCTCGACGACCTTGCCTCCGGCCTCGGCGACTCCTTCACCATCCGCGTGGGCGACTACGCCGATTGTGCGGACGCCCACTTCGTGATCCTCACCGCCGGCCGCAGCCGTCGTCCCGGCGAGACGCGCCTCCAGATGCTCGACGGCACCATCAAGGTGCTCGACGGCATCGTGGGCCCGCTCAAGGAGTCCGGCTTCCACGGCATCCTGATCAGCGTCTCCAACCCGGCCGACATCGTGGTCGAGTACCTCTATCGCAAGCTCGGCCTGCCGCGCAACCAGGTCTTTGGCACCGGCACCGCGCTCGACTCCGCGCGCCTGCGTCGCGTCCTCTCCGAGACCATCGACGTCTCCAGCCGTCAGATCCAGGCCTTCTGCATGGGCGAGCACGGCGACTCCATGTTCATCCCCACCTCGCGCATCTCCGTCGAGGGCATCGGCCTGCGCGAGTACCTGTCGCTCCGCGACGACGTCGTGGACTCCATCGACTTCGACGAGATGATGCGCCGCGTGCGCGAGTCCGGTGCCGCGATCATCTCCGGCAAGGGCTGCACGGAGTTTGGCATTGCCTCCGTGGTGGCCACGCTCGTGACCTCGATCCTGCACAACGAGAAGCGCGTGGTGCCGCTGTCCGCCCACCTCGACGGCGAGTACGGCGAGTCCGGCATCTCCGCCGGCGTTCCGTGCGTCATCGGCAGCACCGGCGTTGACTCCGTGCTTGAGATCGACCTCTCCTATGACGAGCGCCGCGCCATGCGCAAGTCCTGCTCCGTCATCCGTGACTACTGCGAGAAGGCGCTTCCCGCCGAGGAGTAGCGTCGGGACGACAAGAACGACGAGCCGCGGGCGGGGAACAGCGAGAGCTGGCCCCGCCCGTTTCGTGACCAAACCGTAATGCCAATCTTGCCGGGGGGGGGGGTTCTCCTGGAGTAGAATTGCGCGGTCCAATGTGGCGGCGACGACAGGAGAGCCATGATTCGCATCGACCACGTGTCCAAGTCCTACGACGGTGGCGCCACCAAGGCGGTGCGCGACCTCACGCTCGAGATACAGTCCGGCGAGATCTTTGGCCTTCTCGGCCCCAACGGTGCGGGCAAGTCCACGCTGCTCAACATGCTCGCCGGCGTGCTCGCGCCCAGCTCGGGCGTAATAGAGCTCGACGGCGTCAACATAGCCGCCGACCCGCTCGCCGCCAAGCGCAACCTCTGCTACGTGAGCGACTCGCCCGACCACCTGCTGCGCCTCAAGGGTCACGAGTTCCTGCGCTTCATCGCGGACGTCTACGAGGTGCCGGACGCCGTGCGCGGCCCGCGCATCGCCGAGCTCGCGCACGAGTACGGCATGGAGGGCGAGCTGGACAACCAGATTCAGTCGTACTCCCACGGCATGCGCCAGAAGATGATGATCATGGGCGCCCTGCTGCCCGACCCGGCCATCTGGATCCTCGACGAGCCGATGACGGGCCTCGACCCCAAGGCGTCGTGGCTGCTCAAGCAGTCCATGCGCCGTCACGCGGACGCGGGCAAGACCGTGCTCTTCTCCACGCACGTGCTTGACGTGGCGGAGAAGGTCGTGGACCGCGTGGGCGTGATCGCCCACGGCGAGCTGCTCTTTGTGGGCACCGTCGACGAGATGCGCGAGCACTTCCGTTCGAACGGCTCGCTCGAGGAGATGTTCCTCGAGCTCACCTCGGACGAGTCCCCGCTCGCCGGGGAGGCCGAGTGATGGCGCGCGCAACGGCGTCGCAGGGCTTCTCCTGGCGACAGTTCCGCGTGATGCTGCACGTCATCCGCAAGGGCGAGCAGCACCTGGACAGCACTGGCATGGGGCTCGGCGACGACGAAGCGGCCGAGAAGCGCAAGGGGCTGTGGGGCCGGCTTGGCGCTGGTGCGCGCAAGGTCGCGATGGGCTTCCTGTTTCTGCTGCTTGCCGCCATGTTCTTCATGATGGGCTACATGCTGGGCGAGACCGGCGTCACGCCGTACGTGGCGTTCAGCCTCTGCGTCGTGTGCCTGGTGGGACTCACCGCACTCACGGGGCTCTACCAGGCCGTGAACATCCTCTACTTTGTCCGCGACCTCGGCTACTATCTCACGCTGCCCGTTTCGGCAACCACCGTCATGTGGGCCAAGCTGGTCCACTTCCTGGGGATGTCGCTGCTCGGCGACCTTATCATCCTGCCGATCGGTCTGGGCTCCCTGCTCGCCGCGGGCGCGGCGCCCGGGGCGTGGGTCGCCATGGCGCTGGCCTTCGTGCTGAGCGCCGTGGCCGTCAATCTGGCGCTCGTGATCGTCTGCGTGCCGATCATGCGCTTCTCGCGCCTCGCGCACGACAAGGACCGCTTCTCGCGCTTCTTTGGCGGGCTCATCGTCGTGCTCGCGCTCGCCATCGGCGCGGGCAGCCAGTTTGCGCTTCAGGGCGACGGGCTGGCGTCGCTGGCCTCCGGCTCGGAGCAGCTGCTCTCGGGCGGCGTCCCCGCGGTCGTGATGGGAATCCTGTGCCCGCCCTCGCTGCTGGCACGGCCGGTCGTGGAGGGTGACGTGCTGGCGGTGGCGGGCGGCCTTCTGGGCATGCTCGCGTGCGTGGCCGTCTACGCCGTCGTGCTCTCCATGGTTGCGCGCCGGTGGTACTTTGAGGGTGTCCAGGCGCTCCAGGGCGCGGGTGGCAAGCGTGGCCGCCGCGTCGAGGGCGCCGAGCTCGCGCAGGCCACGCGCACGCGCGGGTCCTTTGCCGCCAACCTCAGCCGCGACTGGAAGACGCTGGTGCGCGTGCCCGTGTTCTTCAACCAGTTCGTCCTGAGCTCGCTGCTCATGCCGCTCTACTTTGTCGTCATCATGGTCGTGAGCGGTGCGGTGGGCGCCTCGCAGGCAACCGAAGCCGGCATGGACCCTGCCGCCCTGCTCGAGATGGCGCGCTCCCTCACGGCGCTTCTCGCCTTCGACAGCCCCGCGCTCGCGTGGTGCGCCGTGGGCGTGCTGGTCTTTGGCCTCTTCCTGGGCTTCTCGTCCTACTCGTTCACGATGGGCGTGAGCCGCGACGGCGAGGACTTCTTCTTCATGCGCGGCCTGCCCATGAACTGGAGCGCGTATCTGGCGGCGAAGTTCGTGGCGCCGTACGCGCTCTCAACGGTGCCGATGCTCGTGCTCATTGTGGTGGCGCTCGTGGTCCTGGGCGTGCCTGCGGCCGCCGGACTCTACCTCGTGGCCATCTATCTGGGCGCCACGATTACCCTCGGCCTGCTCTCGCTCGGCCTGGGCGCGCTCTTCCCTCGCCTCACGTGGGACAACGAGGCCCAGCTCGTCAAGGGTGGCGGAGCCACGCTGATGGTCTTTGCCGGCCTTGTCGTGGGCGCGGTCGTGATGGCGCTGCCCGCGCTCGCCCTTCTCGGCGGGGCCCTCTGGAACGTGCTCGCGGTTCCGGTTGCGCTTGGCCTCGCCCTGGCGGCCTTCGTCGCGGAGTGCGTCGCGCTCATCTGGTGGGTGCTCGGCCCCTGCGCACGCAGCCTCTCCCGTCGCGAGCGCTGACGTCCTTCTCGCCCGGGCCTGCCGTGCTGCCGCCCCCTCCCTCCCGGCAAACTGTCGCTTTTTACTGCTCGCGAGGCGTTTGACGCGCCCGCGAGCAGTAATTACCGACAGTTTGCCAAGGGGGTGGCAGTGAGAAGGACAGGCGAGAAGGACAGCCGAGAAGGACGACGCGCCCGTCGGCATATACGTTCAGACGGCTTTGGGTACAATCTCCGCGTTGTCCGACCGAGGAAGGAATCCCCGATGCCCAACAACGGCCCGAGCCTGAAGGACCTGTTCGACCAGCTCAGCCAGCAGAACGCCCCCGGCAACATGCCGCGTCCGGGGAGCTCGTTCTTTGACCGGCTCGCCACCTGGGGCAAGCGCGCCCTCATCGTTGCCGTCATCGTGCTCGTGGTGGCGCTCGTTGCGTGCTACTGGTGGTTCCATCCCTCGCTCAGCCTGCAGAGCATGCAGATCTGGACCTGGATTGTTGGCATTTGCCTCGTGGCCCTGCTGGTCCTGCCCGTGCTCGCGGCGCGCAGCGTCAAGAACGCCAAGCTGTTCCGCCGCCTCATGGTCATCCCGGCCGCGCCGCTTGTTGGCTTCGTTGTGGGGCTGCTGCTCTCCCAGCCGTTCTTCCCCGGCAACGCCGAGCGCTACGCGAGCGTGCTCGACACCACCGACGGCGTCTTCGCAGAGGACATCGAGGAGGTCGACTACTCCGAGGTCCCCGTCATCGACCGTGACTCTGCGATCCTCCTGGGCAACCGCGCGATGGGCTCCATCCCGGAGTACGTGAGCCAGTTCGAGATTGCGGACACCTACAGCCAGATCAACTACCAGGGCCGCCCCGTGCGCGTGAGCCCGCTCGTCTACGCGGACCTCTTCAAGTGGTTCTCCAACCGCGACACGGGCATCCCGGCATACGTGCTGGTTGACATGGTGACGCAGGAGGCCGAGGTCGTGCGCCTGGAGGAGCCGATCCTCTACTCCGACTCCGAGCCGCTCGCGCGCAACGTTGACCGCCACGTGCAGCTCTCCTATCCCGGCCTCATGTTCGACCAGAAGTCCTTCGAGCTGGACGAGGAGGGGCACCCCTGGTGGGTCTACCCGGTGCAGCGCCGCACGATCGGCACCTTTGGCGGCACGGACATCTACGCCGTGGTGCTCGTGGACGCCTGCACGGGCGAGACGGACTTCTATGCCGTGGAGGAGGTCCCCACGTGGGTGGACCGCGCCTATCCCTCTGACCTGCTGATCGAGCAGTACAACTGGAGCGGCATGTACGAGAACGGCTGGCTCAACTCGTGGCTCGGCCAGGAGGGCGTGGTGCGCACCACGCCCGGCACCAACGGCCAGCTGGGCTACAACTACATCGCGCAGGGCGAGGACATCTACCTCTACACCGGCGTGACCTCCGTGACGGCGGACGACTCGAGCGTGGGCTTCATCCTGGTGAACCAGCGCACCGGCGAGTCCCACTTCTACCCGGTGGCGGGCGCGACGGAGGCCTCCGCCATGGCGAGCGCCGAGGGCCAGCTGCAGAACCTGCGCTACCAGGCCACCTACCCGATTCTGCTTAACGTGGCCGGCCAGCCCACCTACTTCGTGAGCCTCAAGGACGACGCGGGCCTGGTCAAGATGTTCGCGATGATCAACATCGAGCAGTACCAGAGCGTGGCCACGGGCTCCACGGTTGAGGAGTGCCAGGAGGCCTACCTCTCGCTGCTGGCGGCGGACGGCCTGCTCAGCGAGCAGGAGGCGGCAGATGCCTCTACGACGGTGGAGGTCTCCGGTACGGTCGCCACGATCGCCCAGGCTGTGGTGGACGGCAACTCGCACTTCTACGTCACGCTCGAGGGGGACGGGACGATCTACGACTTTGGTCTGCCGGGCCTGCTTGAGATCGTGACCTACCAGCCGGGCGACGCGATCTCGTTCATGTGCGGCGAGAAGAGCGAGGAGGCCGTCACCGTCACGCAGCTCCTATAGCTTTGGCGAGAAATCACCCGGGTGAAATTTCGCCATTTCGGCTACGACGAGCGGTCGTGGTTGACGGGCTCGTAGAAGAGGCGCTCGACCTCGGCGGGGTCGCGGGTCTGGCCGAGCGTCCACATGGTCTTGGCCACGAGGGCCTCGGTGGTCATGTCGCCGCTGCGCAGGATGCCGCACCGATCGGCATAGGCACGCCCGACCTCGTAGACGCCGAGGTCGAGGCCCTCCTCCGGGACCTGTGTGGTCACGACAAGCGTGCGCCCGGACTCCACCCAGTCGTAGATGGCGCGCTGGTAGGCGCCGTCGTGGTCGGGGATGCCGCCGATGCCAAAGGTCTCCAGGATCACGGCGTCATAGTCGGGCGCAAGCAGCTCGAAGATCGACGGGCGCAGCTCCGGGGTGAGCTTGAGCACGATCACGCGGTCGTCGAGGGAGTCCGAGAAGCGCGGCGCCCGCCCGTCCTTCTCGGCCTGCGCCACGCCAGCCGCGCGCACGACGCGCTCGCCGCGGACGTAGGCGAGCGGCGGGAAGTTCATGCTCGTGAAGGCGTTGAAGCTCATGGTGCGCTGCTTGCGGGCGCGCGTGCCGCAGATGACCTCGCCGCCAAAGACCACGCTCACGTCGCGCGACGCCGGGTCGCAGGCGTAGAGGACGCTGTGGTAGAGGTTGAGCTTGGCGTCGGTGAAGGGGTTGGCCATGGGCTGCTGCGAGCCGGTGAGCACGATGGGCTTCTCGCTGCCCCGGACGAGGTAGGAGAGGGCGGCGGCAGTGTAGGCCATCGTGTCCGTGCCATGCAGGATCACAAAGCCGTCGTAGCGGTCGTAGGCCTCGCGGATCACGGACGCCAGGCGCAGCCAGTCGCGCGGCCGCATGTTGGTGCTGTCGATGTTCATGGGCTGAACAAAGTCCAGCTCGCAAAGGGTGTCGAGCAGCGGCACGCGCTCGGCGAGCTCCCGACCGGTGAGGGTGGGGGCGAGCCCGTACTTCTCGGCGGTGGAGGCGATGGTGCCCCCGGTGGCAACGAGCAGGACGCGGCTCACGAGGGGTCCTCGTCCCCAAGGAGGAAGCGCTCGATCGCCTCGGCGCAGCCGTCGTGGTCGTTGTCCGAGACGACCGCGCCGGCGACCTCGCGGACGTGCTCGCGCGCGTTGCCCATCGCCACGGCGAGGCCGGCGCGCTCGAGCATGGGGAGGTCGTTGTCAGAGTCGCCCACCGCGATGGTGCCCTCGACGGGGATGCCGAGGATGCCCGCGAGCTCCGCGAGCCCGGCGCCCTTGTTGACGCCCCTCGGGGAGAACTCGAGGCTCGAGGTCTCGGCGCGGGCGAGGTCCAGGTCGGCGCCGGCGAGGTCGGCGATGACGCGCTCCCGCGCCTCGACGTGCGCAAAGTGGAGGTTGAACTTCTGGAGGGGGAGGTCGCCCGCGGCGAGGAGGTCCCAGGTGCTCTCGATGGGGTTGCCCAGCTGTCGATAGACCTCCTGGTAGGCCTCCATGTGATAGCGGCCCATGTGGCCCATGTCGGCTGCGGGGTAGTAGAACTCGCGGCCGGTGAAGATCTCGCACATGAGCTCCTCGTCGCCCACCACCTCGACCACGAGGTCGATGACCCGCTGGTCAAAGAGGTGCTCGGTGAGGACCTCGTCCCGGGCGATGTCGTAGATCGAGGCGCCGCTCGCGCAGATGGCGTAGCGGACGCCGGGAATCTGCTCGGCGTAGGGCTTGATCATCGAGGGACACCGGCCCGTCGCGATGGCGACGAACTTCCCGCGCGCGGCCGCCCGCTCGATGGCGGCGGAGGAGGAGGGCAGGATGCCCTTGCCCGAGTCGAGCAGGGTCCCGTCCATGTCAAAGGCTATGAGCTCGCGCGTCACGGTGCCCCCTAGCGGTGATAGTAGCCGCGACGCTCGTACTTGGGCTCGCAGCAGACGTTGATGCCGAGGTTACGATACGTGCTCTTGTCGGCCTCGGAGAGTATGACCGAGAAGTACGCGTCGCAGCCGGCCAGCTGAGCGAGCGCGTCCACCGTCGCGTCTGCCTGGGCGTCGGTTGCCGAGGAGAGCGAGAGCGCGATGAGCATCTCGTCGGAGTGCAGGCGCGGGTTGTGGCTGCGCAGGTGGTCGGTCTTGAGGTGGCAGATCGGCACGAGGGCCTCCTCGCTCACCACGTAGGTCTTCTTGGGGATGCCGGCCATGTGCTTGGCGGCGTTGAGCAGAAGCGAGGCGGCAGCGCCCATGAGCTCGGACGTCTTGCCGGTCACGAGCGCGCCGTCCGGCAGCACCATGGCGGCGGCGGGGCCGCCGGTGGCCTCCTCCTTCTCGAGCGCGGCCTGGTGGGCGGGCGAGTAGTCCACGGTCACGTCGACCTGGCTCATGAGCAGCTCGATCTTGTCGAGCGCCTCCTTGCCCTCGCCGGTGCGGCGCAGCTCCTCGGCGGCGGCGAACCAGCGGCGCACGATCTCGTTCTTGGCGGCCTCCTGGCAGACGTCGTCGTCGGAGATGCAGAGCCCGACCATGTTCACGCCCATGTCGGTGGGGGACTGGTAGGGGCTCTCGCCGGCGATCTTCTCCATCATGGCCTTGAGCACGGGGAAGGTCTCCACGTCGCGGTTGTAGTTGACCGTGACGTCGCCGTAGGCCTCCAGGTGCCAGGGGTCGATGATGTTGCGGTCGTCGAGGTCGGCGGTGGCGGCCTCGTAGGCGACGTTCACCGGGTGCTTGAGCGGGAGGTTCCACACCGGGAAGGTCTCGTACTTGGCGTAGCCGGCCTGCACCCCGCGCTTGTTCTCGTGATAGAGCTGCGAGAGGCAGGTGGCCAGCTTGCCCGAGCCGGGGCCGGGGGCCGTGACCACCACGAGCGGACGGCTCGTCTCGATGTAGTCGTTCTTGCCAAAGCCCTCGTCGGAGACGATGTGGTTGACGTCGGAGGGGTAGCCGTCGATCAGGTAGTGACGCCAGACGGAGACGCCCATGGACTCGAGGCGGCGCTGGAACGCCTCGGCGTGCGGCTGGCCGGTGAAGTGCGTGATGCAGATGCCGCCCACCATGAGGCCGCGCGCGCGGAACGAGTCCATGAGGCGAAGGGCGTCCTCCTCGTAGGTGATGCCGATGTCGGAGCGGCGCTTGGCGTTCTCGATGTTGTCCGCGTTGATGACGATGATGGCCTCGGCGTCGTCCTTGAGGCTCTCGAGCATGCGGATCTTGGAGTCGGGCTCAAAGCCGGGGAGCACGCGGCTCGCGTGGTAGTCGTCAAAGAGCTTGCCGCCAAACTCGAGGTAGAGCTTGCCGCCAAACTGTCCTATGCGCTCGCGGATCTTCTCCGCCTGAAGGGCGATGTACTTGTCGTTGTCAAAGCCGATGCGCATGGGGGGCGTCCTCTCTGTCTCGCGTGTCCGCAGGACAGCGTAGCACGAGCCCGGGCCCTCCCTTCTCAACAAACTGGACACTCCTTGGAGGCTCCCCGAGCAGAAGTTTCCGATTTGTGTCACCCTTACACGGGCAAAACATGCGTCCCGGGTGCGAGCGGTATCATGACTGATGCACAATCGGGGGACATGATCCAACCTTTTGGGGGAAACATGGACAAGAAGAACATCGTGTGCACGAGCAGCATCCTGGGCGAGGACATGCACGTCATCGCCTACGGCAAGAAGGGCCTGCCCGTCGTGGTCTTTCCGACGCAGGGCCAGGCGCCCGAGAGCCTGGAGGAGGTCGGCGTCATCGACGAGCTGGCCGACTACCTGGACTCCGGCACCATCCAGCTGTTCTGCACCGAGACCGTCGACGACGAGACCTGGGGCGGCACCGGCGACCCCGCTGAGCGCGCCCAGCGCCAGGAGTCCTACTACCACTACGTGGTCGACGAGCTCGTGCCGCTCGTGGCCAAGATGAGCAAGTCCAAGGCCCGCCCGCTGGCCCTCGGCTTTGACGCCGGCGCCACGCAGGCCTCCATCGTCGCGCTGCGTCGCCCGGACCTCTTCCAGGGCTGCGTCTGCCTCTCCGGCTGCTACGACGCGCGCCGCTACTTCGGCGACTGGATGGACGCCACGCTCTACGACAACACGCCCTGCGCGTTCCTGTCGCAGATGCCCGTCGACCACCCCTACGTTGCTGTGTACAACCAGCGACAGCTGCTGTTCTGCACCGGCCAGGAGGCCTCCGAGGCCGACTCCCTGCGCTCCACGCACGAGATGGGCGAGCAGCTCGCGCGCCTCGGCGTCGACGTCTGGTGCGACTACTGGGGCGCCGACGTGACGCACACCTGGTTCTGGTGGAAGAAGCAGCTGCGCTACTTCCTGCCGATCGTCCTCGACGACGTCGAGAAGACCACGGCCGCCGAGAAGCCCGCGCCGGCCAAGAAGCGCGCGACCACGCGCAAGAAGGCCGCGACGACCACCGCCGCCGCCAAGAAGACCACCGCGACCAAGGCCGCTGCCGAGAAGAAGCCGGCCGCCAAGAAGGCCGCGGCCACGACCGCCAAGGCCGCTGCCGAGAAGACCGCCGCGCCGAAGCCCGCTGCCGAGAAGGCGGCCACGGTTGCCGCCGAGAAGAAGCCGGCTGCCGCCAAGACGACCAAGGCGACCGCCGCCAAGACGGCTGCCACGAAGACGGCCGCCGCCGAGAAGAAGCCGGCCGCCAAGAAGGCCGCGACCACGACCGCCAAGGCCGCCGAGAAGAAGCCGGCCGCGACCACGACGGTCGCCAAGGCCGCCGCTCCCGCCAAGGCCACCAAGGCCGCGACCCCGGCAAAGGCCGTGAAGGCCGCTGCTCCGGCCAAGGCCGAGAAGCCTGCCGTTCCGGCCAAGGCCACCAAGGCCTCCGCTCCTGCCAAGGCCGAGAAGCCCGCCGCGCCCGCGAAGACGACGGCCGCCAAGAAGCCCGCCGCCGCCAAGACGACCGCCAAGAGCGCCGCGACCAAGGCTAAGAGCGCCAAGTAAATGAACTTCATCTTCGTCTCGCCGCAGTTCCCGCAGGTCTACTGGCAGTTCTGCGCGGCGCTGCGGCGAGACGGCGCACGGGTCCTCGGCATTGGCGACACGCCGTTCGACGCGCTCGCTCCCGAGGTGCGCGACTCGCTCGACGAGTACTTCTGGGCCCATGACCTCGAGGACTACGACCAGGTCTACCAGGCCGTCGCGTACTTCTCGTATCGCTATGGCAAACCCGACTGGATAGAGTCGAACAACGAGCACTGGCTGGGCCTCGACGCCCGCCTGCGCGAGGACTTCAACGTCGCGCACGGCCCGCGCCCCGCCGAGATCGCCCGCTGGCAGAGCAAGGCTGGCCAGAAGCCCCTCTACGGCGCCGCGGGCGTGCCCACGGCCCGGCAGACGCGTCTCACGACCTTCGAGGAGACCCGCTGGTTCATCGGCGAGATGGGCCACTATCCCGTGTTCGCCAAGCCTGAGTTTGGCGTCGGCGCCGTCGGCACGCGCGTGCTCTCCTCAGACGACGACCTCCGCGTCCTTCTCGCCGACCATGGGGACGTCCCCTACGTCATCGAGCAGCTCGTCCACGGCGACATCTGCTCCTGGGACGCCATCCTCGACAGCCGCGGCGAGCCGCTCTTTGAGAACCAGGAGGAGTTTCCGCCCTCGATGGCAGACGTCGTCTACGGAGGCCTCGACCTGACGTATCTCTCATGCCCGCAGGTGGACCCGGAGCTCTCGCGCCTGGGCAGGGCCACGGTGCGTGCCTTTGGCCTCACGAGCCGCTTTGTGCACCTGGAGTTCTTCCGCCTGGACTGCGAGCACCCCGGCCTCGGCGCCGCGGGCGACTACGTTGGCCTCGAGGTGAACGTGCGGCCGCCCGGCGGGACCACGCCCGAGATGATGGACTACGCGCACGACGTGAGCGTCTACCAGATCTGGGCGGACATGGTCTGCTTTGACGAGCGGCGCGTCGAGCAGGACGGGACGGACGGCTTCTGCGTGTACGCGAGCCGCCGCGACGCGCATCGCTACGCGCACCCCCACGAGGAGGTGCTGGGGCGCTTTGGGGCGGCGGTCGTCGCGCACGGACGCGTGCCCGACGCGCTCTCCGATGACATGGGCAACTACCAGTACACAGCGCGCTTCGAGACGCGCGCTCGCGTTGACGAGTTCGTGGCGTTCGTCCACGAGAGGGAGCATGAGGACGATGCAGATTAGAAGGGCGAACGAGAAGGACCTCGAGGGCGTGCACAACCTGCTGAGCCAGGTGCTCGAGGTGCACGCCGCGGGCCGGCCGGACATCTTCCGCTCCGGGACGCGCAAGTACACCGACGACGAGCTTCTCGCCCTGTTTGCCGACGACGAGCATCCCGTGTTCGTGGCTGTCGACGACGACGGCGCCGTGCTCGGCCACGCCTTCTGCGAGGTCCAGGACTACCGGGAGTCAAATAGCTGGCAGCCCATCGTGAGCCTCTACATCGACGACATCTGCGTGGACGAGGCCCATCGCGGGCGAGGCGTTGCCACCGCCCTCTACCAGCACGTCATTGCCTTTGCGCGCGAGCTGGGCTGCCACAACGTGACCCTCAACGTGTGGGAGTGCAACCCCGGCGCCCGCGCGTTCTACGACGCGATGGGCATGACCCCGCTCAAGACCTGCCTCGAGCAGGTGCTGTAGCGCGCCCGCAGGGCTGCCGTCACGCCTCCATGACCCAGGTCTTGCCAAAGTCGTCCGTGACGCGAATCATGTCGCTCACGAGCGGGCACGCGTGCGTGCGCACCACTCGCGCCGGGTTGCCCACGACGGTGGTGTTGGCGGGCACGTCGTCCACCACGACCGAGCCGGCGCCGATGTATGCCCCGTCGCCGACGGTGATGGCGCCGAGCAGGATGGAGCCCGCGCCCACGAGCACGCCGTCGCCGAGCGTGGGGTGGCGCTTGCCACCGTGCTTGCCGGTCATGCCGAGCGTGGCGTTCTGGTACATGAGGCAGTCGTCGCCGATGATCGTGGTGCCGCCCACGACCACGCCAATCCCGTGGTCCACGGTGAAGCGCCGGCCGATCCTTGCCGCGGGGTGGATGTCCGCGCCGTACTTGATGCGCGAGCGCTTGGCGAGCCATAGGGCGAGCGTCCGGTGCCCGCGCTCGTAGAGCCAGTGCTGGCGGCGGTAGGCGCGCACGATGCGAAAGCCCACCGAGAAGCGCGTGACGTCGGCGACCGAGCCGGCGGAGGGATCGCGCCTGAAGGCAGCCTCCGCGTCCTCGCGGATGAGGGCGCAAAGCTCGGACCAGGTGTTCTTCTCGGCAGACATCAGGCCTCCACGGAGAGGTAGCGCTCACCGGTGTCCGGAAGGACGGCGACGATCGTCTTGCCGGCGCACTCCGGGCGCGCGGCGAGCGAGAGCGCGGCGCAGACGGCGGCACCGGAGGAGATGCCCACGAGTAGGCCCAGCTCGCGCTCGAGGCGGCGCCAGGTGGCGAGGGCGTCCGCCGAGCTCACGGGGATGATCTCGTCCACGATCGAGCGGTCGAAGTTGCCGGGCACGAAGTTCGCGCCGATGCCCTGGATCGCATGCGGGCCCGCGGCGCCGCCGGCGAGGACCTGCGACTCGGCGGGCTCCACGGCAACGGCGCGCACGGCGGGGTTCTGCTCCTTGAGGAAGCGCGCCGATCCGCAGAGCGTGCCGCCGGTTCCCACGCCGGCCACGAGCACGTCCACGGACCCCTTGGTGTCCGCCCAGATCTCCGGGCCGGTGGTCTCGTAGTGGGCGCGCGGGTTTGCGGGGTTGTCGAACTGCCCGGCGATGATGGAGTTGGGCGTCGCGGCGGCCAGCTCCTCCGCTCGCGCGACGGCGCCGGCCATGCCCTCGGCTCCCGGGGTGAGCTCGATCGTGGCGCCGTAGGCCGCCGCGAGGGCGCGCCGCTCAACGCTCATGGTGTCCGGCATCGTGAGGACGAGCCGGTAGCCGCGAGCGGCGGCGACCATGGCGAGGCCCACGCCGGTGTTGCCGCTGGTGGGCTCGATGATGGTGCCGCCGGGGGAGAGGCGCCCGGCGCGCTCAGCGTCGTCGACCATCGCGCGGGCCACGCGGTCCTTGGCCGACCCTCCGGGGTTGGCCGCCTCGAGCTTGCCCAGTACGCGGGCCTCGCCGTCCGTCAGCGACGACAGGTCCACGAGTGGCGTGGATCCGATCAAGTCCTCTACCGTGTGTGCGATGCGCATGGCGCCTCCCTCTCTCGCGTCTCAGAGTGCCACGCATAAACCCACCCTACAAGTAGGAATTACGTATCGGTAACATCCCCGGCGCCCCCTCTCTCGGAGGTTTGGGTTCATCGTTTTGGCAGCAAAGGGTGAACCGTTTCTATTTCCGCAGGTAAAACGCTTGCGAGAAAAACGCGCGCGCCCGACGGCGGGAAAAGTGAACCCAAACCGCAAAATGGTTTGGGTTCGTGGGCGCGTGTGGCTAGTAAAGGGGCAGGTCACCCGTCAGCGGGTCGATCTTCTCGGCCGGAAGGGGCTCGAAGGCGAGACAGGTGTAGGTGGGCTCGCCGTGAAACTCCGTGTGGCCCGCGTCGCGCACGAGCGCGACGGCAAACCCGAGCTCGCGCCCGCGCGCGGCGAGGTCGAGCAGCTCCTCCTCGGAGTCCACGTAGACGCACACCTTTGCCACGCCCGCGTCAAACCAGTCGGTGAGCGGGGTGACGTCGTCCTCCGCGTGCTCGACCCAGGCCCAGCCGTCCGTGGCGCGCAGGTCCGCCCCGCGCCCCTCGCGCACCAGCGCCATGAGGACGGCCTCCACGCAGGCGTGCCCCGCCTGGGCGGCGATCTTGCCCTTGCGCATCTTGAGGTCGCGGCGCATGACGATCATCTGCTTGGCGAGGTAGCTGCTGGAAGGCATGGCGGCTCCGATCACTGGCGGGAAGAGACGTAGGAGTCGTCTATCGTAATCTTGCAGACGGCGCGCGGGTAGCGCTCGCGCACGAGCCCCGAGATGCGCTCGCGCAGCTCGCCTGCCGCAAGCTCGCACCCCGCGGGCCGCACGCAGTCAAAGATCACGTTGGTGTGGGTGGGACCGGGCACGCAGCGCAGGTCGTGGATCGAGAGACGCCCGTCGATGCCCTTCACCGTGAGGTCGATCCAGTGGCGCATGTCGCGGACCTCGGGGTCGTCGGTGACGATGGGATCGTAGTGCAGCGTCATGACCAGGCCCTCGTCCACCTTGAAGTCCTGCTCGATGTTGTCGAGAAGATCGTGCTGCTCCAGGGGGTTGCCCTCTGCGGCCATCTCCACGTGGGCGCTCGCGAACTGCCTTCCGGGGCCGTAGTCGTGGACCATGAGGTCATGGGTGCCCAGGACGCCCGGGTAGCTCATGATCTTCTTGCGGATGTGCTCCACGTAGGCGGGGTCGGGCACGCGGCCCAGAAGCGGGCTCACGGCCTCGCGCACGAGCTCGATGCCGCTCCAGCAGATGAAGCCGCCCACGGCGAGGCCCGCCCAGCCGTCGAGGTCAAAGCCCGCGATCTGGGAGATCACGGCAGAGGCGAGGACAGCCGCGGTGGAGATCACGTCGTTTCTCGAGTCCACGGCGGTGGCCTCGAGGGTCTCGGAGTCGATCGCGCGGCCGAGGCGGCGGTTGAACGACGCCATCCACAGCTTCACCAGCATGGAGCCCACGAGCACAATGACCACGGCCGGCCCGAACTCGGTTGGCTCGGGGTGGACGATCTTCTCGACGGACGACCCGAGCAGGTTGATGCCGATTGCGCACACCAGCACGGCCACCACGAGCCCGGCCAGGTACTCGTAGCGCCCGTGGCCGTAGGGATGCTCCTCGTCCGCGGGGCGGCTCGCGAGCTTGAAGCCGAGCAGGCTCACCACGTTGCTCGAGGCATCCGAGAGGTTGTTGACGGCGTCCGCCACGATGGAGACCGACCCGGCGAGAAGCCCCACCGCGCCCTTGCCCAGGCAGAGCGCGACGTTGCACACGATGCACGTGACACCGGCGAGCAGGCCGTAGCGCGTGCGCACCGCAGGGTCGGACGTATCGTCCGCGTTTGGCACGAACGTTCTCACAAGCCAGCTCGTCATTGGACGGTCCCCCTCAGTACGCAACAGCGAGAAGCAAGTATACCCGCTTGCCGGCGCGACGGGCCGCCTCGCCACGGCGCCTGGGCGCAAGGTCCCGCTTTTCTAGAAGCGCCGCCTGGACGGGACGGCTACAATCCGACGCACCCGAAGGGAGGGAACATGGGCGTCACGGGAGTCCTGCTGGCGGTCGCGTGCCTCGGCGTGCTCGCCGCCGCTCTGGGGGTGGCCGCAGCCACCGACCTCAGCTGCAGAATCGTGCCAAACGGGTGCGTGCTTGCCGTGGCCGCTGCCGGGGTGCTCCGAGCCACCGTTGCCTCCGCGCGCACCCATGACCTCATGCCGCTGCTCGCTGCCGCGGGCGGCGGCCTCGTCGTTCTTGTCGTCATGCTGGCGGCGGCCGGCCTGTCCGCCCGCGGCGGGCGCGAGCCGGGCGTGGGCGGCGGGGACGTCAAGCTCCTCTCGGCCGTTGGGTTCTGGGTCGGTCCCGTCGGGGGTCTGCTCGTGGTGGGGCTGTCGTGTGCCGTGGGGCTCGCGTGCTGGTGCCTCGGTTGGGCGATCGCGGCTGCGCGCGCCTCAGGAAGAGCCCGTGAGCGGGGGATTCCGCTGGCGCCGGCCGTGGCGGTGGTCGCGCTGCCCATGGTGCTCGTCTGCGGCGCCGGCGTGGCCCCGACCCTCTGAGATGTGCGCGCTACCGTCTGCGACTTTCTGTGGCATGCGCCTGTTCGAAGTGGTTATATCTAGAGATGGTCGTATGCCGATCCCCCAACACCGGCATGCGGCGTGTTCGGGCGCGACGGCCCCCGACCGTCGCGCCTGGGTTCGTTCCGATGGCTGCGCGCTGGTCCGCGCTCGGCGCCTGGCGCCCGCGGACCGCCGCAGCCATCATCGTGAGGAGGTACCGTGATCCGGCTCGTGCTCAGCGACCTTGACTCCACGCTCATCTGGCGGGATGACCACGTGATAACGCCCTTTGCGCTCGACGCGATCCGCGCGCTGCGCGAGGCGGGCGTCCACTTTGCCCCCTGCACGGGAAGGATCTACCGCGACCTGCCGCGCATGTTCGCGGGCGACGAGACGGCCTGCTCCACCGCGGTCACGAGCAACGGTCAGCTCGTCTACCTCGACGGCGAGCTCGTCGACAAGGTTCCCATCGACCACGGCGAGCTCGTGCGCGCGGCCGGCGAGCTCAAAGATGTCGAAGACGCCTACCTCGTCGTGGAGTACGGGGGCGAGAAGGTCGCCGTCGGCGCGGACCTCGCCTTCGTGACGGCGCACCCCGACAACTTCTGGCGGGTTGAGACCGCGGTCCCGGCGGTCCCCGAGGAGCCCTGCTACAAGGCGAACGTCCGCGTGGTCGGGAGCTTCGAGCGCTGCCAGGAGGTCGCCGCCCTTCTCGCCGGGGCGCTACCCGCGCTCGACTTTGTCTGCCCCATGCCCGGCACGCCCCACATCGACATCACGCCGCACGGCTTTGGCAAGGACCACGGCGGCGACTTCCTCATGGAGCGCCTGGGCCTCACGCCCGACGAGGTCTGCTGCTTTGGCGATGCCGAGAACGACCTCGCCGTCCTGCGCCACTACGCCAACTCCGTCGCCGTCGCCAACGCGGTGCCGGTCGTGAGGGAGTGCGCGCGGTTCCACATCGGTCCTGCGAGCGACGAGTCCGTCGCCCGCGCCCTCCTTGACATCGCCGAGGCGACCTCTGCCGGGCGCATGCCGGCGTTCATGTGCGAGAATGGGGGAGAGCTCGACTGACCCGGAGGGGGCCATCATGAGGATTGCCGACAAGCTCGCCCAGCGCCAGACCTTCTCGTTCGAGATCTTCCCGCCCAAGGGGGAGCTGCCCCTCGAGGAGGCGTTTGCCATCGCGAGCGAGATGGCCGGCGACCGCCCGGACTGGATCTCGGTCACGTACTCGGCCGGGGGGTCGGGCAACTCCGCCAACACGGTCCCGATCGCGGCGTCCATTGAGCGCGACCTCGGCGTTACCGCCCTCGCGCACCTCACATGCCTGGGATCGACGCGCTCCGACGTGGACGCCTACGTGGCGTCCCTTGCCGAGAGGGGCGTCGAGAACGTGCTCGCCCTGCGCGGCGACCGCGCTCCCGGACGCGACGCCATCGACTTCGAGCACGCATCCGACCTCATCTCCCATCTGCGCTCCTCGGGCGCCGACCTCTGCATCGGTGCCGCGTGCTATCCGGAGGGCCACGTCGAGTCCCCCACCGAGCAGGAGAGCTTCGAGAGCCTGTACAAGAAGCAGGAGGCGGGTGCCGACTACCTGGTCTCCCAGCTCTTCTTTGACAACGAGGACTTCTACCGCTTCCGCGAGAAGTGCCTGAGGCACCGGGTCCGCCTGCCCATCGTCGCGGGAATCATGCCGTTCACGAGCGTGAAGCAGATCCAGCGCATGGCATTCACCTGCGGCGCCTCCATCCCGGCCAAGGTCGTGAAGCGACTCGTGCTCGCCGGCGACGACCCGGCAGACCAGGCGCGCGCCGGCGTGGAGTACGCCTGCGAGCAGCTCGTTGACCTCGCCGCCAACGGCGTCGACGGCCTGCACGTCTACAGCATGAACAAGCCTTTGGTGGCGCACGCCGCGCGCGAGGCGCTCGTCGCCTGCGGCTATCTGGGGGCCTAGCGCGTGGACGTGGTCCAGCCCTACGACGTTCGCTCGGTGGAGCGCTCCGAGGTCCTGCGTTACCTGGGGTATGCGGGGCAGGGGCTCTCCCCGGAGCTTGACGCGCGCGTGGACGCCGTGATCTCCCGTTGCCTCGAGGTGGCGCGCCCGCGCGGGGTCGTCCGCGTGTTCGACGTGGCAGGTCGCCGCGAGGACGACGGCCTTCCCGTGATTGGCCTCGAGGGGACCGCCCTCGAGCTGCGGGGGAGGTCAATCTCGGAGCACCTCGACGGCGCCGTTGCCGTGGGCGTGTTCGCGGTGACGGCAGGCGCGGGCATCGACGCGGAGCTGCGGAGGCTCTCGTTTACCGACCGCGTCGCCCAGGTCGTGCTCGACGCGGCGGGCTCAGCGCTCGTCGAGCGCGCGGCAGATGCCGCCGAGGCGAGCGTGGTGTCCCTGGCTGCGACGCGCGGGCTCTTCTGCGGGACGCGCTTCTCACCCGGATACGGGGACCTGCCGCTCACCACGCAGCCGGTGCTCCTTGCCACGCTCGACGCGCAGCGTGCGCTGGGGATAACGCTCTCGAGCGATCTGCTCATGTCACCCACCAAGAGCGTGACGGCCGTGATCGGCCTCTTCGAGGAGCCGCGCCGGGGTGCCCATGTGAGCTGCGACGCCTGTCCTTGCCACGACTTCTGCCTCCTGCGCGCGTCCGGGAGGACCTGCGGGCGGTGACGAGCCTGCAAAACCGCCCTTCGTGATGAAGAGCGAGAGGGCGTTCTGCAAAAGCTTTGTTCGTGATGAGTGATTTCGGGCGGACGCGGCCTTCGTGTTGGACTCTGTTCGCGTTTGCGCAGGAAAGAATATAATCCTATAAACCAATTACCTTCCGGGAGGCCATGGCATTCATCACGAGCGATCGTTTTGCATCTGGAAAGCGGCTTTTTCATCACGAGCGAGCGTTTTGCAGGCCCGCATCCCGTGACACGACGGAAACCACGCCTTGCTAGGATGGGACCAGTCGATTATCGGAGGGAGCTCATGGTGGGCGATCAGTTTCGAGGGCTGCTCGAGGCCGCCCTAGCGGGCGACGACTTTCTGCTCTTCGACGGGGCCATGGGTACGCAGCTCCAGGCGCGCGGGCTCGCCGCCGGCGAGCTGCCGGAGCTGCTGTGCCTCATGCATCCCGAGGTGGTGACGGAGGTCCATGCCGCCTACGTCGCGGCGGGGGCGGACGTGGTGACCACCAACACCTTTGGCGCCAACGCGGTCAAGCTCGGCAACGCCGCCACGGTCGAGGAGGTCTTCTCGGCAGCCGTGTCCTGCGCCCGCGCGGCGCACCCCCGCTACGTTGCCGCCGACCTTGGCCCTACGGGGCAGCTCCTGGCACCGATGGGCCCGCTCGCCTTTGACGATGCCTATGAGCTCTTTGCCCGTCAGGTGCGTGCGGCCGTGGACGCGGGGGCCGACCTCTTTGTCATAGAGACGATGTCCGACCTCGCGGAGGCCAAGGCGGCGCTGCTCGCCGTGCGCGAGAACTCCGACCTCCCCGTGCTGGTCACGATGACCTTCGAGGAAGACGGGCGGACCTTCCTGGGCACCACGCCCGAGGTGGCGGCACTCACGCTCTCCTCGCTCGGCGCGGACGCCGTTGGCATCAACTGCTCGCTCGGCCCCGCCGAGGTGGCGCCGCTCGTGGCGCGCATGGCGCAGTGGGCGTCCTGCCCGCTCATGGTGCAGGCCAACGCCGGCCTCCCGCACGTGGAGGATGGCGTGACGGTCTACGACATCGGGCCCGAGCGCTTTGCCGCGGAGGTGGCCCCCATGCTCGAGGCGGGCGTCAGCATCCTGGGCGGCTGCTGCGGCACAACGCCGGAGCACATAGCTGCCGAGCGCGCGCTCCTGACGGGTCGCACCCCGGTCCGCCGCAGCCTGCCCGACCGCTTTGCCGTATGCGGCCCCCAGCGCGTGACCTCGCTCGCTCCGGGCGAGGTGGGCGTGATCGGCGAGCGCATCAACCCCACGGGCAAGCGCCGGGTCAAGGAGGCCCTGCGCAGCGGCAACCACGATTACGTCATCGGCGAGGCCATCGCCCAGGAGCGGGCGGGCGCGCAGATCCTCGACGTCAACGCCGGCCTGCCGGAGATCGACGAGCGCGCGGTCATGGGCCGCCTCGTTGACGAGCTCCTCGGCGTGACCACGCTGCCGCTGCAGATCGACGCCTCGGACCCTGCGGTCATCGAGGCCGCCGTGCGCAGCTATCCCGGCAAGGCGCTTATCAACTCCGTGAGCGGCAAGGCGGAGTCGCTCGCCGCAGTGGTCCCGCTCGCCGCGCGCTACGGCTGCGCGCTCGTGGGCCTCACGCTCGACGAGGACGGCATCCCCGCCACCGCCGAGGGGCGCCTCGCCGTGGCGCGCAAGATCGTGGCCACCACGGACGCCGCCGGCATCCCGCGCGCGGACGTCGTCATCGACTGCCTCGCCATGGCGGCCTCCACCGACCAGACCGCCCCGCGCACCATCCTCGAGGCCATCCGCCTAGTCAAGGCTGAGCTCCCCGGCGTGCGCACGGTTCTCGGCGTCTCCAACATCAGCTTTGGCCTGCCCTTCCGCCCGCTGGTCAACGCGACGTTCCTCTCGGCGGCGCTGGGCGCGGGACTCGACCTTGCGATCATCAACCCGGGTGCGCGACGGATGATGGACGTGGTGGACTCCTGGCGGGTGCTCTCCGGGGAGGACGAGGGCGCGCGCTTCTACGTGGAGCACTATGCGGACCGCTCGGACGCAGCGCCGGCCGCAGCTCTGGGCGAGAAGGACGCGCGGGCCGAGAAGGACGCGGCGCTTCCGGCTGACCCCGTCGAGCGGGCGCGCCGCCTCGTCCTGGACGGGCGCGCCGGTCCCATGGCGGATGCCATGCGCGAGGTCCTTCTTGCCCATGACGCGCTGTATGCGATCAACGAGGTCCTCGTGCCCGCCCTCGACGAGGTGGGCCGCCGCTTTGAGGCGGGGACGTTCTTCCTACCGCAGCTCATGGCCTCCGCCGAGGCGGCAAAGGCCGGCTTCGAGACCATCCGTGCGGCGAGCGCGACCGGGGAGGCCGTCGCCGACAAGGGGACCGTGGTGGTGTGCACGGTCAAGGGGGACATCCACGACATCGGCAAGAACATCGTGCGCATGCTGCTCGAGAACTATGGCTTTGACGTAATCGACCTGGGGCGCGACGTGGCGCCGGAGACCGTGGCGGACGTCGTAGTGGAGCGCCATGTGCGGCTGGTGGGGCTTTCTGCCCTCATGACCTCGACGGTCCCGGCTATGGCCAAGACGATCGAGCTTTTGCGCGAGCGCGCTCCCTGGTGCAAGGTGATCGTCGGGGGCGCGGTGCTCACGCCCGAGTACGCCCAGATGGTGGGCGCGGACTTCTACGCCAAGGACGCCACCGAGACCGCGCGCATCGCCGGCGGGGTGTTCGCACAGTAAAGGGGCGCCGGCCGCGGCCGGCGCCCCCGCATCGTCCTGTGTGGAACACTCAGCTATAGACCCACTGAGTCCACCCCAAATACTGCCTGCTCGTGAGTGAACCCTTCGTATTCGAGCTGCCCGATGAGGCCATCCCGGGAAAACGAGCTGTAGTCGAGATAATCTTGCGCCTTCTTGGCGGCCTGCTCGTTCCAGTCTGCTCCGCAGCTGTCTGCCGCATACGTTGCCTGCTCCGTGGTGAAGCCCTCGTATTCGAGTTGCCCAATCAGCCCGGTATAGGAGAAGGACGTGTAGTCGAGGTAGTCTTGCGCCTTACCAAGCGCCTGCGCATTCCAGTCTGCGCCGCAGTTGTCGGCAGCCCAGGTTGCGTCCTCCGTCGAGTACTCCTCGTATTCAAGCTGGCCGATAAGGCCGTCGTGGGAGAAGTACGTGTAATCGAGGTAACGCTTGGCGCTTTCCAGGGCGTTCTGCTGGCTGGTAGTTGGAGTGGAGGAGGGAGAAGTGGTCTCGGTCTCCGCGACGGGGGCCTCTTCCTGCTGGTCCTCGGCGGGCGCCTCGGCGGCCTCGTCCTGGGAGCCGCTTGCGGTTGCGGATGTGCCCTCCAGGAAGATCTTCTCGATCTCGCTCTCGGAGCTGTCTTCCATCTGCCAGCCGTCGTCACCGTTGGTGTAGGTGAGCTCGATGGTCTTCTCGGTTGGCTCGACGGCGTCGAGCAGCCCCATGACGTACGCGCCAGACCAGGCGATGACGGCATCGTTGTCGTTGGGGTCGACCTCGCCGGACATAATGGCATCTGCGATCGCCTCGTACATGGCGTCGGGGTCCGGGTTCGCGATCGTATCTAGCGACTTGGACATGACGGTGATCGTTGCCGTGGCCGTGTCGCCCTCGACCGCTATGTCGTCGATCGAGTAGTCGAATCCTTCGAACATCGAGACGATGTACTCGTCCGCTTCGATGCCGTAGTCATCAAGGCCCGCCTTGCCCATCTCCTCGGCGAGCTCGTCGATCACGTCGCCCTCGAGGTTCTTGAATGCGTCGAACTCGGCGGCAATTGCGGCTCTGACCTCCTCCTCGGGGTCTGTGCCCGTGCCCGAGCAGCCCGTGAGCGCGAGAGCGGTGACGAGCGCGAGAGAGGCGCATAGGGTGCAGACGAGCGCCTTGAGCGTGAACTTCTTCATGGGGCGGCTCCTTTCTGGGAGATGTTCCGTTTCCCTAGCTTCTCAGATTTCTTTCAGATTTTTTTATCGGCTCGGCTGTCGGCGCGGTTTTGTCGTGCCGATGGCAGGTGGGGACCAGGGGCCGCACCGCTTGCCGAGCAGTCTTTCTTCTCGCCGAATGTTTCTGGGAGCTGTCCCGTCATAGACGTACTCTGAACCAACTATGTCGTGGCCGAGGGGGCCGCGACGACCATACTCCATGAGTGCAAGGAGAGGGCCTATGGCAAGAATGCACGTCATGGAGCAGAGCGAGACCCAGGCGATCATGTCGAGCATGCACGAGATGCTCGAGAAGCGCCTCTCGGTGAGCTCGCTCGCTCCGTGCCCCGTCGAGTTCACGGCCTCGTATGTGGCCATGTGCGCGACGCAGAGCTGCGGCAAGTGCACGCCGTGCAGAAACGGCCTGCGCATGCTACGCCACCTGTTCAACGACGTACTCAACAACCGCGCCACGCTGGAGACGCTCGACCTCATCGAGTCCACCGCCCGCACGGTGTACCTGTCGAGCGACTGCGCGATCGGCTACGAGGCCGGCGAGGTGGCCCTCATGGCCATCCGCGGCTTCCGTGACGACTTCGAGCACCATGTGACCAAGCGCGCGTGCGGCTTCTCGCAGCACCAGACGGTGCCCTGCGTCTCCGGCTGCCCGGCTGGCGTGGACATCCCCGGCTACATCGCGCTCGTCGAGGCCGGCCGCTACACCGAGGCCGTGCGCCTCATCCGCAAGGACAACCCGCTGCCGCTCGTCTGCGGCCTCGTCTGCGAGCACCCCTGCGAGATGCACTGCCGCCGCGGCATGGTGGACGACCCGATGAACATCCGCGGCCTCAAGCGCTACGCCGTGGACCACGCCGGGGACTACCGCCCGCTCATAAAGCCCGCCACCGGCGAGCGCGTCGCCGTGATCGGCGGCGGTCCGGCCGGCATCTCGTGCGCGTACTACCTCACGCTCATGGGCCACAAGGTCAAGATCTTCGAGCAGCGCGCGCACCTCGGCGGCATGCTCCGCTACGGCATCCCCAACTACCGCCTGCCGCGCGAGCAGCTCGACTCGGAGATCCAGTGGATCCTCGACTGCGGCATCGACGTCGAGCTTAACCACAGCGTGGACGGCGACGAGATGACCCGCCTGCGCTCCGAGTACGATGCGGTCTACCTGGCCATCGGCGCGCACGCGGACAAGAAGCTCGGCCTTCCGGGCGAGGACGCCGAGGGCGTCATGTCCGCCGTCCAGCTCCTGCGCGACATGGGCGACAACAACCCGCCCGACTTCAAGGGCCTCACGGTCGCCGTCGTCGGCGGCGGCAACGTGGCCATGGACGTGGCCCGCACCTCCGTGCGCCTGGGGGCCGAGAAGGTCGTCATCGCGTACCGTCGCCGCGTGGCCGACATGACGGCCCAGGACGAGGAGATCGCCGGCGCCGAGGCCGAGGGCTGCGAGGTCATGGACCTGCACGCGCCCAAGGAGGTCGTCGTCGACGAGAGCGGCCACGTGGCCGGCCTCAAGGTCGAGCCGCAGATCATCGGCGGCCTCAAGCGCGGGCGTCCCGCGCCGCGCGCGGCCGAGGGCGGCGACGTCGTGGTGCCGTGCGACCGCGTGATCGTGGCCATCGGCCAGGACATCGACTCCGCCACCTTCGAGGAGCAGGGCGTGCCCTGCAAGTGGGGCCGCATCGTCACCGATCCGGACGGCGCCGTGCCCGGCCAGGACGGCCTTTTCTCCGGCGGCGACTGCCAGAGCGGCCCGGCCACCGTCATCCGCGCGATCAACGCGGGCAAGGTCGCGGCCGGCAACATCGACAACTACCTCGGCTTCAACCACAAGATCGAGCTCGACGTGGAGCTGCCGCCCGTGCAGTTCAAGGGCAAGATCTCCTGCGCGCGCTGCGAGATGCGCGAGCGCGAGGCGTCCGAGCGCATCAACGACTTCGACATCGTCGAGAACGGCCTCACCGACCAGGAGGCGCACCAGGAGGCATCCCGCTGCCTGCGCTGTGACCACTTCGGCTTCGGCGCGTTCCGCGGAGGGAGGATCGAGCAGTGGTAAACCTCACTATCGACGGCCGCGCCGTCACCGTGGAGGAGGGCACCTCCATCCTCGACGCCGCCGCAACCGTAGGCATCAAGATTCCCACGCTCTGCTACCTCAAGGACCTCAACGAGATTGGCGCCTGCCGCATCTGCGTGGTTGAGATCGAGGGCATCGACCAGCTCGTGGCCGCGTGCAACAACACCGTGCTCGAGGGCATGGTCGTGCGCACCAACAGCCCCAAGGTGCGCGTCGCGCGCCGCATGAACATGGAGCTGCTGCTTGCCACGCACGACTCCGAGTGCACGAGCTGCGTGCGCTCCGGCAACTGCACCCTGCAGACGCTCGCCAACGACCTGGGCATCTCGGACCTGCCGTACGAGAAGCGCCTCATGCACGACGAGTGGGACAAGTCCTTCCCGCTCATCCGCAACAACGACAAGTGCATCAACTGCCTGCGCTGCATCCAGGTGTGCGAGAAGATCCAGGGCATCGGCGTCTGGGACCTCGCCAACCGCGCCACGCACACGAGCGTGAACGTCCGCGGCGGCATGACGATCCGCGAGTCCGACTGCACGCTCTGCGGCCAGTGCATCACGCACTGCCCGACGGGCGCCCTGCGCGAGCGCGACGACACGCAGAAGGTCTTCGACGCGCTGGCAGATCCCGAGAAGGTCGTCGTGGTGCAGATTGCGCCGGCCGTGCGCGCCGCCTGGGGCGAGAGCCTCGGCCTCGCGCGCGAGGACGCCACCGTCGGCCGCCTCGTGGCCGCGCTGCGCCAGATGGGCGTGGACTACGTCTTTGACACGAACTTCTCGGCCGACCTCACCATCATGGAGGAGGGGACCGAGCTCCTGCACAAGCTCGCCCACAGGGAGGAGAACACGTTCCCGATGTTCACCTCCTGCTGCCCGGGCTGGGTGCGCTACGTCAAGGCCGTGCGCCCCGAGTTCACCGACCAGCTCTCCACCTCAAAGTCTCCCGGCCAGATGTTCGGCGCCGTGACCAAGAGCTACTTCGCGGAGCTCAAGGGCATCGACCCGCACAACATCTTCTGCGTGGAGATCATGCCGTGCACGGCCAAGAAGGCCGAGGTCGCCATCCCCGTCATGAACGACGCCTGCGGCGACCCGGACGTCGACGTCTCCATCACCACGCGCGAGGTCGACCGCATGATCCGCGCCGAGCACATCGACGCGACGATGCTTCCCGAGGAGGACTTCGACGACCCGCTGGGCACCTCAACGGGCGCGGCCGTCATCTTCGGCGCCACCGGCGGTGTCATGGAGGCCGCGCTGCGCACCGCCTACCACGTGGTCACCGGCAAGACGCCCGAGCCGGACGCCTTCTCCGACGTGCGCGGCCTGGACGCCTGGAAGGAGGCCACCTACGACCTGGCGGGCACCCCGGTGCGCGTCGCCGTGGTGAGCGGGCTGGCCAATGCGGGCTACCTGCTCGACGCCATCGCGGCGGGCGAGGTCGAGTACGACTTTGTCGAGGTCATGGCCTGCCCCGGCGGCTGCGCGGGCGGCGGCGGCCAGCCCATCCACGACGGCGAGGAGCTGGCGGGCGTGCGCGGCGACGTCCTCTGGGGCCTCGATCACGACGCCGAGCTGCGCAACTCCTACGAGAACCCGTCGATTACGGCCATCTACCAGGACTATCTGGGCGAGCCGCTCTCCGAGCGCGCCGAGGAGCTGCTCCACACCGACCACCACGCCTGGAGCATTCACTAGTCGATGCGAAGGGGGCACCCCCTTGCCATCTGGGCCCGGACCGCCAACCCCCTGCGGTCCGGGCCCGCTTCGTGAGACGCCCTCAGCCGTGCCACTTTCTGGTTTTGGGCAACATCTTTGATGCGGCGCCGACGAAATAGCCGCTGAGGGGCCGTTTTCGCCAAGCTTCGTTGGGTTGTGGGCAACGTTCTTTATGCAACTCTCGGCTCTTCTCGCCACTACATAAAACGTGTTGCCCGCAACCTACGCAAGCCCCTTGAGAAAAGAGGCTCCGGCGTGTGCAGGCGGGTGAGAAACCCAAAACTGTCGATTTTTTGGCGACAAGCTTGCCCACGAAAGAGAGCGCACGTCAGGTTGGCCTTGGTGCCGTGGGACTACCACCCGACCACGCGCTCGCGCATGCCCTCGACGTCCAGCACGCCCTCGGCAAAGCCCTTGCGCACGAGCTCCGTGGGCACCAGCTCGTCGTACTTCTCGAAGTAGGGGATCTCGGCGGGGTAGAGGAGCTCCATCGGGTCCCCGAGGCGATCGGCGGCCTCCTTTACCACCGAGAAGAACTCCTGCTCGCCGGCCTTCATCACAAAGGTCATGAAGTACGGGCGCGACGAGTTGACGCCCTTGATGCCCAGCTCCGCAGCGCACTTGATCTTGATCAGGCGCTCCAGGGCGAGAAACGCGTAGGTCCCCAGCCACGGCAGCAGGCACCACATCGTCTGCTCCTTGTCGTTCTCGCCGAGGCAGACGAGGGGACCTGCCGTGAGACGGGAGTTCCGCGCCACGCGGCGGGCCTCGCGTAGGCGCGCGCGGGCGTGGTCGCACAGGTAGGGGTAGGGCGCGCTCTCCTCCAGCACACGGTGCATGCGCTCGAGGATGTGGGTGTTGATGTCTCCCGCCACGTCGCCAAAGTACGCCGGGACCCTGCCCTTGACCTGCGTGACGTAGAGCAGGTGTCGCTCGTGGTCCACCTCGTCCACGATCCAGACGTGCCCGGCGATGGCAACCTTCTCCCCGGGCGGGGGCGGCGCGCAGAGCGTGCCGATCTCCTCTGAGCCCGAGCGCACGGTGTACTCCACGTTCTCCTGGAAGACGGCGAAGAACTTGTAGGAGTTTGTGACGCGCTCACCCGCAAGGCCCACGATGAGGCCACCGCCCTCGGTCTGCTCGATGTAGTCGTTCTGGAGCAGGTGGCGGAGAAGGACGCGGAAGTCGTCGGCCGTCACGCGGTGGAAGTAGGTGAGCGTGAGCACTCGGCTCGCGAGCTGGGCGGGGGAGAGCTCCCCCTCGCCGGCGAGCGTGGCGAGCGTCTGGTGGCAGAGCAGGCTGTAGGGGAGGCGGTTGAGGTTGGGCGGCTCGACCCAGCGCTCCTCTCGGTAGAGCTGGACGAGCGCGATGCCCTGCAGCAGCTTCCAGGGGATGGTCTCCGGCGGCAGCGTACGGGCCTCCGGCTGCTCCTCGCGCATGACGAACCACATCTCCGGCGGGGCCTCGCGCCTGCCCGTTCGCCCCATGCGCTGGAGGAACCCCGAGACGGTGAAGGGAGCGTCTATCTGGAACGCCCGCTCGAGGCGGCCGACGTCGATGCCGAGCTCAAGCGTTGCGGTGGCCACGATCGAGAGGTCGGAGGCGTCGTCGCGCATCTGCTCCTCGGCACTCTCGCGGATGGCGGCCGAGAGGTTGCCGTGATGGATGAGGAAGCGGTCCGGCTCCCCGTTGAACTCGCAGTACGCCCGCAGCGTCGTGCAGACCTCCTCCGCCTCCTCGCGCGAGTTGCTGAAGATCAAACATTTTCTACCACGAGTGTGCTCGAAGATGTAGCCGATGCCCGGGTCGGCGTTCGCGGGCGCCAGGTCCGTGGGGGCCTCGGGAGGGCCGGGGCTTATCGCCGTGCTCAAACAGTCCTGCTCGCACGGACGAGCCACTGGCTCGTCCGGCTCGTGCGGAACTGCGCGCGGCAATAAGCCCCGGCCCTCTGGCGAGGTCTTCTCGGCTTCGACTGCGAGGACGTCTGCCTCGACGCATCCGTCTGCCGTCTGAAGCTCGGACTCGTCCGCTTGCGGGCCGGTCTGGTAGAAGTGTTCCATCGAGAGGCGCCAGGTGCGCGGGGGCTCCTCGATGCGGGGGACGATCGTGTTGCGGCCGGTGCCGGCGGCGAGGAACGCGCCCACGTCCTCGGGGTCGCCAATCGTGGCCGAGAGGCCGATGCGCCGTGGCTGCACGCCCGCTATTCTCGCCAGGCGCTCGATGAGGCAGAGGCACTGGCCGCCTCGATCCTGCCGCAGCAGCGAGTGGACCTCGTCGATCACGACGTAGCGCAGGTCGCAGAAGAGCTTGGACACCACGGCGTGGCGGCGCATGAGCAGGGCCTCGAGGGACTCCGGCGTAATCTGCAGGATGCCGGAGGGGCGCTTCACGAGGCGCGCCTTGTGGGAGGCGGAGACGTCCCCGTGCCAGTGCCAGACGTTGATGCCGGCCTCCTCGCAGAGGTCGGTGAGACGGTAGAACTGGTCGTTGATCAGCGCCTTGGTGGGGCCGATGTAGAGGGCGCCCACCGATGCGGGCGGGTTCTTCCAGAACTCGGTCAGGATGGGGAAGAAGGCGGCCTCGGTCTTGCCGGAGGCCGTGGAGGCGCACAGCAGCACGTGGTCGTCCGTGTCGAAGATCGCCTCGCCGGCGGCCACCTGCACGCCGCGCAGGTTCTCCCACTCGTGCGCGTAGATGAAGTCCTGAACGAACGGCGCGTATCGGTCAAAGACGCCCATGGCGACCTCCCCTCGATGCTAGCCAGTATACGAACAAATGTTTCTGATTTCAAGAAGAAAATCTAGCTATTGCTAGCAGAAGATGCTAGCATGTGCTTTACATTGGAAAGGAGACCAATGGATACCACCCTCGCGCAGGTCAACGCACGTATTGACGCGAGCCTCAAGGTCTCGGGAGACGCGGCCCTTGCCGAGGCGGGGCTCACGCCCACGAAGGCCATTCGTGCGATGTGGGGACGTTTTTCCAGCCTGGCGGACCAACCCGATAAGATCAGGGAGCTCGTGTCCGGCCAGCAGTCAGAGTCGTCTTCCGCAGCGTACGCCGAGCGGGATCGCAAGCTCACGCTGGCGCGAGAAGGAAGTCAGATAGTTGCGCGCTCGCTGGCATCTCGAGGCATATCGGTGTCCGAGGGATTTGATGAGCCTCCTTATGACGAGCTCAGAGAGCAGATTCTGCTCGAGCGTCTTCGCGAGAGGGGGCTTGATTCGTGAGCCCGCAGCTATCGATGCTCCTGGATACCAATGTCTGGCTTGACTACTATCTCCCCTGGAGAGGCGGTCATGCGGCGGCTAGGCAGCTTATTGAGCGCGCCCTCGAGGATAATCGGACCCTGGTCTATGCCGTCTCAACTGCCAAGGACGTGTACTACCTGGTGTCGGCGGAACACAAGCGCATCGAGCGTGCAGCGGCTGGCTCGCTCAGTGAGTCCGCCGCTCAGGCGGCGACCGCCACGGCGTGGGGCTGTATCAACAACATGCAGGCAATCGCCTGCGCCGTGTCGCTCGATCACACGGACGTGTGGATGGCCTCCAAGCAGCGCGCGTTGCACGGGGACTTCGAAGATGACCTCGTCATCGCATCGGCGATGCGAGGCAAGGTCGACTATCTCGTGACCAATGACGAGACGCTCCTGCGACACTGCCCCGTGGCAGCGCTCAACGCGACGGACATGCGCAAGCTGCTCGAGATTCGGCAAGAATAGAGGGCGTCGGTCGCGCGCAGCGATTTGATGTGACCTCATGTGAGGGGGCGTCGTGAGTACGAAAGACAGGTTCCGCACAAGGACTCTCGTGATGCTTGCCCTCGCGCTGGCCGTAGCCGCCTTGTGCACGGGATGCTCTGAGCGCATCGACACCCTCGTCCGCTTTGTAGAAAGCAAGGTGACGGGCGAGGAGTACGTGAGCCCCCGGGGGCAGGCCTGCCTTGACGCGGCGGAGGGCCTTCTCGGCGCCCTCGAGGCGGGTGACGGGGACGCGATTGTCGGGCTCTTCTCGCCCGAGGCCCGCGCGGGCTCCGACGATCTTGACGAGCAGGCCGGCGAGCTGGTGGAGAGCTGTTCCGGTCACGTTGGCTACCTGGACACTCATTCGGTGACGCGCCCCATGGAATCCGAGAAGTTCGAAGACGGCAAGCGTCGCGTCGAGCTCTCGACCGATTTCTCGTTTGTCCTCGACGGCGAGAACTACTGGTGCCACATGACGCTCGTGAGCGTGAACGACTTTGACGAGGCAGAGGTGGGCGTCTCCACCGTCATCGTATGGTCCGAGGACGCGTACTCGGCGATGCTCTACGACGCGCGCGAGACGGACTGGCCCGAAGGGACGGGACTGCACCTTCGGCTGAGCTATCCCCTGGAGTGGGAGACGCGCCTCGTGAATGACGACCCCCTGCGCTACGAGGCCGGGGACACCATCTCTGATGTTGACGAGGTCACGGCGTTTCTCGATGGGGGCGAGAAGACCGTCGATGACTTCGAGGAGCGTTTTGGCCTGCCCTGCTGCGTGTCGTGGACGGGCGACGGACGTGTCTACTACGAGCTCGTCGATGACGGGGAGGGTCCCCGCTATCTCGAGGTGAACGCGACGTCGCCGGACGAGCCGATCTACTCGGCGTATGTGGTGGACGAGCGTGGCGTCGTCGAGAAGGTGTGGGACAAGGACGGCGACGCCTAGATCGTGAACTCGGCGTAGGCGGCGTCGACGTCCTGGGCGCCCGCCGCGACGGCGGGAGCGCTCACGGCGCCGGAGAACGCGTCCGTCTTGAGCAGCGCGTCCACATCTGCCCCCGGGTTCTGGCACACGATGTCGAGAAGCTCGATGAAGTCGCGGATTACCTCGCGCGGCGTGAGGTGGGTGTCCGCGCCCACGCGGCCGAACTCCACCTTGAGGAAGCCCACGAGCTGCGCCTCGGTGAGCGTGCGCTCGTAGCCGAAGTAGCCGGCGTGGATGTCCGCGAGCTTCTCGATGAGGACGAGCAGCTCCTCGTAGGTGAGCGGCTCCAGGTGGATGACCGGGGCGAGCATGTCCGCCAGGCCCGCGCTCGCGAAGCGCCCCTGCGTGAGGCGGCTGCGCAGGGCCTCGTAGGAGAAGACGCCGCGACGACGGTCCTCGATGGACTGTGGCGTTCCGCCCATGATGATCCCCAGGTGGTGAGCCTTGCCCTGGAGCGTGTCGTTGTACATGGTGAGGATCTTCTCGTAGTTGTACTGGCGCGAGGTGGCGTTGGGGATCTTGTAGAGGTTCACGAGCTCGTCGATGAGGACGACGAGGCCCTTGTAGCCGGCTCCCACGAGGAACTGCGCGAAGAGCTTGAGGTACTCGTACCAGGTGTCGTCTGTGATGCAGGCGTTGACGCCCAGCTCGCCGCGGGCCTCGGTCTTGGTGCGGAACTCGCCGCGTAGCCACTTGACCACGCCGGCGCGCGTCTCGTCGTTCCCCTCGAGGCTCGCGCGATAGTAGAGGCGCAGGACCTGCGTGAAGTCAAAGCCGCAGACGAGCTCCTGAATGGGGGAGAGCTGTGCCGCGAGGGCCGTCTCGGCGTCCGGCTGCTCGCGCAGGGCCGCTACCCAGCGGTCCAGCACGAGTGCGAGAGCCCCGCCCTCGGGCCGCGTCTTGGTGGAGAGGTTGCGGATGAGCTCGCGATAGGTGGCAAGGCCCTGGCCCTGCCCGCCCTGGAGGCGTCGCTCCGGGGAGAGGTCGGCGTCCGCCACCACAAAGTCGTTGCCCATCGCGTGCGTGCGGATGGTCTGGAGCAGGAAGCTCTTTCCGGCCCCATAGCGGCCCACGAGGAAGCGGAAGCTCGCGCCGCCGTCCGCCACGAGCTCGAGGTCGTGCAGGAGCGCCTGGATCTCGCGCTCGCGGCCTACGGTGACGTAGGGCAGGCCGATGCGCGGAACCACGCCGCCCTTGAGGGAGTTGATGATGACCGCCGCTATGCGCTTGGGTACCCGCACGTCACCCATGTGTCGCCCCTCTCTTGCCGGACTCAGGAGGCAATTCTAGCACAGGTGTTCTAATTAAGATCGAGGGCCTCGCGCACGTCCTCGACGTAGTCTCCCACGAGCGCCGGCGCGCCCGTCTCGTCAAACTCAATGGCGGTATCGCCCAGCAGGTCGAAGAGCTTCTCGTTGATGGCGTCCACGAGGAGGTCCGTGCCAGGTGCCGAGGGCGTGCGACCGTCGAGCAGGTCGTGAAGGAGCGAGAGCTCCTCGGCGGTGAGTCCGGGGGAGGTGTCCTGCTCTGGCGCTGACGGCGCTTCACGGACGATAGGGGCAGCTTCGTCGCGCTCCTCGTCCACGAGGAGGGCCTCGCGCGTCTCGGCTGCCGTCGAGCGGATGTCGGCGAGCTTGGAGAGGTCGATCTCCACGTGTCGCGGGGCGTGCTGCTTTCGCCATGCGAGATAGTCACCGACCTCGCGGTCTATGATCTGCACGAGGTACTTTGGGTCGCCACGCTCCTTGAGCGGGTGGGGGTAGTCGAGCGCCGACCGGAGCCGCTGGTCTACGGCGTGGAGCACCTGACCGAGCTTTGCGCTCCTGGCCCCGCCGTCATGGAGCGCGTCGCAGGTCCAGATGCCGTTTCTGCAGAGATAGCGACAGGTGTCGTCGAGCTCGTAGACGGTGTCGGGATGTCGGGCCCCGGGATAGAACACGGCGGAGGCAAACATGAGGTGGGGCATGGCATGCCGGGAGCCGAAGAGGCTCTCCGTTAGCCCCTGGGCGCGGCCTCCGTGGTAGTAGCGCGCGAGCTGGGCAAAGACGGCGCAGGTCACTGCCATGAGTGCGTCGGGCTCGTCCTGGAAGAGGCGGGACTCCCGGAGACGGTACGTGGACAGGGCGTCGAGCGCGTCGAACAGCTCGGGGTCGACCGTCGGTGCGTAGGCGGCGCGTCGCCGCTGCCTGGGGTGGGAGCGCGCCGCGGCGTCGGCGCGTGAGAGGACGCCGACCGCATGGTCGTGCGCGGTGTTGAGATAGGGCCTGGCAAACTCCGGCGACAGCTCGTGATAGACCACGTAGTCCACGAGCCAGGGGCGGACGTAGCGGTCCATCGCGGGCTCGAAGTCGCGATAGGCCTGCCAGAAGCCCTCGATGGCCCGGAAGGCCTCCTCGCCCGGCTCGACGCCGATGCCGTTCAGGAGTTCGTAGAGATAGACGTAGGCAAAGGACGTGGACGTCCGCGTGACGCTGCCGGACCGGACGTCCTCGCGCCAGGTGAAGTACCCGCGCAGCTGTTGGTTGTCCATCGCCTCGTAGGTGGGGAAGTAGCTCTTGAACTCCCCTGGGTAGGGGCGGTCGTCGGCGTAGTCTGCCATGAGCCGCGCCTGCTCGACGAAGAGCCGCGCATCCGACCAGGAGCGGGCCTCGGGACGACGGGCGAGGGCGCGCATCTCACGAATGGGTTCGGGGAGGTAGCTGGCGAGCTGCGAGCCGCGCAAGAGGATGGGCTCGTCGGCGTAGGTGCGCTCGCTCGAGAGCGCCCGGCCGCCCTTGGCGCGGCTTGCCGCGAGAATCTGCTCTATGATCGCGTCGACGTCCGCCATGTCTTCATGATACGCACTTATGGCCATCTTGATACGTCGCGATAGTTGCCGGGAGTTTCTCAGAGGCTGAACTGTGCAAGTACCCCTTCGCTCCGTATGCCAGCATCGGTGCTGGATGTTCGAATCGAAAGGAAATAAATAAGGAGGTCAGATATGAGCAGCTCAGATACATGCGACGAATAACCGCTGTCTCCTAGCGGCCCATCGTTAATGCCGCTGCAAAGTACGATATCCGCTTGTTCGGATGCTGGGCTCTTCGGCTCGCTGGTAATGAGGATGACCTTGCAACCATTTTGACGCGCGAGCTTCATGCATTCGACTGTATAGAGCGCGTGTCCGGCATGACTTACCGCAATGAATACATCGCCTTTTTTTGAAAGAACGATTGCTCGCATGATGTACTCAACGTTCTCTGACGAAAACGTTTTGATGCCTATGCGAAAGAGCCGGTGCGCAAGATCCTGGGCTATGGTATTGGTGTTTCCCCAGCCAAAAAGGTAGACCTCGTCTGCAGCGAGCAGCATATCCATGGTGGATGAGAGTAGGTCAATGCTGATGTTATGAGCGATGGAGGGCAGGGAGGAGCATACGAGCGAAATGTAGTCGGAGATGTCGGTAGGAGTCTCGAGCGTGGTCACACCGCCACGGTTGTCCTTCTCGACGCTGGTCTCGATCGCCAAGTTGATTTTAAGCTGGTAAAACCCCTTTTGGCCAATCCTCTTGCACATGCGCATGACGGTGGCGTCTGAAGTGTCGCTTGCCTTTGAGAGCTGGGCCATGCTCATCCCTATCACCTCCTCGGGGGAGGAGACAATGACATCGGCAACGCGTCTCTCTGCCGCTGACATGACCCGGTAGTTTCTCTCAATTTCCTTTACGACCATATGCGTCCCTCATGGTTTCAAGGTTCTTGCTGGTGCACAGGTTGGTTCCATCATACCCAACGCGGCGGAGATGCTGAAAACGAGCATTATGTAGTAAAACACCGCTCAACTGAATCAATCGACCGCTTACCGAGAGTTGTTTTAGTAGTAGAATTAAAATAGTGCTAACTACCACGTAATACAATTACTGAAACCTGTAGTGAAACTTCATAACGAAGTAATACTCCGACTAAAACAACTAATATGAAGTAAAACTCCATAGGAGTTAATCGAACCTTTTCGAGGCTGGGAGGTTGTATGACGTGGGAGATGCTTGCCCGGAGTGGGGTCCCGCTTTATTGGGATGACACGTCTATGTGCGTTCGTCTTGGCGAGGGGCTTCAGGCTGAGAAGAGCGGGCACAAGACCGCCGAACAAATGGTGGGCCTTCTTGCCTGTGAATCTGGTCTTGACCTGACGGAGCGAGCTTACGATACCTTGGGCCGTCTCAGTATGGAGCAGGACCGGGACAGGTTTGCTCACAGCGGGTTGCAGTATGACCTCACGATCGTCCTGCCTGGGGACTTCAACGGGGAGTGCAAGAAGACGTCGGGTCATTACCATGGGTGGAACGGGGCTCATACGCATACATATGGAGAGGTCTATGAAGTGCTTATGGGCTCAGCCCTCTTCATTCTTCAGCGCTCTTCCGATTTTGAGGAACGCCCTGGAGAGAACCATGTTGATGACGTAATCCTCGTGAAGGTTGACGAGGGCCAGACGCTGCTCGTTCCCCCCGACTACGGTCATGCTTCGATCAACGTGGGGGAGGGTCCCCTCATTTTTTCGGACCTTGCGTACAGGCAGTGTCCCGTTTGGTACGAATCGGTCAAGGCTCATCACGGTATGACGTATTACGTGATGAGAGACGCCGGTGGTATTTCTGCCGTGAGAAACCCAAGCTACGGCGAGGATGTTCCTGCAGCACGCTTTGCGACTGTCCACGAGGACACATCTCTCGGGATTGATTTCTCAATGCCTCTTTACGAGGGCTTCCTACGTCATCCGGACAGATATGCGTATCTATCCGAGCCAGATGAGTACCTCGGGCGAATAATGGCGCTTCTCGACTATGGTGACGCGCCATTTGAGATCGAATCGTGAGCAAAGGAGACGAATGTGAATCGGCGAAAGAAACTGCAGGTAGCCCTTGATCTGTTTAGCGCGCGAGAGGCACTTGCCGTGCTTGAGGAGGTCGCACCCTACATCGACATAATCGAGCTCGGCACGCCCCTCATCGTGTCGGAAGGGGCTCGTGTTGTCAAAGAGGTTAAGGGGAGGTACCCCGACAAGGCCGTATTTGCGGATATCAAGGTAATGGATGGGGGTGGCGAGGTCCCCAAGCCGGTCATAGAGGCGGGCTGTGACATGTTCTCCGTGCTTTGCGCCTCAGATGACGCTACGGTTAGAGCAGCGATAGAGCTCGGACGTGTAAACGGAGTGAAGGTTCTTGCCGATATGTGCAACGTTCGAGAAATGGAGGAACGTGCCCGGCAGATTGCCGAAATGGGCCCAGATTATCTGTGCTGCCACGTTGGCTATGACCGTCAAGCAACAGGGGCCGATCCGGTTGAAGAGCTCAAGAGACTCTCATGTGTGGATACGCCTAAGGCGATTGCCGGGGGAATCAAGCTTGAGACGTTCGAGCAGGCGCTTGAGAGCACGGCTGAGATTGTTATCTCGGGCGGCGGGATCTGTGGCGTGAACGATCGCAGGGGCGTTGCTCGAAAAATGAGAGAAATGCTCGATGCGTACAACGAGCGCATCGAGAAAGAAGCGGAGGCCTAGATGAACATACCTGAGCTTGCCGGGACTGGTGCCGCCCAGCTATCCGATTGCGTTTCAAGAGTCGATTCGGGCCAGCTTGATGCGTTGATGTCAGAAATACTTGCCGCACGCAAAATATATTCGCACGGCGCAGGTCGTTCTCTTCTCCAGATGCGTTGTCTAGCCATGAGGCTCATGCACCTTGGGCTTGCGAGTTACGTTGTGGGAGATACGACGACTCCTGCCTTCGAGTCCGGTGATCTTCTTGTTGTCGCGTCGGCCTCTGGGGCGACTTCGAGCGTTGTCAATGTGGCCAGGAAGGCGAGGTCGCTTGGTGGTCGTGTGGCGGTACTGACAACACGTCCACAGTCTGAGCTTGCAGAGCTCGCAGATGTGACCGTCGTCGTCCCCGCCTATACGGACAAAGTCCCTATGGAAATCGATGAGCTTCCGGTGTTTCCGGGAGGATCGCTGTTCGAGCAGAGCGTACTTATCTTGGGCGATGCCCTCGTACTCCCCCTTGCGCAGAGACTGGGGGTTCCAACGGATCGGATGTTTGCCCTACATGCCAATCTTGAGTAGCGATTTTGATATGCCTAGACGGTAGGAGTGGAGGAAAGCATGAAGTACGAGAAGTTGGCAAAGGAAATCGCGGCGGCGTTGGGAGGAGCGGACAATCTCAGGTTTGCCAACCACTGTGCTACGCGCCTGAGGCTCAAGCTTAAAGACCCTGCGAAGATGGACGCTGAGACGCTTAACGCCATCGACGGCGTTCTGGGGGTCAGAGACGTGGGCAATGGCGAAGTTCAAGTGATCGTTGGTACGGACTGCTATTCGATCTACGCTGACTTCGTTGAGGTAACGGGATTTGTCGGCGAAACCGATGACGGTCTCTCCGAGGAGGAAGCAATTCGTCGAGCGGATGATGCTGCGACGTCGGCATCGGCGGCAACGGGGCCCCTTGGCCGGATTAAGCGCTTGGGCAGAATCATCGTAGACTACCTTGGTGGAACTGTCGCTCCCATAATCCCCATGTTCATGGGGTGCGGAATGCTCATGGCTTTCCTCACCATCTGCACGAACTTCTTCGGCCTTGATCCCGACAGTGGTGCCGTCGTCATCCTCAACGGCGCGGCGAACGCCGGATTCTACTTCATGCCCATCGTTCTTGGTTGGAGTGCTGCAACCAAGCTCAACGCAGAGCCGGTACTTGGAGCGCTGCTGGGCATGACCTTGGTGTATTCAACGATTAACGGAGTCGAGGGTCTCGACTTCCTGGGCATGCCTGTTTACGCTACGACGTACAACAACACGTTCCTTCCAATTATTCTGGGTGTCCCGTTCCTTGCCCTTATCTACCGATTCTTTAAGCGCATCATTCACAGCAGCCTCCAGTACTTCCTTCTTCCTCTGGTAACCATGGTTATCTCCATTCCCGTTACCCTGCTCGTTCTTGGCCCCATTGGAGCCGTCTGTGGTGAGGGGCTATCGGTGTTCTTCTACTGGGCGGCTGAGCACTTCAGGCTTGTTACGAGCGCTCTCTGGAGTGCATTCTGTCCGCTCGGGGTCATCACTGGTATGGAAAAAGCCGTACAGGCCATCAACATCGTGAACATGCAGTCGACGGGATTTGACAACATCTTCCTGCCCGGTGCTCTCTGCGGAAACTCTGCCGTTGGTGGCGCGGCGCTTGCTGTGTGGTATATGAGCCGCAACAAGAAGACCAAGGCCATCGGCGCCTCTGCGGGAATTACTGCGATTCTCGGTATTACCGAGCCGGCGCTCTATGGCATCTGCATCCCCTTCGGCAAGCCCCTGCTTGGCGCCTCTCTGGGAGCCGCCATCGGTGGCGTGTTCGGCGCTATCGTCGATCTGAAGCAGTTCTCCTGGGCCGGTCCGGGACTTATGACCTGCGCCACCTATATCTCTCCTGACGGAGATATGACGAACTTCTTCTTCTGTCTCGCTACAATTGCGGTTGCGGCGATTGCAGGATTTGCGATGACGATGCTCGTGAGCTCACGTAATAAGAAGATGTACGACTAGTCGCCTTTGGCGGGGACGGGACGATGCGTCCCGTCCCCGCCAAAGGTTAATTAATAGGAGCATTCGATGTCGTATATTAGAAATTTGATAAAAGCTTTTCGCCTCAAGGGCGGTGACCCCGACCATACCCTGGTTTCCTCTCCTGCCAACGGAAGACTCTTCGAGCTTGCCGCTTGTTCGGATCCCCTGTTTGCCCAGGGGACAATGGGTTCCGGCTTCGTCGTCTTCCCAGATGACGGAAACGTATCGAGTCCGGTAGACGGTACAGTTGAGATGGTCTATGAAACCCTGCACGCCTTTGGCCTACGCGCCGCTGACGGAAGAGAGGCGCTCGTCCACGTCGGCTTGGATACGGTGGAGCTTAACGGAGCTCCATTCAAGTGCCATGTGGCGAGGGGGGATGAGGTGCGGCGTGGAGAGAGGCTGGTACACGCAGACCTTGATGTAATCCACGATGCAGGACTCTCGTCAGAAATTGTTGTGGTGTTTCCCGATACTGCTGCCAATGCCCTTCACCTTGACAAGACAGGCGTTGTATATCGTGGGGAGATTATTGGAAGCATTGGGGAGCTTCCTGATTGAGGTAATTTGCTTTAGAGAGTCAGACGATTCTATCGTTGTCGCGTTCAGGCCTTTTCGAGGGCATGGGCGCCTCGGCCACTCTTCACGCGGATGATTGCCGCACCCGACGTCCCTGCTGCAAAACGCCCGCACATGATGAAGAGGCTGCCCCCGTCCTGCAAAAGTCGCGCTCGTGATGAAGGATTCTGGCGCTGGGAAGGTATGGGCGTGCCCGTCGGCAACGTTTTGGCTGATAAAGAAATAAGACATGAAACCAGATGGCAGCGCGGATGCAACAACCTTCATCACGAGCGAGAGTTTTGAAGAACGGAGCGGCTTCTTTCATCACGAGCGGCAGTATTGCACGAGAGGTCTCGCACAAAGACGAGGGTGTGCTCGTCGGAGCGAGCCTCGTCGAGCGCATAGCCGCGCTCGCGGAAGCCGCGCAGACAACCTGGGTCCTCGACGCCCCGCTCTGCGCACCAGCGGACGAAGGTGCCGCGCGCGGCCTTGGCCTCGGTGGCCGTCTGACGGAGCCGTCCGTCGCGTAGTACGCCAAAGAGGCAGTTCAGGACCTGCGGTCCGTCCGAGCGGACCCACGGCGTCACGGCCCGCGCGTACTCAACGGAGGCGACGTTCACAATCGTGTCGCATCCCTCCGTGGCGAGCGACTCGTACAGCGCGTCGCCCCAGAACTCATAGAGGTCGTGGCGGTCGCCAACGGCGAGCCGCGCCTGCATCTCCAGGCGATAGGGGACCACGCCGTCGAGTGGGCGCAGGATTCCGTAGAAGCCGGAGAGGATGCGCAGGTGCTCGTCGAGCCAACCGAGCTCCCCCTCGCTCATGACCCCGGCCGCCAGGTGCGTGTATTGGATGCCCTCATAGGAAGCGACGGCGGCCGTCGTGTCGCGGGCGAGGTCCATGGTGCGGAAGCGCTCGTAGTTGAGGTCCGCGAGCCGATCGCTGCACGCCCAGAGCGTCTGTGCCTCGTCTCGCGAGAGCTCCCGGACGGCATGCATGAGCTCTGCCGTACGGTCCAGAAACGCGGGCTCGCGCGCGGGCCAGGGCGGCATGTCCTGCGTCCGCATCTTCTTTGCGGGCGAGACGATGAATCTCAGCGACATACTCCTCCTTTCGGGAACAATCCTACCAGCCGGCTATCATGGGGGTGGAGGGGAGGGCCATGTCGCACAGGGGGAGCAGACTCGTCGCAGCCGCGCTGGCGTGCGGCGCCGCCGCAGCGGCGGCGTGCCGGATGTGGCGCGCCCGCCCGCACGTCGTCCGCACCATGAGCGGCATCGCCCTGGTCTACACCACGCGCGACGCCGCCGGAGAGCGCGTCCGCGTGCTGCGCACCGGGGGCGTCTACCAGTCCGCGACCTACCTCGACGCCCGGAGGATGGAGCCGGTCTTCGAGTACTACCGGGCCTTCGGCCGCGTCTTTGACCTGCGGCCGGAAGCGCGCCGCCTCCTCGCCATCGGCGGCGGGGGATTCGCCTTCCCCAAGCTCGTTGCCGCAGGGCATCCGGGCGTGCGCACCGACGTGGTCGAGATCGACCCCGCGATCGTGCGCATCGCCCGACGCTGGTTCTATCTCGACGACGCCGTGGCCCTGGCCCGCGCCGCCTCCGGCGACCTGCAGGTCATCTGCGATGACGGCCGCCAGTTCCTCGAGCGCGAGCCCGGCCCCTACGACGCCGTGGTCCTGGACGCCTTCGTCGGCAAGACTCCCGTCCGCTCGCTCGCCACGGTGGAGGCCCTGCGCCTCGTCCGCCGCGCCCTCACGCCCGGCGGCCTCCTCCTCATGAACGTCGTCTCCTGCGCCGGCGGCACCGACGTGAGCCTTCTGCGCTCTGCGGTGGCCACCGCTCTCTCGGTCTTTGGCCACGTCAAGGTTGCCCTCGCCACCGACGATGCCCACGCCGCCGAGGACAACTACCTTCTCGTCGCCTCCGACGCCCCCATCGACCTCCCGGACGCCATCCCCTTCGACGAGGGCTTCCTCGGAGACGTCCTCTTCGACATCTAAGCGCAAGCGACTAAGATTATCTAAATTCGGGTACACTAGCCCACGTTCGACAAGGCAGCTCGGAAAGGGGCGCGTCGCATGCGCAAGTTCAAGACAGAGAGCAAGAAGCTCCTCGACCTCATGATCAACTCCATCTACACCAACCGCGAGATCTTCCTCCGCGAGCTGGTGTCCAACGCATCCGACGCCATCGACAAGCTCTACCTCAAGAGCCTCACCGACAGCTCCGTGCAGGTCGACCAGGCCAACCTCGCCATCAACGTGGCCTTCGACAAGGACGCGCGCACCATCACTGTCTCCGACAACGGCATCGGCATGACCGCCGACGAGCTCGAGAAGAACCTCGGCACCATCGCTCACTCCGGTTCCGAGGAGTTCAAGGCCGCCAATGCCGAGGCCCAAGGCGACGCCGTGGACATCATCGGCCGCTTTGGCGTGGGCTTCTACTCCGCCTTCATGGTGGCCAAGGAGGTCAGCGTCGTCACGCGCGCCTGGGGCTCCGACGAGTGCAACCGCTGGACCTCCGACGGCGTCGAGGGCTACACGATCGAGCCCGTCTCCGCCGATGACCCCGCCTACCGCGCCACCTGCGGCACCACGATCGTCCTCACGCTCAAGGACAACGCCGAGGAGGCAAACTACGACGAGTTCCTCTCCGAGTGGAAGCTCCGCGAGCTCATCAGGAAGTACAGCAACTACGTGCGCTATCCGGTGCAGATGCTCGTGACCAAGAGCCGCGAGAAGGAGAGGCCCGCGGACGCCGGCGACGACTACAAGCCGGAGTGGGAGGACTACACCGAGCTCGAGACCATCAACTCGATGACCCCCATCTGGAAGAAGCGCGCCTCTGAGGTGACCGACGAGGAGTACGCGGAGTTCTACAAGTCCACCTTCCACGACTGGGCCGACCCCGCGCGCACCTTCAGCCTGCACGCCGAGGGCACGCTCGAGTACGACGCCCTGCTCTTCATCCCCGGCAAGGCCCCCTTTGACCTCTACAGCCGCGACTACGAGAAGGGCCTCGAGCTCTACAGCTCCAACGTCCTCATCATGGAGAAGTGCGCCGACCTCCTGCCCGACTACTACAACTTCGTCCGCGGCGTGGTGGACTCCTCCGACGTCTCCCTCAACATCTCCCGCGAGACGCTCCAGCAGACCCGTCAGCTCCAGGCCATGGCGCGTCGCATAGAGAAGAAGATCACCTCCGAGCTCGAGGCCATGCGAAACGATGACCGCGAGGCATACGAGACCTTCTTCGAGAACTTTGGTCGCGGCCTCAAGTACGGAATCTACCAGAGCTACGGCATGAAGAAGGACGAGCTCGCCGGGCTGCTCCTGTTCTGGAGCGCGCGCGAGCAGAAAATGGTCACGCTGCAGGAGTACGTGGCTGCCATGCCAGCCGACCAGAAGGCCGTCTACTACGCCGCCGGCGACGACCGCGAGCGGCTGGCGAAGATGCCCGTGGTGGAGTCCGTCCTCGCCAAGGGCTATGACGTGCTCCTGGCCACGCAGGACGTGGACGAGTTCTGCTTCCAGGCCATGCACGACTTCACGGCCACGGGCCTGCCCAAGACCTACGCCGACGACGCCGCGCGCGAGGCGGCCGAGAAAGCCGTTGCCGACGGTGCCGAGCCCGAGGTCGAGGACCGCACCGTCGAGCTCAAGAACGTGAACTCCGGAGACCTTGACCTGGCCACCGACGAGGAGAAGAAGGAGGCCGAGGAGGCCACCAAGGCCAACGAGGACCTGTTCACCGGCATGAAGGAGGCGCTGGGCGACAAGGTCGAGAAGGTCGCGGTGTCCACGCGCCTCGCCGCCGACGGAGCGCCGGCCGTGATCACCTCCGAGGGCCCGCTCTCCCTTGAAATGGAGAAGGTCCTCTCCGCCGGCCCCGAGGCCGGTGAGGCTCCCAAGGCCGTCCGCGTGCTCGAGGTCAACGCCAAGCACCCGGTCTTCGAGAAGCTCCGCGCCGCGCAGGAGGCGGGTGACGCCGAGAAGGTCAAGCTCTACGCCGGCCTACTCTACAACCAGGCGCTGCTCGTCGAGGGCATCCTACCCGAGGACCCCGTGGCCTTCGCCTCCCAGGTCTGCGAGCTGATGTAGCGAGTGCATCCGCGCGGGGGTGGGCCCTGCCAAGGTCCGGCGCTCAGACAGTCCTCGCCGCGAAGGGCGCGGCTGCGGAACTCGCGGCGGACCTTGGCAGGGCCCGCTGCGTTACAACGCTTTGCGGTGGAGTCTAGCCGTAGCGCTCTTGACAGGCGTTGCGGGCGACTTTGCGGACCTCGGCGGCTCGGGCATCGTCGTTCAGCTGCTCGCAGATGCGCTCGACGATGACGTCCTCCGTGGCGCTCTCGTCCCAGCGGACGCCGGAGCGCCAGGCCTTGCGGCAGATCCGCCTCCAGGCGTCCTGCCAGGTCGCGGCCCTGCCGCGCCGGGCGAGAAGGACGGCCGCGCCGCCGGCGAGCACAAGGACGGCAAGGCCCAGAGGAGCGGCCGCCTGCCAGGGGGCTGACGGATCGTCGTCCTGCTCGCCCTCCGTGGTGGGGGTATCCTGCTGCGGCGTCTCTTCCTCGGGCTCGGCGGGCGTCTCCTCCGGCTCCGGCTCGGTCTCCGACGGCTCGACCTCTGACGTCTCCTCCGGCTCCGGCGCGGCCTCGCCCTCGTCCGCTGCGGGCGTCACGTCCACCCCGATCCAGCCGATGCCGTCGAACCAGACCTCGGCCCAGGCGTGGAGCTGGCGCATCGTGACCACGTAGTGCCCGCCCTCGTCCTGCGTCGAGCCGGGCGCGTAGCCGAGCGCCACGCGCGCGGGAACGCCGAGCTCGCGTGCGAGCAGCGCAAACGCCGTGGCGTAGTGCGTGCAGTAGCCCTCGCGCTCGACGAGGAAGTCGCCTATGGCCTCGAGGTTGTCCCGCCCGTCGCCGCCGGGCGCGTCGAGCGAGTAGGAGAAGCTCCCGTCGGTGAAGAAGGCCACGAGCCAGCGGACGGCGTCCACCTCGCTGACCACGTTGTCCGCCGTGGCGACCGCCCCCTCGGCGCGTGCGCGGTCCACCACGGCCGCGACCTCCGCGGGAAGCTGCCCCGGGACCGCGCTGGCCTGGTCGCCGGGGCCGACGTCCCAGGAGTCGTGACGGTCAAGGCCCGGCGCGAGCCGGAGCAGCGTGTCGAGATACGACGTGCCCGTGATCGGGGAGAAGTAGCAGCCGGACGCGACGAGGCTGCCGTCCCCGGCGGCGAGCTCGACCGCCGTCCCCGGCGGCACGGGCACGGATTGGTCCGCCCCCTCGTCCGGCACGAGGGTCGTCGTGACGAGGGGGGCGAGGCTCGCGGCGTACGACCCTCCCTCGATGCCCCCGCTGAGGCCGGCCTGGTAGAGCGCCGAGTCCCCCTCGAGCGCGGCGCGCCCTCGCCCCTCGAAGCGCCACGTCGTCCCGTCAAAGGTGTCCAACACGCCGAGCCGCAGGTAGACGGGTCCGAGCGCTGTGGTCTCGTACGTGAGGACCGGCTCGTCCGACCTGCTGCGCAGGTCGCGCGAGAGGTCGACGAGCGTCTCGACGCGCCTCCCACCCGCCGCCCACGGCGAGAAGTCGCCCGAGGGCGCGACGGCGCTCGCGCCCCAGCCAAGGGCACAGGCGAGAAGGGCCACGAGCAGCCCGCGCACCGGGCGCGGCCGCGCGCTGGCGGAGAGCCAGACGAGCAGGAGCCCCAGCGCGACGCCCGCCCAGGTCCACCCGAGGTGCGCGGACGCTCCGGTGATGGACTGGTCGACGGCGGAAAGCGCGAGCGGGACGAGCGCGACGGCGCCCCTGAGCGCGCGCGAGGAGGCGAGCAGCGCGAGAAGCGCCGCGAGGCCGCCGCCCATGAGGATCACGAGGAGGTCCCAGGTCTCGGCGACGCCGTCGAAGCCGGTCCCGGCAAGTTGCTCGGAACCGGTCGTGAGGATGGAGAGCAGCCAGTCCGCGGGCTGGTCCCACACCGTCCCAAACTCCACGGGGTCGGTGCCCGCCGCGGGGACTGCGCCCACGCGCTCCGCGAGCAGGTTCATTGCGACCAGCGCGCCGCCGGCGACGAGCGCGGCCGCAATCAGCGCGGCAACGAGCTCGCGCGCCGCGCCGCCGACGCCGCGCCGGCGCAGGAGCGAGCCGAGCAGCGAGCCCCCCGCCGCGCCCGCGCAGAGGAGCACGGGCACGGGCTCCTCCCATACGCCCCCGTAGATCATGCTGGCGAGGGGGACGCTCGCGAGCAGCGCGAGCGCGACGCAGGCGAGAAGGGCCGCGAGCTCGGCGGCCCAGCGCGTGCGGACGGCCGTGCGTCCGGCCGCGACCGCCGCGCCCTTCTCAGCCCCCTCCGCCGTCCCCTCGCGCGCCTCGTCGGCCCCCGTGGCCTCTTCGGCGCGCACGATGGTGACGGAGCCCGAGAGCGGCCCGCCGCCCAGCGCCCTCGCCAGGGCGCCGTCCGGGTCGCAGGTGACGAGCACCACGCGCCGGCGCTCGGCGCCAGCGCCCGCGAGCCGCGCCACCTCGCGGGCGCGCTCGTCCGCCGCGCCCGCACGAGCGCGCGTGCCGACGACGGCCGCGCAGAAGCGCTCCTGCTGGATTGGTGTGCGCAGCGTCTGGGTGCCGTCGGTCAGCAGGAGGTCCGGGACGCGGCGCAGGCCCTGGAGCGTGGCTGCCAGCGCGGCGGCCAGAGCGTCGCCGTCACCCGCCCCGGCAGCGTCGGCGACCACGAGCACCGGCGGCCTGTCCCGCCCGGACCGCTCGAACGACATGAGCTGCCCGTGGTGGGCGCTCTGGCGCCAGGAGATCTGGCGAATGCCGTCGCCCTTCTCGTAGGGGCGCACGCTCACGCGGTCCTGCTCGGGCTCGCGCTCGGCGAGCCGCGCCATCGGGCCGTCCATGACCTCGCGGAGCAGCCGCGGGCTGACAGAGGGAGGGACGCGCACCTCGCGCCCGGCGGGCTCCACGCGCGTGGCGCGCCAGAACCCAAACGCGTCGGTCCACGTGACGAGTACGCTCTGTTGGCGGTAGAGCCCGCGCCGAGCCCCGGGTCGCGCGACGCGCTCGATCACCGCGCCGCTCTGGTCGACGCGCACCCATGACTCTGCCCGCGCGCTCCGTTCCGTGAGGGCAGCCGCCAGCCGCCCGCGTCGGCCGAGCCGCCGGGCGAGCATGACCTCGGCAAGACCCGTGACGCAGCCGGCGACCAGCGCGACGCCGGCGGCGCCCGGCGCGAGCCAGCCCCCGACGACGCCTGCGGCGAGCAGCGCGGCGGCGAGGACGAGCTGGGCGGCCCCGCGGCCCGTGAGGGCCAGCGAGCGCGCGTCCTTCTCGCCCCGCCCGCTCATCTGCGGCGGGAGCCCGGGGCGCTCACGCGTGACATGAGGCGCGCGAGCACGGCGCGCTGCTGCTCCGCCTGGGGGGTGCCGGGGACCGCGTCGCGCAGCACGAGGCGGTGCGCGAGCACGGCGGGCGCGAGCGTGCGGACGTCCTCGGGGAACACCGCGGTCCGCTCGTCGAGCAGGGCGTGCGTGCGGCTGATGGCCACCAGCGCGAGCCCGGCGCGCGGGGAGGCGCCGAGACGGACCTCGGGATCGCGGCGTGTCGCCTCGAGGATGGAGAGTGCGTAGGCAGCCACCTCGTCGCTGACGTGCACCCGCGAGGCGAGCGCCCGGAACGCGCGCACGTCGGCGAGTTCGCAGACGGGGCGGACGCGGGTCACCGGGTCGGCGCCGGACGTTCCGACGAGCATGGCCTGCTCGTCGCGCGCGTCCGGGTAGCCCAGACTCGTTCGCACCATGAAGCGGTCGAGCTGGGCCTCGGGCAGGGGATAGGTGCCCTCCATCTCCACGGGGTTCTGCGTAGCCATGACGAAATAGGGATCGGGCAGGTCATAGGTGGTGCCGTCGACGGAGACGCGATGCTCTCCCATGGCCTCGAGCAGCGCCGACTGCGTCTTGGGGTTGGCCCGGTTTATCTCGTCGGCGAGCACCAGGTCCGAGAAGAGCGGCCCGGGGTGGAAGGTGAATGCGCGCGACTGCGGATCCCAGACGCTCACGCCCGTGAGGTCGCTCGGAAGCATGTCGGGCGTGAACTGCACGCGCGTGACGCGCGCGCCGACGACGCGGGCGAGCGCGCGGGCGAGCGTGGTCTTGCCCACGCCGGGCACGTCCTCGAGGAGCAGGTGGCCGCCAGAGAGCAGGCACATCACGGAGAGGGCGATGGTCTCCCGGCGGGCGCTCAGCGCGGCAGCGAGCTGCTCGGCCATCGCGTGCCCGAGCCGTGCAGCGGCGCTGACGTCGGCCGCGGCGGGCGCTTGCGCGTGGGTGGCATGCGTAGGAGTCATGGTTCCACCTCCCTGTGTAGAACATTGATAGTGTCGTTGTTACAAGGCTGAAAGCCGCTCCCCGGGGCAGCAATTCGGCGAGCGGCGAATTGCTATGCTAGAAACTCGGTGGTCCCACCGAACGCGAGGAACGGGGGAGACATGGTCAAGATGCTGGTTCTCGTTCGGCACGGCGCGCCCGAGGCGACCTCGCCCACGGGCTCCGACCTCGACCGCAGGCTCACGGACTCGGGCGCCCGCTCGCTCAGGGCCGCCTACCCCCGCACCTTTGCCCTGCTCGGCGACAACCCAAGCGTCAGCGTCTGGAGCAGCCCCGCCGTGCGGGCCCTCGAGACGGCAGACGTCGTGGCAGCCGCCGTCGGCGTCGAGGACATCGAGGTCAGGCAGTCGCTCTACGCCCAGGACGGCGCCGCGTTCGTCGCCGAGCTGGAGGCGTCGGACGCCCCCTGCGTGATCGCGGTGGGGCATGCGCCCTTCGTGGACACCATGGCCGCCCGCCTCGTGGGCTCCTGCCCGTCCTTCGGCAAGGGCACCGTCGCCGCGATCGACCTGCCCGAGGGGCCGTCCGGTCGCGGAAACCTGCGCTGGTACGTGGCCGGTCCCGAGTGCGCCTCCTGGGAGGAGCTCGCAATCGTGGAGCGCGCGCTCGCCGCCTCCGCAGACGACCTCGTTGCCCGCGCCAAGGCGTTTCTCGGCGCACCCGACGAGCCGGAGAGGCTCCTGGAGTTCAGGGTGGCCATCCGCCGGGTGCGCTCGCTGCTGCAGTTCCTGGAGCCGTGGCAGGCGAAGAAGCAGAACCGCCGCTGCGAGCACGTGCTCAAGGAGCTGCAGGTCGCCTCCGCGCGCCTGCGCTCGCTCGACATCCTCTCCGAGGCCGTCGACGGCCTGGTGGAGAGCGGCGAGCTGGGCGAGAACTGCCTGCTGCCGATGGCGTGCGCCAAGGAGCGCGCGCTCGAGTGCTCCTCGCTCGTCACGCTCATGCGCAAGCGCCACGCCTCGAAGGACCTCAAGCGCCTCGCGCGCGACCTCGCGTCTTTGAGCTGGAAGTCCAAGGTCGCCGAGCACGGCCTCACGGCCGAGGACTTCCGTGCGCGCTTTGACGCGGAGTTCAACGAGGTCGACGAGGACCTCTTTGGCCTCGACCTGCGCGACGGCGACGCCGTGTACGTGGCGCGCCGCGACACCAAGGAGATGCGCTACGTCGCCGAGCGCCTGGGCGAGGTCCTGGGCCCGGAGCGCGCGCAGATGAGCGAGGCGCTCGACGAGATCCAGCGCGAGCTCGGCGCCCTCTCGGACGCGCGCAGCAACAAGCAGCTCGCCGAGGAGTGCGCCAAGAGCCCGCGCTTTCGCGGCGTCCGTGCCGACCTGGGAGTGGTGGCGCGCGACCAGGCGGAGGTCGTCTCGGCGATCACGTCGGGCATGGAGCGCCGCGAGGCCGATGGCCGCCCCGCGCGCACGGCGGACGTCGACGACGAGGAGTAGGGCATGACCGAGACGGGCGGCACGGAAGGCTGGCGCATCGAGCGCGACTCCATGGGCGAGATGCGCGTTCCCGCGGACGCGCTCTGGGGTGCGCAGACCGAGCGCAGCCACGAGAACTTCCCCATTGGTACCGAGCGCATGCCCGAGGAGATCGTGCGCGCGTTCGCGCTGGTGAAGAAGGCCGCTGCGCGCGCAAATGCACGCCTGGGCCGGCTCGCGCCCGAGGCGCGCGACCTCATCTGCGAGGCTGCCGACGAGGTGCTCGCCGGCGCCCATGACGCGGACTTCCCGCTCGTGGTGTGGCAGACGGGCTCCGGCACGCAGTCCAACATGAACATGAACGAGGTGCTGGCCAACCGCGGCAACCAGCTCGCGGCCGAGCGCGGCGTCTCGCTGGAGAAGCCGCTGCACCCCAACGACTCGGTCAACATGAGCCAGTCCTCCAACGACACCTTCCCCACGGCCATGCACGTGGCGGCGGCGCTTGCCGTGACGGGGAGCCTGCTGCCCGCGATCGACCAGCTCACGGCCACGCTGCGCCGCCTGGAGGCGGAAAACGAGGGCGTGGTCAAGAGCGGTCGCACCCACCTGCAGGACGCGGTGCCCATCTCCTTCTCGCAGGAGATCTCCGGCTGGCGCGGCCTGCTCGAGGGCGGCCGCGAGGAGCTTCTCGCCGCGATGCCGGGTCTCTATCGCCTCGCGCTCGGCGGCACGGCCGTGGGCACGGGCCTCAACGCGCCGGAGGGCTTCGACGAGGCCGTGGCCGCGGAGCTCGCCAAGCTCACGGGCCTGCCCTTCCAGACGGACCCCAACAAGTTCCGCGCGCTCACGGGCAAGGACGCGCTCGTGTTCTCCCACGGCGCTGTGAAGGGCCTCGCCGCCAACATGATGAAGATCGCCAACGACGTGCGCTGGCTCGCGAGCGGACCGCGTCTCGGCCTCGGCGAGATCCAGATCCCGGCCAACGAGCCGGGCAGCTCGATCATGCCGGGCAAGGTGAACCCCACCCAGTGCGAGGCCGTCACCATGGTGGCCGTGCAGGTCATGGGCAACGACGCCGCGATCGGCATGGCGGCCTCCCAGGGCAACTTCGAGCTCAACGTCTTCATGCCGGTGATCGCCTACAACTACCTGCAGTCCGCGCGCCTGCTCGCGGACGCGATCGTCTCCTTCGACGAGCGCTGCGCCTGCGGCATCACTGCCAACCGTCAGAAGATGGACGAGAACCTCCACCGCTCGCTCATGCTGGTGACGAGCCTCAACCCCCACATCGGCTACGACAACGCCGCACGCGTGGCCAAGAAGGCCTTCGCCGAGGGCACCTCGCTCAGGGAGGCCTGCGTGGCGCTGGGGCTGCTCACGCCGGAGCGCTTCGACGAGGTCTTCCACCCCGAGCAGATGGTGTAGCCCGCCGTCCTTCTCGCCCGCCGGCCCTTTGCCGTCCGCAGCCCTCCTCTAAGGTTTTGGGCAACAAGTTTGATGCTCTGCTCGCTTGTGTATCAATGCTTTTGCCCACAACCCGCCGTGGCGTGGCATTTCTCGTACAAAAGGCCGAGAAAAACGTCAGCCCGACGCCCTCACATAAATCGTTTGCCCCAAAACCTTCCTGCGGCCCTCGAATTTGGCAACCTCCCGAGCGCGCGCGGCCCGTTTCCCCAAAACATTACGTTTCCTGGCGTCCACACTCGTCGCCGCTGCCCGCGCGCTATCATGGACCCGGCAACAGCGCAACGAAAGGAGCCCCATGAGCGAGCAGAGCATCGGCACCCGCTGCGTCCAGGCCGGCTACACGCCGGGCGACGGCGAGCCGCGCCAGATCCCCATCGTCCAGTCCACCACCTTCAAGTACGCCACCTCCGAGCACATGGGCCAGCTCTTTGACCTCGAGGCCGAGGGCTACTTCTACACGCGCCTCCAGAACCCCACCAACGACGCCGTGGCCGCCAAGATCGCCTCGCTCGAGGGCGGCGCCGCGGCCATGCTCACGAGCTCCGGCCAGGCGGCCAACTTCTTCGCGCTCTTCAACATCTGCGAGGCGGGCAGCCACATCGTGGCGAGCTCGGCCATCTACGGCGGCACCTACAACCTCATCGCCCACACCATGGCCAAGATGGGCGTCGAGAGCACGTTCGTCTCGCCCACCTGCACGCCGGAGGAGCTCGCGGCGGCCTTCCGCCCCAACACGCGCGCCGTCTTTGGCGAGACCATAGCCAATCCCGCGCTCGACGTGCTGGACATCGAGCGCTTTGCGCAGGCCGCGCACGACCACGGCGTGCCGCTGATCGTGGACAACACCTTCCCCACGCCCGTCTTCTGCCGCCCGATCGAGTGGGGCGCGGACATCGTGACCCACTCCACCACCAAGTACATGGACGGCCACGGCGTGGGCGTGGGTGGCGCGATCGTGGACTCCGGCAACTTCGACTGGATGGCCAACGCGGAGAAGTTCCCCGGCCTCACCACCCCGGACGAGTCCTACCACGGCATCGTCTACGCCGAGAAGTTCGGTCAGGCGGGCGCCTTCATCACCAAGGCCACCTCCCAGCTCATGCGTGACCTCGGCTCCATCCAGAGCCCGCAGAACGCCTTCTACCTCAACATGGGCCTCGAGAGCCTGCACGTGCGCATGCCGCGCCACTTTGCCAACGGCCTCGCCGTGGCGCGCTACCTCGCGGGCTCCGACAAGGTGACCTCGGTGCGCTTCCCGCACCTGGAGGGCGACCCGTACCACGAGCTCGCCCAGAAGTACCTGCCCGAGGGCGGCTCCGGCGTCGTGTCCTTCGAGCTGGCCGGCGGCCGTGCGGCTGCCGAGAGGTTCATGGCGGCGCTGCGCCTCGCCGCGATCGAGACGCACGTGGCCGACGCCCGCACCTGCTGCCTGCACCCGGCCTCCGCGACGCACCGCCAGATGAACGACGAGGAGCTGGTCGCGGCCGGCATCTCCCCGGCCATGGTGCGCTTCTCGTGTGGCCTGGAGGACAGCGCCGACCTCATCGCCGACATCGAGCAGGCCCTCGCCGCGATCTAGGGCCGCAGGTTTCTCGCGCGTTTCCGCCGCATGGCGGCGCGTTGCGAGGCAGCGTCAAAGGTTTCTATCTCGCCGCGCGGAGGTTACCTTCCGCGCGGCGAGTCGTTTCTCGGCGCTGAAAGAGAGCAGCATCGGTCGGGTCAGTTCCGCGCGACCGAGGAGGCTCTCATGTATGACAGCGGATCGACGGCCTTCATGCTCGTCTGCACGATGCTCGTCCTGTTCATGACGCCGGGGCTCGCGTTCTTCTACGGTGGCCTTGCCCGCCGCAAGAACGTGGTCAACACCATGCTCATGTGCTTTGCCGCCATTGGCGTGGTGGGGCTCGTCTGGGTCCTGGCCGGCTGGTCGTTTGCCTACGGCGGCGACGGCTCGCTCTCGTGGTTTGGCGGCTTTGACCAGCTGGGGCTTGCCGGCGTGGTCGACGGCATGCTTGCCGAGAAGGACGTGGTGCCGGAGGGCGTGGCCTATCCGAGCATCATCGACGTGACGTTCCAGATGGCCTTTGCCATGATCACCGCCGCGATCGTCACGGGTTCGGTGGCCGGCCGCATGCGCTTCGGCGCGGTCGCGGCCTTCCTCACCGTGTGGGTGCTCGTCGTGTACGCGCCGCTCGCGCATATGGTATGGGGCGGGGAGGGCTCGCTCATCGGCGACGTGATCGGCGCGCTCGACTTTGCCGGCGGTGACGTGGTCCACATCAGCTCGGGCGTCACGGGTCTTCTGCTCTGCCTTGCGCTCGGCGGACGGCGCGGCTTTGGCCTCACGAGCTACCGTCCCCACAACGTGCCTTTCGTCGCCCTCGGCGCGGGCCTCCTGTGGTTTGGGTGGTTCGGGTTCAACGGCGGCTCCGAGTTCGCGGCCGACGGCACGGCGGCCCTGGCGATCCTCAACACGGTCGTGTCGAGCGCGGCGGGCCTGGTCTCCTGGCTCGTGGTCGAGCGCCTCGCAACGGGCAAGCCCACGCTCGTGGGCGGGTGCACCGGTCTGGTCGCGGGCCTCGTGGTGGTGACGCCGGGTGCGGGCTTCGTCGAGCCGTGGGCTGCCGTGGTGATGGGCCTTCTCGTCTCTCCCGTCTGCTACCTCGCCATCTCGCATCTCAAGGCGCGCTTTGGCTACGACGACGCGCTCGACGCCTTTGGCTGCCACGGCGTGGGCGGCATCCTGGGCGGCTTGCTCACGGGGCTCTTCTGCGTCCCCGAGCTCTCCTGGACTGGGCAGGGCGGCCTGCTCTACACCGGCGACCCCTCCCTCATGGTGAGCCAGGTGCTCGGCATCGTGGTGACGCTCGTCATCGTGGTTGCGCTCGACCTCGTTCTCATCGGGGCGCTGCGCCTCGCCTTCCGCGGCCGGCTGCGCGTGAGCGACCGCGACGAGGCGCTCGGTCTCGACGTCACCGAGCACGGCGAGAGCGCCTACCCCGCATTCACCGGTCTTGATGCCTGAACTCACGACAAGGAGCCAACCATGAAGAAAGTGACCGCCATCATCCGACCCGAGAAGCTCGAAGAGCTCAAGGACGAGCTCAACCAGCGCGGGCTTCACGGCATGACCGTCTACGAGGTCCTGGGCTGCGGGACCCAGCACGGCTGGAGCGAGTACTATCGCGGCCGTGAGGTCATGCTCAACATGATCCCCAAGGTCAAAGTCGAGCTCGTCGTCAACAACGCGCAGGTGGATGCCCTTATCGACCTCATCTGTGAGGTCGCGCGCACCGGCGAGGTCGGCGACGGCAAGATCTTCGTCTACCCGGTCGAGGAGTGCGTGCGAATCCGCACGGGAGAGCGCGGCGTCAAGGCCGTCTGACCCTGCCCGACGTCCTTCTCGGCCCTTTCCCCGAGGTTTGGGTTCACGGTTTTGGCGTTTACGAAGTAACCCGCAGGCGAGCACGTCGCTCACCTGCGGGTTCTCTGTGCGCTACCTCGAACGGTGCGCGGCGATGAACCCAAACCGCAAAATGGTTTGGGTTCAGGGGGCGCTACTCGACCTCGAGGAGCTCGATGTTGAAGTTGAGCGCCTTGCCGGCCATCTCGTGGTTCATGTCAAAGGTGACGTTGCCGTCCTCCAGGGCTGCCACGACGGCCGGGAAGGGCTGGCCGGTGGGGGAGGCGAGCATCACGCGGTCGCCCACGGAGAGCTCCTCGGCGCCCGGCATCGCGGAGACGGGCACGGTCTGCACGAGGCGCTCGTCGCGCTCTCCGTAGGCATCGGCGGGCTCGAGGCGCACGTCAACGACCTGGCCGACCTCCATCTCGCGCACGGCCTCGTCAAAGCCCTTGATCATCTGGCCGGCCATGCAGGTAAAGGCCAGCGGCTCGCCGCGGTCGCGCGAGGAGTCGAACTTCGTCCCGTCGTCGAGCGTGCCCACGTAGTGGACCTTGACCTTCTTGCCCTCGTTGCTCATGTCTCTCCCGTCTCTGGGGTCGGATGCATCGACCCCCGATTCTGACAGATGCCCCGCGCGTGCGCTAGTCGCGCTCGGCGAGCTCCCACGCCGTGTCGTAGACGCGCTCGGTCACGACCTGGGAGCGCAGGTCGTCCCAGGTGCCCGCGCTCAGCTTGCTGCCGTCGAGCGAGGTACCGAGAAGCCCCTCGAGCATGGAGCGCTCGAAGACGCGCACGTCGCTCTCGAGTCTTCCGTCGTCGGGCTCGAGCTCGACGAGCGTCAGCGTCTGGAGGTCGTCGACCGTGCACATGGCGACGACGGCGTCGTAGACGAGCGCGAGGTCGACGTGGTCGTCGTCGCGAGCGACGAGGTCGCGGTCCTGGTACTCGTAGGTGACGGTGACGGACCCCGCGCCGCCCTCCACGCCGGTGAGGTGCTCGCTCACGGGCAGCGTGCGGAAGAGCTCCTCGATCCGAGCGGTGTCGGAGCTCGCGGTCCCGGCGTAGGCGGCCAGCTCGTCGGCGGAGCGGGACTGGATCTGGGCCAGGAGGCTGGTGCCGCTCTGGGCGGGGGCTCCGTAGCGGTTGCCGGTGCCGTCCTGCGGTGCGCTACCGCTGGTGGTGGTATCGGTGGTGGTGTCGGTCGTGGTCTGCGACGTGGCGTCGTCCTTCTCGGTGGTATAGGCGGTGTCGTCCTCCCGGTCGACCGGCTGGACGTCCTGCGAGGTCTGGGACTGGTAGTCGTCGGCCGCCTGCAAGGCGCCCACCATGTTGAACACGGTGCAGCCCGCTATGCCCGCGACCACGAGCACGACCGCCACGACCGCCACGATCGCGGCCGTCGACCAGCGCCTGGGGGCAGGGGACGCGCCCTCGGGCTCGGGCTCGGGCGCCTCGGCAGCCGGGACGACCTCCGGCGCGGGCGTCGTCTTGGGCATCGCCGTGGTGGGCGCGACCTCCGCGTCCTTCTCGGCACCCTCTTCCCTCTCGCCCATGACGTCGTCGACGCTGGTCACGGCCTCGCACGTGCGGCGATAGGCCTCGTCCTCGCCCATGCCCTGGCTCACGTAGTCATCGAAGCGCGCCACGAGGTTCCCGTAGATCTCCTCCTTGAGCTCGATGGTCTCCGCGTCGAGCGTGCGACCCTCGAAGAGGTGCTCGACGTACATCCTGATGTCGCTCCTGCCGCTCATTTGCTGCCTCCGCTCTGTCCGAGGAGCCGGTCTATGACGGTGCGTGCGCGAACCCAGCGCGCGGTGGCCTCGGCGAGCTCGCCTCGGCCGTTCTCGGTGATGTGGTAGTACTTGCGGCGCGCGCCCTGGGTCTCGCTTCCCCAGTAGCTCTCCACAAAGCCCTGCCCCTCGAGGCGCTTGAGGCTCGTGTAGAGCGAGGGCTCCTTCATCTCGTAGTCGCCCCTGCTCGTGCTCGCGACGTCCTTCAGGATCTCGTACCCGTAGGAGTCGCCGCCCGCGAGCGTGTTCAGCACGATGGCGTCGATGTTGCCCCGGATGAGGTCGCTCTCCGCGTCTCTCGTTGCCATGGGTCACCCCCTCCTTCGTCGCCTCCTCGAGGAGTATCGTACCCAATATTACTATGTGTGTCGATATACCTTTATAAAAAAAGTACTGTGAGTGGAAGCGCACACGCCGTCAGCGGCGCGTCGCCTTTCCGGGAGGGCGCGACTCACGCCCCGGCCTGCCTGCGCTCGCGCGCGGTCCCGCACTTGGGGCAAAAGTTCGCGGTGCCGGGAAGCTTTGTCCCGCACGTGGGGCAGAACCAGGGGCGCTCGCCTGGGACGGCGTCACGTCGCCCGCAGGGGAGGCCTCGTGCACGTTCAGGCTGGGAAGCGTCACGCTCACGGCGTCCAGCAGCGGCCCCACGTGGCCCTCCGCGTCGAGCCTCAGCCCCTCGAGGGCGAGGTACGCCTTCCCGTAGACGTTATCGAGGTCATGGCGCGTCTCGGCGACCCCGGCGGCGTCGATCGTCGAGCCGGGGAGACCATTGTCCGCCTCCGGCAGGCACATGGCGAGCACGGCGTACTGCCCAAGACTCACCGAGCTTCCCCTCTCAAGGTGGTCCTTCGCCTGGTAGGTGTCATCGTTGGCATAGGCGGCGGAGAAGAACTCCCATGCCGGCCGGGTGTGCTCGAGCGTGGCGGCGGCAAGGCCCACGTTGCGCACCCACCCCTCTCCCGCGAGATAGGCGACGCCGAGGCTCGCGACAAGTCCGACGACCCCAACGATCACGCCGGGCAGGTTCTTGGCTCGCATGCCGCCGAGATAGTCGTTGAGCTCGTCGTCGGTCATCCCGCTCGCGTCGCCGAACGTCTCGGTGTACCACGTGTCGACGTAGCTCTGCGGCTGATAGAGGCTTCCCGCCTCATATCCGGCGTAGGAGCCGGCGTTCTTGGTGCCAAAGTAGACCAGGCAGACGATCGAGACCGCGGTGAGCGCCCAGATGGCATAGCGAAAGCGCGGTTGCGTGTATCCGACCTTGATGCTGGCGTCGAGTCGCGCGCTACCTGTGGGACCGCCCATGATGCCTCCCCTGGTCGACTCCCTCGATTGTAGCCGCCCTGCCGGTCAGCGGGCTGCCCGCGCGTAAACTCTTGATGAGCGGGCCGGGGGCGGGGATGCGCTATGCTTCATGTGACTCGAGCCCGAGGGGAGGAACATGGGAGATCGGCGGGACGGCTTCGTCGGGGTCTTTGACTCCGGTGTCGGCGGCATCAGCGTGCTGCGCTCGCTCGTCGCCGAGCTTCCGCACGAGGACTTCCGCTTCTTCGGCGACTCGGCGAACGCGCCGTATGGCGAGAAGACCGAGGCGCAGGTGCTCGACCTCTCCCGCGACATCGCGGAGCGCCTCATCGCCGAGGGCGCCAAGGCCATCGTGATCGCCTGCAACACGGCGACCTCCGTGGCGGCGGCCACGCTGCGCGCCGCCCATCCCGACGTGCCGATCGTGGGCATCGAACCGGCGCTCAAGCCGGCCGCCCGGGCGCTGCCCAACGGGCGCGTCCTCGTGATGGCGACCGAGGTGACGCTGCGGCTTGAGAAGTACCGCGAGCTCGTGCGCACCTGGGGAGGGGGGTGCGACGTCGTGGCCGTTCCCTGCCCCGGGCTCGCTGCGCGCATCGAGCGGGGCGAGCTCGATGCCCCCGACCTCGCGGAGATGATCCGGGGCTACGTGGGCGCGTACGCGGGCAGGGTCGACGGCGTGGTGCTCGGCTGCACGCACTATCCCTTCGTGTGCCGCCAGATCGCCGAGGCCCTCGGCGGGGGCGTGCGCTTCTTCGACGGCGGGGAGGGCACCGCGCGGCAGCTCAGGACGCGGCTCACGGACGCCGGCCTGCTCGCCGTCCGCGAGCGTCCCGGGAGCGTCGAGTTTGCCTCGAGCCTGGACACGCCCGAGGAGCTAGCGCTCTACGAGAGGTTTTTCTCTCTCCAGGCATAGTTCCCCCGAGGTTTGGGTTCGCGCCTTCGCGCGGCGAGGTCTCACCGTTTGCAAAAGTGCAGGTAGAAAAATGGCACCTCCCAGCTAGTACTTGGGAGGTGCCACAATGATGAACCCAAACCTCGGGGAGGGTGGGGTCTAGACGCGCTTCTTGCCCCAGAAGAAAAGGGCGACGGTGCCCGGGCCGGTGTGGACGCCGATCGTGGCGCCGATGGGGAAGATCTCGACCTTGCCGCTCAGCTTGGGGAACTTGGCCTCGATGAGGTTGGCCACCTCGCGGGCGTCGTCCTCGCACTCGGACTGGGAGATGAAGCACTTGCCGGAGTAGTCGAGGCCGTCCTCGGCGAGCTCCTCCATCTTCTCCACCACGCGGTTCACGGCCTTGGCCTTGGTGCGGATCTTCTCCTTGACGGCGAGCGACCCGTCGGGCTCGACGTCCATGACCGGGCAGATCTTGAGCATGCCGCCCACGAGGCCGGCCGCCTTGGAGATGCGCCCGCCGCGCACGAAGAACGTGAGGTCGGACGAGAAGAACCAGTGCTGGACCTCGCCCTTGTGCTCCTCGGCCCAGGCGGCGAGCTCGTCGATGCCCATGCCGGAGTCGCGCAGCTCGGCGAGCTTGTCCATGAGCAGGCCGTAGCCGGAGGAGGCTGCGAGCGAGTCCACGATGATGACCTTGCGGTCGGGGTACTTCTCGGCGAGCTGGTCGCGCGCGATGCAGGCGGAGTTGTAGGTGCTGGAGATTCCCGAGGAGAGCGTCACGTGCAGCACGTCTTTGCCGGCGGAGAGGAACTTCTCGAAGTGCGCCGCATAGTCGCCGGCGCTCACCTGCGAGGTCTTTGCGTCCGCGCCGGCGAGCATCTTCGCGTAGAGGTCGGCGGGGGAGTTGGTGACGCCAAAATCGTCCTTGCAGGTCTCGCCGTTCAAGTAGTAGTTGAAGTACAGATACTTGATGTCGCGGGACTCGAGCCATTCGCGCGTGACGTCGGCGGTCGAGCAGCAGCTGAGAACGTAGTCGGACATGGGTGCTCCTCCCGTTTTCGTTTCCCCCTGCATCATAGCCCAAAGTGCGGACGAGAATCGCGCGGCGGGGCCTACGGCGGACTTGGTCGGGACCGAGGAGGACGACCGCTCGCGGGTCATGCGCCCGCGCGGGGAATTCCAGTCCGGCGCATCGGGCATACTCATAGACGGGGTTTCTCAGGAGAGGGGCGCGCATGGGTAGGTCCGGTGGTGGAGGCGGCGGATTCTCCGGCGGGGGCCGCAGCGGCGGATTCTCGGGCGGCGGGCGTCGCTCCGGCGGTTTCTCGGGCGGCGGCTTCGGCGGAGGGCGCTCCGGCGGTCGCTCCGGCGGCGGGGGCTTCGGCTTTGGCGGGCCACGGCCGGCTGGCGGGCCGCGCCGTGTCTACGTGCCCTTCTTTGGCGGCTGGCGCCGGCCAGTCGTCGTGACGCCCGGCGCAGGCGTTGGCGGCGCGGGATGCGGCGGGTGCGGGGGCTGGGTCCTGGGCCTGGTGCTGGCCGTCCTTCTCGTCAGCCTGATTTCCAGCTTCTCGTTCTGCGGGAACGGCTACGGTGGCTCAAGCTATGGCGGCTACGGCTCCAGCCAGGCCCAGGCCTCCTCCACGGTACGCGAGAAGCTTCCCGCGGACGCCGTCACCAAGACCGACTGGTACACGGACGCCGACGGCGATTGGATCCACAGTGCGAGTCGTCTGACGGTCGGTCTCGAGCGCTTCTATGACAAGACGGGCGTCCAGCCCTACGTCTATATCCTGCCCAACGGCACCTCGACCTCGGTCGACGAGCTCACGGCACGCGCCGAGCGGCTCTACGGGGAGCTCTTTCAAGACGAGGGCCACTTCCTGCTGGTGTTCTGCGACGACGGCAGCGGAAGCTTCACCTGCGGCTACACGGTGGGTACCGCCGCCTCTGCCGTGATGGACTCCGAGGCGCTGGACGTCCTCGCCGACGAGCTCGACTATGCCTACAACAACGCCGTCACTGACGAGGGGGTCTTCTCGGATGCCTTCGAGCGCACGGCAGAGCGCATCATGTCGGCCGCGGAGGGCGAGGCTGCCGGACGAACCTGGCTCGTCGTGGGTGGTGTCGCCGTTGCCGTGCTGCTGGTCGGCGGTGTGGTCCGTGTCGTCGTGACCCGCCGCAAGGCCGCGAAGGCCGAGGAGAAGGAGAGGATGGAGGAGATTCTCAACACCCCGCTCGAGCAGTTCGGGGACAAGGAGGTTGAGGACCTTGCGGACAAGTACGAGGACAAGGAAGATGGCCCCGTCGGTGGGGACAAGGACTAGCGGCGTCGGCTGACGTCTAGAGAAGGGAAAAGACATGGGTATTCTGGACCGCTTCACCACCATCGTTAAGGCCAACATCAACGAGCTGCTCGACAAGGCCGAGGACCCGGCCAAGATGGTCGACCAGTACCTCGTGGACCTCACCGAGTCGCTTGCCGAGGTCAAGAAGGAGACCGCCGGCGTCATGGCCGAGGAGACGCGCACCCGTCGCGCCGTGGAGCGCAACGCCGAGGAGGCCGCGCGGATGGAGGGCCTCGCCCGCAAGGCGCTCGCCGCCGGAAACGAGGATGACGCCCGTGTCTTCCTGGGCAAAAAGCAGAAGCTCGACGCCACGGGAGCCGAGCTTGCCAAGGCGGCTGAGGCGGCGCGCGCCAACGCCGAGAAGATGCGCCAGATGCACGACAAGCTCGTGGGCGACATCGAGGATCTCAAGGCGCGTCGCGAGACGATCAAGGCCAAGGCAGCCGTCGCCCGTACGCAGGAGATGGTGGGCGGCTATACCTCCGGCTCCGACAAGGCCGAGAGCGCCATCGAGGCGTTCAACCGCATGGAGGCCAAGGTGGACCGCGACCTGGACGCCGCCAACGCGATGGCCGAGCTGAACCAGGCGCCCGTCGACGAGGCCGCGGCCCTCGAGGCAAAGTATGCCGACGCCGCAGATGACGCTGCGGTGGATGACGCGCTCGCCAAGCTCAAGGCGGACATGGGGCTTTAGGGCAGAGCCGACTGCTCTCCAACGGGGCGGCGTTCGGAACGGCGGGCGCCGCCCCGCGCTATGCGCGCCTCGCCTCGCCCTCCCCGGTCGCCGCGCCCCTCTCGGCAAGGGCACGCTCCTCGCTCACGAGGTCTGCGATCCGACGCCTGCGCACCACGCTCACCACGAGCGGCATGGCAAACACGAGCGAGCTGGCGGCAAGCAGGGTACCCTGGACGCCGAATACCCTCGCGAGGGCCGGGGCGCACACCAGGGGCACCGCGCCGGCCATGTTGTTGCCGAAGCTCATGACCGCGTTCACGCTGCCCAGCACCTCGAGCGGGGAGTGCATCTGAGTGAGCGTGGTGAGCAGCGGCATGAGGGCGCCAAAGGCCACGCCCAGAAGGGCCTGCCCCAGACAGGCCACCGCCGGCTCGGCCGTGCCAACGTAGACGAGGCAGAACAGGCCCTCGGAGGCAAGCACGGCGAGCAGCGTCCGTATGGTGACGTGACGCGCTGGAATGCGCAGAACCAGCAGCGACCCCACGATGCCGCCCAGCCCCGCCGCCGCCGAGAGCCAGCCCATCCAGCTCACGCTCACGCGCAGGACGTCTCGGTAGTAGAGGGACTCGAGCGGGTCGAAGGCCCCGTAGCCAAAGAACGAGACGAAGCAGCTCCAGAACAGCAGCGCGAGCGCGGGCGTCGAGGAGACGGAGGCAAAGCCCGACGAGAGAGCCGAGCCGTCGGCTCCCTTGCCGCGCGGCTCGCTGCGTCGGGGCTCGCGGAGCGCGCGAAATCCCAGCGCCGGCAGGAGCGAGATCAGCGCACAGCCCGCCAGCAGTAGAAAGACCGCCCGCGTTGACACCGCGGCAGCGAGCGCCCCGCCCGCCACCGGCCCCGCGACAACGGCGACGTTGGAGACCGTGAAGATGACGGAGTTGATGTCCTTGAGCTCGGCGGGGACGTTTGTGAGATAGGAGGGGAACGCTTTGGCGATCATGTCGCCAAAGCCCCAGGCCACTCCAAACAGCGCCGCCCCGGCCATGACGCCCCAGAACGTGGCGGCAAGCACCTGGAACGCAAGTGCCGAGATTACGAGCCCCGCAACGACGAACACGAAATAGCGCCTGGGGCCGATGCGGTCGAGCAGGGGGCCACCCACAAACGAGCCGGCAATCATGCAGAGGTTGAGGATGCCGATGCCCAGCACGTTCTCCCCCACGCCTCCGCCCATGGCATAGGTGAGCGTACCCACCACGCCAATGAAGTAGCAGCACTGGACGCCCAGGTAGATAAAGAAGCGCATGGCAACGAGCCGTCGCGCCATGGGCGAGAGGGCTCGCAGGCTTGCGAGAAAAGACATGTAAGCTCCTGACGTTGGCAAAAGGGACGGGTCGACGCGCGCGACGCACTACCGCGCGGCAGAACCGTCTCAGATGGGAAGCGTCGGGTGCAGCATAGGCGTTTTTGTCGGCAGGGTCTAGGCGAGCTGGGGCGAGGAGAAGAGCCTGCGGGCGCGCTCGGCGAGCACGCGCGTGGCCTCGTAGGGCTCCCAGACGCCCTCGACGGAGGCATCCATGGGGCACTGGCCGTCCCTGGCGTGGTTCTGGATGTGCGGCACGAGCGCGTCGTAGCTCGTGGCGATGCCCGCGGCGAGAAGGACGGCGCGGCCGGTCCAGGACATGACGGGGGAGAAGACGGCGTCGGGGCCGAGCACGGCGTAGAGCAGCGCGGGCGCCTTGCCCACGACCTTGTCCGCCACCGAGAAGCCCGTGAGGTCGCGGCCCTCGCGCACCCAGGTGAGCAGCGGCTTGATGCCGTGCTCGGTGCAGGTGACGATTTCGTCGTCGCGGACCGCCACGAGCGTGACGTCCTTGTCGGCGATGAGCAGGGCGCGGGCGAGGTCGAGGTCGGTGAGGCCCATGTCTTCAATCCTCCCGTACGAGTGGGTGAATCCAAGTCCGCGGGCACTCTACCACAACCGCCCGGCGTCGCGCCGACCGCTCGCCGAAATCGCCGCAATGTGCGAGCGTGCCTCAATGATCCGTCCTTCTCGGCAGACTGTCGCTTTTTGCGGCCCGCGGGCGCCGAGAGCGCGCTGCGACACGCAGAATGCGACAGTCTGTCCGTGCGCGGCGCCACGACATACGCAAAACGGGCCGCCACCCAAAGGTGACGGCCCGCAGCCAAGACGCTGGCGAGAAGAACTACTCGTTCAGAGCGGCGTTGACGGCAACGGCGCAGGCGACGGTCGCACCGACCATGGGGTTGTTGCCCATGCCGATGAGGCCCATCATGTCGACGTGCGCGGGCACCGAGGAGGAGCCGGCGAACTGGGCGCTGGAGTGCATGCGGCCCATGGTGTCGGTCATGCCGTAGGAGGCAGGGCCGGCGGCCATGTTGTCCGGGTGCAGGGTGCGGCCGGTGCCGCCGCCGGAGGCGACGGAGAAGTACTTCTTGCCGGCGAGCACGCGCTCCTTGAAGTAGGTGCCGGCAACCGGGTGCTGGAAGCGCGTCGGGTTGGTGGAGTTGCCGGTGATGGAGATGTCGACGTTCTCGTGCCACATGATGGCAACGCCCTCGCGGACGTCGTCGGCGCCGTAGCAGTTGACCTCGGCGCGCGGGCCGTCGGAGTACGGGATCTTCTCGACGATGTTGAGCTCGCCGGTGAAGTAGTCGAACTGGGTCTTCACGTAGGTGAAGCCGTTGATGCGGGCGATGATCTGGGCGGCGTCCTTGCCGAGGCCGTTCAGGATGACGCGCAGCGGCTTCTTGCGGGCCTTGTTGGCGTTGAGCGCGATGCCGATGGCGCCCTCGGCGGCGGCGAAGGACTCGTGGCCGGCCAGGAACGCAAAGCACTCGGTGTCGTCACCGAGGAGCATGGCGCCCAGGTCGCCGTGACCCTTGCCGACCTTGCGGTCCTCGGCGACGGAGCCGGGGACGCAGAAGGCCTGGAGGCCCTCGCCGATCATGGCGGCGGCCTCAGAGGCGCTCTTGGCGCCCTTCTTGATGGCGATGGCGCAGCCGCAGACGTAGGCCCACTTGGCGTTCTCGAACGCGATGGACTGGACGCCCTCGACGATCTCGCGCGGGTTCACGCCCTTGTCGAGGCAGATCTGCTCGGCCTCCTCGAGGGAGGAGATGCCGTTCTCAGCGAGCACCTTGTTGATCTTGTCGATGCGGCGCTCATAGCCCTCAAACGAAACTGCCATTTGGTTTTCCCTCCCTTTCTACTCGTGAACGGGGAAGACGTTGGCGACCGTGTGGGTCTCCTCGTCCGTGCGCGGGTCGATGTACTTGGCGGCGTTCTCCCACTGGCCGTAGTGGCCCATGGCGCCGGCGATGGCGTCCTCGGGGGTCTTGCCGGCCTTGAGGGCCTCGGTGAACTTGCCGAGGTTCAGGAACTCGAAGGCGATGATCTCGTTCTTGTCGTTGAGCGCCATGCGGGTGACGTAGCCCTGGGCGAGCTCGAGGTAACGGGCGCCCTTGGCCTTGGTACCGAACATGGTGCCGACCTGCGTGCGCAGGCCCTTGCCGAGGTCGTCGAGGGAGGCGCCCACGGGCAGGCCGTCCTCGGAGAAGGCGGTCTGGGAGCGGCCGTAGACGATCTGGAGGAACAGCTCGCGCATGGCCACGTTGATGGCGTCGCAGACGAGGTCGGTGTTGAGGGCCTCGAGGATGGTCTTGCCCGGGAGGATCTCGGAGGCCATGGCCGCCGAGTGGGTCATGCCGGAGCAGCCGAGGGTCTCGACGAGGCACTCCTCGATGACGCCCTCCTTGACGTTAAGGGTGAGCTTGCAGGCACCCTGCTGGGGCGCGCACCAGCCCACACCGTGCGTGAGGCCGGAGATGTCCTTGATCTCCTTGGCCTGGACCCACTTGCCCTCCTCGGGGATGGGCGCGGGGCCGTGATATGCGCCCTTGGCGACCGGGCACATATTCTCGACTTCTGCGGAATACTGCATGTAATGCTCCTCTCCGTGATACTCAGGTCGGTGCCATGCGACCGGCCGTGTTGCCAGTCTGGCACTAGTTTACGGCAAAACGTCTGTCGAGAAGGGCGTGGCGACGCTATAATTCCGCTCCATGAGTGCCGAGAAGAACATCGCGGGCGCGCCTCGCGCCCGAACGGTCCCCCTGTGGGCGTGGAAGCTCTCCCTGGCGGCATGCGCCGCCATCTGGGGAGGCTCCTTCGTCGTCATGAAGGACACGCTGGACGCCATCCCGCCGGCGTGGCTCATGGGCATCCGCTTTGCCGCGTCCGCCGTCATCGTGGGGGCGCTCTTCTGGCGGACCCTGCGAGACAACCTGGACGCGAGTCACCTCGCCATGGGCGCGGTCCTGGGCCTGGCCTCGGGCGCCGCGTTCGTGGTGCAGAACATCGGCCTCGACGACACCACGCCGGGGCGCAACGCCTTCCTCACGGCCACCTACTGCGTGATGACGCCGTTCATCAACTGGGTGGTCACGCGCCGGCGCCCCGACGGGGGCAACGTGCTCGCCGCGCTTCTCGCCATCGTGGGCGTGGGGCTCGTGGCGCTGGGCGACGACCTCTCGCTCGCCATGAGCCGTGGCGACTGGATGACGCTCGTGGCGGCGGTGCTCTTCGCCGTGCACATCGTGCTCGTCGCGCGCTTCTCGTCCGCGCACGACGTCATGACGCTCACGGTGATGCAGCTTGCCGTGAGCGCGCTGGTCGCGCTCGGGACGGCGCTCGTCCTGGAGGCGCCGCCGGCGCCCGAGGTCTTTGCCTCCCCGGACACGTGGTTCTCCCTCGCGTACCTGGTGCTTCTGTCCTCGTGCGTCTGCATGGTCTTCCAGAACCTGGGCCAGGCGCACGTGCCGCCCGCCCAGGCGTCGCTTTTGCTCTCGCTCGAGAGCGTCTTTGCCGTGGTGGCGAGCGTCGTCTTCTACAACGAGCTCGTCACGCCGCGGATCGCGCTCGGCTTTGGCACGATCTTCGTTGCCGTGCTCGTGAGCGAGCTCGGCGTGGGCAGGCGCCGGTAGCCTCGTCCCGTGTTCCTCGAATCAGGCGACTTGGCGCAAAACCTCCTGCCATATCGCCCAATTTGAAGAAGACGGCGAGAAGAACCGCAGGTCGTTCTTCTCGCGCTCTGCCATGTCGCCAAATTTCGGGAAGCGCCTGTCGCATCGGCGGTATGCTGTGTCCGGAACCGAGCCGGTTCGGAAAAGGGGAGCGCATGATTCAGGAGTTTGGCGACGAGCATCGCTATGACAACCACTTCGAGCCGTACACGCCGGCCGAGAAGGACTATCTGCTGCACTTCACCGCCGCAGGATGCCTCGCGCGCGTGTGCCACGTGGGCGGCGCCGACGCTGATGCCGGGGACTCCGGCGAGGTGGTCGAGCTGCCCCGCGTCGCCGACTACCCGCGCGTCCCCACCGACGTCACCTATCTCTTCTCGCTCGGGGAGGAGCGCTTCTTCCTCGCGCTCGAGGACCGCGTTGCGGCGCCGGCGGGCTTTGCCTACGAGTCCGTGAACTGGCTGCGCCACGCCGAGCCCCAGCACCTGCTCTTCGCCGCCGCGACGGCCTCCCAGCTGGACCGTTGGTATCGAGACAACCGCTTCTGCGGGCGCTGCGGCGCGCCGACCGAGCTCGGGCCCTCGAGCCGCGAGATCGTGTGCCCGGAGTGCGCCAGGATCGTGTATCCCAAGATCTGCCCCGGCGCCATCTGCGCCGTGGTCCGTCTCGCCGACGACCCGGCCGACGACGCGATCGTGCTCACGCGCTATGCGGGTCGAATGACCGCGCTCTGGGCGCTCGTCGCCGGCTTCACCGAGATCGGCGAGCCGCTCGAGGACACCGTGCGCCGCGAGGTCATGGAGGAGGTCGGCCTCTCTGTCAAGAACCTGCGCTTCTACAAGAGCCAGCCCTGGAGCTTCACGGACACCCTCATGGCCGGCTTCTGGTGCGAGGTCGACGGGGACCCGACCATCACCGTCGATCGTTCCGAGCTCAAGGAGGCGCGCTGGTTCCGGCGCGACGAGATTCCCCTGGAGCGCACCGGTGACCGCGCGTCCATGACGGGCGAGATGATCGAGCGCTTCCGCACGATGGGCCGCGCCGCCTGGGAGTAGGGCAGCGGGGCGGGCTACTCCAAGAGCTCCCCGAGGGCCCGCTCGTCGGCGAGCTCCTCGGGGGTCACGTAGTCGATGATGTCGCCGGGCTTGCAGCGCAGGACCTGGCAGAGGGCCTCCAGCGTGGAGAAGCGCATGCCGCGGATGTGGCCGTTCTTGATGTTGGAGAGGTTGACCGTCGAGGTGCCCACGCGCTTTGCGAGCTCCAGAGAAGAAATCTTTCTTTCGGCCATGACGCGGTCGAGACGCATGACGATGGGCACCTCATCACCTCTCTCGTAGGAAGCTTGCCCACATTTTACGCGATGCCGTCCAAGTCTTCCTTGAGGGCGTCCCCGTAGCGGACGACCAGCGCCAGGCACAGAAGGAAGCCCGCGAGGCTGAGCATCATCGGGTTGAAGCCGGGCTGGGAGGTGATGGCGACGGGCATCGTCCCGCCCGAGACGTCGAGGTGATAGCTCGTCGCCGGGCCAAAGAGGTCGAGGAGCGCGTACGAGAGCAGGAGCAGCCCCGCAACGGCAACGCGCGTCGCCTGGCCGCTCCCAAGGGGCGACGCCCCCTGCCTGAAGTTGCGCAGGAACTCCGCGAGGCAGATCGTCGTCACGGTGGAGAGGGTCAGTCGGGCGATCGGCGCGAACGGGACCTCTCCCTGCCCCATAAAGGTGAAAAGGCTCGTCAGGGCGATGGCGCCCAGCGTCGCCGCTATGACGTACATGCATATGGCTCCTATGCGAGACGCGCTCTGGGCGCGGAGCAGTCTGCGCATGACCTCTTCGGGCATCGTGTCCTCCTAGACTCCAATGATGATCGGGCCGATCTCTATGCAAGCCGCACGGCTATCCGTGATCTCAAACAGCATGACCGTCACCTCCTTTCGCACTGACCTGTCGGGCAAGCCGCTCTCCGAGGCGCTCGCAGTACGCGCGCGAGAGCTCGCAGTACGGGTCCCGCCGCGTGAGGCTGCCCGTCGAGAGGAACGACCTCGCGCGGCAGCCGCCCCCGCAGAGGTGCCGGACCTCGCACGACGAGCACCCCTCGAAGGAGTCGACGCGCAGCGCGCGGAAGGTTCTCGCGGCCGCGGACCCCGCGATCGTCGCAGGGTCGTCGGTAAACGCGTTTCCCATGGCGAGGCGACGGTCGTGCAGCATCTGGCAGGGGTAGACCGTCCCGTCCGCGCCGACGCTGAGGGCGCGAACCCCCGCCCCGCACGTGCGGCGGGCGCACATGCGGACGGCGCGGCCGCCGAGGGAGTCGTCAACGCCCGTGCCGCTCTCGGCGGCGCCCGCTCCGAGGGTGCGAAGCTGCTGGTCGTCCAGGGCAAACGCCCCGAGGTCGCAGGCAGCGGCTGTGAGCAGGCTGTAGCTGAGCGTCGCCTTAAGCTCGCTCGCGAGCTCCTGGTAGCGGGCCATGTCGGAGAGGTTCTTGGCGTGCAGGGTCGGCAAGATGCGCGCCTCGATGCCAGAGCTTCCGATCGCCCTCACAGCCGCGACGAGTCGGTCGTAGCTCTGCGTGCGACGCAGGTACGCCGTCGATTCTGCGGAGACGCCGTCGAAGGCGACGGCGATGCAGGAGACGTACCCTGCGAGCGGGCTGACGCTCTTCTCGTCCACCAGAAGGCCGTTGGTGAGGACGACGACGTTGGGGATGCCGGACGCCCGGGCGTGAGCGGTGAGGTCGGCGAGGTCGCCGCGCAGGAACGGCTCGCCGCCCGAGACGACGAGCCGCTCGCACCCGAGCGAGGCGAGCAGGTCGATGGCGCGGAAGAGCTCGCCGGGGGTCGGGTCGGGCAGGCGGTTTCGCCCGTCGTCCTCGGAGTAGCAGAAGCGGCACGAGAGGTTGCATCGCTGCGTGACGTGGAGGTAGGCGGACTCGAGGCGGCCCTGCGGCGAGGGGGCGCCCTCGAGGTAGCCGCCGGCTCGCAGGTGCTCGACGAGCTCGCGGCAGCCCTGGGGGACCGAGTCGGGAGGGACGTCCTCCCGCGCGAGCCGCCGGCAGAGCGTTGCCCCCTCCTCCGTGAGGCCGATGATTCCGCCGGTCGCGGGGTTTCCCACCAAGGGGACGCCCCCGAGGGTAACGAACACGATGTCCGAGGAGAGCCTCATGCCGCCCCGTTCAGACGATACGTAACCGAAGATACGTAATACTTTATGAACATATTGCAGTACTGAACTACATAGTCGTATTGTTTCATAACTTTCAGCTACCTGCGATGTCAAGGATGCAAAAGTCGAGCAATTTATATATTGCAATACAGAGGTGGTGAGCTGCCCTACTTCACGAGGACAAAGCGCTCGAGCGCCTCAGCCACGGCGCCGCCGCGGTTGTCGGCGCGGCACACGTAGTCGGCGGAGGCCCTCGCCTCGTCGGTCGCGTTGGCCACGGCCACCCCGAGCCCGGCCGCCTCGATCATCGGGACGTCGTTGGAGTTGTCGCCGATGGCCATCGTCTCGCCCTGGGGTATCCCGAGACGGCGGGCCAGCTCGAGCAGGCCGGCACCCTTGTTCACGCCGGGGGCGTTGAACTCGAGGTAGCGGTTGGAGGAGTAGCAGACGTCAAGGCCGCGCGTGATTCCCGCGGCAGCGAGCTCCTGCTCGAGGGAGCGCAGGAGCGCGGCGTCGAGACTCATGTAGAGAAGCTTGACGATCGGCTCCCCCTTGTCGCGAAGGAAGGAGAGCGTGGGCTCGTCCGTCTCGAGGATGCGCATCCTTCCCTCGATGTAGGCACGCTCCTCGGGGAGGTAGTTGTAGACGTAGACCGTGTCGAGGGTGTAGACGTGCATGCACAGCCCCCGCGCGACGCCGCACTCGTATAGCGTCTCGGCGACGCCCGGGTCGAGCTCGCAGGACGTGAGCGGGCGCTCGTCGACGTTCTCCGTGATGACCCCCCCGTTGAAGGAGATGACGTACTCGTCCCTGGTACCAAGGAGCCCAAGCTGGTCCAGGGTGCGATGCGTCGAGACGTATGGGCGCCCCGTGGCAAGTACGAAGCGCGCGCCGCGCTCGCGCGCGGCGGCAACGGCGTCGCGGACGCGCGGCGGCACGTCACCGTTGTCGTCGAGCAGCGTCTCGTCAAGATCGCAGGCAATGAGGCGGTACATGACACTCCCTCTCCGGCACTTCCCGCTCATTGTACCCGCCCCCTCGCCCCCATTTTGAGGTTTGGGTTCACGAATCGGGGGTCCGCCGAAAGACCCAAATCAGCGCACGCTTTCTACCTGCAGTTCTTCAAAGTTGCTCCTGCGACGTAGGCCGCGCGTGAACCCAAACCAAAAACTGGTTTGGGTTCATAAAGCGGCGATTCGGGCGCAAGATATGAAAACTTGAATGAATTACCTGCGGTTTTGCGGAGGGTGATAGCTCTGCGGGCGAGACGGTGAACCCAAACCTCCGTAAGGGGCCGCCCGCGTGGGTTGCCCGACCTTCTGCCGCGCCGTTTGTTTCGGCTGCAAAACCTTTTTTCCTGCGGGACTTCAACTGTGGGAAACTCCCTCTATCGCTATCGCGCCCGACAGGGGCGCGCCTGACCACGAGGAGGTAGGGCATGGATCGGCACGTCGTCGCTGACGCTTTGGTTTCTCGGCACGCTCTTGCCCTTCTTGCCCTCAACCTGCTCTCGCTACCCGGCGCGCGCTAGGGCTCCGCTCACCTGGCGCGCGCATGAGCCTTGCCCTGCGGGCGAGGCGTTTTTTCTGAGCACAGACCCCCGTTAGGGCCAACGAGAAAGGCATCCCCATGACCAGGAAGATCCACATCTTTGACACCACCCTGCGCGACGGCGAGCAGAGCCCCGGCGCGTCCATGAACACCGAGGAGAAGCTCGTCATCGCCCAGCAGCTCATCCGCATGGGCGTCGACGTCATCGAGGCGGGCTTCCCCATCTCCTCCCCGGGCGACTTCCGCTCCGTGCAGGAGATCGGCCGTCTGGCCGGCGACGACTGCGTGGTCTGCGGCCTCACGCGCGCCGTCGAGAAGGACATCGACCGCGCGGCCGAGGCGCTGGCAGCAGCCAAGCGCCCGCGCATCCACACCGGCATCGGCGTGTCGCCGAGCCACCTGCGCGACAAGCTGCGCATCACCGAGGACGAGTGCGTGGAGCGCGCGATCCACTGCGTGGAGTACGCCAAGCGCTACGTCGAGGACGTTGAGTTCTACGCCGAAGACGCCGGCCGCGCCGACCAGGCCTTCCTCGAGCGCGTGGTCCAGGCCGTCGTCAAGGCCGGCGCCACCGTCGTGAACATCCCCGACACCACGGGCTACCAGCTGCCCGAGGACTTCGGCCGTCGCATCAAGGGCCTCGCGGACAACGTCATCGGCATCGAGGACGTCATCATTTCCGTGCACACCCACAACGACCTCGGCATGGCCACGGCACTCGCCCTCCAGGGCGTCAAGAACGGCGCCCGCCAGATCGAGTGCACGATCAACGGCCTGGGCGAGCGCGCCGGCAACACCGCGCTCGAGGAGGTCGTCATGGCCATCAAGATGCACGGCGAGGAGCTGGACGCCCACACCGACATCGTGACCACCGAGCTCACTCGCGCGAGCCACCTCGTCTCCCGCATCACGGGCATGAACGTCCAGGCCAACAAGGCCATCGTGGGCGCCAACGCCTTCGCGCACTCCTCGGGCATCCACCAGGACGGCGTCCTCAAGGCCCGCAACACCTACGAGATCATCGACCCCGCAGACGTGGGCGCGGCTGGCTCCGAGATCATCCTCTCGGCCCGCTCCGGCCACGCCGCGCTGCGCCACCGCCTGGCAGAGCTCGGCTACACCTTCGAGGACGCCGAGTTTGACGAGGTCTACCAGCGCTTCCTCGAGATCGCGGACCAGAAGAAGGAGGTCTACGACGAGGACCTGGAGTCCATGGTCCAGGAGCGCCAGCGCGACGTCGCGGCCGTCTACACGCTCGAGGCGCTGCAGGTCTCCTGCGGCGACCCGCTGATTCCCACGGCCACGGCCACCATCGCCGACGAGCTGGGCGTGCGCCACGTGGTGGCCGCCACCGGCTCCGGCCCCGTCGACGCCGCGTACAAGGCCATCGACAAGGTCGTGGCGGTCCACGGCGACCTCGCGGAGTTCTCCGTCAAGGCCATCACCCGCGGCATCGATGCCATCGGTGAGGTCACGGCGCGCATCCAGGCCGAGGACGGCAAGATCTACACCGGCCGCGGCGCGGACAACGACATCATCGTCTCCAGCGCCAAGGCCTACGTGAACGCCATCAACCGCATGATCCAGACCGCGCGCTCCAAGGAGGGTAAGTAAATGGCTCGTCCCATGACCATGGCCGAGAAGATTCTCGCCGCCCACGCCGGCCTCGAGGAGGTCGTCCCCGGCCAGCTCGTCGAGTGCGACCTCGACCTCGTGCTCGCCAACGACATCACGGCCCCCATCGCCATCAAGACCGTGCGAGAGATCGGCGCCGGCGTCTTTGACAGGGACAAGATCTGCCTCGTGCCGGACCACTACGCCCCCAACAAGGACATCAAGAGCGCCGAGCAGACCAAGGTCACGCGCGACTTTGCCCACGAGTACCAGATCACGCACTACTACGAGCAGGGCTGCATGGGCATTGAGCACGCCCTTCTCCCCGAGCGCGGCGTCGTTGTCCCCGGCGACCTCATGATCGGTGCGGACTCCCACACCTGCACCTACGGCGGCATCGGCGCCTTCTCCACCGGCGTGGGCTCCACGGACGCCGGCGTGGGCATGGCCACCGGCCGCGCCTGGTTCAAGGTGCCCGAGACCATCCGCATCGTCGTGGACGGCGAGCTCCCCGAGGGCGCCTCGGCCAAGGACGTCATCCTCCACGTCATCGGAAAGATCGGCGTGGACGGCGCGCTCTACTGCGCCATGGAGTTCGCGGGCTCCACGATCGAGGCGCTCTCCGTGGAGGGCCGCCTCACCATCGCCAACATGGCCATCGAGGCGGGCGGCAAGGCCGGCCTCTTCGAGGTGGACGACAAGTGCCGCGAGTACGTGAGCCGCCGCACCCAGCGCGCCTTCGTCGAGTACCACCCGGACGAGGATGCCCAGTACAAGCAGGTCATCCACATCGACGCCGCCGACATCGTGCCCACGGTCTCCTGGCCGCACCTGCCGAGCAACACCCATCCGGTCGCCGAGAGCCGCCACATCGCGATCGACCAGGTCGTCATCGGCTCCTGCACCAACGGTCGCATCGAGGACATGCGCGCCGCGGCCGAGGTGCTCTGCGGCCGCACCGTCGCCGACGGCGTCCGCTGCATCGTGATCCCCGCCACGCAGGGCGTCTGGCTCGAGTGCGTCCACGAGGGCCTCATGGACATCTTCATCAACGCGCACTGCGTGGTCTCCACGCCCACCTGCGGCCCCTGTCTGGGCGGCTACATGGGCATCCTCGCGGCGGGGGAGCGCTGCATCTCCACCACCAACCGCAACTTCGTCGGCCGCATGGGCGACCCCACGTCCGAGGTCTACCTGGCGAGTCCCGCCGTCGCGGCCGCATCGGCCGTCGCGGGCCACATCGCGCTGCCGTCGGACCTGTAAGGCACGTCCGGGCGGCCCGGGGTCCTTCTCTCCAAGCTCAGCGCTCGCTGCGCTCGCTCACTTCGTGAATCGCTTGGCGAGAAGGACCCCGGGCCGCCCTTTTGCGTGTCAGGCGGACGTCCAGCAACGTGGTCCGCGACGGCGGCTCGTCGCCGGCGTGCGACTCTTACCGAGAGGGCGCATAATGGGGGCGAGAAGAACCTCGGCATGGGGAGGGGCCATGTACTTCATCGGCATCGATCTGGGGACGTCCGCGTGCAAGCTGCTGCTCATGGACGAGGCCGGCGCGATCGTGCGCGTCACGAGCAGGGCGTACGGGGTGGAGTACCCGCACCCCGGATGGAGCCAGCAGGACCCCGCGGACTGGTGGCGCGCGGTGCGCGAGGGCGTTCCGGAGCTGCTCGCCGGCCTGGACGCGTCCCAGGTCGTCGGCATCGGCTGCGGCGGGCAGATGCACGGGCTGGTTGCCCTGGACAAGAACGACGAGGTCATTCGCCCCGCCATCCTCTGGAACGACGGCCGCACGGTCGAGCAGGTGCGCTATCTCAACGAGACCGTCGGTACTTCTCGGCTGCTCGAGCTCACCGGCAACATCGCCTACGCCGGCTTCACGGCGCCCAAGGTGCTGTGGATGCGCGACGAGGAGAGCGAGCTCTTCGCGCGGATCGCGCACGTCATGCTCCCCAAGGACTACGTGAACCACCTGCTCACGGGCGCCTACGCGACTGACGTGTCGGACGCGTCCGGGACGCTGCTCTTCGACGTGGAGCGCCGCACGTGGAGCGCCGAGATGCTCGGGCTCTGCGGCCTCACCGAGTCGCAGATGCCTGCGGTGCACGAGAGCTACGATCCCATAGGCACGCTGCTGCCCGAGGTCGCCGCCGAGCTGGGGCTCCCCGCGGGCGTGGTCGTGGCGGCTGGCGCCGGGGACAACGCCGCCGCTGCCGTGGGCACGGGCGCCGTGGGAGCGGGCACGATGAACATCAGCCTCGGCACCTCGGGCACCGTCTTCATCCCCACGGCGGGCTTCGCCGCGGGCGTGGGCGACCGCATCCACTCCTTCTGCCATGCGGACGGGGCCTGGCACCTCATGGGATGCATCCTCTCCGCCGCGAGCTGCAACGCCTGGTGGGTGAACGACGTGCTCGGCACGGATGACATGGCGGCCGAGCAGGAGGGCATCGACGTGCGCTCCGCCGACCCCAGCCTCCCGTACTTCCTGCCGTACCTCATGGGGGAGCGCACGCCGCACAACGATGTCACCGCGCGCGGCGCCCTCGTGGGCATGAGCATGTCGACCACCCGTGCGGACCTGACGCGCGCGGTGCTCGAGGGCGTTGCCTTTGCCGTGCGGGACTCGGTCGAGATCGCCCGGTCGCTGGGCGTGGGCGTTTCCTCCTCGACGGTCTGCGGCGGCGGGGCGAGAAGCGCGACGTGGCTGCAGATGCTCGCGGACATCCTGGGCATCGAGCTCGTCCTGCCGGCGACCGAGCAGGGGCCGGGCTACGGCGGCGCCATGCTCGCCGCGGTGGCCGCCGGCGTCTACGAGAGCGTCGCCGCCTGCTCGGGCGCGATTGTGGCCGAGCGCGAGCGCGTCGTCCCCAACCGTGAGCTCACGGCTGCCTACGACGAGCGCTATCGCGTGTGGCGCGGTATGTACCCGGCGTTGAGGGAGAGCTTCTCGGAGATCGCGGGCGCATAGGCGTGCTCTTCCGTTGTTCTCGCAGGTAGGCACCTCAGGATATAAACGTTTGTAAACAGTGTTCTTCCGGAGCCCCTTTCGTGCGTGCCGATGGCGCAAGAAATGCGACCGTTCACAGATTTCTATGGCTACTAAACGTTTATTAAAACGACTCTAGACGGTGAGCATAGTAGGTGGGTTCCGCGCCCCGTCGGGACCCTCTGGAGAGGAGAACAGCATGGCCATCAAGTCACCCAACATCCCTGACGTGAAGCTTGGCATCGTCGCCGTCTCGCGCGACTGCTTCCCGATCGAGCTCTCCGAGCGCCGCCGCGCCGCCGTGGCCGCCGAGGTGGCCAAGCTCGGCATCGACGCCGTCGAGGTCAAGAAGACCGTCGAGTCCGAGGCCGACGTCGAGCCCGCCCTCGCCGAGGCCGTCGCCGCCGGTGCCAACGCGCTCGTCGTGTTTCTCGGCAACTTTGGCCCCGAGACGCCGGAGACCCTGCTCGTCCAGAAGTTCGACGGCCCCGCGATGTGCGTCGCGGCCGCCGAGGGCGACGGCGACCTCGTGAACGGCCGCGGCGACGCCTACTGCGGCATGCTCAACTGCAGCTACAACCTGGGCATGCGTCACCTCGCCGCCCACATCCCCGCTTACCCGGTGGGCACCGCCGCCGAGGTCGCCCAGATGATCAAGGACTTCGTGCCCGTGGCTCGCGTGGTCATCGGCGTGCGCAACCTCAAGATCATCACCTTTGGCCCGCGCCCGCAGGACTTCTTCGCCTGCAACGCCCCGATCAAGGGCCTCTACCAGATCGGCGTGGAGATCGAGGAGAACTCCGAGCTCGACCTGCTCGTCGACTACAAGGCCCACGCGAACGACCCGCGCATCGCCGACGTCTGCGCCGACATGGCCGCCGAGATGGGCGAGGGCAACTACTACCCCGACCTCCTCGAGCGCATGGCGCAGTTCGAGCTGACCCTGCTCGACTGGGCCGAGCAGCACAAGGGCGCTCGCAAGTACGTGGCCTTCGCCGATAAGTGCTGGCCGGCCTTCCCGGAGGAGTTCGGCTTCGAGCCGTGCTTCGTGAACTCCCGCCTCGCCACCCGCGGCATCCCCGTGGCCTGCGAGGTCGACATCTACGGCGCCCTCTCCGAGTACATCGGCATGTGCGCCTCCGACGACACCGTGACCCTGCTCGACATCAACAACTCCGTGCCCGCCTCCCTCTACCAGGAGCAGATCGCCGGCAAATTCGAGCACGACTGGCAGCTCACCGACACGTTCATGGGCTTCCACTGCGGCAACACCCCGAGCTGCAAGCTCTGCGCCGACCGCGCGGTCAAGTTCCAGCTCATTCAGCACCGCCTCCTCGAGCCCGAGGGCTCCGAGCCCGACTTCACCCGCGGCACCCTCGAGGCCGACATCGCCCCGAGCGAGATCACGTTCTACCGCCTGCAGTGCGACTCCGACGGCGTCCTGCGCAGCTACGTCGCCGAGGGCGAGGTCCTGCCGGTCACGACCTGCTCCTTCGGCGGCCGCGGCGTCTTTGCGATCCCGGAGATGGGCCGCTTCTACCGCCACGTCCTGATCCAGAAGCGCTACCCGCACCACGGCGCGGTGGCCTTCAACCACTGCGGTCGCGCCCTCTTCGATGCGCTGCGCTTCCTCGGCGTCGAGGACATCGCCTACAACCAGCCCAAGAGCCTCCCGTACCCCACGGAGAACCCCTTCGCGTAGGCGCGCCGCCGACATAGCCTGACCCTCCGGACGGGTTCTGAGAGCAGTTCCGTTAATGCTCGAAGAACCCGTCCCCCTTTTCGCAAGAGCTCCCCGGTCCCGACGCTAGAATGGCGCCAACAAAGAGGGCGGGACCCGCATGGCGCGAGCGCATGGCGCGAGCCGCGTCAGACGGTTCCCCCCGCCACTCGCACGTTCTTCTCGACCACGAGCCGCCGGGGCCATTTCCGCGCGCAGTTTTGCGAAGCAACTGTTTGAGCACGGGGATGGCCCCGGCGGCGCCGAGAGCGATCAGAAAGGACAACGATGCAGTTCAAGGGAACCGTCTTCCGCTACGGGCGCGACATCGACACCGACGTCATCATTCCGGCGCGCTATCTCAACACGTCTGATCCGGCCGAGCTCGCCAAGCACTGCCTCGAGGATCTTGACCCAACGTTCGTGAGCCGCGTGAGCCCCGGCGACATCGTGGTCGCCGACGAGAACTTCGGCTGCGGCTCCAGCCGCGAGCACGCCCCCGTGGCCATCAAGGCCGCCGGCGTCTCCTGCGTGATCGCCAAGAGCTTCGCGCGCATCTTCTACCGCAACTCGATCAACATGGGCCTGCCCATCCTCGAGTGCTCCGAGGCCGTTGACGCCATCTCCGACGGTGACGTGGTCTCCGTGGACGCGGACACCGGCACCATCACGGATGAGACCACGGGCGCAGTCTTCCAGGCGCAGCCCTTCCCGCCGTTCATCCAGGAGATCATCAACGACGGCGGTCTCGTCGCGCGCACCAAGCGCGTGATGGCCGAGAAGGGCGGTAACTAGTCATGGCGTCCACGACCTATCGCGTCTGCACCCTGCCGGGCGACGGCATCGGCCCCGAGATCATCGCCGAGGGCAAGAAGGTCCTTGCGGCGCTGGGCGAGAAGTACGGCGTTGAGTTTATCTGCGAGGACCACCTGATCGGCGGCGCGGCGATCGACGCCACCGAGGCCGCGGGTGGTCCCGTCTCGGCGCTGCCGCCCGAGACGCTCGAGGCCGCGAAGGCGGCCGACGCCGTCCTGCTCGCCGCGGTGGGCGGCCCCAAGTGGACCGACACGCGCGTGGGCGCCGTGCGCCCCGAGCAGGGGCTCCTTGCCATCCGCAAGGAGCTGGGGCTCTACCTCAACCTGCGCCCGGTGCGCATGTTCGACGCGCTGATCGACGCCTCCACGCTCAAGCGCGAGGTGCTCACGGGCGTCGACCTGCTCATCGTCCGCGAGCTCACGGGCGGCCTCTACTTTGGCGGCCACGAGCGCACGATGGGCGTCGAGGGCGCCGGCGTGGGCGGGGGTCGCGGCGAGTATGCGCGCGACATCCTCGAGTACTCCGAGTACGAGGTCGACCGCGTGGTGCGCTGGGCCTTCGACGCGGCGCGCCGCCGCCGGGGCGTGGTGCACTCCGTGGACAAGGCCAACGTGCTCGACACCTCCCGCATGTGGCGCGAGGTGGCGCACAACATCGCGGCCGAGTACCCCGACGTCACGCTCGAGGACATGTACGTCGACAACGCTGCGATGCAGCTCATCGCCAATCCGGCGCAGTTCGACGTGCTCGTGACCGAGAACACTTTCGGCGACATCCTCTCCGACGAGGCCTCCATGCTCACGGGCTCGCTCGGCATGCTCGCCTCCGCGAGCCTGGGCGCCGGCACGGCCCTCTACGAGCCGAGCCACGGCTCCGCGCCGGACATCGCCGGCCAGAGCATCGCCAACCCGATCGCGCAGATCCTCTCGGTGGAGCTCATGCTGCGCTACAGCTTTGGCATGGATGACGCCGCCGACGAGCTGGCCGCTGCGGTCACGCGCGTGCTGGACGAGGGCTGGCGTACCGTGGACATCGCCGACGAGAGCACGCCGGAGGATAGGGTTCTCGGCACCGCCACGATGGGCGACAAGATCATGGAGGCCCTGGGCTAGGCATGGCGCTGGGGGGCGAGAGGCCCCTGTCCCCGTGCTCAAACAGTTTGCTTCGCAAAAACTGCGCGCGGGGACAGGGGCCTCTCGCAGCGGCACACCTGCCGACGTGACCGATTGGGTGGCTAGACGGTGATTTCTATCTGGTTGTGCTCGGGGGCGAGGATGCAGCTTTCGTAGTAGCCGTCGCCGGTTGTGCGCGGGCCGCTCACGACCTCGTAGCCCGCTGCGGCGAGCTCAGCGGTGAGTCGGTCGACCTCCTCGGCGGAGCCGACCGAGAACGCCAGGTGAGCCCATCCGGTGCGCGCGAGACCCTTCTCGGCGTCGGTCATGTCGGGCCTGGTCATGACCTCGAGGCGGGCACCGTCGTCGAAGGTCAGGAAGTACGAGCGGAAGTCCGTGCGCGGGTTGTGGTAGTCCTCGTTGGCCGTGGCGCCAAAGAAGCGGACAAAGAAGTCCCGCGCCCCCTCGAGGTCGTTGACGTAGAGCGCGACGTGCTCGACTCTCATGACAAGCCCCTCTCCCTCTTCGCATTTCGTATGGCGGCTGTGCAAAACGGTCGCTCGTGCATCATTTTCTCGTACGCGGCTGCAAAACGGCCGCTCGTGCGGTGTCTTTTCGACGCAATCTGCGGCTCGCTTTAGCCCATGACGGCGTTTCCGCAGGAAAGATTATAAGAAATCAAATCAGAACTCGATTCAGATCGAAAATGACACCGCACGAGCGCTCGTTTTGCAATATGGAAGAGCAAAATACTGCACGAACGGCAGTTTTGCAGTGACGGTCGGTCGCCTGGGCGCCTCCGCTCGCGGCCGCTCATCGGAGGGACGCCCATGACCTACGACTTCACCTCGATTCTCGATCGCGCCGGGCACGACGCGCTCGCGCTCGACGCCATCGGTGCGCCCGGCTCCGGCTACCCGGCGCCGGATGCGGGCTTCGACCCCATTCCCATGTGGGTGGCGGACATGAGCTTTCCCGTGGCGCCCTCGATCACGCGCGCCATCCGGGAGCGCCTCGAGCACCCGACCTTTGGCTACTTCTCTCCGAGTGATGCCTACTACCAGGCGATCATCGACTGGCATCGCGACCGCAAGGGCGTGGCCGACCTCGAGCCGCGCCACATCGGATACGAGAACGGCGTGCTCGGGGGCGTCGTCTCCACGGTCGCCGCCTTTGCCGCGCCCGGCGACCCGGTCCTCGTGCACAGCCCCACCTACATCGGCTTCACGCACAGCCTCGAGGACAACGGCTTTCGTATCGTCCGCTCGCCGCTCGCGCGCGACGAGCGGGGCGTGTGGCGCATGGACTACGAGGACATGGAGCGCCGGCTCGCCGAGGACCACATACACGTGGCGATCTTCTGCTCGCCGCATAACCCCTGCGGTCGCGTGTGGCAGCGCTGGGAGATCGAGCGGGCGATGGAGCTCTTCCAGAAGTACGACTGCGTCGTCATCTCCGACGAGATCTGGTCGGACATCGTGCGCCCCGGCCTCGCGCACATCCCCACGCAGAGCGTCTCCGATGACGCGCGCCGGCGTACCGTCGCCCTCTACGCGCCGAGCAAGACCTTCAACCTCGCCGGGCTCATTGGCAGCTACCACGTCATCTATGACGACTACCTGCGCGACCGCGTGACGTCCAAGGGGACGAAGACCCACTACAACAGCATGAACGTGCTCTCGCAGCACGCGCTCGTCGGCGCCTACGGCCCCGAGGGCCGCGCCTGGGCCGACGAGCTCAACCAGGTCATCGCCGGCAACGTCGACTGGGCGTGCGATTTCATCGAGAAGTACCTCGACGGCGTGAGAGTCTTTCGCCCGGAGGGCACCTACATGCTCTTCCTCGACTGCTCGGCGTGGTGCGAGAGGCAGGGGAGGACGATCGACGACCTCCTGCGCGCGGGCTGGCGCGTGGGCGTGTACTGGCAGGACGGCCGCGCCTTCAACGGGCCGTGCCACATCCGCATGAACCTCGCCCTGCCGCTCTCCCGCGTGCAGGAGGCCTTCGGACGCCTCCGCGAGCACGTGTTCTAGGCGCGCCTAGACAAGCTCGCCGCTCGCGAACGCCCGGTCGACGATGCGCTGGAAGTGGCCGGTGACGCGGTTCTCGTCGTCCGGGACGTCCCGCGTGTAGGCTTCAAGCTGATGGGAGGATGCGATGGGCCGCTGCCCGGCGAGCTCTGCGATCTGCTCGGTGATGAGCGGCACGCCCCACGGCGCGGGCCGGGGCGAGAGGTGCAGCGTCTTGCCGTCCGTCACGATGCCCCCCTTGAATGGCAGCAGGGTGAGCAGCATGAGCGACGGGATGTGGTGCACGTGCGAGTCGGCGGGGTCCTGCATCGCGCCGACCACGAAGAGGCGGTCACGGTTCATGTAGATAGCGCGGTCCTCGTTGGCGTCGACGACGGTGAACATGTCGCGCAGCGCGCCCCGCCACGGTCGCGCGATCTCGAGCTGGCGCTTCGAGAGGCCGAGGGGGTTGTCTCGTACGAAGTCCTCGATCAGCGCGCGATGACGCCACAGCGCCTCGGCCACCTGGGCGCCGTTCTCATAGAGCATGTCCGGGTTCTCGGGACGCTCCCTCAGACGGCGGGGCGCCACCACATGCAGCCGCTCGTTCGTGTAGACGAGCAGGGCGTTCATGGTCGAGTAGAAGAGGCGGGCATCCGCGTCGCTCATGTGCGAGTAGGGTGCGTTCGCGTTCTCAAAGACCTCTCCGATGGTCCTCATGTTCCCTCCTTCGGTCGCCGTGCGAAGGAGGTTATCAGCTGGCACGTTCAGCAGGCTGTCCCTTGGCTTGCACCACGCTGCAAGCCAAGCTCAGGCGCGTCGCAAATGCGCAATCGCGCCGCGACGAGTTCGTGCGCGGTCTGGTTTGGCCCGCGGACGGTCGGGCTCGGGCGCCGGGCCCGGGAGCGCCGTCACTCCATGGTGTGCGTCGAAAAGATCGGTTCGTCCTCCCACCAGATGACGTCGTCCCCCGGGGCCTCGAGCGTGGCCCGCACGTCGATGAGGCGCTGGTTGGAGGAGCCGCGGAAGCGCAGCGTGATGTCGTGGAGGTCCTGCACGAAGGGCCCGTCCACGAGCACGTCGAGCGTGTCGAGCAGGCGGTCCGTGACGTCTCCGAGGTTCCAGGCGCCGCCGGGGCGCAGCTGGTCCCACGTGTGGCCAGAGAAGAGCCAGATGGACTTGGCCTCCCCAAAGCGCTCGCGCACCGCCTCGAGAAAGCCCACGAGCCCCTGCTGGTTCTCGGGCTCCATCGGCTCGCCGCCGAGGATGGTGAGGCCGCCCACGTAGGGCACGTCCATCGAGTCCATGATCTGGGCGGCGACCTCGTCGGTGAACGGCTCGCCGGCCTCGAAGTCCCAGGCCTCCTCGTTGAAGCAGTTGGGGCAGTGCAGGCGGCACCCGGAGACGAAGAGCGTGGTGCGCACGCCCGGCCCGTTTGCGATGTCGCAGTACTTGATGTTCGCGTAGTTCATGGGTGCTCAGCTCTCTGTCTCGTTGATGTCCTAGTGCGCCGCCCTTTGATGAATGATGCCGTGGAGATAGACGGTGTCGCTCTCGGGGGCGTATCTGTAGACAAGGTCAAATGGATTCATGGCGCACTTGCGAATGCCAGGGCCAAGTTGCTCAACAATGGACGGGGGCATGCTTGCTGACCCGCTCTCAGGAAACCGTTCGAGCATCCGCAGAATGCGACGAAGGCGTTCGTTGATGCGAGGGGAGTCGATCATTGCGGCGTCGTCGAGGAACTGCTCGGAAAAGAGGAGCCTAGCCACGGGAGCTCAGCCTCTCTCGCAACGCGGCGTCAAAGGCTTCGATCCCCTCGACGTAGCGACCGTGGGCAAAGTCGTCTTCGCCGTTGAGTATGCAGGCTCGCATGCGCTCCTCATACGCTGCCTGCTCCGCCGCGTCTCGAAGGTTCTTTTCGTAGAGCTCCTCGCTCATGAGCACAAAGGCCGCGTTGCCGTTCTCCGTGATGTGCACCACGTCTTTGCGCGCAGCATCCTTCACCTCACGCTGTCTTGTCTTGAGCGCTGCCGACGAGAAGATGGGAGTAGCCATCGCAATCACCCAAACCAACCCTTAATCACATACCAAATCAAGTACATAATACCGCATCAAAAACACCTATCGAAAAAAACCTCGTCCCGAGATGACTCGCGGCGGACCCCAGGCGATGAGGTCCGCCGCGAGTTCTTTGCGTAGCAAAGCTGTCTGAGCGCCGGACCTCATCGCCTGGGGTCCGCGCAGAAGGCCTACAGGTGCAGCACGCGGTCCTTGATCTCCTCGGTGCGGCCCTGGTTCCAGAACTGGGTGCCGATGTAGCCGCAGGTGCGACGAGCGACGTTCATCTTGGACTGGTCACGGTTGTGGCAGTGCGGGCACTCCCACACGAGCTTGCCGTCGTCCTCCACGATCTGAATCTCTCCGTCGTAGCCGCACACCTGGCAGTAGTCGCTCTTGGTGTTGAGCTCGGCGTACATGATGTGGTCGTAGATGTACTGCATGACGGAGATGACGGCCTCGAGGTTGTCCTGCATGTCCGGGACCTCCACGTAGGAGATGGCGCCGCCAGGAGAGAGGCGCTGGAACTCGGACTCAAAGCGCAGCTTGGTGAAAGCGTCAATCTCCTCGGTCACGTGGACGTGGTAGCTGTTGGTGATGTAGCCCTTGTCCGTGATGCCCGGGATGATGCCAAAGCGACGCTGGAGGCACTTGGCGAACTTATAGGTGGTGGACTCGAGCGGCGTTCCGTAGAGCGAGTAGTCGATGTTCTCCGCGGCCTTCCACTCGGCGCACTTGTCGTTCATGCGCTGCATGACGGCGAGCGCGAACGGCGTGGCCTCCTCGTCGGTGTGGCTGTGGCCGGTCATGGCCTTGACGCACTCGTAGAGGCCCGCGTAGCCGAGGGAGATCGTGGAGTAGCCGCCGTAGAGCAGCTTGTCGATCTTCTCGCCCTTCTTGAGGCGCGCGAGGGCGCCGTACTGCCACAGGATCGGGGCGGCGTCGGAGGTGGTGCCGAGCAGGCGCTCGTGGCGGCAGCGAAGCGCGCGGTGGCAGAGCTCCAGGCGCTCGTCGAAGATCTCCCAGAACCTGTCCATGTCGCGGTTGGCGGAGAGCGCCACGTCCACGAGGTTGATGGTCACGACGCCCTGGTTGAAGCGGCCGTAGTACTTAGGTCTTCCCGGCTCCCAGTTGCCGGCGTTGGACACGTTGTCAAAGCCGTTGCCGGAGCGGTCCGGGGTGAGGAAGGAGCGGCAGCCCATGCAGGTGTAGCAGTCGCCGTTGCCCTCGGTCTCGCCCTTGGAGAGCTTGTACTCGCGCATCTTCTTCTCGGAGATGTAGTCCGGCACCATGCGCTTGGCCGTGCACTTGGCCGCGAGCTTGGTGAGGTAGAAGTACGGGGTGCCCTCGCGGACGTTGTCCTCCTCGAGCACGTAGATGAGCTTGGGGAAGGCGGGCGTGATCCAGACGCCCTCCTCGTTCTTGACGCCCTCGTAGCGCTGCTTGAGCATCTCCTCGATGCACATGGCCAGGTCGGCCTTCTCGCGCTCGTTCTTGGCCTCGTTGAGGTACATGAAGACCGTGATGAACGGCGCCTGGCCGTTGGTGGTCATGAGGGTGACGACCTGGTACTGGATGGTCTGGACGCCGCGGGCGATCTCCTCGCGCACGCGCCTCTCCACGATCTCCGCGATCTTCTCCTCGCCCGGGTCCACGCCGATGGCCTCCATCTCGGCCTCCACCTGGCGGCGGATCTTCTGGCGCGAGACGTCCACGAAGGGCGCGAGGTGGGTGAGCGAGATGGACTGGCCGCCGTACTGGCAGGAGGCCACCTGGGCGATGATCTGCGTGGCGATGTTGCAGGCGGTGGAGAAGCTGTGCGGGCGCTCGATGAGCGTGCCGGAGATCACCGTGCCGTTCTGCAGCATGTCCTCGAGGTTCACGAGGTCGCAGTTGTGCATGTGCTGGGCAAAGTAGTCCGAGTCGTGGAAGTGGATGATGCCCTCGTTGTGGGCCTCGACGACCTCGGCGGGGAGCAGCTCGCGCATCGTGAGGTCCTTGGAGACCTCGCCGGCCATGTAGTCGCGCTGGACGGAGACGACCGTGGGGTTCTTGTTGGAGTTCTCCTGCTTGACCTCCTCGTTGTTGCACTCGATGAGGGCCAGGATCTTGTCGTCGGTCGTGTTCTTGTGGCGCTTCTGGTTCTGCACGTAGCGGTAGATGATGTACTTGCGCGCCACCTCAAAGTGGTGCAGGCCCATGAGCTGGTCCTCGACGAGGTCCTGGACCTCCTCGACGGTCACGGTGTGGCCGGCCTCCATGCACTCGTCGGTGACGTTCAGGGAGGCGAACTTGATCTCGCGCTCGGTGAGGCGCTCGTCGGCGGACGCCTCGGCGTTGGCCGCGCGGATGGCGTTCTCGATCTTGGAGATGTCGAAGGCGACCTCCGAGCCGTTCCGCTTGATGATCTTCATGCTGCGCCGCCCTTTCGCTAAAGAGGCGCGCCACCGGGGCGCGCCATGGGTACCCAATAGTGTGTGCAAGGACAACTATGGCACAACCTCTAGTGGTTTTGACCGACAAATACTACTAGATGTTGTTGACAAGTGGTCGAAAACACATGAGATGCTGTTGATAACCCATATCGCCGCAGCTAGTAAAAATGAGGGCGAAAAAAGCTTTCCCCAAATTGTCGGCGTTGTTTCCGTGAGCGGCTTGTCAAACGGTTGAGCCTGCCCATGGGATAGAGTGAAGGGGACAAGAGACGAGAGGGGAGTCATGGAGTTCTCCAAGAGACTGGGACTGTTTGGCGACGAGGTGTTCGCCGCGCTCAACGCAAGGCGCAGGGAGCTGGAGGCCGCGGGCCGCAGGGTCTTTGACCTCTCCGTGGGCACACCCGACTTCGAGCCGCCCGCACACGTGGTGGAGGCGCTGCGCGCGAGCGCGGCCGACCCCGCCAACTGGAAGTACTCCCTTCACGACAAGGACGAGCTGCTCGACGCCGTGGGCGCCTACTACGAGAGCCGCTACGGCGTTTCCGGCATCACGCGCGACATGGTGATGAGCTGCCGCGGCACCCAGGAGGGCCTCGTCCACGTGTGCTCGGCGCTCGTCGACCCCGGCGACGTGGCCCTCGTGCCCGACCCGTGCTACCCGGTCTTCCAGAACGCGACGCTGCTCGCCGGCGCCCGTCCCCACTACTACCGCCTCACGGCCGAGCACGACTTCCTGCCGCACCTGGCGGACGTGCCCGCCGAGGTGGCGGACGCGGCAAAGTACCTGATCGTCTCGCTTCCGGCCAACCCGGTGGGCTCGGTGGGCACGCCGGAGGTCTACGAGGAGGTCATCGCCTTCGCTCGCGAGCACGACCTCGTCGTCATCCATGACAACGCCTACTCGGACATCGTCTACGACGGGCCGGCGGGCGGCTCGTTCCTCTCGTACCCGGGCGCGCTCGAGGTGGGCGTGGAGTTCCTCTCGCTCTCCAAGTCCTTCAACGTGACGGGCGCGCGCCTGTCCTTCCTCGTGGGGCGCCCCGACGTGGTGGCCGCCGCGCGCAAGCTGCGCAGCCAGATCGACTTTGGCATGTTCTACCCCGAGCAGGACGCCGCCATCGCGGCGCTCACGGGGCCGCGCGAGCAGGTGGAGCGCCAGCGCATGCTCTACCAGGAGCGCCGCGACGCCCTCTGCGACGGGCTCGAGGCCATCGGCTGGGAGCGGCCCAACGCCCACGGCTCGATGTTCGTGTGGGCCAAGCTGCCCGGCGGCCGCACGGACTCGGCGGCCTTCGTGCTGGAGCTCATGGAGCGCGCCGGCGTGATCGTGACGCCGGGGGCGAGCTTTGGCCCGTCGGGCGAGGGCTACGTGCGCATGGCGCTGGTGCTGCCGCCGGAGCAGCTGCGCGAGGTCGTCGCGGCCATCGCCGCCGCGGGCATCCAGTGACGGCCCCCATGGGCCGGGGCGCCTGGAAGACCCCCGCGCGGGTGCGCGCCGCCTTCTTCGACGTGGACGGGACGTTGCTGAGCCTCGCGCAGAACCGCGTGCCCGAGTCCGCCGTCGCCGCGCTCGCGCGTCTCCGCGATTCGGGGGTCGCGCTGGTGCTGGCGACCGGCCGGACCCACTACCTCCTGGACAAGGTCGACCTCGCCGCCTTCGACGCGGCCGTGACCTTCAACGGTCAGCTGGTGGAGGTGGGGGAGCGCGTGGTGCACTCGAACCCGCTCGACCCCAAGGACGTCGCGGCCGTCGTGCGCCAGGTCGAGCGCGGCGCCTTCGAGTGCCTGTTCATGGAGCGCGACCGCATGTACCTGAGCGGCGCCAACGAGCTCACCCGGGCCATGGAGGAGCTCACGCACAACCACTTCGAGCTCGCGCCCGTCGAGCGGGCGCTCGAGCATGACGTCTACCAGCTCAACGTGTTTCTCGCCCCCGGGGAGGAGCACCTGCTGCTGGACCAGACCGCCCACGTCAAGACCACGCGCTGGAGCGACCTCTTCGTGGACGGCATGCCGGACGCGGGCGGCAAGGACGCCGGCGTGCGCATCGTGATGGACGAGCTGGGCCTGGCTCCCGAGGAGTGCGTGGCCTTTGGCGACGGCGGCAACGACGTGGACATGTTCGGCGCGGTGGGGACGTCCGTGGCCATGGGTAACGGCGGTGCCGACGCCCGCGCCGCGGCCACGTACGTGACCGACGACGTCGACGCGGACGGGATCTGGAACGCGTGCGTGCGGCTCGGGCTCTTCGACGGCGCGGACGGCGACCCTTGGTCTAGCAGAGCTCGGTGACGGAGTCGAAGGCGACGTCGCTCGACTCGATGGCCTCGCGCCCGCCAAAGACGCACACGCCGCTCGCCGCGTCCGCGTCGGCGAGCGCCGCCGCGAGCGAGCGCAGGTCGTCCGCCGTCGTGGAGAGCTCCTGCTCGCGCACCGCGTCGCGCCAGCCTGCCGGCCGGCCGTCGAAGCGCGCCACGTCCTGGCGCCGGGCGCGCTGGCGGGGCTTCACGGGGGCGTCGTGGCCGGCGACCGTCGCCACGATGTAGCCGTCGAGCTCCCCGTCGCCGGGCTCCCAGCCCGCGAGCCAGCCCGCGGCGGCGTCGTAGCGGGCGAGCGTGGCGTCGACGGACGGGTCGCGATACGACCAGAACTGCCGCAGCCCCTCGGACGTGCGCTTGAAGCCGACGCCGTAGGCCCCGCCCTTCACGCGGACCTCGTTCCAGAGGTAGTCGTAGGAGAGGGCGCGCGTGGCGACCTGCCAGGTGCCGACGCTGCCCGTGTCCGCGGCGGAGGGTGCCGACGCACGGGCGACGTAGGCGACGTCCGAGGGGATGACAAAGGCCTCCCTGCGCGGGCTGGTCGCAGGTACGACCAGGCGCTCCGTGCGACCGGCGTCCGCGCTCAGGCCGAGCGTGCCGCCGGCCTCCCAGAAGCGGTCGCGGTCGGCGGCCGGTCCCGTGAAGCTCACCACGACATCGTCAGCCGTGAAGACGCGCCGCGCGAGGTCGGCGAGAAGCTCGGGCAGCCCCGACGCTCGCTCGTCCCAGTGCTCGAGCAGGTCGCGCAGGAAGAGGTAGTAGTCCAGCCCGCCCATCGCGCCCGAGACGAGCGCGGCGGCCGAGAAGTACGTGCTCGTGCGACCAAGCGCCGCCGCGTGCCCCGAGCTCAGGTAGTACTGCTCGAGCGCGACCCTGCGCTGCGTGAGGATGTCGCGGATGCGGGCGAGGTCGGTGAAGTCCGTCTCTGCCCAGACCTCGCGCGGGAGCTCGTGGAGCGCGTCGACCTTCTCGGAGAGGGCCGAGGCGCCCACGACGAGCGTCGGCGCCGCGAAGGAGAGGTCGTCGTCGCGCGTGTGCGTCTCCAGGAAGAAGTCGAGGCCGCCGAGCCTGGTCTCCACGACGGTGTCCAGGTCGGAGGCGCTGTGGCGGGCGGTCGCGAGCCTGCCGAGGAGCTCGGTGAGCACGCCGACGTAGGGCAGCTCGTCAAACGCGACGCAGCCCAGGCCAAAGTAGTGGTAGACGTAGTCGATGCCGTGGGTCTCGAGCTCGTGGGCGACGCAGGGCAGCGGCGCGTCGACCTCGAGCGCCGGCGGCTCGGCGGGGGCGGGGCCGATGTCGGAGACCCTGAGCCGGGGGAGCGTCGCGAGCGCATCGGGCGCGTCGGGGGCCTCCTGCTCGGCGCGCAGCGCCGCCACCTCCTCGCGGACGGCGGCGAGGTCGCCCTCGTCCATGGCCTCGCACAGGCGCGTCAGCTCGGCCGCCTCCTCGTCGGCGTCGCCGCCCTCCTCGATCGGCACGAGCTCGACCTCGGCGCAGTGCGCGCTCTCGCAGACGAGCTCGCGCAGCAGCCGCTCGAAGAGCCCCCCGTCGAGCCCGCGCTTGAGCTCGGTGAGCGCGTCCTCGTAGCGCAGGTAGTCGACCGGTCGTTCGTCGTCGTAGAGCCAGCTCGACATCGCCTGCATGGCGAGCGCCACGCCGTCCGGGTAGCCGCCCCAGTCGCCCTCGCGCAGGTTGAACTCGGCCTGCGCGAGCGACGCCTCGAGCTTGTCGCGCGGGATGCCCGACTCGGCGAGCTCGGCGCAGGCGGACTCCACGAGCGCGCGGAACTTCTCGCCCGCGCCTGGGCGCAGTCCGCGCAGGCAGAACATGACCTGCGGCTGGAGCACGCCGTCAATCAGCGTGGCGGAGAAGTCGTCGGCGAGGCCGGCGTCGAGCACGCGGCGCTTGAGCGACGCCTCGTTGGAGCCGCAGAGGGCGTCGAGGAGCACGTCGGCGGCGAGCACGCGGGTGCGGTCCACCGCGGTCCCTATCACGTAGGAGAGGCCCACCTCGGAGTTGCCCGGGGCCGTGGCCATGCGAACCTTGGCCCTGTCCGCCCGCACGGGGGCCTGGAGCGCCAGCGGGTTGGGCGCGCCCGCGCCCCGCTCGGCGGCACCGCGCAGCGCCTCGTCCACAAGGGCGAGCTCGCGGTCCACGTCCAGGTCACCGTAGAGGAAGACGTAGGCGTTGGACGGCGCGTAGTGGCGCGCGTGGCTGTCGAGAAACGCCTCGTAGGTGAGGGTGGGAATCGCGCGCGGGTTGCCGCCGGACTCGTGGCCGTAGCAGGTGTCGGGGAAGAGCGCGCGCGTGAGCGCCTGGTAGAGCACGTCGTCGGGGTCGGAGAGCGCGCCCTTCATCTCGTTCAGGACCACGCCGTTGTAGCTGAGCGTGCCGTCCTTGTCGGCCTCCAGGTGCCAGCCCTCCTGCTCGAAGATGCGCCTGCGGTGCCAGATCGCGGGGTGCAAAACGGCGTCCAGGTAGACGCTCATCAGGTTCTCGAGGTCGGTCGTGTTGGTGGAGGCCACGGGGTACATGGTCTTGTCGGGGAAGGTGAGGGCGTTCAAAAACGTCTGCATGCTCGTCTTGAGCAGGTTGACGAAGGGCTCCTTCACCGGGTAGCGCTCCGACCCGCACAGCACCGAGTGCTCCAGGATATGGAAGACGCCCGTGTCGTCCGCCGGCGGGGTCTTGAAGCTGATCGCAAACGCCTTGTTCACGTCCGCGCAGGCCAGCCACAGGGCGCGAGCTCCCGTGGCGTCGTGGCGCATGACGTAGGCGCAGCCGGAGAGCTCGGTGATCGGCTCGACGGAGGTGACGGTGAAGCCGGCGTGGCGGGTGCCCACGGCAAGCTCGGCGCGCGGCTCTGCGAAGTTCTTCTCGGCCATGTTTGTTCTCCTTGACGTTGTTCTCACAGGGTCGAGCATAGCGCAGGCGGGCCGTGGTAGGCTATCGACCGTTGTGAAGGGGGGCACATGGGCGAGAAGGACGACGAGCAGAGGCGGCGCATCCGGCGCGGCATCGTGGCGACGCTCGTGGGCGGCACGTTCTGGGGACTCAACGGGACCGTGTCCAAGTGGCTGATGGACACGTACGCGATCGACCCGCTCTGGCTCGTGTGCCTGCGCGAGCTCACGGCCTGCTGGCTCTTTCTCGCGGCGGCCGCCGTCACGGCGAAGGGGCGCGAGCAGCTGACGGGCGTGCTGAGAAACCCGGCGGGCCTGCTGCAGATCCTTGGCGTGAGCTTTGCCGCCATCCTCTTCTCGCAGGTCGCCTACCTCGAGGCGATCGACTGGACCAACTCCGCCACTGCCACGATCATGCAGAGCCTGGGCATGGTGCTCGTGCTCGTCTACGTGTGCCTGAAGATGCGCCGCAGGCCCCGCCGCCGGGAGCTCCTCGGCGTGGCGCTCGCGCTGGTGGGCACCTACCTCGTTGCCACGGGCGGCAACCCGGGGCAGCTCAACCTGCCGCCGGAGGGCCTCGCGTGGGGCCTGGGGTGTGCGGCCGCCGCAGCGTGCCTCTCGATCCTCCCGGCGGCGCCGATGGCGCGCTGGGGCAACTTCACGGTGAACGGCCTGGCGTTCCTCTTCTCGGGCGCCGTGCTCTCCCTCTGGTACAGGCCCTGGGAGCACATGCCCGCGCTCGACGGCGTCGCGCTGGTGGTGCTGGCGCTGTGCGTGGTGGTGGGGACGTTCGGCGCCTATGCGCTCTACCTGCAGGGTGTCAAGGACGCCGGCTCCATGCGTGCGAGCCTGCTCGGCACCATCGAGCCCGTCACGGCGACCATCGCCACGGTCGTGTGGCTCGCCACGCCCTTCTCGGCGGCGGAGATCGTGGGCTTTGCCCTCATCATCGTGATGGTCTACCTCACGGCGTAGGGGTGCGGTCCGGGAAGTGGACCCCGCCCGCTAGATGCGCTCCATGTTGGCCTTGACGCCGGCGTACCAGAAGTCTGCGTTGGGCGGGCAGTACTTGTGGGCGCCGGCGTAGGTGAGCTGGCCGCCGTAGCCGATGGCGAGGCCGGCCACATGATCCCAGATGGCCTCCTCCCAGCTGCCCCAGCTGGAGCTGCCCCAACCCCAGGCGTTGTGGGGGAGGAAGCAGTAGCGGCCCTGGGTGCTCTCGATCATCGAGATGGCGGGCGAGAAGCGCGGGTCGACCCCGTACTCCCACGCCGCCTCGGCGAAGGTGTGGCCCTGCCCGGCGAGCGGGGAGCCGGCGAGGTAGGCGTCGATGCGCGCCGACCAGGTGCTGATGAAGGTCTCGCGGTCGACGTTCCAGTCGACCCCGCCCGTGGCGGCGCCTCCGTTGCTGGTGTTGCCGCCGCTGTCGCCGCTCGTCTCTCCCTCGTCCTCGGCGGCCTCGTCGCTGGCGGGGACGTCCACGGTCGCCTCGTTGCCGGACTCGGTGATGAACGTCTCGCCCTTGCTCTTCTCGGCGGCCTCGATGGCGGCCCGACGGGCGGCCTCCTCGGCTGCGGCCTGGGCGGCGATCTCCGCCTCGAGGCTGGCGCGCGCGGCGTTTGCGTCGGCGAGGGCGCTCTCGGCCTCGGTCTGCTGCTGCTCGGCCTCGTCGATCTGGGAGCTGAGGCTGGAGCGCGTCAGGTCGAGCTCGCTCTCGAGGGCGAGGAGCTCGTCGACCGCGCCCGTGCTGTGCTCCTGGATGACGTCGAGGTACTGGATGGTGGCGAGCAGGTCGTAGAAGTCGTCGGAGGCGAGCAGCAGGTCGACCAGGCCGCCCGAGCTCTGCTGCATCTTGTAGAGAGTGCGCATGGAGGTGGCGGCCCGCTCGCGCGCGCCCGGCAGCTCCGCCTCGATCTGCGCGATGCGCCCCTCGTTCTCGTCGATCTGGCTCTGGAGCTCGTTCACCTGCGCGGTCGCCGCCTCGTAGGCGGCGTTGTTCTGCTGGATCTGCTCCTGGATCTGCTGGAGCTCGCTGATCGGGTCCGCGAGCGCCGTCTCGGGCTGCAGGAGGGCCGGGCTCAGGGCGCAGGAGAGGAGGCCGGCAAAAAGAACGCCGAGAGCCTTCGTTCGGGTGCGTTTACCTGGTGTCACGTCAGGAACCCTCCATGTTTTGGCAACCGCGCGGGGCGGACGTGCGAGCGTACAGACCTTCCTATTCTATCGTCTGATGGCCCCTCTCACCGTTTCTGCACGAGTCGGCCCCGTCGCAGGTGCGGCGGGGCCGACGGAGGAGGCGATGGCGGCCGGGTCACCTACTTGATGATCAGCGTGTCGCAGTCCGTGTTGCGCGTCAGGAAGGTGGAGATGGAGCCGAGGATGGCGTACTTGATCGAGGAGAGCCCGCGCGCCCCGCAGATGACGAGGTCGGGCTTGATGACGTCGAGCATCTCGTCCTTGAGCGTCTCGCGTATGCGACCCGAGCGGACGAGCACCTCGACCTTCTTGATCCCCGGCATCGCCTCGGCGTCGCGGACCTTGTCGGCGATGGAGTCGCGGAAGGTCTGCTCGAGCGAGGGCACGATGTCCACGGGGAAGGTCCCGGCCGCCTCGAGCGCCGTGGAGTCGATCACGTGCCCGATGTAGAGCTCGGCGTTGTCGTTCGCCGCCATGACGATGGCGCGGTCGAGCACCTTGCTCTGCTCGTCCGAGCCGTCGAGGGAGACGAAGATCCTGTCGTACCCAAGGTCTTGATACGAAGTGGTGGCTTCGGCCATGATTGCTCCCTTCCGCGTGAGCTCACCTGCTGTGCTTTCTTCCTTATGCCCCAAGTTCCCCCGTTGTGCGGCCGGACTCGCCCAGCGGCATAGTTTTTCGGTGGCGGCGGGCGCACGTCGACGCCGGGCGCCTTCGGTGAGAGACTATAAGAAGGCTGTCAAACGAGAGGGAGGCCATGGATCTTCTTGAGCTCATCAAGGCGGCGGTGTACGGCGTCGTCGAGGGCGTCACCGAGTGGTTGCCCATTTCCTCGACCGGCCACATGCTGCTGCTGAACCAGTTCCTCAGCATGGACGTGTCGGAGGACTTCTGGAACATGTTCCTCGTGGTCATCCAGCTCGGCGCGATTCTCGCCGTCTGCGTGATGTTCTTCCGCCGGCTGAACCCCTTCTCGCCGAGCAAGAGCTCGGGCGAGAAGCGCGACACGTGGCTCCTGTGGGCAAAGACCATCGTGGCCTGCATGCCCGCTGCCGTCATCGGCATCCCGATCGACGACTGGATGGAGGCCAACCTCGGCAGCCCCTTCGTGATCGCCGCCGCGCTCATCGTCTACGGCGTCGCGTTCATCGTCATCGAGACCCTGCGCGAGCGCCGCGCGGACCGCGCGCTCGAGGAGGGCGGCCAGGCGCCGCGCGGCCGCCACTTCGCGCCGAGTGCCGCCGCCTCCGCCCAGCTCACGCGCTCCGAGCTTGCCGACGCCGACGCGCGCGTGCAGACGCTCGAGGAGCTCGACTGGAAGACCGCCATCGGGATCGGCCTGTTCCAGGTGCTCTCCATCGTGCCGGGCACCTCGCGCTCGGGCTCCACGATCATCGGCGGCCTCATCCTCGGCTGCAAGCGCACGGTGGTCGCCGAGTTCACGTTCTTCCTCGCGATCCCCGTCATGGTGGGCGCGAGCGGCCTGCGCCTCGTGAAGTACTTCCTCGCGGGCAACGCGCTCTCGGGCACGGAGGCCTCGATCCTCGGCGTCGGGTGCGTCGTCGCGTTCCTGGTCTCGCTCGCCGTCATCCGCTTCCTCATGGAGTTCGTGCGCCGTCACGACTTCAAGCCCTTCGGCTGGTACCGAATCGTGCTCGGCATCGCCGTGATCGCCTGGTTCGCCCTCGTCGGCTAGGAGGTTTCCGTGAAGGGCCTGCCCCGTCTCCGGCGCGTGCTCGCCGCATCGGTCGTCCCCGTCCTCGCCCTCGTCCTCGCCGTGGGCGCCTCGCCGCTTCTCGCCCTGGCGCAGGAGACCGCGCAGGCCTCGTACTCCGCCTCGGAGCCTCCGGCGCTCGCGTCGTCCAAGGCCCTGCTCGTCGAGCGCGAGACGGACACGACGCTCTACGAGGCGGGCGCCGACGAGCGGGCGTATCCCGCCTCCCTCACGAAGGTCATGACCGCGCTCGTGGTGCTGGAGAACGCCGACCTCGACGCGGAGGTGACCGTCGAGGAGGGGGACCTCGAGGAGGTCACCCCGGACAGCTCGGTCGCCGGCCTCAAGGTGGGGGAGACGCTCACCGTCCGTGACCTTCTCGCCTGCCTGCTCGTGCCCTCGGGCAACGACGCCTCCTACGTCCTGGCGCGTTACGTCGGCGGCGGGAACTGGCGCGCCTTCGTGGACCTGATGAACGAGCGCGCCGCTGCGCTCGGCTGCGAGGGGACGCACTTCGTCAACCCCTGCGGCCTGCATGACGACGACCACTACACCACGGCCCGCGACCTTGTCCGCATCTTCGAGGCGGCGCTCGAGCACCCCGAGTTCGAGGAGATCGCGGGCAGCAGGAGCTGGGATCTGCCCGAGACGAGCCAGAACCCTGCGCGCACGCTCGAGAGCACCGATCACCTGCTCGACCCCGAGAGCCCCGTCTACACGGGCGACACGGTCGTCGCGAGCAAGACCGGCTCCACCTACGAGGGCGGGAGGTGCCTCATCACCCTGGCCCAGCGCGACGGCAGGTCGCTCGTGGGCGTGGTGCTCGGCGCCCCGTGGGAGGCGGACGCCGACGGCGTGACGAGCAACTTCTATGACATGCGCTCGCTTCTCGAGTGGGGCTTCGGCGCGTGGAGGACCGGCGACGTCGTCGCCGTGGGCGACGTCGTGGGGACGGCCGAGGTGAGCCTCTCGAGCGACGGGGACGAGGTCGACGCCGTGGCGACCTCCTCGATCGTGGCGACCGTGCCGGCGGGGACGTCGCTTGCCGACCTCACGCTCACGTCGTCGTGGGACGGTGCGCTCCAGGCGCCACTCGACGCCGACGCCCCGCTCGGCGAGGTCTCCGTGGCGCTCGGCGAGCGCGAGCTCGGGACCGTGACGGCTGCGGCGGCGCGGGCGATGGCCCTCTCGATTCCGAGCTACCTGGTCTGGTGGCTCACGTCCGACCCGGTTCACGCCGTGCTCGCCGTCGTCGGCGTCGTCGCGGTGCTCGTGGTGGTCGGGCTGGTCGCGAGCGCACCGTCGCGCTCGCGCAGGCGTGCCAAGCTGGCCTCGTCGCCGCACCGCCGGGCGGTCGCGCGCAGCATCGAGCCGTCGCGCCTCAAGACACCCGCCAAGGCAAAGGGCAAGCACCTCGGCAGCCACATGCGCCGCTAGCCGCGCGCGGCGCACAGTCCTGCCCTCCGGCTCCTCTTGAGGTTTTGGGCAACAACTTTGATGCCCAAGCCGCCTTGATATCAATTATTTATCCACAACCATCGACGGGGTGGCCAAAACCGCATGTTTTGGCGAGAAGAACGTCCCTTTCGCCCGAGTGATATAAACTGTTTGCCCCAAAACCACAGCGTCCTTCTCGAAAACGGCAGCGCCGCGAGCGCGCGGGCCGCCAAAACCCAAAACCTCTGCTTTCCTGGCAGGGCTCGGGCGGGCGAGAAGAACGACGACTCGACGAGGAGCCCTCCATGAAGCGCATCCTGTTCGTCTGCCATGGGAACATCTGCCGCTCGACGATGGCCCAGTTCGTGATGGAGGAGCTCGTGCGCCGCGCCGGCCGCGAGGGCGAGTTCCTCATCGACTCCGCCGCGACGAGCCGCGAGGAGCTCGGCAACCCGCCGCACCATGGAACGGTGAGCAAGCTCCGCAGCGAGGGGATCGCGGTGGGGCAGCACCGCGCGCGACAGGTCAAGCGCGACGAGTACGACCAGTGGGACCACATCGTCTACATGGACGCCGAGAACGCCTGGGGCCTGCGCAGGATCATCGGCGACGACCCCGACGGCAAGGTGAGTCGCCTGCTCGACTGGGCCGGGCGGAGCGCGGACGTGGCCGATCCCTGGTACACCGGGGACTTCGACGCGACGTACCGCGACGTGCTCGTCGGCTGCGAGGCGCTGCTCGCGGCGCTGTAGGGTGCGGCGGCACGGGGTTTCTCGCTATACTCGTGCGCGTATGAGGACGCGACGAGGAGGATTTTCATGGCGGCAGACGGCAAGGGAAGCAGGGGCTCGAGGCTCTTCTCGTATCTCGGCAAGAGGAAGACGCGCGAGAGCACGCCCATGCCGCACCTCATGGAGGAGCTGAACGCCCCCAAGCGCGACGTCCCGCTCTGGTCGAGGGCGTTTGCCCCGCTCGGGTTTGTCCTCGTCATGGTGGCCATGGGCGTCGGTTGCTTCTACCTGGGATCTCCCGCCGTCGGCGTGCTCTTCTGCCTGTTTGGCATCCTCCCCGCCGTGGCGGTGGTCGCGCTCGTCGCCCGCGCCCTGCCGGGCGTGTTTGGCCCGCAGCGGCGTGCCGGCGAGGAGGAGCTCGGCCCCTATCTCGGCGGAGGCGGGGACAAGCGCGTGCGCGAGATGTCGCCCGGTCTCTTTGAGCAGGAGCGCGAGAAGATCGAGTGGAACCGCGCGGAGGAGGCCGACCGCACCTGGAGGTGGCTGCAGGCGCTCCCGTGCGGGGTCGAGCGCGTCGAGACGACCTCCGATGACGGAACCCGCCTCGTTGGGCGTGCGATCGCGTGCCGGCCGGACTCCGGGCGCTGGCTCGTCTTTGCCCACGGCTACGCGGACAACTGGCGCGCCGGTCTCACCTATGCGCGCCGCTACGCGGAGATGGGCTTCAACCTGCTGCTCGTGGACCTGCGCGCGCACGGCGAGAGCGATGGCGCCTGGGTGGGCGCGGGCTGGCTCGACCGTCGGGACGTCGTGGCGTGGTGCCGCTGGGTCGTGAGCCGCGCCGGCGAGGGCGCGCGCGTCACGCTCGCCGGTATCTCGATGGGCGCCGCCTCCGTGCTCATGGCGTGCGGCGAGGAGGACCTGCCCGCTCAGGTGCGCGCCTGCGTCGCCGACTCCGCCTACGACGACTTCTGGAACACGGCGGTGGGCGTTGTGAGCTCCGGCTCGCTGGGCACCCCGCCGATGCCGGCGCACCCGGTCATCGACCTCGCGCGCCTCTCCCTCAAGCTGAGCCGCGGCGGCTACGACGTGGTGAGCGCCCGTCCCGTGGACGCGATCGCGCACTCCGCCGCACCCGTGCTTCTCGTCCAGGGCGAGGACGACAAGGTCGTGCCCGCCTACATGACCGACGCCCTTGCCGCAGCGGCGGGCGGTGCCGCAGCTGGCGAGGGTCACGAGGTGGTCAAGATCCCGTCCGCCGGCCACTGCTGCGCCGTCTTTGCCGACCCCGAGTGCTACTGGGAGGCCGTCGGCGCGTTCCTGGGCCGCTGGGCGTAGCGCGCGTCCGGGAACGCAGGACTTGTCTTTGGGGCTTCCAGGAATCGCCGCCCTTGCCATGGCGTCTTCTAAGAAAGTGGCCCCTTGTCCCGCAGAGCTCTAGCAAAGCCGGCCCTTGTCCGCGCCTCGCCCGGAAAGGCGGGGTTTTGCACGGCGAGAAGGACCCGCCGCCGTACAAGGGCGGCGATTCTTAGAAGCCGTCATGACAATGCCGGGAAATCCTAGACCGGTCCGGGACAACCCCCGCAATTCCCGGAGGGCCTCCCGCATCCGAGGTTCTTCTCGCCCGCCCTGTTTTGCGTCCGGGCTTGCCGCTACACTCATAGGGCGAAAAGACGGCGAGAGGAACATCGAGGCATGACGAGCGACCAGCAGACCCTGTTCAGCCAGACACCTACCGTGGACCTTGCGGGGCTCAATCCCGCGCAGCGCGAGGCCGTGGAGTGCACGCGCGGCCCGCTGCTCGTGCTCGCGGGTGCGGGCTCGGGAAAGACGCGCGTGCTCACCTACCGCATCGCGCACATGATCGCCGACGAGGGCGTGCGTCCCTGGCAGGTCCTGGCCATCACGTTCACCAACAAGGCCGCGGCCGAGATGCGCGAGCGCCTGGAGGCCCTGCTCCCGTACGGCACGCGCGGTATGTGGGTCTGCACCTTCCATGCCATGTGCGTGCGCATCCTGCGCGAGGACGGCGAGCTCGTGGGCTACCGCCCCAACTTCACGATCTACGATGACGACGACTCGCGCCGCCTGGTCAAGACCATCATGGCCGACCTCGACCTGGACCAGAAGCAGTTCCCGATGAACTCGGTACGCGCCAAGATCTCCGCCGCCAAGAACGCGATGGTCGGGCCGGACGAGCTGGCGAGCTCCTCCAACCCGGCGGACCGAGCGGCGGCCCGCGTCTACCGCGAGCTGGACCGCCGCCTCGCCCGCGCCAACGCGATGGACTTCGACGACCTGCTGGTCAAGACCTTCGAGCTGCTCTCCAAGCGCCCGGAGGTCCTGGAGCGCTACCAGGAACGCTTCCGCCAGATCAGCGTGGACGAGTACCAGGACACCAACCACGTCCAGTACGCGATCACCAACCTCCTGGCCGCGCGCTACCGCAACCTCATGGTCGTGGGCGATGACGACCAGTCCATCTACAGCTGGCGCGGCGCGGACATCCAGAACATCCTGGACTTTGAGAAGGACTACCCGGACGCCCACGTGGTGCGCCTCGAGCAGAACTACCGCTCAACGGGCCACATCTTGGCGGCGGCCAACGCCGTGGTTGCCAACAACGCGCGCCGCAAGCCCAAGCGCCTGTTCACGGATGCCGGCGACGGCGAGAAGATCAAGGTGTTCCAGGCCTCCGACGAACGCGACGAGGGGCGCTGGATCGGCTCTGAGATCGAGAAGCTCCACGACGGCGGCACGAGCTACGACGACATGGCCGTCTTCTACCGCACCAACGCTCAGTCGCGCATCCTCGAGGACATGTTCCTGCGCGCGGGCGTGCCGTACAAGATCGTGGGCGGCACGCGCTTCTTCGACCGCGCCGAGGTCCGCGACGTCATGGCCTACCTCAAGCTCGTCGTGAACCCGGATGACGACGTGGCGGCGCTGCGCGTGGTCAACACGCCGCGGCGCGGCATCGGCACCACCTCGATCAACAAGATCCGCGAGCTGGCGGCGGATGAGGGCGTCTCGTTCTTCAGCGCCTGCGAGCTGGCAATCGCCGAGACGGGCCTCCTGGGCGCAAAGGTTCGCGGCGCCCTGGCGGAGTTCACCGGCACGATCGAGGCGGCGCGCCACTTCACCGGTGAGCTCGCGGACGTCGTGGACGCGATCGTGGACCGCTCCGGCCTCATTCGTGCCCTCGAGGCCGAGCACAGCGTGGAGGCGGACGGTCGCATCGAGAACATCAAGGAGTTCCTCGGCGTCGCCGCCGAGTTCGACGAGACCCACGACGCGGTCGAGACGCTGGAGAGCCTTGCGCAGCTGCGTGCTGCTGGGGCACTCGAGTCGTCCGGCTCCGAGGCGACGTCCCCGACGGGCTCCGCGCTCGCCGCGCTCGCTCGCCAAGGCGAGTCGCCCTCTGGGGACGTCGTCCCGGAGCCTGCTCCCCTCAGGCCCCCCGTGGCCTCGGAGAAGCTGCCGGCGCTCATCGAGTGGCTCGCCCTGCGTTCCGACCTCGACTCGCTGGCTGGGCAGACGCACGCCGTCACGATGATGACGATCCACTCGGCGAAGGGCCTCGAGTTCCCGGTCGTGTTCGTGGCCGGCATGGAGGAGGGCATCTTCCCGCATGCCTCCTACGAGAGCGACGAGGCGAGCGTGGAGGAGGAGCGGCGCCTGGCCTACGTGGCCATCACGCGCGCGCGAAAGAAGCTCTACCTCACGCATGCAACCACGCGCCGCACCTTCGGCTCCGTGGCTGCCAACGCGCCGAGTCGCTTCCTTCGGGAGATTCCCGAGACGGACGCCGAGCGCGTGGGCGTGGGCTCGTCGGGCTTTGCCGGTGTGGGCTGGGAGAAGCGCGGCGACCGTCACGGCACCTTCGGCAGCGGTCGCGGCTCGGAGGTTTATGGTGGGCATGTCTTTGGCTCGCGCACGCGGTCCACGGGTGGTGGTGCATCTCGCCCGACGCCCACGGGACCCAAGCCGGACGCGGCTCGCGCCGCAGCGAGCTTTGCCGCCGGCGACCATGTCTCGCACAAGACCTTCGGCCCGGGTGTGGTCATCGCCGCCTCCGGCGACACGATCGAGGTCAAGTTCACGCGCACCGGCAAGACGAAGAAGCTGCTCAAGGGCTTTGCGCCCATCGTCAAGATTGAGGGATAGGAGCGGGCGATGGAGCACTTCATCGGCATCGACGCGGGCGGCTGGCTCGACAAGGTCATCGTGCTCGTCGTGGCGGTGGCCATAGCGCTCGTGATCCAGCGCGTGGTGGTGCGCCTCATGCACAAGGTGCTGGACGCCTCCAACCTGCCGAGTGCCTCGCTCTTCATCAACATCGTGCGTGCCGTCATCTGGGCGCTCGTCCTTCTCAGCGTGATGCGCCCGGTCTTTGGCGTTGACCCCGCGGGCTTTGTGGCTGCTCTCGGCGTGGTGTCCATCGCGGTCTCGCTGGGCATGCAGGACACCATCTCCAACATCATCGGCGGCATCAGCCTCATGCTGAGCAAGTCCGTGCAGCCCGGCGACTACATCACGGTCGGGGGCGTCACCGGCGAGGTGACCGACGTCAACTGGCGCAGCACCACCGTCCTCATGCGCGGCGGCGCGGAGGAGGTCATCCCCAACTCGGTGCTCTCCAAGACCGCGCTCACGCGCATCACGTCGTGGAGCGTCGGCTACTGCGGCGTGCCCATCGCGGTGGTGCCGGGGGCCAACCTCGACGCCGTGGCGCGGGAGTGCTGCGAGGTCGCGGCGCGCGAGCTCGCTGACCTTCTCGACCCCGCGTTCGAGACGGACGTGGTCTTCTCGGCGTTTTCCGCGTATGGCACGCAGGGCGAGATTCGCCTGCACGTCCTGCCCGACGTGGTCTTCTCCACGGCCCAGGACCGCTTGGCGCGCGCCCTCTCCGGCCGTCCCTGGCTCGCGAGCGCGCTGTAGACCCGTCCCATCCGGAAATCCCGGCTCTTGTCACGACCCGTTCTAAGAAATCCGGCCCTTGCCCGGAAGTGATCTAGAAAAGCCAGCTCTTGTCTTCAGATACGCCTGAAAACAAGGGGTTTTGTGGCGCGTAGCCCTTCTCGGCAAGACAAAGGAGCAAATTCTTAGAAGGTCTCCGGACAAGGGCCGGGATTTCTGGAGTCGCTGCCGTGAGGGGAGGGCAGCTGCCCTACGCCTCCGTCACGTCCTCGATCTGGAAGATCGGCTCCGAGAGGCGTGGGTCCGCTGCGATCTGCGCTGCGGTGGGCGTGGGGTACTCGCGCCAGGGGAGCTCCTCCTCCAGGCACTGGGAGAAGTCGTCGTCGATGGCGAGAAGTGCGTCAAAGCGCTCGGAGAGCACCTGCTCGTAGCCGTCCACCAGCGTGATGCGGTAGCGCCGCGTCTGCGTGCCCCCGCCTGCGAAGGACGCAGCGGCGTCGAGCCGCGCCCGCTCGAAGGCGCCCTCCGAGCAGGTGAAGGAGTTCAGGTAGAGCGAGCGCTCCCACGCGACGAAGTCCTCCGTCGTGGCGGCGTGTGCGCGGAAGCTCGCAAGGTACGCCTCGTGTGCGGCATCGATTTGGGGCTGCAGCGCCTGGCGGTCTGCCTCCGCCCGCGCGTCGAGCTCCTCGACGCGCCTGACGTGCTCCTCGTCCGTCTCGCCCTCGCGCTGCACGTACTCGTCGTTTTTGGGTATCCACGACTCCTGTAGGTCAAGCCATGCCTTGAGCAGCGTGAGCGTCTCGTCCGCCGCCCAGTAGGCGTCCTCGTTGTCAATCGCGAGGTAGGCGGCGCCGTTGTCCGCGCCGGGCGCGCAGTCAACGGTGATCGAGTCGACGTTGCCCCCTTCCTCGGTGGAGAGCGAGACCACGGGGTACTCGTAGACCGGCTCGTGAACGCTCGGCCGGTCGACCTTGACGACGGGGCTGTCCGTCACGCGGTACGTCACGGACTCGAGGCCTTCGCCGCTCGCGCTGAGGTTGAGCGAGAGCACGAGGTAGCTGCCGTACGTGCCGTCCTGGGGCATGAGGCCGTCGGGCGTGGCCTCCACGGCTATGGCCTCGCCGGTCTCGACCGCCTGCGCGATGACCAGGCCAAATGCGTTCTCGTCGCCGTCATGTCGCAGAAGTGCCGGCAGGCCCAGCGCAAGGCCGGCCGTGACGGCGCAGCCCGCAGCCCCGACGAGCGCGGCGCGACGGGTGACAAGGGTGCTGCGCGCAGGCTCCGTTTCTCGCGCCCGCAGCTCGTGCACGCGACCCAGCACGGCCTCGTTGAGCTCGGCGCTCGGGCGCACCTCCCCAAAGAACCGGTTCAGGTGCTCTCCCACGTGGTTCTTCTCGCTCATGACATACCTCCCAGGTAGACCCTCAGCTTTCGCATGGCGCGCGAGAGGCGCGTGCGCACCGCAGACTCCGAGATTCCGCACGCCGCGGCGATGGCGTCTGCGGGCAGTTGCTCCACGTAGCGCAGGTGGACGACCGCGCGGTAGCGCTCGGGGAGCCGTAGCACGGCCTCCCAGAGCTGGGCGTCGGTCCAGGGTGCCTCGTCCTGCTCGCTCTGCGCCACCTCGATGCCCAGCGCGTCGAACGACTGCGTGTGCCGCCGCCACCACGAGCGCGCCAGGTCCCGGCAACGGTTGAGCGTGGTGCGCAAAAGCCACGCGCGCAGGTGCTCGGCGCTCGCGAAGCTCGCGTCGCAGCAGGACAGCGCCACAAAGACGTCCTGGTAGACGTCCTCGGCGTCGGCGCGCGACCCGGTCTGTGCGAGCGCCAGCCGCAGCACGCTCGCTCCGTGCTCGCGCATCGCCGCGCGCAGAAACGCGTCATCCCTCACTACCCGTTGCGGCACGTCTTGCTCCTCTCGTCTCTGCCTTGACTCTGCCTTGAAAACGGGCCTGTGGGTAGTTTGTCCCAAGTTTTTTCGAAAAGTGCGACCCAAAGTTGCGCGCTCCCGCCCCTCCCTCGCGAGGTTTGGGTTCGCGTTTTCCGCCATCGCGCGATCGCGAATCCGCTCAACTGGGCTTTTGTTGGCCGGAACCCGTCTTGGAGCGCGGGAGCGAACCCAAACCGTCTTGGGGGTTTGGGTTCGTGGGGTACACTGGGGCGAGAAGAACCGCGTCGCAGGGAGCCCCATGGACAAGATCGCCAGCTTCACCGTCAACCACCTCGTGCTCGAGCCGGGGGTCTACGTGAGCCGCGTGGACGCCGACCCATCCACCGGCGCCGTGGTCACCACGTTTGACCTGCGCCTCACCGCGCCCAACCGCGAGCCCGTGATGGACACGGCGGCCGTCCACGCCATCGAGCACCTGGGCGCCACCTACCTGCGCAACGACCCCGCCTGGCGCGACCGGGTGGTCTACTTCGGCCCGATGGGCTGTCGCACGGGCTTCTACCTCATCCTCTTTGGCGAGCACACTTCTGCCGAGGTGGCGCCGCTCGTGCGGAGCACCTTCGAGTTCATCCGTGACTTCGAGGGCGAGATTCCCGGCGCGCGCCCCGAGGAGTGCGGCAACTGGCACGACGCCGACCTCGCGCAGGCCCGCTGGTGGGCGCGGCGCTACGTGGAGAACACGCTGACAGACATCGACGAGGCGCACCTCGTCTACCCGCAGGAGTAAGGGGACAAGATGAAGGTCGGAATCATCGGGGCCATGGACGTCGAGGTCGAGCTCCTGCGCGAGCGCCTCTTCGACCAGGGGGTCGCCTCGGCCCTGGGCATGGACTTCTACGAGGGGCGGCTCGGCGAGAAGGACGTTGTGGTCGTCAAGTGCGGCATCGGCAAGGTCAACGCCGGCGTCTGCGCGCAGGCGCTCGTCGACCGCTTCCACGTCACACACCTGATCAACACCGGCATCGCCGGCTCGCTCGACCCGGAGGGCCTCGACGTCGGCGACCTCGTCGTGGCCACCGACTGCGTTCAGCACGACTTCTCCGTGGCGCCGCTCGGCTACGCGCCGGGGCAGATCCCCGGCCGCGACCGCGCGGAGTTCGTCGCCGATGAGCGCATGCGCGAGGTCGCGCTCGCAACGGCCGCCGAAGTGGCGTCCGACGTCCACGCCGTCGCCGGCCGCGTGGCCTCCGGCGACCAGTTCATCTCCGCCGAGGAGGACCGCGCGCGCATCGTCTCGACGTTCGGGGCCGTGTGCTGCGAGATGGAGGGCGCCGCGATCGCCCAGGTGGCGACCTTGAACGGCGTCCCCTTCGCCGTGGTGCGCGCCATCTCGGACAAGCCCGGCGCCGAGGGCCAGACCGTCACCTACGCCCAGTTCGAGCAGGCCGCCGCCCACCACTGCGCCAAGATCGTCGCCCACATGGTCGCCATGCTGTGAGACCAATGGACCTGTCCCCTTTGCCTCAGAGGAGGTAACCATGAACATCACCGTCACGTCCGAGGCGCCGGACGTTCGCATCGCCGTGTCCGGCCGCGTTGACACGAACTCGGCGCCCGAGCTCACGGCCTTTGTCGACGGCCTCTCGGGCGAGCTCGCGGGCCTCGCGATCGATTGCTCCGACCTCGAGTACCTCTCCAGCGCCGGACTGCGCGCGCTGCTCATCGCGCACAAGCGCGTGGCACGCTCCGGCGGCAGGCTCGTCCTGGAGTACGTGAGTCCCGCCGTCACCGACGTGCTGGCGCTCACGGGCTTCTCGGGCATCTTCGATGTCCGGTAGCGCCCGCCCCGCGCCGCGCGCCGGCGCGCGCCCGCTCGAGCGCCTGCTGGCCGCCGGCCTGCGCGGCAGGCTGCTGGCGTGCCTCGGCTGCGCCGTCGTCTACTTCGTGGTGCTCGAGGCGTTTCTCGCCGTCCCTGCGTTCAACGGGGCGACGCAGATTCGCCCCGCCTCCGGTCTCGGGCCGATCCTCGGGCTCTGCCTCGGCTGGCCGGGCGTGGTGGGCAGCGCGCTTGGCAACCTCGCCTCGGATGCGCTCTACGACTCCAACGTGGCGCTGCTGCTCCTCTACTTCGCGGTCCAGCTTGTCTACGACGGCCTGCCGCGGCTCGTCTGGCGCCGGTGCTTCCCGCGCGACCGCGTGCCGGAGCTCTCCTCGGCCCCGCGCATCATGGCCTACCTCGCGATTGCGCTCGCCGACTCCGCCTTGGTGACGCTTCTGCTCGTGCCCCTTGAGCCCGACTCCATGGCGGCGCTCAACATCCACGTGGTGCGCTTCCTCAACGACTTCCTCTGCCTGGTCTACGTGGGCATTCCCGTCATGCTCGCACTGGGCCGCACCCTGCGTCCGCGAGGCGTCCCGCGCGGCCTCGCCCAGCGCGCCGCCAGCGTGATGCTCGTCGCCGCCGCCTGCGCGAGCCTCGTGCTGCTCGTCGCCCTGGTTGCTCCGGAGGCGGGGGAGGACCTCTCGCAGGGGCGCTTCGACGAGCTCGTGGCACTGGTTTACCTCGCGCTCTCGGCGCTCACCGTGTGCCTGGTGACGGCCGCCTCCGTGCTGCTTGCCGTCATCGACCGCTCCCTGGCCCGCCCGCTCGACGCGCTCTCGAGAAGCGCGCTCGAGTTCCCGGCCCGCTTCGAGGAGCTCGGTCCGGAGCGCGTCGCCGAGGGCGCGCTCGACGTCGATCTCGGCACCTCCCGGCCGATCGCCGAGATAGACGGGGTCGTCTCGGCGTCCAACGACATGCGCCGCCGCCTCGCCGCGAGCGCACTCGACTCGCGACGTGCCCTGCGGGAGCGCGAGCGCCTCTCCGCCGAGCTCGACGTGGCCGCGACCATCCAGTGCTCCTCCCTCCTGCACGAGTTCTCGTCGCTCGAGGCGTCCTACGCCGTGGCGCTCGACGCCGTCATGCGCCCCGCGCGCGAGGTGGGCGGCGACTTCTACGACTGCTTCGCCCTCGACGCGGAACGCGTCTGCCTGCTCGTGGCCGACGTCTCCGACAAGGGCATGCCGGCCGCCCTGTTCATGATGCGGGCCATGACCGAGCTGCGCGAGTGCGTTCGCTCCGCCGCCTCGCTCGGCGAGGCCCTGACCTTCGCGAACTCCCGCCTGAGCCAGCAGAACGACTCAGCGCTGTTTGTCACGGCGTTCGTCGTGGCGCTCGACGCGGTCACCGGGGAGCTCGAGTACGCAAACGCCGGTCACAACCTCCCCTGGCTGGCCACGAGCGACGAGGGGTCGTGGCTGCGCGCGCCCGCGGGGCTGCCGCTCGGCGCGCTGGAGGACTTTGAGTACGACTCGCAGCGCATCTCCCTCTTTCCTGGCGAGGGCATCGTCCTCTACACCGACGGCGTCACCGAGGCGCGCTCGCCGGCGGGCGAGCTCTTTGGCGACGAGCGTCTGGGCCATCTGCTCGCCGGCCTGTCGGATGCTTCGGCTGCGCGCCCGTGCGCGCTCGTGGACGAGGCGGTGCGCTCCTTTGCCGCGAGCGCCGAGCAGGCGGACGACGTGACCGTCTGCGCGCTGCGCTGGATGCCCGGCGTGCGCTCGGAACGGCTTGCCGCCACGCCGTCGGAGCTCCCGTGCGCCCAGGAGCTCGTCCGCTCTGTGGTGCCCGACCTGACGACAGAGCTGGCCCTCTCGCTCGACCTTATCGTGGAGGAGCTCTTCGTCAACATCGTCAGCTACGCGTATCCTCCCGGTGCCGCGGCGGCCGCGGAGGGCGAGAAGCCCGCTGTCCTCGTGGAGTGCGCCCACGACGCGAAGCGAGGCATCGTCCACATCGTGCTCATAGACTCCGGCGTTGCCTACGACCCCACGGCACGCGAGACGGCCCCCGTCTCTGGCGACGGGCTGGACCTCGAGCCGGGAGGGCTTGGGGTGCTGCTGGCCCGCGAGCAGTCGGACGGCATGTGGTACCGGCGTGAGCGCGGCCTCAATGTGCTGCACGTCATCAAGCGCGTGGGGCTGTAGCACCAGCGCCGGGCCGCGATGCCGCCCGTGGCCCGGCTGCGCCGCCGGCTAGGGCGTCTGGCGCCGGCGCCGGGCGGCGTAGGCCGCGAAGAGGCACGCGTAGGTTGCCATGGGCAGCGCGAGCCCGGCCCAGCCCCACGCGCCCGGGGCACTCACGAGCAGGTTGAAGGTCGCGTGATAGGTGATCGCGGCGGCGAGAAGCCCAAAGGTCCCCGTGTAGAAGAGCTTCCGCTGCCGGCGCACAAACGATATCCCCAGGCCCACTACGGCCGTGCACAGGCCGTGCATGAGGCTCGTCGAGAGGGCCCGCACGAGCGCCCAGCCAACGGACGCCGCCGTCCCGGCGCCCATCATGAGGTAGGCGTTCTCGGTGATAGCAAAGCCCACGCCGCACGAGAAGGACACGGCGAGCACCTCGCCGGTGCGGTCGTCGCGCAGGAGGGCGTAAGCGAGGACGGGGAGGGCCTTGAGCAGCTCCTCGCTGACGGGCGCCACTGAGCAGGAGAGCTCAAGCGACGAGACCTGCAGCGCCGCGCGCAGGAGCGCGTTGAGGCTCCCGGCGCACACGCACAGGTACGACCCCACGAGCAGAAACGCCACGAGCCAGCGGCTGCGGCCGCGCAGGACGGGCAGCATCAGGGCGAGCGGGACCGAGAAGCAGATGGCGGCTACAGAAACCACTTGCTCACCCCGCTTCTGGCCAGCGGCATCACGGCAAGCACCGCCGCGGCCGCAAGGGAGCAGGCTGCGCCGTGCGCGAGCCCCAGGCCCGCCCCGAGCAGCGTGATGGGCTGGAGCAGGCAGATGAGCAGGACGCAGGCGTTGTAGGGGTGCATGACGCGGATGATGCCCATCTCGACGTCGGGCATCACGAGGTGCTTGAGCGCATAGTAGGAGGTTCCCGCCACGGGGACGAGCGCGAGGAGCGCCACGGGGCGCAGCCCGAGCAGAGCGCTCAGCCAGGCGCCCAGCCCCACGACGACGGCGGGTGCAGCGAGCGCGCCCAGCCGGTAGCGCACGAGCTCGGGCTCGCGGCCGTCGGCGAGGCTGTCCAGGGCGCCGAAGTACGAGGAGAACAGGAAGAAGAACGCTCCCGCTCGCCCAACGAGCCCGATGGAGAAGCCCGTGGCCGCAAGGCCGCCAAGGTCGGCGGCGCGCAGCGCCCCGCTCGCGATCACCGCGTCTCTCAGCAGCTCGTAGCCGGTGCCGAGGGCGTAGCACGCGAGGCCGTAGGTGACGATCCTAAAGAAGAGCGGCGTCGACGCCGACCTCCCGGCGGCGACGCCCCACGCGGCGGCGAGGAGCGCAGCGATGCCGACGAGCGACTGCACGGCCCTAGGCGGCGTCGCCGGACGGCGCGGCAGCCGCGCCGCGGCGGCGCATGACGGCGTAGACCGCGATGCCCGCGACCACCGCGCCGGCGCCCGCGCCGAGCGCCGCCATCCCGAGCGCGTCGCCGCCCGTCGCGGTGCCCGCCAGGCTGCCCGAGACGGAGAGGGCATGCTGCCGGAGGTCGAGGGCCTGCTGGGCGCCGGCGAGCTCGCCTGCTGCCTGCTGCCAGAGCTCGCCCGCCTGGTCGGCAGGCGCGGCGGCGGCCTGGGCGGCGAGGTTGTCGTAGCGCGCCACCTGCTCATCGTAGAGAGCGGCAATCTCGTCGGCGGTGGCGTCTACCGTGGCGGAGGCGTCCACGGTGCCCCGCGCCGCGGCATTAAGCGTGTCGCTGGCGGCCTGGATGGCGCTGGTGGCGCCCTGCAGGTAGGAGTTGTACTGCCCCATGCAGTCCTGGAGGTAGACCATCTGCTGCTGGACGCTCGTCTCCTCCTCGCTCTGGAGGCTCTCGAGGCTCGCGATGAGCGCGTCCAGCGAGTCCCCGCTTGCGACGCTCGCCCCCAGCGCGCTCGCCTGCGCAGCAACATCGACGGAAACCGTCTTCTGGCCGCTTGCCCTCAGGTCTCTTAGGGTGTTGATGAGATCGGCAAGCTGCTTGCTGCGCGCCTGCATGGCGCTGATAGCCTCGATCTTCTGGAGGGCGCTGTCCCTGCTCTGCTGGGAGAGCTGCAGCTGGAGCTGCGCGAACTGGTACTGAATCGAGGCGCTGGGATCCACGTTGCCAAACGAGTAGGACGTCGCGGCGGGCGTCTGCGAGAGCGCCTCCGCGGCGGCGTCGATGTTCTGCTCGCTGGGGTCGCTCGCCGCGGCCTCGACGGCGTCCTGCGCCTCCGCGGCCGCCTCGGCCTCGGCGGCGATGTCGCGCTCGAGGTCGCTGGCGTCGTCTGCGAGCGCGGGCGCTGCCGGCAGGGCCGCCAGGGAGAGCGCGAGCGCGAGGGTGGCAACAAGGGCACGGATCTGGACTCGCGGCATGGCATACCTTTCCGTCTGGGCAAACTGTGGCCTCTCAGTATAGGAGACGGGGGAGACAAGGGGGAGGAGAAAGGGGGGACGGGCTCATTTGTCTCACCGAGCCCATGAGACAAATGAGCCCGTCCCCTTTTCCCGTCCTTGGCGTCCTCGTTGCCCTACATTCCCATGACCGCCATGCCCACGAGCGTGGGCCCCGTGTGCACGAGCAGATCGGCAGAGATGCCGCAGCTGATGAGCTCGACGGCGTTGCCCACACGCTCGCGCAGACGCGCCTCGAGCTCGTCGCGCAGGCTCGGGTCGAAGGTGCACACGGCCACGCGCACCTGGTTCCAGCGCTCCGCCTGCTCGGCGATGAGATCGACCTGGGTCTTCAGGGCCTTCTGCCAGCCACGCGGCTTCTTCTCGATCACGTACTTGCCCTCGCGCTCGTCGCAGGTGAGGACCGGCTTGATGTTGAGCATGGAGCCCACGCGGTAGACGGCCTCGCTGATGCGGCCGCCCTTGCGCAGGAAGTCGAGCTTCTGCACCGAGAAGTACACGCGCACGCGCTCGCTCACGGCGGTGAGCACGCTGCCCAGGCGCTCGAGCGGCATGCCGCCCTCGACCTGGCGCGCAGCCTCCATGACGACCATACCGGCGGCGATGCCGATGCTCTTGGTGTCCACCGTGACGACGGGGAAGTCCTCCATCTGCCGTGCGACCATGCTCACCGTCTCGTAGGTGGCAGAGAGGCCGGAGGAGATGGTCACCACCACGGCGCCTTCGTAGCCGTCGCGCTTGGCCTGCTCGAAGGTCTGTTGAATCTTCATGGGGGAGGGCAGCGACGTGGTGGGAATCTCCTCGTCAAAGCGCCGTACGACGTCCTCCGTGGTGATGTCGACGCCGTTCTCGTAGCTCGAGCCGTCGGAGTAGTTGATGCGCAGCGGGATGACGCGCACGTCGTGAGCGGCGACGAAGTCCGCCGGCGTGTCCGTTCCGGAGTCTGTGATGATGGCGATTCGCTGGTCGTTCATGGTTCCCCCAAGACGTGTCGAGCCGGGCGTTCGCTATGATGGGAGCGTATCGCCCCGCAACATGGTATTCAATACTAGATTGTCGGTTTTTCGGTAACTGCACAGGAGTGGCACATGGGCGAGAAGGACAAGATCGTCGCAGTCACACACGTGGACGCCTCCGCGCGCCGCGCGCTCGCCGAGCGTATGCGAGCGTTGCACATCACTCGGATCGACGAGATGCCGCGCATCGAGCTCTATCTCGACCAGGTGCTCACGCTCGTGACCCAGGAGCTCGAGTTCATGCAGGTCCCCGGCGACACCATCGTGACGGGCTCGATGGTCAACAACTACGTCAAACAGGGCGTCATCCCGGCGCCGCGCAAGAAGCGCTATACCCGTCGCCACCTCGCGTCGCTGCTCTTTGTCTGCGCGTTCAAGCGTGTCTTCTCCATCGCGCAGGTCAAGCAGCTCATGGAGCGCATCTACACCTCGGGCGCGGACCTCGCCTGGCTCTATGACGAGACGTGCGCCCTGCTCGAGCGCTCGCTTGCGGCGTGCTTCGCCGACGCCGAGGGCGTCGAGGCGCTGTGCGAGCCGGAGCTCGGTCTGCGCGTCACGGCCGAGAGAAACCTCGACCCCGAGCTCGAGCGCCTGATAGAGGCGTCCGTGGCGTCGCTCGCCACGAGGGTCTACGTCGAGCGGACGCTTCTTCTCGCCGAGGGGGGCGACCAGAGGTGACGCGCCCCGTCTCGATCTTCGACGAGCCCGCCGTGGTGCGCCGCCTCGAGCGACGCAGCTCGCTCTCGTGCCTCACCTCGAGCAGCACCCTTGCCGCGGCGGTCATGGTGTTCGCCGCCCTTCTCGCCCTCGTGGTGGCCAACTCCCCGCTCTACGAGGGGGTCGAGTACGTGCTCGAGCTGCCGCTCTCCGTGGGCGTGGGCAGGCTCTCGGTGGCGCTCACCGTGGAGCAGTTCGTCAACGACTTCCTCATGGCGGTGTTCTTCCTGCTCGTGGGGATCGAGCTCAAGTACGAGATGACCATCGGCCAGTTGCGCCGCCCCCGGCAGGCGGCCCTGCCGATGCTCGCCGCGGTGGGCGGCGTCTGCGTGCCCGCCCTCATCTACCTCGCGGTGAACGTCCTTGCCGGCGGGGAGCCGCGCGGCTGGGCCGTCCCCATCGCGACCGACATCGCCTTCGCGCTCGGCGTGGTGTCGCTTCTGGGGGAGCGCGTCTCCCCGCAGACCAAGGTCTTCTTCCAGACGCTCGCCATCGCCGACGACATTCTCGCCATCGTGGTGATCGCGCTCTTCTACGGGCAGGCGCCGGACCTCGCGTGGTGCCTGGCGTCGGCGGCGCTGGTCGTCGTGCTCGTCGCGCTCAACCGGGCCCGGGTCTACTCCGTTGGCCCCTACGTCGCCGTCGGGCTCGTGCTGTGGGCCTGCATGTTCAACTCGGGCATCCACGCCACGCTCGCCGGCGTCATCCTCGCCTTCGCGCTCCCGGGCCGCTCGGACGTGCGCCTCGGCGACCTCGGCGGCTGGCTCGCCGCGCGCGCCCGCGACCTCGACGACACCTACGACGACGAGCATCACGTCCTCGGCCAGCACGACTTCACCGACGGGGCCTGGCGGGTCGAGCGCGTCATGCACCACGTGACGCCGCCGCTCCAGCGCATGGAGCGCTACGTCTCCGTCTTCGTCAACTTCGGCGTGCTGCCGCTCTTCGCCTTCGTCAACGCCGAGCTTCACCTCGTGGGCGCGAACATGGCCTCCGTGCTCACGAGCCCCGTCGCGCACGGCGTCTTCCTCGGTGCCGTGTTGGGCAAGCCGGTGGGCATCATCCTCGTGACCGTGCTGCTCGTGCGCCTGGGCTTCGCGCGCCTGCCGCGCGGCATGGACTGGGCGCAGGTGGTCACGGTCGGCCTCATGGGCGGCGTGGGCTTCACGATGTCCATCCTCATCACCGGCCTCGCCTTCGCCGACCCCGCCGATTCCATCGCGGCCAAGTGCGCGATCCTTCTGGGCTCGGTGGCCTCGGCCCTTCTCGGCATGCTCTTTGGGCGGTTGCTCATCCGCCGCGGGCGAGAAGGACGGCGTCCGCGGTAGGTCTGTCCGCCGCTTGGGGTATCCTAGGGAAAGGCGCCATAGGGACGCCGCCTGATTGGAGGCTCACATGCGCGGACTCAAACGCCTCTGCACGGTCATCTTCGTGCTCGCGGACCTCTTTGTGGTCGCGGCCCTCGCGCTCACGTGGTACGGGCCCTGGACGGACGCCGCGACGGCCCTGCTCTACCTCGAGCCCTACGCGCTTGCCGTGCTCGTCTGCATGGTCGTGAGCGCCCTGGGGCTGCTCGTGCTTCTCGCCCGCGCGATCTTTGGCGGCCGGCGCGTCCGCACCGTGGAGATCGCGACCGTCGACGGCGGCGTCATCTCCGTCACGCGCGACGCGATCGCCGCCCAGGCGTCCCACATCGTGGAGGCGGACGGCACCTGCCTCGCCGCCCGCGTGCGCGTCGACGCCAAGCCGCGCGGGCACGTGCGCGTGCACGTGCGCGTGCTGCCGCGTAAGACCGTCGACGTCGTGGCAAAGGGCGCTGAGCTTCACGAGGAGCTGGTGGAGGGCCTTGCCGCCGTATGCGGGGACACCGTGGAGAACGTGAGTCTGGAGTTCGTGGAGCCCGAGGCCGTCACGCTCGCCGAGCAGGGCGAGGGCGAGGCCGCATCCGGGCAAGACGGCGCGCCGGCACCTGTCCCCGAGGACACGACGAGCGAGATCACCGTCTCGATGGGCCCCGCGCGCGACGCGGAGAAGGAGGCGTAAGCGATGGCGGACGAGAAGACCCCGCGCCCCAAGATCGAGCTGGAGGGCAAGGAGGAGCGGCCTGCGGCCGCCGAGCCGGACGACGGCTCCTACACCGTCGGCGAGGCCGTCCGTGACGGATCAGCGCGCCTGTTCGCCTGGGTGCGCCGGACGTTCCCGGGGCACGAGCACGCCTTCTGGGGCGGCGTCCTCGGCTTTGTGGCGGCGATCCTGTTTTTGGTGCTCGGGCTGTTCAGGGCGCTCGTGATCGTGCTGCTCGTGATCGTGGGCGTGGCGGCCGGCCAGGCGCTCGACGGCGACTCCAAGATCATGGACCTGCTTCGGCGACTGTTCTCTAACAACTAGCGACTGCGATTGGCCCTCGGGCGCGAGCCCCGGCAGCGAGGAGAGAGACGATGAGCAAGACGGAAGACGCAAAGACGCTGACGGACGACGTCGAGAAGAGCAGCACGGCGCTCGCGACCGGGGAGCCCACGATGCTCGCCACCACCACGGAGGAGAGCACGGACATCGAGGCCGTCGCCGATGACGAGGACGTGGACTCCGAGGACTCGCTCACCTTCTCCAACGGCGTCATCGAGAAGATCGTCGCCATCGCCATGCGCGAGGTGCCGGGCGTGGTCGGCATGAAGGGCAACTGGTTCAACCGCGTGCAGGACGCCTTTGGCGCGAGCGACTCCACCGCCGGCGTGACCGTGGAGGTCACCCCCGAGAGCGCCGTGCGCGTGAACATCTCCGTGCTTATCGAGTACGGCGCCTACGCCCCGCAGGTCTTCGAGGACGTCAAGCGCGCCGTGGTGAAGAAGGTCACCGGCATGACGGGCCTCGAGGTCGCGGGCGTGAACCTGCGCATCGAGGACGTGCTCACCGAGGAGGAGATCGAGCAGCGCTCGAGGCGCCCCAAGAAGGAGGAGCCCGAGGACGACGAGGAGTAGCCCTCCTTCGGCTGACGGGAGACCCATGCGAGACAGCGTGAGCATCGAGGCCGTGCGCGAGGCCGCGCGCGCCAACAACCGGCCGGGGCCGGACCACATGAACTGCGGCGAGTCCGTGATCGCGGCGCTCTACGATGCCTTCGAGCCCGACCTGCCGCGCTCGATCGTGAGCGTCGGCGCCGGCATGGGCGCGGGCGTGGGCGGCTCGGGCTGCATCTGCGGGGCGCTCGCCGGCGCCGTGGCGTTTCTCGGCCTCATGGTGGGCACCAAGGAGCGCGCCAAGCCGCTTGCGGCGGAGCTGCACGACGCCTTCCGTGACGGCACCGCTAGGCACGTGACCTGCTGCCGCGTGCTCACGCGCGGGATGGACTGGTGGGGCGAGGAGCGCGTCTCCCAGTGCCAGGACCACTGCGCGCTCGCCGCCGGCGCCGCCGCGCAGATTCTCTGCCGCGAGCTCGGCGTCCGCGCGGAGGGCTAGGGCACGGGAAGCGTTCTCCAGACTGCGATGGCAATTGCCAGCAGCGCCGCGACGAGGCAGCACGCGTCCGCGACGCCGCCCGTCTTGCAGAGGCGGGCGCTGAGGCCGCAGGCGAGCGGCCAGAAGAGCCGCAGGCCGCGGTAGGTGAGCGCGTCGAGCACGAGGTGCGTGGCAAACCCGAGCGCCATAGAGGGCGCAAGCGGCGGGCAGACCAGGTACGTCGCGGTGGTGAAGCCGGCTAGCGCCAGGAGCGAGTGCGAGAAGGACCGGTGCGCCGAGAGCCGCGCCGCGCACGCGAGGGCGACGAGCCCGACCGTCCCGAGCAGGAGCGGGGTGAGTCCGCGCGCCATCGCCTCCCGTGTGACGGAGGCTCCGCTCGCAGCGTCAAAGACGAGTGCGCCGACGAGCAGCGCGGCGGCGCCGGCCCGCGTGAGCCGCTCGCGCCACGGGTGTGCCGTGTCGCGTACGTCGAGGTCGGGAAGGGTGGCCCCGACCGCTCCGCCGGCCGCCGCGACCGCGAGGCCGGTGAGGCCGGCGGCAGGCCCCGCCGCCAGCATCGCCGCCGCCGCGCCAACCGCAAGATGCGTCCGTCCCGTCATGGAGCCCCCTTCCCATCTGCCAAGAATAGCCATGTTTTGCACTGGGAGGCGAGAAGCGCTCGAAGGATGGCTGATGCCGTAAGCCTCCCCCCTTGGTTTTGGGCAACAAGTTTGATGTCCCTGCCAGGATTCGTAGGGTTTTGCATGGTTGCGAGCCCACCGTTCTTCTCGCCACCTGCGGTTTTATTGAAGGAGACGCGACCGACGAAGGCTTCATATCAAACTTGTTGCCCAAAACCGCAGTGGGGTCACGGCGGCGGACCACCCGTGCTACACTGTCACCGACAACGGGGGGCTGGCGCACGCCGGCTGAGATTGGGCCCAGGATCGCGGCCCTGACCCAGGAACCTGATCCGGGTAATGCCGGCGTAGGGAAGAGCTTCGCGCGCTGCGGAGGCACCTACGGAAGACGGGGTGCCTCGAGCACCCGGAAGGGAGGGCGCGTGAACTGCTCGGTTGCGATCCAGTTCCTGCCCATGGACGCCACCACCGACGACGCCACGTGCGACGCGGTGGATGCCGTCATCGACTACATCGACTCGACGGGGGTCAACTACTTTGTCGGCCCGTTTGAGACGGCGATCGAGGGCGACTACGAGAGGTGCATGGAGATCCTCAAGAACTGCCAGCTCGTGGGCGCCAAGGCGGGGTGCAAGCACATGATGTGCTATGCCAAGATCAACTTCCGCCCAGACGGCGACGTCATGTCCACGGACCGCAAGATCGGCAAGTACCACCCCGGTGACCCGGAGTTTGCCGAGAAGAGCGTGGAGGCGGCGTAGCGTGGCTGCTGGCTCTGCGCCCTCGCGCGTCCGGCGCGTGCTCACGCCGCTCGCGACCATCGTGGCGCTGCTGCTCGTCTGGCAGGCCGTGGTCGACCTCGGCCTGGTGCCCAACTTCCTGCTGCCCACGCCGGTGCAGGTGGTCCAGTCCCTCGTCGAGGATGCCCCGCTGCTCGCGAGCCACCTTGTGACCACGCTCGGCGAGGCCGCGGCCGGCCTTGCGGCGGGTGTGGCGCTGGGCTTTGTCTTTGCGGTGCTCATGGACCGCCTCGAGGGCTTCTACCTGGCCTTTGAGCCGCTCATGACCATCTCGCAGACCATCCCCACGGTGGCCATCGCGCCGCTTCTGGTGCTGTGGCTCGGCTACGGCGCGCTGCCCAAGGTCGTGCTCGTCATCATCTCAACGTTCTTTCCCATCACGGTGTCTCTCGTCTCGGGCTTTCGTTCCGTTGACCCAGACGCCATCGACCTCATGCGCACGATGAACGCCTCGCGCTGGCAGATCTTCTGGTATGCCAAGCTGCCCGCCGCCGCGGAGCAGTTCTTCAGCGGCCTCAAGATCTCCGCCACCTACGCCATCGTCGGCGCGGTCATCGCCGAGTGGCTCGGCGGCAACGCCGGCCTTGGCGTCTACATGACCCGCGTGCGCAAGTCCTTCTCGTACGACCGCATGTTTGCGGCAATCATCGTCATCTCAGCGCTGTCGCTTGCCCTCATGAAGCTCGTCGAGCTGGCCCAGCGCGTTCTCATGCCCTGGAAGAGGGCAGAAGGGAAGCAGAAATGAGCGACAAGAACCTCAGCCAGAACCTCAGTCGTCGTCAGTTCGTGACCGTTGCCGGCACCGCTGCCGCCACGGCGGCCCTCGCCGGGTGCGGGGGCGGCCAGGGGTCTGCTCCCGCCACGACCGAGGGCGGCAAGACCAAGGTGTCCTTTGTCCTGGACTACACCCCCAACACCAACCACACCGGCATCTACGTGGCGCTTTCCGAGGGCTACTTCGCAGACGAGGGCCTGGAGGTGGAGATCGTCCAGCCGCCCGCAGACGGCGCGGACGCGCTGATCGGCGCCGGTGGGGCCCAGATGGGCGTCTCCTACCAGGACTACATCGCCAACAACCTGGCCTCCGACCAGCCCATGCCCTACTCCGCCGTGGCCGCGATCATCCAGCACAACACCTCCGGCATCATGAGCCGCGAGGAGGACGGCATCACGCACCCCGCCGCCATGGAGGGCCACACCTACGCCACCTGGAACATGCCCGTCGAGCAGGCCACCGTCGCCCGCGTGATGGAGGCAGACGGCGGAGATTTCTCCAAGGTCGAGCTCGTGCCGTACGAGGTGGACGATGAGGTGAGCGGCCTGCGCGCCAACATGTTCGACACCGTGTGGGTCTACGAGGCCTGGGCCGTCCAGAACGCCGTGGTGCAGGACTTCCCGTACAACTACTTCAGCTTCATCTCGGTGGACCCGGTCTTTGACTACTACACGCCGGTCATCGCGGCCAACGACGACTTCGCCGCCAAGAACCCCGAGGCCGTGAAGGCCTTCCTGCGCGCCGCCAAGAAGGGCTACGAGTACGCCGTGGAGAACCCCGACGCCGCCGCGGACATCCTCTGCGAGCAGGTGCCCGAGCTGGACTCCGCGCTCGTCCACCAGAGCCAGACCTTCCTCGCGGACCAGTACACGGCCGACGCCGAGGCCTGGGGCGTCATCGACCCCGAGCGCTGGGCCGCCTTCTACCAGTGGCTCAACGACAACGACCTCGTTGCCAACAAGCTCGACGTCAACGCCGGCTACGACCTCTCCTTCCTGGAGTAGGCATGGCTGAGGCTGGCGAGAAGAACGTGCGGGCAGCCGACGGGACGAGAAGCCCTGCCGCGAGTTCCGCAGACGCGCGTCCTTTGCGCGTCGAGGACTGTCCGAGCGCCGGGGTTTCTCGTCCCGTCGGCGGGCAGGTTCCGGCCCTCTTGGCCGAGGACCTCACACTGTCGTGGGACGGGGAGCACATCGTCGTCCAGGGCGTCGACGTGACCGTGGCGCCCGGTGAGGTCTGCTGCCTCGTCGGCCGCTCCGGCTGCGGCAAGACCACGATCCTGCATGCCCTCGCCGGCCTGACCACCCCCATGGCCGGTCGCGTCCTCCTGCATGGCGAGGACGTGACCGGCCGGCCGGGCCGTGTGAGCTACATGCTCCAGAAGGACCTGCTGCTTCCGAGCCGCCGCATCATCGACAACGTGTGCCTGCCGCTCGTGCTTGCGGGCATGAAGAAGGCCGACGCCCGTGCCAAAGCCGAGCCGCTCTTCGAGCGATTCGGCCTCGCGGGCTGCGAGCGCAAGTGGCCGAGCGAGCTCTCCGGCGGCATGCGCCAGCGCGCGGCGTTTCTGCGCACCTACCTCATGGGCGCGGACGTGACGCTGCTCGACGAGCCCTTCTCGGCGCTCGACGCCCTTACGCGCACGGACGTGCGTCGCTGGTTTGTGGACGTGGCGGCGGAGCTTGGGCTCTCCGCGCTCGTGATCACGCACGACGTGGACGAGGCCGTTTCCATGGCGAGCCGCATCTACGTGCTCGCGGGCGCGCCGGCAGCCGGCGAGCCCAGCCACGTGGTCGACATCGTGACCGTGGACCGCGTCACCAGCGAGAGCTTTGAGCTCACGGACGAGTACCTCGCCGCCAAGCGCGAGGTGATGGCGCTTCTGGGGTAGACCGTGACGCCGGCGCGCATCGGGCTGCGTTATGCCCCCGTAAATCATCTGTAAGGCTCACGAAAGGCCGCTCCGAGCAGATGGGGGAGGGGCCATCTTCGGACGTATCGTTATGCCATGGATGCGTTCGAAGGGGGTTAGGTGGGCTCGAGAGCCAAGACATTGGCGGCAGGCGTGGTCCTCATCCTTGCTGCGATCGTGGTGGCGGGTGCCATCGCGCTCGGCCCGGGGGTGCTTGGGGAGAGCGCGCCGGAGGGCGACGCCCCCGTTGACCAGACCCAGGAGCTTACGACGGTCCGCGGCGTCATCGGGTCGGAGAAGGAGTCGCTCTTTGCCGACCCCGAGGCCAAGGAAATCTTCGCTCGCTACGGGCTCGACGTTCAGGTCACGACGTCGGGCTCCTGGGCAATGGCGGAGCGCGAGGGCATCGAGGAGTCTGACTTCGCCTCGCCCTCCTCTGAGATCGCGGCCGCGCACATCGAGGACGTCCACGGCGCCGCCGTCCTCTCCACCACACGCCCCTTCTACTCGCCGCTTGCCATCGCCACAGGCGAGACGGTCCTCTCCGTTCTCGAGCAGAACGGCATCGCCGAGCAACGTGACGGCGTCTGGTATCTCGACATGGCCGCCTACCTCGATGCCGTCGCCAACGGTAGGCGCTGGACGGACCTTATTGGCTCCGAGGCCTATCCCTCCAGCAGAAACGTCATGATCACCACCACAGACGTGCGCTCCTCGAACTCCGCCCTCATGTATCTCAGCCTCGCGAGCTACGTCCTCAACGGCAACGCGGTGGTCACGGGGGAGGATGCCGCCCGTCAGCAGGCGACCGAGTCCCTGGCACGTCTCTTCCTCGACCAGGGCTACTCGCAGTCCTCCTCCGCGGGGCCGTGGGAGTCCTTCCTCTCCAAGGGGCCCATGAACCAGCCGCTCACGCTCATCTACGAGAGCCAGTACCTCGAGGTCCAGATGAACGAGCCCTCGCGCGTGACCGACGAGATGCGCATCTGCTATCCCGCCCCCACCATCTTCTCTGACCATGTGGTCGTGGCCTTCTCCGAGACGGGGCAGCGGGTCCAGGACGTGCTGGACAACGACCCAGACATGGCGCGCGTCATCGCCCGCCACGGGTTTCGCCTCAACGGGCCCAACTCGGGAGCCTTCTCCGAGCGGGTCAGCGAGGCCGGCCTTGCGGGCTACGCCGAGGACGGCACGTTCATCGATGCCGCCCAGGCCCCCAGCTACGAGGTGGCGGATGCCATGCTCCAGGTCATCGAGGCGCTCTACTAGCGCCGGGAGGGGAGGAACCATGCTGAACGCACCCGTTACGCGCCGCCGCTGGCTCGCCGTTCTTCTCGCCCTTGGCTGCGCCCTTGGCGGCGTGGCCACCCTGCCCGCATGCACGGGCGGCGAGCCTGCGCAGAGCGAGCCCCAGGGGCAGCCCGCTGGCACGGGCACCGACTCCGAGCCCGCGCCCGACGTCTCGGGTGCGACGCTGCGTGTGCTTGCGGGCTCGGAGGTCCGGGACATGCTGCCCATCCTGGAGGATGCCGAGGCGGAGCTCGGCATCTCGGTTGAGCTCGAGTACATGGGGACGCTCGACGGCACGGAGGCGGTCATGGCGGGCGAGGGGGACTACGACGCCACGTGGTTCCCGTCCAACGCCTACATGAGCCTCTTTGACGAGAAGGGCTCGCTCGTCTCGCAGGAGACCTCGATCATGCGGACGCCGGTGGTGCTCGGCGTGAAGGCGGACCGTGCTGCCGAGCTTGGCTGGGACGAGGAGAGCCCCACGTGGGCCGAGGTCGTGGACGCCGCGGCGTCGGGTGAGTTCTCCTACGGCATGTCCAGCCCGGTCTCGTCCAACAGCGGCTTCTCCGCGCTGGTGGAGCTCGCGACGGCGCTCTCGGGAACGGGCGTCGCCATCTCAGCCGACGACGTCTCGGTCGTGGCGGCGGACCTCACGAGGTTTGCCCAGGGGCAGGTGCTCGCGAGCGGCTCGTCGGGCTGGCTCATGGAGGCATACGACAAGGACCCAGACGCCGTTGACGGCATCTTCAACTACGAGTCGCTCATCCTGCAGGACGAGGGGCTCGTGGAGGTGATTCCACAGGACGGCGTCATCACCGCGGACTACCCGCTCACGCTGCTCTCCGGCCGCGGGGAGGATGCCGAGGCGGCGTATCGGGCGCTCGTGGACTACCTGCGTCGCGATGACGTGCAGCGGCGCATCGCGGACGAGACGTTCCGCCGCACGGACGCGACGACGCCCGACGACGCGCGGATGGCCTTTGAGATCCCCTTCCCCAACCGCCTCGAGGCAGTGCGCGCCCTGCTCTCCAGCTGGGTATCCGACGTTCGCAAGCCCGCCAACATGGTCTTCCAGATCGACACCTCGGGCTCCATGGAGGGGGCGCGCCTCGACGCGCTCAAGGCCGCGCTCGTCTCCCTCACCGATACCGGGACGGGTGGTACGACCTCGCTTCTCACGTTCCAGCCGCGAGAGACGGTGCACTTCGTCGAGTTTGGCTCGGAGGTCAAGAGCGAGAGGGATCTCGAGGTGGCGCCGGACGGCGACCTCTCCGACGTGCGAGCCTATGTGGAGGGACTCCGCACGGAGGGAAACACGGCAATCTACGGCACTTTGCAGCACTCCCTCGAGCTGGCGGCGCAGAGCCGCTCGGATGACAACGTGACGTCGGTCGTGCTCTTCTCGGACGGGGAGAACACCGACTACCCGGGGATCGCGGAGTTCTCCTCCTGGTACGAGGCCACGCCCGAGGTCCAAGGCATCCCCGTCTACGCGATTCTCTTCGGCGAGGCCAGCGGGGCGGAGATGGAGCGGCTCGCCCAGCTGACGGGCGGGCGGACCTTCGACGCCACGGGCGGCGACCTTACCGCCGCCTTCAAGGAGATACGCGGCTATCTGTAGGCCGGGGGCAGCCCCCAATTGGCGCAGGCGGTTTGGAGGGAGGGCAGATGCAGGGCGACAAGGGCCTCGTGCTCGGCATATCCGCAGCGGTGCTCGTGGTCTTCTGCTGCGCCGCCGCCCTTCTCGCCACCGGCGCTGCGGCCCAGGTGGCGCTCGTGGCGGCCGGCGCCCTCATGTCGGCGGGCTCGTGGCTGCTGCTCACCTCGCTCAACATGCCGCGCCACGTGGCGGCGATAGACCTGGACGCGCTCGTCGGGGCCGACCCCACGCTCAAGGAGTCCGCCGAGGCCGTGAGCGTCATGGCGGGCCGTATTGACGAGGCGTGCGCCGCGGACAGCCCCCGCGGCATCGCGGCGGAGTCCGAGCGGCTGCGCGCCCTCGTGACCTCCATGGCGGAGCTCGTGGAGCTGCCCGAGTTTGCTACGGCTGGGGCGGAGGAGGACCGGCGCCTCGTTTTCTCGCTTGCCACCACATGGCTGCCGGGCGCTTGGGACCAGCTCGTGACCAATGTTCGGTACCTGGGGTTCGGCGGTCGTGCGAGCTCGCGCGCCAGGCGGAACGTGGCCGCTCTCGACGAGCAGTGCGCAAGCGTCGCAGGTGCGCTCGACCGCATACGGACCAACATTGTCGACGGGGCCTCCACGAAGATCGAGACTGGCTCCGACTACCTGCGCCAGCGTCTTGGCCATCGGCCGCCCGAGCTCTCCCTGGGGGAGCCACCCGATGACTTGTCGTAATCGAAGGAACGATCTGACACTTGGAGAGGAGCCGCTATGGCCCACGAACTTCTCGACGCTCCCGACGACAGCTTCGACCTGAAGGTGACGCCGGCGCCCGAGCCCGTCAAGACCGAGGGCGCCCTCGCGCAGGTGCCCGCGCCAAGCTCCGAGGAGCTTTTTCGCCTGAGCGACAACGCAAGCTCCTGGGTCTCCAAGGTGGCCGCTCTGCCGCCTCAGAGCCTGGAGTTCAAGCAGGAGGTTGACGCGATCTTTGAGGTGGGGTCCGACGCCTTCCGGGAGACGGCCAGCACCTCGAGCCGCTTTCTCGAGCAGTCTTTGGCAACGTCGAAAAGCGGCGGTACCCAGGAGCAGGTCTCCAAGAGCCTCGTGGACCTGCGAAACGAGGTCGACGAGCTTGCGCCGGGGGAGGACACCTTCGCAGATCGTCTGCTGGGCGCCCTGCCCTTCGCCAATCGCGTTAAGCGTTACTTCAAGCGATACGAGTCCAACCAGCAGCAGCTCAACTCCATTCTGCTGTCGCTTGGCAAGGGTCAGGACCTGCTGCGCAAGGACAACGCCGCCCTCAACGTGGAGCGCCGTGGCCTCTGGGGCAACCTGGGCACCCTCAAGCGTGCCTACGAGCTGCTTACGAGCATCGACGGCGAGCTCGTGGCGCGCATCGACCGGGAGCGCGCGGCGGGCAACGCCGAGCTGGCATCCTCGCTTGAGAAAGACGCACTGTTCGCGGTGCGCCAGCGTCGCCAGGACGTGCAGACGCAGGCGGCCGTGACCATCCAGGCCTACCTCTCGATGGGGATCATCCAGCAGAACAACGACCAGCTCGTCCGCGGCGTCGAGCGCGCCAAGACCACTACGGTGACCGCGCTGCGCACGGCCGTGATCGTGGCGCAGTCCCTCGAGAACCAGAAGCTCGTGCTCGACCAGATCGACGCGGTCAACAGGACCACTGACGCCATGATCGACCGCACGAGCAAGCTCCTGCAGGACAACTCCCTGCGCACGCAGCAGCAGGCGGTCTCGAGCGGCGTCTCCCCGGAGACCCTGCGACGCGCCTATGACGCGGTCTTCTCCACGCTCGACAGCATCGACAAGTTCCGCGAGCAGGCGAACGAGTCCTTCTCCAAGACGATCGACGTGCTGAGCGACCAGCTCGAGCGTGCCCGCGCCTATGCCGAGCGCATGAACCGCGACGGTGAGGGCGGTGCGGCGAAATAGACCGTGACGCCGGGGCGGATTCAAGATTGGATTGCACCACCCCGGGAGAGGGGCTGTCGGGCACAGTCGTGAGTTCAGGGAGGGCGCCGTCGCGCTCGTGGCGTCCGGCCGCAGCGCGGGCTCGGTCGCGCGCGAGCTCGGGTGCGGCAGGCCGCGCAAGACGCTGGGCTGGAGGACGCCGGCGGAGGAGCTGGCGCGCATGTTAGCGGAGGATGGTGCAATCACCGAGTGAATCCGCCCTCCGGCCCGCGACGTAAACGTTGCGCAAGGGATGCCGGCCAAGCCAACATTTCACCTTGCGTTGGGCTAACGTTGTCTCGAGAGCGGGGGGTACATGGAAGCGCGCGAGGACGATACGTACGCGAGGCTCAAGGCGGCGATGGAAGAGGCGGAGGCGAGCGAGTCCCCCGTGGAGTCCGCCCGTGACCGTCGGCGCCGCTACCTTGCGATTACCTTGATCGTGATTGTTCCTTTGGCCGTGATCAGCTATGTCGTCTGGGGACTCATTGGACTTTTTGCCCTCGGCAAGACGGACGAGGGGCCGATCGCGGTGGTGTATCGGCTCGTGGGCATCCCGGGCTGGCTTGCCATCTTCTCCTTTGGCATTGTGGCTGTGGTGAGGAAGCTGCGCAAGGACTTCAAGCGTGTGGGCGAGCGCATTTGCGGGGCGATCATCATCGCGCTCATGGTGGTTACCTGCTACGTCTTTGTGGGGCAGCCGCTGCTGGACGTGCCGTACCTCTTCAGCCCTATTTGCGTCGAGCTGCGCGACGTTGACGTGCGGCGCGTGGGCGGATCGGACACCACCACGTATTATCTCAGCGGCTTTGATGACGCCGGGGCGAAGTGGGAGTTCCGGATCAACAGGGACACGTATTACGACTGGGACCGCGACCGCACCACCGCCACCGTGACCGGCCTCCCCAACACCCAGGTAACCCTGAACATAGAGTGACCAAACTCCCTCCAGAAGGTGGAGGCTCGCAGCGACGGCCATCAGGAGTTCCTCCGAGGCCGAGAGTCTGGCGACAACGGGAGAGGCCCCGAGATTCCTAAGCAGAGGCTTCGCGAAGCGCACCTCTTCGGGGAATCTCGGGGCCTCCCGGGTGGTGGGTCGGCTTGCTACGTGAGCTTCAGGAACTCCCGGTAGCCGCGATAGGCCTCGTAGATGTCGGCCTTGCTCGTGGCCTCCCACGGCGCGTGCATGGAGAGCACGGGAACGCCACAGTCGATCACGTTCATGCCGTAGGTGGCCAGGATGTAGGCGATTGTGCCGCCGCCGCCCGCGTCGACCTTGCCGAGCTCGGCGGTCTGGAAGTGCACGCCGCCCTCGTCCATGATGCGGCGGATGGTGGCCACGTACTCGGCGTCCGCGTCGTTGGAGTCGGCCTTGCCGCGCGCGCCGGTGTACTTGTTGAACGCCAGGCCATGGCCCAGATATGCCGAGTTCTTGGGCTCGAAGACGCTCGCGAACGTGGGGTCAAAGCCTGCGGACACGTCGCTTGAGAGCATGTCGGAGTTGGCGAGGCAGCGCCTCAGCGCGAGCGGCCCGCTCTGGCCGGCGAGCTCCAGCACCTCGGCCATCGTGTCCTCGAAGAAGTGGCTGGTCATGCCGGTGGCGCCCACAGAGCCGATCTCCTCCTTGTCAACGAGCAGGGTGACGGCCGTGCGCGCGGGGGCCTCGGCGTCGAGCTGCGCCACGAGGCTCGTGTAGGCGCACACGCGGTCGTCCTGGCCGTAGCCCAGGACCATCGAGCGGTCCAGGCCCAGGTCGCGGGCCGCGCCGGCGGGCACGACCTCCAGCTCGGCGGAGAGCAGGTCCTCCTCCTCGATGTCGAGCTGCTCGTGCAGGATGGCGAGCACGCCGGCCTTGACCGGGGACTTCTCCGCGTCCTCGTCCTTCTCGGCGCCCTCCTCGATCACGACGGGGCGGTTGCCCACCAGCACGTCGAGCATCTCGCCTTCGATGACCTCGGAGGCCTTCTTGCCCATCTGCTGGGCGGAGAGGTGGATGAGCAGGTCGGAGATGCAGAAGACGGGGTCGTCCTCGTCCTCGCCGATCACCACGTTCACGACGCTGCCGTCCTTCTTGGCCACGACGCCGTGGATGGCCAGCGGGATCGTGACCCACTGGTACTTCTTGACGCCGCCGTAGTAGTGCGTGTCCAGCGTGACGATCTCGTTCTTCTCCTCGACGGGGTCCTGCTTGACGTCGAGGCGCGGCGAGTCGATGTGGGCGCCCAGGATGTTGACGCCGCGCTCGAGCGGTGCCGTGCCCAGGTGCAGCAGCATGAGGCTCTTGCCGCGGTTGACGGCGTAGACCTTGTCGCCGGGCCTGAGGGGCTCGCCGGCCTCGATGCGGCCCGCCAGGTTCACGTAGCCGGCCTCCTCGGCCATGGTCACGGCGGCGGCGCAGCACTCGCGCTCGGTCTTGTTGTCGGAGATGAAGGCCTTGTAGCCCTCGCAGAGGTAGTGCAGCTCGTCGAGCTGCTCGGGGGTGTAGTCCTTCCAGGCGTTGGGACGCTCCATGTGACTCCCTTCTCGATCAATGTGCTGCAGATGATTCTACCCACTTGCGCGCGCGAGCGTGGAACGGCATCGACGTGGCATCAGTTTTAGGCAGATTTGCTCCGACCCTTCGAGTAGGGCCTCGGCGGACAACGAATCTAGCTGGGATTACGGAGAAGGTGCTGCAGCCGATACTTTGCATGGTCCAGAAAAACTGCCTAAAACGTGACACACGTCGCGAAAGTCCTACTTCTGGGCGGGGTCGGGGCCCTCGACGGTGCCCGTCGGCTCCGAAGTCGCGTCGGAGGGGGCATCCTCCGGCGTCTCCTCGCTGCCCGTGCCTTCCTCGTCTGACTCGACGCCCTCATCCTCGCTGAGAGCGTCATCGCCAAGGGCGTTGTCCTCGCTCGGAGCGGCGGGCTCCTCTGCGTCGTTCGTGTCGTCGCCGGCCTCAGGTCCAGGCTCCTGCGCGGCGCCCGGATCGGACTCCGTCGGCTGCGCCTGCAGCTGGGACTGCGGCTCCGTCTGGGCCTGCGAGGGCTGCTCCTCGGCGGTTGGCGCTGCGACCTGCGGCTTGGCGCCGATGCCGGCGCCCTGGGTCGCGAGGTTCACCACGAGTGCGTAGGCGAGGACGGCGACGACCCCTGCGGCGGCGGCGAGCAGCGCCACGCGTCGACGGATGCGCCGCTGCCCGCGCTCGTGCGCCGCGTGGCGCACCTCCGGTGGGGCGATTGGGGTGCCCGAGGCTGCGACCTCCTCGACGGCCGCGCGGCCGGACACGGAGCCGACGGCGCGCGTCTCGTCGGCGCCGCCGAGCGCGCGGAGCTTCTCGGCGGACGAGGCGAGGATGTTGCGATAGACCTGCGTCGCCACCGTGGAGGCGACGGCGCCCACGACGGCGCCGATGATCGACCCGGCGACGCCGATCTGCGTCGAGAGCGCGAAGGACGTCGCTGAAGCAAGTGCCGTCGCGAGCAGCTGGGAGAGGGAGAAGTCCCCGAGGACGCCGCCGCGCTCGCTCTTCTCGGTCATGGGGCTCCTTCCATGAACGATTTCATAGGCCAAACGTACCCGATGAACCCTCTGACGTGCATCGCAGCAGAAAAGGACACGAAGACCTTACAAAGCGGCGGAAAAAGCGCGCTCTGCGGGACCGCACGCCCGTCGCGTCGGGGTAGAATAAAGCAAGTTCTACCCAACGTGTTTTTCAACAACGTATGGAGGTCAACATGCTCGTCAACGCCACTGCCATGCTGCAGGCCGCCGCCAAGGGCCACTACGCCGTCGGCGCGTTCAACACCAACAACCTCGAGTGGGCGTCCTCGATCCTCGACGCCGCCGAGGAGCTGCAGTCCCCGGTCATCATCCAGTGCACCTCCGGCGCCGCCAAGTGGCAGATCAGCTACAAGGTCGTCGCCGACATCGTGAAGCAGCTCGTCGAGGACAAGAACATCACCGTGCCCGTGGCGCTGCACCTCGACCACGGCACCTACGAGGACGTCTTCAAGTGCATCGAGGCCGGCTTCACCTCCGTCATGTACGACGGCTCCCACGAGGAGACCTTCGACCTCAACCTCAAGCGCACCGAGGAGGTCGTCAAGGCCGCGCACGCCAAGGGCATCTCCGTCGAGGCCGAGGTCGGCGGCATCGGTGGCGTCGAGGACGGCGTCGCCTCCAACGGCGAGCTCGCCGACCCCCAGCAGTGCAAGGCCATCGCCGACCTGGGCGTCGACTTCCTCGCCTGCGGCATCGGCAACATCCACGGCATCTACCCCGAGAACTGGGCCGGCCTCTCCTTCGAGCGCCTCGGTGAGATCAAGGCCCTGACCGGCGACCTGCCGCTCGTCCTCCACGGCGGCACCGGCATCCCCGTTGACCAGATCCAGAAGGCCATCTCCCTCGGCATCTCCAAGATCAACGTCAACACCGACCTCCAGGTCGTCTTCGCCGAGGCCACCCGCGCCTACATCGAGGCCGGCAAGGACCAGCAGGGCAAGGGCTACGACCCGCGCAAGCTCCTCAAGCCCGGCCGCGACGCCATCGTCGAGCGCACCAAGGAGCTCATCGTCGAGTTTGGCTCCGAGGGCAAGGGCTGGGCGTAAGCGAGAAGTTCGCGCCAGCCGCATAGGCAACGCAGGCGCCCGGTCCCGTATCGCACGGGGCCGGGCGCCTTTTCACTACCGAGAAGGACGTGTGGTCGCAGGCGCTTCTCGTCCGCGCTACATGGGCCTTGCGGTGCAGGGGTCGGAATCGTCGGGGCGGATGAGGTCAGCAAGCGTCTTGCTGTCCAGGTAGCTCGCCGTCACGCGTCCGAGGTCGCGCCAGACGCCCACGGTGGGGCAGGTGCCCACCTGCGGACAGATCTCCTCGTTGGTGCAGTCGAGGCAGCTCACGGGCGCAAGGGAGCCCTCAGCGGCACGCAGGAGCTCGCCGAGCGTGTAGTCCTCGGGCTTGCGCGTGAGCTTGTAGCCGCCGCCCTTGCCGCGCTGGCTCTCCACGTAGCCGGCCTTGTGCATGAGGGAGATGACCTGCTCCAGGTACTTGCGCGAGATGTGCTGGCGGCGCGCCACGTCGCCGAGCGAGACCCACCCGTCGTGCGCGGCGAGGTCCGCCATCGCGCGCAGCGCGTACATCCCCTTCGTCGAGAACATGCCGGCCATGGCTACTCCCGCGCCTCGAGCATCTCGTCGAGCGTGCGCCACGCCAGCTCGGCGCACTTCACGCGCGCCGGCATGTGCGCGATGTCGCGCAGCAGCACGCCGTCCTCCAGCGCCTCGAGCGCTGCCTCGTCGGTCTCCTCGCCGCGGACCATGCGCATGAACAGGGCGCAGAGCTCGCGCGCCTCCTCGGGCGTCTTGTCGATCATGAGGTCGCTCATGATGTCAGCGCTCGCCTGGGAGATGGCGCAGCCGTGGCCGGTGAATGCCGCCTCCTCGATGGTGCCGTCGTCGGCAAAGCGCACGGAGAACGTGAGCTCGTCGCCGCAGGAGGGGTTCACGCCCTCGTGGCTGCAGTCGGCATCCTCGAGCTGGTACTTGTAGTCGGGGTGCGAGACGTGGTCCATGAAGGCCGCGTTGTAGAGGTCAGTCACTGCCATGGAAGATCCCCCAGACCTGGCTCAGGCCGTCGACGAGGCGGTCCACGTCGGCGGCGTCGTTGTAGAACGCGAGGCTCGCGCGGCAGCAGGCGAGGTTCTCCACGCCAAGCCACGCGAGCAGCGGCTGCGCGCAGTGGTGCCCGGCGCGGATGCACACGCCGGAGGCGTCGAGGATGCTCGCCACGTCGTGCGGGTGGACGCCGCGCACGTTGAAGCTGATGACGCCGTGGTGGCGGGCGGCCTCCTCCGGGCCGATAAGATCGATGAAGTCCAGCTCCACCAGGCGCTCGAACGCGTAGGCAACGAGCGCCGCCTCGCGCTCGACCACCGCGTCGATGCCCACGGTCTCCGTGAGGTAGGCGAGCGCGGCGCCGGTGGCGTAGATGCCGGCGGCGTCCTGCGTGCCGGCCTCGAACTTCTCGGGCACGGGCGCCCACGTGGCGTCCTGCTCGCGCACGGAGTCGATCATCTCGCCGCCGGTGAGCATCGGCGGCATCGCCTCGAGGAGGTCGTGGCGACCCCAGAGCACGCCCACCCCCATCGGGCCGAGTGCCTTGTGCCCGGAGAACGCGAGGAAGTCCGCGCCCAGCTCGTCCACGTTCACGCGCAGGTGGGGCACGGACTGCGCGGCGTCCACGACCATCACGGCGCCCACGGCGTGCGCGGCGTCCGCGAGACTCCGAACGGGCAGCTCACAGCCCATGACGTTGGAGACGTGTGCGGCAGAGACGATCTTGGTGCGCGGCCCGATCTTCTCGGCAATCTCCGTGTCCGTGAGGGTGCCGTCGGCCTCGGGGTAGAGGTAGACGAGGCGCGCCCCGGCCGCGCGGCAGGCCTCCTGCCACGGGATGAGGTTGGAGTGGTGCTCCATGATGGTTATGGCAACCTCGTCGCCGGGGCCCAGGACGGTGGACGCCCAGGACTTGGCCACGAGGTTCAGGCTCTCGCTCGTGTTGCGCGTGAAGACCACGTCGCGCGCGTCGGGCGCACCGATGAGAGCGGCGACCTGCGCGCGCACGTCGGCGATGGCCGCGGTGGCCGCCACGGAGAGGCTGTAGAGGCCGCGCAGCGGGTTGGCGTTCATGGTCTCGTAGAAGCGGCGCTGGGCGTCGAGCGCGCAGGCGGGGCGCTGCGCGGTGGCCGCGCTGTCGAGAAACGCGATCTCGGGGTGCGCCGCCAGCAGCGGGAAGTCCGCGCGATAGGGGTTCTCCCGGATGTCCATCACGCCTCCTCGTCGAGCAGGGTGCCGGCGCCCTTCTCCACGACGGCGCGAGCCTCGGGGCAGGGGGCGTGCATGAGGGCGTCCTCATAGAGGGCGCGCACGAAGAGCTGCTCGGCGTCGGTGCGGGAGAGGCCGCGGCTGGCGAGAAACGCCAGCTGCTCGGGGCTCACGGAGCCGATCGTGGCGCCGTGGTTGCCGGCGACGTCGTCCTCGTCGCAGAGGATCGTGGGCAGCGTCTTGTTGACCACGTCGTCGCCCAGTACGAGCACGGTCTCGGCCTCGTTGCCCTGCGCGCCCTTGGCGCCGTGGACAAGGTCGATCGTGGTGCGCAGGCCCTTGTGCGCCGCGTCCTCGAGCACGCCGTTGTAGGCGAGCTCGGAGCGCGTGTTGCGGCCGCGCTGGCGCACGACCTCGTTGATGTCCAGGACCTCCGTGCCGGCCGCGTGGTAGCGGCAGCCCAGGTCCACGCGGGCGCGCTCGCCGGCAAGGTCGCACGCAAAGCCCAGCGCGACGGTGCCGCCGCCGAGCAGGTACTGGTGCACGTCCACGCGGGCGTCGCGCGCCGCGGAGATGCCCACGCTCTCGAGGTGCTGCTGGCCCGCGCCCACGCCCACGTACTCGTGCAGGTGGATGCGCGCACCGGCCTCGGCGATCACGCGCAGGAGAGACGCGGACGTGCCGGCCTCGCCGTCCTTCTCGCCCGCGCCCGCGGCCACGACGATGGTGACCTCGGCGCCCGCGCGGACCATCACGCCGGTGTCGGCGACGTCGCCCGAGCCCGCGCCCACGGCAACCACGATCGGCTCCTTGCGCTTCTCGCCGCGCGGGACCTCAACGTAGCGCGCGCCCTTCGCCTGGGACTCCACCCAGTCGGTGACCTCGCGGCCCATCCCGCACTCCACGCCCTCGAAGAGGCGCGGCAGCGAGAAGTACACGTCGCCCTTGCGTCCGCACGCGGGCACCGTGAGCGTGATGTCGTTCGTGCGCAGGCGGTTCCACGTCTGCGCGGGGGCAACGTTGACGCGCTCGAGGGTGAGCTCGGGCGCCAGGTCCTTCTCGGCCATCATCCGATCGCCCCTTCCATCTCGAGCTTGATGAGGTTGTTCATCTCCACGGCGTACTCCATCGGGAGCTCCTTGGAGACGGGGTTGGCAAAGCCGTTGACCACGAGCGTGCGCGCCTCGGCCTCGGAGCAGCCGCGGCTCATGAGGTAGAGCACCGTGTCGTCCGAGATGCGGCCGATCGTGGCCTCGTGGCCCACCTGCGCGGTGGCGTTGCGCACGTCCATCGCGGGGATGGTGTCCGAGCGGGAGATGTCGTCGAGCATGAGGCTCTGGCAGCTCACGCTGCAGCGCGCGCGGTCCGCGTGCCGGCCAATGACCACGGACGAGCGGAACGTGTTCACGCCGCCGTCCTTGGAGATGGACTTCGTGGAGACGGACGCCGTGGTGTCCGCGCCGTTCATGATCACCTTGCAGCCGGTGTCCAGGTCCTGCGTGGCGCCGGCGAAGGTGATGCCGGTGAACTCGCAGGCGCCGCGGTCGCCCGCCATGATGGTGGTGGGGTAGAGGTAGCTCACGTGGCTGCCAAAGCTGCCGGAGACCCACTCCATCTTGGCGTCGGCGCCGATGGTGGCGCGCTTGGTGTTGAGGTTGTACATGTTCTTGGACCAGTTCTCTATCGTGGAGTAGCGCAGGCGCGCGCCGTCCTTCACGAAGAGCTCCACCGCGCCGGCGTGGAGGTTGGCCTCGTAGTACTTGGGCGCGGAGCAGCCCTCGATGAAGTGCAGGTCGGCGCCGGGCTCCACGATGATGAGCGTGTGCTCGAACTGGCCCGCGCCCGCGGCGTTGAGGCGGAAGTAGCTCTGCAGCGGGTAGGGCAGCGTCACGCCGGCGGGCACGTAGACGAAGGAGCCGCCCGACCACACGGCGTAGTGAAGCGCGGCGAACTTGTGGTCGGTGGGCGGGATCAGCGTGCCAAAGTACTCGTGCACCACCGGCTCCCACTGGGGGTCGTGGAGGGCGTCCTCGATCGTGGTGTAGATGACGCCCTGCTCGGCCACCTCCTCGCGCATGTTGTGGTAGACGATCTCCGAGTCGTACTGGGCGCCCACGCCGGCGAGGCTCTCGCGCTCGGCCTCGGGGATGCCCAGGCGCTCGAAGGTGTCCTTGATGTCTGCGGGGACGTCGTCCCAGCTCTTGGCCTGCTTGGTCTTGGGCGAGACGTACGTTGAGATGTGGTCCAGGTCAAGCCCCGCGATGCTCGGGCCCCAGTTGGGCGCCATCTCGCGCGCGTGGTAGAGGTCGAGCGCGCGCAGGCGCATCTCGAGCATCCACTCCGGCTCGTCCTTCTTCGCGGAGATCGCGCGGACGATCTCCGGCGTCAGGCCGTCGTCGTAGCGCTCGTAGCCCTCCTCAGACTTGGTGAAGTCATAGAGGGAGCGATCGACGTCGGCGACCTGCGTGCGGTTCCTGCTGCGCTCGTCGCTCACTCGGCATCACCGACCATGGGGCAGCCGCCGCAGTCTTCGCACTTCTCAAAGCGCTCGAAGCCGTTCTTGTCGATGTCCGCGATGAGCTCCGCCGGGCCCTCGGCCACCATGCGGCCGTGGACCATGACGTGCGTGCGGTCCACCTCGAGGCGCTCGAGGATGCGCGTGTTGTGCGTGATCACGATGAGCGCGCCGCCCACCTGCTCGCGGTAGGCCTGGATGCCGCGGGAGACGATGCCCAGCGCGTCCACGTCGAGGCCCGAGTCGGTCTCGTCGAGGATGGCCAGCTTGGGCTGGAGCAGCAGCAGCTGCAACATCTCGATCTTCTTCTTCTCGCCGCCGGAGAAGCCCACGTTGAGCTCGCGCATGAGGAAGCCCTGGTCGAGCTCCAGCTGGTCGGCGATGGCGCCCACGCGCTCGCGGAACTTTCGTGCGGTGGTCTTGAGCTCCGGACGCATCTGGCAGATCGAGCGCAGGAAGCTGTAGAGCGGCACGCCGGGTACCTCGACGGGCGCCTGGTAGGAGAGGAAGATGCCGGCGAGCGAGCGCTTGTCGGCGGAGAGCTCGGTGACGTCCGCGCCATCGAACTCGATGCGGCCTCCGGTCACGCGGTAGGCGGGGTCGCCCATGATGACGTGGCCGAGCGTGGATTTGCCGGCGCCGTTGGGGCCCATGAGGACGTGGCACTCGCCGACGCCCACGGCCAGGTCGACGCCGTGCAGGATAGGCTTGTCCTCGGTTCCCGCCGAGAGGTCGCTCACGGTGAGCAGCTGGGTGGCCATGATGTCTGCCTTTCTCCTCGCGGGCTCGCGCGCCCGCGCCTTGTTTCGCCTAATTCATACTAATGAGTGGGGAATTAAAGGCAAGGCCCCAGGGCGAGAAAAACGCGGCTTCGCAACAATTCCTACTAGCTTGGGGGCATTTTCAACTTTCGCTCCATACGCAAACCGCTCCCGCCCCGTCCGCATCCCGCTCCCGCCCCATTCGCAAACTGTCGCTTTTTACTGCTCGCCGGGCCAAAAACCTCGTTGCGATACGTCAGAAGCGACAGTCTGCGCCTGCGTTGCGCCGGCGTGTCGCGCAGCGGGCGAGAAGTACCGTGCGTGTTGCGGGTCAGCCGAGGAGGCGCTCGACAAAGTCGGCGAAGCCATCCTCGGCGTTGGTGAGGGCGACCTCGTCGGCTGCGGCCAGTGCCTCGGGAATCGCGTTGCCCATGGCCACCCCCAGCCCCGCCTCGCGCAGCAGGGCCGCGTCGTTGCCGCCGTCACCTATCGCGCAGACCTGCGACATCGCGATCCCCAGCGTGTCGCACAGCAGGGCGAGGCCGCTCGCCTTGGTGGCCCCGGCCGGGGCGATCTCTATGTTGCCCGCCTCGGACGCGGCGTGCCAGAGGCCCAGGTCCTCCGCTATGCTCGCAAGCTCCTCGTAGCCGTGCGGCGCACGAAAGCGCGCGCCCACCTTGAGCGCCGGGACGCCGAGGCGCTCGATCGTCCCCGCCGCGTCCTCAACGACGGGCTCCGTCCAGCTCGCGCCGTCGCGCACGCGCTCGTAGTCCTCGCGGCTCACGCACGTCGCCAGGCGCGTCGCGCGCTCGTCGTCCAGGCAGACGTAGACGACCACGCCCGGCCGGCAGAGCTCGCGTACGAGCCGCGCGGCGACGGGCGCCTCGATGCCCATGTGGCGCAGGAAGCGGTGGTTCTCCGCGTCCAGCACCACGGCGCCGTTTGCCGCGACCGCGTAGCGAAAGCCGTCCATCCCGAGGACCTTGTCAAAGAGCGTCTGGTAGACGCGTCCGGTGGTCGGGACCGGCTCCACGCCCTGCTCGAGAAGGGCCTCCACCGCCCTTCTCGCCCGAGGGGTGACGGACTTGTCCGGGGCGAGGAAGGTGCCGTCGAGGTCGAAGGCGAGCAGGCGTGGCTTCATGTGTCCTCCAGGCGCGCGAGCGGGTTGTTGCCGAGAACAGGCTACTCCTTGCGCGGGATGCGGGCATCGCATGGATGCACATTTTCTTGCCCGACTCGGCAAGCGGAAGTGGGTATCTGCGAAGAGGCCGCATTACGTACGCTCTCTGTGAGAGGAGCCGCCGATGCCAACGAGCGACCTACATAGCTTTGTTCTGCGCTATCTCGCCGACCACGACCGCGTCGACCTCGTCGAGCTGAGCGGGCTTGCGGGGGTGACGCAGCAGACGCTCAGGATGGAGCTTTCCGCCATCGAGGCGGAGGCCGCCTCGGACGAGCCGTGCTTCGAGGAGCTCTCCAGCAGATACGTGGAAGTGACAAACCGGGCGCCGCTCACTCGGCTCCTGAACTCTCGCCGCGCGGACGGCGAGCTGTCCTCGGGCGACCGGGTCGTCCTGGCGCTGCTCCTCTCGTCCGACTTCGTGACCATGAAAACTCTTGCGAGCGAGCTCTTCATGAGTCGCTCCAACGTCGAGAAGTGCCTTGGCAGGATTTCCAAGGAGGGATCGCTCGCGTTGGAGACGAGCCGGCAGCACGGGGTGAGGCTCTCAATCGACGTCAGCTCTCGGCGAGCCCTGCTCGTCCGCATGCTGCGACCCTATGTGGATGCCGCCGACCTCGTCGGAAGCCTCCGGCGCTTCTCCGAGGACTGCTTTCCGCTTGCCTCCTTTGTCGAGAAGAGCGAGGTCAGGGCCGCCTGCGAGTTCGTGGAGGCGGTGCGGGAGCTGGACTCCGCCCTCTATGTGATCGACTCGATCGAGGAGCTGCTCTGCCACGCGCTCGGTACCTTCTGGTGCGTGGGCAGGGGCCTTGTGATGCAGGGAGTTGCGGCTGCCGAGAAGGACGACGAGGGCTTCGACCACTACGAGGACGTCGTCAGGAGAAGCCTCGCCGCCGCGGGAGCGGAACTCCCCCCGACGGAGGAGGCGTACCTCGCCCTGCTGCTCATGTCCATGAGGAAGACGAGCACCCATGACAACGACGCCGTGGTCGAGCGGATGTCGCCGCTCGTGCGCCGGATCGTCGGCGAGATCAAGGATCGCTACTCGATCGACCTCTCGGGGGACGCCAAGCTATTGGAGGGCCTCTCCCTGCATGTGTGGACAACGGTCATCCGCGGGGTGAGCCTGGCCGCCGAGCCCGCGCTCTACCCCGTCGACGAGCTGCGTCGTGCCTATCCGCTCGGCTTCGAGCTTGCGTCCGTTGCCGCAGAGGTCATAGGGCAGCGCTACGGCTACCTTCCCAAGGGCAACGAGATAGCCTACATCGCCCTTCATCTCCAGGCCGCGCTGGAGCGCATGGGATGGTCGACCAATCCCGGCGGGGAGCTGCGCGTGATCATTGTCTGCCATTACGGCCTCGCCGCCTCGAACCTCATCGCGGAGCGGCTCGAGCGGGCCTTTGCCCAGCTGCGCGTGATGGGCATGTACTCGGTGACGGAGTTTCGGGAGCACCTGGGCGAGTGCGACGCGATCGTCTCGACCGAGCCGCTGGACGAAGAGGGCCACCCGGTCTTCTACGTCACGCCCATGCTTCACGAGGCGGAGCTGGTCCCCCTGCGCAGGTTTCTGGAGGGGCGGGACCGCTTTGACTCGCGGGCGGCGGTGACGCTTCTCGAGTCCGTCGTCGTCGACCTCTCCGGATGCCCCGGTCGCGACGACGCCATCGCGCGGCTGTCCGACGCGCTTCTCGAGCAGGACTGCGTCGACAGCCTGTACGGGGAGAGCGTCCTCAAGAGAGAGCGCGTGGCGCCGACAAACCTTGACTTCATAGCCATCCCGCACGGTGATCCCGAGCACGTGCTTCGCACCCGCCTGGCGGTCGGGTTCGCGCCCCAGGGGGTCGACTGGGAGGGCTCTCCCGTGTTCGTGGTGCTCATGCTCGCCTTCTCCAGCGAGGGATTCGCCGCGAGCCCCAAGTTTTTCTCGAGCTTCTACAGGCGACTGGCCAGGCCTGAGACGGAGCGTGGTTTACGTGAGCTGGCGGAGACGCCCGATGAGGACTGTCGCCGGTGCATGGTCCGCATCGTTATCGGTGACGGGAGGAGGTGAGGATCTGGTGGACATCACTGACGTACTGAGCTCCGACTGCATAGCTTTTGACCAGGAGCTCTCGAGCAAGGAGCAGGTGTTCCAGCGTCTTATCGGAATGCTTCGTCGCTGCGGTGCAGTCGCCTCGGAGGAGGCGTTCGAAAGGGCGGTCTGGGAGCGGGAGGGCCTTGCCATGACGGGTCTTCAGGATGGGATAGCCATCCCGCACGGGATCAGCCCCTCCGTGACGCGCCCCGCGATGGCGTACGTACGGCTGGCGAGCCCCCTTGCCTGGGAGTCGATCGACGACGTCCCCGTGAGGCACGTCTTTCTCCTTGCCATACCGAGCCAGGGCGAGGGCGAGAAGGACGCCGTGCACATTCGGATGCTCTCGACGCTGGCGCGCAGCCTCGTCAGGCCCGGGGTCATTGCCGGGATCGACGCTGCGAGAAGCGCGGGGGACCTGCTTGCCGCGCTTCGTGCGGGACAGGCTGTCATGACTACGGCGTGAGGCTCATCTCAAGGGAGGCGTTATGAAGATAGTTGCAGTTACCGCGTGCACGGTGGGCGTCGCCCACACCTACATCGCGCGCGACAAGCTCGAGCAGGCCGCCGTGAGGCGCGGGCACAAGATCAAGATCGAGACCCAGGGGAACGTGGGGATCGAGGACGAGCTGCCCGCAGACGCCATCCGGGACGCCGACATCGTCATCCTCGCCGCAGACGTGGCGGTGGCACGCCAGGAGCGCTTTGCCGGCAAGAAGATCGTCAGAGTCCCGTCCGTGGTGGCTATCAAGCAGTCTGACCAGCTCATTAAGAAAATCGAGGACAAGCTGGGAGTGAAGGAACATGGCTAAGTTCAGAATCAACACCGGTCCCATGATGACGGGCGTCTCCTACATGATCCCCGTGATCTGCCTGGGAGGCATCCTCCAGTCGTTTGGAACCATGCTGGGAGGCTCCTCGATCGGCAGCGACACGACCTCCTTCGCGGGACTGCTCTATGCGGGCGGCACGATCGCGATGAACATGGTGGTGCCGGTGCTCGCCGCCTACATCGCCTACGGCATCTGCGACCGGCCCGGCATCGCGCCCGGCCTCATGATCGGTGTCCTCTCCGTCAACTACAAGATCGGTTTCGTCGGCGGCATCCTTGGCGGCTACGCCGTTGGCTACTTCCTCAAGTTCATGAAGGACAAGATCCCGCTGAACAAGAACCTGCAGTCGCTCATGCCCCTGCTCATACTGCCGATCCTGGGCGGCCTGTTCTCGATTCTGCTCATGGACTATGTGGTGGGCCCGCTGCTCGGCGGCCTGCAGTCCTACCTCGTCGAGGTGTTCGCCGAGCTCCAGGCGGGTCCCAGGGTCGTGTTTGGCCTGGTCATGGGTGCGATGATGGGTGTTGACTTCGGTGGTCCCGTCACCAAGATCGCAACCACGGTCGCCAACGGCCTTGTTGCCGACGGCGTGCTCGGCCCCGAGGGCGCCAAGGTGTGCTGCGGCATCGTCCCCGCGCTCGGCCTAGGCCTCGCCACCTTCCTGTTCCCGAAGAAGTTCACCAAGGCCGAGCGCGCCACCGGTCCTTCCGCGATCGTCCTCGGCTGCGCCCAGGTCGGGGAGGGCGGTCTTCCGTACCTGCTGAGAGACCCCCTTCACGTCATGCCCGCAGGCATCGCCGGCAGTGCCGTGACCGGTGCCATCGCCATGTTCTTCAACGTCGGCTCCCCGGTCATGATGGGCGGCTTCTTTGCCTTCCCCGTCATGCAGAACATCTTCCCGGGAGCGTTCATCGCAGTTGCGGCCGGCGTGATCGTCGAGATCCTTCTCGTCGCGCTGATCAAGAAGACCGTCACGGGAGAGGACGAGCTCGATGAGCTTTCCGGCCTGGACGACGTGTCCGTCGATGACGACTTCGACATTTCCATCGAGGAGGGCTAGCGATGCGTCGGACGGTGGTGGAGGCGCTCGACCGAGCAAAGCTCATGTTCATCTTCCGCGGTGGGAAGCTCTCCGACGACGACCTGAAGCGGGCCTGCCAGGCGGTGCTCGACGGCGGGGGACGACTCGTGGAGCTGACGTACAACCACAACGATGACAGGGTGGCAGACACGCCGCGTGCCATGGCGCTCCTTCACGAGACGTTTGGTGACGACCTCCTGATCGGGTCGGGGACGACGCTCAACGTCGACGAGGTGAGGATGGCGCGCGAGGCCGGGGCGAGCTTTGTCGTTGCGCCGGTCCTGAACCGCTCCGTCATCGAGGAGGCCGCACGGCTGGACCTCATGTGCATGCCGGGGGCGGGAAGCGCCACCGAGGCCCTGCAGGCCCACGAGTGGGGAGCGGATTACGTCAAGCTCTTCCCCGCCGGCGAGATGGGCATCGGCTACGCCAAGGCGCTCATGGCACCGCTCGGCTTCATCAAGTACTTTGCGGTGTGTCGCATGACTCCGGAGTACTTCGAGGAGTGCCTCAGGGCGGGCTTTGCGGGTGCCGGCGTCAGCAGCTGCATCAATGCTCCGGAGCTCATCGCCTCCGGCGCGTTCGACGAGATCGAGCGACGAGTCGCCACCTACGTCGACATCGCCGCGCGTTACTAGTACCCCCCCCTGGAGCCCGCCCGGATGCGTCTGACGCGTCCGGGCGGGCTCCGTTTTGCGCGTGCGTTACGGTTGGGCGCGCCGCTGCGGGCGAGAACTACCATGTGCGCGGGAAGCGCGAGGGGAGGTTCTTGTCGGCATGGACGCGTGGAAGCGGTTCGGTGGCTTCATAGGGAGCCACATGGCGTTCGTCTCGCCCGCCTGCGTTGTGCTGGGCGTGCTGTTTCCGCAGATAGGCGCCATGCGTCCGCTGGTCATCCCGCTCTTTGCCTTCATGACGTTCCAGAGCTCGCTCTCCAACACCTTTGGCAACCTCGCGCGCACGGTGCGCCACCCGGCCCCCATGCTCGTCTCGCTCGCGCTGGCGTCGGTCGCCATGCCCTGCGCGGCGTGCGCGCTGGCGACGGCGCTCTTTGGGTCCAACCCCAACCTCGTCTGCGGCGTCGTGCTGGAGTACAGCGTGCCCATCGCGGTCGTCTGCGCCATGTGGACCAACATGCTCGGCGGCGACCCCGCGCTCTCGCTCGCGACCATCCTCGTCTCCACGGTGGCTGCGCCGTTCACGATCCCACTCACGCTACACCTGCTCCTGGGCCAGACGGTGGAGGTGGACGCCGCGCGGATGATGGGGGAGATGGTCGTCTCCATCGCGCTCCCGGCGCTTGCGGGCACGGCGGCCAATGACCTCACACACGGGCGCGCCGCACGCGAGCTCTCGCCGGTCATCGCGCCCGCCGCAAAGATCGCGCTCGTCCTGGTGATCCTGACCAACTCGACGGGCGTGGCACCCTACGTGCGCAATCTCACCCCAACGCTCGTTGTCGTGGCGACGTTCATCTGCGCGTTCTCGGCTGGGGGCTATGCGATTGGGCTTCTCGCCGCGCGCGCCATGCGCCGCCCGTACGAGCAGGCCGTCTCCATGACCTATCTCGTGGGAATGCGCAACATCTCCGCGGGCGCCGTGATCGCCGGGGAGTACTTCCCGGGCGAGGTGATGTTTCCCGTGGTCATAGGGACGCTGTTCCAGCAGGTGCTGGCCGCCGGCTTTGGCAGTCTGCTGAGAAGGGCGCGCAGGCGCGCGAGGGGCTAGCGCGCGTAGTGCTCGAGGCACATGGCGATGAAGTCGCGCATCTCCGCGCGAAAGTCCGTCTCCGGGCGCTCGATCTCAAGGCGCCTCAGCGCCTCGGCGATGAGCGGGTTGCTCCAGCAGGAGCTGACGAGCCCCGTGGCGTGGTAGTAGACGGCCAGCAGCAGCGGCTCCACGCGCTCGGGAGCGATGCTTGTGACCTGCGGGAGGTGCTCGCGCATCTCGTCGACGTGCGCGTAGTAGCCGCGCTTGAAGTCCATGAGGCGCTCGACGGTGACGTTGGTCTCGACGATGGTGGTGAGCAGGTCGCCCAGGCGGAAGTACTCCTGGTGGGCGTCCGCGACCTTCGCCCAGGCATCGGCGGTCTCGGCAGGGGAGAGCTCGCGTCCCTCGGGCAGGGCGGCGAGAAGCGCCTCGAAGTAGGCGTCGCATTCGTCTGACGTGAGCAGGAGGAAGATCTCCTCCTTGGTGGTCACGTACTTGTAGAGGTTGGCGCGCGACCAGCCGAGCTCCTCGGCGATCGTGGTGAGCGTAATCTCGTGATAGGGGCGCTCCGCGAACTGGCGGCGGACGGCGCCCTTGATCTCGTCGAGACGCTGCTCCTTCTGCTCCGGGCTCCTCGCCCTGATGAACTCGGCCATGACTCCTCCGTACGGTTGCTGCGCAAAGTATAGCGCAGCCGATGGGCAAATAAGCGAAGTTACGTCACGTAAGTCTTTACAAGCGACGAAGCGTCACTTATTCTACTGTCAACGGGACCGCAGGGGTCGTTCCCTGTGGCGAGCTTTGAAACGGAGGACAGAAGATGAGGAAGTCCGCACGGCGTGTCACCGGGCTCTTTGCCTGCGTGCTCGCGATCGTCATGTCCCTCTCGGGCTGCGCCGGGATGCCGCCCGCTGCCGGGGATTCGGGCCAGGCCGTCCCGGCCGCGCAGGAGGCGCCTGATGACGCGACGGAGGAGGAGAAGGTCGCGCGGCTTATCGAGATTGCCGAGGGAGAGATGGGCAACACGGACGGCACGCGCTACGAGGACGCCCTTCTCGACGCGGGTGGCGAGCTCTGCTACCAGCGGGGGTACTGGTGCGCAACGTACATCTGGTGGTCCTTTCGTGAGGCGGGCCTCTCGGAGTACCTCTGCGACGGCGAGATGACCGTCTACCCCCAGCGTCAGGCCGCGTACTTCGAGTGGACGGGCGACTATCACGAGCTGCCCGACGAGGAGTGGCAGCCCGCCCCCGGTGACATCGCCTTCTTCTACTACAGCGACGGCTTCCCGGGTGGCGAGGTGGTCTCCCACTCGGAGATCGTGACGTCATATGACCCAGAGACCGGGATCTTTGAAACGATGAGCGGAAACCCCGAGGTCATGCGGCACGAGCACTCGATCTACGGGGAAGACGTGCGCGGCTTTGGCGACGTCGACTGGGACGCCTGATAACTCTTGGTTTTCTCGGCCTGCTTGGCTTGACAACAGAAAGGAACGCACATGCTCGGTAACTTCACCTATCACAACCCCACTAAGCTCATCTTTGGCAAGGACGCCATGGAGGCCCTCGCGACGGAGCTCGCGGCCTACGGTCCCACCGTCCAGCTCGTCTACGGTGGTGGCTCCATCAAGAGGAACGGTATCTACGACCAGGTGATTTCCGCGCTTGCGGCGGCGGGCAAGACCGTCGTCGAGGACGCGGGCGTCATGCCCAACCCCACGGTCGAGAAGCTCTCCGAGGGCGTGGCCATCGCGCGCGAGAACCACGTCGACCTCATCCTCGCAGTGGGCGGAGGCTCCTGCATCGACTACGCCAAGGCGGTGGCCGTCTCCGCAAACCTGCCTGCGGACGTGGACCCCTGGCAGAAGTACTGGGTGGACTTCGACGAGCCGGCGGCCGACCTCGACGTCATCCCCGTGGGCTCGGTCCTCACGATGGTGGGCACCGGCTCCGAGATGAACTGCGGCTCGGTCATCACCAACCACGAGACCAAGATGAAGGTCGGCCACGTCTTCGCGGATGCGCGCGTGTTCCCGCGCTTCGCCGTGCTGAATCCCGAGTTCACCTACACGCTGCCCAAGTACCAGATGGTCGCGGGCATCTTCGACATCATGAACCACATCACCGAGCAGTACTTCTCGGGTACGGACGACAACACGTCCGACTACCTCTCCGAGGGCCTCATGAGGTCGCTGGTCACCGCCAGCCGCGCAGCCGTGGCCAACCCGGAGGACTACGAGGCTCGCTCCAACATCATGTGGTGCGCCACGTGGGCGCTCAACACGCTCGTGGCCTGCGGCAAGTCAACGGACTGGGAGGTCCACATGCTCGGCCAGGCCGTCGGTGCCCACACCGACGCCACGCACGGCATGACGCTCGCCGCCGTGGCGCTGCCGTACTACCGCCTGGTCATGCCCTATGGCGTGGAGAAGTTCGCGCGGTTTGCGACCAACGTGTGGGGCGTCTCGCCCGAGGGCCGCACGACCGAGGAGCTCGCGTCCGCCGGCCTCGACGCGATGGAGGCCTGGATGCGCGAGATCGGCTGCGTCATGAGCATCTCCGAGCTCGGCGCCACCGAGGACATGCTCGAGGAGCTCGCCGACTCCACCCTCGTCATGCAGGGCGGCTACCACGTGCTCACGCGTGACGAGATCATCCGCATCTTTCGCGAGAGCCTGTGATCCAAAAGGGGGACAGACCCCTTTTGGATCACAGGGAAGGGGAGACGAGCATGCTGACGAGAAGGAACTTCCTGGCAGTTTCCGTTGCGGGCATGACCGCGCTCCTGGCCGGATGCTCCGGCGAGAAGGACGAGGCGCCTGCGGCCGATCCGGCAACGGAGCCGGTCGAGGACGCCCCCGCGGCGGATGCCGAACCCGCGGGCAACGTGCTTGTCGCGTACTTCTCGGCGACGGGCAACACGGAAGGTGTGGGCACCGCGATTGCCGAGCGCCTGGGCGCGGACGTCTTTGCCATCGAGGCTGCGCAGCCCTACACGAAAGCGGACCTGAACTACAGCGACGACGCCTCCCGCACGAGCGTCGAGCGCGCAGACGGGACCAATCCCGAGCTAGCGCAGGTCACGCCCGACGGCTGGGCCGACTACGACACGGTCCTTCTCGGCTACCCGATTTGGTGGGGCGAGGCAGCCTGGCCGCTGCGTACCTTCGTGGAGGGCAACGATTTCGACGGCAAGACCGTGGTGCCGTTCTGCACGTCGGGCTCGTCGGGAATTGGGAGCAGCGCCGAGCTCCTAGCTGAGATGGCCGGCGCCGGTGAGTGGCGCGAGGGTGAGCGTTTCTCAGCTGGTGCTGGTGACAAGGCAGCAGACTGGGTCGTCGGCCTTGGGCTGTAAGGGGGACCATGAACATCATCATCTTGCAGGGAAGCCCCAACCGCGACGGCTCCACCGCCATCCTCTGCGAGGAGTTCGCGCGCGGGGCGCGCCGTCCATGACACGCGCGTCCGACGCCCCGCAGCGCGCCTTCGAGCTGGGGCGCTCGCTGTAGCGAAGACTCCTATCCTGCGGAGCTGCTCTTACCGTATGAAGTTCGTCTGCTGGCCGGTTTCCTGTGCGGGCAGCTCCACGCCCGCCGCGCGGCCCGCCTCCAGGCATTTGAGCATCCATACCATGTTGCGGCCGAGTTGGCGCATGGTCCAGAGGCCCTCGGCGTCCTGCTCGGTTTCCGTGGCCACGTTGCCGTGCACATTGTTCCAGTAGCGCGAGCTCACCACCGGCATCTGCGCGATGGTGAAGAACTTGTTGACGTCATCGAAGGCCGAGGTGGTGCCGCCGCGCCGGGCGCTCGCCACGGCCGCCGCGGGCTTGTACGCGAGCACGTTCTTCTCGCCCGCGCGTCCGTTGCTGTAGAAGAGGCGGTCCATGAAGCCCAGCAGCGACGACGCGGCGTGCGCGTAGTGCACCGGCGCGCCAAAGACGAAGCCGTCGGCCTCGGTTGCCTTAGGTCGGAACTCGTTCACCACGTCGTCGAAAGCGCAGCGGCCGAGCTTTGCGCACCCGCCGCAGGCCACACAGCCGCCCACGGGCCGCGCGCCGATCCAGAAGATCTCCGCCTCAATGCCCTCTGCCTCCAGCGTGCGCGCCACCTCCTCGAGCGCGCGGTTGGTGCTCCCCGCCTTGTGCGGGCTTCCGTTCACGAGCATGACCTTCATGGCGTGTCCTCTTTCTATAAGTGCGACGTTGTTAGCGATCTTCGTAGTGGCCCCGACAGGAGACGATGCGCACCACGTCTCCATCGACCCTGTAGGTGAGGCGGTTCTTCCCGTCTATGCGAACGCTGCTCAGACCCTCCTTTGAGTGTCTGAGCAGCTCGGACTTGCCGATTTCCGGCTCGGCTCCTCCGGTTCGCGCGATGTCCTTGAGCAGGGCGTTGATGCGGCGGAGGGTCCTCTTGTCCTGCGTGAGCCAGTACTGGTAGTCCGCCCAGGCCTGGTCGTCCCAGAGGTACGGCATCCCTAGACCTCCACGAGATCGTGCTCGGTCTCGTTTCCGTCGCGCATGGCGCGATAGCGGGTGTCCATCTCCGCAGCATATTCAGCCGCACTCGGGGTGCGACGGCGCACGTCAAAGGGGAAGCCGCCGTCCTCCACAAAGCGCTTCATAAAGACCGTGAGTGCCGAGGTGGCGCTCAGTCCGAGCTCCTCTGCTGTTGCCTCGAACGCTCGCTTGAGATTGACGTCAACGCGGTTGCCGAGAGGTGCGGTCGTGGTAGCCATGTCGACTCCTTACTGCGATTGATGTTGTTTTGATTCTATCCAATATCAATTGAATTCAAACATCGACATCTGATTATGATTGTCGTTTTCCCGAACGAGCTCCAGGAACCGTCGCGCGGCGTCGCCGAGGGGGACGTCGCGCTTCCAGGCGAGGTCGATGACCGAGACGAGCGGTGGGAAGAGAAGGCGAAACTCCAGTCCCGTGCCCGGGCCTACGGTCGTGAGCCCGTCGAAGGAGAGCATGCGGCCCACGCCCTCGCGCACGAGCAGGGCGCCGTTGTAGGCGAGGTTGTACGTTGCCGCGACGTTGGCCTCGGCGGCTCGCTCCCCAAACCATGTGGCGAGAAGCCCGGTGAGCTTGTCGCTCTTTGCGTGGCGCTCCGGCACGACAAGCGGCGCGTCGAGAAGGTCGGCGGGGCTCACGGCCTCGCGCGCGACCAGCGGGTCGTCATCGCGCATGAGCACTCCCCAGGCGTCGGTGGGGGGGAGGCGCAGGTGGGCGTAGCGGTCCACGTCGGGGTAGCTCATGAGCACGGAGAAGTCGTCGACGCCGTGCTCCAGGCGCTCGATGAGGTCCGGGGCGTTGCCGCTGTGCAGGTGGAAGCGCACGCCGGGGTACTTCTCGCGAAAGGCGCGCACGTGGTAGGCGATCACGCGCAGGCCCTCCGACTCTCCGGCGCCGATGAAGACGTCGCCCTCCACGATGTCCTCGCCGTGCGTGAGGTCCGCCGTGGTCTGGTCCGCGAGGCTTACGATCTCCTGTGCACGTCGTCGCAGGTAGAGTCCCTTCTCGGTGGGTGTGACGCTGCGGCTGTGGCGCTCGAGGAGCGGGGCGCCGAGCTCGCGCTCCAACGCGGCGATCTGCCGGGAGAGCGCGGGTTGCGTCACGTGCAGTGCCTCCGCGGCGCGCGACATGGTGCCGTGCTCGCAGACGGCGAGAAAGTAGCGAAGCGTGCGGAGTTCCATGGCCGCTCCATTACATCGGGGAATATCACGATATGCGATATAAGCAATTGTAGCGCATCCCTCCGCGACGGAGAATGAGACAAAGGGACTGTCCCTTTGTCACATGGGAGGCGGACGTGAGGGTTGAACTGCGGATAGGCGAGGTTGCATTGCCCGTGGAGCTGAACGGGTCCGCCGCCGCATGCGCGCTCGCGGCGCGGCTCCCCCAGGCGCTCTCCATGAGCGTCTCGAGCGTGGGGTGCTGCGGACAGCTGCCCTTCTCGCTGCCGCACGGCGCCGCCGATGTTCATTCCGGCTGGTCCGACGGCGACCTCAACTACAAGCCCGAGGGCGACTGGCTCGCGCTCTTCTTCGACGACGAGCGCAACTCCGCACGCTACGGCGGCCAGGTCACGCTGGGGCACGTGGTGGGCCCGCTCGACGCGCTGCGCGGCCTTTCGGGAGCTCACGAAGCGCGCATTGAGCTGCGCAATCAAACGGTTGAGAGATAGGAGCAACGATGGCAGACATAACAGACACGAGCACACTGGCCTGCGGCATGGCGCGGCTGGCACCGACGGACCCGGAGTTCGCGGAGCGCTTCGCGTACTTCGCGGGCGAGGAGGTCCCCGGCGAGCCAACGGCCAAGCTCCCGTCGCGCGAGCGGTACCTCGCGATTCTGGCGGCGCTTCTCGGCTGCCAGGGCGCAGAGCAGCTCCGCGTCACGCTGGCTGAGGCGCTCGACGCCAAGGCTGTCACCCCCGTCGAGGCACGCGAGGTTGTCTACCAGGGCACGGCGTATCTCGGCATCGGCCGGACCCGCCCGTTCTTCTCGGCCATGAACGAGGTGTTTGCCGAGAAGGGCGTGGAGCTCCCGCTGCCCGCACAGGCCACCACGACGCTCGAGACGCGCGGCGCTGCGGGCAACCAGAAGCAGATCGACTACTTTGGCGAGCACATGCGCGAGAACTGGAAGACCTGCCCTGCAGAGCGCGCCAACGTAAACCTGTGGCTCGCAGAGAACTGCTTCGGCGACTACTACACGCGCGGTGGCCTCTCGGACCTCGACCGCGAGATGGTCACGTTCTGCTACCTCGTGGCGCAGGGTGGCTGTGAGCCGCAGGCCACCGCGCACGCCGGGGCCAACCTCAACCTTGGGCGTACGAAGGACTTCCTCTATCGCGTGGTCATGCAGATCCTGCCCTACATCGGCTACCCGCGCAGTCTGAACGCGCTTTCCTGCATCGACAACGCCGCCAAATGATTCAAAAGGGGACAGTCCCCTTTTGAATCATTCATCGAGCAAAGGAGAAGAACCATGAGCGAGAAGAACGACTTCGCCCCCATGTTCGGCCTGGGCGACCCCAACGACGCGTACGCCCAGTACTTCATCGGCAACTCGTACCTCAATCCGCTGACCAGCGCCGCGGAGTGCGGCGTCGGCCTCGCCAACGTCACCTTCGAGCCGGGCTGCCGCAACAACTGGCACATCCACCGCGCAGACAAGGGCGGCGGGCAGATTCTCATCTGCACCGACGGTCGCGGCTGGTACCAGGAGTGGGGCAAGGATCCCCAGGAGCTCACGCCCGGCACCGTCGTGGTGATCCCCGAGGGCGTTAAGCACTGGCACGGCGCCGCGCGCGACAGCTGGTTCAGCCACATCGCCTTCGAGGCGCCGGGCGAGAACTGCAGCAACGAGTGGCTCGAGCCCGTCACGGACGAGCAGTACCCGGCGTAGGTGAGCTATATGACAGACATGAACTACACGACGCTCGGACACTCCGGCATCAAGATCCCGCGGCTCTGCCTGGGTGGCATGAGCTTCGGTGCGCCCTCGGCCGACTTCCACCAGTGGACGATTGGCCCGGACGAGACCCGCGCGGTGATCGCACGTGCCTTTGAGCTGGGCGTGAACTTCATCGACACGGCCAACTGCTACGCGCACGGCACGAGCGAGGAGTACATCGGCGCCGCCCTGCGCGAGCTGGGCGTGCCGCGCGATCAGGTGGTTCTCGCCAGCAAGGTCTTCTTCAACGAGGGAGGCCTCTCGCGGGAAGCGATCAACCGCGAGATCGATGGCACGCTCGCGCGCCTGGGCACAGACTACCTGGATCTCTACATCATCCACCGCTTTGACTACGCCACGCCAATCGAGGAGACCATGGAGGCCCTCGATGCCCTTGTGCACGCAGGCAAGGTGCGCGCCCTCGGCGCGAGCGCGATGTACGCCTACCAGCTCCACAACATGCAGGTTACGGCCGAGCAGAACGGCTGGACCCCGTTCACGAGCATGCAGTGCCACTACAACCTGCTCTACCGCGAGGACGAGCGCGAGATGATTCCGGTGTGTCGCCAGTTCGGCATGGCGCTCACGCCGTACAGTCCGCTTGCGTCCGGGCACCTGTGCCGCCCCACCTGGGACTCCGCGTCCAAGCGTTCGACGACCGACGCCACGATGCGCAACAAGTACGACGCCGACCGCGAGCGCGACATGCCCATCGTCGCGCGCGTGGCCGAGCTGGCCGAGAAGCACGGCGTGCCCATGTCGCGCATCGCGCTCGCCTGGCACTGGACGCGCGGCGTGGAGGCGCCCATCGTTGGTTGCTCCAAGCCCGAGCGCGTCGACGATGCGGTGGCGGCGCTTGACGTGGCGCTTACGCCCGAGGAGGTCGCCTACCTCGAGGAGCCATACGTCGCGCACGAGCTCGTGGGCCCGGCGGCTCGTCCCGGCGAGAAGCCTCTCGCCGGCACCACGAACCCCAACGCAAAGTAGGACAGCCGCGCATGGACATCCTCACCGTCATCGGGAGCATGGGCTCGCTCGTGCTCGTGACGCTCATCGGCTACGTTGCGGCGCGAGTGGGCTTTCTCACCTCGGAGGTGCGCCCCAGACTCTCGGCGCTCATCTTCAACGTGACCCTACCGTGCACGATCCTAGCGTCGGTGGGCGAGGTCGACAGCTCTGCGGGCACCGAACAGATTACGTGGTCGTTCGTTCTTGGAACGGCGCTCTTCTTCGTGATGCTCGTCGCGGCTGTGCTGGCGTGCCTCGCGTTGCGGGTGCCGCGCGACGAGCGGCCGCTCTACCTCTTCATGGGCGTGCTCACCAACACAGGCTTCATCGGCTTTGCCGTGCTTGAGTCACTCTTTGGCGGCGGGTCGGTTTTTCTCGGGAGCATCTTCATCGCGGTCTCCAACGTCTTCCTCTATAGCATCGGCGTCGGGGTCCTGACCTCAGGTGGCGAGAAGAACGACGAGAAGAACGTGGCATCCGTGCGCTCTTTTCGCATGGCGGGAGTCCTCAAGAACGTCCTCAACGTCCCCATGGTCGCGAGCGTCATTGCACTTGTCGTGTTCTTCTCGAACGTGTCTCTGCCCGGACCGGTGGCCCAGGCCGTCGACATGGTGGGCGGCGCGACGTCACCCCTGGCCATGATGCTCGTGGGCCTCGCCATCGCCGAGGCCGACCTGCTGCGGGTTCTGGGCAACGGGCGCCTCTGGGGCTTCTCGGCCATCCGTTTTCTGCTCGTGCCCGCCGCGTGCTACCTGCTGCTGGCTCCGGTGGTGCCGGACCCGCTCTCGCTTGGGGTCTTCATCGTGATGCTTGCCATGCCCACAGGTTCGATGGCGGCGGCGATCGCCTCCACGTACGGCCGGCCTGGCGAGCTGCTCTCCCAGGGCACCATCGTCTCCACCATCGCATCGTTCGCCATCGTCCCCGTGCTCATGGCGCTCATGGGCTGACCCCACGAAAGCGAGCCCCCATGTACCTCATTCATCGCATCGAGGAAGTCGCCGCCACCTACGACGACTCGCGCCGGACGCTCGCCGAGTACGTGCTGCGCGAGCACACCCGATTGCCCGAGCTCACGATCGCCGACGTTGCGCGCGAGACCTATACCTCAAAGGCCTCCGTCACCCGCTTTGCCAAGGCGCTCGGTTTCGAGGGCTGGCGCGAGTTCCTCCGTGAGTTCGTGCGCGAGGGCGCCTTCGAGCGCCAGCACGCGGCTGACGTGGACGTGAACTTCCCGTTCGCTGCGCAGGATTCGGACGGGCGCATCCTCGAGAACATCGGCAACCTCATGGCCGAGTCCGTGGCCGCCACCTATGCGCAGCTCAACCGAGGGATGCTCGCCATGGCGGTGCGCCATCTCCAGCGAGCCGAGCGCGTCTGGGTCTTCGGGCGCACGCCCAACCACTACTACGGCGAATCCTTCTGCCGCAAGCTCCTTGCCATCGGCAAGCAGGCGACGGCGGTGAGCCCCGGTGAGATGGGCATCGTGGCGCGCAGCCTCGGCCCGGATGACTGTGCGATCATCATCTCCTACTCGGGGAACAACGCCGACGCCAACCCCATGGCGCAGGTCGGAGCGATGATTTCCAACCGCGTGCGGCTCATCGCGCTCACGAGCGGCGGCAACAACTACCTGCGCAAGACCATCCCGTGCGTGCTCACCATCGCCTCGCGCGAGCGACTGTACTCAAAGATCGCCAACTTCTCAACGGAGGAGTCGGTGAGCTATCTCCTGAACGTCCTGTTCTCCTGCTACTTTGCTCGTGATTACGAGAAGAACCTCCAGACCAAGCTCGTCGGCGGACGCGCGCTCGAGGAGGAGCGCCTTGCCGTCCTCAAGGAGATTTCGGAGCGGCGCTGAGGCGTCCCGCCGCTCGCCGACGCCCCGCCCCGGTGAGTGGCAAAGTTTCATTCCGTTTCACGTTCCGGGCCGCCCGTCCCCCTCGTCGCGAAACCTCGTTTCATCATCTCCGGAAACTATTGAGCCTATCTACCAGCGCTTTTATCGTCTCCCTCAACACGGTGCGGCACGGGTCGCGCCACAATCGCAAGGAGGGACCATGTCCAAGAAGTACGAGGGGCTGGCGCGAGGCATCGTGCAGCTCGTGGGCGGGAAGGAGAACGTGACGCAGGCGTACCACTGCCAGACGCGTCTGCGCTTCACCCTCGCCGACGAGGGCAAGGCCGACGAGGACGCCATCAAGGCGCATGATGGCGTCGTGGGCGTCATCCATGGAGCGGGTCAGTTCCAGGTGTGCATCGGCCCGCACGTCGCCGACGTCTTCGAGGAGGTTGAGAAGCTCGTCGACACGGGCGAGAAGGACGTGGAGGCCCCTGCAGAGAAGAAGGGCGTCTTCGACCGGGTGATCGACTTCGTCGCCGGCACCTTCCAGCCCATCATCCCGGCCCTCTCCGGCGCCGGCATGGTCAAGGCCGTGATGGCGCTGCTCACCACCTTCGGTCTCATCAGCACGGACTCGCAGACCTACCAGATGCTCAACATCTTCGCGGACGGTGTGTTCTACTTCCTGCCGATCCTGCTCGCCTTCACCGAGGCCCAGAAGCTCAAGTGCAACCCGATTCTCGCCTCCGGCGTGGCCGCGATGCTGCTTCATCCCAACTGGAGCGCGTTTGTCTCCGCCGCAGAGCCGGTGAACTTCTTCGAGGTCATCCCGTTTACGCTTGCCTCCTACGGCTCCAGCGTCATCCCCATCATCTTGGTCGTGTTCGTCCAGTCCTTCGTGGAGAAGTGGCTCAACAAGCACATCCCCGCGTCGGTGAACCTCGTCTTCGTCCCCATGCTCACGTTCCTTGTCATGGGCACGCTGGCCTTCTCCGTCCTCGGTCCCATCGGCTACATCGTGGGCGAGTGGCTCTCCATCTTCTTCACCTTCCTCGCCGAGAACGCCGCGTGGGTTCCGGCCGTGCTCATCGGCGGCCTCTGCCCGGTGATGGTCATGTTTGGCATCCACAACGGCATCGCCCCGCTCGGCCCCATCCAGATGGCCGACCTCGGCTACGACTCCATCTGGGGTCCCGGTAACATCGTCTCCAACATGGCCCAGGCATCCGCCGGCCTTGTGGTGGCGCTTCGCTCCAAGAAGGACCGCAAGGTGGCAATGCCCGGTGCCATCACCGCCTTCATGGGCATCACCGAGCCCATCCTCTACGGCACCAACCTGCCCAAGAAGTACCCGCTCGTCGCAGCGATGATCGGCGGTGCGTGCGGCGGCCTCTATGCCGGCCTCACGCAGACCCACCGCTTTGCCACCGGCTCCGGCGGCCTTCCCGCGGTCCTGCTCTACATCGGCGACGGCACCATGCAGCATCTGATCAACATCATCATCGCCATGGTCATCGCCGCCGGCATCTCAGCCGCTCTCACCTTCGTCCTTTACGGTCACTTCGAGAAGGACGGCGAGCCTGCTGCCAAGAAGGACGAGCTTCCCGAGCCAGCGGCTCCCACCGAGCCGGCCCCGGCGCCCGTGCTCGCCAGCGGTACGCTCGTGGCGCCGATCGCCGGTGAGGTGCTCCCCATGGAGAGCTGCTCTGACCCGATCTTCGCCGGCAAGGGCATGGGCGACGGCTGCGTGGTCGTGCCGGCGGATGGTTCGCTCGTCTCGCCCTGTGACGGCACCGTGAGCCTCGTCGCGGACACCGGCCACGCCGTGGGCCTCGTCTCCGACCAGGGCGCTGAGATTTTGATCCACATCGGCATCGACACGGTGAACCTTGCGGGCAAGCCCTTCACGGCGCACGTGGCACCAGGGGAGCGCGTGAGAGCCGGCCAGCCGCTCATGGACGTCGACCTGGCGCAGATCAAGGCGGCCGGACTTTCGACGGAGACCATGGTCATCGTGACCAACACGCCGGACTTCTCCGCCGTTACCACGACGGCCGTCGGTACCGTCTCTGCTGGCGACGAGCTCCTGGACCTCACGGTCTGAATCAAAGGGGACAGACCCCTTTTGAATCATGGGTCTCACGGTTTAGCCGACTGCCCGTCGTTCTTCTCGCCAAGAAGCGCCCCGTCTCCGGGCGGGGCGCCACAGAAAAGGAGCAACCATGTTCTACAAGGACCTCAAGCCGTTCCCCGAGGGCTTTCTCTGGGGCGCCTCAACCTCCGCCTATCAGGTCGAGGGTGCGTGGGACGAGGACGGCAAGGGCATGAGCCTGCAGGACCTGCACGAGCCGCCCGCCGGTGTCACGGACTTCAAGGTCGCGAGTGACCATTACCATCACGTGGAGGAGGACGTGGCGCTGATGGCCGAGCTGGGTCTCAAGGCGTACCGATTCTCCATCAGCTGGTCACGTGTGGTGCCGGATGGCTTTGGCAAGCCTAACGAGGCGGGCCTCGCGTTCTACGACCGCCTGATCGATGCCCTGGTGGCGCACGGCATCACGCCGGTGGCCACGATGTTCCACTTTGACCTGCCGCTCGCCGTTCACGAGCGCGGAGGCTGGGCCAACCGCGAGTCTATCGACGCCTTCGAGCGCTACGCGCGTCTGATCTTCGAGCGCTACGGCAATCGCGTGAAGTACTGGCTCACCATCAACGAGCAGAACGTCATGGTGATTCACCCCAACGCGATGTATCCCGCCGCGATGGGCGTGCTGCCCGAGAAGAAGAACCTCTACCAGCAGAGTCACAACATGTTCGTGGCGAGTGCCAAGGCTACGCTGCTGCTGCACCAGATGTGGCCGGACGCCAAGATCGGCCCCGCGCCCAACATCACTGCCATCTACCCCGCCACGTGCGACCCGGCGGACGTGGTGGCGGCGGACAACTGGGAGTCCATCCGCTGCTGGAACTACCTCGACGTGGCGTGCTTTGGGCGCTACAACCCCATCGCCTGGGCGTACATGGTCGAGAAGGGCGTGGCGCCGGAGTTCACCCCCGGCGACGCGGAGCTTCTCGCCGCGGCAAAGCCGGACTACCTGGGCGTGAACTACTACGCCACAGCGACCGTCGCGGCTGCGCGCAACGACGGCACCGACTGTGCGCCGCGCGCCGGCGACCAGCAGGTCATGCTGGGCGAGGAGGGCGTGTACCGCTCGGCGACCAACGAGCACCTCACGGCAACAGAGTACGGCTGGATCATCGACCCGGTGGGCATGCGCACCACGCTGCGCCGCGTGGCGAGCCGCTACGGCCTGCCGATTCTCGTCACCGAGAACGGCCTTGGCGCGCGCGACGAGCTCACGGCCGACGGCCACGTACACGATCCGTATCGCATTGACTACCTGCGCCGTCATTTCGAGCAGGCTCAGCTTGCGCTGACCGATGGCGTGGACCTTATCGGCTACTGCCCGTGGAGCTTCATGGACCTCGTGAGTACGCACCAGGGCTACGGCAAGCGCTACGGCTTTGTCTACGTGGACCGTGGCGAGGACGACATCCGCTCGCTCGCGCGCATTCCCAAGGACAGCTTTGCCTGGTACCGGCACGTGATCGAGACCAACGGAGCCGAGCTGTAGCGGCGCCTTGCCTGCACCAGCGTAGGGAGAAGGAACTGTTCTTCCGTGACACAAATCTCGAGTTACGCGCGCTGGGGGGATGCGTCTGGTGTGCGTAGCTCGAGAAAAGCTCACAATCTGGCTACGTTTGGACAATAATCCCGACTTACGCGCGAAACCAGTTAAGATTTTGCGCGCGCAAGTTGGGATTTATGGCCACGGCGCTAGAATGCTGATGTTTTGCTGAACGGGACGAAACCCGGAGCCACGGGAGCGTCATGCAACATCAGACCCAGGTAGGTGCGGGGCGCATCGCGCTCTTCGACAACATCAAGGGACTGCTCATCATCCTTGTGGTGGTGGGGCACGTAGCGCATCCCGTCCACAACGACAACCCGGCCATAAGCTGCCTCTTTGACGTCATCTACCTCTTCCACATGCCGCTGTTCGTCTTTGTCTCGGGCCTTTTCGCCAAACACGCCAAAAACGAACGGGGGGGGGTTAACCCAAACCGCATCCTCTCGTTTGCCCTTCTCGCCGCGCTCTACCAGTTTGCGCTCATGCTGATCAACGGCGCCAGCCTCACGCCGGGACGCTTCCTGCGGTTCACGTCCGCCCCGTGGTACCTGCTCGCGATGGCGTACTGGTACGCGGCGGCGCCGACGCTCTTGCGCCTTGGCTGGAGGCGGGGCATGGCGCTCACCCTGGCGCTCTCGTACGCGAGCGGCCTTGTCGACCTCTCCGACGGCCTGCTGGCAATCAGCCGCTCGCTCGCGTTCCTGCCGTGGTTCGCCGCCGGCCTCTACTGCCCCGTCGAACGGGTCGTCGCCCTCAAGGAGAGCCGCTCGCGTACCGTTTGCGCGGCGCTCGCCGCGGCCGTGGTCCTCGCTGCGGCCATCGCCCTCGCGCGCGTGCTGGACGCCCATACCTACGACTGGTTCTTTCAGATGGTCTACGGAGACAACCCCTATCGCGCGCTGCCGCTCGACCTTCTCGGCAAGACGGTGGCAACCGCGATCGCGCTCGTCTTCTCTGCTGCGGCGCTGCGGATCGTCCCGTCGCGCCGCAGCTGGCTCACCGTGCTCGGCGAGCGGACGCTGGGTATCTACGTGGGGCACCGGCTCATCCGTGCGTGGCTCACGTTCCGGACGCCCCTCTACGAGCAGCCTGTCCTTCTCGACCCGCTCTGGGGCACGCTTATCGTTCTGGTTCTTTCGGCCATCATCGTCGCAGCATGCAGCGTGTCCGTCCTAACGGACGGGCTCAACCGGATGCTGCGTCGCCGCTGGTTGCCGCAGAGCGGCGAGAGGCGCGGTTAGGCGAGAAGCGCGGCGTGCTCCGGGTGCTTCTCAAACCAGCTGACGGCATAGGAGCACGTGGGGCGCGCGTTGTAGCCGCTTGCGGCGATGCTTGCCACGGCGCGACCCATGAGCTGGCCCGCGACGCCCTGCCCGCGCAGGCTCTCGTCCACGAAGGTATGGTTGATCTCCACGATGCCGGGCTCCACCACGGGGAAGGTTACCTCGGCCAGCACGTTCCAGCTGTCGTCCAGGTATTGAATGCGGTCGCGCTCCATCACAAGGTCCATGCTGCCTCCTTAGGCCGGCGGTCCAACACGGCTATTGTCGCACAGGACAACGGGTAGAACCTCCAACGAGGACGCATTGGCGTTAGCGGGCGGAGGCACACCATGGCACGGGTTTGGCATATCGCAAACGGACATCTCGCGACGGGCGAGAAGGACGGCGGGCACGTCGCCACCCTCCTGCGTCTGGAGGAGGCGCGGGGGCGCTCGCTCTCCCACACGCAGCGCGAGGTCCTCGACCAGCTTGAGCACGCCGCGATGCCCTTTTTGGAGCGCACGTCCACCGGCGCGGCGGGCCTTGTGGTCACGCCGAGCGGGCGCCGTCGCTTCGGCTTCATCCTTACTCCCGATGAGCTGGTGCTCATTGATGACGGGGACGTCTGCGCCACGGCGCTCGGCCGTGCCGTGGAGGACCGGGCTCGCGTCGAGGGGCCCGCCGGTGCCCTCTGCGCCCTGCTTCGCGAGCTGCTGCGCGACCACCCGGCGCGCCTCTCCCGCATGCGCGAGGACTTCGAGCTGATGGAGCAGCAGGTCTTGGAGGGCCGCGAGCGTCCGGACCGGCGCAAGATGATGGCGGACTCGCGGCGCATGCTCGGGCTCGACACGTTCTACCAGGGCATGTCCGATCTTGCCGCGGAACTTGCCGAGGACGAGTCCGGCCTCGTGGCACCCGCGGACCGCGCGCGGCTCCGCTCGCTCGCGCGCCTGCTGGGCCGGCTCGCCACGCGTCTGGAGTCGCTGCAGGACTACAGCCTGCAGGTCCACAGCCTCTACCAGGAGTCCATCGACGTGCGGCAGAACAACGTCATGCAGTGGCTCACGGTGGTGACCACGATCGTGATGCCGCTCACCTTTGTCACCGGGTGGTACGGCATGAACTTTCCGCACATGGCGCTCTTCGACGTGCCGTGGGGCTACGTCGCGGTGATCGTGGTGTGCGTGGTGATTGCGGCCGTCGAGGTGGTGTTCTTCTGGCATCACGGCTGGCTGAGCTTTGGCGAGCGGCGCCACGGGGGCGGCGAGCGGCGAGATTGATAAGCGCTCGCAGGAGGGGTATAACATCGCGCATCAAGTTCGTCTGAGGAGGCTCGCATGGCTGGCTTGGACTACACGACGCGTGACAAGGCCCTATGGATTGCGCTTCTCGCCTTGTGTCTGGCGAGCGCGGCGGCCTACGTTCTCTGGGCGCTGCCCGCGATGCCGGAGACGGTGCCCACGCACTGGGGCGTCGACGGCACGGCCGACGGCTGGGACAGCAAGGGCTCGACGCTCTTCATGGGTGCGCTCATGCCGGCGCTGATTCTGGCGCTTCTCTTCGCGGTCCCTCACTTCGACCCGCGCGGCTCGAGCTTCAATCGCTTCAAGGGCGTCTATGAGGGCTTCTCGGCTGCCTTCACAGTGTTCATGGTCGTCGTGGCGTGGATCACGCCGCTCTCGGCGCTCGGCGTCCTCCCGACGACGGGCGGCTCAGTCGTCAACATCATCGTCTTTGGCTTCCTGGGTCTCATGCTCGTCGGCCTCGGCGTGGCGATGCCGCACATCGAGCCCAACTATACCTTCGGCGTGCGCGTGCCCTGGACGCTTGCGGATCCGGAGAACTGGCGTCGCACGCATCGCTTCGCGGGCCCGGTCTTCGTGGTCATGGGCGTGGTCACGGTTGCCTCGGCGCTTCTCGCCTCCATGGCGCCCGAGCTCACGCTGGTTGTGCTGCTGGTCGCCCTTCTCGGCGGCACGGCGCTCGTCACGCTCTACAGCTTCCTCCTCTGGAAGGGCATCATCCGGTAGGCGCTCACGTCTCGCGCTTCCCAGGCGCGAGAGTGATTCAAAAGGGGACAGTCCCCTTTTGAATCATTTTTCGCGAACGAGACCGTCGCGGACCTCCCAGGTGCGGCTTGTGCAGGCATCGAGGAACCGCCGGTCGTGGCTCACCAGCACGAGTGCGCCGGGGTAGGCGGCGAGCGCGCGCTCGAGCGCCTCGGTCGAGTGGAGATCCAGGTGGTTGGTGGGCTCGTCCATGACGATGAGCGCTGGGTGCCGCAGGATGCCCTCGGCAAGCATGAGCTTGCGCAGCTCGCCGGGGCTCGTGCGCCCGCCCTCGAGGATGCGGTCCGGGTCCGAGTTGAGCTGTGCCACCGTGGAGAGCACGCGTCCGAGGTCGGCGGGCGTCAGCGCAGCCACGCGCCCCACCATGGCCTCGCGCGCCTCCGCCGGAAGCTCCTGCGGGATGTCCAACACCTCCACGCCCTGTCCGGCGTCTGTCGCCTGGGCGAGAAGGACGCGCAGGTGTGAAAGGAGCGTGGACTTTCCGGCGCCGTTGGGCCCGACGACGCCCACGTGGTCACGGCTCCCCACCCAGAGCTCGGGAATCCGGAGCGTTCCCTCCGGGCCGCAGGGGACGGTCGCGGCGGGAACGTGAAGCACGACCCGCCGGCGCGAGGGCTCGGCGTCCACCCAGAGGTCGCCGTCGTAGCGCTTGGCCACGCGCGCGGCCGCCAGGCGCTCCCGCGCGGCCGCCACCCGCGCGTCCATCTGGGATGAGAGGCGTCCCGCCTGCCCGTCCTTGCCGGTGAAGATGGCGAGGTCGATCTTGCCGCGAGCGTCGCGGTCGCGCGGGTCAAGGCCGCGCTTGCTGCGCCGCGCGTCGGCGCGGGCGGCCTCGTGGGCCCGCGCGTCCTTCTCGGCGGAGAGGCGTGCCAGCTCGCGCTTGGCGCTCGCCCGCTCCGCGACGGCCGTCGCGCGCTCGAGCTCGGCCTGGCCGTGCGCCGCGCTGTAGCCGCCCGGCCGCACGACGATTCCCCCGGGCTCGAAGGACGCGCAGCGCGTGGCGAGAATGTCAACGAGGTCGCGGTCGTGGCTCACGAGGATCCCGATGCCTCGGAAGCGCGCGAGCGCCGCGCCCAGCTCCACGCGGGCGTCCGCGTCCAGGTGGTTGGTGGGCTCGTCCGCCACGAGCGCGTCGGGGCGGCCCCAGAGGGCTACCGCCACCTGCAGTTTCTTGCGCTCGCCGAAGGAGAGCTCGTCAAAGCGCCAGGGCATGTCTTCCTCGATGTGGAAGGCCTCGCGCAGCTCGCGGGCCTCGCGACCGTAGTCCAGCGCGAAGTCGGCGAGTCCCTCGGGCGGCTCGTCGGCGTCCTGCGCCACGTAGGCGCAGACGAGGCCGCGCGTGACGGAGCCCGCGTCCGGTGCGATGAGGCCGCACGCGATCTTGGCCAGCGTGGTCTTGCCGCAGCCGTTGTCGCCCAGAAGCGCGGTCCAGCCGGTGGGGAAGGTGATGGTGACGTTGTTGAGCACGGCCTCGCGGGCCGCGGGATAGGCGTAGCGCACGCCGGAGAGCACAAGCTGCATAGACATCTCTTCTCTGGCGAGGCGCCAGGCGGGCGTCCTTCTCGCCATCAGGGGCTTCTAAATAGAGAATGTCTAGCGAATGCGCACGGCTCTCCTGCTCTCTGCCGATCCGATGGCGGCGCCACCCGCGCTGCGAGGCCCATCCCTCGCTCGGCCGACGCCGCCAGTATCCCGCCGCAGCAAAGTGACGTCAAGATATGCCTTTGCAAGCAGCCAATTCGATTTTAGGCAGTTTTTCGAAGTCGTCTAAAGTATCTCAGTTTTGCACAAGCCGTCTAGCTGCGGTTTTTCTGATGGCGCCGGGCGTCCTACTCGGGGCATTTCGAATAATCTGCCTAAAACTGATGTGGCGCGTCCTTGCCGTATGATTATCCCGGCAGTTGTCTAGAGAATCCGGAGGTTGTCGCGCATGAGGCAGGCGGTCGTGGGACTCCTGGCGCACGTCGACGCGGGCAAGACCACGCTCGCGGAGGCGATGCTCGCCACCGCGGGCGCCATCCGCAACCCTGGCCGCGTGGACAGCGGCAGCTCCCACCTGGACACCGACGACATGGAGCGCGACCGCGGGATCACGATCTTCTCGGCCACCGCCGCACTCGACTGGGCGGACTCCCACCTCATGCTCGTCGACGCGCCCGGCCATGTTGACTTCTCCGCGGAGGCCGAGCGAACGCTTGCGGCCCTCGACTACGCAATTCTGGTGGTGGGAGCAAACGACGGGGTGCAGGGCCACACCGAGACGCTCTGGGATCTGCTCGCGCGCCACGAGGTGCCCACCTTCGTCTTTGTGAACAAGTGCGACCTCACCCACCCGGGACGAGAAGGGCTTCTTGCCGAGCTGGCCTCGCGGCTCTCGCCGGGCTGCGTGGACGCGTCCGCGCTGCTTGCGGGCGATTCGGGCGCGTCGGAGGACGCCGCCTCGACGGACGAGGCGGCGCTCGAGGAGTACCTGGAGACAGGCGTGCTCGCGGCGGGCACGCTGCGGCGCCTGGTGGCGGGGCGCGCCGTCTTCCCGGTGTTCTTTGGTGCGGCGCTGCGCGACGACGGCGTGCGCGAGCTGCTCGACGGCATGTGCGCCCTTCTTGCCGAGCGCTCCTGGCCAGACGAGTTTGCGGCGCGCGTCTACCGCGTGAGCCGCGGCTCGCGTGGCGAGCGGCTTGCGTGGGTGAAGGTCACGGGCGGCACGCTGCGCGCGAAGACGCAGGTCACGGGCATTGGCCGTCGCGGCGAGCCGTGGGAGGAGAAGATCAACGAGGTGCGTCTCTACCAGGGAGCGAGCTTCGAGACCGTGGCGGAGGTCCCGGCCGGTCGCATCTGCGCCGTCACCGGGCTCGGCCACGTTGTGCCCGGCAGCGCCCTTGGCGCGGAGCCGGAGGGCGTGCGCCCGCTGCTCGCGCCCGTTCTTTCCTACCAGGTGATTCCCGAGCCGGACGCGGACGTCTCCGCTCTGGTACGTGCCCTGCGCGAGCTTGCCGACGAGGACCCCATGCTCGGCGTCACGTGGCAGGAGCAGCTCCAGGAGGCGCACGTCCAGCTCATGGGCGAGGTCCAGCAGGACGTGATCGCCGAGCTCCTGCGCGAGCGCTACGGCTTTGCGGTGACGTTTGGACCGGGCGGCATCCTCTACAAGGAGACCGTGACCGCACCCGCCGAGGGCGTGGGCCACTTCGAGCCGCTGCGCCACTACGCCGAGACGCGCCTTCTCGTGGAGCCGCTGGCGCGCGGTGCCGGCGTGGAGTTTGGCACGCGATGCTCCACGGACGACCTCGACCTCAACTGGCAGCGCCTCATCCTCACCAACGCGATGGAGCGCGACCACCTGGGGCCTCTCGCGGGCGCGCCGCTCACGGACGTGCGCATCACGCTGCTCGCCGGCCGCGCGCACGCCAAGCACACCGAGGGCGGCGACTTCCGTCAGGCCACCTACCGTGCCGTCCGTCAGGCGCTCATGGGCGCGCGCGAGCGTGGCGAGTGCCAGCTCCTGGAGCCGTGGTACCGCTTTCGCCTGACGGTGCCCGCCGACCGCGTGGGCCGCGCGCTCACCGACCTCACGCGCATGGCGGCGGAGTTCGAGACGCCGGCGACGTCCGGCGACGCCGCCACGATCACGGGTGAGGTGCCGGCCTCCGAGGTGGGGGAGTACGCGCTCGAGGTCGCGCGCTACACGGGCGGGCGCGGTCGCCTCTCGCTCGAGCTCGCGGGCTACCGGCCGTGCCACAACGCCGACGAGGTCATTGCCGCCGCGTCCTACGACCCCGAGGCCGACCTCCCCAATACGCCCGACTCCGTCTTCTGCAGCCACGGCGCCGGCCACACCGTCAAGTGGCGGGACGTCCCCGCGCACGCCCACACGACCGTCGACCCCGCGCGCCTGCGTCCGTACCGCCCCGCCGGCGCTGCGTTCTTCTCGCGCTAGATGAGGTCGTACGGCATGCGGCGCGCGAAGAGGTAGAACAGCACGAGCAGGGGCCACAGCAGCGGGAGGAAGAGGTACGCCCCGCCGAGAACCGCCAGGCGTACCAGGTAGAACGCCGCGCGCCGGCCGCCGGTCCGCGGCTTTGTCTCGCAGCTCATGCGCACGAACGCGCCCCCAGGCGTGGAGCCTTCGTGCCGCGCGGGCCACACGAGCTCCACGAGGACGAACGCCAGGCATTCGGCCCAGAGCGCCCACGGCTCGTCGGCCCAGCGCTCCCCTCCGGGCACGTTGTGCAGCACGAGGATGACGATGCCCGCGGCCACGGTGGAGACGAGCGTCACGAGCAGCGTGTCCAGCCAGAACGCGACGCAGCGGCGGATGAAGCCGGGCTCATGCGTGACCTCGCCCTCCTCGGCGAGCGCACCCGGCGGCAGCACCCGGGCGAGCGCCGCCGCGCCGAGCCAGCCCAGTGCCGCGCCCGACGTGTTGTAGATCAGGTCGTCGACATCGGCCGTGCGGTAGGCGTACGGGTAGATGCCAAAGAGCCCCGTTCCCTGCGCCGCCTCGATGCAGAGGGACGCCAGGAACCCCACGATGAGGGAGCGCCAGAACCCCCAGCGCAGCAGGCGTCCGGCGATGAAGCCGAGCGGCACGAAGAGCACCACGTTGAAGGCGATCTGCGGAAGCGTGCCCACGCCCTCGCGGACAAAGTCCCCGACGAACGCGAGCGGGTCGAGCTGCCAGGGGACGCCGTAGGTGATGCCGAGGCCGTGCTCGCCGCTCGGCAGCGGGTACAGCGTGAAGCAGCCCAGGCCGAGCACGTAGAGCACGGCGAGGTAGGTCGAGACGGCCGACCCGAAGCGCAGGCGCCCGTCACGGTGGTAGAGCCAGGCGAGGATTGGCAGCGTGAGCGCGAATGACGCCATCGGCCAGAGCACGAGCGCCAGGATGAAGCTCTCGGTGTAGCCGGCGAGGAAGTGCCTGATGAGATTCATGTCGTCCGTTCTTCTCGTATGCGGTGCCGGGCACATTGTGAGGGAATCCCGGGCGAGTCTCCATAGGTGTTCCTCGCGGTTGAGTGACGTTTTCGCAAGGTGGGGTGGCTCCGCCGCCACTCGGGCGCTATCATGTACTGGAAACGTTTCCATACACACGCTCGAACGGAGGCTCGCCTCAGCATGGCAGTGGTTCTTCTCGTCGTCATCTACGTGGCCTTCGTCGGCCTGGGCGTCCCGGACTCGCTCTTTGGTGCGGCGTGGCCGGCCATGCATGTTGACCTGGGCATTCCCGTCTCGTGGGGAAGCGCGGTCACGATGGTCACGTGCTGCGGGACCATCGTCTCGAGCCTTTCGTCGGCAGCGCTCATCAGCCGCTTTGGCACCGGGCGCGTGACGGCTGTCTCCACGGCGCTCACCGCCGCGGCGCTCGTCGGCTTTGCCGTGTCGCCGAGCTTCCCGTGGCTCTGTCTGCTTGCGATTCCCCTCGGCCTCGGCGCGGGCGCCATCGACACGGCGCTCAACAACTACGTGGCCCTGCACTATCGCGCGACGCATATGAACTTCCTCCACTGCGCCTATGGCGTCGGCATCACGGTGAGCCCCTTCCTCATGTCGACCGCGCTCACGGGCGGCACGTGGCGCGACGGCTACCTCGAGGCGGCGGCCGTCCAGGCGGCGATCATGGCGGCAACGATTGCGATCCTGCCGCTTTGGTCGCGCGTCGGCCACAAGGCGTCTGGCGAGCAGGACGGCGAGCCTGAGGTCCGCGCGGCGGGCCTGCTCGAGCTCGTCCGGCGTCGCGACATCCGCCTGGCCTGTCTCGTCTTCATGGCCTCGGTGGCCATCGAGGGCATCTGCAACACCTGGTGCGCGAGCTACCTCGTGAGCGCGCGCGGGATGGCTGCCGGCGCCGCCGCAGGCATGGTGACGGTCTACTACGTGGGCGTGACGGCGGGACGCTTCCTCTCCGGCGTGCTCGCCAACCGGCTCTCCAGCAAGCAGCTCGTGGGCCTGGGGCAGGTCGTCACCTTCGCGGCGGTGCTCGTGCTCCTGGCGCCGCTCCCGCTCGCGGCGGCGCCCGTCGGCCTCTTCCTCGTGGGCTTTGGCAACAGCCCGCTCTACCCCAACATGCTGCACCTCACGCCGCGACTCTTCGGCCGCGACCTCTCGCAGGCCGTGATCGGCGTGCAGATGGCGGCGTCCTACGTGGGCTCGCTCACGCTGCCCCCGCTCTTTGGCCTGATGGCGGAGCGCATGGGCTTCTGGCTCTTTCCGGTGGCGCTGCTCGTTCTCTCCGTGGTGGTGCTCGCCGCGTTTCTCGGCCTCATGGCGCTCAAGGGCTGGCGCCCGCGTCGCGCGCGCAGCTAGCCGTTCGGCTTGGTACGCGATTTCCAACGTTTCAGCGCCATAATACGTCGTCTTTCGCGTATTGCCATGTGCCAGTATGCGTTTTCCAACGTTTTGGCCCGCTCAAACGTTGGAAATCGCGTATTGAGGGCGAGCGGGCCGGACTAGAATGAGCAAAACACGACGGGCGAGAAGGACGGTGCGGCATGGCGGACATGCGCTACGTGGAGCTGGGCGACTCGGGGCTCGAGGTCTCGCGCCTCTGCCTGGGGGGCATGAGCTTTGGCGTCCCCACGAAGCCGCGCCCGTGGACCGTGGGCTACGACGAGACGCGCGCCGTGATCGCCGCGGCGACGGATGCGGGCATCAACTTCATCGACACCGCCAACTGCTACGCGGACGGCACGAGCGAGGAGTACATCGGCCGTGCCCTGCGCGAGCTGGGCGTCCCGCGCGACCAGGTGGTGCTGGCGAGCAAGGTCTTCTACAACGACGGCGGCCTCTCCCGCGCGGCCATCATGCGCGAAATCGACGGCACGCTCGCGCGCCTGGGCACGGACTACCTTGACCTCTACGTCATCCACCGCTTCGACGCGGCGACGCCCGTCGAGGAGACGCTCGAGGCGCTCGACGAGCTCGTGCGCGCGGGCAAGGTGCGTGCGATCGGCGCGAGCGCGATGTACGCCTACCAGCTCCACACCATGCAGGACGTGGCGCTCGCCAACGGCTGGACGCCCCTCTCGACCATGCAGAGTCAGTACAACCTGCTCTACCGCGAGGACGAGCACGAGATGATCCCCGTGTGCAGGCAGTTCGGCATGGCGCTCACCCCGTACAGCTCGCTTGCGGCGGGACGTCTCACGCGGCCCACGTGGGACGCGCCCACGACCCGCAGCGAGTCGGACGTGATCTCGCAGAAGAAGTTCGACCCCATGCGCGGGCAGGACATGGAGATCGTGGCGCGCGTCGCGGAGCTCGCAGAGGGGCACGACGTGCCGATGGCGGCGGTCGCGATCGCGTGGCTGTGGGCGCGCGGCGTGGAGTCCCCGATCGTGGGCTGTTCCCGCCCGGGGCTCGTGGGCGACGTGGCACGCGCGCTTGACGTGGAGCTCACGGAGGAGGAGCGCGCCTACCTCGAGGAGCCGTACGTGCCCCACGCGCTCGTGGGCGTTCGTCCGCACACGCTGGACGAGCTGCTGCCGAGAGGAGCGGAATGAGCGAGCAGGGCAGACGGGGCAAGCTGCCGTGAGGCACACGTCCGTCTATCGCTCCCCGTTGGGGGAGGTGCTGCTGGCGAGCGACGGCGTTGCGCTCACCGGACTCTGGTTCGAGGGACAGCGGCGCTTTGCCTCCGGGCTCTCCCCAGACGCGAGCGAGCGTCCCGAGCTGCCCGTGTTCCGGGAGGCGCGCTCCTGGCTCGACGCGTACTTCCGGGGCGACGACCCCGGCGAGCCGCCCGCGCTCGCGCTCTCCGGCACGCCGTTCCAGCGCGTCGTCTGGGACGAGCTGCGCCTCGTGGGGCGCGGCCAGACCGTCACGTACGGCGAGTTGGCGGCGCGCGTCGGCGAGCGGCTCGGTCGACCCACCTCGGCGCGCGCCGCTGGCTCGGCGGTGGGGCGCAACCCGGTCTCGGTGATCGTGGGCTGCCATCGCGCGCTCGGCGCTCACGGCGAGCTCACGGGCTATGCCGGCGGCCTCTGGCGCAAGCGCGCCCTTCTCGCCCTGGAGCGCGAGGGGCTGGTCGTTGCCGAGGTTTCCAAGCGCCCTGCTGCCCTCGTGCGCGCGCTCGCGGATGTGTGGGAGCGCTCGGTCCGTGCGACGCACGACTTCCTGCTGCCCGAGGAGGTGGAGCGGATGCGCCCCACGGTTCCAGGCGCCATCGAGGGGGTGCCGCGCCTTCTCGTGGCGCGCCGAGCGGGCGCTCCGATCGGGTTTCTCGGCGTGGACGACGACTTCGTGGAGATGCTCTTCGTGGACCCCGAGGAGCGTGGGCTCGGCGTGGGGCGGCTGCTCATGGAGCGGGCGACGGAGCTCTTCGGCGCGCGCGAGGTCTCGGTGAACGAGCAGAACCCGCAGGCCGTGGGGTTCTACGAGCACCTGGGCTTCTCGGCGTACCGACGGACGCCCACCGACGACGAAGGCCGACCCTACCCACTGCTCTACCTGAGGCTCGCCGACGGGGCGTAACGGGGCGCTTGCGGCTCCTTCCTGGTGCCCGCGGGCCGCTGATGGACGTTTTTCTCGTCAGAAACGTCCATCAGCGGCCCGTCGCCAAGGTCGTCAAGTGATGGGGCGAGGGACGTCCATGACGACGCATCACGACCATCCCGTTTTACCGCCATGCCGACATCGGCGGCGAAAGTTTCCCAGCCTGTATGTATAGTGGCTACTCCATCGAGCGCAGGTGCTCGAGCACCGGCTGCAGGTACTCGCGCCGCGTGCCGTCGAAGCCCTCGCGCATGGCGTCGAGCGCGAAGGCGATGCGCGGGTCGGTCTCGGCCGCCTTGGCCTGCATGCGGAAGAACGCCCGCATGGCCAGCTTGTCGAGGGTGCACAAGCGGTCGAAGTCAAAGCCGCCCTGGCAGTAGAAGCGCGCGAGATCGGGGTAGCGATCGCTCGGGAACGCGTGCTCGAAGGCGGCGTCCGTCTCGCTCTTGGGCCACTCCTCGCTCGGCATGGGGTAGGCCCCCACGCCCATCACCACGTAGCGGCGCTCGGGGCGCCCGTCCATGACCTCGCGCAGCCAGCGCGCTCCCTTGAGGCCTCCGGCGTGGAACCAGCCGAGAAAGACGAGCGTCTTTGCGTTTGCCACGGAGGACGAGGTGCGCTCGGCAAACGGGACCGCCCTGGTCCCGAGCTCCTCTGCGAGCCAGCGCGCGTACCTCTCGGTGAACCCGGTCTGCGAGCAGTAGACGATGGCGGTGCTCATGCTCACTCCTTCGCTCGGTGCTGGGCGAGAAACGCGTCGAGGTGCCGCTCCACGAGGCCGCGCGCCTGCGGCCAGGGCATGTCCTCGCAGAGGGCCAGGAATACGGGACCGTGGAACTGCCGCGCGGCGAGGGCTATGTCGCAGGGGGAGAAGAGTCCGGCGTCGACGAGGCGCGAGAAGATCGCGCGCTGCAGCTCGAGCGGCCGCTCGATGAACACGGTGCGATACAGCTCGTCGCAGCGGGGGTACGCGCGGCGTGCGCCCTCGAGAACGTGGCGCAGACGCACGATGCCGGCGTCCGCGAAGAGGGGCTCGTAGCTGGCGAGAACCACCTTGGTGAGCGCGGGGCCGTCCGCGAGGTAGGCGCTCGCGTCGTCGGCGGGGTGGGCGAGGGCGCGTCGGGAGTGCAGCGCCCGCGTGAGGCGATTGAGCTGGTGTTCCACCGCGGCGTCGAAGATGGCCTGCTTGCTGGGGTAGTGGCTGTAGAGGGAGGCGTCGCGCATGCCCACCGCGGTCGCGACGTCGCGCATCGTCGTCGCGGCGTAGCCCTTCTCGGCAAACACCTCGAGGGCGTGCTCGCAGATGAGGCGCTTGGTGTCGCGCGTTGGCCCGGACGGTCGTCCCATGCTTCCTCCCGTGGTCGTCAAAACCTAGTATACGATAGGTTTAAGATAGGGCAAGCCGGTTTCGAGATGCGGGAGGCGCGCTATTCTCTGACGTGCCTGGGAGCGCTGCTGTGGCGAAAGGGATCGAGGACATGGGCAAGCACGACGCCTTCGAGGCGCTCAAGCGCCGGGCGATTGAGGAGAACGAGCGCACGTACGGCCGCGAGGCGCGCGAGCGCTACGGAGACGACGCGGTGGACGCGGCGAACGACCGGCTGGCCTCACTCTCCCAGAACGAGTGGGATGAGAAGGATCGGCTCGAGCAGGCAATCAAGGAGCAACTGCGTGCCGCCATGGAGACAGGCGACCCGACGGGCGAGCCGGCCTACGAGCTCGCGCGGATGCACGCGCGCTGGATTGCCCTGCACTGGGGCGAGGGGCGCTACTCGCGCGAGGCGCACCGTCGCCTCGCGCAGATGTATCTCGCAGACGACCGCTTCCGCGCCTACTACGACACGGCGGCGGGCGAGGGCGCGACGGAGTTCCTGGCCGCCGCGCTCGAGTCCTGCCTGGCGTAGCCGGCAGGAGGGGCCTCATGGGCGAGAAGACCACACGTCTCGCGCTTCGGCTGGCACCGCTTTCATACGCTGCCCTCAAGCGCTCCCTCGCGCGGCGCTTTCCATACGACATCGAGGGATACTGCGACGGCAAGGACCGCTTCGTGCGCGCGCTGGAGGCTCGGGCGCTCGCGTGCTACGACGACTCCTGGGACCGCCTCTACCTCGCTGCCCGGCGCGTGCAGCGTCCCCGCGAGGTCTCCCCGCTCGTGGAGGCGGGCTCCGTCGCGGCGGCGCTGCTCACGGAGGTCGGCAACGTCTACGTGGGCGTCTGCATCGACACGGCGTGCTCGCTCGGGATGTGCGCGGAGCGCTCGGCGATCGCGGCCATGGTCACGGCGGGGGAGTCGCAGATTCGAAGGATCGTCGCCGTCATGCCGGGCGGGCGTGCCGGGATGCCGTGCGGGGCGTGCCGCGAGCTCATGATGCAGCTCGACCCCGCGGCGCGAGAGGTCGAGGTGCTTCTCGACTACGAGTCCCGACGCACGGCTCTGCTTGGCGAGCTGGTGCCGGGGTGGTGGGCGGACGCGCGCATGGCGCCGGGGGCCTAGCGGCCCTTGTGTCCGACGTTCGCGACGAGCTCCGCCACCTCGCGGGGCGAGCGCCCGGTGGTGTCCACGAGCTCGGAGCCGAGCTCCCGGTAGAGGGGCAGGTAGGCGAGGGCGCGCTTCATCACGCTTGGCTCGCGCAGCCCGGCGTCCACGTCCCGTCCGATGCGCCCGCGCAGCTCCTCCTCGCTCGCCACGAGCGAGACCCAGCGTACCTGCGCTCCGCACTCGGCTATCGGCAGCCGCGCGAGAATCTCCTCGACGATCGCTCGCTCGTGCATCACCCAGCCAAAGACAACGTTCTCGTAGGCGTCGCAGCGCAGGAAGTTGCCGAGCAGGTGGCAGACGTTGTCGAGCACCAGCGCCTTTGTCTCGGGCGTCACCTGGAAGGGGTCCGCCCGCCAGCACCAGTCCCCGTCGAGAAGGACCGAGCGTGGCAGCATGCGGTTGAGCTCGCGGCAGACGGTCGACTTGCCGACGCCCATCGGGCCGCCAACGAGGTAGAGGGTCTTGCGCGCGGCGGCGGGCTCGGTCTCGTCCGGCCCTGCCGTCCCTGCGCCGCAGAGCCCGCCGAGCGCGGATGCGAGCTGCGCCACGCGCTCGCGGCGGAGCCGGTAGTGCGTCCAGCGCCCTCGGCGCTCCGCGCTGACGAGGCCCGCGGAGACGAGCAGCGCCATGTGGTGGGAGAGCGTGGGCTGGCTGATGTCGAGGCGCTCGAGCAGCCTGCAGGCGCAGAGCTCGTCGGCCTGGGAGAGCATGCGCAGGACGGCGAGGCGCCTCTCGTCCGCGAGCGCCTTAAGCACGTCTGCGGTGAGCCCGTCGCGCGCGGCATCTTCCCCCAACGAGACGCCCATGGTGACCCCCCCTCGCGTTCGCCTGCCCAACAGATTGATAAACGTCGATGCAGAGTATACACTCTGTTATATATCGACAATCATCAATATGAAGGGGAAGCGATGGACGGCCAGCAGGACGCATACGCCTGGGCGACAAGGATATGCGAGAAGAGCGACGCGCTGAGCCCCGCCGACCTTCTCGAGGAGCTCATGGCGGCGCCGGAGTGCGACGCCTTCGGACCCGTGCACCACTATCTGGTGGGGGCGGCGCTCGTCACCTGCGTCCGCAACGCGCGCGGGGAGGACGACCTGCCCGCGCAGCTCGCAGAGCTCCGGGCGCGCTCGGGGGCGGTGCCCGGCGCGGCGTGCGCGCGCTGGGGCGTGTGCGGCGCCGCGGCGTCGTGCGGCATGGCGCTCGCGATCCTGCTGGAGAACGCCCCGCTCAGGGCCGAGGGCTGGAGCGAGTGCCAGCTCATGGTCTCCGACCTGCTGCGAGCGATAGCCGAGGCGGGTGCCCCGCGCTGCTGCAAGCGCGACGCCCGTCTCGCCGTGCGCGGTGCGGTCCCGTGGTTCGAGCGCCTGCTCGGCGTGGAGCTCGCGCCCGCGGCATCCGAGCCGCGCTGCGCGGTCTCCGGTCGCAACAGCGCGTGCCTCGCGGGTGCGTGCCCCTACTTCGCCTCCGCGTAGCCGGATTGGCGTTCTTCTCGCCCCGCCCGCCCTACGCGTCGCGCCAGCGCTCGAGGGTGGGCAGCACCGCGCCCAGAAGCGACGCGCTCTCGTCCACGGTCCAGCCCATCGCCTCGGCCATGCGCGGCGCGCAGTCCTCGATCATCTCGTCCATCGTGGTCTCGTAGGTGTAGGCGCCGCCGTCGTAGCACCAGCGGCAGAAGTCGGGGTTCTCGGCGCCGTCCGCGTCGTGGCCGAGCTGGTCGGGGCCGGTGAACATCATGCCGCAGCTCTGGCAGTAGCGCTCGGGCATCTCCAGCAGCTCGGTCACGGGGACGCCCAGCTCGCGTGCGATGAGCTTGGTCATGTCGATCCCCGGCGAGGTCTCGCCGCGCTCCCAGCGGCTCACGGCCTGGCGGGTGATGTAGAGCCTGCGCGCCAGCTCCTCCTGCGTGAGTCCGCGCTCGCGGCGCAGGTGGGGAAGCACGTCCTTGATGGCCATGGGGCCTCCCTTCGGCTTGGTTGCTGGCACCAGTATCGCCGCACGAAGGCCCCAGTCCAAGCAACGCTCTGTTGCGCGGCGCTCGGATCTGCCTAGCCCGATTTGCCTAGTCCGACTCCTCGCGCGGAACGGGGCGCCGAAGCGTGCGAAAGGATCGGGCCAAGGCGCCCCGGGCCAAGCGCCCGCGCCAGCCCTACTCGAGCCCCGCGTCTCCCTCAGCCCCCGCGCGGAAGCGCGCCCGGTACGAGACCTTGATGGCGAGCAGCGCTAGCGAGAGGAAGACGAGCGTCGCCGCCACGGCCGCCATCGCCTCGAAGCTCACGAGCGCACCGGCGAAGATCGCCACCACGGCGAGGGCAGGGATGTTCCGCACGAACGTCCGTGCCACCTCGCGCTCCATGTGAGCCGTGAGCTCATCGTTCTCGCGCGCGTAGTAGCGGCGGAGCTCCCGCTCGTCTGCGAGCGCGCGCCTGAGCGCCGCGACTTGGCGGACGCTGACGACGCCCGCGACGCAGAAGAGGCCCATGAGGGCGCCGCTCAGAAAGCTGGACGAGAGCGTGCTGCCGCGCAGGGCGGGCAGGCTCTCGGTCACCGCGAGGACGCTCAGGGCGACGATCGAGGCGCAGATGACGGCCACCGAGGCGCTCTCGCGGCCCAGGCGACGCCGTGCGTCCGCGCGCATGGCGTCGAGGGAGCGTCCGGGCGCGGGGTCCTTCTCGCCGGGGAAGAGGTCGAGGCCGCGGCGCAGGGTGTCAAGCTTGCTCATGCTGATCACAACTCCTCGTCTTTCTCGGAAAAGTCGAAGACCTCCTCGATGGTGAGCCCAAAGTACCGGGCAATCTTGTGGGCGAGCGGCAGCGATGCCGTGTACCTGCCCACCTCGATGGAGGTGATGGTCTGACGCGTGGTGCCCACGGCGTCGGCAAGCTCGGCCTGGGAGAGCTTCCGCTCCCGACGCAGCTCCCTGATCCTCGTTCGCACGGCATCGCCTCCCGGGGTCGTGGATCTGAAGATGACAAGCGCGCTTTGCAAATCAAGCATAGTACGCTTTGCACAAAATAACAAGTAAGCTTTGCATACGCCGGCGAACGGCGACAAAGCGACGCGGGCGAGAAGGACTTGCAACCCGGGGCGCTGCGCTACCATGGGGGACGACGCACGGAAGGGGGAGATTCCATGGAGTACCGGATTCAGGAGATGCCGGCGTTCAGGTTCGCCGGCGTGGCGGCGCGGGTGCCCATGCAGTTCGAGGGCGAGAACCCGGCGATCGCGCGGCTGGCGGGGAGCATCACGGAGGAGCAGCGCGCCGAGATGCATTGCCTCATGGACCTCGACCCGCGCGAGGTGGTGAACGTCTCGTGGGACTCCGACACTGACTTCCAGCGCGAGGAGGGCGAGCTCACGCACCTGATCGGCGTGCTCACCACGCGTCCCGCGGCCGAGGTCGGCGCGGGGCTCGCGACGCTCGAGGCGGCGGCTGGCACGTGGGCAGTCTTCCCGAGCGACGGCCCCTTTCCCGAGGCCATGCAGCAGACGACGGCGGACATCTACGGCACGTGGCTCGCGACGGCGCCCTACGAGCTTGATGCCTTCCGCATGTTCTCCTTCAGCCGCGTCCGCGACGACGGCACGGCATGCAGCGAGGTCTGGGTGCCCGTCAGGCCCCGCTCCGGTCAGTAGGCGAGGGGCGTAGAGCCCGTGGGCTAAACTACGGCTATCAGTGTCGGGAGGTGTCTATGGTCTCCTATCAGATGGACCTGAACGACGAGCGGCGAGCCGTGGCGATCGAAGTTGCGCTGGAGAGCCCCGGCAACGTGCGCCGGCGTCGCATCGGCGGGCCCGTCCTCGTCGTCCTGGGGGCGCTGCTCGTCGCGATCGGGGCGCTGCTGCTCGGCTCGGGTTCGGACGTTCTCGGCGTCGCCTACCTCGTCCTCGGGGCCGCGGCGATCGTGCTCGGCGCGCGGGCGCGGGCGTTTCAGCGCTTCGTGCTCAGGCGCGCGGAGACGCTCGTCGACGATGCCTTCCGCTCTGGGGAGGTTCGCTACTCCTTCGACGAGGATGGCGTGACCGTCGACTCGCAGGTCGGTCACGGCGTGAGCTACTGGCCCTCCTTCACGGAGTGGGGGACCATGGGGGACTACCTCTACCTCAGGCGCGGGGACAACAAGCTGGTGCTCGTGGACGGCGGCGAGCTTGCCCCGGGGGAGCTCGAGGAGGTCAGGGCGCTCGTTGAGCGCCACGTCGGGAGTCGCCGGGACGCCTGAGGGCAACCCTTTGCGCGCTCGCCGGCAACGGTCCTTGCAGGGGGGGTCGCGGGACTATAATCCTTCCACCATATTCGGCCATGGGCGCGCCCTGGAGCGAGACGCTGTGGTTGGGAGGTCGTCATGGAGGGCTTCATCGGCATCGCCGTCGCGGGGATCACGGCCCTGCTCGGTGCGTGCATGATCGTGACGGGGGACTGTCGCCTTCTGCATGGCTACCACTACGCCACCACCCCCGAGTCGGAGCGGCCCGCCTTGCACGAGCAGTAGGTTGGCGATGTTGGAGCCGGTGACGTTGCCCACGGCGATGTCGGTGTTTCCGCGCAGCGCGGCCACGACGCTCGTCACGAGCTCGGGCAGGCAGGTTCCGAGCGCCACCACGGTGATGCCGATGACGCGCTCACCCAGCAGGGGCCGCCATGCTGGCGCAACCTCCGTGCGCACGGCATGCTACACTGCCCTGTGGCCTACCGGGCTCCTGACGAGGGCAGCCGTACCAGGAACGCAAAGACGGCGCATCTACCGAAGAAGGCTTTCATGGACTGGGTCGTGCTCGTGTGCTCCGGGATGCTCGAGGCCGTGTGGGCGCTGGCGCTCGACCGCGCGGAGGGCTTCACCAGGCTCCCGCCCTCGGTCGTCTTCGTGGCGGCGCTCGCGGCGAGCATGCTCGGCCTCAGCCACGCCGTGCGCACCATCCCCATCGGGACCGCGTACGCCGTCTGGGTCGGGATCGGGGCGGCGGTCACGGTGGGCTACGGCGTCGCCACCGGGGCGGAGACCTTCTCCTGGGCCAAGGTCCTGCTGCTCGCGGGGCTCGTCGGATGCGTGGTGGGGCTCAAGCTCGTGGGCGAGTCGTGACAGGGGGACGGAGAGTTTGTCACACCTCCGTCCCCCTGCCACAGCGAGAAGGACGGCGAAGACGGGAGGCGCGCATGGCAATCGAGAGCGTGGCAATCATCGGGCGCGGCGCGGTGGGGATGCTCTACGGCTCCATCGCCGAGAAGAACCTCGGGCCGGGGGCCGTCGAGTTCGTGATGGACGACGAGCGCTTTGCCCGGCACGCCGGCGAGACCCCGCTCGTGAACGGCGCGCCGCTCCGCGTGCCCACCGTGCCCGCGAGTGAGGCTGCGCCCGTCGACCTGGTGATCCTGGCGACCAAGGCCACCGGGCTCGGTCAGGCGCTCGACACCATGGAGGGGCTCGTCGGGCCGGAAACCCGCATCGTCTCCCTGCTCAATGGCGTCACGAGCGAGGAGCGCGTGGCGGAGCGCTTTGGCTGGGGGCGCACCGTGCTCTCGGTCGCGCAGGGCATGGACGCCGTCTTCGTCGGCGGTGAGATGACCTATGCCCACCCCGGCGAGATCCGCTTCGGCGCCGCCCCGGGGACTAACCCGGGCGTGGAGGGGGACATCGCCGATCTCTACGGGCGCGCCGGCATCCCGCACGTGGTCGAGGCTGACATCCGCCGCCGCATGTGGGTGAAGCTCATGCTCAACGTGGGCATCAACCAGACCTGCATGGTCTTTGGCGGCACGTACGGGACCGCGAGCGAGCCGGGAAGCGAGCAGAACCGCTGCTTCGTTGCCGCCATGCGCGAGGCCCTGGCCGTCGCGCGCGCCGAGGGGGTGGACGTGAGCGAGGCCGACCTCGCACAGATGGCGCAGCTCACGGCCTCGCTCGACCCTGCCGGCATGCCGTCCATGGCGCAGGACCGCATAAACGAGAAGCCCACCGAGGTCGAGGAGTTCTCCGGCACCATCTGCCGCCTTGCCGAGCGCCACGGTCTTCTCGTCCCCACCAACCAATGGCTCTACCAGCGGATTCGTGAGCTCGAAAGCGGCTTTGCGGCAAAGTCGCCCCACAGAGAAATTGTGTAGTTCCCCACGTTGCGGCAGTTTATGCCGCAAAGTGTTAAAGGAACCGAAATAACGCTCAGCTACAGTACAGGGGCAGCCTCGCCCAGCGTGCGGGGTCCCGTGTACGTATTTTGCGCACGTTTTTCCTAAGGAGGAGTTGCCATGTCCGCTTCTGTCTCTCGTCGTACGTTCCTTGGCATCGCCGGCGGTGCCGCTTCCGTCCTCGGCCTTGCTGCCTGCAGCGGCAACGACGCCGCCACGTCTGGCGATGACGCCAGCACCGCGTCCGACGACTCCTCGGACAAGACCTACATCGTCGCCACCGACACCACGTTCGCGCCGTTCGAGTTCACCAACGACGCCAACGAGTTCGTGGGCATCGACGTGGACATCCTCGCCGCCATCGCCGCCGACCAGGGCTTCACCTACGAGCTCAACTCCCTCGGCTTTGACGCCGCCGTGGCCGCCCTCGAGTCCAACCAGGCCGACGCCGTGATCGCCGGCATGTCCATCACCGAGGAGCGCCAGGAGAAGTACGACTTCTCCGACCCCTACTACGACTCCTACGTCTGCGCGGCTGCCGCCGAGGGTGGCGACGTCTCGAGCCTCGAGAACCTGAACGGCATGACGGTGGCCTGCAAGACCGGCACCCAGAGCGCCAGCTGGGCCGAGTCCATCGCCGAGGAGTACGGCTTCACGATCACCTACTTCGACACGTCCGACATGATGTACCAGGACGTCCTCACCGGAAACACCGCTGCGTGCTTTGAGGACTATCCCGTCATGGCCTACGGCGTGGCGCAGGGCAACGGCCTCACGATCATCGGCACCGACGAGGAGGAGTTTGCCACCCCGTACGGCTTCGCCGTCATGAAGGGCGAGAACTCCGAGCTCATCGAGATGTTCAACGCGGGCCTCGCCAACATCCGGGAGAGCGGCGAGTACGACGAGATCGTCGCCAAGTACCTCGAGGCGTAGAGCTCTGTTGCTAGAGCTAGGAAGACTGGGGCTGCGCGGCACAGACGCCGCGCAGCCCCCTGATGGTGGTAAGGGACCCTATGGACGCATCTCTGATTGACACTCTCATGGCGGCGTGGCCGCTGCTGTGGCAGGGCCTGCAGATGACGGTCTACGTGACCGTGGTCTCGCTCGTCGTGGCCATGCCGCTCGGCATCGTCACCTGCCTCATGAACCTCTCCAAGTTCCGCGTGCTGCGGGGCATCGCCAAGTTCTACATCTGGATCATCCGCGGCACGCCGATGCTCGTCCAGGGCTTCTACCTCTACTTCGCCGTGCCGCAGCTCATGCAGGCGACGATCGCTCCGGACTTTCGTCTGGACATCATCACGGCGAGCATCCTCACGCTGATTCTCAACGCCGGAGCCTACTCCGCAGAGATCTTCCGCGGCGCCATCCAGTCCGTCCCCAAGGGTCAGACCGAGGCCTCGCGCTCCCTGGGCGTGAGCCACGGCAAGACGATGCTCAAGATCGTTCTGCCCCAGGCCGTGCGCATCTGCCTGCCCAGCCTCGTGAACCAGTGCATCATCACGCTGAAGGACTCCACGATCATGTACGCGCTCGGCCTGCCTGAGATCATGAACCAGGCAAAGGTCTACGTCGGCCGCACGATGGACTCGTTCGCCACCTACACCTGGGTCGCCGTCATCTTCCTCGTGATCACCAGCGTGCTGATGCTCGTCTCGTCCCAGCTCGAGAAAAGGATGCGCAAGTAATGGCAAGCAAGAAGCAGATCAGCGAGGTCAAGATCCACGTCGAGGGCCTCACCAAGGACTTCGGCGAGAACCACGTCCTGCGCGGCATTGACATCGACATCCACGCCGGCGAGGTCGTCTGCGTGATCGGCCCGTCCGGCTCCGGCAAGTCCACGTTCCTGCGCTGCATCAACCGCCTCGAGGAGGCCACCTCCGGTGAGATCCTCATCGACGGCCAGTCCATCACGGGCCCCAAGGCAAACGTCGACAAGATCCGTCAGCACGTGGGCATGGTGTTCCAGCAGTTCAACCTCTTCCCGCACTACAGCGTGCGCGAGAACATCATGTATGCCCCGGTGGAGCTCAAGCTCATGAGCAAGGAGGAGGCCTCCACCACCGCTGAGCGCCTGCTCGCGCGCGTGGGCCTCTCCGAGAAGGCCGACGCCATGCCGCGCTCCCTCTCCGGCGGCCAGCAGCAGCGCGTGGCCATCGCCCGCGCCCTGGCCATGAACCCCGACATCATGCTCTTCGACGAGCCCACCTCCGCCCTCGACCCCGAGATGGTCGGCGAGGTCCTCGACGTCATGCGCGAGCTCGCCGAGCAGGGCATGACCATGGTGATCGTCACGCACGAGATGGGCTTTGCGCGCGAGGTCGCGGACCGCGTGTGCTTTGTGGACGAGGGCGTCATCCAGGAGCAGGGAACGCCGGCCGAGGTCTTTGGCTCGCCCAAGAACCCGCGCACCCAGAGCTTCCTCTCCAAGGTCCTCTAGGCGTCGGGGCAGGGCACCGTGCTGGGCATCGTCGGCTACGGCGGCTTCGTCGCGTCCGCGGCGGCGCTGTGCCTCACGCCGGGCATCGACACCGTCTACATCCTCACCCGCACGATTGCGGGCGGCCGCCGCGAGGGGCTCGCGAGCGCCCTCGGCATCAACGCGGGCCTCGTGGTGCACACGATCCTCGTCGCGGCGGGGCTGTCGCTCGTGCTCGCCGCCTCGCCGATTGCCTTCGGTGCGATCAAGGTCGCGGGGGCGGCGTACCTTACGGTGATGGGCGTGCGGAGCATCCTCTCCGGTGGCTCGTCCTTCTCGGTGGGCGAGAAGGACGAGGGGGCATCGGCCGGCTCGAACCTGCGCGTGTTTGCCCAGGGCGTGCTGACCAACGTCCTCAACCCCAAGATCATCCTGTTCTTCCTGGCGCTGTTGCCGCAGTTCGTGGCCACGCCCAACTCCTTCGGCCCGGTGCCCTTCCTCGCGCTCGGCCTCACCTATGTGGCGCTCTCCACGCTCTGGACCGTGGTGATCGTGCTCGTGGCGGCGCCCTTCTCGCGCCTGCTCACGCGCAGCCCGCGCGCCGGGCGCGTGACGTCCGTGGTCTCGGGCCTGGTCTACATCGCTCTCGGTGCCACGATCTTCCTCACGGCGTAGCGGTTCTTCTCGCTAGATTCCGGTTGTGTACACCTGCACGAAGACATGCGAGTATCGCCGATGCGACTAGCTGCGATAATGCGGGTGCTTTTTTTACCGTGGCGGAATTCGGTGTACACAACCGGCATTTCGCCGGGACGGAGGCACGTGTCAAAGGGTTTTGACTCGCCGTGAGCGCCCGATGCGGGTACGATTTCCGCAGAGAGAGGGGGCGTGCCATGGCGGAGGAGCTTCAGAGCGCGCGACAGGTCGTCGGCGAGCGCGTCCGCGAGCGGCGCGAAGCGGCCGGTCTCACGCAGGCTGAGCTCGCGCAGCGCGTCTACGTGAGTCGTCAGACGGTGAACAACTGGGAGACTGGCAGGACCCTCATCGACGTGCAGAGCCTCGCGCTCGTGGCAGGCGAGCTGGGTACCAGTGCCTCCGAGCTGCTCGGAGAGCACGGCACCAGCGCGGTGCGCGCCGAGGCCGAGTCTCGTCATGAGCTCGTCAGGCTGCTCCTTAGAGCGGCGCTTGCGTACGCTGCCTTCTTTGTCGCCACGATGGTCTTCCTCTACGCGAGTTGGCTCCTGGATTGGGACACCTCTGTCGGCAGGGGGCTGTATCTCCTGACGTCCTTCCTCCGCCTGTTCGCCTGCTTCTGGAGTGGTGCCTGCGACGCGCGCGTCACCCGGTTCATGCGCGAGCACGACCTTGCGGACGCCACCAGGCTCTGGGCCTTCCTCGAGGGGCGCGACCCCGCGGACGCCCTGCCGGACGACTTCCTCTACCGGACGTTTCTGCCCATGTGGCGCTTCTGGGTGAGCCTTGCCGCCGTCGCGCTGCTCCTGCTGCTGTGCCTGCCTGCGCTGGTCACCTAGCGCATCACCGACGTGGCGATGTAGGCGGCGTAGAGCACCACGAAGATCACGCCGTTCACGCGGCTCATCTCGTGGCGGCGCCCCACGTAGGCAAAGCCCACGAGCACGGCCGAGAAGAGCGCGAGCAGCGCAAGGTCCACGTTGTAGGCTGCGTCATAGGGTATGTCGGCAAAGAGCGCCGGCCCGCCGATGACGAGCAGAAGGTTCGAGATGTTGGACCCCACGACGTTGCCGACGGCGATGTCGGAGTTTCCGCGGAAGGCCGCCACCACGCTCGTGACGAGCTCCGGAAGGCAGGTGCCGAGCGCCACCACGGTGATGCCGATCACGCGCTCGGAGATGCCCATGGCGCCCGCGATCTCCACCGAGTTGTCCACCACGAAGTCCGCGCCAAACTTGAGCATCGCGATGCCGCCCACAATGAAGAGCAGGTCGCGGAAGGTGTTGGAGGAAACGACGCCGGTATCGGGGTCATCCGGCGCGTCGTCCTTCTCGGTCGCGCCCTCGCTGAGCCCGACCACGACGGTCCTGGCGACGAAGCCGAGAAACGCGGCGAGAAGGACGACGCCCTCGAGCAGCGTGACCTCGCCGTCCGTGTTGGCGACGAGCGCGAGCAGGGCGCAGGCCGCCACGCTCACCGGGATCTCGAAGCGGATGGTGCCGCGCGAGAGCGCGACGGGGGCGATGACGGCGGAGAGACCCAGGATGAGCAGCAGGTTTGCCAGGCAGCTGCCCACGACGTTGCCGAAAGCCATGTCGGCGTGCCCGCCCACGGCGGAGGTGACGCTGACCACGAGCTCCGGCAGCGAGGTTCCAATGGCGACGATGGTGAGGCCGGCCACGCGCTCGGGGACGCCGAGGCGCGCGGCGATGCTGCAGGCGCCGTCCACGAGGAAGTTGGCGCCGAAGATGAGCAGGACGAACCCGACGACAATGATGATGAGGCTGAGGAGCACGACGGTCCTTTCCGGATCGGGGATACCACATCCAGTATTCCTGACGAGTGCCGACCCAAGATGTGACCGACCTTCGACTCCCGACCGAATCCACAGATTGCGTCTACGAGTGCTCGCAAATTGGGGACGTGCTTTTTCCAGAGAATAGGGGACGGGTTATTTCGCTCAGAGAATAATAACCCGTCCCCAATTACCCGTCTGTCTCTTACAGTCGACAAAATCTTGTCTTTCTGTCGACTGTAGAAGACAGGAGAAGATACCCGGATGTTTTTTGCGGTCAGAAGGGGTCTGACCTGCCTGAGCCCTCGCGCGGCTCCTTGTCCCGCGCGACGTGCTACACTGCCGGACGACCCATGGGGGTCCCTGACGAGGGGCAGCCGTACCAGGAACGAAAAGACGGCGCATCTACCGAAGGAGGCTTTCATGAACTGGGTCGTGCTCGTGTGTTCCGGAATGCTCGAGGCCGTGTGGGCGCTGGCACTCGACCGCGCGGAGGGATTTACGAAGCTCCTGCCGTCAATCGTCTTCATTGCCGCGCTCGTGGCGAGCATGCTCGGTCTCAGCCATGCCGTGCGCACCATCCCCATCGGGACCGCTTATGCCGTCTGGGTCGGGATTGGCGCGGCGGTCACGGTGGGCTACGGCATCGCCACCGGCGCGGAGACCTTCTCCTGGGCCAAGGTTGCGCTGCTCGCGGGGCTCGTCGGCTGCGTGGTGGGCCTCAAGCTCGTAGGCGAGTCCCACTAGGGGACGGGTTATTTCTCTCTGAGAGAAATAACCCGTCCCCAATTTGCTGAGAGGAAAAACACGTCCCCAATTTGCGCCCCTCACGACCTCCGGCGCAGGACATAAGCGACGACGGCCACGGCGACGCCGAGAAGCGCGAGGGCGATAAGGACGTCAGGGCCCACGGACGCGTCCGAGGTGTCCGGGGTCGCCTGGGGGTTTCCCTGGCCCTGCTGCGAGGAGTCGTCCTCCGGGCTCTCGGGATTCGAGGGCTCGGCCGGCTCGTCGGGGTCGTCGGGGCCGGCCGGCTCGTCGGGGCCGGTCGGCTCGTCCGGGTCCTCCGGGTCGGTCGTGCCCCCGCCGCTCACACGATTCTCGAAGAGGGCCTCGTCACAGGGCGCCCAGCCGTCTTCGCCGAGGAGCTCGGTAGCCGTGGAGACCGCCACCTCGTCCGTTGTCCCATCGTCACGGGCCGTCACGCTGACGCGGTAGGTGCGCTCGTCGTACTCGACGCCGTCCGTCCCCTGCTCGGGGATGTCCTCGGTTACGAGGAAGGCCCGCGTCGTGCTGCCGCCCTTGGGCACGTCGAGCACGATCTCTCCAAAGCTCACGGTCCCGTTGGCCTGGTTGCGCGCCACGAGCGCGTTCCCGATGAGCTTACCGTCTCCGTCGACCTCCTGCGCGCGGAACGAGAACCGCCCTTCGGCGAGCGTCCCGCCGACGAGTTCCTTATGCGCCGTGAGAGGGGCGATTGCCCGTCGGGTCTCGTAGCGGTTGACGAAGTCCGCCGCCGGGACGGGCTCGGACGTCCCGTCGTCACCGAGCAGCGACACCCGCGTCTCGCTCACGGAGAGCCTCCCGAGCGCGTTGGCAGTGACGTCCACCTCCAGTACGAAGCTGCTACGGTCGTAGCTCACGCCCGTCTCTGGGTTCGCGGGGACCGCCTGGCTCAGCAGGAACTTATGTGTTCCCGGCCGGTCAAGTGTCAACTCGGGGAAGGGCAGCGCCGACGCCATGCCGTCGGGCGATGCCACGCTTGCGGCGCTCGCCACGATCTGGTCGCCGCTGGCAAGCTGGTAGGCGAACTCGCCGGTGGCCTGCGCGCGGCCCACGAGCGCCGAGGTGGCGTCAGGCGTCCATGCGGTCGCAGCGTAGCTCTTCTCGTTGATGAAGGTCAGCGTGGTGCGCGCGTCCTGGCTGACCGCGCCGTCCTGGGAGAGCGACGGCGCGGTGACGTAGCCCTGCTCAGAGGCGTCGACCTGCGTCACGCGGACGCGTCCCGCCGGGAAGCTCCCGAAGGTCAGGCTCCCGCCAGCGGGCACGTCAATGACGGCGCGCCCGTTCACGAACGTGGCAGTCCCCGTCGTGCCGTCATCGAGCACGTAGGCGAGCTCTCCCGTCACGGGCGAGCCGTTCTGCGTCGCCGCCTCGACGGCATACGAGAAGGACCTGCCGGCCGCAGCCTCGTCCTCGGCCGCGGCCCCGCTGACCCGGCTCTCGATCGTGAGCGAGCCGTGGAGGTCGAGGACGTTGAGGAAGTAGGCCGCGCTCGCGGCGCCGTCGCCGGCTATGGTTCCCGAGCAGGACGTGGACTCGACGCCCTGGGCGATGTCCCCGGCGCTGCCCGCATAGGTCACGTAGCCCTCGGCCCCCTGTTCGGTGACGGTGTACCCAAGTCCCTCGGGCAGGCCCTCGATGAGGACCCCCTCGCCGCCGTGCAGGTCGTCGACGGTTGCCGTGCCGTCCGCGTCAAAGACGACGGTCCCGCTCTCTGCTGCCGTGCCGTCGCCGCGGTAGCGCGTCATGCCGTACGACCCTGCTCCCGGGAGCCCGCTCAGCTGCACGGTGAAGTCGAACGTCGCCTCAGGGTCCGTCGCGTTGCCGGCGACCAGCTTGGCGATGCCAAGGGCGCCAGACGTGCTCACGTTGGTGAAGGATGCCCCGGCCGGCTCGTCGCCGATCACGCCCCGCTCGCCCGAGGCGACCGTGAGGTAACCCTCGGCCGCATAGTCCTTCTCGCGCACCTCGAAGGAGGTGCCCTGGGGAAGCCCACCAAGGGTGAGCCTCTGCCCGTCGGCGAGAGAGACCGTGAACGAGCCGTCCGCGTCGAGGCTTGCCGTCCCCTCGGTCCCGTCGACGTCGTAGGAGACCTCACCCGAGAGGGGGCTGCCGCCCTCGCCGTCGGCGAGCGTCACCGTGAACTCGAACGCGCGCCCGGGGTCGCCACCGACCACATGCTTCTCCACGGAGAGGCTCCCATAGGCCATGCGGCTGTTGGTGAACGACGCCCGTGCCGTCTGCCCGTCGCTTTCGATGGTGCCCTCGGCGCTGGACGCGTCGACCTCGTAGTCTCCCTCGTCCGTCTCGCCCACGTCATAGGAGGTGCCCACCGGCACGTCGAGCAGCGCGAGCTCCTGCCCTCCGGCGAGCGTTACCTCACGCCCCTCCTCGAGCGTGACGGAGCCGTCCTTGCCGACCGTCGCGGTGCCGCGCGCCAGGGTCTCCCCGCCCGCGCCCCGAAGCTCGTAGGGCAGGCTTCCCGGGAGTCCCTGCGCGCGGTCGAGCGTCACGTCAAAGGGGAAGGCCCGTGCCTGGTCCGCGGCGTTGCCCGCCACGGCCTTGCCCACGACGAGCGTCCCCACCTGCTTCGTGTTGGTGAAGCGTGCCGTGGTGGTTCCGATCGCGAGCGTGCCCGTCGCCGCGTCGTCGCCGGAGGATGACCCGCCGTCCGCCGGCTCGACCGTTATCGTGGGAGAGAAGCCCGGCACGGGGTGCTCGCTCACCGAGAAGGACGTCCCCGCCGGGATCCCCGAGATCCGTGCGGACTGCCCGTCGGCCAGCGAGAGCTCGAGGCGGCCGCCCTCGGGCGTGACGAGCTCGGCCTCGCCCGACGGCCCGGTCAGCAGGACGGGAGCCTCGAGCGGCGCGCCGCCCGCGCGGGAGAGCGAGACGTCGAACGCGAACGTCTGCGCGCGCTCGGAGTCTGTGAGCTCGTGCCTCCCGCCGTCGAGGCTCTTCTCCACCACGAGCTCGGCGCTGCCCGTCTGCGGGGGCAGGACGAGAAGACCGTTGTTTCCCAGTCGCGCCTGCAGGTGGATCCCGTCGTCTCGGGTCTGCTCGATGCTCAGGCGCTCGGCGTACGGGGCGCTGCCCGTGACGTTCGTCACCTTCTCGTGCGATCCCAGCTCAATGGGAACGAGGTGCTTGAGCGTTCCGGCGAGCGCGAGCCACTGTCCGTCGGGGCCCTGGGCGAGGCGCCCCTCCTGACTCGCCTCGTCCGGGGCGACATAGGGGAGGAAGACGGTTCGCTGCGTGGCGGGCTCCGCCTCGCCCGGCGCGGTGAGGGTGGCGTCGTAGACCGTCTTGGCATAGTAGTAGGTCGCGCCGGGGACGGGCCTTGTCGCGAGCGGTTCGAGCTGGTCTGCCGCGGGAAGCCCCGACGCGGGGAGCGTCTGGCCGTCCTTGAGCGAGAAGAGCGGCGCGTCGTGCGCGAAGGAGTAGTAGGAGTTGCCCGGAGCGACCCACGCCGAGGCGACCGAGCCGGCCTCGAACGAGGCGCCGTCCTCGTCGAAGGCGCTCGCGTAGAGCAGGCGGCCGCCCGACGCCGTCTGGGCGACGTCGGCGCCCGTGGCCTGTGCGAGCTCCTCGTCGCTCACGGTCCCGCCCGCCTCGATGCGCTCGAGGAGCGCCTCGACGGGGGCGGTGGGCCGCACCTCGTAGACGAGGCGCACGGGCCATGCGTCCCCGTTGTCCTCCAGCACCATCGTCGCAGAGCCGTCCTCGTGCACGGTCACGCTCGCCCGTCGGGCGGGCACGGCCTCCACGGGTGCCGAGAGCAGGAGCGTCTGCCTCCCGTCGGAGAGGTCGGTCTCCACCATGACCACGAAGTCGTAGAGCGCGGCGTCTCCGCCCGTGTACTGGTTCTCCAGGTTACCAATGTAGAAGTAGGTCTCGCACACGGCCGTGGCGCCGGCGTCGCGGGCCGCCTCGACGCGCGAGCGCACGCTCGCGTCCGCCTGCTCCCAGGTGCCGTTGGCGATGGCGTCCACCTCGTCGGTTCGTGCGAAGCGGTAGGGGAGGCCGTCGCCTGCGACCATGCCGTGGTCGCCGTCGACGTACCACGAGACGTGATTGGAGAAGGACGTCTCGCCGTCGTAGTAGATCTGGCGGTCAGAAAGGGCGTCGTAGAAGAGGCCGTACGCGTCGCCGCCGAGGTGGTAGCGAGCGTTGACGGCGCTCACGAGGTAGGCGAACTCGTGCGTGGCCTCCACGTCGAAGGGGTCCGAGAGGCTGATCTGGACCGCCTGGGCGGCGAGCGCGCCGTCGAGAAGCTCGTTGCCGTACACGATCCCGTCCACGCTGCCCACGAGCATGCCGGCACCCATGCGGTCGCGCACGCTCACGCGGCTCCCGCCGGGCAGCTCCGACCCCTCCCCGCCCGAGGTCGGGGCGTCGTACTCGACGTCGAGCATGCGGTCGACCACGGTGTCGAGCGCCCAGGAGAGCGCCCTGGCGCTGCGGGCGGAGAGGTACTCGTCGACGGAGCTGAGCGCATAGCCGTCGTCCGCGGAGACGAGGCCGTCAACGACGGGAAGCTCCACGGTCTCGCTCACGAGGCCCGACCCGCTCGACCCCACGAGTTCGAGCGACACGCTCCTCTCGCCCGCGGCAGCTGCCTCGCCGTATGCGCGGGCGGCCTCGCGCAGGTTCTCCGCCAGGTCGACCTGCTGGCCCGCGACCGTGTCCTCGAGCGTCGCCGACTCCTGGCCGTCCGCGGTCTCGAGCAGGTAGGCCGCCATGTCCGTGGTGTCGAGCCCGGTGGTGTAGAGCTCGAGGTCGCTGCTGGCACCGGCGGCCTCCCAGGCGCTACTCACGCGCCGCGCCTCGAGGCGCACGGTGAGCATCGTCGCGAGCGGTGCGTCGGTTCCGTACCCGGTCTCGTGGGAGTTTGGCAGCGGCCCGAGGAATCCCGTCTGGTCGCCCGTGTAGGCAGGCGGCGCGTCAACGCGGACGCTCGCCATCGACGGTGCCTCGAGTGACATGAGCACCATCACGGGCGCCCGTCCCGTCACGCCCTCGTCATCCGCCGCCGCTGCGAGCGACTCGCCCGCGACGTATGCCGCGCGCTGGAGGTAGAGGCCCGCCCCGAACGAGCCATCCCGGGTCTCGACCCCCGGGTCGGGGGCATGCGCCACCACCTTGAGCGCGGCGGGGGAGGAGGACGTCGCCGGGACGAAGGAGACGTAGCGGCCCTGGTCGTCGGGCTCGTATGACGAGAGGGGCATGAGCGTCGTCACGTCGGAGCTGTAGCCCACCACGCTCACGCGGGTGGGCGTCGAGCCGTCGCCGTTCTCGGCCATGAGACGAGCGATCGCGGCGTTGAGGGCGTCGGCGAGATGGGCGGCCTGCGCCCTCCCGGCATAGGTCCTGTCCACGAGCAGTCGGTTGAGGGGGACCACGAGCGCGACGTCATGGGCGGGCCCTCCCTCGTGACGGAAGGAGGTGGCGCTGGAGAGGGCGGAGAGGCTCACGATGAAGCCGTGCTCGTCGTCCTCGAGGGAGACGGGCAGGCCCGCGGCGCGCGCCTCCTCGGCGCTGCCGAAGACGGACTTGTCGGCCCAGATGCGCCCGGACTGCCCGGTCGAGTAGGAGAGGGGCCCCGATCCGTCGCCAAAGAGGTCCACCCAGCCCCGCGAGGTGTCCGGATCGGCGAGCTTGAGTATGGGGGCGGCTTGCGCAGGCGCGGGGCCGAGCGCGAGGACGGAGAGGACGAGGGCGAGAAGGACGAGGGCGAGGGCCGTGGGGTGCGGGGTGCGGCGTACGCTGGGCATGCGGGCTCGATTCGGTCGAGGGGATAAATGAGCCTTGTTTACCCAGATTCAGGAAGGCTAGACCCGGCGTTCGCGAGCGGCGGGTGCGAGCGGGCACCCTCGCCCTGCGGACCTGCTACACTGAGGTCTCCAACAGCATAGAGGGCACGGTTCGAAGAGCTGCTACGCCTAGTAGATGAAAAAAGGATTCCGGTTTGACTCCGGAACAGCACAAGACTGTGTTCATAGGTTGGCGGCCGCGCGCGCCGCCTGTCCTGCCTTGCCCTCCCGATGCCCCCCGGGGGGCAGAGAGCGAGGCACGATGTCTCAGGAGCACAAGAACGGAACTGCCGAGAAGATCCTGCTCACGCGCCTTGGTGCCGCCTTTGCGGCGCTCGCGCTTGCCGTGGGCCTGGTCGCGTGCGGCACTGCGCCCGCAACGGACGGCGCCTCCGGCTCCGGCACCGACGCGGCCCAGGAGCAGCAGGCCGCCATCGCCGTCACCGTGGAGATCGACGCCACGGCCGGCGAGGGCGAGAAGACCTCGACCGAGGTCGAGCTCCCCGAGGGCTCAACGGCCTACGACGCGCTCGTCGCGGCTGCGGACGACGTCAACGCGTCCGACTCCGAGTACGGCATGTACGTCCAGGGCGTAAACGGCCTCGCCGGTGGCGACTTCGGCGACATGAGCGGCTGGATGTTCGAGGTCAACGGCGAGATGGCGGAGGTTGCCGCCTCCGAGCTGGAGCTCGCGTCCGGTGACGTTGTGACCTGGCTCTACGTTACCGAGTTCACCGAGTAGCTGTCGCGTCGTGGCCGTCCCGCGCGCCAGAGCCTTCGATGCCGTCCACGCGGCCGTCCCGGCGACGCTGTTCGCCGGGGTGGTCGCACTCTCCATGCTGGCGGTGCAGCCCGCGCTGACGGCGCTCTCGCTCGCGGGCGCACTGGCCTTCTCGCTGCTCGCGCGGGGTGTCGCCGTCACGGTGCGCGGGCTCGCCTGGCAGCTGCCGCTGCTGGCCCTGGTGTGCCTGGCCAACCCGCTCTTCTCGGCGTCCGGGTCCACGCTGCTGCTCAAGCTGGGGCCGCGCAGCGTCTACCTGGAGAGCCTTGCCTACGGCGCCACGATGGGCGCGCTCCTGGTGGCCGTGGTCCTGTGGTTCGAGGGTGCCGCGGCGGTGCTCTCGCAGGACCGGCTCCTCGCGCTCGCCCCGCGGCACGCCCGGGCGCTGCCGCTGCTCGCGGGTATGGTCGCCCAGCTCGTTCCCCAGCTCCTCCGCCGCTCGGGCGACGCGCGCGCGTCGCTCGCGGCCTGCACCGCCGCCGGGGCGCGACCCTCCGCGCGCGATGCCCTCATGCGAACGTCGTCGCTGCTGCTCTCCTGGTCTCTCGAGGAGTCGCTCGAGCGCGCGGACTCCATGCGCGCCCGCGGCTGGGAGTCGGGCCGCCCGCGCACGGCGTATCGCCCGGAGCGCCTGCGCCGGCGCGACGTCGCGGCGCTCTGCGGAATCGCGGCGCTTCTCGCCCTGGCCGCCGCCTGCGCGTGGGGCCTCTGCGCGCGGTGGCGCTTCTACCCGCGCATGGGCGGGCTCGGCCCCTGGTGGGCCTACGTGCCGCCCGCGCTTCTCGCCCTGCTGCCCGCCGCGCTCGAGCTGGCGGCGCGTCTGCGCGAGAGGGGGCGCCGATGAGCGCGCTTGCCTTCGACCACGTGAGCTTCACCTACGCAGGTGCCGGGACGCCCGTTCTTCTCGACGCTTGCCTTGAGGTTCCCGAGGGTGCGTTTGCGCTGCTCACTGGTGCCACGGGATCCGGGAAGTCTACGATGCTGCGCCTGGCCAAGCCCCAGATCTCGCCGGCGGGGGAGCTCTCGGGCACGGTCCGCGCGTTCGGCGAGGACGTGCGCTCGCTCGACGCCGTGCGGTCCGCGCGCGCCGTCGGCTACGTCTTCCAGAGCCCGGATGCGCAGATGGTCTGCGACACGGTCTGGCACGAGATGGCCTTTGGCCTGGAGAACCTGGGCACGCCGGAGCCGGAGATGCGCCGTCGTGTGGCCGAGACCGCCACCTACCTGGGCATGGGGCCGTGGTTTCGCGACAGCGTGGCCGAGCTCTCGGGAGGCCGCCGGCAGGTGCTCGCGCTGGCGTCGGTGCTCGCCATGCGCCCGCGCGCGCTTCTGCTCGACGAGCCCACGAGCATGCTCGACCCCGTCACCGAGCAGGCGTTTCTCGCCCTGCTCTTCCGTGCCAACCGCGAGCTGGGCATGACGGTCGTCGTGGCCACGCACGCGTCCGGCCCGATGCTCGGCTACGCCACGTGCGCCTTTGCGCTGGAGGGCGGCCGCGCGCGCGAGGTCGCGCTCGAGGACCTGCGGCGTCCTGGCGACTCGTTGGTCCCAGAGGACCAAAACGGGGCCGAGGAAGACCCGATTCTGGCTCCTCGACGCCAACGAGTTTTCCTTACGGGCGAGAAGGACGCGCGCCCCGCGCTCTCCCTGGACGACGTGTGGTTCCGCTACGACCGCGACGCTGACTGGGTGCTGCGCGGCTGCGACCTCACGGTGGCCCCCGGCGAGGTCCGTGCGCTCCTCGGCGCCAACGGCTGCGGCAAGTCGACGCTCCTGCAGGTCGCGGCCGGCGTGCTCCGCCCCCGGCGCGGACGGGCGAGAAACGCGTGCGCCAAAGACCAGGCCCTGCTGCCGCAGAGCCCGCGCGCGGTGCTCGCGTGCGAGACGGTGCGCGACGAGCTCATGGAGTGGTCCGCGTCGTCGGGCCGCTACGGTGCCGCCGAGGTCGACGCCACGCTCGAGCGCCTGGGCCTCGCCGGCTGCCCGGACCGCCACCCCTACGACCTCTCCGGTGGCCAGCAGCAGCTGCTGGCGCTCGAGAAGCTGCTGCTCGTGCGTCCGCGCCTGCTGCTGCTCGACGAGCCTACCAAGGGGCTCGACCGAGCCGCCCGCGCCGCGGTCGCAGAGCGCGTCCGCGCGGCAGCGAGAGGCGGCGCCACGGTCCTTCTCGCCACCCATGACGCCGCCTTCGTGGCTGCCGTTGCCACCTCCGCCTCCCTCGTCTTTGACGGGGCGGTCATCGTGACCGAGCCGGCGGGCGAGTTTTTGCGCAGCTCCTGGCTCTACTCGAACAGCAGGAACGGCTCCTGCTCCGCGAGCTCGTCCTCGTCGAGCTCCTCGAGGTCGTCCACGTGCTCGTGCTCGTCCTCGTCGTCGCCCCAGGCGTAGGCGCTGGCGACGTCGTCGTCCTCGTCCACCACGGGCAGCGCGCTCGTGATCGAGCACAGGCCGTCCATCGCCGGCACGATCTTCTGCCACTGGCAGATGACGGGGTCGGAGGGGGCGCCCTCGAGCTCGGTGAGCGAGTCGAGGTAGATCTCGTGCGCGCCGTCGAGCAGGTCGGAGGACGTGCGGACCTCATGGAGGTGCGCCGCGAACTTCTCCATCGCCGCATCGGCGTCATCCGCCTCCACGACGATGGGCATGAGGCAGTAGTTGTCCTTGCTGTCGGTGTCGTCGTTGTAGCTGAAGTTGCCGATGTACAGCATGGTGCCTCCTCGGTCGCGGGCCTATGGCAAACTGGTACCCATGATGGGGGAGAGACAAACACCGCGCGCCCGGGCGCTGGCGGCGCTGGAGGTCCCGGCGCTGGTGGCGGTGCCCGTCGCGATGGTCGCGCTCGCGCTGGCGGGCGTGCGCGCCACCGCGGGGCTCACGCTCGTCGTGGTGCTCCTCGTCCTGGGGCTGCTCCTTGCGAGCTACGAGGCGTCGAGGCCCGCCCTGCGTCAGCTCATGCCCACCGCCGTGCTCGCCGCCGTGGCGGCGGCGGGACGCGTGCTCTTTGCCCCGCTGCCGGACGTCAAGCCGGTCTCCGCGATCGCGATCCTCGCGGGCGCGGCGCTCGGCAGGCGCAGCGGCTTTGTGGTGGGCGCCCTCGCCGCCCTCGCCTCCAACGTCTTCTTTGGGCAGGGGCCCTGGACACCCTGGCAGATGTACGCGTGGGGCCTCGTGGGCTACGTCGGCGGCGTGCTGAGCGAGAAGAACCTGCTCTCGCACGGCGCGTGGCTCTACGGCTGGGGCTTCGCGTCCGGCCTGGTCTTTGGCCTCATCCTGAACGGCTACCACGTCCTCGGCTACGTCCAGCCGCTCACCTGGGAGTCGGCGCTTCTCGCCTGCGCGGCCAGCCTGCCGCTCGACGTGACGCACGGCGTGGCGACGGTCGCGTTTCTCGCCGCGATCTGGCTGCCGTGGGGCCGCGCGATCCGCCGCGTCGTGTCCAAGTACGACCTGTGAGGCGCCTTCTCGCCCGCCCTTTACATTTTAGCCGCTCTTCGCTATCGTAGGCACGTTTCATGCCATGAATCAACGAAGGAGATGTGCATGTCCGGACACTCTAAGTGGGCAACCACCAAGCACAAGAAGGCCGCTATCGACGCCAAGCGCTCGTCGCTCTTCTCCAAGCTCTCCCGCAACATCACCGTTGCGGCCAAGCTCGGCGGCGACCCCAACCCGGACAACAACGCGACGCTCGCCGCCGCCGTGGCCCGCGCGCGCATGGTCTCCATGCCCAACGCCAAGATCAAGGCCGCCATCGACAAGGCCTTTGGCTCCGGCGCCGACGCCGCCAACTACGCCGAGATCACCTACGAGGGCTACGGCCCCGCCGGCGTCGCCGTCTACGTCGACTGCCTGACCGACAACAAGAACCGCACCGCGGCCGACGTCCGCTCCGCCTTCTCCCACTCCGGCGGCTCGCTCGGCACCTCCGGCTCCGTTGCGTTCCAGTTCGAGCGCAAGGGCTCCATCGCCGTCGAGAAGGTCATCAAGTCCGAGGACAAGAAGGTCGCCGACAAGGAGAACGCCGTCGACGAGGACGAGTTCATGATGGCCGTCGCCGAGGCCGGCGGCGAGGACTACGAGGACGCCGGCGAGGAGTGGATCGTCTGGACCGCCTACGACAAGATGCAGGACGTGGCAAAGGGCCTCGAGGCCCAGGGCATCGAGGTCAAGGGCTCCGAGCTCACCATGGTCCCCACCACGCCGACGCAGGTCTCCGTGGCCGACGCCAAGAAGGTCCAGCGCCTCGTCGACCGCCTCGACGAGCTTGAGGACGTCCAGAACGTCTACCACACCATGGACATGACCGACGAGATCGTCGCCGCTCTGGAGGCCGACGAGTAAGACGCGCTCGTCGCATACGCACGTGAGGGCCCGCCCGTCCTTCTCCCCAGCTCATTGCGCTGTGCGCAAAAGTCGCTGGGTGAGAAGGGCGGGCGGGCCGTGTCGTGTGGGCCGAAGGTCGCCAACCGGGATGTTTGGGATTTTGAGAGAGATTCGGCGGTCCTGGTCGTGGGTTCCAGGAACCCAGCGGGGCAGTTCTCGGCTCAGAGAGGGGATTATGTAGGGCGAATTCAGTTTTAGGCAGATTATCGAAGAGGCCTTGAGTAGCGGTTTGTAAAACCGCAGATAAATGACTTGTGGCTGTCGGAGATACTGAGGGGACCAGAGAAAAACTGCCTAAAAGTGAAACGGGCGCTACTCCACCGTGCCGTAGACGGTGCCCCAGCCGCGGGCCACGAGGCAGGAGTTGAGCTGGTCGCAGAGGCGCTGGCGGGTGTAGCTGCGCGGCGGGAGCGCGGCCACGACCTCGAGCAGGTCGCCGGCGAGGTCCAAGATCTCCGCGCGCAGCTCCACGTCGAGCCGGCTCACCGTGGCGGCGGACGACACGCCCGGCGCAAAGAGGGAGTCAACCAGCCGCTGCAGCTCGCCGTAGTCCTCCGAGCGCACGTCCATCTCGCCACCGCCTCCCTGTAAGCGTTCGTTTTCGTCTGGAACATGGTAGCAGCATCGTGCCCGTTTGCATCTATACTCAGACGGGACCAACCAAGAGGAGGACTCATGCCCAACGCCTACCAGAACATGACCGACGCCGCCCTCGACGCCGCCATCGCTGAGCTCGAGGCCCAGGCTGCCGACCTGCGCACCCTGAACCTCAAGCTCGACATGGCCCGCGGCAAGCCGAGCCCCGAGCAGACCGCGCTCTCCAAGCCCATGCTCGACCTGCTCACCAGTGAGAGCGACCTCTCCGACCAGGGCGTCGACGCGGACAACTACGGCGCCCCCGACGGCCTGCCCTCCGCGCGCGCCCTCGCCGCGGAGCTGCTCGGCGTGGACGCGGCAAACGTCTCCGTCATGGGCTCCTCGAGCCTGAACATCATGTACGACTGCGTGGAGCACGGCTACGTCCACGGCATCGGCGGCGAGAAGCCCTGGTGCCAGCAGGGCGAGGTCAAGTTCCTCTGCCCGGCGCCCGGCTACGACCGCCACTTCACCGTGACGGAGAGCTTTGGCATCAAGAACGTCCCCGTTCCCATGCGCGAGGACGGCCCGGACATGGACGTGGTCCGCGAGTACGTCGAGAAGGACGCCACGGTCAAGGGCATCTGGTGCGTGCCCAAGTACGCCAACCCCACCGGCGTCACCTACTCAGACGACGTGGTCCGCGCCTTTGCGGCCCTCAAGCCCGCCGCGCCCGACTTCCGCATCTTCTGGGACAACGCCTACGCCGTCCACACCTTCGAGGGGGAGGGCGATAGGCTCATGAACATCTTCGACGCCCTTGCCGAGGCGGGCGTCGAAAACCGCGTCTACGAGTTCGCCTCCACGGCCAAGGTGACCTTCCCCAGCTCCGGCATGGCGTGGGTCACCGCGAGCCCGGCGGACATGGCCGAGCTGCGCCGCGCCTTCGCGTCGATGCGCGTCTCCCCGGAGAAGATCTCCCAGCTCGCGCACGTGAGGTTCCTGAAGGACGCCGCCGGCGTGGCCGAGCACATGAAGAGGCACGCCGCGCTCGTGGCACCGCGCTTCGCCCTCGTGGAGGAGAAGCTCTCCTGCGGCCTCGGCGAGCTGGGCTGCGCCACGTGGACGCACCCCAAGGGTGGCTACTTCGTCTCCTTCGAGGGTCCGTGCGGCTCGGCCAAGGCCATCGTGAGCCTCGCCAAGGAGCTGGGCGTCACGCTCACGCCCGCCGGCGCCCCCTGGCCCTACGGCGAGGACCCCGAGGACACCAACATCCGCATCGCCCCGACCTACCCGACGCTCGACGAGCTCGGCCAGGCGCTCGACGTCTTCGTCGTGGCGGTCAAGCTCGTGTCCGCGCGCCTTGCGCGCGCCGAGCGGGCCTAGGCCCCGGCCCGGGTGCCTCTGGGGAACTTCTGTTATTATCGCCGCGGCGCGGTCACGCCTGGCCGGGCGCGCCGTGCCGTGGCATACTCTTATATTTCGTGGGCGCATCGGGCGCCGGCTCATAGCGGGGGGCATGTACGCACATGGCAAAGTGGCGTTTGGCACAGAGGAACGACGACGACGAGAAGAACGGCGCCGGCGCAAAGGCGCCTGCCGCCAAGAAGCGCGAGCGCAAGCCGGGCGAGCTCTCGACCGCCCAGAAGGCCGTCATCATCGTCTTCATCGTGATCTTTGCCCTCTCCACGCTCGCCGGCGCGCTGGCGTCGGTGTTCCAGAGCACCCAGAGCCAGAGCGTCGAGTACAACGTCGACTACGTCGACTCTCAGTACACCGACTACGTCGCCGACCTCGAGTCCAAGCTCGAGGACGACCCCGAGAACACCGAGACGCTGCTCTCGGCGGCCCGCGCCACCTCCTCGTGGGGCACGTCGGTTCTGATGCTCGCCACCACGGATGACGAGACGAGCCACGGCGAGGAGCTCATCGAGCGCTCAATCGGCTACTACGACCGCTATCTCGAGCTCGACAACGCCTCCGACGCGCGCTGCGAGCGGGCGATGTGCGAGTACTACCTCGGGGACGTCGAGTCCGCGACCGCAGACCTCCAGTCCGTCACGGCAGACGACCCCGAGTACGCCCCCGCGTGGTCCTACCTCGGCGTGGTCTATGAGACGCAGGGTATGAACGACGAGGCGATCGAGGCCTACCAGAAGGCCCTCGAGCTCGACCCCGACGACGAGCTGGGCGTGCGCTCTGACGTCCAGGCGCGCATCGACGAGCTCACAGGGGCGACGGACGACTCCTCCGACGACGCGGCGACGGACGACGCCACCGAGACCGACGCCACCGAGACCGACGCCACCGAGACCGACGCCAACGCCAACACGACCGAAGATTCCTCGGAGGCGGGCGAGTAGCGCGCCTGCGAGAAGGGAGACACCATGAGCCTAGAGATCACTGCGGCCATTGACGGTGACAGCCGCCGCCTGAACGTCACGGGGGAGGTCGACGTCTCCTGTGCCGACGAGCTTCGCGCGGCGATTGACGCGCAGGTCGCGGAGGGCGTCGCGGGTGAGCTCGTCATCGACCTCGCCGGGGTTCCCTACATCGACTCCACGGGCATCGGCGTCCTTGTCGGCGCGGCGCATCGCGTCGCCGAGGCCGGCGGCACGCTCGTCGTGGCCCGGCCGCAGCGCAACGTGGAGCGCGTCCTGGGCCTTCTCGGCGTGCAGGCAGACCTCAACATCCGCGAGGCCTAGGGGCCGCGCGGCAGACGTACGACGAACGGGGGATAGATTTCCGTGTTTGGCATTGGAGAGGGAGAGCTCGTCCTCATCGTGCTCTTCGCGTTTCTGGTCTTTGGCCCGGACAAGCTGCCGGGCATGGGGCGCACGCTCGGTCGCGCCCTGCGCCAGTTCAAGAACGCCCAGGAGGGCTTCACCGAGGTCGTTCAGACCAACATCATGGACCCGGCCGCCGAGGCCCTGAGCGACACTCCCAAGAAGCCCACCCGTAACCGCGCCGCCGAGCTCGAGGAGGACGAGGACCTCGACCTTCCCGAGGGCGAGGAGGCGCCGCGCGCCAAGCGGACCGAGACCTTCGCCGAGCGCAAGAAGCGCCTCGCCGAGGAGAAGAAGGCCCGCGAGGCCGCCGCGGAGGCGCAGGCCGAGAAGACCGAGCCGGACGACGCCGACGACTCCGACGCGGACGCCGCCGAGGCCGCCCCGGCGCAGCCGGCGGCCGAGAGCGCCGACGACCCCCAGCCCAAAAAGCCCACCGCCGCCGACCTGTATGCGATGGCCCCCTCCTCGAGGCCCCGCAGCGTCGGCGCCGGAGACGGGGACAGCCCCGTCGCGACTCACGAAGTGAGCGAGGCGCAGAGCGCCGAGCGCGGAGCAGACGGGACTGTCCCCGTCTCCGGCGCCGGCGCGGACGCCACCGACGACGAGAAGGAGGCCTAAGCCATGCCGATCGGTCCCGCACGCATGCCCATCATGGACCACCTCGGCGAGCTGCGCCGCCGCCTCACGATCATCGTGGTGGCCGTCGTCGTGTGCGCGCTCGTCATCTACTTTGCCACGCCCGCGCTGATCGAGCTCATGATCGGCCAGATCGAGGAGGCCATGAACGGCGCCAAGCTCGTCGTCACGACGGTGCTCGGCGGCTTCACCATCCGTTTCAAGGTGGCGGTGTTCTTCTCGGTCATCGTCTGCTGCCCGATCATCATCTGGGAGGTCATGGCCTTCTTCCTCCCGGCGCTCAAGCCCAAGGAGCGCCGCTGGGTCGTCCCGACGGTGGGGGCGATGGTGCTGCTGTTCTTCCTGGGCATGATCTTCTGCTTCTTCATCATCCAGCCCGCCGCCTTTGGCTGGCTGCTCGAGCAGTCCCTCGAGATCGGCAGCCTGATGCCCGAGGCGAGCGACTACCTCGACATCTACATGCTGCTGGAGATCGGCTTTGGCATTGCGTTCCAGCTGCCGCTCGTGATCTTCTACCTGTCGATCCTGCACCTCGTGCCCTACAAGACGTTCCGCTCGCAGTGGCGCATCGTCTACGTGGGCTTCATGGTGCTCTCCGCCGTCGTGACGCCCGACGCCTCGCCCGTCACGATGATCCTCATGTTCGCGGTCCTCATCTTCCTCTACGAGGCCGCGCTCGCCGTGGCGCGCTTCATCATCGTCGCGCGCGACGGCAAGGAGGCCCTCAAGTGGTCCCGCGAGGACTACGAGAACCGCGACCTCGAGAAGCTCTAGGACGGTGGTGCAGTGAGGCTCATCGTCACCGAGAAGAACGACGCCGCCGGCCAGATCGCGCGGCTGCTCTCCACCTCTGGGAAGCCCAAGGCCGACAAGGTCTACAACACGCCGGTCTACCGCTTCACCTGGGACGGTGAGGACTGCGTGACCATCGGCCTGCGCGGTCACATCCTCAAGGTGGACTTCCCGGTCCAGCTGACCTTTGACGACAAGAACGGCTGGCAGGGCCTCACCGCGGACGGCGAGCTGCTCCCGGCGGACGTGCCGGACGGCCTGGCCCGCCCGCCCTACAAGTCCAAGCGCAAGCCGTTCATGGCAAACGGCGTTGACCTCAAGGGCTGGAAGATCGCGAGCCTCCCGTACCTGGTGTGGGCGCCCATCGAGAAGCTCCCCGCCGAGAAGGAGATTATCCGCGCGCTCAAGAACCTCGCCAAGAAGGCCGACTCCGTGATCATCGGCACGGACTTCGACCGCGAGGGCGAGCTCATCGGCTCTGACGCGCTGCGCCAGATCCGCGAGGTCGCGCCGGACGTGCCCGTCTCGCGCGCCCGCTACTCCGCGTTCACGCGCGCAGAGATCGACCACGCCTTCGCCAACCTCGTCGAGCTGGACCAGGACCTCGCCGACGCCGGCGAGTCCCGCCAGTACATCGACCTCATCTGGGGTGCGGTGCTCACGCGCTACCTCACCGCCGCGCGCTGGAGCGGTCTGGGCACCGTGCGCTCGGCCGGCCGCGTTCAGACACCCACGCTCGCGCTCGTCGTGGAGCGCGAGCGCGAGCGCCTCGCCTTCGTGCCCGAGGACTACTGGGTCATCCAGGGCCAGGCCGAGAAGGACGATGACGCTGCCGACCCCTTCCGCATCACGCACGCCACGGCCCGCTTCTGGGACCAGGCGGCCGCCGAGACGGCCTACGGCCACGTGGCGGACGCCACCGAGGGCGCCGTCACCGCCGTTGAGCGCAAGAGCCGTACGCAGCGCCCGCCCGCGCCGTTCAACACCACGAGCCTGCAGGCCGCTGCAGCGGCCGAGGGCATCAGCCCCGCCCGCACGATGCGCCTGGCCGAGAGTCTCTACATGGACGGCCTGATCTCCTACCCGCGCGTCGACAACACGGTCTATCCCGCCTCGCTCGACCTGCGCGAGTGCGTGCGCATGCTCTCCACGGTGCCCGCCTACGGCTCCGTGTGCCACGAGCTCCTGAAGCAGGACAAGCTCACCGCCACCCGCGGAAAGCAGGAGACCACCGACCACCCGCCGATCTACCCCACGGCCCCGGCGTCCCCGGACAAGCTGCAGCCGGCGGAGTGGAAGCTCTACAACCTCATCGCGCGACGCTTCCTGGCCACGCTCATGGGCCCGGCCACGATCGAGGGCACCAGGGTGACGATCGACGTCGCCGGCGAGCCGTTCACGGTGAGCGGCTCCGTGCTCGCGAGCCCGGGCTTCCGCGCGGCCTACCCCTACGGCCTCAAGAAGGACGACCAGCTCCCCGCGCTCGCCGAGGGCGACGTGGTCTCCGTCAGCGACATGGAGCTTCTCGCCAAGCAGACCGAGCCGCCCGCGCGCTACAGCCAGGGCAGGCTCATCCAGGAGATGGAGAAGCGCGGCCTCGGCACCAAGTCTACGCGCGCGAGCATCATCGACACGCTCTACGAGCGCCGCTACTTCAAGAACGACCCGGTGGAGCCGAGCCAGCTCGGCATGGCGATCATCGACGCGCTCGCCACCTACGCCCCGCGCATCACCTCGCCGGACATGACGGCAGAGCTCGAGCAGGACATGACCAGCGTCGCCGACGGCGCGCAGACGCAGGAGCAGGTGGTCAACCACTCCCGCGCCCTTCTCGCCGGCCTCATGGACGCCCTCGTGGAGCATACCGACGACCTCTCCGAGGCCATCGCCGACGCCGTGACCGCGGACGCCAAGATCGGCACCTGCCCCAAGTGCGGCAAGGACCTCGTGGTCAAGACCTCCGCCAAGACCCGCGGCAGCTTTGCCGGCTGCATGGGCTGGCCGGAGTGCGACGTCACCTACCCGCTGCCCCAGGGCAAGATCTCCGCGCTCGAGGGCGAGGCGGCCGTGTGCCCGGAGTGCGGCGCCCCGCGCGTGAAGGTGCAGCCGTTCCGCAGCCGCGCGTACGAGACCTGCGTGAACCCGGCGTGCCCCACCAACCGCGAGCCCGACGTCGACGTGGGCGCGTGCCCCGCGTGCGCCGAGGCCGGCCGCGAGGGGCGCCTGGTGGCGCACAAGTCCGAGAAGAGCGGCAAGCGCTTCATCCGCTGCACCAACTACGACGACTGCGGCACGAGCTACCCGCTGCCCGCGCGCGGCGCGCTCGAGGCCACGGGTGAGACCTGCCCGGACTGCGGCGCCCCGCTCGTGGTGGTCACGACGGCCCGCGGCCCGTGGAAGCTCTGCCCCAACATGGACTGTCCCGGGCGCGAGAAGAAGGCCGCGTCCCCGCGTCGCGGCGGCCGTCGCACGGGCGGCTCGCGCGGCCGGAAGAAGTCCTAGCCCGCGTCCTTCTCGCCGGCTCTTCTCGGCCCCGCGTCCCATCCCCTTCGTAGGTTTTGGGCAACATCTTTGATGTGCTGCCGCGCTTTTGCGGGTTTTGCATCAAGGATGTTGCCCACAACCTTGTGAAGCGTGGCAAATCCGGCCGAGAGCATAAATCATTTGCCCCAAAACCTCGATGGGTTCCCGTGAGACACCATTCGGGGAAGCGCAGGGGTCGCCATTTCACAAAACCTCGCTTTTGTTGGCAGCCCGTGTGACAATCAGGGTGTCACCGATGGGAGGGGGCTTTATGCTGGACCTGAGACGCGTGCTCGCGAGCAAGCCCAAGCCGCCCGCGGACGTGGAGCTGACGACGCTCTGGACGCCGTGGGGAAAGAAGGTTGCGGCGGGCGAGAAGGACGATGCCCCCGTCTCCCACCCGCAGCCGCTCCTCGCGCGCGAGCGCTGGACGTCGCTGAACGGCTCATGGGAGTGCGCGTTCGCCCCCGCTCCCGACGCCGCGTCCGCGTGGCGGGGTGCCAAGCCACCCGCGGACGGCTGGCGGCCCATCCGCGTGCCCTTCTCGCCCGAGGCGCCGCTCTCCGGCGTGGGCCGCCAGCTCAAGCCGGACGAGCTGCTGTGGTACCGCCGCGAGCTCGACACGCCAGCCCTTGACCCGGGCGAGCGCCTGGTCCTGCATCTTGATGCCGTCGACTGGGCGTGCGGCGTCTACGTCAACGGGGTGCGCGTCGCCGAGCACACGGGTGCCTACCTGCCCTTCTCGGCTGATGTTACGGATGTGCTGCGCTCGGGCGAGAAGAACGAGCTCACAGTCTGTGTCTTTGACCCGTCCGACGCCGGGACACAGCTGCGCGGAAAGCAGCGCCTTGCTCGCGGCGGCATCTGGTACACGGCCCAGAGCGGCATCTGGCGTGACGTCTGGCTCGAGGTCGTGCCAGTCTCGCACGTGGTGGACCTGCGCGTCGACGCCCGCCCGAGCGAGGGGCGCGCGGTCCTTCTCGCCCGCGTCGAGGGGACGGGCGAGCTCGTGGCGCGCCTCGTCGACGACGGCCGGGAGGTGGCCCGCGCGGCCGCCTTCGTGCGGGGCGAGAAGGACGTGGAGCTCGCGCTGGCCGTTGGGCGCCCGCGCCTCTGGAGCCCGGACGACCCGCACCTCTACGACCTCGAGGTCTCCTTTGGCTCGGACCGCGTGCGCAGCTACTGCGCCTTTAGGACGGTCGAGGTCCGCCCCGACGCGCGCGGCGTGCCCCGCGTCCACCTGAACGGCGAGCCCATCTTCCTGCGCGGCGTGCTCGACCAGGGCTTGTGGCCGGACGGCCTCATGACGCCGCCCGCGGAGGAGGCGTTCGAGCACGACGTCCGCGCCGCGTGCGAGCTCGGCTTCAACATGCTGCGCATGCACCTCAAGGTGGAGCAGCCTCGCCTCTACGCGCTCTGCGACCGGATGGGCATGCTCGTCTGGCAGGACATGCCCTCGGGCGGCGGCTCCTACGACGCGCTCCACACGAGCTATCTGCCCACGCTGCTCCGCGCGAGCTGGACGCGCCATGCGGACGAGGGCTCGCGCGCGGCGGGACAGCTCTCCTCCGACGACGAGGCGTATCGCCGTGAGTGGCGCGAGACCTGCGAGGGGGCGGTGCGCCTGCTCGCGGGGCATCCCTGCGTCATCGGGTGGACCCTCTTCAACGAGGGCTGGGGACAGTTTGAGGCCCGCGCCGCCACGGAGCGGGTGCGCGCGCTCGACCCCACGAGACCGATAGACGCCACGAGCGGCTGGTACGACCAGGGGTGCGGTGACTTCTTCAGCGTCCACAACTACTTCAGGCCGCTCGAGGTCTGGGCGGATCGCGCCCAGCCCCGGCGCGCGTTCGCGATTTCCGAGTTTGGCGGCGTGAGCTGGGCGGTCCCGGGGCACGTGAGCCTGGGGACGTCCTATGGCTACGAGCAGGCAGCGGGCTCCGCCGATTTTGCCGCCGAGGTGCGCGCCCTGCTCGCCCGCGCGGACGCGCTGGAGGCGGAGGGGCTGGCCGGATACGTGTACACGCAGCTCTCCGACGTAGAGGAGGAGACAAACGGCATGCTCACCTATGATCGCCGCGTGCGCAAGCTCGAATCCGCCGCCAACGCCGAGTGACCTCAACGAGGTTTGGGTTCGCGTTTCTCGCGAATCGGGGGTATCGCGGAGGCTTATCTGGGCAAACGTAGGTCAGCTGCGGACCATGTGAACCCAAACCATAAAACGGTTTGGGTTCATGGGAGGGGCGCTCGTGGGGGCTAGAAAAGGACGCTGTCCTTTTGACCTGCGGATTTGCAAACGGGTGACTGCATCGGCGGGCGACCCACGAACCCAAACCTCCTGGGCGGGCCCGCCGCCGTGATTTTCTCGCGGGATGTCAGGCGAGACGCTACCATGGAATGGCTGGGAGATCGAAGGGGGACGCATGGCACGAGGGATCTTCATCACGCTCGAGGGGGCGGACGGCTGCGGCAAGTCGACGCAGGCGGAGCGGCTCGAGGGCGCGCTCGCCGCGCGCGGCCGCGAGGTCGTGCGCCTGCGCGAGCCGGGTGGGACCCCCATCTCGGAGAAGGTCCGCGCGCTGCTTCTGGATCCAGCCAACAATGAGATGGTCGTCGAGTGCGAGCTCCTGCTCTACGAGGCCAGCCGCGCCCAGCTCACGCGCCAGGTCATCGAGCCCGCGCTCGAGCGCGGCGCGGTGGTGCTGTGCGACCGCTACTACGACTCGACCTACGCCTACCAGGCGGGCGGGCGCAACCTCGACGACGCGCTCGTGCGCCGGGCCAACCTGCTCGGCAGCTGCGGCTGCGCGCCGGACCGCACGCTGGTGCTCGACCTCGATGCCTCGGTGGGCTACGCGCGCGCCACGGCGGGCGGCGCCGACCGCATGGAGGCGGAGGGCCTCGCGTTCCAGGAGCGCGTGCGCGCGGCGTACCTGCGCCTCGCGGCGGAGGAGCCGTCCCGCGTCCGCGTGGTGGACGCCCTGGGCGAGAAGGACGAGGTCACCGCACGCCTGCTCGCGGAGCTCGAGGACCTGCTGTGAGCGCCCCGAACGCCCCTGCCGCCCTGGGTGCCCTGGTCGACCAGCCCCGGGTGCGCGACTTCCTCGCCACGGCGCTCGCCGAGGACCGTCTCTCCCACGCCTACCTCTTCGTGGGCCCGCCGGGCTCCGGCAAGCACGAGGCCGCTGAGGCGCTCGCGAAGTGCGTGGTCTGCCCGAACGGCGGCGACAGCACCTGCGACGAGTGCCGCCGCGTGGCGCATCGCACCCATCCGGACGTCCGCTGGCTCGCGCCGGGAAGCGCGACGGGCTACCTCGTCTCGCAGGTCCGCGAGCTCATCGAGGACGCGGGGCTCGCGCCCATTCGCTCCCAGGCGAAGGTCTACGTGCTCGAGCGTGCGGAGCTGCTGCGCGGGAGCGCCGCGAACGCCCTGCTCAAGACGCTCGAGGAACCGCCGGCCAACACGATGTTCATCCTCTGCGGCTGCGTCGTAGATGCCATGCTGCCCACGATCGTCTCGCGCTGCCAGCAGGTTCCGTTCAGGGCCGCCTCGGCCGTCTCCGGCGTGCGCGCCGTCCTGCGCTCCTGCTCCGCCACGCCCGACGAGGCCCGCGTCGCCCTGGCCGTCGCCGGCTCGCCCGGACGCGCCGTCGAGTACCTGAGCTCGACGAGCCGCCGCCAGGTGCGCCGCCTCGTCGTTGACACCCTGGACGCCCTCGAGCGCGACGACTCCTGGGACGTCCTTCTCGCCGCGCGCCAGCTCGTGTCCGCGGTGTCCGTCCCGCTCGCCGACCTCAAGCAGGCGCAGGAGGATGCCCTGCGCGAGAGCCAGGACTTCCTCACCGCCGGCGCCCTCAAGCAGGTGGCCGACGCCAACAAGCGCGAGCTTACCGCGCGGGAGCGTTCGGGTATGATGGAGGCCCTGGCCGCGGCCGAGTCCCTCCTGCGCGACGTGCTCGTGCGCACAGAGGACACGGGCGAGGCCATCGTCAACGAGGACGCTGCCGCCGTGGTGGACCGGATCGCCGCCCACGCCACGACCCGCTCGGTCGTGCGCGCGCTCGACGCCGTCTCCCGCGCCGCCGACGACCTCGCCCACAACGTCTCGCCTCAGCTGACCCTCGAGGTCATGCTTCTTTCCGTCAAGGAGGCCCTTGCATGCCCACCGTCATCCCGGTGAAGTTCACCTATGCCGCCCGCGACCTCTGGTTCGACCCCGCGGGCACCGGCGCTCAGGAGGGCGACCACGTGATCTGCGTCACCGAGCGCGGCCAGGAGATCGGCCTGGCCACCGCTGACGCGCGCGAGGTTGAGCCCGGGGAGCTCTCCGCCACGATCGGCCACGCTCAGCTCCGCGACGTGGTGCGCATCGCGACCGAGGAGGACCTCGAGCGCGCCGACGAGCTCGCCCGTCGCGGCGAGCAGTCCATGCCCGCCTTCCGTCGCCACGTGGCGGAGTCGGGCCTGGACATGAAGCCGGTGGGCGTGGAGTACCTCTTCGACGGCGAGAAGGCCGTCTGCTACTTCGCCGCCGAGGAGCGCGTGGACTTCCGCCAGCTCGTGCGCGACCTCTCGCGCGAGTTCCACGTGCGCATTGACATGCGCCAGATCGGCGTCCGCGAGGAGGCCGCCATCGTGGGCGGCTACGGCCACTGCGGCCAGGAGCTCTGCTGCCGCCGCTTTGCCACGGGCTTTGACCCCGTCTCCATCCGCATGGCCAAGGAGCAGGACCTGCCGCTCAACTCCACCAAGATCTCCGGCGCGTGCGGCCGTCTCATGTGCTGCCTGCGCTACGAGTTCGAGGCCTACCGCGACTTCAAGAGCCGCGCCCCCAAGAAGAACGCCGTGATCGACACGCCGCTCGGCAAGGCCAAGATCGTCGAGTACGACACGCCCAAGGAGCAGCTCTGCCTGCGCCTGGAGAGCGGCAAGCAGATCCGCGTGGCGCTCGCGGACATGACGGCCTCCGAGGCGGCCCACAAGAAGTCCGAGGAGCTGGGCTGCCCGTGCCGCCCGGACACCGTGGCGCGCGAGGTTCTGGACAAGCTGGAGTCCCCGGACGTCCAGATGGCCCTCGCCGAGCTCGACCGCAAGAACGGCGTGCTCGTGGAGCCTGAGGTCGACGCCTCGGACATCTTTGTCGAGCCCAAGCGCAAGCGCCGTCGCCCCTCGGGTGGCGCGCCGGCGGGCGAGAAGGGCGCCGGCGCCGGTGCTCCCGCCGCGTCGTCCGACGAGAGCGCGCCGGCCGCCTCGCGCCGTCGCCGCAAGCGCCGTCCCGGTGACGGGGGTGCGCCTGTTGCCGAGCCTGCGTCGACGCAGCCCACCTCACGCCGTCGCCGTCATCACCAGGCGGCCGAGGGCGAGGCCGCTTCCACCCAGGCTGGTCAGCAGCCGGCAAAGCGGACGCGCCGTCCGGGCGACAAGGGCGGCCAGGCCGCGCAGCCCAAGGGTGGCGGCATGCAGCCGTCCCGCAAGAGGCGCGCGTCGCAGCAGGGCGGCTCGCAGGAGCAGGGCGGACAGCAGCCGGGCATGCCCGCCGAGGGCACGACCAAGCGCCGTCGCCGCCGTCGCGGCGGTCGCGGTCGCGGCGGCTCCGCCGAGGGTGGCGCGCCCGCCGGCGAGTAGCGGGCACGCGTCCTTCTCGTCTGGTCTCTGACCCGCTCCCGTCAGCATTGAGGTTTTGGGCAACAAGTTTGATGCAAAAGCGGCAGTTGGTTTTAAGACTGATTGCAAAACCTGCTCAGATGCGGCAAATTGGCGAGAAAAACTCCCTTCTCGTCCATCGGACATAAAACCTTTTGCCCACAACCGTCCGGTTTCCTCGGGAATCGGCCCTCGGCCAAACGCGAAGGCCCCAAATGTTCAAAACCGTCTCGTTTCTGGCATTGCGCGCCGGGACGACCTCGACCGAAAGGACCCCCCATGTACGGCCTCAAGACCGAGTGGCACTTCGACTCCGCGCACTTCCTCGCCGACTATCACGGCAAGTGCGAGAACCTGCACGGGCACCGCTGGCGCGTCGTCGCCTACCTGCGGACGGACGCGCTCGGCGAGGCGGGCACGGAGCGCGACATGGTGATGGACTTCGGCGCGTTCAAGCGCGCGGTCCGTGAGGTGTGCGACGGCCTGGACCACACCTTCCTCGTGGAGGAGGGCACGCTCGCACCCGCCACGGTGGCCGCCCTCGAGGGCGAGGGCTTCTCGCTCACCGTGCTGCCGTTTCGCACCACGGCCGAGAACCTCGCGCGACACATCTGCGGCGAGCTGCGCGGCCGCGGCCTTCCGTGCGCCCGGGTGGACGTCTACGAGACCCCGCTCAACTGCGCGACGTACGTGGCCGAGTAGGCGGGCACGCCTTCCGTCCGCATCCTGCCTTCTGGTTTTGGGCAACAAGTTTGATACAAAAGCTGGAATCGCTACGAGCATTGATTGCAAAACCTAACGCTACGTGGCAAACGGGCGAGAAGAACGCCCCTCTCGCCCGTCGAATATAAAACCTTCGCCCCAAAACATCGAGAACTGCCTCGGGATCGGCGCTCTGGCGGACGCGCGGACCCCCAGAACCCAAAACCTCACGCCCCGTGGCACGGCCGCGACCGCGCTCGCCAAAAGAGATTGGCGTCGAGGGGAATAACGTCCGCGCCCGTGGCTATACTTGCCTTAAGTCGCGAGCGATCGGAGGTGCGTCATGGCAAGCAACGCCCTGCACGGGGTCAACCTGACGGGCTGGCTGACGCTCGAGTCCTGGGTGACGCCCGAGCTCTTTGCCGAGGCGGGCGCCCTTGACGAGGAGTCGCTCGCGTCCACCCTCGGGGCGCGCCGCTACGCGGACTACGTGCGCATCCACCGCGCGACCTTCATCACGCGCGACGACTTCGCTCGCATCGCCGCGCGCGGCTTCAACGCCGTGCGCGTGCCCGTGCCCTGGTACGTATACGGTGACCAGGGACCCGAGCCGGGGCCCTACGTGGGCTGCATCGAGTACGTTGACCAGGCGCTGGAGTGGGCGGAGGAGATCGGCCTCAACGTCGTCTTTGCCCTCGCGATGAACATGGGCGCCCCTCACGCTGACAATGGCCTCTCGCCTGACAACGCGGACTGCCACGTCACGCGCGAGGAGATCCTCGACGTCGTGTTTGCCCTCTCCAGGCGCTACGCCCATCGCGTGGGGTTCTTTGGCCTGGAGCTCGCCGACGCCCCCGTCGTGCAGACCCGCCAGGGCCTCACCCTCTCCGACGGGGTCCCGGTGCACCGCCTGCGCAACTACTACCGTGAGGCCTACGAGCTGGTGCGCAGCGCCGCGGGGGAGGACGTCGTCGTCATCATGCCGGACGGGGGCGTCTCCCGGGGCTGGGGTCGCTTCATGGCGCAGCGCCACTACCGCAACGTCTGGCTCGACTGCTCCCTCGACCGCCCCTCGGCGCGCGTGGACGTCTCGGGTCCCGCGGGCGTGCGGCGCCTGGTGGGAGCGCTGGAGCGGCGCCTGCGCGAGGCGCGCCGCGCCGACATGCCCGTCATGGTGGGCAAGTGGTCCTCCTCCCTGCCCGTGGCGGACTCCCAGATGACCCCCGAGGGCCGCATCGCCCTCGAGCGCGTCTACACCTCCGAGCAGCTGCGCATCTACGAGAAGTGCCCCGCGTGGTTCTTCAACACCTGGAAGACGTCGGGCAAACTCGCCGCTTGGGACGCGCGCGTGGCGCTCGCCACCTTCGAGCGCGGGATGATCGTCTGATGCCGGAGGGGTGCGAGGGAATCCTTTCCGTGGTGGGGACGCCGATCGGGAACCTCCGAGACGCGTCCCCGCGCGTGCTGGAGACGCTCGGCGCGGCGGACGTGGTGCTGTGCGAGGACACCCGCGTGACGGGTCGGCTCATGAGCGCCTTTGGACTGCGCGTGCGCCTGGAGCGCTGTGACGAGAACGTCATGGGCGAGAAGGTCGAGGGGGTGCTCGCGCGCCTGGCCGCCGGCGAGCGTGTGGCCTTCGTCTCCGATGCGGGCATGCCGGGCGTGAGCGACCCGGGGCAGCGGCTCGTGGACGCCGCGCTCGACGCGGGGATGCGCGTCGAGGTGATTCCGGGGCCGAGCGCGGTGACCTGCGCCCTCGTGGCGTCGGGGCTGGCGAGCGAGCACTTCTTCTTCGAGGGCTTCCTGCCCCGGCGACGCGGCGCGCAGCTCGAGCGGCTCGCGGAGCTCGCCGCGGTGCCGGGAACGCTCGTGGTCTACGAGTCCCCGCGCCGCGTCGCCGAGACGCTCGCCCATGTGGCGGAGGTCATGCCGGGCCGCCGCGTGGCGCTCGTGCGCGAGCTGACCAAGCTGCACGAGGAGGTCGTGCGCGGGGAGGCCGCCGAGCTTGCGGAACAGGTCGCCGCGCGCGGGGAGGTCCGCGGCGAGTGCGTTATCGTGATCGCGGCGCCGAGCGCGGACGAGCTGGACGCGCGCCGTGCGGCCGTCGCGGGGCCCGCGCTCACGCTCGAGGAGGAGATCGCGGCGGGGCTTGCCGTCGGCGAGCCCAAGAGCGCGCTGGCCAAGCGGCTCGCCAAGTCCTTCTCGCTGCCGCGCGCCGAGGTCTACGACGCCGTGGTCGCCGCGTCCGCCGCCCGCTAGCCCCTAGTCGACGTTCGCCGCCGGGCCGTCGGTGAGCGCCTTGCGGCAGGCGGCGAGGTGCGCGTGCTGACTGGCCGGCAGCTCCGGGTAGCGCGGGTCGATGTCCTCGAGCACCTCGAGCAGCGCCTCCGAGAAGAGCGTGCGGGCCACCCACTTCTGGTCGGCGGGGATGACGAGCCACGGCGCGCGCTCGGTCGCGGTCTCGGCGACCATCTCCTCGTAGGCCTCCTGGTACTCGTCCCACTCCATGCGCTCTGAGAGGTCGCTCTCGGAGAACTTCCAGTTCTTGGACTCGTCGTCGATGCGCTCGAGGAAGCGCTCGCGCTGCTTCTCGGCGCTCACGTTGAGAAAGACCTTCACGACGCGGTTCCCGGTGCGCCAGAGGTAGCGCTCGAAGCCCCGGATGTCCTCGAAGCGCTCCTTGAAGTAGCGCTTCTCGTCCATGTCCAGGCAGCGGTCCGGCAGCTGGTAGTCGCGCCAGAGCCCGTGGACGCGCACGACGAGGCACTCCTCATAGTAGGAGCGGTTGAAGACGGCGATTTTGCCGCGGGCGGGCAGCGCGGAGAAGCTGCGCCAGAGAAAGCCGTGCTCGCGGTCGATGGAGGTGGGCTGCTTGAAGCTGCGCACGTCGATGCCCGTGGGGTTGATCCCTCCCAGGACGCGGCGGATCGTCGAGTCCTTGCCCGCGGCGTCCATCGCCTGCAAGATTACGATGACGCTCTCGCGCGCCTCGGCGTAGAGCCGGTCCTGCAGCTCCTCGATGCGCGCCTTGTTGCGCTCGAGCCGCTCCTCCCAGGCGGGGCGCTCCTCGGAGGGGATCTCGAGCGAGGTGGGGAAGCGCCTCAGCCTGAAGTCCTTCTCGCCCGTCACCGTGAAGTCCCGAATGCTCGCGTCCATGAGCGCCTCCTGTCATGCGGTTGCTCAACTTGTTCCCCATTTGTCATCGCTTCGTGCCGAACGTGCGAATGCCAGCACTTCTTGGACGGAAAGTTTCCGGGCGGTAACTCAATCGGCGAACGGCGGTTGCGTGCCAGCGAGTTAGTCGTATATTACTCGTGTTGAGTCAGTGAAGGTGAACTCTAGGGAGGCGACTCAATGGCTTCACCCCAGCTTCCGCTGGCAATGGCGGGCACGGGCGAGACCGTGCGCGTCGCGTGCGTGCGCGGCGGCTCCGACCTGCGGCAGCACCTCGCGGAGCTCGGCTTCGTCGAGGGCGCCGAGGTCCGCGTGGTCTCGCGTGCGGCGGGCGACGTCATCGTGACCGTGAAGGGGGCGCGCCTCGCGCTCAACCGGTCGATGGCGAGCCACATCACGGTGTCAATCTAGGCGGGCGGCGGTCCCGCAGAGAGGAAGGAAGGCAGATGACAACACTCAGGGACGTGAAGGTGGGGGAGAGCTGCACCGTGGCCGCCCTCACGGGCGCCGGGGCCCTCAAGCGCCGCATCATGGACATGGGGCTCACCAAGGGCACGCGCATCCACGTGCGCAAGGTGGCGCCGCTCGGCGATCCGCTGGAGCTCACGGTGCGCGGCTACGAGCTCTCCATCCGCAAGGACGAGGCGGCGAGCATCGAGGTCACGGACGTGGCTCGGGGCGAGTAGCGCGGGCGAGAAGAACCTCGCATTGCGGGCACGGCCGGGAACGGCCGTTTTTCTCGGCGCGTCAGTTTACCAAGTCTAACAAATGGTACCGTACAAGTAGCATATAGCTAACTTGAGGAAGGCAGGACATGGCAGAGACAACCATTGGTCTCGCAGGCAACCCAAACTGCGGCAAGACCACGCTGTTCAACGAGCTCACGGGCTCAAACGGCTACGTGGGCAACTGGCCCGGCGTCACTGTTGAGAAGAAGCAGGCGACCTGGCGCGCCAATCGCGACGTCACCTTCGTCGACCTGCCCGGCATCTACTCGCTCTCCCCGTACACGCCCGAGGAGGTCGTCTCGCGCGACTACCTCGTGGCCGAGCGCCCCGACGCCGTAATCAACCTTGTGGACGTGACCAACCTCGAGCGAAACCTCTACCTCACCACGCAGCTCCTCGAGGCGGGGCGCCCCATGGTCGTGGGCCTCAACATGTGCGACCTGCTCAAGGAGCGGGGAGACGTCATCGACGCGGCCGCGCTCTCCGAGCGCCTGGGCGTGCCCGTGGTCGAGGTCTCCGCGCTGCGCGTGACCAACCTCGACGCACTGGTCAACAAGGCCGTGGCCGTCGGCCAGGCGGGCAAGGTCCAGTCCGGGGCGTCGTGCTTCTCGCCCGAGGTCGAGGACGCGCTGGCGCAGATCGCCGCCATCATCTCCGGCAGCTGCGACGCCAACCTCGTGCGCTGGTACTCGGTCAAGGTCTTCGAGCGCGACGCCGAAGCCGTGAAGGCGCTGCACCTCTCCTCCGCCCAGCTCGACCAGGCCGAGAAGGTCATCAAGGCTGTCGAGAGGTCCCGCGACGACGACGCCGAGTCCATCATCACCTCCGACCGCTACGACTGGATCGCCGAGGTCATGGCCGCCTGCGTCAAGAAGGCCCCCAAGAAGCTCAGCCTCTCCGAGAGGATCGACAAGGTCGTGACCAACCGCGTGCTCGGCCTGCCGATCTTCGTGGCGGTCATGTTCGTCGTGTACTACATCGCGGTCTCCACGGTGGGCGACTGGGGCACCGTCTGGGCAAACGACGAGGTCTTCGGTGAGGGCTGGGAGCTCTTTGGCATGGCAATCCCGTCCATTCCCGCGGTGGTCGAGGGCTGGCTTACGGCCGCCGGCGCCTCTGACATGGTGAGCTCGCTCGTGCTCGACGGCATCGTGGGCGGCGTGGGCTCGGTCCTGGGCTTCATCCCGCAGATGCTCGTGCTGTTCATGATGCTCGCGTTCCTCGAGGACTGCGGCTACATGAGCCGCGTGGCCTTTGTCATGGACCGGCTGTTCCGTCGCTTTGGCCTCTCGGGCAAGAGCTTCATCCCGTTCCTCATCTCCTCCGGCTGCGGCGTCCCCGGCGTCATGGCCACCAAGACCATCGAGAACGAGAAGGACCGCCGCATGACGGCCATGCTCACCACCATGATCCCGTGCGGCGCCAAGACCCCGATCATCGCGCTCGTCATGGGCGTGCTCGTGGGCGGCGCGGACGCCTGGTGGGTGGCCCCGATGTTCTACTTCCTCGGCCTCGCCGCGATCGTGGTCTCCGCGCTCATGCTCAAGAAGACGCGCATGTTCGCCGGCGAGCCCGCTCCGTTTGTGATGGAGCTGCCCGACTACCACCTGCCCGCGCTCAAGAGCTGGTGGCTGCACGTGTGGGAGCGCATCTCCGCGTACCTCAAGAAGGCGGCGACGATCATCTTCGCCGCGTGCGTGGTCGTGTGGTTCCTCTCGAGCTTCGGCTTTGCCAACTGGGAGGGCGGCGACGGCTCCTTCGGCTTCCTCGCCTCGCTGCCGGGCGCGCCCGAGTACAGCGCCGACTTCTCGCTGCTCGCCATCGTGGCCGGCGCCATCTCGTGGATTTTCGCGCCGCTCGGCGCCGACAGCTGGCAGGCGACCGCCGCTTCCATCAACGCCCTCATCGCCAAGGAGAACCTGGTCTCCACCTTTGGCACGATCTTCGGCCTGGGCGAGGCCACCGAGGGCGACCCGGTCATGTGGCAGGCCTTCGCGGCCATGTTCACCGACGGCGCGGGCGTCATGCACGCGGGTGCCATGTGCGCGTTCGTGGCGTTCAACATGCTCGACGCGCCGTGCTTTGCTGCCATCGGCACCATCCGTCGTCAGATGGACTCGCCCAAGTGGTTCTGGTTCGCAATCGGCTATCAGTGCGTCTTCGCCTGGTGCGTGGGCCTCATCATCAACCAGCTCTGGGAGCTCTTCGCGCTGGGTAACTTTGGCGTGTGGACCGTGGTGGCGTTCGTGCTGCTCGCGGGCATGATCTTCCAGATCGTCCGCCCGATGCCCAAGACCGAGGGGGCTGACGACAAGGTCCTCGCGCAGCTCGCGTAGGTGCGGCTGTCGCTTCGTTGCGCGTGTGCCGCCGGCCGAATACGGCCGGCGGCACACTTTTAGGCAGTTTACTGCGGAACCTCAAAGTAGGTCCGCGAACACGATCAGAAAACTGCAGGTAGATAATTGCTACAAAGTGAGTGCTACTTAAAGGTGCGGCAATAATCTGCCTAAAACTGTCCTCGGGGTCCGGGAGGCGCTCCCTTCCGCGTCGCTGCCGCCGCTGCCTTGCCCCCTAGGAGTTGAAGCGCATGACCTCGGAGATGTAGCGGCGCAGCTTGACGAGGGTGAGGTTGTCCCTCTTGATGCTGTTCTCGTTGACGCTGATGGCCAGGTCGTAGGAGCGCTTGAGTCCCGCGGAGTCGACACAGAAGCGCTGGACGATGCTGGTGATGACCGTCTGGTGACTGTTGTTGAGGCGGTTTGTCCCCAGCACGGGGAGAAACAGCACGTCGAGGTTCACCCTGCGGTCCTTGATGAAGTCAAAGATGCAGTGCATGATCGAATAGGATGCGGGCCCGATGATCGCGTTGGGGTCGGCCGCCACGATGTTCTTGTTCTTGGAGCAGTTGACAAGAAAGAGGATCGCAAAGTTCTCCGGAAGGAAGGGCACGCCGTCCTCTGTCGTGGGCGCCCCGCCCTGGCTGAAGGCGGTGCGGTCGTACCTCACGAGCAGGCAGTCGCCGATGTCGAGCTCCGGGCACTTGTCGATCTCGGTCACGGCCTCCTCTGCGGGCGCCTCGGCGAGGCGGTCGAGCTCCTCGAGCTGGTTGGAATAGTGCTCCTTCAGCTTGTCGAGCGCGATGCCCTCGGAGCCGGTGTCGTTGCCCGTCAGCCTGTCGTGGATCATCTCCCGGGTCTGGTCGTGCCTGCGGAGGAGGTCGATGCGCCTCGCCTCGCGGGTGATCTCCCGCTGCATGACCCGCATGGCGTAGGTGTCCACGAACTCGACCGGGCTGCCGTCCTCGTCCACGTTGGTGCCCGTGTCCCGGATGATCTGCTCCATCAGCGAGCGGATGACGCTTCCCTCCGTCAGGTCGGAGATCAGCGCCGACCTGCCGATGCCGCACACGCAGACCATCTCGGCGCGCCGGCCGTAATCCGACGCGTGACGCTCGTAGAAGCGCTTGAAGTTTCGCACGAAGTCGTCGCCCGAGATGATGTGAATGAAGGTGTTGTGGGCAAACGGGATGATCTGCGAGGACTCGGTCTGCCTGATGCGCCAGATCGAGTAGCCCACGATGACGAAGAACGAGAGGACGAGCAGCACTACGCTGACGGCCACGAGCAGGTTAAAGAGCGCGGAGAGCTGCGGGTCGAGGTTGGCGATGCTGAGAACCGCCGAGGCGACGCCGGCGATGCCGCCAAAGATCGCGAGGGCGTCGCACAGCGGCGTGGCCGCCGCGTCCTTGACCTCCTGAAGCCACCCCGTGAGCTCCGGAATTCTCTTCAACAGCCACCACTGCATAGCGACCCTCTCTCTGCCGGCCCTTGCTTACGGGCGTGGCCCCTAGATCTCCTCGGCCATCCAGGCGCGCGCCGACTCCGAGACCTCGACGACCGTCTTGTCGTCCCCGCCGGGCGCCTTGAAGAAGACGACGCGCGTGCCCGCGGTGTGCTTGCTCACGTAGGGGACCCCGGGCTCGAGGATGAAGACGCTTCCCGCCGGGAGCACGTGCACGGTCTCCGTGCGCAGGTCCATCACGTGGGTCTCGCCGGCGGCGATGTAGTTGAACTCCTCGTTGTGCGGGTGGGCGTGCGGCGTGTCGCACGTGAAGGCCCCGTAGGTGCTGACGCCCATCTCAAAGCTGGAGTCGACGTGCGCGATCTCCGTCTGCGGCCGGGCGAGCGACCCGCTCAGGTAGACGCGGTGAGAGGCCGCGAGCGCCCGATCGAGCTCGTCGGCGGAGAAGACGTGCATACCGTTGGCTGTTCCCATGTTGGCTCCCGTCGTCGTGTGGGCCCATTCTACGGTAAACCCGCGCTGCTGAGCGCGCGAGCGACGGGCGCCCCGACGCCCGCGCCCCACGGTGGGTATACTTGCAGAAATGCGAGTCGAAGGGTGGCAATATGATTGAAAACATCCCGCAGGCGCTCTCGTGGGCGGCGCTCGGCTGCGGCTTCACGTGGCTCATGACCACGGCGGGCTCGGCGGTCGTGTTCTTCTTCCGCTCCGAACGCAAGCTCATGCACCACATCTTCCTTGGCTTCGCCGCGGGCGTGATGGTGGCGGCGAGCGTGTGGTCGCTGCTCAATCCGGCGATCGAGCAGGCGGAGGGGCTCGGCATCCCCGGCTGGCTCCCTGCGGCGGGCGGCTTCCTCCTGGGCGTGGCCTTCCTCATGGCGCTCGACACGTTTCTGCCGCACCTTCACGCAGACGCCGAGGAGCCTGAGGGCGTCCCCTCCGACTGGAAGCGCACGACGCTGCTCGTCTCGGCGGTGACGCTGCACAACATCCCCGAGGGCATGTCCGTTGGCCTGCTCTTTGCCATGGCCGCGCAGACCGCCGGGGCGGCGGGGGAGGCCTATCTCGGCATGGCAGTGGCACTCGCCGTGGGCATCGGCCTGCAGAACTTCCCGGAGGGCGCGGCGGTCGCGCTACCGCTCGCGCGCGAGGGCATGAGCCGTCGCCGCGCCTTTGCGATGGGCAGCCTCTCCGGCATCGTGGAGCCGGTCTTCGGCGTGCTCGTGGTGCTCGCGAGCGGCTGGATCGCACCGTACATGCCGTGGCTGCTCGCCTTTGCCGCAGGCGCGATGGTCTACGTGGTGGTGGAGGAGCTCATCCCGGAGGCGCACCTCGGCGAGCACTCCAACGTGGGGACGCTCGGCTTCATCGCGGGATTCGTCGTGATGATGGTCCTCGACGTCGCTCTGGGGTAGATAGTAAGCCATAGTTGACTTATGGAGAACCTGCGAATCCCAGCAACGCGGTGGGATTACCGTTAAGTTACCCTATACTAACAACTGTGCCGAGAAGAACGGCGACTCGAAGCCTCGGCAACGCACGTTTAACCCTGCCCGAGACGACGGTCCCTCTCCCCGTCGCCAACGGCGAACCCAAGCGCCGCCTGCCCACCCCCTCTACGGCAGGCGGCGCGTCGCCGTTTTGGGGTCAAGGGCAGAGGATGACTCGGTCGACGCTGGCAGCCTGCGCCTGAGCTCGCGGACCAGACTGGGGACGCAGGCGCAGGCGTAGTCCGTCACCATGGGCAGCCACGCGGCACTTGCGCAGACGAGCACCGCCGCGAGGGCGCCCGAAAGTCGCGCGCTCGTCCCGAGGAGATCCCGGAGGCACAGGGCGCTCGCCGCCGAGAGGCCAAGGAGCGCGATGGTCCCACGGGCAAGCGCGGCTTCCGGCGAACTGCCGCGCCAGCGCGCGAGCAGAGCGAGCGGGGCGCTTACGCCCAGGGTGAATCCCACCGCAACGCCGCGTGCGACGTCTCCCTCCCCGATGAGCCAGGCAGTCGCTGCGACGACCGCCGCCCATGTTGCGGCCCCGAGCAGCCTCCCTCCCGTTCGAAGCAGTCGTCGTGCCGAGAACGGCGAGTCCGTAGCCAGCCATGGGGTTCCGCTCATGCAGGGCGTGAGCGGTTCGCCGCCGAGGGCGCGCCGCACGTTCTCCCCGTACCGGGATGCGAGCCCGTCAAGCTCGTCGCGGAGAAGCTCGGGTGTCGGACGACGCCGTTGATCTACGGACAAGCAGGTCATGACCGTATCCACAATCTGCTCGTCCACAAGCGCGAGCGCTTGTCCGAGCTCCTCATTGTGAGGGGAGAGACTACGCTCGAGGGCGATCGGCGCCACGATGACGGCGACCTCTCCCTCTTGTGCGAGGACGCTTGCGAGGTCATCGGATGCGATGTGGGCCGGGATGGGCCGTGTGGGCCTCTCCTCCGTCTTGAGGCGATAGGGGGATACTGCGTGGCCCGCCTCAGGATAGGGCGAGTGGCCGCCAATGAGATAGCACAGCACGCTGCCCACGGCATATACGTCGACGGCGGGGGAGTGGCGCAGGCGATCGACCGCGGGGATGTCATCGCTGAGCATCTCGGGCGGTGCGTATTCTGCGGTCGCATGTCGAAGGGCCCCGCTCGCCGCAGTGAACGAGCCTCTCTGCGACGTTACGGGTTCCGCCGAGCCAAAGTCGATGAGACACAGGTCGAACGACCCATCTGACCTCTGCGTTTCGAGCGAGCGGCGTGCCGTTCTGATCATGATGTTCGCCGGGGAGATGTCTCGGTGCACCAGTCCCTCGCCTACGAGGGAGAGGCGTGAGACGAGTTCCAGAAGGTCCCTTCCAAGGCGCGTTGCGGTGAGCGGGGAGATGCGCCCCTCCTCGTCGACCGCGAGCTCCCTGCGAGCTTCGGCCAGCGTCTTTCCCTCGACCCACTCCATCACGATGACGGGGGTGCCATCGCATGTTCCATATCCGAAGAGCCGCGGAAAGCCCCGAAGGGTGGCAAGGTTCCGATGACTCTCATACTCTCGGCGGAAGGCCGCCCGCAGCAGGGCCTCATCGACGCCTTTGTCGTCGTCCGGCAGGAGGAGCTCCTTGACCGCGAGCTGCTCTCCCAGTGCGTTGGTCGCGTGAAGGACGCGACCAAGACCACCTCGCCGCCCGCCCCCTTCGCTGACGAAGAGGGTCGAGAACCGCCTGAGATAGGAGTCTCGCTCCTCCTCCCCGAGGGCGAAGGGTGCCTCGAGCTGATCTATCCTCATTACGCACGTCGGACCCTTGCGCGGGGGCACGATGTCGTGGTCTCGAACGTTTGCGATGCTCATATGGTGAGCCCGTCGTAGTAGGTGTGAAACTCCGCGAGATGCCCTGCGGTTGCCGAGAGGGGGCCGGAGAACTCGCTCACATGGGCGCCTGGGTCCTCGAAGCACACGTTGATGTCCCAGGCTTCGACGAAGCAGTCAACGTAACTTGCGAGGCATCGATACGCTCCGATGAGACGGTCCTGCTCGTCACAGTACTGCGAGTTGTTCGAGCGTACGTAGTCGCGCACGGCAGCATACTCGGAGAGGAGCTGCTGTCGGAGCGCGGTGCAGGTTCCACGGTGCGCCTGGCGGGTCGATAGGTCGGCGCCGACGCTATCGCTTTCGAACGAGCTCGCGCAGGCGCTCGCCTGGCCTGCGTATCCCGAGATAGAGGATGCCTTGTTCAGAAGAAACTGCCTGAACGCCTCTTCCTCTGCGGAGGTTGGGGTAGAGGAGAAGACGTCCTCCGGAGCGCTTTCCTGCGGCGGAGCTGGGCTGACGTTTGTGGCATCGCCGCCAGCGGTTGGCTTGTCACCATCTTCGGTGGCCGCGTCCTCGCCGGTGATTACATCCCCGTCGCCGTCGGACGATGTGTCGCCCGCCTGGGGCGTCGTTGACTCAGGGAGTGTCACTCCCTCGAGCGTGACGCCTGGCAGGGCAACCGCATCCCCTCGAGTGCTTCCGGAAGTCTCACCCTCGGGCTGTATTGCGCCCTCTCCAGGAGCGCCGTCGGCGCCCGGAGTGCTCCCGTCTACGGAATCGCTCCGTTCTGTGGTCTCGCTCTCCTCCACGTTCTTCTCGGCGGCGTCCTGCGCGAGGGCGGGGGCCTCCGCCAAGCTGGGCAGCTCGCTCAGATAAAAGGCCATGCTGCCAACGAGAAGGACGACTGAGGTCGCCACGAGCGCCATCGCCCGCGGCGGCAGACCAAGACGCCCTCTGAGACGCGAGGGAGCTCTGTTGGGCATAGGTAGCATGACGCTCCTCTCTTTCTGCTACCCGCGGAGACCGGCGACGGGCGTCACGAGTCGATGACAACGCGTCCTGCCGTAGAATGATACGGCACCCATGGGGACGTCAGCGGGTAAAGGAGGTGCCTGACGATGCTGACCATCTATGAGCCAACGCCCTGCGGAGTGATGTTTGACCTGCTCAAGCGGCGCGGTGGCATCACGCATCGTGAACTTGCCGGCATCGTGCTCTCCAAGCGCCCGCTCCCAAGCGGCAGGAGCCCCCGGGACCTCGCCCACGAGCGCTCCTGGCTTTCCCATTCTGTGGTGCACGCGCCGGTGGGGTCGCTCTCTCCCCGATACTTTGGCGACTGGGGAGGCGCTGCCGTATGCGTGCTCGGACGTCTGAGGTCTCGGCGAGGCCGGGCCATGACGGCGGATGAGGTGGTCTCCATGCTCGCGGGGGAGCCGGGACGCGCCATGGATCGCGCCCTCGAGCTCTGTCGGGAGGACGCGTGCCTCTATCGCAATGCCGTCGAGCGGTTCGCCGGGGGCGAGGGTCTTGTTCCCGGAGAGCGTGCGGAGGCTCTGCTCGTGCTCTTCGTGGCTGCAGGCTGCTCCGCCGACGCCCGTGCCGCCGTGTCCTATGCGATGGAGTATGCGCACGACACGCTGGGACGTCGCGCGGACACGCCTACGGTGAGTCCGGTTGTGGATGCGGGCCGGGAGGCTCGCTCCGTGCCGAGTACCAAGCTCGGTCTCATTCGCATCGAGGATGGCTATGTGACGGGCAATCCACATTGGCTTCCTGTCTCCGAGGAAGGCGCCGTGGTCGGCGCGCTTGCGATGGGGGATGACGACATCACCGACGTTGGCCCGGGTGTGTCCGGCAGGCACCTGCGCGTCTGGTATGAGGAGAACGACGGCTGGTTTGCCGAGGACCTGGGCTCCAAGAACGGTACGGAGCGTATCGACGGAGTGAGTCGGGACCGCGTGCGTCTTGAGACTGGGGTCCCGATGCCGCTGCGCCCTGCCGATGAGCTCGTGCTCGCCGGCGCGACCACGCTCGTAGCAATCGAGGGTGTGGCGGGATAAGCGATGCACCCTGGGCTGGCGAGCCCTACGCTCGTGGCAAGTACTGGGGCAGAGGCTCCCTAGGGCCGGCGGCTCTTTCCTGCTAAAGGGGAGGAAGCTCATCCTGCCTATTTGAGGCCTTCCCGTTTGCCACTTGGAGCGCGAGGGCGTAGATTCCGACCACGATGACTCCAAGAGGGGCAAAGAACCCAATGAACCAGAGCATGCCGGGAGCTACGGTTGATCCGCTCTCCCGGGCGAGCCTGACGACGAGCACCACCGAATAGGCCCATCCGATGAGTATGGCTATGAGAAGAATGAATATGAGCAACATGAGTGCCGTGGCGTAGTTGTAGTACAGCATTTTCCCTCCTTGGTCGTGTCGTTGGGCGCGCGTCCTTCTTTCTGTTTCTAGTAGTTGAGGGCGCTCGTGTTGGTCAGCGTCTTCGAAGCGATGATGCTCCCTTCGCACTCGATTGCTACCACGCACTGGGTTCCGGTGCGTACGGTCCCCGCGAGCGAGATCGACTCTGAGGAGGTGGCGCCATTAAGCGAACCGGACTCGGCGGCATGGAGGTACAGGGTGCGCCGCCCGTTCGGCAGCTCGAAGAGGCTGCCGTCTTCCCTAATCGTGTACAGGGCGAGCTCGAGCGAGGTGTCGATGAGGCTGAGATCGGCGAACGGACCGTTGTCGACCCTGATGTGAGCATAGGCACTCGGATTGCCGACAAGGCCCGTCTGAGGGTCACGCGAGGTGTACTCGCTCAGGTCGATGCTCCAGTCGTTCTCGTCCATGTTGACGATCAGGGACACGCGCCACCCATAGAGCTGCTCATAGAGATCAGCGGCGTCCCGGTACCCTATCCTGCTGAGCTCGTGAAGATAGGTGAACGTCAGCTGGTCGTCATAGTTGAGGTGGCTAGAGGCGTAGGCGTACATCGCCTCGTTTGCCTCGTCCGTGGCCTCGAGGTCAACCAGCTGCTCGACAACATGCTCGTAGTCGCCCCCGTCGATGGCCTCCAGGGCATCTTGGATGAGCTGCTCTCGCTTACGCCACTCGGCGATCTTGGCCTGGCCTGCTGCGTCAGAGTAGTCTCCGAGCTCACGAAAGAGCGCGATTCCCCTGTCGTAGTCCCCGTTGTCCACGGCGGAATGCGCCTGGAAGTATCTGATCTGAGGAATGACCAGACGAGTGACCAAAAGACCCCCGGCAACTGCAGCCACGACACATGCGGCCGCTATAAGGACGACTCGCTTGGACCGTGCCGCTCGCCGTTGCTGTGCCGCACCGAGCTCCCGGAGCTTATCGGGTGATTCGAGAGACTCGAGGGTCTCTTTTGCTGAGGAACAGGAACAGCAGGTCCTGCGGCCGATATTGACCTGGCCGCAAGCACAGACCCAGAAGTTGTCCTCGTCACGGACTGCCCCGTCAAGCACCTTGTTGACCTGGTTGCCACCTGCTTTCCTGAGTGCCTCTCCGCGAATGCTTCGAAGCTCCTTCGGGAGCTCTAGAAGAGTCCTTTGCGGGAGCTCTGCTGGTCTCGCGCAAGACTGCCATGTCGCGTCACCTTGTTGGACGGAGAGCGCGACGAGCCCGGCATCGGACACAGACCCTTTCCCGACTGGCCTGGGGGAGAGGTCCCGTGCTTTCCCCGCGGGCAAGTCGGCGTCAAGCATCTCGATGACAAAGGTGTTCTTGGCGTTGTCATCATGCTTGATTTCCGCTTCGAGCTTGCAGGCAGCTATGTCACGGTCGGAAATGTTCCTGATGCGCGCCTGCAGGAACAGCTCGGAGCTTTCCGTATCCCTTGAAATCTGAAGGACCTGTATCTGGAGCGGGCAGCCCTGTTCCCATCGCGGGGCGCTGCTCTGCACGGCAGCATCTTTGCGGCAAACGACCTTGTACACGTTATTGTCTTCCTTCTGGATGAGATTTGCCGGAGCGAACCCCCTTTACTGGTGTTCAGGAGGGGTGCGATGGATGCGTTCTTTCGAACGAGGTGATGCTTGACACCCCTAATTCTCGTAGACGCTGAAGCCGGTTGCGGGGTCGAGCTCAACGTTCGATCCGTTTAGGGTGTACGGGAGTTCGTTTACTGCTCCAGTTGTTCCATTGGTACAGACGACGAAGCCGTTGGTGACCTGATAGGTACCCGTCGTGTCGAGGCCCATGGTGGAGAGCGTGTAGCTGTTGGGCGCAAAGAACTCGATGCGATATGACGTGTTGTTCGTGAAGAAGGACCAGTAGTAGCCGTTGATGGCGTTGCTCACGGTCGCCGCGGTTGCCTCGTCTGCGGGCTCGCGCAGACGCTGCGCCTCGGCATAGCCGTCAGGGTCTGCTGTCTTGGCAATTACCTCCGCGGACTCGCAGTGGGTGATGCCGTCGGTCGAGAGCAGGATTTCGGCAAAGTCCTCGACATGGAGATTCTCGAGCGTGATGGTTCTTCCCGACTCGAGGTCTGCGGCGGGGACCTCGAAGGTCTCTGCGACCTTGAGGGTGCTTCCCATGTAAACGTCTTCGATGAAATCGCTGTAGTAATAGCTGGCCATGTACTTACATGCGCCGATGCTGCGCTCGGATTCGTACTCGTTCTTGTCGTTTATGGTGAGCCTGGTTCCGACGCTGGAGATCTCGAGGTTTTCATCCTCGGGGTGAAGGGTGTAGAGCAGGTAGAGCAACTTGAGCTGATCGTTCTCCTCGTTGACGTAACCTTCGTTCACGTAGAGACCGTCAATGGTGGCCGCGTTGGTTTCCGTGACGATGGAAGGCTCCTCGGGGGCGTCCTGCTCGATGGGCTCGCTCTCCTGAGCAGGCTGCCCTTCGCAGGCGGCCATGCCGAGCGTTGCGGCAACGCCGAGCGTGCCTGCGGATAATAGCTCCCTTCGCGTCAGCTGGGGGGTCATCTTGGCGCTCCTTTCGATAGGGTGACGTTGTCACCATTGTGGAGGCGCTTGTCAGAAATTAGTTGATGCAACATCACGGCCGAGACCTGAGGGCGTCGTCACGGCTGCCTTCTTGGAGCCTTTTGGGAGTCATGGAGGTGTTGGCTGATATTGCTTGCTGATACGCAATGATTCCAAGTGCGTAAGCAACTGCATCAAGTATGTCTCCGGTGCTATACGGGAGAAACAGCGGGGCTAGCGCCTCCCAGCAGATGCTGCATACCGCAGAGAGGAGAAGGGCTCTGGGGATTGAGTTGATCAACCGTCTTCCCGTTATGGCCATGCAAAGCGTGTCCACATAGAAGGGGAACAGAATGCCCCCACATAAGTCGTTGAGATGATATCTCAACGACTTCCAAGGGATGAGTGAATCGAAAGAGAATACAAAACGGTTTATCAGGTAGAAAGCGAAGGCAGAGACAGCCAGTGCCTTCGCAGCTCTTATATGGGTTACCCGATGATGGAAAACAGGAGAAGTCCGAGACATATTCCAACTGCGATAATCATAATCTGCCCGCACGTGCTGCTGCCTGAGCTCATTGCCGCTTTCCTTTCATGCCATGATTGGATGCTATAGGTAGCCCCAGCTCTCGCCGCCATCGATGGAGTAGGAGTCGGCCGCTCCATCTCCGTCGATGTCCTTGACGACGTTGCCCCAGCCATCAGTGACCTCGAGCGAGCCGTCAGGGTTCTCGTAATAGATGGTCCCGTCATCGTCATAGGTCATGACGGTCCCGTCGTCGAGCGTGGTGGTCGTCCCTCCGAGTGAGGAGGAGTCACCACTGTCGTAGTCGTGGTCATCGTCGTAGTCATAATGGTCGTAGTTAACGTCTTCGTGGCTGTTGTCATCCTCCGTCTCTGTTTCCTGCACTTGGGGAACCGCCTTAGTGGCCTCTGTGTTGTTCCCGCTCGTGCCAGAGCAGCCGGGAAGAAAAACGAGGGCAGTTGTTGCGAGAATTGACCCGCAGATGACGACCAGCTGTGAGAAGAATGACCTCCTCATGACATGACCCCCTTCAAATGAGCGACGCTTCATCTTCCGGATCCCATTGTGCGGCGGGCCCGCCCGATTTTGTTGAAACAACATTGGCTATCGACACAAAGAGGCCCCCAGATTTCCGAAGAAACCTGGGGACCCAGTCTCGCGTTACGGGCGAGTGCTACTTCTTGACCTTGCCCTGGTTGGCGACGGCGTTGATCTTGGCCTCGATGGTGGCGGGGTCGCCGATGTAGTGCTTGTCGACGACGTTCCAGTCCTTGTCGAAGGTGTAGGCGCACGGCACGCCGGTCGGGATGTTGACCTCGAGGATCTCCTCGGGGGTCAGCTTCTCGAACTGCATGACGAGGGCGCGCAGGCTGTTGCCGTGGGCGGCAATCAGCACGCGCTTACCGGCCTCCATCTGCGGCTTGATTTCCTGCTCAAAGTACGGCCAGGCGCGAGCGATGGTGTCCTTGAGGCACTCGGTGTAGGGGAGGTCCTCCTTGGGCACGTCGCGGAACATCTCCTGGACGTGGGGGTCGCGCTCGTCGCCGGGCTCGAGGGCGGGCGGCTGGACGTCAAAGGAGCGGCGCCAGATCTTGACCTGGTCCTCGCCGTGCTCGGCGGCGGCGTCGGCCTTGTTCAGGCCCTGAAGGGCGCCGTAGTGGCGCTCGTTGAGCTGCCAGGCCTTGTGGACGGGCAGCCAGTTGCGGTCGAGCTCGTCGAGCACGCAGTTAAGCGTGTGGATGGCGCGCTTGAGCAGCGAGGTGTAGCAGACGTCGAAGTCAAAGCCGGCCTCCTTGAGGGCCTTGCCGCCGGCGTGGGCCTCCTCGCGGCCGGTGTCGGTGAGGTCGACGTCGGTCCAGCCGGTGAAGAGGTTGAGCTTGTTCCACTCGGACTCGCCGTGGCGGACGATGACGAGCTGCATGGTCTGATCGTCGTTCATTGGAGACACGTCCCTTCTCGATGCGAAGTTTGTGCGGCGGTCGCCGCATTACGTATATAGTAGCTGCAACGGGTATAGTTGACCTTGGTTAACACAGAAGATTTCCCTCAGTGGGGTGAGAACATGGGCCCAGTCGATCTTCTCGTCATAGCGGTGGTCGCCGCACTGCTCGCTCTGGCCGTGCGCTCGATCAGGCGCTCCGGTGCCGACGGCTGCTCGGGTTGCGGCAGCAAGGACGGCTGTGCCGCCCATGTCACGGGAGGTCCGTGCCCCGCCGCCCAGCGGATGCTCAAAGACGTCGAGAAGAACCTCGACAGGTGACGCCCAGCCGGTAACAGCGGCGAAACACTCTTGTGAGAACCTCTTTCGGACTATGATCTTCGCTGGCGTTCGAGAGGAATCCGCATGAGCAGCGAGAAAGACATCGACTTCGTCCTGCGCACCGTCGAGAAGCGCGACATCCGCTTCGTGCAGCTCTGGTTCACGGACGTCCTGGGCAACCTCAAGTGCTTTGCCATCTCGCCTGAGGAGCTCGAGGAGGCCTTCGAGGAGGGCATCGGCTTCGACGGGTCCGCCGTTGACGGCTTTGCCTCGCTCGAGGAGTCGGACATGCTGGCCTTCCCGGACCCCGCGACCTTTGCGCTGCTGCCGTGGCGCCCCAAGGAGTCCGGCGTGGCGCGCGTCTTCTGCGACGTCTACACCCCGTCGCGCGAGCCCTTCGATGGCGACCCGCGCCGCTGCCTGCGCAAGGTCTTCGCCCATGCCGACGAGCAGGGCCTCGTCCCCAACGTGGGCCCCAAGATCGAGTACTTCTACTTTGACAACGACCTCGACCCCGTGCCGCTCGACACTGCCGGATACTTTGACCTCACGCCGATGGACCGTGCCAACGACCTGCGCCGCCAGACCACGCTCACCCTAGAGAAGATGTCCATCCCGGTGCAGTACTCCTACCATGCCGCCGGCCCGTCCCAAAACGGCGTCGAGCTGCGCTTCACCGAGGCTGTGAGCTGCGCGGACAACATCATGACTGCCCGTCTGGTCATCAAGCAGGAGGCCGCGGGCCAGGGCATGTTCGCCTCGTTCATGCCCAAGCCCATCGCGAGCGCGCCGGGCTCGGCGATGTTCCTCTACCAGTCGCTGCTCGACCACGACGGCGAGAACCTCTTCTGGGGCCCCAAGGAGCTCCACCCCGCGCACCTCTCCGAGCTCGCGCAGCACTACGTCGCCGGCATCCTCAAGTACGCGCCGGAGTTCACGCTGGTCACCAACCCCACGGTCAACTCCTACAAGCGCTTCGTCTCCACCGGCGAGGTCCCCACGCACGCCACGTGGGGCCGCAAGAACCGCTCCGCGCTCGTGCGCATCCCCACGCACAAGCCGGGCAAGCACATCGCCACGCGCATCGAGCTGCGCAGCCCCGACCCCACGGCCAACCCCTACCTGGCGCTCGCCGTGACCATCGCGGCCGGCCTGCGCGGCATCGAGGAGGAGCTGCCGATGCCGGAGGAGTCCACGTGCGACACCTTCGCCGCGCCCGACCGCGAGCTCGAGGCCAAGGGCATCCGTCGCCTGCCGCGCACCCTCGGCGAGGCCATCGACCGCTTCGAGGAGTCCGACCTCATGCGCGAGGTCCTCGGCGACCACATCTTCACTTACTTCGTGCGCGAGAAGCGCCGTGAGTGGGAGGAGTTCTGCACGTCCGTGACCGACTGGGAGCGCGAGCACTACTACGGTGGCGTGTAGGCGGCTTCCAGGAAAAGCCGCCCTTGTCCCGAGGGCGTCCTAAAATCGCCGCCCTTGTCGCGTGCGGTTCTAAGAATCGCCGCCCTTGTCGCATGAAAGCCAAGAATCGGGTGCTTTTGCACGGAACGGGCCGACAAGGGCGGCAAATCTTAGACGTCGCCAGGACAACCTCAAAGATTCCAAGACGTAGTCGCAACAAGGTCGACGATTGCTAGATCAAGCCTTCCGTCCTTCTCGCCAGGCGAGAAGGACGGCGCTGGCGGCGTGTCCATTCTGTTAAGGAAGTTCAAAGTAGTGGGCCGTGAGCAGGACTCAGGCGCACACTCTACACTTGGCGACGGGCGGGGCGCGAGCCCTGACACGGGAAGACCCGTGCCTCCGTCGGGAAAGGGCGTGACCACGCGCCAAAGCATTGGGGGAAGGAACCCAGACATGAAGAGCATGACCAGAAGGAACTTTCTGACCGTCGCGGGAGCGCTTGCGGGCACCACCGCGCTCGCTGGCTGCAACGCCGGTGGCGAGCAGGCCGAGCAGCCTGCTGACGACGCGGCTGACGATGCCGCTGAGGACGACTCCGCCGATGGCGACCTCGGCCTCGTGACCGAGGGTTCCCTGACGTTTGCCGTCTCGCCGGACTACCCGCCCTTCGAGAACCTCGTTGATGGTGAGTACGTGGGTCTGGACATGGACCTCGGTCGTGCCGTCGCCGAGCAGCTCGGCCTCGAGTGCGTCTACACCAACATCGACTTCGATGGCATCGTCCCGGCCATCGTTGCCGGTGGCCAGGCCGACGCGGGTCTCTCGGGCATCTCCATCACGCCCGACCGCGAGGACGAGGTCAACTTCACCACGCCCTACTACATCGACAACCAGGCCGTGGCCACCCTCTCCTCCAACACCGACGTTACCGAGGAGAACGCCGCCGAGGTCCTCAACACCGCCGAGATGACGATTGCCGTCCAGAGCGGCTCGACCGGCGCCGACTTTGCGGCCGAGAACTTCCCCAACGCCGAGCAGCTCGCGTTCCCGCAGTTCACTGACGCCTTCGCCGCCGTCTCCGCCGGCCAGGCCGACGCCGTGTGCGGCAACCTCGCCGTGGTCGAGCAGATGCTCGCGGGTGCCTACACCGACCAGCACGTCGTGCTCACCTCCGCCACCGGCGAGGAGTACGCCATCTGCGTCAACAAGGATAACGAGGCCCTGCTCACGGCTATCAACGACGCCCTCGCCACCCTCCAGGAGGACGGCACGATCGACGAGCTCATCGCCGCCAACATGGGATAAGGCCGCGCGCCTTCGTCAACGTACAAGCCGTCGCGGCCCCTTCTCGCACAAGCGGGGAGGGGCCGTCGGCGCATGAGAAGCGAGGAAACCACGTGAACAATCTTCCGTTACGCGCGCGTGCGCGGCGTCTCGGCCGGCCGGCCCTCCTCGGCCTCATGGCCCTTGTGCTCGCGCTCGCGGGCGTCTTGGCCCTGCCCGCCCAGCGTGCCGACGCAATGGAGGCGGTGCGCTGCACCGGCCGCCCCAACTCCGAGGACGACCCGACGGCGATCATGGGCGACACGGAGTCGCGCATCACCTTCGAGGCCAGCGTCGCCGAGGGCGAGGGCGTGACCAGCCTCACCCTCCACATGCCCGAGGGCACGGGCTTCAGCAACCAGGACCTGGCCGTGACGCTGCTCACCGGCGACGACCTCATGACCCGCAATGAGGTCGACTACACCGAGAAGGTCGACGGCCAGGACCTCACGCTCGACTTCGCCGAGCCCCTCACGCAGGAGGGCCACCTCAACGTCATCGTCTACGATGTCTTCTTCCCTACGGAGGGGGGCGAGATGCAGGTCGAGGCAACCTACGAGCTGGCCGACGGCACCGAGGCTGCCATCGAGGGCATCCCGTCCATCCCAGTCGAGGGCATCTCCGCCACCGAGTCCCTCTCGCAGTGGCTCGAGGAGCAGCCCTGGGTCCAGGCGTGGAACTCCAACCGCTTCCTGCACCTCTTCTTTGACCCGGCGCTTCTGGTCACGAGCTTCCCGGTGGTGCTCACCGGCTTCTTCATGTCCGTCTCCATCGTGGCGGTTGCGTTCCCGCTGGCCATCCCGATGGGACTTCTGCTCGCGCTCATGCGCATCTCCAAGCTGCGCCTCTTGCGCGGAATCGCCACCACCTACGTGAACATCGTGCGCGGCACGCCGCTCTTCCTGCAGATCTACGTGGCCTTCTTCGGCCTGCCGCTCGCCGGCATCCAGATCCCCAACTTCGTGCTGGGCGTCACGGTCATGTGCATGAACTCGGGCGCCTACATGTGCGAGATCTTCCGCGCGGGCATCCTCTCCATCAGCAAGGGCCAGACCGAGGCCGCGCGCTCGCTCGGCATGAACGGCGCGCAGACCATGTTCTACGTCATCCTGCCGCAGATGTTCCGCATCGTGATCCCCAACCTCACGAGCGAGTTCATCGTGCTCTACAAGGACACGTCGCTTCTCGCCGCTGTGGGCATCATGGAGCTCGTCATGTACGCGCGCACGATCGTGGCCTCCACCGGCTCGATCACGCCCTACATCGTGGCCGCCCTGTTCTACCTGGTGCTCACGCTGCCGCTCTCCAAGGTGACGCGTCACCTGGAGGACCGCGTCCGCGGGCACCGCAGCCGCAAGCACGCCGATGCGCCCGAGCTCGCCGCCGAGAAGGGAGCCACCAATGAGTGACGCAGCAGTGAACGAGGCCGAGAAGAGCGGCGCCGCCGTCGCTACCCCGGGCGACGAGTCCATCCTGCGCATCGTCGACCTGCACAAGAGCTTTGGCCAGACCGTGGTCCTGCGGGGCATCGACATCGACATCCACCGCGGCGAGGTCGTGGTCGTGCTCGGCCCCTCGGGCTCGGGCAAGTCCACGATGCTGCGGTGCCTGAACCGCCTCGAGGAGCCCACGAGCGGCAAGATCTTCTTCGAGGGCCAGGACATCACCGACCCCAAGACCGACGTCAACGACGTCCGCAAGCGCATGGGCATGGTGTTCCAGCAGTTCAACCTGTTCCCGCACCTGGACGCCCTGCACAACGTGATGCTCGCCCAGCAGAAGGTGCTGGGCCGCTCCGCCGCGGAGGCCGAGAGGGTCGCCCGCGAGCAGCTGGCCCGCGTGGGCCTCGCCGAGCGCGCGGACTACTACCCCGACGAGCTCTCCGGCGGCCAGCAGCAGCGCGTGGCCATTGCGCGCGCCCTTGCCATGGAGCCGCACGTCATGCTCTTCGACGAGGCCACGAGCGCGCTCGACCCGGAGCTCGTGCGCGGCGTCCTCGACGTCATGCGAGAGCTCGCCGAGCAGGGCATGACAATGGTCGTGGTCACGCACGAGATGGGCTTCGCCCGCGACGTCGCCGACCGCGTGATCTTCATGGAGGGCGGCTACGTCGTGGAGGAGGGCGCGCCCGAGCAGCTCTTCACCAACCCCAAGAGCCCCCGCACCGCCGAGTTCCTCGGCAGCATCGACTAACCCGCGGCCCGGCCGTCGGGACATTCCTCCGAGAAGTGCGCTTCGCGGAACTTCTCTGCGGAATGTCCCGACGGCTGACGTGAGCTCTTCGACGTTCCGGAAGGAAGTTCCGCGGAGCGCACTTCCTGGAGGAACGTCGAAGAGCTCCTCGTGCGCGCTGGTATTGATGTGGTAAGATGCGAACATTCATGCTGATGCTTTGGGAGGGGCCTCAGGATGCACCACAAGAACATCCTGCTCATATCCGCCACCACACGCCTGCACGACCGCATGCGCGAGCTCTCGCACGCGATCGACGTCTCCATCGCCCTGGCGAACGAGGAGACCTTCCCCCAGGCGGTCTCCTCCGGCCACGAGTTCGACCTCGTCATCCTCGACGGCGAGGGCATGAGCCAGGACCTGCTCAACGCCGTGGACTCCTTCGTGGCGGAGAACGGCTTCACGCCGCGTCTGCTCGTCCAGGACCCCGACAAGCTGGCCACCCTGCACATGCCCACGCAGGGGACCAACGACTTCATCCTCTCCACGGCCGGCGCCGCCGAGTTCGAGCTGCGCTGCACGCTGCTGCTGTGGCCGGGGGAGGAGAGCGCACCGGCGGACATCGTCACGATCGACAACATGACGATCAACCTCGCCACCTACCAGGTCTACATCGACGAGCACCCCGTCGACCTCACGCTCATGGAGTACTCGTTGCTGTCCTTCCTCGCCACGCACCCCTCGCGCGCCTACTCGCGCGAGACGCTGCTGCACCGCGTCTGGGGCTTCGAGTACTGCGGCGGCACGCGCACGGTCGACGTCCACATCCGTCGCGTGCGCTCCAAGGTCGGCCCGCAGGTGGCAAGCCACATCGTCACCATCCGCGGCGTGGGCTACCTCTTCCGCATATAGCGAGAAGACCGTTCTTCTCGCCGATCGGGCGAGCCCAGATCGAGACTTCGGCCCATGGCACGCGCTTGCCGTGGGCCGCACGTACGCGCACTCGGCGACCAGCACTTTCAGGAAGCGGAAAGCAACGTGTCGGCTGGGTGTCAAAGACGCCCACCCCGCATGCGGCCGGCCGGTTTGGGTACATTCGTCCACGGTAGGAAACCCGCCGCGCCGCGGCGTCACGAGGAAAGAAGGATCGAATGAGCGACTATCCCTACGGTGCCCCTGCGTCGCAGGGACCCGACCAGCCAACGGAGCAGCGTCAGACGCCACCCGTGCCGGGGAACACGGGCGCGGACGCCCCGCAGACCCCTCCGAACTTCTCGCCCGAGAAGCCCAAGCGGGAGAAGAAGCCCCATCGCACCCTGAAGACCCTGCTCGTGGGTCTGCTCGGCGGCGTGCTGGGCGCCGGCGCCCTCGTGGGCGCCCTCTATCTCGCGGGCGTCGTCGGCCCTTCGGACACGCGGGTCGTGAGCGGTGACGCCACCCAGCAGATCACGATCGACCCGGCCGACGAGGACACCACCGTCGCCAACGCCGTCGCGGCCAAGGCGCTGCCGTCCGTCGCCACGATCTACTGCACGTTCCCCGACGGCGAGGGCATGGGCTCGGGCGTCATCTACGACACCGAGGGCAACATCATCACCAACAACCACGTAATCGAGAACGCCGAGAGCATCTCGGTCAACTACAACGGCAAGAGCTACGATGCCACGCTCGTGGGCACCGACCCGTCGAGCGACGTGGCCGTGATCCACGTGGACTTTGGCGACGACGAGGTGACGCCGATGGAGCACGGCGACTCCGACGCTCTGCAGGTCGGCGACTGGGTCATGAGCGTGGGCAGCCCCTTCGGCCTGGAGAACTCCGTCTCCCAGGGCATCGTCTCGGCGCTCTCCCGCTCCACGCTGCTCGAGAACTCGACCGGCAACACCCTCTACACCAACCTCATCCAGACCGACGCCACGATCAACCCCGGCAACTCCGGCGGCGCGCTCGTCGACGACGAGGGCAGGCTCGTGGGCATCTGCACGCTCTTCTCGTCCGACACGGAGAGCTTCGCGGGCATCGGCTACGCCATCCCGGGCAACTACGCCATGGAGGTCGCCGACAAGATCATCGCCGGCGAGATGGTCACCCACGCCTACATCGGCGTCTCCATGCAGACCGTGACCCCGCAGAACGCGCTGCGCAACGGGCTGTCCGTGGATCAGGGCGCCTATGTCGTGGAGGTCACCGAGGGCGGTCCGGCCGCCGAGGCGGGCATCCAGGTCGGCGACGTCATCACCGGCATCGGAGGCGAGGCCATCAGCTCGGCGGACACCGCCATCCTCGCCGTGCGCTCGCACGACATCGGCGACACCGTCGAGGTGACCGTCATGCGTGGCGACCAGGAGCTGTCCTTCGAGGTCACCCTCGGCTCCGACGAGGCGCTGCAGGAGGAGCAGGGCCAGGAGCAGGATGAGACCGTGAACATCAACGGCCAGGAGATCAGCGTCGAGGACCTGATGCGCCTCTTCGAGCAGTACCAGCAGGAGCAGCAGTACAGTCCGTTCGGCAGGTAGGAGACGGCCGACAAGAACGGCGACTCGGGGCCCCGCGGCACACGTCGCGGGGTCCTTCTCTGTCGCACGTCCTTCTCGGCCCGTTCCCTCTCCCTCCCTCTCTGCAGACTGTCGCTTTTTACGTGCCGTGAGGCCCCAGCGGACCCCACGAGCGGTAAAAGGCGACAGTCTACGAAGAGGGGGGGGACGACGGGCGAGTGGGATGCTGCGTTCTCGACATTTCTGTCCGGTCGGACGGGTAAGCTGGTTCCAGGCGAGAAGGACGGAGGGTTCCATGGCAGAGATCAGGTGCCCGCACTGCGGCGAGGTGTTCCAGGTCGACGAGACGGAGTACGCGCAGATCGTGCGACAGGTGCGCGACGCCGAGTTCCAGCGCGAGCTGGCGGCGCGCGAGAAGAGCGCCGAGCGCGAGCGCGAAAGCGCCGTCGAGGCCGCCGTGGCGCGCGCCCGCCAGGAGTCGCTGACGGAGGCCGCGCAGAAGGATGCGGAGATCGCCCGGCTCAAGTCCCGCATCAAGGAGAGCGCGGACGCCCTGGCCCTCGAGCGCGCGCACGCCGAGAAGAGCCTCTCGGAGCAGCTCTTTGAGCGCGAGCGCCAGATCGCGGAGCTCCGGGCGCAGCTCGAGGCGCGCGAGTCCGCCTTCGACGCCGAGAAGAGCCTCGCCGTCGCGCAGGCCACCGGCGAGCAGGACCGCCGCATCGTGGAGCTGGAGGGGAGCCTGCGCGCCGCCCAGCTCGAGCGCCAGCAGACCGAGGCGACGCTTCGCCAGCAGATGGCCGAGCAGGCCCAGTTCAAGGACCAGACCATCCGCGACCGCGAGGACGAGATCGAGCGCCTGCGCAACCAGCGCGCCCGCCTCTCCACTAAGCTCATCGGCGAGACGCTCGAGCAGCACTGCGAGATGGAGTTCAACCGCTGGCGCGCCACCGCGTTCAGGGGCGCCGAGTTCCACAAGGACAACGACGTCGTGGGCGGCTCGAAGGGAGACTACGTCTTCCGCGAGGTCGACGAGGACGGCGTCGAGGTCGTCTCGATCATGTTCGAGATGAAGAACGAGGACGACGCCTCCGCCGCGTCCAGCCGCCACAAGAACGCGGACTTCTTCAAGAAGCTCGACCAGGACCGCCGCAACAAGGGCTGTGAGTACGCCGTGCTCGTCTCGCTCCTGGAGCCGGAGAGCGAGCTCTACAACGCCGGCATCGTCGATGTCTCCTACGAGTACGAGAAGATGTATGTCATCCGCCCGCAGTTCTTCATCCCCATGATCACGCTGCTGAGAAACGCCGCGGAGAACGGCCACTCGTACCGTCGCGAGCTCGCCGAGGTGCGCCAGCAGAACCTCGACATCACGCACTTCGAGGACGCACTCGAGGACTTCAAGGAGAAGTTCGGCAAGAACTACGAGACGGCGAGCCGCAAGTTCCAGACCGCGATCGACGAGATCGACAAGACCATCGCGCACCTCCAGAAGGTCAAGGAGAACCTCACCTCCTCGGAGAACCAGCTGCGCCTGGCCAACAAGAAGGCCGACGAGCTGACCATCCGCAAGCTCACCTGGAAGAACCCGACGATGCGCGAGAAGTTCGACGAGGCCCGCGCCGCACGTGACGATATTGCAAACAGCGAGGGGGCGGTCGAGCCGGATGCGGTAGAGTAGGGAAAACGCTCAACGGGGGAGCCTCCACACATGGTCTTTTCGAGTCTGATCTTCGTATTCGTCTTCTTCGTCATCTACCTCACCGTCTACCGGCTGGTGGATGACCGCCACAAGAACATGGTCCTGCTCGTGGTGTCCCTCGTGTTCTACGCGTGGGGTGGCCCCGAGTTCCTCGTCCTGCTCGTGGGCGAGACCTTTGTGAGCTGGTTCACGGCGCTGTGCATCGGGCGCTCCGAGTCGCGCGGCGCGCGGCGCGCCTGGCTCGCCGCCGACCTCGTGGTCATGCTCGGCCTTCTGGCCTACTTCAAGTACGCCATGTGGATCGCGGGCACGCTGCAGGGCCTCTTCGGCGTCCCCGAGGCGATCCCGAACATCGTGCTGCCGATCGGCATCTCGTTCTACACGTTCCAGCTCATCTCCTACACGGTGGACGTCTACACCGAGAAGGTCGCCTACCAGCCCTCGTACTGGAAGCTGCTGCTCTACTCGTCGCTCTTCTTCCAGTGCATCGCCGGCCCGATCGTGCGCTACGAGACCGTCGCCAACGAGATCGACCACCGCAGCGTGCGTCAGATGGACGTCTACGAGGGCACGCGGCGCTTCTGCATCGGCCTCGCCAAGAAGGCGGTGCTCGCCAACGCGTGCGCGAGCGTCGCGGACACGCTGCTGCCCGTGGGCACCGACGGCATCTACTCCCAGGTCACGGCAGGCCTGTGGCTCGGCATGCTCTTCTACATGCTGCAGATCTACTTCGACTTCTCCGCCTACTCGGACATGGCCATCGGCATGGGTCGCATGGTCGGCTTCCGCTTCCTCGAGAACTTCGACTACCCGTACCAGTGCGTCTCGGTGAAGGACTTCTGGCGCCGCTGGCACATCTCGCTCTCGACGTTCTTCCGCGACTACGTCTACATCCCGCTCGGCGGCAGCCGCTGCTCCACGCTCGCCTGGGTGCGCAACATGTTCGTGGTCTGGTTCCTCACGGGCCTCTGGCACGGGGCGAGCTGGAACTACATCCTCTGGGGCCTCTACTTCTTTGTGTTCCTGCTCCTCGAGCGCTTTGTCATCCGCGACCGCCTGCCGCGCGCCCTCGCGCACGTCTACGCGCTCGTGGTGGTCTACTTCGGCTGGGTCCTCTTCAAGTTCGAGAACTTCTCCGAGCTCGGCTCCGTGCTCGCGGGCATGCTCGGCTTCTCCTCGGGCGGCCTCATGAGCATGGAGGTCCAGACGCTCTTCCTCCAGAACGTCTTCCTGCTCGTCTTCTGCGTCATCGCCTGCACCAACCTCGGCCGCCAGGTCCGCGACGCCCTCCACGAGCTCTCCCGCAGCTCGGCGGTGGCGCTCAAGATCTTTGGCGTCACCGAGTTTGTGGTGCCGATCGCGCTGCTCGTGGTCTCCGTCATCGCCCTGACCGGGGCGAGCTACAACCCGTTCATCTACTTCCAGTTCTAGGGGAGCGTCACGCATGTCCGAGAGAGAGCCGAGAAGAACGACGACCGGCCGGCCGAAGGGGAGCCCGCAGCGCTCGCCGCGCGCGAGGTCCCTCACGCGCTGGCGGCAGGCCTCCGTCGACGCCGTCAACGCGATCCTTGCCGTGGGGTTCGTCGTGGGCCTGGCGTTCTTCGCCCGCCCCTCCACCTCCGGCGTGGAGATGCGCGAGCTCACCAAGTTCCCGTCCTTCTCGCTCGAGGGGTTTCTCGACGGGTCGTTCACGAGCGACCTCTCGCTTTGGTACGCGGACACCTACCCGCTGCGCGAGCCGCTCGTGGCGGCGGACCAGTGGCTCGAGGCGCGCTACGGCATCGACACGGGCACCAAGATGATCGGCGGCAACGTGGTCGCCGACGAGCTTCCGCCCGAGGGCGAGCAGGACGCGCAGGAGCCTGCCGAGCCGGCCGAGCCCGAGGAGCGCGAGGAGGTCGAGGTCCCCACCGAGGACGCCATGGCGGCCGACATCCAGAACCAGATCATGAACGGCCTCTACGTGCATGACGGGGCCGCCTACAGCATCTACTACTTCAGCCAGGAGGCGGTACAGGGCTACACGGGCGCGATCAACGCCTGCGCGCAGGCGCTCGCCGGCGAGGCCAAGGTGTACTCGGTGCTCGCCCCCAACAACTCGGCGGTGCTCGACGACGAGACCCTCGCCAAGCTGGGCGGCACCGACCAGGAGCAGGCGATCGCCTACTTCAACAGCCTCTACGAGCCCGCGGTGGGGACGGTCGACTCCTGGACGGCCATCCGCGACCACATGGACGAGTACGTCTACTTCCGCACCGACCACCACTGGACGCAGCTCGGCGCCTACTACGTCTACGAGGCGCTGTGCGAGGAGATGGGCATCGAGCCCATCGACCTGGCCGACCAGCAGACCATGCGCTTCGACGGGTTCCTCGGGACGTACTACTCGCAGATCCGCGACGCCGCCATGGCGGCCAACCCGGACTACGTCGAGGCGCACATCCCCAACGGCACGAACGACATGACCTACTGGGACAAGAACGGCACCGAGGTGCAGGCCAACGTCATCACGGACGTCACGGGCTGGAACCAGGCGTCGCTGTACAACACCTTCATCGCCGGCGACGAGCCGCTCGAGCACATCCACAACCCCGAGAAGGACGACGGCAGCTCGGTCCTGGTGATCAAGGACTCCTACGGGTGCGCGTTCACGCCGCTGCTCGTGGACAACTTCGAGGACGTCTGGGTGATCGACTTCCGCTACTCCAGCGAGAACATCCCCGAGTTCGTGCGCGAGCACGGGATCCAGAACGTCGTCTTCGTGAACAATATCTCGCTTGCCGGCACGCTCACGGTGGCGGACAAGCTCACGAGCATGATGTAGGGGAGGGCCTGCGGGCTCCTATGCCCCGAGCGCGGCGAGCGCGTCTGCGGCTATGCCCTCGACCGTGATGCCGCAGCGGGCGAGAAGCTCGGCGGGGTCGTAGCGGTCGACGAAGGCGCGCGGCAGGCCGTAGCAGAGGGTGCGCACGTCGCCTGCGGCGAGGGCCCGGGCGCAGCGCTCGCCGAAGCCGCCGTCCAGGATGCCGTCCTCGAGGGTCACGATCACGCGGTGATCGGCGGCAAGACGTCCGAGCAGGGCCTCGTCCGGCGTCGTGGCGAGGCGGGGGTTCACGAGCGTCGCGCTCACGCCGCCTGCCGCCAGGGCGTCCGCGACCTTCTCGCCCAGCGGGAGGAAGTCGCCGAGGGCGAGCAGGGCGACCTGGGAGCCCTTGCGGAGCACCTCCCAGCCATGGGCGTAGTCGTCCGAGCGCGCGAAGTCCGGGCGGGACGTCACGCCCCCCGCGACGGGAACGCGGATGGCCACCGGGCCGCCCTCGTGCTCGATCGACCAGGAGAGCATGTCGAGGTACTCCTCGATGCAGGTGGGGGCGAGGTAGGTGAGCCCCGGCATGGAGCCGAGCATCGGGATGTCGAAGAATCCCAGGTGGGTGACGTCGGTGGTGCCAAAGGCGGACGCGCCGAAGACGAGGATGGTCGCCGGGACGCCGTTCAGGCAGAGGTCGTGCCAGAGCTGGTCGTAGGCCCGCTGCAGGAAGGTCGCGTAGATGCCGAGGACGGGCCGCGCCCCCGCGCGGGCGAGTCCGGTCACGTAGCTCACGGCGTGCTCCTCGGCGATGCCCACGTCGACGAAGCGTCTGCCCGCGTGCGCGCGGAGCTCGGGCGTGAAGCCCATGATGTAGGGCGTGGCCGCGTTCACCGCGACGACGCGCGGGTCCATCTGCATCCAGTCCGTCAGCAGGGCGCCGGTGACGTTGGCATAGTTCTCGTCGGCGGGGTGCGCGGCGGCGCCGGGGCGAACGTTCCCCGTGGCAACGTCGAAGGGCACGGCGTGGTGCCAGCCCTCCGGGTTCGCCGCTGCCGGTGCGTAGCCGTGGCCCTTCTCGGTGTGGACGTGGAGGACCACGGGGTGGTCCGTGCCGCGCAGCTCGGACAGGGCCGTCTCCAGCGCGGCGACGTCGTGGCCGTCCTCGAGGTAGCGGTAGTCGAGACCGAGCGCGCGGAACACGTTGTGGTCGGAGGCGCCCCGGGTGGCACGCAGGTCGGCGAGCGAGCGATAGATGCCGCCGTGGTTGGGCGCGATCGACCACTCGTTGTCGTTGACCACGACGATCAGGCCGCTGCCGAGCTCGACGGCGTTGTCCAGGCCCTCGAAGGCAAGGCCGCCGGAGAGGGACCCGTCGCCGATGACGGCCACCACGTCGTACGTCTCGCCCGCGAGGTCGCGCGCCGAGGCGAGGCCGCAGGCGAGGCTGATCGAGGTCGAGGTGTGGCCCATCGAGAAGAGGTCGTGCGCGGACTCGCCGGGGTTGGAGAAGCCCGAGGCCTCCGCGTAGCGGGCGGGGTCGAGAAACGCCGCCGCGCGGCCGGTGAGCATCTTGTGCGCGTAGGACTGATGGGAGACGTCGAAGACGATCTTGTCGCGCGGGGTCTCGAAGACGCGGTGCAGGGCGATGGTCAGCTCGACCGCGGCGAGGTTGGAGCCGGTGTGCCCGCCGATCGCCGAGGTGCGCTCGATGATCGCCGCGCGTACCTCGTCCGCGAGGGCGGGAAGCGCTGAGGCGGGGAGGGCACGGACGTCCTCGGGCGAGGTGACGTGCTCGAGATACATGGCCCTCCTCCCTCGTTGTCGCCGGTTGCTCTGGCCCTCTAGCATCTCACATTTTAGGGGCCAAGTTGTGTCATATCTGCGGAAAGCCCCGCCGGCACGGCGGGCGCGAGACGGCTAAACTGTGCATATGACTGCGACCCGGGAGGGACCATGCCAAAGATCGTGATCACCGCCGAGACCGGATGCGACATTCCCGCCGCCGAGGCGGCCGAGCTGGGCGTGACGCTCGTCCCGATGCACGTGAGCATAGGCGACAAGACCATCGACGACGGGGAGCTCTCCTCCGCAGAGATGCTCGAGCGCTGCCGGCAGCTCGGCGTCCTGCCCAAGACGAGCGGCTGCTCCCCTCATGACTTCCAGGTCGTCTTCGATCGCATCCACGAGGAGGAGCCCGAGGCCCAGATCCTGCACGTGGCCTACTCGGCGGCCACGACCTGCTCCCTCGCGTCCGCAGAGGCAGCCGCCGAGGGGCGCGACTACGTGGCGACGCTGGATACCCGTCACGTCACGATCGGGCAGGGGCTCGTCGTGCGAGAGCTCGTTGCCTGGCTGCGGGAGCACCCCGAGGCGACGCTCGAGGATGCGCGCGAGCACGCGCTGGACGTCTCCGTGCGCACCCGCATGGCGTTTCTTCCCGGTGACCTGGGCTACCTGCGCGCCGGTGGCCGCCTCTCCAATGTCGCCTTCCTCGGCGCGACGCTGCTCAAGATCAAGCCGGTGGTCGAGCTCGTGGAGGGTAAGCTCGTGGCAACTAAGAAGCTGCGCGGATCCATGACGTCGGCGGCCGTCGCGCTCATCGACTACCTGGCGCTGCGCGAGGAGTTCGATCCCGCCCGCATGGTCCTCGTGAAGTCCCCCGGCCTCCCGGAGCAGGTGCAGGAGGTCGCGGCCGAGCACGCGCACGCCCTGGGCTTCGAGCGCGTGGAGTGGTACGAGACCGGCAACGTCATCACCTCCCACTGCGGCCCCGGCGCGCTGGGCGTGGCCTTCCTCGCAAAGGCGTAGCGCGAGCGCTTCCAAAACTCTCCGATTCCCTCTTGATTAGAACACATGTTCTTGCCTATACTATAACAGAACAAACGTTCTAATTCAGGGGGGCAGTATGGACGAGCTGCAGCGTGTCGACGAGCTCTACGAGCGTGTTTCTCTCCTTATCGAACGCTCTCGGGAGAGAGCCCGGACAGCGGTCAACGTCTCGATGGTCTACGCCTACTTTGAGATAGGTCGCATGATCGTCGAGGTGGAGCAGGGAGGAAGTCAGAGAGCAGCGTATGGGAAGGCGGTGCTCAAGGGACTTGCGCGGCGACTGACCGAGCGATTTGGCAGAGGGTACTCGGAGGATAACCTCAAACTGATGAGGCGCTTCTATCTCGTCTATTCCGAGGACGAGATTGGGGAAACACCGTTTACCAAATTCAAGGGGCTTCCCAAGACGAGCACAGGCCGCTCGTTCTATCTCAGCTGGTCCCATTATCTGCTGCTCATGCGCATCGGTAACGTCGAGGAGCGCCATTTCTATGAAATCGAGGCGGCACGCAACGGCTGGAGTCTCTCGGAGCTGAACCGTCAGCGAGACAGCTCGCTCTACGAGCGTCTTGCCCTCAGTCGGGACAAGGACGAGGTGTGGCGTCTCTCGCAAGAGGGCCAGGTGGTCGAGCGCCCCGAGGATCTTGTCAAGGACCCTTATGTTCTCGAGTTTCTCGGTCTGCCGGAGTCTCCCGGGCTTTCCGAGTCGGAGCTCGAATCTCGCATCATAGATCAGCTTGAGACGTTCCTGTTGGAAATGGGAACGGGCTTCACCTTTGTGGAGCGGCAGGCGAGACTCACCTTCGAAGAGGATCACTTCTACGTCGACCTCGTCTTCTTCAACAGGATTCTGAGATGCTTCGTTCTGGTTGACCTGAAGATGGGAAAGCTCCGACATCAGGACATCGGGCAGATGCAGATGTACGTGAACTACTACGACCGGAAGGTGAAGCTCCCGGACGAGGGGCCCACCATAGGAATCGTTCTCTGCAAGGACAAGAAGGACTCCATGGTGGAGATGACCCTTCCCGAGGGTCGGCAGCACATCTTTGCGAGCAAGTACCAGACGGTGCTCCCGAGGAAGGAGGACCTCGTTCGCCTGCTCGAGGAGGGCGCTCCGGATTCTCTCTAGAGTCCCGTCTCCAAAAGGCGCGCGCACGCTAAAATTGCGGACGGCAAGAACGAGGGAGGGGCCCGCATGAACCTGGATGAGCTGGAGATCGGCAAGGACGCAATCGTGGCGTCGGTGGACTGCGACGAGGCTTCGCTGCGCCAGCACATCCTCGACATGGGCCTCACGCCCGGCGTGGAGGTCACGCTCATGAAGCGCGCCCCCATGGGCGACCCGCTGGAGATCCGCCTGCGCGGCTACGAGCTCACGCTGCGCCGGGACGACGCCGCGCACATCGCCCTCACGCAGGTGCACGACATGCACGACCTTCCACAGGGCCGTGAGCGCCTGGAGGCAGCCGTCCACCCCGCCATCGGCGAGAAGTACGCGCCGCGCGCCGCCGGCAAGGCCATCCCGGAGGGGCGTCCGCTGAGCCTTGCGCTGGCGGGCAACCAGAACTGCGGCAAGACCACGCTCTTCAACGCGCTCACAGGCTCCAACCAGCACGTGGGCAACTTCCCGGGCGTGACCGTGGACCGCAAGGACGGCCAGATCAAGGGCCACCCTGAGGCTACGGTCACGGACCTGCCGGGCATCTACTCGCTCTCGCCGTATACGAGCGAGGAGGTGGTGAGCCGTCGCTTCATCCTCGAGGACGACCCCGACGCGATCATCGACATCGTGGATGCCACCAACATCGAGCGCAACCTCTACCTCACGCTCCAGCTCATGGAGCTCGACCGGCCGATGGTGCTCGCGCTCAACATGATGGACGAGCTCACGGCCAACGGCGGCACCGTGAGCGTGAACCGCCTGGAGGCCGCGCTCGGCATCCCCGTGGTGCCCATCTCCGCGGCGCGCGAGGAGGGCATCTCCGAGCTCGTTGAGCACGTTCTGCACGTGGCGCGCTTCCGCGAGCACCCGGGCCGCGTGGACTTCTGCGCGGCGGACGGCCCGGACCACGGCGCCCTGCACCGTTGCATCCATGGTATCTGCCACATCATCGAGGACCACGCTGCCGCGGCAAACCTCCCGGTGCGCTTTGCGGCGACCAAGCTCATCGAGGGAGACGCCCTGGTGATGGGCACCCTCGGGCTCGACCAGAACGAGCTTGACGCCGTGGAGCACATCATCTGTCAGATGGAGGGCGAGTCCGGGCGCGACCGCATGGCGGCGCTCGCCGACATGCGCTTCTCGTTCATCGAGGGCGTGTGTGCCGAGTGCGTGGTCAAGCCGCACGAGAGCCGCGAGCATGCGCGCTCGGTCGCGGCCGACCGCATCCTCACGGGCAAGTACACCGCCATCCCGGTCTTCGTCGCCATCATGGCGCTCGTCTTCTGGCTCACCTTCGACGTGGTGGGCCAGCGGCTCTCCGACCTTCTCGCCCTGGGCATTGACTGGGTGACGGCACAGGTGGACGCAGCACTTTCGGCCTTTGGGCTCAACCCGGTGGTGCACAGCCTCGTGATCGACGGCGTCTTTGCCGGCGTGGGAAGCGTGCTCTCCTTCCTGCCGATCATCGTGGTGCTCTTCATCCTGCTCTCGATACTCGAGGACTCCGGCTACATGGCGCGCGTGGCCTTCGTGATGGACAAGCTGCTGCGGCGCCTGGGCCTCTCCGGCCGCAGCTTCGTGCCGATGCTCATCGGCTTTGGCTGCAGCGTGCCCGCCATCATGGCCACGCGCACCCTGCCCTCCGAGCACGACCGCAAGATGACGGTCATGCTCACGCCGTTCATGAGCTGCTCGGCCAAGGTGCCGGTCTACGCGCTCTTCTCGGCCGCGTTCTTCCCGGAGTGCGCGCCGCTCGTGATGATCGCCCTCTACCTCATGGGCATCGTGGTGGGCATCCTCGTGGCGCTCGTGCTCAAGGGCACCGCCTTCAGGGGCGACCCGGTGCCCTTCGTGATGGAGCTCCCCAACTACCGCATGCCCGCGCCGCGCACCGTGGCGCGCCTGGCCTGGGACAAGGCCAAGGGCTTTGCCACCAAGGCGTTCACGATCATCTTCGTGGCGAGCGTGGTGATCTGGTTCCTGCAGACCTTTGACGTGCGCCTCAACGTGGTGTCCGACCAGTCCCAGAGCATGCTCGCCGCGCTCGGTGCGCTGCTGGCGCCGCTCTTTGCGCCGCTCGGCTTTGGCAACTGGCGCGCGGCGGCGGCACTCGCTGCGGGCTTTGGCGCCAAGGAGAACGTCGTCGCCACGCTCACGGTCCTCATGGGCGGCTCCACGGCGGGCCTGCCGGAGCTCTTCTCGCCGCTCACGGCCTTCGCGTTCCTCACGTTCACGCTGCTCTACACGCCGTGCGTGGCCGCCGTCTCCGCAGTGAAGGCCGAGCTGGGGACGCGCATGATGTGGGCCGTGGTCGCTATGCAGTGCGGCGTGGCCTGGGTTGTGGCGCTCGTGGTGCGCCTCGTGGGCATGGTCCTCGGCCTGGGGTAGCGCGTCGCGCTTAAGGAATCGCGCCTGTTGCGTCTTTTCAAGAAGACAACCTGCAACGGGCGGGGTTCCCTAAGCAGATCCGTGCCATTTTGCGCAATGGGCGGGTTTCTCTATGCGAGAAGAACGAGGGTCTTCCCGATCGCCGTCGCTGCGCTCGCAGGCATTGCCCCCGACCTGGGCCAGGCGTGCCGTCGATTGCTCGTCCTTCTCGCCCGCCTTTGAGGTTTTGGGGCGAAAGTTTGATGAACAAGTTCTAGACCTTATGCAAAAGTAAGGGTGTCTTGGCTTGTGGCCCACAAAACCATGAAATTGCGGGCAGACGGCCGGTAGAAGATAAAACCTTTGCCCCAAAACCACGGGAGATGTCTCGAGAACGTCGCGCTCGGAAGCACGCGGGGCGCCAAAACACAAAACCAGCCCAATCGTGGCGTCGCGTCGCGCCCTCAGCCCCGACAAGAACGTCAAAACGGGTACACAAACCCCATGGGCGGCTTACGCGTTGCTGACCTCTGCGGCGTAGCGTTATGCCCCGGAAAGAAGGAGACAACATGGCAGACGAGAAGGACGACGTCCTGGGCACCACCTATCACCGCGGTCCCGTGATCCTGCGCGGGCCGATGATCCCCGAGAAGACCACCACGACCAACCTGCTGGAGCCGGAGGCAGACACCGACTGGCTGCACATGGACCCCTGGCGCGTCCTGCGCATCCAGGCGGAGTTCGTGGACGGCTTTGGCGCGCTCGCCGAGCTGGGGCCAGCCGTGACCGTCTTTGGCTCCGCGCGCACGCCGCGCACGGACCCGATGTATCGCGCCGCTCGCCACGTAGGGCGCAAGCTCGCCGAGCAGGGCGTCGCCGTGATCACGGGCGGCGGCCCCGGCATCATGGAGGCCGCCAACTGCGGCGCGGCGCGTGCGGGCGGCAAGTCCGTGGGCCTGGGCATCGAGCTCCCGCACGAGCAGGGTATCAACAAGTGGGTGAACCTGGGCATGACGTTCAGGTACTTCTTCGTGCGCAAGACGATGTTCGTGAAGTACTCGCGCGGCGCGATCATCTTCCCAGGTGGGTTTGGTACCCTTGACGAGGCCTTCGAGCTGCTCACGCTCGTGCAGACGCACAAGGTGGCGCGCACGCCGGTGGTCCTCTTTGGCACCGAGTACTGGCGCGGCCTCATGGACTGGCTCGAGGGAACGGTGCTGGGGGAGGGCAACATCTCGCCGCTCGACCCCGAGCTCATGGTCGTGACCGACGACGAGGACGAGGCCGTGCGCGTGGCGCTCTCGGAGCTGCGACGCTAGCGTGGCGCGAAGAGGGGGAGAGGTGGACGAGAAGGACGAGCGCTCGGCCCTGCGCCGGCGCCGGATGGTCGTCGTCGCGGCCCTGCTCGCGGTGATCGCGCTTGTCGGCGTCGCGTGCTGGCACGGCCTTCCCGAGCTCTACGCCTGGCTCTCCGACGTCTCGGCGGTGCGCGCCCTCGTGGCGGAGCATCCCGTCCTCTCGAGGCTCGCGCTCGGCGCGGTGAACGCGCTCCAGATCATGTGCGCCTTCCTGCCCGGCGAGCCGGTCGAGCTGGCCTGCGGCTACGCCTTCGGCTTCTGGGAGGGCACGCTGGTCTGTCTCGTCGCGAGCGCCGTGGCCTCGGCTGCGATCTTCCTCGCGGTGCGTCGCTGGGGCTGGTCGCTCGTCGGGCTCTTCTTCGACCGCAGCCATCTCGAGCGCTTCGGCTGGCTCCATAGCGCGCGACGCCTCGAGCTCGTGATGCTCGTCGTGTTTCTCATCCCCGGCACGCCCAAGGACTTCCTCACCTACTTCGCCGGGCTGACGGAGGCGCGCTTCTGGCCCGTGCTCGCGATCACCACGCTCGGGCGCATCCCCTCGATCGTCACGTCGACGGTCGCGGCGTCCGCCTTCGGCGCCGGAAACTACGGCATGGCGGTGGGCGCCGTCGTGGTCGCCGTCGTGCTGGCCGCGGCGGGCGGCCTGCTCTACAAGCGCTTCGAGGGCATGGTGCGGGGGTAGCCGCCCAGCGCTAGAACGCCGCCATGATCTTGCGGATGGCCTCGGCGGCGGTGGCCTCGTCGGGGCCGCTCACGCGCACGACGATGTGCTCCCCGCAGCGAATCCCGAGCATCATGAGCTCCATGGGCTGCGAGACGCCGACGGAGCGGCCCGCGTGCTCGAGCGTCACGCTGCTGCGCCACCGCTGCGCCTCGCTGGCGAGAAGGACGGCGAGCTGGACATGCAGGCCCAGAGGGTCGGTGATGTCGCACGGAATCTCGAGCATGGCTTCCTCTCGGGGGTCGAGGTGTGTGCCAACTTCATAAACCTTACGTTCGCGCACGTCAACCGGCGCGCTGAACTCGCCGAGCGCACGTGGCGCTCTCGGCGGACGGTAGCGTTTGGCCGGTGGGCGCGCTACGATGGCCTCATGGCCAACTACCAGCACATATCCCACGGCTTTGAGCCGGTCTTTGACGAGCGCAGCCGCGTGCTCGTGCTCGGCTCGTTCCCCTCGGCACTCTCTCGCGAGAATCGCTTCTACTACGGCAACCCGCGCAACCGCTTCTGGCGCGTGATGGCAAACGTGCTGGGGGAGCGCGAGCCCGCGGTGGACGACATCGCCGCCAAGCGGGCGATGCTGCTGCGGCACGGCATCGCGCTCTGGGACGTGATCGAGAGCTGCGACGTGCGCGGCTCCTCGGATGCCTCCATTCGCAACGTGGTGCCCGCGGACGTGGCGAGAATAACGGCGGTGGCCCCGATTCGCGCCGTGCTCTGCAACGGCGGCACGGCGGCGCGACTGTACCATCGCTGGCTGGAGCCCGTCACGGGGCTGCCGGCGCAGGCGCTGCCCTCCACGAGCCCGGCGAACGCCGCCTGGTCGCTGCCGCGCCTGACGGAGCGCTGGCGCGAGGCGCTGCTTGCCTCGCTGGGCGCGTAGCCCTACGCGCCCAGCAGAGCCTCCACCTCGGAGCGCTCCGGCATCGCGGGGATGGCGCCGCGCTTGCGGACGCACAGGGACGCCACGGCGTTGCCCAGGCGCGCGAAGCTCGCGGCGTCCTCGACCGTGACCTCGTCTGCGGCCTTGCCACTCTCGCAGAAGCCCGCGAGGAAGCCACCCCAGAAGGAGTCGCCCGCGCCCGTGGCGTCCACGGCGTCTGCGGGAAATCCCGGCACCGTGGCGCTACCGTCGGCCGTGCGCACGTAGGCGCCCGAGCCGCCGAGCGTCACGGCCACGACCTTGGGGCCCTGTGCAAGAAGCGCCGCAGCCGCAGCTTCCGGGTCGTTCGTGCCCGTGAGCAGCGCGCACTCCTCGTCGGAGAGCTTCATGAGGTCCATCTGCGGCACCACGGCGCGCATCTGCCCCTCGGCGGCCTCGACGGAGGGCCAGAGGTTCGCCCGGTAGTTGGGGTCGTATGAGAGGGTGCAGCCGGCCTCGCGCGCGGTCCCGAGCGCGGCGAGCGTGGCGGAGCGGGCGGGCTCGTCGGTGAGGGAGAGCGAGCCCACGTGGAAGACCCTCGAGTCCGCGATCACGTCGCGTGCCAGCTCGTCGGCCGTGATGCGGGTGTCCGCGCCGGGCTTGCGCGCGAAGGAGAACTCGCGCTCGCCGTCCGGCGAGAGGGCCACGAAGGCGAGCGTCGTGAACGCGTCCGGGTCGGAGACGAGCCCTGTGGTGTCGATGCCCTGCTCCTCCAGCGTGGCGCGCAGGAACTCGCCGTGCATGTCGCAGCCCACCTTGCCCAGAAACGCCGTCCTGTGGCCGAGCTTCTCCAGCGCCACGAGGACGTTGGCCGGCGCGCCGCCGGCGTTGCGCTCGAAGAGGCGCTGGCCGCCCTCGGAGGTGCCGGCGTCGGTGAAGTCGATGAGGAGCTCGCCCAGTGCGGAGACGGAGAACATGTGGGGTCCTTTCGGTTGCGGAATCGATTCCATGCCCATTATCGTCCGTCGGTCGCGCTCGGCCCGCTCTTCTCGGCAAGCGGCTCGTGTGGTCACTCGTACGTGCCCGCCATGCCGTCGCCCATCTCCCAGACGGACGCCGCGGCGCCCGCGAGCGCGAGCGAGAGCGCGTCCGAGCGGGGGAACCAGCGCGTGGAAAGCACGATCGCACCGTCGTTCGCAAATACCTCGACGGCCGAGCTGTCCACAAGGACTCGCAGGTCGTGAAGGTCGTCACAGGCGGCAAGCCGCTCAGTGCGACCGCAGCCCACGGTGTCGTCCGAAAAGCGCAGGGCAAGCTCCGTCCCGTCCCAGGAGACGGCGAGCGCGTCGTCCAGCGTCAGCTCGAGCGGCGCCGCGACCCTGCGGGCCGCCACGTCCGCGCGGTGCTCCGGGAGGAACAGTTCGGCGCCGCCCGCGAGCTCGTGCCGCGCGCCGCGCAGCCGCTCGAGCTCGGGGACCGGCTGCTGGAGGAGCCCGCCGTCCGCGGCGGCGGTCACCGCGCGCGGCACCGTAAGGCAATGGCACCAGCCCAGGCCGTCGGGCGCGCACTCATAGGGCGCCTCCGGCATGCCCATCCAGCCGATCATGATCGTCCGGCCGGACTCGTCGACGAAGCTCTGGGGCGCATAGAAGTCAAAGCCATGGTTCCAGAGACGGAAGTCGTGCTCGTCGAGAGTGAGCGACTCCGCGTCCCCGAGCCCCTCGCCCGGAGGAAGCGGCAGGTAGCCAGACACATCGCGGATGCCGTTCGACCACGGCTCGCGCTGCATGCCCTGCGGGCAGATCGAGAGCCACTCGCGGCCGTCGAGCGCGATGCGGTCCGGGCACTCCCACATGAAGCCGAACGGTGATGCCGTGCGGACAGTTCCGCGGTTCTCCCAGCTCACGCCGTCGTCCGATCGCAGGACGAGCACGAGCCCCGTGTCATCGACGTCCCGGGCGCCAAGAATCATCCACCATGCATCGCCCGCGCGCCAGACCTTGGGGTCGCGGACGTGGCGGGTGCAGAACGACGGATAGTCGTCGTTTCTCAGCAGCACGTGCTTCTCGCCCATCCGGGTGCCGTCCGGGCTCTCAATGAGGATCTGCACGGAGCGGCGGCCGTCGTGCACGTAGTCGAAGTCACCGGGCTCCTTGACGTTGCCGGTGTAGTAGAAGCGCACGCCGGTCCTGGTCGGCACGGCACAGCCTGAGTAGGCGCCCGAGGTCTCGTCGGGCGTGTCCGGCGCGATGGCAAACGCGCGCCCGCCGGACCTCCAGTGGACGAGGTCCTCGCTCATGAAGTGGCCCCACCCGCGCGGGGCGTCCGGCGCGGGCCAGTCGGGGCTGTACTGGTGGAACACGTGATAGGTGCTGCCCAGCTGGCAGAGGCCGTTGGGGTCGTTGAGCCAGCCGGCGGGCGGCATGAGGTGAAAGCCCATTCTCCAGGGGTCGTGTGACATCGGGCTTCCTTTCTGGGGTCGGGGGTTGGGCGGCTGCGTTGCCGGACGACGCTGGAGCGCGGGGAGTGATTATCCGGTTACCTGCCTTGAAAAGGGGGTTGTGAATGGATTTCTGGCAAGAGGGGGCGGAAAGGGGTCTAGGCGGCCCACATAATGCCTGGATTGGTCTTGTCGCTTCTCCTCCGCAAGGAATGTCTCACCGAAAAACCGTTCACAAGTCTCCTTTGAAGGCAGTCTGTCATGCAAGTGGGTCATGGGTGGACGGGAATCGCCCGACCGGTTCCGATCCGGTCGGGCTGAGACCGAACTACGCGAGATCGACGAGCGCGTCGCCGGGGCGCACAGCGGCGCCCGCGTGGGGCGTGACCTTAGTGTAGGCGTCCGTGTTGGTGACGATGACCGGGGTCACGGGGTCGAGGCCGGCCGCACGGATGGCGTCCAGGTCGACGTCCATGAGGAGCTGCCCGGCGTCCACGTGCTCGCCAATCCTGACGTGCGCGGTGAACGGGGCGCCGTTGAGCGTCACGGTGTCGATCCCGATGTGCATCAGGATCTCCGCGCCCGCGTCGGTGGTCATGCCGAGGGCGTGGTCCGTCTCGGCGAGCACGGTGATGGTACCGGCGGCCGGCGCGTAGAGCCTGCCCTCGGTGGGGCGCACGGCGACGCCGGTCCCCATGGCCTCGCTTGCGAAGACGGGGTCGGGGACCTCGGTCATCTTGATGGCGGTACCGGCCATAGGGGCGAGAAGAACCTCGGCGCGAGGGGTGGGCGACGCATCGGTCACCGCCGCGACGGCGGCGCCGGCGGCTGCCGCGGAGAGGACGGCGGCGCTCTCGGCGTCCGTCGCGGGTGCGGAGACGGAGGCCTGGACGACGGGCTGCTCGGCGGGGGCGGCCTCCTCCGGGTCGCGGTAGAGCGCGTAGGAGATGGCGAAGGCCACGACGCCGGCGATGGCGAACATGATCACGTACTGCACGGGCTGGTTGAGGCAGAGCAGGATGCCAAAGATGCCGGTGACGCCGGTGCCCGCCGCGGCGAGGCCCACGATGGAGGCAAACATCGCGCCCAGGCCGCCGCCGATGCAGCCGGCCACGAAGGGCTTGAAGAAGCGCAGGTTAACGCCGAAGATGGCGGGTTCGGTGATGCCCATGAACGCAGAGAGCGAGGAGGGAAGGGCGAGCGAGCGGACCTTGACGTCCTTGGTCTTGAGGGCCACGGCGAGGGCGGCGCCGGCCTGGCCGATGTTGGCGGCGGAGGCGAGCGGTAGCCAGTAGGTCACGCCGTACGTGGCGATCTGCCCGAGGTCGATCGTGGTGTACATCTGGTGAATGCCGGTGACCACGGTGGGGGCGTAGAGGGCGCCCATGATGAGCGAGCCCAGGCCGAGCGGCAGGGTGAGCAGGAACTGGATGCCGCCGAGGATGGCGTTCTCGGCCCATACGAAGATGGGGCCAACGGCGAGCATGGTGACGTAAGCCGTGACGGCCACGGAGACGAGCGGGGTCACGAAGAGGTCGAAGGCCTCGGGGACCACCTTGTGCAGGCGCTTCTCGATGAAGGCGAGGATGCCGCAGGCAATGACGATGGGGATGACATGGCCCTGGTAGCCGGTCCACTCGATGGAGTAGAGGCCGGGGATGACGGCGTAGGTCTGTTGCACGCCCTCGGTTGCCACGGTGTTGGCGTTCTGCAGGCCGGGGTTGATGAGCAGCATGCCGATGACGGCTCCGAGGTAGGGGTTGGCACCGAAGGCCTTGGCGGCGGAGAAGCCGATGAGGATCTGCAGGAACGTGAACGCCGTGTTGGAGACGAGGTTCAAGATCTGGTACCAGGCGTTGTCGGTGGCGAGCGTGATGAAGCCATTGGCGTCCATGAAGGAGAGTGCGCTCATGATGCCCAGGAGCAGGCCCGAGGCCACGATCGCCGGGATGATGGGCACGAAGACGTCTCCCAGGAGCTTGATCGCGCGCATGAAGGGGTTGGTCTGCTGCTGCGCGGCGGCCTCCTTCACCTCCGCCTTGGTGGCGGCCGTGATGTGGCCGAGCGCGATGAACTCGTCGTATACCTTGTTCACCGTGCCCGTGCCGTAGATGACCTGCAGCTGGCCGGAGGCCTTGAAGTTGCCCTTGGCGCCGGTCGCGTTGTCCACGGCGGCCTGGTCTACCTTGGAGTCGTCCGCGAGCACCAGGCGCAGGCGCGTGGCGCAGTGCGCGGCAGAGACCACGTTGCCGGGTCCGCCGATGGCGTCCAGGATCTCCTGGGCGGCTTGTCTGTAGTCGAGTGCCATGTTCCTCTCCCTCTCTCGTGGAATGATTCTATCACATGAAATCGTTCCCATATGAAATCGTTCTCACAATACGATGCGAGGCGGCGTGCAACCGTTGCGGTCAGCGAGCGGTAGGTTCTTGTCGGTGAACGGTGAAAATGCTCCCAGACGGCGCCCGCACCTCAGAGGTTTGGGTTCATCGCTGGCGCGCCACAGTGCTGCCGTCCAAAGAAACAGCAGGTAGAGCGTTCGATAAATAATTGATTACTGTGCAGGGAACAAGAAGGTGAACCCAAACCGCGGTGGGTGAGTGGCCGTGGCCGGCGGCTTCGGGGGACAAACCTCCTAGCGCGTGGAGTTTCTCGCCACGACCTCGTAACTCATCTTGACCTTGCGGGTGACTTGCTCTTCGCCGGTCATGAAGCCCACGAGCATCCGCGCCGTCTCCATGCCGGAGGTCTTGTAGTGAAGGTGGACGGTGGTGAGCGTGGGGGTGACGATCTGCGAGATCTCCGAGTCGTCCATGCCGGTCACCTCCACCTCCTCGGGCACGGCGCGCCCGTACTCGCGCAGGCAGGTGAGGGCGCCGTAGGCAATCGAGTCGGTGGCGCAGACGATGGCGTCAAGCTCGGGATAGTCCTCGAGCAGCGCCTCGGCCTGCTCGTAGCCGGAGTCCACGGTGAAGTCCGCGATGCGCAGAGCGCGCTCGGGGACCTCGATCCCGGCCTCGGCGCACGCGGCGAGAAACCCCTTGCGGCGCATCTGGCCCACGGCGACGTCCTCCTCGAAGACGCCGATGTAGGCGGGGCGGCGCGCGTCGCGCAGCGCGAGCGCACTCACTTCGCGCATGCCCTCGAAGTCGTTCTGGTAGACGCAGGAGCAGAGGTCGACGTCCTGGTCGAGCACCACGATGGGGACGGGCAGGGCAGAGATCGCCTCGCGGTGCTCGGGGGTGATGACGGTGGCGATGAGGATGACGCCGTCCACCTGGCTCTTCTCGGCAAAGAGGTGGAGGAACTCCACCTCGCGCGAGGCGTCGTTGTCCGTGTTGGCGAGAAGGACCTGGTAGCCGGCCTCGTTTAGGACGAGCGTGATGCCCGCGACCATCCGGCTCACCGAGGCGGAGTTGATCTTGGGAATGATGACGCCCACGACGTTGGTCTTGCCGGTGCGCAGGGACTTGGCCTGGCGGGAGGGGACGTAGCCGGTCTTCTCGATGACGCGGCGGATGGCGGCGCGCTTCTCCTGGCTCACGTAGCCGTCGTTCAGGTAACGCGAGACCGTCGCGCGCGAGACGCCTGCCATCTGCGCAATCTGGTTGATGTCCATGTTAACGTTAACCTCCTCAGCACCTTCGAGTGTAGCGCATGTGCTGCGCCGATGACGGCAGTGAGCGTGCCCACGCAACAGAATCAGGGCTGCGGCCAACGCGCGGCGAGTGGGGAACGCCCCTGTCGGAGGTGGTAGCGACCCCGGTCCCGCGCTCAGCCGACGCCAAAGCGCCGAAAGAGGGCGACCTTGACGGCGTCGAGCACGGCCCACCGGCGGCGCAGACCGACAGCGTGGCGACCACGGCGGCCGGAGCCAGCGCGGGAACCACCCACCCGAGAAGGACGAGCGCGGCAATCGAGCCGCTGGCCGAGCGCTGGGGTCCGCATGGCCCGGGGTGCGGCATGCCCGACGGCGCTCCCCGTAGAATCGCATCAGGTATGCCGTCGAGGGGAGTGCCATGATCGGACGGGACGGGATTGCCGTACGGCTGCTTCACGCATGCGTTGAGGTCATCACCTCGGAGGACGAGCTGACGCAGGTCGACGCTGCGGGCGGCCCCGCCATGGTCGAGGTCGTCTCCGCCGTCAGCAGCGCCGTCGCCGCCTGCAACGGCGACGTCCTGGACCTCTTCGATGACGCGGCGCGCGCCGTCTCCCGGCTCGAGCTCCCGGGGGCCGCGGTCGAGTCCTGGGACGCCTGGCTGGAGGGCCTCGCCGAGGCCGCCCCGAACGACAACGAGATGAGCCTCGAGGACCTCAGGACGATGTTCGCGCTCGGCCGAGACGAGGTCGCGCGCGCGGTCGACGCCGGCCGCGCGGACGCGGCGGCGCTCGACGTTCTTGACGCCACCTGCGAGGCTGCCGACGCGAGCGAGGACGACCTTGAGGTCTTTGATGACGCCGCCGACGCCGCCGAGGACACCGCGAGCGCCTCGGCGAGCGTGGCCGCCGTCTCCCTCGCGCGCTTCCTGCGCGGGCTGGCGCAGGCCTAGCGCAGCCACCACCTGAAGTCCCAGGCCGCGAGCTCGAAGGTCTCGAACTCGTCGCGCTCGCCGCCCACGAGGTCGGTGTACGCGCCGCGCTCCGGCATCCAGAGCGTGCGGGCCTCGTCGCTGAAGTTGAAGACCGCGTGCAGGGTCCTCTCGCCCGCGCGCCGCCTGATCCAGAGGACGGCAGGGTCGCTGTAGCCCACGACCGACATCTCGGCGTCCGCGTCGAAGACCGCCTCCGCGCGACGGATGCCCTCGAGGCGCTGCAGCGCGTCGTAGAGGCGCTGCTGGACGCTGCCGGGCTCCTCGATGCGGTCGACGAGCGCCCAGTCGAAGCGCCCGCGGTGGATGTAGCGCGAGTCCTCGGCCTTCTCGGGGTCGTCCTTGTAGGTGTAATCGTTCACCTGGCCGACCTCGTCGCCGCTGTAAACGATCGGCAGGCCGGACTGCGCGAGCAGGTAGGCGTGGAGCATGACGTCCTTGCGGATGGCCACGTCCATGGCCTCGGCGTCCCCGGCAAAGCCCGCCGCCTCGATGCCGCACATGGAGGCCGTGGTGGCGCAGAAGCGCGCGTCACCGGTCACGGGGTCGGCGTTGTAGAGCTCGCCGCGGGAGACGCTGCCCTCCGTGTGCCCCTGGAAGTAGGCGTTGAGGTAGCGCTTGTGCGGCACCTCCTCCATGCCCCAGTCCGAGAGCGTGGCGTAGTCCAGGCCCCAGCCGATGTCGTCGTGGCAGCGCAGGTAGTTGAGGAAGGTGTAGACGCGCGGCAGGCCGCAGACAGCCTCGAGCTGGCGGCGCAGCAGGCGCGTGTCGCGGCAGGCGACGCTGTTCCAGGTGGTGGCCATCGTCGTGACGTTGTAGAGCATGTGGCACTCGGGCTTCTCGACGGTGCCAAAGTAGGGCACGACCTCCACCGGCGCCATGACGACCTCGCCGAGAAGGACGACGCCCGGGCACACCACCTCGGAGATCATGCGCATCATGCGCACGATCGTGTGGACCTGCGGGAGGTTGCGGCAGTTGGTGCCCAGCTGCTTCCAGATGTAGGGCACGGCGTCGATGCGGATGACGTCCATGCCCTGGTTGGCCAGGTAGAGGAAGTTGTACATCATCTCGTTGAAGACGCGTGGGTTCTTGTAGTTGAGGTCCCACTGGTAGGGGTAGAACTGCGTCATCACGGACTGGCCGAGCTCCGGCAGGTAGGTGAAGTGGCCGGGCGCGGTGGTGGGGAAGACCTGCGGCACGTCGCGCGTGTATTGGTCGATGAGGGCCTGGTCGCCGGTGAAGAAGTAGCGGCTCATATACTCGCCCTCGCCGGCGCGGGCGCGCCGCGCCCACTCGTGCTCGTCGGAGGTGTGGTTCATGACGAAGTCCATGCAGAGGCTGATGCCGCGCTCGTGGCACTTCTCGGCCAGGCGGGCGAGGTCGTCCATCGTGCCCAGCTCGGGCTTGACGCGGCGGAAGTCGGAGACCGCGTAGCCGCCGTCCGAGCGGCTGCGGTCCGCGGGCGTGTCCAGGAAGGGCATGAGGTGGAGGTAGCTGACCCCGGTCTGCTCCAGGTAGTCCAGGTTCTCCTCCACACCTCGGATGGTGCCGGCAAAGTTGTCGATGTACATCTGCATGCCGAGAAGATCGTGGTCTCGATACCACGCGTGTCCCTCGCGCCGCGCGTCGAGCTCCCTGAGCGCCCTGGGGCGCTCGTCGTAGAAGGCCTTCATCTGGTCGCAGAGCTCGGCGAACATGGCGCCGTTGTCGTAGAGCTCCATGTAGAGCCAGCGCAGCTCGTCGTGGTGGCGCCGCAGGCGGCGGAGGAACGTCGCATCGGATCGCGCCCGGGCCGCAGACCGGGCGAGCGGCTGGGACGTGCCTCGCTTCGCTTCCTTCTTCGTTTGCTTGTCCGCCATGGGCGTGCCGCCTCTCTTTCCGTAGTCTGGAAACGTTCTCACATACGGGGACATTCTAGTTCCTCGCCGCGCGCCGGTCACGCTGAATCCCGTGAGCGTTCGGCGGGGCCGTCGAGCGTGGTGTGCGGCGCTCAACCCGTCGTTTAGCGAGGGGGCATCACTTGGGGGCCATCGTCGCACATGTGCGACCATAGAAAGGCTGCACGAAGCTGGGACGGTTGAGGAGGGGCCGTGAACATCAAGCAGGTCAGATACGTTTGCGCCATCGTGGACCTGGGGAGCTTCTCTGCTGCCGCAGCGCAGGAGGGCGTCTCCGTCCAGGCTGTCTCCAAGGCGATGGCCGAGCTTGAGTCCTCGCTTGGCGAGCCCCTCTTCGAGCGCAGGAGCGCGGGCGTCACACCCACGGCGCTCGGGCGCGCGTTTGCCACCCGGGCCCGTCGCGTGCTCGACGAGTGGGAGGCCCTCGAGCGCTTTGCGAGCGCGCCGGACGCCGCCGGGAACGCTCCGTTCCACATGGGATTCTGCTGTCCGGAGTATCCTGGCGTCGACCGGCTCGTCCGTTTGATCTCCACGGTGACGGGCAAGGTGCTCGGCCGCCGCGTTGACGTCGAGCTCTTGGACTGCCCGAAGGGGCTTGACGTGCTTCGCGCCAGGCGCGTGGACGGCCTCATTACCGTGGGTATGCTCGAGGCGGACGACGTGGCGTGCAGCCCGCTTGGGACCGTCTCCTCCGACGTCCTCGTTCCGCAGGACCACCCGCTTGCTGCCAAGAGCGAGGTCACGCTCGATGAGCTCGCGGACTATCCCGTGCTCTACCCCTGCAACTTCGACCACTACTGCCATGCCGTGGTGGACGAGTACCTCAAGCGCGGCCTTCGATCCGAGATTGTCAAGTTCTCGGTGGGAGACGCAGTCCCCGATGCCGTCAGCGACGGGCGATGCTACTCGTTCATATTCGTCGGCAACATCACGGGCGCACCGGAAGGCTTCGTCATCCGTCCGCTTGTGCGCGGCGAGGCCCTGTCAGTGCCCATCTGCCTCTCGACGCTGCGCGGGCCCGGTGGCCTCGATCTTGTCTCCTTCCGTCGCGCCCTCTCGCGCCTGAGCCTCTTCGCGTAGGCTTCCCTCAGGTTGCTCTTTCCCGCAACCCAAACGCAACCGCATGTTGCGCGATAGGTGGTGGGCGCAACCGCGCCGCTCGGCTACAGTTGGGCAAAGCCGGCGAAAGGAGGGCGTCATGATCTATGGGATGGGGCCGACGGAGCTCGTGACGATCTTGTTTCCGATTCTCCTTTTCAGGGTGGTCCCCTGGGTCCTCTTCATCGTGCTGCTGGTCCTTGCCATCCGCTGGTTCCTGCGGCAGGAGAAGGCCGACAAGAGCCCCGAGACCGTGGCCGTGCGCCGCTCCCTCGGGGAGGTGCTGCGCGCCCACCGCGAGCGCTGCAAGATGACGCAGGAGCTCGTGGCCGAGAAGCTCGGCGTGAGCAGGCAGGCCGTGTCAAAGTGGGAGCAGGGCAAGGCGGAGCCCTCGACGACGAACCTCGTGAAGCTTGCGCGCCTCTACGGCGTGGACCCCGCCGACCTGTTGCGCGAGGTCGACGGCTCGGCCTGACCCGCTCGCCCACCCCGTCCTCCCTCGTCCACCCACCCATGTTTTGGGCAACAAGTTTGATGCGCGGACGACAAATCCATCAAGGTTGTTGCCCACTACCTTGTAGAACGTGGCAAAACAGCCTCCTGACGGTACTTCTCGGCGTCTCGACATAAAACCTGTTGCCCACAACTTGGAAAAAAGCTTCGGAATCGGCAACCTGGCGTGCACGCGCGGGCCGAAAACCCAAAACCTTGCGTTGCGTGGCAGCGCCTCGAGGCCCGGGGTGGGGTATAACCTCTTCAGGGCAAGAGACGAGGAGGTTCCCATGAACGACGTCATCAGGGCCATGGTGGAGCGCCGCAGCGTGCGCGCCTACACCGACAAGATGCCGGAGCGCGAGAAGATCGAGGAAGTGATCGAGGCCGGCCTCTGGGCCGCGAGCGGCATGAACCGCCAGGGCCCCATCATCGTGGCGGTCACGAACCGCGAGCTGCGCGACCGCCTCTCCGCCATGAACGCGGACATCATGGGTCGTCCCGGCACCGACCCGTTCTACGGCGCGCCGGTCGTCCTGATCGTGCTCGCCCCGCGCGACCAGCCCAACCGCGTCTACGACGGCAGCCTCGTGATGGGCAACCTCATGCTCGCCGCGCACGCGCTGGGGCTCGGCAGCTGCTGGATCCACCGCGCCCGCGAGGAGTTCGACACGCCGGATGGCAGGGCCATCCTCGCCGAGCTTGGCGTTGAGGGCGACTACGAGGGCATCGGCCACTGCATCCTGGGCTATCCTGCGGAGACCCCCGAGGCCAAGCCGAGAAACGACGGTCGCGTGTTTTACGCGGAGTAGGCTCGGGGCGACCGGGCGTTCTGCTAGCCTAGGAAGGCGCCGGGTTCTTCTCGGCGCCTTTTTCCGTTGACGGGAGTGAGCAACGTGGATCTGAGCCAGGCCATAGAGTGCGCGAGCGCCATGACGTTCCCGGGATTCCTCGTGGACGACGCGTCGCTCGCCGCCGAGCGCACGCGCAACGAGGACGCGCTCGTCACGCTGATGGCCGCCTGGCGCGACGCCGCCCCCGGCAGGGAGCCCTGCGACTTTGGCCTCGTCCGCGAGCTCGCCGACCGCAACCGCGACGTCTGCGACCGCTACGGCATCGAGCGCCTGCGCGACGTCAATCCCACGTGCCTCTCGCGCGGCCTCGCGCCGGCCGAGCTCATCCATGCCGTCGCCGTGCTCCAGCACCGCACCGACGCCCAGGTGGCGGCGCTCGCCGGCCCGGACGCGCGCGACCTCAACGTGGCGTGGGTGGACGCGCCGGTCTCGGGCATGGTCGTGGGCATTGACATCGAGACTACCGACCGCGACCCGTCGCGCGGCTACATCATCAACGTGGGCCTGGAGTTCATGACCATCGGGCCCAAGGCGAAGCCGCACGATCCCTTCGCCGGCTACTTCGGCCTGCCGCAGATGTACGCCGAGAAGGGCGTGCCGCTGGCGGACATTCACAAGATCTCGTGGTCCGACCTCGACGGCAGGACCCCCTTCCGCGAGGACAAGCAGGTCCAGGCCGCGCTGCTCGCCGCAATGAGCGCCTACCCGTTCATGGCGCACAACGCCGCCTTCGAGGACTCCTGGTTCATGCTGCACATCGACGGCTACGCGGAGGCGCGCAAGGCCGGGCGCGTTGTGCCCATCGACACGCGCGACATCTGCCGCCGCGTGGACCCCGAGACCAAGACGCTGCCGCACGAGCAGCGCCCCGCCTCGCTCGAGAGCTGGGCGCGCCGCCGCGGCACGCTGAAGGCAGGGGAGTCCGAGCGCCACCTCGGCCTCGACGACGTCGAGCTCATGCTCGCCACCGTGCAGGCGGAGTTCGCGGCGCGCAACATGCTTTAGGGACGCGTGGGCGCGCGGGCTTCACTCCAGCGCTCTTCTCGTTTTCATAATGCCATAATGCCAAAAGAGGCGGGGCCCCGAGGGACCCCGCCGTCGCGTCAGGATTGCCGAGAAGAGCCGCTACTCGTCGCCGAAGCTGATGCCGAGCGCCTTGGCCTCGCGGACGAGGTCGCCCTCGGGATCGACGTACTTGAGCTTGCCGGCGACCTCCTCGAGCGGAACGCGGACCATCTTGCCCTTGCGCTGCGCGACCATGAAGCCGAACTTGCCCTCGAGGCAGCCGAGCGCGGCCTCGACGCCGCACTGCGTGGCGAAGATGCGGTCCTGGGCGTCGGGGGTGCCGCCGCGCTGGGTGTGGCCGGGCACCGCGATGCGGATCTCGCGACCGGTGCGCTTGTCGATCTCCGCGGCGATGTCGTAGGCGATCGACGGCGTGGTGCGCGCGGCGACGAGCTTCTTGTACTCCTTCTTGGAGAGGGCGGCCTCCTCCTTGGAGATGGCGCCCTCGGCGACCACGACGATCGTGAAGCGCGAGCCGGCTTTGTCGCGGTCTTCGATCACGCGGACGACGTTGTCCATGTCGTAGGGGATCTCGGGGATGAGGATGACGTCGGCGCCGCCGGCCACGCCCGCGTACAGCGGGATCCAGCCGACCTTGTGGCCCATGATCTCGATCACGAAGACGCGGCCGTGGGAGCTCGCGGTGGTGTGGATCTCGTCGATGCAGCGGGTGGCGACCTCGACGGAGCTGGTGAAGCCAAAGGTCATGTCGGTGCCCCAGGTGTCGTTGTCGATCGTCTTGGGCAGCGCGATGACGTTCAGGCCCTCCTGCGAGAGGCGGTTGGCCGTCTTGGTGGAGCCGTTGCCGCCGAGCATGAACAGGCAGTCGAGCTTGAGCTTGCGGTAGGTGTGCTTCATCGCCTCGACCTTGTTGATGCCGTCGGCCTCGGGCGTGTCGAGCAGCTTGAAGGGGGTGCGGCTCGTGCCGAGCACGGTGCCGCCGCGCGTGAGCAGGCCGGAGAAGTCGCGGTTGTCCATCATGCGGTAGTGCTCGTAGATGAGACCCTGGTAGCCGTCCTCAAAGCCGTAGACCTCGACGGGCTCGTCGGACTGACGGTAGAGCGTCTTGACGATGCCGCGCATCGTCGCGTTGAGCGCCTGGCAGTCGCCGCCGCTCGTGAGAAGACCAACTCGAAGCATGGGCATTCCTTCCCTTGAGGTCCACAGATAGGAAAAGTATGCGCCTGATTCGGCCGGGCGCGGGCGTTTCTCCGCAAACGGTATCGTTCTCAGGGTTTACGTGGGGCTTACCTGTGGGCGGCGGCGTGCGGGCCTGCTACCATGGCGAGAAGAACGACGAGTCGGGGGAGGGGTTCATGACGTCGGACGAGAGGCGCGAGGTGGCCGAGGCCGTGGCGGCCGGGCGGCGTGCGCTGGCGAGCCTGGAAGAGGCGGCCGACGCGCTCGGCAGCGCAAGCAACTGGGGGCTTGCCGACCTGGTGCTCGGAGGCGCGCTCGTGAGCCTCGTTAAGCACGCGCGGCTCGGGGACGCCCGCGAGGCGCTCGAGCGCGCCCGGGCGGACCTCTACGTTTTCACGTGCGAGGTGCGTGACGTGCGCGGGATCGAGGGGCTGCGCGTGGACGTGGGCGGCGTGGCCTCGGCGCTCGACGTCCTCGTCGACAACCCGTTTGTGGACCTCTACGTGCAGAAGAAGATCTCCGACGCCGAGGACAACGTGGCCGCCGCGATCACCGCGACCAAGACCGTCCTCGCGCGTCTGGAGGCGGCGCGCTAGCTGACCCTGCGTTTCCGTTTGCGAACGTGCCCGCGCGCACGCGTCCTTCTCGCCATAGAATCTCCCTATCTGTGGTCTTGGGTTCCGGAAAGGGTAGGGCAGATGCAGGAGATTCTCCACGCGCCCCACGAGCAGATCGAACAGATGCAGCTCGAGGGCATCAAGAAGACCGTGATCGCGTGCTACGAGAACGTGCCGTTCTACAAGAAGAGCTTCGACGAGGCCGGCTTTGACCCCTACGCCGTCAAGAGCCTCGACGACCTGCAGAAGGCGCCGTTCGTCACCAAGCAGGACCTGCGCGACAACTACCCCTACGGGATGTTTGCCACACCGCTCTCCGAGGTGAAGGAGATTCACATGTCCTCCGGCACCACCGGCGTGGCGACGGTGGGCGGCTACACCCAGCACGACCTCGACATCTGGGGCGAGTGCTTCGCGCGCGGCATCGAGTACGCAAACGGTGGCAAGGATGACGTGGTCCACGTCTGCTACGGCTATGGCCTGTTCACCGGCGGCCTGGGCGCGCACTACGGCGGCCTCTACTCCGGCGCCACCACGATTCCCATGTCCGCGGGCAACACCGAGCGCCAGATCCGCGTGCTCAAGGAGATGGGCTCCACGATCATCTGCTGCACGCCGAGCTACGCCATGCACATCGCCGACACTGCCCTCGAGATGGGCATCGACCCGGCGCGCGACTTCCACCTGCGCGCGGGCATCCACGGCGCCGAGCCCTTCTCGGACAACTTCCGCCGCGACCTCGAGCGCAAGCTCAACTACCACGTGCTCGACGTCTACGGCCTCACCGAGACCATGGGCCCGGGCGTGGCCATCGAGTGCTGGGAGCAGAACGGCCTGCACCTGGCCGAGGACCACTTCTACGCGGAGATCATCGACCCCAACACCGGCGAGGTCCTGCCAGACGGCGAGTGGGGCGAGCTCGTGCTCACCACGACCGACCGCGAGGCGTCGCCGGTCGTGCGCTACCGCACGCGCGACATCACGCGCATCCTGCCGGGCGAGTGCGCCTGCGGCTGCACGCACCGCCGCATCGACCGCATCCACGGCCGCACCGACGACATGCTCATCATCCGCGGCGTCAACGTCTTCCCGAGCCAGATCGAGGACGTCATGAAGACCTTCGACCAGGTCTCCTCCTGGTACCAGATCGAGGTCGACACCGACCACCGCTCGCTCGACATGGTCACGCTCAAGGCCGAGGTCAACCCCGACTTCGCCTTCGACTCCGTCGCCTCCGTCGAGCGCCTGCAGAAGGAGATCTCCGCGCGCCTCAAGACGGCGCTGTCCGTGGGCGTCAAGGTCAAGCTCGTCGAGCCCAAGACCATCGCGCGCAGCGAGGGCAAGGCCAAGCGCATCGTCGACCTGAGAAAGGACAAGTAATGATCGATCAGATTACCGTCTTCCTCGAGAACAAGCGCGGCCGCATCGCGTCTCTGTGCCGCACCCTCGGCGACGCCAACATCAACATGGCCGCGCTCTCCGTGGCCGACACCACCGAGTACGGCATCGTGCGCATCATCTGCAGCGACACCGACGCTGCGATCTCCGCGCTCGACGCCGACGGCTACCGCGCGATCAAGACCAAGGTCATGGCCATCGCCGTGCCGCACCACCCGGGCGGCGCCGCGGACCTGCTCGAGAAGCTCGACGACCTCGACGTGGACATCGAGTACTTCTACTGCTTCTCCACCACCGACGACCTGGCGGTGCTGGCGCTCAAGATCGCCGACCCGGCGAGCGCGGCGGAGGCGAGCTGGGCCATCGAGAAGGCCGGCTTCCACGTGTTCGAGCAGAGCGAGATCGAGTAGGGGTCACGGCGCGGCGTTCTTCTCGACTGAGGGGCTGTCATACAATCAATGTATGGCAGCCCCTTCTCATATGTATTTTACCGTTGGATTCTGGCGCCCTACGATGGACAAGAAGAACCGCGTCAGAGGAGGCATCACATGGTCTTTGGCATGGGCCCGATGGAGCTTGCCGTCATCCTGCTTGTCGTCCTGGTGATCTTTGGACCGAAGAACCTGCCCAAGCTGGGTTCGGCCCTTGGAAAGACGGTCAAGAACGTTCGCGAGGGCATGGAGGAGGGCTCAGGCGACTCGGAGCCCGCCCCCGAGCCGTCCGACGACCCCGTCCAGCAGTAGCCCTTCCTCCTGCGCCCCCGGACCTTTCCCGCCGGGGGCGTTTTCTGTTGCTGGGCGCCGATCAGGAGAGCTCGCCGAGAAGAGCGACGGCGCGCTCGGCGAGCGGGGAGAGGGCTCGGTCGGCGCGCCAGACGACGGCAGCTCGCGACTCGAGGTCCTTCTCGACAAGGGTCTTGATGAAGCAGGGGCCCGTGTCGCAGACGGCGAGCATCGAGCGGGGCGCAAGGCCGACTCCCAGGCCCGCCGCAGCGCAGGCACAGGTGGCGTGCGCGCTCTGCGTGACGCAGAAGGGCTCGCTGCCGAGCGTGCCCGCGAGGCGCCGGTCGCAGGCGAGCGGAACGCCCTCGAGCTCGGCAAGCGTGACCTCGAGCTCGCTGCCGCGCTCGAGGGCCGGGGGCATGATCGCGACGAGCGGCTCAGTGGGCGCGTAGCGGGTGCGCAGACCCTGGGTCGAGAAGGGCGTGCGTACGACGCCCACCTCCGCGATGCCCGACGACACGAGCTCGAGCACCTCGGGCGTCGTGCCCTCGCGCACCTCGAGGGAGACGTCGGGAGCCAGCCGGACGAGCTCGGAGAGGCGCGCGGACGGCGCGAGGCCCGCCGCCGAGTCGCAGACGGCGAGGCAGAGCGTGCCCGTGAGGCCCTTGCCCACGCTCGAGACCTCGCGCGCGGTGGCCGTGGCCATGGCGAGGATGCGCCGCGCGCGCTCGTAGAGGAGCCGTCCGGCCTCGGTGAGGGTGACGCCGCGCGGCCCGCGGCGCACGAGCTGCGCGTCAAGCTCGCGCTCGAGCTCGCGAAGCTCGTAGGAGAGGGGCGGCTGCGAGATGTGCAGGCGACGGGCGGCGGCCGTGATCTGGCCCTCCTCGGCGATGGCGACGAAGTACTCGAGCTGTTTGAGATTCAAAAGAGCCTCCTCATGTGGCCGCGAAATACACGGATTGTATCTCGCTGCGGCGAGGGCATGGTTCCCTGACGCGACGCAAACCATTCCTTAACGATATTCCGCAAGGCTAGAAACGCAGGTGAGTACATTTGTGAAGCCTTTGCGTAGGGATAATCATAGTTTTGTCAACCCTCTTTCCATGAACGGTCTAAATGGGTATAACGAGCGTGTCAAACTCGAAAGGAGGGAAGGCATGACCAAGATCAAGGACATGAGCAAGCGTCAGCGCAAGGTGCTCGACGCGTGCCACAACGGCTGGTTCATGAGCGGCGAGTACCGCGCCATCATGGACGGTCACGAGCGCAGCTTCAATGCTGACAGCAAGCGGCTTCTGTTCAAGGACGTTGACGAGTGGTTCTCCTCCCACGAGCAGAACCACGCGGACTCGCCGCTGCTCGTCAAGTATGTGGCGGCGTAAGCGTCATCACATCCCAAACGGGAGGAGGAGCCTGCGGGCTCCTTTTTTTGTAGAAGAGTATCGAGATGACACTTTTAGGCAGTTTTTTGACTGCCATGGAAGTAGCACTCAAAAAGTGCCAGTTAAGTAGCTGCGGCTTTGCGGAAGACTCGGCCTTCGATACTTTGCGTCTTCCAAAAAACTGCCTAAAAGTGGAAGCTAGGGCTCCAAGCTTGTTGCATGCCCCAGCATGAGGGCGAGAATGACGGCGAGGCCGCGGCGCAGGCTGGACTTCTCGACCCACTCCTCGCGCGTGTGCAGCAGGTCGCCCTCGACGGTGCCCACGGTGTGCGCGGGAATGCCCAGCGAGAGCGGGATGTTGGCATCGGTCGAGGACTCCTGGTGATGGATCTGCTCCACGCCGCCGAGCTCGCGCAGGACCTCGTCGGTGCGGGCGACGAGCGCGGCCTGACCCTCGGGTACGTGCTCCCCGGAGGCGGGGCGCCGCCCGATGAGCTGCACGTCGATGCGCGTCCTCTCCTTGAGGTGCTCCTCCACGAGCACGACGAACTTGCCGTACATCTCCTCGAGGCACTCCTCGGAGGCCGAGCGGTACTCCACGAGCACGCTCGCGTCCTCGGCGATCGAGTTTACCGTGGTGCCTCCCACGAAACGCCCGACGTTGATCGTGGTCTTGGCGCGCGTGGGCAGCTCGAGCGCATAGAGGTCCTCGATGAAGCTGCAGAGCGCCTCGATCGCGTTGTCGCGCCCGAAGTTCTCCCAGGAGTGGCCGCCCTCGGTGTGGCACTTCACGCGCCAGCGGTGGCTTCCCACGGCGGAGACCACGTGCATGCCGAGGTAGAGGTCGAAGCTCGTGAACTCACGCACGTGCCCGTCATAGTGGCGGAAGAGCTCGCGCGTGCCGGCAAGGTTGCCGAGGCCCTCCTCGCAGGAGTTGGCCACCACGAGCAGGCGCCGGTCGAGCGGCACGCGCTCGCGCAGCAGGTAGCGGGCCGCAAGGAGGAGCCCCACGAGGTTGGCCGTGTCGTCGCCGACGCCCGGGGCCAGAAGGCGCGTCTTGCTCTCGGCGAGCGGCAGCGGCTCGGTGTCGGGGAAGACAACGTCGGTGTGGGCGGCAAAGACCGCGATGCCGTCGTCGCCGTCCTCGGGGCCTGGCAGGCTCAGGATGACGTTCTTCGCGTCGTCGATGCGCACGGCGCCAACGGGGGCGCCCTGCGCGAGCAGCCAGTCGCGAATGAACTCCGCGCGCTGCTCCTCGTGGCCGGAGGGCGCGGGGATCTGCGCGAGGGTGCGCAGGAGCTCGAGCTCCTCCTCGTAGCACTCGTCGGCGTATGCCTCGGCGATGCGCCTGATCTTCTCGTCCATCGACTCCCCCTGCCGTCATTGACCAACCCCGAGCCTACCGCATTCTGGGATGTTTCAGGTTTGTTTTCCGGCTTGTGGGCTGAGCGGGGCGGTGCTAGGCTACCCACATCGATAGAGGAGCGGACACGAAGATCCGTGGGGGAGCCGGCAGGCGCAGATCCCTGGGGAGGCGAGGTCCGCCGAACTGGCGCGTCGGGCGCGGCGCGGCGGTGGGCCCGCGGGGAAAGACCCCCGGGACTGTCTGCGAGAAGAACTCGCAGGGGCGCTATCCTTGTCCGGACGCACGTCCGCCCTGGGGCCGCGCACCTGCACGGCGATCGAGGGGTGTCATGCAGAAGCGTCCGTTTGTCACACGCGCGAAGCTCGAGGCAATAGCGGCCGAGTACCCGACCCCGTTCTACCTCTACGACGAGGCCGAGATTCGCCGTCGCGCGGCGGAGCTCAATGCCGCCTTCGCCTGGAACCCCGGCTTCAAGGAGTACTTTGCCGTCAAGGCCACGCCCAACCCTGCGATTCTTGGGATTCTCGCGGAGTGCGGCTGCGGCTGCGACTGCGCCACGGGCGTCGAGCTCCTGCTCGCGGACCGCGCGGGCGTGACCGGACGCGACATCATGCTCTCCTCAAACGACACACCCGACGAGGACTTCCGCGCGGCGGAGGCGCGGGAAGCGATCATCAACCTCGACGCCTACGACATGGTGGCCTGCCTCCAGCGCGCCCTCGGCGGCCGCGTCCCGCGCACGGTGTGCTGCCGCGTGAACCCGGGCGGCGCCTTCGAGAGCGAGAACGGCATCATCGGCTCCCCGGAGGACTCCAAGTTCGGCATGACGCCGGCCCAGCTCGAGCAGGCCTTCCGCGAGCTTGCCGCCTTGGGCGTGGAGGAGTTTGGCATCCACGCGTTTCTCGCCAGCAACACGCAGGTGAACGACTACTACCCGCGCCTTGCGCGCCAGCTCTTCGAGATGGCGGCGGACCTCTCCGCGCGCCTGGGCGTGCACATTGGCTTCGTTGACCTCTCCGGTGGCATCGGCGTGGCCTACCACCCGGACGACATCCCCTGCGACCTGGCTGTCATTGGCGAGGGCGTGCGCCAGGCGTACGAGGACGTGCTCGTGCCCGCGGGCATGGGCGATGTGGCGATCTTCTCGGAGCTGGGCCGCTGGATGCTCGCGCCGGCGGGCGCGCTCGTGACCCGCGTCATCCACGAGAAGGTCACCTATCATGACTACCTGGGCGTGGACGCCTGTGCAGCCAATCTCATGCGTCCGGCCATCTACGATGCCTACCACCACGTGAGCGTCATGGGCGCCGAGGACGCGCCGTGCACGCACCGCTACAACGTGGTCGGACGGCTCTGCGAGAACAACGACCAGTTTGCCCGCGATCGCCTCATGCCCGAGTGTCACGTCGGCGACCTGCTGTTCATTCACGACGCGGGCGCTCACGGCCACTCCATGGGCTACAACTACAACGGCGCGCTGCGCTCTGCGGAGCTGCTGCTGCGCACGGACGGCTCCGTCGAGCTCATCCGCCGCGCAGAGACGCCCGACGACTACCTGGCAACGCTGGACGTGTGAGCTCCGCTCGCATACGAGAGAAGAGAGGCAACCATGGACATGACCAACCTGACCGGATCGATCGTCGCGCTGGTGACCCCGTTCGCCGAGGACGGCTCCGTCGACTATCCCGCGCTCGAGCGCCTCGTGGACTTTCACCTGGAGAACGGCACGGACGGCATCCTCGTGCTCGGCACCACCGGCGAGTCCTCCACGATGACCGACGACGAGGACTTCGAGGTCGCGCGCTGCGTCGTCGAGCGCGTTGCCGGCCGCGTCCCCGTGATCGGCGGCGCCGGCTCAAACGCCACCTTCGAGTCCGAGCGCAAGGCCGCCGGCCTCGTCAAGCTCGGCGTCGACGGCCTGCTGCTCATCACGCCGTACTACAACAAGTCCAACGAGGAGGGCATCTACCGCCACTTCACCGCGGTCATGGACAAGGTCGATGTGCCGTGCATCCTCTATAACATCCCCGGGCGCACCGGCTGCTCCATCAGCGAGAAGAACCTCGCCCGTCTGGCGCAGCACCCCAACGCGTGGGGCCTCAAGGAGGCCTCGGGCTCCATCAGCTACGCAACCATGGCGGCCCAGTACCTCTCCGACGACTTCCGCATGTTCTCCGGCAACGACGACATCGTGGTGCCGCTCATGAGCCTCGGCGCCAAGGGCGTCATCTCCGTGTGGGCGGACGTCGCGCCCGCCACGGTGCACCAGATGTGCGCGGACTTCCTTGCCGGCAACATCGAGGCCGCCCGCCGCGCGCAGCTGGAGAACCTCGAGCTCATCCACGCCCTCTTCTGCGAGGTCAACCCGATTCCGGTCAAGTGCGCCCTGGCCGAGATGGGCATGATCGGCGAGCACTACCGCCAGCCGCTCTGGACGATCTCCGACGCCGGCCGCGAGCGCCTCGTCACCGCGATGAAGGGGGTCGGTCTCCTTGGCTAGCGCGATCGTCGTCGGCGGCAACGGCCGCATGGGCCGTCTCGTGCGCGAGGAGCTTCTCGCCCGCGGCTTTGACGTGGTGGGCTCCTACGACGTGGACAACATCGACGAGCTTGACGGGTCGGCGCCGGTGGTGGACGTCGCCGTGGACTTCTCCGCGCCCGCCTCGCTGCCGCACACGCTGGCCTACGCGCGCCGCACGGGCGCCGCGGTGGTCTCAGGCACCACGGGTCTCTCGGAAGACCAGCTAGGAGAGCTTCGCGCTCTGGGCGAGAAGAACCGTGTGATCTGGACGTCCAACTACTCCCTCGGCGTTGCGGCCCTGCGCCGTGCCACGGCGATGGTGGCCCGTACGCTCGACGGCTGGGACGTGGAGATCGTGGAGACGCATCACAACCAGAAGGTCGACGCGCCGAGCGGCACGGCCAAGGCCCTTCTCGCCGCCGTCGACCCGACGGGGGAGCGGCCCGTCGTGGGCGGGCGCGAGGGCATCGTGGGCGCCCGCGTGCCCGGCGAGATCGGCATGCACGCCGTCCGAGGCGGTACCGTTGCAGGCACGCACGAGGTCCACTTCTTCGGCACCGACGAGGAGGTCTGCCTCACGCATCGTGCCACGAGCAGGCAGATCTTCGTCGCCGGTGCCGTGGCCGCCGCCGCGCGCCTGCTTACGCGCGAGCCGGGCTTCTACGACTTTGATACTCTGATGTTTGACTAGAACGCACGACCGGGAGGGGCAGCACGTGGACGCACAGGAGATCATCGACTTCATTGCCAACGCGCCAAAGAAGACGCCGGTCAAGGTGTACGTGCGCGAGAAGTGCGGCATGAGGGTGGACTGGCCGGACGCCCATGTCTACGGCGGACGCGACGGCAAGGTCGTCTTTGGCGAGTGGGATGCCATCGAGCCCGTCCTTCTCGCCAACGCGGACTCGATTGAGTACGCGGACATCGAGTGCGACCGTCGCAACTCCGCGGTGCCGCTTTTGGACCTGCGCGGCGTGAACGCGCGCATCGAGCCGGGCGCGATCATCCGAGATCGAGTGGAAATCGGCGACAACGCCGTCATCATGATGGGCGCCGTCATTAACATCGGCGCCGTGGTGGGCGAGGGTACCATGATCGACATGGGCGCCGTGCTCGGCGGGCGTGCCATCGTGGGCGCGCACTGCCACGTGGGCGCGGGCGCCGTGCTCGCCGGCGTGGTGGAGCCCGCCAGCGCCACGCCCGTCATCATCGATGACGACGTCATGATCGGTGCCAACGCCGTGGTCATCGAGGGCGTGCACGTGGGCAAGGGCGCCGTCGTCGCGGCAGGGGCCGTCTGCGTGGAGGACGTGCCGGCAGGTGCCGTGGTGGCTGGCTGCCCCGCCCGTGTGATCAAGATGAAGGACGAGAAGACCGCCGACAAGACCGCTCTGGTCGACGCCCTGCGCTCCCTGTAGTCGCCGCGAGCCGAGGTTCTTCTCGCCCCGTTTCGCAAACTGTCGCTTTCTGCTGCCCGCGAGCCTTCCAGACGGCCCGCGGGCAGCAGTTTCCGACAGTTTGCGGAAGGGTGCGACGCTGGCGAGTTCACCGACGAGACGTGCCGTTCGCGGAGAAGTTAGCCTGTCAACAACTGCCAAAGGGAATACTACGCAGCGGACCGCCGGCATTCCGGCACGTAGCAACCCAAGGGGGAACACATGGCAGTCAACCGCTTCGTCCTGAACAACATCTCCTATCACGGCTCAGGCGCGATCAAGGAGATTCCCGGCGAGCTCGAGCGCCGCGGCTACAAGAAGGCCTTCGTCTGCTCCGACCCCGACCTCGTGAAGTTTGGCGTCGTGGCCAAGGTGACCGACCTGCTCGACGAGGCTGGCATCGCCTGGGAGCTCTACTCCGAGATCAAGCCCAACCCCACGATCAAGAACGTCCAGGACGGCGTCGAGGCGTACAAGACCTCCGGCGCTGACTGCATCGTCACCATCGGCGGCGGCTCCTCGATGGACACCGCCAAGGGCATCGGCATCATCGTGGCCAACCCCGAGTTCGCCGACGTCGTCTCCCTTGAGGGCGTTGCCCCCACCAAGAAGCACGCCGTCTTCACCATCGCCGTGCCCACGACCGCCGGCACCGCAGCCGAGGTCACGATCAACTACGTGATCACCGACCCCGAGAAGGTCCGCAAGTTCGTGTGCGTTGACGTCAACGACATCCCCGACGTCGCGGTCGTCGATCCCGACATGATGGCCTCCATGCCCGCTGGCCTCACTGCCGCCACTGGCATGGACGCGCTCACCCACGCCATCGAGGGCTACACCACCCAGGGCGCCTGGGAGCTCTCCGACATGTTCCACTACAAGGCCATCCAGCTCATCTCCCAGCACCTGCGCGACGCTGTGGCCGAGGCCAAGAGCGGCCAGCCGGGCTCCGGCCGCGAGGGCATGGCGCTCGCCCAGTACATTGCCGGCATGGGCTTCTCCAACGTGGGCCTGGGCATCGACCACGCCATGGCGCACACGCTCTCCGCGCACTATGACACCCCGCACGGCGTGGCCTGCGCAATGCTGCTGCCGGTTGCCATGGAGTACAACAAGCCCGTCGTGACCAAGCGTCTCGCTGAGGTCGCCGTGGCCATGGGCGTGGACACCACCGGCATGAGCGACGACGAGGCCGCCGACGCCGCGATTGCCGCCGTGCGCCAGCTCTCTGCCGACGTCAACATCAAGCCGACGTGCGACGGCCTGGTTGAGGCCGACCTCGACCAGCTGGCCGACGACGCCATCGCCGACGCCTGCTTCCCGGGCAACCCGCGCGAGGCCGACCACGCCGCCGTCGTGGAGCTGTTCCGCAAGGTGATGGCGTAGCGGCGTCCTCGCCAACGCAGAGGGGCCCGGCTCCTCGCACGCAAACTGCCTCGCGCTCCGCGCTCAGGAAGTTTGCTTAGCGAGGTGCCGGGCCCCGTCGTCTCGGGGCCGCTTCTTGGAATGGGTGTTCTTGTCGGCGGCCGTTCCAGGAATCGCGGCCCTTGTCGGTGTCCGTTCTAAGAATCGGCGCTCTTGTCGGCGCGTGATCTAAGAATCGCGGCCCTTGTCGGCGCGCGTTCTAAGAAACGCGGCCCTTGTCGGCCGGGGATCTAAGAAACGGCGCCCCTGTCCCGGGGTTTCCCGCGAAGGCGTGGTTTTGCGCGGCTGGGCGGCCGCGCGTCCGGACAAGGGCGCAAGATCCTAGAAGCCCTCCGGACAACCCCGGCGATTCCGGGAACGCGGGCGAGAAGGACGCCCGCTCGGGCGGTCCACGAACCTTCGATGCTATTACTCATAGCTAATTTGTATTTACAAATTAAGCCATGTGAGCTATGCTCAACCAGAGCGTGCATGCTGCTGGGCATACGGGCATCGGAGGGTTGTCATGAAGAACGACAAGAGCGTCGCAGAGATCGTCGAGGTCAACAAGAAAATCCCGTGCGAGAAGAGCCTGTCCGAGCAGATCGACCTCATCGAGGCCTATACCCGGGCCCATCGGGACAACCTCGACAAGTCCGTGACGCAGCGCGAGGTCGCCTGCCTGCGCGTGCTCTACCCGGCCACCTTCCGCCACGTGGAGGAGGGCGACCTCGTCGTGGGTCGCACGGACGTCATGCCCGTGGGCCTGGGCTGCGTCACCTCGGTGGGCGGCACCGGGCACTACTGCTCGTTCGGAAAACTCCGAGCCCTGCGCGAGCAGTGCGACGACCCGGCGGACGTCGCGCGCCTGGATGCCGTCGAGGCCTACTGGAACACTCACGACACGCGCAGCATCTTCTTCGAGGAAACGCTCACGGACGACACCCTCGGCAAGTTCGTGGACGCCAAGTACGCCGCCGTGGTCACCGCCCGTCTCTCGGGCACCATGCTCAACTACGAGATGCTCGTCGAGCTGGGCGTCTCGGGCCTGAGGGACATGATCGCGTTGGCGCGCGAGAAGAACCCGCAGGCCGCTGAGTTCTACGACGGCCTGGACGCCTGCCTCGACGTCCTCGTGGCGTCCCTCGAGCGCAACGTCGAGTACTGTGAGGAGGCCAAGGTCGGCCGGCCGCCGGAGCGCGTTGCCCAGCTCGAGCGCGTCCAGCGCGCGCTTCTCGCCGTCAGGACGCGCCCGCCGAGGACCCTCGTCGAGGGCATCGAGCTGTGCTGGGTCTACACCCTCATGGCGGGCGTGGTCAACTACGGCCGTGCCGACGTCTACCTGGGCAAGCTCCTCCGGAGCGACCTCGAGTCGGGCGAGCTCGCGCGCGACGAGGCGCTCGCCGTCATCAGGTCCTGGTTCAGGCTCATCGAGGCGCGTCGCTCCAACGTGAACGGCCGAGTCATCGTGGGCGGCCGCCTCCCGGAGGGCCAGGATGCTGCCGACGAGTTCTGCCGGCTCGCCATCCGGGCCGTCAGGGAGAACCGCGACGTCGAGCCGCAGTTCACGCTGCGCATGTACGACGGCATGGCGCCCGACCTCTACGACCTCGCCCTCGACGCCATCGGCTCGGGCTGCACCTACCCTCTGCTCTACAACGACGAGGCCATCATCCCCGAGGTCGTGCATGCCCTGAACGTCGACGCGGCGACGGCCCAGGACTACGTGCCCTTTGGCTGCGGCGAGCTCGTCATCAACCATGCAAGCGTGGGGACGCCGAACGCGCTCTACAACGTCCTCAAGATGCTCCAGATCGCCCTCAACGCGGGGATCGACCCCTGGGACGGCGTGGACCGCTCGAACGGCGTCGCGCTCAAGCCCGCCGACCAGATCGGGAGCTTCGAGGAGCTCTACGAGCAGTACCAGCGGCTCATTCACTCCTACATCGTGCTCGGCACCCGCGCGCACGCCCACTCCTACGAGGTGCTCGCCCAGGAGACGGACTTCCTGTTCACCTCGCTGCTCACCGACGACTGCATCGAGCGGGGCAAGGCCATCCTCAAGGGCGGCGTGCGCTACCCCGGCGGCACCTGCGAGACCTACGGCAACATCAACGCCTCGGATGCCCTCGTCGCCATCGAACAGCTCGTCTTCGAGCAGGGCCGCTACAGCCTCCCCGAGCTCGTCGCCGCGATTGACGCCAACTTCGAGGGCTTTGAGCGGATGCGCTCGGACCTGCTCGCCTGCCCCAAGTACGGCAACGACGACCCGGTTGCGGACGGCATGGCGGCACGCCTGCACGACTTCCTCTGCCAGGACGTGCGCGAGGTCGGCATGGGGATGGGCTTCTACAGCTACAACCTCGTGGTCATCAACAACCAGGTGAACACCGAGTGGGGTCGCAAGACCGCCGCCTCGCCCGACGGGCGCCTCTCGGGCATGTTCATGAACAACGGCAACAACCCGCAGAGCGGCGCCGACCGCAACGGCCCCACGGCGATGCTCAACTCGCTCCTGCGCCTGCGCATCGAGAACCACGCCGGCTCGGTGCAAAACATCAAGTTCTCCAAGGGCATGTTCCGCGACCGCATGCCCGTGGTTAAAGCCCTCTTCGACTCCTACTTCAGGCGCGGGGGCGGCCAGCTCATGGCCTCGGTCGTGGACCCCGGGGAGCTCGAGGACGCGCTCGTCCATCCCGAGCTGCACCAGAACCTCATGGTTCGCGTCGGCGGCTTCTCGGCGCGCTTCGTCGCGCTCGAGAAGGACGTGCAGCAGGAGGTCCTCGCCCGCACCCTCAACGAGTAGGGGGGCGACATGCCCATCGTCACCGACATCCAGCGCTTCTGCGTGAACGACGGCCCCGGGATCCGCACCACGGTCTTCCTCAAGGGATGCCCGCTCAGCTGCCCGTGGTGCCACAACCCCGAGTCGCTCTCGCCCCGCCCGCAGCTCGCCTTCACTGCCGGCTCGTGCGTGGGGTGCGGCACGTGTGTCCGCGCCTGCCCTCGCGGCGTCCACGAGCTTGTGGGCGCCGAGCACGTCGTGCACTTCGAGCGCTGCGTCGCGTGCGGCGCGTGCGTCGCCGCCTGTCCCGCGCGCGCCCTGTGCATCTACGGGCGCGAGATGAGCGTGGAACAGATCGTGGCGGAGGCCGAGAAGGACCGCGACTTCTACGAGACGTCGGGCGGAGGAGTGACCATCTCGGGCGGGGAGTGCATGAGCTCCTACGACGACACCCTCGCCATCGCGCGGGCGGTGCGCGGGGCGGGGATGAGCCTGTGCGTCGAGACGAGCGGTCTTGGCGCCCCGGAGCGCTTCCGTGAGCTCGCCGCCTACGTCGACGTCTTTCTCCTCGACTACAAGATCTCTGGTCCCGGCCGCTACGAGGAGGTCATCGGCCTTCCCGAGCACGTCGTGCTCGACGCCCTCGAGGCGCTCGGCGAGGTGGGCGCCCGCATCATCCTGCGCTGCCCGCTCGTCCCCGGCTTCAACGACACCGACGAGCACTTCTCACGGATAGCCGAGCTCTCGCGGAGGCCGGGCGTCGACCACGTGGAGGTGCTGCCCTATCACGACCTCGGCGTGGGCAAGGCCAAGAGCATCGGCTCCGACCGCTACGTCGAGGGGGAGCCGATGCCGACCGACGCTGCGGTGGACGCCTGGATGGGACGCATCCGCGAGTTGGGCGCCGCGTCCGTGTGTCGAGGGTAATTTATCTTGACAAGTTAGCCCTTCTCGCCGAGCACTGATGGTATCGTGGTGTCCAAAGCGTGAGAGGGGCGATGCGTTGAGCAAGAACGAGGCGGTCTATCAGGACCTGAGGAAGAAGATTCTCTCTGGGTACTACGCGCCCTTCTCGGCGCTGGACAACGAGGCGGTCCTCTGCAAGCGCTATGGCGTGAGCAGGCCCACGCTGCAAAAGGCCATCTCCCGCCTCAGGCAGGACGGGTTCGTCCACAGTCAGCAGGGCTCGGGCGTCTACGTCAACCCCCCCGAGTTCTTTAGGCAGAACAACCTGCGCACCCTCTCCGAGCGCTTTCGAAGCACGAGCTCCCAGGTCACGAGCAGGGTGCTCATGATCTGCCGCGAGCCGATGGGGGAGTACGCGGAGACGTTCCACCTCCCGGCCGAGGAGCAGCTCATCCACTACCAGCGTGTCCGCTACGTGGACGGGAAGCCCCACTCCTACGAGGACACGCGCATGCCTGCCTACCTCTTCAAGGACTTTGACGAGGGCGCCCTGCTCGGCTCGATGATCCACTACATCGAGGACGTCTGCGGCTACCAGATCAGCCACGACATGAAGCGCGTGAGCGCCGTGAGGCCGCCGGCGGCGGTGGCGGGCCATCTCGGGGTCGCCGAGGGCACCCCGCTGCTGCGCGTGGACCACTACGTGTACCTGGTCCGCAGCGTCATGGTCCAGTACACCGAGGAGATCACGCTCGACGAGGACATCACCATCTCCGACATCCGGTAGCAGCCAAAACGACGTGTGCCCCGCGGCATTCGACCGCTTGGTAGCGCATTGCTGCCGTTCACAGTGATAGACAAATTTGTCTTGACAAATTTGCATAATGAAGAAACAATGAACGTACAGTGACGGCAGGCGCCGCCGTCGCGTCGAATTGACTTGGGTCAGGACCCTACGGAAGGGGGAGCACATGGCAGGGAAAGTGGTTGCCGTCACCTCGTGCATCACCGGTATCGCGCACACCTACATGGCATCCGACGCGCTGAAGCAGGCCGCCAAGGAACTCGGCGTTGAGATTCACGTGGAGGAGCAGGGGGCCAGCGGCACCGAGCACGAGCTCACCGAGGCGGACATCGCCGCCGCGGACGCCGTCATTCTCGCCGTCGACAAGGCCGTCGACGAGGCGCGCTTCGTGGGCAAGCAGGTCCTCGAGATGAACGCCGCCGGCGCGATCAAGAACGCCAAGGGCGCCATCGAGGACGCGCTCGCCGGCAGGGGGACGCGCGCCGCTGCGGGCGTGGTCCCGGCGGAGGCGGCGCCGGTCGAGAAGGGCGGCGAGGAGAAGGCGGCCTCCGGTGCCTCCGCGGTGTTCAAGCACGTCATGAACGGCGTCTCCCACATGCTGCCGATCGTGGTCGCCGGCGGCATCCTCACGGCGATGCGCTACCTCTTCGGCAGCGTGCAGACGCCGGAGGGGATCGTCTGGGCCTTCGAGACCGAGGGGACGCTGGCGTACTACATCAACATGATCGGCGCCACCTACGGCCTCGGCATGATGATCCCGGTGCTCTCGGCGTTCATCGCCGACTCCGTGGCCGATCGGCCCGGCTTTGTCCCCGGCTTCATCGGCGGCCTCATCGCCGCCAACATCCAGGCGGGCTTCATCGGCGGCATCATCGCCGGCCTGCTCGCGGGCTACTTCACCTACTACCTCAACAAGTGGCTCAAGCTGCCGCCCGCCTTCGCGGGACTCAAGCCGATCTTGATCCTGCCGCTGGTCTCCACGCTTGTGATCGGCCTGGTCATGTACTACGTCGTGGGCACCCCCGTCGCGATGCTCACGCAGCTCATCACCGACTTCCTCGCCTCTCTGTCCGGCGCGGGCAACGTGGTGCTCGGCATCGTGTGCGGCCTGCTCTACTTTGACCTCGGCGGCGCGGTCTCCAAGGTGCTCTACGCCTTTGCCATCGGCTCGATCGACGCCGGCGTCTACGGCCCCATGGCCGCCGTCATGCTCTGCGGCATGGTCCCGCCCCTCGGCGTCGCCATCGCGACGCTCGTGAAGAAGGCCCTCTGGTCCCAGGCCGAGCGCGACTCCGGCAAGGCTGCCATCCTGCTCTCCGCCTCCTACATCACCGAGGGTGCCATTCCGTTTGCGACGAGCTATCCGCTGCAGGTCCTCCCTGGGTGCATGATTGGCGGCGCGGTCGCGGCCACGATGTCGCTTCTGCTGGGCATCGAGTGCACCGCGCCCCACGGAGGGCTGTTCCTGCTGCTCATTCCCGGCGTCATCAACAACCCACTGATGTTCGTCGTGGCGCTTCTGGTGGGCTCTGCGGTGTGCGCCGGCATCATCGTGGCGCTCATGAGCGCAAAGCGCCGCAAGGAACAGGCGTAGCGGCGTCCTCGCCAACGCAGAGGGGCCCGGCTCCTCGCTCGCAAACTGCCTCGCGCTCCGCGCTCAGGAAGTTTGCTTAGCGAGGTGCCGGGCCCCGTCGTCTCGGGGCCGCTTCTTGGAATGGGTGTTCTTGTCGGCGGCCGTTCCAGGAATCGCGGCCCTTGTCGGTGTCCGTTCTAAGAATCGGCGCTCTTGTCGGCGCGTGATCTAAGAATCGCGGCCCTTGTCGGCGCGCGTTCTATGAAACGCGGCGCTTGTCGGCCGGGGATTTAAGAAACGGCGCCCCTGTCCCGGGGTTTCCCGCGAAGGCGTGGTTTTGCGCGGCTGGGCGGCCGCGCGTCCGGACAAGGGCGCAAGATCCTAGAAGCCCTCCGGACAACCCCGGCGATTCCGGGAACGCGGGCGAGAAGGACGCCCTCCCGCTACTCGTCGCCCACGGCGCCGCCGACAAGCATGCTCACGATTGAGATGATGACCGCGCCGAGCAGCGCGGAGCCAAAGGACCCGATCGCGATGCCGGCGTGGAAGATGTTGCGCGAGAGGTAGCTCGCGAGCTCGAGGAGCATCGCGTTCACCACCACGTAGAAGATGCCGAGCGTGAGCAGCGTGAGCGGCAGCGCCAGCATCTGCATCACGGGCTTGATCGTCGCGTTGAGCAGCGCGAGCACAAAGGCGCACATGATCGGGCCCGCCCAGGTGCCGCCCACGGCGTCGATGCCCGGGACGAGCCAGATGGCCACCGCGCACGCGACGGCCGTGACGAGCCACTTGCCGACAAACCCCATGACTGCCTCCTGTCCGTCCGGCGCCAACGCGAACAATTCTAGCGTGACCTCTGGCGCGAGTCCGCTTTAATGCGCTAAAGTGTTTTGCCGAGAAGGACGAGGGGGGGCCCATGGCTGAGTTCGGAGGGGTCGGCGAGACGGAGCGCAGGCGCCTGCTCGAGGCGCTCTGCTCTCTTGAGTCCGTGGACGAGGCCTCGGCGCTGCTCTCGGACCTGTGCACCCCGCGCGAGATCGAGGATCTCTCGCAGCGCCTCGAGGTGGCGACCATGCTCGCCGCGGGGGCCTCCTACGTCGACGTGTCCCATGCCACGGGCGCCTCCTCAACCACGGTGAGCCGCGTCTCGAAGTGCCTGAACGGGACTGCTGGCGGCTATCGCCTGGTGCTCTCGCGTCTCGACGGTGGCCGGGCCTAGCCCGAGGGGCATGCGGCGTTTTTGTCCGGTGCTCGCGGTAGGGTAGGATGAGTCGAGAAGAACCCGGCACGGAGGTGTCATGCCGCTGAGCATCCTCACAGCATCGAACGAGCAGCTCGTCTCCCCTGAGCTGGAGGCGCGCGTGCGCGCGGCGCTCGCGTCGTGCGGGCGGGCCGTCGTCCTCGTCCCGAGCTTCGCGCAGGCGCTGCAGGTTCAGCGCGCCCTTGCCGAGAAGGACCTCTCGCTCGGTGTCACCGTGAGCACGCCCTCCGCCTGGTCCGAGGAGCGCTGGGGGGTCTGGGGGGACGGTCGTCGCGTGGCGGACGGCGCCTCGCGCGACCTGCTCGCCGCCCGCGTGCTCGCCCGGGCCTGCTGGCGCCCGGCCTTCCCGCTCGTCGACGCGCCGGGCGTCTCCGCGCTTCTCGCCGACCTCTCCCGCGCGGGGCTGCCGTGGCTCGTCGCCTCACAGGGGGCGCCCGAGGGCGCGAGCGAGGCGGAGCGCGCGCTGGTGGGGCTTCTGCCCGCGCTCGCTGACGAGCTGCGCTCAAACGGGCTCGTCGAGGGCTGCGAGATCATGGACGAGCTGCCGCGCGCCCTGGCGGCCGCGGGGGCCGCGGTGCCCCCGGTCACCATCGTGGGGTTCCCGTGGCTGCGGCGCGCCGAGCGCGCGCTCGTCGAGGGGCTCGCGGAGGCGTTCGACGTCGCGGTCGTCGAGGGCGGCCCCGTTGCGCGGGACGGCGCGCGCGCCGAGGAGCTCGAGGACCTTCTCGCCACGCTCTTCATGCCGACGTCCCACCTGGTCGCGCCCACGGGCGCGGTGCGGGTGCTCCTGCCGGCGGGCCCGTCCGCCGAGCCGGAGCTCGTCTGCCGCGCGCTCGCCGCCCTTGCGGACGAGGGCTGCGGGGACGTCGTCGTGGCGGCGCCCGACCCGGCGCGCGCCTGGCGCGAGCTGGGCCCCCGGCTCGCCGCGCGCGGCATCTCCTCGCGCGCGCAGCTCTCCCGCCCGCTGACGGAGCTGGAACCCGGCCGGGCCTTCCTGGGCTACGTCCGCGCGGTTGCCCGCCTCGCGGAGCTCGAGCGGGACTGGCCGGCGGCCGTCCCGGTCCCGGACGCGCCGCGCGCGGGCACCGTGCGCGTGGCGCTCGCGGACATGTCGTGGTGGCCCCCGAGGGACCTCTCCGACTTCCTGATCTCGGAGATCTCCCACATGGACGCCGGGCGCGCCCGGCGCCTCGACGCTGAGTGGCGAGCCAACCGCCTGCTCACGCCCTCCGTCGTGCTGGAGCAGCTGAGCTCGCCGCGCGTGGTCTCCCCGGAGGTCGCGGCGGCGACGCGCGAGCTGCGGCGCGGCAGGCTCGGGTCGGCGGCCTCCAAGCTCTTGATGCCCTACGTCGAGGGGGATGCTGCGTCTGCCCCCGGCGCCCCGGAGGCCACGGCGGCGCTCGGGGCGGTGCTTGACGTTGCCCGGACCCTCAAGGAGCTCGGCGTGACCGCAGACCCCTCCCAGGACGCGTCGGTCTCGCTGGCCGAGCTCGTCTCGCTCGCCGAGGTCGCGCTCGGTCGCACCTCGACCGTGCTGCGCCCCGAGCGCACGGTCGAGGGCGCTCGTTCCGAGGTCCGCATCCTCGATGCCTCCTCGGCGAGCCGCCTTGCCCCCGCCTCCACGGACGCCCTCGTCGTGCTCGGGCAGACCTCCGTCGAGGCCGCCGTCTCGGAGGGCGACGACGTCCGCTCCCACATCCTGCGCGCATGGGGCGTCGAGGAGCCGCCGAGCGCCATGGAGCTCGAGCGCGCCCGGTTTGGCTCGCTCGCCCGCGTGCCGCGCCGCGTGCTGGCGCTCGAGCGCACGCTCTTCGGCGCGGACGGCAAGGAGTGCTACCCCTCCGTCATGCTCTCCGAGGTCATGGCCTGCTACGGCGTCCCCGCCGAGGCAGACGCGGCGGAGCTCGCCGCCGCGCTGGGCGAGACGGGCGTCCGCTCGCTCTCCGAGGCGCGCGTCAGCGAGAACGTCGCGCCCGCGGGAATCGCCTTGGGGCGCGCGGGGGAGGAGACGCCGGCGCCCGCCGGACGCATCGACGCGCGGCGGCGCGAGCTCGTCTCGCCCCCTCCCGAGGGCATGGCGCCCGAGGACGCCCGGCCCCTGCTCTCCGCCTCCCAGATAGAGAGCTACCTGGAGTGCCCGTACAAGTGGTTCAGCCTGCGCCGCCTGCGCCTGCGCGACGCGGACGCCGGCTTCACGGGCGCCGAGATGGGCACCTTCGCCCACCGCGTCCTCGAGGTGAGCCGCCGCGAGCTGGTCGCCCGCGCGCAGGAGCGCGCCGAGGGCGGCCACGTCCTCGCCGACCTGCGCGCCGCGCACGCGGACGCGATGCAGCGGGAGGACTACCGCGAGGAGGTGGGGCGCCTGCTGGAGCGCGCCCAGGCTGCCCCGGGCGCGCGGCTCCCGGGCGCGCGCCCGCTCGCGGGCGACGCCCGGTCGCTCGAGGAGGCGCGCGCGGCGCTCGACGAGGAGTTCGACGCGCACCTGAGCCATCAGTACCAGCTCGTCGGCGGCCGCCGGCCCCTGCCCCAGGCGCTGGTGCCGCATCTCGCGCGCGAGCATGGCCAGCTCCTCGGCCTCCGCCGGGACCTGGGCACGCTGCTCGACTTCGAGGCCGACGCGCTCGCGGGCTTCGAGCCGCGCCTCTTCGAGTGGGGCTTCGGTCGCGGGAGCGCCCCGAAGGTGGAGTACGCGGGCGTGCTGCTCACGGGGACGGTCGACCGCATCGACGTCGACGCCCACGGCCAGGTCGCCGTCATCGACTACAAGCACAAGTCGGACCTCGGCTTTGCCCGGGAGTACGACGCCCTTGCCGCCGGTCGCGAGCCGGGGTCCTTCTCGCTGCCCCGTCGCGTGCAGTCGCTCGTGTACGCGCAGGTCGTGCGTCGGGCCTTCCCCGACCTCACGGTTCGCGCCGCCCTCTACCTCTGCACGAAGGGCGCCCACGCCCTCGCGGGCGCCGCGGACGAGAACATCGTCGACCTCGTCTTCGGCGAGCGCGGCGTCTCGTCCAAGCGCCTGCCGTCCGTGAGCGTGCCGCGCGGGGAGACCTTTGGCCGCACGGACGCGCACGGCATGGAGGCCCTGCTCGACGCCAGCGAGGAGGCCATCGCGCGCAAGATGGAGCGCCTGCTCGCCGGCGACATCGAGGCCAACCCGCTGGACGCCGAGGCCTGCCAGTTCTGCCCGGTGCTCAACTGCGAGAGGAGGCTGCGGAAATGAGCGCGCCACTCGACCTCTCGCGCCTGAACGACCGTCAGCGCGCCATCGCCACGACGCTCGACGCGCCCCTCTTCGTGGAGGCCGGCGCCGGCTCGGGCAAGACGTTCACGCTCACCCAGCGCATCGCCTGGGCGCTCTCGAGCGGCTCGGGCGCCGGCGGGCGACCCTTCCTCGAGGGCCTCGACCAGGTGCTCGTCATCACCTTCACCGAGGCCGCCGCGCGCGAGATCAAGGAGCGGACGAGAAGGACGCTGCGCTCGGTGGGTCTTGCCGAGCAGGCGCTCGCGGTGGACGACGCCTGGATCTCCACGATCCACGGCATGTGCTCGCGCATCCTGCACCGCCACGCCCTTGACCTGCGACTCGACCCCTCGTTTGCGGTGGTGTCCGACTCTGCGCAAGCGGCGCTCTTCGACCAGGCCATGGACGAGGTCATGCGTGCCGCCCGCTCCGACGAGGCCTTTGCCCCGCTGCTCGCCGAGTACGACCTGGGGACGCGGACGAGAAGCGGCTACACGGGGACGATGGGTCTCGTGGAGACGCTCGTGGGTCTGGGTGCCTCGTGCCCGGCGGGCGTCGACGCGCTTTCGCCCCAGCTCGCGAGCGAGGGCGCCCTGCAGGAGGCGCTGGCCGCCCTCACGGCCCGCATGGAGGAGCTCGGCGCCTGCCGCCTCACGCCGGCCGCGCGGGGCAGGGTCGTGCCTGCGCTCGAGGCGCTGCGGGACTTCGAGGGTCGGGAGCGCCGGGAGCGCACGCCTGAGGCGATCTGCGCGCTTCTTTCCGACCTGTCCCTGCCGGCGGCGAGCGGCGCGATCAAGGCGGAGGTCAAGGCCGCCAAGGCGGCGCGCGCGCTCGTGCTCGCCGAGGCCCGCTTCTGCTCCTGCGCCCCTCTCGCGGAGGCACTGCTCGAGCTCGCCCGGCGCGTGGAGCGCCGCTACCGCGAGATCAAGGACGAGAACCGCTGCCTGGACAACGACGACCTCGTGCGCGAGGCGCTCCGCGCGGTGCGCGACAATCCTGACGTGCGCCGCGACTACGAGGGTCGCTTCCGCCTCGTGATGGTGGACGAGTTCCAGGACACCGACGAGATGCAGCTCGAGCTCATCGGGCTCCTCGCCGGGGAGGATGGGGCGCACCTGTGCACGGTCGGCGACGCCCAGCAGTCGATCTACCGGTTCCGCGGCGCCGACGTGGGCGTGTTCCGCCGGCACGGCGAGAAGGTCGCCGAGGGCGGCACCGTCCGTCTGGACACCAACTACCGCAGCCATGCCGACGTGCTCGCGTGCGTGGAGCGAGTGTGCACGGGCGGTTCGGGGAGTGCTCCGGGCGTGCTCGAGGGCTTCATGCATCTTGACTCGTGCCCCACGCGCAAGGACGGCTACCTCGCCCGCGCCCTGCCGCGCGTCGACATCGAGGTGTGTGCGGGGAACGGTGCCGCGGGGCGCCCGACCAGGCACCAGGTCGCGACAATGGCGGCCCAGGTCGCCGATGCCCTCGCCCGCTATCGCAGCGCGGGGGAGCGCGCCGGCAACATGGCGCTGCTGCTCGGTGTGACGACCAACGCCGCCCTCTACATCGACGCCATTCGTGCCCGTGGCATGGAGTGCGTGGTCACGGGTGGCTCCACCTTCACCTCCACGGACGAGGTGAGGGTCGTCTGCGCCCTCCTGCACACCCTGGCAAATCCGGCGGACACGCAGTCGGGCCTCTTCCCGCTTTTGGCGAGCGAGATGTTCGGTCTGGACGCCAACGACTTCTGCGAGCTCGGATCTCGCGCGCAGGATAAGCTCGACGCCCCCACCAAGCGCGGGATCGACCGCGGGCTCCAGACGATGGAGCTCTACCACGCCCACAAGCCGTCGGTGCGGCTCGCCCGTGCCCACGAGGTGCTCTCGCGTGCCCTCGACCAGGTGCGCTGGCGTGGCGTCGCCGACGTGTGTGCGGACGTGGTGCGCGACTCCGGGTGGCTCGCGCGGCTGGAGGAGGGCGGCGCCGAGGGGCGCGCGCGTGCGGCCAACGTGCTCGCCGCAGTGCGCTACGTGCGCGACCTCACGGAGGGCCTCGGGCTCGGCGCCGCCCGCGCGGTGACGGAGTTCGACGCGTGGCTCCAGGTCGCCAAGGTCCCCCCGGCCTCCCTTGCGGGCGGCGATGGCGCCACGGGCGACGGCACCGTGCGCGTGATGACGATCCACGCCTCCAAGGGCCTCGAGTTCGGCGTCTGCGCGGTGGCCGAGTGCTGGTCGCGCCCGCAGTCCGATGCGTCGCTCGCGCTCGGCCCCCTGCGGGACGGCGAGCGACCCTTCGTGCTGCGTCCCCGCGACGAGGACCGCAGGCTCTCGGCGCTTCTCGCCGAGCTCGACCCCGAGGAGCTGGAGGCGGGCCTCGACCGCTCGGAGCGCCTCCCGCTCGCCGCGCGCTACGCCGCACTGCGCGCCGACGACGCGGCGGCGGACGCCCGCGAGCGCGCCCGGCTGCTCTACGTTGCCCTGACGCGCGCCCGCGAGGCGCTCGTCCTGGCCGTATCCGCCGCGGGCAACAAGGAGGGCGTCCCCTCTTCGCCGCTCGCCGCCGGGACGCTCGAGGCGCTTCTCGGCGAGTCGTGCGCCCCGGAGGCGGGGGAGTCGCGGGTCGACTACGGGGGCTCCGAGCCCGCACGCGTCCGCTGCGTGGTGGTGACGACTGAGGGCAGGGGCGCGGAGAAGGTCGTCCACGCCGACTCCGCCGGCACGCTCCCCGGCTTCGACGACGCTCTCCCGGCAGACCCCGTCGAGGTCGTGCGCCTGGGGGCCCCGGGCGAGGGCGCCCCGGACGCGGGGCAGACGCCGGCTCCCTTCGCGCTCTACGAGATGGCCGCGCCGGCCGTACCCGCTACGGGTTCCTGGCGCGCCCGTACGGGCGTGTTCAGCTACTCGAGCGTGCACGCGACGCTCGCGCCGCCGTCCGTCCCCACGCGCGAGTCCCGCGCCGCGGAGGCGTCTGGGGCGGCCGACGTCGAGGACGCCGACCGGGCGACCAACCTGGGGTCGGCCTTCCACGAGATCGCGCAGTCCATGGTGGAGTCGGGCCGCGGCGCGGACGACGCTCGCGTCGCGGCGCAGGCCCGTCGCTGGCACCTCTCGCCGCGCGCGCAGGCGCGCCTGCGCGAGGCGCTCGCGCGCTGGGAGGGCTCACGGGTCCGCGCGGAGGCGCTCGCCTGGCCGCTCGTCCGCGCTGAGGTGCCGTTCTTCCGCCGCGTGGACTCGCCCCACGGCGACTACCTCGAGGGCGCGATCGACCTGCTCTGCACCGACGCGCAAAGGAGACGCGCGCTCGTCGTCGACTACAAGACCGGCGACCGCGGTCTCGCGCCCGAGGAGGTGCGCGAGCGCCACGCGATGCAGGCGGAGTTCTACGCGGGCGTCCTTCTCGCCGAGGGCTTTGAGCACGTGGACTGCGCCTTCGTCTGCGTGGAGCGCGACGACCCGTCCGCGCCGGGCGAGCCGCTCGTGGTCCGCTACGCCTTCGACGCCTGACGACCACCCGCAATCTGGAGATTTTCCGGTCCTCTCACCTGCGCAAACGCAATCAGCTGCAGCTCGGGGGTCCCACCGCGCGGCGCAATGTCGTCCGGTCCATCGGCTATCCTAGAGTGCGACAACCTTACGCGAATCTCTCACCTGACTCACGGGAGCCTGCCCCATGGCATTCGTCCACCTGCACAACCACTCGGACTTCTCGATCCTCGACGCCGCCACGCGCGTCTCGGACATGGTCAAGCGCGCCGTCGACCTGGGCATGCCGGCCCTGGCGCTCACCGACCACGGCTACATGTTCGGCATCCCGGACTTCGACATGGAGTGCCGCAAGTACAACGACGCCCAGAAGGACATGGGCCAGTGGCGCCACGACGTGGAGTGCTTCCAGAAGGGGTGGGAGCTGGAGGAGCCGGAGCCGGACGCCGCCGACGCCGCGCCCCACGACCGCGTCCACGCGCAGTGGGCCTCCGACGTGCGCGTCTGGGAGGAGACCCACGACCTCGACGCCGTGCGCGCCAACCGCCCGAGCCTGCTCATCAAGCCCATCTTTGGCTGCGAGGCCTACTTCATCACGGACGACTGCATCGAGAAGGGCACCCGGCAGCATCGCTACCACCTGATCCTGCTCGCCAAGAACGAGACCGGCTACGTCAACCTCATGAAGATGATGAGCAAGGCGGCCTCCGGCGACATGTTCTACTACTACCCGCGCACCACCCTCGACATGCTGCGCCGCTATCACGAGGGCATCATCTGCACCTCGGCGTGCGTCTCGGGCATCATCCCGCGCATGTACTTCGACGGCCGCCCGGACGAGGCGCGCCGCTGGGCGCTCACCTACAAGGAGATCTTTGGGGACGACTTCTACCTCGAGGTCCAGGACCACGGCCTCGCGGACCCCAACTGGGGCGGCTTCACCGACCGCACCCTCTCCGAGCAGATCGTGCGCCTGGGCCGCGAGCTCGGCATCAAGGTCGTCGCCACCAACGACAACCACTACCTCACGCGCGAGGACGCCCCCACCCAGGACGTTCTCTCCTGCATCGGCACTGCCTCAAAGCTCGACGACGAGAACCGCAAGCGCATGACCGGCACCGAGTTCTACCTCAAGAGCGAGGAGGAGATGCGCGAGCTCTTCTCGTGGTGCCCCGAGGTCATCGACAACACGCTCGAGGTCGCGGCCAAGTGCAGCTACGAGCTCGACTGGTCGCACATGTACCTGCCCAAGTTCCCGGACCTCGAGCCCGGCGAGACCTCGGAGGAGCGCTTCCGCAAGGAGTGCGAGACGGGACTCGCCAAGCGCTACGGCGAGAACTGGCGCGAGCTTGAGATAGGCGGCGAGAACGTCAAGGAGCGCTTCGAGTACGAGTACAAGGTCATCTGCGAGAAGGGCTTCGCGGATTACTTCCTGATCGTCCAGGAGTACGTGCGCTGGGCCAAGAGGAACGGCATCGGCGTCGGCCCGGGCCGAGGATCTGCCGCCGGTGCCATCGTGGCCTACGCGATGGACATCACCACCTTCGACCCGCTCGACAACGGCCTCATGTTCGAGCGCTTCCTCTCCCCGCAGCGCTCCGAGATGCCCGATATCGACATGGACTTCGACGACGAGCGCCGCCTCGAGGTCGTGGAGCACGTCCGCCAGCTCTACGGCCCCGAGCGCGTCTGCCACGTCATCACCTACTCCACGATCAAGGCCAAGCAGGCCATCAACGACGCCGCGCGCGTGCTGGACTTCCCCGTCTGGCAGGGCCAGAAGCTCTCCAAGATGCTCAACAACGACCCCAAGCTCACGCTCGGCGCGGCCCTGCACAAGAGCGAGAAGCACCCCGACCAGTACTCGCCGGACTTCGAGGCGGCCTACAACGACGACGCGGACATGCGCCGCATCATCGACGCCGCGCTCTCGATCGAGGGCCTGCACCGCGGCGAGGGCGTCCACGCCTGCGCGGTCCTGATCACCCCCACGCCGGTGAACGACCACGTGCCCACCAAGGTGGACACCAAGGGCGGCGTTGAGATCACCCAGTACGAGGGTCACTCCGTGGCGGACATGGGCCTGCTCAAGATGGACTTCCTGGGTCTGCGCACCCTTACGGTCATCTCCAAGGCGCTTGCCAACATCAAGGCCAACCATGGCGTGGACATCAACGTCGACGAGATCCCCTTCGACGACCCGGAGATCTACAAGCTCATGCGCGAGGGCCGCACGGCCGGCGTCTTCCAGATCGAGTCCGCGGGCATGACGTCCACGATCAAGAACATGCGTCCCACCGAGTACAAGCAGGTGGTCGCTCTTATCGCCCTGTACCGCCCGGGCCCTCTGGGCGCCGGCATGGTCACGAGCTACATCAACCGCATGAACGGCCGCGAGGAGGCCGTCTCCTACGACCCGCGCCTCGACGACATCCTGGGAGAGACCTACGGCACCATGGTCTACCAGGAGCAGGTCATGAAGATCTCGATGAAGATGTCGGGATTTTCGGCCGGCGAGTCCGACTCCCGCATCCGCAAGCCCGTGGCCAAGAAGAAGATCAAGCTCCTCACCTCGACCGTCTTCCACTGGGACGACGGCAAGGACGAGACCACCTACGACCACTGGATGAACGGCGCCGTCCAGAACGACTACTCCAAGGAGACCGCCCAGAAGATCTGGGACGACGTCCTGGAGTTCGCGTCCTACGCCTTCAACAAGTCCCACTCCGCAGGCTACGCCATCCTGGTCATGCAGACGGCCTGGCTCAAGGCCCACTACCCCAAGGAGTACATGGCGTCGGTCCTCACGTCCTACATGGGCAAGACCGACAAGATCGTCCACTACGTCACGGCCTACCGTCACGAGGGCGTGGCCATCCTGCCGCCGGACATCAACGAGTCCGGACGCGACTTCACGGCCGTCCCCGAGGGCGTGCGCTTTGGCTTTGCCGGCATCCGCGGCGTGGGCGAAGGCGTGGGCGAGGCGATCATGGAGGAGCGCGAGAAGGGCGGCCCCTTCAAGAGCCTCCACGACTTCGTCGACCGCATGGACACCTCCCAGGCCAACCGCCGCGTGGTCGAGGCGCTGATCTGCTCCGGAGCCTTCGACTCGACGGGCTACACGCGCATGCAGCTCATGCGCTTCGTGGACAAGGCCAACCCCGAGAACATCATCGACGCCGCCACGCGCCGCCAGAAGGTGCGCGCGAGCGGGCAGATCTCGCTCTTCGACCTCTTCGGCGACGTGGAGGGCTCCGGCTTCGAGGAGCAGGTCCCCGAGCCCGACGGCGTGGAGTGGGACCGCTCGGTCAAGCTCGCCAAGGAGCACGAGGTCCTCGGCCTCTACGTCTCCGACCACCCGCTGCGCCCCTACGAGTACGCGCTCGCCAAGAACCGCGACTACACGATCGCCGACATCGAGGTCGCCGAGGAGTACGCCGACCCAACGGGTGCCGTGCACGAGCGCTTCAAGGTGCCCGAGGGCAAGGTCATCCGCCTGGCGGGCATGGTCTCCGGCATGCAGAAGAAGACCACCAAGAACGGCGACTCCATGGCGATTGTCACGCTCGAGGACATGGAGGGCGAGGTCACGCTCGTCGTCTTCCCCAAGCTCTACAAGAAGTGCGCCGCCACGCTCGCCGGCCAGGTGGACGATCAGACCGGCGAGAGCGCGGGCGACGTCTTCGTGAAGGTGGAGGGCAAGCTCGAGCGCTCCGACCGCGGCAACCAGATCATCTGCATGGCCGTGGAGCCGCTCGTGCTGGACGAGAAGTCCAACCGCCCCAAGGTCCTCGAGGTCAACATTCCGGCCGCACTGCTCACGCGCCCCTATATGGACAGCCTGGGCGAGGTGCTGGGCCGCTATCCCGGCCTCGACCGAGTGGAGCTGCGCGTGGAGGCCACGTCCGGCGACGTCATGCGCATGGAGCTGCCCTGTCGGATCGACGCGCGCAACATGGTCCTTCTCGCCGAGATGACCGACCTGGTGGGCCGCCAGGGCAAGGTGCTCGTGGCGTAGGGGCCGCGAGCGGAGGTTCTTCTCGCCCGCGTCATGCCGTGCCTCCATAGACTGTCGGTTTTTACCCCTCGCGGACGGGTTTTATGGCCAGCGAGGCGTCAAAAGCGACAGTCTGCGGGAGGGAGGGGGAGAGGTGGTGCGAACGACGCGCGTCGCCACGTGCTTCTCGGCTTAGGGGCGCGCCCGGATGGGTACGAGAGGGGCAACGGGCGCAGAGGGCGCCCGAGCCGTGAGAGAGGACCCGCCATGGCCGAGGTCAAGTTCTATCGCTGCAACCATTGCGGCAACATCGTGGCCGTCGTGAAGGACGGCGGCGTCACGCCGAGCTGCTGCGGCGAGCCGATGGAGCTGCTCGTTGCCGGCTCCACCGACGCCGCCACCGAGAAGCACGTGCCCGTCGTCACGCGTGACGGCAACCACATCGTGGTCTCCGTGGGGGAGGTGGCCCACCCCATGCTCCCGGAGCACTACATCGAGTGGATCGCACTCGTGACGGACGGCAAGCTCTGCCTCAAGCACCTGGCGCCCGGCGACGAGCCCACGACCAAGTTCGGCGCCTGCTGCTCCGAGGGCGGCACGGTCTATGCCTACTGCAACCTGCACGGCCTCTGGAAGGCAGACGTCTAGGCTCGGCGGACATCGGACTCGGCGGGGCCCCGGCGACGGGGCCCCTTTCGTGCGCGGCATGCGGCTGTGCCACAATAGGGGCGAGAAGAACGAGAGGGGAGCACATGAGAATCGCGATCGCACAGATGGCCACGCGCGCCGGCGACTTCGAGGAGACGGCGCGGAGGATGGTCGACTACTCGCGGCGCGCCGCCGACGCGGGCGTCGAGCTGCTCGTCTTTCCCGCGGCCGCGCTGTGCGGCGTCTCGCCCGTCCAGCGCGCGGACCGCGAGGGGTTCCTGCTCGACCTGATGGAGTGCCTGCTGACGCTCATCGACGAGCTCGCGTGCCCGTGCCTGCTGCCGATGCTCGTGGACACCGACGAGGCGCCGATTCCCGAGGCGCTGCTCGTCGACGCCGGGGAGATCCGGCCCGTGCGGCTCGCGGCGCGCATGGAGGCGATGGCCGCCCACACGGGCGCCGGCCCCGTCGACCAGGCGCTCCCCGAGGTGCCGTTCCAGGGCGCGCGCCTGGGCGTGGCGTTCACCTATGACGACCTCGACGTCTACGACGACTACGACTACGACGTGGACGTGATCGTGTTCCTCTCCGGCTACGGCTTTGCCGTCGACGACCCGTCGAGCGCGCTGGGTACCTCGCTCACCGAGGGGCGCTTCCCCGCGGACGCCGAGGCTACGGGCGCGTGGATCGTGGGCGTGGGCTCGCTCGGCTGCTACGACGCGCAGGTCTTCTGCGGCTCGAGCTTCGTGCTCGCCCCCTGGGGGGAGCTCGCGGCCCAGGCGCACTCGTTCGAGGAGGACCTGCTCGTCTGCGACGTGGACCCGTCCGCGGAGGGCCCGCTGCCCGACCCGGTGACGCCCGAGGTCTACGACGCGCCGCTCATGACCTGGGGCGCGCTCACGACGGGGCTCGCGTCGCTCGTCGAGGCGACGGGCGGAAGCGGCGCCTGCGTGGCCGTCACGGGCACGCTCGCCTCGGCGGTGCTCGCCGTGCTCGCCGTCGACGCGCTCGGCCCCACCAACGTGAGCGCGGTGATCGCCGCCGGGGACGCGGGCGCGGACGCGTCCTCCCTCGTGCGCGCGCTGCGCCTTGCCGAGAAGGACGTCGAGGTCGTCGACGTTGGGGCCGCCGACGCGGCCGCCGCGCGCGACCTGCTCGAGGCCCGCCTCGCGGCGCTCGCGCGCCGCACGGGCCGCGTGGCGCTGGGGGAGCGCGACAAGACCGGGCGTGCCCTCGAGGCGGCCGAGGTGCGCGTGAGCGCGGCGCGCATCGAGCCCTTCGCCGACGTCTACCGCTCCGACCTGCTCGCGCTCGCGCGGACCCGCAACGCCATCTCCCCGGTCATCCCCCGGGGCGCTCTCGCGCGCTACGACGTGCCGGAGCTTGCCGCCGACGCGCCCGACCTCGCGTCCCCGGAGGCGCTGCTCGGCTTTGTGGACCTCGTGCTCTCGAGTTACCTCGAGTGGGAGCTCCCCGTCTCGGACATCGTCTCCGAGCGCGGCCACGCCGAGGCGGTCGCCGCGATCGTGGGGCGCCTGCGCGACCTCGAGGCGACGCGCCCCTCGCGCCCGCTCGCGCCGATCGTCTCGTCCCGGACGCTCGAGGAGGCGCGCTCCCCGCTGGGCCTCGCCTGGCGCGACCGTCCGCGCGACGAGCGGGAGCGCCTGGGCGCGCGCCTGGAGGAGCTCATGGGCCAGGGCCCGCAGGGCGAGGCCGGGCCCGCCACGCCCGGCGCCGAGGAGGACCCGGCGCGCCGTCACGGCGAGCCGGGCGAGGGGGAGATCCGCGACCTGATGGGCTACCTGCGTGACTTCTCCCTGGGGGGCGCCTTCTCCGCCATGGGCGGCTCGCAGCAGCGGGGCGAGTCCGGCGGGCGCCACGACGGCGAGGTCCCGCCGTCCTCGGGCCTCTGGAACGGGCCCTTCTCCGAGAACTGACGCCCCGTCCCGGATGTGCTACCATGGGACGAACATTCGTTCGAGAAGGGGGCACATGGTCATTCTCGGCATAGACCCGGGGCTGGCCCACACGGGCTGGGGCGTCGTGGAGACGCGCGGGACGGCGTGCCGCGCGCGGGCCTACGGCTGCGTGACCACGGTCGCGGGCGAGCCGATCGATATGCGGCTCGGCCGGATCTGCCGCACCCTGACCGAGGTGATCGAGAAGTACGGCCCCACCGAGCTCGCCATCGAGAGCATCTACTTTGGCGAGAACACCAAGTCCGCCATCGCCACCGCGCAGGCGCGCGGCGCCGCCATCGTGGCGTGCTCCGCGGCCGGCCTCACGGTGGGCGAGTACACGCCCATGCAGATCAAGCAGGCGGTCGTGGGTACCGGCGCCGCGGACAAGCACCAGGTGGCTTACATGGTGCGCAGCGTCCTCGCGCTCGACCACGAGCCACGCCCCGACCACGCCGCAGACGCGCTGGCGGCCGCGGTCTGTCACGCCAACGTCTCCCGGACGAGGCGTCTCACCGAGAAAAGGAGTGCCCTCACGTGATAGTCCAGCTGACCGGAGCGCTCGTGGAGGTAACGCCGTCCCGCGTCGTGATGGACGTGGGCGGGGTGGGCTACGAGCTCGGCGTCTCCTCGACCACCGCGGCCGCGCTCCCGCACGTGGGGGAGGCCGGCGTCACCGTTCTCGCGCGCATGATCGTCCGCGAGGACGCCATGGAGCTCTACGGCTTTGCCACTCGCGAGGAGCGGGCCCTCTTCGACCAGCTCCGCGCCATCTCCGGCGTGGGCCCCAAGCTCGCCCTCTCGGTCCTCTCCACGTTCTCGCCTGCCGTGCTCGCGCAGGTCGTCATCGCGCAGGACGCCGCCCGCATGGCGCAGGTGCCGGGCGTCGGCCGCAAGAAGGCGAGCCGCCTGCTCGTGGAGCTCTCCGACGTCTTCTCCAAGAACGCCGAGCTCCGGGGCCTGGTGGGGCTCTCCGAGCCGGACGCCGCGCTGCCGCTTGCCGCGGCGCCGTCCGCCGGCGTGGAGGCCGAGGCGACGGAGGCGCTCCTCTCGATGGGCTTCACCTCCCAGGAGGCCGAGCTCGCGCTCGAGGGGCATGCCGAGGCGGGGGCCTCCACGATCGAGCAGGTGCTCGCCTATGCGCTGCGCCGCCTGGGGAGTGGTAGATGATGTGGGAGGCAAGCGAGAAGGACCTCTTCGCCACGCCCGCGCCCGTCGCGCGCACGGCAGGGCCGCGCGACGTCACCGGTGAGCTCACGGTTGACGACCTCGACCAGGACCGCACGCTGCGCCCGCGCACGCTCGACGAGTATATCGGCCAGGAGCGCGTCCGCGAGAACCTGCGCGTGCTCATCCAGGCGGCGCGCGACCGCGGCGAGTCCCTCGACCACGTGATCTTCTCGGGCCCGCCGGGACTCGGCAAGACCACGCTCGCGGGCATCGTGGCCAACGAGATGGGCGCCAAGATGCACACCACCTCCGGCCCCGCGATCGAGCGCGCCGGCGACCTCGCTGCCATCCTCACCAACCTCGAGGAGGGCGACGTCCTCTTCGTGGACGAGATCCATCGCCTCAACCACCAGATCGAGGAGGTCCTCTACCCGGCGATGGAGGACTTCTTCCTGGACATCGTCATCGGCAAGGGCCCGGCGGCGCGCTCGATTCGCATCGACGTGCCGCACTTCACGCTCGTGGGCGCCACCACGCGCACCGGCCTTCTCACCGGCCCCCTGCGCGACCGCTTTGGCATCTCGTATCGGCTGGACTACTACACCCCCGCCGAGCTCGCCGTCATCGTGGACCGCTCGGCCCGCATCCTCGGCGTGGGGATAGATGCCCAGGGCGCCGCCGAGATCGCCTCGCGCTCGCGCGGCACGCCGCGCCTCGCCAACCGCCTGCTCAAGCGCGTGCGCGACTATGCGCAGGTCAAGCGCGAGGGAACCATCACCGGCGAGGTCGCCGCCGAGGCGCTCGAGTTCTTTGAGATCGACGCCCTCGGCCTGGACACGATGGACGTGCGCATCCTCACGGCGCTCTGCGGGACCTTCCGCGGGCGCCCGGTGGGCCTCACCACCGTGGCGAGCGCCGTCTCCGAGGACCCCTCCACGCTCGAGGACGTCTACGAGCCGTACCTGCTGCAGTGCGGCCTCATCGTGCGCACGCCGCAGGGGCGCCAGGCAACGCTCGCGGCCTTCGACCACCTGGGGATCGAGCCCCCGCCCGCGCGCTAGGGCAGCGCTACTGGCGGATGCTCGGCTTGAAGCCCGAGGCGAGCAGCGAGGCGATGTCGCTCTCCGTGGCGGAGGAGTAGTCGCCGTAGATCGTGGCCTTGTAGGCGCTTGACATCGTGGCGTAGTCGACAATGAACTGCGGGTCCCAGCCGCAGCGCTCGCCGTGGATGATTGCGGCGGAGAAGACGCTGCCGCAGCTCGAGATGTCTGCCACCGCGACCTGCTGTGTCTCGGAGAGCCAGGACCCCTCGCGCGTGACCATGGCGCCGCGGATCGCGGCGAAGTCGTATCGATCGACGTTGCGCACGACGACGCAGACCGCGCGCAGCTGGTAGTCCGCGAGCATCCCCTTCGCCCATCTGAGGCAGTAGTCAAAGACGTCGTCGGCCTCCACCTGAGCGCCCTCGTAGCCGATGATGTCGTCCTCGGAGGCGATGAGCAGGTTGACGTCCGAGAGCAGCGGGCTGATCTTCTTCTGCGCGTTCTGTTGCGAGCCCCACATCGTCTCGCGGTAGTTGAGGTCCATCACGGTCTGGATGCCGCGTCCCTTGGAGGCTGCCAGTCCCTCCCTGCAGGCGAGGTAGAGCTCGTCGGAAATCGCCGGGGCGACACCCGAGAAGAACAGGACCTCGATGCCGTTGAGCAGGTGATCCCAGTCGAAGTCGGTATGCAGGGCGTTGGCCATGGCGGTATTGGACCGGTCGTAGGTGACGACGTTCGGCCGAATCGAGAGACCGCGCTCGGAGAAGTAGAGCCCCATGCGGTGGTTCGAGCGGATGACGCGAGATATGTCCACGCCGTAGCGCGCGAGCGTCATGAGCGCATTGGTGCCGAGGTGGTTGGCTGCCAGCTTGGCGGCAAACGCGACGCTCTCGCCCTGCTGGGCGAGGGAAGCGGCCACGACGGTCTCCGCACCACAGTAGGAGACACCGAGGTTGAGGGCGGAGTCCAGCCGCTCGTGGTTTAAGGTCGCGAGCCTCATCAGCGGTTCGCCGAAGCAGAGGATGCTCACCTAGACTCCCATCACTATGACAAGGGCGGTCATGATGACCACCCCAAGAAGCACGGTCAATGCGTTAGCCATGCCCGCGAGCCCTTCGTCGCCCCCGGCCCAGAGTGTGTAGAGTGGACCTGTGGAGGCTGCGGGCGCCCAGGCGAGGACGACGAGAACCTGACGGGCGACGCCTTCGAAGGGCAGGACGAGCAGGGCGGAGACGGTCAGGAGGGCGGAGCAGGCAAGACGCCAGCCCAAGAGGCGCGCGAGCTCGACCGCCTTCTTCCCATCAACGCTGAACCTTATCATAAGTCCAATCATGAACATCGAAAGGAATGCGTTTGCATCTGCTATCGGGCCGATGAGGGTGATGACCTGCTCGGGCAGTCTCGTCCCGGCGAGCCCCATGACGATAAGCACGACGTAGCAGTCGAACGGCACGGACGAGAAGAGCGTGCGCGCAAACACTCTCAACCGGTCGCTGAGGCGGTCGTGGTCGGTCCCGAGCACGAGAGAGCGCATGAGTGCCCAGGTGCCGCCCGTTCCCATGAGCGAGTTGCCGGCATCGAAGAGGCACGTTGCGACGACGCCCGCGGCGGGGAAGAACGCCTGGACAAACGAGAGGGCAAAGCAGCCGATGTTGAGGCCGCAGACGTTTGCCTGCTGGAAGATGCGCTCCTCGAGCGGGTGCGATCGGTAGGTGACGTAGGAGGCGAAGAACGGGATCACGTTGGCGAGAAACCCGACGACGATGAGACCGAGCAGCTCCGGCCGAAGCTCTGCCGACTGGAAGGCGCGCACGATCGCACAGGGGAGCGTGAGGTTGAAGACGATACGCGATATGAGGCGGTCGGCGCCCTGTCCGAACTTCCCGCTGCGAGCCGCCGCGATGCCGACGAGGATGATGAGGACGAACGAGGAGACCTTGATGATGACGTCGAGCATGCGCCGGACCTCTCCTGGTTTCTAGTACTTGGGCTTCCTGACCTTGGAGACCTTCTCAGGATGGAACCTGCGCACGGCGGCAAGGCCATCGGCTGCGGTGTGGCGCTCGGTCGCCTTTTTGAACTGGATGCGAATGGGGGCGAAGCCGGCGTCGAGGTTCGCCTGGGCGAGGCGTCGCTGACCACGACGCAGCCGAGCGGACCAACTGGCGTAGTCCATCGGGGTAGCGCAGAGATAGGTGTCGTCCTTGAGCTTGAGCAGATGGACGTCAGCTATCTCATCCCACGCGATGAACCCAGGCGCCATGCTACCGGTGTTGTCGGTTATGCCCTGTCCGTCGATCACGATGGCGTTGCGCTTGAGGTAGATCTTTCGGACGTTCGAGGCGACGAGCCAGATGGAGAAGGGCGCCCCGATACCTCCGAGCGTGACACGCAGGAACAGGGGGTTGTCGGCATGGGGGAGTGGCTGGGTGAGCGCGAGCATGCCTGCCGCGAACAGGCACACGCCCATGAACAGGTATATGGCGGGCAGCATGATCTTGGCTCGTATGACGAGTGCCTCGCCGGACGTTTGCTTGGACACGGCCCCTCCCGTCCGCGCCGCGAGTCACGGCGCTTCTCGATTAGCGTAATTATGTAGGAAATGTGTCGCACTTCCTCATGGCTGTCAAGACTTCACAAGAACCCTGCAAATTAGCGAACAAATAAACGAACAGAATATGTAGAAACTATGAATAGTGCCCCAAATAGCGCATTAGACCCTCCGAATACTGTGTAGGAAATATGCTTGACGCACAGAGACCTCCAATACGAGTAGAAGCCCGATCGTGGGGCCAGGAGGATCGATCAGGGCAGGCTGCGGAGAAGATCGAGAGGGGGGTAAATGGCAGAGAAGAAGTACATCGTCGGCGTCACCGCGTGCATGATCGGCATCGCGCACACGTTCATGGCCGCCGAGTCCCTGACCAAGGCAATCGAGGCCGCTGGCTGCGAGGCCAAGATCGAGACCCAGGGCGCCACGGGCATGGAGAACGTGATCACCGACGAGGACCTCGCGCGCGCCGACGCAGCGATCATCGCCGCGGACGTGGCGATCAAGAACCCTGAGCGCTTTGATCCCATTCCGACGCTCAGCTGCAAGACGAAAGAGGTCATGACGGTCGAGACCGCTGCTTCGGTCGTGGAAGAAGTATTGGAGGCAATTAGCTAATGGCAGAGATTCAGCGCAAGGGTGCCAAGAAGAAGAGCCAGGGCGCCATTATCTGGGATGCCGTCCTGACTGGCATTTCCTACATGATTCCGTTTATCGTCGGCGGCGGTGTCATCGAGGGCATCGCCAAGGCCATGGGCGGCTACAACATCGCCGCGGACATGGCTGCGGTGGGTGACTACACCCAGTACACGCTCGCCATGGTCATCTACGCCATCGGCGCGGCCATCTTTGACGTGTGCGTTCCCGTCATCGGCGCCTACATTGCGTGGGCCCTGGCCGACAAGCCCGGCCTCGCTCCCGGCTTTGCCGTGGGCGTCATCTCCAACACGATCAAGGCCGGCTTCCTCGGCGCCGTCCTCGGTGGCATCATCGCCGGCTACGTCGTGAACTACCTCAAGGAACTCTCGAAGAAGGTCCCGACGGACATCTCCTCGGTGTTCCCGATCCTGCTGATCCCGGTGCTCGGCACCGCCATCACCGCCCTTCTCATGTGGTACGTCGTGGGCGTGCCGGTGAGCTGGCTCAACACGCTTATCGTCAGCTCCCTCACTGACCTCCAGGGTGCTGGCGGCTTTGTCTTCGGCGCCGCGATCGGCGCGGGCATGTCCATCGACCAGGGCGGCCCGATCGGCAAGGCCGTCGCCCTCGTCGCCAACGGCCTCAACGCCGACGGCGTCTTCGGCCCGGCTGCCTGCAAGATGTGCGGAGGCATGCAGAACCCGCTCGGTGTCTGCATCGCCCAGATCATCGACCGCTTCACCGGCAAGAAGAAGTTCACCGACAAGGAGCGCTCGACCACGATCTCCGGCATCGTCCTGGCCTGCTGCTACATCCAGGAGTACGTCATCCCGTTCCTCGTGCAGGACACCTGGCGCTGTCTCGTCCCCTGCATGATCGGCGGTGCGATCTCCGGCGGTCTCTGCGGCTACTTCGCCCTCGAGTCCGTTGCCGTCCACGGCGGCGTGTTCGTCATCGGCATGATGAGCAACCCGCTCCAGTTCGTCCTGTTCTGGTTCGCCGGCGCCCTCGTCACCGGCATCCTCTACTTCCTGCTTCGCAAGCCGGTTGACCAGGATGCTGAGATGGGCAACAACGGCGTCCTCGACAAGCTGCTCGGCTAGTACCACCTGCCATGTGGCGGGGGAGGGGACAGCCTCCCCCGCCCTTCTCCAAGAACCGGGCCAGATGGCCCACATGGGAAATGGGCATAGAGGAGGACCCACCATGTACGTCTCCATGAGAGAAATGCTTCAGCACGCCAGCGTCAATCACTATGCCGTTCCCGCTCCCAACTGCCCGGACCTCAACATGGTTCGCGCTGCACTCGCTGCGGCGGAAGCCGAGAAGTCCGCGCTGATCATCGACGTCTCTCCGCGTCAGGTTCGCATGAACGCGATTCCCGAGGCCTTCGTCCCCATGGTGGAGGCCCTGGCAGAGCCCCTGAACGTCCCCGTTGCCCTGAATCTCGATCACGGCGCGGAGTTCGAGGACATCTGCCGCTGCATCAAGGCTGGCTTCTCAAGCGTCATGTGCGATGCCTCCAGCCTGCCCTTCGAGGAAAACATCCGCCGCGTCCAGCAGGTCGTGGCGTTCGCGCACGCCAACGGTGCGTCCGTCGAGGCCGAGCTCGGCCATGTCGGCCAGGCGGCCGACGGCGACGGCCGCTCTGATGACATGTACACCAAGGTCGACATGGCCGTCGAGTTTGTCGAGCGCACTGGCTGCGACGCGCTCGCGGTGGCCATCGGCACCGCCCACGGCAAGTATCCCGCCGACTACGTTCCCCGGCTCGACTTTGGTCGTCTGGCAGAGATCAAGGAGGCGCTCGGCGAGGACTACCCGCTCGTGCTCCACGGCGGCTCCGGCGCCGGCGACGACAACTTCCGCCGTGCTGTCGAGGGCGGTATCAACAAGATCAATCTCTGGACCGACTACTCGGCCGCCTACGTCTGTGCCCTGCGCGAGTACATGGCCGAAAACGAGCGTCCTGACTATCTCCTGCTCTCCGTCGCAGCCGAGGAGAAGGCCACCGAGTGGCTCGCGCGTTACATGCGCCTCTTCGGCTCTTCGGGCCGCTATCAGTTCGGCGAGGGCAAGATGGAGGAGACGGACTAGCTGCCATGACGCGCTTCGTCTTCGCATGCGACTCGTTCAAGGGGACGATCTCGTCGGCACGTGCGGCGAAGTTGCTTGAGGCCGAGGCCCGCGCCGCGTTCGGCGACGTCGAGTGCCTTGGTCTCGGCGTGGCCGACGGCGGCGAGGGCACGGTCGAGGCGGTCGTGGCGGCAACCGACGGCAGCCTCGTCTCGGCCGAGGTCGAGGGCCCGCTCGGCGATCCCGTCCGGGCCACGTACGGCCTTCTGCCCGGCGACCGCGCCGTCATCGAGATGGCGGCGGCCTCGGGGATAACCCTCGTGCCACGCGAGGTGCTCGACCCGCTGCGCGCGAGCACCTACGGCACAGGCCAGCTCGTCCTCGACGCGCTCGACCACGGTGCCACCGACGTCTCGCTCGCCATAGGTGGATCCGCCACCAACGACGGTGGCATGGGCTTCGCCCGCGCCCTGGGAGCGCGCTTCCTCGACGCCGAGGGCACGGAGCTCTACGGCTGTGGCGCCGACCTCGAGCGCGTGGCCTCGATCGACCTCTCCGGGCTCGACCCGCGCCTTGGCTCCGTGCGTTTCCACGTCATGTGCGACGTCGACAACCCCCTGGTCGGCGAGCGCGGCGCAACCTACGTCTTTGGCCCACAGAAGGGAGCCTCCCCGGAGGCGCTCGAGCGCCTCGAGGCGGGTATGCGCTCCTACGCGACCGTTCTCGAGCGGACCTTCGGCACGCTCGTCGCTCACGAGGGCGGTATGGGCGCGGCGGGCGGGCTCGGCGCCGCCGCTCGTCTGTTCCTCTCTGCTGAGGTTGTCCCCGGCGTCGAGTGGGTGCTCGATCTCGTCGGGCTCGACGACGCCCTCGAGGGCGTCGCGCTGTGCGTGACGGGGGAGGGCCACGCCGACGCGCAGTCCGCCCACGGCAAGGTGATCAGCGGTGTCGCCGCGCGCTGCCGGGCGGCGGGCGTCCCCTGTGTCGCGATCGTCGGCGGCATGGACGCGGACGCCACCGAGCTTCTCGGCTGCGGTGTCGACGCGCTCGTTCCTACGGTCATCGACGCGGCATCCCTTTCCGACGTGCTCGCGCACGCCGAGGAGAACTTCGTCCTGGCGGCGAGAAGGACCTTCTCGCTGCTGTCGATCGGAAGATGGTTGGGAGGGGAGCGCTCGTGATCTCGGGCTCTGCGTGCTGGAACCGCGCGCTGCAGCGGGGGATGTCCCCGCGGTCCTTCGGCGGCCGTGCCGTCATCACCTATGACGACCTTCCCGCCAGCCTCTATCACATGCTGCTCGACACGGCCCGCCGCACCCCCGGCGCCACGGCGATCGTGGACGACTGGCATCGCGCCACGAGCTTCTCGGGGCTTCTCGCCCGCGTTGACGAGCTCGCCGCCTACCTCGCCTCCACGGGAGTCTCCTGCGGGGACAACGTGGGCCTGCTCATGCACGCCGACCTCGAGTTCGTCGTGACGCTCTATGCGATTTCCAAGCTTGGCGCCGTGTGCGTCCCCATTCCCACCAAGTATCGCGAGCCCGAGGTGCTCTCGCTCGTGCGCGCCGCCGACCTGTCCGCGCTTGTGGCAGGCGAGGAGTTCGAGGCCTGGGCCCCCTCGTTCGAGGGCCTGGGTCTCCCCGTGGTGTGGTCGCGCGGCGTGGCGGACGGCTACGGCTTCGCCGGTCTCTCGGGCGAGGGCGTCGACGCCGCGGGCGGGCCCGAGGACCCCGTGATCATGATGTTCACGAGTGGCACTACCTCGGCCGCCAAGGGCGTCGTGCTGCGCAACTACAACGTCTGCCACGCTGCGATGGTCTACGCGCGCCTCATGGGGACCACGTCCGAGGACCGCTGCCTCATACCGATCCCCATCTACCACGTGACCGGGCTCATCGCGCTTCTCGTTCAGTTCGTCTACGTGGGCGCCAGGACCTACCTGCACCGGCTCTTTGACGCCCGTCGCGTGCTCACCTGCGTGCGTGACGACGAGATCACCTACCTGCACGGCTCGCCGACTTCCTTCGCCGAGCTCCTGCCCCTGCGCGACGAGTTCCCGGAGCTGCCGAGTGTCCGCGCGATGCTCTCGGGCTCGAGCTACGAGCCGCTGCCGGCCATGCGGGCCTTCCACGAGTGGATGCCCACGGCCACCTTCCAGGTGGTCTACGGCATGACCGAGACCGCCTCGCCGGCCCTGCTCTTCCCGCTCGACTCGCCCACCTCCGTCTACGCCGGCGCCACGGGCAAGCCCGTGCCGGGCGTCGACGCCAAGATCGTGGACGAGTCCGGTGCTGAGGTCGCGCCCGGCGAGACGGGCGAGCTCGTGCTCCGCGGCGCCTGCGTCACCGAGGGCTACTACGGGGACGCCGCGCCCGGCCCGGACGCGGAGGGCTGGCTCGCCACCGGCGACATGGCCCGCGCCAACGCTGAGGGCATGGTCTGGGTCGTCGACCGCAAGAAGGACATGATCAACCGCGGCGGCGAGAAGGTCTGGTGCTCTGCGCTCGAGGAGGTCATCTGCGAGCTGCCGTTCGTCTCGGCCTGCTGTGCCGCTGGCATCCCCGACGAGCTCTACGGCGAGGTCCCCGTGGCCGCCGTGGTGAGCGCCCCCGGGACCGCGCCCACCGAGCGCGAGCTCACCGATGCCCTCCGCGGCCGCATCGCCCACTTCAAGATCCCCGTCCACGTGGTCTTCGTGGACGCGATCCCCACCACGCGCGGGGACAAGCCCGACCGCCGCGCGGTCCGCGCCCTCGTGCTCGACTCGCTCAAGACCCCAACGACAGAGGAGAGGTAGCTCATGGCAGCAAACGCGCTCGCGGCAACCTTCGTCACCCCGGAGGAGGTGGCAGCCTCCATCCCGGACGGAGCGACGATCTGCACGATCGGCATGACGCTCGTCTCGGCCTCCGAGTCCAACCTCAAGGCCATCGAGCAGCGCTTCCTCGAGACCGGCCACCCCTGCGGCCTCACGCTGCTGCACTCGTGCGGCCAGTCCGACCGCGCCCGAGGCATCCAACACCTCGCGCACGAGGGCCTCGTGACGCGCATCATCGGCAGCCACTGGGGCCTCCAGCCGCGCTGGATGGACATGATCGCCAACAACCAGGTCGAGGCCTACTGCCTCCCCCAGGGCCAGATCGCCCAGCTCTACCGCTCCATGGCGTGCGGCCTGCCGGGCAAGATGAGCAAGGTCGGCCTGGGCACCTTCATCGACCCGCGCGTCGAGGGCGGCAAGATGAACGAGCGCACCAAGGAGCTCCCCGACATCTCCGAGGTCATCGAGCTCCACGGCGAGGAGTACATGTTCTACCACGAGGTCCCCATCGACGTGTGCCTGATCCGCGGCACCACCTGCGACGAGATGGGCAACCTCACCACCACCGACGAGGCCATGAAGCTCGAGGTCTTCAACGCGGTGCTCGCCACCAAGCGCTACGGGGGCCAGGTCATCGCCCAGGTGCGCGAGATCGCCCAGACCGGCACGATCAACCCCAAGGACGTGACCGTCCCCGGCGTGTTCATCGACAAGATCGTGGTCTGCCCCAACCCGGAGGAGGACCACCGCATGACGTCCTCCATCTACTTCGACCCGTCCTACGTGGGCAAGCTCCGCGTGCCCGCCTCCGCGGTGGAGCCCGCGCCCTTCAACGAGCGCAAGTTCATCGCCCGTCGCGGCTGCAAGGAGCTCTACCCGGGCTGCGTGGTCAACCTCGGCACCGGCATCCCCAACGACATGGTGGGCCGCGTCGTGGCCGAGGAGGGCCTCTCCGACCAGGTGATGATCACCGTCGAGAGCGGCATCTACGGCGGCGTCCAGCTCGGTGGCATCGACTTCGGCATCGGCCAGAACCTGCTCGCCATGGTGAGCCATCCTGAGCAGTTCGACTACTACGACGGCGCGGGCGTCGACGTGACCTACATGGGTATGGGCGAGCTCGACGGCGAGGGCAATGTCAACTCAACCAAGATGGGTCCGCGCTGCGCCGGCGCCGGCGGCTTCGTCGACATCACGCAGAACGCCAAGACGGTCGTCTTCCTCGGCACCTTCACCGCCAAGGGCGCTCGTTACGACTTCTCGGACGGCAGGCTCACCATCCTGCAGGAGGGCGCCATCAAGAAGATGGTCTCCCATGTGGGCCAGCTCTCCTTCAACGGTCCCGCAGCGCGCAGGAAGGGCCAACGCGTCGTGGTGGTCACGGAGCGCGCGGTCTTCGAGCTCGTGCCCGAGGGCGTCATGCTCACCGAGATTGCCCCGGGCGTCGACCTCCAGACGCAGGTGCTCGACATGATGGACTTCTCGCCCATCGTCTCGCCCGACCTGCGCGAGATGGACGCCGCGCTCTTCCGCACGGACGGCCCGTGCGGCTTCGCCGAGTCGTTCGGCGCGTAAGGCACACCCCAGAAGCAACTGGTCAAGAAGAGAAAGGGAGCAAGCAATGGAGAACGTCAAGGTAGCGGTCATCGGTTCCGGCCTCATGGGAGGTGGCATCGCCCAGGCGTGCGCGCAGGCGGGACTCGCCGTCGTCAACCTCGACATCGCCCAGGAGCCGCTCGACAAGGCCCAGGCGCTCGTCGCCGGCCTCATGCAGAAGAAGGTCGCCAAGGGCAAGATGACCCAGGAGGAGTGCGACGCCGTGCTCGGCCGCCTCTCCTACTCGACCGACTACGCCCAGCTCGCCGGCGCCAAGTTCGTGATCGAGGCCGTCCCCGAGCGCCTCGACCTCAAGCAGGCCACCTTCAAGCAGATCGACGCCAACGCCGATGCGGGCGCCGTCCTTCTCACCAACACCTCCGGCATCGACATCGATGAGATCGCCGCTGCCACGAGCCGTCCCGAGTCCGTCCTGGGCATGCACTTCTTCTATCCCGCGCCCGTCATGAAGCTCGTTGAGATCATCCGCGGCGAGAAGACCTCCGACGAGGCCTACGAGGCCACCCGCGAGCTTGCCGAGGCCATCGGCAAGACCGCCGTGTCCGCCCCCAACACCCCCGGCTTCATCGTAAACCGCATCATCAACCCCTACGAGAACATGGGCGCCTGGCTCGTCTCCGAGGGCGTCTCCCCGGCGGACGTGGACACGGCCATGAAGCTGGCCTGCAACCACCCGATGGGCCCCTGCGAGCTCATGGACTTCTCGGGCATCGACGTGGTCTACGCCTCCCTCATGAACCTCTACGAGGGCTACGACCACGACGACCTCTATCGTCCCGCCCCGATCTTCAAGGAGCTGCTCGACGCCGGCAAGCTGGGCCGCAAGTCCGGCCACGGCTTCTACGACTACGAGTAGCGCCCGGCGAGAAGGACCCCCCGAACCGCGACCCTCCAGGAAGGAAGAACATGAGCAACCGCACCTTTGACAAGCGCCCCGACGACATCGTTATCGTCTCTGGCGCCCGCACGCCGATCGCCAAGTTCGGCGGCAGCCTCAAGACCGTCTCCGCCATCGACATGGGCGCCCTCGTCGTGGGCGAGGCCGTGAAGCGCGCCGGGATCGACCCGGCGGCCGTCGACGAGTGCATCATCGGCCAGGTGGGCTCCTGGGGCCCCAACGGCTTCGTCGCGCGTGCCATCAGCCTCAAGGCCGGCCTTCCCAACGAGACCTGCGCCTACTCCGTGAACCGCCAGTGCGGGTCGGGCCTCCAGTCCATCGCCGACGGCATCATGGAGATCCAGACCGGTCAGGCCGAGGTCGTGGTGGCCGGCGGCTCCGAGAGCCTCTCGCAGCTCCCGTACTACGTGACCGACGCCCGCTGGGGCGCTCGCATGGGCCACAAGCAGTTCGAGGACGGCGTGATCGACATCCTCACCTGGCCGCTCGACATGTCCCACAACGGCGTCACCGCCGAGAACGTCGCCAAGAAGTTCAACGTGAGCCGCGAGGAGCAGGACGCCTTCGCCGCCCGCAGCCAGCAGCGTGCCTGCAAGGCTGTCGCCGACGGCGTCTTCGCCGAGGAGATCGTCCCCGTCGAGGTCAGGGGTCGAAAGGGCGCCGTCACCGTCTTCGACACCGACGAGGGCCCGCGCGAGGGCGTGACCGCCGAGAGCCTCGCCAAGCTCCGCCCGTGCTTCGTCACCGACGGCACCGGCAGCGTCACGGCCGGCAACTCCTCCTCCCTGAACGACGCCGCGGCCGCCGTGGTCATCATGACCCGCGCCAAGGCCGAGGAGCTCGGCTGCACCCCGATGGTCGCCATCCGCGGCTTCGCCATCGCCGGCTATGACGCGTCGCTCATGGGCTACTCGCCGTACTTCTCGTCCAAGAAGCTGGCCGAGAAGCTCGGGCTCGACCTCACCGCCATCGACTTCTTCGAGATCAACGAGGCCTTCGCGTCCCAGGCCTACGCCGTGGCCCGCGACCTCGGCCTCGACCAGGAGAAGGTCAACATCTACGGCGGCGGCATCTCCCTCGGTCACCCCATCGGCGCCACCGGCACGGTCCTCGCGATCAAGTGCGCCTACGAGCTCGCCCGCCGTCACCCCGAGAAGCGCGACGCCATGGTCTCCATGTGCATCGGCGGAGGGCAGGGCATCTCGATGTACTTCACCGCGGAGTAGGCGACCCTCCGGGCGGGGCGGGTCATGCCGCTGCGCTCGGACAGTCCTCGCCGCAAAGGGCGCGGCTGCGGAACTCGCGGCCGGCATGACCCGCCCCGCGGCAGGCGGCATCCCTCCGCGGTGCCTCTCGAACCACTGGCTTCCTTACAGAAAGGATCTGGCTGTAATGGTCAACTTTGAGTATCTCGTCCCGACCAAGGTCGTGTTTGGCAGGGACACCGAGTGCGAGACCGGTCGTCTGATCAAGGAGTGCGGCGGCACCAAGGCCCTCATCCACTGGGGCGGCGACTACGTCCGCGACACCGGTCTGCTCGACCGCATCGAGAAGAGCATGGACGAGGCCGGCGTGGGCTACGTCGAGTTCGACGGCGTCGTCCCCAACCCGCGCCTGTCGCTCGTGAAGGAGGGCGTCGAGCTCTGCCGTCGCGAGGGCGTCGACTTCGTTCTCGCCATCGGCGGCGGCTCCGCCATCGACTCCTCCAAGGCCATCGCCTATGGCCTGGCCAACGACTTCGAGCTCGAGGACCTCTTCCTGCACAAGGTGACCACCGACAAGATCGCCAAGCTCGGCGCCGTCTCCACGCTCGCCGGCACCGGCTCCGAGACCTCCAACTCCACCGTCATCGACATCGACACGATGGGCGAGAAGGTCCTCAAGCGCTCTTACAACCACGAGTGCGCGCGCCCGCTCTTCGCGATCATGAACCCCGAGCTCACCTACTCGCTGCCGGCCTTCCAGACGGCCGCCCCCGGTGCCGACATCATGATGCACACGATGGAGCGCTATTTCACCCGCGAGAAGGGTACGCAGCTCATCGACGCCATGTCCGAAGGCCTCATGCGTACCGTGCGCGCCGCCGTGCCGGCCGCCCTGGCCAACCCCACGAGCTACGAGGCGCGCGCCAACCTCATGTGGGCCGGCTCGCTCTCGCACTGCGGCCTCACCGGCACCGGCCTGGTGGGCGACTTCGCGTCCCACGCCATCGGCCAGGAGCTCGGCGCCATGTTCGACATGGCCCACGGCGTGAGCCTCACCGCCATCTGGTCCACATGGGCCAAGTACGTCCTGGACGTGCGCCCGGAGCGTTTTGCGCAGTTCGGCGTCAACGTCTTTGGCGTGGTCAACGACTTCGACGACGTGCGCGCCACGGCGCTGCGCGGCATCGAGGCGTGGGACCAGTGGTGCCACTCGATCGGCATGCCGACCTCGCTCTCCGAGGCGGGCGTGAACCCCACCGACGAGCAGATTCACGAGATGTCCGTCTCAGCCGTGGAGGCGCGCGGCGGCGAGCATGCCGGCGCCTTCATGGAGCTGCACGTCGAGGACATCGAGCAGATTCTCAAGAACGCTCGCTAGGCGTTCGCGAGTTGCGCCCACGTCGGCCCGCGCGCGTGCCCCCCCGACCCCGGGCGCACTCTGCGGGCAGATGCTCCCGGCCCCATCTCGGGAGGGGCCGGGATTTTTTTGATTTGGCGCGTGAGCGTTGTCCGCTACGGTAGAATAGTGCGTTGTAATCAAGCGCCTTGGGGCGCGCGTCCGTGATGGAGGAGAACCATGAGCCAGTTCGTCAGCGAGAAGAGCGTCTTTGTCAACCAGAGCCTGGAGTCCCGCGAGGCGCTGCTGCGCTTTGTCTCCGACAAGGCCGCCGAGTTTGGCATCACCGACAACGCGGACGCCGTCTACGACGCCTTCATGGCGCGCGAGGCCATGGGCGAGACCGGCATGACCGACGGCTTTGCCGTGCCGCACGCCAAGTCCGACGACATCAAGGACGCCGCCGTCATCGTCGTCAAGAACGACCACCCCCTCGAGTGGCCGAGCTTTGACGAGAAGCCCGTCGACGTCGCCATCGCCCTGCTCGTCCCCGGCGGCGAGGCCGGCACCACCCACATCAAGCTCCTCTCCAAGACCGCCGTGCTGCTGATGAGGGACGAGTTCAAGAACCTCGTCCACGGCACCGACGACGCGGCCGCCATCGCCGACGCCATCAACGCGGGCATCGACGAGGAGTAGCCGAGCGTCACGCACGTATGGCCCCGGGCCCCGTCGGCGCGCGCTGGCGGGGCCCTTGTCGTAGGGAGGCATCATGTTCAAGCAGGCAAGCGACGCGCGCGTGGCCGTGTTCGTGGCCCCCGGCCTGGAGGAGATCGAGGGTCTCACGGTGGTGGACCTGCTCTTTCGCGCCGGCGTGCCGTGCGACACCGTGGCCATCACGCCCGAGCGGACGGTCACGTCCTCGCACGAGGTGACCATCGTCTGCGACCGCTCGATCGCGGACGCGGGCTTCTCGTTCGATGACTACGACATGCTGGTTCTGCCCGGCGGCATCCCCGGCACTCCCAACCTGCGCGCCTGCGAGCCGCTCTGCGAGGCCGTCTGCGCCTTTGCCGCCGCCGGGAAGCCGGTCGCCGCCATCTGCGCCGCGCCCTCGATTCTAGCCGAGCTCGGCCTGCTCGCGGGGCGCCGCGCCACCTCCAACCCCGGCTTCCAGCACGTGCTCGCCGAGCACGGCGCCGAGCTTCTGGCCGACGAGCCGGTCGTGGTGGACGGCAACCTGATCACCAGCCAGGGCGCGGGCACGGCGATGCTCTTCGGCCTGGAGATCGTCCGCCACTTCCTCGGCGACGAGGCCGTCGAGCGCGTCCGCGCCGGCGTCGTCCTGCGCTAGGGCTGCGGCCGCGCGTCCTTCTCGCCCGTCGCACTGGTCTCGACCCTTGCGCCTCCACGAGCTTGTCGCGCGTAAGTCGGGTTTTCGTCCGCTGCCAGGAATCCCGAGTTACGCGGTGTCGTCGCTGTGCATGAACCCGCGTAAGTCGGGATTCTTGTCCATATGGACACAATTTCCGAGTTACGCGGTCCGCCGGGCTCCTGGCAGCGCGCGTAAGTCGGGATTTCTGGTAATGCCGACTTACGCGTTGCGGGGCGAGAAGGACGTGCGCCCGGCGCTCGCATGTGACAAGCAGGTGACGGCTCCTTGACGGACGTGGGGCACGCGTGCCATTGTCGGCGTGACGAAGACGCTGGGGAGGTTGTCATGGAGCGCGTGCGGGCATGTGTGGTGGGGGCCACGGGATACGCCGGGATCGAGGTGTGCCGACTCGTGCTCGGCCATCCCGCGCTCGAGCTTACGATGGCAACCGACCGCAAGGAGGCCGGGACGCGCCTGGACGCCGTGTACCCCTCGCTCGCCGGCTGCTGCGACGTGGTGCTCTCGCTCCCGGAGCCGGACGCCATCGCCGCTGCCGCCGACGTGGCCTTCCTCGCCGTGCCGCACACCGCGAGCCTGGCGCTCACGCCGGAGCTGCTCGCCCGCGGCGTCCACGTGATAGACCTCTCAGCCGACTATCGCCTCCATGACCCGGCCGTCTACGAGGCCTGGTACGCCACTCCGCACACCTCGCCCGAGCTCCTCGCGCGTACCGTCTACGGCCTGCCGGAGCTCTTCCGCGCCGGCGTGGCCGCCCTCGCCGAGCGCGCCGCCGCCGGCGAGGCCGTGCTCGTGGCCGTTCCGGGCTGCTACCCCACGGCCACGGCGCTCGCCGCCGCGCCCGCGCTCGCCGCCGGCCTCGCGACCGGTGACCTCGTCATCGCGGACGCCATCTCCGGCGTCTCCGGCGCCGGCCGCGGCTGCAACGCGCGCACCCACTTCTGCCACGCCAACGAGTCCGTGGAGGCCTACGGCGTGGGGCATCACCGTCACACGCCGGAGATCGAGCAGACGCTTACCGAGGTGGCGGGCCGCGAGATGTCCGTGGTCTTCACGCCGCACCTGGCCCCGCTCACGCGCGGACTCCTCTCCACGGTCTATCTGGAGGCGGCGCCCGGCGTGAGCGCCGAGGACGTGCAGGCCGCCTACGAGCGCGCCTACGCGAACGAGCCGCTGGTCACGATGCTTCCTGCGGGACAGATGCCCGCCACCGCGTCCGTGGCAGCCACCGCGCGCGCCCAGGTGGGCGTGGCGCTCGACGCCAGGCGACGACGCACGATCGTCGCGTCCTGCGCGATCGACAACCTCGGGAAGGGCGCGGCCGCCCAGGCCGTCCAGTGCGCCAACGTCGTGCTGGGGCTTCCCGAGACCGCCGGGCTTCTCGCCCCGGCGCCCCTCATCTAAACCCTGACACGGAGAAGAACCTCATGACAGACCTCTCACCGCTCGCGGTCCCCGTGGCGCCCGACACGCCCGAGGCCTGCGGCTTCCTACCCTGCGAGGGCGGCGTCTGCGCCGCCTCCGGCATCAGCGCCGCCGGCGTCTCGGCCGGCTTCCGCAAAAACCCCGAGCGCCTGGACCTCGCGCTCGTCGCGGCCGACGAGCCCTGCGTGGCGGCCGCCACGTTCACCACCAACCGCTTCTGCGCCGCGCCCGTCACCGTGAGCCGCGCCCACGTGGCGGACGGCCGCGCCCGCGCCGTGGTGCTCAACTCCGGAAACGCCAACGCCGCCACCGGCGAGCCGGGCCTGGCCTGCGCCGAGCGCGCCTGCGAGCGCGTGGCCGCGGAGCTCGGCTGCGCCGCCGAGGACGTGCTCGTGTGCTCCACGGGCGTGATCGGCGTGCCGCTGCCGTGGGAGCCCTACGAGACGGGCGTCCCCGCCGCCGTCGCCGCGCTCGCGCCGTGCGCCGCCGGCGCGCATGACGCCGCCCGTGCCGTCATGACCACGGACACCGTGCCCAAGGAGGTCTCCATCGCCGGCGAGGTCCCGCAGGCGGGCGGCGGCTCCGTGACCGTGCGCGTGGGCGGCTTCGTCAAGGGATCGGGCATGATCCAGCCCAACATGGCCACGATGCTCGCCGTGCTCGCCACGGACGCCCCTCTCACCGCCGAGGCCGCGCGCGAGGCCCTGCGCGCGGCGGTGGGGGAGAGCTTCAACAAGGTGACCGTGGACTCGGACACCTCCACCAACGACACCTGCATCCTGCTCGCCACCGGCGCCGCAGGTGGCGAGAAGATCGACCTCGCGCACCCCGCGTACCCGGTCGTGGCCGCCGCCGTGCGCGCCGCGTGCGTGGACCTGGCTCGCAAGATCGCCGCCGACGGCGAGGGCGCCTCCAAGCTCGTCACCGTCACGGTCACGGGCGCCGCCACGGACGCCGACGCGGACGCCGTGGCCCGCGCGATCGCCAACTCGCCGCTCGTGAAGACCGCGATCTTTGGCCACGACGCCAACTGGGGCCGCGTGGCCGCCGCCGCCGGCAAGTGCTGCGTGCCCTTCGACCAGTACGCCGTCGACATCGACTTTCTGGGCGTTCCGGTCTGCCGCGCCGGCCTCACCGTCCCCATGGACGAGGAGGATATGCTCCGCCGCTTCGAGGCGCCGGAGATCCCCATTACCATCGACCTCGGCATGGGCGAGGCGTCCACCCGCGTCTGGACCTGCGACCTCACCCACGACTACGTCACCATCAACGGCGACTACCGCACCTGACCCGACGGGGCGGGCGAGAAGGTCCGGCGCTCGGACAGCTTCGGCGCAAAGAGCGCGCCTGCAGAACTCGCGGCGGACCTTCTCGCCCGCCCCTGCGAAAGCGGTGCCGCAGGGCCGGGACGGGGAGGTCCCGCCGCGAGTTCTTGGCGCGTCCTAGGCGCCAAGCTGTTTGAGCGCCGGGGTCTCCCCGTCCCGGCCCGGACGACCCCACGTCCTTCTCGCCAGCGTATCTAAGGAGCAACCATGAAGCAGCGTGACAGGCAGCAGCGCGACGCCGCGGCCTCGAAGGTCGACGTCCTGAACGAGGCCCTGCCGTGGATCCACCGCATGGCAGGCAAGACCTTCGTCATCAAGTACGGCGGCTCGGCCATGGAGGACCCCGAGCTCTGCCGCCAGGTGGTGGCCGACATCGAGATGCTCAAGCTGCTGGGCATCCGAATCGTGCTCGTGCACGGCGGCGGCAAGGCGATCAGCGCGCACGTCAAGGCGCTGAACCTGCCCGTCGAGTTCAAGGGCGGCCTGCGCGTGACCGACGACGCGACGATGGAGGCCGTGCGCGAGGTGCTCGTGGGCAAGGTCAACCAGGACCTCGTCTGGGCGCTCAACGAGTACGGCCACAACGCCGTGGGCATCTCCGGCGCGGACGGCAAGACCCTCAAGGCCGAGCCCATCGACCCCGGGCTCGGGCGCGTGGGCCGCATCCGCGAGGTGGACCCGAGCCTCATCGAGACGATCCTCGAGGACGGCTACATCCCGGTCGTGGCCACCGTGGGGTGCGCGCCGGACGGCTTCTTCAACATCAACGCGGACGTGGCGGCCGGCAAGATCGCCGAGGCCATGGGCGCCGACAAGCTCATCTACCTCACCGACGTGGACGGCCTCTACGGCGACGTCAACGACGAGGACTCCCTCATCCAGACGCTCACCCGCGCCGAGACCCACGAGCTGCTGGAGTCCGGCGAGCTGGACGGCGGCATGCTGCCCAAGATCCGCTCGATCGCGGAGGCCCTCGACGGCGGCGTCTCCGAGGTCGTCATCCTGAACGGCACCTTCCCGCATTCGCTGCTTCTGGAGATCTTCACGGACGCCGGCTGCGGTACCATGTTCACCAGAGACTAGCCGCCAGGCGAAGGGAGTCCCATGTCCGAGGACGAGAAGAACCTCACCACCGCAGCCGTCGTCGCGGAGGACCAGAAGCTCGACGACACCTTTGTGATGCATACCTACGGGCGCCTGCCCGTCGAGTTCGTGAGTGGTCATGGTGCCACGCTCGTGGACGCCGCGGGCCGCGAGTACATCGACCTTCTCGGCGGCATCGGCTGCGCGAGCCTGGGTCATGCGCACCCCGCCGTCGTCGACGCCCTGCGCGAGCAGGCCGGCAAGCTCTGGCAGACGGGCAACTACTTCTACGCCGAGAACCGCGGCGAGCTGGCGGCGTCGCTCTCCGCGCTGCTCTCCACCACCACCGACGAGGGCGGCCACGAGATGGGCTCCACCGGCACGCACTGGAAGACGTTCTTTGCCAACTCCGGCGCCGAGGCCAACGAGGGTGCCATCAAGCTGGCTCGTCGCTGGGGCGAGGCCAAGCTCGACGGCGCGAACATCATCGTGACCGCGCGCCAGAGCTTCCACGGGCGCACGCTCGCCACGCTGGCGGCGACCGGCCAGGACAAGTTCCACCGCAGCTTCCGCCCGCTGCCCGAGGGCTTTGTCACCGTCTACCTGAACGACATCTACGCCCTGCGCGAGCGCGTGGAGCGCGGCGGCGTCTGCGCGATCATGCTCGAGTGCGTGCAGGGCGAGGGCGGCGTCTGGAACGCCAACTACGACTACCTGCGCGACGTGCGCGAGCTCTGCACCGAGAAGGGCGTCCTGCTGATCTGCGACGAGGTCCAGACGGGCTTCTACCGCTGCGGCTCGCCCTTCTGCTACCAGCGCTCCGGCATCGAGCCGGACGTGGTGGCTATGGCCAAGGGCATCGCCGACGGCTTCCCGATGGGCGCCGTCGCCGCGCGCGCCGAGGTGGCCGACCTCATGGCCCCCGGCGACCACGGCTCCACCTTCGGCGGCAACCCGCTCGCCTGCGCGGTGGGCCTGGCTTGCGTGACCACCCTCGTGGACGAGGAGATGGGCGAGCACGTGCTCTCCGTCGGGCGCCACCTGCGCCACCGCCTCACGGCCATGGACCACGTGAGCGAGGTGCGCGGCCACGGCCTCATGCGCGGCGCCCAGCTCGACGTGCCGATTGCGACGCAGGTCGTGGAGGAGGGCCTGGCCGAGGGCCTGGTGCTCAACCACATCGGTGACTCGATCCTGCGCTTCCTGCCGCCGCTGGTCATCACGCGCGAGCAGGTCGACGAGGCCTGCGACCGCCTCGAGGCGCTCATCGCGCGCCTGGCGTAGGGCGCAGGCCCCGCGTCCTTCTCGGCTGCCCGACCATAAATCCCGACTTACGCACCGCTCCAAGCACGCGTAAGTCGGGATTTCTGTCCGTTCGGACACTTTTCTGGAGTTGCGTGGGCCGGACCGCATGTGCGGGGCTGCGTAACTCGGGATTTCTGGCAGGGTCATCGCTTATGAGCGAAGTGTGGCCTCGCCGACTCCCGCTGTGTGCCCCGCTGCGGCGCGTCCTCGCTCCGGACCGTCATCCTCGCAGGTCAGCGACGCGTTGGCAGCTCCGTGAGCGCTGGCCGGCAGTCCCGTGGCAGCCTCGCGAGAAGAACGTGTCAGCTGCCTGGTCCATGCTCTCCGTGGGGGGTGACCATGGACGAGAAGAGACTGTGCCTGGCGCACGACGATTCCCTGAGGATGCTCCGCCATGTCCGACGCCGCGACGACCTGATGCTCGTGCCGGCGTCGGTGCGGGCGCTGCGCGACGCCGACGGCTCGATAGACCCCTCCGCCCTCGCGGCCGCCCTTCCCGGAGAGCTCTTTGCCCCCACGGTGCAAAGCCCCGTTGACCTGCGCTTTGACGATGACGCCTCACGAAGTTGCTGCTCGATCGTGCGCTCCTGCCCGGGGCTTCTCCGCCTGCCGGACGACGCCTGCCTCGAGGTGCTCACCGCGGAGGGCGACCCGCTCTGCGTCAGTGGGAACACGGTCACGCACGTGCTGGTGGAGGCGGGGCCGCTCGCCATGACGAGCGCCGCCGTGACGCTCGGGCGGGCGGTGGGGCAGGGCCGCCTGTCGCGCGACGCGGCGCTCGTGCGTCTCACGGGGTTCGCGATGGAGCTCTGCGGCCGCTACGCGCGCGATCCCCTGGCGCCGCTCGTCGGCGACGTGGTCCACGACATCGAGCCCGTCTCGTCCGTCCGCGAGCTCCGCGCGTTTCTCGACGAGCCCACGGGCCTGCATGGCGTCGAGCTTGCGCGCATGGCGGCGTCCTACGCCAACGACGGCTCGGGATCCACGATGGAAACCTGCTGGTACGGCGTGTTCTGCCTGCCGCCCCGCCTGGGCGGCGCCCATCTGTCCCGTCCGCTCCAAAACGTCGCGCTCGAGTGGCCGAGCGAGGCTGCCGGGCTGGTCAGCCACGGGTCCATGCGCCCCGATTTCCACTGGCCGCAGTACGAGACCGCCTGCGAGCACCAGGGCGGCGACCATACGAGCGAGCTCGCCCTCGAGGAGGACAGCCGGCGGGCGCGCGACTACGAGCTGTGCCACATCCACTACCTGCCCCTCACCAAGAGGGATGCGCGAGACGTCCGTGCGGTCACCGCCCTTCTCGCCCAGCTGTTCTCCATCATCGCGCCCTGCGAGACGCCGTCGTTTCCGCGCAGGGCCCGCCGCATGCTCACCGACGAGGACGTCTGCGCCGCCCGCACGGTTCTTCTCGCCCAGCTTCTGCCGCCCCGCCTGAGGTGGGACGACGCAGGTGCGTAACTCGGGATTCCTGGTCTCGACCAAAAATCCCGACTTACGCGAGCTTGGGCCGATTCGTAAGTCGGGATTTCTGTCCGTTCGGACACTTTTCTGGAGTTGCGTGGGCCGGACCGCATGTGCGGGGCTGCGTAACTCGGGATTCTTGGTAGAAGGGCGAGAAGGGCTGGCGAGAAGAGCCTCTATGCCTCCGTGCGCTCCGGGACGCGCAGCATCGTGACAAAGCCCACGACGAAGAGCACGGCGATGGAGAGCACGCCGAGGCTGGAGTTGCCGGTGAGCGCGGTGAACGTGCCCACGAGGAACGTCCCCAGGATGGCGGCGTACTTGCCAAAGATGTCGAAGAAGCCAAAGTACTCGTTGGCGCGCTCCTTGGGGCAGAGCTTGCCAAACTCGCTGCGGCTGAGCGCCTGGATGCCGCCCTGGAACATGCCCACGAGGATCGCCAGGAACCAGAACTCGGCGGCCGAGCGCAGGAAGAACGCGGCGAAGAGGGTGATGCCAAAGTAGGCGGCGATTGCGATCAGCAGCATGCGGCGCGTGCCGTACTTGGACGAGAGCCGCCCGTAGATGATGGCCGAGGGGAAGGCCACGAACTGCGTGACGAGAAGCGCGAGCACGAGCTGCGTGGAGTCGATCCCGAGCTCGGTGCCGTAGCTCGTGGAGAGCTTGATGATGGTGTGCACGCCGTCGATGTAGAAGAAGTAGGCGATCATGTAGTAGCGGATGGCGCGGTTGGCCCAGATCTCGCGTAGCGTGTCCGCGAGCCCGCGCACGGCGTTGGCCACGGCGTGCGGCGCGCGCGGCTTGAAGTGGAGCTGCTGCACGTTCTCGAGCAGGGGCACCGTGAAGGCCGCCCACCACACGCCGGTGATCAAGAACGCGATCTGCATGGCCGTCTGCAGCGTGATGCCCAGCGCCTCGTAGCCCAGGACCACGCCCAGGCAGGCGATGAAGGGCACGCAGCTGCCGATGTAGCCCCAGGCATAGCCGGCCGAGGAGATCTCGTCCATGCGGTCGTCGGTTGTGGTGTCCACCAGGAGCGCGTCGTAGAAGACCATCGAGGAGTTGAGCGCGACGGAGGAGATCACGTAGATGACGAGAAACGCCAGCGCGGTGGTCACGAAGCCGAGCGCCACCGTGGCCACGACACCCGTCCCCACACAGCCCACGATGAACTTCTTCTTCATGCCCTGCATGTCCGCGATCGAGCCGAGGACGGGCATGAGCAGGGCGATGATCAGCGACGCAACCGTCTCGGCGTAGCTCCACGCCACCACCACGCCGCCGTCGGGGGAGAGGGAGGAGAAGTAGATGGGGATCACGCTCGTGGCGAGAAGGACGAGGGCGGAGTTGCCCACGTCGTAGACGATCCAGCTCTTCTCGGCCTTGGTCATCTTCTGGTGCGCCATGTGCTTCCTTTCCTGCGACGCCACAACACTTCCATGTTACGCGTCCGCGCGAGCTGCGTGCGGTAAGAAGTGGGTAAGCGTCTCCATGACGCTCGCCCGACCGCCGCGCACCGTCGTGGCATAATCGGGACAGGACACGACGAAAGGGCCCGCGATGCCTGCCATCCTCACACACGACCTCTTCGGACAGGGCGTCCTCGAGGACGTGACCAGCCTGCTCAAGGTGCGCTCCGCGGCGGAGCGCGACGCGTTCCTGCTGGGCAACCAGGGCCCGGACCCGCTCTTCTACCTGGTCGTGGACCCGCTCATGCACAAGTGGAGCCCGCTCGGCGGCGCCCTGCACGACACCTCGGGCGCCACGGTCCTTCTCGCCCTGCGCGAGGCGGCGCTGCGCCTGGAGGGGCGCGAGCGCAGCGTCGCGCGCGCCTACGTGGCCGGCTTCGCGTGCCACTGGCTGCTCGACTCCACCGTGCACCCCTTTGTCTACTGGTGGCAGAACGGCCTGTGCTCGGCCGGCGTCCCGGGCCTCGACGAGAGCGCCGCGCCGCGCGTCCACGCGGAGGTCGAGCGCGACCTCGACGAGATGGTCCTGTTTGCCACGACCGGCCGCACGGTGGAGCGCTGGCGCCCGCACGAGCACGCGCTCGCCGCGTCGCACTCGACGCTCGCCGCGATCGACAAGCTCTACTTCTACGCCACGCTCTGGATTTTCGAGCGGGCCATCGACCCGCGCACGTTCTCCACGTCGGTCCGGGAGTTTCGCCTGGTCCAACGCCTGTTCGACTCCCCGTCGGGCAAGAAGCGCGCCGTGCTCGGCACCGTGGAGGGCCTGGTGACGAGAAGCCCCTTCTCGCTGGTGCGCTCGATGTCCCACCGCCCGCGCGCGTGCGACACCTCGGACTTTGACAACCGCGACCACGGCGCGTGGGAGAACCCGTTCACGCACGAGGTCTCCACCGCGAGCTTCTGGGACCTCTACGACGCCGCCCGCGCGCGGGTGCTGCCCACCCTCGACGAGCTGCTCGCCCCCGAGTTCGACCTCGAGGCCGCCCGCGCCCTGACGGCCGACCTCAACTTCGAGGGCGCGCCCACGGCGCCCGACGAGCGGGTCGCGTGGTAGAGCGCCCGCGCGTCCCCGAGGCGTCCTCGGAGGCCACGCGCCACGTCATGCAGGCAAACCGCTCCAAGAACACGAGCCCCGAGCTGCGGGTGCGCGCCGCCCTGCGCGCGGCCGGCCTCACCGGCTACCGGCTCCACTGGAAGAAGGCCCCCGGCAGGCCTGACGTGTGCTTTCCCGGCCGGCGCGTGGCGATACAGATCAACGGGTGCTTCTGGCACAGGTGCCCGTTCTGCGGTCCTTCTCGCCCCAAGACCCACCCCGAGTTCTGGGAGCAGAAGTTCGCGCGCAACCGCGAGCGCGACGAGCGCAACGCGCGGCTGCTGCTGGAGGACGGGTGGACGCTGCTCGTGATCTGGGAGTGCCAGCTCAAGCGCGGCCGCTTCGACGCCACGATGGCGCGCCTCGTCGCCGAGGTGCGCGCGGCGGGCGAGGGTCGGCTCCCGGCCCACGTGGTGGACGTCGGGGCGCCGCCCGTCTGGCGTCTGCGTGCCGTCCGGGCCCGTCGTCGCGCACGGCGGCGCTAGGAGTGTGACAATTGGAAGCGGCGCGCCGGCTTAGTCCCTAGGGAGGTTCTGACCATGTCCACCTACGTCTTCTCGGACGTGCACGGTCACCTTGCCCCGCTCGACCGCGCGCTGTCGCGCGTCTCGCCGACCAGGGACGACCGCGTCTTCTGCCTGGGCGACATGATCGACCGGGGGCCGGACCCGGTCGGCGTCCTGCGGCTCGTGCGGGCGCTGCCCGGCGCCGTGGCGCTCCTCGGCAACCACGAGGACCTCATGCTCGACTGCCTGCGCGACGAAAACGACCCCCTCGCGGCCATGAACTGGGCCATCAACGGCGGCGCCGTCACGTCGAGGGGCCTCTCCGAGCTCGCTCCCGACGAGCTCGACGACCTGCTCTCGTGGGTCCGCTCCTGCCCGCGCAGCGCGCACGTGCGCGCGGGCGAGCGGCTCTACCTGCTCGCCCACGCGGGCGTGAGCCTGGACGCCCCCGTCCCGCCGGCCTGGGACGACGAGGCCGCCGAGGCCTACCTCGCCGCGCAGGGCGACGAGGACCTCACCTGGATCCGCGAGGAGTTCTGGGGCGCGGAGCGGGGCCTCTCGGGCGCGGACGGCAGGGGACCGGTGGTCGTCGCCGGGCACACGCCGACGCCCTACCTCGAGAGCATGGCGAGCGAGCTGGACCGCCCGCCGGTAGGGGACGACGGCCTGGCTCGGATGGTGCGCGTGGGAGCCGCGCGCGACCGCTGGGACATCGACAGCGGCGCCGCCGGCGGCGCGGGCTTTGGCCAGGTGCTGGTGCTCCGGCTCGAGGACGGCGAGGAGTTCTACGAGCCCGTCCTCGACGGGGAGTAGCGCCCATGAGAAGCGACCCCGTCACCCGTGCGGCGGACCTGCTGCACGGTGCCCTGGACGTCGTCGACGCGGGTGGCGGTTGGGTGCGCCCGTCGCGCTTCTCGGCGCCCCAGCTGCGCGCGCTCGGCAGCGTGCGCGCCTGGCACCCGGGCCTCTACCGCCAGATGGCAGCCTGCACGGCCGGCGTGACCATGGAGTTTGAGACCGACGCCTCCGTCGTGACGCTCGAGCTGCGCCCGGGCGAGGTGCCTCGCGGGACCGCGGGCGCCCTCGAGGACGTGGCGCGCCACACGGGCGCCCGGCCGCCCCGACCGGACGCGGTCTTCGCCGACGTGGACGGCCGCCACCTGGGCCCCCTCTTCCCGGACGAGAAGAACCTCCTCACGCTGGATCTCGTGGACCCGGACGCGCTCGTCGTGCCGCTGCCGGGCCTGGGCGAGCCGCGGCGCGTGCGGGTGTGGCTGCCGTGCCTTGTGCCCTGCTCGCTGCGCGCCGTCACGCACGACGGCAGCCGCCTCGACGCCGTGCCGGCGCGCCGGCGCCTGCTCGTGCTCGGCGACTCAGTGGCGCAGGGCTTCTGCGCGGAGGACCCGGCGCGCACCTGGCCGGCGCTCCTCGCCGACCACCTGGGCCTGGACCTCGTCAACCAGGGCGTGGGCGGCCAGGTGTTCCAGCCGGGCACGCTCGCCGGGACCGAGGCGCTCGACGTGGCGGCCATAGTCGTCGAGCTGGGGGAGAACTACCGCTTCGAGCCGTGCGGGGCAGACGTCGTGGAGCGCGACGTGCGCGCCTACCTGGGCGAGGTGGCTGCGGCATGGCCCGAGGCTCCCGTCTGGGTCCTCACGACGCCGCCGCACCTGGAGGTCGCCTACCCCACGCATCCGCGCAGCTGCTTCGAGGAGGTCGACCGCATCATCGCAAAGGCCGCGGCGCGCTATGCGCGGATGCGGCTCGTGGACGCCGGCGCCCTTCTCGACCGGCACCTGCTGCCGCGCCTCCTGAGCGACGGGTCGGACCACCCGGGCCCGGAGGGCCAGCTCATGATTGCCGATAGGCTCTCGTTTGTCATTGACGCGACCTGGGACAAGCCTGCCGAGCGCCGCTCGCGCGCCCTCGAGGCCGTGCGCGGGCTGGGCGACGCGGCGCTGCCGCTCGCCGACGCGCTCGGGCGCGGCGTGGGCGAGGTGCTCCTCGCCGACGGGCGCGCCGTCATCGTGGACGTGCCGGACGGCGCGCGCCTGCTCTGGTCGAGCGACAAGAAGCTCGTGCGCCGCGCGCTCTCCTGCCTGGGGCCGGCTGCCGTGACCTGCGTCTGCGGGGAGGGCCCCGTGGCGCGCGAGGTCGCCCGCGCCGTCCGCGGCAAGGCGCGGCCCTGCGAGCTCGTGGTGTGGCGAGCCGGCGCCCCCGCGCTCGATGCCGCCCGCGACCTGCGCACGCTCACGCCCGCCTACGCCGGGGCGATCGCCGAGCACTACAGCCATCCCGAGTACCTGCGCCCCGGCGAGCTCGAGGGGCTTCTCGCCGCCGGTCGCGTGATCGGCGGCTTTGAGGACGGCCGGCTCGTCGGGTTTGTCGGCGAGCACCCGCACGGGGCGATGGGCATGCTCGAGGTGCTGCCCGAGGCGCGCCGGCGCGGCTGGGGCACGGCGCTCGCCGCGGCCAAGGTCCGCCAGCTGCTCAACGAGGGGCGCCTGCCCTGGGCGGAGGTCTGGCCGGACAACGACGCCTCGCTCGCGCTCGAGCTCTCGATGGGCTTCGAGTTCCCCGAGGACGCCCAGCTCTGGTACGTGTCGTAGCGGGCGCCGCGTCCCCGCTCCACCGAAGGTCCACATTCGTCGCGCAATTTTGAAATACATTGCCATCTGACCAGCTAACACCTACAATGCGCGTGCTGTGCGTGACGTGTTCGCGCTGCGACAACACAGAAACGAGGGAACCATGAGCAACCTTCGCTGCCGTGAGCTCGAGGACGAGTATCTCGGCATCCTGAGCGACCTGGACGGCGACGCCGAGGGTCGCGAGCTTGCGGCATCCTATCTTGCCTCCGCGCATCCCGTGGCCAACCGCGAGGGCACCCCCACCTGGGCCCTCACGCCCAAGGTCCTCACCAACGCCGAGCTGGGCATCCTGCGCGAGGCCGCCGAGACGATGGGGCGGATCCTCGAGAAGGTCACCGCCCGCTACCTGGACGACGCCGACTTCCGCGCCCGCTTTGGCCTCTCGCCGGAGCTCGAGGCGCTCACGCGCATCCCCACCGGCTACGAGCAGCTCGTCCCGTTCGCGCGGGTCGACGTGCTCTTTGACGAGGAGACGGGCGGCTTCACGCTCGCCGGCGTGGCCACGGACAGCTCGCTCGGCATGACCACCTCCGTGGAGGTGACGCGCGCCGCGCAGCTCACCGAGACCTACCGTCGCTTCGCCGGGCGCCACCGCGACATCGAGACCTTCGACGTCACGGGAGGCGTGATCGACGCCCTGCGCGAGACCTACATGTCCTGGGCCAACGCCGACTCCGGGACCAAGCACCCCGAGCGCCCCACCGTCGGCATCGTGGACTACCCCGAGAGCGCCTCGGCGAGCGAGTTCTCCGACATCATCGAGCGCCTGGCCGACGAGGGCGTCTTCGCGCGCTTCGTCGACATCCGCGACCTGCGCGTCGAGGAGGCCGGCGGCATCCGTCGCCTCGTCGACTCCCAGGGCCCGATCGCCTGCGTCTACCGTCGCGCCCTGCTCTCCGAGATGGTCGAGAAGCCCTGCGACGGCGCAGACGCCCTGGCGGAGGCCGCCCGCCGCGGCCTGGCCTGCGTGATCGGCGGCTTTGGCACCTGGCCCGTCTCCACCAACGCCCTCTTCGCGGTGCTCTCCTCCGACGCCGTGGAGGACGTGCTCGACCACGAGGAGCTCGCCTTCGTGCGCGCCCACGTCCCCGAGACCCACCTGCTCGACCGCACGTCCGACCTCGCGCCCTACCTCGCCGAGCCCGAGCGCTGGCTCGCGAGGCCCGCGGGCGCCTACCGCGCCAACGAGGCCGTCGCGGGCGCGTGCTGCACGGACCGCGACGACTGGTGGCGCGTCCTTCTCGGCTGCGCCGAGGAGGGGGGCGTCGTCCAGGTGCGCGAGGCAGCCTATCGCTCCTCCGTCGTGCTGGGCGCCCCGGCCGCGGGCGACGCCGTCGATCGAGGCCCCGAGCCCGTCGAGGTGGAGAACGTGCTCGGCCTCTACCTCTTCCGCGGAAAGTTCGGCGGCGTGTACGCGCGCGGCGGCTACGACGGCGAGATCGGTCCCTGGTCCAACCGCGTGACCATGGGCTGCCTCGTGGTGCGGGACTAGCGTGCCCATGGGTGCGTCCGGCCTGACAGTGAACCCGCTCGCCCCCGGCCTGACCGGGCGGCTCTCCGAGCGGGCGAGCGCGCTCGTCGCCGAGCGCCTCGCGTCGGGGGAGCTCTCTCCCTTCGCGTGCCACGACGACTCCGCCATCCGCCGCGACCTCTGCGAGCGGGACCGCGACACGGCCCTGCGCCCCGCCTTCGTGCGCGACGCCGAGAAGATCGTCCATCTGCCGGCCTACAACCGACTGTCCGGCAAGACGCAGGTCTTCTCGTTCCGCGCGAACGACGACCTCTCCCGCCGCGGCCTGCACGTGCAGCTCGTGGCCCGCGTGGCGCGCGACATCGGGCGCGCGCTGGGTCTCAACCTCGACCTCATCGAGGCCATCGCGCTCGGGCACGACCTCGGCCACACGCCGTTCGGGCACGCCGGTGAGCGCTTCCTCTCTAATGCCTACCACGAGCGCACGGGGCGCTGGTTCTTCCACAACGTCCAGAGCGTGCGCGTGATGGACGAGCTGGCCGGGCGCAACGTGAGCCTCCAGACGCTCGACGGCGCACTCTGCCACAACGGCGAGTTCGAGCTCCAGCGCTTCGAGACGAGCGGCCTCGCCGAGTTCGACACCTTCGAGCGCGTGGTGGAGTCGTGCTGGGAGCGCGGCGCCGAGGCCATCTCGCACCTGCGCCCGATGACGCTCGAGGGATGCGTCGTGCGCGTCTCGGACATCATCGCCTACGTGGGCAAGGACCGCCAGGACGCGATCTGCGCCGGCCTTGCCGACGAGGGCACCTTCGACGACGGTCTGGGCGGCGGCTACAACGCCTGGGCGCTCGCGGCCTTCGTGGCGGACGTCGTGGAGAACAGCGTGGGCGAGGAGACAATCGCGATGAGCGAGGAGGGCTTCGCCGAGATGCGCCGCGCCAAGCGCGAGAACTACGAGAAGATCTACGGCGCGGGCGAGGTCAACGGTGACTTCTCCGCCGAGATCGCCCAGCTCTTCTCGGCCCTCTACGACCACGAGCTGGAGGCGCTCGCGTCAGGCGACGAGAGCGCGGCCGTCTTCGCGCACCACGTGCTCCCGCTCGAGCGGCGCCTCTCGTTCTACGGTCGCCGCTACGACTGGGAGAGCGACCCCGACCGCACCGTGGTGGACTTCATCTCCTCGATGACCGACGACTACTTCGTGGCCACGTGCGCGGCGGCGTTCCCCGAGGCGGCGGGCCTCTTCCCGAGTCGCGGCTACCTCCCGGAGGGCGTGCGCGCCTAGGGGCCGCCTCAACGTCTCGATGAGGGCCTCCCTGCGATGCCAGAATGGCCCCTCATGAAAGATGGAAGGGAAGCGCATGGCACTGTCGAGAAGAACCAAGAGGGTCGTCGCCGCGGTCGTGGTGGCGCTCGTCGCGGTCGTGGCCGTTGGCCTGGGCGTGGCGGGCAACTTCCTCGTTGACTTTGCGCTCAACCCGCACGCCGAGGTCTCGATGGCGAGCACGATGCGTGCCGGCGACGTCGACGGCCTCGACTACGCGGAGGCCCCCAAGCTCGACGAGGACTACGCCAAGGAGGCCGCCTCCTGGTTCGACGCCGGGAAGAGGAGCGTCTCGCATCAGGCGGACGACGGCACGGTACTGCTCGGCTGGGAGCTGGACGGCGCCGAGGAGGGATCCCTCGCCGACGGCCACACCTGGGCCGTGGTCTGCCACGGCTACATCGGCGAGCCCGCCGACATGGCCAAGTACGCCTATCACTTCTCCCAGCTGGGGATGAGCGTGCTCATGCCCGCTGCGCGCGGCCACGAGCGCAACGCGGACACCGGCCTCATCCAGATGGGCTGGCAGGACGCGGCCGACCTTACGGGCTGGGTGGACGACATCGTGGAGCGCGACGGCGAGGCGCGCATCATCCTCTTTGGAACGTCGATGGGCGGCGCGGAGGTCATGATGGCGTCCGGCATGGACGGTCTTGCGGACAACGTGCGCCTGATCGTGGAGGACTGCGGCTACACGAGCGTGTGGGACGAGTTCTCGTTGCAGCTGGGCAACGTCTTTGGCCTGCCGAGCTTCCCGATCCTGAACGCCGCCGACGCCGCGTGCCTGCTGCGCGCGGGCTACACCTTCGAGGGCGCCTCGGCCGTGGAGAGCCTGCACTCGGCGAGCGTGCCCATGCTCTTCATCCACGGCGACGCCGACGAGTTCGTGCCCTTCTCGATGCTCGACGAGTGCTACGAGGCCTGCGCGAGCGAGGTGAAGGAGAAGCTCGTCGTGGAAGGCGCCGGCCACGGCCTCTCCGCCAGCACGAACCCGGACCTCTACTGGACCACCGTAGACACCTTCATCTCCACCTATCTGTAAGATTGCCGACGGCGCGCCGCGCCGGGAGGATGTGTAGCGAAGTTCCTGCGAAGCAGCACTTCGCGAAGCATCCTCCCGGTGCTCCACGGCGCTCTGGCGTACAATCGCCCCATGGAGACGCTCTTCACCCACATCGAGAACGCCCGCCGCGACGAGAACGCGCCGCTCGCGGCCCGCATGCGGCCCACCACGCTCGAGGGCTTCGTCGGCCAGGCAAAGGCCGTGGGCCCCGGCTCGTGGCTCCGTCGCGCCATCGAGCACGACACGCTCTCCTCGGTCATCCTCTACGGCCCGGCCGGCACCGGCAAGACCACGCTCGCGCGCATCATCGCAAACTCCACGCACGCCGAGTTCGTCGAGGTCAGCGCCGTCACCGGCACGGTCAAGGACCTCCGCCGGGAGATCGAGGCCGCCAAGAGCCGCCTGCTCTCGCTCGGGAGGCGCACGATTCTCTTCGTCGACGAGATCCACCGCTTCAACCGCGGCCAGCAGGACGCGCTGCTCCACGCCGTCGAGGACCGCACGGTCGTGCTCGTCGGCGCCACGACGGAGAACCCCTACTTCGAGGTCAACTCCGCCCTCATCAGCCGCAGCCGCGTCGTGGAGCTCACCGCGCTCGACGACGACTCGATCCGCGAGCTCCTGCGCCGCGCCGTCGCGGACGAGCGCGGGCTCGCGGGCGCCTTCGCGCTCGCGCCCGAGGCGGAGGACGAGATCGTCACCCTCGCCGGCGGGGACGGCCGCGCGGCCCTGACCTCGCTCGAGCTCGCCAGCCAGATGGTGGACGAGAAGGACGACGGCTCGCCGGCCACGATCGGGCGCGAGCACGTCCTCGAGGCGAACCCCCGCCGCGGCCTCGCCTACGACAAGTCCGGCGACATGCACTACGACGTCATCTCCGCGTTCATCAAGTCCATGCGCGGATCCGATCCCGACGCCGTGCTCTACTGGCTCGCCCGCATGCTCGACGCCGGCGAGGACCCCAAGTTCATCGCGCGCCGCATCATGATCTGCGCCTCGGAGGACGTGGGCAACGCCGACCCGCAGGCGCTGCTCGTGGCTCACGCCGCCTTCCGCGCGACCGAGGTCATCGGCATGCCGGAGTGCCGCATCAACCTGGCGCAGGCCGCGACCTACGTCGCGCTCGCGCCCAAGTCCAACGCCGCCGAGGCCGGCATCGACGCCGCGCTCGAGGAGGTGCGCCGGGGGCCGCGCCGCGAGGTGCCGAGCCACCTGCGCGACCGCCACCGCCCCGGCTCGGACGAGTACGGCCCCTACCTCTACCCGCACAACTACCCCACGGGCTGGGTGGAGCAGCGCTACCTGCCCGAGGGCCTCGAGCCCGGCTGCTTCTACCATCCGAGCGGCCGGGGCTGGGAGGCGTGGCGCGAGGAGGCCATCGGGCGCGACCGCGCCGGGGCGCAGGAGTAGCGGCGGCGCGTCCTTCTCGGCCGCCGTCTCCGGGCTCAACCGAGCTTTCCGCCGCTTTCTGGCCCCGTTTTGGCCAAAAAACCGACAAGAACCTCGGTTGAGCGCGCGCCGAGCGAGCGCAACCCGCGCGGTTGGGTAGAATGTACGGTTGAGGAACACCGCAAGACCCTCACGTCCCGAGGAGGACGCAATGACACCTGACCTGATTCTCTCGATCGCCCTCGTCGTCCTGGTGCTGGTGGGCGCCTGGGCCGCCGTCGAGGTCGCGCTCACCATGCGCTCCGCCCGCAGGGACGTGAGCGCGCTCACGAACTCGGCCCGCGAGGTGGTGGAGCAGACGCAGCCCGTGGTCGCCAAGCTGGACGGCATCATGGACGAGCTCGAGCCCGCCGCCAAGCACGCGGCGCCGCTGCTGGAGAAGACCGAGGTCGCCGTGAGCGACGCCGCGGTCTCGCTCGACCGCCTGAACGGCATCCTCGAGGACGTCTCCTCGGTCTCCGGCGCCGCGTCGAGCGTCACCGGGGCCGTCAACCGCGTCGCCGAGAGCGCCGCCTCCGGCGTGGCCGCCGCGGTGTCGCGCCTGCGCGGCGGCTCGGCCCCCGCCCCCGAGGCGCTCCCCGAGACGCAGCCGGCCGGCGAGCCCCAGGGCGCCGGCGCCCCCGAGGCGCCCACCCGCTACGTCGACTACGGCGAGGTCTCCGCGCCCGCCGCCGCCCAGGACGAGCCCGCGGGCGAGAAGGACCAGGAGGAGGCCTGATGGACGAGAAGTACGTGCTGCTGCGCGTCCCCGCCGAGCCCGCGTTCGCCCGCTCGGTGCGCATGACCGCCTCGGCGCTCGCCGTGGCCGCGGGCGTCGAGAGCGTCGAGGACCTCGAGGACGTCAAGATGATCGCCGACGAGGGCTTCGTCTACGCCTGCGCGACGCGCCCCGAGAGCGTCGAGATCCGCTTCACGCTCGCGGAGGGCGTCGTGGGGATGGACGTCGCGCTCGGTGCCGACGAGCCCACCGACGACGCGGTCGACCTCGTCCGCGTGCTGCTCTCCGCCCTCTGCGACGAGTTCTCGTTCTCCGAGGACGGGTCCACGCTGCACCTCGTGCGCTCGACCGGCGATTCCGATGACGAGTAGGGAGCGCGAGGGGCGCGACGCGCCCCGGGCCGCTCGCCGCACGTCGAAGGGACGCGTCGCCTGGGACAAGGACCGCACGCGCGAGCTCTTCCGACGCTACAAGGACGAGGGCGACTCCGAGGCGCGAGACCAGCTCATCATGAGCCACCTCAACCTCGTGCGCTTCCTCGCCTCCAAGTTCAAGAACCGCGGCGAGTCCCTCGACGACCTCATCCAGGTGGGCACGATCGGCCTGATCAAGGCCATCGACCGCTTTGACCCCGAGCGCGGCCTCGAGTTCACCACCTACGCCACGCCCACGATCATGGGCGAGATCAAGCGCCACTTCCGCGACAAGGGCTGGTCGGTGCGCGTGCCGCGCCGCCTGCAGGAGCTCTCCGCGAAGGTCAACCAGGTGACCGACGAGCTCACCAACCAGCTGCAGCGCAGCCCCTCGGTCGCGGAGATCGCCGAGAGCCTGGGCGTCTCGGTCGACGAGGTCCTCGAGGCGATGGAGTCCTCGAGCGCCTACAGCTCCGTCCCGCTCGAGGGCGGCAGCTCCTCCGACGACGACGAGGCGCCCTCGGTCATCGACCACTACGCCACCGAGGACGCCGACCTCGCCTCCTCGGACGACCGCATCGTGCTCGAGGAGGCCATCGCGGACTTCTCGCCGCGCGAGCGCGACGTCATCCGCATGCGCTTCGCGGACGGCCTCACGCAGGTGGAGATCGCCGAGCGCCTGGGCGTCTCGCAGGTCCAGGTGTCCCGCCTGCTGCGCCGCACGCTCCGGCGCATCCAGGACAAGATCGATCCCGAAGGCCTGGCATAGCCCCGGGGCGTCCCCGCCAGGCCCTGGAAGGAGTTGGATGGCAACCAAATCCCGTTCGGCGCGCTACGAGAAGTGGCGCCTGCGCGCGGTCGTCGCATGGACGATCGTGGGCGCCGCCCTGGTCTTCCTGCTCGCCGTGCGCGGGCTCTCCATCGTGGGCCAGGCGGTCGAGCTGCTGCTCGTGGGCACGATCGTGGGCTATGTCTGCAGCCCGATCACCAACCGGCTGGAGGACCGCAGGGTCCCGCGCGGCATCGCGGCGCTTCTCGCGCTCGTGCTGGTCGTCGCGGCGATCGTGGCCGTGGTGGCCCTGTTCATGGGGCCGTTCCTGCGCGAGCTCATCACGCTGCTGCGCAACGTCCCCGCCTACTTCACGCAGGCGCAGGCCGCGCTCGAGACGTTCTGGGACACCTTTGGCTCCTCGAGCAGCGGCAACGTGCAGCATGCCGTCAACTCCTTCGTGAACGTGCTCGTGGACACGGGCACGAGCCTCGCCTCCGACCTCGCGCGCCAGCTCTCCACGGGCCTCGTCACGAGCATCACCGACATCGCCGGCCACCTCGTGACCGTCTTCCTGTCCCTGATCCTGGCGTACTGGTTCGCGCTCGACTACCCCAAGATCATGCGCGAGTTCGCCGTGATCGCCGGCCCCGAGTACGACGACGAGCTGGTGCTCAGTCTCGCCGTGCTCTCGCGCTCCGTGGGCGGCTACATGCGCGGCACGCTCATCACGTCGCTGGCAAACGGCCTGATGGTCGCCGCCGGCCTCTGGCTCATCGGCCACCCCTATGCCGGCCTTCTCGGCATCGCCACGTTCGTCCTGCACTTCATCCCCGTGGTGGGCCCGATGCTCTCCTCGGTCTCTGCAGTCCTTCTCGGCCTCTTTGTGAGCCCGCTGTGCGCGCTCTGGACGCTCGCGATCACGATCGTGGCGCAGAACGTGACCGACAACGTGCTGTCCCCGCTGGTCATGCAGTCGGCCGTCAAGATCCACCCGGCGCTCTCGCTGGTGGGCATCGTCGCGGGCGGCGCGATCGGCGGCGCCGTGGGCATGGTCCTCGCCGTGCCGCTCACGGCCGCCATCAAGGGCCTCTTCGTCTACTACTTCGAGAGCCGCACCGGCCGTCAGCTCGTCTCGCCCGGCGGCGCCTTCTTCGGCGGCACCGCGTACTCCGACGCCGCCGGCAAGCCGCTCGCAACCTTCGACGCGCTGGACGACGACACCTTCATCGCCCGCTCCCGCCTGCTCGCCGGCCTCGCGCGCCTGCACGACTACGACGACCTGCTCGGCGAGAAGGGCGAGAAGGACGAGAAGGACGCCGGGCCCGCGCCCGACCAGAAGGACGCATAGCCTGCGCCCCGGTCGGCCCGACCAAGAATCCCGAGCTACGCGTTCTTCTCGCCATGCGTAGCTCCGCTTTTTTGTCCGAACGGACAGAAATCCCGACCTGCGCATGCTGAAGTTTCACCTTTTGCACGCGCAAGTCGGGATTTGTGGTCGCCCCGCGACGCCGCGCGTGCGCAGCAGAGCGCACCGTCGCAGCTCGCGCTATACTAGGTCGGTTGATTACGCGAGAAGAACGCCCGACCGTAGGGGAGACACATGAGCACCGCCGACTACAAGACCATGACCACCGCCCAGATTCGCGAGGACTTCCTGCGCTTCTTCGAGGCGAAGGGCTGCAAGCTGTACCCGTCCTCGTCGCTCGTGCCGGACGACCCGTCGCTTTTGCTCACCAACGCGGGCATGAACCAGTTCAAGGAGTACTACCAGGGCAAGCGCACCATGCCCGAGATCGGCGCCTGCTCCTGCCAGAAGTGCCTGCGCACCAACGACATCGACAACATCGGCGACGCCACGCACCTCTCCTTCTTTGAGATGCTCGGCAACTTCTCCTTTGGCGGCTACACCAAGGAGAACGCGATCGAGTGGGCCTACGACTTCATCACCAGCCCGGAGCACCTGGGCCTTCCGCCCGAGCGCCTCTACATGACCGTCTTCGAGGACGACGACGAGGCCATCGAGCTCTGGCACAAGCAGGGCGTCCCCTACGACCACATCTCCCGCCTCGGCGCGGACGACAACTTCTGGGCCGCCGGCCCCACCGGCCCCTGCGGCCCCTGCTCGGAGATCTACTTCGACCAGGGCGAGGAGTTCGGCTGCGGCGGCGAGCACTGCGGCCCCGGCTGCGACGACTGCGACCGCTTCCTCGAGTTCTGGAACCTCGTCTTCACGCAGTACGACCGCCAGGAGGACGGGTCCCTCCCTGAGCTGCCGCACCGCAACATCGACACCGGCATGGGCCTCGAGCGCATCGCGGCCATCATGCAGCACAAGGGCACCAACTACGACGGCGACCTGCTGCAGGGCCTGATCGGCGTGGGCGAGAGACTCAGCGGTCACACCTACGGCACCGACGCCGCGCGCGACCGCAGCCTGCGCATCGTGGCCGACCACGCCCGCGCCGTCACGTTCATGATCGGCGACGGCATCCTGCCGGGCAACGAGGGTCGCGGCTACGTGCTGCGCCGCCTGCTGCGCCGCGCGGTCTACCACGGCCGCCTCATGGGCATCGATGGCGAGTTCCTCGGCTCCTACGTGGAGAAGATCTGCGAGCTCATGGGCGAGAACTACCCGGCGATCGTGGAGAGCCGCTCGCTCATCGACGGCATCGTCCGCGCCGAGGAGGAGCGTTTCGGCGCCACGCTCGACGCCGGCGAGGAGAGCCTCGCGCAGGAGCTCGAGAAGCTCGACGAGGGCGCGGCGCTCCCCGGCGACGTGGCCTTCAAGCTGCACGACACCTACGGCTTCCCGATCGACCTCACGCGCGAGATCTGCGAGGCCGCCGGCCGCTCCGTCGACATGGACGCCTTCGACGCCTGCATGAGCGAGCAACGCGAGCGCGCCCGCGCGAGCGCCAACCGCGACGCCTGGGGCACCTTCAACGACGTGTGGACCGCGCTCTCCGACCGCCTGGCGGCCACGGAGTTCGTGGGCTACGACCAGAACGAGGCTGCGGCGCGCGTGCTCGCCATCGTGGCGGGCGGCGCCGAGGCCGAGCGCGCCGAGACGGGCGACGAGGTCGAGGTGGTTCTCGACGTCACGCCGTTCTACGCCGAGATGGGCGGCCAGGTGGGCGACACCGGCACCATCACGACGGCCGCCGGCGCGCGCCTGCGCGTCACCGACACCAAGGCCAAGGGCGGCCTCTACGCGCACGTCGCCGTCGTGGAGGAGGGAGCGCTCGCCGTGGGCGACGAGGTGACCGCCGCCATCGACGCGGGACGGCGCGAGCTCATCCGCCGCAACCACACCGCCACGCACCTGCTCGACGCCGCGCTCAAGCGCGTGCTGGGCGACCACGTCTCCCAGGCCGGCTCGCTCGTGGCCCCCGACCGCCTGCGCTTTGACTTCACCCACTTCGAGGCCGTGTCTGCCGACGAGCTCGCCCGCATCGAGGGCATGGTCAACGCCCAGATCTTCGCCGCCGAGCCCATCGTGACCCGCGTCATGGGCATCGAGGAGGCCAAGGCCTCCGGCGCCGTCGCCCTCTTTGGCGAGAAGTACGGCGACGTCGTGCGCGTCGTCTCCACCGGCGAGTCCGAGACGCCCTTCTCGCGCGAGCTCTGCGGCGGCACGCACGCGCGCAACACCGCCGACCTCGGCCTCTTCAAGATCGTCTCCGAGGGCTCCGTGGGCTCCAACGCCCGCCGCATCGAGGCCGTGACCTCGATGGGCGCCATCGAGTACGTGGACGAGCGCCTGCTCGCCCTCGACGAGGTGGCCCGCGAGCTCAAGTGCCGCCCGGACGCCGTCGCCGAGCGCGTCGCCGCGCTCGAGCACGAGCTGCGCGAGACGCGCAAGGCCCTCGAGGCCGCCACGACCGGCGCCGGCGCCACGAAGGTGGCCGACGCCTACCAGGGCGCGGTCCAGCTCGACGGCTACAAGGCCGTGGTCGCCCGCATCGACGGCCTCACCGGCAAGGAGATGCGCTCCGCCTGGGACGGCATCCGCGACGCCGCGAACGGCGAGCCCGTCGCCTGCGTGCTCGCCTCCGCCACGCCTGACGGCAAGGTCGCCCTTCTCGCCAGCGGCACGGACGGCGCCGTCTCCGCGGGCTTTGCCGCGGGCGCCATCATCAAGGACATCGCCGGCCTCGTGGGCGGCCGCGGCGGCGGGCGCCCCAACATGGCGCAGGCCGGCGGCTCCGACGCCTCCGGCATCGACGCCGCGCTCGACGCCGCCCGCGCCGCGCTCGGGATCTAGCGCGTGAGGGTCCTCGCGCTCGACATCGGCGAGGTCCGCGTCGGCGTCGCCGTGAGCGACCCGGTCGGCCGCGTGGCCTCGCCGGTCACCGTGCTCCCCGCGCAGGAGGTGCTCGCGCACGCGGCCACCTTCCGTCGGGTGCTCGAGGACTGGGAGCCGGAGCTTCTCGTCTGCGGGCTGCCCCGCACCCTGGCGGGGGAGGAGGGCCCGCAGGCCGAGCGGATTCGCACCCAGGCCGAGAAGATCGCGCGGTCCTGCGGACTTCCCTTGGAGTTTGCGGACGAGCGCCTTTCATCCGCGGAGGCTAAGCGTATCCTGAAAGAGCAGGGTCTCTCCGAGCGTGCCATGCGCGGCAAGGTGGACTCGGTAGCGGCCGGGCTGTTCCTGCAGTCCTGGCTCGACGCCAGACAGATCTGAAAGGGCAAGATGGCCACTTCCAACGGCAGCACCCCCAGGCACGGGGGCTCGCACTTCTCCAACGGCGCCGCTCCCCGCGCCGCCGCCCCCCGTACCCCGCGCGCCGCCGCCCCCGTGGCAGGCGCCGGCTCGTCGCGCTCCGCGCTCTCGACCGGCCGGGTCTCCAGCCGCACCGCCGCCGCGACCCAGCGCGCCGGCTCGCAGCGTCACCGCGACCCGCGCGGCGGCTCGGGCGGCCGCGGCGTCCCGCTCGCCGCCATCGCCGTGGTGCTGACCATCGCCATCGCCTGCGTTGTCGCCTTCGTCGTCGTCCCCCGCCTCGTGCCCACGCAGGAGGGGACCCAGACCCAGCTCGCGCCGAAGGGCACCGAGGTGACCATCACCATCCCCGACGGCTCCGGCGCCGGCGCCATCGCCCAGATCCTGGCCGAGAACGGCCTGATCGCCGACCAGAGCGACTTCCTCTCCGAGGTCCGCCGCACCGAGGCCGAGTCCATGCTCAAGAGCGGCTCGTACCGCATCGTCGCCGGGAGCGACGCCACGTCGATCATCAAGCTGCTGACCGCGGGCCCCAACGCCTCGACGGCGCAGCTCACCATCCCTGAGGGCTACACCTCGAGCCAGATCGCCGCCACCGCGCAGGACTCCCTCGGAATCTCCGCCGACGACTTCCTCGCCCAGGCGAAGGCGTCCAACTACGTGGCCGACTACCCCTTCCTCGCCGCCGCGCACGAGGACTCGCTCGAGGGCTACCTCTTCCCCAAGACCTACGACTTCTCCGCCTCCGAGAGCGTGACGGCCGACACCGTGATCCGCGCGATGCTCGACCAGTACCAGACCGAGACCAGCTCGCTCGACCTCGCCGCCGCCGCGGCGACGCTCTCCGAGCGCTACGGGATTGACCTCGACGAGAACGACGTCCTCACGATGGCGTCGATCGTGGAGCGCGAGGCCGTGACCGACGAGCAGCGCCCGAAGGTCGCCTCGGTCTTCTACAACCGCCTGCGCGACGGCATGCGCCTGCAGAGCGACGCGACGCTGACCTACTCGCTCGGCCGCGCCGCCACGGCGGAGGAGATCAACACCCTCGACGACCCGTACAACACCAACCTCTACGCCGGCCTCACCCCGACGCCGGTCTGCTCGCCGAGCCTCGCCTCCATCGAGGCGGCCTGTGAGCCTGCGGACACCAACTTCTACTACTTCTACATCACGCAGGACACCGAGCAGTTCTCCGAGACGTACGACCAGCACATGCAGGCGTACTCGTAAGGGGGGGTCGATGGGACTGTTTCGCGCCACCCGCTACGTGGCGAGCCTGCCGCAGCTCGACGTCGACGAGCTGGTCGCGGACGGCGTTCGCCTCGTGCTGCTCGACCGTGACAACACCTGCGTCCCGCGCGACGCCGCCGAGCCGCCCGCTGAGGTCATGGCGTGGCTCGGCCGCGCGCGCGAGGCGGGCCTCAAGCTCTGCCTCGTGTCCAACAACTTCCACTCCTCCCAGGTGCGCGGTAGCGCCGAGCACATGGGCACGGACGTGGTGGACCACGCCATGAAGCCGCTGCCGTTCGCGCTCGTGCGCGCGATGAGGCTCATGGGCTCTGTGCCCGGCGAGACCGTCATGGTCGGCGACCAGGTCTTCACCGACGTCGTGGCCGGCAACCTTGCCGGCGTGCGGACGGTCCTCGTGCGCCCGCAGTCCCGCAAGGACCTCTGGTACACGCACGTCTTCCGCGTCTTCGAGCGCCTCGCCCTGCACGGCGTCGCCTTCGAGGGCGAGTAGCCCCCGCCGGTAGGCTCCGCCCTACCAAGAATCCCGACCTACGCGTTCTTCTCGCCCCGCGCAACTCGGGATTTGTGTCCAGGCGCCAAGAATCCCGACCTGCGCGTTATTCTCGCCCTGCGTAACTCGGGATTTGTGTCCAAACGGACAAGAATCCCGACCTGCGCGTTCAAAAGTTCGAACCACCACATGCGTAACTCGGGATTCTTGGTCGCAGCACAGAGCGTGCGGAGAAATACGGGGGCGCCCCACGCCCGGCCGGTATCGAGTAGAATCACTTCTCGGTATGTGAGCGAGAAGGGGGAGGGCCGTGCCGCACGATCCGAGATACGTCGTCCATGAGGGGTGCGACCACCTCTTCTTCGTGGGCTTTCTCGGCGCGGGCAAGTCGACCCTCGCCCGCAACCTCGGCTCGCTCTTCCATCGCCCGCACGTCGACACCGACCGCCTGGTGGAGCGGGCGCTCGGCGGCTCGGTCGCGCAGATCTTTGCCTCCGAGGGCGAGGAGAGCTTCCGCGACGCCGAGACCGTGCAGCTGAGAAAGCTCGCCGCCCGCAAGTCGCTGCTCGTGAGCTGCGGCGGCGGCATCGTCGAGCGGTCCGAGAACTGCGAGCTCATGCACGAGATGGGTGTCGTGGTGTTTCTCGACGGGGACCTCGAGGACTCGCTGCGGCAGATCCAGCGGCCCGAGCTGAGGCCCGACCTCGGCTCGAACGAGCACGCTGCCGAGGTCTATCGGCACCGCCGCCCGCTCTACGAGCACGCGGCCGACATCACCATAGACATCCGCAACAAGACGTTCGAGCAGGTGGCCCTCGAGTCGGGGCAGCTGCTCTGGGAGAGGGGCCTGCTGTGAGTGACGAGAAGAACGAGCCGCTGCGCTCCGTGCGCCAGTGGGTGGTCGTCCGTGGGACCTCCATGGACCTGCGCGTGGGGACGGGCATCCTGTCCGAGTTCCCGCGCGTGCTGAGGTCCGCCGCCGGCCGCCCCCACGCCTGCGCGCTGGTCCACGAGCGGGGCGTCCCCGAGGACGTGGTGCGCGTGCTCCACGACAACCTCTGCGACCAGGGCTTCAAGGTGAGCACCTGCGCGCTTGCGGCCGCCGGCTGCGACCTCGCGGCGGTCGAGGCGCTCAACGAGCGGCTCGCCGAGGTTCACGTCACCAGCGACGACATCGTGCTCGCGGTGGGCGGGCTCGAGACGCTCTCCGTCGCCTCGTTCGCGTGCGCGGGCTGGTGCGGCGGGACGCGCCTCGCGGAGGTGCCGCTCGACCTGCCGAGCGCGGTCGTCGCCGCCACCACGCCGCGCGCCCTCGACTCCGCGGGCCGCGAGCGCGTGGTCTCGCAGGACGCGACGGCGCGCTATACGATGATCGACCTCGACCTCGTCGACGCGGACCCGGCGGGCGAGCAGGCGCTTCTCGCCTTCGCGCTCATGGTGCAGACGGCCATGTGCGACTCCGACCGCTCGTTCGGCCGCCTCTGGGACGCCGCGGACGCGATCGCCGCCGGCGACGCGGACGCGCTCGTCTCCCAGCTCCAGGACACGATCAAGAGCCGCGGCAAGATCTCCTCGGCGACCTCCGCCGCGCTGCGGCAGTCGCTCGAGTTTGGCACCACCTTCGCCGACGCGCTGCGCTCGCTCGTCCCCGGGACGAGTCCCTCGACGGCGCTCGCCGACGGCATGAGGTTCGCGTCGCGCCTCGGCGTGGCGCAGGAGACCATGTCGATCGACGACATGCTCGCGGTCGACGAGGTCCTCGAGCGGCTGGGCCTCGATACGACGCGCGCGGACGTCGACCCGACGGCGCTCGCCGAGCGCATCCGCGCGAGCCGCTTCCTGAGCACCAACCGCTTCATGCTCGCGGTGCCGCGCGGACTCGGGCGCGTGCGCCTCGCGGTCATGACCGACGAGCTGCTCGCCGAGCACGCCGGCGCCTGGTGCGCCTCGCGACCAAAATAGCACCCATCCTGTCACGTAGGAGAAAGGATACGAAATGGCAGATGCACAGGCATGCGCCGGGCGCGTTGAGCGCCTGCGCGAACTCATGGCGGAGCGCGGCTACGACGCCGTGATCCTGCGGAACAACCCCGACCTGCGCTGGCTCACCGGCGCGGAGCGCACCTTCGACGACGAGGTCGCCCACACCGCCGTGATCACGGCGACGGGCCAGTGGCTCCACACGGACTCTCGCTACTACAACACCTTCGTCGAGCGCCTGGGCGAGGACAGCGCCTGGGCCCTCGACATGGAGGTCACCACGCCGGCAGCCTGGGCGGCGCGCCGCCTGGCCGCGGAGCGCGTGCGCGTGGCCGCCGTCGAGGACACGTGCGACCTCGCGTTCCACGACGACCTTCTCGTCGAGCTCTCCCGCGCCGGCGTGGCCTGCCTCACCCCGCGCCTGCACGGTGACATCTGCGACCTGCGCATGGTCAAGGACGCCGAGGAGGTCGCGCTCATGCGGCGCGCCCAGGAGATCACCGACGAGGCCTTCGCGCACATCTGCGAGTTCATCAAGGTCGGCATGAGCGAGCAGGAGATCCGCGTCGAGCTCGAGAACTACATGCTCTCCCACGGCGCCGACGCCCTCTCCTTTGGCACGATCATCGCCTCCGGCCCCAACGGCGCGAACCCCCACGCCCAGCCCGGCGAGCGCCAGGTCCAGCTCGGCGACCTCATCGTCATGGACTACGGCGCCGGCTACCACGACTACCACGCCGACATGACCCGCACCGTCGCCGTCGGCGAGCCGGGCGAGGAGCAGCGCGCGGTCTACGACGTGGTGCGCCGCGCCCACGAGGAGGCCGCCGCCGCCGTGCGCGCCGGCGTGATCGGCCGCGACATCCACGAGATCGCCGCCCGCGTGATCGAGGAGGCGGGCTACGGCGACAAGTTCGGACACGGCCTCGGCCACGGCGTGGGCATCCAGATCCACGAGAACCCCAACTTCAACCGCCGCTGGGACCGTCCGGTGCCCGAGGGCTCGGTCGTGACCATCGAGCCGGGCATCTACCTGCCCGGGCGCTTCGGCATCCGCCTGGAGGACTTCGGCCTGGTGACGTCCACGGGCTACGAGCCCTTCACCCGCTCCACGCACGACCTCGTGGTCGTGGGGGAGTAGGGGGCGCGTCCTTCTCGGCGTGAGGCGTCCTCTGCGTACCAAGAATCCCGAGCTGCGCGTTCTTCTCGTCATGCGCAGCTCGGGTTTTTTGTCCAAACGGACACGTTTTGGCCCGCGCGCATGCGAAGATTCAATCTTTTGCATGCGTAGCTCGGGATTCTTGGCGCGCCGGCGCACCCGCGCTCCCCACATCATGGAATCCCCACGCAGACGGCGTGCGGGTGCTAAACTAGACAACCGTATGTGAGCACTACGGGAAAGGCACAACATGGCAACCATCAGCACCGCAGACTTCAAGAACGGCATGGGCCTCAAGATCAACGACAAGTACTACACGATCGTCGAGTTCCAGCACGTCAAGCCCGGCAAGGGCGGTGCCTTCGTCCGCTACAAGATCCGCGACCTCAAGACCGGCCGCGTGATCGACCAGACCTGCAACGCCGGCACCAAGTTCGAGAACGTGCAGCTCATCACCAAGGAGATGCAGTACCTCTACAACGACGGCGCCACGTTCTACTTCATGGACAACGAGACCTACGAGCAGGTCGAGCTCTCCGCCGACTTCATCGGCGACAACGCCAAGTGGTTCAAGGAGAACGACAACGCCCAGCTCCTCTACGCCGACACCGAGCTTCTGGGCGTGGAGCCCCCGATGTTCATCGAGGTGGAGATCACCGAGACCGACCCGGGCTTCAAGGGCGACACCGTCCAGGGCGGCTCCAAGCCCGCCACCATCGAGACCGGCGCCGTGATCCAGGTCCCGCTCTACCTCAACGTGGGCGAGAAGATCAAGGTGGACACCCGCGACGGCGGCAAGTTCGTCGGCCGCGTCTAGCGCCGGGCGAGAAGAACGCGCGATCGGGGCCGCTCCGGGAGACCGGGGCGGCCCCGTTTCTTGACGCGCCCACCGCTGCGCCGCCGAGCCGTGCTCGCCGCCGCCGGCGCACAACGGGTATACTGTGAGAATGACCGAACGCACCGAGCAAGGGGGTCCCTCCATGGCAGATAGCGAGCTCTTCGTCTCTGGCATCGGCATCTCCAAGGATGTCGTCTCCACGATCGTCGGAATCGCGGCCCGCCGCGTCGAGGGCGTGGCCTCCGTCGGGGGCAACGACATCGCCTCGAGCCTCATCTCCGTCTTCACGAGCAGGAGCGTCTCGCCCGAGAAGGCCGTGGAGTCGTTCGTCGAGGACGAGTCCCTCCACGTGACGGTCCACCTTGCCGTCTTCTACGGCTACCCGTTCACCAAGCTCGCCGCCGATGTCCGCGCCGAGGTGGCCCGCGCCGTCACCGAGCAGATCGGCGTGCCCGTCTCCGCCGTTGACGTCTGCATCGACAGCCTCGTCTTCCCCAAGGAGTAACCGTACCTTGAGCACTCACTTCGGCGGGCGCACCCTCGCCCGCAGCCAGGCCCTCCAGCTGCTGTTCCAGGCGGAGGCCAACTCCCGCGCCGTCCTGGACGTCCTCGACGGCGAGTATGCGCTGTCGCAGGGCCCCCTCGACGACTACGCGCGTCGCCTCGCCCTCGGCTCCGACGAGCGCCGCCCCGACCTCGACGCCGTGATCGCCGCCCGCTCGACGGGCTGGTCGATCTCGCGCATGAACGCCGTGGACCGCAACCTCCTGCGCCTCGCGCTCTACGAGATGCTCTATGTCGACGAGGTCGACGTCTCGGTGACGATCGACGAGTGTGTCGAGCTCGCCAAGGCCTATGGGACCGACGAGTCCTCGCGCTTCGTGAACGGCATCCTCGGCCGCGTCGCCGACGACCTTGACGCCGGCGTTGACGTGGTCGCTGCCGCGCGCGAGGGCGCCGAGGAGGCATAGCATGGCGCGCGTCGACGTCTCCCAGTACCAGACCTTCGGTCAGATCAACGACCGCCTGGACGAGCTCGTGGGCCAGGTGCGCGACAAGGACGTCTCGCTGGAGCGCTCGCTCGACCTCTTCGACGAGGCCATCGCGCTCGGCTCCAAGGCCGTGAGCCTCGTGGATGCCACGGACTTCTCGCCCGAGGAGGAGGCGCGCCTCGCGCAGACTGAGGCTCAGGCCGAGAAGACCGAGGAACCCGCGGAGCCCACGGAGGACGCCGCTTCCGAGCCCGCCTCGGACGGGCAGTAGGCACATGCCGCGCCGCCGCCGGCTCGACGCAGAGCTCGTCGAGCAGGGGTTCTTCTCGTCCGTCGACGAGGCCCTGCGCGCCGTCATGGCCGGCGACGTCTCCACCACCGATCGACGCCTCACCTCTCCCGGGGAGCAGGTCGCTCCCGGCATTCCCCTGCACGTGCGCGGCCGCGCGACCTACGTGAGCCGCGGCGGCCTCAAGCTCGAGCGCGGCCTTGCCGCCTTTGGCGTGGACCCGGGCGGCCTCGACTGCCTCGACGTGGGATGTTCCACGGGCGGCTTCACCGACTGCCTGCTCAAGCGCGGCGCCGCCTCCGTGGTGTCCGTTGATGTTGGATACGCGCAGTTCTCCTGGGAGCTGCGGCAGGACGCGCGCGTGCGGCTGCTCGAGCGCACCAACATCGTGGACGTTCCGACGCTTCTGGGCGCGGGCGTCGTGGACCTGGCCGTGTGCGACGTTTCCTTCACGTCGGTAATCACGGTGCTTCCGGCGGTGCTCGAGCTGCTGCGGCCGGGCGGCACGTTCCTCACGCTGGTGAAGCCGCAGTTCGAGGCCGCGCGTGAGGACGTGGGGGAGGGCGGCGTCGTCCGCGACCCCGCGGTGCGCGAGGCCGCGCTCTCTCGCGTGCGTGCGGCGTTCGAGGAGTCCGGACTGCTGGTCCGCGGTAGTTGCGAGAGTCCGATCACCGGCCACAAGGGCAACGTCGAGTACCTGCTCTGCGCCGATCTCCTCACCTAGCGCGCCGTCCTTCTCGCCCGCCCTGCCAACAAAACCATGGTTTTGCTGCTGGGACCCGGTCGCGCGCGCGGCACGGCCGATCTCGAGGCCCGCACCTAGGTTTTGGGCAACATCTTTTATGTGGGTGGGTTGTGTGCCGATTGTTGGTGTCCGCCACGCTGCGGGGCGGCCGGTCGCCCTAGGACCGATCTCCCCGATACTACACCTTTCCCGTCATGCGGCCCTCCTCCTCTCCTCGATCGCCCCGACCACGATGAGCCTCGCCCGCTCGACGACCTCGGGCGACGGCGGCTCCGGCTCGGCAGTCGACCTCTCGACTCCGCGCAGCGACGCCGCGTCGATGAAGTTCATGTCCATCCACTCCTCGTTGACGTCGATGAGCACGGAGCCCACGAGGCGCTCCATCGCCTCGACGGAGGGGAAGACCGAGACGACCTTGGTCCTGCGCTTGATCTCCTCGTTCGCGCGCTCCTGCACGTTGTTCGTCCGGAGCCTCACGTGGTGCTCGAAGGGGAAGTCGAGGTAGGCGAGCGCGTCCGCCTCGGCGTCCTCGAGGAGCTCGCCGGCCCGCGCCGACATCGCGCCCAGCTCCTCGCAGGCCCTGCGGTAGGCGGCGCGGACCAGCGACGGCTCGCGCTCGGCGAACACCGCCTTGAGCGCCGCCAGCGCGCAGGCGCGGTCGTCGCGGCGGCTGAACCAGCCGGCGGCGTCGCGCTCGAGGTGCACGATGCAGCGCTGCCAGGCGGCGCCCGGGAAGACCTCGGAGACCGCCTGGACGAGGCCCTCGTGGGCGTCGGAGGTGACGCACCTCACGCCCGAGACGCCGCGGCGCCTGAGGCCCCTGAGGAACGCCTTCCACGAGCTCGCGCTCTCGGCGTCGACGCACCCGAAGCCGACGAACCTCCTCGACCCGTCCTCGCCGCACGCGATGGCGGTGACGACGGCCTTGGACTGCACGTGCCCCTCGTCGCGGCACTTGAGGTAGGTCGCGTCGAGCCAGAGGTAGGGGAAGCGCGCCCCGTCGAAGCGCTCGGCGCGCATCGAGGCGACCTCCTCGTCGAGGTCGGCGGTCATGCGCGACACGCGCGACGGCGAGAGGCGCGCGAACTCGAGGGCCTCGGCGGCCCTCTCTATCTTCCTGGTCGAGAGCCCCCGCACGTACACCTCGCGCACGCAGGCGACCATCGCCCGGTCCACGCGCGAGTAGGGCCTCACGATGTCGTCCGGGAAGTAGCTCCCCTCCCTGAGCTTCGGTATCCGGAGCGTGATCTCCCCGACGACCGTGAGCAGCGTCCGCTCCCGGTAGCCGTTCCTCCTGTTCCCCTCCCCGCACAGCTCGTCGGCCTGCGCGTCCATCACCTGGTTGAGTATCGACTCCAGGGCCCGCCGCGCGAGCTCCGTGAGGTCGAGAGTCCCGTCGTCCCTGACCGGGAGGTTCTCCAGCATCCCGTTTTCCTGTAGAGTGTCCATGGTGGCCGTGTCCCTTCTTCTCGAATCGACGTTTCAGCGATATCGATTCTAGGGCGCGGCCGCCGCCCTCGGGCAGAGGCCGGACACCACGATTCGGCACACGATCTGTGGGTGCCACGTACGTGCCGGTTTTGTACCAGATTCGCCAGTTTGAACCGGGTTGTGGATAAGACTTTTATGAAAATCGCCCTCCGATATCAATCGTTTGCCCCAAAACCTCAGGGGAGGGCCGGGGATCCGTGCGCCGGCGCGCGGGGTATACTGACCAGAGCGAGAATCGAGAGAAAGGCACGCAGCCGTGAAGGTCCTCATCGTCCCCAACTACGCGCGCGAGGACGCCATCGAGAGCGCCCGCCGGCTCGAGCGGTGGCTCGACGGCGAGGGCGTCGACGTCTCGTGGGCGCACGACAAGAGGCTCCTCCCCGACGTTACCGCCACCGCTGACGACTGCGACCTCGTGGTCTCGCTCGGCGGCGACGGAACGCTGCTGCGCGCCGCCCGCATCGTGGGCTACACGGGCGTGCCGGTGCTCGGCATCTCCTACGGCCACCTGGGCTTCCTCACCGCCGCCGGACCGGACGACCTGCTCGAGACCGTGCGCGACGCCCTCGCCGGCGAGCTGCACGTCTCCCGCCGCGCCACGCTCGACATCGAGTGCGAGTTCGCGGACGAGACGGGCGCCGTGCACACGACGCACAGCTTTGCGCTCAACGACTTCGCGCTCAGCCGCGGCGGCGCCGGCGACATGGTGGAGTTCGACGTCTCCGTCTCCGGCAAGCACATCGACCGCCTGCGCGGCGACGGCTTCGTGGTCTCCACGGCCACCGGCTCCACGGGCTACGCGCTCGCCGCGGGCGGTCCCATCGTCACGCCCGAGTTCACGGGCATGGTCTGCGTGCCCATCGCACCGCACACGATCATGGCGCGCGCCTTCCTCACCTCGCCCGCGGACGTCGTGGAGATCGAGATGAGCCCCGAGCGCCCCGCCATGCGCCACTTCTTCGCCGACGGCCAGCCGATCCGCCACGAGGGCGGCACGGGCGTGCGCGCCGTCGTGCGGCGCGGCCCCGGCGACCTCGTGCTGCTCGACCGCAGCACGCAGAGCTTCTACGACTCCGTGTCCCGCGTCTTCTACGGGCAGGTGGGCAAGTGATGCCGGCGGGCGAGAAGAACGGGCGGGCCGCGCGATGATCGACGAGCTGCACGCGCGCGACGTCGCGCTCATCCGCGACGCCGTCATCGAGCCCGCGCCCGGGCTCACCGTGCTGACGGGCGAGACGGGCGCCGGCAAGACGGCGCTGCTCTCCTCGATCAAGCTGCTGGTGGGCGAGCGCGCCGACGCCGGGATGGTGCGCGAGGGGTCGCCGGCGCTCGAGGTGGAGGGGCGCCTCTTCCTCCCCGGGGACGACGAGGACGGCACCGTGGTGCGCCGCCGCGTGGGCGCCGACGGGCGCGGCCGCGTGGAGCTGGACGGCCACATGGCGAGCGTCCGCGAGCTCGCGGAGCGCGTGGGCGCCACGGTCGACCTCTGCGGCCAGCACGAGCACCAGCACCTGCTCTCCACCCAGACCCATGCGGAGCTGCTCGACTCCTGGATCGGCGCCCCGGCGGCCGAGGCGCTGGAGGCCTATCGCGACGCGCTCGCGGACGCCGCCGAGGCGGCCGCCGAGCTGGAGCGCGTGCGGGAGCTGGGGCGCGCCACGGGCGAGCGGCTCGACGAGGCCGCCTTCGTGCTGCGCCGCATCGACGAGGTCGACCCGCGCGAGGGCGAGCTCGAGGAGCTCGAGGCGCAGCTTCCCCGCGTCGAGCACGGCGAGGCCCTCATGGCCGCCGCGGCGGGCGCGCGCGAGCTCCTCTCCGCAGACGACGGCGCCTGCGACGCGCTCGGCGAGGCCGTGCGCGCGCTCGAGGGCGCGGCGCGCTATGACGGGCGGCTGTCCGGCTGGGCGCAGACGCTCGAGAGCTCGCTGATCGACATCGAGGACGTGTCCGCCGAGCTCCGCGACTACGCGGACGAGGTGGACTTTGACCCGGAGGAGCTCGACCGGCTCCAGACGCGCCTCGCCGCGCTCGAGGGGCTCCGCCGGACCTACGGCCCGGGCATGGCCGACGTGCTCCGTCGTCGCGACGAGGCACGCCGGGTCGTGGCCGCCGCGAGCGACGACGGCGAGCTCGAGCGCCGCGCCGCCGAGGAGGTACGCCGCCGCGAGGAGGCCCTTGTCGCCGCCGCGGACGCGCTCGACGCCGTGCGCCGCGAGGGCGCCCCCCGCCTGGCGAGGGCCGTCTCCGAGCAGATGGCGTTTCTCGAGATGGGGAGCGCCGAGCTGGAGGTCTCCCTTGACCGGCTGCCCCGCGCGGAGTGGGGGAGCCGCGGCCCGTCGCGCGTGGAGTTCCTCTACCGGCCGGGCGCCGGCCTCACGGCGCGCCCGCTGCGCAAGATCGCCTCGGGCGGCGAGGTCAGCCGCGTGATGCTGGCGGTCAAGGTGGTGCTCGGCGAGGCGGACGCCTGCGAGACGCTGGTCTTCGACGAGGTCGACGCCGGCGTGGGCGGCGCCACGGCGGTCGCGCTCGCGGACGTGCTCGCCCGGCTCGCGACCACGCGCCAGGTGATCGTGGTCACGCACCTCGCGCAGGTCGCCGTGGTGGCAGAGCGCCACTATCTCGTCGAGAAGCGCGCGGGGGAGGGCGGCGTCCCTGAGACCACGCTCACGGAGATCTCCGGCGAGGACCGGGTGGCGGAGATTGCGCGCATGCTCTCCGGCGACACGGGCGCGGCGAGCCGCGACCTCGCACGCGAGATGCTGGCCGGTGCCTCGCGCCGCTAGGCGCGTCGCTTCGGGCGTGTCGAGCCGTCCAGGTCCAGGAGCTCGGTCACGGGCAGGCCAAAGACCCAGGCCAGTGCGAGCAGCGTGTGATAGGTGGGGTTCATGGGCGTGCCGGGCTTGGACTCGCCCTTCTCGAACTTTTGGTAGGTGTAGAGCGCGATGCCGGCGCGGTGCGCCACGGCCTCCTGGCTCAGGCCCCGCTCGCGGCGCAGGTCGCGCAGGCGGTAGCTCAGGCGCTGGGAGTAGTCTCCAAAATCGGGGAGGTTGTCCTTCTCGCGCTCCATGCGACCACTATCGTGCCGGCCGCGCGACCACACCATCATACCCGTATTACAAGCAGAAAGCTGCAAGGGGCGAGGGCTTTGCGGACCCAACGAGAGTTGGGTACTTTTTTCAAGGCGGGTCGAGTATCACCGGTTTTTGAGTTTGCATAACAGCAGGTAGAAGGCTTGCATTAATGCTCGCTACTTTGAGGGTAGGGTAAAAAGTACCCAACCTTTGTTGACGCCACCCAAGACGCGTACGGAGCGAGCGCGCATCTCGGGGATGCGTCCCCTCAAGACGGCGATGATGTGCGAGAATGGCAGAAAAGCCGGCGAAGGGGTGCGGGATGGCCGAGAAGAGCGGGCGCCACGAGGGTCGCGGGCCCAGCCGAGCCGAGCAGGCCCGGCGTCACATCGAGGACATGGACCGGAGGTTTCCGGGTGAGATCGCTGCGGCTGTTGCCTCGGTGCGCGCCTATGATGCGACCCCGTCCGTACGGGTGACCGAGCCGCGCGTCCCACGGGTTACTGTCGTTGACGAGGACTCCGTGACGGCGGTGCTCGCGCGCGGAAGGGGCCTTGCCTCGGCGTGCGACCTGGCCGTCCTCGACTTCGCCTCGTTCCTGTACCCCGGCGGGGGCTACGAGCGTGGGGCGTGGGCGCAGGAGCAGGCGCTCTGCGCGTCGAGCTTCCTCTACAACGTGCTGCGCGAGAAGGGCGTCTGGTATTCCGAGAACCGCCGGCGTAACGTGAACTGCCGCCTCTACCGCAACCGCGCGCTCGCGGTTCCGCGCGTGCGCTTCGAGCGCGACGGCTACCACTCCTACGCTGACGTGATCGTGGCGGCCGCGCCGGACGCGCGCCGCGCCCGCGAGGAGTACCACGTGGGGGAGGACGCGCTGCTTCGCGCCCTGCGTGACCGCATTCGCCTGGTCATGGCTGTCGCAGACGACCTGGGACACGAGAAGCTCGTGCTTGGGGCCTTCGGCTGCGGCGTTTTTGGCTGGGACGCGGCCGTGGTGGCGGAGGCCTTTCGCACCGAGCTGGCGCGCGGCACCCACGCGGCCCGGGAGGTGGTCTTCGCGGTGCCCCGCGGCCGCCTCGACGAGAACCTCGAGGTCTTCGAGCATGCGCTGGCAACGTTTCCCGAGGTCAACGGGGTGCCGTACGTGAGCCGTGCCGAGCGTGCGGCCGCCGAGGCCGAGCGCGCCGCCGCGAATGACGCCGACGAGGACGAGGACTGGCGCCAGTACCTGTAGCGACGATGGGCATGCTTAGGAAAACCGGGTAGTTGCACCTTCGACGAGGATTCCTAAGCGGCCGGCCTCGTTTCCCGTCAGAAGCGGTGACTTGCGCGAGTCGCCTAGGACCGGGCGCGGGCGCGCGCCAGCGCGGTCCCGGCCACCGCGATCGCCACGGCGAAGAGCGCCACGATCGCGGACTGCGCGAGCACGCTCGCCACGAGCTCCCCGGTGAGGCCGTCGGCCGCGTACACCGCGCCCATGGCGTGGATGACCCACCAGATGGGGGTGAGCCGCGCCACGGCCGTCACCGCCGCGCCCATGCTGGCCTGCTGGACCCAGGTCCCGCCCAGAAACGTGAGAACCATCGAGCCCATGTTGCCCGCGGCTTGCGCGAGGTCCCCGGTGGCGCCGAGGCCCCAGAGCAGGTAACCGTACGCTGCGCCCACGCAGGCCAGAGCCAGCAGCGGCACCTGCGCGAGCAGCACGAGCCGCACGTCCGAGCCCGACAGCGAGCTCGTGCACCACAGCGCCCCGAGCACGCCCATCGCCGCCCAGACCGCGAGGCCCACGCCGAGGCAGGCGAGCGCGAGCTGGGTCCCGCGCGCCGCGTCGGAGACCGGGGCCGCGAGCAGACGCGCCGTAACCGGCTGGTCGCGCCCGAGCGAGCGCAGCCCGCATGCGATGAGAATGGCCGTCCCGCCAAAGAGGGCGTAGGTCGAGAACTGCATGAAGACGAGGTAGTCCGTCGGCAGCGCCCCGGAGTCGCCGGACGCGATGACGCCCACCTCCAGCTGCGCCCCCTCGGCCGCGCGAGCCTCCTCGGCACAGGCCACGGCCTGATCGACGGAGAGTCCGGTCTCGGCGAGAAGCGCGTAGAGCTGCTGGGCGTAGGTGCGCACCCGCTGGTCGGCGAGCGAGCCGCTTGCGTCGCTGTAGCTCACCACGCACTCGAGCGCGGGCATCTCGGCGCTCCCGCGCGCCGCCGCCTCGAGCGCCTCCCCGTAGCCCTCCGGGATCACGAGCACGTAGTTGGCCAGGTCCTTGGCGGCCGCGTCCTGCAGCGCGTAGGCGGTGTCGGGCAGCGCCACAAGCTCGCCCGCCTCGGCGGCGTAGTCGGCGAGCGCCTCCGACACCGCGGAGCCGTCCCGGTCGACCACGGCCACGGTCGGTCGGGCGGCCTCGTAGGCGCTCGAGTCCGTGCCCACGTAGGACGCCATGAGCCAGCCAAAGGCCCCGAGCATGACCACGTAGAGGGCGAGAAGCCCGCGGTGGCGCAGGACCACGCGCCCGGCGAGTCTAAAGAGCTGCATAGCGCTGCCTCCTCATGAAGAGCGCCGCCACGACGAAGAGCGAGGCGGAGATGGCCAGGATCGTGCCCACGGACTGGGCGAACGGCACGAGCGAGTCGTAGAACGCCAGGCGATAGAAGGCCTCGCCGACCTGCACCGCCGGGTTCATCGCCTGCACCCAGGGTGCGTTGAGGGAGAGCCAGTCGGCCAGGCGAAGCGACGGCGTGCCGAAGAGCCCTGCCGGAAGCGAGAGGCCCATCGTCGCGATGGTGCAGATGACGTCCTTGGCGGACGTGGACAGGCGCGGGATCGAGCCGATGAAGGTGCCGATGGCGCAGCTCACGAGCGCGCACGCGGCGCAGGCTGCCACGGCAAGCCCCTCTCGGCCGCCGAAGGAGACGTCCGCGACGACTCTGATGTAGACGAGCGCCACCACAAGGCACGCAAAGACCACGATCCACGCGGCGAGAAGCGCGGCTGCGAGCTGGCGGACCGGCCCCACCGCGCCGAGCTGGCGCCGGGCGCCCTCCGGGGAGCCGTCCGCGCGTTTGGTGACCACGAGCAGGAGCGCCACCTGCGCGCCCATGAGGCTCGAGAAGCCGAGCATCGCGTAGTAGAAGCGCGCGAACTCGCTCGACTCGGCACGCAGGACGGAGAGGCGCTCGGTGAGCACGTCGTCGCCGGCGAGCGCCTCGGCAAGGTTGGTCGCGGCCTCCGCGGAGGAGAGGGCCTCCGGGTCGGCCTCGGCCACGGCGGCCATCGTCGCGGAGACCCGCAGGTAGCGCTCGAGTACGAGCTGCACCACCGCTTGGTCCACGGTGCCGGTCGAGCGCGCGGGCACCTCCATGCGCGGCGTGGCCTCCGCCGAGGCCACGACGTAGGCGCAGACCTCCTCGGCCTCCGCCCCCGCGGCGGCGCTGGCCTCGTCCGGGTAGGTCACGACCTCGAGGACGGCGTCCTCGCCGTCGGCGAGCTCGTCGAGAACGGCAGTGAGCTCCGCGGCCGTTGCGGAGCCGTCCGAGACCACGCCCACGCGCGCGGCGTGGGTCGCTCCCCCGGAGGCGTAGCCGTCGAACATGAACACGAAGACGGTGGCCAGCAGCAGCGGGAACAGCAGCACCCAGATGATCACGCCGCGGTTGCGCAGCGCCTGGGTGAGGTCGAAGCGCAGGAGCGAGAGCACGTCCTTCACGGCACACCCCCTAGTCGCGCAGCTCGCGGCCGCAGAGCTCAAGGAAGACGTCGTTCAGGGTGGGGGGCTCGCTCCAGACGCGCCCGCAGCTCACGCCGGCCGCGCGCAGCTCCTCGAGCACGTCCACGAGCGCGTGGGCGGCAGGCGCGCAGTCCACGCGCAGCTCGCCGTCGACGTAGGAGGCGCGACTCACGCACGGCAGCGCCTCCAGGCGCGCGAGCGTCTCGGGTGCGAGGGGGGCCGTCTGCGCCACGATCTTCTCGCCGACGTCGATGAGGCGCTTGAGCTCGTCGCAGGTGCCCTGCGCGATGGCGCGGCCGGCGTCCATGATCATGACGCGCCCGCAGATCCGCTCGACCTCCTCCATGTAGTGGCTCGTGTAGACCACGGTTGCGCCCGCGTCGCGCAGGCGGCAGATGCCGTCCAGGATGGCGTTTCTGCTCTGCGGGTCCACGGCAACGGTGGGCTCGTCGAGGAAGAGCAGCTCCGGGCGGTGCGCGATGCCACAGGCGATGTTGAGCCTGCGCGCGAGGCCTCCCGAGAGCCTGCGCGGGCGCTTGTCCGCGTGCTCGGTCAGGCCCACGAAGTCGAGCGCCTCGTCCACCAGGCGGCGGCGCTCGGCGCGCGCGGGCACGTAGAGCGCGCAGAAGGCGTCCACGTTCTCGCGCACGGTGAGCTCGTCGAGCACGGCCACCTGCTGCGGGACCACGCCGATGCGCCGCTTGAGGTCGTGACGGGAGGGCGCCATCGGCTCGCCGAAGAGCTCGATGGAGCCTCGGTCGTAGGTGAGCAGCTGCAGGATGCAGTTGATGGCCGTGGTCTTGCCGCAGCCGTTGGGGCCCAAGAGGCCGAAGATCTCCCCCTTGGCCACGGCGAGGTCGAGGTGGTCGAGCGCCAGCGTCTGGCCGTAGCGCTTCACGAGCCCCTCCACGCGCACGATGTCGGTCATGTCTCCTCCTTCTGCGGTCGGTGGTCCAAGTGTGCGCCAGCGGTCGAGCGCACGGAAGTGACGTATGTCACGAGAAGGGCGGGCGGGGCGTGACAGATGTCACGGGTGCCGGCCGCGGCGCGCCTGCTAGAATCCCCGCATGGAGAGAATCGCCGACAAGTCCGTGGCGCTCGCGTGCTGCGCTGGGGCGCTCGCCCTCACGGGGACGAGCGCGGACGTCGTGGGCGCGCTGCTCGCGTCGGTCTCCTGTGCGTTTGCCGCGGAGCTTTTCCACGGCCGCGCGCGGCTCGTGCCGGCGCTCGCCTATGCGGCTCTCTCGCTTGCGGTGCCGGTGGCCGCCGCCTTCGTGGCCCCGGTCGCCTACGACCTCGCTGCGCCCCGTCGCGGCCGCTGGCTCGTCGGCGCCTGCGCGCTCCTGCCGCTCGTCGCCGCCTGGCGGGGGGCGCTCGCGGTGAGCGCGGCCCTCGTCGCGCTTCTCGCCGTGCTCGTGGCCGCGCATCTGGCCGGGCGCACGAGCCGCATGCTGGGGCAGCGCGCGGAGAACCTCCGCGCGGCCGACGCCCTGCGCGAGCGCGAGCTGGCCCTCGAGGCGCGCAACCGCAACCTCATGGACGCGCAGGACTACGAGGTGCGCCTCGCCACGCTCTCCGAGCGGGCTCGCATTGCGCGGGAGATCCACGACAACGTGGGCCATCTGCTCACGCGAGCGGTCGTGCAGGCCGAGGCGCAGCGCGTGGTCCACGTCGGGCAGGAGTGCGAGAGGGGCTTCGCGGACGTGGCCGACACGCTGCGCGAGGCGCTCGACGAGGTGCGCACGAGCGTGCACGACCTGCGCGACGATAGCTGCGACCTCTCCGTGCAGGTGCGCGCCGCGGCGGAGGCCGCCTGCGCGGGGTCGGGAGTCGAGGTGGCCTGCCGGGTGGAGGCAACCGATGCGCCGCCGGCGGTGACGAGCTGCCTGCTGGCGGTGGTGCGCGAGGCGCTCTCGAACACGCTGCGCCACGCGCACGCCCGGCACGTGAGCGTGGAGCTCGCGGAGCACCCCGGGCTCTGGAGGCTGCGGGTGGCCGATGACGGGTCGACGCCTCCGTCGGGCGCGGACGCGACCCCGAGCGGCTCGGGCATGGGGCTCGCCTCCATGGAGGAGCGGGTCCGCGCGCTGGGTGGCGCCTTCCGCGCGGGCCCGGGCGAGTGCGGGGGCTGGGTGGTCTTTGCCAGCGTGCCGAGGCGAGAGGAGCCGGGATGCGGGTTGTCATAGCCGACGACGACGCGGTGGTGGCGTCGTCGCTCGAGATCGTGCTCGGAGCGCAGCCGGACATCGAGGTCGTGGGGCGTGCCGCCGACGGTGCCGAGGCCGCGCGCCTGGCGGACGAGCTCGCGCCCGACGTGGTACTTCTCGACATCCAGATGCCGGGCACGGACGGCCTCGCGGCGGCGGAGCGGATTCTCGCCGTCCCGGCGCCCCCGCGCGTGGTCTTCCTCACCACGTTCTCCGACGACGAGTACATCGTGCGCGCGCTGTCGCTCGGCGCGGCCGGCTACCTCATCAAGCAGGACGTGGGCGGGGTGGCGCCGGCCCTGCGCGCGGTCATGGCAGGGCGCAGCGTGCTGGAGGGCGAGGTTCTGGAGCGGGCCGTCTCCCTCGGCGCCCCCGCGGGCGGGAAAGGCGCGCCGGAGCCCGACCTCGTCGCCATGTTCCCGCAGCTCACGGAGCGTGAGCGGGAGGTCGTTCGTCTCGTGGCGGAGGGTCTCGACAACCGCGAGGTGGCCGCGGCGGCCTACATGGGGGAGGGCACGGTGCGCAACCACATCAGCCAGATCCTCGCCAAGCTGGGGCTTCGCAACCGCACCCAGATCGCGGTGGCGTACTGGCGCGCCCTGCGGTAGGCCGTCGGCGCCGACCCCGTTTCCGGCCCGTGTCGTTTTGTTTCGCGCGTGCGTCCGAATCGGCGAGCGACCGCGCCGCCCGTCCCGTCGCGCGGTAGCATGGAGACCCGTGGAAACGAGACGGATTCTACGGGAGGTCCCCATGGCAAAGCACATCTTCGTGACCGGCGGCGTGGTCTCGTCACTGGGCAAGGGCATCACGGCGGCGTCGCTCGGGCGCCTGCTCAAGGCTCGCGGCTACAAGGTCATGATGCAGAAAGCGGACCCGTACCTCAACGTGGACCCGGGCACGATGAGCCCGTTCCAGCACGGCGAGGTGTTCGTCACGGAGGACGGCTACGAGTCCGACCTCGACCTCGGTCACTACGAGCGCTTCATCGACGAGAACCTCACGCGCGCCTCCAACTTCACCACGGGCGCCATCTACCAGAGCCTCATCTCCCGCGAGCGCGCCGGCGACTTCCTCGGCGGCACGGTCCAGGTCATCCCGCACGTCACGGACGCCATCAAGGACCGCTTTCGCCGCGTCGAGGACGAGACGGGCGCCGACGTGGTGATCACCGAGCTCGGCGGCACGATCGGCGACATCGAGAGCCAGGCCTTCGTGGAGGCCATCCGCCAGTTCAGAAACGAGAAGGGCCGCGAGGACTGCATCCTCATCCACGTGAGCCTGGTGCCCTACATCGCCGCCGCCCACGAGGTCAAGACCAAGCCCACGCAGCACAGCGTGCGCGAGCTGCGCTCCTTTGGCCTGCAGCCAGACTTCATCGTCTGCCGCTCTGACCACGAGGTGGACGCCTCCATCCGCGCCAAGATCGCGAGCTTCTGCGACGTGCCTGCCGACCACGTCTTCGAGAACTCCGACTGCCCCTCGATCTACGACGTGCCGGCGCACCTGGCCGCGCAGGGCTTTGACGAGAAGGTCTGCGAGCGGCTGGGGCTCGACCCCCGAGAGAGCCACATGGAGGGGTGGTACGCCTTCACGGACGCGATGCACGCCGCCAACGCGCGCGAGGACGTGACGCGCGTCTGCGTGGTGGGCAAGTACACACAGCTGCCGGACGCCTACCTCTCCATCATCGAGGCGCTGCACCACTCGGGCGTGCTCTTTGGGCGCCACGTGGACATCCGCCTCGTGGACGGCGAGGCGCTGGACGAGGGCAACGTCGAGGAGGTGCTCGGCGACGCCGACGGCATCCTCGTGCCCGGCGGCTTTGGCCTGCGCGGCATCGAGGGCAAGATCTGCGCCGTGCGCCGCGCTCGCACCCGGCTCGTCCCGTACCTCGGCGTTTGTCTCGGCCTGCAGGTCGCCGTCTGCGAGTTCGCGCGCGACGTCTGCGGCCTTGCGGGCGCGAGCTCGGCCGAGTTCGACCCAAAGACGCCCCATCCCGTGATCCACATCATGCCCGACCAGGCCGACGTCACCGAGAAGGGCGGGACAATGCGCCTCGGCGCCTACCCGTGCAAGGTCGTCGCCGGCACGCTCGCCGAGGAGGCCTACGCCGAGCCGCTCGTCTACGAGCGCCATCGCCACCGCTACGAGGTCAACAACGCATACCGCGCGCGGCTGGCCGAGGCCGGTCTCGTGGTCTCGGGTCTCTCGCCCGACGACCGCCTGGTCGAGATGGTCGAGCTCCCCGAGGACGTGCACCCCTGGTTCGTGGCGAGCCAGGCGCACCCCGAGTTCAAGAGTCGCCCGGACCGCCCGGCACCGCTCTTCCGTGAGTTCGTGCGCGCCGCGATCGCGCATCACGAGGGGTGCGACCGCCGTGCCGTGGCCCCGCTCGACGCGGGCGCGTAGGGGGCCGAGGCAGCCGTGGACCTGAGGCGCGCGCGCGAGGAGTACCTGAGCTACCTCGCCGTCGAGCGGGGGTGCTCGCCCCACACCATCGACGCCTATGGGCGCGACCTGACCCGCTATGTGGCCTGGCTCGCCGAGCGTGGCGTGACGAGCCCGGACGAGGTAACCCTCGAGCTCGTGGAGGCCCACGTCGCCGGGCTCAGCGAGAGCGGGCTCGCCGCCTCGTCGGTGGAGCGCGCGGCTTCCGCGGTGAAGGGCTTCCATCGCTTCATGCTCACCGACGAGATCTCGGGGACACTGCCCACGGCCGACCTGCCCCTGCCGTCAAAGCCGCAGCGCCTGCCCGACGTCATCTCGCGCGAGGCCGCGGCGCGCCTGCTCGACCAGCCGTTCCCGGCCACGCCCACGGGCTTGCGCGACCATGCGGTACTGGAGGTCCTCTACGGCTGCGGCCTGCGCGCGAGCGAGCTCTGCGGGCTCGACGAGCGCACGGTCCTTCTCGACGAGGGGGTCCTGCGCGTCTTTGGCAAGGGCTCCAAGGAGCGCGTGGTGCCCATGCTGGGGGCCGCGGCGGACGCGCTCGAGCGCTACCTGGAACAGGGCCGCGGAGCGCTCGCGGGCCGTCGCCCCTGCCAGGCGGTCTTTCTCAACGCCCGGGGTGGGCGTCTTTCTCGCCAGTCCGTGCATGCGATCGTCGAGAAGTACGGGCGGGTCGTGGGAATCAAGGGTCTGCACCCACACACGCTGCGGCACAGCTTTGCCACGCACCTGCTCGAGGGCGGGGCGGACCTGCGCGTGGTCCAGGAGCTGCTCGGGCACGCCAACGTGGCGACCACCCAGCTCTACACGCACCTCGACCGCACCCACATCCGCCGCGTCTACCTCGCGGCGCACCCGCGGGCGTAGTGCCGGCCCCCCGGGGATCGTCTCAGCCAGGTGGTAGAATCTCCTCCAGGTTGGACGTGGCAGAGGGGGAGCGATGGACCGTTCCGGAGAGCGACCGATTCCGATGCTGGCCGGCGTGGCACTGATTGGTGCCGGCGCGCTCTTCCTGGGGTACGCCCTCTTCCAGTACGTCTCCATCGCCAACGACCCGTCCTATTCCGGGGTGGGATGGCGTGACACCTACGAGATGCGCGACACCGCCCGGGGGATGCTGCTGGGGGTCGCGCTCGTCACGCTCGGGATCATGGTCGTGGCGCTGCGGCTGCGCGACCGCCTGCGGGCGCCGCGGGCTCCCCGGGAGGCCGAGAAGGACGCGGCGGCCGCGCCTGCTCCGCGCCCGGCTGCCGCGCCGACGAGACCCGACCCGAGGCCTGCCCCCGCCCCCGCGCCGAAGGCCGCTCCCTCCCCGAAGCGCCCCGACGGCGGCATCTCGCCGCTCGACCAGGTACTCCCGCGCTCGGACGACGCGCTCGCGACGCTGCGCTACTTCATCGTGGACGCCCCCGACCAGATGCTTGCCGACCAGTGCGAGCTCGTGCGGCGCACGGGGCTCGCGGACTGGACGGGCGAGCCGCGCTGCGGCGCCCGCAGGCTCGCGCGCAGCGGCCGCTGGTGGCTCGTGCCCGAGGGCGCGCTGTTAACACCGGAGGACGCGGACCGCGTCTGGGCCGTCGAGGCGGCCCTCAACCTCGGACAGGACGCGGCCAGGATGGCCGAGCCGATCGTCACGCTGGACGAGCGGCTGCACGTTCTTCTCGCCGGCGTCTCCCGCTTGGAGCCCGTGCGCCATCCGGGCAGCCGCTTCCTTGCCACCGCAACCGAGGGTGCCGAGCCCCGGGGTGAGTGGGCCGTGCGCGTGGCCTTTGCCGACGCCCTGGAGAACCTGCCGGTGCCCTTCCGCATGGTCGCGGACTTCAGGCTCAGCGTCTCCGAGGGCCTGCTCGGGGTGAGGGTGGCCGTGCCCCGGCCGATGGCCTTCCCCTTTGTCCCCGAGGCGGAGCGCGCCGCGCTCGCCCGAGCCTACGCGTATGACCTGACGCTGCTCGTTGCCCGCACGGCGCTTGCCGCCTCGCCGGCGATTCGCCGCGTGGTCGTCAACTGCCACGAGGATGGGAGCGTTGACTGCGTCCTCTCCGCGGACCTCACGCGCTCCTCGCTCGAGCGCATGGCGGCCGCTTCGCACGAGGGCGGCCTGCCCGAGTCCTCCGCCGAGCTGCGCTTCCGCCCCGCTGCGGATGGCTGGCTCGCCCCCGTCGCGCCGCTGCTGTCGTTTGTCGACACCCAGCTGCGCCCGGCCGAGCGCTATCGGCCGGTGGAGCTCTCCGACGAGCCCTGCCCCGAGGCGGTCGTGCGCACCTGCGGGGCGCACCGGCGCTCCGAGCTCGGCATCGCGGAGAGCGTGGTGCGCCTTGACGCGTGGGAGCGCGTCGCGGACGACTTCGGCGGGCTCGGAGACACGACGGAGGGTGCTGTGGCGGCCCTCTCCGAGCTGCGCGCGTCCGCCACGGACGCCTCGGTCGTCGAGGCCTGCGAGCGCACGACGCGCGCCCTGGTCGCCGGCGAGCTCGACGTGGAGGACGCCGACGACCTTATCGAGTGCTTCGTCGGCGGCTCGGCGCTCGAGCGCGCCGTGCGCCAGGCGGGGCCCTGCGTCTCCGCGGCTGGCGAGTCGGACCACGAGGAGCTCTCGAGGGTGGCGGGCCTGCTCGAGGACGCGCTCGCTCCCACCGAGGCGTGCGGCGCCTATCGCGACGACGAGCGGACTACCCACCGCTACTTCCGCTCCGTTCCCGAGCGCGTGACCTACAACCTCGACTGTGCCGACGGTCGTGCCGTGTGCCTCGTCCCGGACGCCTACTTCCTCGCGCACCAGTACGCGGCGGTCCTCGAGCTCAGGCTCGCGCTCCCCGGCAGCCTCGACCGCGCGCTCGCCCATGCCGAGCGCGCCGCAGAGCTCGCTCCGTGCACAGTCGAGGCGGCGATCGCCCACGCGGACTGCCTGCGCGCGATGGGAAGGGCCGACGAGGCCCTGCGCGCGGTGTCCGGCGCCGCGGCGCGCTGCTCGACCGTCGACGGCCTCTCCCTCTGCCTCTACCGCCTCGCCGCTCTTGCGTACGACCTCGGCATGGTGGAGGCCTCCGTCGCCTGCTACCGGCGCTGCATCGAGCTGGGTCGCGCTCAGGCCGAGCGCGCCCGCCGCGAGCTCGCCGCACTCGTCGAGCACGAGCGCGAGGCGCTGGTCGCGAGCCGCCTCGAGCCGGCGAAGCTCACGGGGGAGCGCCTCGCGCGCGTGCTCGAGAGGGCGGGCCTGCCCGCGGGCGACGTGGGGCCGCTCTCCGAGCGCCTGCGCGCGGCCGCGGCGGCATGCACGGACGCCGGGATTTTCTCGGTGGCCCATCCGCTGCTCCAGGCGTACCTGCAGGCGGCCCACCGGCGTGACGACGCGCTCGCCGACGTGCTCGCGTCGCTGAGGGCCTAGGCTGCCGCCGAGACGGCCTCGTCCCAGCTCTCACGGCTGTAGGAGAGCTCGTCGGCGGGAAGCGTGCCTCGTGCGACCTCCGCGCCCGTCTCGGCGTCCAGGAGGGTGACCTCGACGGCCCAATTCCCCTGCCAGTCGGATTCCGGGTCGAGGAGCTGCAGGAAGCCGCAGGCGGCGACGAGCTGGTAGAGGTCGGTGTCCGCATGGTCCGCGAAGGAGGGGCGCGCCGTGACGGTCACGGCGTCGCGGCCGTCCGAAACCTCGACGGAGACGACGGCTTCGCTTGCGCCCAGCGAGTCGAGGCTCTTGCCGAGCTGGTCCTCCCACATGGTCCGCAGCCGCCCGTACCAGTGGTCCGTGACGTAGAGCTCGAGCGACCCGTCCTCGAGGACGCTCGTCGCTATGTTGCCGTCCGAGTAGTCCGCGTAGTCCCGCGCCGCCCCGTCCGCCGTGTTACCGGTGAACGCGAGGTAGGACTCTGGGATGGTGAGGCGCATCTGCACCGGCTGCGTCCGCACGTCGGGGCCCTCGCCCCGATCGGGCTCGGGTTCGCTCCCGATGCAGCCGGTGAGCAGGGCGAGCATTCCGGCGGACAGGGCAAGGAACTCACGGCGCGTATGCATGGTCGTACCTCCTCTTTCGAGCTGAGACCATAGTAGGGCAAGGGTGGTCGTTCCTAGACGCCGCGCGGACGGGGCAGAGGTTCCTGGCGGCTCTGCGAACACGGGCGGCGATTCTCGGACGGTCCGGTGAAGGGGTGGTGGGGCGCGTCTCCACGCCTGTGACACAAACGCACGAACCCCCTTGTGTTCAGGAATGGGCAAGCACGCAACATCTGGGGGCAGCGGTACGGGTAAAAGCCGTCCGCGCCCACTTTTCAACCGAAAGGTGTAGCAAAGTGTTTTTTTGTGTCGCAAAGTGTGGCCAATGACGTATAGTAATCGCACGCTCCGTTCGGGGCAGGGTTCTCGTCTCGAAGGGAGGGTGACATGCTTGCCGGGTCGTATCCGATGTCCGTGGATGCCAAGGCGCGCGTCACCCTGCCGGCCGTCTTCCGCAAGCAGCTTGTGGACGGCGACAAGAAGACGATATACCTCGTCCCGCTCAACGGCTGCGTGAACGGCTTCACCCCTGAGGGGTTCGAGGCGTACGTCGACGGCCTCTTCGAGTACGGCGACAACCACTTCGATCCCCGCAGTCGCGACGACGTTCGTCTGAGGACGGGGCTGTGGGCCCGCGCCGTGGAGGTCGACATCGACTCCGCCGGTCGCGTCGCCCTCGGCAAGCTCGACGTTGCCAAGCCTGGCATGCGCGAGAAGCTCGGCCTCACAGATGCCGTCACGGTGGTGGGCGCCGGGGACCACTTCGAGGTCTGGAACACCGAGACGTGGGCTGCGGCGCAGGAGAGCCTCGAGGACGACCTCGACGCACTTCTCTTCCACGACTAGGGGGTGAGGGTCTTGACAGCAGAATATCGGCACGTTCCCGTGATGCTCGCCGAGGTTCTCGCCGAGCTCGACCCCCAGCCGGGGGAGGTGGTGTGCGACTGCACCCTCGGGGGTGCGGGACACACCGTCGAGCTCGCGAGGCGCGTGGCGCCGGACGGCCTGTCGATTGGCATCGACCAGGACGACATGGCGCTGACGGCGGCGACCGAGCGCCTCGCGCGCGAGGTCCCCGAGGCGAGCACCCGTCTCCTCAAGGGCAACTTCGGCGACCTCGACGAGCTTCTCGTCGAGGCAGAGGTCCCCGGGGTCGACTGCTTCCTCTTCGACCTCGGCGTCTCGTCGCCCCAGCTCGACATCCCGGAGCGCGGCTTCTCGTACCACGAGGACGCCCCGCTCGACATGCGCATGAATTCGGGGAAACACACCATAACCGCAGCCGAGGTCGTGAACACCTACAACGAAGCAGACCTCACCCGAATCCTCCGCGTCTACGGCGACGAGCGCTTTGCGGCGCGCATTGCCAGGCGGATCGTCGAGCGGCGCGCCAAGCAGCCCATCGAGACCACACTCCAGCTCGTGGAGGTGATCAAGGAGGCGATTCCCGCGGCGGCGAGAAGGACGGGGGGACACCCCGCCCGCCGTACGTTCCAGGCACTGCGCATCGAGGTCAACCACGAGCTCGACGTCCTGGACCGGGGACTGAGGGCGGCGGTCCGCTGGGCGAACCCCGGGGGGAGGATCTGCGTCATCTCCTACCACTCGCTCGAGGACCGCATCGTGAAGCACGTCTTCTCGGAGCTCTCGCAGGGGTGCACCTGCCCGCCGGACCTTCCGGTGTGCGTGTGCGGTCACGTGCCGATAGTCCAGGTCAGGACCAGAAAGCCCCTCGTTGCGTCCGACGAGGAGGTTGCGGCCAACCCACGGTCGCGCAGCGCCCTCATGCGCGTGGCGGTCAAGCTCGACGTCGCGTAGCGGGGCACCAAGGTGTCGTAGCCGGCGAGAGCCGTCTATGAGAGAGCACAAGAAACGAAGCACAAACGCACTACTACGAACCATAAACGCACTACCTTCGAACACTAAACGAACTGTCAACCATCTCTAGACGAACTCTTAAGGTCGCTCAAGCACACCTTGAGGCAAGCAATGAAGTAACCCTCAAGTTCCCAGCGTACCTGCTTTAGCAAGACAAGCCATCGGCCATAGGCCGACGATGCAAGGAAGATGTCATGAGGTACCAGGGCTCCGAGGCATACAGCGTGGAGACGGCAGAGCGGAGGCGGGAGCGCCTCGAGCGGCAGGCCGCCCCCTCCTTCGAGGTCGTTACCGGCGGCGGCCTCGACGCCCGCGCGCGTGCCGGCGTCTCGGCGACCTTCGTCGCGCGGGTCCGCGCGGTCCTCGCCGTCGCCGCCGTCCTCATCGTCCTGGGCATGGCCCGCGTGGGCATCGCGGCGGCGACCGTCTCCCTCCTCAGCTCCAACTCGGCGCTCTCGACCCAGATCGAGGAGGTCTCGTCCCTCAACGAGCAGCTGAGGGTCCAGCGCTCCGTGCTCTCGAGCAACGCCCGCATCACGCGCATCGCCACGCAGAACTACGGCATGGTCCTCACCGGCGATGCCGTGACGGTCGACCTCGGCTCTACGGACGAGGCCGAGGCCGCTGATGGGGAAGCTGCGCAGGCGGCCGACGCCGCCCAGACCCAGTCCGACATGTCGTAGACTCGATACCTGTGAGCAGCAGGGACAGACAGAACCGCCGCACTCGGCGCAACCATCCGGAGGCCTCGTACGACGAGGCCTCACGTGCGCGTTACCGCGTGAGGGCGGCCCGCCCCGGCGGGTCGGGGACGGGCGGCGACGACCACGGCCTCGCGGTCACGCGCGCCGGCTTCCTCGGCCTTCTCGCCATCGTGGCGGCCCGTCTCGCCTACCTCCAGGTCTTCAAGCACGGCGAGCTCTCCGCCTCCGCCGAGGCCCAGCGCACCAACAAGATGGTCCTCCATGCCAAGCGCGGCACCATCTACGACCGCAACGGCAACGCCCTCGCGATGAGCGTCGACTGCAAGACGGTCTACGCCAACCCCAAGGCCGTCTCCGACCCCTCGGGCGTCTCCAACGTCCTCGTCTCCGCCCTCGGTGGCGAGAAGGACGACTACATGGAGATGCTCACCATGGACACGACGTTCGTGTACGTGGCGCGCCAGGTCGACGAGGAGGTCGCCGAGCAGCTCTCCAAGCAGCTCGCCGCGCGCGAGCTCACGGGCGTCTACTTCATCTCGGACACCAAGCGCGTCTACCCCTACGGCTCGACCGGCGCCCAGGTCGTCGGCTACGTGGGCACCGAGGGGAAGGGCCTCTCGGGCCTGGAGCTCTACTACGACGACATCCTCACCGGCACGGACGGCGAGATGCTCATGGAGGCCGGCGCCGACGGGACGCCCATCGCCGGAGGGGCCTCCGAGGTGACGGAGGCAAGAGACGGCGTCGACCTCGTCACCTCGATCGACGTCGACCTGCAGGCGGTCTGCGAGGACGTGATCTCCCGCTCCGTGGAGACCTACTCGGCGGAGTCGGGCTCCGTCATGGTCACCGACCCGCTGACCGGAGAGATCCTCGCCGCCTGCTCGACGCCCCTGCCCGACTTCTCCAACATCGAGGACGCCTCCTCGCTCAACCTCAAGCTCGTCTCGAGCTCCTTCGAGCCCGGATCGCTCTTCAAGGTCCTGACCACCTCGATCGGCATCGAGGGCGGCTTCTTCACCGAGGACACCGTCTACACCGTGCCCCCGCAGGTCCTCGTGGGCGACAGCTACGTGACCGACGTCGACGGGCGCGACTACACCGTGGACATGAGCGTGCGCGACATGCTCGTCAACTCCTCCAACACCGCCATGGCGCAGCTCGTCCAGGACGTCATCGGGGCGGAGGCCTTCTCGGAGGGCGTGGAGCGCTACGGGATCGGCAAGAGGACCGGAATCGACTTCCCCGGCGAGGTCGACGGCATCGTTCGGTCGCTCGAGGAGTACGACGGCGCCACGGCGGGCTCGATGGCGTTCGGCCAGGGCCTCGCGATCCCCCTCGTCCAGATCGTGCGCGCCTTCGGGGCGGTCGCCAATGGCGGCGTGCCCCTGACCCCCCACTTCCTCGTGTATCGTGGTGACGAGCAGGTGGAGTGGCCGGCGGGCAAGCGGATCGTCTCGGAGGAGACCGTGGCCCAGGAGATCGACATGATGCGCGGCGTCATGGCGGAGGGCTCGGGAACCACCGGGCAGGTCGAGGGCTACGACTTTGCGGGAAAGACGGGAACGGGCGAGCAGGCCTCCGAGGACGGCGGCTACCGCCAGGGGTCCTACGTCTCGTCCCTGTGCGCCTTCGCCAACGCAGAGGCTCCCGAGATCCTCGTCTACGTGGGCCTCAACAACACGCCCTACCTCTCGTCCGGGTCCGCCGGCGTCGCCTTCAAGGAAATCGCGCAGCAGGCAGTGAGCATCCTGGGCGTGAGCCCCGCGTCCTGATCGGAGTGACTGAGCATGATTCGTATGAGCGTATCTGACATCGCGGCCGCGACGGGGGCATCCGTGCTCTCGCCCGGGACGCGCGACGTGTCCGGCGAGGCCGTCATCGACTCCCGGAAGGTCGGGGAGGGCTCCCTCTTCGTCGCCTTCGCCGGGGAGCGGGTGGACGGCAACGACTACCTCGCCGCCGCCGCGCGCGCCGGCGCCGCGGCCGTGGTGGCCTCCGCCGAGGTGGCGCCCGACGTCCTGTTCGAGCTCGCATCCCTCGGGTGCGCCGTCCTGCGCGCCGAGAAGGACGACTGCGAGGAGTTCCTCCTGCGCCTCACCGCGCACGTGCGCGAGGCCCACGGGGAGTGGCTCGTCGTGGGCGTCACGGGGTCGGTCGGCAAGACCACGACCAAGGAGATGCTCGCTGCCGCCTTTGGCGCGCAGCGCAGGACCCATGCGACGGCTGGCAACCTCAACAACCTGATCGGCCTGCCGCTCACCGTGCTCTCAGCCCCCGACGACGCGGAGGTCCTGGTCTGCGAGCTCGGGATGAACCACGCCGGCGAGATCGACCGGCTCGCCCGCGCCTGCCGTCCCGCGCTCGCCTGCATCACCAACGTGGGCACGAGCCACATCGGGCTTCTCGGCAGCCGCGAGAACATCGCCCGGGCCAAGGCGGAGATCGTGGGCGGCATGCGCGCGCACGGCGAGCTGCGTCCCACCCTCGCGCTCGTCTCCGCCGGCGACTTCACGTCCTTCATCGCCGACGGCTTCGCACGCCCGGCGGGCGTCGAGGTCGCGATGGTGGGGCGTGCCGCGTCCGATGAGGTCCGCTGCGACGCGCTCTCCCTCGACGAGGAGGGTCGCGCGACCGTGGCCGTCTCCTGTGCGGACGGCTGGTCGGGCACCGCGCGCCTGCCCATGCCCGGCCGTGCCCCCGTCGACGACCTCCTGCTCGCCCTCGCGCTCATCTGGCGCGCCGGGCTCGACCGTGATGCCGCGCTCGCGGCGATCGAGCGCATGCCCCAGGCGCAGATGCGCCTCGACGTCCACGTCGCCCCGTCGGGCGCCCGCGTGATCGACGACTCCTACAACGCCGCGCCCGCCTCGATGGCGTCCTCGCTCGACGTGCTCGCGTCGATGTCGTGCGCCGGCCGGCGCGTGGCGGTGCTCGGCGAGATGGGCGAGCTCGGCGACGAGGCGCGCCGCCTGCACGGCTACGTGGGCGCCTACGCCGCGGCCAAGGGGGTCGACCTGCTCGTCCTCGTCGGGGGCGAGCTCGCCGACGAGATGGCGGAGGCCGCGCGCACGATGGGCCTCTCCGAGGACGCGATCGAGCGCCTCGGCTCGGTCGATCAGGCCGTGCGCGTGATAGGACCGGTTCTCTCCGAGGGTGACCTCGTGCTGGTTAAGGCGTCGCGAGCCGCGGGGCTCGACGCGTTCGTGAGGGGAGTGCTCGCTCGATGATCGGAAATCCCGCCTACCCAACCTTCCAGGTGTTTCTCGCCATCGGCGTGGCCTCGCTCGTGACCGGCCTCCTGATGCCGTTCTTCATCCGGCTCATGCGCTACGAGGGCGTGGGCCAGCAGATCCGTGCGGACGGCCCGCAGCGCCACCTCGTCAAGCAGGGGACGCCCACGATGGGCGGCGTCATCATCCTGGTCGGCGTGCTCGCCTCGTGCGCGCTCGTCGCCGAGTGGACGCCCGGGCTCGTCCTTGCCGTCGGCGCGACGCTCGTGACCGGCTCGCTCGGCCTGCTCGACGACATCGAGAGCGTGGCGCACGGGCGCTCGCTCGGCCTCACCCCCTCCCAGAAGATGGCGGGGCTGATCCTCATCTCGGTCGTCTTCTGCCTCGTCGCGGTCAACGTCTGCGGCGTCGCGCCCACGGTCGTCCTCCCGGGCGGCTTTGCCATCGACCTCGGCGTGCTCTCCACGACCCTCGAGCTGGGCGGAGCGGCCGTCTCGATTCCCTGGCTCTACCTCGTCTTCGTCTTCCTGCTCATGGCGGGCCTCTCCAACGCCGTCAACCTCACCGACGGCCTCGACGGCCTCGCCGGCGGCTGCACGATGGTTGTGATGCTCTTCATGGCCATGGTCGCGTTCCTCTACAACGAGCTCGACCTCGCGATCCTCGCCGGCGCCATCGCCGGCGCGTGCGTGGGCTTCCTCTGGCACAACTGCTACCCCGCCTCGATCTTCATGGGCGACACGGGGTCGCTGGCCCTGGGCGCCGCGCTGGCGTCGCTGGCCGTCCTCACCAAGACCGAGGTCACCTCCCTCATCATGGGAGGCGTCTTCGTCTGCGAGGCGCTCTCCGTGATGATCCAGGTCACGAGCTTCAAGCTCACGGGCAGGCGCGTCTTCCTCATGACGCCGATCCACCACCACTTCGAGCAGATGGGCTGGGCGGAGAACAAGGTCGTCATCAGGTTCTGGATCGTCACCGCCGCCTTCGCGTCGCTCGGGTTCGCCCTCTACTTCCAGCTCGGCTAGGGGATGGTGCACATGACCGTCAGCTCTCAGGAGCATCTTGGAAGCGTCGCGGTGCTCGGCCTCGGCCGCACCGGCGAGGCCGCGGCGCGCTACCTCGCCTCGCTCGTGCCGGGGCGCGTGGACTCGGTGACCCTCTTCGGCGGCGCCGCCTCGGCGCCTGGCGAGAAGACCCGTGCGCTCGAGGACCTCGGCGTGTGCGTCGTCTGCGGCACCGACGAGGTCGCCGGCAGCTTTGACCTCGCCGTGGCCTCGCCCGGCATCCCGGACACCTCCGACTTCTTCCGGAGCGCGCTGTCCTGCTCGACCGAGGTCGTCGGCGAGCCGGAGCTCGCCTGGCGCGAGAGCCCCGAGCGCTGGGTCGCGGTCACGGGCACCAACGGCAAGACGACCACGACCTCGCTCGCGACGCACCTCCTGCGCGAGGGCGGGCTCGCCGCCGAGTCCGTGGGCAACATCGGCCTGCCTCCGATCGAGGCCATCTCCGGTCGCGCGGAGGGCGGCTGGTTCGTGGCCGAGCTCTCGAGCTTCCAGCTCGCCACGACGCGGCTCTTCCACCCGCGCGCGGCGGTCCTGCTCAACGTCACGCCCGACCACCTCGAGTGGCACCACACGATGGAGGCGTACGCCGCGGCCAAGGAGCGCGTCTTCGCCAACATGGGCGCGGGCGACCTCGCCGTGATCTCCGTGGACGACGACTGGTGCCGTGCGGCGTCCGCGCGCGCCGAGGCGCGCGGCCTGCGCGTCTGCGAGCTCAGCGTCGAGTGCGAGCCTGCGGGCCCGTGCGCCGCGTTCCTGCGCGAGGACACGCTCGTCGTGCGCCTGGACGGCGTCGAGCACGAGCTCGCGCAGACCTCCGACCTGCAGATCTTTGGCGCCCACAACGCCGAGAACGCGCTCGCGGCGTCCGCCGTCGCGCTCGAGCTGGGCGTCGCACCGGACGACGTGCGCCGCGGCCTTATGTCCTTCTCGCCCATCGAGCACCGCATCGAGCCGGCGGGCGAGGTCGGCGGCGTCCGCTTTGTCAACGACTCCAAGGCCACCAACACCGACTCCGTGGAGAAGGCGCTGACCGCCTTTGACGCGGGCTCGATCGTGGTGCTTTTGGGCGGGCACGACAAGGGCACCGACCTCACGTCCCTCGCGGCGGCCGTGCGCGAGCGCTGCCGCGTGGCGGTGTGCTTCGGCGAGGCCGGCGAGCGGATCGCCCGCGCCCTCGAGGGGGCGCCCTCCGCGCTCGAGGTCGTGCGCGCGCCGCACCTGCGCGAGGCGTTTGCCGCCGCCGCGGCCGCGGCGCGCCCCGGCGAGACGGTCCTGCTCTCGCCGGCCTGCTCCTCCTTCGACGAGTTCAACAACATGGCCGAGCGCGGCCGCCTCTTCAAGGACCTCGTCCGCGACCTCGCGGCGGAGGGGGAGTGAGCGCCATGGCGAGGGCCGTCGCAGCGCGGGGGAGCTCGGGCCGCCGGGAGCGCGGCGAGCGAGCGGAGCGCAGCATCTTCGGCGTGCCGGAGCGCTTCATGCGCCCGCGGCTCGTCCTTCTCGCCTGCGTCGCGGTGCTCGTGGGCTTTGGCCTGCTCATGGTCTTCTCGGCGTCCTCGGTCACGGCGCTCAACTCCACGGGCGACGCCGCCTACTACCTCAAGCGCCAGCTCGCCTTCATTGCCGCGGGCGCCCTCGTCGCCTTCGTGCTCGCCAAGATCGACTACCGCCTCTGGGTGCGGCAGCTGATCATGCCCATCTGGCTCGTGACGCTGGGGCTGCTCCTCGCCGTCATCGCGCTCGGCACGGACAACGGCATGGGCGCCACGCGCTGGATCGACCTGGGCTTCTTTGACCTGCAGCCCTCGGAGTTTGCCAAGATCACGATCATCTTCACTGCGGCGAACCTCGCCGAGCGCTACTACGACCAGGGCTCGCTCGACTGGAACCACTTCCTGGTCCTGCTCGCCGCCGGCGTGGGCCTGCCCCTGCTGCTCATCATCGCGCAGCCCGACAAGGGCACCACGATGGTCGCCGGCCTCACGCTCGTCGTGATGGGCTACCTCGCGGGCATGCCCAAGCGGCTTCTCATCGGGCTTCTCGTGCTCGCCGCCATCGCGTTTCTCTTCATCTCGCTCAAGGACGACTACTCCCGCGCGCGCTTCTTCACGATGTTCGACCCCTGGGCCGACCCCTACGGCAACGGCTGGCAGCTCATCCAGGGCTTCTACGCCTTTGGCTCGGGAGGGCTGCTGGGCGTCGGGGTGGGCTTCTCCCGCCAGAAGTACGCCTACCTGCCCATGGCCCACAACGACTTCATCTTTGCGGTGATCGGCGAGGAGTGCGGTCTTCTCGGCACGCTCGGCCTGCTCGCGGGGTTCATGGTGTTCCTCTGGGCGGGCCTGGAGATCGCGCGCCGCGCGCCGGACCTCGCCGGGCGCCTGGTCGCCGCCGGCTGCACGTCGATAGTCCTCATCCAGCTCTTCCTCAACGTGCTGGGCGTCATCGGCTTCTTCCCGCTCTCGGGCAAGCCCATCCCGTTCGTGAGCTACGGCGGCTCCTCGATCATCGCGAGCCTCATGCTCGTGGGCCTCATCACGTCCGTCTCGGTCCACTCGAGCCTGCCGGAGACGGCGCACGACAACGCGCGCAGGACCTGGCGCGAGGTCGACCGGGAGCGCGAGGAGGGGCTCTCGTTCGTGGGCGAGGCGACGCCGCGCTCCGAGCGCAGGGCGCCCGGCCCCGAGCGGGGCGAGCGCGGCGGCCTGCGCGTCGTCGAGGGCGGCGGTGGCGCGCGCGGCTCGGGGAGGGCCCCGCGCGGCCGTGTGAGCGAGAGCGGGGGCAGACGGAGGATCGACCTCGGGCCGAGCGCCACGGAGCGCCTGCGCGGGCGCGGCCAGGGACCGAGGACCAGACGATAGGAGAGACCATGGCCGAGAAGAACCTCGAGGTCGCGATCGCGGCGGGCGGCACGGCCGGACACATCAATCCCGCGCTCGCGCTCGCCGAGGAGCTGCGCGACCGCGGCCATCACGTGCGCTTCTTCGGGCAGACGTCCAAGCTCGAGGGGCGCCTCGTGCCCGAGGCTGGCTTCGAGCTCGTCCCGGTGGTGGTCTCGGGCTTCGACCGCGCGCGCCCCTGGACGCTCGCGAGCTCGCTCTACCGCATGAGGCGCGCGCAGTCCCAGATCGCGCGGCGCTTCTCGGCCGAGGGCGCGCCAAACGTGGCCGTGGGCTTTGGCGCCTACGTGGAGATGGCGCTGCTCAACTGCTGCCACCGCCTCGGCGTGCCCTACGTGCTGCACGAGCAGAACTCGGTGCCCGGCCTCGCCAACAAGGCGCTCGCGCCGCAGGCCGCGAGCGTGTGCATCTCGGTCCCGGCGGCGCGTGCGGTCTTCGAGCGCGAGGGGAGGACGTCCCCTGCGGTCGTGCTCACCGGCAACCCCGTGCGCCGCAGCGTCGTGAACGCGAGCCGCGAGGAGGGGCGCGCCGCCTTTGGCGTGGAGCCGCACGAGACGATGCTCCTGGTCTTTGGCGGCTCGCTCGGCGCGGCGCACATCAACGAGGGCGTCTGCCGGCTCAAGCGCGAGCTCCTCGCGCGCGAGGGCCTCGTGGTGGTGCACTCCACGGGGGCCGACGGCTTTGACGAGACGGTCTCCGCGCTCGCGCTCACGCCCGAGGAGCAGATTCGCTGGCGCGTGATACCCTACATCTCCAACATGGGCCAGGCGCTCGCCGCGGCGGACCTCGTGCTCTCGCGCGCGGGCGCATCCTCGATCGCGGAGATCGCCGCCGTGGGCGTGCCTAGCGTGCTCGTGCCCTACCCGCACGCCACCGCCGACCACCAGACCACTAACGCGCGCTTCCTCACGGACGCGGGCGCGGCGGTCCTCGTCCCGGACGCGCAGATCGACGACCCTGTGTTCTCGTCCGAGCTGCTGGGGCTCCTCGACGAGCCGGCGCGCCGCGACGCGATGCGCGAGGCGGCCCTGGGCCTGGGTCAGTCTCGCGCCGCGGCCGCCCTGGCCGACGAGGTGGAGGCCGCCGCGAGGAGCTAGCGGCGGTTCCTGTCCGCGGCTTCTGCGAATCGGGGCCCTTGCCAGGGTGCGCCCCGGAATTGCTGCCCTTGCCGGGGTGGGTTCCGGGAATCGCCGCCCTTGTCGCGGTGCGCTCTACGAATCGCCGCCATTGTCGCGTAGAAACGGTTTCGCCCCGTACAAGCCCTCGATTCTCTAGAACGCCGCCGGGCAAGGACGGCGATTTTCGGAACGCCACCGGACAAGGGCGGCGATTCCCGGGCCGGGCCGCGCCCGCGCGCGTCAAGCGGGATTTGTGCAGCCGCTTGGAGCCGGCCTGAAGCGGCCGCATTTGGGCTACAGTAGTGCGTGTATGTGACGAGAAGGACGGAGGGTCCGCAGATGCCCGACATTGACAACGTTACGAGTGCCCACTTCATCGGCATCGGTGGTGCCGGCATGAGCGGGATCGCCCTCGTCCTGCACGAGCGCGGCTGCCGCGTCACGGGCTCCGACCTCAAGCGCTCCCACTACGTCCGCGACCTCGCCGCCGCGGGGATCGACGTGCGCGTGGGCCACGAGGCGGCCACCATCGACGAGGTGAGCCCGCAGGTCGTTGTCACCTCCACGGCCATCCCCGAGACCAACCCCGAGGTCGTGCGCGCCCGCGAGCTGGGCATCCCCATCTGGCCGCGCGCCAAGATGCTCTCCTACCTCTCCGGCGCCTCCACGACCGTGGCCGTGGCCGGCACGCACGGCAAGACCACCACGAGCTCCATGGTGGCCACGATGCTCGACAAGATGGGCCTTGACCCCTCCTTCCTCATCGGCGGCGTGGTTGAGGGCTACGGCACCAACGGCCGCAACGGCTCCGGGGAGCACTTCGTCTGCGAGGCGGACGAGTCCGACGGCTCCTTCCTCTACCTGCACCCCAGCGTCGTCGTGGTGACCAACATCGAGGCGGATCACCTCGACCACTACGGCACGCTGGAAAACATCGAGAAGACCTTCTGCACGTTCATGGACCTCGTCGGCGACGCCGGCACGGTCATCGTCAACGGCGACGTGGCGCGCTACGTCGAGCTTGCCCGCTCGACCGGCCGGCGCGTGGTCACCTACGGCTTTGACCCCGCCTGCGACTACGTCTGCACCCCCGAGCCCGCAAACCATGCGCTCGCCAGCAGCTTCTCCGTGAGCGCCCCGGGCGAGAAGAACGTCCGCGTGACGATCGCCGCCAACCCCGGGCGCCACAACATGGCCAACGCCACGGCAGCGATCGCCGTGGCCGACGTGCTGGGCCTCGACCTCGACGCCGCCGCCGCGGCGCTGTCCCAGTTCAAGGGCGCCCGTCGCCGCTTCACGCACGTGGGCGACGTCGCCGGCGTGACCGTCGTCGACGACTACGGCCACCACCCCACCGAGATCGCCGCCACGCTCGGCGCCGCCGCCGACCTGCCCTTCGAGCGCATCGTCTGCGTGTTCCAGCCGCACCGCTACAGCCGCACGCAGGCCCTGGCCAAGGAGTTTGGCACCGCGTTCGACCATGCCGACGTCCTGCGCGTCATGGACGTCTTTGGCGCCGGCGAGATGCCCGTCCCCGGCGTCTCCGGCAAGACGATCGTCAACTCCGTGCGCGAGCGGGGGAGCGTCTCCGACGTCACCTACGTGCCGAACCGCCACGCGCTGATCGAGGACCTCTGCGCGACCTGCCGCCCCGGCGACCTGCTCATCACGCAGGGCGCGGGCGACGTGACCGCCATCGGCCCCGCCTTCATCGAGGCCATGCGCGAGCGCGAGCGGAGGTAAGAGCGCACGTGAGCGTCTTCAACGCCTACATGAGCCTCTCGGGTGCCGTCGACGCCGACATCACCCGGGACGAGCCGCTCTCCCGCCGGACGAGCTACCGCATCGGCGGTCCCGCCGCGCTCGTGGTGCAGCCGCGCGACTACGCGGCGCTCGTGCGCACGATTGAGGTGCTCGACGCCGAGGGCGTGCGCTGGGTCGTGCTCGGCAAGGGGACCAACGTCCTCGCCGACGACGCCGGCTACGACGGCTGCGTGATCGTCCTGGGCGGCGAGTTCTCCCGCGTGAACGTCTCCGCGGACGACGCCACCGTGACGGCGGGGGCGGCCGCCTCCCTCTCGCGCGTGGTCAACGAGGCGCTCAGGGCGCGCCTCTCCGGGCTCGAGCCCTGCGTGGGCATCCCGGGCACGCTCGGCGGCGCCCTCTCCATGAACGCGGGGACACGGCGCGAGTGGATCGGACGCCGCGTTCGCGACCTCGTGGTCTACCGCCCTGGCCAGGGGATGCACCGCTACGCTGCCGACGAAATCGAGTGGGGCTACCGCACGACGTCGCTTCCCACCTCGGAGATCATCCTCGAGGCCACGCTCTCCCTCATGCCGGCGGAGCGCGACGCGATCGCGGCGGACATGGACGCGCGCCTGCGCCGCAGGCGCGAGACGCAGCCCCTCTCGCTGCCCAGCTGCGGCTCGGTCTTCCGCAACCCGCCCGAGCGCTCCGTGGGCGCCCTCATCGAGTCCTGCGGGCTCTCCGGCCTCGCGCAGGGCGGCGCGCAGATCTCTCCCGAGCACGCCAACTTCATCGTCAACCGCGGCGGCGCCAGTGCCGCCGACATCCTCGCGCTCATGACCCGCGCCCATGACGCGGTCCTCGCGCGCTACGGCATCGACCTCTCCCCGGAGGTCAAGTTCCTGGGATTTGGCGGCTAGGTCATGGCGGCCGACAAGAGCAGGAAGCCCACGCCCAGGAAGCGCGACTCCAAGGGTGCGTCCCGCCTTGCGGGCGCGTCCGTCCGCGCCAGCGCCCCCGCCGCGCCGAAGAAGACCGCCCCGGCCAAGAAGAGGCCCCGCGTCTCCCTCCCGACGGGCGGGAAGGCGCGTCCCAAGTCCGCCGCCCAGGCGCCCTCGGCGGCGCCGCGCGAGCGCAGGATGAGGCACCAGCGGGCCAACGTGGTGCGCGTCGCCCTCACGGTGCTTGCCTCCCTCGTCGCGCTGGCGGTCGTCGTCACGGTGGCGTTCTTCGCGCTGCGCAACTCCTCCGTGCTCGCGATCACGTCGATCGAGTTCGAGCCGACCGAGCACGTGAGCTCCGAGGACGTCCAGAACCTCGCGCGCGTGCCCGAGGGCGCCACGCTGCTCAACGTCGACACCGCCGCGATCGAGGAGTCCCTCAAGAAGAACCCCTGGATCGCGTCCGCGAGCTTCTCCCGCATACCGCCCGGGACCCTCAAGATCACCGTCGAGGAGCGCCGCCCCGCCGCGCTCGTGGTCATGAGCTCCGGGACGGTGGCGTGGTACCTCTCCGAGGACAACACGTGGATCGAGCCCGCCAAGCTGGAGCCGGCGGAGGGCCAGTCCGTCAACGACGCCGCGCTGGCCATCGCCCAGGCGCAGGGCTGCCTCCTCATTGCCGACGTCCCCTCGACCGTGGACCCCAAGGCGGGGTCGGCGGCGACCGACGAGGTGCTCGACGCGGTGCGTCAGTTCCAGGACGGCTTCTCGAGCGACTTCGCGTCGCAGGTCGTCTGCTACAGCGCGCCCTCGGCGGAGAACGTCTCGTGCGTGCTCGAGAGCGGGGTAGAGGTCTCTCTCGGCTCTCCGACGGAGATCACGCTGAAGGAGGGCATCGTCAGCGGCTACCTCGAGCAGGGCGACGGTCAGGTCGTGCGCATCAACGTCCGCGTGCCCTCCAACCCCGCCTACAGGGTGATCGACTCGGACAACGTTCAGGCCGGCGACGGCGTCTCGACCCAGGACGAGGGCTCCGAGGAGTAGGTCGCCCACGCGCCCGCCTGCGCTCAATGCCGCGGCTGAGCTGCTGCGTCCATGATTTCGTCACACGACTTGACGAGAAACCCTCGAGTGTGCCAAGATACGTCGCTTTATCCCAAGCTTCGGGGTTAACTTGACCTTTAGGGTTTGCCTCGTACGGGACGGAGCGAGAGGCACGTATGCAGAACGCTCTACAACGAGGCACGAAAGGCAGAAGGAGAGCACGATGATCAAGGACACCGATACCCTCAGCAACTATCTCGCCGTGATCAAGGTCGTGGGCGTTGGCGGCGGCGGCACCAACGCGGTGAACCGCATGATCGAGGAGGGCATCCGCGGCGTCGAGTTCGTCGCCGTCAACACGGACGCGCAGGCCCTCGCCATCTCCGACGCCGACATCAAGGTCCACATCGGGACCGACATCACCAAGGGACTCGGCGCCGGCGCCAACCCCGAGGTGGGCAAGGAGGCCGCCGAGGACTCCCGCGACGAGATCAAGGCCGCGCTCGCCGGCTCCGACATGGTCTTCATCACCGCCGGCGAGGGCGGCGGCACCGGCACGGGCGCCGCGCCCGTCGTGGCCGACATCGCCAAGAACGACGTGGGCGCCCTCACGGTGGGCGTCGTCACCAAGCCGTTCACCTTCGAGGGCCGCAAGCGCTACGCCTCGGCCACCGAGGGCATCGCCAACCTCTCCGAGAACGTCGACACGCTCATCGTGATCCCCAACGACCGCCTGCTCGACCTCTCCGAGAAGAAGACCACGATGCTCGAGGCCTTCCGCATGGCCGACGACGTCCTGTGCCAGGGCACCCAGGGCATCACGGACCTCATCACGGTCCCCGGCCTGATCAACCTCGACTTCGCCGACGTCTGCACCATCATGAAGGGCGCCGGCACCGCGATGATGGGCATCGGCACCGCCTCCGGCGACAACCGCGCCACCGACGCCGCCGAGGAGGCCATCTCCAGCCGCCTGCTCGAGAGCTCCATCGACGGCGCCACGCGCGTCCTGCTCTCCATCGCCGGCAACAAGGACCTGGGCATCCAGGAGATCAACGACGCCGCCGACCTCGTCGCCAAGAACGTCGACCCCGAGGCCAACATCATCTTTGGCACGGTCGTCGACGAGTCCCTCGGCGACCAGGTGCGCGTGACCGTCATCGCCACCGGCTTCAACGACTCCAACGTCCAGCAGACGCTGCCGTCGCTCACCTCGGTCCCCTCGCGCCGCGAGCGCCCGAGCGCGCCCGTGCGCGAGCAGCGCCCGGCCCCCGTGCCCGCCTCGCAGCAGCCGGCCTCCATGCCGATCAACGTGAGCCGCCCGGCGTCGGCCTCCTCGTCCAACGACAAGGAGTTCGACATCCCCGACTTCCTCAAGCGCAGCCGTCTCTAGCGATGGCCTCGCTCACGAGACAGACCTCTGGCGGCGTGACCCTGCTCACGGACGAGTCCCGTCCGGGCGGGGTCACGCTCGCGTTCACCGAGCGGACGGGTGGCGTCTCGAGCGCGCCGTACGCCTCGCTCAACCTCGGCGCGCGCTGCGGTGACGACGCCGTGTGCGTGGCCGAGAACCGCCGACGGGCCCTGGCGGCGCTCGGGGCGGAGGATCTTCTCGGCAACCTCCTTGCCCCGCGCCAGGTCCACGGCGACCACGTGGTCGTGGTCCGCTCCGCCGAGCCGGACGCGCTCGCCGCGGCGCGCGCGGAGGCCGAGCTCGGTGCCGACGCCGTCGTGTGCACGGCCCCCGGCGTGCCGGTGCTCCTGTGCTTTGCGGACTGCGTGCCGGTGGTCCTCGTCGCCCCGGGCGCCTTCGCCGTGGCCCACTCCGGCTGGCGCGGCACGATCGCGCGCATCGCCGAGAAGGCGGCGCGCACGCTCTGCGCCGAGGCCGGCTGCGAGCCCGCCGACCTTCTCGCCTACGTGGGCCCGCACATCGGCGCGGCCGACTACGAGGTCTCCGAGGAGCTTGCCGCGCGCTTTGCCGCCGAGTTTGGCCCGGCCGTCGTGCCGACGGAGCGCCACCTCGACCTGACGGCCGCCGTCACGGCCGCGCTCGCTTCCGCGGGTGTGGGCGAGAAGAGCGTGGCGGTCTGCGACGTCTCCACGGCGGGCGCGACCGACCGCTTCTATTCGTATCGCGCCGAGGGTGGCGAGACCGGTCGCCACGGCGCGATTGCGTTCATGAGAGCAGGGGAGGCGACGCTCGGATGAGTGACGATCCGAGGTCATACGAGACGTTTCTGCGTGAGCGGCGCGCGTCGATCCTCGAGCGGGTCGCCGACGCCGCGAGGCGGGTCGGGCGCGACCCGGGCGAGGTCGAGGTCATCGCGGTCTCCAAGACCGTGGACGCCGACGCCGCCCTTCTCGCCATCCGCGCCGGTTGGCGCCTCTTTGGCGAGAACCGCCCGCAGGAGCTCGGGCGCAAGCTCGAGGCCCTGGAAGGGCGCGACGAGGCCGCCGGCGTGCGCTTTGACATGATCGGCAACCTGCAGAAGAACAAGATCAACCAGGTGATCGGCCGCGTCCGCCTGATCCACTCCATCTCCTCGGCGCACCTCGCCGAGGCGGTCTCGACGCGCTGCGAGGCGCGCGGGATCGTGGCTGACGTGCTGCTCGAGACCAACGTCTCGGGCGAGCGCTCCAAGTCGGGCTTCTCGCCCGACGAGCTGCGCTCGGAGATCGAGGGCGTCCTCGCCCTGCCGGGCGTGCGCGTGGAGGGCCTCATGACGATGGCCCCGGCCGGCGACGCGGACGCGGCGAGGCGGACCTTCTCGGGCCTGCGCGAGCTCGCCGGCGAGCTGCGCGGGCGCACGGGGCTTGAGCTGCGCACGCTCTCGTGTGGCATGAGCGACGACTTTGAGATCGCGGTGGAGGAGGGCTCGACCCTCGTCCGCCTTGGCAGATGCGTGTTCGACCGGGGATACAACCTCGACTAGCAGGACCGGAAGCGCCGCGAGGCGCGCTACCTAAGGAGGGCACATGAGCTTCCTCGACACGATCAAGGACCGCCTGCGCGGCGGTGGCGACGACTACTACGAGGACGACTACTACGACGAGGGCTACGAGGACGACGGCTACGCCGACGGCGCGCACCGCCACGCCGACTCCGGGAGCGGCCGCCTGCTCGGCACGACCCCGCGCCCCGAGGCGGAGAGCGTCTCGGTCTACACGCGCTCCGGCCGCCCGGTGGGCGGGCGCGACCAGGGCGCCCCGGTGCGCTCCTACACCGACCCGACCCCGGTGATGCCGGCCATCGGCTACGACGCTGCGGCGCCCTCGGCCCAGGTGACGACGGACCTCTCCGCCGCCGGCGCCTCCCGCGTGACGTCGAGCCAGCTGCCGCCGTACGTGCTGCGCCCGGTCTCCTACGACGACGTGCAGACCGTGGTGCGCCGCGTGCGCACCAACCAGCCCGTGGTGGTCGTCTTCCGCAACACCAACATCGAGACCGCCAAGCGCATCCTCGACTTCTGCTTTGGGTTCTCCTACGGCGTGAACGGCGAGGTCACCGAGCTCGGCGACCGCGTCTTTGCCGTGCTGCCCGCCGGCGCGAGCCTCACGAGCACGGACCTCGACAAGCTCGTCGCCGACGGCGACCTCGTCCGTTAGGCGGCGCGCCGTGGCAGACGAACTCACCCTGACGGTCGGCGTCGTCGGCGCCGGCGCGATGGGCGGCGCGATCGCGCGCGGCCTCGTCGAGTCCGGCACGATCGCGGTCGAGCGGCTGCTCGTGGCGGACAGCGACGCTTCCCGGCTCGCCCCCTTCGCCGCGCTCGGCGCGCGCACGTTCGCCGAGGGCGCAGAGCTTCTCGCCTCCGAGCCGGACGTCGTGGTGCTTGCGGTCAAGCCGCAGGTCATCGGCTCCGTCATGGCGCAGCTCGCGCCGCAGGCGGCCGGTCGGCTCGTGATCTCCATCGCCGCCGGCGTGCCCACCTCGGCCATCGAGGCCGCGCTGCCGTCCGCGCGCGTGGTGCGCGTGATGCCCAACCTGCCCGTGCAGGTCCGCTCCGGCGCCACGGCCGTGACTGCGGGCGCGCGGGCGGGGGAGGGCGACGTGCGCGTCGCCTGCGAGCTCTTCTCGGCCCTGGGTGCCGTCGCGGTGATGCGCGAGGACCAGCTCGACGTCGCGGGCGCCGTCTCCGGCTGCGCGCCCGCGTTCTTCTCGCTGTTCGTGGACGAGCTCACGCGCGCCGGCGTGATGGCCGGGCTCCCGGCCGCCTGCGCGCGCGAGATGGTGGAGTCCACGATGCGCGGCTGTGCCGAGCAGCTTCTGACTGAGGGGGTGCACCCGAGGGAATACATGGAGCGTGTGACCTCGCCCGGGGGCACCACTGCGGCGGCCCTGCGCGCGCTCGAGGGCCCGCTCGCGGAGGGGACCTACGCGGCGATCGACGCGGCCCTCGCGCGGACGCGCGAGCTCGCCGCAGGATAGCCGGAACCGCTCGGAAAGGTGATCATGGGACTCTACCAGCTCGTCTCGCTCGTTCAACGGCTCTTTGACATCTACGGGTGGCTCGTCGTCGCCTGGTGCATCATGTCGTGGGTCCCAACGCGCCCCGGCAGTTTCGTCGACGACCTGCGCGGCGCCGTGGGCATGCTGGTCGACCCGTACCTCAGCCTCTTCCGCCGGTTCATCCCGCCCGTCATGGGCGTCGACTGGTCGCCTGTTGTGGCGATATTGGTACTGAGCGTCATCGAGCGGCTCATCTACACGATACTACTGTAAGATTTATGACGTCATGGGCACGCGGGCCGCGGCCCGGGTCCTTCGAAGCGAAAGGGAACAGGAATGGCAATCACACCCGCAGACATCGAACAGCAGACCTTCTCTCCCTCCAAGCATGGCTACGACACCGAGGAGGTCGACGCCTTCCTCGAGCAGCTCGCCGGCGAGGTTGACGCGATGCTCCAGAAGATCGCCGACCTCAAGGGTCGCCTGACCGCCACCGAGCAGCAGCTCTCCGCCGCGCAGGCGCAGGTTGCGAGCCTCGAGGAGCGCGGCAGCGCCACCGTCGCCGCGCCCGTCCCGATGCCGGCGGCAGACCCCCTGTCCGCCTCCGAGCGCCAGATCTCCCAGGTCCTCATCGTCGCCCAGCAGTCCGCCGACAAGCTGCTGTCCGAGGCGCGCGACAACGCCGACCGCATCCGCAACGAGGCCGACGCCAAGGCCCGCGAGGTCATCCGCCAGGCCCTCGCCGAGAAGCAGAACGAGCTCGACGAGATCGACCGCCTCAAGGCCTCCCGCGAGGAGTTCCGCGGCGAGTACAAGAAGCTCCTGCAGCACTTCATGGACGACGCCGAGGCGATGTTCCCCATGCAGTCCAACCTCAGCAACGCGCCCACCGGCTCCGCCGGCACCACCCACGCCGACGAGCCCGTCTCCGCTCCCGCCACCGTGGCGCCCTCGATCCCCACGCCCGCTCCCGCGGTGAGCGTGGCCGACTTCGGCGACCTGGACTAGGGCTCACCCCATAAGAGTTGCGCGGCGCCCCGGACCCTTGGGATCCGGGGCGCCTTTCTGTGTCGCATGTGGGCGTGGGCGCAGCTACGGTGGGCCCTCCCCCAGAAATACGTTTCTGTTTGTTTACAAGATAGACAATTAATGCAACGGGTGATTAAATCTTTAGAAGGTCTGAAAGCTGGCGGTCAGCTGCGAGAACAGTCCTGCCGACCGCGCCGCGGCCCAGTGAAGGAAAAGTCTACGTTTTGGGCAGGGGGGTGCGCTATGGGAAGCGAGGCGGACGAGGTCGTTGGCCTGCACCTCACAAGGACCCAGCGCGAGCTCCTGCGCTACATCGGCGGGGAGACCGCGCTCAACGGGGGCATCAGCTGCACCAAGTGCGACCTCGCAAACCTCACGGGGCGAAACATCAAGACAATCGACCGATGCCTTGCCGGGCTGCGCCGCGACGGGCTCGTCGAGGTGGAGATGCGCTTCAGCGAGAGCGGCGCCCAGTTGGCGAGCAGGTACCGCGCGACCGGCGGCCTCGCGCGCGCCCTGGCGGACGAGCGCGCGTCCATAGACGAAGTGAAGGCACGTGAGAAGGGTGGTCTGGAATGAGACGAGTTGGCATGAGAGCGAGGTGGGCGGCAGCTCTGCTCGGCGCGGCACTTCTCACCGGGGTGCTGCCGCTCTCCATGGCGGTAGCCGAGGAGCCGGGGCAGATCGGCAGCCAGACGGAGGAGGTGTCCGTTGAGCCGCGCGCCGCGTCCGAGGTGTACGTGAGCGTTGACGGCAGCGACGAGAGCGGCAACGGATCTGCGGACTCCCCATACGCCTCGCTTGCCACGGCGGTTGAGAAGGCTCCTGACGGCGCCACGATCTACGTGATGAGCGATCTCACCATGACGGAGTGCGCTCGCTACTACGGCAAGGACCTGACCATCACGAGCGGCGACGGCGGCCCGTACACGCTCACGCGTGGCGATGGCTTCGACATGATTTCCGACACCGCGCGCTCCTGGTACAACCCTGCCATGATCGAGGTCGGCAGCACCGATGGTCCTGGAACAGCCTCGCTGACGCTTACGAACATCGTGCTCGACGATGGCGGAAAGCATATGGGCGAGTATTACATCCAGGCGGCTTCCAACGGCACCGGCAAAACGGAGTTCGGCGACATGGAGATCAACCATGGAGCCATCGTTCAGGATGCCATGATCGCCACCTACAACGGCACCGGCACCATCACGCTCGGCGAGGGTGCCGTGCTCAAGAACTTCGGCGGCATGTCCGCGGTTCGCCTTTCGAGTGGCACGCTCGTCATGGAGAGCGGCAGCAAGATTGTCGACGACACTGTGACCGATCGCACGAAGGGCACAATGATCACCGGAACCGAAAAGAGCTACTACGGCCCTGCCGGCGCAATCTGGATGCAGGGCGGCTCCGTCGAGATGAGGCAGGGCGCCGAGATTTCCGGTATCGTGGGTCGCGCTTTCTACGTTGACAGCGGGAACGTCACCATCAACGGCACCGTCAGCAACGTCTGCAGCGACACTGACATGTGGTGGGGAGAGGGCGGCTCGATCGTGCATCTTCGCTCGAACGCCACTGCCACGCTGGGCTCGACAGGCGTTGTCGACGGAAAGGGCCGCACAACGCACGGTGCCTCCTTTGACGTGCTCGCCGGCTGTGAGTTCACTGCGGCCGAGGGGTCCGTCATCAAGGACATTGCCGGCGGCGGCAACATCGTCAATGTGAGCGGGACGGCGTACCTCAACGGTGAGATCACCGGCTGCACGGACGGCGGACACGTGATCTGCGCCCAGAGCTCGTCGAACCACTACGTGCGTATTGGCGAGACCTCCAACATCCATCACAACACGAGCGCGTATGGCGTCATCTACACCCAGGGCACCAACGGCGTCATCGACATCTACGGCAAGCTGAACGACAACGTCTCCACAGACCGCGGCGGTGCGCTGACGCTTGCCAACAACGGCAGCCACGTTGAGGTGAACATGTACGACGGGGCGGAGATGTGCCGCAACGTGAGCCACCAGACCGGTGGTGCGGTCATGGTGAGCTGCGGAACGTTCACCATGAACGGGGGCACCATCTCCGGCAACATCTCCGGGGCCGGCAACGTGGGTGACGAGGATAAGGTCGGCGGCGGCGTGTACGTTCGCCGCGGTGGCCAGTTCATCATGAATGGAGGCACGCTTTCCGATAACAGTTCGGCGAGCATCGGCGGCAACATCGCCCTCGATGCTGGCGACTACAACGGAAGCGTTCCCTACGTTGAGCTCAATGGCGGTTCGGTTACAGGCGGCGCTATGAACGTCACCGTGACGGAGTCCAACGGCTCGTACTCCGTGTCCGGCGGGGAGGCCAACGACCTGACGATCGTTGGCGGCAGCACGTTTGGCAAGACAGACAGGTACCTCTCCGTTGCCAATGACGTTCAGCTCTCAGAGCAGAGCGTCTTCATGGACGACTACGACTTCTACATCGAGAATCCTGGGAGCGACGTCAAGCTCGGCAATGCCTCCGCTAATTGTGAGACGTACGTGACAAGCGCACTGGCCAGTCAGAACCTGACGCAGGTCCGTGGCTCCTACTGGTACGAGACCACTGCTGCCGCGCAGAGCTTCGACATCTCAGACCTGAGCTACGATGCAAGCAAGGAGCTCTACGCAGCCATCGTTGCAACGGACGCCTCAGGCGTCCCGGTCGCTGACAGCGCGGTGACGCTGCGTGCCGTCGATGTCTCCGCGGGCGGCTCGCTCACGCTCTCCCTGCCGGGTCAGAACGCGACCGGGTACGCGGTCGTGTTCGTCCAGGAGGGCGATCAGCCTGCCCAGGTCGTGACCGTTACGCCAGCGGACATCACCGTCTATGAGGGCGGTGACGGCTACAGCGCGGTCGTCGGTGACGACGGAGCAACCGCCACCTCTAACTCCATGCCGCACCCGATGTTCAAGATCGAGGGCGTTGCCGACGCAGAGGGCATGACCTTCTCCAACGCAGAGGCGGGCAAGAGCTGGACAGTCGTCTCCGACGGCAACGGCTACTACCACTTTGAGCCATCTGCGGGTCAGGACGACGTGCGCGTTACTTACACCGACGCGTCGGGCAACGCTGTCACGAGCGACGAGTTTGACGTCGCTGCCGTGAACGAGACGTTCGCCCAGTACGCGATCGACCTCTACCTTGGCCAGAACAATCTCGGCAACATCACCGCCCAGCACGAGGGTCAGGACTACACGGTGGCGCTCGGCACCGGAACGCTGACCGTCCGCGCCGTTGAGGCAGAGGATCCAGCAGCCGTGACAAGCAGTGTTGCGACCGAGGCCCCCTCCTCGCCGCTCGCGAGTGGCACGGCCCTGGCGGTGGAGCCCTCGGGCGGAACCACCTACACCCTCAACGACACTGGTGTGCCGCTGCCCGACGACGCAACTCCCTCGCTGCTCTTTGACGAGATCATCACGTCCGACGGCGTTGACCGAGTCACTGCGCTGAGGAATCGGGTGGACGAGGAGCTTGGCGGTGCCGACCCTGCGCGCCAGTACCAGATGAAGTACCTGGACCTCGTTGACTCCAACAACAGCAACGCGTGGATTACCTCTGAGAACGGCATCGACATTTACTGGGCCTACCCCGAGGGAACCGACGAGAGCACGAACTTCTCGCTCCTGCACCTGAAGGGCCTTCATAGGGACGGTGCACAGTCCGGCTTTGACGTCACGGACGTCGACAGCTGCGACGCGGATAACGTGACTATCGAGAAGACCGCGCAGGGCATCCGCTTCCATGTTGCTTCCGGGGACTTCTCCCCGTACGTGCTCACTTGGGAGCAGCACACCATCACCGCCACGGCAGGGGAGGGCGGCAGCATCTCTCCGTCCGGTGCTGTGATCGTGACCGATGGCGCTGACCAGACCTTCACGATTACGGCCAACGAGGGCTACGTGATCTCCGACGTGAAGGTGGACGGCGTGTCCGTGGGCGCGGTGAACAGCTACGCCTTCAGCGACGTGACCTCTGACCACGCCATCGAGGTGACCTTTGCGGCAGAGACCGTGACGCCGCCGGCCCACGAGCACACCTGGTCCGACTGGAAGTGCGACGGCACGAGCCACTGGAGGGTCTGCGAGGAGTGCGGCGCTGTGAAGGACCGCTCTGAGCACGTCTTTGGCGCGTGGGAGCAGGTCGGAGACGGGCTGTGGGAGCGCTCCTGCACCGTCTGCGGCTACGTTCAGGAGGGCACGACAGAGCCCGCCGAGGACGAGGGTACTGACAAGCCCGCTAACAGGCCCACCAACGAGTCCACCGACGAGGAGCTGCCCCAGTCTGGGGACAGCACCAACGCAACGCTCACTGGGCTTCTCGCCGTGGGCGGGGTCGTTGTCGCAGGGTCGGCGATGGCGCTGCGCGCTCGGCGTCGCAACGGATGAGTCACTTATCTGACGTGAGCCAATGAAAGCGGCCCCTGCCTTGCGAGGCGGGGGCCGCTTGAGTTGGGTCGAGCAGGTGCGAGGTGGGCCTGTAAGCCGGGTTCTGTCGTGGACGACCATTTATCTAGGACGAGCGTTGCCGCTCGCCTCGAGCACGCAACCCGAGCGCGGTGCGGGCCACACCATAGCGCTCCTATTTGCGCTTGCTCCGGATGGGGCTTGCCAAGCCGTCGCGTTGCCGCGGCGCTGGTGGTCTCTTACACCACCGTTTCAGCTTTTCCCTTTGCGCGGCCCGAGGGCCGGCCAGTTGGAGTCTTCTTTTCTGCGGCGCTTTCCGTCGGGTTACCCCGCCCGGCCGTTAGCCGGCATCCTGCCCTGTGGAGCCCGGACTTTCCTCATGACGCGCAAGCGCGTCCCGCGGTCGCCTGGCCCACCTCGCGCGGGTATTCTACCACGAACGGACTCCTCGCCCCGCGCCTTCGCTTGTTCTACAATACCTAGGCGGAAATGAAATGCCGCCGATGCGCGGCGCGTGTGGAAAGGCAGTACGTGGGTCTGTTCGACAAGCTGGGCCTGTCGCTGCTCGACCGGTCCAGGCAGACGATCAAGCCTGTGCCCACCCCCGAGGATCCTCAGGCAGTGTGCGCCCCGGTGGCGGGTCGCGTCATGGCGCTCGACGAGGTGCAGGACCCGGCGTTCGCCCAGGGCATGCTCGGCGTCGGCGTGGGCATCGCGCCGGAGGGCGACGTCGCCTACGCCCCGGTCGACGGGACCGTCGTGGCCGACATCAGGACCGGCCACGCCCTGCTCATCAGGGCACGCAGCGGCGCCGAGGTCCTGCTGCACGTGGGGCTCGACTCCGTCACGTTGCGCGGCGAGGGGTTCAACCAGCTCGTGCACAAGGGCGACGAGGTCCGCGCCGGCCAGCCGGTCCTGGGCTTTGACCGCTCCCTCATGACGGCGCGCGGGCTCGACGACACGGTCGTGGTGACCGTCACCAACTCCGACGACTTTGCGAGCGTGGAGGTCGCCTCGTGCGGGGGCGAGGTCCGCGCCGGCTCCGCCGTGCTCCGGTGCGTCTCGTGACGGGCGGCCCTGGCTGCGGCTATCGCACGCTGCGCGCCGGCGCCGAGGCGGTGGGCGAGTTCGAGGACCGGCGCAGCCGCTTCATCGCGCAGCTCAGACGCGTGGGGAGCGAGGCGGAGGCCGACGCCTTCATCGCCGAGGTGCGCGCGCGGCACCATGACGCGCGCCACAACGTCCCCGCCTGGATCCTCGCCGACGGCCGCGAGCGCTGCTCCGACGACGGCGAGCCCAGTCGCACGAGCGGCATGCCCACGCTCGAGGTTCTGCGCGGCGCCGGCCTCGCGGACGTGTGCTGCGTGGTGACGCGCTACTTCGGCGGCACCCTGCTGGGGCCTGGCGGGCTCGTGCGCGCCTACACCGCGGCGACCCAGGCGGCGATGGCGGCGGCCGAGAAGGACGGCGCGATCTGCGAGATGACGCTCGTGTGCCCGGTCACGGTGCAGCTGCCATACGCGCTCTACGACCGCGTCGCGCGGATGTGCGCGGACGCCGGCGGTCGGGTGGCCGACCAGCTCTTTACCGAGGACGTGCAGCTCACGTGCCTGTTTCGCGCGGGCGACGAGGAGAGGTTCTGCTCGGCCGTGTACGAGCTCGCCGGCGGCGAGGAGCTTGCCCGCGCCGGCGAGCCGCGCTTTGCGGAGTTCTGAGATACCCTCCCGGGAGGTTTGGGTTCGCGGTTTTGGCGCGACTGCGTTGACCGCTGACAAAACCGCAGGTAACTAGTTTTAAAACCAATAAGTGTGCCCTCGCGGCGCGAAAGGTGAACCCAAACCGTTTTCCGGTTTGGGTTCACGTTACGGCTCCGCAGCCTGATCAGCTGAGCGCCAACAGGGCTTTTGTCGCGAGTGAGACGTGTTTGCCGGAAACCGCGAACCCAAACCTCGTGGGGTCGGCTCCGAAGCTACCGCACGCGGGCGAGCGAGCCCATCGGGTCCCACGGCGCGAGCACGCGCGCCTCCTCGGCGTCGTAGGTCGCGCGCTCCTCGTCCGTGAGGTAGCGGCGGTCCACGACGACCTGGTAGACGTACTCGTCGAACCAGGCGTCGGAGAGGGTGTCAAAGCCGTCGCGACCATGGTCCTTGCCCCAGCTGTTCTCGACCTTCCAGAGCGTGGGGCGCCCGCCCTCGTCCAGGTTCACGCCCTCGAGGACCATCGCGTGCGTCATGAGGGACTCGCCGTAGTCCAGGCGCTCGGCGCGGTCCAGGCAGCCCTCCACCGGGAAGCCAAAGAGGCCGTCCACGTCGAGCGCCGCGGTGTCCATGATGCCCTCGGCGCGCAGGTAGCTCTGGTCAACGTCGCAGCCGAACCACACGGGCAGGCCGTCTCGCAGCTGCGCCACGGCCGCCTCCTTGAGGCGCTCGATCGGCAGGTTGAGGTAGCGCACACCGCCGTCCTCGACGACGTTGCCCAGGCGGCTCACGGTGTAGACGTGGCCAAAGGGCTTGTCGGCGGTGGGCGCGGAGATGAGGCTCACGTAGTCGTCGACGTCCATGCCCACGGCCTCGGCGAAGAACTCCCGCGGCGTGAAGCAGCCGGAGAGCGCGAGCTTGTCGTCCTTGTCGCGCAGGCGCACCTCAAAGCGCGCGGGCGGCTCGCCCAGGCAGGTCACGAGGAAGTGGTGCACGTCGCCCATCATCTCCCGCTGCATGTCGAGAAGGTCGTCGCGCTCCACGCCCGCCGCCGCGCTCTCGCGCAGACGCCGCGCGCATCCGCGCAGGTAGCGCGTCAGGTACTTGTCCATCTCGCGCGTGTTGCGCGAGCAGGCGGTCTCGGGCATGGCCTCCTTGGGCACGACGCCGTACTTCCTCACGAGGCTGCGGAACATGTCCCACTGGCCGCCGTCGCAGATCGGGTCGCAGAGAAGGTAGCTCACCAGGCGCCCGTCGAGCGGCTCGTCGAGGGTGTCCAGGATGTTGGCGAGGAACCAGTTGCACTTCTCGAGCTTGTCCCAGAAGAGGGGATAGGCCTGGCTGAGCTCGAAGGTCTTGAGGTTGTAGCGTCGGATGACGCGGTGGCGCATGGTGTTGAGGCTCGCGAACATCCAGCAGCGCCCGGAGTGCTCCTGGTCGCAGCGCTCGCCCTGGGGCACCTCCACGTCAAAGGTCATGGCGTTGGCGCCCACGGCCTCGGGCACGCGCGCGGCGGCACGGATGCCGCTTGCGGTGACGGCGTTCTTGGCGACGACGTTGGCGCGCTCGGCGCGGAAGTCGGCGTCGGCGGCGGCGAGGTCATCGGGGGTGACGGTGAGCTTCTCGTCCATGGGGGTCCTTTCTCGTGTGGGGTGTCCGGATCGAGCATAGCATGGCGAGCGCTGGCGTCCCGAGGGGACGACACGCGATTTCTAACATGCAATCTACCTGCGACTACGCGAGTTTGTACAGGTAGATGGATTGCGTGGAATGGTTAGAAATGCCGCGTCGTCCCCCCTGTCTGCCGCGGCGTTGGGGGAGGGGGTATGTGACGTTTACCCAAGAGTTACCAAAACTAGGTTGAAAGGAGTGCGGGGAGGGGTACTCTGATTCGGAGTATGAAACCGGTCCGCGTGAAGCAGGAAGAGGAGGAAGATATGAGCAAGAGCAACAGCGGTTGGGTGAGGCGACAGACCGCGGTCCTGCTCTCCGCGACCCTGGCGCTCTCTCCGGTGATGGCGGTTCCGGCGCTTGCGACCGAGACGGGCGACGACGCTCCGCTCGAGCAGACGCAGGGCACGGAGAACGTGGACACCGGGCAGTCTGCAGAGAAGGACGAGGCCGTCGAGAAGGACGTCGAGCCCGAGGGGACGGCGGACTCCACCGATTCTGCCGAGGCGAACGCCGATCCGGCACCCGCCGCCAAGGATTCCGTCCCAGCGAGCAACGACGCCGCGCCGCAGGCGGACGGTGGTGCAACAATCGTGTCTGCAGACGGGCAGATATCAACAGATTTTGCCGATGCCAAAGAGGCTGCCAAAAAACTCCAGGACGGGGAGACGCTTATTCTCAATGAGAACTATACAGGTGAATGGGGTCTTTCCGTTGCAGCGGCAAATGTGACTATTGACCTCAATGGTCATAATGTCACCTCCACGAAGGACACCTCGTCCACAAGCAACGGCTATGCAATCAATATAAAGAAACCCTCTTCTGGTGCGACTACGCATACGGTGACAATTAAGAACAGCTCTCAAGATCAGGCCGTTCTCTCGAGCAGCGTTTATCAGATTGTTGCGACGAGTGGGAATAGCAATGCGACTCTGACCGTTGCCCTTGAGGGGAACATTGTATTCGAATCGACGTCAGGCTCAAATGCTCTTGGCATCAGCCTCGGAACCGGCTCGAGGATGGCGGACAGTGATACAGCTCGTGCAGCTGTGCCAAACGGAGGTTTCCTGTCCAAGTCTCCCGAGGGAAGTGCATACGTATATGGCACCTTTGCCAACGCTGCGAAGAATGCGGACGGGGGCACTGTTACCCTGCTCCATGACTATACAGGCTCTGATTCGATAAAATCTGGAAGCTCCGATGCTGTGCTCGATCTCGATGGTCACACGTACACATATACAGGGGAGCAGACAATTGCTGAAGTTAACTACGACAGCGCCTCGCTTTCCGTCAGCAATGGTACGCTCATGGGCACGAATGACTCCTCGGATGGTGTCCAGATGCTCTACTCCGGCTCCTCGCTCGTGCTTGATGGCGTCAGCATCGAGGTCCCCGGTTCCTGCTATGGCATCGTGACCAACGGCACGAAGACGGACAACTCGATCACGCTGCGCAATTCCACGCTGAACGTGCCTGCGGGTTACGGTATCTACTTCCCGAGCACGGGATTGGTGACGATTGACAACTCGACCATTACGGCTGAGTTCTCGGGCATTCAGATGTGCGCTGGCAGCCTTGTTGTCAAGGGCGACGGGACGTCTATCACCGTAACGGGAGAGCCTCAGGAAAAGACGGGGAACGATGGTGTCATCGCTGACGGTGCCGCCATCTCCGTCGTGAAGCGCGACGGGTATCAGGATCTTGGCTCGGTGAGCATTACGGGTGGCACGTTCACCTCCGCGTCGGGGGAGAGCGCAGTTAAGGCCTATAGCTTCAACAACACGGATAAGAAAGAGAACGCTTGGGACGGTGCGGGTGATGTCGTTGCCGTCTCGGGCGGCTCTTTCAGCTCCGAGGTACCCGCCGACCTCTGCGCCGACGGATTTTCCCCCGAGAAGGACGAGGACGGAAACTATACGGTCGCTCCGAGTGAGAGCACGATTGCCACGGTGACCAACGCCGACGGCTCGCTCGTGGGGGCCTACGAGTCGTTGCAGGATGCCGCGAGCGCGGTTCCCGATGGCGGTACCGTGACGCTAACGGAAGACGCCGCGGGCAACGGCGTCAGGGTTAGCGAAGGCACGAACTTCACGCTTGACCTTGGTGGGTTCACGTATACGGTCGATGGGGATACTGTTGGCTCACCCGGAACCGAGACCAACGGCTTCCAGCTGTTGCAGAACAGCGATATCGTCATCAAGAACGGCACCATCACCTCCAACAAGGCAAAGATCCTCATTCAGAACTACAGTAATCTCACGCTCGAGGATGTCACGCTTGACGGTGGTACCGACACGCAGTACACGCTTTCGAACAACAACGGCGAGGTTCACATCGGCAAGGGCACGAACATCTATGCCGGGGAGGCGTTACCTCGTGTTGCCTTTGACGTGTGTCGCTTTAGTTCCTACCCCTCCGTTCACGTAACGGTTGATGAGGGGGCGGGGAGGATTGTTGGCGCCATTGAGCTGTCCGCCAGCGACAACAGTGCCGAAGATGGTTTCTCGCTGACCATCAACGGCGGAGACCTTTCGGGTGCTGAGCTGAGCGTCGCTGAAGGCGGTGGGCTTGCTGAGGTTGAGAAGACGCATGCCGTCTCGCTCCTGGCGCCCGAGGGCTATCAGTGGATCGACGGCACCCTCAAGGAAGTTGGCGGCCCCAGCGACCCCGACACCACGACGGTTGCCAGCATCACCGATGCGTCCGGCAACGTGACGTACTTCTCGACGCTTGCCAATGCCATTTCGGCTGCGGGCGAGGGCCAGACGGTCGCCCTTCTCGGCGACGTGACCGAGTCCGTGACCGTTCCGAACGGCAAGAACCTCACTCTTGACCTCGCTGGCCACACGCTCACCAACACGGCCGACGAGCACACCGTGACGGTTGAGAACGGTGGCACGCTCACCGTGACCGACTCCTCCGACGGCAAGATCGGCGTCATCGACAACGTCTCGCACGGCAAGGGCGCGCTCGTGAACTATGGCACCGCGATTGTCGAGGGCGGCACGTTCACGCGTTCTGCCGAGGCGAGCACAAGCCCAACCAACAGCGGCGGCAACAGCTGGTATGTCATCGACAACCAGGGGACGCTTACCTTCAATGGCGGCAACGTCGTCAACGAGGGCTACTTCAGCTCGCTCGTGCGCAACGCCGCCGGCACGCTCACCATCAACGGTGGCACGTTCAAGAATCACTTCATTGCGGTCAAGAACGAGGATGCCACCCTTTATGTCAAGGGCGGAACGATTACCTCCGACGAGCAGTCGCTGCAGAACTGGGGCAAGGCGACGCTCTCCGGCGGAACTTTGAACGGCCGCGTTGCCGCGTGGGACCAGGACGATGATCTGCACAGTCTCACTACGATCGAGGGTGACGTCACTATCAACGGCGACGTTCAGGCCATCAACTACCTGAACGCCGAGGAGGGCCCCGAGGTCATCATCACAGGCGGCACCATCACTGGCAAGGTCCAGAAGGCCACGCATGACGGAAGCACGGGGACCAAGCCCGCTGATCCCACTTCCGACACCTCCGTCATTACCATCTCTGGCGGCAAGTTCGAGACCGCCCCGGACGAGGAGCTCATCGTCCCGGGCTCGGGCCTCACGCAGAACTCTGACGGCTCCTTCGGCATTCACGAGCACATCGGCACGGCTGTTGCGGCCAAGGACCCGACCTGCACCGAGGCGGGCAACAAGGCCTACTGGGAGTGCTCGGAGTGCCACGAGCTCTTCCTTGACGAGGCCATGACCAAGCCGACCACGCGCGAGGACGTGACGATCGCGGCGACCGACCACCAGCACGTCACGCACGTCGAGGCCAAGGACGCCACGGAGACCGAGGCCGGCAACCTCGAGTACTGGCACTGTGCGGACTGCGACCGCTACTTCTCGGACGCCGCCCTGTCGCAGGAGACCACGCTCGCCGAGCTGACGATCCCCGCCAAGGGCCAGGAGCCCGCCGAGACGCACACGGTCACCTTCATGTGGACCCTGAGCACCAAGGTGGTCTACAACGAAATCGCGGACGGCTCCATCCTCAACCCGCCGACCGACGCCCCCGAGCTCGACGGCTGGACCTTCACCGGCCGCTGGTTCACGGACGCGGCCTGCACCGAGGAGTTCGACTTCAAGAACACGCCCGTGACCGGCGACCTCACGCTCTATGCGGGCTGGCTCAAGGACGCGACCGAGGACCCGACCAAGCCCGAGACCCCCAAGGACGAGGACGCCGAGAAGGACGACGGCCTCGCGCAGACCGGTGACGCCACTGCCGTGGCCCCGCTCGTCGCGAGCGCGGTCGCGGGCGTGTCCGCCCTCGTCGCCGGCGCGGTGACGCTGCGCAAGCGCAAGTAGTTCCACGTTCAGCGAGCTTATGGCGGGTCGGTCCGGTGGATTCCGGGCCGACCCGTTTTTCTCGCAGACATCAGGTACGGAGTTGCCTCTTTTTGATGACCTGCCTTCAAAACCGACTTATGAACAGATTTCTATGCGGCCGCCCCTAAAAATAATCTTAGAAAGTAAATTTAACTGCGGTTTTCGTGAGGGGCGGAGCTTCTGAGAGCCGCACTGTTGCAGAAAACTGTTCATAAGTCGGTTTTGAAGGCAGGTCGCGGCGTTGCACTCAAAGGGGGACGGAAATCGCGGCTCGTCCTCCTTGCGCCCCTGCTACGATTATTCGGAGCAGATACGAGGGGAGGTGGCTCGCGTGAGTTCTGACATCGAGGGGCGTCTCGCGCGCGAGCTGCCCGCCTACACGCGGCGCGTGCTGGAGGCGCTCGAGGCTGCAGGCTACGAGGCGTGGGTCGTGGGCGGCTGGGTGCGCGACGCGCTTCTCGGCCGGCCGGGCCATGACGTGGACGTGACGACCTCCGCGCCGTGGCAGGAGACGGCAGCCGTGCTGAGGGCCGCGGGGATCGCTGTACACGAGACGGGCACGGCGCACGGCACGGTCACGGCCGTGGTGGACGGGCGCCCCGTCGAGACGACCACCTACCGCGTGGAGGGAGCGTACTCGGACCGTCGTCATCCCGACGAGGTCCGCTTCGTCACGGACGTGCGCGAGGACCTGGCCCGACGAGACTTCACCGTGAACGCCATGGCCTTTCACCCGGTCCGCGGGCTGCTGGACCCCTTTGGCGGCGAGAAGGACCTCGCCGCCGGGATCATCCGCGCGGTGGGAGAGCCTCGGGCGCGCTTCGAAGAGGACGCGCTCCGCGTGCTGCGGGCCGTGCGCTTCGCGTGCCGGCTGGGCGCGCGGATCGAGCCGGCCACGGAGGCGGCGCTCGTTGCGTGCGCCCCGGCGCTTGCCCAGATCGCGCAGGAGCGCGTCGGCCAGGAGCTGGAGGGGATTCTCGCCACGGGGCGCGCCGCGTGGGCGCTGCGCCACGAGTTTGCCGTGCTCGCGGTCGCCGTGCCGGAGCTCGCGCCGATGGCGGGCTTTGACCAGAAGAGCCCCTATCACGCCCATGACGTGCTCGAGCACACGGCGCGCGTCTGCGCGGGCGTGGAGGAGTTCGCGGGCGGCGCGCCGCTGCCGGCGCTGAGGTGGGCGGCGCTGCTGCACGACGTGGCCAAGCCGGCCTGCTGGAGCGAGGACGTCTCCGGCCGCGGGCACTTCTTCGGGCACCCGGAGGAGGGGGCGCGCGTGACGCGGCGCGTGATGGGACGGCTGGCCGTGCCCGGCGACGTGACGCGCGCGGCCGCGGCGCTCGTGCTGCTGCACGACTTTGAGATCCGCGCGACGGCGCCGTCCATGCGGCGGATGCTCTCCGAGCTGGAGGCGGCGGCGCCGGGGCAGGCGCGGCCGCTGGCCTTTGCGCTTCTCGACCTCAAGCGGGCCGACGCGGTGGCCAAGGCGCCCGCGTGCATGGGCTACGCCGTGGAGCTCGACGCCATGAGCGCGGCGCTGCGGCGCGAGCTGGCGGCCGGCGGCGTGTGGCGCGTTCGCGACCTCGCCGTGGGCGGTGCGGACGTGATCCGCGAGCGCGGGGTGGAGCCCGGGCCCGGGGTGGGCATGGTGCTCGCGCAGCTCCTGGAGGCCGTGAAGGCCGGCGAGGTTCCCAACGAGCGCGAGGCCCTTCTCGCCTGGCTGCGCTGGTAGAGAAGAGCGCTGTCGAGCCTGTTCCTGCCAACAATTAAAGCATCTATGTCTCATAGAGCCTGCTTGCATGGCATGGTGCTGCCTTGCGTTCGCGCGGAGCCTGATTTCAGCCCGACTTACCGACATAAAACGTGTTGCCCAAAACCACGGAGAAGGGCGGCGCCCCCGGCATCGTCCGCACGAGCACGACACCGGTGCATAACTTCTCCAGAATTTCTAGTTGCGCGGGCGCGAGGTTTCCCGTATAGTACTTCCTTGCGCTGAGAGGCGCACGAAGTGGCAGATTGGGACTTCGTCTAGTGGTAGGACAGCGGATTCTGGTTCCGTCAACGGGAGTTCGACTCTCTCAGTCCCAGCCATTTTGCCGCTTGCCTCACAATCGCATATGTGGCCCGTTCGTCTAGCGGTTCAGGACGCCGCCCTCTCAAGGCGGAGATCACCAGTTCGAATCTGGTACGGGCTACCAAACGGCCCGTTCGTCTAGCGGTTCAGGACGCCGCCCTCTCAAGGCGGAGATCACCAGTTCGAATCTGGTACGGGCTACCAACAAGGTCACAGGCCAGGGGATGCGTCCTCTGGCCTGTTTTCTTTTGAAGCCTCATCGCTCCTCCTTCGTGGGACACAATCTGGACACAACGGGGACTGAGACACAATCCGGGACGCAATGGTACCGTCAAGATTCTTGCGCACTTTCGGACAGCCCTATATGCCCGCCTCCCGGTGCGCCTCCTCCAGCAGCGTCACGTCCAGGTAGCGGCGGGAGCCCCACTCGCTTTCGGCGACGTACTTGAGCCTCGCGGTCACGAGCATGAGGGCGGAGTTCCCGTCGGGGAACGTCCCCACCACCCTCGTCCTGCGTCGGATCTCCCGGTTGAGGCGCTCGATGGCGTTGTTGGTGCGTATGCGCCGCCAGTGCTCGCGGGGGAAGCGCGTGTAGGTCAGGGTCTCGGCGAAGCCCTCGCGTACCACCTTGGCGGCCTCCCTGAGCCTCGAGGCCTCCAGCTCGGACGCGACCTCGAGTGCCTTGGCCTCAGAGGCCTCGCGCGACCCCATCGCATGGATGGCCCTCGGCATCGCGGCGACCCTCGGCCGCTTGGACTTGGGCACCCTGGCCAGCACGTTGCGGTAGAAGTGGACGGTGCACCTCTGGTACGCCGCCCCCGGGAACACCTCGGCGATCGAGCCGACCATCCCGGCGGCCTTGTCGCCGGTGAACATGCGGACGCCGCGCAGCCCGCGCGACCTCAGCCACGAGAGGAGCTCCCGCCAGCACTCCGAGGACTCGGCGTGGCCCTCGGCGGCGCCGATGACCTCGCGGTAGCCGTCGTCGTTCACGCCGATGGCGACCATCACGGCGACGTTCTCGTATGAGCCTCCCCAGCTGCGCTCGAGGTAGATCCCGTCAACGCAGGCGTAGGGGTAGGCGCGCTCGAGGGGGCGGTTGCGCCACTCCTCGACCGAGGCGAACGCCTTCTCGTTGAGGTTCGAGACGGTGGCGGCCGAGACGCTGGAGCCCCAGAGGATCTCGGAGACGTCCTCTATCCTGCGGGTCGAGACCCCGGCGAGGCACGTCTCGATCATGGCCTCCTCGACGCTCGTCCCCCGGCGCCGGTAGCGCTCGATGATCGCCGTGGTGAACCTCATGCCCTTGAGCTTGGGCATATGGATCGTTGCCTCGCCGGACGACGTGGCCAGGCTCCTGTCGTAGTGCCCGGCGCGGTAGGCCTCCCGCTCGGCGGTGCGCCCGTGGCGCTCGGCGCCGACGAGGTCGTCGGCCTCCTCCTCGAGCAGGCCGTTCAGCGTGTCCTCGACGGTCCTCCCGACGAGCTCGCGAAGGTCGGACTTCAGCGACTCCTCGTTCAAGGATACAATGAGCTCGGGCATGGCTCCTCCTCCAGCATGTTTCTTGTCTCGACAACTCGAATCATACCGGGGCGGGCCGTGCCCTCCTTCCTATCTGGACGCTATGCCGCTGTCAAAGTGCGCAAGAATCTTGACGGTACCTGCACGAGAGGGCTCGATTCTCATTTGCTAGGCACGAATGACGAATGTCGTGTTTCTACCATCTGGCATCCGCTGGCCAGTAGAACTGTGACTGCAACAGGGGATTGTTTGCAAGTTGCCAGCGGCGATGAGAGTGGAATGGTGAACCAATACACATCCGTATGACTAAAAGATCGCTGTGGGCAACCACAACTAAGCGGACGCCAGCCTTTCGACAGGCGCCCGTTTTCGTTGGCTATTGAGCTCAAACCTAGTCCGGATTCTGTTTCTCAGGCTTTTCAGCATCAATCGGAATGCGCCAGGGACTACCGTCCCCATCGTGTTCCGCGCCTGGAATCTTGCCCTCTCTGCACCATTTGCTTATTTTTGATTGAGAGACGCCCCATTCCTTAGATTTGGCTTTTGTCCCCACGTATCCTGTCATGATGATACCTCCATAGTTAGATATCCAGCTTGCTGCCCCCCAACTTCCAAAGTGGCTAACTCCCATATGTCCCTGTCCACGCCATGCTCCATGTTCCATCGGAGCATTCAATGACGATGTAGTACATTTCTCCTTCATTTACTGGCACACTTGCGTCCAAAACATAGCTGCCGATTTCGTTAACAACAAGTGCGTGGAGCTCTTGGTTGGAGTCCAAAACTCGGACAATAAAGTTTCCTGACCCCTCAAACTCGCCCGTGAAGTCGATAGAGTCCGAATACGCGTAGACTTGGTACATCGACTTGCCGTCTTCTTCCACCAGAACCCTGTCATTTTTTGAGCTGTCGGTGGCACTCGAGTCTTGTGAAGGAGCTTGAGCGTCTTGATTGGTGGCAGGCTCATTGAAGGTAAACTCGAGGTGTGGTTCGTTATCAAAATAATCGGGGCTCACCGGTTCTTTGTTTGACAATGCGGATGCGATAAATGACAGGTTTAAACCAAGGCCGGCTGAACCGGAGTTTTCGCAGAATAGAACTAATTGCGAAATGACGTCGTCAATATTCCTGTCGCCCAGTTGAGTGCAATATAGAATCATGCCCGAGGGAGAATCAGCCTCTCGCTCGGTCTCTGACATGGCTACCCAGAGCGCCTCTTCTCCGTCCAAAGTTCCTGGTGCATACTGGAAGTCAAAGCGATACTGTAAGTCGGTATTTCCGCTATATGCATACTGCTGCCAGGCAAGCCCCTCCTCTGCCTGGTCTTCGAATCCTGCATAGTCCACAATGTCATCGAGGGATAGTTCCTCGCACTCCTCAGAATTCAGCTCTAGGTACGCATAAGAATAGGCTGAGGATGAATCCGATGTTTCGTAGAAACTATAGTCGTCAGACTCGATTTTTGCTGGCGTTTCGTCGAGGTCGGATTCTCGATAGGTTCTGAGGTATTCGTTGGGCGGGATAGTCGTGAAGCCATCTCTTGCGGTCAATCTCATGTCCCACAGCCGATCCAGCTCGAATTCATTCGGATAGCCGCCGTGTTCTTCTGCAAATCCACGATATTGTTCGATGTCGGCGTGCGAAACGAGATCCGTCCATGCCGAAGCAATCTCTTCAGGATTGCCGGATGCCAGCTGCTTCTCTAGTGAATCAAGGTCGTTTTGAATGCTGCTGAGGCGTTCCTGTTCGGTTGCATTCTCAACGCTGTTCGAATAAGCGGATGCCGTTATGGAAACGCCTGCGGCTATAACACCGACGAGTATCAGGAGTGCAAGCAGTCTTTTTCTATTTTGGAGTTTCTCTGTCTGATCCATAGGTGCTCCTTCCAAAAGCAGCCCAATAGAAACTGTGGAAGAAGCCCCTTGGTAAACAGAGGGAGGGAAGTCTCCGACCACAGTTGCCGCATAGCCCCCACTTTTGTAACAGCGGAAGGTGCCCTTTGTGTTGTATCAACATTTGCGAGGTAGGGGACCTCGGACATAATCTCGGACCAAGCTTGGTCCGAGATTTTGTCCGAGGTCCCAGATCTCGACAAGCTCCGCGCGAAAGTGAGAGTAGTCCTCGAGTGCGCACATAGCTTCGATGTCTGCTGCGCTATGGGTCATGGTGTTCTCCTTCAATAGGGCTTTGTCTGTGGCCCGGCTGAGAGCGGGACACAATCGGGACACAACAACGACCGGAACTCTGTTTTCGTCAGGTTCTGTCAGTCGCTGTCCGTTGCTGCAAAAGACCTGCTCAGACGCTCTTTTGTGTATGTCAGTTGTCCTCAGTCGCTGCTGTGGGATAACCCTCTCAAGGCGGAGATCACCAGTTCGAATCTGGTACGGGCTACCAACAAGGTCACAGGCCAGGGGATGCGTCCTCTGGCCTGTTTTCTTTTGGCGCCCGCCGCGCTTAGTCCCTCCCAAACCTACGGTTTTCTCGCTGGAACGTTGGTTTGGGAGGGTTCAACTTGCTTAATGCCGCTCAAACCTACGCCTAAGAGCGACTTCCGTTGGTTTGGGAGGGAGTTTCGTCAGCGGCGAGAAGGACGGCGGGCTCACGCGCCCTACGCGCAGCCGGGGCAGCTTGCGCACGCCGCCCGCGCGGCGCTCGTTGCCGCGAGCCCACCGCGCGCCGTCTCGCGCAGGCGCGACGGAAGGGCATGGCCTACCTCCGCCATCGCGGACACGACCTCGTCGAACGGCACGAGCCAGCGCACGCCGGAGAGCGCGAGCTGCGCCGCCGAGAAGGCCGCCGCCACGCCGATTGCGTTTCTCGCCTGGCAGGGGACCTCCACAAGCCCGCCGACCGGGTCGCAGACAAGTCCCAGCAAGTTGGAGATCGCGAGCGACGCCGCCGTGAGCGCTTGCTCGGGCGTGCCGCCGAGAAGCTCCACGAGCGCCGCGGCCGCCATCGCCGCGGCGGAGCCCACCTCGGCCTGGCAACCGCCCTCGGCCCCAGCGACGCACGCGTGCGTCTGGATGTTGAGGCCCACCGCGGCGGCGCAGTAGAGCGCCGAGGCCACGTCCTTCTCGCCAGCGCTTATGGCGTCTGCCACGGCGAGCACGCAGCCGGGGACCACGCCCGCCGAGCCCGCCGTCGGGGCCGCCACGATCACGCCCATCGCGGCGGAGCGCTCGAGCACGGCCATCGCCCGCGCGACGGCCTGCGTCTGCACCTCGCCCATGAGCGCGGCGCCCCAGCGCTCCGCGCCGGCGTCCACGAGCCGCGCCTCGCCGCCGATGAAGCCGCCGAGCGAGCGGGCGGGCGCCGCGATCGGCGCGCTCGTCTCCTCGCGCATGACCTCGATCACGCGGCGCATGGACGCCTCGGCGCGCTCGGCGCCGGTGAGGCCGCGCTCGCGCAGCTCCATGACGCCGCCGATGGAAAGGCCGCGCTCGGCGCACGCGTCCAGCAGCTGGGCGCCGTCGTCGAAGAGCTCGGCGGCGGTGACGCCGGGTGCCACGGCCGAGCCGGGCACGGAGATGAACGTCGCAAAGCTCACGTCGCGCAGCGCGCGGACCTGCGGCAGCACCGAGGCATCGGGCGCGCCGTCGGTCTCAAAGACGGAGTAGGCCCGCCCGCCCTGCTCCGTGCGGTAGGTGCGGCAGAACGCGATGTTGACCTGGGCCTCCGCCAAAAGGTGCGTGAGGGAGGCGAGAAGCCCGGGCGCGTCGCGGTGCGCCACGAAGAGGGTGGCGTAGGCGCCGGAGATGTCCACGCCCACGCCGTCGATGCGGCTGATGCGCATCTTGCCCCCGCCGAGGCTCTCGCCGCGCACCTGGCAGTCGGTGCCGTCCTCGCACTCCATGTCGATGTCGACGGTGTTGGGGTGCACGGAGGAGTCGTCGGGCGCCTCCACGAACTTGACCTCGAGCCCGGCCTCGCGCGCGAGGTCAAAGGCGTCGCGGATGCGCTCGTCGTCGGTGTCCATCCCGAGGATGCCGGCCACGAGCGCGCGGTCGGTGCCGTGGCCGCGGTAGGTGTGGGCGAAGGAGTTCCACAGCGTGAAGCGCACGCGGACGATGCGCCCGGAGGCGAGCGAGGCGGCCACGCGCGAGCAGCGCAGGGCGCCCGCGGTGTGCGAGGAGGAGGGGCCCACCATGACGGGGCCGAGCACCTCAAAGGCGGAGGTGGTGGCGAGGGTCTGCGGCCTGGCTGCCATGGGGGTCGGCTCCGCTAGAGCGCCATCGTGCGGGCGCGGTCGATGCGGGCCATGCAGTCCTCGCGGCCCACGAGCGCCATCGTCTCGCCGAGCGGCGGGGAGACCATGTTGCCGCACACGGCCACGCGCACGGCCTGGAAGACCAGGCGCTTCTTCAGGTCGAGCGCCTCGGGCAGCGGCTCGAGCGTGGCGTCGATCGCGGCCGGCTCCCAGGCCTCGAGCCCGGCGAGAGCCTCGCGCGCGGCGTCGAGCACCGCGCCCATGCCCTCCTTGGCGAGGCCCTTTGCCACGCTCTTCTCGTCATAGGCAAGGGTCTCGGCGGTCGCGAACACTGGTGCCGTCACCGTGGCGACGTCGGCAGGGAACTTGGTGCGCGGCTTCACGACCTCGGCCAGCGCGTCCCACCAGGCGGTGTCGTGTTCGCCGGCGTCCACGCCGGCGGCGGCGAGTGCCGGGCGCATGACCTTCTCGACAAACTCGTCGTTCTCCATCGTGCGCAGGTACTCGGCCTGGATCCAGTCGAGCTTCTTGGGGTCGAAGGTGGCCGGGTTCTTGGACACGTGGTCGAGCGAGAACTCGCGGGCCAGCACGTCGCGCGGGATGATCGTGGTCTCGCCGTCGAGTGACCAGCCGAGAAGCGCCAGGTAGTTCACGAACGCGTCGGAGAGGTAGCCCGCGTCGCGGTACTCCTCCACGTTGGTCGCGCCGTGACGCTTGGAGAGCTTCTTGCCGTCCGCGCCCAGGATCATGGAGATGTGCGCGAACGTGGGCACCGGCGCGCCCAGGGCCTCGTAGACGATGACCTGGCGCGGCGTGTTGGAGAGGTGGTCGTCGCCACGGATGACGTGGGTGATGCCCATCGCGGCGTCGTCCACCACGGTGGCAAAGTTGTAGGTGGGCGTGCCGTCGGCGCGCTGGATGACAAAGTCGTCGAGCTCACGGGCCGCAAAGGTCACGTCGCCGTGGACGGCGTCGCGCACGATGACGTCGCCGCGGTCCTCGGGCACCTTGATGCGCAGGACGTACGGCTCGCCGGCGTCGATGCGCGCCTGCGCCTCCTCGCGAGAGAGGCCGCGGCAGCGGCGCTGGTAGCCCTGGAAGGGGTCCTTGCGGGCCTGCGCCTCGGCGCGGTCGGCGGCAAGCTGCTCGGGCGTGCAGAAGCACGGGTACGCCTTGCCCTCGTCCCACAGGCGCTGGGCTGCGGCGCGATACATCTCCGCGCGCTCGGTCTGGAAGTAGGGGCCAAAGTCGCCGCCCACCTCCGGGCCCTCGTCCCAGTCCAGCCCCAGCCAGCGCATGGCGCGCAGGATGATCTGGGTGTTCTCCTCGGTGGAGCGCTCGGGGTCCGTGTCGTCGATGCGCAGGATGAAGGTGCCGTGGTTGGCGCGGGCAAAGGCCCAGTTGTAGATCGCGGTGCGGGCGCCGCCAACGTGGAGCTTGCCGGTGGGGGAGGGCGCAAAGCGCACGCGAACGGGGGTCTCGGACATGAGGTTCCTCTCCGTGGTTCTTATCGTCACATACGCACCTAGTATACAGCGCCGGCGAGAAGGACGGCGACGTCCCGACGATGTCTGCGCGGTGACGCGGTGAGCCCGGAATCGGCGGCGCCTGCGACGCACGGCGATGCGGTGAGCCTGGAATCGCCGGCGACTGCGACGGTGATGCCCGGTCGCGGCCCGTGATGAGCCTGGAATCCGTCGTGGTTGCGACGTGATCGCTCTGAATTCGTCGCAACCGCGGCCGATTTTGGGCTCGCGCCCGGCGAGTTCGTCGCAACCGAGCGGGTTTCTCGGCTCCGCCGGCACCGCGCGTCGCCCGCGCGACCTCACATGAGGCGCGTGCGCTCCAGGCGGTGCTCAAACCACTCGTTCAGGCGGATCACGGGGCGGCGCAGCACCAGGCCAAGGAGCAGCGCCGGCACCAGGTAGGCGAGAAGAACGCCCAGCTCGCGCCAGAAGTCTCCGTCCCAGACCCCAAACATCGCCGCCCGCAGCGCCGCCTCGCTGTGCACAAACGGCAGCCACGAGTAGACCGCCTGGAACGGAGCGGGCAGCATCTCGGGCGGGAACGTGCCTCCCGAGCCGGCCACCTGGACCACCATGAGCACCACAGCAACGGCCTTGCCCACGTCGCCAAAGGACGCCGTGAGCGAGAAGATCAAGTTGACGTAGACGAGCGACGACGCCAGGCACGCAAGCAGCATGAGCCACGGGTGCTCGCACTGAACTCCCAGGTAGAAGAGGTCTCCGCCGCAGATGAGCGCCGCCTGGGCCAGCCCCACGACAACAAAGAGCGCAAGGCGTCCCACGTAGGCCTGCGCGTGCGAGCAGCCCGTCTCCTCGAGCGCGGCCTCGGAGGGCTTCGCGCGCACCAGCGCCGCGAGCACCACCCCGCCGATCCAGATGGCAAGCGTCGTGTAGAAGGGCGCCATGGCCGAGCCGTTGTTCTCAACGGGAAACACCGCCGTGCGCTCGACCGCAACCGGCGCCGCCACAAACTCGGCGAGCCCCTCCGGGCCAGACGCCAGGACCTCCCTCACCTGCCGCGCGTCGCCCGAGTCAAGCGCGGAGCGCAGCCGCTCGTGCAGGCCATCGAGCTTCTCGGCCGTCGCGTCCAAGCTGTCTGCGGTATCGTCGAGGTCGCCCTGCGCCCCGGCAAGCCCGTCGCGCGCGTCCTCCGCCGCGGAGCCCACGGCGTCGAGGGTCCCGGCGAGGTTCCCCTCGATCGCGTCCGCCCGCTCGGCGGTCTCGGCCACCTGCCCCGCAAGGCTCCCGAGGCTCCCGCGCACCTCGTCGTCGTAGAGCTGCCCCGCGCCGTCCACCGCCGTGCGCGCCTCGTCTACGAGGCCCTTAAGCCGCTCGCGCGCCTCCTCGGCGTCCGCTGCCCCGGCGTCGAGGTCGCCCATCGTCCGGCCCAGCCCGTCAGAGAGGTCGCGCAGCTCAACGAGCGCCTGGTCAACGCGGTCGCGCAGACCGCCCACGCCCGCAATCGCGCTGCCGAGCCCCTCGCGCACGGGGCTGCCCTCGGGAAGCGTCCCCTCGAGCTCGCGCATGAGGTCGAGCTGCTCCCCAAGCGCGCCGTCCAGCCGCTCGAGCGCATCGATCTGCTCGCCCACGGTGTCCCGCGCGGCGGAGAGGCCCTTCTGGATCCTTGCCTCCTGCGCGCCCGCGACGTCTAGTGCGTCGTCTATCGCCGCGTCCACGCCGTCGAGCCCCGCGCCCGCGGACTCGAGCGCGCCGGCCACGGACGTCTCCGCGTCGTCTATCGCCGACCCGGCCCCCGCAAGGCCCGACGCCGTCTCGCCGAGCACCTCGCCGGCGTCCGCCGTGGGGGAGAGCGCCGCGTCGGCCACCCCCGCGCCGCTGCCCAGAAGCCCGCGCGTCGACTCGAGCAGGTCCGCGAAGTCCCTTACGGAGCCTGCCGTCCCGGAGAGCGCGTCGGCGGAGTCCGTCACCGCGGCGTCGAGGCGCGCCGCGAGGCCCGTCACCGCGTCGTCGTCGAGCGCGGAGCTCAGCTCCTTGAGGGCGCCCGCGCCAACGGCGCTCACCGCCTCGGCAAATCCGGAGTCGATCTGCGCCATCACGGCCGAAGACGCCTTGTCCGTGACAATGGTGGCGATGGCGTTTGCCTTCTCGTTCTGGTAGAAGCGCACCTTGGCGCGGACGGGGTCGGCGGAGAAGGTGGTCATCATGTCGCGCGAGAAGTCCGGCGGAATCACCACTGCCGCGTAGTACTCGCCCGAGCGCACGCCCTCGAGGGCGTCGGCCTCCGAGGTGACCACGTACCCAATGGAGCCGGACCCCCGCAGCTCGGCCACCACGCGCTCGCCCATGTTAACGGTCAGGGGCACCAGCTCCCCGGAGTAGCCCTCGTCCTCGTTGGCAACTGCCACGCGGATGTTGCCCGTGTTGCCGTACGGGTCCCAGCTGCCCGCGATGTTGAACCACGCGTAGAAGGACGGCACGGCGACGATTCCCACAAAGACCACTAGTGCGATGGCGTTGGCCCGCACGTGACGCGCGTCGCGGCGCACAAGCTCCCAGACCCCTCTCATCGAACCTCGCCTCCCTTCTCGCCCCGCGCGGCGTCCTCGGCCAGCGCGACCAGCTCGTCCTTGTCCATCCGTGCCAGCCCGGCGCGCTCCGCCAGCCGCTCGTGCACGTACTCAAGCCAGAGGAGGTACGCGCTCGCGGCAACCAGGGAGACCACCCACAGGCTCAGCAGCAACAGCTTTGCCGGGTGGGCAAAGAGCAGGGCGAGAAGGACCAGCGGCACGGCCAGCAGCGTCACGACCCCGCGCCGCACGCGGCGCGGGTACGCCAGCTCAAAGCGTGCGGCCCGGGCCAGGAACGCCTCGCGGTGGGCGGGGGAGGAGGCGAGCGCGTCCACCAGGAGCGCCAGGCGCCCGGCGTCCTTCTCGCCGTCGCGCTCGGTCACAAGGAGGTCCGTCTGGGCCATCTTGCGGTCAAAGAGCGCGTTTGCCCCAAGGAGCCGCCTTCTGGCGACCACGCCCAGAAGCAGCGCGGGAACGGCAAAGAGCGCAAGGACGGCGAGGTCGCGCGCATAGTTTGTGCCATAGAAGCCCGCCACCGCCTCGCGCATGGCGCCGATCCCGTAGGTGAAGGGGAGCCACGGCCCCAGCGCTCGGAAGAAGGCGGGCTGCATCTGGATGGGGTAGAGGCCGGACGCCCCGGGGATCTGCAGCACCACCAGCAGCACCGCGAGCGCCTTGCCAACGTGCTTGAGCGCCACGGCGAGCGAGTAGACCACGAGCACGTAGACCAGCGACGCCGCCATGCCCGCGAGCACAAACGCAACGGGGGAGACGCACTGGACGCCAAGCGCCAGGTCGCCCACGCAGCACGTCAGGGCCTGCACCTGGCCGAGGAGGGCGAGCAGGAGCCAGCGCCCAAAGAACGCCTGCGTGGGCGTGACCTCGGGTGCGCCCGATTCGTCGCCCAGCCCCTCGCGGTCCACCTCCAGCTTGTAGATGGCCACAAGCACGAAGCCGCCCACCCACAGCGCGAGGTTGGTGTAGAACGGCGCCACCCCGGAGCCGTAGTTGGCAACGGGGAACACCGGCTCGTCGACCATCTGGACCGGCGATCCCAGCGCCGCGCCCGTGGATGCGGGATCGAGGGAGAGGACGTCATCCACGGCGGGCAGGGCCCGGGCGCTCTGCACGGCGGCGAGGTCGTCTGCCAGCGCGCCCATGCGATCGGCGGAGCCCCTCAGGGAGTCGGCGGTGTCCGCCAGGGTGGACTGGCTCTGGGCGAGAAGCGCGTCGAGCTGGGCCAGCCCGGCGTCCGCCTGCTCGATCATCGGCACGAGCGAGCCGGTGCCGCCGGCAAGGCGACCGCCCGCGTCCGCGAGGGCGTCGAGCGCGGAGGAGAGCTCGGGCGCCGCGCCCGTGGCGAGGTCCGTCCGCAGGGCGTCGATCGAGCCCGTGCCCGCCTGGACGGCGTCGTTCACCGAGGTGGCGAGCCCGTCCACGCTCTTGGCCCCGTCGCTCACCTCGTTGCTTATCCCCTGGAGCTCGTCGAGGGCGGAGGCCTGTCCGCTGGCAAGCCCCTCGAGAAGCGACACCTGCTCGTCGAGCGCGGAGACCACCTGCTGCTGGAGGACGCGCTGCGCGTCGTCGGCAGGCTCGAGGGAGGCGACCTCGTCGCGCGCCGCCCCGAGCGACTCCGCCATGCCCGTCACGTCGTCGTTTGCCGCCCGCAGGCGCGAGAGCGCCGCGTCGAGGCGCCCCTGGGCCCAGCCCACGTCCCCGGCGATGCGGCCGATGTCCTGGCTCGCCGTCGAGGACAGTCCGGAGATCGCGGAGGCGCCCTCGCCCAGCCTGTCGTCGAGGCCGCGGGCAAAGGAGCGCAGCCCCTCGCGCGCGCCGGCGAGCGACCCGAGCGCGGAGTCCATCGACGAGGCGAGCCCTCCCGCCGCGTCCGCCGTGGCGGAGAGCGTCTCACGCGCGCGGCCCACGGCCTCGCGGGCCGCATCCACGGTCCCGCCCGCGTCCTCGAGGGAGTCCGCCAGGTCGTCGAGGCGCCCCTGCGTGGCTCGGAGGCTCTTCAGCGCGGATGACCTCGCCCCGTCGACATCCCCCGCGGCGGACCCCACCGCGCCCTGGAGCCTCTGGGTGACGGTCTTACCGGCGAGCGACACAAACTGCCCGGCGATCTGGTCCTCGAGCGTGGTCGCCCCCGTGTCCGTCACCTTGGGCGCCACCGCGTTGGCCTTCTCGTTGACGTAGTAGCCAATGCGGGCCTGCGTGGGGTGGCCGTCCAGCACGCCCGCGAGGGTCGAGGTGAAGTCGGGCGGTATGACAAAGGCGGCGTAGTAGCGGCCGGCGCGGACGCCCTCGAGCGCCTCGTCCTGGTCCACGAAGGTCCACCCGAGCTGGTGGTTCTCCTCGAGCCTCTCCCTTACCATGTCGCCGGCGTTGACCTCTCCCATGCCGGGGACCTCGGCGCCTTTGTCCTCCACGACAACGGCCACGGGCACGGTGGAGGTGTTCTGGTACGGGTCCCAGTTGGCCAGGATGTTCACCCACGCGTAGAGCGCGGGGACGAGGCAGACCCCGACCGCCACCACCAGGGCGACGGGGCTTGACACCAGGCGCTTGAGGTCGCGGCCGAGGATGCGCGCGATGGTTCTCATGAGAGCTCCCTTGAGCGAGACGTGTTACGCGTTCAATGGCTCAAGAGGTACCCCGCGGGGCGAGTTTTATTCAGGAGTCCAATAATTTTGAGTCAAGTTCAAAACAGCTGAACAGATGCTAAGATTGACGCGTTGGTACGACTGCGCCCCGCGGCGCGGCACGGTAGCGCCCCGCGGCGCGGCACGAGGGAACGGAGAAGGACATGGCGGCAAGGTCCGGCACGGCAACGCCCAAGAGCGCGGCCACGCGCGAGAAGATCATGGCGGCCGCGACCTCCCTCATGGCGGAGCGCGGCTCGGCGGACTTTCAGATGGCGGAGGTCTCCGCTCGCTGCAGCATGTCCAAGGGCTCGCTCTACTACTACTTCTCCGACCGCGCGGAGCTCGTTCGCGCGGTGCTGGACCGTGCGGTTGACGACCTGGTGGCGAGCGTCGAGAGGATCGTCTCCACGGCCCCCTCGGCGGCGGACTCCATCGCCGGCCTGCTCGACGCCCTCGCTGAGGCCACGCGCCCGGGAGGCCCGCTCATGCTTGCCGTTGCCGGGGCGGGCGCCGGCTCCGCTCCGGTCGAGGGGCCGCGCCTCGCGCGCATAGTGGACGTGCTGGAGGCCCAGATCGAGCGCGCAAAGGTGGAGGGGCTCGTGCGCCCCGAGGTCAACGCGCGCCTCGCCGCGGCGGCGGTCGCGGGTGCCTTCCTGGTCTTTGAGCGGGTGGACGTGCGGGCAACCGCCGAGGACGTCCTGGGTCTCGCGCTCTGCGGGACCGGGACCGATGCCGGGCGGAAGAGGTTTGCGGGCGCGGGCTCGACCGCGGCGGCAGGCCCTGACGCCTAGGCGACCGCCTCGCCGCTGCCTGCAGCCCGCCGTGCGCGGGCGAATGCGAGGGACTTTGTGGGGAATGGCCTTTGACCCGTTACGCGCAGCCGGTGCGGGTAGGATAAGAGGGCTTTGTCGCATGCCCGACGGAATGGTAACGGCCGTCGGGGAAACCGCCTAAGGAGTGACTCACATGCAAGACACCTCTCGTTCCACCAGCGCCACGCCCCGCAGCTACCTCTTCACGTCCGAGAGCGTCACGGAGGGCCACCCCGACAAGATCTGCGACCAGGTCTCGGACGCCATCCTGGACGCGCTCCTGACCAAGGAGGCGCAGCTCCAGGCCGAGGGCTACATCGCGCCCAACGGCACCCCCGCCAACGTCGACAACGTGCGCTGCGCCTGCGAGACCTTTGTGACCACGGGAACCGTCGTCGTTGCCGGCGAGGTTCGCACCGAGGCCTACCTCGACGTCCAGAGCATCGCCCGCGACGTCATCCGCCGCATTGGCTACGACCGCGCCAAGTACGGCTTTGACGCCGAGACCTGCGGCGTCATCAACATGATCCACGAGCAGAGCCCCGACATCGCGCAGGGCGTCGACGAGTCCTTTGACGCGCAGGCCGGCCGCACGACCGACCCGCTCGACCTCATTGGCGCGGGCGACCAGGGCATGATGTTTGGCTACGCCACCGACGAGACCGACGTCTACATGCCCATGCCGCACTACCTGGCCTCACGCATGGCCGAGCGCTTGGCCGCCGTGCGCAAGGACGGCACGGTGCCGTATCTGCGCCCGGACGGCAAGACCCAGGTGACGGTGCGCTACGAGGACGACCGCCCCGTGGAGGTCACGGCCGTCGTGGTCTCCACCCAGCACGACGCCGCCATCGCCAGCATGGACACCGTGCGCGAGGACATGGTCGAGCACGTGATCGCCCCGGTCCTGGACGCCGCGGGCATCGCCTGGGACAACGCCGTCATCTACGTGAACCCCACCGGCCGCTTTGTGGTGGGCGGCCCCATGGGCGACACCGGCCTCACCGGCCGCAAGATCATCGTGGACACCTACGGCGGCATGGGTCGCCACGGCGGCGGCGCCTTCTCCGGCAAGGACTGCACCAAGGTGGACCGCTCGGCCGCCTACGCGGCGCGCTGGGTGGCCAAGAACGTGGTGGCCGCGGGCCTCGCGCACCGCTGCGAGGTGCAGCTGGCCTACGCGATCGGCGTCTCCCACCCGCTCTCGATTATGGTGGACACCTTCGGGACCGGCACGATCGACGACGCCGCGATCGAGGCGGCCGTCGAGAGGGTCTTTGACCTGCGTCCGGGCGCCATCATCTGCGACCTGGGGCTGCGCCGCCCGATCTTCGAGAAGACCGCAGCGTACGGCCACTTTGGCCGCGAGGACCCGGACTTCACCTGGGAGCGCACGGACCGCGTGGACGAGCTGCGCGCCGCCGTGGGGGCGCTCGCGTAGCCGGGTCGCCTGCCGTGCGAGCCTTCCACTTCACCAGCCGCGGCAACGCCGCGAACGAGGACTTCGCGCACACGGGCGCGCTGCCGGGCGGCGGCGCGTACGGCGTCGTGATCGACGGGGCGACGGGCCTTGCCGGCGAGGCGCTCTTCTCGCCGCGATTCTCGACCAACGCCCAGTGGCTCTCGCATGCGACGGGAGCCGCGCTGTGCCATGCGCTCGAGGCGGGCGTTCCCGCAAACGAGGCGCTGGTCAGAGCCGTCGCCACCTCCCGTTCCGAGCTCAAGGCCGCCGCCGGGCTACCCCTCGGCCGGATGGACCCGGACGCGGTGCCGTCGGCCACGCTGGCGCTCGCCGTGGCGGGCGAGAGGGACGTGGAGCTCTGGGGCCTGGGGGACTCGCCGCTCGTGGCCCTTCTCCGCACGGGCGAGCTCGTCGTCTCCACCGACGGGGCGCTCGAGGCGCTGGACGCCCGCGTGGTCGAGCTCATGCTGGAGCGCTCCGCCGGACGTGACCTCACGGTGTCCGACCGCCGCGCGCTCGTGCGCGACGAGGTTCTCGCCAACCGGCGCCTCCGCAACACGCCGGACGGCTACTGGTGCCTGGACCCGTCGGGCGCGGGGGTCGCGCACGCCCGGCGCCTCACGCTGCCGCGCGCGGACGTGGTCGCGGTCGCCGGGATGAGCGACGGCCTCTTCCGCGCGTTCGGCCAGTACGGGTTGGCCTCGCTCGCGGAGTGGATGGGCGACGCCACGTACCTCTCGGCCCGGGAGCTCTGCGAGCGGATGCGCGCGCTGGAGGCGGCGGACGCCGGGCTCGAGCGCTTCCCGCGCATGAAGGTCGGCGACGACGCGAGCCTCTTCTGGATTGGGGTGTAGCCGCGGCCGTGCCCGCGCGCGGTACAATGGTCTGCCGAGAAGAACGGAGGCCCGCCACCATGCCCTACGCGAGCGTCGTGCTCGACATACCCACGCGCCAGCTGGACGGCGCGTTCACGTACGCCGTGCCGCCCGAGCTCGCAGCCGACGCCACGACCGGCTCCACCGTGCTCGTGACCTTCTCGCATCGCGCCGCCGTGGGGTACGTGGTCGCGACCTCGGACGAGCCGCCCGTCGGCGTCGCGCCCGAGAAGACCCGGCCTATCGAGCAGGTCCTCGCGCCGCCTGCCTTCGACGACACCGCCGCGCGGCTCGCCGCCTGGATGGCGCACGAGTACGCCTGCCCGCTCTGCGAGGCGATCCGCCCGTTCCTGGCGCCCGGCCAGAAGGTCCGCGTGACCCGCTCCTCCGAGGACGCCCCCTGGGAGCTGCAGACGGACCGCGCCGGCGCCGTCGATGCCCGCTGGGCCGCGCTCACCCCCGCGGCCAACGACTTCACGCCCGCGCGCACCGCCTCGCGCCAGCGCGCCGTGATCGCCGCCCTGCGCGAGGGCCCGCAGCGCGTCTCCGAGCTCTCCGCCACCATCCCCGGCGCCGTGTCCGCCGTGGCCGCGCTCGCAAAGCGCGGCGTCGTGCGGGTGGAGTCCCGTCGTCAGATCCGCGGCGCCGAGGTCACCACGCTCTCCTCGGCCGCCGCGCCCCGCCCGGACCGCCTTACGCAAGGCCAGCAGGCCGCCCTCGCCGCCATCGACGCTGCCCGCACCGCCGCTCGCGGCGACGTGGTGCTCGTGGACGGCGTCACCGGCTCCGGCAAGACCGAGGTCTACCTCGCCGCCATCGAGCGCGCGCTCCAAGCCGGCCGCGGCGCGCTGGTCCTGGTCCCTGAGATCAGCCTCACGGCGCAGACCGTCGGCCGCTTCCGCAGTCGCTTCGGCGACGACGTTGCCGTGCTCCACTCGCGCCTCTCCACCGGGGAGCGCTTCGACCAGTGGGACCTCGTCCGCACTGGGCGGGCGCGCGTCGTCGTGGGCGCCCGCTCCGCGCTCTTTGCGCCGCTGCCCAACCCCGGTCTCATCATCATCGACGAGGAGCACGAGGGCTCCTACAAGCAGGACAAGTCCCCGCGCTACCACGCCCGTGAGGTGGCTGCGCGCCTTGCCCGCGCCCGCGGCGCGGCGCTCGTGCTCGGCTCGGCCACGCCCTCGATCGAGAGCCTCGAGCGCTGCCGCGCGGGCGGCTACCGCGACGCCGCCTGGACGCGCGTGGAGATGCCGGAGCGCCCGGGGCGCGCGGTCCTGCCGCGCGTCACGGTGGTGGACATGGCGGAGCAGTTCCGCGGCGGGGCCCGCTCGATCTTCTCGGCACCGCTCGCAAACGCCCTGCTCGACGTTGCCAAGCGTCGCGAGAAGGCCGTGCTTCTGCTCAACCGCCGCGGCTTTGCCAACTTCCTCATGTGCCGCGACTGCGGCTGCGTTCCCGAGTGCCCGCACTGCTCGACGGCGCTCACCTACCACGAGCGCGGCCACCTGCTCGCGTGCCACACCTGCGGCCGCAGCTGGCCCGTGCGCGCCTACCCCGACCCCTCCACCGCCTGCCCCAACTGCGGGAGCCGCTACCTCGCGGCCTTTGGCGTGGGCACGCAGCGCGTGGAGGACGAGCTGCGCCTGCTCCTGCCGCCAGACGTTGAGGTCATCCGCATGGACGCGGACACCACGCGCGCCAAGGGCGCCCACCAGCGCCTGCTCGAGCAGTTCGACGCTGCGGAGTGCGCCGTGCTCGTGGGCACGCAGATGATCGCCAAGGGGCTCGACTTCCCGGAGGTCACGCTCGTGGGCGCGATCAACGCGGACACCATGCTCAAGCTGCCGGACTTCCGCGCCGCCGAGCGCACCTACGACCTCCTGGAGCAGGTCGCGGGGCGCGCGGGCCGCGGCGAGCGCCCGGGTGAGGTCATCGTGCAGACCTGGTGGGCCGCGCACCCCGCCATGCGGGCGGTGGCCACGCACGACCGCGCGGTCTTTCTCGAGGCGGAGCTCGCCGAGCGCGCCGAGGCCGGCTACCCGCCGTTTGCTCGCCTCGCCAACGTGACCGTGTGGGGCAGGGCTGAGAAGGACGTGCGCTCGACGTGCGACGACCTTGCTGCCGCCGTCCGCGCGCAGGTGGGGGACGCTCCCGGCTGGGAGGTCCTCGGGCCTGCGGACTGCGTGAAGGCGCGCGTGAAGGACCAGGTGCGCCGGCACGTCATGGTGAAGGCGCCGGTGGACGCGGACCTCGGCGGTCTTCTCGGCTCGTGCGTGGGCTCGCTCGGGCGGCGCGTGGGTATTAACATGGCAGTGGACATTGACGCCTACGACCTGATGTAGGGGAACACAGGAGGAACCGTGAACGAGCTCAAGGACATCGTGCTCTCGCCCGACCCGCGCCTCTCCGAGGAGTGCGCGCCGATCAAGGAGATCGACGACGAGGTGCGTGCGCTGGCCAAGCGCATGCTCAAGATCATGTACGCCGCGGACGGCTGCGGCCTGGCCGGCCCGCAGGTGGGGGAGATGCGCCAGATCGTGGTCATCGACGTGGACTGGGCCGGCAAGAACTCCAAGAAGAACCCCTACGTGCTCATCAACCCGCAGATCGTGACCGCCGACGGCCCCGAGGTCGAGGGCAGCGAGGGCTGCCTCTCCTTCCCGGGCGTGAACGTGCGCGTGAGCCGTCCCTCGCACGTGGTCGTGCGCGCCCGCAACCTGGACGGCGACCTCATGCAGTACGAGGCGGCGGACAACCTCATGGCCGTCTGCCTGCAGCACGAGATCGACCACGTCCACGGCGTGACGATGTTCGACCACCTGGCGCCGATGGCGCGCGCCGAGGCCGAGCGCGCCTACGAGGAGGCGCTCGCCGCGGGCGCGCGCCCGGGCGAGACCGAGGTCTAGGGGGCGCACATGGCAAACACCAGGCTGCGCGTCGTCTTCATGGGAACGCCGGACTTTGCCGTGCCGTCGCTCGAGGCGCTGGCGGAGCGGCATGACGTGGCGCTCGTGCTCACGCGCCCGGATGCGGTGCGCGGGCGCGGCAAGGCGCTCGTGCCGTCGCCGGTCAAGGCCCGCGCGCTCGAGCTGGGCCTGCCCGTGCTGGAGACCTCGCGCATGACGCCGGAGGCGCTCGATGCCCTGCACTCGGCCGCGGCCGACGTCTTCTGCGTGGCCGCCTACGGCTGCATCCTGCCCGACGAGGTGCTCGCGATGGCGCCCGGCGGCTGCGTGAACGTGCACGCGTCGCTGCTGCCGCGCTGGCGCGGGGCGGCCCCGATCCAGCGCGCGATCCTGGCCGGTGACGCCGAGACGGGCGTCTCCATCATGCGTATCGGCCACGGCGTGGACACGGGCGCCTACTGCGCGCAGGCATCGACGCCGGTGGGCGAGAAGGGCACCGAGGAGCTCACGGCCGAGCTCGCGCGCCTGGGCGCGGACCTTCTGGTTGACACGCTCCCGTCCGTGGTGGGAGGCACGGCCGTGTGGGTCGAGCAGGACGAGGCGCTCGTGACGCATGCGGCAAAGATCGCCAAGGCGGAGCTGGTGCTGGACCCGGCCGACGCCGCGCGCGAGAACGCGCTGCGCGTGCAGGCATCCGGCGACACGGCGCCGGCCCGGTGCGCGGTGGCGGGTCGCGGCGCGCGCGTGTGCGCGGCGCGGGTGGCCGAGAAGGACGTGGCGCCCGGCGCCGTGACCGTGGGGCACGGTCGCGTGTGGCTGGGATGCGCCGACGGAGCGCTCGAGCTCCTGCGCGTGAAGCCGGACGGCAAGCGCGAGATGGAGGCCTCGGCGTGGGCCGCGGGCCTGCGTGGGGACGGCCTGACCTGGGGGCGCGCGTAGTGGCGCGGCTCTCGCCGGCACGACGGGCGGCGCTGGCCCTTCTCGGCGAGCGCCGTCGTCGTGACGCCCGGGCGCGCGACCTGCTGCGCGGCTCTGACGCGCTCTCCAGGCTGGACGAGCGGGACCGCGGCCTCGCCGTCCGTCTCGTCATGGGCGTGACCGCCGCCAAGGGTGCGCTCGACGCCATGGTCGACGCCCATCTGCGCCGCGGCGCGCACCTCGAGCCGCGCGTGCGCGATGCGCTGCGGATTGCCGCCTTTGAGCTGGTCTACCTGGGCACGCGCCCGGACGTGGCCGTGAGCCAGGGCGTCGAGCTCGTGCGCTCCGTCGCACCGCGCGCGACGGGCCTTGCCAACGCCGTGCTGCGCCGCGTGGCCGAGGAGGACGTCGCTGCCGTCGCCGCCGCGCGCGAGCGCGTTGGCTCGGGGACGTTTGACGCCCGTGACCTCGCGCTCGTTGGCGCGCTGCCGGAATGGCTCGCCGGGAGTATTGGCATCCGGGCCCTAACCGCCCTCGAGCCCGCTGCCCCCTGGGTTGCCGCAAACCTGGTCAAAGGTAATCCGTTCGACGCCCTCCGGGAGGCTGGCTGCGAGCCACAGGGGGGGCCGCTGCCGAGGTCGCTGCGCCTCGGCGCGCCGGCGCGCCTCGCGCCGTCGGGTCTCGCTGAGAGAGTTGCCGTCATCCCGTGCGACCTCGCTGCCCAGGAGGTCGCGCTTGCCTGCAGTCCCGCCCCCGGCGAGCGCGTGCTCGAGGTCGGCCAGGGCCGCGGCACCAAGACGCTGCTGCTCCAGAACGCCGCGTTGGCCGCCGGCGGCCCGTGCGAGATCACGGCGGTCGAGGTCAGCCAGCGCAAAAGCGAGCTCGCACGTCGCCGCATGGAGACTGCCGGCATCGCCGACCACGTGCGCTGCGTCTGTGCGGACGGCCGAGCGCTGGCCGAGGACCTCGGTACCTTTGACCTCGTGTTCCTTGATGCTCCCTGCTCCGGCTCGGGTACGCTCGCCCGTCATCCGGAGATAGCCTGGTCGCTCTCCCCGGAGGCACCCGCCGAGCTCGCCGCCCTGCAGGCCGAGCTCCTTATGTCGGCTGCCGCGCACGTCTCTCCGGGCGGCCGCCTCGTCTACGCCACCTGCTCCGTTCTCGTCGAGGAGAATGACGCCGTGATACGGGCGTTTCTTGCTAGTCCCGCGGGCGCCGGCTTCAAGCTCGTCCACTCCGGCCTCACCGAGGTCCCCGGCGGCTCCGACACGCACTTCCACGCCCATTTGCGTCGGCGTTAGCCCGCCGGCTCGCCTGAGCTCTCGCTGCGACCCGATTTCCTTCTGCAAAACGCTTGCTCGTGATGCATTTCGGCGCATTCGTTTGCAAAACGCTCGCTCGTGATGCATCTTTTGCTGTCTCTATCCGGATTGCGACAAATTCAAAACCCTATAACTGCAGCTAGATAGAAAATAAGAATATAAACTATGTTTAGCGCGATCGATTTAGCTTGATTTCATTCATCACGAGCGCTCGTTTTGCAAACGAGGCGCGCTCTTTGCTACACGAGCGTCCGTTTTGCAAAGTCGCCCCAACTTCCCGCCAATACGCGTTTTCCGTCGTTTCCGCCCCCGATTGTGTCGGAAATCGCGTATTACCAGACTCCAATACGCGATTAACGACGAAATGGGGGCCCAAAACGTTGGTAATCGCGTATCGCCTGGTGACCCTCAACTCCGTGAATTCGCGCTGAAGCCAAGAAGCACGGCGCATCCCCGGGCGCATTTTGGGTAACGTAAACAACGTTTGCTGCACCCCCGGAAGGACCCGACCGCCATGCTCGAGCTCAAGGACATCTGCAAGCGCTACGTCACGACCGGATTCACGCAGGTGGCGCTCGACCACGTCTCCGTTGCCTTCCGTGACAGCGAGTTCGTCGCGGTGCTCGGCCCGTCCGGCTCCGGCAAGACCACCATGCTCAACATCGTGGGCGGCCTCGACCACTTCGACGACGGCGACCTCGTGATCGACGGCATCTCCACCCGCGAGTACAAGGACCGCGACTGGGACGCCTACCGCAACAACCGCATCGGCTTCGTGTTCCAGAGCTACAACCTCATCCCGCACCAGACGATCCTCGCCAACGTGGAACTCGCGCTCACGCTCTCGGGCGTGGGCCGCGCCGAGCGCCGACGCCGCGCGCTGGACGCCCTCGCGCGCGTGGGCCTCGCCGACCACGTGAACAAGCGCCCGAGCCAGCTCTCCGGCGGCCAGATGCAGCGCGTGGCCATCGCCCGCGCCCTCATCAACGACCCGGAGATCCTGCTCGCCGACGAGCCCACCGGCGCCCTGGACTCCGCCACGTCCGTGCAGGTCATGGACCTGCTCAAGGAGGTCGCCCAGGACCGCCTCGTCGTCATGGTCACCCACAACCCCGAGCTCGCCCACCAGTACGCCACGCGCATCGTCGAGCTGGCGGACGGCCACATCACCGCCGACTCCGACCCCTTCGACCCCGCCACGGCGCCGCGTCGCGAGGCCAAGGCCGCGCGCCGCACCTCGATGAGCTTCCTCACCGCGCTCGGCCTCTCGTTCAACAACCTCATGACCAAGAAGGGCCGCACCATCATGACGGCCTTCGCGGGGTCGATCGGCATCATCGGCATCGCCGCGATCCTCGCGCTGGCCAACGGCGTCAACGACTACATCGCCCGCGTGGAGGAGGACACCCTCTCCAGCTACCCGCTCTCCATCACCAAGCAGAGCATGGACATCTCCGGCATGCTCTCCGAGGACGGGACGGGCCAGACGCAGGCGGGCGAGAAGGACGACGACCCCGAGCAGATCCCCGAGTTCATGATGCTCACCGACATGTTCGCCTCCGTGGGCTCCAACGACCTCTCCGGCCTCAAGAGCTACCTCGAGTCCAACCCCGACGACCTCGACTCCTACGTGAACGCCGTCCAGTACGACTACGGCCTCACGCCGCTCGTCTACGGCGCGGACACCTCCGACGGCGCGGTCCAGCTCAATCCCAACGCGCTCTCCACGGCCATGACCGGGGGCGCGTCCGGCACCGCCACGGCGGGCATGACAGGCGGCGGGATGTCGGTCTTCAACGAGATGATCGACGACCCCGAGCTCCTCGAGTCGCAGTACGACGTCGTGGCCGGCCGCTGGGCCACCGCCGCCGACGAGTGCGTGCTCGTGCTCACGCAGAGCGGCCGCATCTCCGACTACACGCTCTACGGCGTCGGCGTGCTCGACCCCGCCGACCTCACCAAGATGGTGAGCACCGCGATGAGCGGCACGGCGGGCGAGACGGACATCGAGCAGGGCGAGGTCGACTTCACCTACGACGACGCCCTCGAGCTGGACTTCCGCGTGCTGAGCCCGTCCGACCTCTACCGCAGGAACGCCGAGACGGGCGGCTGGACCGACATGTCCTCGGACGCCGACTTCGTCGCGCAGGCAGTCGAGAACGGCCTTGACCTGCACGTCGTTGGCGTCGTGCGCCCCAACGAGAGCTCCGATGCCAAGGCGCTCTCCGCCGGCATCGCCTACACGCCCGCGCTCACGCAGGAGCTCATGGAGCGCGCCGCGGACTCGGCGATCGTCCAGCAGCAGCTCGCCGACCCCGAGGTCGACGTCTTCACCGGCAAGTCCTTCGACACCCTGCAGGAGGAGGCGCGCCAGGGCGTTGACCTGGGAAGCCTCTTCTCGGTGGACGAGCAGATGCTGCGCTCGGCCTTCTCCTTCGACACGAGCGCGCTCCAGGGCGCCTTCGACCCGTCCGGCCTGGACCTCTCCGGGATCTCCGTGGACCTCTCGGGCGTGGCGGACCAGGTCGACGTCGAGTCGCTCGTCGCGGGAGCGCCCGCGCCGGACTTCTCGGCGATCCTGGGCCAGGAGCTCGCGGACCCCGCGCTCACGACCGAGCAGTTCAAACAGGTCTCCGAGCTTGGCGGCGAGCTCGCGATGGGCTTCATGGGGCACGTTGGCGCGCTCGACCCGGAGGACCCGGACCTGGTCCAGAAGCTCGCCGAGAGCTTCGCGGCCTACCTCCAGACCGAGGAGGCGCAGGGCGTCCTCGCCCAGATCGAGGAGATCGCCGGCCCCGCCGTGCGCGAGCGCGTCCAGCAGATCGTGACCGACTACGTCTCGGGCGAGCTCGCCCCGTACCTGCAGTCCTTCATGCAGAGCATGTCCTCGCAGGTTGGCGCTGCCGTCTCTGCCCAGCTCCAGAGCGCCATGACGCAGGTGCTTTCCCAGTACGCCGACCAGGTGGCCGGCGGTCTCTCCCAGCTCCAGAGTGCCTTCAGCGTGGACGCGGACGCCCTGGCCGGCGCCATCAGCTTCAACATGGACGCCGAGGACCTCGCCTCCCTCATGGAGAGCTACGCCAACGCGAGCCAGCTCACCTACGACAACAACCTCCAGACGCTCGGCTACGCCACTCCGGACGACCCGGCGGCGATCCAGATCTACCCCAAGGACTTCGAGGCCAAGGAGCGCGTGGTGGACGTCATCGACGCCTACAACGAGGAGCAGCGCGCCGCCGGCAACGATGACGCCGTGATTAGCTACACGGACTACGTGGGCGTGATCATGGGCAGCGTCACGGACATCGTGAACATGATCTCGCTCGTGCTGATCGCCTTCGTCTCCATCTCGCTCGTGGTGAGCTCCATCATGATTGGCATCATCACCTACATCTCCGTGCTCGAGCGCAAGAAGGAGATCGGCATCCTGCGCGCCATCGGCGCCTCCAAGCGCAACGTCGCGAGCGTCTTCAACGCGGAGACCTTCATCGAGGGCCTGATCTCGGGCGTCTTTGCGATTGCCGTGGTGGTGGCCGTCTCGGTTCCCGTGAACGCCTGGGTGCTCGCGGACTTCAACGTCGAGGGCATCATGAGCCTTCCGGCGGGCTCCGCGGCCGTGCTCGTGTGCATCTCGGTGGCGCTCACGCTGATCGCGGGCCTCATCCCGTCCAGTGCCGCCAGCCGTCGCGACCCCGTGGAGGCCCTCCGCAGCGAGTAGACACGCCCCTTCTCGAGGTTTGGGTTCACCGTTTTAGTGCGTGCGACGTCACCGCTGGAGAATCCGCTGGTCAGGCGTTTGTTGCGCATCTGATGTCTCTCACGCGCGCGCATCGTGAACCCAAACCGCAAAACGGTTTGGGTTCAGGTTGGGGGCGAGAAGAGCGCGTCGCTTGCCGCCCGCTGCTTGACATGCAGAGTTCTGCAGATACACTAGTATGCAAAAGTATGCAGACAGCGCAGCATGCAGAATTATGCACATCAACGAGAAGGCGAGAAGACCATGGACACGATGCCCATTAGCGCTCCACGTCAGGCCGGCATCTACGTGCGGCGCTCCCGTGAGGCCCAGGGTTTCACACGCGCGCAGCTGGCTGCGATGTCCGGCGTCTCGGAGCGGCTGCTCGCCTCGCTCGAGCTGGGCGACGCCACGGGCATCAGGCTGGACAAGCTGCTCGCGGTCTTCGATGCCCTCGGCCTCTCGCTTGCGGCTCAGGGCGAGAAGATCGCGTCGCCCGCGGCCGCAGCCGCCGACGCACCTAAAACGGCGCCCCAAAGAACTACGGTTCCGCCGCTCACACGTCGAAGGCGCGAGCTCGGACTCCTCGAATACGGGGCTGCTCTCAGGGATTTCATCATCAATGACATGGGAGTCGCGCTTCCCGAGGAGGCGATTTAGCCATGGCCGTTCTCGACCTTCGCGTTCTTGTCGCCGACGTGCCCGCCGGGACCGTCCACCAGGACGAGCATGGTCTCATGACCTTCGCCTACGACGAGGGCTACCAAGGTCCGCCCCTCTCGCTCTCCATGCCCATCTCAAACCGCGCCTACGGCCCAGACGTGCTGCGCCCCTACCTCTTTGGCTTGCTGCCGGATAGCGAGCTCCAGAGGCGTGCCATCGGGCGCGAGCTCGGGGTGAGCGCCAACAACCCCGTGACGCTGCTCGCCCGCATTGGCCTCGACTGCCCGGGTGCGGTGCAGCTCTGTGCGCCGGAGCGCGTGGACGAGGCGCTCTCGCGCGAGAGCGACCTCCGCGAGCTCACGGACCACGAGATCGCGCTCCGTCTCAAGACGGTGCGCGACGAGCCCGAGGTCTCGTGGATGGGTCTCGAGGAGCGGTGGTCTCTCGGCGGCAACCAGGGAAAGTTCACGCTCGCGGGGGAGGGCGGCCGCTGGTACGAGTGTCGCGGTGCCGCCCCCACCACGCATATCTTCAAGAACGGCGTCGTCGGCTTCAGGCTCCAGGCGCTCAACGAGTACGTGTGCATGCGCACGGCCGAGCGCTGCGGCGTGGCGACGGCGCACGTGGACTACCGCTTCTTCGAGGACGAGCCCGCGCTCATCGTGGAGCGCTACGACCGCGTGAGGGACGCTTCGGGCAGGGTGGTGCGCCTGCACCAGGAGGACCTCTGCCAGGCGCTCTCCGTCATGCCCGACTGCAAGTATGCCGATGACGGCGGCCCGTCAGTGCGCGACGTGCTGCCGTTGCTGGCGAGGACGAGCCATCACAAGCTCAACCTGCTTACATTCTCTCACCAGCTCTTCTATAACACGCTTGTCGGTGCGCCCGACGCTCATGCAAAGAACTACTCCCTGTTGTTAGGCGCTGGCGGTTCCGCCATGCTTGCCCCCATGTACGACGTCGCCTCCGGCCTTGCCTACGAGAGCCTGCGCCGCCGCATGCGCCTCGCCATGTCCGTCGGCGGCGAGAACCGCGTGGGGCGCGTCGGCGCCGGTGCGCTCGAGCGCTACGTTGGCGCCGGGGATTCCAAGCTCGCCGCGCTGCTCGACCGGGCCGGCCTCACGTTGACGTCCTGTCGCGCCCTCATGGCGGACCTCGCGCAGGAGGTCCCGGTCTCCATGGGGGAGGTCTTCGAGGAGTCCGCGGGCATCCCGGGCGCTGACGAGCTCCGCGAGCACCTGCTCGAGCCCATCTCCGCCAACTGCCGCCGCACCCTCGCGCTGCTCTGATGGCGAGAAATCACCCGGGTGATAAGTCGCCACTTCGTGCGCTATGCTAGGGCGCGGGAAAGAGAGGAGCGCGCATGCTGCAGCGGGACTACATCCTTGAGATCGTCGAGCAGTTCGTGGACGGCGTGAGCGCGGCGCTGCGCCGCGCGCTCGACGGTGACGCCAGCGCCTGCGAGGACGTTGAGTCGCAGGTCGCGGAGCTCCTGGAGCTCGACCGCGGCACCGCCCTCGCCCTCGCGCCGGACTCGCTCGTCACGATGATGGTGCTCTCGGGCATGGGCGACTCCGTGGCCTCCTACGTGTGCTACGCGCTCGACCGCCTCTCGCGCGTCTACGACCGCGCGTGCGAGGAGGACCTCGCCGGCCTGCGCCGCCTCCAGGCGCGCGCCGTCGCCGAGTCCTTTGGCTGCGACCCGGCGCGCCCGCCCCGGGAGCTCGCCACCCTCGACGCGGAGCTCTTTGCCTAGGCGCATCTGGTCCTCACCCGGCCGCGTCGGCTATGATAGACAGGCTCAAGCCGCTCGTACGAACGAAGGATCACTCACCATGCGCGACGACTCCAAGGCGCTCGTCTCCGTCATCGTCCCCATCTACAACACCGAGAAGTACCTCGACCAGTGCCTCGCGAGCATCGAGGCGCAGACGCACGCCAACCTCGAGGTGCTCTGCATCAACGACGGCTCCACCGACGGCTCCCGCGACATCATCGCCGCCCACGCCGAGAAGGACCCGCGCGTGCGCCTCGTCGACAAGGAGAACGGCGGCTACGGCCAGGGCTGCAACCTGGGCCTCTCTCTCGCCACGGGCGAGTGGGTCTCCATCATCGAGCCCGACGACTGGATCGAGCCCACCATGTACGCCGACATGCTCGCCTTCGCGGCGACCTTCGACCAGCCGATCGACATCGTCAAGACCCCCTGGACGGACATCTGCGACTGGGACAACCCCAGAAAGCAGCATCCCCACAAGTGCAGCATGAGGGGCAAGATCAAGACCTCCGCGCGCCCGGGGACCATCGCGGACATGCCGCTGCTCATCGAGCACCACCCGTCCATCTGGTCCGCCATCTACCGCCGCGCCTTCCTCGAGGAGCACGCCATCCGCTTCCCGGAGTACCCGGGCGCCGGCTGGGCGGACAACCCCTTCCTCGTCGAGACCATGTGCCAGGCAAAGGCCATCGTCTACCTCGACAGGCCGTACTACAACTACCGCCGCGACCTGCCCGGCTCAACGCGCCACCACAAGACCGCCGAGGCAGTCGAGCGCCCCTTCGACCGCTGGGACGACATGCTCGCCATCATCAAGCGCCTCGGCATCACGGACGAGCGCATCCTCGCGGCCCACTACGTGCGCGGCTTCAACTACGCCCACGGCGCGCGCTACGACGACGGCATCAAGAACCCGCTCGTGGACAAGCGCGTGCACCAGATGGTCGATGCCATGGACGCCGGCATCGTGGAGCGCTCCGAGCGCATCTCGCCGTTCAACAAGAAGTTCTTTGCCGAGCAGCGCGGGCTGCCCTACAACAAGTCCCGCCTCGCCTACCTCAGGGAGGAGCTGCGCTTCTCGCTCAGGACGGAGGGCCTGCTCTTTGTGCTGGAGAGCGCGTTCAACCACTTCACCGGTCGCTACATGCCCGAGGACTAGCGGGGGAGGAGGCCGTCATGGCGGCGAAGCAGAGCAGAGCTGCCGAGAAACCCGAGGTCTCGGTACTCATCCCCATCTACAACGTCGAGCGCTACCTCGCCGCCTGCCTGGACTCGCTCGTCGCGCAGACCTTCGGCGACTTTGAGGCTATCTGCATCAACGACGGCTCCACGGACGGCTCGCGCGCGATCGTCCAGCGCTACCTCGACGCCGACGCGCGCTTTCGGGTGATCGACAAGGAGAACTCGGGCTACGGCGCCTCCATGAACCGTGGGCTCGACGCCGCCCGGGGCCGCTACGTGGCCATCCTGGAGTCCGACGACCTCTTCGAGCCGGACGCCCTCGCCACGCTCCACGTCGCAGCCGAGAAGAGCGACGCGGAGGTGGCCAAGGCGAACTTCAACCTCTACTGGTCGCGCCCCGAGGAGCGCCGCGAGCTCTTCCGCGTGGTGGACGGGCGCGAGGCGGGGGCTACGCTGCGGCCGCTCGACGACCTCCCCACGTTCTTCCGCAAGCCGTCCATCTGGTCCGCCCTCTATCGCCGCAGCTTCCTCGTGGAGAACGGCATTCGCTTCCTCGAGACCCCCGGGGCGTCCTACCAGGACTCCGGCTTCAACTTCAAGGTCTGGGCGTCCGCGTGCCGCGCGACCTTCGTCGCAGACGCCGTTCTCGACTACCGGCAGGACAACGAGCAGTCCTCCGTCAACAGCCCGGGCAAGATGTTCTGCGTCTGCGACGAGTACGCCGAGATGGAGCGCTTCGTCCGCGAGCGCGGTGGAAAGGACGAGCCCGCGCTCCTCGGCATCCTCCAGCGCATGCGGCTGGACAGCTACCTCTGGAACTACGACCGCCTGGCCCCCGAGCTCAGACCCGCCTTCGCCGAGCGCGCCGCCGCGGACTTCCGCGCCGCGCTCGAGCGGGGAGGGCTCGACCCGTCCCTCTTCGAGCCGGCGGCCCGCGCGGACCTGGACGCCCTCGTCGCGGACCCGGCCGCCTTCTGCAAAGAGCGCGACGCCGCCCGCGGGACCCTCGGTGCCCTCAGGCGCTACCTGCGCCTGGGCGGCCCGTCGCTCGTGGCGCGGGTCGTGTGGTTTCGCCTCTTCGGGCGCTCGCGCCGCGGGATAGACGCGCGGGGGGCGGCGCTGTGAGCCGGCTCTCCGTCATCGTCCCGGTCTACAACGTGGAGTCCTGGATCGACCGCTGCCTCGAGTCGCTCGCCGCCCAGGACTTCGGCGACTTCGAGGTCGTGTGCGTCAACGACGGCTCCACGGACGCCTCGCGCGAGAGGCTCGCCGCGTGGGAGGCGCGCGAGCCGCGCCTGCGCGTGATCGACCAGCCCAACGCCGGTCCCTCCGCCGCCCGCAACGCCGGCATCCTCGCCGCACGCGGCGACTACGTGAGCTTTCTCGACGCAGACGACCGCTACCTCCCGGGCGCCTGCGGGCGCATCGTCTCCGCGCTGGACCAGACGGGCGCGGACGTCCTCGTCTTTGGCGGGCGCGTCTTCCCGGAGGGCGCCCCGTGCCCCGAGTGGCTCGCCGAGTCCCTCCGCCCGCGCGACGTGACCTATGACGCGTTTGCCATGGACCTCCTGCTCAGGGAGGAAACGCGCCCCTTCGTCTGGAAGCTCGCGCTCAGGCGCGACTTCCTCCGCAAAAGCGCCGTCCTGCTCGACGAGGACCTGCGCTTTGGCGAGGACCAGCTCTTCTGCTTCTCCGTCTTTCCGCGGGCGAGAAGGACCGCGCTCATCTCGGACGAGCTCTACGAGTACCAGGTGACGCGCGAGGGCTCGCTCATGAGCGGCCTGCGCGACGACTTTGGCGCCAAGATGCTCGCGCACAACGAGGTGGTCTCGCGCATCCTCGCGGACTGGGACAAGGGCGGCTTCCTGCGCGAGCACGCCCCCGACCTCGTGGCCTTTGCGCTCGACTTCTCGCTCTACGACGCCCTCAAGCTCGATGACGCGGCCTACCGCCCCGTCGCCGAGGGGCTGCGGGCCATCCTCGCGCGCTACTGGGACGAGAAGGACGTGGCCGCCATGGGCCTGCCCCGCGCGACGCGCCGCATGGCCCTCGACGCCTGCTACCGTACGGACCTCTCCGCAACGGCGAGAAGGGCGCTCGCGCTGGAGTGTCGCCTCCAGCAAAAGGGTGTGCGCTCCCTGCTCAGGCGAGTTGCCCAGAAAGTGGCTGGTTGATCGCGGGTCGTGCCCGTCCGCCGCCTTACAGCATCGCTAGGATTTTCTATCGCCGGGTTGACCGCTAACAATCGCCCGGGGAGTTTCCAGTACAATGAGCTGCGGTAAACCAGCCTCGGGCGCCGCCCCGGGGTGACGATTGCGAGGTTAACGTGATTAGCTACAAGATCATGAACGTGCTGCTCTCCGACATGCCGCAGTTCATCCAGTGCTCCGCGATGCTGCTCCGCTCCGACCGGCCGTTCCGCAAGAACGCGGCAGACGGCTCCTGGACGCTCGAGGGGCCCGGAAAGCACGACTTCACGACCTTCTTCAACGCCATCTCCATCGGTAAGTGGAAGCGCTACACGGTCGCCCGCCAGTTTGGCCTCCACCTGGAGCTGAAGGGCGCCAGCGCCACGCTCACGCAGACCAGGGCAGACACGTTCAGCTGGTACCCCGAGCCGATCGACGGCACCGAGCTCGCGATCCCCGCCTCCGACGAGTGGGTCGCGCTCGACATTGACCTCGCCTCCCGTGACGAGGACACCATCGAGGCGTTTGCCATCGCCTGCGACGGCCCCGTCCAGATCCGCAACGCCTACTACTTTGCCAAGGTCGAGGAGGGCGACGTCCGCGACATCGAGCTCGCCCTCTGCACCACGACCTACAAGAAGGAGGACTACATCACCCGCAACATCGGCCTCGTGCGCGAGTACATCCTCGAGTCGGGCGATGCCATCGCAGACCACTTCCACATGCACGTCGTGGACAACGGCCGCTCCCTCGACGCGGACGCCCTCAGCGGCGGCGGCGTCACCGTCCACCCCAACGACAACGCCGGCGGGGCCGGCGGGTTTGCCCGCGGCATGATCGAGGCGATGGAGCAGGAGCCCAAGGCCACCCACGTCCTGCTCATGGACGACGACGTGGTCGTGTCCCCCGAGAGCATCATCAGGACCTTCAACCTCCTCTCGCTCACGAGCGACGAGTATCGTGAGGCCTTTGTCTCCGGCGCGATGATGAACCTCGACGAGCCCAACATCCGCTGGGAGGAGATGGGCTTCATGGGCACGGACGGTCTGTGCCACTCCCTGAAGCCGGTGGCGAGGATGGACGTCTTCCACGACGTCGTGGACAACGAGACCTTCGACGTCCCCAGCTACATGCCCAAGTGCGACGACCAGGAGCAGCAGTACGCCGCGTGGTGGTACTGCGCGATCCCCGTGTCCGTCATCGAGAAGAACGGGCTCCCCATGCCCATCTTCGTGCGCTACGACGACGTGGAGTACGGCCTCAGGTGCCGCCCCAAGTTCATGACCATGAACGGCATCTGCATCTGGCACCTGCACTTCTACATGCGCTACAGCGCCGCGCAGGAGTGCTACCAGACCACGCGCAACAGCCTCGTCAACCACTTCACCACGGGCATGGCGCCCAAGTCCAACTTCGAGAAGCAGATCGACGACGCGTTCAGGCGCGAGCTCGCGCGCCTCAACTACACCAACGCCGCGCTGATTCTCGACGGCCTCGAGGACTTCCTCAAGGGCCCCGAGTGGATCATGCAGCCGGTCGCCCAGCAGACGTTCATGGACGCCAACAAGCGTGCCGAGAAGTACGTCCCCTTCGACGAGCTCACCGACCAGGCGGCCAAGATCGGCTGCGACCTCGCGGGCATCACCGACTGGAAGATCTGGAGGGACCTGCCCGTCAACCGGCTCGACGTCCGCCGGATCTACGACACCTGCAACGGCCAGCGCGGCCTTGGCTTTGGCGTCGAGAAGGGCAAGGTCGCGGTCATCGACATCGCCAACAGCGGATTTCCCATCGGCAAGCTCAAGGGTGCCGAGTACGTCGTCGCCGTTGACGTGCCCAACCGCCGCGGCGTGATTCGCCATCGCGACCCGGAGCGCTTTGGCAAGCTCTGGAGCCGCTACGAGGCGGACCTGAAGACCCTGAGGTCCAACCGCAGGCGCCTCGAGGAGGAGTACGCCGCCGCGCGCCCGAAGATGACCTCGCTCGAGTTCTGGAAGGCGTATCTGGGAATTGAGTAGCGGCATGAGGAACAGCACGAGCCACGCTCTGCCGATCCCGGGGAGGCAGGCCGTCGCCCTTGGGGCGTTCTGTGTCCTCTTCTCGGGCGTGAGCGTGCTTTCCGACGGGTTTGACGGCGAGGGGACGCTGGGGGGCATCTTCGAGCACTACGGCTCCCTGGGCGGCCTCTGCCTCGCGTTTCTTGGGACGCTGCTGTTCACGCTGCTGCTTGGCCTCGTGCTCTTCTCCTTCTGGGGGAGGGGCGGAGGGGATTCCGAACGGCGCCCCCTGACCCGTCGTCAGCTGGGGCTGTGCGCCCTCCTGCTCTTTGCTGCCTGGCTCCCGTGGATACTCTCCCACTATCCGGGAACGATGCGTGACGACACGGTCCCGCAGCTGTTCCAGTGGTACGGGATATACATGTACTACACCCAGCACCCGCTCATCGACACCTTTGTCTTTGGCCTCTTCTTCTCCCTGGGCGACCTGCTCGGCTCAAAGACCCTCGGTCTCTTCATATACATCGTCCTGCAGGCGGCACTGTCGTCGGCGCTCTTTACCTGGGTCATCTCGTATCTGTGGAAGCGCGGCGTCGGCAAGCTGGTGATTGCCCTGGTGCTCGTCTACTACGCCTTCTCCCGCGTCGTCTACCAGCCCATCGACGCGATGAGCAAGGACTCCCTCAACGGCTTGCTCTCCGTTGTCGTCTTCCTGGGGCTCATCGAGGTGATCCGCACCGACCGGGGGGCGTTGCGCGACCTCCGCTTCTCGGTCCCCCTTGCCCTGTGCCTCATGCTCTGCGTGGCAACAAAGCGGACCCTCCTCTACATCCTGCTCGCCTTTTGCATGGTCTACCTCGTGAAGCTGCTGATACAAAGGCGGGACGCGCGCCGCTTTGCCTTGGTCTGCATCCTGCCGATCCTGGTCTCGGGCTTTGTCGTGGTCCCCACGATCAACAGGGTGGTCGGGGCAGACGAGAACGAGACGTACGAGATGTACTCGATCCCCACCCAGCAGATCGTCAGGACGCTGATCAGCCACCCCGACGCGCTCAGCGAGAGCGAGTACGAGCGACTGGCAAACTACATCGACATCGACGCTGCCCGGGAGTCGTATAACTACATGCGAGCCGACGATGCCCTGCTCAAGGTGGAGGACGGCGCCCCGTTTCTCTCCTCGTGCCTGGACATCTGGATAAAGCTGGGGATCAAATACCCGGACTCGTACTTTGCGGCATGGCTTGGTCTGGCGGGAAGGTGGTTCTCGTTCACCACGATGATCGACTACGGCCACGACTCAGGGGTCGAGCTGTACGACGGCCCCCACATGAGCAACTGGCGAGCGTTCTTCTCAAAGGACCGCGTCACGCCCAACATTGCCGACGAGTTCCTGGCGGACTTTGACTTCGACAGGATAGAGGCGCTGCAGCCTCTGACGGACGTCCTCGAGAAGGGCGATGACCTCCAGAGGGGGATTTACGCGATCTCCAGCTACGGGCTCTACTGCACGTTCCTCCCGCTGCTCGCGTTTGTCTGGGCGCTCGTCGCAAAGAACTGGCGCTGCGTGCTCTTCTCGCTTCTCTTTGTCATCTCGACGCTGTCGCTTCTGGTGGGTCCGCTCACCCTGTACTGGTACACGGTCCCAACGGTATGGGTCATGCCGCTGCTCATGTGTGCCCCAACGATTCTGCGTTCCGGCGCTGCCGCCGAGTAGCTGCCTCGAGGGGAGACGATAGGCTTCCATGGTTCCAAAGCACAGTTCCATCTTCGACGAGCCAACAAGGAAGCGCCTCGTGGTGCTGCTCCTTGCGTCTCTGACCGTATTTGCCTCTCTTCCGGTGTTTTCGCAGATCGGGGCCGACCCCGGGCACGACCTCACCTTCCACCTGTATAGGATCCTCGGCATCGCCGAGGGCCTCGGTGACGGCCAGTTCCCCGTGAGAATGCAGTACTCGCAGCTCAACGGCATGGGCTATCCGGTCTCCATCTACTACGGGGACATCTTCCTGTACTATCCCGCCTTGCTCGTCCTGGCGGGGCTGTCGGTGACCCAGGCATACAAGGTCTTCGTGCTCACCCTGAACGCCGCGGTCATTGTCTCCACCTACGTGTTTGCCCGAAGGTTCAGCGGGAGCCGCTCGGTCTCGATCGCCGTCACCTCCGTGTGGGCGCTGGGGACCTATCGCCTGATCGACCTCTACCTCCGCGGCGCCGTTGGCGAATACACGGCGCTCGCCTTCTTCCCGCTGCTCGCGTACGCGCTCTGGTGCTCGTTCACCTCTCGCGGGCGGAGCACGACCTCGGTCCCGCCGTTCATCTTGCTCGCGGTTGCCATGACGGGGATCGTGCTGTCCCATGTCATCTCCGTTCTGCTTGCCGCCATCGGGCTGCTCGGGATATTCGTGGGCCTGCTCGTCGTGGGGGACAGGAGGATCTACGGCATCGCCTCCGTCTGTGCCGCGTTTGTTACGACGCTTCTCCTCTGCGCGTACTTCCTCGGCCCGTTCTTCGAGGAGTACCTTGCCGGCAACGTTCGCCTGCTGGGCGAGGGCGAGGCCATCGAGTTCGCTCGGAGCAGCACCTCCACCCTGGGCCAGCTCCTGATGCTCTTCCCCGAGGTCAGGGGCGGGGATCTGGCCAGCAGCCTGGGCGTGGCCGGCGAGATGCCGCAGGCTGTCGGCGGCGGGGCCGTGGCGCTCGTGCTCGTGTACCTGGCCTCGCTCGTCGTGGCGCCCCCGAGACGTTTTGCGGAGCTGAGCGGTGAGGCGTCCCAGGACGGCCCGGACGCGCGGGGCATCGCGCTGTACGTGCGTCAGGTTCCCTGGGGGGTGCTGGCCGCGTTCCTCGTTGTTCTGGCGCTGTGCTGCTGCTCGTTCGTCTGGAACGACGCAATCCCGTTCATGTCTCTGCTCGCGGTCATCCAGTTCCCCTGGAGAATGCTCGGCCCCCTGCTCTTCCTGGCATGCCTGCTCGGGGCCATCGCGCTCGTCAGGCTCAACGCACTGGGCCTGCGCGAGCTGACCCTGGTGCTTGCCGTTGGGATCACGCTCTTCACCGTGGTCGAGGGCGGCGCGACCATGACCTCGGCCATGGACAACGTCCCCGTCCAGGAGCCCATCAGCGCCCACGACGCCAACGGCCAGCATGTGGCGGCAAGCATCGTCAAGGGCGAGTACCTCCCCGCAGCGAGCGACTATCAGGAGGTGGTCGAGCTCGCCGGCCAGCTGCTGGAAGACCGCTACGTCGGCGAGGGGTTTGTCCTGACCAGCTCCGCATCCAACGGCCGCGTCTTTACCGTGAGCTTTGACGGCTCGGCCTCCCAGGCCAAGCTCCCGGTCCTGTACTACGAGGGGTATGAGATCGTCTCTGGTCCCAGCTCGGCCACCTTGAGCGAGTCCGAGGGCGGCCTCGTCTCCATAGGCGTCGACCAGGGCTATAGCGGAGACGTGCAGATCAAGTACCTCATCCCGTCCGCCTGGACGATATCCGACTACGTCAGCCTGATCTCGACAGCGCTCTTGGTTGTGTACGTACTCTATGCGTGCTTGGCCAAAAGGGCCCCGCTCCGTCTTGGCGGCGAGTAGTATTGACGTTGGCCTACGGAGACGGTTTGGAGAACGTGATGGAGAAGAACCCCCAGATTGCTGTTCTGATTCCCTGCTATAACGAGGCGCTGACCATCGGAAAGGTCATCGACGACATGAAGCGGGAGCTGCCCGAGGCCGCTCTTTACGTCTACGACAACAACTCGTCCGACGGGACGGGGGACATAGCGCGCTCCCACGGCGCCATCGTTCGAACGGAGTCCCGGCAGGGCAAGGGAAACGTCGTCCGACAGATGCTGCGAGACATCGACGCGGACTACTACGTGATGATCGACGGTGACGACACCTATCCCGCGGACCGGGTCCGCGACCTCCTCAAGCCACTCGAGGACGGCCTCGCCGACCACGTGGTGGGGGACCGTCTCTCCAACGGGACCTACGGGGAGGAGAACAAGCGCGCCTTCCACGGCTTTGGAAACGACCTCGTCCGCTGGCTCATCAGGGTCCTCTATGGCTTTGAGTTCCATGACGTGATGACCGGGTACCGTGCCTTCAACAGGCCCTTTGCCAAGACGCTCCCCGTGCTTTCCCCGGGCTTTGAGATCGAGACGGAGCTCTCCATCCATGCGGTCGACAAGCGCTGGCGCATCGCGCAGATTCCCATCGAGTACCGCGACCGCCCCGAGGGCTCCGTGTCCAAGCTGAACACGTTCTCGGACGGGATGAAGGTCCTGAGGATGATCTTCACCCTGTTCAAGGACTATAAGCCGCTGGGCTTCTTCACCGTCCTCGCGCTCGTCTCCTTTGTGATCGGGCTGTGCCTGGGCATCCCGGTGATCGTCGAGTTCTACGCGACCGGTCTCGTCCCGCGCCTCCCGACGGCACTGCTCGCCGTCTCGTTCTGCGGTCTGGCCGCGCTCTTCCTCGTGTGCGGGCTCATTCTCGACACCGTCGTCAAGGGACATCGCAGGGATTGGGAGCTCAGGGTCATGGAGGCGTTCGAGGAGTCTCGCTAGAGAAGGGGCTCGTCGGAGCGCGCGATCCCGGCTCGACGGTCCCAAATGGGTCCCAGACGGTTTGTTGGGTATTACGGGGCGGATTCGGGGTAAGATAGTCTCTGTGACCGCACGGTCACGGGTATCGCGCGCAAGCGCAGCTTTTGCCCCGCGGGGCGCAAGAAAGAAAGGCACGACATGGCTCAGGGTACTGTCAAGTGGTTCAATCCGGACAAGGGCTACGGCTTCATCTCCCGTGAGGATGGGGACGACCTGTTCGTTCACTACTCCGAGATTCAGATGGACGGCTTCAAGACGCTGGACGAGGGCCAGGCCGTCGAGTTTGACGTCACCACCGGTCAGAACGGCAAGCTCCAGGCTTCCAACGTCCGCAAGCTCTAAGCTAGGGCACACAGACGTGGGAGGGGCTCGTCTAGGCGGGCCCCTCCCTTTCTGTGGAGACACGATGGGCGGGCGAGAAAACCGTCACAATGTCTCTCGTATCGTCAGGCATGGGTCATAAAGGGAGCTCCATGGACCTCAAGCCGCTCGTAGAGCAGTTCCTCAAGTTCGGCGTCGTGGGCGTGGTCGCCTTCGTCGTGGACTACGGCGTCCTCATGCTCCTCTCGCAGTGCCTTGGCTGGGACCCGGTGATCTCCTCGGTCATCTCGTTCGTCGTCTCGGTGGTCGTGAACTACGTGGGATCCATGCACTTTGTCTTTGAGCGGCGCGACGACCTCTCCCGTCGGCGGGAGTTCTCGACGTTCGTCATCCTCTCCGCCGTCGGCCTCGTCATCAACTCCGCCTGCATCTGGGTGGGCACCGGGATCTTCGGGTCGGGCGCGCTCTCGGTCACCGTCACCAAGGTCCTCGCCACCATCATCGTCTCCGTCTGGAACTTCGTGAGCCGCAAGCACTGGCTCGAGGCAAAGTAGCTGGAGTTGCCCTCCCGCCTAGCGGGATGCTTTCCCCTCGTCTGTCTCGCGGACGATGTAGATGGGCCGCCTCTTGGTCTCGAGGTACGTCTTGGAGAGGTACTGCCCGAGTATGCCAAGGCACAGAAGCTGTATGCCCCCCAGCAGCGCAATGACGCAGACGAGGGAGGGCCAGCCGTCAACGGGGTCACCAAACAGCGCGGTCCGGATGACGATGAAGACGATGCCCACGAGGGCGAGCAGGCAGAACAGGATCCCCATCACCGAGGCGATCGACAGCGGGACGGTCGAGAACGCAACGATGCCGTCGATGGAGTAGAGGAGGAGCGAGAAGAAGTTCCACTTGGTCTCGCCTGCGACGCGCTGGGTGTTGACGTAGGGGAGCCACTTCGTCCTAAAGCCGACCCACCCAAAGATCCCCTTGGAGAAGCGGTTGTACTCCCGCATGGAGAGCACGGCGTCCACCATCTGGCGGCTCATGAGGCGGTAGTCACGGGCGCCGTCCACGATGTCCGCATTGGAGATCTTGTTGATCAGCCGGTAGAAGAGCCGTGCAAAGAACGACCGGATGGGGGGCTCGCCCTCGCGGGTCGTCCTGCGTGTGGCAACGCAGTCGATGTCCTCCGTCGTGAGCATCTCGTACATCTGGGGCAGGAGGTGCGGGGGGTCCTGCATGTCCGCGTCCATGATCGCAACGTAGTCGCCGGTGGCGTGCTCGAGGCCGGCAAACATCGCAGCCTCCTTGCCAAAGTTGCGCGAGAAGGACAGCCAACGCACTAGGAAATACGGGCACTCATGCGTCTTTGCCGACCTCATGGCGGCAAGGGTGTTGTCGGAGGAGCCGTCGTCAACGAGAAGTACCTCAACGGAGACGCCGTGGGCATCGCTGAGCTGGCCGGCGACCTCCTTGAGTGCCGGAACGAAGATGGGCAGGGTCTCCTGCTCGTTGTAGCACGGAACGATGACGGAGATGGTGCTCATGAGTCCTCCTGGGATATGCGGGGCTTCTCGCCCGTCGGCAGCCAGTATTATAGAATGGTGCACCGATGGAGGGACATGGCAAGGGAATAGCTCCTCGGGCTCGACCGCTCGCATGCCTTTCTTGCGATCCTGTGGCCTTCTCCTGTCTCTGCGGCCCTGCGGATAGAGGTTTGTATGACAAGCGCCTCGTCATCGGATAGGCCTTCGTGGGAAGGCATGCTTGGAAGCGCGCCCTCGCGCGTCGCGGCGAGCATCCTGTTTGCCGGCGCACTTTGCCTGTTCCTTGCCTGCTGCGTCTATACGGGAAACTCGGACGATGACTGGACCGTCTCCTTCTATCTGAGCGGCAGGATAGACGGACAGGGGCTTTCGCTCCATGTCAACGCGCTGCTGAGCCAGCTCGTCTACGGCCTCAACAGCGTCCTCTCCAATCTCAACTGGTTCTTCGTCATCGAGCACCTCATTGCCTTCGGCGCGCTCGCCGCCCTTGTCTACGGCGTGCTCACCTGGTGGAGGTCGGCCTCGGGCGTTGCGGTCCTCGCGCTGGTCATCGCCCTCGTAATGCCCAACTGCATCTCTTCGAGCAACTACACGTACGTCGCCTTCTTTGCCACGGCGGTCGGCGGTGCGATTCTGACCCAGCGTCTGAGGGATCCGAGCGTGGGTCTTCCCGCCATGGTCGCTGGCGGCCTGCTGCTCGCCAGCGGGCTCGCCCTGAGGCTGCAGATGTTTGCCATGGGGCTGCCCTTCCTGGCCCTTGCGGTGCTCTGGGTGCTCTGGAGTCAGCGGGGCCAGGTTCGTGTTTCCGACCTGCCCAGGGTGCTGCTCCCGCTCGGTGTTGTCGCCCTCGTGTGCTGCGGCATGCTCCTGTATGACCACGTGGTCTGGCAGCAGGATGGGTGGCGCCAGTGGCGCGAGTACAACGAGCCGAGGACCGCGATATCCGACTACCCCATGCCGGAGTATCCGGAGGCAAAGGACTCCCTCGATGAGGAGGGAGTGTCCGAGAACGACTACTTCATGCTCCGGAACTGGGCGAGCGCGGACGTCGACGCGCTGGACACCGCGACGATTTCCCGGGTCGCGGAGCTCCAGATCAAGCCGGACCTGTCACCGTCGGCCATTGTCGCGTCCTTGGCCGACTACGTCCGCCAGAGCCTCGACCACCTGTCGCTCTTTGGACCGCTCCTGGTTGCGTTTATCCTTCTCATGGTCGAGGCGCGGAACTCTCGGGCCCTGGTCCTTCTGGAGCTCTGCGTCGCCCTGGCGGTGTGCCTGTACTTCTATGCGGCGGGGAGGCTTCCCGATCGCGTTGAGGAGCCGGCCTGGCTCTACGCATGCATAGCCTGCCTTGCGGCCTCGCTGCCCCGGGAGCCGGCGGGGGAGCGCCCCGTCAGGGACTGGAGACGCTGGGTCGTCTGTGGCGTGGGCGGCGCGATGCTCGTCGGAGGGCTTGCCTACACGGTGCATCGGCATATTCCCTACTTCAGTGTCGACGGGCTGCGCGTTGCCCTGACCCAGGCGGAGGTTGAGGCTTCTGGTCCCATATCGTCGTATGTGGAGGAGCATCCCGATTCCGCCTTTGTCGCGGACACGGGAACGTACACGCGCTTCGAGAAGGAGTACGGGTACCGGTACCTGCCGCGGGCGGATACCGCCACGCGCATGCTCCCGCTCGGGGGATGGGGGTCGGGCTCGCCCTTCAGGAGAAGGCAGAGCGAGCTTCTGGGGGCGACCAACCCCTTCGAGGCGCTCGTCTCTGACGACGCCACCTATCTGATAACAAGTCCGGACATGGCCGAGCGCGTGCTGGTCTTCCTGAGGGAGCACTACGACCCCCAGGTGACCATGGCGCAGGTCGACACGGTTCTCCCGGACGGCCAGGATACCCCGGTGTGGGATTTCATACCGTCTGACGCCCAATAGGGGGATTCTCTGTCCCGTCTGTTGGGCAACTCGCTCGGTCATCGGGTTCGCCTCAATCCGTGTATCATGGTCATGAACAGAAACGGACTCACCAGACGGGGGACTCCATGAAGGGCATCATCCTCGCGGGCGGCTCGGGCACGCGCCTCTACCCGCTCACCACGGTCACGAGCAAGCAGCTGCTGCCCGTCTACGACAAGCCGATGGTCTACTACCCGCTCTCCACGCTCATGCTCGCGGGCATCCGCGACATCCTGATCATCTCCACCCCGGCGGACCTGCCCAACTTCGAGCGGCTGCTCGGGGACGGCTCGGACTTCGGCATCAGCCTCTCCTACGCGGAGCAGCCCGTGCCAAACGGCCTGGCCCAGGCCTTCGTCATCGGACGGGAGTTCGTGGGCGGCGAGGCCTGCGCGCTCGTGCTGGGCGACAACATCTTCTACGGCAACGGGCTCTCCCGGCACCTGAGGCGCGCCGCCGCGTCAGCCGAGGCGGGCCGCGCCACGGTCTTCGGCTACCGCGTGGACGACCCGGAGCGCTTCGGCGTGGTGGAGTTCGACGAGAGCTACAACGCGATATCGATAGAGGAGAAGCCCGAGCACCCCAAGTCCAACTACGCCGTGACGGGCCTCTACTTCTACGACTCCCGCGTGACGGACTTCGCGGCGCGCGTGGAGCCCTCCGCCCGCGGCGAGTACGAGATCACCGACCTCAACCGCATGTACCTCGAGGACGGCTCGCTCGACGTGGTGACGCTCGGGCGCGGCTACGCCTGGCTGGACACCGGCACCATGGAGAGCCTCTTCGAGGCCTCGCAGTTCGTCCGCACGGTGGAGACGGCCCAGGACCTGCCGGTCTCCGTCCCCGAGGAGATCGCCTACGAGAACGGCTGGGTCTCCCGCGAGCGCCTGCTCGAGTGCGCCGAGCGCTACGGCAAGTCCAACTACGGCGCGCACCTGCGCACCGTCGCCGAGGGCAAGATCGCGCCGAGCAACAAGGCCGGATACGTCGACTAGCGAACCTGCTGTAAGGATGGTAGCGATGGCCAACCAGTCATCTGGCACTCCCAAGCACCTGCGGGACGGAGGGGCTCCCAAGGCGAGGGGTTCCCGTCCCGCCGAACCCTATCGTCCCAAGCACTTTGCCAGGACGGTGGCGGTGGGGATAACCGCAGCCTCCCTCTCCCTCGGCCTCGCGGCCTGCGCGGGGGAGTCCGCCGCCCCCGGGGTCACCGGCCCGACCGACCAGGACGTCACCAGCCAGCTCGTCTCGAGGATCTCCGTCTCCTACGGCTCCCCGGAGGGGGACACAGAGGGCCCCGTCTACGACTTCACGCGCGACGAGGCGGGCAACATCACCAAGGTCACGATCTCCGGCTGGGCGGGGGGCTCCTCATCCACCTATGAGTGCAGCTATGACGACGGGGTGCTCTCCGGCTACGAGCTCTCCGTCGAGGGGGGAGACCCCGACTCCGTGACCTACGAGCGCGACGCCGACGGCAGGGTCACGCTGGAGCGCCATGCCTCGTACTCGGTCTCGTACGAGTACGACCCCGAGGGCAGGCTCGTCTCCAAGACCTCGGACAACCGCTATTCCCCCTACGCCCGCAGCTACGAGTACGACCCCGAGGGCAGGCTCGTCTCCACGAGCATCTCGAGCGACGCCCTGAGCAGCTATCGTACCTCCTACGCCTACGACGAGGCCGGCCATCTGACGTCTGCCCGTGAGAGCTCCGTTGGCAGCGACGGGCAGGAGGTGGCGGGGGTCAGCTCGCTCTTTGGCTACGACAGCGCCGACAGGCTCATCTCCAGGCTGTACGAGGGCGAGGGCTCCTCGGGCATGATCCCCGCGACCTACGGCCGCGATGCGGACGGTCGCGTGGTCTCCGCGACCGCGCTCTCCCCGGACGGCGGCTCCTACCAGGCGTCCTACGAGTATGACGAGGGCGGCAAGCTGGTCAGCGTCTCCGTGAGCTTCTTCCGCGCCGACTCCACGGAGCCCGCCGGGACGACGACGTACGACATCGAGTACCAGAGCGTCGCCGGGGAGCTCGAGGACGCCGTCTCCGTTGGCCCCAACTTCGGAGCGCTCCGCGTGGCGGACAGCGTCCGTCTCGTGGAGGTCACGTCGACCGTGCCCGGGATCAGCGACCCGCTGCCCTTCCAGCCGGATTCCCCCAACCTGATCTAGGCTCCCCATGTGTCGCCCCGATGCGTGCCAGGGCTCGTCCGCGGCCCCCGTCCCCCCGCCGACCTCAGTGAGTCCCTCCGCCCCGACCCCCATCCAGGAGCTGCGGGTCCCCGAGGCGGTGGCCATGGGGAACCACGTCTTCGTCAAGCGCGACGACCTCATCCCGTGCGCGCTGGGCGGCAACAAGGTCAGGATCGCGCGGGAGTTCCTGCGCGACCTGCGCGCGCGGGGGTGCGACGCGCTCATCATGTACGGTGACCTGCGCTCCAACCTCTGCCGCGTCCTCGCCCTGCTCTGCCATGCCGCCGGGGTTCCCTGCCTCATGGTCGCCACCTCGGAGGGCGACGTCACGGGCCCGTCCTTCAACCAGGACGTGATCGGGCGGCTGGGCGTGGAGGTCCTCGCGTGCGAGAAGACCAACATCGCCGCCACGGTCGACCTTGCCTTCGAGCGGCTCGCCGCGCAGGGCAGGCGGCCCTACTACATCTACGGCGACCGCACGGGCTCGGGCAACGAGGGCGTCCCCGCCAACGCCTATGCGCGGGCCTACGAGGAGATCTGTGCCCAGGAGCAGGGGATGGGGACGCGCTTTGACCTGCTCGTCACCCCCTACGGCACCGGTTGCACGCAGGGCGGCCTCGTCTGTGGGAGCCTACGCACGGGCGACGACCGCCAGATCGTGGGCATCTCCATCTCCTCCCGCCCGCGCGAGCGGGCCCTCGCCGTCCTGGACGCCACCATCCGCGCCTGGTTCGAGCGGGAGGGCGGGGAGCTTCCCGCGGACTACCTCCGTCACGTCAACCTGAGGACCGAGTACACCTGCGGGGGCTACGGGTCCCGTGACGCGCGCGTGGACGCCCTCATCGAGCAGATGCTCGTGGAGAACGGGCTCCCGCTCGACCCAACGTACACCGGCAAGGCGTTCCGCGGGATGCTGGACTACCTCAAGGACCAAGGGATTTGCGAGAAGAACGTCCTGTTCCTCCACACCGGGGGCACGCCGCTCTTCTACGATTACCTCTCCTCGACGAGAGGCCATGCCAACAGCAACTGAGCAGCAACGGGGGCATCCAGATATGTCAAAGCTCGTGTCCGTCGTCATACCCTGCTACAACTCCGAGCGCAGCATCGCCGAGGTGGTGGAGCTCACCATGGCGGAGTTTGCCAAGCTCGACGGCTTTGACTGCGAGTTCGTGCTCGTGGACGACAACTCCTCCGACGGCACCTTCGCCCAGATCACCCGTCTGTGCGAGCGCTATCCCAGCGTTCACGGCCTGCGCCTCATGCGCAACTTTGGCCAGCACAACGGTCTCATGTGCGCCATGAACCACGTGAGCGGCGACTACGTCCTGGGCATGGACGACGACCTGCAGACCCACCCCTCGCAGATCGCGGCGATCCTGGCCAAGATGGGGGAGGGCTACGACCTCGTCTACGGCGTCTACCGCAAGAGCACCAACGGATCGGTCAAGAACCTCACGAGCTGGCTCAACAAGAAGACGAGCCGCGTGCTTCTCGGCCGTCCCAAGGACATCCAGTCCTCCAACTTCTGGTGCATCACGCGCCAGGTGTGCGACGAGGTCGTCAAGTACAAGAACTACAGCCCCTACGTGGACGGCATCTTCTACCGGGTGACGCACAATATCGGCAACGTCACGATCGAGCACCACGAGCGCGAGTACGGCCAGTCCGGCTACACCCTGAAAAAGCTCGTCAGGCAGTGGATGGCGTACTTCAACTTCTCCGTCATCCCGCTGCGCATCGCCTCGGTCATCGGGGTCATCTCCGCCTGCGTGGGCTTTGTGATGGCCATCGCCACGATCGTCCGCAAGCTTCTGGACCCCGCCATGCTCATGGGCTGGTCCTCCACCGTCTCGCTCATGGTGTTCTTCTTCGGGCTCGTGCTCATGGTGCTCGGCATCATCGGCGAGTACGTGGGCGACCTCGTCCTCGCCGTCAACGGCACGCCGCAGTACATCGTCCGGGAGAAGGTGAACCTCTAGGTGGCCGCCTCGAGGGGGAAGACCCTGCTCGGACTGCACGCGCTTCTCGCCCTGTACTCGCTCTGCAGCATCTGCGGCAAGCTCGCGGCCGGGTTTGAGTTCATGAGCCCGGGCTTTGTCCTGTGCTACGGGGGCATGATCTGCGTCCTCGGAATCTATGCCATCGGCTGGCAGCAGGTCATCAAGCGCATGCCGCTCACGAGCGCCTACGCCAACAAGGCCGTGACCATCGTCTGGGGCATCGTCTGGGGCGTGCTGCTGTTCCGGGAGGCCGTGACGCCCGCCAAGCTCATCGGTGCCGCCGTGGTGCTCGCGGGCGTGGTGCTCTTCTCCGTGGCGGACGGGGAGGAGGGGTAGCGTGGACGCCACCGTGCTGCTCTACGCGGGGATCAACCTCCTCGGCGTGTTCGTCTCATCCGTCTCCCAGGTGCTTCTCAAGAAGTCCGCCATGAGGGAGCACGGCTCCGCCGTCAGGGAGTACCTCAATCCCTACGTCATCTTCGCGTACGTGCTCTTTGTGGGGTCCACGCTGCTCTCCGTGATCGCGTACCGGGGCATCCCGCTCTCCATGGGCCCCATCCTCGAGGCCACGGGCTACCTCTACGTGACGGCCTTTGGCGTGGCGATCTTCCACGAGCGGATGAGCGCCAAGAAGCTCGTGGCGCTGCTGCTCATCGTCGGCGGCATCGTCATCTACTCGACGGGCCTGTAGCTGGCTCGTGGCAGTGCCGGTCCCCTAGGCCCCCGCCTCGTATCTCGTGAAGAAGTCGAACGCGTTCTGGAAGAGCAGCTTGTTGGTGACGGTGTCGCCGAACCTCTGCCTGAGCTGGGCGGCGAAGTCGGGCATCTGCTCGCATCGCATGATCCAGTCCGGCGTGTCCACGCTGTCGTAGTCCGTCCCGAGGGCGAGGACGTCCTCGCCGCCGAGGGACAGGAAGTGCTCGAGGTGCGCGCATACCTCGTCGAAGGTGACCTCGCCCTCGGCCGGCGCGTCCCTCTCGACCAGATAGTCCCTGAAGAGGTTGAGCCCGACGAGCCCGCCCATGTCCCGTATGGCGCGGAACTGGTCGTCGGTGAGGTTCCTGGAGGCGTCGCACACGCTCCGGGAGTTTGAGTGGGACGCGACGACGGGGCGGCTTGCGACCTCGAGCACGCCGTCGATGCTCGCGTCGTTGAGATGGGAGATGTCGACGACGATCCCGTTCTCCTCGAAGCGCGCGACCGCCTCGCGCCCGAGGTCGGTGAGCCCCTGCTCGGAGAACTTTCCGCTGGCGAGCGCGTTTGCCCCGTTCCAGGTGAGCGAGGCCATGACGATGCCGTCCTCCGCCATCTCGTCGATGACGTCCAGGCCCACCCCGACCATGCTGGAGTTCTCCACGGTGAGCAGGCCGGCGGTCCTGCCGGAGGAGATGATGCGCCTGACGGCCTCCATGGCCGTCTCGTCGGGCGTGGACCGGGCGATCTCGAGCAGGTCGGCGTTTCTCTTTGCCTCGCTGACGAGAAGCGCCATCGCGCTCCGGTAGTAGTTCAGCGCCTCGGAGGGCTCGTCGCGGGGCATCCAGGTGGCAAAGCACTGGCAGTAGGAGAACGCATGCATGCGCTCGAGGTCGAGCGCGCCGTTGTTTGAGCGGAGGTCGCCCTGGATGTCGAGGCCGCGTGCGAGGTCCTCCGCGATGATTGACTGCCACACCTCGTCATCGGCCATCTGGTGGCGTCCGCTCGTGTCACAGTGGAGATCGAAGACGGCGAGCCGGTCCGACGGGGGGAACTCGTCGTCGGAGGGTTGCGCGGCCTCCTGCCCCTCGGGAGGGTCCTGCTCGGCCTTTGCGAGGTCGTCCGTCGGGGCCTCCCGGGGCTCGTCGGCGTCCCGGGCGCAGCCGCTGAGGCTCGCCACCGAGGCGGCGAGAAGGGCGGCGGAGGCGCGCAGGGCGCCCCGGCGCGTCACGGACGGTTGGTTGCCAGTCTGCCTCATCGCGGGCCTCCCGGGGCGAATCGAGGGATCAGATGCAGAAGCCGGGAACGACGCCGAGCCGGTTCCTGGGCGTGGCGTCGGTGCTCGGGTCGCCGTCTGAGTCCACGCAGAGCGAGTCGTTGACGAGGTGCGGGTTGGCGGAGCGGAGCCACCAGGAGGTCGAGGAGCCGTCATAGCTGCGGACGAGCGACTCGTTGGACTGGTAGGAGACGATCCCGAGCTGGGAGAAGAGGTCGTACTGCGCACCCTCTGCCGCGACGATGGGGTTGCACCACGTGAACTCACCGGTGCCATATGAGGGCCCCCAGAGCTCGTTGGCCTGCGAGCTGCCGGCAAGCTCCACGTACGAGGGCACCCAGAGCCGGTCCACGGTCTCCGTCACGATGGAGGTCGGGAGGGTGCCGGACTGGCTCCCGCCATGGTTGTTGGAGAGCTTTGTCACGGGCAGCGTCTGGTCCAGAAGGTCCGAGGGGAGAAGTGCCGCGAGGTCGTTGAGCACGTAGGTGCGCAGGTTGGAGGACTCCCACCCGTTGCTGTTGAAGTCGGAGGTGTTCCACGTGTGGAACGAGAGGGCCTCGTCGAAGAGAAACGTGAGGCCGGCCGCGCCCCCGTCCGGGGTGACGTCCTGGCGGATGCCGACGAGGCTCACGTGGCAGGTCGTCCCGTCCGTGAGGGTGACCTCCTTCTGGCCCATGCCGACGAGGCTCCCCGACTCGTCGCAGAGGTTGTACTGGGCCGCAAGGGCTATGCCTGCATCCTTGCTCCCGGAGTCCGCGATCGCACCGGAGATCTCCTTGAGCTCCGCCCAGGAGTAGTCATTGAGGCCCGCGCGCACGGGGGCGCCGGCGATCGGGGAGGAGGGCTGGTCGGCGTCGTCGCCGAGCCCGTCATCCTGCGAGCCTGTCGCCTCTGGCCGCCCCGCGTCCTCTGACGGCACCTCCTCGGGCTCGGTCTCCTCGCCCTCCGCGCCGCCATCCTGCGTCGGCTCGGAGAAGGGGAGGCCAAGGGACCACCATCCCATCTCGTTCCCGGCGTACGCCACGCCGGCGCCCGCGCACGCCAGCAGGGCGACGACGACCGCGACGATCACCCCGACGTGTCGGCTCGGGGGCCGGGAGCTGGAGTCGGGACTTGGACTTGGGCTTGGGCTGGTGCCCGGGGAAAGGGGCTGCCCGCATTCCGTGCAGAACGCGTTTCCCGGCTTGTTTGGCGCCCCGCAGGCCCCGCAGGTGATGACGTCAGGGGCGGGGGCGGCACCTCCCGTGAGGGGCGCGCCGCAGCTCGTGCAGAACTTCATGCCGTCCTGGTTTTGCGTGCCGCAGTTCGTGCAGTACATGGTGCCCCCCCTCGTCCCTGTGGCCCTATCGTGCGATGTTGTTGCGGGCGCGCTTCTCCTCCGGGGAGAGCGCGTCGATCTTCTCGATGCAGCTGCGGTAGTACGCGCCGGCGACCGGGTCTGCCATGAGCGGCTTGTGGAGCTGCACGTACTCGATGCCCGGGTGCGAGTTGATCTCCATGAGCTTGGGCCCCTTGTCGGTGATGCCGAGGTCAAAGCCCAGGTACGAGAGCGGGGAGAGGTGCAGCGCCAGACGCTTGAGCGTCTCCACGAGCTCGGGCCAGCCCTCGACGTCGCCCTCGGCGAGGACGCCGCTGTCGGGGTGGCGCGGCGAGGGAACGTTCCTGTTGGCGTAGACGATGACGCCGTCGTCAAAGTGGCCGGTCTCGATGTCAAAGCGCACGTTGTAGGAGCCGATGCTGCCGTCGGTGGGGGGAGCGTAGTTGGCCGTGGCGCCCGACTTGTCCTTCCCCATGCCAAACCTCAGGTAGGAGCTGATGAGGGTGGGGTCGGTGCCCGTGGGATTGACCATGACGAGGCGCAGGGTGTGGATGATCGGGTCGATGGCCGCCATCTGGGCGTTGGGACGGATGAACTCGGTGAACACGTAGTTGGGGTGCCCCTCCACGAACGCGACGACGCCCTCGGCGTCGCTGGGGGCGCCGTCGACGAGGTACGTCCCGTCGCGGAAGGCGAGCATGTGGAAGCCCGCCGCCATGGCGCCGTTGCAGGGCTTGCAGGCAAACTCGCCCTTCTCGCGCAGGACCTCGAGAAGGCCGTCCGTGCCGGTACGGCCGCCGCTCGAGTAGAGGGGGAGCAGCCGGTCGCGCGCCGTGTAGAAGTAGTACTCGGGGAGCAGCCGCTCGAACTCGGTGCCCGCGAGCACGTAGCCCAGGGTGAGCTTGTCATTGATCCAGATGCGCTGCCAGTCGTTGAGCGGCCAGATGCGGTCGATGTCGTAGTCGGAGAGATAGTCGGCGGCGTTCTCCTCGGTGAGGCCGTAGGTGCAGGCGGACTGCGCGTAGAAGCCCAGGCCGTGCGCCCAGGCGAGGTAGTCGGGGTCGTAGAGCCCGCTCTCCCGCTCGTTCCGGAGCTGCTCCAGGTACTCGATGGCCATTCTGCGGGGGAAGCCGTCGGCGAGCAGGCTCTCCAGGGTGTTGTCTATCATGTGCCCTCCTGAGGACGGGAACGTGCCTAAGCAGACCAATCATACTCTCCGGCATGCGTCGGCCGGCCGGCATTTAGACGAGTGGGATTGGGGAGCTTGAGAGGGCTTTTCCCGGCACAGTCGCCGCGCCCGCGCAGTTTGCTACCATCATGATTCGGAACAAAGACGCGACGCGCGGACGGGAGCCGATGGGGACGAAGGACATAAAGAGGGCTACGATCAGCTCCCTGTTCTGGAAGCTCTTCGAGCAGGGGGGCTCGTCGGTCATCACCCTGCTGGTCCAGGTCGTCATGGCCCGCCTCCTCGCCCCGGACGAGTTTGGCATGCTCGCGATCATGCTCGTGTTTGTGAACATCGGCAACGTGATCGTGCAGTCCGGCCTCAACACCGCCATCATCCAGGTGCCGGACGCGAGCGAGCGGGACTACTCCACGGTCTTCTGGATGAGCCTCGCCATATCCGTCGTGCTGTACGCGGCCTCGTTCGCGCTGGCGCCGGCCGTGGCGGCGTTCTACGAGTCCCCGGCCATCGTGGAGCCGCTGCGCGTGCTCGTGCTGATCCTCGTGGTCAACGCGTACGGGTCGGTCCAGGTCGCCATCGTGTCCCGTGAGATGGAGTTCAGAAAGACCGCGCGCGCCACCGTCGTCGCCGGGCTCACCTCGGGCGCCCTGGGCATCGCGGTGGCCCTTCTCGGCGGCGGCATCTGGGCGCTCGTGGTCCAGCAGCTCTCCTTCCAGATCGTGAAGAGCGCGGTCCTCACGCTTGCGGTCTCCTGGCGCCCGCGCCTCGTCTTCGACGCCTCGCGCGCCGTCCTGCTCTTCCGCTTTGGGTGGAAGCTCCTGGTCTCGGGCATCCTCGACCAGGGCTACCAGAGCCTGGCGGACCTCATCATCGGCAAGCGGTTCAACAAGACGGACCTGGGCTACGTCTCGCAGGGCAAGAAGTATCCCAACGCCCTGGGGCTTTTGCTCGACGGCGCCATCCAGCCGGTCATGCTCTCCGCGGCCTCCCGCGTCCAGGATGACATCGCCCTGGTGAAGCGTCTCGCGCGGCGCGGGCTCAAGACGAGCACCTTCCTCATCTTCCCCGCGATGACGCTCTTTGCGCTCACGGCGCGGCCCATCGTGCTCATGCTCCTCGGCGAGAAGTGGCTGCCGTCCGTCTGGATCCTCCAGATCTACTGCTTCATCTACGCCCTGCTCCCCATCCACACGACCAACCTCCAGGTCCTGAACGGCATGGGGAGAAGCGACCTCTTCCTCAAGCTCGAGATCGCCAAGAGCGTGGTTGGCCTCGTGGTGCTGTGCGTGGCGGCGTTCGCGTTCGACAGCATCCAGGCCATCCTCGTGGGCTACGTGCTCTCGGCGGTGCTGAGCTCGGTGATCAACGCGTTCCCCAACAAGCGCGAGATCGGCTACGGCTACCTCGAGCAGATACGCGACATCTGCCCGGCGTTCGCGCTCTCCCTCGCCGCCGCGGCCGTGGCGTGGCCCGTCTCGCTGCTCGCGCTGCCCGGGATCGCCACCGTGCTGCTCCAGGCCGTGGTCCTCGGCGTTGCCTACCTACTGTTTGCGAGGCTCTTCCGGATAGAGGAGCTCTCGTATATCCTCAAGACGCTCGGGGAACTGAGGGCCCAGGGAGGCGCCCAATGAGAAGGCTCGGCATCATCGGCGCGGGGAGAAACGCCTGCATCCTCGCGGACCGCGCTCGGGAGCTCGGCATAGAGACCCACTGCTTCGCATGGGCAAAGGGCGCGATGGCAAAGGACGCCGTCGACGTGTTCCATGACGTCTCGGTCACCGAGGTGGGGGAGATATCGCGCCTCTGCCGCGAGCTCGGCATCGGCGGCGTCGTCGCCACCTCCGAGTTCACGATTCTCCCCACCGCGCAGGTCGCCGAGGCGTGCGGCCTCAACGGCAACCCTGTCGAGGTCGCGGAAGGGATTACCAACAAGTACCGCAACCGCGAGGCCACGAGCGGCGTGGAGGGCCTCAACCACCCCCGCTACTGGCGTGTGGGCGACCCGTCAGAGATCGGCTCGCTCGACGTCACCTATCCCATCATCGTGAAGCCCACCTCGGAGGGCGGCAAGCGGGGGATCTGCGTGGCCAGAACCCCCGAGGAGCTCGCCGCCGCCGTCAGCTACTCCGAGGGCGAGCCCAACCGGAGCTCCGCGTTCATCGTGGAGGAGTTCCTGGAGGGCGGCAATGAGTACTCCGTCGAGAGCCTGAGCTATCACGGCAAGAACTACATCGTCCAGGTCACCGAGAAAGAGAGCTCGGGCGCCCCGCACTGCGTCGAGCTCGGCCATCACCAGCCGGCCAACCTGCCCGTGGAGCTCCGCAGGAGGGTCGAGCAGGTCATGGACCGCGCGCTCACGGCGGTGGGCATCAGAAACGGCGCCTGCCACACGGAGATCAAGATCATCGACGGGGAGATCTACCTCATCGAGTTCAACGCCCGCCCGGGAGGCGACCACATCGCCTGCACGCTGACGGAGCTCTCGACGGGGTACCCCTACATGACGGGCGTCATCGACATCGCGTTCGACGACTTTGCGGGCATCGCGCCCGGCCAGCTCGAGCACAACTTCGCCGGCATCGAGTTCGTGACCGAGCAGACGAGCTACCTCAAGCCCGTCTTCGACACCTGCCAGGACGAGCCGTGGTGCTACGAGAAGTTCGAGGCCACGCCCGACCTCAGGTCGCTCACGCACAACGACGGCTACAACACCAACTACTTCATCTACTACTCCCGCGAGGCGCGGCCGGACTTTTCCCGTCCCGCCGGCGCCTGACGCGCAGAAAGGCGGACGCATGCACACCGTCCTCGTTACCGCGATAGGGTCGTTCTCCGCGGACGTCGTCATCAGGCGCCTGCGGGAGCTGGGCGCCCGTGTGGTCGGCTGCGACATCTATCCTGCCGAGTGGGTCGCCGACTCCATGAGCGTCGCGGCGTTCCATCAGGCCCCATACGCGAGCGACGCGGGGCGCTACGCCTCGTTCGTCCGCGAAGTTTGCGAGAGGGAGGGCGTCGACCTCATCTTCCCGCTCACCGACGTCGAGGTGGACCTCTTTGCCACCCTGCCGCCCGAGGCCCTGCCCGAGGGGGTCACGGTCTGCATCTCCCCGCGCGACGCCATCTCGGTCTGCCGCGACAAGGGACGGATGTCGGAGTTCCTCGCGTCGTCTGCGAGCGGGGTGAGCGGCATCCCCACGCGCCCCCTCGCGGAGGCGCTCGACGAGCCCTTCTCGTCCCCGGTCGTCTGCAAGCCCGTGGACGGGCGCAGCAGCAGCGGCCTCACGCGGGTCCGCTGCGCCGCCGACTGGGACGCCGCCCGCGCCGTCGACGACCCGTCGCGCTACATCGTGCAGCCGCTCGTGGAGGGCCCGGTCGTGACCGTGGACGTGGTGCGCGCCGCGGACGGCTCGCGCTGCGTCGCCGTCCCGCGCGAGGAGCTCCTGCGCACGCTCAACGGGGCCGGGACCTCGGTCAGGGTGTTCGACGACGAGGCCCTCTCCTCCAGATGCCGCGCCCTCGCCTCCGAGCTCGGCGTCGTCGGCTGCGTGAACTTCGAGTTCATCCGCTCGGAGGACGGGGCGTACCACTTCCTCGAGTGCAACCCGCGCTTCTCGGGCGGGGTGGAGTTCTCGTGCATGGTCGCCTACGACTGCGTGGGAAACCACCTCCGCGCCTTCCTGGGGGAGCCGCTTGACGCACCCGCTCCGTACCGGAGCTGCTATATTGCGAGAAAGTACGAGGAGTACGTCACTCGGATCGAAGAGCGGTAGTCGTCGCGCGGGCAGCGCCGCGCGTGGGGAGGACACATGGCAGAGCCGGTCGTTTCTGGCAACTTCACTTTTTCGCCCACGTCCATCGACGGGGTCGTCGTGGTCGACACCAAGGCATACGGCGACGAGCGCGGCTCCTTCATGGAGACCTACAAGCGCCCGGACTTCGTGGCCGGCGGCATCGACGCGGACTTTGTGCAGGACAACCAGTCCTCGAGCGTCCGCGGGGTCCTGCGCGGCCTTCACTTCCAGATCGAGCACCCCCAGGCAAAGCTCGTCCGCGTGGTCGAGGGTGAGGTCTTTGACGTGTGCGTCGACCTTCGCGAGGGCAGCCCGACCTTCGGGCAGTGGGAGGGCGTGGTCCTCTCGGCGGAGAACCACCGGCAGTTCTTCATCCCGCGTGGCTTTGCGCATGGCTTCTACGTCCTGAGCGAGTCTGCGGTCTTTGCCTACAAGTGCGACGACGTCTACCATCCCAACGACGAGGGCGGCATACGCTGGGACGACGAGCGGATCGGCGTCTCATGGCCGCTCATCGAGGGACATCCCGTCATCCTGTCCGAGAAGGACAAGGTCCACCCCTCCTTTGCCGAGTACCTGGGGGAGAGGTGATCGGGTGGTGACGGACGAGACGATCGGCGGGGTCGAGACGAGCGACGCCTCGCGGCTCTGCCCCGACCCCGTGGTGAGCATCCTGCTCATGACCTACAACCAGCAGGACTACGTCGCCGACGCGCTCGACAGCTTCCTCGCGCAGAAGACGGACTTCCCCTTCGAGATCCTCGTCAACGACGACTGCTCGCCCGACGGGACGCTCGACGTCGTCCTCTCGTACCAGCGGCGCTTCCCGGAGACCATCCGCGTGGTGAGCCACGCGGAGAACCAGTACCAGCGCGGCGGCAAGCCCTGGGGAGACTTCCTCCTCCCGCGTGCGCGCGGCGAGTACGTCGCCCTCTGCGAGGGGGACGACTACTGGACCGACGAGACCAAGCTCCAGCGTCAGTACGACGTCATGAGAGCCAACCCGGGGCTCTCCGCATGCGCCCACGCGAGCGAGAACGTCCGGGCGGAGACCCGCCAGCGCCTCTCCGTCAAGAGGTTCCAGGACCATGACGGGAGGGTCGGGCCCGCCGACGTGCTCACGCACGTGCAGTGCTTTGCCACCAACTCGCTCTTCTTCCGCCGCCAGACCTTCGTGGACTTTCGCGACTCCGTCTTCGACGGCCTGGAGGCCGACGGCGACCAGCGGCTCACGGTGTACCTCGGCATCACCGGCGAGGGCATCTACTACCTGGACGAGGTCATGAGCGCCTACCGCGTGCTCGCCCGCGGCTCCACCAACCAGGCCAACCTCCTGAGCGAGAAGCGCGTCAAGATCGCAAGGGACAACCTCGCCCGCCGCGTCGAGCTTCTCGAGGTCGCCGACGACTACACGCACGGGGCGTTCCACGATGACGTGGCGCGGGGCATCGACGTCATGGAGTACGCCTACCACAAGGACGTCCGCGACTGGAGGGCCTTGAAGGACCGCTGGCCGCACCTGCTCGCCCAGGAGAGCCTTCCCGCGCGCGTCGACATATTCCTCTTCACGTACGCCCGGCCGCTCCACCGGCTTCTGTTCAAGATCGTCTATCGGCTCTAGCGAGCCGCGCGTTTTACGGAGGCACCCATGGCTGACAAGAGAATCCTCGTGACCCGCTCCTCCATGCCGCCCCTCGAGGAGTACGTGGCAGAGATCGCCCCCCTGTGGGAGAGCCACTGGCTCACCAACATGGGCGTGAAGCACCAGCAGCTCGAGGCAGACCTCAAGCGCTACCTCGGCGTGGACGAGATCGCCCTCTTCACCAACGGCCACAACGCGCTCGAGTGCGTCCTCGAGGCCATGGGGCTCACCGGCAAGGTCATCACGACGCCGTTCACCTTTGCCTCCACCACGCACGCGATCGTCCGCAAGGGGCTGGAGCCGGTCTTTGCGGACGTGCGCGAGGACGACTACACCCTCGACCCCGAGAAGATCGAGGGGCTCATCGACGACGAGACGTGCGCGATCGTCCCCGTCCACGTCTACGGCAACCTCTGCGACGTGGACGCCATCTGGGACATAGCCAAGCGCCATCACCTCAAGGTCATCTACGACGCCGCGCACGCCTTTGGCGTGAGGCGCGACGGGGTCTCCGCCGCCGCGTTCGGCGACGCCTCGATGTTCTCCTTCCATGCGACCAAGGTGTTCAACACCATCGAGGGCGGCGCGGTCTGCTTTAGGGACGCCAACCTCAAGAAGCTGCTCGACCAGTGGAAGAACTTTGGCATCATGGGTCCGGAGGACGTGGAGTACGTGGGCGGCAACGCCAAGATGAACGAGTTCTGCGCCGCCATGGGCATCTGCAACCTGCGCCACGTCGACGCCGAGATCGCCAAGCGCCGCGTCGTCGCCGAGCGCTACTGGGAGCGGCTCGAGGGCACGGCCGGCCTCAAGCTCTGCCGCCCGAGCGCGGGCATCACCCCCAACTACGCGTACATGCCGGTGGTCTTTGAGGACGAGTGCGGGACCACGCGAGACGAGGTCTTCCTGGCGCTCCGCGAGCGCAGCATCTTCTCGCGCAAGTACTTCTACCCGCTCGTGAGCGACTACGCGTGCTACCGGGGGCGCTTCGACTCCTCCCGCACGCCCGTCGCGCAGCACGTGGCGCAGCGCGTCCTCACGCTCCCCATGGCGGCAGACCTCCCGCTCGAGGACGTGGACCGCATCTGCGACGTCATCGTCGGGCTGGCGTCTAGGTAGGAGGGCACATGGGCACCCCGTCTCTGCGGCTTGGCATCCCGCGCCTCTCCCCGAGGGCGCGCTTCTGGGCGGATCTTCTCCTCCCCGCCGTCTGCCTCGTCATCTGCCTCTGGTGGGCGTCGTGTCTGCCCGTGGGCCAGGCCCCGGACGAGGCGATGCGCACCCCGGTGCCGCTCTACGTGCTCGAGCACGGCGAGCTGCCGCTGGGGTCCGCGCCCGAGATCAGGAACGAGATCTGGGGAACCTCCTACGGCTACACGCCCTACGGCGCCTCGCTGCTCTCCGTCGTGTTTGGCTGGGTGGCCCGGGCGCTCGGCGCGGGGGAGGGGGGCGTGCTCTTTGCCCTTCGCATCCCCAGCTGCCTCTTCGTCGCCGCAGCCGTCCTGGTGTGCGAGAAGATCGGGCGCAAGGTCTTCTCGTCGTCGGTCGCCGCCTACAGCCTGGGGCTCTTCGTTGGGTTTCTTCCCCAGGTCGTGTTCCTCGGCTCCTACCTCAACCAGGACTCGATGACGATCTTCTCGACCGCGCTCGTGCTCTATCTCTGGCTCGTGGGCATAGAGCGCTGCTGGGACCTGCAAAGCTCGGCGCTGCTCGGCGCGGCGCTCGGCGTCTGCGCCCTCAGCTACTACTTTGCCTACGGCTACATCCTGCTCTCGATCGTAGTCTACGTGGCGTCCGGCGCGAGGATGGTGCGCGAGGGGCGCGCGGCCACGCGCTCGCTCGTCCTGCACGCGCTTCTCGTCTTTGCCGTGGCCATGGCGGTGGGCGGCTGGTTCTTCGTGCGCAACTTCATCCTCTACGACGGGGACCTCTTTGGCCGCACGGCCTCCTCGGCCCTTGCCGAGAAGTACGCGCAGTCCGGCTTCAAGCCGAGCGAGCACTGGACGCACCGGTATGCCGGCACGGGCGTCCTGGAGATGGCATCGGGCAGGTGGCTCGTCGACACCGCAAAGAGCTTCATCGGCGTCTTTGGGTACTCCAGCGAGTTCCTCTCCAACAAGCTCTATCTTGCCTATGGCCTCGTCCTGCTCGTCTGCCTGGCGCTCTCCCCGGTCTACCTCGTGCGGGGGAGGGCCTTTGACCGCAAGGCCCTGGTCGTGTGCTCCCTGCTCGTCTGCGGCCTCATCGTCGTGGGTCTGGACGTCTACTACTCCTGGGCGGTGGACTACCAGCCGCAGGGGCGCTATCTCATGGGGGCGCTCGTCCCGCTCATGCTCCTGGCTGCGGGCGGGGTCGACGCCGCCGCGTGCGGCCTCTATCGGTCGGAGGGGGCTGCCGGAACGCTCCTGCGAAGGGCCGCGCCCGCCGTCCCGGTCGTCTACGCCCTGCTCTTTGCCTACGTCCTGGTGAGCTACATCGTCCCGCGCCTCACGGGCGGCCTGCTCGCCTAGGGGCGGACGGCTCCCGTTTCCCCGGCGACAGGTATACTGAGTCTGTTCATACGCCACACGGCTTCTATCTGAGGGAGCGCTCATGTCCGACGTCTTTGAGCCCAGAAACATCATCGTCACCGGCGGCTGCGGCTTCATCGGCAGCAACTTCGTCCACTACGTCGTCAACAACCACCCCGGCGTGCACGTGACCGTGCTCGACAAGCTCACCTACGCCGGCAACCCGGAGAACATCGCGGGCCTGCCGGCCGACCGCGTCGAGCTCGTGGTGGGCGACGTCTGCGACGCGGGGCTGCTGGAGCGCCTGGTCCCCGGCCACGACGCCGTCGTCCACTACGCCGCGGAGTCCCACAATGACAACTCCATCGCGGACCCGGAGCCGTTCCTCCGCACCAACGTGGAGGGCACCTACCGCCTGCTCGAGGCCTGCCGGAAGCACGACGTGCGCTACCACCACGTGAGCACGGACGAGGTCTATGGCGACCTCGCGCTCGACGACCCGGCCCGCTTCACCGAGGAGACCCCGTACCACCCCAGCTCCCCGTACTCCTCCACCAAGGCCGCCTCGGACATGCTCGTCCGCGCCTGGACGCGCACCTACGGCCTGCGCACCACGATCTCCAACTGCTCCAACAACTACGGCCCCTACCAGCACATCGAGAAGTTCATCCCGCGCCAGATCACCAACGTGATCGACGGGATCCGCCCCAAGCTCTACGGCGACGGCCGCAACATCCGCGACTGGATTCACACCGAGGACCACAGCTCTGCCGTGTGGACCATCCTCACCAGGGGCCGCATCGGGGAAACCTACCTCATCGGCGCGGACGGCGAGAGGGACAACATCACGGTGCTCCGTGCCATCCTGCGCGCCATGGGCAGGGACGAGGACGACTTCGACTGGGTGCGCGACCGCCCCGGCCACGACCGCCGCTACGCGATCGACTCCACCAAGCTCAGGACCGAGCTCGGCTGGGAGCCCAGGCACACCGACTTCGCGGAGGGCCTGGCCGAGACCATCGCGTGGTACCGCGAGCACGAGGACTGGTGGCGCCCGGCCAAGGCGGCCACCGAGGCCAAGTACGCGGCGCAGGGCCAGTAGGGGAGCGTGGGGATGCGTACTCTCGTCACGGGCTGCAACGGGCAGCTCGGCCGCGCGGTCCGCGAGGCCGCCGACGGGCGCCCGGACGCCGAGGCGTTCGACTACTGCGACGTCGACACCTTCGACTTCTCCGACCCCGCGCAGTACGACCGCTACGACTGGTCGCTCTACGGCACGGTCATAAACTGCGGGGCCTACACCGCCGTGGACGCCGCGGAGACCCCGGAGGGCCGCATCGCCGCCTGGAGGGCCAATGCCACCGGGCCGGCGCTTCTCGCCCGCACCTGCGCCGAGCATGGCATCACGCTCGTGCACGTGAGCTCGGACTACGTCTTCGACGGCACGCGCGAGGAGCACGACGAGGACGAGCCCCTCTCGCCGATCTCCGTCTACGGCCAGTCCAAGGCGGCGGGGGACCTCGCCGTGGGTTGCTGCCCCGCGCACTACGTCCTGCGCTCGAGCTGGGTCATCGGCGACGGCAGGAACTTCGTGCGCACCATGTGGGGGCTCTCCGGCCGCGTGGCCGCCGGCGAGCTGCCCCGCGTGACCGTGGTGGACGACCAGCTGGGTCGCCTCACCTTCGCGGACCAGATGGCCGCCGCGGTCTTCCACCTGCTCGACGCGAGGGCCCCCTACGGGCTCTACAACATGACCGGCTCCGGCGCCGTGAGGAGCTGGGCGGACATCGCCCGCGCGACCTTCGAGGCCGCCAACCGCAACGGCGACGCCGTCGTGCCCGTCTCCACGGAGGAGTACTACGCCGGCGCCACGGGCCCCGTCGCCCCGCGCCCCGAGCACTCCGCGCTGAGCCTCGCGAAGCTCGTGGCCACGGGCTTCTCGCCGCGCGACTGGGAGGAAGAGCTCGCCGAGTACCTAAAGGAGCTGATGTCCGCGTGATCGAGCGCTGCGCGGATCCCCGCCACGCCTTTGCCGTGTGCGCGTACGGGAGGAGCCCCTACCTGACCGAGTGTCTCGACTCGCTGGCGGCCCAGACCGGGGGCGTGACAAGCGAGGTCTTCATCGCCACCTCCACGCCGAGCCCCTGGCTGAGCGAGGTCGCCGCGTCATACGGCGTGCCCCTCTACGTCAACGGGGGCGAGTCGGGGATCGGGCAGGACTGGAACTTCGCCTATTCGCACGCTCGGGCGCCCTTCGTGACCATCGCGCACCAGGACGACGTCTACTGCCCCGAGTACGCCGCGCGCGCGGTGGACGCGCTGGAATCCGACCCGGCCTCGCTCATCTTCTTCACTAACTACGGCGAGCTGCGCCAGGGGGAGCGGGTGGACGACAACGAGCTCCTGCGGGTGAAGCGTCGTCTGCTCTCGCCCCTCAAGAGGCGCTCCAACGCGTCGAGGCGCTGGGCCAAGCGCGCCGCGCTGCGCTTTGGCTCGGCCATCTGCTGCCCCTCGGTGACGTTCAACGTCGCCAACTGCCCCAACCCGCCCTTCGTTGTGGGCATGAAGTCCAATCTCGACTGGGCCACCTGGGAGGCGCTCTCCCGCCTCGAGGGGAGCTTCCTCTACGAGGCGGACCGCGTGCTCATGTACCATCGGATCCACTCCGGGTCCGCCACCTCCGAGCTCATCGCCAGCCGAGAGCGCGACGTCGAGGACCTTGCCATGCTGGAGCGCTTCTGGCCGAGGCCCGTGGCCGGCCTCATCGAGCGCGTCTACTCGAGGGGGACGAAGAGCAATGAGCTCTGACGCCAAGGTGCCAAAGACGGCAGAGCTCCCCAAGGTCTCGGTGGTGCTCCCGGTCTACAACGCCGAGGTGTATCTCGTCCGCTGCCTGGACAGCGTGCTTGCCCAGACGTATCCCAACGTCGAGGTCGTGGCCGTTGACGACGGCTCCTCAGACGGCTCTCCCGCCATCCTGGACGACTATGCCCGCAGGCACCCCGGCAGGGTCGTTGTGGAGCATCGCGCAAACGGCGGCGCCGCGGCGGCGCGCAACCGCGGCATCGAGCTCTGCTCCGGGGAGTACCTCACCTTCATAGACAACGACGACTGGCTCGACCCGGACTTCCTGCAGACGATGGTGGAGGCCGCCCGCCCCTCGGGCGCCGAGGTCGTCTGCTGCGGCTACCGCAGGCCGGACTCCGAGGGGAGGGTCCTTCTCGAGGCCGTCCCCAGGCCGGGAGACGAGTGGGGGCGCTACGTGGTCGAGGCCGCGTGGGCAAAGCTCTACCTGACCGAGCACGTGCGCCGCCACGGCCTCACGTTCCTGAACACGAACATCGACGAGGACCTGTACTTCTCGCTTCCGGCGATCGAGCTCGCCGAGCGCGTGGAGGTGGTTTCCCATGCGGGCTACAACTGGTTCTACAACACCTCGAGCGTGTCGAACACCAGCCAGCGCTCCTCGGAGGGGCTCCTCTTTGAGGAGACGCTCGACGCCATCCTCAAGATGATGCGGGAGCGGGGCATCCCCCTGACGGACATCCTGCGTCACTACTTCGTGCGGCTCGTGGCGTGGTTCTTGCTGTACACCTGCCGGGGCGACGGGCGCGCCACCTCCGAGCGCAACCTCGGCCACTACGTTGCCTGGCTCGACCGCAACATCGAGGGCTGGCGACGCGAGCCCTTCGCACGCATCGGCCATCCCACGGGCGACGCCGTGCAGAACCAGCTCGCCGTGTGGCTCTTTGCCCGGCACCCCAGGCTCTTCTCGGCGGCCCTTGCCCTGTACGGAAAGGTGGGCAGCAGATGAGCGACGAGCGCGCCCCGAGGGTCCAGATCCTCATGGCCGTCTACAACGGCGAGGAGTACCTGCGCGAGCAGATCGACTCCATCCTGGCGCAGACGCATGAGAGCTGGGAGCTCCTCGTCTCGGACGACGGTTCGACGGACGGCTCCCTTTCCGTCCTGCGCGAGTACGCGCGGAGGGACCCGCGCATCCGCGTGGTCCTCGAGGGGGAGCACTACGGCTCGGCAAAGCTCCACTTCATGGCGCTCCTTCGCCTGGCGGACGCCCCCTACGTGATGACCTGCGACCAGGACGACGTGTGGGATGCGGACAAGGTGGAGCTCACCCTCTCTGCCATGAGGGATGCGGAGGCGGGGGAGCGGCCAGTCCTCGTCTGCACGGACCTGCGGGTGGTGGACAGGGACCTGAAGGAGCTCTCCCCGTCGTTTCTCTCCTACTCGGGCATGGACGCCGGCAAGCTCGACCTTGGCTACTTCCTGGCGTCGTGTTTGGTCACCGGCTGCACCATGATGGTCAACCGCCCCCTGCTCGACCTTCTGCGGCGCCCCGTGCGGGACGAGGCGATCGTCATGCACGACTGGTGGGCCTCGCTCGTGGCGGCGGCGTTTGGCACGGTGATCCACCTCGACCGCGCGACCATCTCGTATCGTCAGCACGGGGACAACTCCGTGGGCGCCGACCGCTTCACGGTGCGCCGTGCCCTCGCGGCGCTCGATGACAAGCGGGCGACGGCCGTCGCGGCGCTCGCACAGGCCGCAGAGCTCAGGCGCGTGTTTGCCGGAGAGCTGGACGAGGGGAGCCTCGGACAGGTCGACGCCTTCCTGCGCGTCCCCACGGTGACGCCTCTCGCGCGCCCCGCCCTGCTCACGAGGGCCAACGTCTGGCGCCGCGGGCTTCTGCGCAACGCGGGGACCCTGCTCGTCTATCTCACGCTGGGAAGGTCCGCTCGCTAGGCCGAGGTCTCCTCGTCGTCCCTCTCTGCGGACTCGTGCCCGTGCTCCTCCCTCACGCGCTTCTCGAGGAGCGCGTTCTCCTGCGCGAGCTCGTTCACGCGATGCTTGAGCATGGAGATCTCCGAGGAGTTGGCAAACATCTTTGCCATGAGGATCACGAGCACGAGCAGGAACACGAAGTTGCTCGGCGACATGAACCCAAAGAGGCCCGCAAAGAAGTACGTGATGTCGGGGAAGACGGCGATGATCACGAGGAGCAGGGAGATGGCGACCCAGAAGATCGCGTCCCCCATGAGGATCATGGACTTCCTGATGCGGTGGGTGACAAAGCAGGCGGCGAGGACGGCGCCGACGACAAGGAGTATGCGAAGGGTCAAAGACATGGGCGGTCCCTACCTAAACCACTGGAACAGGATGATGGAGGCGCACGTTCTGGCCATGTAGCCAACGATGTGGGGGATGTCGAGGTAGCTCTCGCCGCCCTGGCGCTCGCGCATCTGGGCGGGGACCTCGACGACCCGCTTGCCCTTCCGCGCCATGAGGGCGACGGTGTCCGGCTCGGGGGAGATGTCAAAGTCCTTGGCAAAGTGCTCGATCATGGAGCGGTCGAACATGCGCATGCCGCTCGTCGGGTCGGTGATGACGGTACCCGTGGTGATCTTGATGAGGGCGGAGATGAGCCTCGACCCCACGCCGCGCGCCCCGGGGAGCCGGTGCCCCCCAAGACAGCGCGAGGCGATCACGATGTTGGCGCCCTTCTCGGACATGGCCCGCGCCATCGACGGGATGTACTCGGGGAGGTGCTGGCCATCGGCGTCAAACTGGACGACGGCGTCGTAGCCGTGGCGGTAGGCGTACTTCATGCCCGTCCTAAAGCCGGAGGCGAGCCCCGTGTTGATGGGGAGGTTGACGACGTCGAGGCCGCGTGACTCGCAGATGTGCCCGGTGCGGTCCTTTGACCCGTCGTTCACGACGAGATAGTCGACGTCCGGGCACTCGTCGCGGAGCATCGAGACCGTGTCCTCGATGCACGCCTCCTCGTTGTAGGCCGGGATGACGGCGAGCACTCTCATGCAAACACCCCTCGCGTCGGTTCGGATACAGAAAAAAGTGTAGCACCTCCGTACGCTCCGGGCGCCACCGCTCACGTGTAGTGATAAAGGAGTCTTTCAGTTAGCCGATGGAGTTGTGGCGCGCAAGATGATAAACTGTCAGCGTTTGTAAGCGTTCCCAGCTGATTCGGAGGTACTTCGAATGCCGCAGATCAAGTGCGAGAGGGCCTGGTGGCGTCCGGCGTCTATCATCTCTTCTGCAGCGGTTGCCATCGTCCTGACCACGGCACCGACGGTCGCGCTCGCCGAGGAGGCTGGCAACCAGCAGGCTGACAGCACCCAGGTGAAGCAGGAGCAGGTCGTCGAGAGCGTCGTGTCCGACGCGACCGTCCCCGTGGCCCCCGTGGTCGTCGAGGCGGAGACCGTCGTGGAGAACGACGTTCCCACCGTCGAGGACGACGCTCCCCAGTCAGACGTCGTCGAGACCCCCGAGGCGGACACGCCCGTCACCGACTCAGAGGCGGCCCCGGCCGACCCGTCGCTCGACTCCACCGAGGTCGCTGATGACACCACCGACGACGTCCTCGAGAGCGAGGACGACGCCGAGGACCCCTCCACTGACGTCGCCGACGACGAGCTCGTCGACGACGCCGAGACCGACGCCACCGACGACGCGGCCACGCCCGAGGAGGATGCCGACCTCGCCGAGGGCGAGATCACCGACGAGACCACCGCTGACTCCACCGACGAGGCGCTCGTGAGCGAGGACGGCCTTGGCGCCGCCTCCTCCGAGGAGGACAAGGAGGAGGAGACCGAGTCCGCCCAGACCGTCGCCGACGGAACGTACGCGCTCGGCTCCGCGCTCGACCCCACGAAGGTGGTCGACGTCCCGAACGGTCACTTCGTGAACGAGAACAACATCCAGATCTACCAGGGCAACGGCACCGTCTCCCAGATGTGGGAGGTCACCTGGCACGAGGATAAGGACGAGCAGGGCGGCGGCTACTACACGATCGGCGTCAAGGACACCAACAAGGTCCTCGACGTCAAGTGGGGCAACGCCCACAACGGCGCCACCGTGTGGCTCTACGAGAACAACGGCACCCTCTCCCAGCGCTGGCACATCAAGAAGGAGGGCGAGTTCTACTCCATCCTCTCCCTGCTGGGCAACTCCAACTTCTACCTCGACGTCAGGAGCGGCAGCACCGCCAACGGCACGAAGGTCTGGCTCTACTCCGGCAACGGGACCGATTCGCAGCGCTTCAGCTTCATGGAGTACTACCCCGAGATGCCCGGTGAGATCTATGAGCTCGAGGACGGCGACGGCGTCTACATCATCGAGTCCGTCGGCGGAAAGTCGAACGGCATGGTCGTCGACCTGAGCGGCGGCTCGTTCAAGGACGGCGCCAACATCCAGCTCTACAAGAACAACGGCACCGCCGGCCAGCGCTTCTACTTTGCCAGCGACGGCAACGGCTACTACACGATCACCAACCTCGCCTCCGGCAAGGTCCTCGGCCTGCACGGCGAGGGGATCGTCCCGAGCACGAACGTCGAGCAGACCACCTACTCCTCCAAGAGCGACGCCCAGAAGTGGGCGCTCGTGAAGAACGGGAAGAACGGCTCCTTCTCCATCATCAACAAGCTGACCGGCCTGGCGCTTGACGTCAAGTGGGGCTCCTTCAAGAACTCCTCCAACATCTGGGGCTACACTCCCAACGACACCATCTCCCAGAACTGGACGCTCAAGAAGTCGAGCTTTGTTGACGACAAGGACATCTACGCCATCTACGCCGCGTCCAACACCAGCAAGGTCCTCGACATCAAGAACGGCTCCTCCAAGGACAACGCGGCCGTCCAGGTCTACACCTCCAACGGGACGCTCTCCCAGCGCTTTGAGATCCAGCTGGTCGGGGAGGACACGTTCCGCATCCGCACCGCCACGTCCGGCGGCTGGCTGACCGTCGTGGACGGCAAGGTCGTCCAGAGCAACTCCGCCGACACCACCGGGACCGCCAACACCTGGAAGGCCGTCTGGAACAACGGCTTCTTTGCGCTCCAGACCTCCGAGATGGGAAGCTCCTCCAAGCAGTACGTGCTCACCCTGATGTCCAACGGCACGGTCGGGGTCAAGCAGCTCAGCTCGAGCTCGAGCGACATGCAGCACTTCCTCTTCAGGACCGCGCAGCTCATCAGCGATGGCTACTACGAGATCTCCTCTGCCCTCGGAAAGGACCTCGTGCTCGACGTTGAGGGCGGGACCTTCTCCAACGGGGCGAACGTCCAGATAGACAAGAGCAAGGAGACCAACGGCCAGAAGTTCCACATCGTCTGGAACGGCAGCGGCTACGTCATCACGGCCGGCAGGAGCGACTACGCCCTCGACGCCAAGCACGGCGGGACCACCAACGGGACCAACGTCTGGCTCTACGAGACCAACGGCACCAAGAGCCAGGTGTGGACGGCCGTGATCGCGGACGGCGGCGGTATCGTCTTCAAGAGCTCGCTCTCGGGCCTCGCCCTCGACGTGAAGGGCGGCGCCGCGACCGGCGGCACCAACGTCCAGCTCTACAAGCCCAACGGCACCGCCTCCCAGGCCTGGAGGCTCTCGGAGACCACGGTCCTGGGCGGCTGGATCAAGGACGGCAGCACCTGGAAGTACTACGACAACAACGGCGTCATGCTGTCGGACTCCATCGTTGCCTACAACCTCTACCAGCAGATCAAGAACGAGTCGAGCAGAACGGACTACCTCATCGCCGTCGATGCGGAGAAGTGCCACGTGGTCCTGTTCAAGGGCAGCGCCGGCAACTGGGAGCTCGTCTTCGACGCCCTGGCGGGCACGGGCGACCCGTACCTCGCCTCGACCGACACCGACGGGTACGGCGTCACCGGCGAGGGCGGCAACCCCTGGGGCTCCCTGCGCGGCTACTTCTGGCTCGGCGGTGACCCTGCCTCTGGATACACGGACTCCAACGGTCGCAGGGAGTACGACGGCAGCAGCCAGCTCAAGTGGTTCAGGAGCATCTACGGTGAGTACGGCTTCCACTCGACCTGCGGCAACTACAGCGACCCGAGCCAGGTCGGCAAGAGGCTCTCTCACGGCTGCATCCGTCTCCTCGAGAAGTACGCGAAGATGATCTACGACCTTCCGTCGTACACCAGGGTCATCGTTCTCCCCAGGTACAACGGAGACTTCCAGATCATTAGGTAACGAGTTCGCGGCGCGTCAGATCAAGAGGGGTACCATGCCCGTGGTGCCCCTCTTTTTTCTCTCGCCCGCCGCCGTATGTTGTTCTTGGTGCTTGGAAGGGTACTGACGTGGTGTGGTTACTATTTGCGCTGTCGATGGCAGTCGCCGCGGTTTTTCTGCTGGTCCCCGGAGGGCTCCTTGCGGGCTCGCTCGGCCTCAGTGCGCCGGCCGCCCTCTCGCTCGCGCCCGTCGTGTCGGTCGCCCTGTATGCGCTTCTCGCGATCTGCTACGGGGTCGCAGGGATCACGGCGTCGCCGCTCACCCTCTTTGTGCCCCTGGCGCTGCTCGGGGCGGCTCTCATGGTCATACGGCGCCTCCGTGGAACGAGGGGCCTCTCGCTCCTGGACGTGTCCGAGTGTCTCTCCAGCAAGGTCGCGTCCTCCTCGCGCATCGGCTGGCCCGTGCTCTCGATCGCGGCGGCGCTCGTCTCGGCGCTTCTCGTCGCCCTCTTCGTCTTTGTGGTCAACATCGGTACCCCGGACACCTTCCTGAACAACTACGACATCGCGTTCCACCTGTCGCGCGTGCGTGAGTTCATGGACAGCGGGAACTACTCGTCGCTCCAGGGTGGGTTCTACCCCTCCGCCTGGCACTGCGTGGCGGCCATGGTGTGCACGGTCACGGGGTGCTCCGTCCCCTCGGCGGTCCTCTCCTCGATCCTCGCCTTTGCCGTCATCGCCTTTCCCCTGGGAACCTACTACCTGCTCGCGACCCTCTTTCCGGACAACCCGAGGCGGGTCTTCCTCGGCTCGCTGTTCTGCCTCTGCGTCGCGTTCTTCCCCTGGCGCATCATGCTGTTTGGCCCGCTGTACCCCAACGTCGCGTCCTTCTCGCTCCTGCCTGCGGTGGCCGCCCTCTTCATGAGGATGCTCGCCCCGAGCGAGGCGGGCAGCGGCAGGGGCGCCTGCATCGCCCTCTTTCTTCTTGGGGGCATCGCCCTCTCCCTCGCGCAGCCCAACACGGTGTTCTTTGCAGCGCTGTACCTTGTGCCCTACTGCATGTACCGCATCAGGACCGGTTGCGCGGGAAGTCGCCTCGGGCGCGGTCGCGCATGGGTCGGAGTTGTTCTTGAGCTCGCGTTTCTCGCCGTCTTTGTCATCACGTGGGTTGCCGTCCTCTCGACTCCGTACCTGGAGCCGCTGGTCGCCTACGAGCGCGCCACGCCCGACGCGATCCCCAAAGCCATCAACAGCCTGCTCACCTTCCAGTTTGTCATCTGGCGCCCCCAGTACCTGCTCTTTGTGGTCACCGCGATCGGCGCCGTCGCGCTTCTTCTCAAGGGGGGCACGCGGTGGACCGTCGCGTCGTATGCCGTGATGGGCGCGGTCTTTGTCATATCCATCAGCGTGAGCGGGCCCATCAGGGGCTACGTCTCGGGGTTCTGTTACAACGACTACTATCGGACCGCCGCCGCGGTATGCGTCTTCGTCATCCCGCTGGTCGCCACGGGGCTCGATGTGATCGTACGGGGCGCCTGCGCGCTCTGCGGCCGGCTCGCCAGGGGCTCTCGCGGCGCCAAGGGGGGAAGGCTCCCCGTTGCCGCCTCCGCGGCCGTCATCGTCGTGATCATCGGGTTCAACTACTTCCCTCTGTTCAACATCCCTCGTTTTGCCTCCTGGGGGTTTGACACCGTGGCCTTTGAGGTCCGCTCGAGCTACACCAACGAGAACAACCACTATTTCCGGCAGGAGGAGTCCGCCTTTGCCGACGAGGCGCGCAAGATCGTGGGCGATGCCCCCGTGGCCAACCAGCCCTACGACGGCAGCGTCTTCTCCTACGCCTGCAACGACCTCCACGTCCTCTTCACGGCGTTTGGCCCCGTGACAAACGAGGACGAGCGCACGCTCATAGAGCGGCTGGACAAGGTCGCCACGGACGCCGCGGTGCGGGAGGCGGCGGAGCGCCTGGGCGTCCGCTACGTGCTCCAGCTCGACCAGGGGTCGGGCTCGATGGGCATGAACCCCAAGGGCTCCATCTACGACCTTGGCTACGAGAAGACCGAGTGGGTCGGCATCAACGGCATCCGCGACGACACACCGGGCTTCACGCTGCTGCTCTCGGAGGGCGACATGAGGCTCTACCAGATCGACGGGTAGTACAATCAGTGCTGCTCGCTCAGAGACCACCGTCACCGTGACTGCTGGAGAGATGGATATGTCGATTTCCTTCAACGTTCCGCCGTTCTTGGGACCCGAGCTCGAGTACGTCCGCGAGGCGTGCCAGGTCAACCACAAGATCTCTGGTGACGGCCCGTTCACGATGCGCTGCCACGAGTGGCTGCAGGACCGCTTCTGCGCCCAGAAGGCGCTGCTCACCACCTCGGGCACCACGGCGCTCGAGATGGCGGCCCTGCTCTGCGAGCTCGAGCCGGGCGACGAGGTCATCCTGCCGAGCTTCACCTTCTCCTCCACGGCCACCTCGTTCGTCCTCGCCGGGGCAAGGCTCGTCTTCGTGGACATCCGCCCGGACACGATGAACATCGACGAGACCAAGATCGAGGCGGCCATCACGGACCGCACCCGGGTCATCTGCGCCGTCCACTATGCGGGCGTCTCCTGCGAGATGGACGCGATCATGGACATCGCCAAGCGGCACGGGCTGCTGGTCGTGGAAGACGCGGCCCAGGGCGTCATGAGCACCTACAAGGGGGCCGCGCTCGGCACCATCGGGACCTTTGGCTGCTACTCCTTCCACGAGACCAAGAACTACTCGATGGGGGAGGGCGGCGCCCTCATCATCAACGAGGGAAGGTACAACGAGCGGGCGGAGATCATCCGCGAGAAGGGCACCAACCGCCAGCGCTTCCTCCGCGGCCAGGTGGACAAGTACACCTGGGAGCAGTACGGCTCGAGCTACCTCCCGAGCGACATGAACGCCGCCTACCTCTGGGCGCAGCTCGAGCGGGCGGACCAGATCAACGACGACCGCCTGGCGTCCTGGAACGCCTACTACGAGGGCCTTGCGCCGCTTGCCGAGGCGGGGCTGCTGCAGCTTCCGTATGTCCCCGAGGGCTGCGTGCACAACGCCCACATGTTCTACGTGGTCTGCGGGAGCCTCGAGGAGCGCACCGACCTCATCTCGCACCTCAAGCGCCGAGGGATCCTCGCGGTCTTCCACTACGTGCCGCTGCACTCGTCTCCGGCGGGCCTGCGCTACGGCACCTTCTCGGGCGAGGACGAGCACACCACGGACATCTCCAACCGGCTCGTCAGGCTGCCCCTGTACTACGGCCTCAGGCCGGAGGACCTCCGGTCCGTGGTCTCCGCCGTCAGGGAGTTCTACCGGGCGTAGGCGTCGAGCAGCAGCTCCTGCGCCTCGTCGAGCGCCGCGGCGAGGGCTCCCGGGTCCTCTGCCGTGCCGAGGACCTGTCCGATGCGGCTCGTCCCGTTCTGGAAGCGGGGGAGGGCTGCGCCGGGGGCGTAGTCAAAGCTCGCCGTCAGCCTTGCGCCATAACGGTTCTCGACGGGCGCGAGGACGCTCGCGGCGTCCGTCTCCGCGGCGACCGAGTCACGGGACGTGACGAGGAGCCTTCCCTCCGAGGCACCCACGACGGGACCCCCCGGGAACGCGGGGTCGATCCCGAGCGCGGCGTCGAGCATGGCGTCGTAGTAGTCAAAGCCGTAGTACCCGCCGATGACCTCGGGGATGCAGGTGGCCCCCGCCCGCACGCCGGCCTCGATGACCCAGGCCCTTCCCTCGTCATCAAGCATCACGTCCATGTTGAAGAAGCAGCCGCGCATGGCAAGGGCGCGCGCGGTGAGCCCCACCTGCTCCGCGACGTCCGTCCTCGAAAGGAGCCCGGAGACGAGGCCTGCGTTCATGAGGTGCCCCACGGGCACGTCCGTGTGCCCGTTGCTCAGCACGCGCTTGTCGTGAGGGGCAAGGAAGGCGACCTCGCCGCGCTTGTCCACATAGCCGTCGACCCCGATCTCATGGCCGACGACGAGGTCCTCCACGATGGCATACCCGCAGATCGAGGCATCGACGGCCGACCTGAAGGCCTCTTCGACCTCGCCGGTGCCGCGCGCGACGGAGATGCCCCTGCTGCCGGAGCGGTCGGGGCACTTGACCATGACGGCGTGGCTTGGGGAGCCTGCCGCCAGCTCGTTCCAGGCACCCACCGCCTCCTCCGGGCTTCTCGCCAGTGCAAAGCGAGCGGTCCGGACGCCCCCCTCCGTGAGGGCGCGCTTCATGTCGAGCTTGTTCGTCGCCCTGCGCGCGCTCTCGTGGGAGGGGCCCGGCAGGCCGAGGGCGTCGCAGGTCGCCCCGAGGGACCTCATCGCGACGTCGGTCCCGGTGGTAATGATCGCGCTCGCGCCCCGGCTCCTGGCGGCTTCGACGACCCCCGCCTCGTCCGTGGTGTTGACGGGGAGAAACTCGTCGGCGAGCGCGATGCCGGGATAGTCGCCGGGGACGCTGAGGGCTACGGCGCGAAAGCCCCGCCGCCTGATGCGGGTGATCAGGGGGACCTGGTATATGCCGGCGCCAAGAACAAGGATCGACTTTGCCATATGACCATCCCATCGGAGGGGTCCGGGGGCGTGCTTTGCATCAACTATAGCCGAGGGGGAGAGGCGTCGCCGACCGGCCCGCGCACGCCCTCGCGCACCCGATGCCCCGGCCGTCGTGAAGTATAATCGTCTGCGTTTTACCACGGTGAAGATAGACGCGTGATAGGAGCCGCGTGGAGCCCATCAAGCAGTTCCTGCCGGTCTCGAGCAGGTCTTTCCATGCACGATTCGAGGACGTCGACGCAAGGATCGAGGGCCTCTCCCGGCAGGTGGAAAACATCTCCCGGGCGCTCGACGCTGCCCTCTCCCAGCTCTCCCACATCCGCACGGCGAAGGACGCCACCCCCGGCTTCTATCTCATCGCCGAGCCCGGCTACCCCAACTTCGGGGACGAGCTCATCGCACGGGAATGGCTGAGGTACCTCGCGTCCGTGCGTCCCGAGGCGCCCGTGTACCTCGACTGCACGCGGCCCGGCCCGGCCGCCGCCATCCTGAGGAGGGTGCACCCAAACCTGGTCTGCGTCGACACCATCTCGAGGATGACGTTTGAGTTCGCGGCCATGGAGCGCGAGAAGGACGGTCCCGGCTGCCTTGCCGAGCGGGTCTCCCGGCGCATCCAGGCCGCCCTCGACGACGAGGGCGCTGCGGCGCGCTATGCCTCGGGCATCCACATCCTGCAGCACGAGGTCCGCGGCGTTCACTACCTGGGCGGCGGATACATGAACGGGACGTGGCAGGAGAACCTCGCACGTCTTGCCGTCGCGCCCTGGGCCAAGCGGCACGGGATGACGGTCCTGGGGACGGGGCTCGGCCTCACCCCGCTCGACGGGGGGGCAAGGTCCTACGTCGAGGAGTCGATCGCCTCCTTCGACCGCCTGACCCTGCGTGACGAGGGGTCCCTCGCCGCCTGCGGAGGCGCCCCGGGCGCCGAGCTGGCGCCGGACGACTGCTTTGTCAACGGCCTGGAGGGATGCTACGACGCGGACCCCGGCGCCCCCGACGTCATGGTCTGCGTGCAGACCGACCTCGTGGACCACCCCGAGGCGCTGAACGCCCACGTCGAGGCCATACTTCGCTCCTGGGGAGTGGGCCCCGGCGACGAGGTGGGCGTGGTGGAGTGCAACCCCTACATCGACTACCCCATCTTCGACTGGCTCAGCGCGGCGGGCTTCTCCTGCAGGCTGTACCCTGCGATCCACCTGATCGAGCGTGGTTTTCCGGTGAAGACCGGCGGGGCCCAGCGGTGGGTGACCACGCGCTATCACCCGCACCTCCTTGCCTCCGCCTTTGGCTGCGAGGGCTGCTTTGTCCCGCTCGGCTCCGAGTATTACCAGCTCAAGCACGGGGCCGTCCTGCGGATGGGGTCGCACTGGAGCGAGGCCCCCATCGGGGGAGAGCCGCCCGCGCCCGGACGCGGATTTGACAGCCCGGCGCTGCCCCGCGACCATATGTCTCTGATAAGAAGGTCCGCCAGGGTGCTGTACGGCGCGTAGGCCGGGTCCGCACTAATCGTCTTTCGAATCGTCGTTCTGGAGGATGCACCTATGAGAAGGATGCGAACCGCCCCGTGGGCGCTTGCGCTTCTGCTCGTCGTTCTGACCTGTCTGGCCCCGTCCGTCGCCCGGGCGGACGATGACGTCGTCTCCGCGCAGGGCGACCCTATCGAGTTCGTCTACCTGGACTACACTGCCGTCGCCCCCGGGGACGAGCAGAACATCGTCGTCGCGTTCGCGGACGACGTCGTCGAGTCCCGCGTGCGCATCCGGGACCTAGGCACGGACGAGTGCCTCGACATCGCGCCCTCCGTCGTGGCCGGGGGATCGGCCCTCTACAGCGCCTCTTTTGACGACCCCGCGCTCTACCAGCTCGTCTCGGTCTCCTATCGCCTTGCCGGGGACGGCGAGGACGCGTGGAGGACGGTCGAGTTTGGGGACGACGAGGCCTGCCTCTTCAGGGTGACGACGGCGGTCGCCGACGACGGCGTTTCCGCCCTCTCCACGGACGACGGCCCCTCCGTCCTCTTTTCCTCCTTTGATGAGGAGGGGAACCTTGTCGAGTCGAGCTCCCTCTCGGGTGTCTCCGAGAGCACGCTCGACGGTCGTGCGGCGGTCGAGGACACGACGGTCGTGCTGGACCCCGGCCATGGCGGCTATGACCCCGGCGCCTCGGGCAACGGGCTCGTCGAGAAGGACCTGACGCTCAGCATCGGCCTCTACTGCCGCGACGAGCTGACGCAATATGCCCATACGATTGTCGACATGACCAGAAGCGACGACACGTTCGTCGACCTGCTGCCCCGTGCCGAGTACGCCCGCGACGCCGGGGCGGACCTTTTTGTCTCGATCCACATCAACGCCGGCGGCGGGACGGGCTCCGAGGTCTGGATCCCCAACGACAGCTCCTGGCACTACGAGTTCCACGAGATCGGGGACGAGCTGGGTGACAGGATCCTCGAGAGGCTCGAGGCTCTGGGCCTGAGCAACCGCGGCAACAAGGACAGGGACTACGGTGCCTCGAGCAACCCGAACGGCACCTACGAGGACGGCTCGATGGCGGACTACCTCTCGGTCATCCGCAACTGTCGCCGCTTTGGGATTCCCGCCGTGCTCGTGGAGTATGGCTTCATCGACAACGCCTCCGACGCCGCCTTCATGGCGCAGGACTCCAACCGCAAGGACATGGGCGTGGCGACCGCCCAGGCCATCGTCGAGCAGCTCGGCCTCGAGCTGCCCCAGCCGCTCTACGGCTTCACGGACGTGTTTGACACGACCCCGCACGTGACCGAGATCGGCTGGCTCGCCTCCTCCGGCATCTCGACGGGGTGGGAGGTCGAGGGCGGCCGCGAGTTCAGGGGCGGCCTCGAGGTGAAGCGCCAGGACATGGCGGCCTTCCTCTACCGCATGGCGGGCTCGCCCGACTACGAGCCGACCGCGGCGGACCGGGCGCGCTTCTCGGACGTCAGCGACTCGACGCCCCACGCCAAGGAGGTCTGGTGGCTCGCCTCGACCGGCATCTCCACCGGGTACCCCAACGGGCGCTTCGGCGGGGGCGACCCCGTGCTGCGCCAGGACATGGCGGCGTTCCTGCGGAGGTTCACCGCCCTCTTCATCGACTCGAGCGCGACCGACTGGGAGCCGTCCTCGTCCCAGCTCGACGCGTTCACGGACGTCACGTCCGCGACCCCCCATTACGAGGACATCCTCTGGCTTGCGTCGGCGGGGGTGTCCACGGGATACGAGGACGGCGCTTTTGGCGTTGGCAAGAAGGTGGTGCGCCAAGACATGGCGGCCTTCCTCTACCGCGTGAACGACCTGCCCGTCTACGAGCCGTCGGAGGAGGACAAGGAGGCCTTTCTGGACGTCGATTCGAGCACTCCTCACGCAAACGACGTGTGGTGGCTCGCCTCCTCCGGCATCTCGACGGGGTGGGAGGTCGAGGGCGGCCGCGAGTTCAGGGGCGGCCTCGAGGTGAAGCGCCAGGACATGGCGGCCTTCCTCTACCGCATGGCGGGCTCGCCCGACTACGAGCCGACCGCGGCGGACCGCGCGCGCTTCTCGGACGTCAGCGACTCGACGCCCCACGCCAAGGAGGTCTGGTGGCTCGCCTCGACCGGCATCTCCACCGGGTACCCCAACGGGCGCTTCGGCGGGGGCGACCCCGTGCTGCGCCAGGACATGGCGGCGTTCCTGCGGAGGTTCTACGACAACGTCTGCTCCGGGAACATGTACTCAGACTGGCCGATCACCGATGCCGTCAAGGTTCGCTTCTCCGACGTCACCTCCAGCACGCCCCACGCGGAGGACATCTGGTGGCTCGCCGCCACGGGCATCTCGACCGGCTACGAGGACGGCACCTTTGGCGGTGACTCGACCATCCTGCGCCAGGACATGGCGGCCTTCCTCTACCGGCTCGACGTTCGCTCCGAGAGGATGACCGAGAGGGACGCCGGCCTTCCCGAGAGCGCAGCCTCCTACTCCATCATGGGCACCTCGTCGCTCTCAGAGAGGCAGATGGTGAGCCTGTTCCGCTCCAAGGGGCACGCCTATCCCTCGGGCGTCTACTCGGGTAAGGGCGCGGCGACCATCGAGGACTTTGTGAGGATCGTCATCGAGGAGGCCACGGACGAGGGCGTGCGCGCGGATATCGTCTTCTGCCAGGCGATGCACGAGACGGGGTGGCTGCAGTTTGGCGGCGACGTGTCCGCCGGGCAGTGCAACTTCGCGGGCATCGGCGCCGTGGGCGGTGGCGCGGCCGGTCACACGTTCAAAGACGTGAGGGAGGGCATCCGCGGGCAGGTGCAGCACCTCAAGGCCTACGCGGTGAAGGACCCCAAGCTGGCGCACGACTGCGTCGACCCGAGGTTCCATCTTGTCAACAAGGGCTCCGCCCCCATGCTCGCCGACCTTGGTGGCAAATGGGCGACGGGGACAGACTACGGCAACAGGATCTTCGCCCTTATCGTGGAGGCCTCCTCGCTATAATATTTTGATAATCACGCGCCCTCGCGCATGCCCCCGTCGCCGGTTGGGAGTGATCGACATGAGTGGTCGACGCACGGTGAGTTTCCTTGGTGTCATCGGTGCCCTGGTGATGCTGCTCGTTGGCGCGGCACCCGCGCCCGCCCACGCGCTCGACGCGCGCGGCGTGGGCTCTGGCACCGTCGGTCTGATGAGGTACGTCATCGACGGGGATTACACGCAGGCCCAGAAGGAGGACGCCGAGCTTGCGCTCCGCTGGCTGATGGGGGAGCAGGACAAGCCCGGCTGGTACGATGACGTCGTGGACCTTGGCGAGGAGGGGGACGCGACGTCCCTTGCCAACCTCAAGAACGCCGTCACCTACATGGACGCCGTCAACGCGATGCGGAGGGAGCACAAACTCAACGAGCTCAACGTGTGCCTGTCGCTGATGGCGGGCGCTGAGCTCAACTGCTCCTATTCCGGAGAGATTACCTTCGACCATGCCCACTGCTACTCTAGTCCGAGCGATCTTGGAGCATACCTGGGAAACGAGAACGCTGCGGGTTGGGACGGGCCGTTTACGGGCTCTAGCGACCCGGACGTGTGGCAGGCGGACGTTGACAGGGGAAACCCCTATGGCAGCAACTGGCCGTTCACGGGCTGGTACACCATGGAGAAGGCCGAGTACGAGGCGGGCAACGTCTCTGCTGCAGGGCATTATGTCAACTTCACGATTGCGAACATCAATTCCTTTGGCATCGCGACGGGTGACGACGTGACCATATGGAAGGGCTCCGACTACGAGGGGTCCTTTACGGTCGAAGAGTTCAGAGAGCTCGTGTCGGACTACGAGGCGAGCATCTTCAGCGATGTGCGGGACTCCACCTCGCACGCCGTGGACATCTGGTGGATGCTCGACTCCGGCATCTCCGAGGGCTGGCTGATGGACGACGGCACCCGCGAGTATCGTGGCATGAGCCCCGTCGTCCGTCAGGACATGGCGGCCTTCCTGCACCGCCTCGCTGACCACGAGGGCGCCTCGTTCGACGAGTCCGAGGAGCTCGAATTCTCCGACGTGAGCGAGAGCACCCCGCACTTCCGCGACATCCTCTGGCTCGCCGCCACCGGCATCTCCGAGGGCTGGGAGGAGGGCGGCTCCCGCGTCTTCCGCGGCATGAGCGAGATCGTGCGCCAGGACATGGCGGCCTTCCTCTACCGCCTCGCCGGCTCGCCCGAGTACGAGCCCTCGCCCGACGACATGATGTACTTTGACGACGTGGACGAGTCCACCCCGCACTACAGGGAGATCCTCTGGCTCGCCTCCGTCGAGGTCTCCGAGGGCTGGGAGGAGAACGGCGTTCGCGAGTTCCGCGGCATGGACACCGTCAAGCGCCAGGACATGGCCGCCTTCCTGCACAGGATGAGCGAGAAGGGCCTGGTGGGGCAGCCGTCACTCTCAGACGCTTCATAAGGACGGAGGAGGAGACATGAGACTAAGGGCCGCTAAGTTTTTCCTGCTCGTCGCCTCGCTCGCCGCGCTGCTCGTCCCGGGCGTTGCCTCTGCCGCCGCCTTCTCCGACGTGACGGCCGCCACGCCTCACCACGAGGACATCTCCTGGCTCGCCGAGACCGGCATCTCCACTGGCTGGGAGGAGGACGACGGCACCGTCACCTTCCGCGGCATGAGCCCCGTCGTGCGCCAGGACATGGCGGCCTTCCTGCACCGGCTCGCGGACCACGAGGGGGCCTCGTTCGACGAGTCCGAGGGGCTGGTCTTCTCCGACGTGAGCGAGAGCACCCCGCACTTCCGCGACATCCTCTGGCTCGCCGCCACCGGCATCTCCGAGGGCTGGGAGGAGGGCGGCTCCCGCGTCTTCCGCGGCATGAGCGAGATCGTGCGCCAGGACATGGCGGCCTTCCTCTACCGCCTCGCCGGCTCGCCCGAGTACGAGCCCTCGCCCGACGACATGATGTACTTCGACGACGTGGACGAGTCCACCCCGCACTACAGGGAGATCCTCTGGCTCGCCTCCGTCGAGGTCTCCGAGGGCTGGGAGGAGAACGGCGTTCGCGAGTTCCGCGGCATGGACACCGTCAAGCGCCAGGACATGGCCGCCTTCCTGCACAGGATGAGCGAGAGGGGCCTGGTGGGGCCTGACGAAGAGGTCGCCCCTCCCGAGCTCATCCTCTATGCCGACGAGACGAGTGACCACCAGAACGGAACCACCTGGCGCGTCAGCGCCAGCAACAAGATCGCGTCCGCGACGTCCTCGAACCCCTCTGCCGTGCGGGTGTCCGTCACCGGGGACCGCACCATCGAGCTGTCTGCGGTGGGGAGCGGGTCTGCCACGATCACCATCACAGATACCTATGGCCAGAGCGTCGACCACACCGTCAGGGTGTACACCCCCGAGCTGAAGTTCACGTCCTTGGTTGAGAGCGCCATGCCCGGCGACTCGATACGGCTTGGCGTCAGCAACCCTCTTGCCCTGGTGAGCTCGTCTGACGAGTCCGTGGCGACCGCTACGATAGGCTCCGACATAACCATCGTGGAAGTTGCCTGCCGTGCGGAAGGCACGACCACGATCACGGTGACGGACGTCTACGGGCAGCGTGCCGAGTACGACCTCTCGGTGAGCTATCCCGAGCTCACGCTCAACCCGTCGAGGCTTCCCAACTGCGAGCCGGGTTTCCTCGCCGAGCTTACCGCGAGCAACGAGGTTGCCGCCGTGAGCTCCTCTGACGAGCGCATCGCGACCGCCGAGAAGGGGCCCAGCTCCAGGAGTGCGACGGTGCTCTGCCGCGAGCCTGGAGAAGCAACGATAACCGTGACGGACGTCTACGGACAGACGGAAACGCTCGAGGTGTCCGTTTCCGAGCGCCTGTATTACCTCGACACCGGGTCTGGTTCGAGTCCCGTCGTTGTGGAGACCTCCCGCTACGACAGCTCGCTGTACGTCCCCTCGATCGAATACAACGATACGGACCTCATCTACTGCGACGGCACGCCGGGCGAGAACGGGTACCCGGACGCCTTCGAGGCTGCCCTCTGCAGTCAGGAGAACTTTGGCACGCATTATTCGACCGGCTACGAGACCAGCGACTGGAACGGGAGAGGGTACGTCAGGCTCTGGCCGTCCGCCGAGGGAAACAGCGTGTATTACGTCCGCGTGAGGTCGTTCAACGTCGAGGGCACCGAGAAGGTCTACGGCCCGTGGTCCGAGGCGTGCAGGATCGAGGTTCCCAACTTCCGCGTCGAGCGAGACGGGGAGGCTGCGTACGACTACGAGCTGTACTTCATCGACCAGACGACCGGGGCAGACATCTACTCCGGCTACGTCAAGGGCCTCTACATCAAGACCGACAACCCCGACGGGAGCAGCATCAGGCTGACCAAAACCGATGGGTCCGAGGAGTGGTCGTACGGTTTTTTGAACATTGAATACTCTGACGTGGGCTACCACATCCCATACGACGCGGACATGAATCTTAGAAAGGTCGACGGCGGCTATTTCATGCCTCTTACCTTCAACGGCCCCGGGACGTATGACCTCCAGATTCGCGAGGCAAACTCCGGCGGCTACGCCGTCGCGCGCGAGTTCACGTGGGACGTCATAGACACCACCGCCGCCAAGAGGGAGTGGATGCAGGGCATCATCGACGAGGTCACCACCTCGGGCATGTCACCCTTCGAGAAGATGAGCGCCGTCTGCGGCTATCTCATCGAGCCCGGACGATTCACTTACATAACGAACGTTGACGGCAACCGCGTGGAACTTATAGCGGAGCCCAACAACCCGTTCTTCAGGTCCTACCGATGGAACTCCTACACCTCTCCCGCCGCCCTCACCTCGTTCGCTGAGCTCATCGGCGGCTTTGACAAGATCAACAACATGTATGACGACTATCCGTCCGGCTCCAGCGAATGGAACACGTGGCACTCCTTCGTCGAGCTGACCGTCGACGGTGAGACAAGACGCTACTCAGTCTGCCCCCTTACCGGGAGCGGCGAGGTTGGGGAGATAACCATGGTCAATTTCTCCGACACGTCCACGTTGATACCGGCGGCATAGCGCCCTCGCCTCAAGCGACGGGGGAGAGAGGGATCCTTATCGTGGAGGCGCCCTGGCTTTGGCAGAACACGTACTGAACCGCCTCAGTGGCGCGTGCAGGGACGGCGGTGGGATCGCCATCGCCGTCCTTACCGTCCTGGGTGCGCTGCTCATGCTGCAGGGTGGCTATGCCCCGCTCGTTTCCTCGACCGGAGCCCTTGCGCTGTGCGTGACGGGGCTCATCGCTCTTGCGGGAGTCCGTCGGGGCCCGGGGCTCTCGATGCCCCTTGCCTGCGTGGTCGCACTCCTCGTCCCCCTGGCGCTTCTGCTCGCCGCCGTCGCTCATGGCGTCTCGTACGAGAGGCTTGAGCCGATGGGTCGGTGGGCGCTGTTCGCCGCGGCAATCATGCTCTCCGCGACGATGACGCCCCGTCTTGGGCGGCGTCTGCTCTCCGCGCTCTCCTGGGGAGGCATGGTCACCTCGGCGCTGGGCCTCATCATGGTCGACCCCTCGTTTGAGCTTCTGGGCTGGTCCAATGCGGGACGACTCCAGTTTTTCTTCCAGTACGCCAACGCGGCGGGGATATGGTTCTCGTCGGTCGCCGCACTCTGCTGGTTCTCCTCAAGCCCCGCCCTTCGGGGGCTCGTGTTTGTACCCGTCTCCTGTCTCCTGCTCACCCAGTCGGGCGGCTCCCTTGCCCTCTTCGCGCCCGCCCTTGTGGTCATGGTTGTGATGGGGCTCCGGCTCCGGGGCCCTGACGCGGCCCTCTCACTGGTGCTGCAGTGCTGCGGCTCGGCTGCGGTCTTCCTTGCCTGTCGGCTTCACGTGCTGCCGGGTCTCGTGGTGGCCATTGCCCTTGGCGTTGCGTTCCGCACCCTCGACGGAAGGCTTGCCGCTCGCACGACCGACTCCTCGGGGCGGCGCCCGCTTGTTGTTGCCACGCTGCTTCTGCTCCTCGTCCTCGGCGGAGGGGTTCTGTACGCTCTCTTTGCTTCCGGACGACTCGTGCAGGCCACCCAGACCCTGGTCGAGCGCCTAATCCAGGTCCGTGACGGGCTCACGCTTCTGGCGCAGAGCCCCCTTTTGGGGATTGGGCCGGGGGAGTGGAGATACGCCTATCGGGCGATCCAGTCTGCCCAATACACGGCCAATGCGATTCACTGCGGCTATCTGCAGCTTGCCCTGGACGCCGGGCTCATTCCCGTGCTGGCACTCGCAGGTCTGACCCTACTTGCGCTGAGGGGCCTTGGGACGGCGACCGCCCTCACGCGCGACGCACGGGACGGCGGCGCGGAGGCCGAGCGTCGCTGGCGCGCGTACGGCCCTCTCGTCGCCGCGTCTCTTCTCCTTGCGCATGCGCTCATTGACATCGACCTTCAGTTTGGCCTCATCCTGGCGGTCCTGGGTCTCCTGCTGGGGGAGGGGCTGCGGCGCACCTCGACAGCGCGCGTGCCCGCCGTGCCCACCTCGATAATCTGCCTGGGGTGTGCCGCCCTGATCGCAGCGGGCTCACTCTACGCGAGCGTAGTGAGAAGCTCAACCCTGCTGGCGCTTCGTGGAGCTGGGGAGTCGCAGGACGTCGCTCGTCTGATGTCCGACCCCTTGGCGTCACGCGACGAGGGGTGTCGCACAGAGGCGCTGGCGGCATGGTATGGTCTGGGAGACCCCCAAGCTGCGCTCGACTTTGCAGAGCGACAGGGTCTTCCGGATGACGGGGCCCAGACGCTCCTGCTCGCGCAGTGCCGCTACCTCCTTGGCGACGGAGAGGCTGCCGAGGAGATCCTGCTGGAGGCGCTGGAGGACGAGCCGTACTTTGTCGAGCTCTTCGAGATGACGTCGTCTCTGTTTGCCGCCCATGGGGCGTCCGCGGATGCCGTTGCCCGGTATAACGAGATTGCCGAGGGGGCAAACGGTCTGAGGGGACAGGGGACGGCGTCATGGCTGCACAACCAAGAGGAGATCCCGCTCTACCCCTAGCGACGTGCCCTGCAGCCCGCCCGTCAAGGTCACCTTACCGGCCTGCCCCTGCCGCCTGCGGATTCGCGCGCCGCGACCATAAGGTTCCTTAAATAGTATTCAGGTATCGTTGGTCGGCCGGGCAGAGCCCGGCGGAGCGGAAGGACGGTGCAGCATGGGCGGTTCAAGACGCAAATTGGTTGGGTTTTTCGCGGGCGCGCTCGCCTGCCTCGCGCTCGCCCTGGCGGTCCCCCTCGTCGCGGGGGCGGCGAGCTCCCTCTCCCTCCTGGGGAGCTTTGTCTACGAGGACGTCTACGGCGTCTTTGGCGGCAACGCGCTGATGGCAAAGACGGTGGGGACGGTGACCGACGAAGAAGGTCACGAGCTCAACCTCGTGCAGGAGGACCTCGTCAACCCCGAGAAGGGCGTGATTCTGTCCACCGTGAGGACGGACGCGTACGTCGTGGACGACCCGCGCATTACCGACTTCACCATCGGCGGTAAAGTCTTGGACTACTTCTGGCTAGACAGCACGTACTCCAGTGAGCAGGGGGAGGGAAAGCGCGGGCTGCTCTCCTTCGACGGCGAGGTCGTGCTCGACCCTGTTTACGACATCCTACAGTTCAACGGCGACCAGACTCTCATCATCGCGACGCGTCAGACCGAGTCCGGCGCCACGGCGACCCTGCTTGACGCCGCCACGCTCAAGGTCCTTGGCGAGAAGCCATACTCAGGGGCGAGCCAGATCTATGCGTACTTCTATGTGGAGGATGGTAAGGAGGCCGTCTACCTGTCGGTCTATTCGGACGCGGGAAGGCCGGAGGGTCACGTGTTCGCCGTCTCTGGCGCCGGCTTTGGTGAGGAACTGTCCGACTGGGAGAACGAGCAGCCGCCCTCTGTCATCACGGGCGTCTCCTCCACGGGGGAGGAGTTTGGCATCTACGTCAACTCCGAGGGCGCTCTCGTCATAGAGCGCGAGAGCGGTACCAAAGAGATTCCCGGTCAGTTTTTTGAGTACGGCTATTACGTGTACGGCGACTACATCGGGGTAAATTCACTTGATGGTACGTCGTACTTCTCCTACACGGGGGAGCCGACCACGATCTTTGACGGATACAGCGTTTCTGACGTGCTGACCGTGGACTCTTCCTATGTGTATTACTGCAACAAGCTCAGCAACTGGGAATATGTCCTGATTCAGAGCGATGGGAGCACACAGGAGCTTCCCGAGGGCTACCAGTACGGCTACGACGTCGTTGACAACCACCTCTTTGGTTACACTGAGGGCGGAGAGCTTGCTGTTTTTGATGCGAGCCTGCGCAAGGTGTTTTCGTATGACGTCAGCAAGTTTGGAGGCGAGGCGGCAAGCAGCTTCCTCTCTGAGTGGGATAAGGGTTATACCATCTACTGCAGTGTTGACGCAGGCGACGACTACCGGGAATATGACATTTTTCTCGATAAGGAATTTAACGTAATCGCCGAAGGGTGGGAAACGACCATCTCTCGTGCGACGAACTACGCGACGCTGCCGGATGGGACAGAGATCTATCTGCAGAGAAGCAGCTACGACTGGGATTACGCTCTCGTTCTTGGTGCCGACCTCCAGCCCGTGAAGCTTGGTGGCTACGAGCTCGTCAGCCCGGGCAACCCGGGGAAGGCAACGCAGTACGCGGACTACTGGAACTCTGTGCAGCGCGCGGGCACCGACTGGTACTACGCGCGGGACCCCGAGACCGGCAAGTTCGGGGCGGTCGACCCCAGCGGCGCGGTCACGATCCCGTTTGAGTTCGACTCCATCGTCGACTGCGACGCCGAGGGCGAGGGGACGACGATCCTGGTCAGGAAGGGCGACGCCTGGTCGTTCCTCGACACGGAGCAGGCCGCGGGGCCCGACGCCTCCTTCTCCGACGTGACATCCGAGACCCCGCACGCCGAGGACATCGCCTGGCTCGCCGAGACCGGCATCTCCACTGGCTGGGAGGAGGACGACGGCACCGTCACCTTCCGCGGCATGAGCCCCGTCGTCCGCCAGGACATGGCGGCCTTCCTGCACCGGCTCGCGGACCACGAGGGGGCCTCGTTCGACGAGTCCGAGGGGCTGGTCTTCTCCGACGTGAGCGAGAGCACCCCGCACTTCCGCGACATCCTCTGGCTCGCCGCCACCGGCATCTCCGAGGGCTGGGAGGAGGGCGGCTCCCGCGTCTTCCGCGGCATGAGCGAGATCGTGCGCCAGGACATGGCGGCCTTCCTCTACCGCCTCGCCGGCTCGCCCGAGTACGAGCCCTCGCCCGACGACATGATGTACTTCGACGACGTGGACGAGTCCACCCCGCACTACAGGGAGATCCTCTGGCTCGCCTCCGTCGAGGTCTCCGAGGGCTGGGAGGAGAACGGCGTTCGCGAGTTCCGCGGCATGGACACCGTCAAGCGCCAGGACATGGCCGCCTTCCTGCACAGGATGAGCGAGAGGGGCCTGGTGGAATAGCTCCTGCCAAAGGCTGATGTGCGCTTGCGCACTTGATCTCGGGCGCGGGTAACGGCGACGTCACCCGCGCCCGATTTCTCCGCCACGTTCCTTCGAACCGCCATCCCTCTCGGCTAAAGCCAACTTCAACAATTATGCCGCTGGGGGGGGGGGTCCTCCTTTTGCCGATTGCGAGCGCATCGCTTAAGCAAAAATGAAAATGAGTGTGATATCTAGAGGAACAAAGGATGTTGGGAGAAGGAGGGAAGATGAGAAATTCTATGAAACTAAAGACAGGTCTGCTGCATCTTCTATTGGTGTTCTCGTGTACTTTTCTGCTTCCAATAGCTGCAAGGGCTGAGGGGGTTGCCTTCTCCGACGTCGAGGCAAACACCCCTCATTCGGGCGACATCGCCTGGCTCGCAACAAACGACATTTCGACGGGCTGGGTGGAGAGCGAGGACGTCAGAACCTTCCGCGGCATGAACGACGTCGTGAGACAGGATATGGCGGCCTTCCTTCACAGGCTGGCAAATTATGCCGATGCCGAGCTTTCGAACTCTTCGACGATAACGTTTTCAGATGTTACCGAGAAGACTCCGCATGCAGATGACATCGCGTGGCTTGCAGCCACCGGGATTTCTACGGGATGGGAGGAGTCCGGTAAGTACGAATTCCGCGGGGCAGAGACGGTGAAGCGGCAGGACATGGCAGCCTTCCTCTACCGTCTGGCGGATTCCCCGCAGTATGATCCCTCGGCATCGATCAAGTCGTACTTCTCCGACGTCGACGAGTCGACCCCGCATTACAAGGAGGTTCTCTGGCTAGCGGAAAAGGTGATCTCGGAAGGCTGGACCATGCCCGACGGCAGCCATGAGTTCCGCGGCATGGATACGGTCAAGAGACAGGACATGGCCGCCTTCTTGAACCGCCTCGCAAGCCTTCTTCTCGGAATCCAGGACGACCTGCCAAACGATGAGTTCGAGTACGTCATCGGCGACCAAGGATACGGTGACGGAGCGTACATCACAGGGTACAACGGCTCCGAGAAGAACGTGGAGGTACCCAGCAAGATCGAGGGTGCCAACGTTGTGGCGATAAACATTTCTTCCGACGGTTGGGATCTCGATGTCGAAAGAATCGATCTGTCTCAGGCCGTATGGATGCGCTCGGTTGATGTCTCGGTTACGGGATACAGGAGCCCGTTCCACATCAACTTCGGCTACCTGCCCAGCCTCGTCAATCTGGAGACTGAATATGCGAGCTTCGACGAGTGGATTGACCTGACCGACTGCCCGAGCCTGAGGCGACTCTATCTCTCCGATGGCTCGTACTTCCGCGGAGGCCTGAGCTACAACGGGAAGTCACTCGAGGAGCTGATGATATCGATATGCGGCTTTAGCGGCACGTTCAACATCGGCGATGCTCCCAAGCTGCGTTCGCTTGGGATATACCAAAACCCGATCAGCGAGCTCAAGTTCGGAGACTGTCCCTCGCTGGAGCGCCTGGATGTTCGGTATACAAAGATCTCCTCGTTGGACATCGACCAGTTTCCAAATCTCAAAGAGCTGATCTGTATCGATAACGAAATATCTGATACCAGCCATCTGGAGGCGTGGCTTGCGCAGCCCGGACATACGGGGACAGTGGAGCCATAGGTACCGCTTGTTGCCGGAGGTCGGAGTAGGCCTCCGGCAACATTGATGTTTGGCACTGTGGGCGACCGCGCGCCTCGGCGGGCTGCTCGGCGTATTTCTCGGCTTCTACCTGCGTACATGATCTTTGTGCAAGCGCTTACCCACTCCATTCTGGATGTATCAGCGAACTTGGAGTAGGCTAGACGGAAGCCGAACCGTACGCCTCTGTAGTTTGGGAGCTGCCTTGTCCGTGGTCTTGATCGGAGCGTTGCTGATTGCCTGCTTCGTTCTCTATGGTCTCTGGGAGAGCAAGAGAAACGAAGAGGCCCTGAGCAAACTCCACGTCAGAGTGAACGTCAACGGGATACGTGGTAAGTCGACGGTAACTCGCCTCGTTACGGCAATCCTTGCCGAGGCGGGTTACAACGTTGTTGGAAAGACGACGGGAACGGCGGCCCGCTTCATCACGTCCGACCTCGAGGAGGAGTCCATCGCGCGCAAGCCGGAGGGCGCCAACATCAAGGAGCAGCTCGCGTGCATTCGTCGCGCGGCAGACCTCGGCGCCGAGGCGATGGTCTGCGAGTGCATGGCCGTCAACCCCGAGTACCAGGTGGTCGTCCAGGACCAGATGCTCAAGGCAAACATCTGCGTCATCGTCAACATCCTCGAGGACCACCTCGACGTGATGGGGCCCACGCTCATCCAGATCGCGGAGGCCTTCTCCAAGACGATCCCGTACGACGGCTACTGCGTGACCGTTCCGAGCCCGTACAACTACATCCTGGAGAAGGAGTGCCGGCGTCGCAACACCAAGCTGATCGTCGTGAACGAGAACGAGATCTCCGACGAGTACATCGACGCGTTCTCCTATGAGATCTTCCCTGCCAACCTCGCCCTCGCCTTTGGCGTGGCTGACGTGCTCGGAATCAGCCGCGACGTGGCGCTCAGGGGCGCCCTGAAGGCAAATCCCGACCCCGGCGCCGCCCGTGTGGTCAGGACCGAGGACAACGACATCGTCTTTGTGAACGGCTTTGCCGCCAACGAGCCGACCTCCACGTGGGCGATCTGGGACCGCGTCTCGCGGAGGGGCATCCTGAACAACGGCGTGGTGGTCCTCTTCAACGGCCGCCTTGACCGCGTTGACAGAACGCAGCAGTTTGTGAGGGACTTCTTCCCCCAGCTTCCCGCCGGAACCTCCCTAATCTGCATGGGGGCGGGTTTATCCTGCGTAAAGAAGGCGTATAAGGCAGGAAAATTCCCCGGCGTTCACGACTTCAACTGCTTTGAGGGCCGCCACGTGGTGGCGCGCGTCCTCGACCTTCTCTCTCAAGAGGACTATCAAGGGAAATGCGTCTTTGGCATCGGTAACATCCATGGCGAGGGCGGCTATGTCCTCGAGGCCATGGACTTTGGCTTTGCTCCCGTCATAGCTCGCGAGGGGAGCGTGCTTTCACGGTACTTTGGTGGAGGCAAGCCCTCGATGGAGCTCGACAGCGGGCGAAATCTCACCAACGCAACAAACAAAAGAGATGTGACGGAGACCCTCGCGGGGACCGCCGTCTCCGCGCGGCTCGATGCCGCGCCGGATGCGGGCGGATCGCAGCCCGGGCGGCTCCGTGACGGGTCTCGCTTCTCCCGATAGCTTGAGTAGATTGGATTGTCCTGATGTCCTTTGCGACCGACTTCGCCCTGGTCCTCATGATCGCGCTCGTCGTCTCCCTGCTCTGCTCGGAGATCGTGGGCGTCTCCCCGGGAGGCATCATCACCCCCGCCTACCTGGCGATGGTGTATGACAGCCCGCTCTCGCTCGTCTTCATCTTCCTCATCGCCCTGCTGACCTACGGCATCGTCTCCTTTGCCTCCCTCCACATCATCTTGTACGGAAGGAGAAAGTTCGTCTTCACCATGATCGTCGCGGTGGTGCTGAGGTCCATTCTCGGGTTTGCGTTCCCCCTTCTCCCGTTCGAGTCCCTCGTCCTGCACGGCATCGGGATCATCGTCCCGGCGCTTCTCGCCAACCAGTTCTCCAAGCAGGGCGTCCGTCTCACGAGCGTCAGCGCCCTGGGCTGCACGCTGGTCGTGGTCTGCATCGCCAACCTGCTCTTCTTCGTGGGGGTGTAGGGGCGCCATGGCTTACAGAGGTGACGATAGCCAGAGACGCTCGGACGACCTGAGGCGCAACGGCGCCGGCGTTCCGGGCGGTCGAGGCCCCCTGCACTTTGACGGCGGCTCGGACGCTACCGGGAGGTCCGGGAGGCGGGGGCTTGGCCTGCGGGGCGTGCTTCCCGCGTCCTCGGGCGGTGCCCACTCCCGCGACCTGGCCATCAAGGACCAGATGCAGATCGTGAAGCGCCGTCGCACCCCGGTGGGGCTTGCGTGGATGGCGGCGCTCTCAGTGCTGCTGCTCGCCGTGCTTCTCGCAGGGTCCGCATACCAGAGCGCCACGAGGGCGGAGGGCTCCACGGTCCCCGAGAGCAAGGATCCCCTTGCGCTCTCGTCGGGCTCCTCCTTCTCCGCCTCGTTCGTGGGAAACGTGATGCTCGGCCAGGACGTTGAGAGCGCCGGCGCCGCATATGGCTACGACTCGCTGTTCTCTGGCGCAAGCAAGCTCTGGGACGGGTGCGACTACGTGTTTGGCAACCTCGAGTGCGCCCTGCTCGACCAGGATGACACCTACACCGAGGCAAAGGGGAGGAGCGAGTACTACTCGGCCCCGGACACGGTCTCAGGCTCGCTGGCGCAGGCGGGCTTCACCGTCCTGCAGCTCGCCAACAACCACACGACCGACTACGGGAAGAAGGGCCTGCGCAACACCCTGTACGCCCTCGCCTCCTCGGGCATCTCGCCGCTCGGCGCGGGGGAGAACCTCGCCGAGGCCCAGACGCCCGTGGTCACCACGACGGAGAGCGGCCTCGTCGTCAAGACGATCTCTGTGAGCGACGTCATCGCGCGGAGGTCGAGCGCGGGCACGGACAGCGCCGGCATCTCCACGACCAACGCGGACAACTTCACCCAGGCGGTCTATGACGCGGCGTCGACATCCGACCTCCTGATCGTCACGATCCACTGGGGCGAGGAGGACTCGCGGCACCCGACGGAGGACCAGCGCGAGCTCGCGCACGAGCTGATCGACGCGGGCGCTGACGTCATCATCGGAAGCCACGCGAACGTGGTCGAGCCCATCGAGCGCTATCGCGACGGCATCATCTTCTACGACCTGGGCAACTTCGTGAGCGACGCGAGCTGGACGCGGAACCGCGACGGCGCGCTCGTCCGCTTTGACGTGAGCGGGGACGGAAGCTCCCGGTTCACCGTCTACCCCCTGCACATCACGGCCTGCACCCCGACCTTCACGAGCGGGGGCCTGAGCTCGATGCGCACGCTGAAGTCGCTCACGAGCCTTCTGGGACCCGGGGACTACACGGTCTCCGACGGCGTGCTCGCCATCCCCTTCCGGGAGGTCACGCCCACGGTGCTGCAGACCATGGGCGTGACGCAGGGCGAGGTCGCCTCCCCCGACGGCACCGTGACGCCCGACGGGACGGTTTCGACCGAGCCGACCCCGGAGGCCGCGACTCCCGAGGTCATGACCCCGGAGGCCACGACGCCTGAGGCCACAATCCCCGAGGGCGGTGCCCTATGATGCGCCCGCGCCCCATCTCCCGTCGCGACGCCCTGCTGCTCGGCGCCGCCGCCCTTCCCGCGCTCTCCCTGAGCGCTTGCTCCCTTCCCTGGGAAAGCGAGGAGGAGACGACGCTGCCCCCGTCCTCCGGTGACGCCCTCTCTGACATCGCCCCCTCGGACTCCGAGGGATATGCCGTCGCCTGCGAGTGCGAGGAGGCGACGAGGGTCGGCGAGGAGATCCTCTCCTCCGGCGGAAACGCGGTCGACGCCGCCATCGCGATCGGGTACGCGCTCGGCGTGACCCGCCCCTACGCCACCGGCGTCGGCGGCGGGGGAGGGATGGTCGTCTACGACATCAAGTCCGGGCAGGCGAGCTTCGTGGACTACTACGACTCCTCCCCGTCCGGGGTCGCGGTCCCCCAGGGCAACATCTGCGTTCCCGGCTTTGTGAGGGGCATGGAGCTCGCCGCCCAGCAGTGGGGGACCAGGAGCGTCTCCGAGCTGCTCGAGCCGGCGATCGACCTGGCCGAGAACGGCTTCAAGGTCACGCAGCGGCTCGCCTCGATCTTCTCGTCATACAGCAACGCGATCTCCGCCATACCCTGCTTTTCGAAGGACGGGAATGTCCTGGACGAGGGGGACACGCTCGTCCAGTCCGACCTTGCCCGGACCCTCACCCTGATACGGGGGCAGGGGCCGGAGGGCTTCTATGGCGGGACGACCGGCAACGACATCTGTGCCGTCGCCGGGTTCACCCTGGAGGACCTCGCCGCCTACCAGGCGCACGTCAGGGAGACCGTCTCCGCCGCCTGCTACGGGTGCACGGTGCACGCGTCGCCCGCGCCCTTTGGCGGCAGCATGGTGCTGCAGATGCTCAAGATGCTCGAGGCGCTGGGGACCCCGGCTGCGCAGGACGATCCGGTCCGCTATCTGGCGGATCTCTCGACGGTGACGGCGATTGCCTCCGGTGTCCGGTCGCATTACGTCGCCGACCCCGACTACGTGGGCGTGGACAACTCCTGGCTGGTCTCGGACGACTTCGTCAGGGAGCTGCTCGAGACAAACGGCGCCGGCTTTGAGGACGTGGTCGACGAGGAGCCGGTCACCACGACCGCCTACTCCGTCATCGACAAGAACGGCCTCATGGTCTCGGTGACCAACTCTCTGGGGGACTACTTCGGGGGCTACCAGTACGTTGGCGGCTTCTTCCTCAACGACCACCTCTACTTCTCGGGCTCCGGCGTCAACACCCATACGCCCGGAAAGCGCCCGAGGACCAACATGTCCCCGAGCGTGGTGGTGGGGGACTCCTACGCCTTCTCGATTGGCACGCCCGGGGGAAACCGGATCCCGAGGATCCTTGCCAGCGTCCTTCACGACATGCTCAAGGGAGGGGCCACGGTCCAGGAGGCCATCGACAAGAATCGAGCGCTCTTCCTCGAGGGGGTTCTCTACCTCGAGGACTCGGAGGAGCGCGAGAACCTCGTCACCAGCGAGGCGGCATCCAACTACACGGTGATCCGACGCTCCGGAGGCGACCTGTTTGGCTCCGTGCACGTGTCCGGTCGCTTCTCTGACGGCGAGGAGTTTGTTGCGAACGACAGCCGGCGCAAAGACGCCGATGGCTTTGCCTGGCTGTGGTAGGCGTTTGTTCGACGAGTGTTGCGACGATTGGAGGAGAAATGAGGAGGTACCAGAAAGGCGGGATGAGACGCGCGCTGTCAGGCATGGCGCTTGCCGCCGCGCTCGCGCTCGGCGTGCTCACTCCCGTGATGGCACGAGCCGCGTCAGGAGGTGGCGTAGGGCTTGCGAACGGGGACATCCTGATCCAGAACACGGCGACCCCCATTGCCCCCGGTGTCACCGAATACGAGGTCGTGACCAACAACGAGGCGGGCAACAACCAGAAGATCGACTATCTGTGCGAGGTCGACCTCACCAACACCCCCTCCGTGAAGATCGTCGCCGGCTACGGCGATGACTACAGCGCCGACTCCTGGGGCCTGACCTCCACCACCAGCCAGGCCGCTGGATACGAGGCAAAGACCGGCGAGACGGTCGTCGCCGCCATCAACGCGGACTTCTTCAACATGGCGACCGGCGAGCCGCGCGGCGCCCTCGTCATGGACGGCGAGGTCAAGCACGGCGTCAGCGGCAACAACTTCTTTGCCATCCTCAAGGACGGCACCGCCGTCATCCGCGACGCCTCCGGCTCGCTCGACGACGTGCAGGCCGCCGTTGGCGGAGACGCCCTTCTCATCAAGGACGGCGAGATCCAGAGCGGGCTCGACAACGCCTACGGCACGCTCAACTACAGCCGCACCGCCATCGGCATCAAGGCCGACGGCACCGTCGTCACGTTCGTGACGCACGGTCGACTCTACCCGGTCTCCTGCGGCCGCACCTACCAGCAGATCGCCGAGATGCTGCTCGACGCCGGCTGCGTCAGCGCGCTCGCCCTCGACGGCGGCGGCTCCGCGACCTATGCCGCGCGCCCTGAGGGCAGCGAGGCGCTCGAGGTCCGCAACACGCCGTCCGACGGCGCCGAGCGCGAGGTCAGCTCCTCGCTGCTCATCGTCTCCACGGCCGCCTCGACGGGCGAGTTCGACCACGCGGTCCTTTCCCCCAACAACGAGGTGTACACGCCGAGCTCGACCATCGAGTTCTCCGCTCGCGGCGCTGACCCCGCCGGTGCGGCGGTCGAGCTTCCCGAGGGCCTGACCTGGGCCCTCTCCGACGACAGCCAGGGGCTCGGCACCATCGACCCGAGCACGGGCGTGTTCACCGCAAACGGCACCACCGGAACCCTCACCGTCGAGCTCCGCGACGCGGAGAGGGCGGTCGGGTCCACGAGCGTCGAGCTTGCCACCCCGGACCAGATCTACTTCTCCTCGGAAGAGGTGAGCCTCGGCTTTGAGGAGCGCTCCGACCTGGGCATCGTGGTGCGCAACCAGGGACGCGACCTTCACTACAACGTCGGCGACCTCGTCTGGTCCACCACCAACGAGGCGATGGGCACCTTCGACGGCAACACCTTCGTCTCCTCCGACGGCCAGTCGCTGAACGGCAACGTGACCGCGACCTCCAAGTGGGACGAGAGCGTGTCCGGGACCATCCACGTGATCGTTGGCATGCTCCCCACGGTCGTCTGGGACTTCGAGGACGTGACCTCGGAGGACGGCACGGTCACGACTGCCGCCGAGGACTACTACACGGGCGAGAACGGCATCCTCTCCACGTCCAACTACGGGCGTGGCGGCAAGGAGTCCATCGAGATCGTCAGCATCGACGATGACGAGCCCGTCCGCTTTGGCTCGAAGGCCCTCAAGCTCAACTTCGACTTCACCGAGTGCGGCGCGGTCACCGAGGGCGCCTGCATCGGAACGACCGACAGCGTCACCATCCCCGGCACCCCGACCGCCATCGGTGCCTGGGTCTACGTACCCGACGACGTCGCGATCACCTACGAGGGCCCCGGCTCCCAGGCGGGCTTCTGGCTGCGCGGCTACGTCGAGGACGGCGCCGGCAACAACATGCCCTACGACTTCGTCCTCGAGCCCAAGGCGTGCGTGGACGAGAACGGAAACTGGGACGGCAGGCAGCCCGGCCTCTCCCACACGGGGTGGAAGTACCTCGAGGCCGACCTGACCAGCATGACGGCGCCCTTCTCGATCCAGCCCGGCATGACCTTCCGCCTCATGTACGTGGCGGGCACGGGCATGGGCACCAAGACCGCCGGCTCGATCTACTTTGACAACCTGCAGTTTGTCTACGGCACGAACGTCGACGACGTCGACGCCCCGAGCGTCGACTCCATCACCGCCAACGGCGAGGAGCTGCGGGACGGCGCGGTGCTCACCGAGAACAAGGTGACCTTCGACTCCGTTCTGAGCGACGTCCAGAACAAGTACACGACCGGCATCGACGTCGAGACCGTCCGCATGAGCATCGACGGCGTCAACACCTACAACAACGACGCCTATCAGTTTGTGGTCGACCCGGACGGAAGCCAGGCGCACCTCTATGACGTCGAGCTCCCCAACGGCGCCCACTCCATGACCGTCTCCCTGCGCGACGGGTTTGGCAACGAGACCACCGTCACCAAGCACTTCACGGTCGAGGGTCCCGGCATCGAGGGCGTCCCCACCGTCGAGGTCGTCCCCTCCATAGAGACGGCGATCCTGGGCGGCACGGTCGACCTTCAGGTGAAGGCATCCGACGTCTCCAAGCTGGAGAGCGTCTCCGCGGCCCTCAGGCTCGGCAACCAGTTCGACGAGTATGAGATCGCGTTCTCCGAGGACTACGAGGGGACGTGGGAGTACCACAAGCTGACCGGCGAGATCGTCCTCGACGCAACGAGGAAGGAGTCCGCGGGCAGCGGCGACGTCATCGCCACCATCAGCGTGAAGGTCCCGACCACGCTCACCGACACCGCGACGTTCACGTACGAGGCGAGCTCCATCAGCTTCGTCTGGGACGGCAAGGCCTACTCCTTCGCCGGGGAACAAGAGGAGCTTCCCGTCTCCTCCGCCTTCGTCGTCACGGCCGACCCGGTGATCGTGGGCGCCCCGGCGACGATCAAGGTCGTCGACACAAAGGGTGAGCCCGCCTCCGGCGTCTCCGTCATCTACGTCGCCGACACCGAGGAGACGCTCGGCACCACCGACGATTCTGGCGTCCTCACGACGGACAAGTTCAGCTCCGAGGCCGGCGACTACGTCGTCTACGCCGAGAAGGACGGACAGATCTCCTTCCGCGTGACCATCTCCAGCTATGTCGCGCAGGGCGAGGAGACGGGTGCGCCCTACGGCATCATGAACAACGCCACCGTCGACCCCACCACCCAGAAGAGCGTCAGCTGGCTGACGAGCCCCTCTGCGGCGCCCGCCCAGCAGCTCCAGTACGCCACCGGTGACGCCGACTGGACCACGGTCGACGCCAAGACCTCCGTCGTCACGTTCACCGCCGGCGGCAACGTGGCCGCAAACGTGAGCAGCGTCACCCTCGAGGGCCTGACCCCGGGGACCGAGTATCGCTATCGTGTTGGCGGCGGCGAGACCTGGTCCGACGAGATGACGTTCACGACCGGCACGGACAAGGACGAGACGAGCTTCTTCCTGCTCGGCGACATCCAGGCCAAGGACACGACCAACATCGAGACGCTCATCGGCCACATCAAGCAGGGTGAGTACGACTTTGGCGTGCAGACCGGCGACGCCGTCGACGACGCGCTGAGCTACGACGACTGGACCGACATCATCGGTCTGTTTGGCACCGGCCAGCTCGGTGACACCGACGTCCTCCACGTCCTGGGCAACCACGAGTATGCGGGCGACGCCTCGGCATCCCGCGCCGGCGCGATCTACAACCTGCCCGCCTCGGGTGCCGGCAGCTACTACTCCGTGAACTACGGCAACGTGTACGTTGCGGTGATCAACTACACCGGCAACTCCGCGCAGCTCGACGAGGCCCTCGCCTGGCTCGAGGAGGACGCCTCCTCCAGCAGGGCCATGTGGAAGGTCCTCTGCATGCACCAGCCCCCGTACTACACCAACGTGACCGGCGGCAACGCCGAGGTTCACGGCAAGGTTCCCGCCGTCGTCGACGCCTGCGGAATCGACTTCGTCTTCTCCGGGCACGACCACTCCTACGCGAGGACCGAGCCGCTCACCAACGGCGCGGTCGACGAGACGAGCGGTGCCGTCTACTTCATCTGCGGCTCCTCCGGCGAGAAGAGCTACACGGTGACGGACAACCCCGAGTTCCACTTCGCGAAGCTCTCGACCGACTTCCAGGGCGTCTACCTCACCGCCAGCACCACGGGCACCACGCTGACCGTGACGGCGCACGACCTGGACGGCTCCGTCTTCGACGAGTACACCATGACCAAGGACGAGCGCTGCGCCGATGGCCACACCGCCATCCGCAACCCCGACGGCTCCCTGATCTGTGACGTCTGCGGGACCGAGCTCAACAACTACACCGGCTTTGTCACCGACGTCGCCACCGGCAAGGAGATGTACTTCCTTGGCGGCAGGATGATGACCGGTTGGTTCACCATCGGCAGCAACGTGTGCCACTTCGGTGACGACGGCCTGCGCCACGAGGTGACCTCCTCCACGACGGAGACCACCTGCACCGTCCAGGGCAAGACGCTCTACACGTGCGAGTGCGGCGACACCTACACCGTGTCCGACGAGAAGCCCGCTGGCCACGAGTACGTCGAGCAGGCTGACGGCTCCTTCGTCTGCAGCGTCTGCGGCTGGAAGCGCATCGAGCTCTCCGACTGTGACATCTCCCTGCCCTTCACCTCCTCGACCTACACCGGCACCGAGAAGCGCCCGTATCCGACGGTCGTTGCCCCCGACGGCACCGAGCTCGAGGGCGGAAGCGTCGACTTCTACGTCAACTGGGAGAACAACGTCGAGGTGGGCGAGGCGAGCGTCGTGGTCACCGCCAAGAGCGGCTATCTCGTCAACCTCACCGACTTCCGCGGCGACTACGGCGGACAGGTGACGGTTCCCTTCAAGATCGTCCCCGCCAAGGCGAACTCCCTTGCCGTCAGCGACGTCACCGACACGTCCCTGACCCTCTCCTGGAGCGGCGGCGATGGCGCCGACCTCTTCCAGATCTACGGGTCGACCAACGGCGGCGCCACGTGGAAGCGCCTCGCCGAGTCCGAGACGACGTCCGTCGAGCTGACGGGCCTTGACCCCGACGCGACGTATCAGCTTCGCATCCGCTCCCGTGCCACCGTCGACGGTGACAACTTCTACTCCCTCGGCTACTCGGACATCGTGAGCGTCACGATGCAGGGCGGAGTCGTCGTCGAGCCCGTCAACGTCTCCTTCGATGCGGCCGGCGGCACGGTCGACCCCGCCTCGAAGCAGGTCGTTCCCGGTTCTGCGTACGGCGAGCTTCCCACGCCCACGCTTGACGGGTACACGTTCCTTGGTTGGTTCACCGAGCCCGACGGCGGGGACGAGGTCCTCTCCGACACCATCTGCTCCGCTGAGGCCGACCACACGCTGTACGCCCACTGGGCCGAGAACATCCAGACCGGGTTTGTCGACGTCACGGTAGAGACCCCGCACGTCGAGGACGTCCTCTGGCTCGAGCAGACCGGCATCTCCACTGGCTGGGAGGAGGACGACGGCACCGTCACCTTCCGCGGCATGAGCCCCGTCGTGCGCCAGGACATGGCGGCCTTCCTGCACCGGCTCGCGGACCACGAGGGGGCCTCGTTCGACGAGTCCGAGGGGCTGGTCTTCTCCGACGTGAGCGAGAGCACCCCGCACTTCCGCGACATCCTCTGGCTCGCCGCCACCGGCATCTCCGAGGGCTGGGAGGAGGGCGGCTCCCGCGTCTTCCGCGGCATGAGCGAGATCGTGCGCCAGGACATGGCGGCCTTCCTCTACCGCCTCGCCGGCTCGCCCGAGTACGAGCCCTCGCCCGACGACATGATGTACTTCGACGACGTGGACGAGTCCACCCCCCACTACAGGGAGATCCTCTGGCTCGCCTCCGTCGAGGTCTCCGAGGGCTGGGAGGAGAACGGCGTTCGCGAGTTCCGCGGCATGGACACCGTCAAGCGCCAGGACATGGCCGCCTTCCTGCACAGGATGAGCGAGAGGGGCCTGGTGTAGACCTGACGTAGCTCCCATTGCGGGCGGGACGGGGACGATTTGCCCCCGTCCCGCCCTCGCACCTAGATTTCACGTGAAGAACGAGGTGATATATGAAGCGTAGAATTCCCAAGCTGCTCCTGCTCGTCATGGCGATCGGTGTCCTGCTGCTTCCGAGGACGGCCCTTGCGGCCTCCTCGTTTGGCGGCTTCTCCGACGTCAACGCCGGCACGCCGCACGTGGCGGACGTCCTCTGGCTCAAGAGCATGAAAATCTCTGAGGGCTGGGGGGAAGGCGACTCCCGCGTCTTCCGCGGCATGAACGAGATCGTGCGCCAGGACATGGCGGCCTTCCTCTACCGCCTCGCCGGCTCGCCCGAGTACGAGCCCTCGCCCGACGACATGATGTACTTCGACGACGTGGACGAGTCCACCCCGCACTACAGGGAGATCCTCTGGCTCGCCTCCGTCGAGGTCTCCGAGGGCTGGGAGGAGAACGGCGTTCGCGAGTTCCGCGGCATGGACACCGTCAAGCGCCAGGACATGGCCGCCTTCCTGCACCGGCTTGCCGAGTACATGGGGGCCTCCATTGAGGGATCCTCGTCGTTGACCTTCTCTGACGTGACGGAGGGTACGCCCCACTACGAGGACATCCTCTGGCTCGCCTCGACCGGCGTCTCGGAGGGCTGGCTCATGAATGACGGAACCCGTGAGTATCGCGGCATGAACTCCGTTGTCCGCCAGGACATGGCCGCCTTCCTCCACAGGCTCTATTACATCCTGTATCCCGAGCGCGTGGGGGAGGACAGCGTGTACGTTGCGCTCCCGCAGCTCACGCTCCACACCAAGCCGGAGACCACGCCCGATCCCAGCTACGTCCCGTACATGTCCGAGCTCACTTACATCTGCGACGTCTCAACGTCCGCGCAGGGCAGCTGGAGCCTCGTCGAGTACGACGGTGACGCGTGCTACTTCTGGACGAAGGCCGGGGACGAGTCTCCGGTGACCGAGACCAAGTCCAGCCGCCAGTATGCTACCAACACCAGCATCCAGAAGAGAATCGTCGAGAGCGCTCTGGACATTCTCGACAACTGGAAGACCGAGTACGTCTCCGGCGCGGAGGGCGAAGTCCAGCCCAGCGGTGCCCACGGATTCGACTGCAGCGGCTTTGCCTCCTACGTGCTCAACGGTGCCGTTCAGCAGGACGTGCCGGTGTTCGAGCTCTCCGCCAACCTTCAGACGCTCAGGACCGAGAAGGTCATCTACAACAAGGGCATCGACGAGGAGTTTGCGGTACAGGACATCTGGTCGAACAAGGACGGGTCTGCGTTCTCCGAGTCCAAGCTCCAGGCGGGAGACCTCCTGTTCTTCAACCTGGCCGAAGAGGGAAAGACCGACGCGTCCAGCGACTGCAACCACGTTGGCATCTATCTTGGCAACGGTGAGTTCATCCACTGCACGCACACCTGGGACCGGGTCATCATCATGCCCCTCAAGGGCATCTACACCGAGGGCCTCGTCGCGGTGCGCCGCTGCGTCCCCGATGACCCCAAGCCGGCGAACACCATCATGTACACGCAACTCAATAAAACGAAGCTTCGTAAGACCCCTAACTCCGATAACGACAGCAACGTGTTCTACTTAATCTCCGGCTTGAACACCGAGGTGTCTGTCCAGTACATCAGCAAGACCGGCAACTGGGCGCTCGTCAATGTAGACGGTACTCAGGGCTATATCTACGTTCCCAGCAATCTCAGTGAGACGCCGAAAACGCTTAGTCTGCTTTGAGATGTAGAGAATGTTTGCATCCCGGGCCTCCTTCCCACGAAGGGGGCCCGGCTCTTGTTCTTATGTGCGTCTTCCATCGTCTCTGCGCATCTCGCCTTCCGCCTTACAGTGGCGTTACAATTGGCCCCGGACTTTTCGCATCTTTTGTGCCGGCGCCGTCGGCATGTCATGGTCAGGAGTTGCGCCTTCGTATGGATGAGCTTCAGCAGTATGTGGGGGTTGCCCCGGCTTGGTCTGCAATCGCCCCGCTTATCGGGGCCGCCCTCTTGGTCGGGTGTTGCTATCTCGTCGTTCGGCGGCGCGAAACGGATTCCTGGAAGGCGGTGGTGCGGGAGGTCTCCTGGTCTGTTCCCGCCCTGCTCGTCCTTCTCCTGCTTGCGCTGGTGTGCCTGCTCGGACTCTACGTCTCGAACGAGGGCTACCTGGTCGGCGCGACTGCCCTGGTTACCGTCTCCGGGTGCGTGCCCCTCTTCAGGGGCTCTCTCGATGCCGTCCTCGAGCGCCTGCCCAAGTGGGCCAAGGTCGTCCTCGGCTTTGTCCGCGACCTTGTCATCGTCTGCGCGAGCATCTTCTTGTCCTTTGTTGTGCTCGAGCTGCCCTGGAACCCCGACTTTCTCTCGATCGACCCCAAGTTCATCCTGGTGAACTTGGCTCTTGTCGGCACGCCTATTGTGGCGGTCTACCTGATAGGGGGGCGTAGGGGCGCCCCTTTGGCGGTGCTTCCCGCCGCGTTTTGCATCCTTGGCATCGCTCAGTACTTCCTGTGCATATTCAAGAGCTCTGCCATACGCCCGAGCGACGTGTTTGCCCTGCAGACGGCCCTCTCCGTGAGCGGCGGGTTCAGCTATGAGCTGGGCGGTTATCAGGTCCTCGCCCTGGGGATCTGCTCCGTGACCGTCGCGATGCTCTCCTTTGTGAGGCCGCAGCACCTCCTTGCCGAGCGGGGCAGGGGCCTGCGCCTTGCCGTGTCCGGCGCATGCGCCGCGTGCGGCGCTGGCGTCCTCGTTGCCGCCGGGCTTGTTCTGGGGAGCGTCAGCCTCTCCGATGACCTGGGCTTCACGCCAATCTCCTGGAACTCCGTCGCTACCTATAGGAGCCAGGGGTTCGCCGGCTCCTTTGTGACCCTCGTCCAGCATGCCAGCATCGCGGCGCCGGACGGCTACACGGAGAGCGGCGCCGAGGACCTCCTGCAGGAGTACGTGACACGCTACCAGCAGCAGGCTCAGGCGACGAGCGCGCGCGAGGAGGCCGAGCGCCAGTTCCAGGAGACCCGCCCCACCGTCGTGGCGATCATGAACGAGGCGTTCTCCGATCTCTCCATCTACGAGGAGCTGTACTCGGGCTACGAGGGTCCTTCTCGCCTCAAGTCCATGGAGGACGCCCTGTATACCGGCTACCTGTACAGCTCGGTGCTGGGCGGCAGCACGTGCAACAGCGAGTTTGAGTTCCTGACGGGCGCCACCATGGGGTTTGTGGGCGTGGAGAACCAGCCCTACGTGATGAACGGCTTCTCCAACGTGCCCTCGCTCGCCCGCCAGCTCGGGGAGCTGGGGTATCGGACGAGCGCCGTCCACCCTCAGCCGGGCTCAAACTGGAACCGCGAGACCGTCTACAAGGAGATGGGCTTCGAGAGCTTCTACGACATCGACTCCTTTGACAGCGACGCCCCGACGAGGCATAACGGCGTCGAGGACGCCGTGACGTACGATAAGGTCCTCGAGCTCCTTGAGTCGGACGATGCGCCTCAGTTCATTCTCGACGTCACCATGCAGAACCACGCCCCCTACGACTCGTTTGACCTGACGGAGGAGGAGCGCGTCGACCCGGGCATGGATTGGATCGAGGGCCCGCTGGTCACGGAGACGACGGAGTACGTCTCGCTCATCGAGGCCTCGGACCTCGACCTCGCCGACTTCATCAGCCAGCTGCGCGAGCTCGACCGTCCGGTCGTCGTCGTGTTCTTTGGCGACCACCAGCCGGTCCAGGGCGAGACCATCAACAACATCGTCTACTCCGAGGAGGATCCGGAGGACCCCGCCCACTATGAGCGGACCTACCAGATTCCCTACCTGATCTGGGCAAACTACGACGTTGCGGGCAACGACCAAACCTCCGAGCGCCTTGACATGGGCATCAACAGCCTTGCGGCGGTGCTGCTGGACGCCATCGGCGCGCCGATGACGGACTGGCAGATGGCGCAGATCGCCCTCCTCCAGGAGGTGCCCATCATCAACGGGTACGCGTACCAGACCCCCGACGGCACGTGGCACGAGCTCGGCGGCGACGTGGTGGATGCCGTGCGCGACATCGAGTGGATCCAGTACCTGGAGTACGCGTCCAAGCTCTGACGTCCGATGCAGGGGCGTGGCATCGCGCATCTTGAGCGCGCCCATGCCTGGGCGATTGACTCTGGTTGGGCCCTCGCAGTCGTTTATCGTCAAGGAAACCGAAATATTGAACACTTTTATCGAAATTCTCATTTACTTTGAGGGAAATCGGGCAGACAATCCAATTAGTCCAATCTAGGATGACCAATTGGAGGTGAGTGTTGGAATGCTCATTCAGTTTTCTGTTACCAACTTTGGCTCCTTCAAAGACAGCCAGACCTTTTCCTTTGTCGCGTCCTCATACGATGACGCTCCGGAATGGGTGATCGAGAGGGACGTACCAAGCCTCTCCGGCATACGCTACCTGACCGCTGCCGGCGTCTTTGGAGCGAACGCCTCAGGTAAAAGCATGCTGATCGATGCCATTGCGACAATGCGGCGCATGGTTCGTGAGTCCGTCACGCTCATGCCCGACGATTCTCTGCCATACGATCCGTTTCGCCTCGACGCTCAGAGCGCGCGCTCGGACACATCCTTCGAGGTTGTCTTTGAGAGCAAAGGGGTCAGGTACGACTATTCCCTCTCCTATTGCGAGGAGATGGTTACTTTCGAGGAGCTCCGACGCTTTGAGACAAAGTCGCCGCAGCTGCTCTTCAGGCTCAAGCGGGATGCTGACGGGGGAGTGGCGCTTCTTACTACCAAGCGAATGACCAAACTCCAAAAACAGGAAGAATATCTTCGCTCCAAGCCCAACTCGCTTCTTCTCTCGCGAGCCGCACAGGAGGGCGTGGAGGAAGTCGTGGCTCCCTATATGTGGCTGAGCAGTGGCCTCATTGTCTATAGCGCGCCCTTCGACCGAGCCGACCCCAGTACCTACGGGCCGCTAATCGACGGGTCCAAGGGCTCTGAGATGCGCGACCAGCTTGTTTCGTTGGCGAAGCGGGCAGACCTGGGCATTACCGACATCAGGTCTGAGGATGTTCCTCCCACGCCGGAGGAGTATCTGACAAGGTTCTACGCCCCTGAAGTTGTGAAGAAGCTTGCCGAGGTCAAGAGGAAAAGGGCGCGATTTGTCCATGCGGGCGACGACGGGGAGGTGGAGTTCTTCGAAAGCGACGAGTCTGTGGGAACAAGGGCCTTCCTTTCTGCTGCCGCAGCATCCCTTGAGGCGCTGGCGGATGGAAAGACGCTGCTCTTTGATGAGGTTGACAACTCCCTTCACCCCAAGCTCTCCGAGGCGCTTGCGGAGCTGTTCGCGGACAGAGGATGGAACCAAACCGGCGCTCAGCTGCTCTTTACGGCTCATACGGCCACCCTTATGGACTCGCTGCGCAGGGACCAAATCTGGATAACCCAGAAAGACGCTCGAGGCTCCTCGCATCTTGAGGCGCTTTCTGACTATCGCCTCCGAAAGGACGAGCGCAAGAGTCGTGGGTATATCGCCGGCCGCTATGGCGGGGTTCCCGTCGTCGAGCTTGCCTCCGGAGTGATGTAGCATGGCGCGCGTCGGTCGTCGCCCAGCCCCGAGCAAGCAAGGGCACAAGGCGATTCTCGTTTGCGCGGAGGGAGATACGGAGCGGGACTCCTGCATTTTGAGAGCCGCCCTCCCCGGCTGAACGCTCACGATTCCGCGCTAAGGGTTGGCGAGTTCCTTCCTGGATACCTTGTTGAGTCGAAGCACCTGTCGAGTGGTCAGATCGATACGCTACTTGATCGCACTGACGTGGCGCTGGCCACTGCTCGACAGTGGCGCTTGCAGTGCGAGTCCCCGGACAATTTCACTGACGTCGATCTTCTCGTCCAAACGATTCTTGACGCCTGGTCGCGCTGACCGCTGCCCACCCCTCTTGACAAACGTCCGAAATCGGACTAATGTGGCTCGTCGCAACGAGTGAGGGGGGGGGACCATGAGCTCCGAGCGAGAGCCGACGAGCGCGCGTCAGCTTGACGCGCTCTACCAGAAGACCGACAAGGTCTACTACGAGCTCGCGCGCGGGTGCGGGCTCTCCGAGACCGCGTACTGGATCCTCTATGCCGTTGAGGTCTCCGGCGGCGCGATCTCGCAGGCGAGGATCGCCGAGGAGTTCTCCTACTCCCGGCAGACGGTCAACTCCGCCCTCAAGACGCTCGAGGCGCGCGGCCTCGTGGAGCTCGCCAGCCTCGAGGGGGACCGGCGCTCCAAGGCGGTCACGCTCACGCCCGCGGGCCGCTCCTTCGCAGACGAGCGCATCGTGCCCGCCATAGAGGCGGAGGACCGCGCGTTCTGCGCCCTCGCGCCCGAGGAGCGCACGGAGTTCCTGCGACTCGCGCGCCTCTACACGGAGGCGATCGACCGCGAGCTCGCCGCCATCAAGAAAGGGGAGATGGGTCAGTGAGCGAATGGAAGCGCGACTACAGCAAGCGCACCTCTGCGCGCCTGCTGCTCTCGCTGATGCTGCCGTACAAGGGTCTTCTCGCCGCCATCTTCGTGGCGTCCCTGTGCGACATGACGGGCATGCTGTTCATACCCACGCAGCTCTCGGCCATGGTCAACGTGGCCGTGAACACGCGTGACATGTCCGCTCTCATGGGGCACGGCGTGGCCATGCTCATCGCGGCGTTCGTGGGCTCGGGCGGCTACCTCACGACGGTCTACCTCACCTCGCGCCTGTGCGCCAAGGTCGGGCGCGACCTGCGCCTGCGCGTCTACGAGGCGTCGCTCGCGTTCTCCGGCTCGGACTTCAACGCCTTTGGCACGGGCTCCATGATCACGCGCACGCTCTCGGACGCCAACGTCATCCAGCAGACGCTGCTCATGTCCATCCTCATGATCTTCCCGGTGCCCATCGCCTGCGTGATCGCCGTGGCGCTGGCCTTCTCCACGGATGTGGTGATGGGCTGGGTGCTCTTGGTGGTGACGCTCACCGTGGTCTCCATCTGCGCGGTGGCGGTTGCCAAGTCCGCGCCAATCTTCACGCGCCTCCAGGGCTTCATCGACAACATGAACACCCGCCTGCGCGAGTCCATCACGGGCGTGCGCGTGATCCGCGCCTTTGGCAAGGAGGCGCACGAGCGCGCCCGCCTCGACGAGACCTTCACCGACTTCGCCACCAACGCCATCCGTGTGAACGTGGTCTTTGCCCTCACGGACTCCATCACGTTCTTCCTCATGAACGCCGTGGAGGCGGCGATCATGTGGGTGGGCGCGGACCGCGTGGGCGCCCACGCCATGCAGATTGGCTCCATCTCCGCCCTGGTGGAGTACGCGATGCTCATCATGCTGTTCCTCATGATGGCGCAGTTCGCGATTCTCCAGGCGCCGCGCGCCCTGGCCTGCCTCACGCGCGCCGCCGAGGTGCTCGACGTCACACCGGAGATCGCGGACGACCCCGCTCCCGCCGCGCTCGGCGCCGCCGAGAAGGACGACGAGGTCGCGCGCTTTGACCACGTGAGCATGCGCTTCTCGGACGCGGACGAGGACACCCTGCACGACCTCTCGTTCTCCCTGCGGCGCGGCCAGGTCACCGCGATCATCGGCAACACGGGCTCCGGCAAGTCCACGATCGCGCGCATGCTGCTGCGCTTCAACGACGCCACGGGCGGCAGCCTGAGCTTCGGGGGCGTCGACGTGCGCCGGCTCGCCCAGGACGACCTGCGCCGCCGCATTGCGTACGTGCCACAGAAGGCCTGGCTCTTCTCGGGCACCATCGCGGAGAACCTCCGGCACGGGGACGCAGACGCCCCGGACGCGCGCCTCTGGCACGCGCTCGACGTCGCGCAGGCGAGCTTCGTGCGCGAGCTGCCGGACGCGCTTGGCACGCGCGTGGCCCAGGGCGGCACGAACTTCTCGGGCGGGCAGCGCCAGCGCCTCGCCATCGCGCGCGCCCTCGTGCGCCAAGCGGACCTCTACGTCTTTGACGACTCGTTCTCCGCGCTCGACTACAAGACCGACGCCGCGCTGCGCCACGCGCTCGCCGGCGAGCTCACGGACGCCGCCACGCTCATCATCGCGCAGCGCGTGAGCACCATCCACGACGCCGACCAGATCGTGGTCTTGAAGGACGGCGAGGTCGTGGGCCTGGGGCGCCATGACGAGCTGATGGAGAGCTGCCCCACCTACAGGGAGATTGCGGACTCGCAGACGAGGGGAGGCGCCGCCGATGAGTAGCGAGATGAACCAGGAGCTCGACCAGGCCGTCGAGCTCGAGCGCGGGGAGGTGGCGCCCGCCCTCGAGGAGGAGCTCGAGGTTCCTGCCGACGCCCTCGGCACCGCCCGGCGCCTGTGGGACGCCGCGCGCGGGCAGCGCTGGAGGCTCGTCGTCGCCGCGCTCTGCTCGGTGGCCTACGTCGCCGGCTCGCTCGGCGCCACGGCCTACAGCGCCCACCTGATCGACCTGCTCTGGACCAACATCCAGACCACCTTCGCGGAGGGGGAGCCCTTCGTCGCCGCCATCGGAAACGGCGGCGAGGAGATCCTCGTATTCCTGGGCATCTGGACGACGGCCTGGGTCTTCTACACCGTGCAGGTGCTCGTCATGGCGAGCTTCGCGGAGCGGCTGAACCTGGGCCTGCGCGAGCGGATCGCCGAGAAGTGCGCCCGCCTGCCGCTCTCCTACTACGACGCCCACCAGCCCGGCGACACCATCAGCCGCGTCACCAACGACCTGGACAAGGTCTCCGAGGTGCTGCAGCGCGGCCTGCTCCAGCTGCTGATCGCGGTCACCATGGTCGGCGGCGCCATCCTGATGATGTCCACCTACAACCTGATGCTCACCGGCGTCTTTGTGGTGTTCGCCCTCGTGGCGACCGTGGTCACCAAGATCGTGACCACGAGCACGCTCAAGGTCGCCGCCGCGCGCCAGGCCGCGCTCGGCGAGCTCACCGGCCGCGTCGAGGAGGCCTACTCCGGCCGCGCCGTCATCAAGGCCTTTGGGCGCGAGGAGGCGAGCCGGACGGACATCGCCGAGGCCGCCGAGCGCCTCGCGGAGACGAGCGGCACCGCCGACTTCGTGACCAACGCCATCGCGCCGGCCATCCGCTTTTTGATGCGCCTCTGTCAGGTGACCGTGGGTCTTCTCGCCGGCGGCATGCTCGTCATGGGGCAGATCTCCGTCGGCGTGTTCCAGGCGTTCTTCCAGTACGTGATGCAGGCGTCCGAGCCCTTCACGCAGCTCTCGCTCACGGTGAACATGCTGCAGGGCGCGCTCGCCGCCGCCGAGCGCGTTTTCAAGCTGCTGGACGAGGCGGAGGTCGTGCCGGACCCGGCGGAGCCCGCCGCGCTCCCGGAGTCCGTGGAGGGGCGCATCGCCTTCGAGCACGTGCGCTTTGGCTACTCGCCGGACCGCCCGCTCATGCGCGACGTCTCGCTCGTCGCGGAGCCCGGGCAGAAGGTAGCCATCGTCGGCGCCACGGGCGCGGGCAAGACCACCCTCATCAACCTGCTCATGCGCTTCTACGAGGTGGACGGCGGTCGCATCACGCTCGACGGCGTGGACACGCGTGACCTCACGCGAGCCGACCTGCGCCGCCAGTTTGGCATGGTCCTGCAGGACGCCTGGCTCTTCGAGGGCACCATCGCGGAGAACATCGCCTACGGCAAGCCGGGCGCCACCCGCGAGGAGGTGGAGGCGGCTGCCCGCGCGGCGCGCGTGGACTTCTTCGTGCGCACGCTGCCGCACGGCTACGACACGCTGCTCTCCAACGACGCCGAGAACATCTCCCAGGGCCAGCGGCAGCTGCTCACCATCGCGCGCGCCATGCTCACGGACCCGGCGATCCTCATCCTCGACGAGGCCACTTCGAGCGTTGACACCCGCACCGAGCAGGCCATCGTTCGCGCGATGGAGGCCATCATGGAGAACCGCACGAGCTTTGTGATCGCGCACCGGCTCTCCACGATCGTGGACGCCGATCTCATCCTCGTGATGGACCACGGCAACATCATCGAGCAGGGGACGCACGAGGAGCTTCTGGCCGTCGGGGGCGCGTACGCGGAGCTCTACCGCAGCCAGTTCGCGTAGTTCTTCTCGGCGCGCCTAGGCGAACTGCCTGGCGTAGGCGTCGAGCACCTCGTCGACGGGACCGTCCATGCGCTGGTGGCCCTTCTCGATCCAAATGGCGCGCTGGCAGATGCGGCGGACCTGCTCTGTGGAGTGGGAGACAAAGAGCACCGTGACCTTGCCGGAGTCGATGAAGCTGCGGATGCGGCGCTCGCACTTCTCCTGGAAGAAGACGTCGCCCACGGAGAGGGTCTCGTCGACGATGAGGAGGTCCGGCTCGGTCACCGTGGCGATGGCAAAGGCGATGCGCGCGACCATGCCCGAGGAGTAGTTCTTGAGGGGCATGTCCATGAAGTCCTGCAGCTCGGCAAAGTCGATGATCTCCTGGAGGTGCTCGTCGATGAAGCCCTTGGAGTAGCCGAGAAGAGCGCCGTTGAGGTAGATGTTCTCGCGCGCCGTGAGCTCCGGGTCAAAGCCGGCGCCGAGCTCGATGAGCGGGGCGATGTTGCCGTGCACCACGATGGAGCCCTCCGAGGGTTCGAGCACACCGGCGATGCACTTGAGCATCGTGGACTTGCCGGAGCCGTTGGTGCCCACGAGGCCCACGACCTCGCCGCGGCGCACCTTGAAGCTCACGTGGTCGAGCGCGCGGAACTCCTTGAAGAACAGCTCGTGCCTCATGATCTTGATGAAGTACTCCTTGAGGTTGTTGAGCTGCTCGCTCGCGATGTTGAAGATCATCGAGACGTCGTTGACCTCGATCGCGTAGTCTGAGGCGGTGGTGTCTGCCATGGGGACCGTCCTAGATGAAGAGGATGAACTTGTGCTCGGTCTTGCGGAAGACGAAGTAGCCGAGCGCGAGGGCGATAAGCGCCCAGAACACGGCGAGCAGGATCACCGTCGTGGTGGGGTTGGACTGGTAGACGATCGCGCAGCGCATCATGTCGATGTAGTTGTACATGGGGTTGGCCTTGACGACCCACACCACGAACTGGGGGGCGCCCGCCTCGGTGAGCAGGGAGAGGTCCCAGAAGATGGGCGTGAGGTAGGTCCAGGCGGTGAGCGCGACGCTCCAGAGGTGGATCATGTCGCGGAAGAAGACCGCCGCGGCGCCGATCAGGAGGCCCACGCCGATGCAGAAGACCATGAGCAGCAGCAGCGCCGGGACCATCCAGACGATGTGCCAGGTGGGCATCACGCGGAAGAAGAGCATGACCACGGCGACGGCGATGAGCGAGAACCCAAAGTTCATCATCGCCGAGAACACCTTCTGGACGGGGAACACCCAGCGGTCGACCTTGACCTTCTTGAGCAGCGGGGCCGCCCAGATGATGGAGTTGAGGCCCCCCGTGGTCGCTTCGTTCATGAGCGAGAACGTGATGTTGCCCACGATGAGGTAGAGCGGGTAGTTCTCCACGTTGGAGCCGCGCAGGAAGTAGGAGAACACGAAGCTCATGATCATCATCATGAGCAGGGGGTTGAGGACGCTCCAGATGACGCCGAGCACAGAGCGGCGATAGCGGAGCTTGAAGTCCTTGGTCACGAGCTGCTGCAGGATGAAGCGGTCCTTTGCGAGCGGCCCCTTGACATGCGTGGCTTTCTCGACCGCCTCAGTGACGTGGCTCAAGGTCCCTCCCGGTGGCTTCCTGCGTTCGCGTGTTCGTTCAGAAATCCTATCACAGCACGTCGCAGGTCATAGAAACGCCAGAGCACGGCGTTCTTCTCGGCCTGTTGTCCTAGTCGCAGGCGCCGCAGGACTCGCACTTCTCCGACGCGGGGGCGCCGCCCTTGCCGCGCTGGTCGGTGTTGTAGAAGCCGGAGCCCTTGAAGACGATCCCGGAGGGATCGAAGACGCGCTCGGCCTCGTTGCCGCAGCTGGGGCAGCTCACCTTGGGGTGGGCGCTCATCGGGTGCTCCACCTCAAACGTGATCCCGCAGTCCGGGCAGTGATAGTCGTAGCGTGCCATGGTACCCTCCGAAAAGACGCGATTTCAAACGTCTGATACTTTACCCAACCTCGAGGAGAAATCTTCCGGGATCACAGAACTATGATGGGCTTCACGGACGAAGGGGGAGCGATGGACATCCGGGGCGCGATCTTTGACTGCGACGGCACGCTCGTGGACTCGATGGGCATGTGGCGCTCGGCGAGCTCGTGGATCTGCGAGCACCACGGGGTCGAGCCGCTGCCCTTCGAGCAGATCGAGTCGCTCGCGTTAAGAGAGACCTGCGACATGTATCACGACGAGAAGGGAATCGGCGAGTCGGGCGAGGGGCTCTACGAGGAGCTGTGCGCGCACGTGCGCGACGCCTACGAGCACGAGGTACCGCTCATGCCGGGCGCCCGCGAGTTTTTGGACGAGCTGGCGGCGGCGGGCGTGCCCATGGTGATCGCCTCGTCCACGCCGGTGCGCGAGCTGCGCTGCGCGCTCGCGGCGCACGGGCTCGAGCGCTACTTCTTAGACATCGTGAGCACCGAGGACGTGGACGGGCGCGACAAGGAGTTCCCGGACGTCTACCTCGAGGCCGCGCGCCGGCTGGGCACGCCGCGCGAGGCGACGTGGGTCTTCGAGGACGCGCCCTTTGGCGTGCGGACGGCGCGGCGCGCCGGCTTTGCCGTGGTGGGCCTCATGAACGACCACGACGGTCGCCGCGAGGAGGACGTGCGGCCGTGGTGCGACGTCTTCGTGCACGGCTTTGCCGAGCTCTCGCTGCCGCTGTTGCGCGACTACGAGCGCCCCGCGGCGGCGCACGGCGCGGCGCTGCGCGCGCTCGTGGTGGCGGGCTCTCCCGAGCCGTGCTCTCCGGAGCTTCTATCCCGCCTTGCCGACGGGGCGGACTACGTGGTCGTGGCCGACGGCGGCGCGGACGCGTGCCGCTCCGCCGGCGTGGTCCCCGACCTCTTCTGCGGCGACGACGACTCCGCGTCTCGCGAGGCGGTCGCCTGGGCCCGCCGCGCCGCGCGCGCGACCGTGAGCTTCCCGTCCGAGAAGTACGCCACGGACCTCGCGCTCGCGCTCGACTGCGCCCGCCACGAGGCGGCGCGTCGCGCGGCGCCGCTCGCCGTCACGCTCACGTGCGCCTCCGGCGGCCGGCCCGACCACGCGCTCGCCGTCGTGGGCCAGCTCGCCGGCGCGGGGTGCGCCTCGGCGCGCGTCGTGGAGGACGGCTACGAGATGCGCATCGTCTCGGCGGCGGGGGAGAGCCGCTGGGAGCTGGGGCCGGAGGCGGTCGGGCGCACGTTCTCGGCCATCGCCGTGGCGCCGGACACGCGCGTGGACGAGCGCGGCATGCGCTGGGAGCTCGCGGACAAGCCGATGGATCTTCTCGGCGACCTGGGCGTCTCCAACGTCGTCACCTCTGCGGACGCGGCGATCGTCTGCCGCTCCGGGGCCGTGGCGGCCTACCTTCTGCGCGCGGTCGACCCCCACAGATAGGTGGGCGCAACAGAAACCCCACAAATGCTTGAGGTTTTGTGTTGCGGCCGCGCTGCCGTGTGCTATAGTTGGCGAGCTGTGTAAAAGCGGGCGCGAGAAGAGCGCCGCGCCCCCGAGGAGGTAAGCATGTCCAAGGTCTGTGAGTTCTGCGGCAAGCATGCCGTTGCCGGTCATTCCATCAGCCACTCCCACCGTGTGGTGAACCGCACCTTCAAGCCGAACATCCAGCGCGTCACCGTGGTCGTCGACGGTCACCGTCGCAAGGCCAACGTGTGCTCCCGCTGCCTCAAGTCCGGCAAGATCGCCCGCAGCTAGTCACTGCGCAACGCGTGAGCGAGGGGCCGCCCGCCGGGTGGCCCCTTTTTTGTGGCTCGCGGCCCCTTATTGGCCTCCGCCGCCCTCCCTCCGGATCCCCTTTCCGGAGGTTTGGGTTCGCGTTATTGCGGTTTCTGGAGTATCCGTTTGCAAAGCCGCAGGTAGCGGAGTCGCGCCCTCGCGTTCCCGTCCCACGGTGAACCCAAACCGTTTTCCGGTTTGGGTTCGCGTCTTCGCGCCGTGAGGTCTCGCTGTTTGTAAAACCACAGCTAGATGATTTGCTGCTTGTGTGATGGGGCGCGCTGGGCGCTAACGGTGAACCCAAACCTCCGGGAGGGGCGGGAGACGAGCGCGTGCGGGGGCGCAAAACGCCGCTGGCACGGGCGCGCGCGTCCTTCTCGCGCGCCTGCGCTATAATCATTCGCATTGAGACAGCTCTCCCGTGTCGAGAGGAGTTCGCATGTCAGGTGTTGTTCCGGGTACGCTGAGGGTCTCCAACGACTGCATCGCAGACCTCGCCGGCTATGCCGCGCTCGAGTGCTACGGCGTGGTGGGCATGGCAGAGATCGACGAGCAGGCCGGCGTGGCCCGTCTGCTTCCGTCCTTCCGCCTGCGCAAGGGCATCGACGTCGCCGCCTCTGCCGGCCGCGTCACGGTCGATCTGCACGTGATCGTGGAGCAGGGGGTCAACATGGCCTCCGTCGTGGGCAACCTCACCAGCTCCGTCAAGTTCCTGCTCAAGCAGATCGCCGAGCTCGACAACGTTGACGTGAAGGTTCACATCGAGGGCCTGCGCAACGCGCGCTAGCACCTCCCGCAGCATAGGCCCGAAAGAGAAAAGGTCCTCGAAGATGATTTCTTCCGTCGTCCGCACATGCTTCCCCGTGGCCGCCAAGGTCGTGGCCGACCGCGCCGAGGAGATCAACAAGCTCAACGTCTTCCCCGTCCCCGACGGAGACACCGGCACCAACATGTCGCTCACCCTGAACACCGTCGTCCGCGAGGTGGAGGCCCTGCCGGCCAGCGCCACCATGGACGACGTCTCCAAGGCGATCACGCACGGCTCGCTCATGGGCGCGCGCGGCAACTCCGGCGTCATCACGAGCCAGATCCTGCGCGGCATCGCCGAGGGCCTCTGCGACGCCAAGGACCCCGAGCACGCCACGCCCGCGGACGTCGCCCACGCGTTCCGTCGCGGCGTGAAGGTCGCCTTCAAGGCCGTCCGCAAGCCGGTCGAGGGCACCATCCTCACCGTCCTGCGCGACGTCTCCGCCAAGGCCGACCAGCTCGAGAAGACCCGCGACCTCGCCACGCACGACATGCTCGACGCCCTCGTCGTCGAGGCCTACGAGTCCGTGGCGCGCACCCCCGAGCTGCTGCCCGTCCTCAAGGAGAACGGCGTCGTGGACTCCGGCGCCTTCGGCTTCGCCGTCTTCATGGAGGCCTTCGTCAACGCCGCCACCGGCAAGGCCGGCGAGCTCACTGACTTCAAGACCACCGTCGACGCCAAGGCCGACGTCTCCGCCAAGGTCGCCATCGAGCTCAACGACGACTGGGACGGCTCGGAGTTCCGCTACTGCAACGAGTTCCTCTTCAAGGCCGAGAAGGACTTCGACGTCGACGAGTCGCTCTCCTATCTCGCCACCCTCGGCGACTGCGAGCTGATCGTGGGCGCCTACCCCGACTTCAAGGTCCACGTCCACTCCAACGAGCCCAACCGCGTGCTCGAGTACATGCTCCAGTTTGGCCAGGTCTACGAGGTCTTCATCCACAACATGGACATGGAGTCCCACGACCGCACCGCCAAGATCGCGGCCGACCAGGCGGCAGAGGGCGCCAAGGACGCGGGCCCGCGCAAGGCGCTCGGCTTCGTGGCCGTCGCGGCCGGCTCGGGCGAGGAGGAGATCCTCCGCTCGCTGGGCGTTGACGTCGTCGTCTCCGGCGGCCAGACCATGAACCCCTCCACGGCCGACATCCTGGAGGCCATCGAGTCCGCCAACGCCGACAACGTGATCGTGCTCCCCGGCAACGGCAACATCCGCATGGCCGCCGAGGCAGCCGCCTCCGCCTGCGAGGACGCGCACGTCGCCGTGGTCCCCACCAAGACGGTCCTGCAGGGCTTCTCGGCCATGTTCGTCGTGGACCCCGAGGCCTCGCTCGAGGACAACGTCGAGGCCATGACCGAGGCAATCCAGGGCGTCCGCGGAGGCGAGGTCACCACCGCCGTGCGCGACTCCCAGGCCGCCGACGGCACCCCCATCCACGACGGAGACGTCATGGGCATCCAGGACGACTCGATCGACGTGGTGGGCTCCGACGTCATGCAGGTCACGCTCGACCTCATCGCCAAGATGCAGGATGAGGAGGAGGGCGACTCGCTCACCATCCTCGCCGGCCAGGACATGGACGACGAGAGCTTCGAGGCGCTCGTCGCCGCCATCGAGGAGGCCCAGCCCGACCTGGAGGTCGACCCGCACCGCGGCGAGCAGCCCCTCTACCCCGTGATCTTCTCGATCGAGTAGGCAGTGGGGGAGCGCCCCGCCATACCGTCAGCAGCAGAGAGGGTGCAGCGAACCTGCGCCCTCTCTGACTCTGTGTCGAGCCTGCGCTACGTGAAGGGCGCGCGCCAGGAGGCGCTCGCGCGCCTGGGGATCCGGCGCGTCCGCGACCTCCTGCTGCACGTGCCCCACCGCTACCTCGACTTCACGAACGTCACCAAGATCGCCCGCGCCGACGTTGGGCGCGACGCCACGGTCGTCGCCGCGGTCGACCGGGTCGACCAGCGCCGCGCGCGCACCCGGCCCAACATGAAGATCGTCGAGCTCTCCGTCATGGACGAGACGGGCGTCCTCATCGCCACGTTCTTCCGCCAGCCGTGGGTCGCCGAGCAGGTGCACGAGGGGGACACCGTCGCGCTCTCGGGCAAGGTGACCTTCGGCAACGGCTTCCGGCAGATGAAGGCCCCGTTCTACGAGGTCGTGACGGGGGAGGGCGGCGCCGGCGGCTACGCGCGCGTCCTGCCCGTCCATCCCGTCACCGAGGGCCTCACCGCAAGCTGGATGCGCAGGATCGTCGCCTCGGCCGTCGCCGACGCCTCCGACGTCTGCGACTGGCTGCCGGCGTCGCTCGCCGCCCGCCGCGGTCTCATGACGCTCGGACGCGCCCTGCGCGACGTCCACTTCCCGCCCTCCGTTGCGGCCGCGGGCCTCGCGCGCAGGCGGCTCGCCTACGACGAGCTGCTCTGCCTCCAGCTGGCCCTTCTCGCCCGACGCCAGATCGAGCTCGCCGGCGTGGAGCCCTGCTCGCACGTCAGCGGGGGGCCGCACGTGGACGCCCTTCTCGCCGCGCTGCCCTTCGACCTCACCGACGAGCAGCGCGTCGCCGCCGACGAGATCCTGGCCGACATGGCCGCCCCGCGCGTCATGAACCGGCTGCTCCTGGGCGACGTCGGGACCGGCAAGACCGCCGTCGCCGCCGTCGCGCTCGCCGCCGTGGCCGACACCGGGACCCAGGCGGCCGTCATGGCGCCCACCTCGGTCCTCGCGCGCCAGTACGCCGAGAAGCTCGGCCCCGTGCTCGACGCCGCGCACGTGAGCTGGGCGCTCGTGACCGGCGCCACGCCCGCGCCCGAGCGCTCGCGCCTCGAGCGCGCGGCTGCCCGCGGCGAGGTGACGGTCGTCTTTGGCACGACGGCGCTGCTCTCCGACGCCCTCGAGTTCTCCGCCCTCACGCTCGTGGTGATCGACGAGCAGCACCGCTTTGGCGTCGACCAGCGCGCTGCCCTGCGGCGCAAGGGCGCGGGCGCTGACCTTCTGGCCATGACCGCCACGCCCATCCCGCGCACGCTCGCCCTCTCGCTCTACGGCGACGTCGACCTCTCGAGGATCCGCCGCCGGCCGCGCGCCGGCGCGGGCATCACGACGCGCGTCATCTCTCCCACCAACCTCGACCTCGCGTGGGGCGCCATCCGCGACGCCGCGGCGGCCGGGCGCCAGGCCTACGTGGTCTGCCCGCTCGTGGACGACGCCGACGACGGGTCGGCGCTCGACGACGTCCCCGAGGCCCTGCGCGGCTCGGCCGCCCGCCCGCGTGCCGCGGTGCCCACGCTCGAGGAACTGCGCACCCAGATCCTGCCGGGCGTCGCCTGCGACCTGCTCCACGGTCGCATGACGGCGGCCGAGAAGGACCTCGCCATGGAGCGGTTCCGCGCGGGGAAGACCCAGGTGCTCGTGACCACCACGGTCGTGGAGGTGGGCGTGGACGTCCCCAACGCCACGGTCATGGTCGTGCTCGACGCCGACCGCTTTGGCCTGGCCACCCTCCATCAGCTCCGCGGCCGCGTCGGCCGCGGCGACGTCTCGGGGACGGTCTTCCTCTCCTGCGCGGCCAAGCGCGACAGCCGCGCGCGAGAGCGCCTCGCCGCCCTGGAGGCGACCTCGGACGGCTTCGAGCTCGCCGAGCTCGACCTGCGTCTGCGTCACGAGGGCGAGGTTCTGGGGTATCGTCAGAGCGGCGGCGTCTCGCTCGAGGTCTCCGACCTCGAGGCCGACCGCGACCTCGTGGAGTGGGCGCATGCCGACGCCCGCGAGATCGCCGACGCCGACCCGCGCCTCTCCGCGCCCGCGCACCGCGCGATGGCGCTCGAGGTGCGCGACAGGTTTGGTGCCTACTTCGAGGAGCTGGAGCGCGCATGAGGATCGTCGGCGGAAAGTGGCGGGGGCGGCAGATCGAGGCCCCGGAGGGGCGGGGCGTCACGCGGCCCACGACCGACCGCATGCGCGAGAGCATCGCCTCGCAGATCCTCTCGGCGCGCGGGCTCGACCTCTCCGGCCGCTCGGTGCTCGACGCGTTCGCAGGCTCGGGCGCCATGGGGCTCGAGCTGCTCTCGCGCGGAGCCGCCCGCGCGACCTTCGTGGACCGGGACCGTCGTGCCGTGGCCCGCATCCGGCGCACGGCCGGCGCGCTCGGGGCCGGGGAGGGGGAGGTCGCCGCGCTCGCCGGCGACGTCTTCGCGCTCGCCGCGCGCGGCCTTCCGGGCGCGCCGTTCGACGTCGTGTTCCTCGACCCGCCCTACGCGCTGGAGGCAGCCCGCGTCTCCGGGCTCGTGGACGCGCTCGCGTCCTCGGGCCAGCTCGCCGACGGCGCCGTGGTAGTCTACGAGCATGCGGCCGACGCCCCCGCCCTGAGCTGTGACGCGCTGGGGCCGGCCCGCTCCAGAAGACATGGGATTACGGACGTGGACCTCATGGTCGCACGCGTGGAAGAGGACGATCAATGAGCAGCGAGACCATCACGCACGTCGTCGTGCCGGGAACCTTCGACCCGGTGACGCTCGGCCACATCGACGTCATCCGCAGGACGCGCCGGCTCTTCCCGCGCGTCACCGTCGCCGTGGCGGCGTCCGCCAACAAGAACGGCCGCGGGACCACGTTCTCGCTCGAGGAGCGCGTCGAGATGATCCGCGAGGCGCTGGTCTGCGAGGGCCTGCCGGACGACATCGAGGTCGCGCCCTTCACCGGGCTTCTCGTCAGCTTTGCCAAGGAGCTCGGCGCGGGCGGCGTGGTCAAGGGCCTGCGCGCGATGACCGACTTCGAGTACGAGCTCCAGCAGGCGGACCTCAACAGCCACCTCTCCCCGGACCTGGAGAGCGTCTTCGTCATGTCCAACCCGCAGTACGGCTACGTCTCGTCGTCGATCGTGCGCGAGATCGCCTCGATGGGCTCCGACGTGAGCACGCTCGTGCCCGCCAACGTCAACGAGCGGCTGCTCGCGCGCTACGGGCGGTAGGGCGGTCCTTCTCGCCCGGCGCTTTCCGCGATTTGCCGCCCTTGTCCTTCTCGGCCCTAAAAGTCGTGCCATAGTACGGCAACGACGGTCCCGGGGCGTACAACGCCGAGAATTACTAGAAGATCTTGCGACAAGGTCGCCGATTCCTAGGGGCGCAGGCGACAGGGGCAACGATTCCTAGGGGCGGGGACGACAAGGGCCGCGTTTTCTAGAACCGCGGGCGACAAGGACGGCGATTCCCGGAGCCCGCCGCCACGCCCGCCGACGCGAAACCGCCACAACCTGCGGTGGCCCCCGGCTGCGCCTTTATCATCAGGCGCGCAATCTGCTACTATGGCCTTTGATGGAGCCACTGCGCCCACCACCGATGAGTCACGCGAAAGGAACCATAGATGCAGCCAGGTGAGGAAATCGAGAGCTTGGTGGACGAGCTCGAGCAGATCGTCAACGAGGCAAAGTCCCCGCTCATGGACAACGGCCAGAAGAAGATCGTGGACGCCCAGGACGTCTACGAGATTCTCGACGAGATCCGTCGCGTCTTCCCGCAGGAGTTCTCCGATGCGCGCCGCATCCTCAAGGAGGAGCAGGAGATGCTCGACCGCGCGCAGCAGCAGGCCAACTCCATCATCGCCGACGCCCAGCAGCAGGCGATCATCCTCGCGGGCGACCAGGAGGTCGTGCGCATCGCGCAGCAGCAGGCCGAGGGCATCCGCGACCAGGCCGCGCAGTACGAGCGCGACACCCGCTACAACGCCGAGGAGTACGCCGACACGGTGCTGGCCCACCTCGAGGAGAACCTCAAGAGCCTCACGAGCTCCGTCTCCCGCGTCCGCCAGACGCTCGACGAGAACTCCGGCCCGCGCAACACCACCAACAACGTGCCCTGGTAGCAGCCGTCATGAAGCCGCTGCCCTTTGTCATCGACGACCGCCTCGCGGCGGCGGGCGACACCTGCCCGCTCGCCGGCCACCTCGACGAGTCCGGCTACGAGCTCGGTGACCACGAGTTCTCCCTGCCCGAGGGAATCGACTACGACCTCGTGCTCACCAACGCCGGCGAGGGCATCCTCGCGACGGGGCTCGTCCGCGCCCACGTGGTGGGGACGTGCGACCGCTGCCTGGAGGACGCCGAGTTCGACGTGGCGGGCGAGGTCGACGGCTACTACCTCTTCGAGGAGCCCGAGCGCCTGGGCGAGGACGAGGACGAGGCCGACTACGAGCTCGTCGCGCCCGACAACACGATCGACCTCTCGGTCGCGCTGCTCTCGGCGCTCGTGATGGACACGCCGTTCGTGGTGCTGTGCCGCGAGGACTGCGCCGGCCTCTGCCCGGTCTGCGGTGCCAACCTCAACGACGGCGACTGCGGTCACGCGGCCCAGATCGAGGCGCAGCGCGAGGCCGAGCGCCTCGAGTCGTCGCCCTTCTCGGCGCTCGCTGGGCTCGATCTTGGAGCGTCCGAGGGGGACGATTCCGCGAACGAGTGAAGAATTGCTGAGCACGTGCCCTTTTCGTGGACTCGTGCTATAGTGTCTCCTTGCGTGAATTGGTAATGAGCGCCTCCGTGGGCGAGCGGCGGGCGCCTTCGTGACAAGAGAGGTTTTGACATGGCAGTACCCAAGCAAAAGAAGGGCCGCGGCGCCACCCACTCCCGTCGTTCGGCCAACAGCAAGCTCGCTGCTCCGGCGCGCTCCGTGTGCCCGCAGTGCGGCGCTCCCAAGCTCCCGCACCACGTGTGCCCCAACTGCGGTCACTACAAGGACCGCGAGGTCATCGTCACCGAGTAGCATCGCTCACAGACGACTCCGCAGGGGTCGGGCCTTCGGGTCCGGCCCCTTTTGCGTGCGGCGGCGTCCTTGTCGCCCGGCGTTCCGGGAATCGCCGCCCTTGTCCGGTTGGGCTCTAGAAAATGCCGCCCTTGTCCGAGGTTCTTCTAGGAATGCGCGCCCTTGTCCGAACCCCTTCTAAAGATTGCCTCCCTTGTCCGGCAGTCTTCTAGGAATCGCCGCCCTTGTCCGAACCCCTTCTAAAGATTGCCTCCCTTGTCCGGCAGTCTTCTAGGAATCGCCGCCCTTGTCCGAACCCCTTCTAAAGATTGCCTCCCTTGTCCGGCAGTCTTCTAGGAATCGCCGCCCTTGTCCGAACCCCTTCTAAAGATTGCCTCCCTTGTCCGGCAGTCTTCTAGGAATCGCCGCCCTTGTCCGAGCTAGCGCCGATTTGGCCGGACAAGGGCTTGCATTGCTAGACGTCGGGATGACAAAGGCGGCGATTTTCGGAAGGGGCACAGGCAAGGGCAGCAATTCTTAGATGCGGCCCGGACAATGACGGCGATTTTCGGAAGGGGCACAGGCAAGGGCGGCAATTCTTAGACGCGGCGCAGACAAGGGCCGTGATTCGTAGAACGGCGCGGGCGAGAAGGACGGGCGGCGTGCGTGACGTGGCATAATGGGACGCGGACAAGAACGCGCGAAAGGGGAGACATGACCACCATCTGCGTAGACGTCATGGGCGCCGACAAGGAGCCCGAGGTCCTTCTCGAGGGCGTGGCCCAGGCGCTCGCCGACGACCCCGAGCTCGAGGTGCTCGTCGCCGGCGCCGCCGAGGTGGTCGAGCCCTTCGCGGCCGCCCACGAGCGCGCCCGCGCCCTCGTGACGACCGAGGTCATCACGATGTCCGAGCACCCCGCGAGCGCCGTGCGCCAGAAGAAGGACGCGAGCATCGTGCGCGCCGCCGCCGCCGTGCGCGCGGGCGAGGCCGACGGGCTCTTCTCGGCCGGCTCCACCGGCGCCGTGCTCACCGCCGCGACCTTTGGCGTGGGCCGCATCAAGGGGGTCAAGCGCCCCGCGCTCTCGCTGCCGTTCCCGGGCATCTCCGGCAAGCCCACGGTCTTTCTCGACATGGGCGCCAATGCCGACGTCAAGCCCGACGTGCTGGTGCAGTTCGCCCACATGGGGCGCGCCTACTCGCGCGCGGTCCTGGGTGTGGCCGAGCCGCGCGTGGGCCTGCTCTGCAACGGCTCCGAGGACACCAAGGGCTCGGAGATGGCGCTCGCCTACCACGCCGCGCTCGAGGCGGGGGACTGCGGATTCGCCGGCAACGCGGAGGGCACCGACCTGCTCGCCGGCACCTTCGACGTCATCGTGGCGGACGGCTTCACCGGAAACGTTGCCCTCAAGTCGATCGAGGGCACGGGCAAGTTCGTCATCAAGCGCCTCAAGGCCGCGATGGAGGCGTCGCTTTCCAACAAGATCGGCATGGCCCTTCTCGCCAAGTCGCTCAAGTCGCTGGCCGCCGAGATGTCCGGCGACGAGTACGGCGGCGCCATCCTGCTGGGCCTGCGCGCCCCGGTCGTGAAGGGGCACGGCGCCACGAGCGCCCAGGCCGTCCGCAAGGGCACGCTCGCCGCCGCAGCGGCCGTCCGGGCCGGGCTCTGCGAGAAGATCGCCGACGCCTGCGAGATCGCCGGCTAGCGCGGGTGGGCGCCGGGCGCCGGACGGGGTAGAATCGTACGGTAGGCTTTATCCGGAGGAGGAACCATGGACCGCGACGCAATTCTCGCCAAGGTGATCGAGGTCGTCGACGACACGCTCTCGCTCGGCTCCGACGTCACGCTCGACGAGCAGACCAACCTGAAGGAGCTCGGCGCCGACTCGTTCGACCTGCTCGAGCTCGTGACCGCCCTCGAGGACGAGTTCTCCATGACCTTCGACGACGACGCCGTGGGCACGATCGCCACCGTCGGCCAGGTCGTCGACGCCATCGCGGCCGCCCAGTAGGTGGGGGACCGATCGTTGAAGATGCACCAGCGGGTGGCCGAGGCCGAGCGGGTCTGCGGCCACCACTTTGAGAACCAGGACCTGATCGTCTCGGCCCTCACGCACCCCTCGGCTGCCGAGGGGCGACCCGTGTCGGCCTCCTACGAGCGCCTCGAGTTCCTGGGCGACTCCATCCTCGGCGCCATCGTGGCGACCGACCTCTTCGAGCGCTTCCCCGACATGGACGAGGGCGCGCTCACGCAGGCCAAGATCAGCCTCGTCTCGGGCAAGATGCTCTCGAGCGTCGCCGCGCGCCTGGGCCTCGCGCCCCTCATCGTGATGGGCGAGTCCGAGCGCGGAACGGGGGAGCGCGGCATGCACTCCGCGCTCGAGAACGTCTACGAGGCGCTCGTGGGCGCCCTCTACCTGGACGCCGGCTATACGACGACGCACGAGTTCGTGCTCGCCACGCTCGGCCCGGAGGTCTCCCCGGCGCTCGCCGAGAAGCCCATCAGCCCCAAGTCGCGCCTGCAGGAGGTCACCCAGCGCGAGCTGCACTGCGCCCCGGAGTATAGGCTCGTCTCGGAGGAGGGGCCCGCGCACGACCCCACGTTCACGTCGGTCGTGCTCGTCGAGGGCCGGCGGATCGGCCGTGGCTCGGGGCCCTCGAAGAAGTCTTCTGAGAGCGCCGCCGCCGTGGACGCGCTCGTCCGCCTCGGCTACGCCGACGAGGGCGACTTCGACGGCGCCGGGACCACCAACTAGCGTACGGAGGACGTGCAAGTTGTACCTGAAGTCGCTGACACTCAAGGGGTTCAAGTCCTTCGCGGACCGCACCCACATGGTCTTCGACCCCGGTCTCACCGTGGTCGTGGGGCCCAACGGCTCCGGCAAGTCCAACGTCTCCGACGCGATCCTGTGGGTCCTCGGCGAGCAGAGCGCCAAGCAGCTGCGCGGCCAGGCCATGGAGGACGTGATCTTCTCGGGCTCGTCGGCGCGCTCCGCGGTGGGCGTGGCCGAGGTCACGCTCGTGCTGGACAACTCCGACCACACGCTGCCCATCGACTTCGCCGAGGTGGGCATCACGCGTCGCATGTACCGCTCGGGCGAGTCCGAGTACCTGATCAACGGCTCGCCGAGCCGCCTCATGGACGTCCAGGACATCCTGCACGACTCGGGCCTGGGCAAGGACACCCACTCGATCATCTCCCAGGGCAAGCTCGACTCGATCCTCTCGAGCCGCCCGGAGGAGCGTCGCGCCCTCATCGAGGAGGCGGCCGACATCTCCAAGCACCGTCGCCGCAAGGAGCGGAGCCTCCGCAAGCTCGCGTCGATGGACGAGAACCTCGCCCGCGCCAAGATGCTCTCGCGCGAGATCGCGCGCCAGCTGCGCCCGCTCGAGCGCCAGGTCGACAAGGCCCAGCGAGCCCGCCAGCTCGAGGACGAGCTCAAGGGGCTCGAGGTCCAGCTCGCCGTCGACGACCTGCGGCGCCTGCAGGAGGGCTACGCCCGGCTCGAGGCGCGCGGCAAGGAGGCCGACGCCGCCTGCGAGCTCGCCCAGTACCGTCTGGACGAGAAGAGCGCCGAGCTCGAGAAGCTCCAGTCGCTGCTCGAGCAGAAGGGCCTCTTTGTGGGTGACCTCGGCGAGCAGCGCCGCCGCATGCAGGACCTTCTCGGCAGGATGGACGCGGACATGCGCCTTCTGGAGGAGAAGGGCAAGAACATGGTCTCGCGCCTCTCCGACATGCGCATGCAGCTCTCCACGATGGAGAAGCAGCGCGCCGACGCCGCCTCGGAGCACGAGGGCGTGGCCGGCGAGCTCTCCGACGCGCGCGTGCGCGAGGCGAGCCTGCGCGAGTCGGTCGAGGGGCTCTCCCGCGCCGCCCGCGAGGCGAGCGAGCGCCGCCGCTCCATAGACGACGAGCTCTCCGGCATCACGGCAGACGAGCGCTCCGCGCGCGGCGAGGCCGACCGCGAGACGCTCGCCTACGCCAAGCTCGAGGACCAGATCTCCAACGCCGAGGTCGAGGACCAGATGTTCGCCTCGCGCCTCGAGCAGCTGGAGGAGTCGCTGCGCACGACCGGTGAGGCCGTCACCGAGAGGGCCGACCGGATCGAGGCCCTCGAGGGGTCGCTCCTCGAGGCGCGCCGGCGCGAGTCCTCCCTCACCGCCTCCATCACGGGCCTCTCGGGCGCGCTCGACGCGGCGCGCTCCGAGCACGCCGAGGCGCAGCGGGCCCTCTCCGCCGCGACCGCCACGCTCGAGGCGCTGCGCTCCGTCGACTCCGACGTCGAGCTCGCGAGCCCGCTCGTCGCGGCGCTCGCCGCCGACGAGGACCGCGTCCGCTGCCGCCTCGCCGACCTCGTCGACGCCGACCCCGAGGTCGAGTCGCTCGTCGAGCGGCTCCTCGGCGACGACCTCGCCGCGCTCGTCGTGGACGGTGCGGACGACGCGGTCGCCCTCGCGGAGCGCGCCCTCGGCCTCGCCGACCGGGACGGTCGCGCCGCGATCGTCGCCTCCGCGGCCCCCGGGCATGCGGATGTCTCCTCGGACGCTCCCGGCACCCCGCTCGTCTCCCGCCTGCGCGTCTCCGACGAGGCTCGGTCGCTGCTCGAGGCCCTTCTCGGCGGCGTGCGCATCGTGGGCGACGCCAAGGAGGCGGTCCGCGCGCACGCTGCCGTTCCCGACGCGACGTACGTGACCCTGGACGGCGTCGTCGTCCTGCCCGACGGGCGCGTCCACGTGGGCACCGCCCCCTCGAGCGAGGCCGGCGCGCTGGAGCGCAAGCGCCGCATTCGCGAGCTCGAGGGTGGCATGGCGGCCCTCGAGTCGCGCCTGTCCGACGCGGCGGAGGCGGTGGCCGAGGCCGAGTCCTCCCTCGCCGACGCCCGCGAGCAGGCTGCCGCCGCAAAGGGCGAGCTCGCGCGCCTCACCGCCGAGGTCTCCTCGACGACCGCGGAGCGCGGTCGCCTGGAGGCGCAGCTCGCCGCCGCCACCTCGGAGCGCGCGCAGGTGACCAAGCGGCGCGAGGCGTCGCTCCAGCGTGCCGCCGAGGCGCGCACCCAGATCGAGGAGCACCGCGCCGCCGCCCGAGCCGCCCGTGAGCGCGCCGACGAGCTCGCCGGCCGCCTCGCCGAGCGCACGGCCGAGCACGAGGAGGCCGTCCGAGCCCAGGGCAAGGCGTCGAGGGAGCTCTCCGACGGCCGCCTGGAGCTCGCCATGACGAGCGAGCGCCGCGCGGGGCTCGAGCGCAGGGAGCGCGAGCTCTCCGCCCGCGTCTCGGAGCTCGACGGTCGCATCGACGCCACCCGTCGCTCGTCGCGCTCCCTGGAGGTCGTCCGCCTTCGCGTCGACCCGCTGCACGACCGCTACGACGCCATCCGCGAGCGCGCCCTCGAGTGGGCGGGTCGCCTGAAGGACCGCGCCTCGCTCGCCGAGGCGGACTCCGACTCGCTCAAGAAGACGATCGGCGACGCCCGCGAGGCCGTGAACAAGGCCTCCGCCGAGCTCGAGGAGGCCCGCACGGCGTCCACCGCCGTCAAGGTCGACCTCGGCAAGCTCGAGGTGCAGGTGCAGACCGCGGTTAACGCCATCGTGGCGACGGGTGCCGTGCTCGACGAGGCCCTCGAGTGCCCGCCGCCCGAGGACCGCGACGAGGCCGAGCGCCGCGCCGACTCCCTCCGCTCCCAGATCGAGTCCATCGGACCGGTGAACGCCGTGGCCATGGACGAGTACCTGAGGCTCAAGGAGCGCTACGACTACATCGACGAGCAGGTGCGCGACCTCGAGGACGCCCGCGTGTCCCTGCGCAAGATCACGGCCGCCATCGACCGCAAGATGCGCAACCGCTTCCTCACGGTGTTCGAGCGCGTGAACGCGAACTTCTCGGAGATATTCGCCCTGCTGTTCCCCGGCGGCCAGGCGCACATCGAGATGACCGACCCCGACAACCCCTCGGAGACCGGCATCGAGATCGTGGCCCAGCCGCGCGGCAAGCGGCTCTCCAAGATGATGCTCATGAGCGGCGGCGAGAAGTCCCTCACGGCGCTCGCCCTGCTCTTCGCCGTCTACAAGGTGCGCACGGTGCCGTTCTACGTCTTCGACGAGGTCGAGGCAGCGCTCGACGACTCGAACCTCTCCAAGCTGCTCGACGCCATCGAGCAGCTCAAGTCCTCCACGCAGCTCATCGTCATCTCGCACCAGCGCCGCACGATGGAGCAGGCCGACGTCCTCTACGGCGTCTCCATGCAGGCGGACGGCGTGAGCCGCGTGGTGTCCCAGCGTCTCGACCGCGAGACCGGAAAGGTGGTTGATGCATAGTGGGCCTTCTCGACAGCCTGAGGTCCGGCCTCCAGCGCTCGCGCGAGGCGATCAACGAGATCTTCTACATGGGCGGCGAGGTCGACGAGGACTTCTGGGAGGACCTCGAGGACACGCTCGTCATGGGTGACATGGGCGCCGAGGTCGCCATGCGCGTGACCGACGACCTGCGCGAGCAGGCGGCGCGCGAGAACCTCACCCGTGCCGACCAGCTTCGCGACGCGCTGGCCCGCCGTCTCGCCGCGGAGTTCCCCTCCGCCAAGCGCGACCCCTTCACCGACCTTCCGAGCTGCGTCCTGTTCGTCGGCATCAACGGGGCCGGCAAGACGACCACGGTGGGCAAGCTCGCCGGGCGCGCCCGTGAGGCCGGCGCGAGCTGCCTCATCGGCGGCGCCGACACCTTCCGCGCGGCCGCCATCGAGCAGCTCGAGGTCTGGGGCCAGCGCGCGGGCGTCGACGTGGTGACGCGCGAGCGCGGCGCCGACCCCGCGAGCGTGTGCTACGAGGTGGTCGAGGAAGCCGAGAGGCGCGGCGCCGAGCTCGTGCTCATCGACACCGCCGGGCGCCTCCACACCTCTGCCGACCTCATGCGCGAGCTCGCGAAGGTCGTGAACGTCACCCGCAAGCGCTGCCAGCTGCCGGTCGCGGTCGTGCTCGTCATCGACGCGACCACCGGCCAGAACGGCCTCAACCAGGCGCGTGAGTTCAACGATGCCCTCGAGCTCGACGGCCTCATCGTCACCAAGCTCGACGGCACCGCCAAGGGCGGCATCGCGCTCGCCATCTCCAGCCAGCTCGGCCTGCCCATCTACCGCATCGGCGTGGGCGAGGCCATCGACGACCTCCAGACCTTCGACGCGCTCGACTTCTGCCGCGCGCTCGTGGGTGAAGGGATGTAGCCATGTTCAACTCTCTCTCCGACCGCCTCCAGGACACCTTCGACCGCCTTCGCGGCAAGGGACGCCTCACCGAGGACGACATCAACGTCGCGATGCGCGAGATCCGCATGGCGCTTCTCGAGGCCGACGTCAACTACCGCGTGGTCAAGGAGTTCGTCGCGCGCTGCAAGGAGAAGTGCCTCACCGCCGACGTCCTCTCGTCGCTCTCTCCGGCGCAGAACGTCGTCAAGGTCGTGCTCGACGAGCTCACGGTTCTTCTCGGCTCCACCGACTCGCGCCTGACGCTCGCGCAGAACCGCACGCCCAACGTGATCATGCTCGTCGGCCTGCAGGGCTCGGGCAAGACCACCGCCGCGGCCAAGCTCGCCTACCTCCTCAAGGGCCAGGGCCACAGCCCGCTCCTCGCCGCGTGCGACACGCACCGCCCCGCGGCTGCCGACCAGCTCGAGACGCTCGGCTCAGAGATCGGCGTGCCGGTCTTCCGCGGTGACGGGAAGGACGCCGTGGTCGTCGCGGAGGGCTCGATCAAGGAGGCGGTCGACCGCCTCTGCGACATCGTCATCGTGGACACCGCCGGACGCCTGCAGATCGACGAGGAGATGATGCAGGAGGCCGTGGCGATCAAGGCCGCGGTGCGCCCCGACCAGATCCTCATGGTCGTCGACGCCATGACCGGCCAGGACATCGTGAACGTGGTCACGGAGTTCGCTAACCGCGTGGACTTTGACGGCGTGATCATGTCCAAGCTCGACGGCGACGCCCGCGGTGGCGGCGCGCTCTCCGTGCGCGAGGTCACCGGCAAGCCCATCAAGTTCGTCTCGATGGGGGAGAAGCCCGACTCGCTCGAGGTCTTCCACCCCGACCGCATGGCCAAGCGCATCCTCGGCATGGGCGACGTCGTGGGCATCATCGAGCAGGCGCAGAAGGTCGCCGACGAGCAGCAGGTCGCCGACGCGGAGCGCATGCTGCGCGAGGGCTTCACGATGGACGACCTCCTCTCGCAGATGCAGCAGATCCGCAAGATGGGCGGCCTCCAGAAGCTGATGGGCATGATTCCCGGCATGGAGCGCGCGATGGCGCAGGCGCCCCAGGCGGCGAGCGACGAGCAGCTGACCCGCATCGAGGCGATCATCCGCTCGATGACCAAGGAGGAGCGCGCCCGCCCCAAGATCATCAACGGGCAGCGCCGCCGCCGCATCGCGCTGGGCTCCGGCCGCAGCGTCCAGGAGGTCAACCAGCTCATCAAGCAGTGGGGCGAGATGAACAAGATGATGGGCCGGATGAAGGGCATGATGCAGCCGGGTGCGGGCGGCAAGAAGAACCGTCGCGCCATGCAGCAGATGATGCGCAACATGGGTGGCGGGCAGGGCCTTCCGTTCTAGACGCCCGCTCCTCCGCCCCCTCTGTGCCGGTTTGGGTTCACGGTTTCGTGGCTTGCTCCGGCACCTTTTGCAGAACCGCAGGTAGTTGTATAATTCAATTTCATATGAGCGAACTGCGCGTGCAATGCGAACCCAAACCGTTTTCCGGTTTGGGTTCGTTCTTCCGTGCACGCTCGGTCCTTGCTGAGAGCTCTTGCTGCTAGTTGCTCTGCAGGGCTTCGAGATGCGTCGGCTCGCAGCAAGCTGCGAACCCAAACCTCTCTTGGAGGTGGCTAGCGCTGTGTCGGGAGGAGTGCCCTTCCCCAGCGAATGCCGTCGACAAGCTCGAGCGCGTCGTGGAGGGCGACGCGCTCGTCGCGGTAGAAGGCGAGGTCATCCGCCGGCAGGCGCAGGTCCCTCCGAATTTTGGCGACGAGCGAGTCCATGTAGTCGATGTCGTCGTAGTGCACCTTCCTGAGCTCGTAGGGCTTTATGCCGTGGGCGATCATCTCGTTCCTGCGCTCGTCGTCTCGCGCCGCCACGACGGGGTCGTCATGTACGCGTCCCTTGTAGTCCACCGCTATCCCTCGAAACGGCATCCGTGCCTCGGGCCCAAAGCTGACGGGCGCGAGGATGAGGATGTCCGGCTTCCTTATGCTCTTCTGCTCGAACTCCCTCCCGATGGCCTCCAGGCTCAGCTCCTCGTTCATCGACACGAAGTCGAGCTCGTATCCTCCCTGTTCACGCCTGCCCCTGAACCTCACGCCCAGCTTGCTCTCGTAGGGCGACCCCGAGTCTGAGCAGACGAGCGGCAGGGCGTCCCTGACCTTGCCCATCCCGTAGCAGCCACCCATCCTGTCGAGGAACTCGTCAATCGCACGCCGCGTGGTGAGAGGTTCCCAACGCTGGTGCATGCCGTCCTCGACGTCGTCCGAGATCGCGTAGGTCCCGCAGAGCTCGCTCATGAGGAGCGACTCCTCGAGGGTCGTGGCGATTCGCGCCATCTGCAGCGGCAGGAGCTCGGGGGAGGTCAGGCAGACGTCCTCGGAGATGCGGACGAACGCGTCGCGCGGATGGATGCGACGGGTCACGTGACGGACGACCCTTCTCGAGGAGTGGCTGTTGTTGTCGCTCGAGACCAGGAGGTGAAGCGGTCGCGAGAGCCGCTGCAGGGGAGGACAGTTGTCGACGGCCCTCTCCAGCTCTTCGACGGAGGGGAGCTTCTCGGGCACGTAGCCCGTCCGCTCGTCCCACTCCGCGACGAGTGCGGGAAACTCGGCCAGGCGCATGACCTCGAGCGCGGAGGTGTATGTGATCAGAATCGACATGAGCCAAGCCTAGGGGACGAACGCGGCGAGAGGCGGGGCGTGGGAAAAAGTCAGTCCGCTCACGTACCGCAAACTGTCACGAGACGTGCGCCGCGGGGCGAAGCCCCAGATAAACACTATGATAGGTGTCGGGTTGAGGCGCGCGCCAGCGGTGCCGCCGACGCCCGGGATCGCTGCCGCTGGGCGGGCGAGAAGGACGCCCCAAAGCTGGGCATGGCGTACGACGTCCTCTGTGGTTTGGGTTCGAAAACATGGTGTCGGCGGTCAAGGGGTGCGATTCCTAGAAGAAACGAACCCAAACCGTTATTTGGTTTGGGTTCGCTCGTCACGCGGGCGTTGTGGGCCCGACCCTAGCCGTGAACCACCACGACGTCGCCGACCTGGACGAGGCCATAGAGCGACTCTGCCTTGTCGCGCGGGAGGTTCACGCATCCGTGGCTGCCGTTCCAGAGGTAGATCGAGCCTCCGAAGCTGGAGCGCTGCGCGTCGTGGAGGGCGACGAGGTTGCCGACGAACGGCATCCAGTAGGAGACCGGGGTCTCGTAGTCCGGCTCGCCGTCCTCGTCCCAGTCGAGTCCGATGAGGACGGTGTCCCGGGTCATGTTCTCGTTGATCGCGTAGACCCCATAGCTCGTTCCCCAGCCCTGCGAGGGGTTGCCGGTGACGCAGGCGGACTCCCAGACGAGCGAGCCGTCGTCGCCGTACATGCGCACGTACTGCTCGGAGATGTCGATGTCGATGTAGCGCTGGCCCCAGTCGCGCCCGCCCTCGCCCGGGACGACCTGGCCGCGCTGCTCGAAGGGGACCTCGACCGCCTGCGGGGCGCCGGCGCTCACGGCGGCGACCAGCGCGTCGGCGACGCCCGACTCGCTGATCTTCCACCCGTAGTCACCACCCGAGACGCTGACCTGCTTGCCGTCGGCGCGCGTGTAGGTGCGCTCCGAGCCCACAGTGTTAAGCCGCGAGACGCTCTCCGCGGCCCACGCGGCGGCGGCGTCGGTGCTGAGCGAGACGGTGAGGTCGTCCGCGACCGTCACCCACCCGGCGATGACCTCGGCGCTCACCTCGGCCGCGGTCTCCCCGTCGAGCGTGAGGGTGGTCCCGGCGGCCGCGAGGTAGGCGTTCGCGGCCTCGACAGCCGCATGGAGGGCGTCGTCGGACTCGGCGAGCTGCTCCGAGCCGAGCTCGATCTCGCCCGCCCGCGAAGCAAACCCCTGGGCGAGCGCGTCGACCAGGGCGTCGTCATCGAGGTACTGCGCCATGACCGAGGGGTCGAGCCCAAACGACCCCGCCTCGGCGTCAAAGACCACCGCCCCGCCGGCGAGGCTCGAGGCGGCCTCCTTCGCGGAGTCCTTGAAGGGGGCGAAGAGGCCGAGAAGGGCCTCGCGGTCATAGACGACGGCGCTCTTGGCGCTCACGGATCGTGAGCCCTGGGAGAGGGCGATCGGCCATGCCCAGGGGTTCGTCGCCGCGACGGCCTCTCGTGCGTAGGACTCGCCGTCGTAGGCGAGCCCTATCTGGTCCGCCGCGATGGTGAGGTCGATGCCGTCGCCGGAGACGTGGGCCTGATACCCCGCGAACGAGCCCGCCTTCTCCGTCGCGACGTCCTCGGCGCGCCGGAGGGAGACGTCGGTGCCGTCGAGCGTGGTTCCGGGCATGAAGAAGAGGTGGAAGTAGATGACGCCGCCGAGATAGGCAACGAGCACGACGGCGAGAAGGGCGAAGGGAACGACCAGCGCCCGCCTGCTCTTCTTGGGCTCGGGCGCGGGGGCGCTCATGTGACTTGCCATGGGGACACCTTGATTTCGGGACGCGCGGTACGTTGTTTGCGTTCCTTATCGTACCCTAGGATGCGTTGCTTGATGGCGAGGTATCGGAAAAGTTGACAGGAGGGGCATGGCACGTCTGGTCTATGCGAGCGACCTGTCCGACGAGCGTCTGGACATCTTCTCCCGCCTGACGGAACACCAGCTCAGGGCTGGGCTCGAGACGGACGGCGGCGCGTTCGTCGCCGAGTCGCGCCTGGTGGTCGAGGTCGCGCTCGACAGCGGCGCGCGGCCGCTGTCCTTTCTCCTTGACGAGCGGGACCTCGCGGCGAGCGAGGGGCTGCTCGCGCGCGCGGGCGATGACGTGCCCGCCTACGTCCTGCCCCACGACCAGATCAGCCGGCTGACGGGGTTTCGGCTCACGAGGGGACTGCTCTGCGCGATGCGCCGGCCGCCGGAGCGCTCGGTCGAGGACGTCGTGTGCGGCGCCCGCCACGTGGCCGTGCTCGAGGACCTGGTCGACGTCGCCAACGTCGGCGCGCTCTTCCGCAACGCCGCGGCACTCGGCGTCGACGCCGTGGTGCTCTCGCCCCGCTGCGCCGACCCGCTGTGCCGCCGCGCGCTCCGCGTCTCGATGGGGTGCGTCCTCAAGCTGCCGTGGGCGCGCGCCGAGGAGGGGGAGTGGCCGAGAAGGACGCTCACGGACCTGCGAGACCGGGGCTTCTCGTGCCTCGCGCTCGCCCTGGAGCCGGGCGCCGTGCCGCTCGACGACGCATCCCTTCTCGCCTCAGACCGCAGGGCCCTGCTCTTTGGCAGCGAGGGATTTGGCCTCTCGAGGGAGGCGCTCGACGCCTGCGATCGCTCCGTCATCATCCCGATGGCGCGCGGCGTGGACTCGCTCAACGTGGCCGCGAGCTCCGCCGTGGCGTTCTGGCAGCTCTTCCGGTAGCGCGGGCGAGAAAAGCCCTCCCCGTCGCAGGTGGCGGGGAGGGCATGAGGGCCTGGAACGCGGCCGCTTACTCGGCGGGCGTCGGCATCTTGGGGGCGAAGCCGTCGTCTCGGGTGAGGATGTTCATGAACTCCTCGCCGGTGATGGTCTCCTTGCGCTGCAGGTAGTGGGCAATCTCGTGCAGCTTGAAGCGATTCTCGCGCAGCGTGCGCAGGGCGTTCTGGTGCCCCTCCTCCACGAGCGCCTGGACCTCGGCGTCGATCTCCTGGGCCGTTCCCTCGGAGCACGTGAGCTGCTGGCCCCCGCCGAGGTAGCGGCTCGCGGGCTGGCCGAGCTGCACCATGCCAAACTTGTCGGACATGCCGTACTGCGTGACCATGGCGCGCGCGAGCTGCGTGGCCTTCTCGATGTCGTTGGAGGCGCCGGTGGTCATCTCGTCGAAGATGAGCTCCTCGGCAGCGCGTCCGCCGCACAGCACCGCGATCTTGTCCTTGGCCTCCTGGCGCGTGGTGAGGAAGTGCTCGTCCTCCTCGACCTGCATCGTGAAGCCGAGCGCGCCCGAGGTGCGCGGCACGATCGTGATCTTGGAGACGGGGGCCGAGCCCTTCTGCATGGCCGCCACGATGGCGTGTCCCGTCTCGTGGTAGGAGACGACCTCCTTCTCGTGCGGCGAGAGGACCGTGGACTTCTTCTTCTCGCCGGCGATGACCACGTCGACGGACTCGAGCAGGTCCTCCTGCGTCACGCGGCGCCTGCCCATGCGAACGGCGCGCAGCGCGGCCTCGTTGATGATGTTGGCGAGGTCGGCGCCCGAGGCGCCCGGCGTGGAGCGCGCGATGACGCCCAGGTCGATGCCCGACTCCATCTTGACGTCGTCCGCGTGGATCTTGAGGATGGCCTCGCGGCCCGCCAGGTCGGGGAGCTCCACGGGGATGCGCCGGTCAAAGCGGCCCGGGCGCAGCAGCGCCTGGTCGAGGGTCTCCGGGCGGTTGGTTGCCGCCAGCACGACGATGCCCTTGTGGTTGTCAAAGCCGTCCATCTCGGAGAGGAGCTGGTTCAGGGTCTGCTCGCGCTCGTCATTGGACGAGAGGGAGGTGTCACGCCGCTTGCCCACGGCATCGATCTCGTCGATGAAGATGATGCAGGGCGCCTTCTCGTTGGCCTGCTTGAAGAGGTCGCGCACCTTGGCGGCGCCGCGTCCGACGAACATCTCGACGAAGGCCGAGCCCGCGATCTGGAAGAACGTGACGCCCGCCTCGCCGGCGACGGCCTTGGCCAGGAGCGTCTTGCCCGTGCCCGGAGGGCCAACGAGCAGCGCGCCCCTCGGGCAGCGCGCGCCGATCTCGGTGTACTTGTCGGGGTTCTTGAGGAAGCTCACGATCTCCTGGAGCGACTCCTTGGCCTCGTCCTGGCCGGCGACGTCCTTGAAGGTGACGCCGGTCTCCTCGCCCTTGATCTCCTTGGCGTTGGACTTGCCGAGCCCGCCGCCGCCAAAGCCGCCGCCAAAGTTCATCGACGGGCCGTCGTCGCCCATCGCCTTCTTCATGCGGCGGTTGAGCCACCATCCGATGCCCAGGAAGACGAGGATCGGCAGACCGTAGGAGACGAGCAGCATGAGCCACAGGTCGCCGGAGGTGTCCGGGATCGTGGCGTTGGCATCGGCCCCGTGCTCCTCGAGGCGCTGGATGAGCGTGTCGTCGTAGGGCCACATCGTGGTCTCGTAGTGCTTCTCGCTCTCACCCTCGCCGGTCGTGAACTGGAGGGTGTTGTCGCCGGTGTTGAGGTCGACCTTCTCCACCTGGTCGTTATCGACCATCTCGAGGAACTGAGAGTAGGTGACCTGCTCGATCTGCGTCGCGCGCAGGTTGGGGTAGAGCGTCTGGCTGATCGCGAGGTACGCGACGATCGCGATCAGGATGTAGAGCAGCATCGAGCGGCGCCGCTTGTTCTCGTTCATGTCCATCGTGCGTGGTGCCCTTCGTCTCGTTGTCAGATGGGACAGAGATACCCAAGTTTAGCCCGCCCCAACCCGAGGCCGGGAACCGTCGCAAAATCCCCGACATCGCCCTTGTCGCCCGCCCTGTTGGTGGCCCTTGTCGCCCATCCCGCGAAGGTTATGCGACATACGCGAGGTTATGCGGCATCGACGAGGTTATGCGGTAACCCCAGCCCTCACGTTTCCGCAGCTATATGGCTTGGCGAGAAGAACGGGCGATTGCCGGACGTCGCATAACCTCACGCATGCCGCATAACCTGCACGCCGCCCGCGCAGCGGGCCCGGCGCGCTACCCGCGCTTCGTGCGCTCCGGCAGCTCGCCCGAGCGGTAGACGTCGAGAAGGGCACGCAGGTCGGCGATCTGCTCGCGGATCTCGTCGCCGGTGTCGGTGTCGCCCACGGTGAGCGGGCGCGGCTCCAGCTCGAAGCGGTCGTCGTCGCTCATGATGTCGGCGTTGAGGTCGAGCACGTCGGCGATCGAGCCAAAGGGGCGGTGCGCCTTGATGCGCATGCCGCGCGGGTCCGAGATGAGCGTGTAGCCGCCGATGCCGGTGGTCTTGTGGTAGGCCTGGCAGAACCCGCCGTCGATGACCAGCAGGTGGCCGCCGGCGCGCACGGGCTTCTCGCCCTCCGAGGCGTGGACGGGCGTGTGGCCGTTGATGATGTGGCCGTGGTCGGGGTCGACGCCAAACTCCTGCAGGATGCGGCGGCACACTCCGGCGTCGTCGGTGAGGGCGTAGTAGGGGTCGCGCGGCTCCTCCCAGGTGGAGCGGTCCGCGAGGTAGGTGCGCTCGAACGTCTTCATGAGGCGGCCGGAGAGCGGCGAGTAGCGCCCGCACCACAGGTACCACATCCAGTCGAGCGAGACCTCGTCGCTCTCCTGCCACGCGCGGCGCGCCAGGCGGTCGGCGTAGTCGTAGTAGGCCTTGCCGGAAAGCAGCTGCCCCTGGTGGTTGACGGGGTGGAAGGTGCCGTCCTCGTTCATGGGCACGCAGGCGTGGAAGAGGACGTCGTCGTTGTGGACGAGGTAGGCGCTGCCGTGCTCGTAGAGGAAGTTCACGTGCGCGTTCAGCTTGTAGGAGCTGCGCACCGCGGAGAGCAGGTTGTCCATCACGGCGATCTCCTCGTCGGAGAGCGCGTAGGGGTCCGACCAGTCGACGGTGGGGAAGTCGCAGGTGACGAGCTCGTAGTCCTTCTCGCCCATGCGCACGGTGCCGCGCTGCGCGTCGACGCGACCGAGCAGCAGACGGTCCTCCATGTGCCAGTTGGGGTGGCGCATGATGGTCTGCCCCTCGAGCTTGAACAGGATGACCGAGATGGCCTTCTCGAGCGGGCTCATGGCCTCGCCCGCGCGGTAGGTGGCCTCGGCGAAGAGGGCCAGCTCGCGCAGGGAGATGCCGTAGGCGCCCTCGAGGATCTTGAGCGAGTCGTAGCGGATGTTGTTTCGGATCACGGCGGCCAGGCACGTGGCCGAGCCGGCGGCGGCGCCCATCCACACGATGTCGTGGTTGCCCCACTGCAGGTCGACGGAGTGATACTCCATGAGGCGGTCGAGAATCTTGTCGGCGTGGTCGCCGCGGTCGAACACGTCGCCCACGACGTGCAGGTGGTCCACCGCGAGGCGCTTGATCAGCGAGGCCAGGCTCACGACGAAGTCGTCGGCCGAGCCGGTGTCCACGATCGTGTCTATGATACGGCGGTGGTAGCCCTGCCGCTCGTCGCCCTCGCCCGGGGAGGCGTGCAGCAGCTCGTCGATGATGTAGGCGTACTCGGGCGGCATGGCCTTGCGCACCTTGGAGCGCGTGTAGGAGTCGGAGAGGTAGCGCGCCAGGCGCACGAGGCGCATGAGCGTGATGGCGTACCACTCCGCGCCCACGACGCCGGCCGACTTGAGGCGGCGCAGCTTGCGGTGGGGATAGTAGATGAGCGTGCAGAGGTCGGCCTGCTCGCTGCCCGTGAGCTCAAAGCGGAAGATGGCGGCCACGCGCTCGCGGATGACGCCGGAGCAGTTGTTGAGGATGTGCTTGAACGCGTCGTACTCGCCGTGGACGTCGGAGATGAAGTGCTCGGTGCCCTTGGGGAGGTTGAGGATGGCCTCGAGGTTGATGATCTCTGCGTAGGCGGAGCGGACGGTCGGGAACTTCTCCGAGAGCAGCTCGAGGTACTTGCGGTCAGGCATGCGACGTCCCTTCTCTGTGCGTAACCTCTCTATCTTCGGACGAACGGCACCAGTCCCCGCAACCAGTTTTCGGCGAGAAGAACGTGTTTCTCGCCCTACGCGGGGCAAACGTGCTACCATGCTGCAACAGGCGTTGACGGGGAGAGTACCCGGGGGCGCGCGGCCAAGAGAGAGCGGGGACGGTGGGAGCCCGCGGCCGCGTCCCGGCGAAGATCACCCCCGAGCCGCGGCCCGAAAGCGCGAGCGAGTAGGCGTCGCCGGAGTGGCCGCCGACACAGGCCAGCCGAGTACGGCGGATATCCGCTCGCTGGGTGGTTCACAAGCGAAGTCGCGTGCGCGCTTCGTCCCAGCAGGAGGGACGGGCGCGTTTTTTCGTGTCCGAGAAGGACGGCGGGGGAGGCCCCGCCACGAAGGAGGAAGCGTGGCGAACGAGTACAAGAAGACGACCAACCTGCCGAGCACGGGCTTTCCCATGCGCGCCAGCCTGGCCACCAACGAGCCCAAGCGCCTGGCCATGTGGGAGGAGAACCACGTCTACGAGCAGATGATCGCCAAGAACGAGGGGCACGAGAAGTTCGTCCTGCACGACGGTCCCCCGTACGCCAACGGCCCCATCCACCTCGGCCACGCGCAGAACAAGATCTCCAAGGACGTCATCAACCGCTACTGGTCCATGCGCGGCTACCAGACGCCCTACGTCCCCGGCTGGGACTGCCACGGCCAGCCCATCGAGCATAAGGTCGAGACCATGCTCGGCACGGAGAAGTTCAACCAGCTCCCCACCGAGAAGATCCGCGAGCTCTGCCGCACCCTCGCCGTCGAGCAGGTGGACACCCAGCGCCAGGGCTTCAAGCGCCTGGGCGTGCTGGGCGAGTGGGACAACCCCTACCTCACCTACGTGAACGACTACGATGCCACGGACGTGGAGATTTTCAAGGCCATCTTCGACGCCGGTGCCATCACGCAGGGCTCCAAGCCCGTGCACTGGTGCTCGCACTGCCACACGGCCCTCGCCGAGGCGGAGATCGAGTACGGCGACGAGGTCAGCCCCGCCATCTTCGTGCGCTTTGAGATGACCACGGTGCCGGCGGGCCTGGAGGCCTGGGCCGGCAGGCTCTTCGTGGACATCTGGACCACCACGCCGTGGACCCTTCCCGCCGATGACGCCGTCATCTGCCACCCCGAGGCCACCTACGTGGCGCTCGTCCACGACGGCCGCGCGGAGATCGTTGCCGAGGCGCTCGCCGAGCGGTGCGCCGCCAAGTTTGGCTACGGCGAGGTTGCACTCGTGCGCGGCGAGGACGGCGAGCCCTGGCGCGCCACCGGCGAGGCCCTCGCGCACAACCGCTACAAGCAGCCGATCTTTGGTGACCAGGGCGAGACGGGCGAGTTCATCTACGCCGACTACGTCACCCTCGACGACGGCACGGGCATCGTCCACTGCGCGCCCGGCCACGGCGTGGACGACTACCTCGCCGGCCAGAAGTTTGGCATCCCCACGGTCATGCCCGTCGACGACGACGGCCGCTTCTTCGTGGGCGACGGCATGGGCACCGGCGGCCCGTGGTCCGGCATGGAGGTGGGCGAGGCCAACCCCAAGATCATCGAGTGGCTGCGCGAGCGCGGCACGCTGATCCTCCACGAGGACATCAACCACAGCTACCCGCACTGCTGGCGCTGCAAGGAGCCCGTCATCTTCCGTGCCACGAGCCAGTGGTTCGTCTCGATGGACAAGCCCCTGCGCGGCGGCAAGAGCCTTCGCGAGCAGGCGCTCGAGGAGCTCTCCAAGGTGAAGTTCTACCCCGGTCACGCCATCAAGCGCATCGGCTCGATGGTCGAGGGCCGCCCTGACTGGTGCATCTCGCGGCAGCGCAACTGGGGCGTGCCCATCCCGGCCTTCACCTGCCAGGACTGCGGCGAGACCGTCATGAACGACGACACGCTCGACGCCGTGATTGAGCTCTTCCGCACCAAGGGCTCCGACGCCTGGTTCACCGACGACCCCGCGAGCTATCTCGGAGACGCCTGCGTCTGCCCCAAGTGCGGCGGGCACCACCTCAAGGCCAACAAGGACATCCTCGACGTGTGGTGGGACTCCGGCGTCTCCCACACCGCCGTCTGCCGCCACCGCGACAACCTCACGTTCCCGGCCGACATGTACCTCGAGGGCTCCGACCAGCACCGCGGCTGGTTCATGAGCTCGCTCATGACCTCCGTGGGCGCCTACGGCGTGGCGCCGTACAAGTCCGTGGTCTCCCAGGGTTTCACGCTCGACGGCCAGGGCCGCAAGATGTCCAAGTCGCTCGGCAACGTCATCGACCCCAACAAGGAGTGCGACACCCGCGGCGCCGACATCCTGCGCCTCTGGGTCACCTCCGTCGACACCTCCAACGACATCCCCTGCGACGGCACGATCCTCGACCACGTGGGCGAGGCCTACCGCCGCTTCCGCAACACCCTGCGCTTCCTGCTGGGCGAGATTGAGGGCCAGTTCGACCCGGCGACCGATGCGGTTCCCTACGACGAGCTCACGCCCTACGACAAGCTCGCGCTCGCGCGCCTCTGCCAGGTCCACGACCAGGTGAGCGCCGCCTACAGCGCGTATCGCTTCAACGTGGTCTACCGCACGCTCTACGACTACGTGATCACGGAGCTCTCCAACGGCTACCTCAACGCCACCAAGGACCGCGTCTACTGCGGCGAGAAGAACGGCTTCGAGCGCCGAAGCGCCCTCACCGTCTGGGCGCAGATTCTCTCGATGCTGGTGCACGACCTGCAGCCCATCCTCGTCTACACCACCGACGAGGTCATGGCCTACCTCCCGGCGTCGCTGCGTGACGGCCAGGAGTACGCCGCCCTTCTCGACTGGTACCAGGCTCCCTGGACCGCCGAGGAGTACGAGCCCTACCTCGCTGCCTACGACGCCGTCGTGGAGGCCCGCGCCGCCTTCACCAAGGCCTACGAGGCTGCCGTGGCTGACGGCACGCTCACCGAGAAGACCACGCAGGCCGCCCGCGCCACGCTCACGGCGCCCGTGGAGCTGCACGATCTTCTCGCCGGCGAGCTGGGCTGCGACCTGGCCGAGCCGTTCGTGTGCTCCGAGGTCGAGCTCACGCAGGGCGAAGAGCTTGCCTGCACCGTGGAGCCCGCGCACGGCGAGAAGTGCCCGCGCTGCTGGAACTTCCGCGAGCTCGGCGAGGACGGCCTCTGCCCGCGCTGCCACGACGCCGTGGCCGCGCTCGAGGAGTAGGGCTTGTCCGGCCCCGACACCACGAACTCCGCCCGCGTGCGGCGGCTGGCGCTCTTTGCGCTGGTCGCCGCCGCGGTCGTAGCGCTTGACCAGCTGAGCAAGCTCGCCGCGCGCTCGGCGCTCGTCCCCGGCGAGCCCGTGACGCTGATCCCCGGCGTGATGGACCTCTCGCTCATCTACAACACCGGTGCCGCGTTCTCGATGGGGGAGGGCGCCGGTCCCCTCTTCGTGCTCATCGCCGCCGTCATGTGCGTCGCTGGTATCTATGTGGCTTGGCGACGCACCGACGTGCCGCTGTCCCTGCTGCTCACCTGCGCGTGCGTCGTTGGCGGCGGCATCGGCAACGCGATCGACCGCGTGGCCCTCGGCGCCGTCACGGACTTCTTCAAGACCACGTTCATGGACTTCGCGATCTTCAACGTGGCCGACATCTTCGTGACCTGCGGCGTCCCGATTGCGCTTGTCCTCTGGTGGCGCTGGGACGTCGCACGCGAGCGCGCCGCCACGGCCGAATAGCGCCATCCTTCCGCCCCTATTTCGCGGTTTGGGTTCATCGTTTTGCGACTGTGTGCCTCACCGCGTGAAAAACCGCAGGTCGCGTTTTGCGATTCCGACATTTCTCCCAAACCGTGAACCCAAACCGCAAAACGGTTTGGGTTCACTCTTCTCGCCCGCACCGTCGCCCACTTCGTAAAATCGCAGGTTACGTAAACGTATAAGGCGCCCTCCGCCGGAACGATGAACCCAAACCTCCCAAAGGGGCTTGCGCGAGGCGGCGTGATACGATGTCTGCCGGCTCGAGTTGAGGATGGAGGAAGCCGCCCATGCCAAGTCGCATCGTGAACCTGCTGGTGGGACCCGAGTCCGACGGCATGCGGCTCGACGCGTTCCTTGCCACGGCGCCCGACATGCCCTCGCGCTCGGCCTGCGCGCGCCTCGTAGAGGACGGTGCGGTGACCATCAACGAGACCCCCGCCACCAGCAAGTCCGAGAAGGTCCTGCTCGGCGACCGCGTCCGCGCGCTCGTGGACGAGCCGGAGCCCGTGGGCGGCCCGCTCGCACCCAACCCCTATATCCCGCTCGACATCCGCTTTGAGGACGACCACCTGATCGTCCTCTCCAAGCAGGCGAGCCTCGTCTGCCACCCGAGCCCGGGCCACGTGGATGACACGCTCGCCAACGCGCTCGTCGCGCACTGCGGCTACGCGCACCTCGGCATGCTCCAGGGGGAGGAGCGCCCCGGAATCGTGCACCGCCTCGACATGGAGACCTCCGGCCTCATGGTCGCCGCCAAGGACGACGCCACGCAGAAGGCCCTCCAGGACCTCATCCGCCTGCGCGTGCTCGACCGGCGCTACGTTACGCTCGTGCACGGGCCGATCGCGCACGACGAGGGGACCATCGAGACGGGCATCGCCCGCTCCACGCGCGACCGCGTGCGGATGGCGGTCTCGGACGCGCCCGGCGCGCGCGAGGCCATCACGACCTTCCGCGTCCTGGAGCGCTTCGAGGCGGGCCCGCGCGACGACGGCTACACCCTCATCGAGTGCCACCTCTACACGGGCCGCACCCACCAGATCCGCGTCCACCTGCGCCACGTGGGCCACCCGCTCGTGGGCGACCCGCTCTACGGGCGCGGAGACCTCCGCCAGAACCTCGACCTCGCGCGCCAGTTCCTCCACTCCTGGTACATCCGTTTTGACCACCCCGCAACGGGAGAGACGGTGGAGCTTGCCGACACCCTCCCGGACGACCTGCTCCGTGTACTAGAATCCCTTGGCGAAAGGTCCATGGGCAGGACGTCGGCGGGCGAGAAGATCTGTCCGCTCCTGGCTCCCGCCGGACGAAAGACGCGGCACGAGGGGTAGTCGATGGAGTTCAACCAGTTCGGCCTCACGCCCATCGTCATCTTCAACTTCGCGATTGGCGCGCTGTTCACGCTGGCCTACCTGTACCAGGCGTTCTACACCATTCGGGTCATCCTGCAGGGCACGGTCCGCCTGCCCGAGGCAAAGGCGAACCACCGCTACGCCTTCGTCATCGCGGCGCACAACGAGGAGGCCGTCATCGGCAACCTCGTGCGCTCGATCTTCTCACAGAGGTACCCGCGCGAGCTCATGGACGTCTTCGTCGTCTGCGACGCCTGCACCGACGACACCCATCGCGTCGCCGAGGAGGCCGGCGCCATCGTCTGGGACCGCAACGACCTCGCGCGCCGCGGCAAGAGCTGGGCGCTCGACTACGCGTTCAACCGCATCCTCGACGACTACGGCGACACCTACGAGGCGTTCGTCGTCTTTGACGCGGACAACCTCGTCTCGCCGGACTACATATCTGTCATGAACCAGGCCTTCGACGCGGGCTACCTCGTCTGCACCGGGTACCGCAACTCCAAGAACTTCGACTCGAGCTGGGTGAGCGCCGCCTACGCGCTCTGGTTCATGCGCGAGGCAAAGTTCCTCAACAACGCCCGCATGATGTCGGGCACGAGCTGCGCCATCTCGGGCTCGGGCTGGCTCGTCTCCCAGCGCATCGTCCGCGGCATGCACGGCTGGGGCTTCCACTCGCTGACCGAGGACATCCAGTTCTCCACGTTCTGCTGCGCCAACAACGTCCAGATCGGCTATGCCCCCGCCGAGTTCTACGACGAGCAGCCCGTCACGTTCAAGGCGTCCTGGACGCAGCGCCTGCGCTGGACCAAGGGGTTCTACGAGGTGTTCTTCTCGTATGTGCGCGACCTCGTCAAGGGCATCTCGCGCGGGCAGTTCGCGAGCTACGACATGCTCGTGACCGTCGCTCCCGGCAACATCCTCACGCTGCTCTCCGTCTCCATCAACCTCACCTACCTCGTCATCGGCTCCCTCAGCCACGGCTTCATCGCCACCCAGGCCGAGCTCAACATGTGCGTGGGGTCGATCGTCATGACGCTCGCGTCGATGTACCTGTCGTTTTTCGTGCTCGGCCTGCTCACCACTATCTCCGAGCGCGCGCACATCCACGCCAAGAAGCGCTGGAGGGTCGTCACCAACCTCTTCACCTTCCCGATCTTCGAGCTGACCTACATCCCCATCAACGTGGTCGCGCTGTTCAAGAAGGTCGAGTGGATCCCCACCAAGCACGACATCGCCGTCGACGTCCGTGACGTCGTGGGCGACAACGTGTAGGGGAGAATTGGTGATAACGTGTCTCTAGCTCGACTTTCTCGGCGGGCGGTGGACATTTACGCCTGAGCGGATGTTACAATGCCGAAAACGCGGCCCAGACGGGGCCGGGGGCAACAGAGAGGAGCCACTAAACATGGCAACGTTCTTCGAGGGGGAGTCCCACACCTTTTCCGAGTACCTGCTCGTTCCCGGATACTCCTCGGCGGAGAACATCCCCGACAACGTGTCGCTCAAGACGCCGCTCGTGAAGTTCCGTCGCGGCGAGGAGCCCGCGCTCAGCCTCAACATCCCGATGGTCTCCGCCATCATGCAGTCCGTCTCCGGCGTTGACATGGGCGTTGCCCTGGCCATCGAGGGCGGCCTCGCCTTCATCTACGGCAACCAGACGCCTGAGCAGGAGGCGGCCATGGTCAAGGCCGTCAAGGACCACAAGGCCGGCTTCGTGGAGTCCGACTCCACCCTCACGCCCGACATGACGATGGAGCAGGTCATGGAGCTCAAGGCCCGCACCGGCCACTCCACCATGCCCGTCACCGACGACGGCTCCTCCCGCGGCAAGCTCCTCGGCATCGTGACCAGCCGCGACTACCGCCCCACGCGTGACGACCACCAGAAGAAGGTCGCCGAGTTCATGACGCCGCGCGAGAAGCTCATCGTGGGCGACAAGGACATCACGCTCAAGAAGGCCAACGACGTCATCTGGGACAACAAGCTCAACGCCCTGCCCGTCGTGGACGAGAACGACCACCTGGTGGGCATCGTCTTCCGCAAGGACTACGACCAGCACAAGTCCAACCCCAATGAGCTGCTCGACGCCAACAAGCGCTACATGGTGGGCGCCGGCATCAACACCCGCGACTACGCTGAGCGCGTGCCCCTGCTCGTGGAGGCCGGCGCCGACGTGCTCTGCATCGACTCCTCCGAGGGCTTCTCCGAGTGGCAGAAGCGCACCCTCGAGTGGGTTCGCGCCAACTACGGTGACTCCGTCAAGGTTGGCGCCGGCAACGTCGTGGACGAGGAGGGCTTCCGCTTCCTCGCCGACTGCGGCGCGGACTTCGTGAAGGTCGGCATCGGCGGCGGCTCGATCTGCATCACCCGCGAGACCAAGGGCATTGGCCGCGGTCAGGCCTCCGCGGTCATCGACGTGTGCCGCGCGCGCGACAAGTACTTCGAGGAGACCGGCGTCTACGTGCCCGTCTGCTCCGACGGCGGCATCGTCTACGACTACCACATGACGCTCGCCTTGGCTATGGGCGCCGACTTCATGATGCTCGGTCGCTACTTCGCGCGCTTCGACGAGAGCCCCACCGAGCGCGTGAACGTCAACGGCCAGTACATGAAGGAGTACTGGGGCGAGGGCTCCGCACGCGCCCGCAACTGGCAGCGCTACGACCAGGGTGGCGCCTCCAAGCTGGGCTTCGTCGAGGGCGTCGACTCCTACGTGCCCTACGCGGGCTCCCTCAAGGAGGGCGTGGGCCAGACGATCTACAAGATCAAGTCCACGATGTGCAACTGCGGCGCCAAGACCATCAAGGAGCTGCAGGAGAAGGCGCGCCTCACGCTCGTGAGCTCCACCTCCATCGTCGAGGGCGGCGCGCACGACGTCGTAGTCAAGGACTCCCAGCACAGCGTGAGCTACCGCTAGTCTGACGAGAATAACGTGATTTTGTTGCCGCTCCGGGACATTCGCCCCGGGGCGGCTTTTTCTTCCCCCCTTTTGAGGTTTGGGTTCGTCGTTTGCGCCAAACGGGCCACACGGACGACCCTCAACTGGGCTTTTGCGGTTTGGTGGGCCACTGCTCCAAGCCGAGTGAACCCAAACCGGAAATCGGTTTGGGTTCACTGCCTGCCGCTCGGGGGCCATCGGACAAAAGAAATGCCTGTTGGCGCGCTGGCGTGAGGCACGGTGGCGCGACTTCGTGAACCCAAACCGCGAGAAGGGGCGAGGCACCCCACGTTCGTCGAGCGAGCTGCTACAATGTCCCAGTTGACCATCGCACACGAAGGAGTCACGCAGATGAGCGACGCCGAGAAGAACTTCGAGGTCCCGGCCTACGACGCCGAGGAGATCGAGACCCGCTGGCAGGCGGAGTGGGACGCCGAGGAGCTCTACAAGACCGAGGAGAGCCCCGAGAAGCCCAAGAAGTACGTACTGGAGATGTTCCCGTATCCCTCCGGCGACCTGCACATGGGCCACGCGCGCAACTACACGATCGGCGACGCCATGGCGCGCCAGGCCCGCATGCGCGGCTTTGACGTGCTGCACCCGATGGGCTACGACGCCTTTGGCCTGCCCGCGGAGAACGCCGCCATCAAGCACAACACGCAGGCGAGCGTCTGGACCCACCAGAACATCGCGCAGGCCACCAAGACCATGCGCCGCATGGGCTTCTCCTACGACTACGACCGCATGTTCAACACCTGCGACCCCGAGTACTACAAGTGGGGCCAGTGGATCTTCCTCAAGATGTGGGAGAAGGGCCTCGTCTACCGCGACAACTCGCCGGTGAACTGGTGCCCCGGCTGCCAGACCGTGCTTGCCAACGAGCAGGTCGTGGACGGCAAGTGCTGGCGCTGCGGCTCGGTGCCCGAGAAGCGCGCCCTCTCGCAGTGGTACTTCAAGATCACCGACTACGCCCAGGAGCTCCTCGATGACCTCAAGAAGCTCGAGGGCAAGTGGCCCGAGCGCGTCCGTGCGATGCAGGCCAACTGGATCGGCCGCTCCGAGGGCGCCGAAATCGACTTCACGCTGGCCGCGGAAGACGGCGTGACCCCCACCGACACCAAGATCACCGTCTTCACCACGCGCCCGGACACGCTCTTCGGCGTGAGCTTCTTCCTGCTGCCGCCCGAGAGCCCGCTCGCCGCGGAGCTGGTGGCCGGCACCGAGCACGAGGCTGCCTTCCTCGAGCTCAAGGCCGCCGCGGAGAAGGTCTCCTCGGTCGACCGCCAGGGCTCTGAGCGTGAGAAGCACGGCGTCTTCACCGGCCGCTACGTCATCAACCCGGTGAACGGCCGCCCGGCCCCCATCTGGGTCGCCGACTACGTCCTCATGGACTACGGCACCGGCGCCGTCATGGGCGTGCCCTGCGGCGACCAGCGCGACTTCGACTTCGCCAAGAAGTACGGCCTGGAGATCGCCCCGATCATCTGCGAGAAGGACGACCCGCTGTACGAGCAGCTCAAGGATGAGCGCGATCTCGTGGTGACCTCCGTGGACTGGGACCACGCGATGGAGGCCGAGGGCTACCTCGTTCAGTCCGGGCAGTTCACCGGCATGAAGGGCGGCAAGCACTCCGAGGCCGTGGACGCCATCATCGACTGGCTCGGCGAGCAGGGCCTCGGCCGCAAGACGGTGCAGTTCCGCCTGCGCGACTGGCTCATCAGCCGCCAACGCTACTGGGGCAATCCCATCCCGATGATCCACTGCGACGACTGCGGCGACGTGCCGGTGCCCTACGAGGACCTGCCCGTCACGCTCCCGGACGCGCTCGACCTCGGCGCCGGCGAGACGCTCGCCGCCTACGCGCCGTTCTACGAGACCACGTGCCCCAAGTGCGGCAAGCCCGCCAAGCGCATCACCGACACCATGGACACCTTCACGTGCTCCAGCTGGTACTACCTGCGCTACTGCGACCCGCACAACGATCAGCTGCCCTTCTCGCGCGAGGCCGTGGACCGCTGGATGCCGGTGGACAACTACATCGGCGGCATCGAGCACGCCATCCTGCACCTGCTCTACAGCCGCTTCTTCACCAAGGTTCTGCGCGACCTCGGCATGATCGGCATCGACGAGCCCTTTGAGAACCTGCTCTGCCAGGGCATGGTCAAGGACGCCAACGGCGACACCATGTCCAAGTCCAAGGGCAACGTCGTGCCGCCGTCCTCGGTGATCGAGCCCTACGGCGCGGACACCATGCGCCTTGCCATCCTCTTCATCGCCCCGCCCGAGAAGGACTTCAACTGGGACGAGGAGGCCGTCGCCGGCGCCAACCGTTTCATCAAGCGCGCGTGGCGCGTGGTCTGGCTGCTCAGCCAGGGCGCGGCCGCCGGCGCCGTGGACGCCGGCACCCTCGACGCGGCGGGCAAGGAGCTCTGGCGCACGCTCAACGGCATGGGCATCAAGTGCACCACCGACTTCGACCGCGGCCAGTTCAACACCGCCATCTCCGCCGTCATGGAGATCACCAACGCCGCGTCCAAGTACGTGAACGACGTCGCGGCCGAGAAGCGCGACCCGGCGCTCTGCTTTGCCGTGGCGCACGCGATCGTGACCATGCTCGCCCCGATCTGCCCGCACTGGGCGGAGGAGCTCTGGCACAAGGCGCTGGTCCAGGAGGGCTCCGTCTACAACGCCGCCTGGCCCGAGTTCGACGCCGAGGCCGCCAAGGCCGACGAGGTCGAGATCGCGGTCCAGATCAAGGGCAAGGTCCGCGGCCGCGTCATGGTTTCTGCCGACGCCACGGACGACGAGGTTGCCGAGGCGGCCAAGGCCGCCGTGGCCGAGCAGCTCGCCGGCAAGGACATCAAGAAGGTCATCGTCATCAAGGGCCGGCTGGTCAACATCGTGGCGGTTTAGGTCCTCACGCGTGGGGCGGACCCCGCCGACCTTCCTGCGAGAAGTGCGCTGCGCGGAACTTCTCTCCGGGAAGGTCGGCGGGGTCCGCGCGTCTCGGCCCTCACGCGATGGCGAGAAGTTCTTATCGGTTGTGCTATGGATTGTTGGGCTTTGAGCGGCTGGAACTGGGTACAATAGGCTCGACGGCCGCCTACGTTGGGGAACCTAGGCAGTGCCGTTACTTGAGTCGGGCCGCTCGCGCTTAGCGCTGGCGGCCTTCTCGTTCATCGGACGTACCTCGCACCTCTCGGACAAGCCTTACTATCGCCAGAGCCAGGGAAACGCACCCTGTCAGAAGAGCGACGACCTCAGTCAGATCCATCGGCATCACCTCCCCTCGCGGGTACGGCGCTGCCCTCGGTACGCGGTGTGACCGTCGAGCCGTAGGAAGGGTTCTACCCGCCGTGACGACGAGCGTCGGGAAACAATCGGCGGACGGTTCCACGAGTTCGCGCGCATTGGCCCTCACTGCTGGCGAGAGGTTCTGTGGGCATCTCATGAAGGCGCGTTTGACGCATGCCGAGAAAAACCGTACACTAGCTGCGTATTCGAAGCTGTAACCGCAGGAAGTGGGGTGGATCTTCTCGCCCCGCTTCCTTTCTGTATGAAGACGGGAGGGGAGCATGCCGAAGTCCGGCATCGAGCAAGAGATCATCGACGTGCTGGAGCCCACGGCCGCCGAGCGCGGCATCGACGTCGTGGACGTCGAGGTTGTCGGCGCGACCAAGGCACCCTGCGTGCGCGTGCGCATCGACCACGCGGACGAGTCCGCGCCCACCATCACCCTCGACGAGGTGACCGAGGAGACCGAGTGGATCTCGGCCGCCCTCGACGAGCTCGACCCCATCCCCTCGAGCTTCACCCTCGAGGTCTCGAGCCCCGGCATGGCGCGCCCCCTGCGCAGGGAGCGCGACTTCGCGCGCTTTGCCGGCGAGACCGTCCAGCTCTCGCTCGTCCCGGGCGAGGGGAGGCGTCGCTACACCGGCACGCTCCTCGGCATCGAGGACGGCGTCGTCGCCCTCGAGGTCGACGGCGAGCGCGTGGAGCTCCCGTTTGGCGGCATCAGGAAGTGCACGATCAAACCCGACTTCCCCGCGTAGGGAAGCGCGAGAAGAGCGAGAAGAGCGAAAGGAACCCACATGGCATCTGAGATGATGACCGCCCTCGAGCAGCTCTGCGAGGAGAAGCACATCGATCAGCTCGACCTCATCACCCGCTTGGAGCAGTCGCTCGCCAAGAGCTACGCCGACGTGCTCCACCTGCCCTTCGGCGCGCGCGTCACGATCGACCGCGCCACGGGCAAGGTCTACGTCTACGAGCTCGTGCCCAAGGGCGAGGAGGACCCCGAGACCGGCGAGTACAGCGAGTTCGACGAGGTCGACGTCACCCCGGCCGACACCTCCCGCATCGCCGCCCAGCACGCCAAGGCGGAGATCCGCGCCATCGTGCGCAACGCCGCCCGCGTCCAGATCTACGAGGAGTTCTCCCAGCGCGTCGGCGACATCATCACCGGCACGGTGCTCCAGACCACGCCCGACTTCACGATCATCAAGATCCGCGAGGGCGTGGAGGCCGAGCTGCCCCACTTCGACCAGCGTCGCCACCCCGACGAGCGCAACGAGCGTCCCGCCGGCGAGCGCTACAGTCACAACCAGCGCATCCGCGCGATCATCATCGACGTGCGCGACCCCAACTCGACCCAGCCCGTCGTGCGCGGCGAGCGCCAGCGCCCGCCCATCGTGGTGTCCCGCACCCACCCGGACCTGCTGCGCCGCCTCTTCGAGCTCGAGGTGCCCGAGGTCTACGACGGCGTCGTCGAGATCCGCAGCATCGCCCGCGAGCCCGGCGTGCGCTCCAAGGTGGCCGTCTCCTCCAACGACGACCGCCTCGACCCGGTGGGCGCCTGCGTCGGCCCCAAGGGCAGCCGCGTGCGCACCGTTGTCTCCGAGCTTCGCGGCGAGCGCGTCGACGTTGTCCTGTGGAGCGACGACCCGGCACGCTGCGTCGCCGCGGCGCTCTCCCCGGCGCGCGTCTCCCGTGTGGTGATCGACCCCGAGACCGGCTACGCCACCGTGATCGTCCCCGACGACCAGCTGTCGCTCGCCATCGGCAAGGAGGGCCAGAACGCCCGCCTCGCCGCCCGCCTCACGGGGCTGCACATCGACATCAAGAACGAGTCGCTCGCCGCGGGGATCCTGCGCGACCTCCCGCGCGCGACCGTCGAGGACGAGCCCGTCGATGACGGCGAGTCCCACCGCTGCGAGTACGTGGGCCCCACGGGCATCCAGTGCCGCAACATGGCGCGCCCCGGCTCCCGCTTCTGCGGCGTCCACGAGGAGCTCGCCAACGCCGAGGTCTCCTCGGACCCCGACTCGCTCATCTAGGTTGCCCGCGACGACTACACGACTCACTGAGGCGCACCGCCTCATGCTTGGAAGGCAGGTCACATGGCAAAGACGCGCGTACATGACCTCGCGAAGGAGTACGGGATCTCCAGCAAGGAGATGCTCGAGCACCTCCGCGACCTGAAGATCCCCGCGAAGTCGGCCTCCTCGACCCTCGAGGACGCCTACGTCTCGATGGTCCGCAAGAAGCTCAAGCCCATCCTCGAGGCCCACGCCGCCGAGATCGAGGCGCAGAAGCGCGCCGAGGAGGAGGCCAAGGCCGAGGAGGCCCGCATCGCCGCCGAGAAGGCGGAGGCCGAGCGCATCGCCGCCGAGCAGCGCCGCGAGCGCGAGCGCGCCGAGGAGGAGCGCCGTCGCGCCGCTGCCGAGGCCGAGCGCAAGGCCCGCGAGGAGGCCAGAGCCGAGGCCGAGCGCAAGGCGGCGGAGGAGGCCGAGAAGAACCGCGTGCGCGACAACGCGCCCAAGTCCGTCCCCTCCTTCACGTCCCTGCTCGACCAGATCGCCCAGCAGGAGCAGATCCTGAAGCAGCAGGCCGAGGAGGCCAGCCAGAAGAAGGCCGCCAGCCGCGAGCGCGGCCACGACCGCGGCGGCGCCCGTCGCGACGGCTCCCGCCCGGCCGCTGCCGCCGCTGCCGCCGCGCCCGCCGGCGGCGCCGCCGACTCCGGTCGCGGCCGCCGCGGCAAGAAGGGCCGTCGCGGCGACGGCGACGGCGAGGACCGCTACAGCCGCATGGCCCGCGAGGCCGAGGCCTACAACCGCAGCCGCGTCCTCGAGGAGGCCCGCGTGGCCGTCGAGGAGGCGTCCCGCGAGTCCACCGGCCGCCGCAAGCGCCGCAAGGAGCGCCGCCAGAAGCAGGCCGAGGAGCACGCGATGGAGCAGCGCATCGAGGAGGCCATCGCAAACGACCAGGACCTCTCGCAGCTCGACACCGTGAAGGTGCCGCAGGGCTCCACGGTCCAGGAGCTCGCCGAGCTTCTCGGCGTGCCCGCCAACGACATCATCAAGCGCCTCTTTCTCCTGGGCACCCCGCTCACGCTCACCGAGTCCATGTCCGACGAGCTCATCGAGCTCGTGGCCGACGACCTCGGGCGTGACGTCAAGGTCATGACGAAGGAGGAGGAGAACTCCTTCACCTTCTACGACGACCCGTCCACGCTCAAGCCGCGCCCGCCGGTGGTCACCGTCATGGGCCACGTCGACCACGGCAAGACGTCGCTTCTGGACGCCATCCGCCACACGGGCGTGGCCGAGGGCGAGGCCGGCGGCATCACGCAGGCGATCGGTGCCTCCCAGGTCACGATCAACGGCCGTCTGATCACCTTCATCGACACCCCGGGCCACGAGACCTTCACGGCCATGCGCGCCCGCGGCGCCAAGGTGACCGACATCGTCATCCTGATCGTGGCCGCCGACGACGGCGTCATGCCCCAGACCATCGAGTCGATCAACCACGCCAAGGCCGCCGGCGTGCCCATCATCGTGGCCGTCAACAAGATCGACAAGCCCGGCGCCAACCCGGACAAGGTGCGCCAGGAGCTCACCGAGTACGGCATCATCCCGGAGGAGTGGGGCGGACAGAACATGTTCGTCAACATCTCCGCCAAGAAGAAGATCGGCATCGACGAGCTTCTCGAGACCATCATCCTCCAGGCCGACGTCCTCGAGCTCAAGGCCAACCCCGACACCTTCGCCTCCGGCAACGTCCTCGAGGCCAAGCTCGACCGCGGCCGCGGCTCGGTGGCAACGGTGCTCGTCACCCGCGGCACCCTGCGCATCGGCGACGCGCTCGTGGCGGGCATGGCCTACGGCCGCGTCCGCGCCATGCTCGACCCCAAGGGCAACGCCGTCACCGAGGCCGGCCCCTCCGACGCCGTGGAGATCCTCGGCCTGCAGAGCGTGCCCATGGCCGGCGACGAGTTCCGCGTCTTCCACGACGAGCGCGACGCCCGTCAGCTCGCCGACGAGCGCGCCCTCAAGGCCCGCATCGAGGAGCAGAACCGCGTGAAGCACGTCACGCTCGAGAACCTCTTCGACACCATGGCCGACGCCGAGGTCAAGGAGCTCAACCTCATCATCAAGGCGGACGTCCAGGGCTCCATCGAGGCGCTCCAGGACTCCCTCGACAAGATGGACCAGTCCGAGGTCCGCATCAACACGATCCACTCCGCCGTCGGCGCCATCACCGAGACCGACGTCATCCTCGCGGACGCCTCCAACGCCATCATCATCGGCTTCGGCGTGCGCCCGGAGGCCAAGGCCAAGAGCGCCGCGGAGCGCGATGGCGTGGAGATCCGCACCTACAGCGTCATCTACAAGGCGATCGAGGACATCGACGCCGCGCGCATCGGCATGCTCAAGCCCACCGAGGTCGAGGTCCAGACCGGCGTCGCCGAGGTCCGCGACACCTTCAAGGTTCCCAAGGTCGGCATCGCCGCCGGCTGCATGGTCCAGGAGGGCGAGATTTCCCGCGACGACCAGGTTCGTCTCGTCCGCGACGGCATCGTCGTCTACGACGGCAGGATTGCGTCGCTGCGCCGCTACAAGGACGACGTCAAGAGCGTCAAGGCCGGCTTCGAGTGCGGCATCGGTCTGGAGAACTTCCAGGACGTCAAGCCCGGCGACCAGATCGAGGGCTACCGCATCGACCAGGTGGCCCGCACCGAGTAGGCACCCCGCCCCGCGACCGTGGCTACCTTTCACCCGGGTGAAAGGTAGCCACCTGGTCGCGGGGCGCTCGGTTTGGAGCAGAACATGAAGCAGAACCAGCACTCGAGGAGGACCAACGAGCAGGCGCGCGTCAAGCTCGCCAGCATCCTGCTCTTTGAGATCTCCGACCCCGACCTCGCGCTCGTGACCATCACGGGCGTGGAGGTCTCCGTGGACAAGTCGTACCTGCGCGCCTACGTGAGCTGCGACGCCGAGCGCTACGACGAGGTCGAGGCCGCCCTCGCGCGCGCCAAGGGGCGCATCCGCTCCCTTCTGGGGCGCTCGCTCGGCTGGCGCGTGACCCCGGAGCTCGACTTCCGCATCGACACCACGACCGACGAGGCAGAGCGCATCTCGCGCGCCCTCGAGGACGCCCCCGCCACGCTCTCCGTGGAGAAGGACGAGTTTGGCTATCCCGTCGAGCCGGGCGCTGCCGAGAAGGACGAGGGGTAGGGAAGGCATGCTGTGCGAAGAGACGGTCATGGCCGTCCAGGCCCCCAGCTTCGACGAGATCACGCGCCTCGTGGAGGGCGCGCGGGCCATCGCGGTGTGCGCCCACACCTCCCCGGACGGTGACGCCCTCGGCTCCGAGCTGGCCCTCGTCGAGATGATCGAGCGCCGCTGGCCCGGGAAGGACGTGGCGGCGCTGCTCGCCGACGACGACGAGGTCCCGCGCATCTACCAGTTCCTGCCCGGCGCCGACCGCCTGGTGCGCGCCGTGGACTACCACGAGGACCCCGACCTCTTCTTCTGCGTCGACCTCTCCCAGCCCTCCCGCCTGAGCGACGCCCAGGCCGTGCTCGAGCGCTCGGCGCGCGTCGCCGTCCTCGACCACCATCCCGCGACCGAGCGCTGCTGGGACGCGGGCGTGGTCCGCCCCGACGCGGCCGCCGCGGGCGTCCTCGTCGCCGAGTACGCGCTCCACGTCCTGGGCGAGCTCACGGCGACGATGGCGCAGAACCTGCTGTGCGCCCTCGTCACCGACACCGGACGCTTCCAGTACCAGAACGCCAACGGCGAGGCCTTCCGCGTGGCGAGCGCGCTCGTGGACGCGGGCGCGTCCCCCTCGGACGTGGCCCTGCACGTCTACCAGAGCGACCGCCTCAGCTACCTGCACCTCTCCGCCACGGTGATGGGCCGCATCACCACCTTCGAGCAGGGGAGGATCGCCTACAGCTACGCCACGACGGCCGACCTCGAGGCAAACGCCGTCCCCGTCGCCGAGTGCGACGGCCTCGTCGACATCGTGAGGCGCGTCGACGGCTGCGAGATCGCGCTCTTCCTGAAGGAGGTGCCGGGCGGCAAGGTCCGCGGCAACCTGCGAGCAAAGTCCGCGCGCGACATCTCCGTCGTGGCGCGGGAGATGGGCGGCGGCGGCCACCCGGCGGCCGCGGGCTTCACCGTCGAGGGCGACATCGACCGTGCGCTCGCCGTCGTGCTCCCCAAGCTCCGCGCGCTCTACGCAGAAGACGAGGCGAGCAGTTGAGCCGTCGTACGAGCGCGTTCTCCGCGCTCATAGCCATCGACAAGCCGGCGGGCATGACCAGCCACGACGTCGTCTCGCGCGTCCGTCGTGCGGTGGGCGAGCGGCGCGTGGGCCACGCGGGCACGCTCGACCCCGCGGCAACCGGCGTGCTCGTCGTGGGCATTGGCCAGGCGACCAAGCTCCTGGGCCTGCTCACGCTCGACCGCAAGGGGTATCGCGCGACGTTCGCGCTCGGCGCCGAGACCACCACCGACGATGCCGAGGGTGACGTCACCGCAACCGCCGAGGTGCCCGACGCCCTTCTCGATCGCGAGCGCGCGACCGCCGAGGTCGAGCGCCTCGTCGGCGAGCAGGACCAGGTGCCGCCGCGCTTCTCGGCCGTCTCCGTGAACGGTCGGCGCGCCTACGACGCCGCGCGCGCCGGCGAGGACGTCGAGCTCTCAGCCCGTCGGGTCACGATCTTCGACGCCCGGCTCGTCGGCGTGGTGCCCGACGAGCGCTCCTGGGTCGTGGACCTCGACGTCTCCAAGGGCACCTACGTGCGCAGCATCGCCCGCGACCTCGGCCGCGAGCTGGGCTGCCTGGCGCACGTGAGCGAGCTCCGCCGTACGTTCTCCGGTCCCGTGACCCTCGGCGACTGCCTGGGCCTCGACGAGCTCGCGGAGCGCGGGGCCGACCTCGTGCACGAGCGGGCGCTCGACCCCGCCGCCGTGCTCGGCCTCCCCGTCCGCGAGCTCGCCCTCGACGAGGTCGCCGACGTCACGTGCGGGCGGCGCATCGCACCCGGCACCCTGCGCGACGGGCGCGAGCCGGCCCCCGGCCAGCGCGTCGCGCTCGCCTTCTCCGGCGCGCTCGTCGGCATCTGGCGACGCGAGGGCGCCCGCCTCGTCTGCGAGTCCAACTTCCCCCAGGGCATCGAGGGAGTCCGATGAGCGAGAAGAACCTCGAGCAGCGGCTCCTCGCGCTCTCGCCTGAGCGGCCCGTGGGGCTCGTCGGAAGTGTTCTTACGGGAAGTGTGCTGCGCAGAACTTCTCTTCAGAACACTTCCGACGAGCCTCGCAGGGCGGTGTGTGCGATTGGGGCGTTTGACGGGGTTCATCTGGGGCATCGGACGTTGATCGAACGCGCGAGGGCCGAGGCTCGGGAGCGTGGGGACGAGCTTGTCGTTGTTACGTTCTCGCCGGATCCGTCGGTGGTGCTGTGCCCGGAGCATCCGCAGAAGATGCTGCTCTCTGACGGGGGTCGGCTGGACGCCCTGCGCTCGATCGAGGGCGTGGATCGCGTGGTCGTGCTGGACTTCACGAGCGAGCTTGCGGCGCTGCCGTACGGGCGGTTCGTGCGGGAGACGCTGGGCGGTCTCGTGGATCTGGACGCGATCGTCGTGGGGTCGGACTTCAGACTCGGCGCGGGGGGCGCCGGTACCGTTGATGCCCTCTCTGAGCTGGGGCGCATTGACGGGTTTGACGTCATCGGAATGGAGCTTCTCGACGAGGGCGGCGCTCCCGTGACCGCCACCAGGATCCGCTCCCTTCTCGGCGGGGGGCGCGTCGAGGCCGCCGCCGGGCTGCTCGGCCGCTGCCACTACGTCTGCGGCGAGGTCGTGCGCGGGCGCGGGGAGGGGACCGGCTTTGGGTTCCCGACGGCCAACGTGTGCGTCCCGGCCGGGCTCTGCCTGCCCGCTGAGGGGGTCTATGCCGGGTACGTGACGCGCGGCGACACCGCGTGGCCCGCGGCGATCAACGTGGGCAAGCCGAGGTCCTTCTCGCCCGGCGAGGAGGGCGCCCCCTTCCTGGAGGCGACGCTTCTCGGCTTTGAGGGGGACCTCTACGGGGACGTCGTGGACGTGTCCTTTGTGCGATGGCTGCGCGAGCCGAGGACCTTCTCGTCCGTCGAGGAGCTCGAGCGCGTCGTGCTGGGAAACGTGTCCTGGGTGCGTGCTACCCTTGGGGAGCGAGGGATCGCCCTGAGAGGGGAGGCGAGCTCATGATCACCGACGAAGACAAGGAGCGGGTCCGCCAGGCGACGGACTTCGTGCAGCTCGTGGCCGAGACCGTCGAGCTGAGGCAGCGCGGCCAGGAGTTCTGGGGGTGCTGTCCGTTCCACGGCGAGAAGAGCCCCTCGTTCAAGGTCAACCCCGCGACGGGCCTGTGGCACTGCTTTGGCTGCGGCGACGGCGGGGACGTCTTCTCCTACGTGCAGCGCCGCGAGAATCTGGACTTCCCGGACGCGATTCGCTACCTGGCGGATCGTGCCGGGATCGAGCTCACGGAGGAGCGTGGCGCCCGGCGCGGCCCCCGCAAGACGCGCCTCATGGAGGCGCTCGGCGCGGCCGAGGAGTTCTATCACACGATGCTCATGCGCGGCAAGGGGGCGGGGCCCGACGAGGCACGCCGCTACTTTGCCGGCCGCGGCTTTGGCTCGGAGGTGTGCCGGCGCTGGGGCCTGGGCTTTGCCCCGGGGCGCGGCTCGCTCGTCGCGCACCTGCGCGAGAAGGGCTTCACGAGCGCCGAGATGGTCGCCGCCGACCTGGCGCAGGAGCGATCCGGCCGCGTCGTCGACCGCTTCTACGAGCGCGTGATGTTCCCCATCCATGACGAGCAGGGGCGCACCATCGCCTTTGGCGGGCGCGTCATCGGGCCCAAGCGCGACAACGTGGCGAAGTACGTGAACACGCGCGACACGGCCGCCTTCAACAAGGGCAAGCACCTCTTTGCCTACGACCGGGCCAAGGAGGGCATGGCGGCGACGGGGGAGGCCATCGTCTGCGAGGGCTACACCGACGTCATCGCCATGCACGAGGCGGGGTTCACCAACGCGGTGGCCGCGCTCGGGACGGCGTTTCGCCTCGACCACGTGCGGCTCATGGAGCGCCAGCGCGTGAGCCGCATCATCTGCATGTTCGACGGCGACGCTGCCGGCCAGCGTGCGGCGGAGCGCGCGATCAGCTACCTGGACAAGACCTCGGCGGCGCTCCTGTGCGTCGTGTTGCCGGACGGTCAGGACCCGATGGAGTTTCTCGCCGCCCACGGGGCGGACGCCCTGCGCCCGGTCCTCGCCGCCGCGCGGCCCCTCATGGACTTCGTATTCGAGAAGCGCCTCGAGGGCTACGACCTCTCGGCCCCCGGGCGCCGCGTGCGCGCGCTCGAGGACATGGCGGGCGTGCTGGCCCCGCTCAAGCGCTCCGTCCTTCTCGACGAGTACGCCACACGCCTCGCCGACGCCCTCGGCATGGACGTGGACGAGACCAAGCGCGCCATCCGCGAGGCGCCCGTGCGCGAGCTCGACGAGGAGCGGCCGGCGCGCGTCCCCTCCGCCCCGGCGACGCCCCCGCGCGAGCGCCCGGCCGCGCCCGTCGCGGACGGGGAGGCGCCGGCGGACTACGTGCCGCTCGAGGCCTACGATGCCGTCCCCGTCGATCCCGGCGCGTCTCCGGCCGACGAGGTCGCGGGCATGAGCCGCCTCTCGGTGGACGAGCGCATGCAGGTCTCCGCCGAGCAGGAGCTGCTTGCCGCCATCGCGCGCCGCCCCGATGCGATGCGCTCATTCGGCGCGAGGATCGCCTCGCTCTCGTGGGTCGACGAGCGCCATGAGGCGATGGCGTGGGCGATGCTCTCCACTCCCGACGGGGCGACGCCCGCCGAGGCGGTCGCCGCTGCCGTTGCCGTCGTGCCCGACGCGGCGAGGATTCTCTCGGGCGGACGCGTCATGGACGAGGCCGAGCTCTCCGACGACCAGAAGCTCGAGTTCATCGTCGACACCGCCGAGCTCTGCTCGTGCCGCCGCCGAATCCGCCAGATTCGCGGCCGGCTGCGTTCCGCGCCCTCCGACGAGGACTCCGAGCGGCTCTTCGCCGAGGCGACCGAGCTCCAGCGACGCTCCAACGAGCTGGCAAACCGGCTTTCGTCGGTCTTCTCCGAATAGCTTTCGGGTATAATCTCGAAGGTTTATACGTCGAAAGGACACATGTGGCTGCCAAGAAGACGAACGAGGACATCAAGCTCTCCGACGACCTGGCCAAGGTCGTCGACGGTCTCGTCGCGGGCGCGGCGTCCTCCTCGAGCGTGACCGAGGATGACATCCAGCTCGCCATCAAGGACATCGACGTGGACTCCGACGAGCTCTCCGACCTCTATGACGCGCTTCGCTCGCGCGGCGTCGAGGTCAGCGGCTCGCCCGCCACGGACGCCGCCGAGGACTTCTCCGCCGAGGTCTCCGTCGACGACGACTTTGGCGACGACGAGGAGGACGAGGACGTCGAGTCGTTCGACGAGGACGAGGAGGGCGAGTCCGAGAGCGTTGCCGAGGCCAAGATCGTCAAGGAGGCCCTGCGCTCGGTCCCCAAGGCCCGCGTCGCCAAGCCCAAGCGCTCCTCGCGCGCCCGCGCCCGTCGCGCCGACACCTCCACCGCCATGCTCACCGGCGACCCCGTGCGCATGTACCTGAAGGAGATCGGCAAGGTGGACCTGCTCACCGCCTCCGAGGAGGTCAACCTCGCCATGAAGATCGAGGCTGGCACCGAGGCGGCCGAGAAGCTCGAGGCGGCCGAGGCCGGCGAGCTCGAGCTCACCCGCGCCGAGCAGCGCCGTCTCATGCGCATCGAGCAGGTGGGCCTTGACGCCAAGCAGCAGCTCATCTCCGCGAACCTGCGCCTCGTCGTCTCCATCGCCAAGCGCTACGTGGGCCGCGGCATGCTCTTCCTCGACCTCATCCAGGAGGGCAACCTCGGTCTCATCCGCGCGGTCGAGAAGTTCGACTACACCAAGGGCTTCAAGTTCTCCACGTACGCCACGTGGTGGATTCGCCAGGCCATCACCCGCGCCATCGCGGACCAGGCGCGCACCATCCGCATCCCGGTCCACATGGTCGAGACCATCAACAAGCTCATCCGCGTCCAGCGCCAGCTGCTCCAGGACCTCGGCCGCGACCCCACCCCCGAGGAGATCGGCGCCGAGATGGGCATGAGCCCGGACCGCGTCCGCGAGATCCAGAAGATCTCCCAGGAGCCCGTCTCCCTCGAGACGCCGATCGGCGAGGAGGAGGACTCCCAGCTCGGCGACTTCATCGAGGACTCCTCCGCGGTGGCGCCGCCCGAGGCCGCGTCCGACTCCATGCTGCGCGAGCAGCTCGACCAGGTGCTCGACGGCCTCGCCGACCGCGAGCGCAAGGTCATCAAGTTCCGCTTTGGCCTCGAGGACGGTCACCCGCGCACGCTCGAGGAGGTCGGGCGAGAGTTTGGCGTCACGCGCGAGCGCATCCGCCAGATCGAGAGCAAGACCCTGGCAAAGCTGCGCCACCCCAGCCGCAGCGGCCGCCTCAAGGACTACATGGAGGACTAGCGGATGTCGCCCAACCAGAAGCGCTTCAAGATCGTCTCGCTCGTCATCATGCTCGTCGCCCTGGTCCAGGTCGTGGGCGGCGTGCTGCTCCTCTTGGGCTCGCCCCTCGTCGCGGGCCTGCGCATCGACCTGGGTGGCGACGCATCCTACGACGGCGCCATCGCCGCCGAGGTCCTCGGCGTCCTCGCCCTCGTGGTCGGGCTCTACTGCTTTGCCGTGGGGGTCACGGGCGCGCGCGCCGCGAACAGCCCGCGCAGCGTCGGCAAGTTCAACGTGCTCGCCGTCGTCATGCTCGTAGCCTCGCTCGTCCAGGTGGCCCTCGGCGTGAGCAGCGGACAGGTCGGCTGGGTCGAGGTCCTTCTCGCCGTGCTCGCGGTGCTCGGTCTCGTCTTTGCCGGCAAGGCTCACAACGAGGCTATCGACCGCTAGGAGAGACGGCGTTCGATTCTCCGCCGCCCGCGACCGCCCCGTGCCGTCGCGGGCGGTTTTGTGTGCGCCGTGCGGCGAGCGATCCGCTTTTCTCCGCCCTTGTCGGGCTGCCTTCCCAGAATCGTCGCCCTTGTCGTCGACCCCTCCAGGAATCGCCGCCCTTGTCGGCACGTCCTCTAGAAACCGCCGCCCTTGTCGTCGACCCCTCCAGGAATCGCCGCCCTTGTCGGCCCGCCCTCTAGAAACCGCCGCCCTTGTCGTTCCACCGTCTAAGAATCGTCGACCTTGTCGTGCTGCAACGCCGCATCGCGATACAAGACGCCGCATTTCTAGAGCCTCAAACGATAAGGGCGGCCGTTCCTAGATCAACAGAGGACAAGCACCCATTTTTCTAGACGATTCTTCGCAAGAGCGGCGTTTTCTGGATCGAAAGCGACGTAGCGCAAGAATCCAAAAAATGGGGGTTGCGCGTCGCCGTCACTTCTGTATACTTACTCCTTGCGCAAGCACATTCCCCGGTGGCGCAGTGGTAGCGCAGCTGACTGTTAATCAGCGTGTCGTAGGTTCGAATCCTACCCGGGGAGCCAGGAAACAACGAGGCCGGAGGGGCAAAACCCTCCGGCCTCTTTTCGTTGGGCAACTGCTCTGGTATTCGCCTCCCTTGTACAGGGAGTGTCTGGGAATGCGGGCGCTTGTCTGACGATGATCCGGAAAACGTCGTTCTTGTCCTTGGGGCTTCTAAGAATGCGTCCCCTTGTCTAACCGTACGACCCTCCAACGTGACAAAGTCGCCAGTTCCTAGAGCTCCACGCGACAAGGGCGACGATTCTTAGACGCGGAACGACAAGGGCGGCGATTCCTGGAGGAGCAGTGGACAAGGGAGGCGGTTTCTAGAAGGCGGGGCGACAAGGGCGAGAAAAGCGGGAGCGCGAACGACATACAGAGAAGTGAGCTGTTCGTCTCGTGCGGTTGCGATACCATGTCTGTGTCGGCAGTGCCGGCAGGTTGGTTCCTACGTGCGTGAGCGGGGGTTTGACATGGGTTTTCTCGATAACGTGCAGTCGACGTTCAACCGCGGAGTGGCCGCCGCCGGGCGTACGACGGATTCCGTCAGGCTCAGGGCGCAGATGGCCGACGCGGTCAAGCGTCGGCAGAACCTGGCCGCCCAGCTGGGTGCGAGCCTCTACGACGTCACGTGCGACGACCCGACGTTCCGCACCGGGCGCGAGTCGCTCTACGATGCCATCGCCGCAGTTGACGCCGAGCGCGCCCAGATCCAGTCCGAGCTTGACCGCATCGAGCAGGAGGCCCAGGCTGCCCAGAGCGCCTCGTCATCCGTGTCCTGTCCGTTCTGCGGCGCCCGACTGAGCGCTACCGACGTCTTCTGCTCCGGCTGCGGCAAGCCCATGACCGAGATCGAGGCTGCGCGCAACGCCGCTCAGCAGCCCGCGCCTGCCGTGAGCGACGGCCCGTCCTGCCCGGAGTGCGGCGCGGCCATGAACGTGGGGGACCTCTTCTGCATGAACTGCGGCCACAAGCTCGACGCCCCTGCGGCGGCGTCCGAGCCGGAGCCCGCTCCCGCACCCGAGCCTGCGTTCGTTCCCGCGCCGAAGCCGGAGCCCGCACCCGTGCCGGAACCCGTGCCCGCGCCGAAGCCGGATCCCGCGCCGGAGCCCGCACCCGTACCGGAGCCCGTTTCCGCACCCGAGCCCGTTCCCGCACCCGAGCCGGCGCCCGTCCCCGTGCCCGCCGCAGAGCCCGCGTCCTCGTTCGCGTTCTGCCCCGAGTGCGGTGCCCACGCCAACCCCGGGGACCGCTTCTGCATGAACTGTGGCCATCCGCTCGGCTAACACCTGCGCGCCCTCGCCGCCGCACCCTTGCGGTGGGCGGCCGGGTGACGTACAGTGAGGAAGATTCTTTAAGCCGGTGCGAGACGCCAGCAAGGTCAGGTCCCTCCGGGGGCGCTTCCCACACACCCTTCTTGACGCTCGCGCCGCACGGCAGGGCGTCTTTTTCTTTGGAAGGGAGTCCCATGGAGCAGCCCCAGCTCAAAGCGCAGATCATGGACGAACAGGCCATGGCTCGCGCGCTCACGCGCGTCGCGCATGAGGTCATCGAGAAGAACGAGGGAGCCGAGGGCATCGCGCTGGTCGGCATCGTCCGCCGCGGCGCGGCGCTCGCGCCCCTGCTCGCCGACGAGATCGCCAAGATCGAGGGCACCCGCCCGCCCGTCGGCTCCCTCGACGTGAGCTTCTACCGCGACGATGTCAACCGCAAGATCGCCCCGGTCGAGTTTGGGACCGACATCCCCTTCGACGTCGACGGGCGCGACATCATCCTCGTGGACGACGTCCTCTACACGGGCCGCACGATCCGCGCGGCGCTCGACGCCCTCATCGACCTCGGCCGTCCCAAGACGGTCCAGCTCGCCGTCATGGTCGACCGCGGCCATCGCGAGCTGCCCATCCGAGCCGACTACGTGGGCAAGAACGTACCCTCCTCGCACGAGGAGGACGTCCGCGTGACCATCGCCCCCTACGACGAGACCAACGCCGTCGAGATTTGGACCAAGCCCACCGAGTAGAGCACAGGAGGTGCCCAGCACATGCTGTCCGTCAAGCATCTGATCGACACGACGAGCCTCACCGCCGACGACATCACCCAGATCCTCGACACGGCCCGCTCGTTCTCCGAGGTCAACAGGCGCGCGATCAAGAAGGTCCCGGCGCTGCGCGGCCGCACGATCGTCAACCTCTTCCTCGAGCCGTCCACGCGCACCAAGAGCTCCTTCGAGCTCGCCGAGAAGCGCCTCTCCGCGGACTCCCTCTCCATGGGCGGCGCCACGAGCTCCGTCGTGAAGGGCGAGAGCCTCGCCGACACGATCGAGACGATCGACGCCATGAACGTCGACATGTTCATCTGCCGCGCCAAGCTCGCCGGCACCCCGCAGAAGATCACCGAGCACACCGACGCCATCGTGATCAACGCTGGCGACGGCAAGCACCAGCACCCCACGCAGGCGATGCTCGACCTCTACACGATCCGCGAGAACTTCGGCCACCTCGACGGCCTCAAGGTCGCCATCGTGGGCGACCTCTCCCACAGCCGCGTCTGCGGCAGCCTCGTGCCCGCGCTCAAGACCATGGGCGCCGACGTCACGCTCGTGGGCCCGCCCACCTTCCAGGTCGACGACCCGGAATACTACGGCGTCCCGCAGACCGCCGACCTCGACGCGGTCATCCCCGAGATGGACGTCGTCTACATGCTGCGCGTCCAGCTCGAGCGCATGGAGGGCGCCGCCATCCCGTCCCGCCGCGAGTACAACCGCCTCTGGGGCTTGGACATGGCCCGCGTCAACAGGATGAAGCCCGAGGCCATCATCTGCCACCCCGGCCCCATGAACCGTGGCATGGAGATCAACGCCGACGTCGCGGACTGCGCGCGCTCGCGCATCCTCGACCAGGTGAACGCCGGCGTCCTCACGCGCATGGCCGAGATGTACCTGCTTCTGGGAGGAGAGAACAATGGCGTATCTGCTTAAGTCTGCCCACGTCGTCGACCCCCAGGTGGGTCTCGACGACGTCCGTGACGTGCTCATCGACGGCGACAAGATCGCCGCGGTGGGGGAGGGCCTCGACGCGCCGGAGGGCGCGGAGGTCATCGATGCCGCCGGCAAGTACCTCGTGCCCGGTCTCGTGGACATGCACGTGCACTTCCGCGACCCCGGCTTCGAGTACAAGGAGACCATCGAGTCCGGCGCCCGCGCGGCGACCCACGGCGGCTTCACCGACGTCGCCACGATGCCCAACACCGATCCGGTGACCGACAACGGCGCCGAGGTCCGCTACCAGATCGACCGCTCGCGCCACGCCGGCCTCTGCCACGTGCGCCCGATCGGCGCGCTCACGGTGGGCGAGAAGGGCCAGACGCTCGCGGAGATCGGCGACATGGTCATGGAGGGCGCGGTCGCCTTCTCCGACGACGGCCACGGCGTCCAGAGCGCCGGCATGATGCGCACCTGCATGGAGTACGTCTCCCAGTTCGATAAGGTCGTCTCCGCGCACTGCGAGGTCGAGTCGCTCACCACGCACGGCGTCATCAACGAGGGCCGCGCCTCCACGCGCCTCGGCATGTTCGGCTGGCCGTCGCTCGGCGAGGAGCTGGAGATCTACCGCGACATCGAGCTCTGCCGCATGACCGGCTGCGCCCTGCACCTCGCCCACATCTCCACCGAGAAGGGCCTCGAGCTCGTGCGCGCCGCCAAGGCCGAGGGCCTGCCCGTGACCTGCGAGGTCACCCCGCACCACCTGTTCCTGTGCGAGGACGACATCACCGACGCCTACGACACCAACCTCAAGATGAACCCGCCGCTGCGCACCGCCTCCGACGCGGCGGCGCTGCGCGAGGGCATCCTCGACGGCTCGATCGACTGCATCGTGACCGACCACGCCCCGCACGCCCCGCACGAGAAGGACTGCGAGTGGGAGATCGCCTTCTTCGGCATCGTGGGCCTCGAGACGTCGCTGCCGCTCATGCTCACCAACCTCGTGCTGCCGGGGAAGATGAGCTGGTCGCGCCTCGTCGAGGTCATGGCCGTGAACCCGCGCCGCTGCCTGCGCCTGCCGGAGGTCCGCGTGGAGGCCGGAAGCACCGCCGACCTCACCCTCATCGACCCGGCCGCCGTGGTCACGGTCACCGAGGACTGGCTCCAGAGCCGCTCCAAGAACTCCGCATGGCTCGGTCAGACCCTCACGGGCTGCGCCTCCCACGTCTTTGTCGCCGGGCGCCACACGCTCACCGACGGCGAGGTCACGCCGGTCAAGCGGGTCCTGCGATGAGCGCCGGGCTCGACGTCCACGACTTCACCGTCGTAACCAACGAGCCGGTGGCGGACGGCCTCATGCGTATCGTGTTCCGTGCGCCGGAGCTCGCCGCCGCCATCGCCCCGGGCCAGTTCGTGAACATCCACGTGCCCGGCGACGCGAGCCAGATCCTGCGCGTCCCGCTGTCCTTCAGCTGCGCGGACGCCGCGGCCGGCACCGTGGAGATCGTCTACGCCGTCGTGGGCGACGGCACGCGCCGCCTCTCGGAGATGGCGGCGGGGGAGGTCTCCACGGCCGTCGGGCCTTGCGGCAACCCCTGGCCGCTCCTCGAGGGCGCCCGCCGCGCCTGCGTCGTGGCCGGTGGCGTGGGCGTGACGCCCGTCGTCGCGTGCGCCCGCATGCTCGCCGCCTCCGGCGTCGCCTTCGACGCCGTCGTGGGCGCGCAGACCGCCGGCAGGCTCTGGGGCGCGGACGTGCTCGAGGGCCTCGGCGCCGGCACCGTCGCCGTGACCACCGACGACGGCACCGCCGGTCGGCACGGGTTCACCACCGACGCCCTCGCCGACCTTCTCGCCAGGAGTGACTACGACGTCGTCTACACCTGCGGCCCCGAGGTCATGATGGCCGGCGTGGCGCGCCTCTGCCACGAGGCGGGCGTGGCCTGCCTGGTCTCCATGGAGCGGATGATGTGCTGCGGCTTTGGCGCCTGCGGCACCTGCAACGTGGCCATGACCGACGGCACCTACAAGTCCTGCTGCAAGGACGGCCCCGTCTTCGACGCCGAGGAGGTGGCGTGGTAATGGCCGAGAAGAACGTGAGCATGGCCGTCGACCTCGGCGGCGTGCGCATGAAAAACCCCGTGAACACCGCCTCGGGCACCTTCGCCTTCGGCTCGGTCTTCGAGGACTTCTTCGACGTGGCCCGCCTGGGCGCGATCACGCTCAAGGGCTGCTCCGCCGAGCCCTGGAACGGCAACCCGGCGCCGCGCATGTGCGAGGTGCCGAGCGGCATGATGAACACCGTCGGCCTCGCCAACCCCGGCGTGCGCGGGATGGTGGAGCAGTACGGCGAGTACCTCGCCGGGCTCGAGGGGCGCGGCTGCCGCGTCATCGTGCAGGCGGCCGGCCACGCGGTCGAGGAATACGTCGCCGCCGTCGAGCTCATCGAGGAGCTCTGCCCGTGGGCGAGCGGCGTGGAGATGAACATCTCCTGCCCCAACATCGCCCGCGGCGGCGTCCTCGTTGGCGGCACGCCCGAGAGCGCGGCCGAGGTCGTGCGCGCGGTGCGCTCGCGCGTGCACCGTCCGCTCCTCGTCAAGATGGCACCGGTGCGCGTGCCGGAGATCGCACGTGCCTGCGAGGCCGAGGGCGCCGACGCCCTCTCACTCATCAACACGATCAACGGCATGTCCATCGACGTGCGCACCCGCAAAAGCCGCCTCTCCAAGCCCACGGGCGGCGTCTCCGGCCCCGCCATCCACGCCATCGCCGTGCGCATGGTCTGGGAGGCTGCCCAGGCCGTCAAGATCCCCATCAACGGTATGGGCGGCATCGCCACGTGGCAGGACGCCGCCGAGATGATTCTCGCCGGCGCCACCTCGGTCACGGTGGGCACCGCAAACTTCTACGATCCCACCTGCGCCGCGGACATCGCGGACGGCCTCGCCGCCTGGGCGGCCGAGCAGGGAGTGTCCGACATCAACGAGCTGATTGGAGCCTTCGAATGCTGACGTACGAAGAGGCAAGCGACAAGATCATCATCGCTCTGGACTGCTCCAAGGAGCGAGCCTTCGAGCTGGCGGACATGCTCGCCGGCAAGGCCACGTGGGTCAAGGTGGGCATGACGCTCTTCTACGCGGAGGGCCCCGCCATCGTGGACGCCATGCGCGAGCGCGGGCTGCGCGTCTTCCTCGACCTCAAGGTCCACGACATCCCGTTCCAGGTGCAGGGCGCCGTTCGCGCCGCCTCGCTCACGGGCGCGGACATCCTCTCCATCCACGGCCTCGGCAGCTCCGCGATGATCGCCGCGGCGCGCAAGGGCGCCGAGGAGGCGGCTGAGCAGCGCGGCGGCGACCGCACGCGCCTCGTCGCCATCTCCGTGCTCACGAGCATGGACCAGGCGGCGCTCTCTGAGATCGGCGTGGAGTCGCCGGTCGCCGAGGAGGTGGCGCGACTCGCGAGCCTCGCCTACGGCTCCGGCGCCGACGGCATCGTCTGCTCCCCGCAGGAGGCCGCCGAGATGCGCGCGCTTCTCGGCCCGGACGCTCTGATCGTCACGCCGGGCGTGCGCCCCGCAGGCGCCGAGGTGGGCGACCAGAAGCGCATCGCCACGCCGGCGGCTGCCATCGAGGCTGGTGCGTCCAAGCTGGTCATCGGCCGTCCGATCACGGGCGCCGACGACCCCGTCGCCGCGTTCGACGCCATCTGCGCCGAGCTCATGGCCTAGGGACAAGCCCTGGACCTGCGCCCTTTTGTGGAGGAATACCCCCGACCTGCACCTTTGGTGAAGAGGTATTGCAAAACCGCCGCTCAACGGGCAAACTAGGTTATCGAGCTTATGGGGCGTGCCCCCTGGCTCATTGGAAAGTCGATGTTTGGAGGAACACATGGCTCTACCCCAGCTTACCGACGAGCAGCGCAAGGCCGCCCTCGAGAAGGCCGCCAAGGCCCGTCACGAGCGCGCCGAGCTGCGCGAGAAGATCAAGAGCGGCAAGGTCTCCCTCGAGTCCGTCCTCGAGTCCGACGACCCCATCGCCAGCCGCATGAAGGTCTCCACCCTCATCGAGTCGCTTCCCGGCTACGGCAAGGCCAAGGCCGCCAAGATCATGGACGAGCTGGGCATCTCTGCCTCCCGTCGCGTCAAGGGCCTGGGCGCCCGTCAGCGCGAGCAGCTCGTCGAGGCCCTCACCAAGTAGAGTTGGCCAGAAGAGCTCGAGTCTTCGTAGTCTCCGGACCGTCAGGCGTAGGCAAGGGCACGCTCGTAGCCAAGTTGCGCGAGCGGGTCTCATGCCTGGGCTTGACGGTCTCTGCGACGACGAGGGAGCCTCGCCCCGGGGAGACCGACGGCGTCTCCTATCACTTCATGAACGACGAGGAGTTTGACCGTCGCCTCGCGGCGGGAGAGTTCCTCGAGTGGGCGTGGGTGCACGCCCATCGCTACGGCACGCTGAAGAGCGAGGTCGAGCGCGTCCTTGCGGGCGGGGAGTCAGTCGTCCTGGAGATCGACGTCCAGGGTGGTCTCTCGGTCCGCTCCGTCATGCCCGAGGCGGTTCTCGTCTTTGTCGAGCCGCCCAGCATGGACGAGCTCGAGCGTCGTCTGCGCGGCCGCGGAACCGAGGACGAGGAGCAGGTGCGCCTGCGCCTCGCAAACGCCAGCGAGGAGATGTCGCACGCGGGGGAGTATGACGTTCGCATCGTCAACGACGACCTCGAGCGCGCCTGTCTCGAGCTGGAAGCTGTGATACACACGTATGAGATGGACGGAGGTCCCTCGCAAGATGTCCGTGATCAAGCCTGAGATTGACAACCTGCTCGAGAAGACCGAGCACAACCCCTTCCTGCTTTGCTCCATCGCGTCCAAGCGCGCCTGCGACATCAACAACATGGTCCGCGGGCAGCACCTGCGCGTGACGGCCATCCAGGACTTCGACGACATCACCACCGTCGTCTCCGGCAAGGACCCGGTCTCGGTTGCCATGAAGGAGATCGAGGACGGCACGCTCGGCTTCGTCAAGGAGGACTTTGACGAGGACATCAAGGGCGCCAACACCATCGCCCTGTAAGGCGCTCGATGACCGAGAGAATCTGCCTCGTCCACTACCATGAGATCGGGCTCAAGGGCAAGAACCGCTCGACCTTCGAGAACCAGCTCGTCACCAACCTGCATCGCGCCCTCCGCGACTTCCCGGTCGCCGACATCTCCCGCATCTCGGGCTACATCGTCGTAGAGACGCAGGACCGTCTCGCGAGCGAGGAGCTCGCGGCGGCCATCCGGCGCGTGCCCGGCGTGGCGCGCGTCTCCCTTGCGTACAAGTGCGGCCTCGACGAGGGCGAGTACTGTGCCGCCGCCGTCCGGGCGCTCGGCGAGGCGGGCGACTTCCAGAGCTTCAAGGTCCACGCGCGCCGCTCCTCGACGACCTACGCGGTCCATACGCTCGACATGAACAAGATCGTCGGGTCGGTCCTGTGCGAGAGCTTCCCCGACAAGAAGGTGGACGTCCACCACCCCGACGTCACCGTCGTCGTGCACGTGGTGCAGGGCTCGACCTACGTCTATGCCGCGTCCGCGCCCGGGGTCGGCGGCCTTCCTGTCGGTACCGCCGGCAAGGTGGTCACGCTGCTCTCGAGTGGCTTTGACTCGCCGGTCTCCACCTGGATGGTGGGGCGGCGCGGTGCCATCTGCGTGCCCGTGCACTTCTCGGGGCGCCCCATGACCGCCGACACGAGCGAGTGGCTCTGCCAGGACATCGTGGACGCGCTCGCCCCCTCCGGGACGATCGGGCGCCTCTACGTCGTCCCCTTCGGCGAGCGGCAGCGCGAGATCTCGCTCGCCGTCCCGCAGAGCCTGCGCATCATCATGTACCGTCGCGTCATGCTGCAGGTTGCGGAGCGCATCGCGCTTCTCGAGGGTGCCAAGGCCCTGGTCACGGGCGAGTCGCTCGGGCAGGTCGCCTCCCAGACCCTCGAGAACATCGCCGCCGTCAACGAGGCCGTGACGATGCCCGTCCTGCGACCGCTCATCGGCTCGGACAAGCAGGAGATCATCGCGCGAGCCCACGAGATCGGGACCTACGACATCTCGTGCCAGACCGCCCCCGACTGCTGCACGCTCTTCATGCCGCGCCGCCCCGAGACGCACGCGCGCATGGCCGACGTGCTCGCGGCCTGGGAGAGCTTCGACCACGAGGGCATGGTCGCCGACCTCGTTGCGAACGTCGAGTGGAGGGACTTCCCGCAGTGCCCCTCCTATCACGCGCCCAAGGGGGCCCTCAGGGAGCACCATCGTGACCTCGCTCCCGGCTCCGGCGGCGAGCGGTAGCGCGATCGTCTGCGGGCGGTTGAAACCAATTCCAGAATCTATGTTGAAGCGCCCTCGGAAACGAGGGCGTTTCTCGTAGATGAAAGACAGCTGACAGATAGCGTCAGATTCGCGTGCGACTTTCTTCCAATGACGCGCCCGGGGGTCGTCCCCGGGCGCATGCTCGAAGGGGGGTGGTCGCATGGCACAGGGTGCTGGTGTTCGGGCGAGAAGGACGGCGCGCCGCTACGGCCTCGTCGGGTGGCGCGGCGTGGCGGGGATGCTCGTCGTTCTCGCGGCGCTCGTCGCGCTCGTCTTCGTCGCGGTGCGGGGGCGCGCCGCGGAGGGGCTCCTCGGCGGTGCGGGGGGCGTCGAGATCGAGCGCGCGGAGGAGGCGGGTGCGGCGCCCGTCGCGGAGGAGACGGAGGAGGAGCCGCTCACGCTGGTCGTCCATGTCGACGGGATGGTCGGGGCCCCGGGCGTCTACGAGCTCGCGGAGGGCGCCCGCGTGGGCGACGCCGTCACCGCCGCCGGCGGGCTCGCCGAGGGTGCGGACACCTCCTCGCTCAACCTGGCAGCCCCGCTCTCGGACGGCGAGAAGGTGCACGTACCCGCAGAGGGCGAGGCGACGCCCGCCGCGCCCGCGGACTCGGCCTCGGGCGGCCTCGTCAACCTGAACACGGCCTCCGTCGAGCAGCTCGACGAGCTTCCCGGGGTGGGGGAGGCAACGGCGCGGGCGATCATCGAGGACCGGGAGGCAAACGGCCCCTTCACCGCGCCAGAGGACCTGATGCGGGTCTCGGGGATCGGGGAGAAGAAGTTCGCCAGGCTCGAGGGGATGGTCTGTGTCTAGGGGCGTCGAGCGGCCCGAGCGGCCCCTGCTCCCGCCCGCGCTGTGGTCGCTCGTGACCGTCATCGCGCTCTCGCGGGCCCTTCTCGCCGCGGCGCCCGCCCCCGGGGTTGTCGCCGGTGCGTCGGCGGCCAGCGCGGCGCTCGCGCTCGCCCTGTCGCTCGCGCTGGGGCGCACGCGCCTTCGCGAGGCCCGGACCCTGCTCGTCGTCGTTGGGGTCTCCGCCGCCGCGGCGGGGCTCGCTTGCGCCGGCGAGCTCTCCCGCCAGGAGGCGCTCGCCGGGGCGCTCTCGTCCTCGCCCGTGTCCTCCTGGGAGCTGCGGGTCGAGGGCGACCTGCGGGAGGGCGCCTCGGGGTGGCGGGGAAGGGCGCGGCCGCGGGCGCTCGGCCATCTCGGCGCCTCGGTCTGGATCCTCGCGGACGCCCCGATCGAGGCGGGGAGCACACTCCGCTGCGTCGGGCGATTCGAGGCAAACGACGACGGCGCGTGGGGCGCCAGCTCGCGCGCCCAGGGCATCGCCGGGACCGTGCGCGTGTCCCGCCTCCTCTCGTGCTCTCCGGCAGGAGGGCCGCTGGGGCCCGTGCTCGCGGCGCGCTCGCGGGTGCTCGAGAGCCTCGACGCGAGCTCGTCCGACGCCCGAGCCCTGGTGGCGGGGACCATCTGTGGGCATACCGGTGCGATGTCGGAGCGCGGGCTCGACGAGCTCTTCGCGTCGTGCGGCGTCTCCCATCTCGTGGCGGTCTCGGGCGGGCACCTCGTCCTGCTCTCCTCCCTCCTCTCCCTGCTCCTGCGCGCCCTCCCGCTTCGCCCGCTGCCGCGCTCCGCGCTCCTCATGGGCGTGAGCGGGCTCTTCGTCCTCTTCTGCGGCCTGCCGGTCTCGGCGGTCAGGGCCTGGGCCATGACCCTCGCGGCCGAGCTCTCGAGGCTCGCGGGCCGCCGCGCCCACCCGCTCTCCTCGGCGAGCCTGGTCGCGCTCGTCATGGCCCTCGTCGAGCCCGGGGTTACCGGCCAGCTCGGATACCTGCTCTCGGTCATGTGCGTCTGCGGGATCTGCGCACTCGGGGCGTATGCGCGCTACGTCCTGCGCGTCCTTCTCGCCCCGCCCGAGTCGCTCGCCCGTCGCATCCGCGGAAGGGGGCGCCTTGCGCGGGCCGTCTCGGGCGCCGAGGAGGCGCTCGCCATGACGCTCGTGTCGCAGCTCGTGACCTCGCCGCTCACCTGCGCGACCTTCGGGACGCTCTCGCTCGTGGCGCCCCTGGCCAACGTCCTTCTCGGCCCGCTCTTCTCGGCTCTCCTCGTGCTGGGGCTGCTTTCCGCCCTGTGCGCCTGGCTCCCTCCCGTGCAGGCGGCGCTGCTCCTGGGGTGCGAGGCGGTGGGCGCCTCGCTTATGGTCATGCTGCGTGCGCTCGCCGACCTGCCCGGCGCCTGCGTGGCGGTGAGCGTCGAGGAGGGTCCGGCGCTCGCCGCCCTCGCCGCCGCCCTGGCCCTGCTCCTCGCGGCCTGGCCGCGCGTCCGTCGGCGGGTGCTCGCCTCCCTGGTGGGCGTCGCCGCCGTGGTCGCCCTCGCCTGGCACGTGAGGTGGCGCTACTTCGCGCCGGCGTGCGTCCGCGTGCTCGACGTGGGGCAGGGCGACGCCATCCTCGTCACCGACGGGCCCTCCTCGGCGCTCGTGGACACGGGTCCGGGCGAGGCGGTGGTTTCCGCGCTCGCCCGCAACAACGTCTCTCACCTGGACGCCGTGGTGCTCACGCACCTGCACAGCGACCATGCGGGCGGCCTTGACGACCTGCTCGCGGTCATCGACGTCGACCTGCTCGTCGTGCCCGAGGAGACCGACGTCGCCGAGCTCCCGGACGCCGTTCCCATCGAGGAGGTCGGCTATGGCCACGTCCTGCATGCGGGGAGCTTCGAGATGCGCGTCGTCTCGCCGCTAGAACCCGCGGGAGGGGAGGGCAACGAGGGCTCGCTCGAGCTCGCGCTCACCTACGAGCGCGACGGGCGCTCCCTCACCGCGCTGCTCGCCGCCGACGCAGAGCGCGAGGAGACGGGCGCCGCCATGGAGCGCGGCGACGTCGGCGACGTGGACCTCCTGAAGGTCGGGCACCACGGGTCGGAGACGTCGGTGACGCCGGAGATCTGCGCGGCGCTCGCGCCCGAGGTGAGCGTGGCGAGCGCGGGGGAGGGCAACGGCTACGGCCATCCCGACCCGGTGTGCGTGGGCATGCTCGAGGACGCGGGGTCGCTCTTCCTGTGCACGATGGACGTCGGGGACGTCTGCGTGGAGCCGGGCGCGGGCGGCCCGAGGGTGAGCTGCCAGCGGGGGAGTCGCGCTCGGGGGATGCTAGAATGATGTGCCGGACCTGCGTCCGCCCGTCCGTCCGCCCGTCCCGACGAAGGGAGCCCCATGGCCGAGAAACCCGCCCTGCTGCCGGCCTACCTCATCGTCGGCCCGGATGAGCTCAAGCGCAGGCAGGCGGTCGCGCGCCTGCGCGCCCGCGTGGACGGTCCGTTTGCGATGTTCAACCTCGAGGAGATCGTCGCGTCCGGCGACCTGGAGCCCGTGGAGCTGCTCTCCTCGCTCAACACGCTCCCCATGGGCGGCGACCGGCGCGTCGTCGTGGTCGAGGCGGCCGACAAGCTGCCCAAGGCCGTCTCCGAGGCCATCATCGAGTATCTGGGGAGCCCTAACGAGAGCTGCACGCTTGCGCTCGTTGCCGCCAGCCTCGCCAAGTCCACGCGCCTCTACAAGGCCGTCGCCAAGGTGGGGCCGCGCTCCGTCATCGAGTGCGCGGCGAAGAAGGGACGCGACCTCCCGCCCTACGTGCAGAAGCTCGCCGCCTCCCACGGCGTCTCCATCGGTGCCGACGCGGCCCGCGAGCTCGTCGCGCGCGTCGGGGAGTCCACCACGATGCTGGACACACAGCTCGCCACCCTCGCCGCCCTTCTCGGCAGCTCGGGCGCCATCACGCAGGAGTTCGTCGAGACCAACGTCGCCCGCGTCGCCGAGGTGAAGCCCTGGGAGTTCCTCGACCGCCTGTCCGCCCGCGACGCCCATCGCTCGCTCGCGCTCTATCGGCTGCTCGACGGCTCGGCGCTCGGCCTGCTCTCGCTCGTGACCGGTCGTCTGCGCGAGCTCGTCTGCGCCCGGACGCTCGCGTCGCGGGGGACGCCCGCCGCGCTGGCGGGGGAGCTCGGCAAGCAGGAGTGGCAGGTGAGAAACCACGCCAGGTGGGCGCGTGCCTTCTCGGACGGGGAGCTCGAGCGCCTGCTCGCCGAGTGCGCTCGCGTGGAGCGCTCGCTCAAGAGCGGCGCCGATGAGCAGACCGAGATGGTCCGCCTCATCGCCCGCGTCTGCGGCGTCGCGTGACCGGACTCTCGCTGCGGCCCCGTCGTCCTTCTCGCCCTCCCTTCTCTTTGTTCCGCCTCCCTCGCAAACTGTCGCATTTTGCTGCTGGCGGGCCGGGAGAACTCTTTGTGAGCAGTAAAATGCGACAGTCTGTGGACGCGCCGGGTTCATGGGTCAGGGCAGGCCGTACGCCTCGAGTGGCACCACCTCGCTGAAGGGCACCTCGTCCGGGACCTCGATGATGGGCGCGCGCTCGCGGGGCACCCCAAACGTCTCGAGTAGCCGGTTGAAGTACGCGACGTCCCCTACCTCGTCGGGCGAGAAGCGCACGATCTTGGGGCGGTCGATCGTGAGGCGGGACTCGCGCCTCCGCTCCCCGCGCATCGCCACGAGCGGCGTCCCCCCGTTCATGGCGGGGTTGCGGTACTTCTCGCCCCCGTCGAGCTCCCCGATGATGACGGTGCCGTCGGGCAGCACCCACATGAAGTCGACGCGAAGCACCCTATGCGGATCCATGGGGTCGTGCAGGGGGGCCTGCAGGTCGGGGAGGGCAAAGCCGAGCTCGTATATCGTGGCGCGCGCGATCGACTCCATCCCGTTCTCGGGCCTCGGGTCGGCGAGCCGCGCCACGAGGCGGGCGCGCGCCGCTCCGCGAAGGCGCCTTCCCGCCGACCTGACGTACTCGCCGAGGCGTTCGCCGTCGACGAGGCCGAGGCGCAGGGAGGAGTCCGCCACCGCGAGCCCCTCCCCAAGGGGCAGCCAGCGCGCGCAGTCGAGCACCGTCCGCTCGAGAGTGGTGACGCTGACGCCCCTTGCGATGGTGCTCGGAACATCGCTCCCATAGCGTCTGACGACGACGTTTCTCGGACACGCGATCACACGGGAGGGCGCGACGATCTCGAGGGGGCGCTGGATGGCCTCGGACACGGAGAGCCCGTGCATGACGGCGGCGGAGGTTCCGCAGAACGTCCAGTCCGGATGGAGCCGGCCGAAGCCGGTCACGAGGTGTCGGGTTCGCTCCGTCTGGGAGAGCCCCTCCCAGAGCTCGCGGGCGACGTAGAGATGGGGCGCGGGCGAGACGACCTCGCCCGTCGCCACGCGCCGCTCGAGGGCGTCGCGCAGGCGGCGGCAGGACGCGACGAGGCAGCCGCCACCCTCTGCCGCCGCCGTGAGCAATGCCTCGAGTTCCTGGGATACGCGTCGCTGCATGGTCTTCTCGCCGTCCGAACGTGGTGAGGGCGATGGTACGCCCCGCCGCTGGCAGCGAGCTTGCACTTAGCTTGCAGCATCCTGCGGCCGCAGGTGAGACGCGTGAGCGTGGCCCGTGCGGTCCAAACGAGTTCGCGGGCGGCTGTCACGCCCCGGCGAGTGGTGGCCGGGTATCGCGGGATCCGTGCGACATGTCGCATCGTGTCATTGTGCGTCCGTCGTACTGCCCCCACCCCTTTCGCAGACTGTCGCTTTTGACGTCTCGAGAGGCTGAAAATGGGTCTACGCGCAGTAATAAGCGACAGTTTGCGAAAAGGACGGGCGAAAAGGACGGGCGAGAAGGACGGCGAGAAGGACCAGCGAGAAGGACGTGTGACACAAAAAACGGACCCGGGCAGCACCCCGGGTCCGTTTGCGTGCGCTATGGGAGCGGAAGCTACTTGATGGTGTTGACGAGCTTCTGCACGCCGCTCTTGCGCTGAGCGGCCTGGTTCTTGTGGATGATGCCCTTGGAAGCGGCCTTGTCGAGCAGACGGCCGGCCTTGTTGGCGGCAGCCTGGGCGGCCTCGACGTCGCCGGACTCGACGGCGGCGCGGACGCCCTTGACGGCGGTCTTGAGCTCGGAGCGGACGGCGCGGTTGCGCTGGCGCGCCTTCTCAGCGGTCTTGATGCGCTTCTTCTGAGACTTGATGTTAGCCACGTGCGGTTCCTTTCAAAAGCTTCTGTTCTGAGGCCTCTTTTGAGACACGGTGAGGTCAGCCTGCTGAGTATAGCATGCGGCGCGTCACTTCGCTATCATTCACCTCATGTCTACGACCGATACCACACATATCCGCAACTTCTCGATCGTTGCGCACATCGACCACGGCAAGTCGACCATCTCGGACCGCATCCTCGAGCTCACCCACACGGTGGAGGAGCGCGACATGGAGGCGCAGCTGCTGGACACGATGGACATCGAGCGGGAGCGCGGCATCACCATCAAGTCCAACGCCGTGCGCGTGACCTACGACGCGGACGACGGCGAGACCTACCAGTTCAACCTCATCGACACCCCGGGCCACGTGGACTTCACCTACGAGGTCTCCCGCAGCCTCGCGGCCTGCGAGGGCGCGGTGCTCGTCGTAGACGCCACGCAGGGCGTGGAGGCGCAGACCGTCTCCAACGCCAACCTCGCGATGAACGCGAACCTCGACATCGTGCCCGCGATCAACAAGATCGACCTGCCGAGCGCCGAGCCCGACCGCGTGAGGGAGGAGATCGAGGAGGACCTCGCCATCCCGGCCGACGACGCCGTGTGCGTCTCCGGCAAGACGGGCGAGGGCATCCACGACCTGCTCGAGGCCATCGTCATGCTCGTCTCGCCGCCCTCCGGCGACTACGACGCGCCGCTCAAGGCCCTCATCCTGGACTCCTACTTCGACGAGTACCGTGGCGTGGTGGCCACGGTGCGCGTCTTCGACGGACACATCGAGAAGGGCGACCAGCTGCAGATGATGCAGGCCGGCGAGGGCTTCCTCGTGGACGGCGTGGGCGTCAAGCGCCCGGCCGAGCAGCTCGTGGGCGAGCTCGGCGTCGGCGAGGTCGGCTTCGTCGTCACGGGCCTCAAGAACCCCGAGGCCGTACGCGTGGGCGACACGCTCACGTACGCCGCCCGCCCCTGCGCGGAGGCGCTGCCAGGATATCGCGAGGCCAAGCCGATGGTCTACACCGGCATCTTCCCCATAGACAACAAGGACTACGAGAACCTGCGCGACGCCCTGGAGAAGCTGCGCGTGAACGACCCCTCGCTCACGTGGAGCCCCGAGACCTCGGTTGCGCTCGGCTTTGGCTTCCGCGTGGGCTTTTTGGGCCTGCTCCACATGGAGGTCGTGAAGGAGCGCCTGGAGCGCGAGTTCGCGCTGTCGCTGATTGCCACCAGCCCCTCGGTGGACTACCACGTCTACAGGACCGACGGCGAGATGATCGAGGTGCGCAGCCCCCAGGACCTGCCCGACGTCACCCGCATCGAGCGCATCGAGGAGCCCTACCTCAAGGCCAAGGTCATCGTGCCGCCCGAGTACACGGGCGCCGTCATGCAGCTCGCCATCGAGCACCGCGGCATCACGCAGGACATGGTCTACCTCTCCGAGAAGTCCGTGGAGATGCACTTCGACGTTCCTCTCGCCGAGCTCATCCTGGACTTCTTCGACCAGCTCAAGAGCCGCACCAAGGGCTACGCGAGCCTGGACTACGAGTTCTCCGACTACCGCGCGAGCGACCTCGTGAAGCTCGACATCCTGCTCTCCGGCGACGAGGTGGACGCCCTCAGCTTCATCGTGCACCGTGACAAGGCCTACGCGATGGCGCGCGGCCTCTGTGACAAGCTCAAGGAGATCATCCCGCGCCAGCAGTTCGAGGTGCCTATACAGGGCGCCATCGGCAACAAGATCATCGCGCGCAGCACCGTCAAGGCCGTGCGCAAGGACGTCCTTGCCAAGTGCTACGGCGGCGACATCTCGCGCAAGCGCAAGCTCCTGGAGAAGCAGAAGGAGGGCAAGAAGCGCATGAAGCAGATCGGCTCCGTGGAGGTGCCGCAGGAGGCGTTTCTCGCCGTCCTCAAGGTGGACGACCAGTGACGGCCGCCGAGGTCCTGGCCGCCCACGCACCCGCCGCTGCGCTTTCCCCCGAGCCGCCCGCCTGGGACGGCGAGCTCGCGGGCAGGCTGCTCATGGCGCCGATGGCCGGGGTCTCCGACGCGGCGTATCGCCTCATGGCGCGCGCGGGCGGCGCGGCCTTGGCCTACTCGGAGATGGTCTCGTGCGCGGGGCTTCACTACGGCGAGAAGAGCTGGGAGCTCGTGGACCCCGACCCGGCGGAGCCGGACATCGCGGTGCAGCTCTTTGGCTCCAAGCCGGAGCTCTTCCGCGAGTCCGCGGAGCGCGTGGCGGCGCGCCTGGGCGAGAGGCTCGCGCTCATCGACATCAACATGGCCTGCCCCGTGCCCAAGGTGACCAAGAAGGGCGAGGGGTCGGCGCTGCTGGAGAATCCCGAGCTTGCGGCAGAGATCGTGCGCGCGTGCCGCGGGGGCGCCCCGGGCGTCGCCGTGACGGTGAAGATCCGCCGCGGCCGCTACATGGGGCAGGAGGTCGCGCCCGAGTTCGCGCGCGCGATGGAGGACGCCGGCGCCGCCGCGGTGGCCGTGCACGGGCGCTTTGCCACGCAGATGTACCACGGCGAGGCCGACTGGGGCGCCGTGAGCCGCGTCGCGGACGCCGTGGGCATCCCCGTCATCGCCTCCGGTGACATCCTCTCGCACGACGCGGCGCTTCGCGTGCTCGCGGAGACCGGCGCGACGGCCGTGATGGTCGCGCGCGGGACCTACGGCAACCCGTGGGTCTTCTCGGGCCACGAGCCAAGCGTCGCCCAGAGGATCGCGGCCTTCGAGTGTCACTTGCGCCTGCTCGAGGCCACGGGCGCCCACCTCAAGCGCGCGCGCAGCCTCGCCGGCTGGTACTTCAAGGGCATGCCCGACGCCGCGCGCTGGCGCAACGCCGCGATGAGCTGCGTGCGCGCCGAGGAGTTCCTCGCCGTGGCCGCCGAGGTGCGCGCGCATGTGCTCTAGCGCCTTTCCGGCGCGGTGCCTTGGGGTCGTGGCGCGTCTCTGAGAGTTCCTGCCTTCTAAACCGACTTGTGTACAGATTTCCGCCCAACAGGTTGAAGTTACACACTCTCAAACTAAATCTACCTTGGGTTTTATAGCCGAATGAGACCGGATGCGAGCACGAGTCCAAGAAATCTATTCACAAGTCGGCTTAGAAGGCAGAAGTCTAGCGAATCGGACGCAGCACGGCGCCCACGGATGAGCTGCCATATACTACGGGTGGTTCTTGCTTCGCTGGAGGGAGTACGGTGGCGTCGGCGCTCTACCTGCACATCCCGTTCTGCGCGCGCAAGTGCGCGTACTGTGACTTCGCGTCGTGGGTGACGCCCGCAGGCGACCCGCTCATGGGCGCCTATGCGCGTGCGCTCGAGGCACAGCTGGAAGAGGCTGCGTCGCTGGGGCTGCTCGGGGGCTGCGAGACGGCATACCTCGGCGGAGGCACGCCGACGCTTCTGGGCGAGAGGGACCTCGGCCAGCTGGTCGAGAAGGTCGTTGGCGTTGCAGCCCCCTCCGAGCTCACCTGCGAGGCCAATCCTGACTCGCTCAGCGACGAGGTTCTTCGTGCCGTGCGGGAGGCGGGCGCGACGCGCCTCTCCGTCGGCGTCCAGAGCCTCGACGACGCAGAGCTCGCAGAGCTCGGTCGACTCCACGACGCCGCATGCGCCCGGGATCGCGTCAGCGCCGCCGTCGCGAGCGGCATCGACGTATCCGTCGACCTCATGTGCGCGACGCCCGGGCAGACGCCGGAGAGCTGGGCCCGTTCTCTCGAGGGGGTGGTCGCGCTCGGCGTGGGCCACGTGAGCGTCTACCCCCTCCAGATCGAGGAGGGCACGCCGCTCGACCAGCGGCTCGCCGACGACCCCTGCGTCTGGAACGACCCTGAGGTCCAGGCTGAGAGAATGACCCAGGCTCAGGTGCTGCTTGAGGCTCATGGATACGCTCGCTATGAGGTTGCGAGCTACGCCCGCGCAGGTAAGGAGTGCCAACACAACAAAGCCTACTGGACGGGTTCACCCTACCTGGGATTGGGGACCGGAGCCTCGAGCATGCTCGACCTAGAGGGTTACTTGAGACTTCTGGAGGCCTGCCCGCAGCTCCCCGCGGCCCCCGCGGGCGCCCGACGCGTCCGGCTCACGGTCGAGACGCCCCGGCGCGGGCTTGCCGAGGACCCCCGTCTCTGTGCGCTGTCCTTCTCGCTCGAGTTCCTGACCGAGCCGCAGGCGGCGGCCGAGGACCTCATGCTCGGCGCCCGGCTCGTCGAGGGGCTGCGTCCCGAGCTCGTCGCTCGTGCGCGCGAGCTCTTCGGTGCCCGCTTCGACGACACCGTCGACGACCTTCTCGCCCGCCGCCTCCTGGCCGAGAGGGACGGCCGGCTCGCACCCACCGAGCAGGGCTGGCTCCTGGGCAACGAGCTCTACGGCCCCCTCTGGGACCTCGCCCCCGGCGAGGTCGCCACCGCCCGCTGCTGACGACCGTCACGTCGCCCCTCTTGCGCGCGCGTCACAAATGCGCCAAGCTAGCAGCACAAACGTCGAGAGGGGAGCGCCATGCCGGGCAAGCGCACCGATGTCATCAGCTGGGACGAGTTCTTCATGCGCGCCGCCATCGCGGCGAGCCTGCGCAGCAAGGACCCCAACACGCAGGTGGGCGCCTGCATCGCGGACACCAACCACCGCATCCTCTCGGTGGGCTACAACGGCACGCCGCGCGGCCTGGGCGACGACGAGTTCCCCTGGGGCACCAACGACGACCCGCTCTACGACAAGCACAACTACGTCATCCACGCCGAGGCCAACGCGATCCTCAACTACCGCGGCTCGCTCAAGGACATGACGGGCGCCACGGTCTACGTGACGCTCTTCCCGTGCCACGAGTGCGCCAAGACCCTCGTGCAGGCGGGCATCGGCGAGGTCGTCTACCTTGACGACAAGTACGACGGCACCGAGGACAACATCATCTCCAAGAACATCCTTCAGCGTTGTGGCGTCACCTACCGCCAGATTGCGCTTTCTGAATAGAGGCTGCGCGTCACGGCTATACTGAATAGGTTGTGAGCACCGCGCATACGGGAGACCCGCCACATGGCTTCGATGAACGACAAGGACTACTACGCCATTCTCGGCGTCGATAAGGACGCCTCCACCGACGACATACGCAAGGCCTTCCAGCAGAAGGCTCGCAAGCTCCACCCCGACGTCAACAAGGAGCCCGACGCCGAGGAGCGCTTCAAGGAGGTCTCCGAGGCCTACGCCGTCCTCTCCGACCCCGACAAGCGCAAGCGCTACGACGCCCTGCGCTCCGGCAACCCCTTCGCCGGCTACGGGAGCTCCCCGAGCCAGCAGGGCGGCTACGCCGACCCGTTCGGCTTCGGCGGCGGGCCCTTTGGCTGGGGCCCGTTTGGCAACGCGACCTCCCGCCGCCGCTCGCGCGCGTATCGCCCGCGCGCCGGCGCCGACGTCGTCTACGAGCTCACCGTCGACGCCGAGACCGCCTCGTCCGGCGCCCGTCGCGGCGTGACGTACCAGCGCTACGTCTCCTGCGACGCCTGCCATGGCTCCGGCTCGGTCGAGTCCGACCATCCCGCGACCTGCCCCACCTGCGGCGGCCGCGGGCACATCACCGTCGACACCGGGCTCTTCGGCGTCATGGCGATGACCTGCCCCGAGTGCGAGGGGACCGGCCGCGTGGTCGCCGACCCGTGCTCGGCCTGTGGCGGCTCCGGGCGCACGCTCTCCGCGAGCGAGGTCGTCGTCGACGTCCCGGCCGGCTCGCACGACGGCGACGAGGTCAGGGTCGCGGGCATGGGCAACGCCGGCACCAACGGCTCCGCTGCGGGCGACTTCGTCTGCCGCGTGTGCGTGCCCGAGGAGCGCCTCACGCGCCGGCAGGCCAACGGCTGCAACCTCATCGGCTTCGCCCTGCCGTTCCTCGCGTTTGGCCTGATCACGGGCATGCTCGCGTCCTTCGCCGTCTTCATCGCCCTGCTCTTCCTCTTTGGCGGCTACCTGGTCGTGCGCGACGGCCTCAGGCGCTCCGGCCGCTGGTGGAGAAACGCGGGCGTGGCGGTGCTCAACGGCATCTCCAACGGCTTCTTCATCGCGCTCTTCCTCATGATGATGTTCTCGTGCACGGCGGGCCTCGGCACGAGGGGCTACATGGGGCCTGGGGTCTACTACTTTTAGCAACTTCGCCCGGGACGCCCGAGGGATGGCCCGGCATCACTGTGTCACGCACGTCTGGGGAGATGGGAAACCGTGGAACCAAAGAGGGACTACTACGAGGTGCTCGAGGTGCCTCGTGACGCCGATGCCAAGACGATTAAGCGCGCCTTTCTCAAGAAGGCGCGCACGCTCCACCCGGACGTGAACGACGCGCCCGACGCCGAGGAGCGCTTCAAGGAGGTCAACGAGGCCTACACCGTCCTCTCCGACGACCAGAAGCGCGCCAACTACGACCGCTACGGCGACCCCAACGGCCCGGCCGGCTTTGGCTCGGACTACGTCGACGTCTCCGACATCTTTGGCGGCGGGGGTTTTGGCTTCGGCGACATCTTCGACTCCTTCTTCGGCGGGATGGGCGGCGGTCGCGGCGGTGCGGCCGCGCAGCGCACGCGTGGCCGTGACATGGGCATCCGCCTCACGATCACGCTCGAGGAGGCTGCCTCCGGCTGCAAGAAGACGGTCGCCTACACGCGCCTCGCCCCCTGCGAGGACTGCGGCGGGAGCGGTGCGGCCGAGGGCGGGCACCTCCACGCCTGCGAGCGCTGCCACGGCACCGGCCGCGTCGTCGAGGTCCAGCGCACCATCTTCGGCCAGATGCAGACCCAGTCCGCCTGCCCCGCCTGCCACGGGCAGGGCCAGGTCATCGACCATCCCTGCGAGACCTGCGAGGGGCAGGGGCGCACGCCCTCGCGCGAGAAGGTCGAGGTTCAGGTGCCGGCGGGCGTCCACTCCGGCCAGACGATCACCGTCGAGGGCAAGGGCGAGGCGGGGCTGCGCGGCGACTCCTGCGGCGACCTCGTCGTGAGCGTCGAGGTCGCGGAGAGCGACCGCTTCGAGCGCCAGGGCGACGACCTCTACTGCACCGTGAGGGTCGACTCGCTCCAGGCGATCGTCGGCACCACGGTCTCGCTCGACGGCATCCTCGAGGGCGAGCGCGTCACCGTCGACGTCCCCGCGGGATGCCAGTTTGGCCAGCGCGTCACCGTGCAGGGATTTGGCATGCCGCGCATGGGCATGGTCGCGCGCGGCAACCTCATCGCGGTCGTGCAGGTGGAGACGCCGCGCGACCTCACCAGGAAGCAGGTGCTCGACGTCGCCGCCCTCGTCGCCGAGCGCTCCGGCGACGCAGTCGATCCGGCGGGCGAGAAGGACGCGGAGGCCGAGGGCTTCTCCGCGGCGGCGGAGAACGCGGCCGAGCACTTTGCCAGGGAGCGCTGGCACGCGCCCAAGAACCCCTTCAAGGGCGGACGCAGGTGAGCGAGGTCCGCGGGGTCGCCCTCGTCAACCTCGGCTGCCGCGTCAACCGGGTGGAGCTCGACCACATGGCCCTCGAGCTCGAGCGCGCCGGCGCCACGCTGGTCCCCGAGCGCGAGGCGTCCGTCGTGATCGTCAACACCTGCGCCGTCACCGGCGAGGCCGAGGCCAAGACGAGAAAGGCCGTGCGCCGCGCGGCGTCGATGCCGGGCGCGCCGCTGGTCATCGCCACGGGCTGCGTGGCAAACCTCTTCTCCGACGAGCTCGCCGCCCTGGCGCCCAACGTGCGCGTCGAGCGCGACAAGTCCGCCGTCGCCTCGATCGCCTCGGAGGCGCTCGGGCTGCTCCCCGGCGCCGACGCGGCGACGCCCGCCCCCGGCGCCCCCACGCCCACGGGTCGCACGAGGCCCGGCATCAAGATCCAGGACGGCTGCGACAACCGTTGCACCTACTGCATCGTCTGGCGCGCTCGCGGGGCGGGCCGCTCCCTGCCCGCGGGCGAGGTCCTCGCCGCCGTCCGGGCGGCCCGGGAGCGCGGCGCCCACGAGGTCGTGCTCACGGGCATCAACCTCGGGAGCTACCGCGCCCCGGGTGCGGACGGCCGCGAGCTGGGGCTGCCCGCCCTTCTCGACCTCCTGCTCGCCGAGACGGACGTCGAGCGCATCCGCCTCTCCTCGATCGAGCCGCCCGACGTCACCGACGAGCTCTGCCGGGCGATGGCGCGCTCGGGCGGCCGCGTGGCCCCCTTCCTGCACGTCTGTCTCCAGTCCGGCTGCGACGAGACGCTCAGGCGCATGGCGCGCGTCTACCGGACCGACGACTTCCGCCGCGTCGTCGAGACCGCGCGCGGGCACCTGCCGCACCTCGCCCTCGGGACCGACCTCATCGTCGGCTTCCCCGGCGAGACGGACGACGACTTCGAGCGCTCGCTCGACTTCTGTCGCGAGATGCGCTTCTCCAAGTTGCACGTGTTCCGCTACTCCCGCCGCCCGGGGACGCCTGCGGCGACCATGGACGGCCAGGTAGAGGCGCACGTCATGGCCGAGCGCGGCGAGCGTGCCCGCGCTCTCGCCGAGGAGCTGCGCCTGGCGGAGGCGCGCCGGCTGGTGGGGGAGCGGGACCTCGTCGTGGTGCAGTACCCCGGTCGCGGCGTCTCGGGCGGCCTCTTCGACGTTCTTCTCGACCCGACGGTCCCCGTCGACAGCCTCGTCCCCGTGCGCGTCGCGGGCGTCCGCGACGACGCGATGCTGTTGGCCGAGCTGGTCTAGCCCGCCGTCCTTCTCGCCACGTTTTACTTGGTTTTGCGAGAATCGCCCTCCCGCGTCGCGCCGAGGACCGTTTTCGATGCCCGGAGGAAGGTTTTGGGCAACAGGTTTTATGCCCTCGGCCCCCTCGTCCCTCTCGGCAGGGAAACTGGGCAACACGCTTGATGCAAAACCTCGAATTGGCGAGAAGGATATCAAGCTTGTTGCCCAAAACCGAGGGGGAGCCCCGGACGGCCCGCCGATGGGCTATCATCGAGGCAGCAACCGTCCCAGGAGGAACATGGAGCCAACGCAGGTCCGTCTCACCATTCCCGACTCGGTCGACCCCACCGCCCTGATGGGCCCGGCAGACTCGCTGCTCAGGCGCATCGAGTCGGGCTTTGACGCCATGGTCTCCGTCCGCGGCAACATCGTGAGCGTGTCCGGCCCCGCCGACGTCGTGGACCAGGTGACGTCGGTCTTCTCGCGGCTCATCAGGCTCGTCGAGATGGGGGAGACCCCCACCACGGGCGAGGTGGACATCGTCATCGACCAGGTCCGCCACGGCGCCGAGCGCACCGCCCTCGTGGGCGACGACATCCTCCTCACCTATCGCGGGCGCGCCATCAGGCCCAAGACCGCCGGCCAGAAGCGCTACGTCGACTCGATCCGCCGGAACACCGTGACCTTTGGCCTTGGCCCCGCCGGCACCGGCAAGACCTACCTCGCCATGGCGATGGCCGTCGCGGCCCTCAAGCGGCGCGAGGTCGGGCGCATCGTGCTCGCGCGCCCGGTCGTCGAGGCGGGGGAGTCGCTCGGCTACCTGCCGGGCACGCTCGCCGAGAAGCTCGACCCCTACGTGCGCCCCCTCTACGACGCGCTCTTCGACATGACGGACATCGAGAAGGGCAACGTCCTCATCGAGCAGGGCGTCATCGAGATCGCCCCGCTCGCCTACATGCGCGGCCGCACGTTCAACAACGCCTTCGTGATCCTCGACGAGGCACAGAACACCACGCCCGAGCAGATGAAGATGTTCCTCACCCGCCTGGGCTTCTCGTCCACCTTCGTCATCACCGGCGACGCCTCCCAGCGCGACCTGCCGGGCGAGGGCGGCCTGGAGTCGGCCCGGCGCGTGCTCGAGGGCATGGAGGACGTCGCCTTCGTGGACTTCGACCGCAACGACATCGTCCGGCACGCGCTGGTCGCGCGCATCGTGGACGCCTATGACCGAGACGCCGCCGAGAGGGGGCACAGCTGATGGAGAACGAGTACGACGTCGCGTGCGAGGAGGGCGTCTCCTTCCCGCTCGACGAGGCGGAGGTCGCGGCTGTCTGCGACCGCGTGCTCGCCGAGGAGGGCGTGGGCCGCCCCTGCCTGGTGTCCGTCTCGCTCGTGGGAGAGGCGCGCATCCGCGAGCTCAACGCCGAGTGGCGCGGCGTGGACCGCGCGACGGACGTGATCTCGCTCGAGTGCGAGCGCCCTGACGACCCCGCGCTCGCCCCGGGCGAGCCCTGCGAGCTCGGCGACATCGTGCTCGCGCCCACCTACATCGCGCGCCAGGCCGCCGCCTTTGGCACCACCGAGGCCGACGAGTGCCGCCTGCTGCTCGTGCACGGCCTGCTGCACCTGCTCGGCCACGACCATCTCGACGAGGCGGAGGCCATCGCGATGGAGACGCGCGAGGACGAGCTTCTCGCCCTCGTCCCCACCGACGGCACGCTCGACCGCGTCGTCATCACGCGACACCGTGAGGAGGAGCTCGCATGATCCCCGGCTCCAAGAGCGACCATCCCGGCTTTCGCAAGAGCTTCCTCTTTGCCATCCAGGGCTTTCGCACGGCCGTCGCCACCGAGCGCAACATCAAGGTCATGCTCGCCGTAGGCGCCTGCGCGGTCGTCGCCGGCCTCGCGCTGCAGCTCGACCTCCTGAGCTGGGCGATCGTCCTGCTCTGCTGCGGCGTCGTCATCATGGCGGAGCTCATGAACACCGCCGTCGAGACCGTCGTCGACCTCGTCTCGCCCGAGTTCCACCCGCTCGCGGGCCGCGCCAAGGACATCGCTGCCGCCGCGGTGTGGGTCCTCTCCGTGATCGTCGCAATCGTTGGCGTGCTCGTCTTCGCCAACGCGATCGTCGCGCGCCTCTAGCCCTACCAAGGAGTCCTCATGACCGAGAAGAACGTGCCCTTCACCAGCGGATTCGTTGCGCTGGTGGGGCGTCCCAACGCCGGCAAGTCAACGCTTCTGAACGCCATCATGGGCGAGAAGCTCGCCATCACGAGCCCCGTCGCGCAGACCACGCGCCGCCGCATGCGCGCCGTCGTGAACACCGACCACTCCCAGCTCGTGATCATCGACACGCCCGGCCTGCACAAGCCTAAGGACGCCCTCGGAAGCGAGCTCAACAAGAGCGCCCTCGGCGAGCTCGCGGACGCGGACGTGGTGGCGTTTCTCGTCGACGCCACCAAGCCGGTGGGCCGCGGCGACGAGTGGGTGGCAAACCACGTTGCCCGCGCGGACGCGGACTACAAGCTGCTCGTGCTCACGAAGGCGGACGTGGCCAAACCCGAGCAGGTTGCAGCCCAGCTCGAGGCGGCCCGCGCGCTCGTGGACTTCGACGACGAGCTCGTGGTCTCGGCCACGGAGGGCTTCAACGTGAACGCGTTCGTCGAGCTCGTCTCCGCGCACCTGCCCGAGGGTCCGCGGTGGTTCCCGGAGGACATGGACGTTGACGCCTCGCCCGAGGAGCTCGTCGCCGAGTTCGTGCGCGAGAAGCTCTTCCTGCACCTGCGCCAGGAGCTCCCGCACTCCGTTGGCGTCATCTGCGACGACATCGACTTCACGGACGACGATCACGCCACCATCGCGGCCACGATCCTCGTGGAGCGCGAGGGGCAGAAGGGCATCGTCGTCGGGCGAGGCGGCCAGATGATCAAGCAGGTGGGCATCGAGGCGCGCCGCGACATCGAGCGCCTGCTCAACTGCAAGGTCTTTCTCGACCTCACGGTGCGCGTCTCGCCGGCGTGGCGTCGCGACGAGCGCCAGATCCGCCGCCTCGGCTACTCCGTGGAGGAGTAGGCGGTGGCCGGACGCCGCACCTATTGCACCCGCGCCATCGTGCTCGACCGCACCAAGCTCGCCGAGCAGGACCTCATCCTGACGCTGCTCTCCGCCGACGGCAGCCAGGCGCGCGCCGTCGCCAAGGGCGCGCGCAAGCCGGGAGGGCGCCTGGCGGCGCGCGCGGAGCTCTTCTGCGAGACGGACTTCCTGCTGGCTGCGGGGCGCTCGCTCGACGTGGTGAGCGAGGCACAGACGGTGGAGCCGCACGCCCGCCTGCGCGGGGACTACGAGCGCGTTGCCGCGGCGAGCGCCGTCGCCGAGGTCGCGCGCCTCACGTGCTTCGAGCAGGCGCCGGACGGCTTCCTCTACCCGATCTGCTCCCGTGCGCTCACCGCCTGCGAGCAGGCTGCCGACCGCGCGCACCTCGACCTCGCCGTTGCCGCCTACGTCTGGAAGGTGCTCGCCCACGGCGGGTGGCGCCCCGAGCTCGGGGGCTGTTGCGCCTGTGGGGATGCCGACGTCTCGTACTTCTCGGCAGCCGCCGGCGGCGCGCTCTGCGCGAGCTGCGCGCGCGAGGTCGCGGGCGCCCAGGAGGTGGGTCCCGGCCAGCTCTCCTGGCTCCGCGCGCTTCTGGGCAGCACCTTCGACGAGCTTCTCGCCGCGCCTGCGGACACCGAGACCGCGCTCTTCCTCCTTGGCCTCGCCCACGTGTGGGCCGCCACACACCTCGACGCCCGTCTTCGCGCGATGGAGTTCTACCTCGGCGCGTGAAACGGGGCTTCTACCGCTCCCTTCCGGTGGTTTGGGTTCATCGTTTCTCGCGAGCGTGGGTCACTGAACGCAAAACCGCAGGTAATCGAGTTGGCGTTGGGTTGGATGCCCGCTCTGGGTGCCTCCGGTGAACCCAAACCGCAAAATGGTTTGGGTTCATGGGCGGTCCAGGCAGCTGCCTTCGTGGATTTTCTGGCGAGAAGGACGCGCGCTCGCGGCTGTGGTACACTACCGCAGGTCAGTACCCCGTACCTGGAGGCCCGCCGACTGCCCGACGGCCATCCCAGTTCGGGGCGAATCTATGTGAAAGGTGGTTTTGACATGGCAGTTTCCAAGGAGCGCAAGGCCGAGCTCGTCGCCCAGTACGGCAAGGGCGAGAAGGACTCCGGTTCCGCCGAGGTGCAGGTTGCCCTCCTCACCGAGCGCATCAAGGGCCTCACCGAGCACATGAAGGTCCACCCGAAGGACTTCCACACCCGCCGCGGCCTGCTGATGCTCGTCGGCAAGCGTCGTCGCCTGCTGTCCTACATCAAGGCTCGCAACATCGAGGAGTACCGTACCCTCATCAAGAGCCTCGGCATCCGCGACAACATCCAGTAAAGCGGTTCTTCGGAGGGGCGCCGGCGGGCGCCCCTTCTTTGGTATGTCCGCGAGAAGCGCGGACGGGCGGCCGGCCGGCCGCCGAGACGGCCCGCCTGCAATGGGGCAGGCGGAGATAAGGGAAAAGAAATGGCAAAGGTTACACACGAGTTCGACCTCTACGGCAAGCACTACGTCCTGGAGACCGGCGAGCTGGCCAAGCAGGCCACCGGCGCCTGCCTCGTCAAGTGCGGCGACTCCACGGTCCTTCTCACCGCCGTGGTCTCCAAGGAGCGCAAGGACTACGACTTCTTCCCGCTGACGGTCGACTTCATCGAGAAGATGTACGCCGTGGGCCGCATCCCCGGCGGCTACCTCAAGCGCGAGGCACGCCCGTCCGAGAAGGCCACCCTCACGGCCCGCATGATCGACCGCCCGCTGCGCCCGTCCTTCCCGGCCGGCTTCCGCAACGAGGTCCAGGTCGTGGCCACCACGCTCGTGGCCGACCAGATCAACCCGGTCGACACCATCTGCATCATGGCGGCCTCCGCTGCCCTCACCGTGGGCGGCGTGCCCTTCGAGGGCCCGCTCGCGTGCGTGCGCATCGGCCGCGACCGTGACACCCACGAGTTCATCGTGAACCCCACCTACGAGGAGCGCGACAACTCCGACCTCGACCTCGAGCTCGGCGGCGCCGAGGGCTTCATCTCCATGCTCGAGGCCGGCGCCGAGGAGATCTCCGAGGAGGACATGCTCGCCGCCATGGCCTTCGGCCAGGAGGCCATCGCCGCCTTCTGCGCCGAGCAGAAGAAGTTCTTCGCCAAGGTCGAGGAGGTCAACGGCCCCATCCAGCCGCGCGAGTACATCCTCGACGAGCCCATCCCCGAGGTCCACGACCGCATCTTCGCCCACTACGACGAGATGGAGGCCGCCCTCAAGGACGCCGACAAGCTCTCCCGCATCGGCAAGGTCGAGGCCCTCAAGGCAGCCATCAAGGCCGAGTTCACCGAGGAGGAGCAGGCCCAGTGGAGCCGCGCCATCCCCGTTGAGCTCAAGGCCCTCGAGAAGCATGCGATGCGCCTCATGGTCGTCGAGACCGGCGAGCGTGTCGACGGCCGCACGCCCACCGAGGTGCGCCCGCTCATGGTCAAGGGCGACTACCTCCCGCGCGTCCACGGCTCCGGCCTCTTCCAGCGTGGCCAGACCCAGGTGCTATCCATCTGCACCCTCGGCATGCTCAACGAGTGGCAGCGCCTCGACACCATCGAGCCCGTCGACGGCAAGCGCTACCTGCACCACTACAACTTCCCGCCGTTCTGCACCGGCGAGACCGGCCGCATGGGCAGCCCCAAGCGCCGCGAGATCGGCCACGGCAACCTCGCCGAGCGCGCCCTGCTCCCGGTGATCCCGTCCGAGGACGAGTTCCCCTACACGATCCGCGTGGTCTCCGAGGTCATGGAGTCCAACGGCTCCTCCTCGATGGGCTCCACCTGCGGCTCCACGCTCGCTCTCATGGACGCCGGCGTGCCCATCAAGCGTCCCGTCTCCGGCGTTGCCATGGGCCTCATCCAGGAGGAGGGCAAGACCGTCGTCCTCACCGACATCCAGGGCCTCGAGGACTTCCTCGGCGACATGGACTTCAAGGTGACCGGCACCACCAAGGGCATCACCGCCATGCAGATGGACAACAAGGCCACCGGCCTCACGCCGGAGATCCTGCGCTCCGCGCTCATGCAGGCGCACGAGGGCCGCATGTTCATCCTCGACGCCATGCTCGACGCCGTGCCCGCCGTGCGCGAGAAGACCAAGGAGTCCGCGCCGCAGATCATCTCCCTCCAGATCCCCACGGACAAGATCCGCGACGTCATCGGCTCCGGCGGCAAGGTCATCCGCGGCATCCAGGAGGACACCGGCGCCACGGTCGACATCCAGGAGGACGGCACCGTCTTCATCGCGGGCGTCGGCGGCGCCGGCGACGCGGCGGCCGAGCGCATCAAGGCCATCGTCAAGGTCCCCGAGGTGGGGGAGGAGTACACCGGCCGCGTCGTGGGCATCCAGCCCTTCGGCGCCTTCGTCGAGCTGCTGCCCGGCAAGGACGGCCTGCTCCACATCTCCCGCGTCGCCCAGGGCCGCGTCGACAAGGTCGAGGACGTCCTCAACATCGGCGACGAGGTCAAGGTCCGCGTCCTCGAGGTCGACGAGAAGGGCAAGATCAGCCTCGACCGCATCGACAAGCCCGAGGCTCCCGCCGGCTCCGGCAACGGCCGCTCCCACGAGGGCGGCGAGAAGGACCGTCCGCGCCGCGAGCACCGCGGGGCGCGCCGTCGCCCCGGTGACAACGGCGGCGACGATCGTCCGCGCCCGCGCCGTCACCACGGAGCGTAGCGCGACGTCATCCTCTGACGCGTAGGGGCGGCCCGGGTGTTCCTTCGAGAAGCGCGCTTCGCGGAACTTCTCTCCGGAACGCCCGGGCCGTCCCGTCACTCGACTGGGTCGCTTGCCGAGATGTTGGTGGTTTTGGGTTTTTCGAGGTTGCGTGCGGCTGAAACTCGGTTTTCTCGAGGTTCTTCTCAGGTTTTGGGGCGAACCTTTTATGTTGCGAGCCCGGATTGCCGCGCTTCTCCGCGTTGTGGGCAACATCGCTTATGCAAAACCTCCCGTTTTGCGGCGCGGCATCAAACTTGTTGCCCAAAACCGTGGGGGAGGGAGGACGAGCCCGGAGGCACCGGGGGCTCGTCCTCAGTTACTGCCTTCGTCGTCCTTCTCGCCAAAGGATTAAAGGTTTTGGGGAAACGGTACCCGCGCGCTCACCGATGGTGCTGATCCCGGTCTCTTCGTGAGGTTTTGGGGCGAACCTTTTATGTTGCGAGGCCGGATTGCCATACTTCTCCGCGTTGTGGGCAACATCGCTTATGCAAAACCTCTCACTTTGCGGCGCAGCATCAAACTTGTTGCCCAAAACCTCGGGAGGGCGCAGGGGCGAGAAGAACGTTGGCGCCCGTCTGGCGTAAAGTCGCGATGCCGTGAAGCCCTCGTGGAACCTCTCGGAAGTGCGCCCTTCTCGACTACAATTAACCCGTATGCGAACTGGCACGGCCCCGGGCCGTCTCATATATCCGTAGGACCACCGAAAGGAACCACCCAGGAATGCCCAAGAAAGACATCGCGCTCAAGATCATCCCGCTGGGAGGCTTGGACGGCATCGGCAAGAACATGACCGCCTTCGAGTACGGCGACGACATGATTCTCGTCGACGCCGGCCTGATGTTTCCCGACGAGGGACAGCCCGGCATCGACCTCATCCTGCCCGACTACACCTACGTCCTGGAGAACGAGGAGAAGCTCCGCGGCATCATCATCACCCACGGCCACGAGGATCACACCGGCGCCCTGCCGTTCCTCCTGCAGGATCTCACGCGCAAGGTGCCCATCTACTCGAGCAAGCTCACCCTGGGCATCATCCAGGGCAAGTTCGACGAGCACAACATCAAGAACCCCAAGACGCGCGAGGTGAGCGACGGCTCGACGATCACCCTCGGCGCCTTCACCGTCACGTTCTTCTCGATGACGCACTCCATCCCCGCCGCCTTCGGCGTCTTCATCCAGACGCCCGCCGGCACCGTCATGCACACCGGCGACTTCAAGTTCGACCAGACGCCGATCGACGGCCGCGGCCCCAACTTCCACGCGATCAACAAGTTCGGCGCATCTGGCGTCGACCTCTTGCTCTCCGACTCCACCAACGCCACGCGTCCCGGCTTCACGCCCTCCGAGGCCGCCGTCGGGCGCGACCTGCGCCACGTCATCAAGAACGCCCGCGGCCGCGTCTTCGTTGCCGCGTTCTCGAGCCACATCCACCGCCTGCAGCAGATCTGCGACGCCAGCGTGGCGGTCGGCCGCAAGGTCGTCGTGACGGGCCGCTCGATGCTCACCAACACCAAGGTCGCGCGTGAGCTCGGCTACCTCAGGATCGACGAGGAGAACATCATCGACGCCTACGACGTCGACCGCATCCCCGACGAGAAGGTCGTGGTGCTGTGCACCGGCAGCCAGGGCGAGCCGCTCTCCGCCCTCGCGCGCATGGCCACCGGCGAGCACAAGTCGCTCTCCATCCATGCGTCCGACACCGTGATCATCTCCGCCACCCCGATCCCGGGCAACGAGAAGAGCGTCCAGTCGATCATCAACGCCCTCTCCAAGATCGGCTGCGAGATCTACGACAAGTCCAAGGGCACGGTGCACGTCTCGGGCCACGCGAGCCAGGAGGAGCTCAAGCTCATGCTCGCCATGGCCAGGCCCCGCGCCTTCATGCCCGTCCACGGCGAGGCGCAGCACCTGCGCGCCCACGCCGAGCTCGCCCAGCAGATGGGCGTCCCCGAGGGCCGCATCTTCGTCCTGGACAACGGCGACTCCCTCGAGATGGTCAAGCACAAGGTCCGCCGCGGCCGCGCCGTCGAGTCCGGCGTGGTCTACGTCGACGGCGGCACCGTCACCGAGGCGAACCCCGTGGTGCTGCGCGACCGCCAGAAGCTCGGCGCGGACGGCGTGATCACGGCTAGCGTCGTCATCTCCAAGCACGGCCGCTCCATCTCGGCCGTCGAGGTCTTTGGCCGCGGGCTCTCCTCCTCGGCGGACGAGCTTTTGGTGGGGGAGGCGCAGGAGGTGGTCCGCGCCCAGGTCGCCAAGCTCGTCGGCGAGGGCGGCGGCGCGAGCATCGACGCCCTGCGTCGTGGCGTGAGAAACGCCCTCTCCAACCTGCTGTGGAACAGGACGCGCACGCGCCCGATGGTCATCCCGGTCGTCATGGAGGTTTAAGTCCATGCCCGCCAAACGCACCTCAAACGCAGCCAAGAAGGGCGGCGCGTCCCGCTCGGCGCGCCGAGCGCCCCGCAATGCCCCGTCGACGGTCGTCGGGACCGTTCGCGGCGACATCATCGGCATCGTGCTCGTCGTCTGCGCTCTGGCCCTGATCGCGACGATCGTCGTGCCCACCACGGCCGTCGTCTCGAGCGCCCTGCGCGACTTCCTCGCGCTCTCCTTCGGCGTCGGCGCGCCGCTCGTGCCGCTCGCCCTGCTCGCCTTCGCCGCCACCTTCTTCGTGGACGGGGAGGAGGGCGTCTCCGGGCGCGTGGCGCTCGGGCTGGCGCTGATCGTCCTCGCCGTCCTCGCCATGGTGTCGCTCAACCTCACGGACGCCTCCGCCTCCCCGGAGGAGGTCTTCGCCCCCGTCTCCGTCCGCCTGGCGGGCGGATACGTCGGCAGCGCGGTCGCCTACTGCCTGCTCGAGCTCGTGGGCGCGGTCGTCGGCAACATCGTCCTCGTCGGCCTCGCCGTGGCAGGCGTCGTCGTCTGCGGGTTCTCCATCTCCGGTGCGGTCACGCGGGCGCGCGAACGCCTCGCGACCGCCGCGCAGGACCACGAGGAGCGCGTCCGCGCGCGCCGCGAGTGGCAGATCATCGACGCGGCTGCGGACGAGGACCTCCGCGGCGCGCCCGCCGAGGGCTCCCTCTTCGACGAGGGCGAGCCCGAGGGCGCCACGACCTTCATCGGCAACCGCAAGACCAGCGTGCTCAAGCGCGCCCCGCGCCGCGCCCAGGCCCCCCAGGGCCGCGCCGCCCTCCTCGGGGCCGAGGACGCACCCGTCGCGTCCCCGGTCGCCGACGCCGATGCCGAGGCCAGCCCCGCCAAGCCGGCCGCCGTCCCGGCGTTTCTCGACCGCTCGGCCCGCAAGGGGAAGGATGCCCCCACGACCAGGGCCGCCAGGGGCAAGGACGCCAAGTCGTCCGCCCCGAAGGGCGCCCCCGGCGCGGAGAAGCCGCCCGCGAGCCTCTCGCGCCCCGGCGACGGCGACGAGTCCTACCAGCTGCCGCCCCTCTCCATCCTGCGCGAGAACCCCGACGCCGGCGGCGCCTACGCCGGCGAGGCCGAGCTCGCGGCCACGGCCGAGCGCCTCCAGGGGACGCTCGAGGAGTTTGGCCTCACCTCCCGCGTGGCCGGCTGGATCGCCGGTCCCTCGGTCACCACGTTCAAGATCTCCATGGGCGAAGGCGAGCGCGTGAGCAAGATCGTCAACCTCGAGGACGACATCGCGCTCTCGCTCGCCGCCAAGTCCGTGCGCATCTTCGCCCCGATCCCCGGGACCTCCCTCGTGGGCATCGAGATCCCCAACGAGAAGCCCCAGCCGGTGTTCCTCTCCGACGTTTTGCCCTATGCCACCGGAGGCCCGCTCGACTGCGCCTTCGGGCGCGACTCCGAGGGTCGCCCCATCGTCGTGGACCTCGCGGGCCTGCCGCACCTGCTCGTCGCCGGCACCACGGGCTCGGGCAAGTCTGTCCTGCTCAACGCCATCATCATGTCGATGCTCATGCGCTCGACGCCCGAGCAGGTGCGCCTCATCATGGTGGACCCCAAGCGCGTGGAGTTCACGGGCTACGCGGGTCTGCCGCACCTCTACGTCCCGGTCGTCACCGAGCCGCGTCAGGCCGCGAGCGCCCTGCAGTGGGGCGTCACCGAGATGGAGCGCCGCCTCAAGGTCTTCGAGCACTACAAGGTGCGCGACATCAAGACCTTCAACAAGAACGTTGACGGCGAGAAGTACGCTGAGATGGAGAACCCGCCCAAGCACATGCCGTACTTCGTCATCGTGATCGACGAGCTCGCCGACCTCATGATGGTCGCAGGCAAGGACGTCGAGTCCTCGATCGTGCGCATCGCCCAGCTTGGCCGCGCCGCGGGCATCCACCTGATCGTGGCCACGCAGCGCCCCTCCGCCGACGTCGTCACCGGCCTCATCCGCGCCAACATCGACAACCGCGTGGCGCTCTCGGTCGACAACTCCATCAACTCGCGCATCATCCTCGACCAGAAGGGCGCCGAGCAGCTGCTCGGTCGCGGCGACATGCTCGTCAAGCTCCGCGGCAAGAAGCCTCGGCGCGCCCAGGGCTGCTGGGTCTCCGACGAGGAGATCGAGAAGACCGTCGAGTTCATCCGCGGCCAGGTCACGGCTGACTACCACGAGGACATCCTGACCGCCGTCGTGCCCACCACGCCCGGCGGCGCGGAGCCCGGCGCGCCCCGGGACGACGACCCGCTCGTCTGGGAGGCCGCGCGCATCGTCGTGGAGTCGCAGCTCGGCTCCACCTCGGGCCTGCAGCGCGCCCTCTCCGTGGGCTACGCCCGCGCAGGGCGCATCATGGACATGCTCGAGGCCAAGGGCGTCGTCGGGCCCGCCAACGGCTCCAAGCCGCGCGACGTGCTGCTCGACAAGGACGCGCTCGAGGAGCTCCGCGTCCAAGAGGCCGCGTACCAGGGGGTGGAGTGACATGGCGCTTCCCCGTTTCAGCGAGGAGCTCGCGCTCAGGAGGCGCGAGCTCGGCCTGAGCATCGCCCAGGCGTCGCGCACGCTCAAGCTGCGCGAGGACGTGCTCGTCGCCTTCGAGGAGGGCGACTTCGAGCACATGCCGCAGAGCGGCTACGCCCAGGGCATGCTCTCGAGCTACGCCCGCTACCTCGGGCTCAACGCCCGCGAGATCGTCGACCTCTTCCAGGAGGAGATCTACGAGTACCGCCACGGGACCACCTCCCACGAGCTGCGCCGCAGGACGCGCCAGACCCAGTCGGGTCGCGGCCTGTCCGGCTACGACATGCCCAACGAGGTCGAGTCCCGGCCCAAGGCCTACGTCGAGTACCGGCCGCTGCTGCCCACGGGCGGCGGTCCCGCCGGCGACCTCGGCGACTTTGCCACGACCGCGCCGGCCCGCCCGAGGGGCTCGGTGCCCCTGGCGGGCGTGGGGACGCCCATGCCCGGGACGAGGAGCTACTCCACGGCGGCGAGGGACTACTCAGCCGGCACGAGGGACTACGCCGGGACGCAGCGCCCCTACAACGCCCCCTCCACGCGCGAGCGCACCGGCTCGAGCACAGCCCGACGCCGCCCGCCCGCATCCCGGCGCCAGCGCGGCGACCAGTCGAGCAGGCTGCTCGACGAGCGCCAGTACCGCCCCTCCTCGCGCGACGAGCGCGAGCCCAGGGATCGCACCGGTCGGCTCTACCTGCGCGACGACGTGAGCACGAGGCGGGTCCGCGAGGGCGAGTACACCGACGACCTCCGTCTCGACGACCGTCCCCGCCCCTCGGTCCCGGCGTCCACCGTCTCGGGCCGTCGCTCCTCTCGCAACATCGCCAACATCGAGCGCCCCAACGTGCGCCGCCGTCCCGTGCGCGGGCGGGGCTCGTCCGGGCGAGCGCCGGCGCGCGGTGGCTTCGTGGCGCAGTTCCTCTCCGACCCCCGTCGCGCCCTCTTCGCCCTGATCCTCCTGCTCGCCGTCATCCTCACTGCCATCGTGCTCTTCTCGGTGAGCTCGTGCGTGAACGCTCGCAACCAGAGCAGCGAGCCCACGCAGATCGTTCCCGTCCAGGGGACGAACGACGCGGACGCCGCAGACGACGAGGCGACGGACAAGCCCGCGGACGACGAGCCAGCCGACGACGCCGCCGACGACGAGGCGGCGGACGGACAGACGGACGACGGGGCGGACCCCGACGCCGCCACCGACGCCTCGGACGCCGATGCCGACGCGGACGCCGAGCCCGAGGAGACCGTCGTCGAGGTGCGCGTCGAGAGCGGCTCGGTCTCGTGGGTGGAGATCACCTGCGACGGCGTGAGCGAGGTCGCCGACAGCGTGACCGGCCCCTGGAGCCAGACCTACACGGTGTACGACTCGATCACCATCCAGGTGGCCAACCCCGACGTCGTCACGGTCTCCAGGAACGGGGAGCGTGTCGAGCTCTCGCCGCGCGCGGGAGGCTTGGGCTCGGTCACGATCGAGGGGACGCCGCGGCCCGACGACGCCGACGCGACGTCGGACGAGGCGGGCGACGAGGGGGCGGCGGAGGACGGCTCGACCGACGCCGCCGACGCCCAGCAGTAGCGCATCAGACGGGCTTGCCCCGGGAAAGGACAGAACATGGCAAAGGAATCCAGCTTCGACGTCGTCTCCGTCGTCGACATGCAGGAGGTGGACAACGCGTGCCAGCAGGCGGCGCGCGAGCTCTCCCAGCGCTACGACCTGAAGGGCACGGGCGCCACGCTCGAGCTCTCCAAGAAGGAGGGTGTCTTCAAGATCAGTGCCCCCTCCGAGTTCGTCGCCTCGCAGGTGCGCGACGTCCTCGGCTCCAAGCTCGTCAAGCGCGGCGTGGACCTGACCGCCGTCCGCTGGGCTGACCCCCAGGCGGCCTCGGGCATGAGCGTTCGCCAGACGGGCACCGTGATCCAGGGCATCGACCAGGACACGGCCAAGAAGATCGCCAAGGACATCCGCGACCTCAAGCTCAAGGCCAAGGCCACCGTCGAGGGCGACAAGCTCCGCGTGAGCTCGGCCTCCAAGGACGTGCTGCAGAGCGTCATCTCCGAGCTCAGGCAGCGCGACTACGGCCAGCCCCTCCAGTTCGTCAACTACCGATAGCGAGGGGACCAACGTGCGCTTTCTCATCGTCACCCTCGGCTGCGCCAAGAACGAGGTCGACTCCGACCGCATGCGCGCCCTGCTGCTCGCATCCGGCCTCGAGGAGACCGCGGACACCAAAGACGCCGACGTCGCGATCGTGAACACCTGCTCCTTTCTCGCCTCGGCGACCGAGGAGTCGGTCGAGGCCACGCTCGAGCTCGCCGAGGAGCGCGCGGCGGGCGTGCGCGCCTGCCCGATCGTGATGTGCGGCTGCGTTCCCTCGCGCTACGGCGACGCCCTGGCCGCCGAGCTGCCCGAGGTCGCGGCCTTCGTCCGCGCCGAGGACGAGGACGGCATCGTCGACGTCGTGCGCGGCGTGCTCGGCATCACGGGCGACGAGCCCGGCGAGAAGCCCGAGCTGCTTCGAACGATCGAGGGCACGAGCGCCTTCGTGAAGATCTCCGAGGGCTGCGACCGCTTCTGCACCTTCTGCGCCATACCCTACATCCGGGGGCGCTATCACTCGCGCCCGTCCGACGAGGTCGTCTCCGAGGTGCGCTCGCTCATGGAGGGCGGCGTGCGCGAGGTCGTGCTGATCGGCCAGGACACGGGCGTGTGGGGGTGCGACCTCGGCGAGGGTGAGACGCTCGCCGCGCTGCTGCGCCGCGTCGCCGAGGCCGTGCGCCCGTACGGCGGCTGGGTCCGCGTGCTCTACCTCCAGCCCGAGGGCATGACCGACGAGCTCATCGCCACGATCCGCGACGTGCCCGAGATGCTTCCCTACATCGACATCCCCATCCAGCACTGCTCGGCACGCGTGCTCAAGGCGATGGGTCGCTCCGGGTCCCCCGAGGAGCTGCACGCCCTCTTCGCGCGCCTGCGCTCGGAGATCCCCGGCATGGTCCTGCGCACCACGGGTATGGCGGGCTTTCCCGGCGAGACGGACGAGGAGGCCGAGGAGCTCTACGAGTTCATCGCCGAGGAGGCTTTCGACTACTGCTCGGTGTTCGCCTACTCCCAGGAGGACGGCACCGCAGCCGCCCGCATGGGCGACCAGGTGGACGAGGACGTCAAGCTCGAGCGCACGCAGCGCCTGATCGACCTCACGGAGCAGCTCGGCTTCGCCGCGACCGCGGCGCACGTCGGCGAGCGCGTGCGCGTGATCGTCGACGGGGCGGAGCAGACCGAGGACGGCGTCGAGCTCATCGGCCACGCCTGGTTCCAGGCCCCGGACTCCGACGGCGCCGTGCACATTCCGTACGGGGAGGCCACGGTCGGCGACATCGTGACGGTGGACCTCGTCGATTCGTTCTGCTACGAGCTCGTGGGAGAGCTCGTCGGGGAGGGGGAGTGAGATGTCTGACGAGAAGGGCATCTGGACGCCGGCCAACATCGTGACCTGCGTGAGAATCGCGTTCATACCGGTCTTCATGGTCGTCGCGGCGCTCGCCGACGGACCGACTGAGGCCCCTCTGGCCGTCGCGGCGTTCGTCATCTACGTGACGCTCTCGCTCACGGACAAGGTGGACGGCTACCTCGCGCGCTCCCGCAGCGAGATCACCGACTTCGGGAAGTTCCTCGACCCCATCGCCGACAAGCTCCTGGTCTTCTCGGCCCTGCTCATGCTGCTCGACCGGGGCGAGGTGGGCGTGTGGGTCGTCTTCGTCATCCTCGTGCGCGAGTTCCTCGTGAGCGCGCTGCGCATGGTCGCCGCCTCGAGCGGCGAGGTCATCGCCGCCGACGGACTCGGCAAGGCCAAGACGGCCGTTACGATGGTGTCTCTGTGCGGCTACTATCTGGCGTTCGCGCTCTATGCCCTCGATCTTGCCGCCCTTGGGATCACGATCGGATTCGTCTCCTGGGCGCTCATGATCGCCGCGGTGGTGCTCACGGTGGTCTCTGGCGTCCAGTACTTCTGGAACGCCCGTCACGTCGTCTTCGGGCGCTAGGATGGGCGCGCGGAGCTTGCTCCCGGAGGACCCCGCGCTCTTTGACGCGTGCTCGGAGCTCCTCCGGCTCGCCCGCGAGTGCGACCTGACGCTCGGCAGCGCGGAGTCGTGCACCGGGGGCCTCGTGTGCGGGTGCCTCACGGCGGTGCCCGGCTCCTCCGACGTCGTGCGGGGGAGCGTCGTGAGCTATGCCGTCCCGGTCAAGCGGTCCGTCCTCGGCGTCTCCGCCGAGGTGCTCGACGACCCCGCCCTGGGCGCCGTCTCCCGCGAGTGCGCCGAGCAGATGGCCGCGGGCGCGCGTCGCGTCCTGGGCTGCGACGTCGCGGTCTCCGTGACCGGGATCGCGGGGCCCGGCGGGGCGGAGCCGGGAAAGCCCGTCGGGACCGTATGGGTCGCCACGTCATCCGAGCGGGGCGTCAGGCCCCGCCTGTTCCACTTCGAGGGGGACCGCGCGGGCGTTCGACACCAGGTCGTGCGCGCCGCCGTCGGCATGCTGCGCGACGCCGTCATGGAGATGTCGTGAGTGCGGGTGCGCCCGCCCCCGGCGCCCTCGTGGGGCGTCCTGCCGTGGCCGCCACGCTCACCTGCGACTTTTGCGGGCGCTGAAGCCTCGTGACAGCTGGCCGGGAGCCAGGTGCCAGACAGGTGCGGTCTCGTGCAAGGGCGAGACGCCTACGCTGTGTCCGTTCCGGTTGACACAGAACGGGTGTTCGCATATCATCACGGTGTTCGACGAGCAAGGGAGCGAGCATGGCCAAGAGCAAGGGCATCACCAAGGAGATCCATCCGCGCACCACCGGCGAGGAGCGCGACGAGGTCATCAAGTCCACCACCGACGAGATCGAGAAGAAGTTCGGCAAGGGCGCCATCATGCGCTTCGGCGACGGCGGGCCCAGCCTCGAGGTGGAGGCGATACCCACCGGCTCTCTGGCTCTCGACGCCGCGCTCGGCATCGGCGGCGTCCCCCGCGGGCGCATCGTCGAGATCTACGGCCCTGAGTCCTCGGGCAAGACCACGCTCTCGCTCGAGATCCTCGCCGAGGCCCAGGCCATGGGCGGCGTCGTAGCCTTCATCGACGCCGAGCACGCGCTCGACCCGGGTTACGCCGCCCGCATCGGCGTGGACATCGACGAGGTCCTCATCTCGCAGCCGGACACCGGCGAGCAGGCGCTCGAGATCTGCGACATGCTCGTGCGCTCCGGCGCCATCGACGTCGTGGTCGTCGACTCCGTCGCCGCCCTCACGCCCCGCGCGGAGATCGAGGGAGAGATCGGTGACTCCACGGTGGGCCTGCAGGCGCGTCTGATGAGCCAGGCGCTGCGCAAGCTCGCCGGTTCCCTCTCCAAGTCAAACACCACGTGCATATTCATCAACCAGCTTCGCGAGAAGATCGGCGTGATGTTCGGCAACCCCGAGACCACGCCGGGCGGCCGCGCCCTCAAGTTCTTCTCGTCCGTGCGCATGGACATCCGCCGCGTCGACTCGATCAAGAACAAGGACGAGGTCATCGGCAACCGCGTGCGCGTCAAGGTCGTCAAGAACAAGGTCGCGCCCCCCTTCAGGCAGGCCGAGTTCGACATCATGTACGGCCAGGGCATCTCGAAGGAGGGCTCGGTGCTGGACATGGCGGTGGACTACGACGTCGTCAACAAGTCCGGCGCCTGGTACACCTACGAGAGCGAGCGCCTCGGCCAGGGACGCGAGGCGGCCAAGGAGTTCCTCTCCGCCAACCCCGCGCTCCTGGAGGAGATCGACCACAAGGTGCGCGTTGCCTGCGGGCTCGAGCTGGGAGACGAGCGCGTCGGCGAGGTCGTCGACCTCGAGGAGGGCGCGCTTGCGGAGGACGCGCTCTCGTGAGGTCGGACTCGCCTCGCTGGTCCGTCGAGCTTCCCGGCCGCGGCTCCCGGGCCGCCGGGATGGGCATGGCCCGACCCCGGGCCACCCTCAGCGTGTCGACCCCGACGCACGGCGACGAGCGCATCCCCCTTCCCGTCGCCGTGGGGCGAAGGCTCGACGCCCTCGCGCAGGAGTCGTTCGAGCCGAGCTGTAGGGCCGAGCTGCTCCACCGGGTCGGGGAGCTCTCGAGGCAGTGCGCGCACGCCCGCATGGAGGACCTGGTCGGACGTCGCGACTACTCCTCCGGCGAGCTTGCCGAGCGCCTCTCGCTCGACGGGTACCCGCGCGCCGTCGTCGACGAGATCGTGTCCCGTGCGCAGGAGGTCGGCATCGTCGACGACGCGCGCTACGGCGCGGCGTTCGCCCGCTCGAAGGCGCTCTCCGGATGGGGGAGGGCCAAGGTGGAGCGCGAGCTCGCCCGGCGCGGCGTCGACGTGAGCGACATCCCCGGCTGGCCCGAGGAGTTCTTCTCTGCCGACGACGAGCGCGAGCGTGCCCTCGCGCTCGCCTCTCGCCGCCGGCTCACGGGAAAAAACGACTACCAGAAGCTCGTCCGCTTTCTTGGCTCGCGCGGGTTTCCCGCCTCGACGTCGGTCTCGGTCGCCCGCGAGGTGCTGGCCCAGGCGGGAGAGCAGGCCTGGTGAGCCTTGCGGAAATCGTGGGCGTGCCCATCTCTCACCTGCGGCTTGTTTGACAAAGCTCGCCCTGCGGGACTAGGATAGGTGTGCTCGTGGAGCGCATTCTCTCGCTGGTCTGCCAGCTGTTGATTTTGTTTTCTGGTACGTCACGATAGCTGTCTTTTCCGCGTGTCGCGGCATAGGCGTCATGACTGCTTCTCCACGGCGGGTTCCGTCGCGCACCCGCGCGCGGTCTCCTGAACTCGTTTGACGCATGAACCTGAGGAGCAGACATGACAGATCCCATTACCATCGTGGTCGGGGCGGTGTGCCTGGTCGTGGGCGCAGCCCTCGTCTACTTCTTCCTCGCGGGGAAGAGCGGCTCCAAGCTCCGTGACGCCGAGGCCCAGCTCGCCTCCGCCCGCGGCGAGGCCGACCGCATCACCCAGGAAGCCGCCCGCCAGGCGGAGAACGCCAAGAAGGAGGCCGTCCTCGAGGCCAAGGAGCAGATCCTCCAGCTCAAGCAGAACTCAGAGGCCGAGGAGAAGAAGCGCAAGGGCGAGCTCCAGAACCTCGAGAACCGCATCATGCAGCGCGAGGAGTCGCTCGACCACCGTAACGACGCCCTCGACCGCCGCGAGCACCAGCTCTCCAGCCTCCAGGGTCAGCTCGACCGCCGCAAGAGCGACCTCGACGAGCTCATGGAGCGCCAGGCCAGCGAGCTCGAGCGCATCGCCGGCCTCTCGACCGAGGAGGCCCACGACGAGCTGCTCGCCCGCGTGCGCGCCGAGTCCGTGCGCGAGGAGGCCCAGATCCTGAGGGAGGCCGAGCAGCGCGTGCGCGCGCAGGCCGACAAGACCGCCCGGGAGATCGTCTCCACCGCCATCCAGCGCTGCGCCGCCGACCAGGCCGGCGAGATCACCGTGACCTCCGTGCACATCCCCTCCGACGACCTGAAGGGTCGCATCATCGGCCGCGAGGGCCGCAACATCCGCACCTTCGAGCAGGTCTCCGGCGTCTCCCTGGTCATCGACGACACCCCCGAGACCGTCGTGCTCTCCAGCTTCGACCCGGTCCGCCGCGAGACGGCCCGCGTCGCCCTCGAGAACCTCATCGCCGACGGGCGCATCCACCCGGCGCGCATCGAGGAGCTCTACAAGAAGGCCGAGGCCCTCGTCGCCGAGCGCGTCCGCGAGGCGGGCGAGCAGGCCGCCTTCGACGCCGGCATCCACGACCTGCACCCCGAGCTGGTGAAGACGCTCGGCGCGCTGCGCTACCGCACCTCCTTCGGCCAGAACGTGCTCTCGCACTCCATCCAGGTGTCCGCGCTCTGCGGCATCATGGCCTCCGAGCTCGGCCTCGACGAGGCGGCCGCCAAGCGCGCCGGCCTGCTCCACGACCTCGGCAAGGCCATCGACCACGAGGTCGAGGGCCCGCACGCCGTCATCGGCGCCGACCTCGCCCGTCGCTACGGCGAGCGCCCCGAGATCGTGCACGCCATCGAGGCGCACCACGCCGACGTCGACCCCGACACGGTCCTCGACGTCCTCGTCCAGGCGGCAGACGCCATCTCCGCCGCACGTCCCGGCGCGCGCCGCGAGTCCGCCGAGAACTACATCAAGCGTCTCGAGAAGCTCGAGGAGATCTCCAACGCCCACGACGGCGTCGAGCGCACCTACGCCATGCAGGCCGGTCGCGAGCTCCACGTCATGGTCGAGCCCGAGAAGATCTCCGACGCGCAGGCCACGGTCCTCGCCCACGACATCGCCAAGCAGATCGAGGACGAGATGGAGTACCCCGGCCAGGTCCGCGTCGTTGTGATCCGCGAGTCCCGCGCCGTCGACGTCGCCAAGTAGGACCCGTGACAGGCGCGCCCGGCGGTCTCGCTGACTTCGTCTCCTCGATGGGGGGAGACCGAGCCCTTCGCGTCGAGGAGAGCCTCGGCGAGGGGTTCGTCCGCCTGCGGGTCGCCGAGGCGGAGCGGCGCCAGGCAAAGCACGACGTCCGCTGCGTCGAGGACGCCGTCATGGAGCTGCTCCGCAACGCCCGCGACGCCGGTGCGCGCCACATCTACGTGGCCACCTCCCGTGAGGGCGACCTGCGCACCGTCACGATGCTCGACGACGGCTCGGGCATACCCGCCGACATGCACGAGCGCATCTTCGAGGCGCGCGTGACCTCAAAGCTCGAGACCGTCCACATGGACCGCTGGGGCATACACGGCCGCGGCATGGCGCTCTTCTCGATCCGCGAGAACGCCGTGAGCGCGGAGGTGGTCTCGTCCGCCCCGGGCAAGGGCTCCTCGATCCGCGTGGTGACCGACGTCAACACCCTCGCCGAGCGCGCCGACCAGTCGAGCTGGCCGTCCGTCGGAACGGACGAGGACGGCCGCGAGAGCTGCGTCCGCGGCCCGCACAACATCGTCCGCACCTGCTGCGAGTTCGCCCTCGAGGAGCGCAGCACCTGCGAGGTCTACCTCGGCTCCCCCGCCGAGGTGGTCGCCACGGCTCGGGCCCGTGCCGCGCGCTCCGTCGACGGCGCGGACCTGCTCTTCATGGACTCCCTCGACCGCCTTCCCGTGATCGAGCGCCTGCGGGCGGCTGCCGACGCCCGCGAGCTGCGCGAGCAGGCCGCCTCCCTCGGCCTCGACATGTCCGAGAGGACGGCGCACCGGATCGTCTCCGGGCAGATCCGCCCCCTGCGCAGCGTCGCCGCCCGGCTCACGCACCGCTCCGACGACGCGCGGGGAGCTATGGGGGAGCGCGAGGTCGACCTCGTCCGCGACCGCCGCGGCCTCAGGATGGCGCCCGCCGACGTCGAGGAGTTCTCGCGCGTGATGGAGCGCGACTTCTCCCTTCTTGCGGAGCGCTACTACCTGTCGCTCGCCGGGGAGCCGCGCGTCAGGGTCAGCGGGCAGCGGGTGACCGTGACCTTCGACCTCGCCCCCTCCGACTAGCCCTTCTCAGCATGTCCGATAAACAGTAGAATTGTCAGGCTGCCACCAAACGAGCGGCGCACGCACCACACACGACGCATCAACGCATCAGGAGTAGCACATGGACTATCTGAAGGTTTCGAGCAAGTCCTCGCCCGCCTCGGTGGCCGGCGCCATCGCGGGGCTCGTCAAGGACGGCGTCCCCGTCAACATGCAGTGCGTCGGCGCCGGAGCCGTGAACCAGGCCATCAAGGCCGTCGCGATCGCGCGCGGCTTCCTCATCCCCACGGGCGTCGACATCTCCTGCGCGCCCACCTTCTCCGACGTCGAGATCGGCGGGGAGAGCAGGACGGCCATTCGCATCGCCGTCTACGTGCATCGCGTCTTCGCGCCCTCCGCCGTCGGCGCCAACGAGGCGGTCGAGGCCTGATGGAGCACCCTTCCGAGCTCGTAGGAAAGACCTACTTCATAAGGACCTTCGGCTGCCAGATGAACCTGCACGACTCCGAGCGCGTCTCGGGCGTGCTCGACGAGTGCGGCTGCGTGTGCGTGGACGACCCCGACGACGCCGACATCGTCGTCTTCATGACCTGCTGCGTCCGCGAGAAGGCCGACCAGCACCTCTACGGCCAGGCGTCCGCCATGGTGAGCGCCCCCACGCCGCCCTCGGGGCGTCGCGTCGTGGCCATCGGCGGCTGCATCGCGCAGCGTGACGGCGAGCGGATCCGCGAGCACGTCGCCTGCGCCGACGTCGTCTTCGGGACGAGCGCCCTCGCGAGCCTCCCGTCGCTGCTCGCCGACGCCTTCGCCGGGGACGGAGGGCGCGTCGCGGTGGACACCGTCGAGGAGGACCGGCCGTTCTCCACGGACCTGCCGAGCCACCGCGCGAGCGCGTTCCACGCGTGGGTGCCCATCATGACGGGCTGCAACAACTTCTGCACCTACTGCATCGTCCCCTACGTGCGCGGCCGCGAGAAGAGCCGCACGATGGAGGGGATCGTCGCCGAGGTCGAGAAGCTCGTGGCGGACGGCGTCCGCGAGGTCACGCTGCTCGGCCAGAACGTCAACTCCTACGGTCGCAACATCTACGGCGAGCCGCGCTTCGCCGAGCTGCTGCGCCGCGTGGCGGCGACCGGCGTGGAGCGGATCCGCTTCACCTCCTCCAACCCCAAGGACCTCTCGGACGAGACCATCGCCGCCATGGCGCAGACGCCCTCGGTGATGCCGCACCTGCACCTGGCCGTCCAGAGCGGCTCCACGCGCATCCTGCGCGCGATGAACCGCAGCTACACCCGCGAGGAGTACCTCGCGCTGGTGGGGCGCCTGCGCGCCGCGATGCCCGACCTCGCCCTCTCGACCGACATCATCGTGGGCTTTCCCGGCGAGACCGAGGAGGACTTCGAGGACACGCTCTCGCTCGTGCGTGAGGCGGGCTTTTCCTCCGCCTTCACGTTCATCTACTCCCCGCGCCCGGGCACGCCGGCCGCGAAGATGGTCGATGACACCCCTCGCGAGGTCATCCAGGAGCGCTTCGACCGGCTTGCCGAGCTCGTGGCCCAGCAGGCCCACGACGCCAACCAGTCCGACCTCCATCGGCTCGTGAGCGTCCTTGTCGAGGGCTGCTCCAAGAAGGACGGCGGCATCCTCGTGGGCCACAGCGAGAAGAACCGCACGGTGCACTTCCCGCTCCCGGAGGGGCGCCGTGCCGAGGATCTTGTCGGCAGCATCGTCGACGTCCGCGTCGAGGAGGCGCGCACCTGGTACCTGCGCGGGAGCGTGGAGGGCGAGCCCCGGTGAGACGCGGCCGCGTCGTCTGCGTCGTAGGCCCCACGGCGTCCGGGAAGAGCACGGTCGCCGAGCTCGTGGCCATGCGACTGGAAAGCTCCGTCGTCTCCGTCGATGCCATGCAGGTCTACCGGGGGATGGACGTGGGCACGGCAAAGACGCCCGTCGCCGAGCGGGCGTGCCCGCTGCTCATGGTGGACGTCGCGGACGTCGACGAGGACTACTCGGTCCAGCTGTTCCAGCGAGACGCGCGGGCCTGCGTCGACGGCCTGCTCCGCGAGGGGCGCACGCCCGTCCTCTGCGGGGGCACGGGGCTCTATCTCGACGCCGTGATCGACGAGATGTCGTTTCCCGCCGGCGAGAAGGACGGGGGTTCCCGTGCGGCCTACGAGCGGATGGCCTCCGAGCGGGGCTCCGAGGCCCTGCACGCGCTTCTCGCCGAGCGCGACCCCGAGAGCGCCGCGCTCATCCACCCCAACAACGTGAGGCGCGTCGTCCGTGCCCTGGAGATGTCCGACGAGGGGGTCTCCTACGCCCGTCACCACGAGGGGCTGCGCGAGCGCCTGCCGCACTACGACGCCTTGATATGGGGGCTTAGCTGGCCCCGCGAGACGCTCTATGCGCGCATCGACGCCCGCGTGGACGAGATGATGTCCGCAGGGCTGCTCGACGAGGTGCGCGCGCTCGCGCAGCGAGGGCTCACCAGGGACGTGACGGCCGGTCAGGCGATCGGCTACAAGGAGCTGCTCGAGGTCCTCGCCGGCGCGGCGTCTATCGAGGAGGCCGTCGAGCTCGTCAAGCGCCGGACGCGGCGCTACGCGAAGCGCCAGCTCTCGTGGTTCCGCCGGGACGGACGCGTGCGCTGGCTCGACATGGAGCGGCTCGGCAGCGAGGGCGCGTGCGAGGCGATCCTTTCGGGCCTGGCCTCGGAGGAGGGCTAGATGGGTCGATTCGAGCCGTTTTCCACCGCCCCCGTGCCCGAGCGCGCGATTCTCGTGGGGGTCGACCTCGGGCGCTCCGAGTGGGGCTGCGAGGAGTCGCTCGCCGAGCTCGCCCGTCTCGCCGAGACGGACGGCGCCGAGGTCGTCCTCACGATGACGCAGAGGCTCGACGCCCCCGTCCCCAAGACCTTCATCGGCAAGGGCAAGGTGGAGGAGCTCTGCGGATACGTGCGCAGCCTCTCCGCCGACGTGGTCATCTTCGACGACGAGCTGACCCCCTCGCAGCAGGCCAACCTCGAGCGTGCGGTGGGCGAGCCCGTCAAGATCATCGACCGCACGGCCCTCATCCTCGACATCTTTGGCGTGCACGCCAAGACGCACGAGGGGCGCCTCCAGGTGCAGCTCGCGCAGCTCCAGTACGTGCTGCCGCGCCTGCGCGGCATGTGGAGCCACCTCGTGGGCGAGCAGACGCGCGGCGGCATCGGCAGCCGCTTCGGACAGGGCGAGAGCCAGCTCGAGGTGGACCGAAGGCTCGTGCGCGCCCGCATCTCCACGCTCCGCCGCGAGCTCGAGCGCCTGGAGCGCCGCCGCGGCGTGCAGAGCAAGGCGCGCTGGGACTCGGGGGTCTATCGCGTCGCGCTCGTGGGCTACACCAACGCGGGCAAGTCGACGCTGCTCAACCGCCTCACCGGCGCCGGGGTGTACGTGAGAGACGAGCTCTTCGCTACGCTCGACCCCACCACGCGCGCCCTCGAGCTCGAGGAGGGCCGCAAGGTCACGATCACGGACACCGTCGGCTTCATCCAGAAGCTCCCGACGATGCTCGTCGAGTCGTTCAAGTCGACGCTCGCCGAGGTCCGCGCCGCCGACCTCGTCCTGCTCGTCGTGGACGCCTCAGACCCCCACCGCGAGCTCGAGATAGGTGCGGTGCGCTCCGTGCTCGAGGAGATCGGCGCCGACCAGATCCGCTGCGTCGAGGTCCTCAACAAGTGCGACCTGCTGGACGCCGAGGAGCTCCGGGAGGCCCGCGCGGCGCATCCGGACGCCCAGTTCGTCTCCGCCCTCTCCGGGGAGGGAATGCGCGGCCTGCTGTACCGCGTCGCCCAGGAGGCGAGCGCCGACAGCGTCTCGATGACGGTGCTCGTGCCCTACGAGAAGGGCCTGCTCATGAGAATGGTCCACGAGCGCTGCCAGGTCATGCGCGAGAGCTACGTGCAGGACGGTCTTCTCGCCACCGTGCGCGCCGACGCGCGCATGGCCTCCACGCTCGCGCCCTACGTCGTCGAGGGGGACTCCTAGAGGGCGCCCGCCAGCAGGCAGAGCGCAAGGATGACGGGCTGGTGCGCCACGTAGACGACAAGGGCGTGCCTGCCGACGAAGTTGAGCGGCGCCACGCTAGCTTCCTGCGCCCATGCGGGATACCCCTGCCGCAACCAGCGCGTACCCAGCGCCGCCCCGGCAAGGTAGAGCGCGAGGTAGGGGAGAAGCGGGTAGTAGTCGCCGGACGAGAAGCCCGGTCCCGGGAGCCCGAGCCAGGAGAGCCACGGGGTGGCGTAGAGCTCTGACGGGACCTCCCATGAGAGCGCCCCGATGCCGACCGTCCCGTCCGCGAGACCCTGCAGCGCAAGGAACCCGACGAAGAGCACTACTGCGGCGACGCGCCCGCGGGGGAGCAGGCCGAGCCGGTGCAGCGCCCAGGAGGCCAGGGTGCAGGCGAACATGCAGTAGATGATCCCAAAGGAGATGGGGACGTCCACCGCGGCGACCGACGTCACGACCCATATGGCAAGGGCAACGGCTCCGTACTCGGCGGCCCTGCGGAGGTTGTTGCGGGAGAGCGGGAACATGCAGCCGGCTATGAACAGGAACGTCCACGAAATGCTGCACCTCCACACGTCCTGCAGGGGAGGGGCAAACCAGGCGAGCGGCACGCCCGCGATGAACCGCAGGTCGTAGCAGAGGTGAAACAGGACCATCGAGACGACGGAGAGGCCCCGCACGAGGTCGAACACGCCGATGCGCCCGCGAGGGGCGGACCCGGCGCCAGGAGCCCCGTCCATCACGAGATGGAGCGGATGAGCGCGGTGACCCTGCCGAGGATGACGGGGTTGTCGACGTAGATGGGCGCCATGGTGTCGTTCTCAGGCTGGAGACGGACGCGGTCGCGCTCGCGATAGAAGGTCTTGACCGTCGCCGAGTCGTCGATGAGGGCGACGACGATCTCGCCGTCATGGGCGTCCTGCTGCTCCTTGACGACGATGTAGTCCCCGTCGAAGATGCCGGCGTTGATCATGGAGTCGCCGCGCACCCTGAGGACGAAGGAGCTCGCGTCGCCGACGATGGAGGTGGGCAGGGCGAGCGTCTCCTCGACGTTCTGCTCCGCCAGGACCGGGGTCCCCGCCGCGACGCGGCCCACGAGGGGCAGGCGCATGACGTTGGCGTCCACGTCCTGGGACACAGGGGCCAGGGGCGTGGAGTCCCCGGCGCCGCCCGGCTGCTGCCGCCCGTCCATGACCTCGATGGTACGGGGCTTCTTGGAGTCGCGCTTGATGAGCCCCCGCTCCTCGAGGACCTTGAGGTGCATGTGCACGGTGGAGGGAGAGGCGAGGCCGACGGCCGTGCCGATCTCCCTGACCGAGGGCGGGTAGCCGTGCGCGTCAGAGTAGGTGCGGATGAAGTCGTAGATGGCCAGCCGCCGCTTGCCGAGCTTCCCTCTTGCCATGGTTGCCTCCCTTTCGTCCCCTACATCATACGACGCGCGTTCCCTCGACGCAAACGTTTGTTCTAAATTCTTCTTGACACGAACAAGCGTACTGCCATACTTAGGTACAGACGTTCTGATTTCCAGGCGTGAATTTGTGTCCGGGCGCTCCCGTATAACGGACGTGCAATTCACGACGAGAGGGGATACGCAGATGACACGCACCAGCTACGCCACGCCCGCCTTTGACGGAACCGCCGCGCTCAAGCCCCGCCCCGGCGCGCGCCTCGTGCTCATCGAGGGCGGACGCCCCGCCTCTCCCGAGCGAGAGGAGAGGCCGCGCCCCCTCACCGTATGGCAGTCCGCCGCGTTTCTTCTCCTCGGCGCGCTGGTGGTCGCCGCGCTCTGCCTCACGAGCGCGCTCGCGGACGGTCTCGCCGCGGGCGCGAGCGAGAGCGTCCTGGCGGGTCTTGGCGAGCAGGAGCTGGTCGTTCGTGACGGCGACTCCCTGTGGTCCATCGCCTCGTCGCTCGAGCTGACGGGCGTCTCGACCGCCGACGTGGCCTCCTGGATCTCGGAGCGCAACGGCCTTCTCGACTCCATGCTTCGCACGGGGCAGACTCTGGTGGTTCCCGCAACCACTATTGGGTGAGCGGCTCTTTCCAGTTCGTTACCGATGGGACTTGCCGGGGCAGTTTTGTGCGTTTTGTGATAACGTGTTCCTCTGCCGATGGTAGAGGAGGTTTGATGCGCTGTCCCAGATGCGGCTGCGAGGAGTCCAAGGTGGTCGACTCGCGACCCTCAGAGAGCAACGACGCCATCCGTCGACGCAGGGAATGCACGGGCTGTGGGTTTAGGTTCACGACGTACGAGCGCTGCGAGGAGATGCCGATCGTCGTCATCAAGAGGGACGGCCACAAGGAGCCCTTCGACCGACAGAAGGTCATGCGGGGGCTGCTCACCGCCACGGTGAAGCGCGACATCCCGGTCTCCACCCTCACGGCGCTCATCGACGACATCGAGGCGAGCCTGCGTGACTCCGGGACGATGGAGGTCTCCTCCGCCGACCTCGGCAGCATGGTGCTCAAGCGTCTCATCGCCGTCGACAAGGTCGCCTACGTCCGCTTTGCCTCCGTCTACCGCGACTTCAAGGACGTCGACGAGTTCAGCGAGGAGTTGAGGAGTCTCAATGATTGACGATGTCGTCTCGCTTCCCGTCAAGCGCCTCGACCCGAGCGTGGAGCTGCCGAGCTACGCCTACGCCGGTGACGCCGGCCTCGACCTGAGGGCCAACGAGGACGTCACCCTCGCCCCGCACGAGCGCCGCCTCGTGTCCACGGGGCTCGCCGTCGCGATCCCCGAGGGGTATGCGGGCTTCGTCCAGCCCAGGAGCGGCCTCGCCCTCAAGGAGGGCCTCTCGATGGCCAACACGCCCGGCCTCGTCGACTCCCACTATCGCGGCGAGCTCAAGGTCTGCGCCGTCAACCTCGACGACGCAAGGCCCATCCACATCGAGCGCGGCGAGCGCATCGCCCAGCTCGTCATCCAACGCGTCCCCGTCGTCACGCTCGTCGAGGTCGACGAGCTCGACGAGACGGACCGCGGTGCCGGCGGCTTTGGGTCGAGCGGCGTCTAGGCAGTCTTCCGCCCCCGGGCGCGACTGAGATAGCTCGTAGTGTACGCAGCAAAAGAAAGGGATGTTCGTTAATGGAGAAGTTCTTCAAGATGCAGGAGAGGGGTTCGAGCGCCGGCCAGGAGCTCCGTGCCGGCCTCACCACGTTCCTCGCGATGGCGTACATCATCGCCGTGAACCCCCCGCTGCTCGAGGCGGCTGGCATCGCCCCCGCCGCCGCCGTCACGGCCACGTGCCTGGGCGCCGGCATCATGACCATCCTCATGGGCCTCATCGCCAACCGTCCGCTCGCCTGCGCCTCCGGCATGGGCATCAACGCGATCTTCGCCTTCACCCTCACCGCTCAGGCGGGCGGTGACTGGCACGCCGCGAGCGCCATCATCTTCATCGAGGGCATCGCGATCCTCATCCTCGTTCTGTGCGGCCTGCGCGAGGCGATCATGGATGCCATCCCGGTGTCCCTGCGCCACGCCATCTCCGTCGGCCTCGGTCTCTTCATCGCCATGATCGGCCTCAAGGACGGCGGCATCATCGTCGCTGACCCCGACACCATGGTGGCCTTTGGCGGCATCTTCGACGCCGAGACGGGTGCGCTCAACACGGTCCTGATCGTCGGCCTCATCTCCATCGTCGCCACGATCGTGCTCTACTCGCTGCGCGTCCCCGGCTCGCTGCTGCTCGGCATCATCGTCGCCGTCATCATCGGCATCCCGCTGGGTGTGACCACGCTCCCCGAGTCGATCGTCTCCGGCCTCGACTTCTCCTCGTTCGGCGCGCCCTTCCAGACCGACGAGGCGGGCGTGATGGGCATCGCCAAGGTCGTCACCAACCCCACCCTGCTCATCCTTGCCTTCTCCCTCATGATGTCCGACTTCTTCGACACCATGGGCACCGCGATGGCCGTGGCCAAGCAGGGCGAGTTCCTCACCGAGGAGGGTAAGATCGAGAACATCAAGGAGATCCTCGTCGTCGACTCCGCTGCCGCGGCCGTGGGCGGCCTCATCGGCTCCTCCTCCCTCACCACCTTCGTCGAGTCCGCCTCCGGCGCCGCCGACGGCGGCCGCACGGGCCTCTCGTCCGTCTTCGCGGGCCTCATCTTCATCGTCGCCGCGTTCTTCTCGCCGCTGATCGGCATCGTGAACTCCGCTACCACCTGCGGCGCCCTGGTCTTCGTCGGCTTCCTCATGATGGGCGAGGTCGCCGAGATCGACTGGTCCGACCTTCTCGAGGGCCTTCCCGCCTTCCTGATCGTCGCGGGCATCCCGTTCACCTACTCCATCTCCAACGGCATCGGCTTTGGCTTCATCGCCTACGTGCTCGTTGCTGCCGTGACCGGTCAGCTCAAGAAGGTCAAGCCGCTCATGTGGGTCGCGGCGCTCGCCTTCGTCGTGTACTTCATCGCCGCCTAGCGGCGTCTGGGCCCGGGCCTTCGCCCGGGCCCTTTTCTGTATCGGCTACCTCCGAAGGGAGCGTGAGACATGAGCGCGCATGAGCGTGAGGTCATCGGCGTCGACGACCGCGTGTCCGTGGGGCGTGCCATCCCGCTCGGCATCCAGCATATGATGAGCATGTTCGGCTCGACCGTGCTCGTCCCGGTGCTCACGGGGCTCAACCCCAACGTCGCCATCATGTGCTCCGGCATCGGCACCATCTGCTACCTGCTGGTCACCAGAAACAAGATCCCGAGCTACCTGGGCAGCTCCTTTGCGTTCATCAGCCCGATCCTTGCCGTCGGCGCCACGCAGGGCCTCGACGCCGCCATGTCTGGCGTCGTCGTCGCGGGCCTGGTGTTTCTCGCCGTCGCCGGCATCATCCGCCTCGTCGGCACGGGATGGCTCGACCGTCTCCTGCCGCCGGTCCTCGTGGCCTCCGTCATGGTCGTCATCGGCGTCGGTCTTGCCGCCACGGCCGCCGACATGGCCTTCATGACCACCGACGCGGCCGGCGCCAGCGTGTTCTACGGCACGGGCGCCCTCGTGGCGTTCGTCACCCTTGCCGCTTCGGTCGTGTTCTCCAGCCTCGGCGGCATCGTCGGGACCGTGCCCGTCCTTCTCGCCATCATCGTGGGCTATCTTGTCTCGCTCGCGCTCGGCCTCGTCGACTTTGCCCCGGTGGCCGAGGCGGCGTGGGTCGGTCTCCCGAACGTCTCCGCGCCCCGCTTTGACCCGGGTGCCATCGCGCTCGTCGCGCCGGTCGCCGTCGTCGTGGTCATCGAGCACATCGGCCACCTGCTCGCAGTCGGGGAGATCGTGGGCAAGGACTACCGCGAGATGCTCCCGCGCTCGCTTGCGGGCGACGGTATCTCCACCGTCATCTCCGGCTTCCTCGGTGGCCCCCCGACCACGACCTATGCCGAGAACATCGGCGTCATGAGCGTCACGCGCGTCTACTCGACGCAGATCTTCTGGTATGCCGCAGGGTTCGCGCTCGTCGTCGGCGGCTTCTGCCCCAAGCTCGCCGCGCTCATCCAGTCCATCCCGAGCCCGGTCATGGGCGGCGTGAGCCTGCTGCTCTTTGGTCTCATCGCCTCCAACGGCCTGCGCATGCTCGTCTCCAACCGCGTCGACTTCGACGTCAACCGCAACCTCATGATCGCGTCCGTCGTCATCATCCTGGGTGTCGGCATGGAGACCTCCGGCATCTCGATCCCGATCGGCGACTACACGCTGCCGGGTATGGCCACCTCTACGCTCGTCGGCATCCTCATGAACCTGGTGCTGCCGCGCCCCAAGGGGGATTCGCCCGCCGAGTAGGCTGGCTTCTCATCGCTCTTGCGAGGGGGTGGGTCAATTGCGATCCATCCCCTCTCATTTATGCGTTGCGATGGGGGAGAAGCGGGTATCACACTCTTAGTGAGAAGAGGGGAGAAGCCCATGGGATCCATCAGTCACGACCTCGTCATCATCGGTGCCGGCCCCGCGGGGCTCTCTGCGGCCCTCTATGCGTCGCGCTCCCTGCTCGACGCCGTCACGCTCGAGCGAGAGGCCGTCGGCGGTCAGATGATGCTCACGAGCGCCATCGACAACTATCCCGGCGTGCCCTCCGCAAACGCGTTCGACCTTGTTGATGCCATGCGCTCGCAGGCCGAGGGCCTGGGTGCGCACATTGAGATGGCTCCCGTCGCCTCTGTCGAGCACGATGCGGCGACCGGGCTCTTTCACGTCATCGCCGGACCTGACGAGTATGTGGCGCCGGCAGTCATCGCCGCGCTCGGGGCGCGTCCCAGGCCCGCCGGCTTTGCCGGCGAGCGCGAGTTCACCGGCAGGGGAGTCTCGTACTGCGCGACCTGTGACGGCATGTTCTACAGAAACAAACACGTGTTCGTAATCGGCGGCGGAAACTCGGCTGCCGAGGAGGCGCTCTTCCTGTCCAGGATCGCCCGCAAGGTGACCATGGTCGTCAGAAAGGACCGCATGCGTGCCCAGAGCGCCCTCGTCGCCGAGCTGGAGCGTGACGAGAAGGTGGAGATTCGCTATCTGACCAGCATCGTAGCCGTTGACGGCGACGAGCTCCCTGGAGTCATAACCTTCAGGGACAACGCGCTCGGACGAGACTACGTGGAGACCTACGACGAGGGTTCCGTTGGCATCTTCGTCCTGGTGGGCCGCGACCCGGAGTCCGGCCTCCTGGCGGGTCTCGTCGATCTTGACGAGAGCGGCTATGTGACGGCCGACGAGCGCATGGGAACCAGGACCCCGGGGCTGTACGTCGCGGGAGACGTCCGGGCAAAGCCGCTGCGACAGATTGTGACCGCAGCGGCGGACGGCGCCGTGGCCGCGATGAGTGCCGCCGAGTTTTTGAAAAAGTGAACCCAAACCTTAGGCACCTGGAATCCCTTTGGGAGGTTTGGGTTCACCGTTTTGTCCTAAGCGCCGCGTTCGCTTGGATAACCCCAGATAACAGCTTCCAGACGGCTCAAGCGAAGCTATCGATGAACCCAAACCGATATTGAGTTTGGGTTCATTCGTCCAAAACCGTGATAATATATCTTATGTAAAGTAAGAAGAGGTACGAGATAGGGCGACGATTGGGCCTACGTTCCCCTCTTGAATGGGCGTACACGCAAACTGTCGCTTTTGACGTGCTACGGTGCCGGATTTACTCGCACGAGGCGTAGTAACCGACAGTCTGTGGATGGAACTGGTTATCCGGCCTCACCCTTGATGCGCTGCTCGCACATGAGGGCAAGCTTGAGCCGGGCGTCCTCAAGGGCCTCGGTGCTGGCTATGTACAGCAGCTCGTCTCCGGCGATGAGCTGGGTGTCCCCCGTGGGGACGATCTGCGACCCGGCGCGCTCTATCGTGAGGACGCGAACGCCGTCCGGCCACGGCACCTCGCGCACGAGCCTGCCCTCGATGCGGCTGCCGGCGCCCACGCGCGCCGTCGCAAGGTCCTTCGCACTCCCCTCGAGGCCGCCTACCACCGAGTCATCGGAGGCGGTGCCCAGAAGTCCGGACAGCAGGTGCTCGTAGAAGGCGTCGACGTTCGTGAGGTTTGATACGACGTAGGCCAGTATCGAGACGATGGTGACGGAGAGCAGCGCGTCGAGCGAACCGGTGAGCTCAAAGACGAGCACCACGGCCGTCACCGGTGCGCGCACGACGCCCGCAAAGAGGCCGGCGACGCCGAGGGCGACGAAGTTTGGGCAGTACAGCGGCGGCAGGCCAAGGCGCATGGCAACAACCGAGAAGGCGCCGCCCACGAGCCCGCCGAGCACCACGAGCGGAAAGAGCGTGCCTCCGGGTGCACCGGAGCCAAAGCAGGCGGCCGTGAAGGCGTACTTGCCCAGCAGCAGCACCAGAAGAGAGGCCAGCGAGGGGAACGCGCTCGCCTGGAGCACCTCCACGATGGCGTCGCCGCCGCACATGAGCTCGGGCCACGCGAAGGCCGCGACACCGGCGAGGGTAAACGACACCGCGAGCCTCGCCGCAGAGAGGCGCTCCGGGATCTTTGTGTAGAGGTCCTGGACGGCGAACATCCCCCTGTTGTGCAGCGCCCCGAGAAGCCCGCAGATGAGGCCGAGAAGAACGACAAAGAGGTAGTCGACGTGCGGGAGGTCCGTGATGAAGACGAGGCACAGCACGGGCTCAACGCCAATGACCTGCGAGACGAGAAAGTCGGAGGCGACGGCGGAGCACATGACCGAGATGATGAGCGGTGCCGTGAACTCCTTGTGGATCTCCTCGAGGGCAAAGAGCACGCCGGTCAGGGGCGCGTGAAAGGCGGCCGACATGCCGGCGGCCGCGCCGCAGGTGACGAGCAGGCGCTCCTCTCCCCTCCTGCGTCCCAGAAGGCGCGAGACGCCCTTCCCCGACATGCCGCCGAGCTGCACCGACGGCCCCTCGCGCCCGAGCGAGAGCCCGGAGAGCGCAAGCAGGGTGCCCTCGGCGAACTTGGCGGGAATGACCCGCGCCCACGGGGCGTCATAGCGGCCGAGGACCTCCGCGTCCACCTGCGGAATGCCCGAGCCGGAGGTGGCCGGCTCCCATCTCATCAGGGCCCAGACGACGGCGAGCAGGATGCTGAGAAGGACAAACCACCCCAGCATCGCCGGCACGCTGCCGGCGGCGTCGCCCGTCACGGCGCGCAGGAGCCGCTCGGCATGAGAGAGCGCGAGTCGATAGAGGGTTACGATTCCCCCGCCGACGACCCCGACAAGGGCTCCCTCCCAGACGAGGCTTACCTGGAAGCGCCGGGACAGGCGCCGTGAGACCGGGTCATCCGTGCTCTTCGGCTGGTCCATGCGAGCCCCTAGTAGTAGGATCCGCCGCCGTAGAAGGAGTAGACGGGGCCGACGACCACGCCGACGCCGGGACGCGAGGCATGCACCATCTGGCCGTTGCCAAGGTAGATTCCCACGTGACCGCTGTTGGGGAAGACGAGGTCGCCATAGTTGAGCTGGTCGAGGCTCGTCTTCCAGTCGCCGGTCGACTGGAGCGAGTTGATCATGTCGTAGGTGGACCTGCCGCGTGCGTAGCCATAGCTAAAGCACACGAGACCGGAGCAGTCAAAGGAGTTGGGGCCCGCAGAGGCCCAGCCGTAGGGCTTGCCGACCTGGGCGAGCGCGGTGGCGACGCCGCCGCCGGCGAGCGAGGAGCCGTCATCCTGCGACCCCTGGTCCTGACCCTGGTCGGGAACGCTCTCGTTCTGGTCCTGCTCGGGCTCGGTCTCGGTCTGGTCCTGGTCCCCATCGGGCTCCGAGACGGGCGGCGTCGACTGGTCGCCTGTCTGCCCGCCCTGCTCCTGCGAGTCCTGCTGCTGCTCCGCGCGCTCGGCTGCCTCGAGGGCCGCCTGGATCTCCGCGTTCCTCTGCGCCTCGAGCTCGGCCTGGAGCTGGGCGTCGAGCTGGTTGTAGACGAACTGCGCCTCGGCGACGCGGCTCTCGTACTCCTGCGTCTGGGCGTTCAGCGTCTCGACCTGCTGCTGCTGGTCGCTCTGGCGGCGTTCGAGCTCGCTGAGGTCCTCTCGGAGCGTGCTCTCGAGCTGCGAGACCTCACCGATGACCTTGGACTGGTAGTCGGAATAGGACTCGAGGTAGCGGATGCGGCTGAAGAGGTCCTCGAAGCTGCTGGAGCCGAGGAGGAACTCGATGGGGCTCGTGGGCCCGGTCTTGTAGGAGGAGCGCATCAGGTCGGAGAGCTCGCCCTGACGCGTGGCGAGCTCGGCCTGGGTCTGGTCGATCTGGTCGCTCTTCTCGTCGATCTCGTACTGGGTGTTCTCGAGCAGCTCGGTGGTCTCTGCCAGCTCGTCGAGCTTGGCGGTGAGGTCCGCGCCCAGGCTCTCGAGCTGGGCCGCAGCTGCGGCGAGCTCGTCCTCGGTGTCGGCGAGGGCGGGCACGGGCCACAGGCAGGCGGCGAGCGACAGTGCGAGGACGGATGCGGTTACGTCCCTGAGTCTCATGACAAAGCCTTTCTCTCAACCAGTCCATTCTATGACAGACGGGCCGCAGAGAGGCGACGTACACGCAACGGTCATCTATCTGACCGCGACGAGCGTGAAGACCTCCTGGTCGTACTCCTCGGCGACGATCTGGCGCGGGTTGAGGAAGGCAAGCTCGAGTATGAAGCCAAAGCCCGCGACGCTGGCGCCGGACTGCTCCACCAGGCGTGCCGCGGCAACGGCGGTGCCGCCCGTGGCGATAAGGTCGTCGACGATGAGGACGCGGTCGTCACCCGTGAGGGCATCCCGGTGAATCTGGAGCTCGTCGGTACCGTACTCGAGGGAGTAGCTCTGGGTGTACACCTCACGCGGGAGCTTGCCGGGCTTGCGGGCCGGGACGAAGCCGCACCCCAGGCGATAGGCCACGGGCACGCCGACCATGAAGCCGCGCGCCTCGGCGCCGACGACCTTGGTGATGCCCTGGCCCTCGAAGTGCTCCGCGATGGCGTCTATGACGGCGCGCAGGGCGTCCGCGTCGTCAAAGAGAGGCGTGATGTCCTTGAAGACGACCCCGGGCTCCGGATAGTCGGGAATGTCAACGATCCTGCTCTCGAAGTCAAATGAGCTCACGGGCGTCTCCCCTCGTCGTGCTGGGCCTCGTCGGGCCCCTCGTTCTTGAACGGCTTTGTCACGCGGCGCGCGATGAGCTCGTCGCGAACGGTGTTGGTGAGCCCGAGCATGCGGGAAAACGCCTGCTCGTAGCGGGTGCGCGTTGCCTCAGAGTCCTCGATCTCCACGCCGCCGCCCTTGCGGGCGAAGACGACGAGCGCCTGCTCGAACATCGAGGACTCCCTGTTGGCGGCCATGACGTACTGACGGAGGTTCTTGGGCCCGATGCCAAAGTGCCGAAGCTCGTCGCAGACGCGAATCAGCGGGAAGTCGTGCCCGTCAACAAGGTCGCGTCCGTGGGGCGAGCGTATGAGCCTGATCACGCCGACCTCGGAGAGCTGGCGCACAAAACCGACGGTCACGCCGAGAAGATCGGGCATGCGGTCGATGGGGTGCAGCTTGGCGAGGTTCTCCTCGTCCTCGGCGGGGAGCGTGATGGCGTCGGCAAGGGCGCCGGCGGCGGCCTCCCCCACCGGGGACTGCCCGGCGTCGGCCCGCTCCAGCTCCTCCTTGATGACGGAGAGGGGCAGGAAGCGGTTCTTCTGCAGGTAGAGGATCGTCTCGAGCCGACGAACGTCCCTCTGCGAGTAGAGGCGGTAGCCGCTTGGCGTGCGTGACGGGTTGAGCAGGCCCTCGTCCTGAAGATAGCGAACCTTCGATATGGACAGGTCGGGGTACTGCTGCTGCAGCTTCTTGACGACCTTTCCGATGGTCAGGTAGCCGGCGTCGGGCATGGTGACTACGCCTCGGTGTCGATTCGACGCGGGCGGGCGTTGGTGTGGAAGACCATGCGGAAGGTGCCGATCTGGATGGTCGAGCCGTCCTTGAGCGACGCCCTCGACGCGATGGCGCCGTCGACCCAGGTGCCGTTGAGCGACCCGAGGTCCTCGATGGTGGCAAAGCCGGAGGCGATGTTGCCGAGGTCCATCCGGGCATGGTGGCGCGAGACGGTCATGTCGTTGAGAAAGACGCTGTTGTGCGGGTCGCGCCCGAGCGTGATCATCACGTCGTCGAGCTCGAAGACCTCGCCGATCTGCGGCCCCTTCACGATGGTGAGCGTGGGATGGACCGGACGATGCGCGCCCATGAGGTCGGGAACCGTCGAGTCAGCGGCGGGCATGCGGAAGATCTCGGTGGCGTCAGGGTTGTTGGTGGGCATCTCTCTCCCCTCGTCGTCTTGCCTCTATGATAGCGCGCCTCAGCGGCAGGCGACACAGTCCATCTCGATGAGCGCGCCGAGCGGCAGCTCGGAGACGCCCACCACGGCGCGCGCGGGCGCGGGCGTGGTGAACCGGCGGGCGTAGACCTCGTTCATGGCCGCCATGTCGTCAAGCGAGGCGAGGTAGACCGTCGTCTGGGCGACGTCGGCGAGCGTGCAGTCGACCTCGCCGAGAATCGCCTCGATGATGTCGATGACGCGCTCGGTCTGCTCGCGGATGCCCCCCTCGACGAGTCGCGTGCTGTCGTCGTCCGAGATGGGCAGCTGCCCCGACGCGAACACGAGGCGCCCGGCGGTGGTTCCCTGCGAGTAGGGCCCGATCGCCTCGGGGGCTCGCCCAGCGTTGATGGAGTACTTCATACGCAGTTCCCTTCTCGGACGTTGGCGCCGTGCCGCTCAGCCGAGGGCGCGCGCCCCGACAAAGTCGGATCCGGGCCGCACGATCCCCCAGCGCTCAAGGTCGGCGCGGCTCGCCGGTCGCGGGTCCGCCTCGAGCAGTGCCGCCCAGGGGAGCCGCTGCGCGAGCAGGTCCCTGAGACGCGCGTGGCCGATCGGCTGGACCTCGGTGAAAGAAAGCAAGCTCCTCCATAGTATGCGAGCGGCGCCCACCGGGACGAGCACGAGGTAGGCGGGAGGCGCAAACGGTGCGTCCGGGCGCGCCACGACGGCCGTGATGGCGTCAAGGTGCAGCTGGAGGACCTCACCTCGGCACGGAAGGGACTCTTCGCCGTGCACGTAGTCGGAGAGCACCCGCTCGGCGGCCGGCCCGGCCAGCAGGAGCGGCACGAGCATCCCGCTCGCGTCATCGAGCGCAAGGTCGGGAAACGCGGCCGTCTCCCCCGAGGACGCGTGGGCGAGAAACTCGAGCCAGGCGGCGAGGGACGCCGCGCGGGGACCCGCGTCGAGGATGACGTACTCGCTGTCCCCCGTTCGCATGAGAAGCGGTGCGGCGACGAGAGACCCCGTCCCGGTGAGCGCCGCCGCGAAGGAGGCCTCCCCCACGGCCGGGCGCCTCCCGGCGAGGGACGTCCCGACAAAGGCGGACGCGTCCGCGCCGCTCGCGAGAAGGTAGGTCGACCCGGTGAGGTCAACGAGCACGGCGCCATCGGGGTTCAGAGACTCCCGAGCGTAGGTGCTCACGTGCGGTACGCCCGTGACCGGCGACGGGACGAACTCCGCGCCCAGCAGCTCGTGCTCGACGTGCAGGACGCCCGGGACCGTCCCGGCCGTCATCGGTCGGACTCCCCGTCCCGCCTGCTCTGGCGAATGACCTGCACGCCCTTTGCCGTGTAGACGAACGCGGTGACGAGCGAGCAGACGACGCCGGCGTAGACGAACAGGATGCCGAGGGTCGCGCCCTGGGCGTTGAGCCCGGGCAGCCACGAGACGTCGACGAGGCCGAGGCCGTCGATCACGGGAACGCCGAGCAGCAGGTCGCAGAAGCCAAACATCAGAAGGGCGGTCGCCGCCTTGCCGATGTAGACGACGTCGATGGGGCGACGCCTGAAGTGCTGCAGGATGAGCCCGCCGACGCCGAGGTAGACGTCGCGCCCGATGACGAAGACGGGGACCCACAGCGGCAGATCGCCCACGATGAGCAGGCCGAGCACGCCCGTGAACAGGAGCACGCGGTCCATGATGGGGTCCATGATCTTGCCGAGCCAGCTCACGGTCTGGGTGCGCCGCGCCACCTGCCCGTCGAGGAAGTCCGTCGTGGCGGCCACGACGTAGCACACGAGCGCGGCAGTGCGGTGATGCCCGCCGGCAAAGAGGGCGAGAAACGCGACGGTGAGGCAGAAACGACAGAGCGTGATGAGGTTCGCGACGGTGAGCACCTGAGAGGAGGGGTTCTCGGAGGTGCCGACCGGACTGTCGGCGATGCCCTGTGCCTGTGCCTCTGCGGCATCGGTGTCGGCAAGGGTCTTTACTCGCTCCTTTGTCCGTTCCTTGGCTCTTCTGGTTCTCTCAGACACGAAGGACGCCTCTCGCTTCGAATTGCTCCCGTCCACAAGGTACCCATCTTAGCGTACTTTGATTCGCTTGCCGTAAAGCTCTAGAGGACGGTGCGCTCCAAAAACGCCACGAGCACGCGGATTCCCTGGGCGTAGGTGCGGCGGGAGATGCGCTCGTTCACACCGTGAAGGCCGCGCGCGAGCTCCTCGGGCGCGGGCCGGAAGGGCGTGAAGCGCAGGAGCTTGTCGCAGACGCCCTCGTATCGGACGGAGTCCGTGCCGCCGCACACGATCGACGGAACGACGACGGTGCCGGGATGGTAGCGGCGCAGGACCTCCGTGAGCTCGTCGTAGCCGAGCCCCGAGGCGTCGTCGAGCCTGCCCGCCGGGGTCTGGTGCAGGACCTCGACCTCGATGCCGTCGCCCACCGTGTCGCGCACCCAGCCGACGACCTCCTCTGCCGTCGTACCGGGGAGGAGGCGGAAGTTGATGGTGGCGCTCGCGTCGGCGGGCATGACGTTCGGCGCGCTGGCGCTCCCCTCGATCTGGTCGACGGCCATCGTCGTGCAGACGAGCGGATGCAGGTCCCGCTCCCGGGAGGCGGCGTCGGCGAGCAGGGAGGCGTTGCCGTCGACGTCAGCGACGAGCGAGCGGAACGGCTCTGTGCTCACATGGGGCGCGAGGAGCCTGAACGCCCCCGCGACGACCGGCGTGAGGCGCGGCGAGGGGCGCGACGCCGCGAGGCGGGAAACGGCGACGCAGAGGCGCTCGAGCGAGGTGCCCCCGAACGGGTTGGATGAGTGGCCGCCGCGGCCTCGGGCGACGAGCCTCACGTCGAGGTAGCCCTTCTGGGAGAGGCAGACGTCGACGAGCGTGGTCCCCGGCGCCCCGTAGGAGGCGGCGTCAATGAAGGTGGTCACGCCCTCGTCAAGCGAGAAGGCCGCGCGCACGCCCCGGCGCGCGAGCTCAGAGGCGAGGGCGGTCGCACCTTCGCTGCTCGTCTCCTCGTCCTCGCCAAACGCGAGAATCACGGTCCTTCTCGGCCGCCCGTGGCGGGAGAGCAGGAGCTCGACGGCCTCGAGCTCCCCCATGAGCATCTCCTTGATGTCGAGCGCGCCGCGACCCCAGACCCATTCTTCGTCGACGTATCCGCCAAAGGGGTCGTGCTCCCACTCCCCCTCCGTGCCGGGGACGACGTCGACCACGTCCTGATGCGCCAGGAGCAGCGCCGCCGGCAGGGCGGGCTCGGTGCCCGGGATGGTGACGAGGATGGAGTGCCCGATCCGCTCCGTTGTGCCTAGCTCGGCGACGAGCGGGTACGAGCCGCCTATGAGCTCGTAGAGCGCATCGAAGGGGGCGAAGTCGGTCGACGTGGGCCCGGCGTGCACCGTCCTTAGGGCAAGCGCGGCGGCGAGCCTGCTCACTGCGGTACCTAGGTCGAGGTCGGGACAGTCGTCCTCGTGCGCGAAGTGCTCGTACGGATCGAACGCGTCTGTCACGGCCCCTCCCTCGGCGTCGCCTAGGCGCTCGGGCTGATGGTCCGGACCCTCCTCACGTGATCGAGCGCCAGGAGCCGCTCCACCACGTCGTCGGGCACGGGTCCGCTGACCTCGACCAGCGTGTAGGCGTTGGGGCCGCGGCTCACGTTGCTCATGTTCTCGATGTTGAGGCTGGCGTCTGCGAGGACCTGCGAGAGCTGGCCGATGACGCCCTGGGCGTTCTGGTGGAACAGGGCAATGCGGTGGTCGCCCACGAGCGGCCCGAGGTCGACGCGACCGTAGTTGACCGAGTTGGCGATGTTACCGTTCTCGAGGTAGTCCCTGAGCTCGCGGGCCGCCATGACGGCGCAGTTGTCCTCGGCCTCGCCGGTGGACGCGCCGAGGTGCGGGAGCACGATCGCGTTCTTCATGTTCGCGCTCGCGGGGTTGGCGAAGTCGGTCACGTAGCGGGCAAGGTGGCCGTCGTCGAGCGCCTCGGCGAGGGCCTGCTCGTCGACGAGCGCGTCGCGGGCGAAGTTGAGCAGCACCGCGCCGCGCTTCATCTTGGAGATGGCCTCGGCGGAGATCATGCCCTTCGTGGCGTCGGTGGCGGGGACGTGCAGCGTGACAAAGTCGCAGGCCGCGAGGAGCTGGTCGAGGTCGGTCGCGTGCTCGATCCTGCGGTCGAGGCCCCAGGCGGCGTTGATCGAGAGGTAGGGGTCGTATCCCATGACCTCGGCGCCGAGCGCGATGAGGGCGTCCGCGACCTGCGCGCCAATCGCGCCGAGACCGATCACGCCCACGCGCTTGCCCGCGAGCTCGCAGCCCGCGAAGCGCTTCTTCGCCTTCTCGGCGCGCTTTGCGATCTGCGGGTCGTCCACGGCGTCGCGAACCCACTCGATGCCGCCGATGACGTCACGGCAGGCGAGCAGCATGCCGCAGATGAAGAGCTCCTTGACGGCGTTGGCGTTGGCGCCGGGGGTGTTGAAGACGACGATGCCCTGCTCGGCGCAGCGCTCGACGGGGATGTTGTTCACGCCGGCGCCGGCGCGCGCGATGGCGAGCAGCGACGCGGGCGCCTCGATCTCATGCAGGTTCGCGCTGCGCACGAGCCAGGCGTCCGCCTTGGCGGGGTCGTCCACGAACTGGTAGCCGGCGGTCTCGAGCGCGTCGGTCCCGACGGTCGAGATGTTGTTCATGCAGTGGATGACGTACATGTGCGTATCCTCCTCGCGCCTAGTGGCGCGCCTCGAAGTCCTTCATGAAGCTGACGAGCGCCTCCACGCCCTCGCGGGGCATTGCGTTGTAGATGGAGGCGCGCATGCCGCCCACGGAGCGGTGTCCCTTGAGGTTGACGAGGCCCGCCTTAGCGGCCTCGGCGACGAACTCGGCGTCGAGGTCCTTGTCGCCCGTCACGAAGGGGACGTTCATGAGCGAGCGACAGCCCGGGTCGACGGTGGACGAGAAGAGCTCGGACTCGTCGAGGAAGTCGTAGAGCACCTTGGCCTTCTCGGCGTTTCTCTCCCCCATCGCGGCGAGCCCGCCCATCTTCTCGATCCACTCGAAGACGAGGCCGCAGACGTAGATGCCCCAGCAGTTGGGCGTGTTGTAGAGCGAGCCGGCGTCGATCTGGGTCTTGAGGCGCAGCATCGTGGGCACGCCGGGAAGCTCGTCCGGCACGAGGTCCTCGCGCACGATCACAATCTGCACGCCCGCGGGGCCCACGTTCTTCTGCACGCCCGCGTGGATGAGGCCGTAGCGGGAGACGTCCACGGGCTCGGAGAGGAACATCGAGCTCTGGTCCGCCACGAGCACGTGGCCCTTGGTGTTGGGCAGCTCGGGAAACTTGGTGCCGTAGATCGTGTTGTTCTCGCAGATGTAGAGGTAGCTCGCGTCCTCGCGGATGGGCAGGTCGGAGCAGTCGGGGATGTAGGAGAAGTTCTTGTCGGCCGAGGATGCCACGGCCTGGGCGTCGCCGAGGATCTGCGCCTCCTGGAAGGCCTTCTTGGCCCAGTTGCCGGTGATCACGTAGTCGGCCTTGCCGTTGGCGGCCAGGTTCATGAAAACGGTGGCAAAGAGCAGGGAGTCGCCGCCTTGGGTGAAGATGACCCTGTAGTTGTCGGGGATGTTCATGAGGGAGCGCAGGCGCGCCTCCGCGCCCTCGATGATGCCCTTGAACACGGAAGATCGGTGGCTCATCTCCATGACGCTCATGCCGCAGCCGGCATAGTCGAGCATCTCGTCCGCGCACTGCTTGAGGACGTCCTCGGGCAGCACGGCGGGACCGGCGGAGAAGTTGTAAACGCGTGCCATAAGATCCTCCAATGGTTGGCCTTGCCATGAGGACCATCATAGGCGCGCGGCGGACGAGGTTGGCTCACCTGAAACTTCCGCGATACACGGCTTTCGCATAGTTGACATTCTCGCTTGCGCCTCGTGCGACGGGATGCTATAGTTCTTCCTCGCACAACGGGTGGTGGCGCAGTTTGGTAGCGCACTTGACTGGGGGTCAAGGGGTCGCTGGTTCGAATCCAGTCCACCCGACCAGGACATGCAAGGGACCGGGAGTTGCCTCCCGGCCCCTTTTTTCGTTTCTGCGGGTCGTTCTTCTCGTCCGCAACGCAAACTGTCGGCTTTTACCTACCGCGAGGCCCGAGCGGGCCCCGCGAGCAGTAAAAGCCGACAGTTTGCGCAGTCGAGGCTTGTCGAAGGGTCCCTACGCGCAGACACGGGCCCGCCCGCCGTCCCTCTCGCCCACAACCTCGACGACGCCCGTGGCGCCCTCGATGTCGCGGATGACCTCGCCCACGGCGGGGGCGCAGACGCGGCTCCCGGCGAGCGGGTTCTTGACGCTCTCGATGGGCGTCGTGATCTCCGCATGGACGTGACTGCGCTCGAAGGCGAGGTCGCAGCCCTCCATGCGGCAGTTCACCAGACGCAGTTCCCTGCAGTAACAGAGCGGCTGCGTGCCGACGATCGTGCAGTTCTCGAAGGTCACGTTCTGGCTGTACCAGCCGAGGTACTCTCCACGCACCACGGAGTCGCGCACCACGACGTTGCGGGCGTGCCAGAAGGCGTCCTTGGTGTCGAGCTCGCAGCCCTCGATCACCGCGTCCTCCACATACTGGAACGAGTACTTGCCCGAGAAGCGCACGCCACGCAGGCGCAGCCCTCTCGAGCGCATCATGAAGTACTCGCTCGTGGCCGTGCAGCCCTCCATCTCGATGCCGCGCGTGGACCAGCCGAACTCCGGGGAGACGATGTCGCAGCCGCGCATCCGGACGTCCGCGCACTCGCGCAGGGCCTTGATGCCGTGGAGCCGGCTGTCCTCGATCGTGACGTTCTCGCTGTACCAGAGGGCCGCGCGGCAGAGCCCGGTCATCTCGACGTCGCGCAGCGCGAGCCCGTGGTCGTGCCAGAAGGGGTAGCGCAGGTTCATGAACGCGCCCTCCACGGTGACGTTCGCGCACTCCTTGAAGGCGCTCTCGCCGTCGGCCGGCCCGTCGAAGCGGCAGTTGCGCATGACGAGGTTCTTCTCGCCGTAGAGGGCGCGCTCCTCGTCGAAGGTCAGGTTCTCTATGATCCTCTCGTTCATAAGCCCCTCTTCTACCGCAGGTACCTCTCGAAGAATCCCTGGATCGTGTCCCAGGGGATGGCGTTCTTGCCACCGCCGTCGTAGAGGTCGGTGTGCGTGGCACCGGGCACGAGCACGAGCTCCTTGTTCTCACCACGCAGCAGCGCGAAGGCGTCCCTGCCCATGTAGCAGGAGTGCGCGGCGTCGCCGTGGACCACCATGACGGCACTCTCGATCTCGCCCGCGTAGGCCATGATGGGCTGATTGAGGAAGCTCATCGTCCCCGTGACGTTCCAGCCGTCGTTGGAATTCCCCGAGCGAGGATGATAGCCGCGCGAGGTCTTGTAGTAGTCATGATAGTCGCGCACGAACCACGGCGCGTCCTCGGGGAGCGGGTCGACAACGCCGCCGGCCCGCTCGTAGGTGCCGGAGGCGTAGTCGCGAGTGCGCTGGGCCGCATATGCGCGTCGCTGTGCCATGCGGTCCTCGGGAGCGTCGTTGTCGTCGAAGTACCCCTTTGCGGCGATGCGAGCCATGTCGTACATGGTGACCGCGGCGGTCGCCCTGATGCGCGGGTCGAGCGCTGCGGCGTTGAGCGCGAGCCCGCCCCAGCCGCAGATTCCGATGATGCCCACACGTCCCGCGTCGACGTCCTCTCGGCAGCTCAGGTAGTCGACGGCCGCCATAAAGTCCTCGGTGTTGATGTCCGGGGAGGCCACGCGGCGCGGCTCCCCGCCCGACTCGCCGGTGTACGAGGGGTCGAAGGCAATCGCGAGAAAGCCGCGCTCCGCCATGGTCTGGGCGTAGAGGCCCGAGCATTGCTCCTTTACCGCGCCGAAAGGCCCGCAGACCGCGAGTGCGGCAAACGGCGCCGCCGCGCCGAGCGGTCGATAGAGGTCCGCGGCGAGCGTGATGCCATAGCGGTTATGGAACGTCACCTTCTCGTGTTCGACGTCGTCGGACTTGGGGAACGTCTTGTCCCACTCGGCGGTCAACGCCAGCTTCTCCTCGGTCACGGTCTCTCCTCTCGACGTGCCTGCATCTCTGATGAAACGCGGCCCAGCAGATGGTCGATGGCATCGATTCCGCGCTGGCTGGCGCGCATCTCGTCGACGAGACGGGAGCGCTCCTCAAGCAGCACGCGCTTGGTCTCGCGCACCCGACCCTCCTCGCAACAGCATCGGGCACGGGCGGCCGTCGCCTCGTCGCAGGCGCAGTCGCCGAGGCAGCGCTCGATGTCACTCGTCAGGTCTCCCATCAGCATCCCTCTCTGTGCCCAGTTTAGCGACGTCGTGTCAACATGTATAATTCCTATATCGTATGTAATTAAATGCAGAATGTGCATAAGAAGGCGAGAAGAACGTGGAGTTGAGACACCTCAGGTACTTCCTCATGATCGCACGTGAGGGGACAATCTCTAGGGCTGCAGCCGCGCTGCACGTCTCGCAGCCGTCACTCTCGCGACAGATGCAGGAGCTCGAGCGCGACCTTGGCGTTCGGCTCTTCGACCGGGGCAGCCGGCACGTCACGCTCACCGAGTCCGGCATACGCCTGCGCCGGCGTGCCGAGGAGATCGTCGACCTCGTGGGACGCACCGAGGACGAGTTCCGCCTCACGGCGGACACCCTCGCCGGGGAGGTTCGCATCGGGGGCGGCGAGACGCCGGCCATGGACCTTCTCGCCGAGGTCATTTCCTTGTTCGTTGAAACCTATCCTCTTGTGCGCTTCTCTCTCTTCAGCGGCAACGCTGAGAACGTAAGCGAGCGACTGGACAGCGGGCGCGTCGACTTTGGCGTGTTCATAGGCCATGCGGACCTGTCGCGCTACGAGTTTCTCCAGCTGCCCGCGAATGACCGCTGGGGTGCCTTCATCCGTGAGGACGACCCGCTCGCGGCGCTTGACCGTGTTACCCCATCGGACCTTGCAAATCGCTCGCTCATTCTCTCCGAGCAGGCAAGTCGAGAGATGGGTGCGTGGTTTCACCGCGACCTCGAGGACCTGGACGTCGTTGCGACCTACAACCTGCTCTACAACGCGGCGCTTCTCGCCCGACGCGGAATTGGGGTGGTCATCAGCCTCGAGGGAATCGTAGATACGAGCGAGGGGTCGGGACTGGCGTTCCGACCCCTTGAACCCGCCATCTCGGCGGACGTATTCATAGCCTGGAAGCGCTACCAGTCCTTCTCCCCCGCCGCCGAGGCGTTTCTGGGCGAGGTTCGCACGCGCTGGGGCGTATGACGCACCACGCAAATCACGGTTTGGGTTCATCGATCCCGTTGAAGTGCCCAGCAAGTTTGGAAAATCGCAGGTAGAAACTCCGGTCATCACTCAACGTGACTCCAATGGCTGCCGAAGTGAACCCAAACCGAAAATCGGTTTGGGTTCACAAGAGCGTCTCGATTCGCTTTACTTTGGACAAAAGCGCAGGTCACGCAATCGCGGCATGCCCACTGAGCGGAAATGATGAACCCAAACCGCAGAGAGGGCTACGCCAAGGCGGCCTCAAGCTCCGCCACGGTAACGAGCTGGGAGCCGTAGCACTTCTCGCAGTGCTCGAGGGCGCCCTCCTGCGTGCCGCAGAGGAAGGTCATCGTGGCGTCGGTCACCACGACAGAGGCGTAGTTGTTGAAGTAGGCGTCTGCCAGGGTGTGCAGGACGCAGATGTTGGTGTCCGCGCCCACGGCGATGACGGTCGTGACGCCAAGCTCGCGCAGGGTGAGATCGAGGTCGGTCTGGAAGAAGCCGGAGTAGCGGCGCTTGGGGATGGTGATGTCGCCGGGAGCCTGCTCGATCTCGGGGAAGACGCGGACCTCGCCGGCGATGCCGTGCTCGCCCCAGAGGTCGAGCTCGCGGTCGATGCCGCGGACGTGCGCGTCGTTGCAATAGATGACCGGGATGCCGGCGGCGTGGCAGGCGGCCACGGAGCGCGCGACGGCGGCGCGGTAGGCGGAGGTCGCGGCGTCGGGGTCGTAGAGGGAGTCGTCGCCCACGGCCTCGATGGCGTCGATTACGAGCAGGGCGGCGGTGTTCTTGTCGAGCTCCATGGATTCCTCTCTCGGTTGGGTGGTAGCCTGAAGGATAGCGGATTGGAGGTCCTGTGGAGGAGTCGTTCTTCGAGCGCGCGTGGGACGTGGTTCGACAGATACCCGAGGGTCGCGTGGCCAGCTACGGTCAGGTCGCGCGCCTTATGGGTGCGCCGCGCTGCGCGCGGCAGGTGGGGTATGCCATGCACGGCAGCCCCGGGGTGGCCGGCGGCGTGCCGTGTCACCGCGTGGTCTTTGCGGACGGCTCGCTTGCCCCGGGGTTTGCCTTTGGGGGGCCGGGCGAGCAGCGCCGCCTGCTCGAGGGCGAGGGTGTTCGCTTCCTGCCGGACGGACGTGCGGACATGGGCGCCTGCGCTTGGGAGCAGGGTCTGATCGACTAATGCTGCGCATCTGCTTTTCGGCTGGACCTGCCTTCAAAACGGACGTATGAACAGTTGTTCATCCCCCATGTCCCGGAATGGACCGCCGCTACCCACGAAACCGCAGATGAATGTAATTTGACTTTGCATATCGTGATCAACTTCAGCCAAAAAGTGCGCATAAGTCGGTTTTAAAGGCAACTCTTCTGCAAATTGCCGGTCCAAACACTCGTCAGAGTACGGGTGGATGATCGAGCAGCAGATGCCATGCTTCCCAACGCTCGCTATCGTAGCTGTCTGCGCTGCCGTTCCGTCTGGACCTGCGCTTGCCCAGCGCCCTACGTACGCGCTCCATCGAGCTTAACCATGCGGAATACGACGTGCGCTCCTCGTCCGTGAACGTAAAGTGCTTGAGACGACGAACGCTGCTGATCTGGTTGCCCCTCCTCACGTCACTATGTCGTTTGACCTCGCCGCCGTGTGTAACCTCCGGGTCGTAGTCAATTCCCACCATTCGGCGCACGCCGGCGGACGTCCTGTTTGAAATCACGACGTCCGGATAACGCGTCGTGTAGTGACTATGACCCCTCGCGTCCACCCGGTCGAAGACTTGGATTGCCACGTTAAGACGCACATCCCGCCACCCGAACCCACCGCATTTGCACGGTAGCTTTGCGAGCAGCCCGATGGCTCCCTCGGGCGGCGAGAGCGCCCCGTCGCAGACGTATCTCAGAGCGCGCCGCGCCTCGTCGACCCCGTAGACCCCCTTCGCACGCCGTAGATAGGCCGCAATCTTCTTGACCGAGGTCAGCGGCGCCTCCTGGTCCACACGCTTCTCAAGGCCAGAAGATGCGTACCCGTCGATCCTAAACGAGGAGCACAGCGCCATGCCCACATATGCTGCGACGCGCAGGTCCTCGGTGGCCGCGATTTGAACAAATGTGAGCTCGGGAGAGGTGACGAGAATGTCGTACCCACGTAGGCTCGTCGCCTGGACCGACCCTCTGGGCAGCGTCGTCGTACAGACGTGGCATTTGACGAATTTGTTCGTCCGACGACCCTCGGCTTTTGACACAAGCACGTCGATCTTCTGCGCTTGCTTCGCGACCTCCGGAAGGTACGGCCCGAGAGCCCTGCTCGCGTCCGCGGCCTCGGCGGCGCCCGGGGCAACCTCGGGCACGTGGTATTCGTTACGACTCTGCACATCCTTGCCTGACCAGCAGATTCGACGGAGATGCCAGTGCAGTGCCGTCCAGTGTGAGATGCACGTCGTCATGATGCCCCCTCTCGTGAGGGACGATCATCCCAAAGAGGTCTGGCACGAAAGTGTCGATAGCTCTCAGCGGCCTGACAGCTGGCTGCCACGTGGCGGGCATATGCAAAGATTCACTCCAAACGCGCAGGTAAAGGAAATGATTTTATGAGCGTGTCCAACGCACGCGAGAGGACTCTTGTGAAATCGGGAAGCCTTCTCTCCACAACAAGCTCACATGCTTTCGCCAATACCCCAATATGGGTATATTCGCTGCGGACACGACCAAGGAGGCACTATGTTCTACGCCATCATCTGCAGCTCAAAGACCGGCAACACCCAGAAGCTCGCGCAGCGCGCCCGCGAGGTGCTCGGCGAGAAGGACGAGCGCCCGGTCGCCGAGGCCGACCTCGTGCTGCTCGGCTCCTGGACCGACAAGGGCGGCATGGACCCCGCGCTCGCCGAGGCGCTCCCCCAGCTTGCGGGCAAGTGCGTCTTCCTCTTTGGCACCTGCGGCTTTGGCGGCAGCCAGGCGTACTACGACCGCGTGCTCGACCGGTTCCAGTCCGCGCTGCCCGAGGATTCCCAGGTCATCGGTCGCTTCATGTGCCAGGGGCAGATGCCGCCCGCCGTCCGCGAGCGTTACGTCAAGATGGCCGAGCGGGACCCGGCGCGCTTCTCGCCCATGATCGAGAACTTCGACCGAGCGCTCGGCCATCCCGACGATGCCGACCTCGCCGCATTCGAGACCGCGCTCCGCGCCGCGCTCTAGGCCTACTCGATCCCCAGGCGTTCGGAGAGCTCGAGCCACTCGTCCTCGAGGGCCTCGCGCTCGGCCAGACACGCGTCAAGCGCCTGCTGCGCGGCCATGAGCACGGCGTAGTCGCTCGCGTCCACGGCGGCCATCTCGGCGCGCAGCCGCTCCGGCTCCCCCGCCGTCTTCTCGAGCTTGCGGCTCACCGCGTCGAAGCGCTTCTTGAGCTCGCGGCGCTTCTGGTTGGTGAGGCCAAAGTCAGCGGGGCGAGAAGCGCCGTCTGCCTGCGGCTCGCTTGTGAGGGCGGGCATGGGCTCGTCGTTCTTCTCGCCCAGCAGGCGCAGGTACTCGTCCACGCCGCCGGGCACGTGGCGCACGTGGCCGTCTATGAGGGCGAACTGGTCGTCGGTCACGCGCTCCATGAGGTAGCGGTCGTGGGAGACCACGAGGAGCGTGCCCGGCCAGCTGTCGAGCAGGTCCTCCATCACGGCGAGCATGTCCGTGTCGAGGTCGTTGCCCGGCTCGTCGAGCACGAGCACGTTGGGCTCCTCCAGGATGACGCAGAGAAGCGCCAGGCGGCGGCGCTGCCCGCCGGAGAGGTCCTTGATGAAGTTGGTGAGCTCGCGCTGCTCGAAGCCCAGGCGCTCGATGAGCTGCGTGGGGCTCTGCATCTTGCCGCCCACGAGGTAGCTGCGCTTGTAGCGGCCGAGGACCTCGAGCACGCGCCAGTCGTCCTTCTCGCCCAGCGCGTCCAAGTGCTGGCTCATGAAGCCAAAGCGAACCGACGCACCGATCTTCACCGTGCCGGACGTGGGCGCGAGCGCGCCCGTCATGAGGGCGAGCAGCGTGGACTTGCCCGCGCCGTTGGCGCCGAGGATGCCGTAGCGGTCGCCGGGGCCGATGAGCCAGTCCACGCCGTCGATCACGCGCGGGCCGCCGGGATAGTTAAAGCTCACGTCGGACATCTCGATGACCTGCTTGCCCAGGCGGCTCACGGCGAGGCGCTTGAGCTCGAGCGGGTTTCTGAGCGGCGGGTCGTTGGCGATGAGGGCGCGCGCCGCCTCGATGCGAAACTTCGGCTTGCTCGTGCGGGCCTTGGCGCCGTGAGCGAGCCAGTTGAGCTCCTTGCGCAGCGTGTTCTGGCGGCGCTCCTCCATGACGGCGGCCTGGCGCTCGCGCTCGACGCGTTGCTGGATGTAGGCGGAGTAGCCGCCCTCAAAGGGCTCGATGCGACGGTCGTGGACCTCCCACATGTGCTCGCAGACCTCGTCCAGGAACCAGCGGTCGTGCGTGACCACGAGGAGCGCGCCCTCCCCCGCCGGCCAGCGGCGCTTGAGGTGGTCCGCCAACCACTCGATGGCGGCGAGGTCCAGGTGGTTGGTGGGCTCGTCCATGAGGATGACGTCCCAGGTGTGGCAGAGCACGCGGCAGAGGTCCACGCGGCGGCGCTGGCCGCCGGAGAGCTCGCCCACGAGGCCGTCGAGGTCGAGGTCACCCACGAGCTCGTCCAGGATCGCGCGGATGCGCGCATCAGAGGCCCAGGTGTACTCCGGCACGTCGCCGAAGATCGCGCGACGCACGCTGTCCCTGTCGCCGAGTTCGTCTGCCTGCCCGAGGTAGCCCACGGCGATGCCGCGGCGCCACGTCACCGTGCCCGCGTCCGGCTCAAGCACGTGGCCCACAATCTCCAGCAGCGTTGACTTGCCGTCCCCGTTGCGGCCGACGATGCCGATGCGCTCGCCCTCGTTGATGCCTATGGTCTGGTCCTCCAGCACGCGCTTGCCGGGCCACTCGTGGCCCACGTGCTCAAGACCGATGAGGATTCCCATGTTCCTTGCCCCTTCGTAGCGGTAACGCTCCCATTATAGGGAGCGGCCGTGAGAGGGCGCGCATGTTCTCGTTTCGGTCTCGGCGGGTCGAGAGGCCGGCGAGAAGGACCTCGGCGTCGGGACATGCGTTGGCCCGGGCAATCGTCGCGATCGCCCGGGCCGTGGCGGTGACGAGGGATGCCGACGCTCCTACCCGTGACGCCTCGCGAGAGCGCCCACGCTGAGGGCGGCAGCGCCCAGGACGCCAAGGGCAAGCGAGAAGGACGCGGTGGCGTCGCCCGTCTTGGGGACGGTGGGCTCGGGCTCGCTGGGCCCAGGCGTCTGCTCGGGGGCCTTCGGCTCCTGGGGTGCGACGTAGCCTTCCTCCCTGGCGCCGCAGACCGCGCAGACTCCGTTCTCGAAGTCGTGGCCGAGCGCCGAGCCCTCGTCGGTGCGCGTGTCGGTGGCGCCGCAGCCGTTGTTGCAGGTCGCGGTCTCGGTTCCCTCCTCGGTGCAGGTGGCGTCACCGTTGGAGACGTAGCTCGTGAAGCTGTGGCCGGACGCGGGCACGGTCCGGTTCTGGGTCCTCCCGCACGCGGCGCAGGTGCGTACCTCGAGGCCGTCCTCGGTGCACGTGGCGGGCTCGGCCGCGGCCCAGGCGCTCCATGCGTGGCCGGCGGCGGGGATCGTCTCGCCCTTCTCGATCACGTAGCCGCAGACGGAGCAGACCGTGTCGCCGGTGTAGCCCTCTTCGGTGCAGGTGGCCTTCTTCTCGTTCTCGACGGTGCGCGTGTGCCCGGCGTAGTCAAGCCTGTCGCCGCAGGCCGCGCAGGCGTGCCAGTGGCCGTCCGCGTCGCTCGACCACGCGCCGGCGGGGTCGTGCTCGACCGTCACCGTGCAGGTCGCGGTCTTGTTTCCGTCCTCCGTGGTGACGGTGATGACAGCGGTGCCCGCGTCCACGGCGGTCACCTTGCCGTTCGCGTCCACCGTGGCGACGCCTTCCGCGCTGCTGCTCCACGTCACATTCTTGTTAGTGGCGTTATCCGGCGTGACGGTAGCGGTGAGGGCTTCACTGCCTCCCGGTTCAAGGGACAAGCTGTCCTTGTTCAACGACACGCCGGTGACTTTGTAGATAACCGTACCCGTCACGTCGCCCGTCAAGGCCCCGCCGTTTACGGCCAGCGTCTTGTCGTCCGGGATGGTCAGGATCGACCCGTCCGGGATGGTCAGGCTCTCGCCCTCGCTGATCTCCAGATCATCCTGCAAAGTCACATGGCCGTACACGGTGCCGGTTCCGCCATCAAAGACGATACCTGCGCCGGAAGGTGTCGCAGTGCTGGCGTTCGACGCAATCCCGCCCGCATCGCCGCTGGCCCGTACAACGGCGTTGTCACTGATGGTCACTTTTGGGGTACCGGAGCCGGAATCGACGGCGCCAAACAGTAACCGGATTCCCGCCCCATTATTTCCGCTGCCAGTCGCGGACAGGCTGCCGCCGTCCACAGTCAGCGATACGCTCGAGGCATTCTTGCTCTGCACCAAAACACCATCGCCAGGCATGCTTGCGGTTGCAGTAACTTTGGCGTTCTCGATACTTAGGGCAGCATTTCCGCCGTTGCTCTGAACCTTGATTCCGCTCTGACTGCCGCTGGCATCCAGACTGCCGTCGCCCGTGATGGTCAGGCTGGAGCTGACGGTAGATTCGGAGGACGCCAACACATAAATCCCCATGCTGACCTCTGCGATTGTATTGGTGCCCTCCAGTTGGATGGTCAACTCCGCAGCGCCGTTCTGATGGAACACGCCAATGGCTGAACCATGGATGTATGTGCCACCTTGAATACTTTCACTGTTATCCAATCCTTTTTTAATGGTGGCGTTGTGCAGGGTCAGGACATTATTCGTTGCGTCATAATGGATAAAGTTGTCCGCCGGTGTGCCTTCGCCTATGAATGCGGTGACAGTTCCATCGCTGTCGGTCGTCCAGTAGCCGCCGCTTGTCACATTTACGTCGCCTACATAGATCACCTGTCCGCTCGGCGCAGCCGCCAGCGCTGTGACGGGCAGCATCATCAGGCACAGCAGCGCCGCAGCGAGCACCGACCAGATCGTTCTTCTCGGCATCTCGTACCTCCGTCCCGCGGGCGCTCCGCCCGCACAGCGGGTCATGAACCCATTGTTGAGGAGGCGACGCCCCTCTCCCCTACCCGAAAGGTGGGTCAATTTGGGGAGAGGCAGGATTTGATGCGGGGCCCGCTATGTCAGCATGAACCGCGCGAGGTCCTTTCGGCTCGTCACGCCGAGCTTGCGAAACGCGTTGGACAGACACTCCTTCACGCGGTTCACCGAGAAGCCCATGTGCTCGGCGATCTCCGCGTTGGTCCAGTCGCGCGAGGCGAGCATGCAGACCGCGAACTCGGTGGTCGTGAGGTTGTCTGCGACGTCGTCAGCCGTCTGCGGGTTGTGGACGCGCCTCCAGCCGGCGGAGAAGCGGTACGTGATGTCGACCATGCGACTGAAGTCGTCCGGCCACGCGGGCTTGATCGCGGCCTCGAGCATGCCGCCGAGAAGCCCGTGGTGCTCGCCGAAGGGCTGGATGAGGCCATCCGGGCGCGCGAGGTCCCACGCGGCGAGGAGATGCGAGCGTGCCTCGTCCTTCCGTCGCAGGCTCATGAGGTCCATGACGGCAACGAGGTGCAGGTAGATGGCGGGGATGGGGTAGGTCCTGTCGATCATGGAGAAGGCGCCGAGCACGACGCCCAGGCCCGTCTCGTACGCGCCGTCGAGGTAGAGCTGGTGGGCCCGCACGTAGCAGGAGAAGAGGCGGAGCCCCGGGGGCAGGAGCGGGAGCACGTCGGCTGCGGGCGGAACGTCGTCGGGGACCGGGAGGTGCAGGAGCACGCTCGCGGTGCTCGCGATGAAGCTCTCGAAGGCGGCGAGCTCGGGTGAGGGCTTTCCCGCGTGCGCCGCAAGCGCGCCGCGGGCCTCGGCGAGGGCGTAGCGGGCGTCCTGGATGCGGCCAAGTGCGAGGTTGGCATAGGCACAGATGAGGCAGGCCGAGAGCCTGGCCGCAGGGTCCTCGCCCTTGAGAAGGGGCGCGGCGGTCGAGACGGCCTCATCGGCGCGGCCCGAGAAGTACGCGAGCTCGGCGCGCGCCACCGTGGCGAGCGGTCCCGTCCCGAGTGAGGAGACAAAGGCCTCTGCCGCACCCGGCTCGTAGGACGCGTTCATGAGCGGCATGAGGTGCGGGAGGGCGCCCCTTCCGGCTGTCTCGCCGTCTGTGGTGATGTGATCCATGTGCCCCCTGTAGAAAACGGATTGCTGGGGCACAGCATAGCAGTTGCTAGGCGCGCGCTTCCGTCGAGAGGGACCTCAGGAGCGCAATCTCGGTCGCCCAGCCGTCGAGGCTGGTCTGCGGGGTCTCGAGGACCATGGGCAGATCCGCAAGGCGCTCATTTGTGACCACGGCGCGGAAGGTCTCGAGGCCGAGCGTGCCGGCGCCGATCCTCTCGTGGCGGTCCTTGTGGGAGCCGAGCGGGTTCTTGGAGTCGTTGAGGTGCAGGGCGCGCAGGCGCTCGAGGCCGATCGTGCGGTCAAACTCGTCGAGCACGCCGTCGAGGTCGTGCACGATGTCGTAGCCCGCGTCGGCCACGTGGCAGGTGTCCAGGCACACACCGAGGAGCTCGTCGTGGGTGACGCCGTCGATGATGCGAGCCAGCTCCTCGAAGCTGCGCCCGACCTCCGTGCCCTTGCCGGCCATGGTCTCCAGCAGCACCGTCGTGGCCTGACCGGGCTCCAGCACCTTGTTCAGACCCTCGCAGATGAGGCGTATCCCCTCGTCCGCGCCCTGTTTGACGTGTGCGCCGGGATGGAAGTTATAGAGGTGGCCCGGCAGGCGCTCCATGCGCTCGAGGTCCTCGCGCATCGCGCGCCGCGCGAACTCGACGGTCTCCGGCTTGGAGGAGCAGAGGTTGTACGTGTAGGGCGCGTGCGCCACGAGCGGGCCGATGCCGTGCTCCCCGAGCGTGGCTAGGAACGCGGCGAGGTCCTGCTCGTCAAGCTCGCGAGCGTTGCCGCCGCGGGGGTTGCGGGTGAAGAACGCGAAGGTGGTGGCGTCGATGGACACGGCGTCGGCCGCCATTGCCGCATAGCCGTTGGCCGTGGAGAGATGGCAGCCGATTCGCAGGTCTTTCATGTCAGCTCCTGTCAGGCGATTGGCATGCGCGAGTGCTAAAGGGGGTCGCGCTGCGCGCGGGTGAGTGATTCGAGAAGAGCCTGCCTTCAAAACGCACTTATGAATGGTTTTCTGGCGGAAGAGCCATGAAAATCAGAATTCAAACGAGAATCATCTGGGGTTTTTGTCGTTCGCATTGTCAAATGACGCTTCAACATTCTGCAATCCATTCACAAGTCGGTTTTGAAGGCAGTTGGATCATAGAAAGCGCCTAAGAAGCCCGACCCTTCACCCAATCGAGGATGGCGGAGGCCACGTCGATGAGCGGCATGGTCTCGAGCTGCTCGACCCCGTCCGCGCTCACGAGGGCGACGCGGTTGGTGTCCGCGCCAAACGTGGACTCGGGGCGGCTCACGTCGTTGGCGACGATGAGGTCCGCACCCTTGCGCGCGAGCTTCTCCTGCGCGTAGGCGAGCAGGTCATTGGTCTCTGCGGCAAAGCCCACGACGAGGCGCCTGCCCTTGGCGGCACAAAGGTCTGCCAGGATGTCCGCGGTCTCGACGAGCGAGATCGCGTCGAGGTGCTCACGGCTCTTCTTGAGCTTGTGGTCAGCGGGCGCGGCCGGCGTGTAGTCGGCCACGGCCGCGCTGCAGATCACAGCGTCGGCGCCATCGAACTCGGCGAGCATAGTCGCGTGCATCTGCGCGGCGCTCTCGACGTCGATGCGCCGCACGTCGACCGGCGTGGCGAGCGAGGTGGGCCCGGAGACGAGCGTCACCTCGGCGCCGCGCCGCGCGGCCGCCTCGGCGATCGCATAGCCCATCTTACCGGTGGATCGGTTGGCGATGTAGCGCACCGGGTCGATGGCCTCGTGCGTGGGTCCGGCGTTCACGAGCACGCGCAGGCCGACAAGGTCACGCGGGACAAGGAGCGCAAGCGTGGCAGCCACGATCTCATCCACGCCGGCGAGCTTGCCCTCGCCGACTTCACCGCAGGCGAGCCGCCCGCTGTCCGGGCCAACGAAGCGCACGCCACGCTCGCGCAGCGTGGCAGCGTTGGCCTGCGTGGCGGGGTTCTGCCACATGTGGACGTTCATGCCCGGTGCCACGAGTAGGGGGCACGCGCACGCCAGAACCGTGGTCGTGAGACAGTCGTCGGCGATCCCGCAGGCCATCTTGGCCATGACGTTTGCCGTGGCCGGTACCACGACAGCGACGTCCGCCCACTCGGCGAGCTCGATATGCGGGATGGCCGATCCCGGGAAGCCGTAGAGCGAGGTGGCGACGGGCGATTCGGAGAGCGCTTCGAAGGTGGCTTCGCCGACGAAGCGCCCGGCGTCCTCGGTCATGGTCACGCGGACCTCGCACCCCGCCTTCTGGAGACCGCGCAGCACCTCGCAGGCCTTGTAGGCGGCGATGCCGCCGCAGACGGCAAGCAGGACGCGGCTCTTCTGGGCGGCCATCGCTACTCCCCCTCGGAGGTGATGAGGATGCGGTGGCAGTACGGGCACTCGGTGATCTCCTCGCCCTGGGAGAGGTCGTGGAACTGGCTCGGCTGGAGCTTCACGCGGCAGACGGAGGGGACGTTGCCGACCAGCCGCTCGACGGCAAGCCCCTTGAAGCGCTTGCGCGCGGCCTCGTAGCGCTCGAGGAGCTCGGGCGCGAGGCGTCCCGCCAGGTCGTCGCGCTCGCGTGAGAGGCGCACGATCTCCGCGCGAAGCGACGACGACCCCTCGGCGAGCGCCGTCTCGGTCGCAGCGCGCTCCGCGTCAAGGCGCTCGGCGGTCGCACGGGCGTTCTTCTCGGCGCGCTCCAGCCGCTCGAGCTGCTCGCGCAGGGGGTGCAGCGTGTACTCGGACTTCTCGATGCGCTTGGCAAGCGACGTGAGCTGCTGCTCGAAGTCGCGGATCTCCCGGTGCGTGTGCTCCCCCGCGTCCGCCGCGGCCTGCACCTCGACGGTCTTCTCGCGATAGTGCGCGAGGGCCTCCTCGACGTCGGCGATCTCCGTCTCGGCGTCCTTGCGCTGCCCCACGATGCCCTTGAGCTCGGTGGTCACCTTGCGGGCGGCGAGCTCGATCGTCTGAAGGCGCTTTCTCTGCGGCATGGCGGAGAGCGTGGACGCGTGCCTGAGCAGCTCGAGGTCGATCTCCTGGAGCCTCACGAGGGTGTCAGCGACGGACATGGGTACCTTCCTCTCAGCGCCGCGCGCCCGCGCGCTCGGCGACGATTCTCAACAGGGTGCTCGCAAAACGGTCGAGCACGTCGGCGGGGACGCGCTCGTCAAAGCTCACGCGCAGCGATCCCAGTGCCTGGTCGCGCGGGATGCCCATGGCGAGAAGAACGTGGCTCGCGTCGAGCGAGCCGGAAGAGCAGGCGGAGGCGGCGGAGACCTCGAAGCCCTCCTGGTCGAGGGCAAGGATCAGCGTCTCCGAGTCGACGGAGGGGACCATGACGCTCACGATGCCGGGCAGGCGGCCATCGTCAACCGTGGACGAGGTCGTGGGGAGGACGCCGGTGCCCGGTGCGCAGAGGCGCTCGTAGAGCGCACCGGCGCGAGCGGACACGACCCGGCGGCTCTCGTCGAGCGTCGCCTCGCAGGCGCGCACGGCGGCGGCAAAGGCGAGCGCGCCCCTGACGTCCTGGGTGCCGGCACGCCTCCCCTGCTCCTGGCCGCCGCCGAAGAGCTGCGGCCGCAGAGGCGCGCGCCCGCGTACGGCGAGCGCGCCGACGCCGACGGGGCCCCCGATCTTGTGGGCGGCAACGCTCACGGCGTCGGCCTCGGCAAGGTCGAGGCGCGCGCGGCAGAAGCCCTGGACCGCGTCGGTGTGGAAGAGCGCGCCGTGAGCGTGCGCGCGGCGCGCGAGCTCGGCGATCGGCTGCATCACGCCCGTCTCGTTGTTGGCGGCCATGACCGACACGAGCGCGCACGTGTCGTCGAGCAGGCGCTCGAGCTCGTCCGGGTCCACCCTGCCGTCCCTGCCTACTCCGACGAGCTCGACCTCAAACCCGCGCGAGCGGAGCGGTCCCACGAGGTCGAGCACCGAGTCGTGCTCAATCGCGGACAGGATCACGCGACTGCGGCGCGAGCCCCGCGCGCGGGCGCCCTCCGCCATGCCGATGACGGCAAGGTTGTTGGACTCGGTGCCGCCGGAGGTGAACGTGACGTCGGAGGGCCTGAAGCCGCCGCCGAGCGCCCGCGCGACGTCCCGACGCGCGCCGTCGAGCGCCCGGGCGGCCTGGCGGCCGAGCGTGTGCAGCGAGTTTGGGTTGGCGCCCGCGTAGGGCGCCGCCTCGTAGGCACGCTCCGCGTCGAGCGCCTCCTGCCGCAGGGGCGCCGAGGCGGCGTAGTCGAGGTATTCGAATCGTTGCGTCATGAGGGGCCTAGACGGACTTGGTGACGCCGCTCTCGGCGTTGCGGCGAAGCTCGTCGATCGCCTGCGCCCGGTCGTCGCGGCCAAAGACGGAGGACCCCGTCACGAACACGTTGGCGCCGGCCGCCGCGACGGTGGCGATGTTGCCGGAGTAGATGCCCCCGTCGACCTCGATGCGCGGGTTGACGCCGTGCTCGTCGCACATGCGGCGCAGGCGGCGCAGCTTCTTGAGCGAGGACTCGATGAGCGGCTGCCCGCCAAAGCCGGGGTTTACCGTCATCACGAGGACCATGTCGAGATCGTCGAGGATCGGCTCGAGCAGGCAGACGGGGGTGGCCGGGTTGAGGGCGATGGAGGCGCGCGCGCCGCGCTCGTGAATGAGCGAGACGAGCCGGTGCGCGTGAACGGCGGCCTCGTAGTGGAAGCTCACGGAGTCCGCGCCGGCGTCCAGGTACTCCTCGACCTTGTCGTCGGGGTTGGAGATCATGAGGTGCACGTCCACGGGAAGGTCGGTGGAGGCCTTGATGGCGCGGAGGAAGTCCGCGCCAAACGAAATGCCGGGGACGAAGTGCCCGTCCATGACGTCAAAGTGGATGAGGTCCGCCGTGCTCACCTTGGCGAGCTCGTCGGCGATATGCGCATAGTCTGCGGCAAGGATCGAGGGCGCGATCTGGATGGGGTCTGACATCAGCGATCTTTCCTCTCGGACTTGTGGAAAGCAAAGCGGCGCTCCTCGCCATGGGCGAGGCGGCGGACGTTCTCACGATGCGACCAGATGACGACGACGGCCGCGATGGCAACGGGGACGATGGAGATGGCCGGGAAGCCAAAGACGGCACACAGGACGGGCAGGGACGCCGCCGCCGCGACCGAGCCGAGCGAGACGTAGCGCGTGGGTATCGCGAGCACGAGGAAGACCGCGAGCGCGCAGAGCCCGATGGGCCAGTAGAGGCCGAGCGCGGCGCCAAAGCCCACCGCGATGCCCTTGCCGCCATGGAAGTGCAGGTAGGGCGAGAACACGTGCCCGCAGATGCAGCCGAGAAACACGACGGAGAGCGAGGCGCCAAAGACCGTGGTGTGGTCGAGCGACGCGAAGTCGCCCCCGTAGAGGGCGAGAGCGAGCACGAGGCGCGCGACGAGCATCCAGACGAGGCCCTTGCCGAGGTCGAGCAGCAGCGTGAGGGCGGCCGCCCCCTTGCCGACCGAGCGCGCGACGTTGGTGGTGCCGATGTTGCCGGAGCCGGTGGCGCGCACGTCGACGTGGCCCATGGCGCGGGCGACGAAGAGCCCGAAGGGGACGCCGCAGACGAGGTAGGCGCCCACCGTGAGAAGGGCGGTCAGAAGCTCGGCTCCCATCAGCGCTCCCCTCCCTCGCTCTTGCGGCGGAACTTGAGGCGCACGGGCGTTCCGGTGAGATCGAAGCGCCTGCGCAGGCGGTTCTCGATGAAACGCTCGAAGTTGTCGTCGACGAGGTCGGGCGCGTTGCACCAGAACGAGATGACGGGCGGCTTGGAGCCGGTCTGCGTCGCGTACTGGATCTTGAGGCGGCGGCCCCTCTCGCTGCGGGTGTGCCCGCCCTCGCGGATCTCGGCGAGCATGTCGTTGAGCTCGGTGGTCCTGATCTGCGAGGCGTGCGCCTCCGCCGCGCGGACGGCGAGCTCGAGGACCTTGTCGGTGGCGCGCCCGGTGAGAGCGGAGACGTTCACGGTGGGGATCCAGGGGGCAAAGGCGAGGCGCTTGTCGATGGACGAGACGATCTCGTCGCGCTGCTGCTCGGTCTCCACCAGGTCCCACTTGTTGAGGATCAAGACGAGGCCGCAGCCGCGGTCGATGGCCATGCCGGCGACCTTCTGGTCCTGCTCAGTCACGCCCACGGTGGCGTCCACGACGAGCAGGCACACGTCGGCGCGGTCGATCGCCTGGAGGCCGCGCACGAGGCTGTAATATTCGACGTCCTCGTGGACCTGCGTCTTCTTGCGCATGCCCGCCGTGTCCACGAGCTTGATCGGCTGGCCCTTCCACTCGATCATCGTGTCGATGGCGTCGCGCGTGGTCCCTGCGACGTCGGAGACGATCGAGCGCTTCCTGTTGGCGAGACGGTTGGCGAGACTGGACTTGCCCACGTTGGGCCGCCCGACGATGGCGAGCGAGAGGACCTCGTCGTCCGTCTCGTCCTCGGTGGGCTCGGGTAGCGCGGCGACGATCTCGTCGAGCAGGTCACCGGTGCCGTGGCCGTGGCTGGCGGAGAGCGGCCGGGGCTCCCCGACGCCGAGGGCGTAGAAGTCCCACAGGCCGTCCTGCTCGGTGGCGGGGTTGTCCTTCTTGTTCACGACGAGGAAGACGGGCTTGTCCTGGCGGCGCAGGACGCGGGCGACCTCCTCGTCCTCGTCGGTCACGCCGGTCGAGCCGTCGACGACGAAGACGATGACGTCGGCCTCCTCACAGGCGATGAGCGCCTGCTCGCGGATGCGCGGTGCAAAGACGTCCTTGGACTTCATCGACTCGATGCCGCCCGTGTCGATGAGCACGAAGTCACGGCCGTTCCAGTCTGCGTCATGGTAGGAGCGGTCTCTCGTGACGCCGCGCGACTCGTGCACGATGGCGTCGCGGCTCACCGCGATGCGGTTCACCAGCGTGGACTTGCCGACGTTGGGACGGCCGACCACGGCGACTACGGGTTTGGGCATCTCGCCTCCTTGCTATTCCCTTGACCTGCAAATCTTACCACGAGCGGTCGGTTTTGGCCGGTGGGCGCATGAAATCCCCACCCGGGCAGAGTCGACCCGTCGCCCGGGCGCGAGGCGCCTCCTCGGTTTTGGGCAACAACTTTGATGCTCTTCTCGACTTTGCATCAAGTGTTTTGCCCACAAGTAAGGAGAACCTGGCAAAACGATGCAAAATGGCGAGAAATACGCCCGGCAGCTGACTCTCACATAAAACCTTTGCCCCAAAACATGAGATGGGGCCCCGGAAATCGCATCGTCCGCTGCGCGCGGAGGCCGTTTCCCCAAAAGCTGGAAATAGTTGGCAGACGAGCTAGCAGCCCAGCCCGAGTGCGGCGAGAAGGGCGTCGAGGTAGTCTCCGGGGTTGGGGACGCTGACGGCCACGAGGGCACCGCGCCGCGCCATCTCTGCGAGGATGTGGTCCTGCGTGTTGCCGTCGAGGGTGAGCTTGTCGAAGTTGAACATCACCTCGGGGAGCACGACGAGGGTGTCCGCAAGGTCGTCCGGCAGCTGGGCGAGCAGGTCCTCGGAGACGATGAGACCCGTGACGTTGACGTCGCCGCCGAAGTAGTCGTTTCTTATCGCGCGCGTTCCCGCTCGCCCGTCGGGCGAGAGCGCGCGGCAGAGGGCGTCTATCGTCGAGGCCGCGGCCTCGCCGCAGACGAGCAGGGCGCGCAGGTCCCTCTCGGCCAGCGCAGTGTCAATGCGCCGCAGGTCGTCGGTACGGTCGCGTGCGACGAGCGCCGTCTCGTCGAGAAAGCTCCTGAGCATGCCGATGCCGTCGTAGAACTGCGGGTAGCCGTCGTAGGTCTCGGCCGCAGGCACGGGCAGCCCGGCGTCGACGTAGAACTCGTCGGAGAGCTGGAAGCGCGTGATGCCGAGCGTCCTTCTCGCCCGCTCCTGATAGGGCTCGAGCAGGTGGACGACGGCACGGGACGCCTCGACGTCGTCCGAGTAGGAGCTCTTGAAGCGCCGGCTGTGCTTGGTGTAGCCGAGCGGCACGATGGCGAGCGATGTGATGCCTTGGCGCGCCTCCACCCAGTCGAGCGTGGCGACGAGCTCGTCACCGTCGTTGATCCCCGGGCAGAGCACGATCTGCGCGTGCACCTCGATGCCACCCGCGAGCAGGCGCTCGAGCACCTCGATGCCGCGGTCGGCGTGCCTGCCGATGAGGCTGCGTCGCACCTCGGGCGTGATCGCGTGGATGGAGACGTTCATCGGCGAGAGTCCGCACTCCACGATGCGCTCGGCCTCCTCGTCGGTGACGTTGGTGAGCGTGACGAAGTTTCCCTGCAGGAAGGAGAGGCGGTAGTCGTCGTCGCGCAGGGTGAGCGTGGCGCGCGCCTCGGGCGGCAGCATCGCCATGAAGCAGAACTGGCACGCGTTCACGCAGGTGCGGATCCCGTCGAAGAGGACGTCGGTGAAGTCGACGCCCCAGTCCTGGCCCGGCTCGCGCCAGAGCTCGCAGGGGGTCGTGGTGCCGTCGTGCGGGTCAAAGACCTCCAGCTCGCAGACCGCGCCGTCGGCCTCCCAGCGCCAGTCGATGAGGTCGCGGGGCTCCACGCCGTTCACGCGGACGATGCGCATACCGGGCTCGATGCCTGCCTCCCAGGCGGGGCTCCCCTCCTCGACGGCCGCGACCCAGGCGCCGGTCGAGCGCTCCCTCGTGGAGGCGTAGTCCGCGCGCCTCTGCTCCGCCATATGCCACCTCCGCGTTCTTCTCGCCCGGGGCGTGACCGGGCGCGTCCTTCTATGCTCTACGATACCCAATACGCGATTTCCAACAGAATCAGCCCCCAAAACGTCGGAAGTCGCGTATTAAGAATTCTCAGTACGCGATTTCCAACAGAATCAGGCCCAGAAACGTTGGAAGTCGCGTATCGGGCGGGCGAGAAGAACGCGCACCCGCTACTCCCCCACCAGTCGCTCGATCTCTGCGCGCACGGCCTCGATCTGGCTCGCGGGCGTGCTCGCGCCGGCGGTGATGCCAATGACGCCGGCGCCCTGGAACCACTCGGGGCGGAGCTCGTCGGCCCCCTCGACGTGGTGCGTGCGCGCGCAGTGGGCTGCGGAGATCTCCGCCAGTCGCGTCGTGTTGGCGGAGATGCGCCCGCCGATCACGATCATGACGTCCGCCTCGCGCGCGAGCTCCTCGGCGGCCGCCTGGTGGCTGGCCGTCGCCTCGCAGATCGTGTTGATCACGCGCACCTCCTCCGCCCGGCCGAGAAGGGCCTCGACGATCTGGGCGAGAAGGGCGCGCCGCGCCGTCGTCTGCACCACGACGCCGATCTTGCGTGCGCGCGGGAGCGCGGCGGCCTCCTCGGCAGACCCCACGACGACGGCGCCCGGGGCGTGCGGCAGCGTCGCCTCGACCTCGGGATGCCCCGCCTCTCCCACGACGACGACCTGGTAGCCCTCGCCCGAGAGCCGCTCGGCGGCCAGGTGGACCTTCTTCACGAAGGGGCAGGTCGCGTCCAGCACGCGCGAGCAGAGCTCACGGGCACGCTCCTCCTCTGCGGGGGCGGTGCCGTGCGTGCGCAGCAGCAGCGTGTCCCCGGCGGCCTGCTCCGGCGCGTCCACGGCGTCGACCCCGCGCGCGGCGAGGTCCGCGACCACGCGCGGGTTGTGGATGAGCGGGCCGAGGGTGTGGACCGCGCCGGAGCGCTCGTCGGCGGCCGACTCCACCATCTGTAGGGCGCGCTCGACGCCGTAACAGGCGCCCGCCTCGCGTGCGATGCGGATCTCGGGCATGTCAGTCAACCCCCGGGTAGTCCTCGCGGAGCTGGTCACGGATCTCGTAGACGCGCGCCATGCCAACGCGCTCCATCTCGGCGAGCTGCTCCTTGCGCTTCTCGGCCGCAATCTGCGACCACTCGATGGGCTTGTCGGCGCGGACGTAGACCGGACGACGGAAGCGCAGGTGGCGGGCGCCGATGATGGCGACGGGCTGAACCGGGGCCTTGGCGAGCTGCGCCATGATCGCATAGCCGCCGTGGGCCTGCTGGTCGGCGTCGTCGCGCACGCGCGTGCCCTCGGGGTAGATGAGGACGCTCTCGCCGCGCATGAGCATCGTGCGGGCGCGCCGCACGGTCTTCATGTCGGCCGTGCCGCGCTGCACCGGAAAGCCCCCGGCGCGCGAGAAGAGCCAGGCGGCCGGGCGGATCCTGTCGAAGTCGCTCTTGTAGACGATGCGAACGGGCACGTGAGCCATCCAGAGCGCCACCACGACCACGACCGGGTCGAGCATGGACTCGTGGTTCATGATGATGACGCGGCCGCGCGGGTCCTTCGTGAGGAGCTCGAGGTTCTCGATGCACCAGGGCCACAAGATCTTGGTGACGACCCACAGGATGCGGACCACGGCGCCGATGAGAAGCCGTCCCGGCAGCGGGTGCTCCCGGATGTCGTGGTCGTAGTAGTCGTCGAGCGTGTTACCGGCAAAGGCGCGCATGCGGGCACCCTTCTCGTCTGACGTGCTCACGAGAGCCTCCCCTCGGCGCGGGCGGACAGTTCCGGAGAGAGCGACAGGACCTCGGAGACGACCTCCTCGAACCCCAGGGACGAGGAGTCGATGCGGTGGGCGTCCTCGGCGGGGCGCAGCGGGGACGTCTCGCGCGAGGAGTCGTACGCGTCGCGGCGCACGAGGTCGTCGAGGATCTTGCGCTCGTCCGCAGCATCGACGGCGACCGACCGGCCGGTGGCGAGGTTGCCTCCGCCGCGCTGGACGGCGCGCCGGCGCGCGCGTGCCTCGGGCGAGGCGCTGAGAAACACCTTGACCTCGGCCTGCGGGAAGACGACCGTGCCGATGTCGCGCCCCTCCGCGATGACGTCGCCACGCTCGCCCGCCGCGCGCTGGAGCGCGACCATGACCTCGCGCACGCGCGGGTTGGCGGATACGGGCGAGACGGCGCGCTCGACCTCGGGCGTCCTGATCTGGGCCGTCACGTCCTCGCCGTTGGCGATGACGCGCTGACCCTCGCCGTCGGCGACGAAGTCGATCGAGATCTCTCGCGCGACCTCGGCGACGGCGTCCCCGTCATCGGGGTCGACCCCCTGCTCGAGGCAGACGTAGGCGACGGAGCGATACATCGCCCCGGTGTCGAGGTAGGTGAGGTCGCAGCGACGGGCGATCTCCCGCGCGACGGAGGACTTGCCCGAGCCGGAGGGCCCGTCGATGGCTACGATCATGTTCGCTCCTTGTCCTTCTTGCAGAGTGTGTCGAGTGCGGCGCGCTCCCACTCGGTCAGCTCGCGCCAGCCCCCCTCGGGGAGCCCCGTGAGCCTGAGCGGGCCAAAGGAGTCGCGATGGAGGGCGAGCACGCGATGCCCGATGGCAAACAGCATCTTCTTGACCTGGTGCTTTCTGCCCTCGTGGATCGTGAGGCCCACCACCGCGTTGGGCTCGCCGCCTCCGGTGCGCCCGGCGCCATGCGGAGTCACGACGGAGAAGAGCTTCTCGTCGGGACCGATCAGCCGCGCCCGCGCCGGGGAGGCCGGGCCGTCGTCGAGCATGATGCCGCGGCGCAGGCGGTCGAGGTCGCGCTCGCTCGGCGTCCCCGAGACGAGGGCCACGTAGTGCTTCTCGACATGGCGCGAGGGGTGCAGGAGCGCCTGGCCGAGGTCGCCGTCGGTGGTGAAGAGGAGAAGCCCCGTGGTGTCCAGGTCGAGGCGCCCGACCGGGAAGAGCCCGGGATAGTCGCCCGTGGGCACGAGCTCGGCGACCGTGGGACGACCGTAGGGGTCGCTCATGGTGGTGACGCAGCCGGCGGGCTTGTAGAGCATGATGCTCGCCGGGCGCTCCTCGAGCCGGCAGACGGTGCCGTCGACGGTGACCACGTCGCGCTCGGGGTCGACCTTGCTCCCCAGCTCGGTCACGACGACCCCGTTCACGCGCACGCGACCCGCCGTCATGAGGCGCTCGGAGCCGCGACGGCTCGCGACGCCCGCGCGAGCGAGGAAGCGCTGCAGGCGCATCGGGTAGACGCCGCTCTCGCGGATGGGCTCACTCATCGCTTGCGTCCGCGTCCTCTCGCTCGCCCGTCTCGTAGTCGTCGAGCAGCTCGCGCTCGTCGTCCATGTCCTCGGCGGTCTCCTCGAGCGTCGAGGCGATGGAGCGCCCGGAGAGGCGCTCCCGGATGAAGCGGCGCGACTCCTCGTCGGGGGCAAAGTCCTCGAGCGGGGGCAGCTCGCGAAGGCTCCTGAGGCCAAAGTGCTCCAGGAAGAGGCGCGTGGTGCCCCAGAGCTGCGCCCCGCCGTGCTCGCGGTCGCGGCCCACCTCGCGCACGAGGCCCTTCTCGCGCAGCGACGCGATCACGCCGTCCGAGTTGACGCCGCGGATCGCGCGGACGCCCTCGCGCGTCACGGGCTGGTGGTAGGCGATGACGGCGAGGGTCTCGAGCGCCGCCTGCGAGAGACGCCTCGTGTCCCAGGAGAGCACGTACTCCGCGACCTGGTCATGGTAGGCGGGGTGCGTGAAGAGGCGCCACCCGCCCGCGACCTCGCGCAGCTGAAAGCCGCGGTTGGCGTCGGCGTACTCGGCGGCGAGCTCGGCGAGGGCCTGCGACGCCTCCCCCGGCTCCACGCCCGCCGCGCGGGCGAGCTCGGTGGCGGGCACCGAGTCGTCGGACACCAGCAGCAGGGCCTCGAGAAGGCCCTTGAGGGAGCCGGACTCCATACGTTCAAGATCAGCCATGCACGGCCTCCAGATCACTCTTGTCCACGTCCTTCTCGCCGAGCTCGGCGAGGACTGAGTCGTCGAGCTCGTAGACGGGCGCGCCCTCGACGTGCTCCACCTCGATCTCCCCGAATATCTCGCTCTGCGTCACGTCGACGAGCCCCCGCTTGTAGAGCTCGAGGATGGCAAGGAAGTTCGCCACCACGACCTCGGGGGCGTCCTGCCCGTCCAAGAGCTCGGAGAAGGTGACGCGTCCCCGCCCGCGCACCAGGCGGTCCACGGCGGCTATCGTGAGGGCGACGGGCATGCGCCTGGGGGCGACGTGCTCCGCCTCGAGCAGGAACGTCTCGTGCCTGCTGTCGATGTCCGCGCAGATGACGGCGAGGCTCCTGAGGGTGATGCCCTCGAGGTAGTCGGGCATGAGGCCGAGAAACTCGGGGTCGGCCCCGACCGTCCTGGGATGCATGCGCGCCTCGGCGTCCGCGCGGGCCCCGAGGGCGGAGGCGGCGCCGCGGATCTGCTTGTAGGCGATGAGGCGGGCGATGAGCACCTCGCGCGCCTCGTCGGGAGAGAGCCCCTCGAGGTCGTCGGCGTCCTCGTCGTCGAGGTCGTCCGCGCGGCCGATCGGCTCGTCGGGGACGAGCGAGGCGGCCTTGATGTCGAGCAGCGTCGAGGCGACGAGCACGAAGTCGCTCGCCACGTCAAGGTCGAGGTCGCGCATGCGCTCGACCTCCTCGAGGTACTGGGCCGCGACCTCAGAGATAGAGATGGAGCCGATGGTGACCCGCTGCCTGCTCACGAGCTGCAGCAGCAGGTCGAAGGGCCCGGAGTAGGCCTGTGTGGAGACGCGGTAGGAGGCCATGTCGCTAGAGTCCCGTCATCAGGAGGTCGTACACGCCGCCCGCGGTCCAGTCCAGGTACGCCCCGAGCGGGTCGAGGCGCAGCACCGAGGGAAGGACGTAGAGGACGACGATGAGGATCGGCATCGCGTACTGCTCAAGACGATAGTAGCTCGCGCGCGCCTCGCCACCAAGGAAGAAGAGGACGACCTTGGAGCCGTCAAGGGGCGGTAGAGGGATGAGGTTGAAGAAGCAGAGCACGAGGTTGACCGAGACGTAGGTGGCAAGGATCTGGAAGACCCAGCGCACCGCCTCGACGGGGACGCTGCCCGAGAGCGCTGCGTCGACCAGGGGGTCCCAGCCGAGCCGCAGCACGAGGGCACCGAGGGAGGCCTGCAGGAGGTTGGAGGCGGGACCGGCGAGCGCCACGAGCAGCTCGTCGCGACGGGGGTTGCGCAGGCGGCGCGGGTTGTAGGGAACGGGCCTCGCAAAGGCAAAGACCGGTCCGCCGAGAAGGGCCATGACGAGCGGCAGCACCACGGACCCAAAGCCGTCGAGGTGGGCCCTGGGGTCGAGCGTCAGCCTCCCCGCATCCCGTGCGGTGGGGTCGCCGCAGCGAAGCGCCACCCAGCCATGCGCGACCTCGTGGACGATGGCCGAGGCCATGACGAGGAGTACCGTGATGGCAACGGAGACGAGCTCGCTGACGGAGTAGCCCATGTCATGCCCCCCACGCGGCGCGTCGCAGCGAGACGGACGCCCGGTAGAGCATCCAGTCCGCCAGCAGCAGGGCGCAGGCAACGATCGCAAAGTCGCCGCGGAAGGCGCCGCCGAACGGCGTGACAAAGACGAGCAGGCCCGAGAGGGCACGCGGGATGACGTTGGTGACGAGGCCGTTGATCCCGAGCAAAAGCGAGCGCGGCCCCGCCGGGAGCACCGCGTCTGCGACGACGAGCGCCACGAGCGCCCAGGCGCCCACGCGACAGGCGGTCGAGAGGAACCTCAGGGCAGAGGCGGCGAGGGGGGCGCTACGCATTGGCGGCCTCCTCGAGCTTCTCGGTGAGCTCGAGCCACTCCTGCTCCAGGGCAGGCACCTTCTTGGAGAGCGCGGTGTACTCGCTCATGCACTCGTCGAAGCGCTTGGCATCGTTGTAGAGCTCCTGGTCGGCCATCAGCGTCTCGAGCTCGGCGAGGCGGGTCTGGGCGGGCTCGAGCGCGGCCTCGACCTCGCGCAGGCGGTCGCGCTCCTTCTTGAGCGCGCGGTTCCTGCGGTTGCGCTCCTCCGCCTCGGCGCGGCGCTGCTCGCGCGTCTTGACGTTTCGTCCCGTGGCGGGCGCGGGGTCGCTCGCGGCCTTGGCGGCGGGCGCCTCGACGGCAGGGGCCTCCCCCGCCGCGCGCGCCTCGAGCTCCGCGCGCTTGAAGAGGAAGTAGTCGTAGTCGCCGTCGTAGACGGTCACCTTGTGGTCGCGGACGTCCACGACCTTGTTGGCCACGGCGCGAACGAGGTGCTCGTCGTGCGAGATGAGCACGATCGTGCCCTTGAAGTCAACGAGAGCGCGCTCGAGCACGTCCACCGAGTCGATGTCCAGATGGTTGGTGGGCTCGTCGAGCAGCAGCAGCGGGTCCGGTGCCACGAGCATCTTGGCGAGCGCGAGGCGCGCCCGCTCGCCGCCCGAGAGCACGCCCACGCGCTTCTCGACGTCGTCTCCGTGGAACAGGAACGCGCCGAGCAGGCGGCGCTCCTCGGAGGTGGTCCAGCCGGCGGCCACGGAGTCCATCTCCGCGAGCACCGTGTTGGCCTCGTTCAGCTGCTCGAGCTGGTGCTGGGCGTAGTAGGCCTTGGTGACGTTCTTGCCCAGCTCTACCGTACCCGCATCCGGCTCGAGCAGGCCGTTGATGAGCTTCATGAGCGTGGACTTGCCGGCTCCGTTGGGGCCGGTCAGCGCCACGTGGTCTCCGCGGTAGAGCTTGAGGTCGACCCCGGAGTAGACGTTGTTCTCGCCAAAGGACTTGGAGACGCCCTCGAGGCTCACGACCTCGTCTCCGGTACGCGGTGGCTCGGGGAACGAGAAGTGCACCTTCTTGGTACCCTCGGGCAGAATGACGAGCTCGCTCTTGATCTGCTCGATCTTCTTCATGCGCTCCTGGGCCTGCGCGGCCTTCGTGGGCTTGTAGCGGAACTTGTCCACGAAGACCTGCATGTGCGCGATCTCGCGCTCCTGGGCGGCGCGCTTGGCGCGCATCTGCTCGAGGTTGTCCTCGCGCTGCCTGAGGTAGCTCGAGTAGTTTGCGGTGTAGGTGGTGATGCGGCGGTTCTCGACGGCGGCCACGTGGGAGACGCAGGCGTCCATGAAGGCGCGGTCGTGGGAGACGAGAAGCACGGCGCCGTCGTAGCTCGCGAGGAACTGCTCGAGCCAGCGGACGCTCTCGAGGTCGAGGTGGTTGGTCGGCTCGTCGAGCAGCAGCAGGTCGGGGTGGCGAAGCAACAGCTTGGAGAGCGAGATGCGCATCTGCCAGCCGCCCGAGAAGTCGCAGGCGGGCTTGTCGAAGTCCTCGACGGGAAAGCCGAGGCCCGCGAGAATCTGCCGAGCGCGCGCCTCGAGCTCGTAGCCGCCGAGCCGCTCGAAGCGGTCCTGAGCCGCACCGTAGCGCTCGAGCAGGCGGTCGAGCTCCTCGCCTGTCGCCGTCTCGGAGATCTTGCGCTCGAGCTCGCGCACGCGGCGCTCCATCTCCTTGACCTCATGCGCGGAGTCGACCACCTCAGCAAGCGCGCTCTTCTCGCCTGCGAGATGGGTCTCCTGCTCGAGGTAGCCCACCGTGACGTCACGGGCAAAGCTCACGGTGCCCTCGTCGGGACTCTCCTCCCCCATGATGATGCGCAGGAGGGTCGTCTTGCCCGAGCCGTTGGGGCCCACGAGCGCCCAGCGCTCCCCTGCATTGAGCTGCAGTGTGGCCCCGGTGTAGAGGACCCTGCCGCCAAAGGACTTGGTTATCTTGTCTGCGAGTGCGATCACGTGCGGTTCCTGCTAGTCGGCGATGGTGAGGTGGATCGCAAAGCCGGCGATCTCCTCCTTGAAGTAGATGAGGTAGGTGCGGCCGGAGCCGTCGGGGCAGAGCGTGCGCGAGGCCTCGTTGAACTCGACGCCGCGTGCCTCGTACCAGGCCTGGGCGGCGTCGATGTCGTCGACGTGCAGGCCGATGTGGCCCTTGCTCCCGCGCCCGCCGTTGTTCATGACCTCGACGAGGCTGCCGGCGAACGACGACACCGGGAAGGGCTCCTCGCCGCGCGCGATGCCAAGCAGGGCGCAGAGGGCGTCCGCGGTGGACGCGGCGTCCTCCGGCGTGGTGGTGTTGATGCCGATGTGGGCGAGCCTGAGCCCAAAGAGCTCGACGGGGTTATCCGATGCGCTCATGCGTACCTCCCTGTATTCGCAACCTGTCCAGTATAGGCGAGAAGAGCTGGGCTGAGCTGGCCCGATGACAAGCACACAAAAGAGCCGCCGGGCGAGAAACCCGACGGCTCGTTGCGTTTCTGGTGGAGATAAGGGGGTTCGAACCCCTGACCTCGTGACTGCCAGTCACGCGCTCTCCCAACTGAGCTATATCCCCGCTGGTGGGCGATGCTGGATTCGAACCAGCGACCCCTTCCGTGTGAAGGAAGTGCTCTACCCCTGAGCCAATCGCCCGTGCGAGGAAACATCCTAGCAGAACTTCCGGGCCTTGGCACTAGAAAATTTTGTCGCTCCATAATTGTGCGGAAGGCCGGGGGCGCGACCGCGCCGCACGCCGCACGCCGCCGGATCGGGGACATATGTGTGCTAGCCGCGTCGTTGTGACCGCGCTACCTCGGTTTTCTGGCCGAGAAGAGCAAGCCCACTAGCTTGGCAAATGCATAAACACGCAGGTCATCAACTTACGAGGAATTCGGATTTACGCGCACCTGAAGCTCTTCTCAGTACGCAGATGCCCGAGTTTTCGCGCAAAGTGACACGGTCCAACCCGCCGGTGATTGCAATCTCAAATTTGGTGTTGACCCTCACGGTGAGTCTGGTATAGTTACTTCCGCACCAAGCGGGGATATAGCTCAGTTGGGAGAGCGCGTGACTGGCAGTCACGAGGTCAGGGGTTCGAACCCCCTTATCTCCACCATGTGAATGACGGCGGCGGCTTCGGTCGCCGCCTTTTTCATAAGGGCTCATGGCGCAACGGTTAGCGCAGGGGACTCATAATCCCTGGGTTGCAGGTTCGAATCCTGCTGGGCCCACCAAAATCCTCGGCCCGGGGCCGTGCCCCGGGCCTTCTCATGACGGTACAGACGAGGGGGTGGACATGCTCGACGAGAAGGACTTTGACGACTGGGCGCCCACCTACGACGAGTCGGTCGAGCGCGCGGACGCCGCAGGCGCCTATCCCTTCGCGGGATACGAGCGCGTCATGGATGCCATCTTCGAGCGCGTGACGGCGCGCCCCGGCGCCCGCGTGCTTGACCTCGGCTTTGGAACGGCCACGCTGACCGCGCGGCTGCATGAGGCGGGCTGCGAGGTCTATGGGCAGGACTTCTCCTCCCGCATGGTCGAGATCGCTCGAGCAAAGATGCCCGATGCGCACCTCTATCAGGGCGACTTGGCGAGCGGCCTCGTCCCGGAGCTCGTCGACGCGAGCTACGACGCCATCGTTGCCACCTACTCGCTGCACCATCTCGATGACGCGCGCAAGGTCGCGCTGATTCGGGGGCTTCTCACCCTTCTCGCCCCGGGAGGGCACCTCTACCTTGGCGACGTCGCGTTTGAGACGCAGGCGGAGCTGGACGCCTGCAGGTCCCAGGCCGGTCCCTCCTGGGACCCTGACGAGGTCTACGTCGTCTACGACGAGCTGCGCGCGGCGTTTCCCGCGCTCACGTTCGAGCGGATGTCGCCCTGCGCGGGGCTGCTCACGCTCACTGCGCCCGACCGGGCGGCTTAGGCATCGCGGGCCGGCACTCATGAGTGCCGGCCGAGGGGTTCGTGGCCGGAGCGTGCGGGTCTCGCGACGAGGGGGCGCGCTACTCCCAGAGCATGTCGCGCGTGATGTCGCCCGCCGTGGCGGCGCCGCACATCTCCATGGCGTCCACGAGCCCGGAGCGGAGCTCGCGGAGGTACGCGCGAACGCCGCCCTCTCCCCCGCCGAAGGCGGCCACGACGAAGGGCCTGCACACGAGGCAGGCGCGTGCGCCGAGGGCGAGCGCGCGGAAGACGTCGAGCCCGCTGCGGACGCCGCCGTCGACGAGCACCTCGACGCGATCCCCCACCGCCTCGACAACCCTGGGGAGGACCGCGGCGGTGGCCGGTGTCCCGTCGAGCACGCGCCCCCCGTGGTTGGAGACCACGATGGCGTCGACTCCCGCATCCGCGGCCTTGAGGGCCGCCGCCGGCGTCATGACGCCCTTGAGCACGAAGGGCACGCCCGCCTCGTGGCATCTCGCGGCGACCTCCGCGATCTGCGCGGCCGACTTCGCGCCGGCGGGAGGCACCTGGCCGCGCAGGAAGGGAAGGCCGGCGGCGTCGATGTCCATGGCAACGGCCGCGGGGCGCGCCGCGAGGGCCTCGTCGAGCTTCTCGGCGAGCGTGGCCTCGTCCCAGGGCTTGACCGTGGGGACGCCCGCTCCGCCAAGCTCGCCCACGAGGCCGCAGGCCTCCGCCATGATCGTGGCATCCAGGCCGTCGCCCGTCCAGGCGAGCGTCCCCTCCCCCGCCGCGGCGGTGAGGACGCAGCGGTTGTACGAGACCGTGTCGTACGTATCGCCGTAGTGGCGCTGGACGTCTCCGACGGGGCCCACCATCACCGGCAGCGAGAGCTCGCGCCCCAGCACCGTCGTGCGCGCGTCGGCCGAGAAGGGCCCGTGCAGGGTGTCCATGTTGACGCACAGGCCCTGCCAGGCTCGCCAGTTCTTCTCGGCGACGCGGCCCGTGCCCTTGTCGCCGGGACCGGGCATGACGCCAGCGCACACGCGCCCGTCGCAGACGGGGCACGCGCGGCAGTAGGGACCGATGTTGCCGCGCGCCGCCGCGGCGAGCTCAGCGTAGCTCATGGAGACATCCTCTCGACAGAAAGGTGCCCCGGCGAGAAGGGTCGGGGCACGTGTGGTTGAACTAGGCGCGGGCGGGGACGACGCGCTCGGCGAGCCAGGAGACGAGCTCGTCCATCGGGACGTCGAAGCGCTCGCCCGTCTCGCGGACCTTGACCTCGGCCATGCCGCCCGTCACGCCGCGCTTGCCCAGGATAACCTGATACGGGATGCCGATGAGGTCGGCGTCGGCGAACTTCACGCCCGGGCGCTCCTTGCGGTCGTCGAGAAGGACCTCGAGGTCGGCGGCGGCAAGCTCGTCCACGATCTTCTCGGCAACGGGCGTGACCACGTCGTCGTTCACCGCGAGCGGCACGACCTCGACCTCGTAGGGCGCCACGCAGACGGGCCAGGAGATGCCGTGCTCGTCGTTGTGCTGCTCCACGACGGCGGCCAGCGTGCGGGAGACGCCGATACCGTAGCAGCCCATGAGGAAGGGTCGCTCGACGCCGTCCTCGTCCGCGAAGGTGGCGCCCATGGACTCGGAGTACTTGGTGCCGAGCTGGAAGACCTGGGAGATCTCGATGCCGCGGGCGCTCTTGAGGGGCGCTCCGCAGTGCGGGCAGGGGTCGCCCTCCCTCACGCTCACGAGGTCGGCCCAATCGTCGACCGTGAAGTCGCGTCCGGGCTTGGCACCCGTGAAGTGGTAGTCGACCTCGTTGGCGCCGCAGGTCCAGCTGACGCTCTGGCGCAGGGACTCGTCGCAGACCAGGCGGATGCCCTCGGGCAGCCCAACCGGGCCGATGAAGCCCTTGTGCAGGCCGGCCAGCTCGAGCTCCTCGTCGCTCATGAGGTGATAGTCACCGAAGAGCTTGCTCGCCTTGATCTCGTTGAGCTCGTGGTCGCCGGGAACGATGGCCACGACGCTCGTGCCGTCCCCGGCCACGAGCGCGAGCGACTTACGGGTGCCGTTCTCCGGGAAGCCGAAGAAGCTCGCCACGGCCTCGATGGAGCCGAGACCCGGAGTGTGGACCTTCGTGAGCGTGCCGTCTCCGGGACCCTCGGTCACGGGCACCTTGGTGGCGGCGGCCTCGACGTCGGCCGCGAAGCCGCAGTCGCAGTAGACGAGCTCGGCCTCGCCGGAGTCGGCGAGCGCCATGAACTCAACGGAGGTGTCGCCGCCGATCTGGCCGGAGTCGGCCACGACGGGCAAAGCGTAGATGCCGCAGCGCTCGGCGATGCGCGCGTAGGCGGCCTTCTCCTGCTCGTAGCACTCCTGCAGCGACTCCTGCGTGGCGGAGAAGCTGTAGGCGTCCTTCATGATGAACTCGCGGCCGCGCATGAGGCCAAAGCGCGGGCGCATCTCGTCGCGGAACTTGTCCTGGATCTGGTAGAGCGTGCACGGCAGCTGCTTGTAGGAGCGCAGCTCGTTCTTCACGAGGTCGGTGAAGGTCTCCTCGTGTGTGGGACCGAGCGCGAACTCGCGGCCGTGACGGTCGGAGATGCGCATGAGCTCGGGGCCGTAGGCGTCCCAGCGGCCAGACTCGTGCCAGAGCTCGGCGGGCGTGAGGATCGGCACCATCATCTCCTGGGCGCCGATGGCCTCCATCTCGTCGCGGATGACCGCCTCGATCTTGCGGATAGAGCGCCACGCCAGCGGCAGGTAGCTGTAGAGGCCGGCCGCGGTCTTGCGGATCATGCCGGCGCGCAGCAGCAGCCGGTGGCTCGCGAGCTCCGCCTCGGCCGGGTCCTCCTTGAGCGTGGGCGCGTACAGCGCGGACATCTTCTGATAACGCTTCACGTGCAATCCCTTTCTGCGTCGAAAGCAACGCCCTGATTCTACGACAAGCCGCCGACAAGAACGGTCGGGGTCGTGACACATCTGCCGCCGCCCCAGCGAGGCTGACCTCCGGCGCTCAGACAGCTTCGCCGCGCAAAGGGCGCGCGGCTGCAGAACTCGCGGCGGAGGTCAGCCTCGCTGGGGCGGCGGACAGCTTTTCACAACGTGTCAGTAGCAGCTTGTAGCTGAGCAGGCCCCGCGGCAGCGCGGGCAATTCCCGCCGCGAGTTCCGCAGCCGCGTCCTTTGCGGCGAGGACCTGTCTGAGCGCCGGGGATTGCCCGCGCTGCCGCGGGGCCGGGGGTCTAGGTGAAGCGGCGCTCGATCTCGGAGAAGAGCTCGTCGACGGCGTGCGCCTCGTCGACGGTGCGGATTTTCTCACCGGACGCGAAGAGGACGGCCTTGCCGCGGCCGCCCGCGAGCCCGATGTCGGCGCCCTTGGCCTCGCCGGGGCCGTTCACGACGCAGCCCATGACGGCGACGGTGATGGGAGCGCGCACGGTCGCGAGCCGGCACTCGACCTCGGCGGCGACGCCCATGAGGTCCCACTGGCAGCGTCCGCAGGTGGGGCAGCTCACGAGCTCCGGGCGAAGTCGCCTGAGCCCCACGGCCGAGAGCAGGTCCCATGCGACGTTGACTTCCTCGACCGGGTCCGCCGTGAGGGAGAGGCGGATCGTGTCGCCGATGCCCTCCATGAGGAGCGCGCCGATTGCGGCGGCGTTCTTGACCGTGCCCTGGCGCAGGGTGCCCGCCTCGGTGACGCCAATGTGGAGCGGGACGTCGGGAAGGTCGCGGGAGAGCGCCCGGTTGACTTCGACGGTCGTGGGCACGCCATGGGCCTTCGCGGAGAGGACGATGTCGGAGAAGCCGCGCTCGCGGAAGTGCTCGACGAAGGAGGTGGCCGAACCCACGAGCTTCTCGACGTGCGTGAGGTCCTCGCGCTCGGCGAAGGCCGGGTCGAGCGAGCCGGCGTTCACCCCGATGCGAATGGGGATGCCGGCGGCGCCCGCCTCGTCGATGACGGCGTCGACGCGCTCCCAGCTGCCGATGTTGCCGGGGTTCACGCGGAGCGCCGCCGCGCCGCGGCGGCAGGCCTCGATCGCGAGCGTATGGTCGAAGTGGATGTCGGCGACGACGGGGAGCGGCGACGCCGCGCAGATCGCGCGGAAGCCGTCGAGCGCCTCTGCCCGGGGTATGGCGACGCGGATGATCTCGCAGCCAGCGTCGGCAAGACGGGAGATCTGTTCGAGCGTCGCCTCTGGGTCGGCGGTGTCGGTCGTGCACATCGACTGGACGGAGACGGGCGCCCCGCCGCCGACGACGACGTCTCCCACGCGCACCGGACGGGTGCGCTCTCGCGGCGCGCCGATGTTGCGCTCACTCATGTTCCGCTCCTAACCAAGGACGAGGCGTACGACGTCGTTTCTCAGCACGACGACAAAGACGAAGAGGATGAAGGCCATGCCCACGTAGCTCAGGATGACGATCGCCCGCTGCGGGAGCGGCCGGCGGATGACGAGCTGGACGAGCTCGATCAAGATCTTCCCACCGTCGAAGGGCGGGATCGGCAGCAGGTTCATGAAGCCGAGCGACATCGAGATGGTGGCGACGATCAGGGCGAGGTCGTAGATGCCCGAGGACGCCGCCTCGGAGGTCATGACCGCGATGCCCACGACCGATGAGGACTGGTCGAGGACCTCCATCGTGTGCTGCGGCTGAATGAGCTGCGCCACGGTAGCGGCGACCTGGCCGACGTAGCCAAACGTCGCGGAGAGCGCCTCGCCAAGCGTCGGATGGTACGTCGAGATGGGGGCGCCGATTCCCAGAAGCTCGGTCGGCTCCCCGTCGGGGAGGTCCACCGTGACGTCATGGGTGGCCCCGTCCCGCTCGTAGGTGATCGCAAAGTCCCTGCCCTCGGCGAGCGGGGCCTCCAGGGCGTCGAGAGTCTCCGTCCACGTGGAGACGGGCGTCCCGTCAACTGAGGTCAGGACGTCACCCGCCTCGAGCCCGGCATCCTCGGCGTAGGAGCCCTCCGAGACCGACCCGACGACGCTGACGTCCGCCACGTAGTCGACGCCGCGCACCATGATGGCGGCGGTCACGATGGCAAAGGCGAGAAGGACGTTGACAAGCGGGCCGGCAACGAGCATCGCGCAGCGCTTGAGAAAGCCGACGCCCTGGTAGGTGCGGGCGCGCTCGTGGGCGAGAAACTCCTCGGGGCTCATGCCGGTGTCGCGGGGAAGGCCCGCCTCGCTGGACCCCTCTGCGGCGAAGTCGTGGTCGCGGTCGTACTCCGTGAGGAGCCGCGCGTCCCTCCTCACGGTCTCGAACGCGGCGGGATAGGTCGACTGCGACGGGGACTCGCCGAGCTCGGGGTCATAGTAGGGGCGGATCGCCGCCCAGTCGCTCAGCGTGACGAGCAGGTCGTAGGCGCGGTCGAGGTCGATGTGCAGCTCGTCGGCGACCTCCTGCGCACGGATCCTCCCCCGACGCGTCACGAGGTCGAGGGCGGGGGCGAGAAGCTCGTCCTCGACCCCCTCCATGCCGCAGATGCGCGTGTAGCCGCCCAGGAGCAGGGGCGTCACGCCGAACTCGGTCCCGACCTTGTCGCTTTTGCGGGAGAGCCTGTGGCGGCAGGGCAGGCCGAGGAAGAACTCCGTCGCACGGACGTGGAAGGCGCGCGCGGCGAGGTAGTGCCCGCCCTCGTGCACGAAGACGAGCACGGACAGGACGAGGACGCCCCAGAAGACGACCCAGATGACGCTGAACAGGCCACTCAATCGCGAACCTCCGAGAGCGCGGCCGAGGCCCGCCTGCGGGCGAGGGCGTCGACCTGGTCGAGTTGCTCCAGGCTTTCTACCCGCTCGACGGTCGTCTCGTCCATCACACGCCCCACGATGCGCTCGATGTCAAGAAAACCGCACATCCCCTGGCGAAAGCCGGCGTTGGCGACCTCGTTGGCGGCGTTCATGGCGCAGGGAAGCGTGCCCCCGACCCGTCCCGCCTCGCAGGCGAGCCGCAGGCACCCAAAGGTGTCGACGTCCGGCGCGTCAAAGGTGAGCGGCTCGCAGCCCCACCAGTCGACGGTGTCGGCGACGCCGTCCCAGCGCTCAGGGTAGCTCAGCGCGTACTGGATCGGCGCCCGCATGTCGGAGGCGCCGAGCTGGGCCTTGACCACGCCGTCGCAGAACTCGACCATCGAGTGGATCTTGCTCTGGCGATGGATGAGAACGCTGATCGCGTCGACCGGCACGCCAAAGAGGTGATGGGCCTCGATCACCTCGAGCCCCTTGTTCATGAGCGTCGAGCAGTCGATGGTGATCTTGGCGCCCATCGTCCAGGTCGGGTGCGCGAGGGCGTCCGCCGCGCTCACCGAGGCGAGCTCCGCGCGCGTCCGACCGTAGAACGGGCCGCCCGAGCAGGTGAGCCAGATGCGCCTGAGGTCGGCGTCTCTCTCCCCCACCAGGCACTGGAAGATGGCGCTGTGCTCGGAGTCGACGGGAATGAGCGCGCCGGGTCGCACGAGCGGCATGAGGAGGTCGCCGCCGCAGACGATCGACTCCTTGTTGGCGTAGGCGAGCGTCTTGCCCGCCTCGAGTGCGGCGTGGCCGGCGTGCATGCCGGCAAACCCCACGAGCGCGTTGACCACGACGTCGACCTCGGGGAGCCGGGCGAGGTCGGTGACGGCCTCGGCGCCGCAGGCGAGCTCGCAGCCCTCGGGAAGCTCACCGAGGCAGGGGTCCTGCCCGTGGGCGGCGTCGGCCACGGCGACGTGGCGCACGCCAAACTCGCGGGCGGCGGAGACGAGCGCGCCGGTGGAGGCGTTCACAGAGAGGGCGACGACGCGGAGGCGGTCCGCATGCCGGCGGCAGACGTCGAGCGTCTGGGTGCCGATCGATCCCGAGCACCCTAGGACGGCAACGCGCAGGACCTGAGCGTCGGTCTTCTCAGCAGGGCGGGCGGATGATCCGGATGTCACAGGATTCCTCCAAAGTAGAGCAGGAAGAGGGCTGCCATGCCCCCAAAGAGCATCGAGTCGGAGCGGTCGAGAAGGCCGCCGTGCCCCGGGAGCACGTTGCCGGAGTCCTTGACCCCCGCCCCGCGCTTGAGGCGGGACTCGAAGAGGTCGCCAATGACGGAGGCTATGCCAACGACCAGGCCAAAGAGAACGGCGGAGGGCACGGGGAGCTTCTCGAGCACGAAGACGGAGAGCAGCACCCAGACGAGCACCGAGCCCACGAGGCCGCCCAGAAAGCCCTCGACGCTCTTTGCCGGCGAGATGCGGGGCGCGAGCTTGTGAGAGCCGATCGCCGAGCCCACGAGGTAGGCAAAGGTGTCGTTGACCCACATCGAGAGCATGACGCCGAGCGTCAGGAGGGCGCCGGTCATGCCGGGGTCGAACTTGCGTATGAGGATGATGCTGGCAAACGTAAGCGAGGTGTAGAGCGGCCCGAACGCCGTGACGGAGACGTCCGCCACGTTGGCGCGCGGGGCAAAGACGTACCAGCAGGCGCAGGCCATGAGCAGGAGCAGCACGACCAGCGTGCAGGCGACGAATCCCTGGAGGTACGCCGCGGCGGGAAACAGCAGCGCAGCGGCGAGACCGAGCGCCTCGTTGGGCATGCGGCCGCCCATGCGGCAGATCCTGAAGAACTCGGAGCAGCAGAGCCACGCCTCGGCGGCGATGAGCAGAGCCGTGGTCAGGGGTCCGCAGAAGATGCAGACGAGCGTGACGATCGCGTAGATGGCCCCGGAGGTCGTCCTGGTGAGCAGCTTCTCCGCCGAGCTTCTCGCCTTCTGGCCCCTCAGGTCACCGGCCGCGCGGGCGTCCTCCTTCGAGGTCCTCTTGTCCTCGAGCCGGTCCACCTGGCGGTCGAGCCCCTCGCTGTGCCGGTCCGGGCGTTCGCTTGCACCCTGGGTCATTGACGGGTCACTCCCCCGAATCTGCGGGAACGTCCCTGGAACGCGAGAACCGCACGAAGATAGTCCCACTTGTCGAAGTCCGGCCAGAGGGTGTCGGTGACGTAGAACTCGGTGTAGGCGAGCTGCCAGAGCAGGTAGTTGGAGAGCCTGATCTCTCCCGACGTGCGGATGAGCAGGTCGGGGTCGGGCAGGCCAGCCGTGTAGAGACGATCGGAGACGGCACGCTCGTCGATGTCGTCGACGGCGATCCTTCCGGCGAGGACGTCGCGGGCGAGGTCTTTGGCCGCGCGCGTCACCTCGGCGCGAGAGCCGTAGTTGACCGCGAGGGCAAAGGTCATGCCCGTGTGGTCGGAGGTCTCGTCGAGACCGCGCTGGAAGACGGCGCGGGTCCTCTCGGGCAGCGCGTCGAGGTCCCCGAGAAAGCGCAGGCGCACGTTCTCCTGGTGGAAGAGGGGCAGCTCGTTGACAAGCGTCGTGGCGAAGAGGTGCATGAGGAGGTCGACCTCGTGCTGCGGGCGGCGCCAGTTCTCGGTCGAGAAGGCGTAGACGGAGAAGGCGTCGAGACCGAGCCGCACGCTGGTGGTGACGGCCTCGCGCAGGGCGTCGACGCCGGCGACGTGCCCCCTCGAGCGGTCGAGGCCGCGAGCCGTGGCCCAGCGTCCGTTGCCGTCCATGATGATCGAGACGTGACGGGGCAGGCGACCGAGGTCCAGGGCGTCGAGGGAGAGCCCCTCATGACCCTCGGGATAGTATGCGCGGAGCTTTTGGATATCGAGTTGCACTAGATCTCCATGACCTCTGCGCTCTTGGTCTTGAGCAGCTCCTCGATCTTGGCGACGTAGGAGTCGGTGATCTTCTGGACGGCCTTCTTCTCGCGCGACTGCTCGTCGTCGGAGAGCTCCTCGTCGCGCTCGATCTTCCCGTTGACGTCACGGCGCACGTTGCGCACGGAGACGCGCGCCTCCTCGGCGAGCTCCTTGCACTCCTTGACGAGCTCCTTGCGGCGCTCCTCGGTTGGCTTGGGGAACGGGAGGCGGATCGAGGTGCCGTCGTTGGAGGGCGTGATGCCCAGATCCGAGCTCTCGATGGCCTTCTCGATGGCGCGCAGGGCGCTCTTGTCCCACGGCTCGACGACGAGCATCGAGGCCTCGGGTACCTTGATGCCGGCGAGCTGCGTGATGGGGGTCGGCTGACCGTAGTAGTCGACCATGATGGGGGCGAGGATCTGCGCGTTGGCGCGGCCGGTGCGGACGCGGGCGAAGTTGGCCTTGAGCGTGTCGAGGCACTTGGCCATGTTCTTCTCGGCGCGGTCGGTGTACTGGCTCATGCTTAGTCCTCCTCAACGACGGTGGTGCCGACGGACTCCCCGCGCACGACGCTCAGGAAGACGCCCGGCTGCTTGATGTCAAAGACCATGATGGGCATGTGGTTGTCGTGGCAGAGCGCGGTCGCCGTGGCGTCCATGACCTTGAGGTCGCGGTTGAGCACCTCGCGGTAGGTGATGGTGTCAAAGCGCACGGCGCCGGGGTTGGTGCGCGGGTCGGCGTCGTAGATGCCGTCGACGTTGGTGGCCTTCATCAGCACCTCGGCGCCGATCTCGCAGGCGCGCAGGGCGGCGGCGGTGTCCGTGGTGAAGTAGGGGTTTCCGGTGCCGGCGGCGTAGATGGTGATGCGGCCCTTCTCGAGGTGGCGGATCGCGCGGCGGCGGATGTAGGGCTCGGCGATCTGGCGCATCTCGATGGCGCTCATGACGCGGCAGTCCATGCCGTTGCGCTCGAAGCAGTCCTGCAGGGCGAGCGAGTTGATGACCGTGGCGAGCATGCCCATGTTGTCGCCCTGGGCGCGGTCCATGCCGGCGGCGGCGCCGGTGAGCCCGCGGAAGATGTTGCCGCCGCCCACCACGATCGCGACCTGGACCCCCGCCTCGCAGACGGGCCTGATCTCCTCGGCGAGCCGCTGGGGCACGGCAGGGTCGATGCCATAGGACTGCTCGCCCATCAGGGCCTCGCCGGAGAGCTTGAGCAACACGCGCCGGTACTTGATGTCTGACAAGACGACCTCGCTTTCCACGACGCCCACGGGTTAGGGGCGGGTAAGGTTCTGACCGTGATTCTAGCAGAGCGGGCGAGAAGGACCACCCAGGAGCCGGTGGCGACAAAAAACGGGGCCGGCGATGCGCTCGCCGACCCCGCTCGTGTCAGGGATGACCGACGCTACTCTTCGTCGCCGAAGGTGTAGCGGACGAAGCTCATGACCTCGATGGCGTCGTCGACGTCCTTGGAGACGTTCTTGGCGAGCTGGGCGATCGTCAGGGAGCTGTCCTTGACGAACTCCTGCTCGGTCAGGACGCTCTCCTTGAAGTACTTCTCGAGACGGCCCTGGGCCATCTTCTCCTGGATGGCCTCAGGCTTGCCGGACTCGGCAGCCTGGGCCTTGTAGATGGCGAGCTCGTGCTCGATGACGTCGGCGGGGACGTCGTCACGACGGGCGGAGACGGGCGCCGCGGCGGCGACCTGCATGGCGACGTCGTGGGCGAAGGTCTTGAACTGCTCGTTGGCGGCGGTCTCGGCCTTGGCGAACTTGAAGGTCACGATGTCGGCGAGCTTGCCGCCCAGGTGGACGTAGCTGCCGAGCGCGCCGTCCTCGGCGGTGACGCGCTGGAAGCGGGCGACCTTCATGTTCTCGCCGATGACGTGGATCATCTCGGTGAGCTCGGCGTCGACCGTGGACTCGCCCATGGCGCACGCCTTGAGGGCGTCGACGTCGGCGGGGTCGTTCTCGGCGACGATCTTGGCGAGGTCGAGGGCGAAGCCGGTGAACTTGGGGTTGGTGCCCACGAAGTCGGTCTCGCAGGTGAGCTCGAGCAGGGCGCCGAGCTTGCCGTCCTCGGAGACGTAGGCGGCGATGGTGCCCTCGTTGGTGTCGCGGCCGGCGCGCTTGACGGCCTTGGCGATGCCCATCGTGCGGAGGATGTCGACGGCCTTGTCGATGTCGCCATCGGCCTCGACGAGGGCCTTCTTGCACTCCATCATCGGAGAGTCGGTCATCTCGCGGAGCTGCTTGACGAGGGCGGCGGTAACCTGAGCCATGGTTGTTCTCCTATCTGAATGCTTGATAGCGCGGACTACTCAGCGGACTGCTCGGAAGCAGCCTCGGCAGCGGGAGCCTCCTCGGCGGGAGCGGCCTCGCCGGCCATCTCCTCGGCGCTGATCTGCTCCTTGCCGGAGCCGGCGAGGACGGCGTCGGCGGAGAGCTCGCACATGAGGGCGACGGAGCGGATGGCGTCGTCGTTGGCGGGCACGCCGTAGTCGACGACGTCGGGGTCGGAGTTGGTGTCGAGCAGGCCGACGACGGGGATGTGCAGGCGGTTGGCCTCGCGGATGGCGATCTCCTCGCGCTTGGTGTCGACGACGAAGATGGCCTGCGGGAGCGCGGTCATGGTGCGCACGCCGCCGAGGTTCTTCTGGAGCTTCTCGAGCTCCTTGGTGAGCAGCGCCTGCTCCTTCTTGGGCAGGGTGGCCATGCGGCCGTCCTCGACCATGGCCTCGAGCTCCTCCATGCGGGAGATGCGGGAGCGCATGGTCACGAAGTTGGTGAGCATGCCGCCGAGCCAGCGCTGGCTGATGTAGGGCATGCCGCAGCGCTCGGCCTGGGCCGCGATGGGCTCCTGGGCCTGCTTCTTGGTGCCGACGAACAGCACGGTGCCGCCCTTGGACGCGGTCTCCTTGAGGAAGGTGTAGGCACGGTCGGCGCCGAGCATGGTCTGCTTGAGGTCGAGGATGTAGATGCCGTTGCGCTCGCCAAAGATGTAGGGCTTCATCTTGGGGTTCCAGCGGCGGGTCTGGTGACCGTAGTGGCAGCCGGCGTCGAGCAGTGTCTGGATAGTGATCTTAGCCATGATAACCTCCTGTGGTTGATCCTCCGCGTGGGGTCGACCTCGAGACACCACCCGTGACCTGGCCAAGTCACGGGCACCACGGTGCGCGAGTAGCCACGCGTGCGACGTATGCCGTGCGGACGCACAGCGACATGAAAGTATAGCCGCCGCAAAGGCGCATGTCGAGCGTCACTTTCCCCGACTTCACCGATGCTCTACGAGCGCGGGTGCGCCGCGCGCGCCGCCTCCCTGAGCCGCTCTATCGAGAGGTGGGTGTAGACCTGCGTCGTGGCGAGGCTCTCGTGCCCGAGGAGCTCCTGGACGCTCCTGAGGTCCGCTCCCCCGCCGAGAAGCTCCGTCGCAAAGGTGTGGCGCATCGCGTGCGGCGTGAGGGACGGGTCGAGCCGCGCCTGGGCGACGCGCCGCTCGAAGACGGTCCTCAGGGCGTCGGCGGACATGCGGTTGCCCCGCACGGAAAGCAGCAGGGCCTCGCAGGGACGACCTGCGCGTACGAGTGCGGGTCTCCCCCGTTCCAGATAGGCGGCGACTCGATTGAGCGCCGCGCGATAGACGGGCACCACCCGCTCCTTCGAGCCCTTGCCGAACAGGCGGACCTGGCCCTCGGAGAAGTCGAGGTCGCCAAGGTCGAGGGCCGAGACCTCGGAGACGCGCGCGCCCGTCGCGTAGAGGATCTCCAGAAACGCGCGGTCGCGAAGGCTCACGGGATCATCATCCTCGCAGGTGGAGAGCAGGGCGCGGGCGTCGTCGTCGGACATCGTCGTGGGGAGCCTCCGGGAGAGCTTGGGGCTTGCGACCGCCGCGACGGCCGCCGAGTCGCAGCGCCCCTCGCGATACATCCAGCGATACATCCCCCGCAGGGAGGAAAGGTGTCGCGATATGGTGCGCGTCGAGTAGCCGGCGCTCGTCAGCTCGAGGAGGTACGACCTGAGGTCGCGGTGCGTGAGCCGTGAGGGGACCACGCCCTCGCGGCGCGCCCATGCCAGGAAGGCAACGAGGTCCTCCCGGTAGGCGCGGACGCTGTTGGCGGAGAGGCGCCGCACCCCCTCGAGATGGGCGACGTAGTCGTCGATGTCCCGGGCGAACGAGCGCTGCGCGGAAGTGCGGGCGTCTGCCTCCGCAGTCCTGTCCGTCATGCGGGCGCCGCCCCAAACAGGTCCGCACGCTCGTCGAGAAACACCTCGAGGTCGCGCCGGGCGCGCTCGACGAGGGCGGCGTGACGGGCGGCCTTGTTGCGCGGGGCGTTCTCCAGGGGCGGGTAGAGCCCGAAGTTGACGTGCATGGGCTGGTAGCCGGAGGTGGCGGGGTCGGTGGCGTAGCGCACGAGCGACCCGAGCGAGCCCGTCTCGGGGAGGGTCGCGGCTGGTGCGCCCGTGAGGTCGGCATAGACGTTGAGCGCCGCGAGCAGGCCGGACGCCATGGCCTCGACGTAACCCTCCGTACCCGTTATCTGCCCGGCGAGCCTGACGTCGGTGCCGGGGATGCGGAAGGTTGGGTCGAGCGCGTGCGGGGCGTCGACGAAGGAGTTCCTATGCATCACGCCGTAGCGAAGGAACTCCGCCGACTCGAGCCCCGGTATCAGGCGAAAGACGCGTCGCTGCTCGGGCCAGGTCAGGTTGGTCTGGAACCCAACGAGGTTGTAGGCGGTGTGTGACGAGTTCTCCGCCCTCAGCTGGACGACGGCCCAGGGCCTGGACCCCGTGCGCGGGTCGACGATGCCCACGGGCTTGAGCGCCCCGTGCCTGAGGGTGTCGTGTCCGGTCCGGGCGACCTCCTCTATCGGCTGGCAGGCGCAGAAGAGGTCGCGCTGCTCGAAGTCCCTCGCGAGGACGCGCTCCGCGCACACCAGCTCGTTGACGAAGTGGTCGTAGCGCTCCCGGTCGAGCGGGCAGTTGAGATAGTCCCCCGTCCCCTCTTCCTGATAGCGGGACTGCTCGAAGACGACGCCTCGGTCCACGGTCGCGGCGTCGACGATGGGCGCGGCGGCGTCGTAGAAGCTCATGCTCTCGCTTCCCACGGCGCGCGAGATCGCGTCGAAGAGCTCCCCGGAGCAGAGCGGCCCGGCGGCGATGACGGACGTGCCCTCCGGGAGGGCGTCCACACGCTCGCGGACGACCTCGATGCGGGGGTCGCCCTCTATCAGCGCGCCGACGCACGAGGAGAACTCGTCCCGGTCGACGGCCAGGGCGCCCCCGGCGGGAACGCGGGAGTCGTGCGCGCACTCGAGCAGGACGCACCCGAGACGCCCGAGCTCCCACTTCAGCTGCCCGGCGGCCGTGTCCTCCTTCGTCGACTTGAGCGAGTTCGAGCAGACGAGCTCGGCAAGGCCGTCGCCGTGGTGCGCGGGCGACTCGTGGGTCGGTCGCTGCTCGAAGAGGCGGACCGACACCCCCCTGCGGGCGAGCTGAAGGGCGCACTCGCAGCCGGCGAGGCCGCCTCCCACGACGCTTACCACCTGTTCCATCCAAACCCCCGTCCGCGGCCAATCGGTCATGAACCATCATTGTGCCCCAAGTAGTAGGCTTGTGTGGGCGCGTATCGCCCGTCGGGCAGGCGCTCCACGAGACCTCTCGCCTCGTAGTCGGTGAGCGTCCTCATGACGGTCAGCACGTTCTCGTTGATCCTCGCGGACAGCTCGTCTGGCCGCGAGGGCGAGGCGACGAGCGCCGACATGAGCGGCCCTGCATCGCGTGCGGACCCGGTGGGCGAAAGACGGGCCACCCCGTAGTCCAGCGCGATCGACAGGACGAGGGACTGCTCGTCGGCTATGACGCGCGCACCCTCGGCAATCAGGCGGTTCGTTCCGCTCGAGGCGGGCGAGAAGATCGAGCCGGGGATCGCGTAGAGCACCCTGTCCAGCTCCGCGGCGGCCTCCGCGGTCGACATGGTCCCGGACGCCACGCCGGCCTCGGTGACGACGGTCGCCAGGGAGAGAGCCGCGATGAGCCTGTTTCTCCTCGGAAAGCTCCAGCGCCTCGGGCCCCTCCCCCACGTCTCGGTGGAGATCACCGCCCCGCCTGTGGCCAGCGCACCCTCGTAGAGGTCGCGCGACGACTGCGGGTACACGACGTCCGCGCCGCAGCCGGAAACGATGACGGTCCTCCCCCCGTGCCGCACGGCGGCGAGTCCCGCCGCATGGTCGCACCCCATCGCGCCGCCCGAGACGACGGTGATCCCGCACTCCACGGCGACCCGTGCCGCCATCTCGGCAACGGTGAGCCCGTAGGGGGTGGCCCTTCTCGCGCCTATGATCGAGATGCAGGGCCCGGAGAGCGCCTCGACGGAGCCGATCCCGTTGAGGGCGTCGGGCGGGTCCGGTAGGTCCTCGAGCGCCTCGGGGTACCCCTCCCCCGCGCGCGACAGCGTCCAGCGCCCTGATGCCGATGACACGTCGATCACCCCTTTGCCCGCGGCCTGAAGGCGAGCGCCTCCACGACGTCTTCCTCGCTCACGAGCTCGCGACAGGAGAGGTCGGCGATGGTTCTCGCCACGCGCGCCACGCGCACGATGCCGCGCCCGCCGAGCGCCAGGCCGCGCGAGAGGGACTCGAGCGCCCGTCGTGCGCTCGGGTCGAGGTCCACCGCGAGCGGGAGCGCCTCGCCCGCGCCGCGCGTTCGCCATGCCCTGAACTCCCGCGCCTCCTCGACGCGGCGTGCCAGGCTCTGCGAGTTCTCCCCCGTGACGCCGTCTATCACCTTGGACGTCTCGGGCCTCGGGACGTCGACGACCACGTCGATCCTGTCCATGAGCGGGCCCCCGATCCGTGACTGGTAGGCCGCGACGCGCGCGGGCGGGCAGGTGCACTCGTGCCCGGGGTCGCCCAGATGCCCGCAGGGACACGGGTTCGAGGCCGCCACGAGCTGAAAGTCGCAGGGGAACGTGTACGCGCCGTCGACCCTGACGATCGTCACGGAGTGGTCCTCGAACGGCTGCCGCAGCGCCTGGAGGGTGCCGCGCGGGAACTCGGGAAGCTCGTCGAGGAAGAGAACCCCCTGGTGCGCGAGCGAGATCTCGCCCGGCAGGACGGGTCTGCCGCCCCCCACGAGGCCGCCGGTGGATATCGAGTGGTGCGGCGCCCTGAACGGCCTCAGCCCCGCAGCCAGCCCCTCGAGCGGCTGGCCGGCGACGGAGTGGATGAGCATCGCCGAGGCGGCCTCGTCCTCGCTCAGCGGGGGCAGGATGGAGGGGAGGCACCGCGCGAGCATGGTCTTGCCCGACCCGGGCGGTCCGACCATCAGCACGCCGTGCCGTCCCACGGCGGCGATGGTCATGGCCCGCTTGGCGAGCTCCTGGTCTGCGACGTCGCCAAAGTCGGGAGCGCCCGCGAGGTGCTCCGCCGCCTGCAGCGGGCGCCCGGCGAGCGCGGCGAGAGAATCGGGACCGCCCTTGAGCTGCGCGAGGTGGCGGATGCCCCGCACCCGCTCGGACCATCCCCCGGGAAGGGGGCTCTCGACGGAGACGACGAGGTCGAGCCCCTCCCTCTCGGCAAGCTGGGCATAGGCCACATCGCCTCTGACCGCGCAGACTGAGCCGTCGAGCGCGAGCTCCCCCACGAAGATGGCGCCGTCTGCGACCTGCGGCGGCAGCTGGGAGGTCGCAATGAGCAGGGCGACCGCGATGGCAAGGTCGTACGCCGTCCCCGACTTTCTCAGCTCGCTCGGGGCGAGGTTGATCGTCGCGTGCGCCCTGGGGAGCGTGAAGTCGCTCGCCCGGAGCGCGCAGCGAACCCGCGACCGGGCCTCGAGGACCGAGGAGTCGGGCATGCCCACGACGTCGAGGCCGGGAAGTCCCCCGGACATGCTCACCTCGACGGTGACGAGGTCAGCCTGGACTCCCCTGAGCGAGGCCGCGCGGACGACGGAGGTGCCGTACGCCGTCATTGGTCGACCTCGAACGCGCCCTTGACCAGATGCAGGTGAGCGACCCCGTCGTCGGTCACCGTGATGGCGATGACGTCAAAGCGCACGGCACGTGCCCAGTCGTTGGCCTGGAGGAATATCCTCGCCGCGTTGGTGTAGCGACCCCTTCTCCGCTCGTCGACGGCGAGCTCGGGCATCTGGTCGTCCGCGTCGCCGGCGAGCCGGGTCTTCACCTCGATCAGCGAGACGACCGAGGAGTCGGCCGCGGGGTCGAGCGCGATGACGTCTATCTCCCCGTACCCGGACTGCCAGTTCCTGCCGAGGACCTGCCACCCCCACTCCCCGAGCCTCCTGACGGCAAGCTCCTCGCCGCGCATGCCGAGCTCGTGAGGACTGCGGCGCCACGGCTCGCACTCCGGCTCCAGATGGCTGGGAATTACGGACGCTTCTCTGCACATGGTTGCTCCCCTCGTGACGACGAGGAAGAGGCTCTCATTGGGTGCGGGCACGCAGTTGCGCCATGACTGTCACGTCTCTTGCACGGGGCGTGCCGCTCGCTGACGTGCCCCGCAAAGCCGCAGATGACGATGGGTGGTTACGGCGGCGTCGGGCAGGACGGCCCGCCCGGCCCGCTCAGAAAAGACGGGGCTGCTCCACGAAGTTCCCACAGAACGAGCGGCGATGGATGGGCGTGAGCCCCATCGAGCGGATGGCCTCCACGTGATCGCGCGAGCCGTACCCCTTGCTCTCCGCGAGATGGTATCCGGGGTACTCGCGCTCGTAGGAGACCATGAGGGCGTCTCTCGTCACCTTGGCGACGATGGAGGCCGCGGCTATGCACGCCACGCGCGCGTCGCCCTTGACGATGCAGCGCTCGCGGGGGTGGGCGCCGATGGGGTTTCCGTCGATGAGGACGCAGTCGGGGTCGAGTCCCGTGTCGCGGACCGCCTCCGACATGGCGTGGCGAAGGCAGACGACCATCCCCAGCGCGTCAATGGACTCGGGCTCGACGTGCGCCACGCCGATGGCGACGGCATGCTCGGCGACGAGCGCGGCGAGACGCTCCCTCTCGCGGGCGGAGAGCTGCTTGGAGTCGTTGAGGCCCCAGATGCGGGGCGCGGCGGGCAGGCACACGGCGGCGACCGTCAGAGGTCCCGCGAGAGCCCCTCGGCCGACCTCGTCCACCCCGATGACGACGCCGTCGCCGCCGAGCTCGCCCTGGAGGTCGTACATCGCGTCGACGCGCGCGCGATCCGCCTCCTCCCGCTCGACGCGCCGGCGCGTCACCTCGACGGCCCGGCGCACCTGCGCTCGCGGGTCCTCGGCATAGCGCTCGATGAGCTGTCGGGCCTCGTCGAGCGAGGCCCCTGATAGCGTGGCGGCCACCTCGCGTGCCGTCACCGGACGAGGGTTCTCGATGCCCAAGGGTCCACCTCTATACAAGAAAGCCGCCCCCGAAGGGGCGGCCGGCGGTCCAAAGAGTCGGAGCTAGTCGCGCTTCTCGCGAATGCGGGCGGCCTTGCCGACGCGGTCGCGGAGGTAGTAGAGCTTGGCGCGACGGACGTCACCGTGGCGGACGACGTCAAGCTTGGCGATCTTGGGGCTGTGGAGCGGGAAGGTGCGCTCGACACCCACGCTGAAGCTGATCTTGCGGACGGTGAAGGTCTCGCGGGCGCCCTCGCCGCTCATGCGGATGACGTCGCCCTCAAAGACCTGCTCGCGGGTTCGGTCGCCCTCGACGATGCGATAGTGGACCTTGACGTGGTCGCCAACCTTGACAGCGGGGATGTCCTCGCGGATCTGCTGGCGCTCGATGGCACGAATGTAATCCATGTTCTCTTTCCTGTCTCTAGAGGTGCCGACGCCTCGGCGAGCGACACATAGCTTTACACGCAAGAGGGTAGTATACGCAAAAGCAACCGAGCAGACAAGCTCATCACAAAATTACAGGCACAGCCCCACGGTCACGCCGGAGGCCTGCCCCGCGGACCCGAGCGAGGAGGGAAAGCCCGTGTCCATGACCTGGTAGAAGTAGGTGCCCGCCATCCCCTTGAAGGAGAGCGGGTAGGGGCTCCGGAGCCACCAGCTCGTGGCGGAGCCGCCGTACTCGAGCGCCAGGACATGCCCGGGGTCCGAGGCGCAGCCGACCTGCGCGTCACGGAAATAGGGGTACTGGTCGCCCTCGGCCGAGAGGATCTCGTCGTAGATGACGTAGTCGAGATAGTAGGTCCTCTCGCGCACCTCCTCCCCGTACTCCCGGGCGAAGAGGTCGACCTCTCCGGCGACCTCGCTGAGCGAGAAGAGCCAGAGCCTGTCCTCGGTGCCGGAGACGCAGGAAGGGTCGGATGAGAACCCCACGTTGTTGGTCGACTTGCTCACCGGTACGACGGCAGAGGCGAGCTCCTCGGGAAGGAGGGCGAGGCCCTCGCCCTGCAGCCACGCCCTGAGAGAGGACGCCTCCCACCCCCCGTCGTTGGTGTCGGCGTCGTTCATGGGGCGGACGGAGATCGGGGAGACCATGAGGGTGAGCCCCGCCCTCCCCTCGCCATCGGCCCGCTCGTCGCACCTGATGCCGACGACGGTCACGGACGCCTGTCGTCCGTCGGTGAGGGAGAGCGGACGGACGTCACCGACCTCGATCCCCCACTCCCGGGCGACGAGGACGCCCTCCTCGTCGGTCTGTGCCTCGGAGACGAGACGGGCGATGCGGGCGAGGTCGTCCCAGCCGTAGTCTGCGAACTCGCCCGGCGCAAGGCCCGGCTCAACGTATGAGGGGCCCTCCTCGACCTGTCCCGTCGAGGGCACCTGCCCTGTGACGACGAGATACAGCAGAGCCCCGCCGACGGCCACGACGGCGATCGAGAGGACGAGCAAAAGCGCCGTCAGGCAGCCTCCGCGCCTATCTGACATCAAACGGACCTGCCTTCCTCGGCTTGGGCCTATCTCCTTCGCCATGACCGGGGCACCCTGAGGCTCTCGTAGACGCTCACGGCATAGCGGTCGGTCATTCCCGAGACGAAGTCGGCGACCTGGAGCTCGGGTCGCCCCTCGTCGTGCAGGCGATACTCGGCAGGCACCTCGTCGAGATGGGTGACGAAGTGGTCGAAGAGGTCGCCGAGCATCGCGTACGCCTTGGGCTCCTCCCACTTGGCGTCCCCGCGGGAGTAGAGGTTGTCAAACAGGAAGGAGCGCAGGGACATCATAGCGTTCCAGATGGGCCCCGACATCGAGACGTCCCCGGAGCGCGCGCTCTGCGTGACGACGTCATGGACCATTGTCTCGATGCGCTCCGAGGAGCTTCCCCCCAGCACCGAGCGGGCCTCGCGCGGGAGGTCCTCCTCCGTGAGCAGGCCGGCCCGCTCGGCGTCGTCGACGTCGTGGCACACGTAGGCGATTCGGTCCGAGAGCGCGACGACGCGCCCCTCGAGCGTGGAGGCCCTGTGCCGGCCCGTGTGATTTCTGATGCCGTCGACGACCTCTCGCGTGAGGTTGAGGCCCTGCCCGTCTCGCTCGAGCAGGTCGACGATGCGCGCGCTCTGCTCGTTGTGCGCAAAGAGCCTCAGGTCCTCGCCGGGCACATGCCGGAAGCGCGCGATCGCGTCGGAGAGGGCCCGCTCGCCGACGTGCCCGAAGGGGGTGTGGCCGAGGTCGTGCCCCAGGGCGATCGCCTCGGTGAGGTCCTCGTTGAGGCCGAGCGGGCGGGCGATGGAGCGCGCCACCTGCGAGACCTCGAGCGTATGGATCAGGCGGGTGCGGTAGTGGTCGCCCTCCGGGGCAAGAAACACCTGCGTCTTGTGGGCGAGGCGCCGGAAGCTCTTTGAGTGGAGGATGCGGTCGCGGTCGCACTGGAAGCAAGTCCTCAGGAGGTCGGGCTCCTCCGGGTGAAGGCGGCCGATGGAGGCGTCTGAGAACGTGGCGTCCGAGGAGAGGAGCTTATGCTCCGCGCGCTCGAGGGTCTCGCGTCTCATGGTTTCCATAGGTTCCTCCAACGGTAGAAAAAAGGGAGGGGGACCTGCGTCCCCCTCCCCGACTAGCTCATCGCATCAAGAGCGAAGACTACTTGGCGACCTTGGCGGCGCCACCGTTGGCCTCGATCTTGGCCTGGGCGGCCGCGAGGCGCGCGATGGGCACGCGGTACGGCGAGCAGGACACGTAGTCGAGACCGAGGTCGTAGTACATGTGGATGGACTCGGGGTCACCACCGGTCTCGCCGCAGACGCCGCAGACGATGTCCGGGTTGCCGGCGTGGCCGCCCTCGACGCCCATCTTGACGAGCTTGGCGACGCCCTTGTCGAGCGTGGCGAAGGGGTTCGTCTTGCAGATCTTCTTGTCGAGGTAGAGCGGCATGAAGGCAGCCTCAACGTCGTCACGGGAGAAGCCGAGGCCCATCTGCGTAAGGTCGTTGGTGCCGAAGGAGAAGAAGTCGGCGTGCTTGGCGATGTCCTCGGAGGTGATGGCAGCGCGCGGAATCTCGATCATGGTGCCGACCGGGATGTCGAGCTCGACGCCGTACTCGTCGGCGACGGCCTTGATGTTCTCCTCGACGACCTCGCGGACGAGGGCGAGCTCCTCCTCGAAGGCCACGAGCGGGATCATGATCTCCGGCTTGGGGTCGAGGCCCTGCTTCTTGAGCTCGGCGGCGGCGGAGGCGATGGCCTTCACCTGCATGACGTTGAGCTCGGGGTAGACCAGGCCGAGGCGGCAGCCGCGCAGGCCGAGCATCGGGTTGGCCTCCTGGAAGGAGTCGAGCTTGGCGAGAAGCGCCTTCTTCTCGGAGACGTCCTTGCCCTCGGCCTCGTCCTTGGCGATCTCGACGTCGAGGTCGCGCGGGTCCTCGAGGAACTCGTGCAGGGGCGGATCGAGCAGGCGCACGATGACGGGCATGCCGTCCATGGCCTTGAACATCTCGAGGAAGTCGCCCTTCTGGGCGGCGCCGAGCTTCTCGACGGCGTCGGCCTTGACGGCCTTGTCGTCGGCGAGGATGAAGTTCTGGATGAGCTGCTTGCGCTCGCCGAGGAACATGTGCTCGGTACGGCACAGGCCGATGCCGGAGGCGCCGTTGTCCTTGGAGAGCTGAGCGTCGGCGGGGTTGTCGGCGTTGGCGCGGACACCGATCACGCGACCGCGCTCGGCGTCGTTGCGGACCTCGTCGGCCCAGTCGAGGATGGTCTGGAGGTCGCCACCGAGCTCCGGACGGACGAGCGCGACCTCGCCGAGGATGACGTCGCCGGTGGTGCCGTCGATGGAGATGACGTCGCCCTCGTGGAGGGTGATGTCGGTGCCGGCGATGGTGCAGACCTTGTTGACCGCGTCGATCTGGAGGGCGTCGACGCCGCAGACGCAGGGGGCGCCCATGCCGCGGGCGATGACGGCGGCGTGGGAGGTCTTGCCACCGTGGGAGGTCAGGATGCCCTCGGCCGCGACCATGCCGTGGAGGTCGTCAGGCGTGGTCTCCCAGCGCACGAGGATGCAGGGCTTGCCGGCCTCGGCGTAGGCCTCGGCGTCAGCGGAGGAGAACACGACGGCGCCGACGGCGGCACCCGGGGAGGCGTTGAGGCCCTTGGCGATGACCTTGTAGTCGGCCTTGGGGTCGAACTGCGGGTGGAGGAGCTGGTCGAGCTGCTCGGGGGCAACGCGCATGACCGCCTCCTCCTTGGAGATGCGGCCCTCCTCGTACATCTGGATGGCGACCTTGAGGGCGGAGAGGGCGGTGCGCTTGCCCACGCGGGTCTGGAGCATCCAGAGCTTGCCCTGCTCGATGGTGAACTCGAGGTCCATCATGTCAGCGTAGTGGTCCTCGAGGATCTCGAAGACGTGGAAGAGCTCCTTGCCAGCCTCCTCGAGGCCCGGGACCTTGGGCAGGTCGGCGATCGGCTCGGTGTTGCGGATGCCGGCCACGACGTCCTCGCCCTGGGCGTTGACCAGGAAGTCGCCGTAGCGCTCGTTGGTGCCGTCGGCGGGGTTGCGCGTGAAGGCGACGCCGGTGGCGGAGGTGTTGCCCTTGTTGCCGAAGGCCATCACCTGGACGTTGACGGCGGTGCCCAGGTCGTCGGGGATCTTGTTCTGCTTGCGGTAGAGGATGGCGCGGTCGGTGTTCCAGGAGCCGAAGACGGCCTGCTCGGCGAGGCGCAGCTGGAGCAGCGGGTCGTGCGGGAAGGCGACCTTGCCGTCAACGACGACCTCGGGGTACTTCTCGGCGTCGACGTTGTCGACGAAGATCTGCTTGAAGGTGGCGACGAGGTCCTTGAGGTCATCGGCGTCGAGCTCGGTGTCGAGCTTCACGCCCTTCTCGGCCTTCTTGGCGGAGATGGCGTCCTCGAAGAGCTGGCCGGAGACGCCCATGACGACGTCCGAGAACATCTGGATGAAGCGGCGGTAGGAGTCGTAGGCGAAGCGCGGGTTGTCGGTCTGCTTGGCGAGACCCTGGACGGAGTCGTCGTTGAGGCCGAGGTTGAGGACGGTGTCCATCATGCCCGGCATGGAGAACGGCGCGCCGGAGCGGACGGAGACGAGCAGCGGGTCCTCGGAGTCGCCGAGCTTCTTGCCCATGCGCTCCTCGAGGTCCTTGCGGTACTCGTCGATCTCGTCGAGGACGCCCTCAGGCCAGACGTTGCCGGCGCTGGAGTAGGCGACGCAGGTCTGGCAGGTGATCGTGAATCCAGGAGGGACGGGCAGGCCGATGTTGGCCATCTCGGCGAGGTTGGCGCCCTTGCCGCCCGTGATCCACTTGGCCTCGGCAACCGAGTCGCCAGCGACCTCGGTCACGTTGTTGCCGTTGGCGTCGAAGCCAAAACGGTATACGTGCTTTTCTGCCATTTTTCTCCCTTGCTTTCTTGTATGTGCCGGACGCCCCTTTGGGGCGCACTTACGACGCACCGACAGAACGGTACTCAGCACATCCTAGCAGCGGATGACAAAATCGCAAGTTCCAATTAGACAATCGGGCGCGATGGCTAGGCAAACGAGGGGCGGCCGGGACTTGCGCCCCGGCCGCCCGCAGAATCGTCTGTGCGCACGCCTACTCGGAGGCGGCGCCCCCCTCGTAGGTCGCGCCGATCTGGTGGGTCGGCTCCTCGCCGGTGAGCGTGGAGATGACGGTCACCGCCGGGCCGAGGAGGTCGATCGAGGGGATGCCGCGACGGTCGAGCTCGCGGCGGATCTCGCGGCGGAGCGTGCCGTTGGCGAAGGTGTGGAACACGGCGCACGGGCGGTCGGGGTCGTAGTTCTGGTCGAAGTACTCCCTGACGGTGTCGACCGTCTTCACGTTGGAGAGGCGCTGAATCTCAACCGACGAGTCGCCAAACTGGGCGGCGGCCGCCATGACCACCGTGTTGGCGGTCTCGCCGCGTGCGTCCGACAGCACGTAGATGAGGGGGACGACCTGTCCGAAGATGTCGTCATCCAGATCGAGCTTGGTCATCACGTCTCCTCCTGTTTTCAGACGGCGCGACGTCACGCGCCGAGAGCCATCGTTACTTCTTGCGTGAGAGCGCGCCGATGTCGGCGACGTCCTCGAAGACCCCCACGAAGCGGTTGAGCAGTCGCAGGCGGTTCTCCCTTACCGCAGTATCCTCTTCCATGACAAGTACGTCGTCGAAGAATCGGTCGATGGGGGCTCTGAGTTCGGCAAGGGCGCTGAGGGCGGAGGCGTAGTCGTCGCGCCCGAGCGCCTCGCGGACGGCGGCGCCGCCCTGCTCGCAGGCGTCGAGGAGGGCGGACTCCGAGTCGCCCAGAAGGGCGGGGTCGACTGAGGCGCCGAGCGAGGCGTCCCCGAGGTGGGCGGCGCGGGCGTAGGCGGTCGCCAGGTCGTCGAAGAGCTCGGGGCTCTGGGCGCGGGCGTCCTCGAGCGCGTGGGCGCGCGCCATGAACTCGATGGGGTCGATGACGCCGACGGCGGAGACGGCCTCGATCGTGTCGGGGCGAAGCCCCTCGTCCTTGGCGATGGCAACGAGGCGCGCCTGGAAGAACCTCACGACCGCGGAGGCGACCTCCTCGAGGTCGAACTCGAGGCCCTGGGCCAGGTAGGACCCGAGCGAGAGCCCGATGAGCTGGCGGAGGTCGCAGCCCGGGAGCGTGCGGAGCATGGCGATGACGCCGATGGTGGCGCGACGGACCGCGTAGGGGTCGGAGGACCCGGTGGGCGGCTCGTCGATGGCGAAGATGCCGCAGATGGTGTCGAGCTTGTCCGCGATGGCGACGCAGCGGCCGCACACCCCCGACGGGAGCTCGTCGCCGGCGAAGCGGGGCCGGTAGTGCTCGCGGATGGCGGTGCAGACCTCGGGGGCCTCGCCGGCGGCCGCGGCGTAGTAGCCGCCCATGACGCCCTGCTGGTTGGTGAACTCGACGACGGCCTGGGAGACGAGGTCGGCCTTGGCGAGATGGGCGGCGCGCGTGGCGGCGCTCACGCCGTCCTCGCCCTCCCCCGCCTGCGTGGCGACGGCGGCGGCGAGCCCCTCCATGCGCTCGACCTTCTGGAGCATCGTGCCCAGGCGCTCCTGGAAGGTGACGGAGCCGAGCCGCTCGACGAACTCCTCCATCGGGCGCCTGAGGTCCTCGTCATAGAAGAACTTGGCGTCGTCGAGGCGGGCGCGGACGACCTTCTCGTTGCCCGCGACGACGGTGGCGGACACGGCGGGGTCGGCGTTGGAGACGACGACGAACTCGCGGGTGAGGTTGCCCGAGGCGTCGTAGATCGGGAAGTAGCGCTGGTTGGAGAGCATGGACTCGCAGATGATCTCGTGCGGGACCTCGAGGAAGGACTCGTCGAAGGTGCCGACGAGCACCGTCGGCCACTCGCAGAGGTTGACGACCTCGTCGAAGGTGCGCTTGGGGGTGTCCACGCGCGCGCCGCCGCGCTCGGCCTCGATCCTGGCGATCCCGGCGCGGATGGCCTCCGCGCGACGCTCGGCGGAGAGGACGAAGGCGCGCTCGAGCGTCGCCTCATAGTCGGCCGGCGACGAGACGACGTGCTCGCCCGGGGCGAGGACGCGGTGACCGCGCGTGGTGTTGGAGGAGGTGACGTCGGCGTAGCTCACCGGCACGACGTCCGTGCCGAGAAGGGCGCAGATCCAGCGGATCGGCCGGACGAAGGTGGCGTGCTCCGACCCCCAGCGCTGGCTGCGGTAGTTGGGCCACTGGAGCGAGCCGATGATATCGGCGGAGAGGCGGGAGAGGATGGGGGCGGCGGGCTCGGAGGGGACGCTCCTCTCGGCGAAGACGTACTCGGCGCCGTCGGAGTCGACGCGACGGACGAGCTCGGAGGCGGCGGCGCCGCACTTGCGGGCGAAGCCGAGGGCCGCCTTGGTGGGCTCGCCGGACTCGTCGAAGGCGATCGCCGCCTTGGGTCCGCGCTTCACCTCGTGGACCTCGTCGGTCGCGACGGCGACGTCCGCCACGAGGGCGGCGAGGCGGCGGGGCGTGGAGATGACGCGCACCTCCCCGTGGGCGAGCCCGGCGGCGTCGAGGCCCTTGGAGACGAGTCCGCCGAGCTGGCCGGCGGCGTTCATGAGCGGCGCGGAGGGCATCTCCTCGGTGCCGATCTCGAGCAGGAAGTCGCGGGTGTCTGCCATCTAGGCCACCTCCCCCTTCTTCGCGGCGTCGTCCTTCTCGCCCGCGACCTCCGCGAGGTAGCTCTCGCAGCAGAGCTTGGCGATCGTCCGGACGCGCAGGATGTAGTTGGCGCGCTCCGTGGCGGAGATGGCGCCGCGGGCGTCGAGCAGGTTGAAGGCGTGGCTGCACTTCATGACGCAGTCGTAGGCGGGCAGCGGGAGCCTCCTGTCGAGGCACGAGTGGCACTCCGCCTCGTAGTCGTCGAACTTCTGGCGCATCATCTCGACGTTGGCGACCTCGAAGTTGTACGTGGAGAACTCGAACTCGTTCTCGTGGAACACGTCGCCGTAGGTCATGGGCGTGCCGTCGGGCAGGTAGGACCACACCACGTCGTAGACGGAGTCTACGCCCTGGATGTACATGGCGATGCGCTCGAGGCCGTAGGTGATCTCCACGGGCACGGGGTCGCACTCGATGCCGCCGACCTGCTGGAAGTAGGTGTACTGGGTGACCTCCATGCCATCCATCCAGACCTCCCAGCCAAGGCCCCAGGCGCCGAGCGTCGGGCTCTCCCAGTCGTCCTCGACGAAGCGGACGTCGTGCTCGGCCGGGTCGAGGCCGATGGCCTTGAGCGAGTCGAGGTAGAGGTCCTGGGAGTCGACGGGGCAGGGCTTGAGGATGACCTGGAACTGGTAGTAGTGCTGCATGCGGTTGGGGTTCTCGCCGTAGCGCCCGTCCGCGGGGCGGCGGCACGGCTGCGGGTAGCAGGTGCGCCAGGGCTTGGGGCCGAGCGAGCGGAGCGTCGTCGCGGTGTGGAACGTGCCGGCGCCCACCTCCGAGTCGTAGGGTTGCATCACGGTGCAGCCCTGAGCTGCCCAGTAGCGCTCGAGCTCGAGAATCATGTCCTGGAAGGTCAGCGGTTGTTGACTCATGGTCTTCCTTCCCCCGTCCCCGACCCGACCTAGATGAGGCCGACGTCGGGGAGCGGCCAGTAGATCAAAACGGCTATCGACGTCACGGCGTCGACGCTCACCGGACCAAAGTAGCGCGAGTCCTTGGAGTTGGTGCGGTTGTCCCCCATGACCCAGACGCAGCCGTCGGGAACGACATAGGGGTATGTTATCCCAGCGGAGCCGGAAAGGTCGGAGAGGGATTCCGTCGCCCTGCCGTCGACGTAGGGCTCGTCGAGCGTCACGCCGTCCACCACGACCGAGCCGTCGACGAGGTCGACGGTCTGCCCCGCCACAGCGACGACGCGCTTGACGAGCGTCTCCCCCTCCACGAGCGGGCTCTCGAAGGTCACGATCTCGCCGGGCTCCGGGTCGCGCAGGGCCAGGGAGACCTTCTCGCCGAGCACGAGGTCGCCGATCTTGATCGTGTCGAGCATCGAGCCCGAGGGGACGTAGTAGACCCCGATCACGAACAGGCGCAGCACGACCCCGACCGCGAGGGCGACCGCGAGCGTGCAAACGAGCCAGGGGAGCCCTCCCCGACGCTCGTCGGTCCTCTCGTCATCGCGTTGGCGCCGTGGCATCGAAACCCCCTTCCCGCTCGAGCGCGACGGAGCGGACGAGCGCCCGCTCCTCCTCGTCGAGGCGTTCCTCGTCGACGAGCTCCGGCCGCCAGCGGGCCGTGCGCTCGACGGAGCTGAGGCGGCGCCAGCGCTCCACGCGCGCATGGTCGCCGCTGAGCAGCACGTCGGGAACGTCCATGCCGCGATAGCTGGCGGGACGCGTGTACTGCGCGTACTCGAGCAGCCCGGTCTGGGACGAGAAGGACTCGTCCACGGCGCTCATCTCGTCGCCGAGGGCCCCGGGGAGCAGCCTGACGACGGAGTCGATGAGCGCGAGCGCGGCGAGCTCGCCGCCGGTGAGCACGAAGTCCCCGAGGGAGAAGACGTCGTCGGCGAGCGCGTAGACGCGCTCGTCCATGCCCTCGTAGCGTCCGCAGACGAGCACGATCCGCTCCTCGCGCGCGAGGCGCTCGGCGCAGCGCTGGTCGTACGTGGCGCCGCAGGGCGAGAAGAACACGACGTGGGGACGCTCGCCGCGGGACGAGAGGTCCTCGACGGCCTCGAAGATCGGGGCGGGCTTCATGAGCATGCCCTGCCCGCCGCCAAAGGGCGCGTCGTCGACCGTGCGGTGGCGGTCGTGCGTCCAGTCCCTGAGGTCATGCGACACGAACTCGAACACGCCCGCGCGCCGCGCGCGCCCCATGATCGAGGCGTCCAGATACGGCTCGAAGACGTTCGGGATGACGGAGATCGTCTCAAAGAGCACCTGCTCACACCCCCCAGTCGAGGCCAGTGGGAATGCGGACCTCGATCTCGCCGCTGGAAGGGACGCCGTCGACGACCTCGGGGATGACCGGCAGCAGGAGCTCCCCGAGCTCGCCGCGAATCACCCACACGTCGTTTGCGGGGCCCACCATCACCTCGGAGATGGCGCCCGTCGCCCCCGTGCGCACGTCGCGCACGACGCGCCCGACGAGCCTCTCGGCGTCATGGAGCTCGAAGCCGGCCGGAAGGTCGGCCTCCCGCGCGAGCAGCCACGTTCCGACGAGCGCCTCCGCGTCGTCGAGGCTCTCCACCCCGTCGAGGGCGACGAGGTCACCGGAGCGACCGTCGGAGCGCCGGGAGACGACCCTGTGCCATCTCGACGCACGCAGCGGGGGCGGGACGACGGCGACCTCGAGCCCGACGTCGACAAGCGAAGGAAGGCCGTGAGCGGGAACCGTCACGACCTCCCCATGTCTCCCGTGCGTCTTCTCCACACGGGCTATGCGCCTGAAGCGGTCTCGCATGAGCCCCTAGCCCACGACCTCGACCTCTACCTGGGTGCCGACGCGCTGTCCGAGCGCCCGGGCAAGAGTCCTGATCGCCTTGATGGTGCGGCCCTTCCGGCCGATGACCCTGCCGGCGTCCTCCTCGGAGCAGCTCACCTCGATGAGCGCCCCCTCGTCACCGTCGGTGACGTCGAGCGAGACGGCGTCCTCGTCGTCGACGAGCCCGCACACGATGTACTCGACGAGGTCGGCGACGCGGTCGGAGGGGAGCTCCTGGCCGGTGGGCTCTGCGAGGGATCCGTCAATGGTCCCCATCGACGGCACCTACTCGGCGTCCGACTCGGCCTCAGCCTCGGCCTCGGCGGCAGCCTCGGCAGCAGCGGCGGCCTTGGCGGCGGCCTTCTTGGAGACCTTCGTCTTCTTCTCGACGACGGGCTGGCCGTTCCTGGCGACGTCGATCAGGTGGGAGACGGCGTTGGTGGGCTGGGCGCCCTTGGCCATCCACTCGTCGACCTTCTCGAGGTTGATGTCGATGGTCTTGGGGTTGGTCAGCGGGTTGTAGCGGCCGACCTCCTCGATGTAGCGACCGTCGCGGGGCATGCGGCCGTCAGCGACGACGACGCGGTAGTACGGACGCTTCTTGGCACCGTGACGGGCCAGGCGAATCTTGACTGCCAATGAACACTCCTCCATACGAGCGGTGCGCGTGGTCTTGGGGTTGGCCGCACCGCGTGGCCACAAAACGACATACCATCTTACGACTCTTTGCAAAGCTCGCAAGGTGCAGTTTTTGTGAAAGGGCCCATAGACCCCGAGAGGGGCGGCGACCTTCAGGAGAAATTAAGCCCCGGTGGGTAGGATAGCCCACGTGAGACGGCGCGAGCTGGTCGCGCCGCGTCAGGGGAAGGATTGCCCATGAACATTCTGGTCGTCGAGGACGAGCGCAACCTCGCAGACGCCATCGTCCATATCGTGTCCGACGCCTCCTACGGCGCCGAGGCCGTCTACGACGGGCGCTCGGGGCTCAGGGCCGCCCTCTCGGGTCGCTACGACGCCATCGTCCTCGACGTCATGCTCCCCGGCATGGACGGCTGCGAGATCGTCCACGAGATGCGCCGGCAGGGCGTGGCGACGCCGGTCCTGATGCTCACGGCGCGCACGACGACCGCCGACAAGGTCGAGGGGCTCGACGCGGGCGCCGACGACTACATGACCAAGCCCTTCGAGGCAGACGAGCTTCTCGCCCGCCTCAGGGCCCTCACCAGGCGGCGCGGGGACGTCATGCTGGACGAGGTGACCTTTGCCGACATACGCCTCGACCTCGCCACGCACGACCTCACCTGCGGAAACGAGACCGTTCACCTCTCGGGCAAGGAGTTCGAGGTCATGCGCATCCTCATGAGCTCGAGCTCGAAGGTGGTGTCCAAGCAGGACCTGCTCGCGCGCGTCTGGGGTGACACGGACGCGTCCGAGAACTCGGTCGAGGCGTACGTCTCCTTCCTGAGGAAGAAGCTCGCCCACATCGGCTCCTCGGTCCAGATAACGACCCTCAGGATGCTCGGGTACCGGCTCGAGGTGCTCGAGGCGTAGGAGAGGTCATGCTCGCGCGACTGAGAAGAGAGTTCATCGCGATCACGATGCTGCTCGTCGGCCTCGTGCTGATAGGCGTGCTCGGCATGATATTCGTGAGCAACGCCGCCACGCTGCGCTCGGTGACGTCGCGCATCCTCGACCGGGCGCTCGAGGGAAACGTCACCTCGGCGCAGATCGGCGACACGACCGGCGAGCAGAGCGCCGAGATCATGCTGGCGGTCGTCGTCGAGCTCTCGCCCGACGGCACCCCGATCGACCTCGGGGACTCCGTGCTGGCCATACCGCAGGACACCCTCGACGACGTGGTGTCCGAGATCATGGCCGCCGGCAGCGACGAGGGCGAGTGCGCGTCGTACCCCATATCCTGGAAGCGCGCCCGCATGCCCTGGGGCTGGAGGGTCGCCCTCGTCGACACCTACTCGAGGGATGCCGCGCTCCGCACGCAGGCGCTCAACCAGATCGTCATCTTCGTCGTCTCGATGGGCGCGCTCTTCGTCGTCTCCTACCTGCTCTCGGGATGGGCCCTGCGTCCCGTGGCCAGGGCATGGGAGCAGCAGCGCAGGTTCGTCTCCGACGCGTCGCACGAGCTCAAGACACCGCTCGCCGTCATTCTCGCGAACGTCCAGATCCTCGAGCGCGAGAGTGGGGTGGACGAGTCCGCGCAGCGCTGGGTCGCCAGCACGCGCGAGGAGGCGACGCACATGAAGCAGCTCGTGGACGACCTTCTGACGCTTGCGCGCGCCGACGAGTCGAACGACGCCCCCTCCCCCGCCGACGCCCGCGCCGTCGAGGAGGTCGACCTCACCGACCTCGTGTCCGGCTGCTGCCTCGAGTTCGACGCTGTGGCGTTCGAGCGTGGCTGCAAGATCCAGACGTCGCTTCTCCCCCAGGTCCGTGCGCAGGTGCGTCCCGAGGACTACCGCCGCGTGGTGAGGACGCTTCTGGACAACGCGACCAAGTACGCGCGCGAGGGCACCACCGTCCGCGTGGCGCTCGGTCGCGAGGGCAAGCGGTCGCGCCTCGCGGTCGGCAACTACGGCGAGACGATCTCTCCCGAGGAGCTCGAGCACCTCTTCGACCGGTTCTACCGCACCGACCGCGCGCGCGAGCGCACGGGCGAGGGAGGGTTCGGGCTGGGCCTTGCCATCGCAAAGTCCCTCGTCGAGTCGGCCGGTGGCACCATCAGGGCGACCTCCACCGAGAGGGACGGGACCGTCTTCGTCGTCCTCGTCTAGCGCCTCGCGCCGCCCGCCCCGGGTCCCGTCCGGGAATCGCCGCCCTTGTCGCCCGCCCTTCTAGGAACTTGAGGGTTTGTAGGCACTCTGACGCCGCGCGAAGGACAACACTCACGATTTTCGGAGCCTGTGCGGACAAGGGCCGGAATTCCAAGAGCGCCATGCGACAAGCTCGCCGATTCTTAGAAGACCGGCCGACAAGGACGAGGATTTCCGGAAGAGGGGCCGACAAAACCCGCGATTCTTAGAAATCGGACTTGTTCATCGGCGCGGTGTCGGACGTCCGGTCGCTGAAACGCAGGTCTCGACCATAGCTGACCGCATCGTCCCCGTAGCGATCCCGCAGGGCGTCGCGCACGCGCTCGAGCGCGGCGAGGCTCGCGGCGCGGCGCTCGGGCGCCTCGTCATCGCCAAAGAGGGCGAGCTGCTCCTCTCCCCCGTCAAACCCGGAGACGCCCACACCGACCAGGCGCACGGGCACGCCCTCGTGCCACAGCTCGTCGAGAAGGGAGAGGGCAAAGGGACCGATGACGTGCGCGTCGCTGGTCTCGTGGGCGAGCGCGCGCTGCGCGGTGCGCGTATGGCTCACGTCGAACTTGAGCTTTAGGGTCACGGTCCTCCCCTTGAGCCCCTTCTTCCTCAGGCGACGCGCCACCATGTCGCTGACGTGGAGCACCGCCGCCTCGAGCTCGTCGCGGGAGGTGAGGTCCTGCGAGAAGGTCCGCTCGTTGGAGACCGACTTCGGCCGCTCGTGCGCGGCCGCCTCCGCGACCTCGCTCCTCTCGAGCCCGGCGGCGCGCACGGCCATGCGCGGCCCGGTGACGCCAAACGCCCCCTCGAGGGCGCTCGGGTCGGTCCGGGCGAGCTCGCCGAGCGTGCGGATGCCCATCCCCTTGAGCCTCGACTCCGTCGCCGGCCCTACGCCGCTCATCGCCGAGACGGGAAGCGGGGCGAGAAACGCGCGCTCGGTGCCGGGCAGGACGACCGTGAGCCCGCGCGGCTTCTCGCGCTCGGAGGCGATCTTGGCGACGGTCTTGTTGACGCCCAGCCCGATGGAGCACGTGACCCCGAGCTCCGCCACGCGACGCTGTATGCGCTGGCATATGGCGACGGGGCTCTCGTGCGAGTAGCGACCGGGCGTGACGTCGAAGAAGGCCTCGTCGATCGAGACCTGCTCGACGCGGGGCGTCTCGTCGACGAGAATCCCCATGACCTTGGCGCTCATCTCGCGATACCGGTCGTAGTGGCCCTGGGTCCATATCGCCTGAGGGCAGAGGCGGCGCGCGGTGGCCGCGGGCATGGCCGAGCGCACACCGAACCTGCGGGCCTCGTAGGAGGCGGTCGAGACCACGCCGCGCCTCTCGGCGGAGCCTCCCACGATCAGGGGCCTGCCGCGCCACTCGGGGTGGTCGAGCTGCTCGACGGAGGCGAAGAAGGCGTCGAGGTCGAGCAGGCCGATGGCGGGCCCCTCCCACTGCAGGAGGTCCGGGGGCATCGTCAGGCCTCGATGCCGAGGTCGACGCGGGGCGCGTCGCCCCAGAGCGTCTCGAGACGATAGAAGTCGCGCGTCTCGCGACGGAACACGTGGACGACGACGGAGCCGTAGTCGACGAGCACCCATGAGAGGCCCTCGCGCCCCTCGCAGGAGAGCGGGGAGATGCCGCAGTTCGCGCTCACCTTCTCGCGCACCTCGTCGACGATCGCATCTACCTGCCGCGCGTTCTCTCCGGAGCAGATGAGGAAGTAGTCGCAGACGTCGGTCTTGGCGGAGAGGTCGAGAAGGACGACGTCGGCCGCCTTCTTGGAGTCGGCTGCGAACGCGGCCACCTTGGCGAGCTCGAGCGGTGTGACGGACATGCTGGTCTCCTTATTCCTTGGTTCTCTTGGCGCGTCGCGCTGCGAGCGCGTTGTAGGTCTCGATGGTCCCGGGGAAGAGGTAGCGGCCGCCCTCGAGCACGTACACGATTCCGCCGACGAAGGACTCCCAGAAGAGGTCGTCGAGCGGGGCCTTGCCGACGAGCGAGCGCACCAGCTTGATTCCGGGGCTGCTCGGCCTGAGCGGCTCGATGCCGTCGGCGACGAAGAGCACCTCGTCAAGCGGCGTCATGTCCGGCGAGGCGGAGGTGTGGACCGCGATGGCGTGCCAGACCGCCGGGGGGAGCTCGGGATAGCGCTGCGGGAGGGTCCGCGCGGCGATCATGCCGTGAAGCAGCGAGTGGACGAGCTCCAGCTCGACGCCGGCTTCGATGCCGAGCTCGCGGGCGTGCTCGAGCTGCTCAGAGACCGAGCAGGCCTTCTCCCAGTCATGGAGGATACCCGCAGCGCGCGCGAGGAAGGGGTCCACCCCGTAGAGAACGGCGAGACGCTCGGCGGTCTTGGCGACGGAGAGCGAGTGCGCTAGCCGACGGGGCTTGTCCGCCAGATGCTCGGTGAGGTCGAAGGTCAGTCGCTTGAGCAGAATCTTCTGCTCGGGAGAATAGCTGACCTCGATCTTCTCGATCCCCTTCGCCTTCTTCTTGGCCTTGCCCATCAGGCGACCACCTCGCGAATGTGGCCGTAGCGGCTGCACGGCGCGCCGTAGAGCCCGTGCTTGTGCAGGTAGCCGGTCACCTGGTCGGGCGTGAGGTAGCGCAGGCTCTGGCCCGCCTCGACGCGCTCCCTCAGGTAGCTCGAGGAGATGGCGAGGGCGGGGACCGAGAGGTAGGTCACGTCGAAGTCCAGCCCGGAGGCGGCGATGGCGTCCCACGCGCGGTCCAGGTCATAGCCGGGACGCGTCGCGGCGACGAGGTGCGCAAGGCGGGCAATGTCTGCGGCGTCCCTCCAGGAGACGATCTCCGTGATGGCGTCGGCACCGGTTATGAAGTAGAACTCGACGTTTTTGGGATAGAGCTCCCGCAGCAGGCGCAGCGTGTCCGCCGTGTAGGTGACCCCCTCGCGGTCGATCTCGAAGCGCGAGGCGACGAAGTGCGGGTTGTCTGCGGTCGCGAGCAGCGTCATGGCAAAGCGCTCCTCGCCGGAGGTGACCCGCTGGTCCTGCTTGAACGCGGGCCTGCCGGCGGGCATGAAGACGACGAGGTCGAGGCCGAGGTCGTCGAACGCCTGCTCGGCGGCGACGAGGTGGCCGTTGTGGATGGGGTCGAACGTGCCTCCCATGATGCCGAGGCGATACGTCCTGTCATCGTCGATGCCGAGCACGGGAAGGTCCCGCTCCCGCAGGCGGGCGACGTCGACCGTCATCGCACCTGTCCCTCCCCCCTCGCCAGGTACTTGGTCGTCGTCAGCGCCGAGGCGCCCATCGGGCCGCGCGCGTGGAGCTTCTGCGTGGAGATGCCGATCTCGGCACCGAGACCGAAGACCCCGCCGTCCGTGAAGCGCGTGGAGGCGTTCGCGTAGACGACGGCCGCGTCGACGCCGGAAAGGAAGCGCTCGCACGCCTCGTAGGAGTCCGAGACGATGGCCTCGGAGTGGCCGGTCCCGTAGCGGTTGATGTGCTCGACGGCCTCGTCGACGCCGGACACGACGCGGACGCTGATCTCCAGGGCGAGGTACTCCCTGCCCCAGTCGTCCTCCGTGGCGTCCGCGATCTTCTGGAGGACTGCGCCGCGCACGTCTGGCCCCAGCGACTCGGCTATGGCGCGCGTCTCGGCGTCCGCATGGACGAGCACGCCCGCGCCCGCGAGGTCTTGAAGGGCGTCCGCGAGAAACTCGCGCGCGATCGCCCGGTCGACGAGGAGCGACTCGGCGGCGTTGCAGACGCCGATCCGCTGGGTCTTTGCGTTCATGAGGATGGAGCGCGCCTTGGACGTGTCCGCCGCCTCGTGGACGTATATGTGGCAGTTGCCCGTCCCCGTCTCGATCACGGGGACCTTGGCGCCCTCCACGCAGGCGCGGATGAGCGACGCGCCGCCGCGCGGGATGAGCACGTCGACGAGCCCCGTGGCGGAGAGGAGCTCGGCGGTCTGGGTGTGCTGCGCGTCGTCGTCGACGTACTGCAGCGCGTCCGCGGGAAGCCCGGCCTCGACGAGCGCGGCGCGGCAGGAGTCGACGAGGGCGAGGCACGACTCTCGGGCCGCGGAGCCGCCCTTGAGCACGCAGGCGTTGCCCGAGCGCAGGCAGAGGCCAAAGGCGTCGGCCGTCACGTTGGGGCGCGCCTCGTAGATCATCGCCACCACGCCGAGAGGGACGCTCACCTGCTCGATGCGCAGCCCGTTCTCGAGGGTGGACCCGCCGACGACGCATCCGAGCGGGTCCGGCTGGCGGGCGATGTCGTCGAGCGAGTCGGCGATGGAGGAGACTCGGTCGGCATCGAGCATGAGGCGGTCCTGGAGCGGCAGGCTCATGCCCGTCTCGCGCGCACGCTCGAGGTCGCGAGCGTTGGCCGCGACGATGGTCTCGGCATCCTCCCGGATGCGTCGCGCGGCACAGACGAGCGCGCGCTCGCGCGCCGCCCTCGAGGCACCCGCGAGCTCGCGCGCCGCCCTCTTGGCAAGCGCCGCCTTTTCCCTTGCCTCGGACATGGTGAACTCCTTCCTAGAAGACGAGAAGGTCGTCTCGGTGCACGGCCGGCTGGGCGCGGTCCTGTCCCAGGAAGCGGCCTATCACGTCAAGCTTGATGCCGCGGACGCGCGCCATGTCCTCGCAGGAGTAGCGCGCCACGCCCCGGCCGATGACGTCGCCGGAGGCTGCGCGGACGTTGACGACGTCGCCGGCCTCGTACGAGCCCATCGTGGAGACGATGCCGACCGGCAGGATCGACGCGCCGCGCTCGAGCACGGCCCTGGTCGCGCCCTCGTCGAGCGTGATCGTTCCCTTGGGGACCTCGGCGAGCCCGATCCAGAGCTTCCTGCCGCCCTCGTGGGGGGTGCCCGCCGGGGACTCGAAGCGGGTGCCGATGCGCTCGCCCGAGACGACGTCGACCAGGACGTCCGGCCGGCGTCCCCGGCAGATCACCGTGGGGATGCCGGCGGCGAGCATGGCGCGGGCGGCCCTGAGCTTCGAGGACATGCCTCCCGTCCCAAACGAGGTGCCGGCACCTCCGGCCACCTCACTGAGCCGATGGTCGACCTCCTCGACGTGCTCGATGAGCGTCGCCGTGGGGTCCTCCTGGGGGTTGGCGGTGTAGAGCCCGTCGACGTCGGAGCAGATGACGTAGAGGTCCGCGCCCACGAGCGCCGAGACGAGCGCCCCGAGCATGTCGTTGTCCCCGAAGGCGAACTCTGCCGTGGAGACGGTGTCGTTCTCGTTGACGACCGGCACGGCGCCGAGCTCGAGCAGTCGAAGGAGGGTGGTGCGCGCGTTGAGGAAGCCGTCGCGGTCCATGACGTCGCGCCTGGTGAGTAGGACCTGGCCGCACGGGATGCCGCGCTCCGCGAGGACGTCGGCGTAGGCCCGCGTGAGACGGGCCTGCCCCGCCGAGGCGCAGGCCTGCAGCGTGGCGATGTCGGAGGGACGCTCGGCAAAGCCCAGGACGTCACGTCCCGCCGCTGCGGCGCCGGACGACACGACGACGACGCGCGTCCCCCCGTCGACGAGGGCGCTCACCTGCTCGCAGAGGGAGCGGATGAAGCCGCGGTCGAGGGCCCCGGCAGCGTCAACGAGGGTGGACGAGCCGATCTTGACGACGACGAGGCTCATTCGCCCACCTGCTCGGTCTCGACCGGGAGGTCGGCGTCGTCCTCTCGCAGCTCGTCGTAGTCCGGTGCGTCGTCACCGCCCTCGAAAGTGAAGGCGAGCTCGAGGATGCGGACCTCGTCGCCGTTCACGGCGCCGGCCTTGGCGAGCGCGTCGTCGAGCCCGCAGCGATCGAAGCGGTGCTGAAGGTAGGCGACGGCCTCCTCGTTGTCCCAGTCCGTCTGGATGACCATGCGCTCCACCTGCTGTCCGGTGACCCTCCAGGCGTGGCGCTCCTCGCGCGTGACGGTGATGCGGCGCTCGCGGCGCTCGCGCTCGCGCTCCCAGCGCTCGGAGAGGTCGACGACGGGCGCGCAGGGGGCGGCCTCGGCCCTGAGGCGCGCAACCTCGGCGGCGCAGCGGCTCACGAGCGCGTCGAGCCCGGCGCCCGTCGCGGCGGACACGGCGAAGAACTCCCTGCCGTCGCGCTCCGCCTCCTGGCGCAGCCGCTCGACGGCCTCCTCGGTACCCGGGAGGTCGCACTTGTTGGCAACGACGATCTGCGGGCGGCTCGAGAGCTCTAGCGCGTACGCCTCGAGCTCGGAGTTGATGGTCCGGTAGTCCTCGACGGCGTCGCGCCCCTCAAAGCCCCCCGTCACGTCGACGACGTGAAGGATGAGGGCCGTCCGCTCGATGTGACGCAGGAACTGGTGACCGAGCCCCTTTCCCTCGCTCGCACCCTCGATGAGGCCCGGGACGTCGGCGGCGACGAAGGACTGGCCGCTGGCGGCACGCGCGACCCCGAGGTTGGGGACCAGCGTGGTGAAGGGGTAGTCCGCGATCTTGGGACGCGCCGCACTGATGCGGGCGATGATCGAGCTCTTCCCCACCGACGGCATGCCGACGAGGGCAGCATCAGCCATGAGCTTCATCTCGAGCTCGATCCAGTGCTCGCGCGCGGGCTCGCCCTTCTCGGCAAAGGCCGGCGCCCGCCGCACCGAGGTCACGAAGTGGATGTTGCCGCGCCCGCCGGCACCGCCCGGCGCGACGACGACGCGCTCTCCTGGCTGGGTGAGGTCGGCGATGTCGTAGAGGGGCGTCTGCGTTGCTGGGTCGAGCTCGCGCACGACCGTGCCCACGGGCACGCGCAGGACGAGGTCCTCGCCGTCGCGCCCGTGCCGGCGCGCCCCCTGACCGTGCGTCCCGCGCTCGGCGCGGAAGTGATGCTTGTAGCGATAGTCGATCAGGGACGAGAGCTGGGGGTCCGCCTCGACGATCACGTCGCCGCCGCGGCCGCCGTCGCCTCCGTCGGGGCCGCCCTTTGGAACGAACGCCTCGCGGCGGAAGGACATGCAGCCGGCGCCGCCGTCGCCGCCCTTGACGTTGATGTGGGAAAGATCGGTGAACGTGTTCTCCACGGAGGTCTCCTTTGCTCGGCTTCCATGGTACGGCAACTGCGACAACGCGTCCAATGCACCCGCGGCGCAGCCGAGAAACACAAAGCGGCCCCGGTCCGAGAACCGGGGCCGCTCAGGTGCGAATGTCTGGTCGCGCTACGCCTCGCGGACGTGGACGCGGTGCTTGACGCCCTTGGTGAACTCGACGGTGCCGGCGGTGAGGGCGAAGAGGGTGTCGTCCTTGCCGATGCCGACGTTGTCACCGGGGTGGATGTGCGTGCCGCGCTGGCGGACGAGGATCTCGCCGGCCTTCACGGTCTGACCGCCGTAGCGCTTGGTGCCAAGACGCTGGGCGTTGGAGTCACGGCCGTTGCGGGACGAGCCGAGGCCTTTCTTGTGAGCCATGGTATGACCTGCCTTCTCTAGAGCGAGGGACGAGAGTTACGCGGGGATCTCGACGACCTTGAGCTTCGTCAGGTTCTGACGGTGGCCGTTGGCGCGGTGATAGCGCTTGCGCTTCTTGAGCTTGAAGACGAGGACCTTCTCGCCCTTGAACTGCTCGACGACCTCGGCGGTGACCTTCTTGCCCTCGAGGGGAGCAGAGCCAACGATGGTCTTGGTGCCGTCGTTCACGAGAAGAACGGGGAGCTCGACCCTGTCGCCAGGCTGCGCGTCGAGCTTCTCGACGTCGATGACGTCACCCTCGGCAACCTTATACTGCTTGCCACCAGTTGCTACGATTGCGTACATGTGCGAAACCCTTCATTGCTGGCTGAATGCAACAGTTGCTTATATTACTAGCAGCGTCTCGACTCGTCAACAAAGGAGTTGGCGTGACCTGCGGATACCGTAAGGGAAAAGACGGTGCCGTAAATCGCGTCCAGACGATGCGACCTTGCTCAGGATAATGGTGCGGGCGCGTTTGCGCCAAAGGGTCCGAGCGGCTCCACAAGACGCCCATCTTCCACGTGCCACTGGCCGACGCGCCGGGTGCGCACGAGGCGCGGCGTCGGCTGCCCGGCGCGCGCGAGCGCGGCGTCGAGCAGCACCTGGGGCCGAAGCGACGCCGAGGCCCCGGAGCGCGTCTCGAGCCGCAGGGTGATCGAGCCGACGCCCGCGTCGAGCAGCGTCACGCCCGCGAGCGTGGCGGCGACGTCGACGGTCTTCTCCCTCTCCCCTCGCAGGTAGGTGATGACACCGTCCGCACGCACGCGCTCGATGCCGTCGAGAAGCGCCTCGGCGTCGAATCCGTCACCGAGCAGCGTGGCCTCCCACGCGGCATGGTCGAGCCACGCCTCGAGGGCCGGGAGCCTGCCGGGCACGTAGCCCGCCTCGCAGGGCGCGAGCGCGGGCGGGGTCGCCGCACGGAGCCGCTCGAGTGCCTCCGCAGGGTCGACCGCCTCGAGGAGGCGGACGTCGAAGTACTCGCAGGCGGAGCTCGTGCCGGTCGGAAGCGCGCTCGAGAACTGTATGCGCATGCGCCGCGCGAATCCGTTGCCGATGGAGAACGGCAGGCCCGAGCGTCTCACGCAGCGCTCGACGGTGGAGATCAGGTCGAGGTGCCCGAGAAACGCGAGCCGGCTGTCCTTGTGGTAGCGGACGCGCAGACGGGCGAGGTCCGCCTTGACGGGCAGGTCCTGGGGGCGCGTCGAGGTCGGCTGGGACTGCGGGCGGCTCATGCCCTCACCCCCTGGATGACGTTGCGGACGCCGAGGGCCGGGCACACGCCGCAGCCCACGCAGCTCGAGCGGGTGCAGTCTGAGGTGGTCACGCCCCGTGCGGCACGGAGCCACTCGCGCTGCAGGAAGCCCTTGTCGACGCCGGGGGACGTGTGCTCCCAGGGAAGACGGGCGGAGAGCGGGAACTCCTCGCACGCGAGGTCGACGAGGTCCAGCCCGCAGTCGCGGGCCGCTCGCTCCCACAGGTCGAACCTGAACTCGCTCGTCCATGCGTCGAAGCGGCACCCGAGCTCCCAGGCGCGACGGACGAGCGCGAAGCCGGCGCGCCCCATCTTGGAGAGCGCCCCCTCGACGAGGGAGACGTCCGCGTCGTGGTAGGAGACGCGGATGGCACGGTCGCGCACCTCGTGGAGCAGCAGCTGCTGACGGCGGCGGACCTCGCCCGGGTCGAGCTGGCCGCACCATTGGAAGGGGGTGAACGCCTTGGGGACGAGCACGGCGACCGATATGGAGACGGAGACGCCGCTCTTGGGCCCGCGGCCCACGACCTCGCGCCCGATCTCGAGCACGCGCTCGGCCATGCGGGCGATGCCCACGACGTCCTCGTCCGTCTCGGTGGGAAGGCCCATCATGAAGTAGAGCTTCATCCTACGCCAGCCGGCCTCGAAGGCGTTGCGCGCGGCGCTCTCGAGGTCGTCCTCGGTCACGTTCTTGTTGATGACGTCGCGCAGGCGCTGGCTGCCCGCCTCGGGGGCGAAGGTGAGCCCTCCCCTGCGCCCCCCGGCCACGGCCGCGGCCATGTCGACCCCAAAGGAGTCGAGGCGCTGCGAGGGGATGGACACGCGGACGCCGCTCTCCTCGAGCGCGCGGTTGAAGCCGTTCAGGATCTGCTCGCACTGGGAGTGGTCGGTCGTCGAGAGGGACGAGAGCGAGATCTCGTTGTGGCCGCTCTCGAGGAGCCCCCTCACGCCGCACTCGACGACCTGCTCGGCGGGGCGCTCCCTGACCGGCCGGTACGTCATGCCCGCCTGGCAGAACCGGCACCCGCGCGCGCAGCCGCGCAGGACCTCGAGGGAGAGGCGGTCCTGGACGATGCCGGTGTACGGGACGATGCGCTGCGCGACGGCGGGCGTGGCGGCAAAGTCCTGGACGCAGCGCTTGTAGACGACGTCCGGGACGTCCTCCCCCACCTTGGGAACTGCATGGCCCCAGCGCGTCGAGGTCTCGTCGACGCGGACCTCGTAGAGGGACGGCACGTAGGTGCCGGGGACGCGCGCGAGGCGCCGGAGCAGCTCCGCCCTGGAGACGCCCTCGACACGCGCGTCCCTGATGCACGCACAGACCTCGACGATGGACTCCTCGCCGTCACCGAGCAGGACGGCGTCGAAGACCTCCGCGAGCGGCTCGCAGTTCCAGGCGGAGGGACCGCCGGCGAGGATGACGGGGTCGTCCTCGTCGCGCTCCGCAGAGGTGAGCGCGATGCCGGCGAGGTCGAGCGTCTCGAGGACGTTGGTGGCGATGAGCTCGTGGGCGAGCGTGAAGCCGATGGCGTCGAAGGAGGCGAGCGGCGCGGACCCCTCGAGCGAGAGCAGGGGCACGTCATGCTCCCTCATGAGCGCGATGAGGTCCTTCCAGGGGAGGTAGCAGCGCTCGCAGCTCATGCCCTCCTGGGCGTTTATCTGGTTGTAGAGAATCGCGACGCCGAGGTTGGGCTGCCCCACCTCGTAGACGTCGGCGTACACCATGCACAGATGGAAGGGCCCGTCCTGCTCCTCGCAGGCGCCCCATTCGTGGTCGAGGTAGCGCGCCGGGTGCTCGACCAGGGGCAGGAGCGGCTCGATGCGGTGGAAGAGGTTCTCTCGCGCGACCCTCATGCGCGACCTCCCCCGATGGTCACGTAGCCGTCGTCCGCCCGGGGTGATGCGAGCGGGAGCACGTCGGCCGCCGGGGGGCGGTCGGCGGTGCGCGCGGCGGACGGGTGCGGCGCCTCGAGGTCGAAGCGCGCCCTCAGCGCGGAGCCCGTGGCGAGCGTCCCGCCGTAGGCGATCCCCGTGCGAACGATGAGGCCGATGCCGGGCACGGCACCGAGCAGGGTGCGGGCGAGGGTGCGCCAGGCGAGGCCCGAGCAGACCACCCCGGCGAGCTCGGCGGCGCGCGAGGGCTCGAGGGGGCGGCCGTACGCCGCGGCGATGTCGAGGGCGAGCTTCGCCTGGTTCGCCGTCATGACGGGAAGGTCGGAGCCGGGGATCAGGTGAACCGCGCCCACGGCGGCGTTCTGGAGCGCGCAGCGCGCTATCAGTCGCTGCGTGACCGCGCGGCGGCAGAACGGGAAGTTCGCCGCCAGGGCGATCTCCTTCTCCACGGCGGACGCGAGCCAGAGCGCGAGCTTGTCGGCAAGCACCTCGGGGCTCGACGCGGCGACGACCCCCAGGCGGGCGGAGACGTCCTCCGGGACCTCGGGGAGCGCGACGTCGAGCGCCCCCTCCACGACCAGCGCCACGGGAACTCCCCGGCGGGCGTAGGCGAGCGCGCCGGCGGGCTCGGAGCCCGGGCCCATCAGGGCGAGCGCGACGTCGGGCGCCTCCGCCGGTGGGAGCGAGCCCGCGAGCGGCATGACGCGGACCTGACCGCCGCCCCTCGTCGGAACGAGCGCGTCCTTGACGGCGAGCACGAGCTCGCGCGGGCAGGAGGGGTCCACGAGGACGTGAATGAGCACGCGCTCGTCACGGGCGCGCACTGCGGTGCGGGCAAACCCGACCACCTCGGCGCATCTTCCTACCGACCAGCCTTTCCCAGCCACCATCTACTCCAATCAGACCATACGGCGGGCGCTAGGCCGCCTTCTGACGATGCCTCCAGACCGACTGGACGACCCCGACCGACACGAGCTGGACGACCATGGACGAGGACCCGTAGGTCACAAACGGCAGGGGGATGCCCGTGATGGGCATGATACCCAGGCACATGCCCACGTTCTCGAGGACCTGGAACGTCCACATGGCGACGCAGCCTATCAGGACGAGGCGCGAGAAGTACGACTCCGTCCTCATCGCGAGCAGGATGGTCGAGAAGATCATCCATGCGTAGAGCCCGAGCAGGATGAGCGACCCGACGAAGCCGAACTGCTCGGCGAACAGCGAGAAGACGAAGTCGGTCTGCGCCTCCGGGACGAAGCCGTTGAGCGCCTGCGTGGCGTTTCCGAAGCCCTTGCCAAAGAGCCCGCCCGAGCCGACGGCGATCATGGCCTGCTGGAGGTTGTAGCCGTCCCCGGTGGGGTCGACGCTCGGGTCGACGAACACGATGAGGCGCTTGAGCTGGTAGTCCTTGAGGATGTGGGGCAGCCCGTCGATCATGGACGTGACCACCACCAGCGCCGCGACGCCCACGATGAGCGCGATGGTGAGCAGCACCCAGGTGCGCGGGGCCCCGCTCACGATGATGATCGTGGCGCCTATGAAGAAGATGATCAGGCCCGTGCCGAGGTCGAGCGAGAGGATCAGCAGCAGGGGCACCAGGAGCGTGCCGCAGAGCTTGGCGTAGTCACGAAACGTCTCGATCTTGCCGTTGTACTGCGCGCAGGCGGACGCCATGAGAAAGATCGTCACGATCTTGCCGGGCTCGGAGGGCTGGAAGCGAAGCGGGCCGATCCGCACCCATCCGACCATGCCGAGGCCTCCCTCGTACCCGAGGCCGGGAACGCGGGGCAGCACCATGAGCACGCAGGCGAGCACGAAGAGCGTCGTGGTCATGTTGGAGAGCGAGCGGCAGTCGTAGCGCCAGACGAAGACGGCCGCCACCAGCCCGATGACGATGCCGGCGAGGTGGCTCACGAAGTTGGCCTCGGGGATGGAGAGTGAGGCGGACCAGATCGTGATCACGCCGGCGATGACGATGAGCAGCGCCGGGATGAGCTGCGAGAGGTAGAGGTCGCCGAACCTGCCCCCCTTGCCGCCAACGCTCGAGTGCGCGCGACGCGTCCCGCTCGCGGCTCCCGACCCGCCGAGGGGCCTCATGGCTTCCAGTGGCATGGCTCCCCCTAGTCCCCGGCCGCATAGACGGCCGTCGAAGTGTCCGGCTCACCGTAGATCGCCCCGAGGGTGTCGCGAACGACGAGCATCGCCGTCGCCGATCCCCAGTCTCCGCCGTCGACGTTGGCAAAGACGACGTACTTGGGGTCGTCGGAGGGCGTGTAGCAGCCAAACCAGCAGACGTTGGTGTCGGAGGCGGTCTGCTCCGCCGTGCCGGTCTTTCCCGCGACCTGGACGCTCATGTTGGTCCAGTGCGACGTCTGCGAGGGCGACTCCTCGTAGATGACGCCCCACATGCCGCGCTCGACGATGTCGCGGAAGGACTGGTCCTCCTCGACGTCGGCGAGCTGCTCGACGCGATACTCCGAGACAAAGCCCTCCCCCACCTTGGAGCGGACGCCCCTGAGCACGTGGGGGCGGAAGATGGGGCCGCGGTTGGCGATGCTGCAGTAGGCGTCGGCCATCTGGAGACAGGTGACGAGCATGTCTCCCTGCCCGATGGCGATGTTGCAGTTGTCGCCGCCCTTCCAGCTGCTGTCCTCGTCGGAGTAGCCGAGCTCCTTGAAGTAGCTCTGCTTCCACTCGGCGTCGGGCACGCGGCCGGACATCTCGCCGTTGAGGTCGATGCCGGAGGCGGAGCCGAGCCCGTAGCTGCGGAAGGTCTCCTGCATGCCCTCCGGGCTGTCGGCGTAGTAGAAGCCCTTGCCGATCTCGTAGAAGACGACGTCGCAGGAGTAGGTGATGCCGGAGGTGAGGTTGACGGCGCCGTGGCCGGACTCCTGCCAGCACTTCATGATGGTTCCGTCCTCGCTGCTCCCCGACCACGACCACCAGCCCGAGCAGTACCAGGAGGAGTCGGTCGTGGCGACGCCGTAGTTGAGCGCGGCGAACGTGGTGAGCGGCTTGATGACCGATCCCGAGGGGTACTGACCGGCTATGGCCCGGTTGAGGAGCGGGTAGTGGGAGTCCTCGTCGGAGAGGGCGTCCCAGTCGGCCTGGGAGATGCCGCCCGTGAACACGTTGGGCGAGAAGGTCGGGTAGCTCGCCATCGCGATCACCTCGCCCGTGGTGCAGTCGAGCGCGACGACGCTCCCGCTGTAGCAGCGCTGCCCCGCCTCGCGCTGGGAGGTGACGATCCTCTCCAGGGACTCCTCGGCCGCCTTCTGGATGTCGAGGTCGATCGTCAGGACGACGTCCGAGCCGGGCTCGGGCTCGATGCTCGTGGAGTAGCCGAGCACACTCCCCTCCGCGTCGACGAAGACGATCTGCTCGCCGCGGTTTCCCGCGAGGACGTTCTCGTAGGTGAGCTCGACCCCCGACTGGCCGACGACATCGCCGGAGCGATAGGTGATCGATCCGTCCTCGCTATCCTCGCTGGCCTTGAGCTGCTCCTCGGTCACGGTGCCCACGTAGCCGACCACATGCGCGGCGAGCGAGCCGTGGGGGTAGGAGCGCTGCGTGCGCTGCTGGACCTTGACGCCGGGGAAGGCCTCGGGGTGCTCGCCGATGAACGCGACGACGCGCCTCGACACGTCGACGGAGACGGTGCGCGGACTCTGGTGGCCCTCGGTGGTGTCCTGGAGCTTGCGGCGGACCGCCTGCGCGGGCATGCCGATGAGGTTGGCCAGGAGCTGGACCTCCACCTGGTCGTCGATCACGTCGCCCTCGGCGACCACGGTCAGGCTCGAGCGGTTGCCCACGATCTCGCGCCCGTTCCTGTCGAGGATGCGCCCACGCGGCGCCTGGGTGTAGATCACGCTCCGGCGGTTTCGCTCCGCCTGCTCGGCATAGTCCTCGGAGGAGACGAGCTGCATGGACCAGAGCCTGCCGATCAGGACGCTAAAGACCGCCCCGACGCCCACGGCGAGCCCCACGAGCCGCGAGGAGGCGGTCTTGTCGGCCGAGGAGTCAGAGCCTCCCGAGGCGCGCGGCGCCGCGCCGCCGATGTCGAAGGTGAAGTTGGCCTCCGAGCGGCCAAAGAGCACGAAGACGATGACGAGCGCGACCGCAAGGACCACGCACACGATGACGATGACGAGCGAGAGGTCCATGTCGACCCCTAGAGCCCGCGACGAGTAAGCCCGCCGCCCGAGTGACGTCCCCGTCCCAGGGGCGAGCCGTGCGTGCGGACGCGGGAGAAGTAGTAGGCGAACGGCAGGAAGGCCACCAGCGTGAGCAGGGCCGAGGGCAGGGCGCGGAGGAAGAGCGCGTCGACGAGCGAGTCGGTCCTCCCCACGAGGAGCATGGCCACGTGGTAGACGACGGAGACGGAAAGCGAGGCGACGGCGACGTAGACGAGCGAGGAGCCAAGGTCGCCGGCCACGCGCTCGCGAACGCTGGAGCCGAGCGCAAAGCCGGCCACGGTGAGGCAGAGGGCCATGAGGCCGATGGGCGAGGTCGAGGAGAGGTCGAAGACCAGGCCGGAGGCGAACCCCGCGATCACGGCAGCCCTCCCGCCCGTCGAGAACGCCACGCAGGCGGTGAAGACGAGCGCGAAGTTGGCGCGCCCGTTGCCGAGGCCGACGTTGGGCGCGAGCGCGAGCTGGAGCACGAGGCAGAGCACGGCGAGGACCACCGTGGTGCGCGTGTCTCGGTTTCTGTCGGCTACCCGCATGGCTCCCTCCCTACTCGTCCTGCGCCGTCTGGTCCTGCGAGCCGTCGTCCTGGGCGGAGTCCTGGTCGCCCCCGTCGCTCGTGCGCTCCTGCGCGTCGGCCTCGGCGATGTCCTCTGCCGTCGCGCGCTGCCCCTCCGTGATCGAGGTGATGACGAGCACCTCCTCCGACCTCGTCGTGTCGGCGTAGAGGTCGACGACGATGTCGAGATAGAGGTCGCCGGGGTTGTTGGTGACGCTCACGACCTCCCCGAGCGGCAGCCCCTTGGGGAACACCCCGCCCAGGCCGCTCGTCACGACGACGTCGCCGGTCTTGACCTCCTGGTCCGTCGAGACGAGCTCGAGGTTGACCCCGCCGGAGGCGGAGCCCGAGAGCATCCCCTGGGCGCGGCTCGACTGGATCATGGCCGAGATGGACGAGCTCTCGTCGGAGAGCAGGCGCACCGTGGAGGTGGTGGCGCTGCAGGAGACGATCTGCCCTATGACCCCGCTGGAGGTGGTCACGGGCATGCCGGGCGTGAGCCCCGAGGAGGAGCCCTTGTCGAGCGTGACCGTGGAGCTCCAGGAGTCGGTCGAGCCGGAGATGATGCGGGCGGCGACGGACTGAAGGTCGTTGGTGTCACGCAGGTCGAGGAGGTCCTGGAGGCGCTGCGCGGAGGAGGCGTCCTCCTCGAGCTCGGCGTTTCTCGCCCTCAGCTCGTCCACCTCGGCCTGCAGCTCCGAGAGGGTGGCCTGGTCGGCAGTGAGGTTGGCAAAGACGTTGCCGAGGCCCCTCACCGGCGACATCGCCGCCGCCCCGAGCATGCGTACCGGGGAGGTGATCGTCTGGAAGGTGCCCCGCACCATCTCCAGCGGGCCCGAGTCGCCGCCCTGGCAGCTCAGCGTGAAGAGGGCCACGGAGAGGACGAGGCACACGACGAGCTCGCGCCCGCCCGAGGAAGGTCGCTTTGTCCCGAGCGTCGGGGTCGCCCCGCGACCCCCCGAGGAGAGCGGCACCCTACTGCCCCGTGCTCTGGACGAAGCCGCCCGAGAGCGCGTTGGCCTCGAGGACCTTTGCGCATCCGTTGACGACGTTCTCGAGGGCCGTGGGGCTCACGTTCACGGGAACGCCGGTCTCCTCGCGGAGGCGCTGGTCGAGACCGCGGAGCAGACCGCCGCCGCCGGTCAGGAGAATGCCGTAGTACATGAGGTCGGAGGCGAGGTCGGGCGGCGTCACGTCGAGGGCGTCCTTGACGGCCTTGGTGACCTCGTCGAGCGGGCGGTCGAGGGCCCGGCGGATCTCCTCGCTCTCGATGCGCACGGTCTTGGGCAGACCGCTCATGACGTCACGGCCGTTGACCTCGACGTCGAGCTCCTCGGCGAGCGGGGCGGCGGAGCCGACCTTGATCTTGATGTCCTCGGCCGTACGCTCGCCGATGGAGAGGTTGTACGCGTCGCGGACGTGCTGGAGGATCGTCTGGTCGAACTCGTCGCCGGCGGTTCGGATCGACTGCGAGACGACGATGCCGCCCATCGAGATGACGGCGACCTCGGTGGTGCCGCCACCGATGTCGACGACCATCGAGCCCGTGGGGTCCTCGATGGGAAGGTCGGCGCCGATGGCAGCGGCCATCGGCTCCTCGATGAGGTAGGCCTGGCGCGCGCCGGCCTGGATGGTCGCCTCGAAGACGGCGCGCTTCTCGACCGAGGTGACGCCCGACGGCACGCACACGACGACGCGCGGCCGAGGCGACCACGGGTAGCGGCGCTCGCGGGCCTTCTCGATGAAGTAGCGCAGCATGACCTCGGTCACGTCGAAGTCGGCGATGACGCCGTCCTTCAGGGGACGCTCGGCGATGATGGAGCCGGGCGTGCGGCCAATCATGCGCTTGGCGTCCGCGCCCACGGCGAGCACGCGGCTCTCGCTCTTGTCGATGGCGACGACGGAGGGCTCGTTGATGACGATGCCCTGCCCGCGCACGGCGACGAGGGTGTTCGCGGTGCCGAGGTCGATGGCGAGGTCGCCGCCGTACTCACCAAACAGAGAGTCAATGATTGACATAGGCCGTCCTACTCGGTTGCCGCGTCGGTGCCGGCGGTGTCAACGGGATCGGTGCCTACGGAGGCGCCCTGATCGCTCTGGGAGAGGTAGACGGGGGTGACGTCACTCACCTTCCAGCCGATGCCGTCTCGGACCATCTCGATCGTGTAGTCCTGCTCGCTGCCGCTGGAGAGGGACGCCGTGAGATAGACGGTCGACTCCTGGGCAGAGCGGTCGATCCCGGTGACGCTCACATCGGCGCCGGCGGGGAGGATGTCGGAGATCTCCTGGATCTGCGCCGTGGACATCTCGCTCACGACGTAGGGGGCGAGGTCGGAGCCCTGGGTCTTGGCGTCAAAGAGCTGCTCGGCGACGGCCTGCTGCGTGGGCCAGCCGTAGCCGTTGACAAAGGCGAAGGCGGCGCCCCCGCCGACGAGGGCGAGCAGCACGAGGAGGGTGATGAAGATCTTGAGGCCGGTGTGGCGGTGCTTGCGCCTGACCTTGCGGTCCATGCGGTCCTGCTGGACGAGGTCCTCCTCGCTCACGGAGAAGAAGCCGGTGTCCTCGGGGGACGGCATCAGCTCGCCCGAGGCCCCCATGGGGTCGAGCGGGTCGTAGGAGCCGCCGTAGCCGGCGGCGGCGAGAAACGCGTCGGTCTCGGAGGGCTGGCGGCCACTGATGGAGGCGACCGCCTTGCGGGCGGCGTCATAGGACGCCTGCGCCTCGGGAGAGAGCTGGTAGGTGCCGTCGGCCGTCGCGTGGGCGAAGGCGTCGACGGCCTCGTTCATGCGGTTGGCGGCGACGTAGGCCAGCGCGAGGTCGCACCAGATCCTGTTCTGGTCCTCGAGCGGCGTGGTGAAGTCGAGGGCGGTGCGGTAGGCCTCGACGGCGTCGACCGCGCGTCCCAGGCGCATGAAGCAGCTGCCGAGGTCGCTCAGGGCGTGCGCGGGGGCCGGGTTGGACTCGTCGATCGCGGCGCTGCGATAGGCGATGCCGGCGTTACGGATGTCACCGAGCTGCTCGTAGGCGGAGCCGAGCGCGGTATAGGCCTTGTAGGGGGTGGTGTAGGCGGGGTCGGCGACCGCCTCGGTGAGCGCCACGACGGCGTCCTGGGCGCGGCCGGCGGCCAGGAGCGCGCGGCCGCGGTTGCAGCAGAGGGCGCCCCTCTTGCCGTACGAGGCGTCCGAGAGCGCCGCCTCGTAGGCCGCGGCGGCGGCATCGAACTGGCCGAGCTTCATGTACGCGTTGCCGCGAAGGTGGTCGACCTCGCCGGCGGCCTCGCCGGGACGCTTGGCGCCGTCGAGCAGGGTGATCGCACGAAGCCAGTCGGCCTCCTGGTACGCGCGCTTTCCGGACTCAAATGCCTGCTGGTTCACGTTTGTCCTCCTGAGTGGCTCGCGGCGCCTACGCGCCGACGTGCTCGATGCGAATCGAGTCTATGACATCGCCGGCCCTCAGCGCGGCGATGACGTCCATACCCTCAACCGTCCTTCCGAAGACGGTGTAGCCAGAGTCGAGACCGTGCTGCGGCCCCAGGCAGAAGTAGAACTGGGAGCCGGCCGAGTTTGGGTCGGACGAGCGCGCCATGGCGAGGGCGCCGTCCTCGTGGGAGTTGTGCGGGTTGGTGGTGAACTCCTGGCGGATGCGATACCCGGGGCCGCCCGTGCCGGGGTGGCCGAACGGGCCGGCCTCGCCGCGGGCCACCTGCTCGGGGGTCATCTCGCGCGTGTTGGGGCAACCGCCCTGGATGACGAAGCCCGGCACGTAGCGATGGAACTTGAGGTCGTCGTAGAAGCCGCTCGAGGCGAGCTCGCAGAAGTTGGCGACGTGCACGGGGGCGCCCTCGCCGTCGAGCCTCACGCGGATGGTCCCCTTCGAGGTGGCGATGACCGCGACCTCGTCGCCGACGACGGCGTACTCGGGCGTGTAGAGCGGATCCTGGATGAAGCCCATGTCGCCTCCCGAAAGTAGCGTCTCAGACGCATCGACATCAATCAACTCCATAATTCTATCAGGAAGCGATAGGTTTCACATATTCGGCAGACGAACGGCGCCCGAGGGCCCCGGCGCGCGGGAGGGCGCGCGCTCAGGACGTCTCGGGAGCCCAGTCCTCGAAGTTCCTCTCGAAGAGCGCCCGGTAGTCCGAAGCGGAGTCGAGGCGCGCGTCCACGCTCTCGGACGCGGCGGTGAGGTCCTCGGCCCCCAGGGCGACCTCCCACGCCCCCGTGAGCGCGTCGCAGCGGTTGCGAAGCCAGTTCCCGAGCGTCAGGAGGTGCTCGATGTCCTCTGCCCTCTCCCCTCCCGCGTCGTCGATCTGGCCGATGGTCGCGATGGCGTTCGAGACGGCGATCGACGTCGACTCCGCCTTCTCGGCCCCCTCGTCGAGGGCGGAGCCGTCCCCGCTCGCGCAGGCGTCCCGAAGCGCCGCCTCGCTCTCGTCGACCTTGTCGGCCAGCTCCCCGAGCGTGGCGTGGAGCTGGGCGAGCGACTCCTGCGACGTGGGCGAAGCCTGGTCGTCCGACCCCTCGGCGTCGCGGTCCTGGCCGCTCAGCGTCTCGACGAGCCCCGGGAACCCGGACATGGAGGTGTCGGCGGGCTCCGATGCACGCGTGACCGAGGCCATGGGGTCCCACGGGTGCGTGATGAGCAGCACCGCGCCCCCGACGAGGGCCACGGCGAAGATCGCGGCGAAGGCGAAGGCGCGCGGGCGCGGCATCCTGTCGCGCGTCGCGGCGGGCGACGCCTCGTCGACGGCGGGTATGGCGCTCTCGATGCGCGTCATGACCCCGGTCCGCGCGGCCGCGTCCTCGTCGAAGTCACCGACCTCGGGAAGGTCGAGCTCCCTGACCTGGCGCTGGGGCTCCTGCTCCCTGACGAGGCGGCCGCACTTGGGGCAGGCGTCCGCCCCCGGCGGGACGAGCGCGCCGCAGCCCGGGCACCAGGTGAGGTCGCCGACGGAGATCTTCTGCGTGACGTCGGTCATGGCATGACAGTGCGGGCAGACGGCCGAGCCGTCCGGAACGCTCCGTCCGCAGTTGGGGCACGTCTGGGACACGTCACTCTCCCCCGTCGCACAGGGTGTCGAGGACGAACGGGAGGATGCCCCCGCGCGCGAGGAAGGCGCCCTCCATGGGCGTGTCCACGCGCACGACGCAGCCGAACGTGACGACGCTGCCGTCCTCGCGCGTGGCACGGACCGTCGTCACGCGCGGGCGGGGAAGCCCTCCCGAGAGGTCGACGGGATCTATGTCATAGGTCTCGGTGCCCACGAGGCCGAGCGTCTCGGCGCTTTGGCCGTCCTCGAGCTGGAGCGGGAGCACGCCCATCTGAACGAGGTTGGAGCGGTGGATGCGCTCGAAGCTCTCGGCGATGACGGCCCGCACGCCCAGAAGCAGCGGCCCCTTGCCCGCCCAGTCGCGGCTCGAGCCCGAGCCGTAGAGCTTGCCGGCGACCACCACGAGCGGGACGCCGGCGACGCGATAGGCCTCGGCGGCGTCGAAGATCGGCTCGAGGTCGCCCGTGAGCAGGTTCTTGGTCCAGCCGCCCACGCGACCGTCGGCGAGCGCGTTTCTGAGCTTGACGTTGGCGAACGTGCCGCGCGCCATCACCTCGTGGTTGCCGCGGCGCGCGCCGTAGGTGTTGAAGTCGGCGGGGGCGACGCCGCGCTCGGTGAGATAGCACGCGGCGGGAGAGTCCTTCGCGATCGACCCGGCGGGCGAGATGTGGTCGGTCGTGACGAAGTCCCCCAGACAGGCGAGCGCGCGGGCGCCGCGGACCTCGACGACGCTCTGCTCGCGGGCGAGGTCGAAGTAGGGGGCGCGGCGCACGTAGGTCGAGTCGTCGTCCCAGGGGAAGGTGGCCGACTCCGAGGACTCGATGGAGCGCCACGCGGACGATCCCTCGAGGAGCCCGCGCGCGCCCTCCTCGAAGACGGAGGCGTCGAGGTGGGCCGCCAGGGCGGCGGACACCTCCTCGTCGGAGGGCATGATGTCGGAGAGCATGACCGGCTCGCCGTCAGCGCCGCGGCCCACGGGCTCGGTCGAGAGGTCCACGTCCATCGTGCCGACGAGCGAGTAGGCAACGACCAGCGCCGGTGCGCAGAGGTAGTTCTGGCTGACGTCGGGCGAGATGCGCCCCTCGAAGTTGCGGTTGCCCGAGAGCACGCTCGTGAGCTCCATCTCCGAGGCGCGGGCCTTGAGGCAGCCCTTGATCTCACCGGAGTTGCCGATGCAGCTCATGCAGCCAAAGCCGCACGTGAAGAAGCCGAGGTCGCGAAGCGGGCCCACGAGGCCGCAGCGCTCGAGCAGGAGCTCGGTGGCGTGGCTGCCCGGGGCGAGCACCTTCTTGACCCAGGGCCTCGGCGCGAGGCCGCGTTCGACGGCGTGGCGGGCGAGCAGGCCCGCGGCGACCATCATGGCCGGGTCGGTGGCCGTGGTGCAGCTGGTGATGGCGGCGATGGCGATGGTGCCGTGGCCGAGCCGGCCCGCGCCCTCCACCTCGAACGTCTCCGAGAGGTCGCGCCCGGCCTCGCGCGCGGCGCCCTCGAAGCGCTCCTTGAGGCCGGAGACGCTCACGCGGTCGTGCGGTCGGGACGGCCCGGCGAGCGAGCCCTCCACGGTCGAGAGGTCGAGCTCAACCGTGCGCGCGTAGACGCGGCCGGAGCCCGGGCCAAAGACGCCCTGCGCCTCGAGGTAGGCGCGAGAGAAGGCGACGTCGGCGGCATCGCGGCCCGCGAGCTCGAGATAGTCGAGCGTGACGTCGTCGACGGGGAAGAGCGTCGCGGTGGCGCCGTACTCGGGGGTCATGTTGGAGACGCAGGCACGCTGCGTCGCCGTGAGGGAGGCGACGCCGGCGCCCGTCACCTCGACGATCGAGCCGACGACGCCGATGGAGCGGAGCAGCTGGGCGACGGTCAGGGCGACGTCCATGCCGGACGCGCCCGGGCGAAGGGCGCCGGTGAGCCTGAGCTCCACGACCGGCGGCACGAGCATCGAGATGGGCTGGCCGAGCGCGGCCGCCTCCGCCTCGATGCCGCCGACGCCCCACCCCAGGACGCCGACGCCGTTTGCCGTCGTGGTGTGGGAGTCGGTGCCCACGAGCGTGTCAAAGCATGCCGTCTCCCCCTCGCCCGCGGCGAGGGCGTCGGTCGTGACCACGTCGCAGAAGCGCTCGATGTTGAGCTGGTGGCAGATGCCGACTCCGGGAGGGACGATCTCGACGTTCTCGAACGAGCGGCTCGCCCACTTGAGGAACGAGAAGCGCTCGCGGTTGCGCGCCGCCTCGATCTCATGGTTCCTCTCGGCCGCGCAGGCGCACTCGGACTCGTCGGCGATGACCGAGTGGTCCACGACGAGGGTGCAGGGGATCTGCGGGTTGACGAGCTTGGGGTCCCCGCCGCGCTCGACCATCGCGTCGCGCATGGCGGCAAAGTCGACGAATACGGGCACGCCGGTGAAGTCCTGGAAGAGAACGCGCGCGGGCATGAACTCGATCTCGTCGCCTGCGGACCCGGCAAGGCCCGCGTCGATGACCGCGGCGGCCATGCGCACGGCGTCATCGTCCGTCGCGGCGCGGCGCACCACGTTCTCGAGGAGGACGACGAGCGCGCGCGGGAGCCTCTCGGCGCCCGGGATCGCGGAGACGACGTGGGCGCGGCGACGGACGTCACCGACCTCGAGGAGAGCGGGGCGACGGGCGGCGCAGACCGCCTCGGCAAGGGCGCTAGTGGCTGTCATGTCTTCCCTCCACCTTTCTCACGATCGCGAGGAAGCGCTCGCTTGTCTCGAGCCCGGCGAGCGATCGGTCGTACATCCAGTTAAAGAACGCCATGGCAAGGACGCCTGCCGCGGCGATCACGACCCCCATGCTACCCGTAAACGAGACGATCTCGAAGAAGGGCGCGGCAACCGTACACCCAAGCGCAACAATGGCGATGATGACGGCAAGGAGAGCCACGCGCAGCGGCGTCAGAGGTTGCGAGATTCGCCAAATGAGCGCAATGCCCACGCAGGCGACGAGCACCGTGCAGACCGAAGAGATCTCCCCGAAGGAGTGCCCGAGGGCACGCCCGCACAAGAGCTCGGCAAACAGCGCGCAAACGATCGCGACGGACGCCGGCAGCGAGCGCGCGAGCACGTTGGCGAGGAAGTTGCCGCGCACCAGCTCGTGGTTGGGCTCGAGCGCCAGAACGAACGACGGGATGCCGATAACTGCCGTCGAGAGCAGCGACATCTGGATCGGGATGAACGGGTAGGGAGGCATCACGATGCAGATGAGCGCGAGCACGGCGGTGAATACGGTCTTGACCAGGAAGAGCGACGCGGATCGCTGCAGGTTGTTGATCGAGCGCCGTCCCTCGGCCACGACCTCAGGCATGTGCGAGAAGTCGTTGTCGGCAAGAACGATCTCCGAGACGTTGCGCGCGGCAGCGGACCCCGAGGCCATGGCGACCGAGCAGTCCGCCTCCCGCAGCGCGAGCACATCGTTCACCCCATCCCCCGTCATGGCGACCGTGCGCCCGCGTCGGTGCAGGGCCCGTACGAGCTCGCGCTTCTGCTGCGGGGTGACGCGACCAAAGACGCGCGCCTCGTCGACGGCGGCATCGAGGCGCTCCGGGGTGTCGAGCGTCGAGGCATCGACGTAGTTCTCGGCGAGCGGCACACCGGCACGAGCGGCGATAGCGGACACCGTGCGCGGGTCATCACCGGAGATGACCCGCAGCTCAACTCCCTGCTCCAGGAAGAACCGCATGGTCTCGCCGGCTGTCGCTCTGATCTCGTCCCGGATGGCAACGCAGCCGAGCAGACGCACCTCCCCCTCGATGGCGTCGTCCGCCGAGAAGGCCGAGCATTCGCCGACCACGAGCACCCGCTCCGTGGCGTCGAATGCGGTGGCGAGGGCGTCGGCCTCGCGGGCGCGCTCGGGGCCGAGCACGAAGGCGGCGGCTCCCATGACGAACGCACGTCCGTCTGCGGTGACGCAGCCGGAGTACTTGCGAGCGGAGGAGAAGGGCACGGTGCGGACGACGTTCTCGGCGTGCAGGCCCTTCTCGTCAGCGTATCGGAGGATCGCGCGGGCCGTCTCGTTGGCGTCGGCCTCGTTGGCGACCGTGATCGTGGCAAGCGCGCCGGCAGCCTCGGACTCGCGAACGCCCGAAGCGCCCACGACGCTCGCCACCTCCATCTCGCCCGTCGTTATCGTGCCGGTCTTGTCGAGGCAGAGCGTGTCGACGCGCGCGAGCGTCTCGACGCAGTAGGCCTGCTGGACGAGGACCATGCACCGTCCCAGGCGAAACGTCGCAATCGCGAGCACCGAGGAGGTGAGCAGCACAAGCCCTTGCGGGATCATCCCGATGACGGCGGCGACCGAGGTGAGGATCGCGTCGTTCAGGCTGCCGCCGTCCATCAGGTAGGAGCGCAGGAAGAGCCCGAGGCCCAGCGGGACGAGGATCACGGTCCCCAGGCGGATGATCGCCCTGAGCGTGTCCTGGATCTCCGAGCGCACGGCCTTGACGTACTTTGCCTCGGCGTTGATGCGTGCGGCATACCCCTCGGCGCCCACGCGCGTGACTCGGGCGACGAGACTGCCGGCGTCGACGAAGCTGCCCGAGAGCAGTTCGTCGCCAGGTCCCTTGGAGACGGGCTTGGCCTCGCCCGTGAGCAGGCTCTCGTTCATCGAGACAAACCCCTCGACGATTACCGCGTCGGCAGGGACCTGGTCACCGTGGGCGAGCCTCATGAGGTCATCGGACACCAGCTCCGAGGGCGGGATGGCGCGCTCGCCGGAGGCCCGTATGACCATGACCTCCTTCTGCGTGAGGATGGTCAGCTTGTCCACCATGCGCTTGGCGCGAATCTCCTGGGTGACGCCAATCAGGAGGTTGGCGCCCACGACGCACATGAAGAGCATGTTGCGATACTGCCCGGTGAAGAGCACCAGGACGGCAAGCGCGAGGTTGACGGCATTGAAGAGCGTCAGCGCATGCTCCGCCACGATCTGGCGGACGGACTTGGTCTTGACGTCCGTGTTCGCGTTGATGAGCCCCCGTGAGGCGCGCTCGGCGACCTCGTCGTCCGTGAGCCCCCTGAGCTCGAGGCGTTTCTCGTCCAGCGTCATCTCTCCCCTCTCGTTGCGGCGTCCATTGTGACATGTGCCCGCCACGTAGGCGCAAACCTTACGAAAAAGAGAGAATCGCTCCACGAGATAAAAAGCGGGTCCGGCCATGGCCGGCCGGACCCGGGGTCTACGTGGTGCGCCCAGGGGGATTCGAACCCACGACCTTCTGCTCCGGAGGCAGACGCTCTCATCCACTGAGCTATGGGCGCTTGCGAGGGACAGTATAGCCGATTGGGAGGCCCCGCGCGCAACGAGCCGGTAACATCCCCGTGGTATTATCGCGCCGCACGTCAGACGACCATAGAGGAGACCATCCATGATCGCAGTCGTCAAGGAGACCGCCACTACAGATCAACTCGACCACCTCGTCAGCTGGATCGAGGACCGCGGCTTCAGGACCAACGTCTCCCAGGGAGACAACGAGACCATAATTGGCATCATCGGTGATACCACTCGCATCGACCCGTTCATACTCGAGAGCATGGACATCGTCGAGCGCGTCCAGCGCGTCTCGGAGCCCTACAAGCTGGCCAACCGCAAGTTCCACCCCGAGGACACGGTCGTCGACTGCGGGCACGGCGTGCTCGTCGGCGGGGGCAACTTCCAGGTCATCGCCGGCCCGTGCTCCGTCGAGGGTGAAAACCTGATCACGATTGCCCGCGAGGTGAAACGGGCGGGCGCCACGATGCTGCGTGGTGGCGCCTTCAAGCCGCGCACCTCCCCCTATACCTCCCAGGGTATGGGCGCGCGAGGTCTCGACCTGCTCATGGAGGCCGGGTCCGAGCTGGGCATGCCCGTCGTAAGCGAGGTCATGGACCCCAGGGACGTTGCCCTGTTCGTCGAGAAGGGCGTGAACGTCCTGCAGATCGGCGCCCGTAACGCCCAGAACTTCCCGCTGCTGCGCGAGGTCGGTCGCTCGGGCATCCCGGTGCTGCTCAAGCGCGGCATGTCCGAGACGATCGACGAGCTGCTCATGGGCGCCGAGTACGTCATGGGCGAGGGAAATCCCAACGTCATGCTCTGCGAGCGCGGCATCCGCACCTTCGAGACGCGCACCCGCAACACCTTCGACGTGAACGCCATCCCGGTCCTCCACCACCTCACGCACCTTCCCGTCGTGGGCGACCCGAGCCACGCCACCGGCTACACGCGCTACGTGCGCAGCGCTGCCTACGCGGCCGTTGCAGCCGGGGCGGATGCGCTGGAGATTGAGGTGCACGACTGCCCCGCTCAGGCGTGGTCTGACGGCGCCCAGGCACTCACTCCCGAGCAGTTCGCCGATTCCATGCGTCGCATCTCGCTCATCCGCGAGGCCGTGACGGCACCGGTCGAGGAGGGCTCGCGTGACTGACGAGAACAGCGTGGGCACGACGGCGTACGTTCCGGGACGCTATGGTGTCGTGAGCCTCGGGCTCATGGGCGGATCCTTCGCCAAGGCGTTCGCCGCGGCGGGCGCCGAGGTCTTTGCCTGGAACCGCACGCGCTCGACGCTCGAGCTCGCCATGATCGAGACGGTGACGGGCGAGCTCGACGAGGAGACGATCCCCACGTGCGAGCTCGTCGTCCTGGCGGGATACCCCGCCTCGACGATCGAGTGGCTGGAGCGCTACGCGCATCTCGTCTCCCCCGGGGCCATCGTCATCGACACCGTGGGCGTCAAGCGCGTCATCTGCGAGCGCTGCGAGGAGATCTGCGCGCCCTACCCCTTTACCTTCGTGGGATGTCACCCCATGGCGGGGACGCAGTACTCCGGATTTGCCCGCGCCCGGGCCACCATATTCAAGGGTGCGCCAATGGTCGTGGTGCCGCCCGCGATGGACGACCTCGAACGCGCGACGGTGCTCGAGCGGCTGAAGTCGCTCCTTGCCCCCTGTCAGTTTGGCAGCTTCACGCTCTCGACCGCAGACCAGCACGACCGCAACATCGCCTTCACCTCGCAGCTCGCGCACGTGGTGTCAAACGCCTACGTCAAGAGCCCCACCGCGCGGGACCATAGGGGCTTCTCGGCGGGCAGCTACCGGGACCTCACGCGCGTCGCGCGCCTTAACGCGCCCATGTGGACCGAGCTCTTCCTGGACAACGCGGACCACCTCGGGCGCGAGCTCGACGTCATCATCGAGAGCCTCGCCGCGTACCGCGACGCCCTCGCGGCGGGCGACGCCGAGCGGCTCGAGGCCCTTCTCGCCGAGGGGGACCGCATCAAGCGAGAGATCGAGGGCAGATAGCCCCTGAAAGGAGTGCGCCCAGCCATGCACACCGTACCTGTGAACACCGCGTCCGGCAGCTACGACGTCACGATCGGGCGAGGCCTGCTCGACGGCGTCGGCGCCACGACGCGCGCCGTCGCGGGCGGAGAGACCGCCTTCGTCGTGAGCAACGTCAACGTGAGCCCCCTCTACGGCGAGCGGGTCGCGTCCTCGCTCGGGGACGCCGGCTATCGCGTCGCGAGCGTGACGGTGGGCGCCGGCGAGAGCATCAAGAACATGTACGAGCTCATGGGCCTTCTCGACCGCATGGCGGACGCCGGGATGACGCGCGACGACGTCGTCGTGGCCCTCGGCGGCGGCGTGGTGGGCGACCTCGCCGGGTTTGCCGCGGCGGTCTACATGCGCGGCTGCAAGGTGGTGCAGGTCCCCACCTCGCTGCTCGCGATGGTCGACTCCTCTGTCGGCGGCAAGACCGCCGTCGACCTGCGCGCGGGAAAGAACCTCGCCGGCGCCTTCTTCCAGCCTCGCGCGGTCATCGCGGACCTCGACTGCCTGTCGACGATCGACCGCCGCCTGTTCACGGACTCCTGCGGGGAGGTCCTCAAGTACGGCGTGATGAGCGACCCCGACCTCTTCGAGGGCCTCTCCCAGTCCCCCATCAACGAGGGCGAGCTCGTCTTTGACCGCCTGGAGCAGGTGGTGACGCGCTGCGTCCAGATCAAGCGCGACGTCGTCGACGCGGACGAGCGCGAGGGCGGCATACGCCAGACGCTCAACCTCGGGCACACGATCGGCCACGCCATCGAGTCGGCAAGCGAGTTTCGCCTGGGCCACGGCTCGTGCGTCGCCGCGGGCATGTGCTTCATGGCCCGCGCCTGCGCCCGTCTGGGAAAGTGCTCGGACCGCGTGGCCGAGAAGATCGTCGACACGGTCGAGCGCTACGGGCTCCCCACAACGTCGGAGGTCCCCACCGAGGTGCTGTTCGACCGCGCGCTCTCGGACAAGAAGCGCCACGGGAGCAAGATGAACGTCGTCACCATCCGCGACATCGGCTCCGTCGATGTGGAGAGCGTCCCGCTCGAGCAGTTCCGCCAGCTGATCGAGCTCGGCAGATAGCAGACGATCGAACGAACGAGGGATGCCCCAGCCGCTGGCAGCGACCGGGGCATCTCGCGTAAAGAGCGTCGAGGGGGCGCCCCACTGTCGGGACGCCCCCTCTTAGGGCCTAAGCCAGAAGCCGGAGCCTAGGCGAGGACGTTGAACTCTTCGCCGGCCTCCTTCTGCTCCTGCTCGTCGAGCGGCGGCTTGAGCAGGGCGAGCACGATGCCGCCCACGAGCGCGCCGACGACGATGCCGAGGGCATACCAGCCGGGGTTGATGACGACGGGCAGGACGATGAAGCCGCCGTGCGGGACCGGGCAGCCGACGTTGCCAAAGGCGCCGACGAGGCAGCCGGCGATGCAGCCGATGATCATGGACGGGACGACGCGCTTGAGGTCCTTGGCCGCGAAGGGGATCGCGCCCTCGGTGATGCCCAGGCAGCCGATGACGGCGATGGACTTGGCGAGGTCACGGTCGGACTCGCTCCACTTGTTCTTGGCGATCAGCGTGGAGACGAAGATGGCGATCGGCGGCACGGCGCAGATGATGCGGAAGAGGCCGTTGGGGAAGTAGTTGCCCTCGTTGATGAGGGAGAGGGTGAACATCGAGACGGCCTTGGTGACCGGTCCGCCGTAGTCGAGCTCGCCAAAGACGCCGATGGCGACGGCCAGGGCGTACTTGCCGGCACCCTCGAGGTTGTTCATGAGGGCGGTCAGCGAGTTCATGATCCAGGCGCACGGCGTGGCAAAGATGAAGTAGTAGGCAAAGCCGCAGATGAGCGTCGTGAGCGTGGGAATCACGAGGATCGGCATGATGGTGCGCAGGGTCTTGCCGACCTTCCAGCCCTTCATCCACTTGGCGACGTAGCCGGCGCACAGGCCGAGCACGAGCGCGCCGAGGAAGCCGGACTTGACGTCGGTGCCAAAGACGTTGACGGCGTTGTTGGCGACGAAGCCGAGGATGAAGCCGGGGGCGAGGCCGGGCTTGGCGGCGACGGAGTAGGCGATGTAGGCGGAGAAGACCGGGATCATCATCGAGAGGCCGGCCTTGCCGACGACCGAGAGGTAGGTCATGATCGCGCCGTTGGGGACCATGCCCGTGTCGGTGGTGGTGGCACCGAGCAGCGAGATGGCGTAGAGGATGCCGCCGGCGACGACCAGCGGGATCATGAACGAGACGCCACTCAGGAGGTGGCGCTGGACGTCCTTCCAGAACGAGGACGCCTTGACGGTTTCAGACATTCCTTCTCCTTTCGAAGCCTGCTTGGGCTACTTGTTTGCCTCGACGAGGGCGACGGCCGCGTCGACGATCTCCTCGGGGTGCGAGATGGCCTTGTTGACGTCTGCGTTGAGCACGAGCGAGTTCTCAAAGCGCTCGGTGCCCTCGATGACGACGCCCACGGCGAGGATGACGACGTCGGCGGCGTCGACCTCGTCCTGGGTGAGCTCGTTCTCCGGGCCGAGCGCGCCCTGCGTCTCGATCTTCACGTCAAAGCCGCGGCGGCGGCACTCCTTCTCGAGCGCCTCCTGGGCCATGTACGTATGGGCGATGCCCGTGGGACACGCGGTGATCCCGACAACCTTCATTGCTTCTCCTTTGTCGATCCAGCAGTTGCTATAGCCGCCCGATCCTACGCCGTGAGCCTGTCGAGCTCACGGTCGAAGGTCTCGAGACTTGCCCTGAGAGCGTCCTCGTCGCATGCGAGGAGGTCGGCCTTCTTGAAGATTCCCCCGGCGGTGCCGACGTAGGCATAGCCGCCCTCGATGACCTCGACGACGTTCTCGGCGTTCACGCCGCCGACGGCCATGAGCGGGAGGTCGCCCATCGGCTCGCAGACCTTCTTCGCGTAGCTGTGGGAGAGCTCGTTGGCGGGGAACACCTTCACCACGTCGCAGCCGCGACGGAAGCACTCGCGGATCTCGCTGGGGGTGTAGGCGCCGGGGACCGAGACGATGTCGTTATCGCGGCAGAAGTCGACCATCTCGGCGGTCATCATGTCCGGGGCCAGGACGAAGCGGGCCCCGCAGTCCACGGCGCGCTTGAGGCCCTCGATGTCGAGGACCGTGCCGGCGCCGACGTTGAGGCGGTCGCCGTACTCGTCGGCGATGCGGCGGATGGTGTCGAAGACCCCCTCGGTGTTGAGCGTGATCTCCATGTTCCTGACGTGCCGGGAGTCGAGCAGGACCTCGGCTGCCGCCCTCACCTGCTCGTAGGTATAGCCGCGGAAGATACCTGTGGCAACGCTCAGCTTGACGCCCATCCCTGCCCCTTTCTGGCCGGTCAACGATCGCTCGGGTTTCTCGAAATCGCCAATCGAGACTTGCACCGTCGGTGAGCGCATACGAAAATGTGCTTACCCCATCAGGCTCAAGCGTTTCTTTAGTAGACCCGAGTCTTTCTAAAGAGAAGTTTAGTTCTGATTTAGTTTTTCTCAATTTTTTAGCGGTGAGCGGTATAAGCCCCTGCTCGAACGGGGCAGAATCACTCACAAGCGCGATGGTGAAAGGCGTCCCGTGAGCTTCATCGACAACCTCAACGCACTGATCGAGCAGCGAGGGCTGACGCAGGAGGAGGTGGCACGCGCCGCCGGCGTCACCTCCGGCGCGGTCACCGGCTGGAGGAACGGCTCCACGCCCCGGCGCGGCGCGATCCAGCGGCTCTGCGCCGCCTTCGGGCTGAACGAGGACGACCTGCTCTCCGAGTCCGTCGGCCTCCAGGCCAAGGCTCGCGAGGCGACGAGCTCCGGCCAGACCGTCATCCCGCTCATCTCCGGCATCAACCCGGAGCGCGAGGCCAGGGCAGCCCAGCGCTTCATCGAGGTCCCGAGCCGCGTCGTGGAGGGGCGTCCCAACGCCTACGCCGTCACCGCCAAGGACGACGGCATGAGCCGCGTCATCCCCGTCGGCTCCCATGTGGTCATCGACCCGGAGGACCTCTGCCCCGAGAACGGCGCGCCCGTCGCCTTCAAGTTCATCGACCTGCAGTCGATCAACCACCTGTGGACCTCCGGCGAGCGCATACAGTTCCGCCAGTGGTTCGTCGGCGTCTCCCACCTGATGCTCACCCCGCAGAGCTACCGCGAGAAGGTCGAGGACCTCGTCATGAGGCTCGAGGACGCGGACTCCATGATCGAGCTCCTGGGCAGCGTCGTCTGGTTCCAGTCCTCGAGGATGCCGCGCTGAGGTTTCCCCCGCGTGACGAGCGGGGGCCTATTCAGCCCTTCTCGCCCCCTCGGTGCCGTGCGCGGGGTAGCATGTCTGTGCCCGCAGGAGTCGACCGCCTTGGAGCGCCCTTGAACGTCACCGTACATCCCGGAGCCCTCACCGGCGAGGTCACAGCGCCCTCGTCCAAGTCAGAGGCGCATCGCGCCCTCATCTGCGCCGCGTTTGCCCCGGGCGCCACAGACCTCACCTGCTCGTCGAGCTCCGCGGACATCGAGGCGACCGTGTCCTGCCTCGAGGCGCTCGGCGCGCGCGTGGCCCGCACGAGGCTCGGCTTCCGCGTGAGGCCCGTCCCCGGCTCGTCCGCCACTGACAACCTGCCCGCCCCCATCCGAGACGCGACGCTCGACTGCGGAGAGTCCGGCTCGACGCTGCGCTTCATGCTCCCCGTGGTGTGCGCGCTCGGGTGCGGCGCCTCGCTCGTGGGGCACGGCCGCCTTCCCGAGCGGCCGCTCTCCCCCCTCTACGAGCGGCTCGTCGAGCACGGGGCCCGGCTCTCTCCGCAGGGCGAGAGCCCCCTCGTCGTGCGCGGCCGAATCGGCGCGGGCCGCTACGAGCTTCCCGGCGACGTCTCCTCCCAGTACGTGAGCGGCCTGCTGCTCGCGGCGCCCCTGCTTCGCGCGCCCATGGAGGTCGTCGTCTCGGAGCCCGTGGAGTCACGGCCCTATATCGACCTCACCGCCTCGGTGCTCGCGTCGTTCGGCGTCGAGGTCTCCCGCGAGAGGTGCGCCACCGAGGCGGGCGCCCCGGCCCTGGTCTATGACGTCTCGGCGCCCGGCGGCCTGGTCACGCCCGGCGAGTTCGTCGTGGGCGGGGACTGGTCCAACGCCGCCTTCTGGTTCGCCGCGGGCGCCGTCGGCGAGCGCGGCGTCGCCGTGCGCGGCCTGGACGGCGCGAGCGCCCAGGGCGACCGGGCCATCCTCGCCGCCCTCTCGCTGCTCGGGGCGCACGTCCTGCGCGCGCCCGAGGGCGCGGCGGTGCGACCCGGGGATCTGCGCGGTGCGCGGCTCGACGTCAGCGACTGCCCCGACCTCGTCCCGCCGCTCGCCGCCGTCGCCGCCCTCTCGGAGGGGACCACGCGCATCACCGGCGCGGCCCGCCTGCGCCTCAAGGAGTCCGACCGCCTCGAGACAGTCTCGTCCGCGCTGCGCTCGCTCGGCGCCGTCGTCGAGACGCTCGAGGACGGCCTCGCCATCACCGGGCGCGGGCGCCTCCGGGGTGGCGTCGTCGACGCCGCCAACGACCATCGCATCGCCATGATGGCGGCGGTGCTCGCCACGCGCTGCGACGAGCCGACCACCATCCTCGGCGCCGAGTGCGTCGAGAAGTCCTATCCGCGTTTCTTCGAGGACCTCGTCTCCCTCGGGGGCAGGGTCGAAAGGGGGGCATGATGCCGTCCACGCTAGGAACCGCGCTGCGCGTCACCGTCTTCGGGCAGTCCCACTCCCCCGCCGTCGGCTGCGTGGTCGAGGGGCTCCCCGCCGGCATGCCCGTCGACCTCGACGCGCTCGCCGCCTTCGTCGCCCGCCGCGCGCCCGGCGCTGACCCCTGGGGGACCCCGCGCAAGGAGCCCGACGCCCCCAGGATCGTCTCCGGCCTCAACCCGCGCGGCGAGACCTGCGGCGCACCGCTCACGGCGGTCATCGAGAACACCAACACCCGCTCGAAGGACTACGACAACATCCTCGCCGTCCCGCGCCCGGGACACGCCGACTTCGCGGCCTGGGCCAAGTGGCACGGGGCGCAGGACGTCCCCGGCGGCGGCCACTTCTCGGGCCGTCTCACCGCCCCGCTGTGCGTGGCGGGCGGCATCGCCCTCCAGTGGCTCGAGCGCCAGGGAGTCACCGTCCGCGCGCACGTCGCCGAGCTCGCGGGCATCGAGGACGCGCCCTTCTCTGCGCTTGACAACTCCCCTGCCGCAAACGCCCTGCTCGCCGACCAGATGGCGGCCCTCGCCGACGGGCGGCGCGTGCCCACCATAGACTCGGACGCCGGCTCGCGCATGGTCGAGGCCGTGCTCACCGCCCGCTCGCAGAGAGACACCCTCGGCGGCATCGTCGAGTGCGTGGCCACCGGCCTTCCCGCCGGGGCCGGCTCACCGATGTTCGACGGCGTGGAGAACGTCCTCGCCCGCGCCCTCTTTGGCATCCCCTCGGTCAAGGGCGTCGAGTTCGGGCGCGGCTTCGAGGCGGCGCGCATGCGCGGCACCCAGAACAACGACCCCTACGAGGTCCGCGACGGCGCATGCGTGCCGCGGACCAACAACGCCGGGGGCATCCTCGGCGGCATCACGACCGGGGCGCCGCTGCTCGTCCGCTGCGCGTTCAAGCCCATCTCCAGCGTGATGGTCGAGCAGGACTCCGTCGACCTCGCCACGATGGAGCCCGCGACGCTGCGCGTCCACGGCCGCCACGACACCACCGCCGTCCTGCGCGCGGTCCCCGTCGTCGAGGCGGTCTGCGCGCTCGCCGTCGCCGACGTCCTTCTCGCCTGGCCGGCGGAGTAGCCAACCGGAGCGGCCGGGGGCTAAGGTCCGGCGCTCAGACAGCTTGCCGAGAAGAACGCTCGGCAAGAACTCGCGGCGGACCTTAGCCCCCGGCCGCCGCGCGAGTCAAACGACGTACGAAAGGCAGCACATGGCAGAGCTCTCTGACCTCAGACAGCGCATTGACGAGATCGACTCCCAAATCTTTCAGCTCTTCGCCGAGCGGACGATGGTTGCCGAGGACGTCGCGGCGTACAAGCGCGAGAGCGGGATGAGGATCTTCGACCCGGTGCGCGAGCGCGCCAAGGTCGCCGACGCAGCCGAGCGCGTGCCCGAGGACCTCGCCACCTACGCGCAGGTCATGATGGAGCTCCTCATGGAGGCGTCGAGGGCGCGGCAGCACGAGCTTCTCGACGACGCCTCCGACGACGCGACCCTGCGCGCGATCGCCGCCGCGCGCCAGCGCACGCCGGAGCTCTTCCCGCCCTCGGCCCGCGTCTCCTGCCAGGGCGTCGAGGGCGCCTACTCCCAGATCGCGGCCGAGAAGATCTTCCGGCGCCCCACGATCTCCTACGCCCCCACCTTCGACGGCGTCTTTCGCGCGGTCGAGCAGGGGCTCGCGCGCTACGGCGTCATCCCGTTCGAGAACTCCACCGCGGGCTCCGTGCGGCAGGTCTTCGACCTGATGATGGAGCACTCGTTCCACATCGCGCGCACGACCCGCGTCAAGGTCGACCACAACCTGCTCGCCAACCCCGGCTCGAGCCTGGAGGGCATCCGCGACATCTACAGCCACGAGCAGGCGATCAGCCAGTGCGCCGAGTTCCTTTCCGGCTTGCCCGACGTGCACGTCCACGTCTGCGAGAACACCGCCGTCGCCGCGGAGCGGGTCGCTGAGTCCGGGCGCGCCGACGCGGCGGCGCTCTCGTCGCTGCCGTGTGCGAGCCTCTACGGCCTCGACGTCCTCTCCTCGAGCGTTCAGGACCGCGACAACAACTACACCCGCTTCGCCTGCATCTCCAAGGACCTCCAGATCTACCCCGGCGCCGACCGCACCTCGCTCATGATCGTGCTCCCGCACGAGCCGGGATCGCTCTACAAGCTGCTCGCCAAGTTCTACGCGCTCGACATCAACCTGCTCAAGCTCGAGAGCCGTCCCATTCCCGAACGGGACTTTGAGTTCATGTTCTACTTCGAGCTGGAGTGCCCGGTCGCCGCTCCGGAGTTCACCTCGCTCATGGCGAGCATCGGCGGTCTCTGCCAAGAGTGCCGCTACCTTGGCAGCTATGCGGAGGTGCTCTAGGTGGAAGCGCGCGAGAAGAGCCTTGGCGGCGCACCGTACGGGCTCATCGGCCGCAGGCTCGGCCACAGCTGGTCGCCACGGATTCACGAACGCCTGGGCTCGCGCCCCTATACCCTCCTCGAGCTCGAGCCCGAGGAGGTGGAGCCGTTCCTCAGGGGCGGGGCGTGGCGCGGCCTCAACGTGACCATCCCCTACAAGCTCGACGCCGCCCGCATCGCCGACGTCCGCTCCGACGCGGTGGCCGCGCTCGGGGCCGCGAACACCCTCGTACGCGGTGGCGACGGTTCGATCGTCGCCGAGAACACGGACGTCCTCGGCTTCTCGTGGATGCTGACGCGCTTCTGCCGCGAGCGCCTGGGCCGCTCGCCGCGCGAGGCGCTCGAGGGACGAGAGGTCCTCGTCCTCGGGAGCGGGGGCGCGGGACGTGCCGTGCGCTACGCTCTGGAGACCTTCGCCGGAGCCAAGGTCAGCGTGATATCTCGTAGTGGCGAGGATGGCTACGAGGGGCTGGCCGCGCGCCATCCCAACACCATCCTCGTCGTCAACACGACGCCCGTCGGGATGTATCCCAACTGCCCCGACTCTCCCCTCGACGAGGGGACCCTGTCGTCGCTCGAGCACCTCGCCGGCGTGCTCGACGTCGTCTACAACCCCGTCAGGACCGGCCTCGTCCTTCTCGCCGACCGCCTGGGCATCCCCTCCGAGTCCGGACTTGCGATGCTCGTCGCACAGGCGCTCTACGCCAGCGAGCTCTTCCAGGGAACGACGCTTGACGACGCGCTCGTCGAGTCCATCGAGCACGACATCCTCTCGCAGACGGAGAACGTCGTGCTCATCGGCATGCCGGGCGCCGGGAAGTCGAGCTGCGGTCGCGAGCTCGCGGCCCTTCTCGGAAGGCCTTTCGTGGACCTCGACGACGCGCTCGAGCTCGAGTGCGGGCGCAGCGCCCGACAGGTCATCGAACAGGACGGCGAGCGGGCGTTCCGTGCGCTGGAGAGCGAGGTCGTCCGACGCCACGGCGCGCGCTCCGGGCTGGTCGTCGCCTGCGGCGGGGGCGTGGTGACGCAGCCGCAAAACTATGCGCCGCTTCGTCAGAACGGGCGGATCGTCTTTCTTGACCGGCCGCTCGACGAGCTCAGCTCGGACGGGAGGCCGGTGTCGAGGGCCCGGGGCGTCGAGCGCCTCGCCGCCGAGCGCATGGGGCTCTACCGCGCGTGGGCGGACGTGACCCTTCGCTGCACCGGCTCTCCCGAGGGGGACGCCGAGGCGCTCCGAGCCGCGCTGGGGATCTAGCGGGAGGACCGCAAACAACACAACTCCATCGCATTTTCCGCCGTCTGCGACACCGCTCGGCGGAATGACGCTCGCGTCCGCACGGCGCCCGTATACTCACAGCCGACCGATGCAGCCAATGGGGTGAGTGAGGAGACGGGGCTCCCACTCGCGATTCGTCGACGAAGGGGTCGCGACGTGGACAGACAGCAGATTGCAGAAGAGGTTCTCGCCGCCGTCGGCGGCAAGGACAACGTCACTGCGAACGACATCTGCATGACCCGTTTGAGGATCCTCACGCAGGACCCCTCGCGCGTGAACACCGACCAGCTTTCCGCCGCCCGCGGCGTCCTCGGCTTTGTCCAGCGCGGGCAGAACGGCATCGAGGTCGTCTTTGGACCCGGCAAGGTCGAGGCCGTCCACGAGGCCATCGTCAAGCTCACCGGCATCGAGGGTGACAACGAGCCGTTCGCGGGAGGGGCCGCCGAGCCGCTCTCGAGCCTTCACGTTCACATCTCCCAGAACCCCCTGCGCGATGCGGCCATCGTCCAGAACGAGGTCGACGAGTCCTCGTCGGACGAGGCCGAGGGGTCCGTCGCCGACCTGGTGAGCCTGCTCGACTCGATCGACCCCGCAGCGGATGCGGATGCGGACAGCGCCGAGGACCTCGACGCCGCCGAGCACACCACCCACGACTCCCCCGCGCGCGTCCTCGTGATCAACGGCCCCAACATCAACATGCTCGGCATCCGCGAGCCCGACATCTACGGGCATGACACGTATCGCGGGATGCTGCAGCTCTGCCACGACGCGGCCGAGGAGGCGGGCTTCGCCGAGTGCACCTGCTTCCAGTCCAACCACGAGGGGGACCTGATCGACGCCATCCAGGACGCCTACGGCAGCTACGCGGGCATCGTCATCAACCCCGGCGCCTACACCCACACCTCGATCGCGATCCTCGACGCCGCGAAGGCGGTGGGCCTGCCGATGGTGGAGGTCCACATCTCGAAGGTCGACGAACGCGAGGAGTTTCGCCAGGTCTCCTACATTCGCGCCGCCTGCTTCGAGACGGTCACGGGCATGGGAATCGAAGGGTATCGCAAGGCGATCGTGGACCTGGCGGCCCACATCGGGCTGTGAGTGCGCTGGGCCCTCGCGGCCGGGCACTTCCAGCTAGTAGGAGCGGCAGCTCCAGACCGAGCCCTCCGTCGCGATGAAGTCGACCGGCACGTCATGGCCGCCCGTCGGAAGCGGGTTGGACGAGAGCATGGTGATGCGGGCGAGCCCGATCTTGTCCCCCGGATAGAAGGCGAGGAAGCGGTCGTAGAAGCCGCCGCCGTAGCCGATGCGGTGGCCCGCGCCGTCAAAGACGAGGCCGGGGACCAGGCAGACGGAACCAACGAGCTGCGCCGGGTCGGCGAGCGCGGGGGCGTCCTGGGGAGGCTCGAGGATGCGCATCGTGCGCGGGGCGAGCTCGTCCAGCGACGAGATCTCATGAAACGTCATGGTGCCCGACGCGAGGTCCGTGCGGGGGACGGCGACGCGTCGGCCCGACGCCAGGAGGCGCTCGATGAGGGCGTGCGTGCCGACCTCCTCGGCTCGCGAGACGTAGGTGAGGACAAGCCGGGCGGAGGCGAAGAGCGGGAACGCCATGAGGGCGCTGGCGATGGAGGAGTCGCTCTCGTAGCGCGTTCTCTCGGGGAGGCTGCGGCGGGCGGAGAGATAGTTGCTCCTCAGAGAGCTCTTGTCGGCGTCCGTACCGTATGAGCTCGCCATGCCCGCTCCCCTCTCTCGACTCCGCAACAACATGCTCATTCTATCAGGGAATCCGGCGGGCGGCCGCCTCGCGACGGGCAACTCAACCCGTTTTGCCGTACCATAGGGAGCCGTCTGAAGACCTGCGCGCGCGAGCGCGACGAAGGGGGAACCATGCCCAACGAGGGAAGCTACGAGGCAGCAAAGCGCAAGAGCGACGAGGTCCACGCCGACCTTCTCGTCCATCCCGAGAACTACACCATGCTCACGGGCGACCGCCCAACGGGGCGCCTCCACCTGGGGCACTACTTTGGCACGCTCGTCGATCGCGTGCGCCTGCAGGACATGGGCGTGCGCACCAACATCATCATCGCGGACTACCAGGTCATCACCGACCGCGACACCACCGAGCACATCAGAGACAACGTCTACAACATGGTCATCGACTACCTGGCCTGCGGCATCGACCCCGCCAAGACGATGATCTTCACGCACTCCGCCGTCCCCGAGCTCAACCAGCTCATGCTCCCCTTCCTCTCCCTCGTGACCGAGGCGGAGATGGAGCGCAACCCCACGGTCAAGGCAGAGCAGGAGGCCTCCGGCCACGCGCTCACGGGGCTTCTGCTCACCTACCCCGTGCACCAGGCCTGCGACATCCTCTTCTGCAAGGGAAACATCGTGCCCGTGGGCCGCGACCAACTGCCGCACATCGAGATCACCTCCAAGATCGCCCGCCGCTTCAACGAGCGCTACGGGCGCGTCTTCCCCGACGTTACGGGCCTTCTCACCTCCACGCCGCTGCTCCCCGGCCTCGACGGGCGCAAGATGAGCAAGTCCTACGGCAACGCGATCTCCATCTCCATGACCGCGGAGGAGACGGCCAGGCTCATCAAGAAGTCCAAGAGCGACTCCGAGCGCAACATCACCTTTGACCCCGAGAACCGTCCCGAGATCTCCGGCCTGCTCACCACCGCCGGCATCTGCACCGGCCGCGACCCGCGCGAGATTGCCGAGGAAATCGGCATGGGCGGCGCGGGCCAGCTCAAGCGCATGGTCACCGAGGCCGTGAACGGCTACTTCGCCCCCATCCGCGAGCGCCGCGCGGAGATCGAGAAGGATATGGGCTACGTCGCCGACGTCCTTCACGAGGGCAACCGTCGCGCCCGCGAGATCGCCGCGGCGACCCTCGACGAGGTCCGCGAGGCGATGGGCATGGTCTACTAGCCCCCTCTTTTACGGTTTGGGTTCACTCCCAGCGCACACACGTCCCCACGTCTCAGAGAATCCCAGCTCAGAGACGTGGGGATTTTGCTGTTGCGCCCCCTGCTTACAAAAGTGAACCCAAACCGAAAATCGGTTTGGGTTCACCGGTAGCCGCACAACGAAGGCCTAACCTAAGAAACCGCAGGTCGCGAATTGGTGGCAGGGCTCATTCGCCACGAGCATGAACCCAAACCTCAGAAACGGGGTCGGAGCCTAGCTCAGCGTGGAGAGCATCACGGCCTTTATGCTGTGGAGCCGGTTCTCGGCCTCGTCGAAGACGCGGCTGCGCGGACCCTCGAAGACCTCGTCGGTGACCTCGAGCTCGGCCAGGCCAAACTTCTGGTAGACCTCCTCGCCGATCGTAGTCTTGCGGTCGTGGAAGCTCGGCAGGCAGTGCATGAATATCGCGTCGTCCGCAGCCTTGGCCATGAGCTCGGCGTTCACCTGGTACGGGGAGAGCAGGCGGATGCGCTCGCCCCAGAGCTCCGAGCTCTCGCCCATGGAGACCCAGATGTCGGTGTAGACGACGCTCGCGCCGCGCACGCCCTCGTCGACGTCAGCGGCGAGCGTGACCCTGGCCCCCGTTTCGGCGGCGACCTTGCGACACGTCTCCACGAGCTCGGCCGAGGGCATCTGCTCGGCGGGGCCGCAGGCGCAGAAGTCGATCCCCAGCTTGGCGCACACGACCATGAGCGAGTTGCCCACGTTGTTGCCGGCATCCCCCATGAAGGTCACCTTGCGGCCTGCCATGCCTCCCCGACCGAACTCCTCCTCCATCGTGAGCACGTCCGCGAGCATCTGCGTGGGGTGGAACTCCGTGGTGAGGCCGTTCCACACCGGGACGCCCGCGTACGCGGCGAGCTCCTCGACGCGCTCCTGACCAAAGCCGCGGTACTCTATGCCGTCGAACATGCGCCCCAGGACGCGCGCCGTGTCGGGGATGGACTCCTTCTTTCCGATCTGGCTCGCGCTCGGGTCCAGATACACCGCGTGCATGCCCAGATCGGCCGCCGCGACCTCGAAGGCGCAGCGCGTGCGCGTGGAGGTCTTCTCAAAGATGAGCGCCACGTTCTTCCCCTCGAGGAGGCGATGCGGCTCGCCGGCGCGCTTCTTTGCCTTGAGCTCGGCGGAGAGGTCGAGCAGGGCGCGGATCTCCTCGGGCGTGAAGTCGAGGAGCTTGAGGAAGCTCCGACCGGAGAGGCTGGGTGTCATGGCATGTCTCCCTTCAGGGCTCGCCGCGCGCGACGGCAACTCTTTGCACAACGTTTACGTCCCCAAGGCATCTTGGTCGTGCCTTGCCTGAGCTATCATGGTACATGGTCACAAACGGCTCCGTGCGGGGCCTCGTGGAAGGGAAATACAATGGCAAAGGCTGCCGCCGAGAAGAGCGAGAAGGCCGAGAAGAGCGAGAAGGCCGAGAAGGCGACCAAGGAGGACAAGTCGTCCGAGCGGGACTTCTCTTACACGCAGAACCGCGAAATCAGCTGGCTGCGCTTCGACGACCGCATCCTCGACGAGGCCTACGACGAGACCGTCCCGGCCTTCGAGCGCCTCAAGTTCTGCGAGATCGTTGAGTCCAACCTCGACGAGTGGTTCATGATCCGCGTGGGCGGCCTCTCCGACCTCGCGTCCCTCAAGAACCAGCCCAAGGACAACAAGTCCAACATGACGCCGGGAGAGCAGCTCGATGCCATCTTCGAGGCGCTCCCCCCGCTCGTCGAGCGCCACGAGCGCGGCCTCGCCGAGGTCGAGGCCGCCCTCGCCGAGAAGGGCCTCGTGCGCGTCTCCCCCGCCGACTACACCGAGGCGGACCGGGCCGCCGTCGAGCGCCACTTCGAGCGCCGGCTCGCGCCCATCATCTCCCCGCTCATCGTGGACCCGCGCCACCCCTTCCCCAACCTGCGAAACGGCCGCCTCTTCGTCGCCTGCTCCCTCGACGGCGCCGACGAGTCCGGTCTTCTCGGCATCATCGAGGTCCCCCGTACCGAGGCGCGCGTCGTCACCCTGCCCACCTCGGCAAAGGCGTATCGCTACACCCTGCTCGAGGACGTCCTCGAGACCTGCCTCGACCAGTGCTTCGGCGACTACGTCCCCAAGCGCTCCGCGGTCCTTCGCGTCACCCGCAACGCCGACATCGACCCCGACGGCGAGGGCGTCGAGGAGGAGGAGGACTACCGCCAGCACATGAAGAAGGTGCTGAAGCTCCGCCAGCGCCTCCAGCCGGTCCGCCTCGAGATCCGAGGCAAGCTCGGCAAGAAGCTCGAGGACCTCATCGCCGGCGAGCTCTCGCTCGAGGCCCGTCGCGTCTTCCACCTGGACCGCCCCATCGACCTCGGCTACGTCTACGGGCTCGAGTCCCACATCCCCGACCACGAGCACGCCGCGTGCGTCTATCGCAAGTTCGAGCCACAGATCTCCCCGATGGTCGACCTGTCCCTCCCCATGCGCGGGCAGGTCGAGGACCACGACGTCCTGCTCACCTACCCCTACGAGTCCATGACGCCGCTCCTGCGCCTCGTGCGCGAGGCCTCCGCCGACGACGCCTGCATCTCCATCAAGATCACGCTCTACCGCGTGGCCAAGTCCAGCCACCTCTGCGAGAGCCTCATCAGCGCCGCAGAGGCGGGCAAGGACGTCACGGTCCTCATGGAGCTGCGCGCACGCTTTGACGAGGCGAACAACATCGCCTGGGCGGAGCGCCTCGAGGACGCCGGCTGCACGGTGATCTACGGCTCGGAGGGCTTCAAGTGCCACTCCAAGATCTGCCAGATCACCTACCATGATCGCGAGGGGATAAGCCGCATCACCTGCCTCGGCACGGGCAACTTCAACGAGAAGACCGCGACGCTCTACTCCGACTTCATGTATCTCACGGCGGACGAGGGCATCGGCGCGGACGGCAACACCTTCTTCCGCAACCTCTCGCTCGGCAACCTCCGCGGCTCCTACAAGCACCTCGGCGTGGCGCCGGTCGGCCTGAAGCCGCTCGTCATGCGCGGCCTCGACCGCGAGATCTCCCGCGCCCGCGCCGGGGAGCCCGCCAAGGTCTTCCTCAAGATGAACTCGCTCACCGACCGCGACGTGATCGACAAGATCTCCGAGGCCTGCGAGGCGGGCGTGCGCGTCGTCATGATCGTCCGCGGCATCTGCTGCATCAAGGCCGGCGTGCCGGGAAAGACCGACGGCCTCGTAATCCGCCAGATCGCCGGCCGCTTCCTCGAGCACGCGCGCATCTACGCCTTTGGCGACGACATGGACACGATCTACCTCTCGAGCGCGGACATGATGACGAGAAACACCGAGCGTCGCGTGGAGATCGCCTACCCCGTGCGCGACCCCGCGTGCACGCAGATCGTCCGTCACTTCATCGAGCTCCAGCTCGCGGACAACGTCAAGGCGCGCCAGCTCACCGCAGAGGGCACCTGGGCCCGAATCGAGACCGACGAGGACGCCCCGCGCGTCATCTGCCAGGAGGTCCTCCTGATGGAGGCCTACCAGCGCGCCAGGGAGGCCGCCCGCGCCCGCGCCGACGCACAGAAGGCGCAGCGCGTGGAGCCCGAGGCCGAGGCCGCGCCCGCGCTCGCCTCGGTCGATGCCCCCGTAGAGCGGGAGGAGGGCGACTACGTGGAGATCGCGCCCGGCGAGACGGACGCTTCCGTCGAAAGCCCCCAGCCGCCTGCCGCCGCTACCCCCGCACGGAAGCGCGGGCGCGTGGGACGCGCCCTGTCCCTCTTTGGCCAGGCCTTTGGCACGCTGTTCGGCGGAGGTGACGAGTGAGCGAGGCGCGCGAGCTCGAGCTGACCTGCGAGCGCATGAGCTACGGGCCCGACGCCGTCGCGCATGACGCGGAGGGCAGGACCGTCTTCGTCTCCGGCGCGGTGGCGGGCGACAAAGTTCGTGCCGTCGTCGACCGCGAGGAGGGGCGTTGGGCGCACGCCCGTGCGTCTGAGCTTCTCGAGGCTTCCCCTGAGCGCGTGACGCTCGCCTGCCCCTACGTTGGGGCCTGTGGCGGCTGCCCCTGGGGAGCGCTCGCCTATGAGTTCCAGGCGCACGCAAAGCGCTCGGGCGTCGTCGACGCGCTCGCGCGAATCGGGCGCATGGGCCACGAGCGCGCCGAGTCCCTCGTAGCACCCCTCGTCTCACCGAGCGAGCCCTGGGGATACCGCAACAAGGTCGAGCTTGCCGTGGCCAGCGAGGGCGGCCGGACGACACTCGGCATGCACGCCGCCGGCGACGCCGGGGTGATTCGCGTCAAGAGCTGCCGCCTGCTCGACAAGGGACATGCCGGCGCGGTCAAGTCCGTCGCCGGAGCCCTCTCCTACCTCGCCGGCAGGCATCCCGTAGAGCTCGAGCGCGTGGGAATCCGCGTCTCGCGCCGCACGGGAGACGTCGAGGTGGCGCTCTGGGACCGTCCCGGCGCCTTCCCGCGCGCGCAGGCAGCCAAGGTCCTCGCGGACGCCCTCCGCCCCACCTCGGTCGTCCGCGTCATGCAGAAGGGCCCGGCCAAGGCCCGGCGCATCGCCGGTGTGGAGTGCCTCTCCGGCGCCGGGTCATGGGGCGAGGTCGTCGGCGACGAGCGCATGCGCGTCTCGGCCCCCTCGTTCTTCCAGGTCAACACCAAGGGGGCCGAGAAGCTCGTCGAGCTCGTGATGGACGCGCTGCGTCCCGCGGAGGACGAGGAGGCGATGGACCTCTACTGCGGGGCCGGCACGTTCACACTCCCGCTGGCGCGCCGAGCGGGCTTCGTCTCTGCCGTTGAGTCGTACGGACCCGCGGTCCGCGACCTCAGGCGCAACCTCGAGACGGCAGGTCTCGACAACGTTGACCCCATCGGCGGCGACGCCGGCCGCGAGTTCCCCGACACCGATGCCGACGTCATCGTCGTGGACCCGCCCCGCGCCGGGCTTGCCGCCGACGTGGTGAGCCGCCTCTCGGAGCAGCCGGCGCGCGCCATCGCCTACGTGAGCTGCGACCCCGCGACGCTTGCCCGTGACCTTGGTCGATTCGAGGAGGCGGGGACGTTCGTCGCCAAGCGCGTGACGCCCGTCGACCTCTTCCCGCAGACCTATCACGTCGAGACGGTCACCCTGCTCGAGCGGAGCTGACGAATCCGAAATTCGCCGCCCTTGTCGGCGAACCTTCTAAGAATCGCCGCCCTTGTCGGATGACCCTCCAGGGATCCGCGCCCTTGTCCTCTCGCCTCATAAGAATATGCGCCCTTGTCAGTTCCACTTCTAGAATTTCCGGACCTTGTCCTTGGAGCTTCTAGTTATTCGCACCCTTGTCATGGATGGAACCCAGCTCTGGTGACAAGGGCCTCGATTCGTAGAAGGAGCTGTGACAAGAGCGCAAATTTCTAGAACACGTCTGGACAAAGGCCTTGATTTCTAGCTTGGGCGCAGACAAGGGCGAGTTCTTCTAGATGTGGACATGACAAGAGTGACGATTCTTGGATGGCGCGTGGACAAGGACGTCAGCCCAAGGCGCTTCGTCGACGGGCGCGAAGTAATTCCCAGCGTTCACTAGGAATAAACCGGCAGCTCATGACCGTTGGCCGGGATTTTGGGCGATACGACGGAGACGGTTGCGCGCCCGCGCGGAAACGTGTAAAAAAGTGGGGAACCTGGGCAGGGGGCCCAGGCAAGAGAGAGGATCCCACCATGAAGGCTACTGTCAACGAGGAGTGCATCGGCTGCGGTCTGTGCGAGGGCACCTGCCCTGACGTCTTCTCCATCTCCGACGACGGCGTCGCCGTCGCCATCGATGAGGACGTTCCCGAGGACGCCGAGGACGCTGCTCAGGAGGCTGCTGACAACTGCCCCGTCTCCGCCATCGTCGTCGAGTAACTCGACACGTCACCGTGACGTCCTGCGGGGGCCGCGCGTCGGTCCCCGCTTTTCGTATGGAGGTACATCGTGCTTCTTGCCTCACAGTCGCCCCGGCGCCGCCAGCTGCTCGCTGACGCCGGATTCGAGCTCGAGATCGTCCCGGCAGACATCGAGGAGACGCGCCGCAAGGGCGAGAAGCCCGCGGAGCTCGTGGCCCGCCTCGCCGAGGAGAAGGCCGAGTCGGTGCGGGGCTCGCTTGAGCACGCGCCCGCTGACGGGCTTCTTGTAGCTGCGGACACGATCGTCTGGATGGGAGACGAGGCGCTCGGCAAGCCCGCCGACGCCGCAGACGCTGCCCGGATGCTCCGCGAGCTCTCCGGTCGCACGCACCACGTATCGACCGGCGTGTGCGCCCTGCGGCTCGCAGGCGACGCCTCCCCCATCGCACGCGCGTCGTTCATGGAGACCACCGACGTCACGTTCTGGGAGCTCAGCGACGCCGAGATCGCCGCATACGTGGAGACGGGCGAGCCCCTCGACAAGGCGGGCGCCTACGGCATCCAGGGGGCCGGGCGTTTGCTCGTGCGGGAGATTTCCGGCGACTACGCGAACGTGGTCGGGCTGCCCGTCTCCCGCCTCGTCCGCGAGCTCGCGGCGATCTGCGGACAGGACGACCTCGTCGCACGTGCCATCAGGATCGGAGGACCCCATGCCTAGCCCCAGGAGCATCGAGAGCGTCACCCAGATTCAGGGGGTCTTCGCGGCCCACGCCACCAACGCCGAGGCGGGTACCGGGTGCACCGTGGTCGTGTGCCCGAACGGTGCGACGGGCGGCGTCGATGTGCGCGGCGGCGCCCCCGCGACGCGCGAGACCGACCTGCTGCGTCCCGAGGAGACCGTCGAGGAGCTCCACGCCGTCGTGCTCTCCGGCGGAAGCGCCTTCGGGCTCGCCGCCTCGTGCGGCGTCGCCGACGAGCTCGAGCGGAGAGGCATCGGGCTCGACGTGGGCGTGGCCCGCGTGCCGATCGTGTCCGGAGCGTGCCTCTTTGACCTTGCCTGTGGCGACGCCCGCACTCGCCCGACCGCCGAGGACGGACGCGCGGCCTGCGCGGCGGCCCTCGACGGCGGCCAGGCGCCGCTCGAGCGCGGCAGCGTCGGCGCGGGGTGCGGCTGCACCGTCGGCAAGCTGGCGGGCCCTGAGCACGCGATGAAGTCCGGCCTCGGAGAGGACGTCGAGCAGGCCGGAGAGCTCGTCTGCGGGGCCATCGCAGCCGTCAACGCCTGCGGCGACGTGCGCGACCCGGACACGGGCGAGAAGATCGCCGGAGTCCGCGCGCAGGACGGCTCCCTCGGCGACACCGTCGAGGTTCTTCTCGGCGGGTTTGCCCACATGCCCCTCGAGCGCACCAACACCACGATCTCGTGCGTCGTCACCAACGCGCGCCTCAGCAAGGCCCAGGCCACCAAGGTCGCACAGATGGCCGCCGACGCCTACGCCCACTCGATCGCGCCGACGCACACGACCAACGACGGGGACACCGTCTTTGTCATGGCGACGGGCGAGGTGGACGCGCCCGTCGACGTGGTGGGCTCGCTGGCCACGCGCGCGCTCGGCCGCGCCATCGCCGACGGCGCCCGAAGCGCGACCAGCGCCTACGGATACGTCGCCGCGTGCGACCTGTAGGCTCGCCCCACGGTCCTTCTCGACCATCTTTTGCGCGATTTTGCACTCGGGAGCGCTCGCGCGCTTCTCGTCAGCCTTGTTCGCAGCTTTTGTTCTTGGTTTTGGGGCTAAGGCTTGATGTCGTCATCAAACTTGTTGCCCACAACCGGCCCAGGGCTGTCAACTTTCCAGAATATCCAAGCTATTGGGCAAAAGACTTGATGCTCAACCCCGGTTGGCATCAAGTCTTTTGCCCAAAACATGAAAACAACCTGACGGCGAGAAGAACTTCTCGCCCACAGCGCTCCTAGTTGAACTTCACGAGCTTCTGTGCGGCCCGGTAGCCCGCAAGTGTGAGGGCGCGGCCCACCGTGCCCGGGAGGTTGGTTGCCATGCCGACGATGCCGTGGCGCGCGCGACGGTACATGCGCCTGTCGTAGGCCTTGAGCTCGTCCCAGAGCTTCTGCAGCTCGTCCATGGCGTCGTCGCGGTCGCTCTTCTTGGAGAAGACCGAGCAGATGGCCATGATGATCGTGAAGTAGTTCATCATGTAGCTGCGCAGCTTGGCCGAGGAGATGTCGTCGTAGACGTGGTAGGCGTGCATCATGACGCGCGCCACGCGCCAGTAGTGGTCCACGCGGCTCGTGAGGACCTTGTCGTTCACGGACTGGTCCTCGCGCCCGATGAAGTAGCGATAGACGTCCTCGTCCAGATAGAAGATGCTGCGGCACGCGGGGAACGGTACGTACGCGTAGATGTTGTCGACGTAGAAGGTGTGCGGCGGCATCTCCAGACCCACCTCGCGCAGCACGTCCACGCGATAGGTGAGCGCATGCATGAGCAGGTACTGCCACATCATGAAGTGGCCCATGTCGTTCCAGGTGAAGATGCGACCGACCGGGAGCACGTGATGGTAGTCGACGACGTTTCGCGTGTCATCCTCGACGTGCTCGTAGACGTAGTTGGTGATGACGAGGTCCACGTGCTCGCCGAGCTCGTCGAAGCGCCTCAGCTGGGCGAGAAGTGCGGCGACCGCGGACCCGTCGACCCAGTCGTCAGAGTCGACGTTCTTGAAGTAGACCCCGCTGGCGTTGCGCACCGCCTGCATGACCGCCGCTCCGTGCCCGCCGTTTGCCTGGTGGACCGCCTTGATGATCGTGGGGTGCCGCTCCGCCCAGGCGTCGGCCTTGGCCGGGGTGTCGTCCTTGGTCGAGCCGTCGTCGACGATGACGATCTCGACGTCCTCGGCATAGCCCGTGCCCTCGAGGATGGACTCGATGCAGTGGTCCATGTACCCCGCGGAGTTGTAGCACGGGATGCCGAAGGAGATGATCTTCTTCATGCGGTCCTTCCTGCCTCCAGGCACGCCGGCAGACGCCTTGGCCTAGCTGTGCTGGGCGATGATCTCGTCGGAGAGGTCGAGGGCGGAGGCGACCACGCCGTCCATGTCGTAGTAGCGGTACTCCGCGAGACGACCCACGCAGTGGAAGTTCACGAGGTCCTCGACGCGCGCGCGGTAGCGACGGTACAGCTCGAGGTTCTCGTCCTCGAGGATCGCGTAGTAGGGCGTCTCGCCGCTGCCGGGGGTGTAGGCCTTGGAGTACTCGCGCATGATCGTGGTCTTGCCCGGCACCACCTGGCCGGTCATGTTCTTGAACTCGGTGATGCGGGTGAAGTCCTCGCTCGTGGTGTAGTTGACGGTGCCCACTGGCTGGAACTGGTCCTGGTCAAGCGTCTCGAACTCCATGTCGAGCGTGCGGTACGGGAGCGCGCCGAGGTCGAGGCCAAAGAGCTCGTCGAGCGGACCGGTGTAGATGATCTCGCCGCCGTAGGGACGCTCGCAGACGGTGACGCCGGTCTCGGAGACCTTGAGCAGGTCGCGCGCGTCGACGTCGAGAAACACGTCGATGCAGTCATGGGCGAACATGTGCTCGAAGAGGGCGGTGTAGCCCTCGGCCGGCATGCCCTGGTGCGGCGCCTGCGGGAAGTAGCGGTCGTCGTCGCCCACGAAGACGGGGACGCGACCGGTGATCGAGGGGTCGATCTGGTCGGGCGTCTGGCCCCACTGCTTCATGGTGTAGTACAGGAAGACGTTCTCGTAGACGTAGTCGGCGACCTCGACGAGCTCGGGGTCGTTCTTCTCGCGAAGCTCCATGATCGGCACCTTCTTGTTCTCGCCGAAGGTGTCCACGAGCTTCTGGTAGAGGCGCTCGCCCTTCTCCTCGCCAAAGGCGAGCCTGAGGGAGCGGTGGTTGAAGGGGACCGGCATGAGCGTGCCGTGGATGTTTGCAAGGACCTTGTGCTGGTAGTCGGTCCAGTCCGTGAAGCGCGAGAGGAAGTCGTTCACGCGGTCGTTCACGGTGTGGTAGATGTGCGGGCCGTACTTGTGGATGAGGATGCCCGCCTCGTCGACGTAGTCGTAGGCGTTGCCGGCGATGTGGTCGCGGCGCTCGAGGACGCAGACCTTGAAGCCGCAGGACTCGGCGAGACGACGGGCGCAGGTCGCGCCCGCGTAGCCCGCTCCGACGACGAGGGCGTCGTACGCGTCAGGGTTGAAGCCGGCGGGAAGGCCCTTCTCGATGCTCATGAAAATCCTCTCTCCATGTGAGTGCGAGCGCGTCGCAGCGCGGGGATGCGCGCTCGCCCATTCGTCCGCCTGATTCTATCACCTCGAACCTATAATGGACTCGAGCGGCGCGAACGCCCGGCAGAGACACACAATCCGGGGGCGCCCAAGGTTGGGTTCGTCAGTGAAGGAGCTTTGATGAGCGATTTTCTCGCCCGCATGAAGGCCGCGGCCAAGGCCTACAAGAAGACGATCGTCCTCCCCGAGGGCGAGGACCCGCGCACCATCGAGGCGGCGCGCAAGATCGTGGAGGAGGACCTCGCCAACCTCGTCATCCTGGGCGACCCGGCCAAGATCGACGTCGAGGGCGTCACGGTGATCGACCCGACCTCCCCCACCGCCCCCAAGCACGAGGCCTACGCGCAGAAGTTCGCCGAGCTCCGCGCCAAGAAGGGCGTCACCATCGAGCAGGCCCGTGCGCAGATGATGGACGCCACCTACTACGGCACGATGATGGTCAAGATGGGCGACGCCGATGGCCTGGTCTCCGGCGCCTGCCACTCCACCGCCAACACGCTGCGCCCCGCGCTGCAGATCCTGAAGACCGCCCCGGGCACCAAGCTCGTCTCGGCCTTCATGGTCATGTGCACCAAGACGCCGCAGTTTGGCGCCGACGGCACGCTCGTCTTCGCCGACTGCGGCCTGAACATCGACCCGACCTCCGACGAGCTCTCCGAGATCGCCATCGCCTCCGCCAACTCCTTCGCCACCTTCATGGACGACGTCGAGCCGCGCGTGGCGATGCTCTCCTACTCCACGATGGGCTCCGCCGGCGGCGACACCGCCAAGAAGGTGCAGGAGGCCACGGCCTTTGCCAAGGAGAAGGCGCCTGAGCTCGCCATCGACGGCGACCTGCAGCTCGACGCCGCCATCGTGCCCGAGGTGGCCGCCCTCAAGGCCCCCGACAGCAAGGTGGCCGGCCACGCCAACGTGCTGGTCTTCCCCAACCTCGAGACCGGCAACATCGGCTACAAGCTGGTCCAGCGCTTTGGCAACGCCGAGGCGTACGGCCCCATCCTGCAGGGCATCGCCAAGCCGGTGAACGACCTCTCCCGCGGCTGCGTCGCCGACGACATCGTGGGCGTCGTCGCCATCACCGCCGTCCAGGCCCAGATGGCAGAGATGCACTAACCTGACGAGAAGAACGCAGGACCTGCGGCCCGGTGGCCCTACGGTTGCCGGGCCGCTTTCCTGTCGCGAGCCTCCCGTGAACCCAAACCCAAAACAGGTTTGGGTTCATTTTTTTGCGGTGCGGTGCGAAAGAAAAAAGCCCCAGGCCTGTGACCTGGGGCTTTGCGAAACGAGAGGAGCGGTGGGCTCGAAGTGTGAACCCAAACCTCGGAGGAGGGAGCTAGCGGCCGATGGGCTTGGGGCCGGCGGCGCGGACCTCGGGCGACATCGTGGTGAGGCGCTTCTCCGCGTTGTCGACGAACATCTGGGCGAGCTTCTCGGCCATCTCGTCGTAGGCGGCACGGTCCTCCCAGGTGTTGCGGGCGTTGAGCAGCTCGGAGGGGACGCCCGGGCAGGACGTGGGAACGTCGAGGTTGAAGCGCTCGTCGTGGACGAACTCGGAGTCGTCGATGATGCCGGACTGCGCGGCCTCGACCATCTTGCGGGTGTAGGCGAGCTTCATGCGCTTGCCCACGCCGTAGGGGCCGCCGGTCCAGCCGGTGTTGATGAGGTAGACGCGGACGCCGCCGCGATCGATCTTCTCGCCGAGCATCTGCGCGTAGACGTTGGGGTCGAGCGGCATGAACGGCTCGCCAAAGAGCGAGGAGAACGTGGGCTGGGGCTCCTTGATGCCACGCTCGGTGCCGGCGACCTTGGAGGTGAAGCCGGTCATGAAGTGATACATGGCAGCGTTGCGGTCGAGCTTGGCGATCGGGGGCAGCACGCCAAAGGCGTCGGCCGTGAGGAAGATGACGACGTCGGGGGTGCGCTTGGCGCGGCCCTTGGCCACGGCGCCCGGGACGAACTCGACCGGGTAGGCCACGCGGCCGTTCTCGGTGAGCGAGGTGTCAAAGTAGTCCGCGACGCGGGTGTCGTCGTCGATCACGACGTTCTCGCACATGGAGCCAAAGCGGATCGCGTTCCAGATCTGCGGCTCGGTCTCGGGGGTGATGTCGATGGTCTTGGCGTAGCAGCCGCCCTCGATGTTGAAGACGCGGTCCTCGGCCCAGCCGTGCTCGTCGTCGCCGATGAGGAGGCGATCATCGGCAGCAGAGAGGGTGGTCTTGCCGGTACCGGAGAGGCCAAAGAAGACCGTGGTGCCGTGGGAGCGCGGGTTCATGTTGCAGGAGCAGTGCATGGTGAGCACGTTGTCCTCGACGGGCAGGAGGTAGTTCATGACCGAGAAGATCGACTTCTTGATCTCGCCGGAGTACTGGGTGCCCACGACGAGGATCATGCGCTCCTGGAAGTTGATGAGGACAGCGGCCTCGGAGTGCGTGCCGTGGACCTCGGGGTCGAGCTTGAGCGTGGGGGCGGCCATGACGACGAAGTCGGCCTCGCCGAAGTCGCGCAGCTCCTCCTCGGTGGGGCGCACGAGCATCTGGTGAACGAAGAGCGCCTGGCTGGCAAGCTCGCAGATGGCGCAGATCTTGCGGGAGTAGCGGCGCTCGGCACCCGCGAGGCCGTGCACGACGAAGAGACGGCGCTCGGAGAGGTGACCGATGACCTCGCTCTTGACCTTCTGGTAGTTCTCCTCGGAGAACGGGACGTTGACGTTGCCCCAGGCGATCTTGTCGTGCACGTCGGGCGTGTCGACGATGAAGCGGTCCTTGGGCGAGCGGCCGGTGTACTGGCCGGTGATGACGGAGAGGGAGCCGGTGCTCGTGAGCTCGCCCTCGCCGCGCTCGACGGCGGTCTCGATCAGCACGGCCGGGGACGCGTCGATGACGGTCTTCTCCTCCGTGTGGGCGATGCCGTAGCGCTGAAGTTCCTCGATGATCATGTGTGCCTCCTTATGGCAGGCGGATGTCCGCCGACTTAAGACGCATCGAAGTCCCCCGAATTCCGAGGGCACCGGTTGGATATTATGACACAACTCCCCGCTCGCGGCCCCATACGCCCCATTCAGCTAACCAAGTGAGCGAGAATAACACGTAAGGCATAAAGTTTTGAGAACTAGGGACGATGAAAGGGGCGCGCATGGCCACGCTGACGACAATCACCGACGGCACCCTGTCCGCGACGATCGATGCCCAGGGGGCGCAGCTCATGAGCCTCAGGCTCGGCGAGGGCGAGTACCTCTGGCGGGGCGACGAGCGCTACTGGGCGCGGCGCGCGCCAGTGCTCTTCCCCATCGTCGGCTGCCTGCGCAACGACCACGCCACCTCCGCCCAGGGGGACGTCTCCCTCAAGCGCCACGGCATCGCTCGCCTCTACGAGCACGCCGTCGTGGAGCAGACGCCCTCCAGCGTGACCTACGAGCTCCGCTCGACCAAAGAGACGCGCGCCGCCTATCCCTTCGACTTCTGCCTCAACATGACCTATGCCGTCGTCGACGGGCGCCTCACCCAGACGTTCAAGGTCACCAACACCGGGGGCGTCGACCTTCCCTTCACGCTCGGCGGACACCCCGCCTTCAACGTTCCCGTGCCCGGCGAGGAGGGCGCGTCCTTCTCGGACTACCAGCTCGTCTTCCCCGAGGCGTGGACCGCAGAGGTCCCCACGATCGACGAGCAGGGACTCCACGACTTTGCCCACATGAACGAGCTCTTCCGCGACAGCGACCGCCTGCAGCTCACTCACGAGCTCATCGACCGTCTGCTGACCGTCGTCTTCGTCGACGTTCCCGGTAGGTCGGTCAAGCTCGTCGGTCCCGCCGGCCACGGCGTAGAGCTCGACTTCGATGGATTCACCTACCTCGGCGTCTGGACGGCCACCTCGGATGCGCCCTTCGTCGCAATCGAGCCCTGGGTCGGCTGCGCCACGGCCTACGACGAGTCCGACGTCTTCGAGGAGAAGCGCGGCACGATCACGCTCTCCCCAGGCGAGTCCTGCGAGCGGTCCTTCTCGATGCGCCCCTTCTAGCCATGGGCCAGATTCGCCTTGCGACCGCAGACGACCTCGAGATCGTCTGCGCCATCTACGCTGCGGCGCGCTCCTTCATGCACGCCAACGGCAACCCCACGCAGTGGCCCGGGGACTACCCCGGCCTCATGGACGCCGAGAAGGACCTCGAGGCCAGCGCCCTCTGGGTGCTCGACGAGGGTTCGTGCCCCATCGCCGTCATGAGCGTCCTGCCCGGCCCGGACCCCACCTATGCCGTCATCGAGGGCGATCCCTGGCTCAACGACGACCCCTACTGGGTCATGCACCGCCTCGCCGTCGCCGAGAGCGGCCACGGCGCAGGCACGCGCATGCTCACCTGGCTGACCGAGCGCCACGACAACGTCCGCGCCGACACCCACGCCGACAACGTCCCGATGCAGCGCACGCTCGAGAAGTGCGGCTTCGTCCGCCGCGGCACGATCTGGGTCGAGGACGGCACCCCGCGGATCGCGTACCACTTCACGCGCTAGCCGAGAACCCGGCGGCCTCGGTCCGCCGCGAGTTCTGCAGCCGCGTCCTTTGCGGCGAAGCTGTCCGAGCGCCGGACCGAGGCCGCCGGGTTCTCGGCTAGCCCGATGGCGCCTCAGCGGCACGCGTCGACGAAGCTCTTCCAGAGGGTGAAGTCGGTCTCCACCACGCGCCACGTGTACTCGGGGTGCCACTGGACACCCACGCAGAAGCGCCTGCCGGAGACCTCGATGCCCTCGGGGACGCCGTCGGTCGCGCGCGCGACGAGTCTCACGCCCTCGCCGAGGCGGTCGACGCAGCAGTGGTGCGCGGAGTTCGTCTGCACGAGCGCGGCGCCACCGAGCGCGCGTGACAGCAGCGAGTCCTCCTCCACCTCCACGGGGTGGCAGACGGTGTTCAGGATGCCGGTGTGGCGCCACTGGACCATGCCCTCGCGCGCGCCCAGGCTCGGGACGTCCATGCAGAGCGTCCCGCCGAGGGCGACGTTCAGGAGCTGCGTGCCGCGGCAGGTTGTGAGCAGCGGCTTGTCCACGGCGACGGCGGCGCGCAGGAGCGGCAGCTCGAAGGCGTCGCGCTGCGGGCAGAGCAGCGCCGGGTCGTAGGGGCGCTCGTCCCCCCAGAGCGCGGGGTTGACGTCGGGGCCTCCCGGCACGGCAATGCCGTCGGCGCGCTCCACGTACCCGGCGATGACGTCCTCGTCCTCGGTGAGCGCCATCATGAGCGGGAGGCCGCCGGCGGCGAGAATCGCGTCCACGAAGCAGTCGGCGATGGCCTCCTGGGGGGCAATCGTCTCCGAGCCCTCCACGACGGGAGCCTCCCAGCGCGGGGCGACAAGAACGACCGGTCTTCTCGCCATGCCTAGTGCCCCTTGATCGAATCGAGGAAGTCACGGGCACGCTGGGTCTTGGGATGGTCGAAGAACTCGTCGGGCGAGCCCTCCTCCACGATCTGGCCGTCCGCCATGAAGACCACGCGGTCAGCCACACGGCGCGCGAAGCCCATCTCGTGCGTGACCACGACCATCGTCATGCCGCCGCGGGCGAGCTCGACCATGACGTCGAGCACCTCGTTGATCATCTCGGGATCGAGCGCGCTCGTGGGCTCGTCGAACATCATCGCCTTGGGTCGCATAGCGAGCGAGCGTGCGATCGCGGCGCGCTGCTGCTGACCGCCGGAGAGCTGGGCGGGGGCCTTGTGGGCCTGCTCGCCAACGCCGACGCGCTCGAGGAGCTCCATCGCGTACTTCTCGGCCTCCTCCTTGCCCTGACCCAGGACCTCACGCGGTCCGAGCGTCACGTTGTCAAGAATCGTCATGTGGGCAAAGAGGTTGAACTGCTGGAACACCATGCCGAGCTCGGCACGCATGCGCGCGAGTTCACGCCCCTCCTGCGGGAGCGGCTCTCCCTCGATGAGAATCTCGCCGGAGTCGATCGTCTCGAGGCGGTTGATGGTGCGGCACATCGTGGACTTGCCGGAACCGGAGGGCCCGATCACGACGAGCACCTCTCCCCGCCTTACGGTCAGGTTCACATCGCGCAGGACGTGGAGGTCGCCATAATGCTTGTCCACGTGGCGAAGCTCTATCACCGGCACGTTCTTCTCGGCTGTGCTTTCCTGGGCCATTGCTCCCGCTCCTAGCGAATGATCTTGACACCCGTGCGGTGCGCAACGTACACGGATGCCTTGTTGATGGCAAAGTTGATGAGGACATAGATAACGGCGACAACGAGGTACATGGAGAGCAGCGCGTCGTAGTTGGTGATGAGCACGCGCGCGTTCTGCATGAGGTCGGGATAGCTCACCACGTAGGCGACCGTCGTGTCCTTGACCACGACGACGAGCTGGGCGATAAGCGAGGGGATGACGAAGCGAATCGCCTGGGGCAGCACGATTCTCCGCATGGTCTTGGCCGGGCTGAGCCCGATCGAGAGGGCTGCCTCGACCTGGCCTCTGGGCACGGCGTTCACACCAGCTCGAAAGACCTCGGCGAGCACGCCCGAGGCGGCGAGCGCCACCGGGAGCGTGAGCATCCAGAAGGCGGGCATCTGGATGCCGTACTGCGGGACTACAAGGAAGAAGAAGTAGATCAGAAGCAGGCTCGGCACGCCGCGGAAGAAGTCCGTGACCACGCGACAGAGGGCTGCGAGCGGGGCGATGCCGCTGGTGCGCCCCAGCATGAGCGCGAGGCCCAGCACGAGGGCGATGGCACCCGCCGTGAGCGCAACCTCGACCGTGCCCACAAAGCCCTGCAGCAGGAAGCGCCAGGTGGGCCACTCGAGCAGGAACGACCAGTAGCGCGGCGCAAGCTGGCCGGTCACGTAGAACTGGCGGACCACGAGAGCCGCGAGCAGGGCGAGAAGGACGGCAGAGATTGCCGTTCCGATCGCGATGCGACGCTTGGCGCGCGGTCCGGGAGCCTCGTAAAGCGCGGTGCGCACGCTCGGCGCAGTCTGGGTACGCGTGCTCATCGGAGTATCCTCACCCTCTTGTCGAGCCGGTTTCCGACAAACGAGATCACGAATGCCGTGAGCACGTATCCGAGCGCAGAGATCAGGAAGGCGAGGATGCCGCCCGTGGCGCGCGTGTTGACGTAGGAGACAACACCGGTGAGCTCCTGGGGAGAGAGCGGGACCTGGGAACCGAGCGCCGTCGTGAGCATGACGGCAATGAGGAGGTTCGTCATGGGCAGCACCGTGGTGCGAAGTGCCTGCGGAATCACGATGTGTCGCAGGATCTGCGTGAAGGTGAGCCCGACGGAGCGAGCCGCCTCGATCTGACCGACGCCGATCGTGTTGATGCCGCTCATGAAGTTCTCGGAGCCAAAGGCGGAGCCGAGCAACACCACGGTCACGATGACGCAGGTGCGCCAGTCGAGGACCACGCGCAGCTGCGGCAGGGCGTAGGCGATGAGGATGAGCAGCGCCACGCCGGGAATGTTGCGGAACACCTGGACGTAGAGCTCTCCGAGCCCGCGCAGCGGCGCGACGGGGCTCACCCGCGCGACCGTCACGAGCACGGCGAGCACCATGATGAAGACGAACGAGACCGCCGTCATCGACCACGTGGCGAGAAGACCGTCGAGGTAGTTCTGTCCGTATGTCCCAAGCAGCTCAGCGAGGCTCATGCGACTCCCCCGCGCGCCTACGCGCCGATGGCGGGCGGCTCGGGAGCGGCGTCAATGCCGGCGCGGTCGCCGATGCAGAGCTGCCAGAGCTCCTCCCAGACGCCCTCGTCCTCAATCTGCTGGAGCCAGGTGTTCACGAAGGCGACGCCGTCCGAGTCGAACGGCAGACCGATGCCGTATGCGTCAACAGGGCCGAACTCCTCCCCGGCGAGGCGATAGCGACCAGGGTTGCGCGTCATCGAGCCCATCTGCATGGCCGTGTCGATCACATAGGCGTCGACGCGACCCTGGGAGAGCGCCGTGCGGGCCTCCTCATCAGTCTTGAACTCCTGGACGTTGGCGTCGGGGGCATACTCCTCCAGGATTGCCGGGCCGGTGGAGCCGGACTGGGCGGCCACGTTCCTGCCCGCGAGGTCATCGACGGAGTTGATGTCGGAGTTGTCGGCCATCACGAGGATGGACTGCTGCGTGGTGTAGTAGGGCCCGGCAAAGGAGATGACCTTCTTGCGGTCGTCGTTGATCGAGTAGGTGGCAAAGACGACGTCGACCTGGTCGTTCTGCAGCACGGACTCGCGGGTGTCGGAGGTGACCTGGGTGATCTCCTGCTTGGACTCGTCACCCAGAATGTAGCGCGTGAGCAGCTGGGAGAGACCGGCATCGAAGCCGCGGGTCTTGCCGTCCTGCTCGTTCAGGGACGAGAAGAGCAGCGAGGTCTGGACGCCGCCGACGCGCAGCTTGCCGGCCTCCTTGACCGCCGACGCCCACGTGCTGGCGGCAATGACGTCGTCGGTGGCGACGGCGCCCGAGGCGATGAGCTCGTCATAGGCGGCAGCGTCGAGCTTGGTCTCCTCGGAGGCCTCCTCGTCGGCCGAAGGGACGGGGGCCTCCGCGTCGCCGCAGGCGATAAGACCGAGCGAGGCAAGGGTGGCAACGCCGAGACCGAGGGCCTGGCGACGGCTGAGCATGAGGTCGTTGAGGGACATGGGGACTTCCTTTCGATGGGGTCTCCGTACATGCCCTCAAATTGTACCCAACACGCTAGGAATTAAATCCCCTCAACCACGCACCCGTCACCTCCCCGTAACCTCCCCTGGGACTGCACCCCAATAATGCCGTGGCTACGAAACGTTGGAAGTCGCGTATTTCAGGAAGCCAATACGCGACTTCCAACGTTTTGGGCCCCAAAAACGTTGGGAATCGCGTATTAGCGCCCCTTGTCAGAGAGAGACCCGACTCCCCAGGAGCCGGGCCTCTCGAAAGCACGTGCGGAGGGAAATGCCCGTGGCGCTACCCCAGCAGCTCCTCGACGTCGAGCGCGATCATGTACTCCTCGTTGGTGGGAACCACCATGACGGTGATCGCGGAGTCGGGCGTGGAGATCACGCGCGGCTCGTCGGAGCGCGGGGCGTTCTTCTCGGCGTCGATCTTGACGCCCATCCAGCCGAGCAGCTCGCAGATACCAGCACGGATCTCGGGCGCGTTCTCGCCGATGCCCGCGGTGAAGACCATCGTGTCCACACCCTGCATGGAGGCGGCCATCTCGGCAAAGAGCTGAGAGACGCGGTAGTTGAACATGTCGAGGGCCATCTGGCACTTCTCGTCACCGTTGGCGGCGCCGGCCTCGATGTCGCGGGAGTCGGAGGAGACCTCGGAGACGGCGAGAAGACCGGACTTCTTGTTCATCATCGTGTCGATCTCGTCGACGCTCATGTGCGCCTCGCGGCTGAGGTAGAAGACAGTCGCCGGGTCGAGCGTGCCGCAGCGGGTGCCCATGATCAGGCCGTCGAGCGGGGTGAGGCCCATCGTGGTGTCCATGCACTTGCCGTCCTGGATGGCGCAGAGGGACGCTCCAGAGCCGAGGTGGCAGCTCACGAGCTTGTGGGTCTTGTCGCCCATCATCTCGTGCACGGTGCGCCAGATGAAGCGGTGGCTCGTGCCGTGGGCGCCGTACTTGCGGACGTGGTAGGTGTCGACGATGTCGCGCGGGATGGCGTAGCGCCAGGCGTACTCGGGCATGTGGTAGTGGAACGCGGTGTCCGGGACGATGACGTTGCCGAGCTCGGGGAACATGTCGCGGCAGATCTCGATGACATCGGCCTCGGCGTAGTTGTGCAGCGGGGCGAGCGGCGCGACCTCGCGGACCTGGGCGAGCGTCTCGTCCGTGACGACGGCGGACTCGGGGAAGTACCAGCCGCCCTGGACCACGCGGTGACCGATGCCGCCGATGGGCTTGTCGACGGTCTTGAGGATGTCGAAGACGTACTTGATGGCGGTCTTGTGGTCCGGGAGCGCGACCTCGAGCTTCTGCTTCTCGCCGCCCATCTCCTCGTGACCGACGAAGGAGCCGTCGATGCCGATGCGCTCGCAGTTGCCCTTTGCATAGACCTCGCGGGTGTCGACGTCAAGGAGCTGGTACTTGAGCGACGAGCTGCCGGCGTTGATAACGAGTACGTTCATGACTCTCCTCTCGCGGGGTCTCCCCCACTCAGCGTTGAAACACAACACTCACATCATACGCCCGCCGAACGCCCTCGTCGCTCTCACGTCGACGAGCGGGCCGGGTGCGGTTCTCTCCGGGAAGTGTGCTCCGCAGAACTTCCCTGCGAGAACCGCACCCGGCCCTGATCATCGGTAGGCGGTCGGGTCCTCCGGAGGGAAGTTCCGCGAAGCGCACTTCCCGCAGGAGGACCCGACCGCCGGTCAGCTACGTCTTGGGGGCTAGGGGATGAGGCCCTCGCCAAGGGGCTTGCCGCCGAGGACGTGCATGTGGAGGTGCATGACGGTCTGGCCGGCCGCGGCGCCCGTGTTCATGATGCAGCGGAAGCCGGACTCGGCGACGCCGCACTTCTCGGCGACCGCGCGCACGGCACGCTCCATGGAGGCGAGCGTCTCGGCCGGGACGTCGTCGACGAAGTTCTCATGGTGCGCCTTGGGCACCACGAGGACGTGGACCGGCGCCTGCGGGTTGAGGTCGTTGAACGCGACGACGTTCTCGTCCTCGTAGAGGAAGTCGCTCGGGATCTCTCCGTTGGCGATCTTGCAGAAGATGCAGTCTGACATGGGTCGTCCCCTCTCCTAGGTGCTACTCGTCAAGATAGGCAGTGCTCGGCGCCGACGACGTGTCGGTAGTCGCGGCGTTCTCGTCCGTGGCATCGAGAAGGACGCGGACCTTCTGCTCGGCGTTGGCAAGCCGCTCGCGCAGGCTCCGGAGGAGCTCGACACCACGGCTGTAACGCTCGAGAGAATCCTCGAGCTCGAGGTCCCCGGACTCGAGAGACCGGACGATCTGCTCGAGCTCGATGGAGGCCTCCTTGAAGGTCATGTCCTCGATCTTTCTCTGCTGGTCTGCCATGGAAACCCCCTTCCGGGCTTACGCCCGATCTTCGTGTACGACGTTCACGCGCGCCTCGAAGGACCCTCTGCCGAGAAGGACGCGCACCTCGTCACCAGGCGCGAGTCCCGAGACGTCCTTGATCACGTGCCCCGAGGAGCTCCTCGCGATCGCATAGCCGCGCGCGAGGACCGAGAGCGGCGAGAGCGCGTCGAGCGAGGCGGCGAGCCGGGCAAGCGTCGTCTCGGCAGGGCGCAGGAGCCTGCCGCCGGCATCCGCGAGGCGCTCGGCTGCCTGGGAGCACCGCTCGCCTCGGAGGGCGAGCGCACGCGGTATGGCGTCATGGAGACGCTGCTCAGTCTGCAGGAGGTCCGCCCCGCGGGCGCGCAGCGACGAGAGCGGGTCGACGAGGCAGCTCCTGCCCCCGAGCGCCTCCAGCGCGACTCGGCGGCGGGAGAGGTCCGCCTCGGCGCTCCCCGCCATGAGGCGGGCGGCGGACTCCGTGCGCTGGCGACGGAACTCGATGGCGGCGGACATCGCGCGGCCCAGGCGAACCTGGCGCTGGAGCATCTGGCGCTCGACCTCGTCGATGGCGGGCGCGACGGACTCGGCGGCGGCGGTGGGCGTGGAGGCGCGGCGGTCCGCCACCATGTCGGCGATCGTGGTATCCGGCTCGTGTCCGATGCCGGTCACCACGGGGACGGGACAAGCAGCGATCGCACGTGCGAGACCCTCATCGTTGAAGCACATGAGGTCCTCGAACGAGCCGCCCCCGCGGACGAGAAGGACGGCGTCGGGCCGGGAGGAGGCGGCGGTGGCGAGCGCACGCACGATGGTGGCGGGGGCGTCTGCGCCCTGCACCGAGCAGCCCACGACGTCGATCTCGACGAGCGGGTTGCGGCGGGCGAGCGTACGCTTGACGTCCTCGATGACACTGCCGGAAAGCGACGTGACGACGCAGACGCGCGAGCAGAACGCCGGAACGTGGCGCTTGCGCGACGGGTCCATCAGACCCTCTCGCTCGAGCGCGCGGGCAAGCTCCGCGACCTGCTGGCGGAGGAGGCCCTCCCCCGCCGCCTCGACCTTGCTCGCAACGAACGAGAGCCTGCCCGACGCCTTGTACACGTCGAACTTGCCGGTGAGCTGCACCGAGAGGCCGTCACGGAGCTCGAACCCCATCTTCTGGGCCGTGCCGCGCCAGACGATGACGCTCATCGAGGCGCCGTCGTCCTTGACGTCAAAGTAGCAGTGGCCGGAGCGGGCGTTGGGGCCCCTGAAGCCGGAGACCTCGCCGTTGACGACGAGCGTGGGCCAGGCGGACACGGCACCCTTGGCGAGCGCCACGGCATCCGATACGGAGAGGGGCTGCGAGGGTTCGGACATCAGTCGTTGCTCCTGCCGCCATAGCGGCCGAGCAGGTAGACGAGCTGCATGATGGAGGTCAGCGCGGCCGCGACATAGGTGAGCGCCGCCGCGACGAGCACGGCGCGGGCGCCCTTCTCGTCAAGACCGGAGCCCCGGGAGGAGAGAAACGCCACGGCTCGACGAGAGGCGTCGATCTCGACGGGGAGCGTGACAACCTGAAAGACGACGGCGACCGCGAACAGTACGATCGCAAGCTGAACGAGGCCCCCGAGGTTGAGCAGGACGCCTGCCAACAGGACGAGAATCCAGGAGTTCTCCGCTATGCCGACCGCCGGCACGAGCATGGTCCTGATGCGATACGGGAAGAATCCCTGGGCTGCCTGGATGGCGTGACCGGCCTCGTGACAGGCGACGGCAAGAGAGGCGACCGAGGCGCCGCGATAGTTGTCGTCGGAGAGGTGAAGCTTGTTGTCACGGGGGTCGTAGTGGTCGGTGAGCGTCCCCGCAACGCGGGTGATGCCCACGCCGGTGGCTCCCCCGTCGGCCAGCATGACGCTGGCGACCTCCGCCCCGGTGCCGGGAATGCCAGCATCCACCTGCGACCACTTGCGATAGGTGCTCCTGATGTAGGCCTGCGCGGCGGTGCCCAGGACAAGCGCGACAAGAACGACGAGGAGGTAACCCGTGTCCACGCCGTAACCAAAGTAGAAGGGCATCCTGTCTCCAATCATCGGGTACGTGGACCATTCTACCCGCCTGACCGGACGACAATCGTCAGGACGTCTAGAGGAGCTCGATCCGCCCGTCCCTCACCGTGAGACCCACCTCGCCGGCAAGGAGACGCTCCAGCGTGGAGCCGGCGAGCTCGTGGCGCCAGCCGCGCGCGAGCGAGGAGCGCTCGCGGTCCTGCACGAACTCGAGGAGGTCGTCGCGTGTGGCGATGAGCTGCGTCGCAACGCCGCTGCGCTCGGAGATGAGCCTCAGGACCGCGTACATGAGGTCGATCACGCCCTCGGTCTCGGCGGAGGGGCGGGCGTGGCGCTCCATCTTCGGGCACTCGTCGGCGGGGCAGGCCGCGCCCCGGGCGACGGCAGCGAGCAGGGAGCGCGCGTCGCCCTCGCCGATCTGGTCGGTCCCTCGGATGCGCCGCAGCCGGTCGAGCGTGGTCGGCGTCCGCTTGCACACCTCGACGATGACCTCGTCGGAGGCGACCCACTTCCTCGGGAGGTCGCGGCGCGCGGCCGTCTCCTCCCTCCACGCGCAGGCCTCGCGCGCGACGGCGAGCTGCCGGCGCGTGAGCGAGCCGGCGCGCCGGAGGCGCCGGTACGCCTCGCGTGGGTCGCGCCTGACGCGGGCAGGGTCGCAGAGCGCCTCCATCTCCGGCGCGACCCAGGAGAGGCGGTCGCGCTCGATCAGCTCCGCCATCATGCGGTCGTAGATTCCGGGGAGGTAGCGCACGTCGTCCTCGGCGTACGTCAGCTGCTCGGGGTCGAGGGGCCTCCTGGACCAGTCGGTGAGCGACTCAGCCTTGGGCAGCCGCACGCCGCAGTAGGACTCCACGAGGGAGGCATAGCTCACCTGCTGGCGAAGCCCGAGGAAGGCGGCGGCGAGCTGCGTGTCGAACACGGGCGCGCACGTAACGCCCATGCCGTCGAGAAGAACCTCGAGGTCCTGCCCGCACGCATGGAACACCTTCGTCACCGACGGGTCCTCGAGGAGCTCCGCGAGGGGCGTGAGGTCGTCGATCAGTATGGGGTCGATCGCGGCAATGCTGTCACCGGCCGCGACCTGAACCAGGCACAGCTTGGGGAAGTAGGTCCTCTCTCGGAGGAACTCGGTGTCAACGGCGATGACCTTCGCCGCGCTCGCTTGCTGGCAGAACTGCTCAAGCTCGTTCTTGGTGGAGAGGTACAAGTCGCTCGATTCTCCCCTTCGGGGGGTTGGCTACACGGAGTTGATGCGTTTCTTACGGAAACCTATCATATGATAGCCAAACGGCTTGGGTTCCACGGGAGGAGTTCAGTGCGTACGCTCGTCATCCATAACCCGCGCTCCGGCTTTGGTTCGGACGCCGTGTTCCAGTTCGAGCGCGCCTTGATGCGCGGCGGCGACGAGTGCGTCATGCGCATGCTCAGAGACGACTTCGAGGCCCGACATGCCTGCGAGGACGCGGGCGAGTTCGACGTCGTCGTGCTCTCGGGCGGGGACGGGACCATCTCGTCTCTGCTCTACGCGCTTCGCGACCGCCCCGTCCCAGTCTGCGTCTTCCCCTCGGGCACCGCGAACCTGCTCTACGCCAACATCGGCAACGCGCTCGAGCCGGCCGCGCTCGCCCGCGCCTGCCGCATCGGGAAGACTGCCGACCTCGACCTCGGGGAGATCTCCTGGGAGCGGGAGGACGGCACGCGCGCCACGCACGGCTTCGCGCTCATGTCGGGGACCGGCTTTGACGCCCAGATCATGCAGGCCGCCCTTCCCAACAAGGCCATCATGGGCCAGGCGGCCTACTTCGCCGCCGCCCTCTCCAACCCGCGCCCCACGGTCGCGGGCTTCAGGATCTGCGTCGACGGCACCACCTACGAGCGCGACGGCATCGCCTGCCTGGTCGCAAACTCCGCGATGATCCAGGGCGACATAGAGATCATCCCCGACTGCCGCATGGACGACGGCCTGCTCGACGTCATCGTCGTGGAGACCTCCGATGCCGCCCAGCTCCTGAAGCCCCTCGCCTTTGGCCTGCTCGACCACAGCGGCCACTCCGCGGGAAGGCCGCACATCGAGTCGTTCAGGGGCAGGGAGATCACCATCGAGTCATCCGTCCCCGTCCCGCTCGAGGTGGACGGCGACGTTGCCCCGGGGATGGTCTCCTCCTACTCCGCAAGGGTCCTGCCCGGCGCGGCGCGCATCATCGTCGACCCCATGAGCCCCTACGGCAGCGCCGACGACGGCTCCTCCCTCTTCGGCAGCTCCGACGTCATCGCCTACCCGGACTAGGGCCTCCTCTCACGGCACGAGCGCGAGCAGCGCGTAGGCGCCCATTCCCACGAGCGCGCACCAGATCAGCGAGCTCGTCCTTCTCGCCACGACAACCACCAGGGCGGCAGCGGCTATCGGTTGCCACGATAGCCCGACGGTAGGGTCAAAGAGGTCGTTGGCGACAAGCGCGGCAAAGGCCGCCGGCGGGATGAGCGAGAGCGCCTCGCTCACGCGCGGGGAGAGCTCGCGCCCCTTGAGCGCGAGCAGGGGCACGCAGCGACACGCCAGGATCGCCGCAAGGACGCAGAGGTAGAAGACAAGGAAGTCAGTGTCGCTCATCGCCGGCTTCCCCTCCCCTCGCGCTCGAACGATCCGCACGCGAGCCCCGCCGCAATCCCCGCGAGCGCACCCACGAGCACGGAGACCGACCCGGCACCCAGAGCCTTCAGCAGCAGGACCGAAGCGACGGAGACGGAGACGACGACCGCCGTGACGAACGTCCAGCTACGAGACACGAGTAGGCACACGAAGATCGACGTCATGGCGAACGACATGACCGTCGCGGGGATGGCAAGCGCCGGCCCCACGGCCGCGCCGAGGGCGTTCGCGAACGCCCACGAGAGCATGCTCATGAGGTTGACAGCAGTCGCACGCTCGGGGCCCCATGCCTCGTCGGCAGCAAAGCGATCGAGGTTCACTCCAAAGCTCTCGTCAGTGACCGTGGCGGCGAACAGGGTCGCGAGCGGCCGAGGGGCGGAGGCCAGATACGGCGAGAGGGCCGCCGAGTAGAGCAGCTGCCTGGTGCTCACAAGGGCGACGCTCGCGATCATGGACGCGATCGGGGTGCCGGCGAGCGCAAGCGACGCCATCATGAACTGCCCGGCACCGGAATAGAACGTCGACGAGAGAAGAAACGCCGCCGCCGGGCCCAGTCCAACCTCGGCGGCCATGACGCCGCAGGGTATGCCGATCGTCACGTATCCGAGCATGACCGGGAGGGCTGCCCGCAGGGCGGCCGAGAGGTCTGCGCGCGTGGGCATGCTAGCGCCCGTCATCGAAGGGGAAGCGCACGCCCGTCTGCCGACGAATCTCGTCCATGACGGCAAGGGAGTCGAGCGTCACGCGCTCGAGGCGGTCCCGGAGGGCAAGCGCCTCCCCTGCCCCGTTGACGGCAGCGACAAAGTCCTCGATCTCGCAGGCCATGTCCCGTTCCGGCACGTCGACGGGAACGGGCTGGGCGTCCATTTCCTCCATGCGGAAGAGCATGCCCCTGTCCTCGTGGGCGTGGATGCGTAGGTTGACGGGGCAGGAGGTCTGGTCCCAAACGAGCGTCCCCAGCTCACCCGCGATCTGCGAGGGCAGAAGGTCGTCGCTCACCTTGCCATAGGAGAGGCTCACAACCTTGTCCCCATACCCGAGGAGCGCCTCGCCGGCAAGGTCGATCGTGTCGCAGGGGTCGTCCGCGGCACAGCCCGGCACGGTGTCCGTGACGGCAAGCGCGCGAATCGTGTCGGGCCGGCCAAACAGCGCGACGGCGGGCTCGACACAGTAGACGCCGATGTCCATGAGCGCCCCGCCGGCGAACGCGGGATCGAAGATGTTGAGGCGCTCTCCCGACCGGAAGCGGGACATGCGAGAGGTGACCTTCGAGAAGCGGAAAGTCGCTAGGCGGACGGGCCCCAGCTCCGACCGGACGATGCGCTCGATCGCGCCAAAGGAGGGGACGTGCAGGTTTCGCATGGCCTCCATCACAACGACCCCGCGCTCGCGCGCGGCGTCGAACACCTCGCGCGCCTGATCCTCACAGGCGGCGAGGGACTTCTCGACAAGCACGTGCTTGCCGCCGGAGATCATGGCGAGCGCCTGGGCGGCGTGGAGGCCATTGGGGCTCGCGACGTACACGGCATCGATGTCCGCGCAGCGCGCGAGCTCCTCCAGATCGTCGAAGAACAGGCGGGCCCCATAGCGCTCCCCGAAGCTCCGCGCACGGTCGAGCGACCTCGAGTACGTGGCGACGCACTCCGCCCCCTCGACCTCCTCGAGCGCCTCGAGAAAGCGCTCGCAGATCCCGCTCGTGCCGATCGTCGCAAACCTGACCACGCCCATGCTGTCTCCCTTCGACCACAATCGATTCTAGCACCGTGCTTTTCCCGTGCTCCTCCCCGGAAGGCTGCTATGGTTTACTGGATGCGGAAAGGGGCAGGGGTGGACAGGTACGCTTTCGAAAGCCGGGTGCGCTACAGCGAGTGCGACCAGACGGGGCGTCTCTCGCTCGTCTCGATGGTCAACTACCTTCAGGACTGCTCGACGTTTCAGTCCGAGGAGCTCGACCGCGGCTTTGCGAGCCTGCGCGAGCACGGCATCGCCTGGATCCTTGCGAACTGGCGCATCGAGCTGGGCGAGCTGCCCGCGCTCGGCGAGAAGATCGTCATCTCGACCTGGTGCTACGAGATGTCGCGCTCCCATGCCCTGCGCTGCTTCTCGATCACCAACGAAGACGGCGTCGACGTCGTACGCGCGGACTCGCAGTGGTTCGTCTTCGACACGAAGGCTGGCCACGTCTCCCGCGTACCGGACGACCAGCGCGTCTATCTTTCCGATCGCCCTCGCGCCGACATGGCCCCGCTGAATCGACGCATGAGAGCGGAGGGAGAGGGCAGCCCGCGCGCGCCCTTCCTGGTCCGCTCCCACCACCTTGACACCAACAACCACATGAACAACGCCCAATACGTCCTTATCGCCCACGACGCCCTGGAGGAGCTCGGTTGCTCGCAGCACCTGGGCTGCGTCTCCGTGCTCTATCGCAAGATGGCGCTTCTCGGCGACGTCGTTGCTCCGGTCGTGTACCGGCACGAGGGCGGATGGGACGTTGACCTCACCGACGGAGAGGGCGCCACCTACGCGCTTGTCCGCTTTGACGCTCGACAGGAGGAAGCATGATCGTTCACGTCGCAGCCGCGCTCATCTACCGAGAAGGACGCCTGCTCGCGGCCAGAAGGGCCGACGGAGGACAGGACGGGAAGTGGGAGCTTCCGGGCGGCAAGATCGAGGAGGGCGAGAAGCCCGTCGAGGCGCTGCGTCGCGAGGTTCGCGAGGAGCTTGGGTGCGAGCTGGGAACCGCATGGCTCTACGACACCGTGGAGCACGACTACCCCGACTTCCACCTTGCCATGGACTGCTTTGTCTGCCAGCTTCCCGCCGGCGCGGAACCCTCGCCCCACCAGGACGTCCACTCCGAGCTGCGCTGGCTCTCACGAGACGAGCTGTTCGACGTCGAGTGGCTTCCCGCGGACGTCACGCTGATGCGCTCGCTCTCCTACTACTGGGACGAGGCCTTTGCGGACCAGCTCCTCTAGCTCCGCTTGGTATGATTGACTCGAGAGAGAGGAGCCCACATGCCCGAGGAAGACGTCCCGTCGACGAGCATCGATAAGCCGCGCGTGGTCGAGGGCCCGAGCGCAACCACCGATCCGGATAACGCAAAATCCGGGCCGATCGCCTACGTGCTCTTCGGGCTTGCCATAGGTGTCCTCGCCCTCATGCTGATGAGCCTGACGAGCTGCGTCGACGCGCTCGGCACGCTCGTCGCGAACCACCCTGAGGGAGTCTCCTCCTCGGTGTCCCACGACACGCACGATAAATGGGATGACGAGTGGGACGAGATGTGGGATGACCTCGAGAACGACTTTGCCGACGAGGACTTTTTCGGCGGCCTCGAGGGCCCGAGCGAGCCGACGTCTCGAGCCTGACGAGAGGGGAGTCACGTGAGCAAGGCAGACGACCTGTTCATCTCGATGTGTTCCGACATCATCGAGCACGGCACCACCACCGAGGGCCAGAGGGTCCGCCCGCGCTGGGAGGACGGCACGCCCGCCTACACCATCAAGCGCTTTGGCGTGTGCAACCGCTACGACCTGCGTGAGGAGTTCCCGGCGTTGACGCTTCGCCGCACCGCCCTCAAGTCCGCGATGGACGAGGTGCTTTGGATCTACCAGCGCAAGTCCAACAACATCCATGACCTCAAGCCTCACATCTGGGACGAGTGGGCGGACGAGACGGGCTCGATCGGCAAGGCGTACGGATATCAGGTGGGCGTGAAGTCGCACTACCCCGACGGCGACTACGACCAGATGGACCGGGTCCTCAAGGACCTGCGCGAGAACCCCTACTCCCGCCGCATCATGACGAACCTCTACACCTTCGCCGACCTCTCCGAGATGAACCTCTACCCCTGCGCCTACAACGCGATCTACAACGTGACGCAGGAGCCGGGCGACGAGCGTCCCACGCTCAACATGGTGCTCGTCCAGCGCAGCCAGGACGTGCTCGCGGCCAACAACTGGAACGTCTGCCAGTACGCGATCCTGCTCATGATGGTGGCGCAGGTCTCCGGAATGAACGCCGGCGAGCTCGTCCACATGATCGCGGACGCCCACATCTACGACCGCCACGTCGACGTCGTGCGCAAGCTCATCTCGCGCCCCACGTTCCCGGCGCCCACCGTCCGCCTGAACCCCGAGGTCACGAACTTCTACGACTTCACCACCGACGACCTGATCGTCGAGAACTACGAGCACGGCCCGCAGGTCACCAACATCCCGATCGCCGTCTGACCGCCCGGCGAGAAGGGCGGGGGGCATTGCCCCGGCGCTCAGACAGCTTGCCGAGAAGAACACTCGGCAAGAACTCGCGGCGGGACAAAGCCCCCGCCCTTCTCGCCTGCGTTTCTCGAGCCCGTGGCCCACAGAAAGGTATGAATGATGAGTTGCAAGCTGAGTGCGATAGTGGCGGTGTGCGACGACTGGGGGATTGGGCTCGACGGAGGGATGGTCGTCGAGAACCGCGAGGACATGCGGCACTTCGTGGCCTGTACGACGGGTCATCCGGTCATCATGGGCCGAAGGACGCTCGAGAGCTTCCCGGGAGGGCGACCGCTCAAGAACCGGCGCAACATCGTGCTCTCACGCGACGCGTCCTTCTCGCCCGAGGGCGTCGAGGTCGTGCGCTCCGTCGAGGAGGCGCTCGCGGCCGTGGCGGACGAGGACGAGGCGTGGGTGATCGGCGGCGGGCAGGTCTACGAGCTGCTCCTCCCCCACTGCGAGCGCGCCGTCGTGACGCGCAACCACTGCGTGCGACCCTGCGACACGCACTTCCCCGACCTCGACGCCGACCCGGCCTGGGAGGTCGTCGAGACCCGTGCGGGTGGCGTCACGCCCGACGGCGTTCCCTTCGACTTCGTGACCTACGAGCGCCGCTGACGCGTCCGACTAAACTCAACCGAGGTTCTTGTCGCTAATGCGGCCAAATTCGGCGAGAAAAGCGACCGTAATCTCGGTTGAGCGAACTACAGGCGCTCCTCTGACGAGAAGGGCCCGCCAGCCGCGAGGCTGACGGGCCCGAAGTCACGCTATGCGGCGGACGCTAGTCGGTGTCGACCGCAGCGTCGACCTGGCTGCGGAGGAACTCCTCGGCGTCCTTGCGGCCGCGGGAGAGCTCGGCGGCGGCCATGACGGGCACCCAGTAGTGCACCTTCTGCTTGGCGATGTCGGCCTTCTTGGAGAAGAGGTCAAGATACGCCTCGGCGTGACCGGGGTGATACATCTTGAAGAGGATGTAGGTCATCGCGGCGTCGGCCTCGGGCAGGCCACGGGTGACGTGGGTCCAGTCGCAAGCGTAGAGCGTGCCGTCCTCGGCGACGATCACGTTGGACGGGTTGAAGTCGCAGTGGCAGATGCTGCGGCCCGGTGCCATGCGGTCAGCCCTCATCTGGAGGTCGTAGCGCACGGACGGATCGAGCTCGGGGGCCTTGCCCACCATGCCGGCAATCTTGGTCTTCTGGTCCTTCATGAGCTCGGAGCCCTGGATACCCTGAATCTCGATCTGGAAGTCGACGAACTGCTCGAGCAGCTTGTCGTACTCGGGGGTGCCCTCGGCAGTGTCCATCAGCGAGCGCATGGTGACGCCCTCGACGTACTCCGTGGAGAGGGCCCAGGAGCCGTCGGCGACCTGGGAGACCTCGAGGACCTTCGGCACGCGGACGCCGGCCTCGATGACGCGGGCGATGTTCAGAGCCTCGTTGAAGACGTCGGACGCGGGCTTGGTGGCCTTGAAGACCTTGACGATGCGACCGCCGTCGACGTAGACGACCTTGTTGTGGCGCTCGACGATGACCTGCTTGCTGTCAGAAAGTTCCATTGCTGCCTCCTTCTGGGCAACGAGAAGAACGTGTGCGGACTAGTCCTCGTAGGAGCTGGGCTCGCGGCCGTAGAAGGCGTCGAGGTAGAGCTCCTTGATCTCGGAGATGAGCGGGTAGCGCGGGTTAGCGCCGGTGCACTGGTCGTTGAACGCGTTCTCGGACATCTCGTCGAGCGTGGCGAGGAAGTCCTCCTCGGTGACACCAAAGCCGGCGATGGTCTCGGGCACGCCCACGTGAGCCTTGAGCTCCTCGATGCGGGCGATGAAGTTCTCGAAGACCTCCTGGTCGTTGCGGCCCTTGATGCCGCAGAAGCGACCGGCCTCGGCGTAGCGCGCCAGGGTCTTGGGGTGGTCGTACTGCGGGAAGGTGCCCATCTTCACCGGGCGCTCAGCGGCGTTGTAGCGCATGACGCGGGTGAGGATGACGGCGTTGGCCAGACCGTGGGCGATGTGGTGATAGGCACCCAGCTTGTGCGCCATGGAGTGGTTGACGCCGAGGAAGGCGTTGGCGAAGGCCATGCCGGCGAGGCAGGACGCGTTGGCCATGTGGTCACGGGCCTCGACGTCGGTGCCGTCGTCATAGGCGCGCTCGAGGTAGGTGAGGACGAGCTTCATCGCACGCAGGGCGAGGCCGTCGGTGTAGTCGGACGCCATGATGGAGACGTAGGCCTCGAGGGCGTGCGTGAGGACGTCGACGCCGGAGGCGGCGGTCAGGCCCTTGGGCTGGGTCATCATGTTGTCGGTGTCGACGATGGCCATGTTGGGCAGGAGCTGGTAGTCGGCGATCGGCCACTTGGTGCCCGTGTTGGCGTCAGTGATGATCGAGAAGGGCGTCACCTCGGAGCCGGTGCCGGAGGAGGTGGGGATGGCCACGAAGAAGGCCTTCTCGCCCATCTGCGGGAACGTGTAGACGCGCTTGCGGATGTCCATGAAGTCCATGGCCATGTCCTCGAACTTGGCCTCGGGGTGCTCGTACATCATCCACATGATCTTACCGGCGTCCATCGCGGAGCCGCCGCCGATGGCGATGATGCAGTCGGGCTCGAAGGCCTTGACCTGCTCGAGGCCGCGCTCGCAGTCCTGAAGCTTGGGGTCAGGCGAGATGGACCAGAAGCTGGAGTAGACGATGCCCTGCTCGTCAAGGGAGGCCTCGATCTTCTTGGTGAAGCCGCTCTTGTAGAGGAAGGAGTCGGTGACGATGAAGGCGCGCTTCTTGCCGTAGACCTCGGAGAGCTCGCGCAGCGCCACGGGCATGCAGCCCTTCTTGAAGAAGACCTTCTCGGGAACACGGAACCACAGCATGTTCTCACGCCTCTCTGCAACGGACTTGATGTTGAGCAGGTGCTGGGGGCCGACGTTGCCCGAGACGGAGTTGCCGCCCCAGGAGCCGCAGCCGAGCGTCAGCGACGGCGGCATCTTGAAGTTGTAGATGTCGCCGATGCCGCCCTGGGCGGCCGGGGTGTTGATGAGGATGCGGCAGGTCTTCATGCGCTTGGCATGCTCGGCCATCTTCTCGGTCTCGCGGGTGTCGATGAAGAGCGAGCTCGTGTGGCCGTAGCCACCGTCGGCGATGAGGCGCTCGGCCTTGGAGAGGGCGTCCTCCCAGTTCTTGGCGCGATACATGCCGAGGATGGTGGTGAGCTTCTCGTGCGCCCACGGCTCGGAGGGCTCGACGGACTCGACCTCGCCGATGAGGACCTTGGTGCTGGCCGGGACGGTGACGCCGGCGGCCTCGGCGATCTTGGGGGCGGGCTGGCCGACCATCTTGGCGTTGACGCCGCCGTTGACGATGACGGTGTTGCCGACCTTGGCGATCTCGTCGCCCTGGAGGAAGTAGCAGCCGCGCTTCTGGAACTCGGCCTTGACCTTGTTGTAGACCTTGTCGAGGACGATGACGTTCTGCTCGGTGGCGCAGATCATGCCGTAGTCGAAGGTCTTGGAGTGGATGATCGAGTTGACGGAGAGCTCGATGTCAGCGGTGTCGTCGATGATCGCCGGGTTGTTGCCCGGGCCGACGCCGAGGGCGGGCTTGCCGGAGGAGTAGGCGGCGTTGACCATGCCCGGGCCACCGGTGGCCAGGATGATGTCGGCGGAGCGCATGAGCTCGGAGGTCATGTCAAGGGACGGCACGTCGACCCAGTCGATGATGCCCTTGGGGGCACCGGCGGCCTCGGCGGCCTCGCGCACGATGCGGGCGGCCTCGGCGGTGCACTTGCCGGCGCGCGGGTGCGGGGAGATGAGGATGGCGTTGCGGGTCTTCAGGGAGATGAGCGTCTTGAAGATCGCGGTGGAGGTGGGGTTGGTCGTCGGGATGACGGCGGCGACGATGCCGAGCGGCTCGGCGATCTGCTTGTAGCCGAAGGCGGGGTCGTCGGAGATGACGTCGCACGTCTTCATGTCCTTGTACTTGTTGTAGATGTACTCGGAGGCATAGTGGTTCTTGATGACCTTGTCCTCCATCACGCCGTAGCCGGTCTCCTCGACGGCCATCTTGGCCAGCGGGATGCGGGCCTTGTTGGCGGCCATGGCGGCCTCGTAGAAGATCTTGTCCACCTGCTCCTGGGTGAACTTCGCGAACTCGGCCTGCGCGACGCGCATCTCCTTGATGCGCTCCTGCAGCGCCTCGACGCTGTCAATCGGGGTCCTGACGTAATCTGCCATGCGTTCCTCCTATTTCTCGGACCGTGCGGTGACGCATCACGGCGCGGTCGTACAAAGGACAAGGTAAAGCGCGTTGGTTCGGACCTGTATGCGCACGTCTCGCATACTCGGTTGAGTATAGCATGACGCGGCGCGCGCCCGACCTCGACAGGCCGATCGCGCTGAATTGCCTAGTGAGCGCCGGTGAGCACGCTCTGCACCCAGTCCACGTCATCGGTCGTCTTCATCTTCTCGAGGACCGCCTCGTCCTCCAGGATGCGGCAGATGTTGGCGAGGACCTCGAGGTGCTCCTCTCCCTTGCCCGCGATGCCAAAGGCCAGCTGGGCCTTCTCGCCGTCGAAGTCGACGCCGTCGGGGTACTGCTGCAGCACCACGCCGGTCTTCTCGACGGCCTCCTTGGCCTCGTTGGTGCCATGCGGGATCGCGATGCCCATGCCGATGTATACGCTGGTGAGACGGTCGTGCTCCACCATGGCATCCACGTAGGGCTCGCTCACGCAGCCGCGCTCCACGAGAAAGGCGCCGGAGTCGCGGATGCACCGCTCGCGGCTGACGGGGGCAAGGCCGAGCCGGATGTCGCCCCTCTCGATCTTGAGGCTCGGACGGTCCCCGTCGACCGGCTCGGGCGACGGCGCGGGCGTGGTCTCCATGAGCTCGGACGCATGGCTGAGCTGCGTGAGCGCCTTGTAGAGGGAGTCGAGCGCTGGGTCGTCGAGGAAGTTGTCGATCGTGACGATCTGGGCCGCGGGCGCGCTCTTGCGGGCGCGCTCGGAGAGCACGCGCTGGCAGACGACGATGCTGACGTCGGCGGGAACGCTGTCCACGCTGGAGTGCTCGACGGTGAGGTCCGGGCGCTCGGCCTTGATTCGGTTGCGGAAGCGCGTGGCGCCCATGGCGGAGGAGCCCATGCCGGCGTCGCAGGCAAAGACGATCTTGCCGCCCTCGGTGTCGGATATGACGGCCGCCTCGGCGGTGCCCTTCATCTCGCGCAGCTGCTCGCTCGCCTGGTCGAGGTCGGCGACCTCCATGGAGCGCACGAGCGGGACGGCGATGGCAAACGAGACGCCCGTGGCGATGACGACGCCGACGAGGTTCGTGACGATGCAGTCAGAGGGGGACATGGAGAGAAACGCGATGATCGAACCGGGCGAGGCGGCGGAGGTGAGGCCGGCTCCCATGAGGCTGTACCAGGCGATGGCACACATGTTGCCCACGGTGGGCGCGATGATGACCTTGGGTTCATGAGCACGTACGAGAGCCGGCGCATCGTCCGCACGCACGGCGGGGCGCGCTCGGTCGAGTACGTGGTCGGGACCGACGACCTCCTCCTGAACCGCAACACGCGCAACGTGGAGAGCAAGGCCGTCATCGCACGCAAGGCCAAGGAGCTGCTGCGGCCGGACAGCACGATCTTTCTCGACTCGGGGTCGACCACCACGGCGCTCGCCCGAGAGCTGGACGACATGCGCATGATCGTGTTCACGAACAGCCTCACCTGCGCGGCCGAGCTCGCGCGGCTCGAGCGTGCCCGCACCATCATGATCGGGGGCACCCTCAACCGCTACAGCCTGAGCCTCAACGGCTCGAAGAGCGTCGAGGACGTGAACGCGCTGAGCTTTGACCTGCTGCTCCTTGGCGTGACCTCGTTCCAATCGTCCTCCGGCTTTGCCTGCGGCTCCGACGACGAGGCGGCCCTCAAGCGCGCTCTCATCTCGCGTGCGGAGCGGACCGTGGTGCTCATGGACTCCAAGCTGGGGAGGAAGAGCACCTTCAAGATCTGCGGGCTCTCCGACGTCGACTACGTCGTCTCCGACGGCAACCTCACCGAGCACTTCAAGAAGTACTGCGAGGAGGCGGAGGTCACCGTCCTCTAGAGCGAGAGCTCGAGCTCCATGACCTGCTCGCGCGCGTCTCGCTCGCTTGCCTCCCAGAGGCGCCACTCCCCCGCCACGCTATATGCGACGCGCGGCCCGAAGCCGCCGACGAGCTCGCTCGCGGCACGGGGGAAGTCGGGGTCCGTCTTGAGGCCGGGATAGCGCACGGCCTCCACGCGCGGGTGGCACGCAAGGTAGTTGGCCACGACCTGGGCGGCGTCCGACAGAGCGCGCCAGCGCTCCCGCCCCAGCTGGGACGAGAGCGCCGAGAGCGTGCCTATGTCGAGGTCCTTCTCGCCCACCTAGCGGCGCTCGGCGATCTCTGCCGTGACGTCGGCGATGAAGTCGTCGAGCTCGCGCGAGACGGTCTCGTTGGAGCGGTCGCGGACGGAGATGTTGCCGGCCTCGACCTCCTGCTCGCCGATGATGAGCATGTAGGGCGGGCGGTCGATGTTGCGCGCCTCGCGAATCTTGTAGCCGATCTTCTCGTCGCGCTCGTCGAGGACGGCGCGGATGCCGGCGGCCTCCAGTTTCTCGGTGACCGAACGCGCGTAGTCGCGGCTCTTCTCGGAGACGGGCAGCACCTTCACCTGGCACGGGGCGAGCCACGTGGGGAACTTGCCGGCGAAGTGCTCGATCAGGATGCCGATGAAGCGCTCGATGGAGCCAAAGCACACGCGGTGCAGCATGATCGGGCGCTTCTTGGAGCCGTCGGCGTCCGTGTACTCCAGGTCGAAGTTGATCGGCATCTGGAAGTCCAGCTGGACGGTGCCGCACTGCCAGGTGCGGCCGAGCGAGTCCTCCAGGTGGAAGTCGATCTTGGGGCCGTAGAAGGCGCCGTCGCCCTCGTTGACCACGTAGTCCTTGCCGAGCTTCTCGAGGGCCAAGCGCAGGGCCTCCTCGGCGCGCTCCCAGTCCTCGTCGGAGCCCATGGAGTCCTCGGGGCGGGTGGAGAGCTCGAGGTGATAGGTGAAGCCGAACTTCTCGTACACCGAGTCGATGAGGTTCACGACGCCGATGATCTCGTCCGTGAGCTGGTCCGGGCGCACGAAGAGGTGGGCGTCGTCCTGGTTGAAGCAGCGCACGCGGAAGAGGCCGTGCAGGGCGCCGCGCATCTCGTGGCGGTGCACCAGGCCGATCTCGCCGGCGCGGATGGGCAGCTCGCGGTAGCTGTGCGGCCTGGACGCGTACACGAGCACGCCGCCCGGGCAGTTCATGGGCTTAACGCAGTACTCCTCATCGTCGATGATCGTGGAGTACATGTTGTCCTTGTAGTGGTCCCAGTGGCCCGAGGTCTTCCAGAGCTCCTTGCTCATGATCATGGGCGTGGAGATCTCAACGTAGCCGGCGGCGCGGTGGATCTCACGCCAGTAGCTGAGCAGCTCGTTCTTGAGTGTCATACCGTTGGGCAGGAAGAACGGGAAGCCGGGGGCCTCGTCGCGCATCATGAAGATGTCCATCTCGCGGCCGATCTTGCGGTGGTCGCGCTTCTTGGCCTCCTCGAGCAGGCGCAGGTGCTCGTCGAGCTCCTCCTTCGTGGCGAAGGCGGTGCCGTTGACGCGGATGAGCATCTTGTTGTCCTTGTCGCCCTTCCAGTAGGCGCCGGAGACGCCCGTGAGCTTGAAGGCCTTGAGCGCCTTGGTGTAGGTGAGGTGCGGGCCCACGCACATGTCGATGTACTCGCCCTGCTGGTAGAAGGTGATGCGGGCGTCCTCGGCAAGGTCTCCGATGTGCTCGACCTTGTACTTCTCGCCACGCTCCTCCATGAGGGCGATGGCCTCGGCGCGCGGGAGCTCAAAGACGGTGAACTTGAGGTTCTCCTTCACGATCTTCTTCATCTCGGCCTCGATCGCCGGGAAGTCCTCCTCGGAGATCTTCTGCCCCTCGGGGAGGTCGATGTCGTAGTAGAAGCCGTTGTCGGTGGCGGGGCCGTAGGCGAAGTCGGCCTCGGGGTACAGGCGCTTGATGGCCTGAGCCATGATGTGCGCAGCGCTGTGGCGGACGACGTGGGTGACCTCGTCTGCCGGGCACTCGTCGATGTGACCGTCGTTGTACAGGACCTTCATGGGAAACCTCTCTCTGGATGGTCGGCGAACATGAAAAACGCCCGCACACCGCAAGGCGCGGTGTCGAGCGATATGCGGCGCCTGCCCGGGGCCTGCCGGCCGGGATGGACAGACGCCTAGATAGTCTGCGTTCGGGAGCTATGTGCTGCAATGCGGCGCATCTGGGCCCTTCGTCTTGGTTACACACTAGGTTTACCACAAGTGGGCAGGATGTATGCGCGAGGAGCGCTCGATTATCCGGATGATCTCCCGCCCCACAGAGGTTTGGGTTCACCGTTCACGGGGAATGGGCCTCACACGCAGAGCTCAACTGGGCTTTTGTGCGCTCGTACCACTCCTTCGTCGCACCGGTGAACCCAAACCGAAAAACGGTTTGGGTTCATCAGTCGCAACTCAAGAATTATGCACCATCGTTTACCTGCGTCTTTGTAATGCCATACTTCCGCGCGAACAAAGATGTGAACCCAAACCTCATAAACGGGTGAAAAAGAAAGGGACCCGTGCGAGACGGGCCCCTTCGTGAGCAGAGATGTGCGTTCGCTTACTGCTGGATGCGCGTACGGCAGTAGGGGCACACCTTCCAGTCCGCGTTGAGCGGGCGGTGGCAGGTGGGGCAGACGTTGCGGACCTGCGTGTTGCAGATCGGGCAGACCACGAAGTCGCGGTCGATCGGGGCACCGCACTTGGGGCAGATGCCGTAGTGGGAGAGCTGGTGCTCGCGCAGGGCGATGTCCAGGTCCTGCTCCTCGCGATCGATGAGGTAGGAGCTGGGGCGCAGGATGACGTAGGCGAGCAGGCCCACGATCGGGATGACCGAGATGATGGCCCACATCCACCAGGGCTCGGCACCGCGACGCTGCGCGTCGCGAATGACGTAGACGATGGAGAGGATGTAGAGCATGACGACGCACACGACCATCAGATAGAGGACCATGCGGACCTCGGGGGTGATGAGCTGGTCGAGAAGTTCTTGCATGTCGGGGACTCCTTAGGACTTCGGGCGCGTCATGGCGCCGCCACATACAAACCGGATTGTAGCAAAAGCTACCGGAAAAGGCCGGCCAACTCCCCTGCAAGGGTGATGGAGCCGCATGCGACGTACGATTCTCCACACAATGCCGACGCGGCGGACTCAACCGTGGGATACGTCCCCACCACCTCGACGCCCGTCTCGGCAAAGCGGCCGGCGAGCTCGGCGGCGGGAAGGGCGCGCGGGCTCGACGTCTGCGTCACCGCGACGCGGGGAAAGGCACCGGCGAGAAGGCCGACGATTCCGGCCACGTCCTTGTCAGCAAGGACCGCGGCGAGAAGGACGGGCCGCTCGTCGCGCTCCGGCGCGACGTCCTCGAGCGCCGAGAGGAAGGCCTCGACGGACTGGGGGTTGTGACAGGCGTCGATCAGCACGGGCGGCTCGGGTTGCAACAGCTGGAAGCGCCCCGGCGTGGGGCACTGCACGACGGACGTGAAGAGCGCGTCGGGATCGAGCGTGCGGGAGAGATACTCCTCGCAGAGCGCGACGGCACAGGCGATGTTCTGCGCCTGGTAGGCGGGCTTGAGCGCCGCGAGCTCGGCATAGGTCGCGCGCGGCGTGACCACATCGAGCTCGAGCGGCGCGCCCAGACGATGCGGGCGCTTGGTGACGCGGAAGCCGGCGACGGGCAGCCCTGCCGAGGGGCCCGCGCCCGCCTCGGGCGATTTCGCGTAGCGAGCGAGCGAAGCGAGCGCTGAGCCAGAGGCGGGCGCGGGCCCCTCGGCCGGCCGAACGAGCACGGGCACCACGCCCGCCTCGCGCGCCTGGTCGAGAAAGACCCGCTCGACCGATGGGGGCGCCGCCGTCCCGGCGCCGAGCACGCAGGTGCGGCCGGGCTTGATGATGGCGGCCTTCTCGCCCGCGATCTCCTCGAGCGTGTTGCCAAGGACGTGCATGTGGTCGAGGCCGATGCCGGTCACGGCCACCGAACGGATGGACTTTGCGGCCGAGGTGGCGTCCCAGCGGCCGCCCATGCCGCACTCGAGCACCGCGACGTCGACGCCCGCCTCGGCAAACACGATCATCGCCGCGACGGTGAGCGTGTCGAACTCGGTGATGTCGTAGGGTCGCTCCCCCGCCGCCGCGCGCCGGGCGTTCACGCGCTCGCCTGCGGCCTTCGCGGCGGAGACGCCGCGGGCGAACGCCTCCTCGGGGACGGGTTGCCCGGCTACCTCCATGCGCTCCGTGTAGCTCACGAGCTCCGGCGAGGTGTAGAGGGCGACGTCAAGCCCCTCGCCCGCCAGGATGGCGGCGGTGTAGCGCGCCGTGGACGTCTTCCCGTTGGTCCCGGCGATCTGCACGCACTCGAACGAAAGGTCAGGATCCCCGAGCTCCGTCAGCATGTCCTCCACGGTCTCCAGCAGCGGACAGATGCCAAACCGAAGCGCCCCGCGCACATGCGCGAGCGCCCCCGCATACGTCATCTCCGGCACATCGAACGGCAAACGATACATTCCCTCTCCCTTGATACTCGCCGCCGGGCATGGACATACCCCGGCGCTCAGACAGCTTGCCGCAAAGGACGCGGCAAGAACTCGCGGCGGGGTATGCCCATGCCCCACTGCAAGGTCATCGAGAACGTGCGACTTGCGGCGTGCCCCCGGGCGGGGAACGTCCGCCGCGAGTTCCGCAGCCGCGCCCTTTGCGGCGAGGACTGTCTGAGCGCCGGATGTTCCCCGCCCGGGGGCGCGCAGGTAGACGCTTACAGCCCGAGCAGGCGCAGGGCCTCCTCGCGGGTCTTGAGGTCGCGCAGACACCCGCGTACCGCGGAAGTCGTGGTGAGCGCGCCGGCCGCGCGGATGCCGCGCATGGTCATGCAGGTGTGCTCGGCCTCGAGGACCACGAGCACGCCGAGCGGATCGAGCTCCCGCACCATGGCGTCCGCGACCTGCGAGGTGAGGCGCTCCTGGACCTGCAGGCGCCGTGCGTAGCCGCTCACGCACCGCGCGATCTTGGAGAGCCCCGTGATGCGCCCGTCGCGCGGGATGTAGCAGACGTGCGCGCGGCCGGTGAAGGGCAGCATGTGGTGCTCGCACAGCGAGGAGAACGGGATGTCCTTGACGATCACCATCTCCTGGTTTCCGGGCTCGTGGAACTGCTTCCTCAGGTGGACGCCGGGGTCCTCCTGCATCCCGCCGAGGATCTCCTCGCAGGCCCGGGCCACGCGGTCGGGCGTGCCGAGAAGGCCCTCGCGATCAGGGTCCTCACCGACCGCGAGCAGCAGCTCCCGGACGGCCTCCTCGACGCGCGGCTTGTCGATGGGACGAAACCCCTGGTTGTTGGCCTCGACCATGGAGCCGTGACGATCGTCAGTCACGCTTCCCCCTCTCCGCGCGCGAGCGTCCGTAGACGAACCAGTACGAGGCGCCGACGAGCACGACGCCGCCCACGAGGTTGCCCAGGGTCGCCGCGCTCAGGTTGTGCAGCACGCCGGGAAGGTCGACCGAACCGGCAGCGACCCCCGTCGCCTGGAGCAGAAGGGCGTACGGCAGGAAGAACATGTTCGCGACGCAGTGCTCAAAGCCCGCCGCCATGAAGGCCATGACAGGAAGGAGCGCCGAGAAGAACTTGTCGGTGACCGAGTTGGCAGAGTGGCCCACCCAGACCGCGAGGCAGACGAGCAGGTTGCACAGGACGGCCCGGAAGAACGCGACGCCCCACCCGAGCGCGACCTTCCCCTCCGCAACGGCTATCGCGGCCTCGCCGAGCGCGCCCCCGTTGGCCGAGGCGACGTCCGCCGCGAGCACCAGCGCGGCGGCGAGGACGCTTCCCATGAGGTTGCCGAGAAGCACCACGACCCAGCTCGCCAGCAGCCTCCCCCAGGAGAACCTGCCCGCGAGCGGGCCCATCACCATGAGGCAGTTCCCCGTGAAGAGCTCGGCGCCGGCCGCGAGGATCAGGAAGAGCCCCAGGGCAAAGGAGAAGCCCCCCAGAAGCTGGGTCGCCGCAAAGGGCAGCGAGGCATCCGACTTGACGACGAGCATGAACGTCGCGCCCATGGAGATGAAGACACCGGCCAGGACGGAGAGCACGAGCGCGCTCACGACGTCGGTCCCCGCCTTCGTCTCGGCGACGCGCTCGTTCTTGAGCTCCATCGACGCCGGCGTCATCGCCCCGCTATAGGACGAGGACGGCTTCTCGGTAACCCTCATCGGCAGCTCCTTTCGGCGGCCTCGACAACGTGCTTGGCGAGAACCGCGGTGGTCACGGAGCCCACCCCTCCCGGGACGGGCGTGATGGCGTCAACGACGCAGCTGACGGCGTCATAGTCTACGTCACCGACGAGGCGCGCGCTCCGCTCGTCCCAGTTGATGCCGACGTCGACCACGACCTGCCCCTCGCGAAGGGCGTCAGCGCCCACGGTGCGGGCGTGCCCCGCCGCGGCCACCACGACGTCCGCGCGCCGCAGCTCCGAGGCGAGGTCGACCGTGCGGGTATGGCACATCGTGACGGTGGCGTTTCTCGCCAGCAGCATCATGGCCACGGGCCTGCCGATCACGAGGGAGCGCCCCACCACCGCCACACGGGCGCCCTCGAGGCTCACATCGTAGTGGTCGAGCAGGGCGAGCACCGCCTCCGCCGTGCACGGCGGAAAGCCCACGGGCCGATTCGAGAACACGCCGCACAGCGAGCCGTCCGTCGCGCAGTCGACGTCCTTTGCGGGGTCGAGCGCGGCGCAGACGAGCGCGTCGTCGAGGGGTGCGGGCAGCGGTCGGAAGATCAGGCAGCCGTGGATCGAGGCGTCGTGGTTGATGCGCTCGATCACCCCGAGGAGCTCCTCGGCGCCCACGCCCTCGGGGAGGGCGAAGCGACGCACGGCGACGCCGACCTTCTCGCAGCGCTTGAGGGCCCCGCGCTCGTAGGAGAGGTCGTCGGCTCGCTCCCCGACCCGCACGATGGCGAGCGTCGGCGTGACCCCGCGGGCGGCGAGCGCCGCCGCACGGGCGGACGTCGCCTCCGAGAGCTCGCTTGCAACGGGCGCGCCCCGCAGCAGAACGGCCATCAGCGGACCGACCTCTCCGCGAGCCGCCGTGCGAGGGCACGGGCGCGCGGCACAAACTCGTCGAGCATCTCGGAGCAGGCCAGCTCGATACTCGAGGTCGTGTCGTCGGCCGGCAGCGCCGCCGTGTTGACGAACACGTTGACGCTGGCGGCCTGCAGCGCAGCGGAGGCGAGCAGCGCGCCGCAGGCGACGTCGGAGGCGAGCAGGCGAGAGCACCTGCCGGCCATCTCCTCGAGCAGGACGATAGCCCGGCAGCACTCCCCCATCATCGCCAGGGGGGCCATGCAGGCGCCCCGGGTCGCCGACTCGACGGCCGCGGCGCGCGTCGGGTCGTCCTTGGGCAGCGCATAGGCCTCGAGCAGCGGGGAGAAGCCCGCGGCGTCGTCATCGACGAGCTCGAGCAGACGAAACCTCACGTCCTCCGCATCCTCCAGGATCGCGGTCACCTCGGACTCCACCGCAGCGTAGCGAGGCTTGCCCACGGTGAGCGCGCCCGCCATCGAGCAGAGCGCAGCCGCCAGGGAGCCCACGAGCGCCGCCGCGCCGCCGCCCCCGGGGACGCCCTCCTCCGACGCAAGCCGATCGGCAAACTCCTCGCAGCTCAGCTCCGTCAGCCTCTCGTTCACGGAAACCTCCTCGAGCGGCCTAGAACAGGCCGACGATCTTGCCATCCGGCGTGACGTCGATCTTCTCGGCAGCGGGCACCCTGGGAAGGCCCGGCATCGTCATGATGTCGCCCGTGAGCGCGACGATGAAGCCGGCGCCCGCGGACACCTTGAGGTTGCGCACCGTGATGCGGAAGCCGCGCGGCGCGCCCAGCTTGGTCTGGTCATCGGTGAAGGAGTACTGCGTCTTTGCCACGCAGATGGGCAGGTTGCCAAAGCCCTGCTCCTCGAGCTGCCTGAGCTGCTTGGCGGCAGCACTCGTGAAGTCGACGCCGTCGGCGTGGTAGACCTTGGTCGCAATGGCGTTCAGCTTGTCCTCGATCGAGTCCTCGACGTCGTAGGCAAAGCGGAAGTCGCTCGGCTGCTCACAGAGGCGCACGACCTCCTCGGCGAGCGCGCGGCCGCCCTCGCCGCCCTTCGCCCACACCTCGGAGAGGGCGACGTTGACGCCCAGCTCGTTGCACTTGCGCTCGACGAGCGCGAGCTCGGCGGCAGTGTCCGTGGGGAAGGCGTTGATCGCCACGACGACGGGCAGCCCCCAGACGTCGCGGATGTTGGAGACGTGCTGCAGCAGGTTGGGAATGCCCGCCTCGAGCGCCTCGAGGTTCTCGGCGCCCAGCTCCGCCTTGGCGACGCCGCCGTTGTACTTGAGCGCGCGCACGGTGGCGACAAGAACCACGGCACTCGGGCGGATGCCGGCGTAGCGGCACTTGATGTCGAGGAACTTCTCGGCACCGAGGTCCGCGCCGAAGCCCGCCTCGGTGACGACGTAGTCAGCGAGCTTGAGCGCCGTGGTCGTGGCCTCGACGGAGTTGCAGCCGTGGGCGATGTTGGCGAAGGGGCCGCCGTGCACGAAGGCCGGGTTGCCCTCGAGCGTCTGGACGAGGTTTGGCTTGATGGCGTCCTTGAGCAGGGCCGTCATGGCGCCCTCGGCGTGGATGTCGGCCACGGTCACGGGCCTGCGGTCGTAGGTGTAGGCGATGACCATGCGGGCGAGCCGCGCCTTCAGGTCCATGAGGTCGGTCGCGAGGCAGAAGACCGCCATGACCTCGGAGGCCACGGTGATGTCAAAGCCGTCCTGGCGCGGCATGCCGTCGGCGACGCCGCCGAGGCCGTCCACGACGTTGCGGAGCTGGCGGTCGTTCATGTCCACGCAGCGCTTCCAGACGACGCGGCGCGGGTCGATGCCGAGGGCGTTGCCCTGCTTGATGTGGTTGTCGAGCATCGCGGCGCAGAGGTTGTTGGCGGCGCCGATGGCGTGGAAGTCGCCGGTGAAGTGGAGGTTGATGTCCTCCATGGGGACGACCTGCGCGTAGCCGCCGCCGGCCGCCCCTCCCTTGATGCCAAAGACGGGGCCGAGCGAGGGCTCGCGCAGGGCGAGCATGGTCTGATGGCCGAGTCGGTTCATGGCGTCGGCGAGACCGATCGAGGTCGTGGTCTTACCCTCGCCGGCCGGCGTGGGGTTGATGGCGGTCACGAGCACGAGCCTGCCCTTGCGGGGCCGGTCGGCGAGCGAGTGGATGTCGACCTTGGCCTTGGTGCGGCCGTAGGGCTCGATCATCTCCTCGGCGAGGCCCGCCCTCTTGGCAACCTCGGAGATCGGAAGCATCTCCGCTTCCTGGGCGATCTCGATGTCAGACTTGAAATCCGCCATAGTCGCTTCCCCTCGAACGGCGCGGTAGGAACCTCTACTATAGCGCTGCGGGGACAAACGCGCCCACAGCGCCTCAGCGCGCGTCGGCCACGCTGTCACGCACGACGAGGGTCGGGGCGATCCTGATGGAGGCGGGGCGATAGCCCGGCGCAGACCCCAACAGGGCGTGCTCGACGGCGACGCGACCACGGGCGAAGAGATCGAAGCTCACCGTAGTGAGGCGCACGTTGGGAATCGAGCGCTCGAGGGAGTCGTCCACGCCGACGACGCTCACGTCCTCGGGAACGCGCCTCCCCGCCTCCACGAGCGCCATCCATACTCCGACCGCCATCTGGTCGTTGGCAACGTAGACCGCGGTCACCCTTTCGTCGCGCGCTATCTGCCTGCCCAGCTCGTATCCACTACCGGCCGTCCAGTCACCCCGCAGCGGCTCGCTGACGTAGAGGCCGCGAGCAGTGAGCTCGTCTCGCCAGCCCTTCTCGCGGAAGACGGAGTCGACCGAGTAGGTGGGGCCGCTCACAAAGCGGATCTCACGATGGCCGTGGGAGAAGAGATGGTCCATGACGAGGCGCGAGCACGCGTACTGGTCGGAGTCGACGGTCGTGCAGAGCGGGTGCTCGTACATGGAGAGGAGCACGGTGGAGAGGCCCGGCTGGGGCCGGAACCGCTCGAAATCATTCGCCTTGATGCTCATGCTGATGATCAGGGCGTCGATGGGAAGGGCCATCATCCTTCTTGTCGCCTCGGCGAGCGAGAGCGGGACGCGGTCGTCCATCTCGAGCGTCGTCACGGCATAGCCCACCTCCCCCGCCGCCGAGAGGATGCCCTTCACCGTGGCGAGGTTGCCGAACTGGTCGACGTTGTAGAGGCACAGGCCGAGCGAGTTGTATCTGCCGCTCCGAAGCGACTTGCCGGCGAAGTTCGGGCGAAAGCCGAGCTCGCGAATCGCGGCGAGCACGCGCTCCCGCGTCGCCTCACTCACGTTGGAGTGCCCGTTGACGACGCGCGAGACCGTCTGCTGGGAGACGCCGGCACGGCGGGCCACCTCCGCCATCGAGACCGGCCGTGAGTCGGGAACGGTGACGTCAGGTCCTGGCATCTTCGCACCTCCCGACCGCTCGCAAGCCGTTTGGACACCAACGGCGAAAAAAAGGGCATCATCCGCAACGCAACATATGTGTACGTTAACATCAGGATATGGTTCGTTCACGCGCAGGCGGTGAGCGGCAGCGTCCGGCCCGTCTGCGAGAGAAGGGAGCGCTCATGCTTGAGGTCACTTCGTTCGGTAGCACGCCCGACGGCGCCGAGGCGCACGCCTACACGCTCTCCACCGCGCACGCGCGCGCGACCGTCTCCGACTTTGGCGCGACGCTCCTCGGCATGGAGGTGCCGGGCCGAGACGGATCCCTCGCCGACGTCGTCCTCGGCTTCGCGGACGTCAAGGGGTACGCCGGCGTCAACGGCTCGTGCTACGGCGGCGTCATCGGACCCATGGCAAATAGGACCGATCGCGCCGAGGTCCCCATCGACGGAACCGTGTATCACCTGCTCGGCAACGACGGGCCCAACAAGGAGAACAACCTCCACTCCGACCTCATGCGCGGCCTCCACAAGCGGCTGTGGGACGCGAGCTTCGACGAAGCCGCCAACACCCTCGTCCTCAGCTGCGCGCTCGCTGACGGTGAGCTCGGCCTGCCCGGGAACCGCACGTTCACCGCGAGCTACGCGCTCGTCGAGCCCGAGGAGGGCGTCGCCCAGCTCACGCTGAGCTTTGGCTGCACGACCGACGCAAAGACCGTCGTCAACATGACGAGCCACACCTACGTGAACCTCGCCGGGCACGCCGCGGGAAGCGTCCTTGCCCAGCTCGCCGCCATCGACGCCGACACGTACCTCCCTCTGAGGGAGGACTCCGTATCCGAGGGGTTCGCCGAGCCGGTCAAGGGCACGCCCTTCGACTTCCGGACGCCCAAGGCGCTCGGCGCGGACATCGACGCCGACTGCGAGCAGCTGCGTCGCGCCCGCGGCTACGACCACTGCTTCTGCGTGCGCGGCTACGAGCCCGACGCCGAGCCCCGGCACGCCATGCGCCTCGAGGACCCCGAGAACGGCCGTGCGCTCGACGTCCTCATCACCATGCCGGGCGCGCATCTCTACACCGGAAACTGGTGCGACGACGCCGAGGGCGTCAAGGACGGCGCCAACTACCACCCGCGCGACGGCGTCGCCTTCGAGCCGGAGTTCTACCCGGACTTCCCGCACCACCCCGAGTGGGATCAGCCCGTCTGCGAGCCCGGCCGTCCCTACGACCAGACCATCGTGTACCGCTTCTCGACGATCTAGTCCGCGCGACATCCTGTTCCCGTGGAGGGCCCCGTACGCGGGGCCCTTTTCGTTTGCCCCGGAGAAGCGCCACCGACAAGCACCGCGTTTATCGGAAATCAAACCCCCTCCCCCACCCCCAACAATACATACTGTCGCCTTTTACGGTCCGCAACCACGAAATCTGTCCCGCAGGCCGTCAAAGGCGACAGTCTGCACGGAGCGCGCAAGGCCACGAGCCGCAAAATGAACCCGCCCGAGCGAGGGACTCGGGCGGGCTTGGGGGAGCATCTCAGGCGAGGGGCGTCACTTCTTCTGAATGTACTTCAGGCAGTCGAGCGTGACGGCCAGCAGGATGATGATGCCGGAGAAGACGAACTGGAGGTTCGTGTCGACGCCGAGGATCGTAAGCGAGTAGGTCAGCGCGGTGAAGATGAGCACGCCGATCGTGACGCCCGAGATCTTGCCGATGCCGCCGGTGAAGGAGACGCCGCCGACCACGCAAGCCGCGATGGCGTCGGTCTCCCAGCCCTGGCCGTAGGCCGCGGAGCCGGAACCGGTCATACGCATGCACTCGAGCCAGGAGCCAAAGCCGTAGAGGACGCCGGCGAGCATGAACGTGCCGAGCATGACCCAGAAGACATTGATGCCGGAGACGGCAGCGGCCTCCTGGTTGCCGCCAACGGCGTACATGTTCTTGCCGAACGTGGTCTTGTTCCAGATGAACCAGACGATGGCGATGGCGGCGACGGCCCACAGGATGATCGTCGGGAAGCCGTTGACCTTCGGGATGATCATGTTGGGGATCGTGGGCTCGATGGAGCCGAACGAGACGCCCTTAGTGGCATAAGTGAGCAGGCCGAAGATGATCAGCATGTTGGCCATCGTGGAGATGAACCAGTGCATCTTGAACTTGGCCGTGAAGAAGCCGGCGATCGTCGCGAAGAAGGTGCAGAGCACGATGCAGACGACAAGGGCGAGGATGATGCGGCCGACGACGGGGACGGTCGTGAAGTCGAACTGCACGCCGAAGACCGTGCCGGTGTTGATGCCCTGGTGCATGATGATCGTCGATGCGGTCATGCCCATGCCGACCATGCGGCCGATCGAGAGGTCGGTGCCCGTCTGGAGGATCAGGCCGGCGACGCCGAGCGCGAGGAACATGCGCGGCGAGGCCTGCTGCAGGATGTTGAGCACGTTGTTGACCGTGAGCAGCTGCGTGCCCTTGACGATCGGCGCGGCGATGCACAGGCCGATGAAGACCGCGAGGATCGCGATGTAGAGGCCGTTGCGCAGCAGGAACTGGCGACGGTCGAAGGTGTACTGGTAGTTCTCCCAGCGCTGGGCCTGGTTCTCCGCGAAGGTGAACTTGGACATGCGGAGCATGTCGATCAGGTGATAGCGGTGGGTGAAGGCCTCGTGGCCGCGGTCCTTGATGCGCTGGAGGTCCTTCTCGTACTCGATCTTCGCGTCGAAGCGACGGTTCTTGTAGACGTAGTTCTCGTCCTTGATCTCCGCGCTGTCGGAGAGCTTGGCGAGGTTGGCCTGGTGGTCCTTCTCGAGCTGGGCGAGGTGCTTGTCGTAGTCCTGCTTGGCCACGACGCGCTCGGCGGCGCAGCTCTGCTTCACCGCGTCGAGGTAGTCCTTGTCGTAGTGCGCGGAGAGGTAGTCAACGGCCTCCTTGATGAGGGCGTCGACCTGGGACTTGTTCTGGCTCTCGACGGACTTGGCCTTTGCGAGGTCCTTCTGGTAGGAAGCGATGGCGCGGTCGCGCTCGTCCTTGGTGAGGATCTTGTCGCGCTTGGCGTCGTCGATCGAGCCCTCGAGGGCGATGACCTTGTCGGTGCCGTCAACGCGCAGCGCGTCGATCTTATCCTGGATGGCGCCGACGTGGTCGTCGATCGGCTTGCGCAGGGCCAGCTCCTCCTCGGGTGTGAGAATTGCGTTTGCCATAGGTTATCCCCCTTACAGATACTTGGCGCTGAGGCGCAGGAGCTCTTCCTGGTTCGTCTCCTTGGTGTTGACGATTCCGGAGAGCCTGCCGTTGGACATGACACCGATGCGGTTGGTGATGCCGAGAATCTCGGGCATCTCGGAGGAGACCACGATGATGGTCTTCCCCTCCTTGGCCATCTTGATGATGAGCTCGTAGATCTCGTACTTGGCACCGACGTCGATGCCGCGGGTCGGCTCGTCCATCAGGAAGACCTGAGGGGCGCGCTCGAGCCACTTGCCAAAGATGACCTTCTGCTGGTTGCCGCCGGACAGCGACGAGATCAGGTCGTCGGGACCCATGCACTTGGTGTGCATAGTCTTGATCTTGTCGTTGGTGGCGTTGACCATCTTGGGCTTGGAGAGGGCAAGGCCGGACTTGTAGTGGCCCAGGTTGGCGATCGTGGTGTTGAACGTAAGGTCGCCCTTGAGGAAGAGGCCGTTTGCCTTGCGCTCCTCGGTGATGAGGGCAAAGCCGTAGTCCATGGCCTCCTGTGCGTTGCTGAAGTTCATGAGCTTGTCACGGAAGTAGACGCGACCGGACGCGCGCGTGCGGATGCCAAAGATCGTCTCGAGCAGCTCCGTGCGCCCGGCGCCGACAAGACCGTAGAGGCCAAAGATCTCGCCCTTGCGCACGTCGAACGTAATGTCGGAGAGGTTGGGGGCGTACTTCGTCGAGAGGTGCTGGATGGAGAGGATGGGCTCGCCGGGCGTGTTGTCCACGGGCGGGAAGCGGTTGTCGAGCGAGCGGCCGACCATGGCGGCGATCAGCTCGTTCATGTTCGTGTCCTCGATGCGCTTGGTCATGACCAGCTCGCCGTCGCGCAGGACCGAGACGTCGTCGCAGATCTCGAAGATCTCGTCCATCTTGTGGGAGATGTAGATCAGCGAGATGCCCTGCTCCTTGAGCATGCGCATCATCGCGAAGAGCTTCTCGACCTCCTGCGTCATGAGCGAGGAGGTGGGCTCGTCCAGGACGATGACCTGGGCGTTGTAGGAGATGGCCTTCGCGATCTCGCACATCTGGCGCTGCGAGACGGACATGTTGCGCATCGGCGTGTTGAGGTTGACCGTCAGGCCGAGCTTGCGGAAGAGGTCGGCGGCCTCCTTGCGCATACGGCCCTCGTCGATGACGCCGAGGGCGTTCGTCGGGTAGCGACCGAGGAACAGGTTGTCCTTGACGTTGCGGTCGAGACACTGGTTGAGCTCCTGGTGCACCATCGCGATGCCGTTCTCAAGGGCATCCTTGGGTCCGGAGAAGGCGACCTCCTTGCCGTTGAGCTTGATGGTGCCCTCGTCCTTCTGATAGGTGCCGAACAGGCAGTTCATCATCGTCGACTTGCCTGCGCCGTTCTCACCCATGAGACCCATGACGGTGCCGCGCCGGACGTTGAGGTTGATGTGGTTCAGGACTCGGTTGCGTCCGAACGACTTGCTCATGCCCTGGATCGACAGGATGATGTCGTCTTGCTTGTCAGCCAATATGTTTCACCCCTTACATCTGTCGTGGCGCCCGTCGGCGCCTCCAGAGAAACACCGCTAACCCAAAGCCGTCAGACGCACAAGGAGGGAGGAGCGTGACCTCCTCCCTCCTTTGGTTCCGTGTCAGCGGAAAGACCTCATGGGCCTACTTACGCGAGAAGCGAGGTGTAGGAGGCGCCGTTGTCGGTCTTCACCATGTTGATCGCGAAGCCGTCGTACTCACCCGGGTTGCCGAGACGGTTGGTGATGTTGGCCTCGGTCTGGCCGTCGCCGCCGATGTACTCGACCGTGAGGTTGAGCAGGTCGTCGTACTTCTCGAGCAGCGGCTGGTAGGTGGAGGACAGGAAGTTGTCGGCCGCGTTGTAGATGTCGAGCCAGACCTTCTTGTTGGGACTCGTGGACTCGTCGAGCTGGCTCTGCGCGGTGGCGTAGAGCGTGGTGGCGTCGGTGAAGTCCTGGTAGTTGTCGGCAGTGACGGCGAGGTTCATCGCGTAGTAGGAGCGCTCGTCAGCGTTGTAGACGTAGTCCTCCTCGGAAATGACGTTGCCCGCGTCGTCCTCGGTGGCGATGCCGGTGTTGATGTCCACGCCGTCAAAGACGTTGCGGAGCAGGCGCAGGGTGAGGTAGGCCTGGACGGCGGGGTTCTGGGAGATGGTGCCCGCATAGCCCTCGGCGATGGCCGCGACGGCGTCGGAGTTGGCGTCGTAGCCGAAGGTCGGGACGTTGTTGTCCTTGGACCAGGCGTTGAACATCGACATGCCCATGCCGTCGTTGTTGGAGACGACGACGTCGATCTGGTCGCCGAAGGAGGAGGACCAGGACTGGAGGGCGTTGCCGGCCGTGGCGGCGTCCCAGGTGGCGCCGGACTGGTTCTTCATCTCCTGCGAGGCGAGCTCGCGGATGATGTACTCCTTGCCGTCGTCAGCGGTGACCTTGCCGTCGACGACGAGGTCGGAGCTGCCGTCGGTGTTGGTGCCGACGGGGTCGGAGACGATGTTGCCGTCCTTCTCGACCGCCGTGCCGAGGGCCTTGCGGGTGCCGCGGGTACGGGCGATGGAGTCGTTGTGACCGATGTCACCGACGGCGAGGACGTAGCCGATGATGCCGTCGCCGTTGCGGTCGAGCTCGGCGGCGTGGGCCTTGATGTGGTTGAGGACCATCTCGCCCTGGAGGTCGCCGCCCTGCGTGGCGTCAAAGCCGACGTAGTAGGTGTTGTCGTTGAAGCTGAGCGTGGTCATGTCGAGCTCGCCCGTGGTGGAGTTGGACGGCTGACGGTTGAAGAAGATGACCGGCTTCTGGTTGTTGGCGACCTCGCCGGAGTCGCCGGCATCGGCGGCGTCGTCAGCGGGCTGCTCGGCGTCGCCGCCACCGCAGCCGACGAGCGCGACGGTGCCCGCGCCCGCAAGACCGAGGCCGCACACCTTCACGAAGTTGCGACGAGTCAGATCCATGGTAGTAATCCTTTCCCCGTTTCCCCGGGCGCACGCGATTGCGCGCCCATGTCTTGTGAGTACGTTAACACCGTGTTGCGGCGACCCCGACAGGTGGGGCGTCATTCATCGCCCACCGGTCGTATGGGTCACGTGAACGGTGCGCGTGACAACCTCACTTTTAGGACTTTTAGGAAGAGGTTCTTAACTACTCATACCTCTCGTCGAACACCCGCCGGGTCTTCTTCTCGCTCCTCGGGAGCACGCCGAGCTCGACGACCTTGACGAGCGGAGTGAAGCCGATACGGCGCTTGACCTCGTGCGCGACGGCGTCGGCGGTATCCAGGAAGTCCTGCGTGCCGTCCGTCTCCACGTAGATGCGCATCGTGTCGCGGCCCTCGAGATGCGAGAGGCGAATCTGGTACTCGCTCGAGAGGGCCGGGAACGTCTGGAGGATCTCCTCGATCTGACGCGGGAAGACGTTGACGCCGTGGATCTTGACCATGTCGTCCGAGCGGCCCTGCAGCGCGTCGATGCGCGGGAAGGGGCTGCCGCAGGGGCACGGGCCGGGGATGATGCGGGAGAGGTCGTGCGTGCGGAAGCGGATGAGCGGCGCGCCCTCCTTGACGAGCGTCGTGATGACGATCTCTCCCCACTCCCCGTCCGGGAGCGGCTCGCCCGTCGCGGGGTCGACGATCTCTATGTAGATGTAGTCATCCCAGTAGTGCATGCCGTCCTCGGCGTCACAGGAGATGCCGATGCCGGGGCCATAGACCTCCGTGAGACCGTAGATGTCGTAGATGTCGATGCCGAGGCCCGCCTTCACGCGGTCGCGCATCCTCTTGCCCCAGCGCTCGGAGCCGATGACGCCCTTGCGCAGGGCGATCTGATCACTCATGCCGCGCTTCTCGATCTCCTCGGCAAGCAGGAGCGCATAGCTCGAGGTGGCGCCGATGACCGTTGTCTGGAGGTCAACCATGAACTGGAGCTGCTTCTCGGTGTTGCCGGGGCCCATGGGCACCACCATCGCCCCGAGCTTCTCGGCGCCTGCCTGGAAGCCGATGCCCGCGGTCCAGAGGCCGTAGCCCGGGGTGATCTGGATGCGATCCTCGGAGGTGATGCCGGCCAGCTCATAGCAGCGCTTGAACTGCTCCGCCCAGTCGTCGACGTCCTTGGCGGTATAGGGGATGATGACCGGAGTGCCCGTGGTGCCCGAGCTCGAGTGGACGCGCACGATCTCGCGCTCGTCCACGGCGGAGACGCCGAGCGGGTAGCAGTTACGCAGGTCCTCCTTCTCGGAGAAGGGCAGCGCGAGGAAGTCCTCCTCGCAGGTGACCTCGGTGACGCCGGCCTCCCGGAGGCGCCGGCCAAAGTAGTTGCCCGACGCCACGAGGCGCTGAACCTGGCTGTTGACGAGCTCGAGCTGGGACTCGCTGATGTGCATGGCAGGCTCCTAGAGGTTGAGGGCGGCGACGTCGAGGTCGACGAAGGCGGGCTTTACGGAGGCACGGACGGCGGAGACGAGGTCCTCCACGGTGACGGGGCCGAGCGCGCCGGCGCGGGCAGCGGCGCCGAGCAGGACGACGTTCAGCGCCTTGGCGGTGCCGAGGGCGTCCGTCGCCGCCGCGGCGTCAACGACGACGAGGTTCTTCTCGCCCACGCGCTCGCGCAGGTAGGACATGATTGCCGGAAGATCGTAGGCGGGACCACCGGTGGCAGCCGAGACCGGGACGACGGGCGCGTCGCTCGTAACGACCACGCCGCCGGGGCGCAGGAACGAGAGCTGACGAACCGCCTCGGCCGGCTCGAAGGCCACGATCGCGTCCGCCCGGCCGCGCCCGATGAGCGGGGAGTGGGCACCCTCCCCCATGCGCACGTGGCTGAACACGGAGCCGCCGCGCTGCGCCATGCCGATGGTCTCGGCTGTCTTGACGGGGAGGCCGCGCCCCATCGCGGCGCGCGCGAGAAGCTTCGACGCGAGGACGGCGCCCTGTCCGCCCACGCCGGCGAGGATGACATTAGTGCTCACAGGCGCTCACCTCCCGAGATGGCGTGCGTGGGACAGACCTGCTCGCAGAGGGTGCAGCCGGTGCACTGCGCGGCGTCGATGCGGACCTTGCCCGTGGCGGCGTCAGGCACGAGGGCCGGGCATCCCAGCTCGCGCACGCAGCGCTGGCACCCGACGCACTTCTCGGCATCCACCGCGCTTCTCGCCTTGGGCCTGGCGAGAACCACGCACGGGCTCCGGAAGATGATGGCCTTGACCCCCGGCTCGTCGGCCACGCGACGGACGGTCTCGACGGCGCGCTCGTGGTCGAGCGGATCGACGGTCTCCACGACGGCGAGGCCGATGGCGCGCAGAACCCGCTCGATGCTGACCTTCTCCACGACCTGGCCCATCATCGTGCGACCCGTGCCCGGGTGCGGCTGGTGGCCGGTCATGGCCGTGGTGGAGTTGTCCAGCACGACGAGCGTCATGCTGGCCTGGTTGTAGAAGGCGTTGACCACGCCGGTGATGCCGGAGGCGAAGAAGGTGGAGTCGCCGACGAAGGCGAAGGCAGTAGTGTCCGGTTCCACGTGCGTCACGCCCTGCGCGATGTTGATGCCCGCGCCCATGCACAGGCAGGTGTCAACCATGTCGAGCGGCTTCGCGTTGCCGAGCGTGTAACAACCGATGTCGCCGCAGAAGAGGGTCTTGCGGCCCTTCATCGCGCGTTTAACGGCATAGAAGCTCGCGCGGTGCGGGCAGCCGGCGCAGAGGACGGGAGGGCGGACAGGGAGCGTGGGGGCGGCAGGGTGATTCCCCGTGCTCAAACAGCTTCGGCCTTCGGCCTGCAGAACTGCGCGCGGGAAATCACCCTGCCGCTCGCTCTCGTTGGCCTCTCCCCTACCGAGGAAACGGTCAAGGGCTTCCCCCACACTCTCGACGGTGTTCTCGCCGGAGGGCTGGATGTCGGCGGTGAGCTTGCCGCGGATCTTTACCGTGAGGCCGCGGCGGCCGCAGGCCGCCACCAGGGCGCGCTCGATCACGGGGTCGAGCTCCTCCACGCAGAGTACCTCGTCGAGGCCGTCGAGGAACTCGGCGGCAAGGGGCTCCGGGAACGGGTACGGGGTCGCGATGCGCAGGACGCGAACGTCGTCCTTCTCACTGAGGTTCTCCGCGACGTAAGTGGCGCTGATACCGTGCGTTGCGATGCCGAGGCGCGGGTGCGCGTCAGGCCCCGCCGTCTGCGTCATCGTGTTTCTCGCGTAGCTAGAGAGGCGCCTGGCAAGCTCCGCGTCGCGCTTCTCGATGGCGGCGTGGGCGCGCACGGAGAGCGCGGGGAAGATGACCCAGCGGGACGGGTCGCGGACGAAGCCCTCGGGATCGTTGACGTGCCACTCCTCGGGATCTGCCACCTCGACGTCCTCGTAGCCGTGATCAACGCGCGTGGTCGGGCGAACAATCACGGGGCATCCCAGCTCCTCGGAGAGGTCAAAGGCCTCCCCCATCATCTCGTAGGCCTCGCTCGGAGTCGACGGGTCGAGGATTGGCAGCTTGGCGTAGGCGGCGAAGGTGCGCGTGTCCTGCTCGGTCTGGGATGAGATGGGGCCAGGGTCGTCCGCCACGAGCACGACCATGCCGCCCTTGATGCCGATGTAGGAGAGACTCATGAGCGGGTCGGAGGCAACGTTCAGGCCCACCTGCTTCATCGTGACGAGCGTGCGGGCGCCGGCGTAGGCGGCACCGGCCGCCACCTCGAGCGCGGCCTTCTCGTTGACGGACCACTCAACGTAGACGCCCTCGCCGCGACGCTTGGCCACGGTCTCCAGCACCTCGGTCGACGGCGTGCCGGGATAGCCGGCCACCACGTTCACGCCCGCAGCGAGCGCGCCCACCGCCATGGCCTCGTTGCCCATCAGGAACTCTCTGTGCATGGAATCCCCCTCGCTCTTGTTGGCCGCAGTGTAATCGAGGGTCGCGCCGTTTGGCGGAAGCGTCGCAAACCGGTAACGTAGGAAAAGATGGGCTTATTAGGAGGAACGAACCACACCCAGAAGCAACAAGGCTAGATTCGCTGTCCAGTTTTAGGTAGATAATTTCGCTGCATTTGAGTAGACCTTGTCCTACGCCCGGCAAAAGCGCAGGTGGAAGACTTGGTCAAACCACGAATACATTAACTTCCTAGAATTAACTGCCTAAAACTGTTCACAGACGCCGTTCGGGGCCCAAAATGGGCAAATTCGAAGCTCCAATTTTCGGGTAGGCCTTGTATATCATGGGCAAAGAGGTCGGAAGGGAGCATCGTGGCGGAGACGGCAACTGACAGGCTGCGCCTGGTCATCGGCGACGAGGGGCTCGAACGGCTCGCAGCGGCGCGCGTGGCCGTGATCGGGCTCGGAGGCGTGGGGTCGTCATGCGCCGAGGCGCTCGCGCGCGGCGGCGTGGGCAACCTCGTGCTGCTCGATCGCGACGTGGTGGCGCCGAGCAACATCAACCGTCAGGCGCTCGCCTTCCAGAGCACAATCGGTCGCTCCAAGGCCGAGGTCATGCGCGCCATGGTGCTCGACATCAACCCCACGGCAGACGTTACGGCCGTGACCGCGTTCCTGGACAAGAACGCGCTCCCCCAGCAGATGGAAGCGCTCGGCCCTCTAGACTACGTGGTCGACGCCATCGACACCGTGGCCCAGAAGCTGCGCCTGGCTGCCTGGTGCCAGGGGCGCGGCGTTCCCGAGCTCTCCGCGATGGGTGGCGCCAACAAGCTCGACCCGTGCCGGCTGCGCTTCGCGCGCATCGAGGACACCGTCAACTGCCCGCTCGCGCGCGTCATGCGCAAGGAGTGCCGCCGGCGCGGCATCCTCGGCCTGCGCGTGCTCTTCTCCGACGAGGAGCCGCTCCGCATGGAGCGCATCTCAGACGAGCAGTGGCTGCGCGAGGGGTCGCTTCTGGGCACGATGAGCTACCTGCCCCCCATCATGGGCCAGATGCTCGCCAGCCGCGTGATTCGCGACCTTCTGGGGTGGGCGTGACGCAAGCCGCGTGCGACAGAGCCCTCCGGGGCATCTGTCGCGCAGGGGCGTCCGCCACAAAATCACCGCTTACGCGCGACGTGGAAAGTTGGTAGGGTAGCTCCTCGCATTCGCCCGCCCTGCGGGTCCCGTCGAGAAAGGTCTGCCCCCATGCCCACCAACAAACGCGAGAGCCTCATCTTTACGATCATCATGTGCTTCTGCATGGTGCTCTGGATGTCCGTCTACAACGTCGCTCGCGTGCATGGCTGGAGCTTCGGCTCCGGAACGCTGGCCGACGCATGGCTCGGCTTCCCGCCGGCCTACGTGGTGGCGATGCTGCTGGACGTTCTTCTCGCCAGCCGGTTTGCCAAGTGGTTTGCGTTCCGCTTCCTGGTGACGCCGGGCAAGAGCAGCCGCCTTGCCATCACGCTGGCCATCAGCACGATGATGGTCTTCCCCATGGTGCTCTTCATGTCGCTCTACGGCGCGCTCGAGGCGTTCACGCACGTGGGCGACCCGGCCATGATCCTGCCCACGTGGATCGCGAACATCCCGTGGAACTTCGTCGCCGCGCTGCCGTGGAACCTGCTTGTCGCGGGTCCCGTCTCGCGCTGGGTCTTTCGCCGCGCCTTCCCCGAAGGCACGGTGCTCGCCGAGCCTGCATCCGCCTAGAGGCGGGCGGCTTGATCAAACGTCCCCACCAGAATCTCCGCCTCCATGGTGAGCGTATCGACTGACGTCCAGTCGAGAGTCGAGCCGTCGATCCCAAACATGATCGGTGACATCTCAACCGCTGCGGCGAGCTGCTCTTGCGTCATGCGGATCGTGGAGGTTACCACGCGCCTCTCCCGTATCCCGCAAATATCGGAGAGGTGCCGGATCACCCGCTCGTTTGAGTAATCTCCTCGCTCAGGCGCCTTGTCGCTGACCCGCTCACGAATCTCACGAAAGTGGTTTGGGGTCGGCACCACCTTGATGAGAAAGCCGCCGGGCTTGAGCGCACGCTGGAATTCCCCATAGTTTGCCGGCGAGAAGATGTTGAGGACGCAGCTCGCACAGTGGTCGCGCAGGGGAATCGCGGCTAAGTCTGCCACGAGCCATGCAACGGAGCCCTCGCGGTCCGCACCTGCGGCGAGGCGAACGGCATCTTTGGAGATATCACACGAGAAGAGCCGGATCGGCGGCACGAAACGCTCCGCCAAACGGCTCGAGAAGAAACCCTCGCCGCAGCCCGCATCGACAACGACGCCCTCGATGTCGAGTGAAACCATGATGTCGCACAGCTCGGCAGCGAGCGCATCGTACAGCCCGCTTGAAAAGACCGCGCGTCGGCTGAGAAACGAGTCCCGATCATACGGTCCCGCCGCCTTGTGATGCGCAAGCAGGTTAACGTACCCCTGGCGACCCAAATCGAAGCAATGGTTGCGTACGCAACGCAAGGATGTCCCGGACAAGCTCAGCGGCTCCCCGCAGACAGGACACGCTAGGACATCCTCGCAATTCGCGAAGGGTTTCGTTGTTTCGGCACCCATTGCCCTCCCTTTCATGCAGCGTACCCGCGCACTAGTTTAATCGCTGTGGGCATGTCGCGCAAAAAGCGACGGCACTTGAGCAAGGCACACGCCCGCGAGGATCACCGCCACGCCGAGCCACTCGACGCCGTGCTGGACGCAGGCACCTACGCGCCCACGGGCGGCGGGCACCAGTCGCCGGTGATCGTGGCCGTGACGAGCCCCGAGACCCGCGAGCGCCTGCGCGCGCTCAACGCCGTCGTCATGGGCAAGGAAACCGACCCTTACTACGGCGCGCCGGCCATCGTGGTGGTGCTCGCCGACGGCGGACGCGGCACCTTCGTGGAGGACGGCTCCTGCGTGCTCGAGAACCTCATGCTCGCGGCGCACGCCGTGGGCCTCTCCAGCTGCTGGATCCATCGCGAGCGCGAGATCTTCGACAGCGAGGAGGGCAAGGCGCTCCTCAAGGAGTGGGGCCTGCCCGAGGCGCTGCGCGGTGTGGGCGCCATCGCGCTTGGCTACGCCGACGGCCCCGAGCCCGCCGCCGCCCCGCGCAAGGAGGGCTACGTGGTGCGCGTGTAGCTCAAACGATTCACACGTTCCGGAAAGGGGCGCTCTGCCGGCAGCATCGATGCTCCCAGCAAAGCGTCCCCTGTCCGCCTGCGTCGCTAAAGACGAGTCCTCACGCTGCTCACGCCGTGGAGCATCTTCACAAACGCCGGATCGTCGTGGTTCACGATCTCGCTGTGGTCAAGGGTGAGCTCGGCAATCTGCGCCATGTCATCTGCGGTAAGCTCGAAGTCCCACACGTCGATGTTCTGCTCCATGCGGTCGCGGTGCACGGACTTGGGGATAACCACCACACCGCGCTGGATGTTCCACCGCAGAGCCACCTGAGCCGCAGTCTTGCCGTACTTCTCGCCGATCGCGATGAGGACGGGGTGCGTGAAGATGCCGTGGTTGCCCTCGGCGAAGGGGCCCCACGCCTCGGGCACCACGCCGTACTCGCGCATCGTGGCAAGCGCCGCCTCCTGCGAGAAGAATGGGTGCAGCTCCACCTGGTTCACGGCGGGCGTCACCTCGACGGTCTCGCAGAAGTCCGCCAAGCGCGCCGGATAGAAGTTGCACACGCCTATGGCGCGGATGGTGCCAGCGCGGTACGCCTCCTCCATGGCGCGCCAGGCCCCCACGTAGTCACCGAGCGGCTGGTGGATGAGATAGAGGTCCAGGTAGTCAAGACCGAGCTTGTCAAGCGAGGTCTGGAGCGCCGCCTTGGCACCCTCGTAGCTCGCGTCCCGCACCCAGAGCTTGGTGGTGACAAAGAGCTCCTCGCGAGGCACGCCGCTCTCGCGAATGGCGGCGCCCACCGCCTCCTCGTTCATGTAGGCCGCCGCCGTGTCGATGAGGCGATAGCCGCAGTCGATGGCGTCGAGCACCGCCTGCTTGCATACCGCAGGGTCCGGCACCTGGAACACGCCGAAGCCCTCGCACGGCATCTCGATGCCGTTGTTGAGCGTCATTGTCGGAACGTTTGCCATGGTAGATTCCCTTCTCGCCTAATCGCACCGTCCTTTGACCCCACCATCATGCTGCGAAAAGCGAATGCCGCACCCTACGCATTCGAGCAGTTAGCATGCATAACGTGCATACTGAGAAGGACACACCAGAACACGGGAGACACCCATGACCATCGAGCAGCTCGAGCACATAGCCTGCGTCGCACGAACGGGATCCATATCCCGCGCCGCCGCCGAGCTCCATATGTCCCAGCCTGCGCTCAGCCGCTCCATCCGGCGGCTTGAGGACGAGCTTGGCTGCGGCCTGTTGCGCCGCACCGCGAACAGGTCGGCGCTCACCGAGGCGGGCCGCATAGCAGCGGATTACGCTGATGACATGCTCCGCACCTATCGGCGCATGCGTGATGCGCTGGCATCGCTCGAGACGCGCCGACGCACGCTGAGAATCGGCACCTGCGCTCCAGCCCCGCTCTGGCGCGTCACACAGCTCGTGGTGGAGGCAGCGCCCGGCACCATCGTCGCTTCCGAGTCCCTTGATGAGCAACACCTGCGGCGCGCCCTCATGGAGAACACGCTCGATGCCGTCATCATGCTCAACCCGCTCGTGCTCCCCGGCTTTATCTCGCAGCCCATCATGACCGAGAGTCTCTCGGCGCTCCTGCCGCGCACGCACCCGCTCGCGAGCAAACAGACGCTGCGCTTTTGCGACATCGACGGCGAGACCTTCCTCATATACACCAACATCGGCTTCTGGCGCAGCATCGTCGAGCGCGAGCTGCCGCATGCGACATTCCTCTGGCAGGAGGATCGCTCGATGTTTGAGATTCTGCTCTCCACGAGCGATGCTCTCGCGTTTAGCACCGAGGCGGCAACGCCGTATACATCGCATCAGACCGAAAACGTTGCCCGCGTCGCGGTCCCGCTCAGCGACGCCAGCGCCCGCGCGACGTTCTATCTTGTGTATCGCACGGACGGGCAGGGCAAGGGCTCTGAGCTCATCGAGCGCGTGCTACCACGGCTCTCTCGCTGAGCCCCTCCCCGCGCGCACTCGTTGCGCCTCTCGCTAGAGCCCGAAGAGCCCCGCCGCCGCGGCCATCTTGTCGGCAACCTTGACCCCAAAGGGGCAGCGTCCCTCGCACGCATGGCAGGCAATGCAGTCGCTCGCATGCGCGTCAAGCGCGCGGTAGTGGTCGCGCACGGAGTCGGGTACCTCGTTGTGCAGGGCGGCGAGGTCGTAGAACTTGTTGACCGTGGGGATGTCGATGCCCTTGGGGCACGGCGCGCAGTGGCCGCAGTAGGTGCACTGACCCAGGTAGGCGTGGCGCGGCGCCCCGGCGAGCACGCTCGCATAGTCGCGCTCCTCGGCAGAGGCGGTCTCGTAGGCAACGGCCTCGACCACGTGCGCGGGCGTGGAGAAGCCCACCATGATGCTCGCTACCGCCGGGCGCGTGAGCGCGTAGTGGATGCACTGCACGGGCGTGAGCGCCACGCCGAAGGGCGAGGTCGCCGCGTCGAGCAGACGGCCGCCGGCGTACCCCTTCATGACGGTGATGCCCGTGCCCGTCTCCTCGGCGCGCGCGTAGAGCTCGGCGCGGTCGGCGTTGATGCCGCCCTCCCCCACGCCCGTGTAGTCGCCAAAGAGGTCGTCGAGGTTCTCGGTCGCGGGCATCATGTCAAAGGCCGGGTTCACCGAGAAGAGCATCATCTCGATCTCGGGGTTCTCAACCACGAGCCGCGCCACCTCGGTGTTGTGCGTGGAGAGACCGATGTGGCGGATGGTGCCCGCCGCGCGCAGCTCGCGCACGTAGCGCATGAAGGGGCTGTCGCCCAGAACGATCCGCTCGTACTCCTCAACCTTGTCCACGTAGTGGATCATGCCCAAGTCGACGTAGTCGGTGTGAAAGCGCTCGAGAAGATCCTCGAAGGCCGGCCTCACCAGGTCGAGGTCGCGCGTGCGCGTGTACTGCCCGTCAACCGTGACCGACCCCAGGTGCCCCTGGATGACCCAGCGCTCGCGGCTGTCGAGCTCCCGGAGCGCGTCACCCAGGTTGGAGCGGCGCGTGGCGTCGTTCATCCAGCAGTCGAGGATGTTGATGCCCGCCTCCTCCGCGGCGCGCACCACCGCAAGCGTCTCCTCGGGCGAGCGGTCCATCCATTCGCCGCCAAAGCCGATCTCACTGACCATAAGCCCCGTGCTGCCCAACGTCCGATACCTCATCACAGCCCCCTTCGGTTGGCTTCCTCACCATGATACGTTCGCCCGACGCCCCTACGTGGGCTGCGCGAGGGGTCACTCCTGGGCACGATGAGCTACCTGCCTCCCATCATGTGCCAGCCGCGTGATCCGCGACCTCTTGGGGTGGGCGTAGGGTCCCTTCGAGAGGTTTGGGTTCGATTTTTTGCTCTATCAGGAGTAGGGGATTTTGGCGCAAGCTTCTGACCAGCACCTTTACAATCTTGCCCAGACGATCCTCGCTCCAGATGAACCCAAACCGATTTCCGGTTTGGGTTCAATTATCACCGCTCGCCGAGATATCGATTGAGCAACTAAGCTGTGACCTGCGCAAATGCAAACGGGCACCGAGCCCGAGCCACAACGGTGAACCCAAACCTCAAGAGCGTCGCCTACCGCAACGACCGGGCGAGAAGGACGTCGACGAGGACAGCGCACGCGAGCGCCGGAACCGCCCCGAGCAGCCCGACGAGGCAGACGGCAAAGACGCTGAGCACGCCACCCGCGAAGGCCGTGAACTGGAAGGATCCCACGGAGCGCACATGCCCGGGGTCGTCGAGGGCGGCGACAAGCACGAGCGCCACAAGCAGGGCCCAGGCGAGCAGGACCGCAGGCGCTGCGACGACCCCAAGCAGGTGGGCCATCGGGACCACGACGGCCGCAGACGCCGCCAGCGCCAGCACGAGCAGCGGCAGCGCGTCGAGCAGAAGCAAGGCCAGCGGCGCGGACGGCAGCAGCTGCCGGACGAGCCGGTTGGCGCAGTCCGCGCGAAACACGTGGGCGATCGGCAGCGGCTCGCGCTGGGCGAGCGCCACGCCGAAGAACCAGCAGAACAGAACGCCCGCGTTCGCACCCGTGGCGACGAGCAGGGCTCCCGCCGGGACGAGCGCGCCGCCCCACAGGAGAGCGCTGAGCGCCATCGACGGCTGCCGCGCCAGGCTCACGAGCGCATGGGAGACGTACGCCGCGCTCCCCCGCGCGAAGTGCCAGGTCCTTCTCGCCTGCCGACGGCGTCCGAGGCGACGTCGCCGACACGCCTCCTTGTAGGCGCCCGCATTGGCGAACGCAAGGAAGCTCAGGGACACGCGGGCAGCGTAGAGCTCGTTGTCATCTACGATAAAGGTCATGTCCGAACGGGAGGCCAGCCAGAGGGCGAGCGCGGCGATCACAACGTCGAGCAGCAGCGCCCCAAAGGTGACGAGCCAGCCCAGCAGAAAGACGAGCGTCGGCAGCGCGAGCGCCAGAAGCCCGGCGAGAAGGGCGGCGAGCACGCCTGCGACGACCGTGACGAGCCGGCGGCGTCGCGGCAGGACGGCGCTTCTCGCCAGACCGAGGACGAGCGCAAGAAGCCGCGCGGCCAGAGCGAGCGAGGCGACGAGCGGGCACCAGGCGAGCGGTGCGGGCGCGCGCGTGAGCACCCCGAGCAGGTAACCGAGAAGCGCCGACACCGTCGCCACGACCAGGGCGCTCCCGACGAGCTGGACGGCAAGCAGCTCCTGCGGGCGCACAACGCGCGAGAGCCAGGCGATATCGGGCGAGGTCAGGCGCAGCGGGGTCTCCCGCAGGGCGGCCACGGCCCAGCACACGAGGGCGATCGACGGCGCGACCGCGAGCAGCAGCATCCCGAGAGCGCCCGCGAGCGAGCCCATCGCGTCCCGCGTGCCCTCGACGAGGTCGACCACCTGCGCCCAGGAGAGTGCGAGGACCACGGCAAAGATGGCGACGAGGTAGAGCTGTTAGGTGCGCTCGAGAAAGCCGCAGTCCTCGTCGATGTCGGCGCCGGCGGCAAAGAGCAGGAAGCGCGCGCCGCTGCGGAGGTGGCGGAGGCGCAGGCGCGCCAGGAGGCCGAGGTTGCCGGCCATCTCAGGGCTCCTGACGCAGCGCGCCGTCACTGAGCACAAGATTGACGTCTGCAGTGAGGCCCGGAACGTCATGGTGGCAGCTCAGGAGCACCGCCGTGCCCCCGGCTGCCACGGCGGCGAGCTCCTCGGAGAGGACGAGCGACGCCTCGCGGTCAAGCGGGCCGTGCGGCTCGTCGAGCAGCAGCACGCGCGGGCGCAGCATAAGGGCCAGGACGAGCGCGAGCTTCTCGCGCATGCCGCGCGAGTACGCCGAGGGCAGGAGGCGCTCGTGCCCGACGAGGCCGAAGCGCTCGAGCAGCCGCTCCGCGCGCGGGCGGGCGGCGTCGGCGCGGTTGGCCGCCAGCACGAGCCCCACGTGCTCGATCGCCGTGAGGTCGTCGTAGAAGCTCGGCACGTCGGGCACGAAGGTGAGCGCGCCGGGCGCGAGACGCGTGCGCCCCGTGAAGGGCTCGCCGGCGACCAGAACCTCGCCCGAGCCGGGCTCCAGCCAGCCCGCCAGGCAGCGGAAGAGCGTCGACTTGCCGGCACCGTTCGGGCCGGTCAGAAACGCCACCTGCCCGGCCGCCAGCGAGAAGGACACGCCCTCCCACACCGGGACGTCCCCGTAGCCAAAGCAGAGGTCACGTACCTCGAGCGCCGTATCGGACATGTCAGCCCCTCACCGCGATCAAACAATGACGAGATGATACGCTTCCCGCAGAGCTCGGTTGAGTTCAGGCATCCATTGATTCTCGGAGTCACGCGGGCTTCTCGGCGCAGGTGGCCCAGAACGTGGGGATGCCCAGCTCGTGGAGGCGTCCCTCGCCGTTGGTGTCCTCGTAGAGGTCCAGGATCCGCAGGCCTGCCTGAATCTGCCCGCGAATCTGCTCGTCCAGGGTATGCGAGAACTGCATGCCCCACTCCGGGAGGTCCTTCTCGGGAATGAGCGAGGGGTCGCGGAGCGGGTTGAACGGCAGACCGCGCACGACGCACTCCTCCCCGTCGTCCATGACGTAGTTGAAGCCGTTGTCCAGCCCGGCGAGCAGGCGCCCTCCCGGCGCCAGCACGCGGAAGCACTCGCGCCAGATGGGGAGCACCTCCTCGACGTAGCAGTTGGAGACCGGATGGAAGATGAGGTCGAAGGCGCCGTCCTCGAACGGCAACGGGTGCGTCATGTCCGCGCGCACCGCGTGAATCTCATAGCCCTCGCGCTCGGCGACCATTTCCTCGGACGCGACCTGCGCCTCGGAGTAGTCGAGCACCGTGCACTCGCAGCCCATGGCAGCAAAGATCGGCATCTGCTGGCCACCGCCCGAGGCAAGGCCAAGCACACGCTTTCCGCGCATCTCCTCGAAGAACCAATCGCGCGGCACCTCCCGCGTCGGCGTGAGCACCATCGACCAGTCGCCGTCAAGCGCAGCCAGGTAACGCTCATGCGAAATGGGCGTCCCCCACTCCCACCCATCAGCCACCCACGCTTCCACAACCCGCGCATTCACGTCCGTATACGATTCAGTCCTGGGTTCCATTGAACTCATTATGACCTCCGTTCGCGAGGGCAGAGATGAGGCGACCCCCGCACTTCTCGGCAGGCGACTTCTGAGCGAAGCGAAGTGAGCCTGCGAGAAGTGCGGGGGTCGTCCCGGCGCAGGAGGACCTATGCGAAGTCCGAGATCTGCGTCTTCAGCTGCTCGATCGTAGCAGTGAGCTCGGCGGCCTGCGCGCGCTTCTTCTCGATGACCTCGGGCGCCGCCTTGGCGACGAAGCCCTCGTTGGCGAGGGTGCGCTCCACGCCCGCGAGGTCCTTCTCGGCCTTGGCGAGCTCCTTCTTGAGACGCGCAGACTCGGCGGCGAGGTCCACGAGGTCGCCCACGTGGACGAAGATCTCCAGCCCGCCGTCGGCGACGGAGACGCAGCCCTCGGGCTTCTCGACGGCCTCGCCCTCGCGCAGCTCACCGACGTGGCCGACGCTTTTCACGAAGCCCTCCTGCCCGGCGAGCACGGCGGCGTCCTCGCAGCAGCAGCGCACGCACACGTCGAGCTCGGCGCGCGGCGAGAGGCGGTAGCGGGCGCGCGTGGAGCGCACGCAGGAGATGACGCGCTTGGCGAGCTCAAAGTCCTTCTCGGCCTTCTCGTTCACGAACTCGGCGAAGCGCTCCGGCTCCGGCCAGGCGGCCACCATGAGGAACTCGGCGGAGTGGTCGTCAAGCCCGCTCGCGGGAAGGGCATCCCACACGCTCTCGGTCACGAACGGCATGACGGGATGGAGCAGCCTCATGCAAGTATCCAGCACGAAGACGAGGTTGCGCTGGACCTGCAAGCGCTCGGCGGGCGCGCCGTCGAGCAGGCGGCTCTTGCAGAGCTCGATGTACCAGTCGCAGACGTCGCCCCAGAAGAAGCTCTGGATCTCGCGCGCGTAGTCGCCGAAGGCGTAAGTCTCCAGCTGCTCGGTCGCATGCGCGACAGCGCGTGCCAGGCGCGACAGCATCCACGCGTCCTCCGGCGTCACGGCGGCCGGGGCGCCCGGCTCGTAGCCCTCGAGGTTCATCTGGACGAAGCGGCTCGCGTTCCAGATCTTGGTCACGAAGCCGCGGGCCTGCTCGGTGCGCGGGCTGTCGATCAGCTTGTGGGTCTTCTTGTCGATGTTGGCGTCGAACTTGACGTCCTGGTTGTTGGTGATGAGCGTGAGGAGGTTGTAGCGCATGGCGTCGGCGCCGTACTTCTCCATGAGCTCCATCGGGTCAACGCCGTTGCCCTTGGACTTGGACATGCGGCTGCCGTCCTTGGCCAGGATCGTGGCGTAGATGTAGACGTCGTGGAAGGGCACCTCGTCGGTGAAGTAGAGCGAGCTCATGATCATGCGCGCCACCCAGAGGGCGATGATATCGCGCGCGGTCACGAGAACCTTGGTGGGGTGGTGGCCCTCCATCTGCTCGGGGTGGTCCGGCCAGCCCTGCGTGGCGAAGGTCCACAGCTGGCTCGAGAACCACGTGTCGAGCACGTCCTCGTCCTGGTGCACGTGGCGCCCGCCGCACTTGGGGCAGACGTCCACGTCCTCCATGAGGGCGTCCTCCCAGCCGCAGTCCTCGCAGTAGAAGACCGGGATGCGGTGGCCCCACCAGAGCTGGCGGGAGATGCACCAGTCCTTGAGGTTGTCCATCCAGGTGAGGTAGGTCTGGGTCCAGCGCTCGGGGTGGAACTTCACCTCGCCGTCGCGCACGACCTGCGTGGCGCGCTCCTTGAGCTTGTCCACGGCAACGAACCACTGCTCGGAGAGCCAGGGCTCGAGCGCGGTGTTGCAGCGGTAGCAGTGCATGACGGAGTGGTCGAGCTCCTCGATCTTCTCGAGCAGGCCGTGCTCCTCGAACCACGCCACAACGGCCTCGCGGCACTGGTCGCGGTTCATGCCGGAGAACTCGCCGTACCCGTCAACCACGACGGCGTGCTCGTCGAAAATGTTGATCTGCTCGAGGTCGTGGGCCTGGCCCATCGCGTAGTCGTTGGGGTCGTGCGCCGGGGTGACCTTCACGAAGCCCGTGCCGAAGCCGGCGTCCACGTGCCAGTCGGAGAAGATCGGGATCTCGCGGTCCACGATGGGCAGGCGCACCATCTTGCCCACGAGCTTGGCCTTCTCGGGGTCCTGCGGGGAGACGGCGACGCCCGTGTCGCCGAGCATGGTCTCGGGGCGTGTGGTGGCCACCGTAATGTGGTCGATGCCGTCGACGGGCTCCACGAGCGGGTACTGGAGGTACCACAGGTGGCCCTTCTCGTCCTGGTACTCGGCCTCGTCGTCGGAGATGGCGGTGCAGCAGCTCGGACACCAGTTGACGATGCGCTTGCCGCGGTAGATCAGGCCGTCGTGGTACCAGTCGCAGAAGACCTTGCGCACGGCGCGGGAGAACTCGGGGCTCATCGTGAACTTCTCGTCGGAGAAGTCGATCGAGCAGCCCATGCGCTTGATCTGGGAGACGATCGTGCCGCCGTACTCGCGCGTCCAGTCCCAGCAGGCGTCGAGGAACTTCTCGCGCCCGATCTCCAGACGGGAGACGCCCTCGCTCTTGAGCTTCTTGTCCACCTTGGTCTGCGTGGCGATGCCCGCGTGGTCGGTGCCCAGAATCCAGCGCGTGGAACGCCCACGCATGCGGGAGTAGCGCACGTAGGTGTCCTGGATGGAGTCGTCCATCGCGTGGCCCATGTGCAGGATGCCCGTCACGTTGGGCGGCGGGATGACGACGGTGCAGTCCCCCACTCCCTTGGAGCGCTGGTAGCAGCCGGCGCTCATCCAGCGCTCGATGAGCTCGGGCTCGGCGGTCTGGGGGTCGTAGTTCTTGGGCATCTCTTCCACGGGGCATCCTCTCCCGGTCGCGTGCATATCAGTGCAACAGGATAGCACGGCGAGGGCCTCACACCCCGTCTCCCACTCTGCAAAACGCTCGCTCGTGATGAGAGAAATCCATCATGCGCCAATATTATATTTGATGGTTTATATCCAAACGTGGCGTTTTATAGCAGCGGCATCAATATGCGGTGTTCAAAGGGACTAAACTCTTCATCACGAGCGGGCATTCTGCAGCAACAGACGGCCCCTTTCATCACGAGCGAGAGTTTTGCTCCACACCGTGAGCCGCCGGCCGTCGATTCAGGGATTTCGCATGATGTTGTTTGACGCGCACTGTCACTTGGGATGGTTCTCCGACCCTTCGGACGCGGCCCAAAAGGCTGCCGAGAAGGGCCTCGGGCTCCTCGCCGTCACGGTGACGCCGGACGAGTTCCTTCGTTTACGCAGACAGATGGCGGACGAGGCCAACGTCTCGCTCGCCGCGGGCCTGCATCCCTGGTGGGTCCGCAGGCCTGAGGACGCCGAAGCGTTGATCGCCGTCCTCCCCGGATCGCGCTTTGTCGGCGAGATCGGGCTCGACGCCGCACCTAGACACGCGGGGACATGGGAGGCGCAGCTAAGGGCGTTCGAGCGCATCTGCGCGACGTGTGCGGAGACGAGCGGCCCCGAGGCGCCCAAGGTGCTCTCGATTCACGCGGTGCGCGCGACCGGCACCGTCCTCGACGTGCTCGAGCGAACGGGTGCCGCAGGGCGCTGTCGCTGCATCCTGCACTGGTTCTCCGGCAGCTCAGAGGAGCTATGGCGGGCGGTGGAGCTGGGATGCTCCTTCTCGCTGGGAGAGCGCGCGCTCGGGACGCGTCGAGGCAGGGAGTACGCGCGAATACTGCCCCTCGACCGCCTGCTGCCGGAGACGGACCTCCCTGAGACCGAGCGCACGCACACTGACATCTCCATCGTCACGGACTCCCTCGAGCGAACCATCGACGCGGTGGCTGCCGCGCGCGGCGTCGAAGCGGAGGAAGTGCGCAGACTCTTCGCAATCAACGCCGAGGCGCTGCTCGACGTTTGAGGGTCGGGGCCGTGCATGGTAGAGTTTATGCGGCCCTGAAGGCGCACGAACCGAGGTCACATGAAGCCGCTGCGCAAGACCACCCATGTGAGGAACCCGCTCTCCTCGACGATGCTCGCCAGCACGTCGGGAGACCTCGACCTTCCGCTCGATGACGTTGTCATCGTCTTTGCCTGCAGCGAGAACTTCGTCCCCTACCTCTCCGTCGCCATCCAGTCGATCGTGGACAACGCCAGCGCGTCGAGGCGCTACGACATCGTCGTGCTCACGCGCAACATCTCGCCGACGAGCATGATCACCCTCACGCGCCAGACCAAGGCGGATAACGTTGGCATCGGCTTCCTGGACGTGGACGCGGCCCTCGGCGACATCGAGCTCCCCCACCATGGCCACTTCCGGCCCGAGACCTACTTCCGCCTGCTCGCGCCGCAGCTGCTCCCCAACGTCGACAAGGCCATCTACCTTGACTCCGACCTCATCGTTGACGACGACGTGGCAAAGCTCTTCGACGTCGACGTGACCGGCTACCCCCTTGCCGCGACACGCGACGCGGACACGATCGGCCAGATCGACGGCTATGACACGACGGTCGGGCCCTACCTCAAGAACGAGCTCGGCATGAGCGACCCACACGACTACTTCCAGGCGGGCGTGCTCCTCATGAACCTCGCCGAGCTGCGTGCGACCATCACCCCGGAGGAGCTTCTCGACCTCTCCACGCAGCGCATGTGGCGCTGGCTCGACCAGGACGTCCTCAACAAGGTCGTGGACGGCAACTACGTGCGCGTGCACATGCGCTGGAACTACCTGATGGACTGGCAGCACCTCCGTCGCACGCACATCATCGCCAACGCGCCCGCCGAGGTCCGCGCCGAGTACGAGGAGGCTGCCGCCGACCCCGCGATCATCCACTTCGCCGGTCCCGACAACCGCCCCTGGCTCTACCCGGACGCCGATCGCGCGGACCTCTTCTGGCACTACGCCATGCGCTCCCCCTACCTCGACGAGATCCGCGGACAGCTCGAGGAGTCCCGTGCGTCCGCCGCCGGCCTCGCCAAACGCCTTCAGGTCATCGCCATCTACAAGGGCATCATGCCCGCCTTTGACAAGATCTGCCCCGCCGGCTCGCGCAGGCGCGCCGCCGTCATCCGCACCTACATGGGCCTCGGGGGCTCCAACCTCTAAAGAAAGGGGCGCCACCCCGCAGGGTGACGCCCGTAAGGTCCCTCGCGGAGGCGAGGCCTAGGCGACGCGGTGCTTGCCGTGCGCCGTCGTGACGAGGCGCGGGGACGCCCCGCCGCCGATGCTCTCCTTGGTGACGACGACCTTGGTGATGTCCAGGTCGCTCGGCAGGTCGAACATCGTGTCCTGGAGCGTGGCCTCGCAGATGGCGCGCAGACCGCGCGCGCCCGTGCCGCGGGCGATCGCCTGGTGCGCAATCTCGGTGAGCGCGTCGTCCTCAAAGACCAGCTCCACGCCCTCGAGCTCGAACATGCGGCGATACTGCTTGACGAGCGCGTTGCGCGGCTGCGTGAGGATGCTCACGAGGTCCTCCTCGGTGAGCTCGCGCGTGGCGGTGATGACCGGGATGCGCCCGAGGAACTCGGGGATCATGCCAAACTTGTGCAGGTCCTGGGGCATGACCTGCTCCATCAGGTAGTCCTCGTCCTTCTCGGCGTTGTGCCCGACCTCGGCGGCGAAGCCGATGCCCTTCTTGCCGATGCGGTCGGCCACGATCTTGTCCAGGCCGACGAACGCGCCACCGCAGATGAAGAGGATGTTCGTGGTGTCGATGCGAATGAGCTCCTGCTGGGGGTGCTTGCGACCGCCCTGCGGGGGCACGCTCGCCTCGGTGCCCTCGAGAATCTTGAGCAGGGCCTGCTGCACGCCCTCGCCGGAGACGTCGCGCGTGATGGAGAGATTCTCCGCCTTGCGGGCGATCTTGTCGATCTCGTCGACGTAGACGATGCCCACCTGCGCGCGCTCGACGTTGCCGTCGGCGGCGGTGATGAGCTTGAGGAGGATGTTCTCCACGTCCTCGCCCACGTAACCGGCCTCGGTAAGGGTGGTGGCGTCGGCGATGGCGAAGGGGACCTCGAGGAAGCGCGCGAGCGTCTGAGCGAGCAGCGTCTTACCCGTGCCAGTGGGGCCCAGGAGCAAGATGTTGCTCTTGGCGATCTCCACGTCCTCCTCGCCCTCCGCGACCTCGTCGTTGCCGGAGAGAATGCGACGATAGTGGTTGTAGACGGCCACGCTCATGGCGCGCTTGGCCTGCTCCTGTCCCATGACGTACTGGGAGAGCTCGTCGTAGATCTCGTGCGGCGTGGGGAGGTTCTTGATGGGCAGCCCGTCGTCGGCGGACGCCGCGTCCTCCCCCGCGAGCTCCGCAAGGTCGGCGCCGTCGATCATGTCGGAGCACGCGTGGACGCACTCGTCGCAGATGTAGACGCCCCCGGGGCCGGCGATGAGCTTGCTCACCTGGCTGCGGGTCTTCCCGCAGAACGAGCAGCACATCTCGGTGCCAAAGGAGTCGGTGTCGTTAGTGGGCATGCGCTACTCCTGGCTCTGCTCGATACGGGAGGTGATGACCCTGTCGACGAGGCCGTACTCGCAGGCCTCGGCGGCGCGCATGTAGTTGTCGCGCTCGGTGTCGGCGTTGATCTTCTCGATGGGCTGGCCGGTCGCCTCGGCGAGGATCTCGTTCAGACGCTGACGGATCCAGCGGGTCTCGTCGGCGACGATCTGGATGTCGGTCTGCTGGCCCTGGACGCCCGAGCTCGGCTGGTGGATGAGGACCATCGAGTTGGGGAGCGCCAGGCGCTTGCCCTTGGCGCCGCAGGCGAGGATGGCGGCGCCCATGGAGGCGGCCATGCCCACGCAGATGGTGGAGACGTCGGGCTTGATGAAGTTCATCGTGTCGATGATGCCCAGACCGGCGTAGACGTCGCCGCCCGGGGAGTCGATGTAGAGGGCGATGTCCTTGTCGGGATCCTGGCTCTCGAGGTGCAGGAGCTGGGCGATCACGAGGTTCGCGGAGTCGCGCGTGACCTCCTCACCGAGAAACACGATGCGGTCGTTGAGCAGGCGGGAGTAGATGTCGTAGCTGCGCTCGCCGCGCGGGGTCTGCTCGACGACGTAGGGGATGAGCGGGATGTTGGTTGGCTGGTGCATGTGCTCTCCGTTTCGTATGCGTATGCGAAAGCCCCGGGCGTGCGGCCGCCCGGGGCGTTTCCAAGACGTGGACGGGGCTACTCGGTGTCCTCGGGCTTCTCGCCCTCGGCGGCGCGCTCGGCGACCTCGTCGACGATGTTGACGTTGGCGTTCTCGACGAGCCAGTTGAGAGCCTTGGTGCGGCGGATGGAGTCGCGGATGGCGGGCAGACGGCCCTCGCTCCTCCACTGCTCGACGGCGGCGTCGACGTCCTCGACGCCGGCGTTCTCGAACTCCTCGCGGACCTCGTCCTCGCTGACCTCGACGCCGAGCTTGGCGGCGAGGGAGTCGAGCGCGAGGGACTGGCGGGCGCGCTCCTCAGCCTGGACGCGCAGGTCAGCGATGAAGTCGTCAGACTTCACGCCGCGGGCGCGCAGGTACATGTCGAGCGAGACGCCCTGGTTCTGGAGACGGCCGAGGAACTCGGAGGCGAGCTCGTTGAAGATCTCGTTCTGGTAGGCCTCGGGCACGGTCTCGAGCTTGAGGAGCTTGCCCAGGGCCTCGACGAGACGGTCCTCCTTGAGGTTGGGCAGGGTCGTCTTCTTGTCGCCCTCGATCTCCTCCTTGACGGCGTCACGGAAGGAGGCGACGTCGTCGTAGCCGTACTTCTTGGCGACCTCGTCGTCGAGCTCGGGGGTGACGGCCTTCTTGATGGCGTTGAGCTTCACCTTGACGGAGAAGGTGTGGGAGTGCTCCTCGCCCTCGTGCTCGTGGGTGCGGGTCCACTCGATGGCCTTCTCCTCGCCCTTCTTCATGCCGACGATGCCCTCCTGGAGCTGGTCGGGCACCTGCTGGCCGTCGAGGACGAACATGCGGTTGGTGCCGGCGAGGTGACCGGCGCCCTCGACGTTCTCGACGTCGACGGAGACGATGTCGCCGGGCTCGACGGCACGGTCCTCGTCGATGTCCTCGTAGGTGACCTGGTAGCTGAGGAGCTGGTTGATCTGCCAGTCGATCTCGGCCTCGGTGGCCTCCTCGGGCGGCATGTTGATCGTCGGGGCGTCATAGCTCTCGAGCTCGCAGGCCGGGCGCACGCCGATGGTGGCGGTGACCACGTAGTCGGCGCCCTGCTTGGCGAGCCCGGGGTCGGCGTCCTCGGCGCCAAAGCTCACGCGGCCGACGGGCGTGACGTCGAGCTCCTCGAGCATGAGCGGCTCGGCGGCGCTCAGGAGGTCGTTGGTGGCCTGGGCGAGCACGGCCTCGCGGCCGATGATGCCGTCGATCACCGGGCGCGGCGCGTGGCCACGACGGAAGCCCTGGAAGTTGTACTTCTTAGCGATGTCCTTGTAGGTCTTGGCGATGGCCTTGTCGACATCGGCAGCCGCGACGGTGACCTCGGCGGTCAGCTTGTCGTCGATCGGCTTCTCAGCAGCGGTGACGGTGATCTTCAACGTTCCTCCAGTGTCTCTGATGGCGGGGTTTCCGCCACTTCCTTCTCGCTGGTGCGGGCGAAAGGACTCGAACCTTCACGGGGTCTCCCCCACTGGAACCTAAATCCAGCGTGTCTACCAGTTCCACCACGCCCGCAGTTCGCACAGCCTTATGAGTGTACCAAACTTCTACAGGTTACCCACGTCTCGGCAGATATTTCACGCAGGCGAGAAGGACCGAGGCAACAGAGGCGATCGACTGTCCGGCGTCACGCGCGCCGCAGGCGCACCGCCGTGCCCGAGCAGCAGGTCATGATCATGCCCTCGAAGGTCTCGTAGCCGACAGTCGCACCCACGACGGCATCGGCGCCGAGCGCGTCTGCACGCTGCTGCATCTCGGCGAGCACCTCATTTCTCGCTTTCTGAAGCTCCTCCTCATAGCCGGCCGAGCGCCCGCCAAAGACGTTGCGAATGCCGGCGCCGAGGTCGCGGAACATGTTGATGCCGCTCACGGCCTCGCCGGTGACGATGCCGAGATAGTCCGTGATCTGGTAGCCCTCGACGGAGTTGGTGGTCGTGACGATCATGCGGTCCCCTTTCAGACGGCGCTCATGACGAGCGAGATGACAAGCGAGTCGCCCTCGAGACGGGCGGAGAGCGTCATGCCCTGGGCCTCTGCGAGCTTGACGGCGACGGAGAGCCCGAGGCCGGACCCCGCCGTCGAGCGCGAGGAGTCGGCCTGGTAGAAGCGCTCGAAGAGGCGATCGGGGTCGAGGGCGCCGGGGTCGGCAACGGGGTTGGCGAACCCTACGGCGAGACGGCCCTTCTCGCCCGCCGGACGAGCCGTCACCGAAAGCGGGCCGCTTCCGTGACGCAGCGCGTTGGCAACGAGGTTCTCGACGATGCGCATGAGAGCCTCGGCGTCCGCCTCGACCCTGAAGTCGTCGCACTCCAGCGCGGGCTCCCAGCCGCGCGCCTCGAACTCCGGATAGTGGCCGAGAAGCACCTGCTCGAGCAGCGGGCGCAGGGAGACGGGAGCCAGCTCGAACGGCGTGTCGGGGTCTGCGGCGCGGGCATAGGAGAAGAGCTCGTCGAGCAACCCCGACATCGCGGCAAGGCGCGCGTCCGCGGCGGCGAGCTGGGCGTCCCTGCCTGCCGGATCAGTCTCCTCGCGAGCCAGCTGCAGGTAGCCTCGCGCGCCGGCAAGCGGTGTCCGCACGTCGTGACTGAGCGCGGAGAGACCGCGCGAGAACTCGTCCGCAGCGCGCAGAGCCTCCACGCGCTCAGCGTCGGCGGCATCTATCTCGGCGTTAATCGCGTCGACCATGCCGACCATGCCCGGCAGGCGGCTCCCGGTCGTGAGGCGCGCGTTGCTCGCGCGGTCCCGACCCGCCAGGAAGCGCGTCTGGCGACCAAGCTCGGTGACGTAGCAGGCGATGACGAAGACCGCCCCGAGCGCAAGACCCAGCGCAAGCATCGCCGCGAGCATGATCGCTTCAGCCATGTGAAACCTCTCCACGACGCCGGCCCACCATTCCATCCTAGAGCTTGCGAGCAGCCAGTCCACGAGCGGCTCCAGCCAGCGGTAGATCCGCTCGAGGAACGCCTCGTGCATCACGCGAGGTCACGTCTCGTGCCCACGAGGGCACCGAGCGCGCCGCACGCGAGGCAGAGCGGGACGCAGACGACAAGCGCGCGAATGGCCGGGGCAAGGCCCGTGGCGTCCACGGCGAGCATGTCCGCCGCGCCGTTGCCCACTGCGGCCGTAGTGACGTAGGGCGCCCAGGCGAGGGCGGCCTCGAGCGCAGGGCCCCACCCGAGGCCGAACACGTTGCTCACGAGCAAGAGGAAGGTGAAGAATCCCTGCTCCACGGCGCCCGAGAGCAGCAGGAACGCGACGATAAAGGCAATTGCCCGGCTGCGCGTGAGCTGTCCGACCAGCAGCACGACGAGCGCATAGGCGCACGCCGCGAGCCAACCCTCCCCCGCCCACGCCGCGACCTGCCAGAACGGCTCGACGTTCTCCACGGGACGCAAGGTCATAAGGACGCCAAGCCCGCTGAACGCCAGGTAGGCAAGCAGGATGATGCCTGAGATGAGCACCGTGAGCAGGTACTTCTCGGCAAAGTACGCGACGCGACCCCGCAGCGACGAGAGAAGCGTACGGTCAAAGCCGGAATCGGAGTCCGCGCAGGAGAGATGCGCGGCAACGAAGGGGGCGATCGTCGACACGAGCACGATCGAGGATCCCCGTCCAGCGAGACGCAAAGCGCCTGCGCGGCAGGTGAGACCGTCGTAGACGACGTCGGGCTCGAGCGGCCACCAGATGGTGAGTACGGCGCTGCCCAGGGTGGCAAGCGCGACGAGGGCGAGCACAACCCACGGCCAGCGGGCGTGCAGGGTGCGGTAGAGGTCAGACTTGAGCAGCGAGATCATGCGACATCCCTCCTTGAGACGAGCAGCGCGTCGGCGACGTTGGCCGCCACGGTAACGGGCAGGCAGACGACGAGTGCGCGGACGGCGGGAGCGAGACTCACGGCATTCTCCGCGGAGAGCATCGTTCGCGCGCCATCACCCACCGCGGAGGCGATCTCCGCAGGCAGCCACGGGCCCACAGCGGCCGTCACCGTGAGGAACTCGCCGCCGAGAAGTGCATACAGAAAGTCGGTTCCGATCAGCAGGCCGCCCTCGAGCAGGCCTCCGGCGCCGAGCAAGGCAAACACCGTGGTCACGCCCTCGCTGCGCGTGAGGTGCGCCACGAGCACCGTGAGTACGACGTAGGGCGCGGCGCAGAGCCATGTGCAGCCGAGCCAGGCCGCCACCTGCCACGCGGGCTCGGGATTCGCCACCGGAATCCCGGAGATCGGCAGAGCGAGAAGCCCCACCACAAACGTAAACGCGATTAGGACGGCAGCCAGCGCCAGCGAGAAGATGCTCTTCTCGGCAAACCACACCCTGCGGGCACGCTCACCGAGGGAGGAAAGGGTCGAGCGAGAAAACCCCATGTCAGTCCGGTCGCAGCACACAATGCCTGCCATGGCCGCAGCGAGCATCTGAACGCCCGTCATTGCGAGTGCCGAGTTGGTGAGGTCGTCGTAGTAGACGGGTCCCATGCCGGTCCATCGCATCATGAGAGCCGGCGCGCACACGAGAAGCGCCACGACGGCGGCCACGCACCAGATCCAGCGGGAGTGCAGGACGCGGTAGGCATCCGAGCGGAGCAGGGCGATCATCGCACGCCACCGCCCTTCTCGCCCGCCTCCATGAGCTCGACGAAGTACTCCTCGATGTCACGCTCCTGCTGGACGAGCTCGCGGACCTCGATGCCGGCCGAGAAGCAGGCGGCACTGACCTCCTCGAGCGCGGCGCCGGTCACCACGAGCGCGCCGTCGGGCTCCGCGCGGAAGGTCGCCTGCGGGAGCGCCTGCTCGAGCAGGGCGAGACCGCGCTCCGACTGCGCAAGGCGCAGGCGCACCGAGCTGCCGCAGCGCTCGTGGAGCTCCTCGTCGGTGAACTCGGCCGTGAGGCGGCCGTCCGAGATGACGCCAAAGCGCGTGGCAACGCGGTCGAGCTGGTCGAGCACGTGGCTTGAGATCATGATCGTGACGCCGTGCTCGTGGTTGAGGCGCACGAGCGCGAGGCGCATGGCGCGCGTGGCCTCCGGGTCGAGGCCGTTGAACGGTTCGTCAAGGAGCAGCAGGTCGGGGCTGCCCACGAGCGCGAGCGCCAGACCCAGGCGCTGCTTCATGCCGAGCGAGTGGGCCTTCACGCGGCGATGGTCGAGCGGGTCAAGTCCCACAAGCTCGAGAAGGTCGTCCGCCACCTGGCCCGCATGCGTCATGCCGAGCGCGAGCGCCTTGGTGACGAGGTTGTCGCGCGCGGTGAGGCTGGCGAGCACGCCCGGACTCTCGATGAGTGCCCCGATGCGGGAGAAGCCCTGCGGCGTGGCACCGCCACGCTCCGGGTCGCCGAAGAGGACGACCTCGCCCGCCGTGGGGCGAGCCAGGCCGCAGACCATCTTCATCGTGGTGGACTTGCCCGAGCCGTTCTTGCCCACGAAACCGTAGATGTCGCCGGCAGCGACGGTCATGTCCAGGTTGTCGACGGCCAGCTTGCGGCGGTAGCGCTTGGTGAGGCCGTGCGTCTCGATAACGTTCACGCGAGCTCCTTTCCTAAGAGTGGCTCCCATTGTGGCGGGCGACCCTTTAGAAACCGTGAGCCAAATCTAAAGAAAGCTTGAGGATGCCGTTGCAAAACGAACGCTCGTGATGAATAAGTCGGTTGCGACCCTCAAAACAGCCGTTCGTGATGAAAGAAACGTGAGCCAAAACGATTCCCGACAACGGAACACTTCAAAACTCCAGTTGAAAATATAGATGATGAAATCGTATGCCACCACGGGGCGGATATCATTCATCACGAGCGAGCGTTCTGCAGACGAACCAACGAGCTTTCATCACGAGCGGTAGTTCTGCAGAAGCCGACACGCTCAACGAACGTTCGGCCGCTACGCGAGCTTAAAACCCATGCCCCAGACGGTCTTGAGGTAGGCGTCGGTGCCGGACTCGTGCAGCTTGGCGCGAATGTTGGAGACGTGCACGGCAACGGTTGAGTCGTCGCCCGCAAAGGGCTCGCCCCACGCCAGCTCGAAGAGCTCCGACTTGGAGAACACGCGGTTCGGGCGCCGAACGAGCACCTCGAGGATGTTGAACTCGATCTTGGTGAGCGTGATCTCAGCGGCGCCGTCGACGGTGAGCGTGCGAGCCTCAGTGTCCAGTGCCCACTGACGATACCGCAGAACACCCGAGCTCGAGGCGGCGACCATGCCGCGGTGGCGCAGCTGCACGGCCACGCGCGCCGCCAACTCGTCGAGGTCGAAGGGCTTTACGAGGTAGTCGTCCGCTCCCAGGTCGAGAAGGCCAATCCTGTCGGCGGGCGTCGCGCGGGCAGAGATCACCACGACGGGCAGGCTCGCGTCTTGGGCTCGGATGAGGCCCAGGAGCTCCTCCCCTGTGGCCCCGGGCAGCATGAGGTCGCAGACAACGATGTCAAACGCCACGTCAGGCCCGCTCAGCAGCAGGCGCGCCTCCGAGCCGGAGAACGCCTGCGTCACCGCATGGCCGTCGCGCGCGAGGCGCGTTGTCACCACGTCGTTGATAGCGGCATCGTCCTCGATCACCAGTACACGCGCCATGCTTCTCCCATAATGATACGAAGGGACCGTCCCCTCGTATCATAGCGGCACTGAGGCCCAGGAGCCGTCCGCACGGGGCGCCTCGACGGCACGGTAGCCCACGTCCCAGGCGTGCCCGTACGCCGCCTCGATGCCGTACGCGACGTCTTCGGGCCGATGCGCGTCGGAGCCCACCGTGATGGGCACGCCCGCGGCGCAGAAGCGCTCCAGGAGCCCACGCGAGGGATAGTAGTCCCCCACCCCCTTGCGCAGCGCGGCCGTGGAAAGCTCCACGCGCCGGCCCGTGTCGTGCGCGCAAGCAGCCATCTCGTCCCAGAGCGGCGCGAGGTCGATCGACGCCGCGAGACCGAGCGGTCGCATGCGCTCCGGGAGGTCGGGATGTGCCATCACGTCAAAGGCGAGCGGGCTCTCGCAGGCAGAGCACCATGCGGCCACGTAGCGCCGCCACACCTCGTCCGGACCGAGCTCCCGCCAGATGCCGAGGTCGGAGGTGTCGTCGATCCATGCCCCGTCATCAGGGTCACCCAGCCAGTGAACGCCGCCGAGAAGGACCTGCGCGCCCGCGCCCCAACGCAGCACGCCATCTTCGCACCCGGGATACCAGTCCGCCTCAAAGCCGTAGACGAGCTCCAGCTCGGGGCAAGCGCTGCGCGCAGCCTCGAACGCGGCTCGGTGCTTCGGCAGATCCCCCTCGACCACCTGAACCTCTCCCTTAGGGTCCATGGCCTTGGGAAGCGTGAGGTGGTCCGTGCACACCAGCACGGCGCAGCCGGCAGCGACGGCGGCACGTGCGTTCTCCTCGAACGTGCCTGCACCGTCCGAGAAGCGCGTGTGCGTGTGGCAGTCAATCACCTTCATGCGTCTCCCCCTCTTCGAGAAGGGCCGCCGGGCATAAAGCCCGACGGCCCGAATGATACGAAGGGACTGTCCCTTCGTATCCTACAGGTCCTGGAGCGCGTAGACGTCGAGGGAGCCCTGACGCAGCGCCGCGATGGCCTGCACCAGTGCCACGGCGCCGGACATGGTGGTTGCCATGTCGATGCCGCGGCTCACGGCCTCGCCGCGCATCTTGGTGCCGTCGCCGCGGGAGCTGTGACCCTTGGGCGTGTTGATGAGGAAGGAGATCTTCCCCTCCGCCATGAGGTCGAGGATGTTGGGCGAGCCCTCGGAGATGGGCTTCACGACCTCGCACGGGATGCCCGCGGCGCGCAGCGTCTTGGCGGTGCCGCGCGTGGCCAGCAGGTCGTAGCCGAGGTTGCGCAGGGAGAGCGCCACCGGCGCCACCGAGCGCTTGTCGCGGTCGCACACCGAGATGAAGACGGTGCCGGACTGGGGGACGTCGTACTCGATGGCCTCGCGGGTCTTGGCGTAGGCCTTGGGGAAGGTGACGTCGAGGCCCATGACCTCACCGGTGGACTTCATCTCGGGGCCGAGCGTGACGTCGGCGCCCGGGAAGCGGCTCCACGGCATGACGGCCTCCTTGACCGCGTAGTAGCCGCGCTCGTGAGCCTCCTCGGGAAGGCCCAGGTCACGGATCTTCTCGCCGCTCATGATGCGCGCGGCGCACTTGGCCAGCGGCACGCCGGTGGCCTTGGACGAGAAGGGCACGGTGCGGGAGGCGCGCGGGTTGAGCTCGATCACAAAGACCTGCTCGTCGCGGACGGCGTACTGCACGTTGAGAAGGCCCTGGATGTGGCAGGAGAGCGCCAGGCGACGCGTGGTCTCGCGGACCTTCTCGACCAGGCGGTCGGAGAGCGAGAAGGGCGGGAAGCAGCAGGCGGAGTCGCCGGAGTGGATGCCGCACTCCTCGATGTGCTCGAGGACCGCGCCCACGTAGCACTCCTCGGTGTCGCAGAGGGCGTCCACGTCGAGCTCGATGGCGTCCTCGAGGAAGGCATCGAGGTAGACGGGGTGGTCCGGGGAGACCTTGGTGGCCTCCTCCATGTAGCTCACGAGGTCGTCGTCATCGTAGACGATGCCCATGCCGCGGCCACCGAGCACGTAGCTCGGACGGACGAGCAGCGGGTAGCCCACGCGGCGAGCAACTGCCTTGGCCTCGTCGACGGTCTCGGCCGTGCTCGAGGGCGGGTAGGCGATCTCAAGGCGGTCGAGCAGGCTCGCAAAGCGGTCGCGGTCCTCAGCGAGGTCGATGGCCTCGGGCTGGGTGCCCATGATGGGGACGCCGGCGGCCTTGAGGCGCTTGGCGAGGTTGATCGGGGTCTGGCCGCCGAGGGTGACGATCACGCCCACGGGCTTCTCGACCTCGATGACGTTCATGACGTCCTCGAAGGTGAGCGGCTCGAAGTAGAGGCGGTCGGAGGTGTCGTAGTCCGTGGAGACGGTCTCGGGGTTGCAGTTGACCATGACGGTCTCGTAGCCCTTGGCCGCGAGCGCGTAGGCCGCGTGCACACAGCAGTAGTCGAACTCGATGCCCTGGCCGATGCGGTTGGGGCCGGCGGAGAGGATGACCACGCGGGGCTTCTCGGCCTCGTGGAACTCGGTCACGCCGCCCTTCTCGTAGGTCAGGTAGTGGTAGCTCGTGCGGGCCGCGAACTCGCCGGCACAGGTGTCGACGGTCTTGATGCACGGGCGCACGCCGAGGACCTCGCGCACGGCGCGCACCGTGTCCTCGCGCTGGTTGGTGAGGTGTGCGAGCTGCGCGTCCGAGAAGCCCAGCTGCTTGGCGGCCATCATCGTGTCCGCGTCGAGGCCGGCGAGGCCCTTCTCGGCGATGACGCCCTCGGCGGTCACGATGTCCTTGATGCGGTTCAGGAACCAGCGGTCGATCTTGGTGAGGTCGAAGACGCGCTCGACGGTCCAGCCGCGGCGCAGCGCCTCGGTCACGTAGAGGATGCGGTCCGGCGTGGGCGTGGCCACGCGGTGCTCGAACTCCTCCTCGGAAAGGCCGTCGAAGTCGTCGTTGCCGTCCGCGCCGAGGCCGGCGTGCCCCTGCTCGAGGGAGCGCATGGCCTTCTGCATGGCCTCCTCGAAGGTGGCGCCGATGGACATGACCTCGCCCACGGCCTTCATGCGCGTGGTGAGCGTGTCATCGGTGCCCTTGAACTTCTCGAAGGCGAAGCGCGGAACCTTGACCACGCAGTAGTCGATCGACGGCTCGAAGCAGGCCGGCGTCTCGCGCGTGATGTCGTTCTCGATCTCGTCGAGGGTGTAGCCCACGGAGAGGAGGGCCGCCATCTTGGCGATCGGGAAGCCGGTGGCCTTGGAGGCAAGGGCGGAGGAGCGGGAGACGCGCGGGTTCATCTCGATGACGATGACGCGGCCGTCGTCGGGGTTCACGGCAAACTGCACGTTGGAGCCACCGCAGGCCACGCCCACGCGCTCGAGGATGGCGAGCGAGTAGTCGCGCAGGCGCTGGAGCTCGAAGTCGTTCAAGGTCTGGCACGGGGCCACGGTGATGGAGTCGCCGGTGTGGACGCCCATGGGGTCGAGGTTCTCGATGGAGCAGATGACGACGCCGTTGCCCGCGGAGTCGCGCATCACCTCCATCTCGATCTCCTTCCAGCCCTCGACGGACTGCTCGACGAGCACCTCGCTCTCGGGCGAGAGCGCGAGGCCCTGCTCGGCGATGTGCACGAGGTCGTCGTGGTCGTAGGCCATGCCGCCGCCGGCGCCGCCGAGCGTGAAGGCCGGGCGCAGGACCACGGGGTAGCCGAGCTCGTCGGCAATCTGCTCGCACTCCTCGACGGTGTGCGCGATGCCGGACTTGGCGACCTCGAGGCCGATGTCGCGCATGGCGTTGGCAAAGAGCTCGCGGTCCTCGCCGGTCTCGATGGAGTCGACGTCGCAGCCGATGACCTCGACGCCGTACTTCTCGAGGATGCCGGCCTTGCCGAGGGCGACGGCGCAGTTGAGGCCCGTCTGGCCGCCCATGTTGGGGAGAAGCGCGTCCGGGCGCTCCTTCTCGATGACCTTGGTCACGGACTCGACGGTGATCGGCTCGATGTAGGTGCGGTCGGCGGTCTCAGGGTCGGTCATGATCGTGGCCGGGTTGGAGTTCACGAGAACGACCTCGTAGCCCTCCGAGCGCAGGGCCTTGCAGGCCTGGGTGCCGGAGTAATCGAACTCACAGGCCTGGCCAATGACGATGGGGCCGGAGCCGATGATAAGGATCTTCTTGATGTCGGTGCGCTTGGGCATCTAGAAGCGCCTCCCCTCGCGGACGTCGATGGCGAGGTAGTCGTCCTCGCCACGCATGAGCTTGGCGAACGCCGAGAAGGCGTACGTGGAGTCGTTGGGGCCGGGCTTGGCCTCGGGGTGGTACTGCATGGAGAAGGCGGGGATGTCAAGGAACTGGATGCCCTCGGGGGTGCCGTCGTTCAGGTTGACGTGCGTGAGGCGCACGCGACCGTACTTCTCGGTCATGACGACGGGCGCCACGTGGCGGCGGGACCAGAAGCGCAGGTCCTCGTCGGCGGGGTGCTCGGTCACACCGTCGGAGAGCTCGGGCACGAGCGGGCCAAAGGACGAGAAGACCGGGCCGTAGTTGTGGTTCTGCGCGGTGATCTCCACCTTGCCCGTGAGCAGGTTCATCACGGGCTCGTTGCCGCCGTGGTGGCCGTACGGGAGCTTCTCGATCTGGGCGCCGGCCGCCATGGAGATGACCTGGTTGCCGAGGCAGATGCCAAAGACCGGGAGCTTGCCGAGGCACGCGCGCACGGCGTCGACCACGGGCGGCACGGAGACCGGGTCACCGGGGCCGTTGGAGAAGAACACGCCGTCGGGGCTCATCTCGAGGACCTTCTCGGCAGGCGTGTCCCAGGGCACGACGGTGACCTCGCAGCCGGCGGCCGAGAGGCGCTTGGCGATGCCCTTCTTCTCGCCGCAGTCGTAGGCCACCACGTGGAGGCGCGGCTGGCCGTCGGCGTCCTGGCCGGGCACGACGTAGGACTCCTTGGTGGAGACGTCGGCCACGTAGTTGTGGTCGGCGATGGCCGGCGACGCCTTGACGCGCGCGACGAGGCTCTCGGGATCGAGATCGGTCGTGGAGATGGCCGCGCGCATGGCGCCGCCCTCGCGGATGGCGATGGTGAGAGCGCGCGTGTCCACGTCCTCAATCGCCACGATGCCGTTCTGCGCGAGGAAGTTCGGGAAGGTCTCCACGGACTGCCAGTTGCTCGGCGTGTAGCACATGTCGTGGACCACGAGGCCGGCCAGGTGGAGCGGGTCGCCCTGCATGTCCTTCTCGTTGATGCCGTAGTTGCCGATCTGGGGGTACGTGAGGGTCACGATCTGGCCCGCGTAAGAGGGGTCAGAGACGATCTCCTGGTAGCCGACCATCGAGGTGTTGAAGACGATCTCTCCGAAGGTCTCGCCCTCGGCGCCGCACGCGCGCCCGAAGAAGTGCATCCCGTTCTCGAGCGCAAGGAGCGCCTTCGGATGCCTGCCGCCATCGACCAGTAGGTTCACAGCAACACCGCCCTTTCGTCACGCGCCCAGAGGGGCCCTGCCCGCAGCTACAAAAAACGGAGCGACCGCCGCGAGGCGGAGACTCCGAATAAGGCAGCTGCGATTAGGTTGTGGACGCCTTTTCGGTCTCTCGTACCGTCTTAAAGGTCACAGGACAGTATAGCCGGAAACGCGTTCACCGTGTTGCGGGATAACGCATCCGCACAAAATGATGTCGGGAGGGAGCGTGAGCTAGCGTCGGCGCAGGGCCCGCGCGACGGCAATGGCCGAGAAGAGCGTCGACCAGACGATGAGACCGACGGCTCCCAGGAACCACCCGTGCACGCAATCGATGAGCGTCGACTCGTCGGCGACGGTGTTGAACCAGAGGACCGCCGCCAGACAGAGCGAGATGGACAGGTAGCTCAGGGCAACGAGGCCGAGCGTGCGATCTCGCCGCGGAGAGAGCAAGGTCGCGATCACGGGCAGCACGTACGCAGGCACGCCAAGGGCGATGATGAGATAAGGCAATGTTGAGATCGACAACGTGCGCTCCCTTCCCCGGTTTCAATGACGCGAGGTTACACCATTGCCGCGCACCAGCGGCCGCATGCGACGTCGAAGCCGTTTGCCGACACGACAAAGCTCTTTGTCATGCCGTCCGCGGATGACCGACGGGGACGCCGGCAACGTGTCATTACACTTGGCGACAAGGAGGTCAGCATGAACGACGGCCAACCGTCCGCCCAACAGGTCATAGGCTCGCGCATCCGTGAGCATCGAGAGCGGGCCGGGCTCTCCCAAGCGGAGCTCGCGCGACGCGTCTACGTCTCGCGTCAGACGGTCGGAAACTGGGAGGCAGGCCGCACGCTGGCGGACGTGCAGAGCCTCGCTCTTCTCGCCCAGGTATTTGGCGTCACGGTCGACGACCTCATTGGCAGGGAGGGCTTTCGGGCGGCGCGGTCAAGCGCCGTGGAGCGCCACGCGCTTGTGCGGTTGCTCGCGACGGCGGGCGCACTCTTGGGAGCAACCCTACTCCTCATCTTTGCGGCGCACCTGATCTCTCTGCTGGCCCCGCAGGACGGCGTGGCGGGCGCACTGCGAATCGCCCTGGATGTTGCGGCCTTGGCCTGCACGGCCGTGCTTGCTCTTTGCGCCCTGCCGCGCCTGCGCTCGTTCATGCGAGAGCGCAACCTCGAAAACGCCGCGAGAGCCGCATCCTATCTCGAAGGGCGCGGCGCAAACGAACCATTGCCGAGCGACCTCCTCTTCAGGTGGCTCATCCCCTACTGGAAGCTCTGGCTCGTTGCTCTTGTCACCATCGCCTTCATCGCCACGACCATCCTCGTCGGCACGCCCGAATAACGCTCGGCAGGAGCGACCGTGTACGCGGGAGGCCCCCGACTTCCTAAGCAGGATCTTCCGCGAAGCGCAGTCCTGCGTGGAAGTCGGGGGCCTCCCCTACCGTATATCAGGTCAGGCGACTAGCAGACGCCCTGGGCCATCATGGCCTCGGCGACCTTGGTGAAGCCGGCGATGTTGGCGCCCATGACGAAGTTGCCCTCGTGGCCGTAGGCGCGAGCGGTGTCGTCCACGTTGTGGAACATGCCGCGCATGAGGCTCTCGAGCTTGCCGTCGACCTCCTCGAACGTCCAGGAGAGGTGCTCGGCGTTCTGGCTCATCTCGAGGCCGGACACGAGCACGCCGCCGGCGTTGGCCGCCTTGCCGGGCATGAAGGCGACGCCGTTCTCCATGAGGTAGGTGGTGGCGTCCGGCGTGGTGGGCATGTTCGCGCCCTCGCCCACGACCTTGCAGCCGTTAGCCACGAGCGCCTGGGCGTCCTCGAGGTGCAGGGTGTTCTCGCGGGCGCAGGGCAGCGCGATGTCGCACGGAAGCTGCCAGACGCCGCGGCCGTCGCCCTCGTGCCAGACGGCGTTCGGGCGCTCGTCCACGTACATGGCCAGGCTCACGCCCTGGTCGTGGCCGGAGCGCTTCTTGTTGTAGATGTGCTCGAGCACCTGGTAGTCGATGCCCTCCTGGTCCTCGACCCAGCCCTTGGTGTCGGAGGCGGCGATGACGGTGCCGCCGAGCTGGGCGACCTTCTGGATTGCGTAGATGGCCACGTTGCCGGAGCCGTGGACGACGACCTTCTTGCCCTCGAAGGAGTCGCCGTTGCTCTTGAGGTACTCGTCGACGAAGTAGACCAGGCCGTAGCCGGTGGCCTCGGTGCGGGCGAGCGAGCCGCCGAAGGTGAGGCCCTTGCCGGTGAGGACGCCGGTCCACTCGTTCTTGAGGCGCTTGTACTGACCGAACATGTAGGCAACCTCACGGCCGCCCACGCCCAGGTCACCGGCGGGGACGTCGGTGTTGGGGCCGATGTGGCGGAAGAGCTCGGTCATGAAGGACTGGCAGAAGGCCATGACCTCACGGTTGGACTTACCCTTGGGATCGAAGTCGGAGCCGCCCTTGCCGCCGCCCATGGGGAGCGTGGTGAGGGCGTTCTTGAAGATCTGCTCGAAGCCGAGGAACTTGAGCATGCCCACGGTGACGGTGGGGTTGAAGCGCAGGCCGCCCTTGTAGGGGCCGATGGCGGAGTTGAACTCAACGCGGTAGCCGCGGTTGACCTGGACCTTGCCCTCGTCGTCGACCCACGGCACGCGGAACATGATCACGCGCTCGGGCTCGACGATTCGCTCGAGAAGCGCAGCCTCCTCGTACTCGGGGTGGGCGTCGAGGGCGGGCTGCAGGGTCTCGAGGACCTCCTTGGCAGCCTGGATGAACTCGAGCTGCTCCGGATAGCGAGCCTCAAGCTCGGCGATGACCCTCTCGGAATACGTCATGTTCTTCTCCCTTCTCGGGCGGCCGAGGCCGCGCTAAAAGTTCCGGAAGAGAGAATACGTTGACGTGACGCGGCGGCAATAATCTGGACGAGAAGTGTAACGTCACCGAACCTCGCGCGAAATCTTCCGTACACACGAAACACGCGAGCAATCCACAAGCCGTCAAATGGAAAAAAGCCCGGGCTTGTGACCCGGGCTTTTGTGCTTCATGGAGCGGGTGACGGGAATCGAACCCGCGTCATCAGCTTGGAAGGCTGAGGTTCTACCATTGAACCACACCCGCGTGCGTTGGTCGGGGCGACTGGATTCGAACCAGCGACCCTCTGCTCCCAAAGCAGATGCGCTACCAAGCTGCGCCACGCCCCGGTCGCAGGGTCAAAGTATAGGCGAGCTCAGCACGGCGAGCAAGCGTAGAATGGATGGAACGAAACGACAGCGAGAAAGGCCCTGCATGGCAGACTCCCCGCTCGGACGCACGCTCCTTATCGCTAACCCCGCCGCGCACAGCGGCAAGGGGGCTGCCGGGACGGAGTTTGCCCGTCGCTTCCTCGGCACGTACTCGTCGGCAACCGATGGCTACGACGTGCGCCTCACCTCTCGGTCTGGCGAGGCGACCTCCATGGCGGCGCGGGCGACCGGCTATGACACGCTCATCGTGCTCGGAGGCGACGGGGTCATCCACGAGGTCGTGTGCGGCCTCATGTCGCTCCCCCACGAGCGACGCCCACGCCTCGCTGTCCTGCCCCTTGGGTCCGGCAACGACTATGCGCGTACGCTTGGCATGGCAAGAAACGACATCGAGGGCGCATTCGCCCAGATTGTGCGCGGCACGGCACGTCCCGTTGACGTTGGCCGTGTCAATGGGACGTACTTTGCGGAGACACTCTCCTTTGGTCTCGACGCCGCGATAGCCATCGACACCACGGCGCGTCGTGCCGCCGACACCTCACAGGAGGGAGAGGCGCTCTTCGTGACGTCCGGCCTCAAGATTCTCTCCCAGGCAAAGGAGGGATTTGCCTGTACGGCGCGCTTTGACGGCGGAGAGCCCCGCAGTCTCTCCCCTCATGTCTTTGCCTTCCAGATCGGCCCGAGCTATGGCGGCGGCTTCCTGATCTGTCCCGATGCGGACCCCTCCGACGGGCTGTTGGACGTGTGCCTCAACGTGCGCAAGCCCGCCCTGCCACGCCTGCTCGCGCTCTTCGGGCTGGCGAAGTCCGGGCGGCACGTTCGCTCGAGCGTCATCGAGACGCTGCGCATTCGCCACGCCGAGCTCGAGTTCGACGAGGCCCCGCCCTGTCAGGTGGACGGCGAGAGACTCGAGGGGAAGCGCTTCTCGATCGACCTCATTCCCTCCGCCCTGAACGTCATCTTCCCCGACTAGCCTCTCTCCTTCAGAGGTTTGGGTTCGTCGACTCGAGGCGATAGGGCCCACTCCAAACGATTATCTGCATTTTTTCCAAACGACGCGCGCACGGGCGCCCCTGGGTGAACCCAAACCGTTTTCTGGTTTGGGTTCACCCGGGGGCGCAATCTTGAGGCTCTGCATAGAGTCCAACTCGTCTACCTGCGACATTAAAATCAGCGAGTCTCTTTTCGACGAAACGACGAACCCAAACCTCCTGAGAACACAAGAACGGCCCCCTCCGGAGAGGGGGCCGTGCGGGAGCAGCTCTAAGCAAGACCTAGCGAGCGGCCGCCTGAAGCATGGCCTTGACCTCGGTCGCGGTCTTGAGCTTCATGACCTTCTCGGTGAGGGTGTCGGCCTCGGCCTTGGTCCACTCGGAGATGATGCGGCGCGTGCGCAGGATCGACGGTGCGCTCACGGAGAACTCGTTCAGGCCAAAGGAGATGAGCACCGGGATCAGCAGCGGGTCAGCCGCGGCCTCGCCGCACATGCCGACCATGATGCCGGCCTTGTTGCCCTCGCCGATGATGCGCTTGAGGGAGCGCAGGACGGCAGGCTGGTAGACGTCGTAGAGGTAGGCGACCTTGTCGTTTCCGCGGTCGGCGCACATCGTATAGCCGATCAGGTCGTTGGTGCCAATGGAGAAGAAGTCGCACTCGGCGGCCAGGTCGTCGGCGATCAGCGACGCTGCGGGCGTCTCGATCATGGAGCCGACCTCGATGTCCTTGTTGTAGGCGACGCCGCGCGCGTCAAGCTCGGCCTTGCACTCCTCGACGAGGGCCTTGACCTGACGGATCTCGTCGATGTTGGTCACGAGCGGCACCATGATCTTGATGTCGCCAAAGGCGGAGGCGCGCAGTAGGGCCGTGAGCTGGACCTTGTAGCTGTCCGGGTTGGCCAGGCAGTAGCGCACCGCACGGTAGCCCATGAAGGGGTTCTCCTCCTTCTGGAGGTGCAGGTACGGAATCTCCTTGTCACCGCCCACGTCGAGCGTGCGGATGATGACCGGCTGGTTCTTCATGCGCAGCGCGACCTTCTGGTACGCGGCGAACTGCTCGTCCTCGCTCGGGAGCTCCTTGGCGTCCATGAACAGGAACTCGGAGCGGAAGAGGCCCACGCCCTCGCAGTCGTGCTCGGCCGCGACGTTGGCGTCGTCCGGGTTGCCGATGTTGGCGACGAGAAGGACCTTCTCGCCGTCGCCGGTCAGGGTCTCCTTGCCGCGGTAGGCCTCGAGCGCGAGCTTCTCCTCGGCGTACTGCTTGGCCTTGGCGCGGTAGTGGGTGAGGTCGTTGTCGGCCGGGTTCACGAGCACGCGTCCGCGCGAGCCGTCGACGATGACCATGTCACCGCTCTTGATGACCTTGGTGATGTCGGCGACGGAGAGGACCGCCGGGATCTCCAGCGCGCGGGCGATGATCGCGGAGTGGGAGGTGCGGCCGCCGGTCTCGGTGACGATGGCGGCGACGTTGTCCTTGTCGATGTCCGCGGTCATGGACGGCGTGAGCTCGTGCACCACGACGACGGAGTTCTCGGGCAGCGTGGAGAGGTCCACGACCTCCTTGCCCAGAAGGTCGGCGAGGAGCCCGGTCTTGACGTCGGCGACGTCCGCGGCGCGCTCGCGGAAGAGCTCGTCCTCCATGTTGGAGAACATGTTGTAGTACATGTCATAGGCCTCGGAGACAGCCTGCTCGGCGCACATGCCGCTCTCGATGGAGCTGTTGACCATCTCGACGATGCCCTCGTCCTCGGCGAACTCGATGTGCGCGCCCATGATGGCGGCGGCCTCCTCGCCGACGGTCTCGGTCATGCGCGCGATCTGTGCCTTTGTCTGCTCGATGAACTTGGCCACGGCGGCAGAGTAACGCTGCTTCTCGTCCCCGGCGTCCTCCGGGACGTGCGGCGTGAAGCTGAGGTCGGGCTCGACGGCGACGCGCGCCACGCCGATGCCAATGCCATCAGATGCGTTGACTCCCTCGTACATGTTGACTCCCCCTACGTCTTCCGGGTCGCAGATGCGACCAAAACCCTGTAACGCTTACGCCCGTGCGGACGAAAACGACCCCCTGGAGCGCCGCGGCGCTACTTCTCGGACGCCTCGACCTCGGCTGCCTCCCGCGCGCGGTTGTTCTCCATGTCGCGGGCGATGGTGCCGGGGATGGCGCGCCCCATCTTCTTGTAGAGAGCTGCCACGACGCGGTCGATCGTGGAGCGCTTGGCGATTCCCTTGCTCGCCGCCGTGGCAGTGCCGCAGGCGGAGGCGAAGATGAGCGCCGTCTCGTAGTCGGCGCCGCGGGTGACCTGCGCGAGGAAGCCGCCCACCATGGAGTCGCCGGCGCCCGTGGCGTTGACGAGCCTGATCTTGGCGGTCGGCACCACGTGCTCGGCGCCGTTCTCGTCGAGCAGCAGAGAGCCGTGGCCGCCGCAGGAGATGATGACGTTGCGCGCGCCGGCGTCCTGGAGCTTGTGCGCGTAGGGCATGCACTCCTCGGGCTCCTCGATCTCCACGCCAAAGATGCGTCCGACCTCGTGGTTGTTGGGCTTGATCAGGAAGGGGTGCGCCTCGAGGGACTCCATCAGGAGCTGGCCGGGCGCGTCAACCACGAACTGGATGCCGCGACCGCCGAGGCGACGCATGATCTGCATGTACATGTCCTCGGGCAGGGAGTTGGGGATGGATCCCGTGAGGACGAGGGTGTCGTCGGCTCCGACGACGTCCATGCGCTCGAGCAGCTCGTCGACCTTCTTCTCGGGGATCTTGGGTCCCATGCCGTTGACCATGGTCATGACGATACCGTTGAGCTTGATGTTGATGCGGGTGTACCCGCGGTCGAGAAGAACGAAGTTGAGCGCCACGCCCTTCTCCTGAAGACGATGGAGCAGGTAGTCACCGGTGAAACCTGCGGCGATGCCCATGGCGATGCTGGGGACGTTGAGCTCGTTGAGCAGGGTGGAGATGTTGATTCCGTTTCCGCCGCAGTGCAGCTCCTCGGAGGAGGAGCGGTTGGTGAAGCCCATGTCGAGCGTCAGGGGGTGCATGACGTAGTCGAGGGCGGGGTTCAACGTCATCGTATAAATCAACGCGCGCTCCTTCCATCGGGCAACTCGCACTTGCTAAGTATGCCGCATCCTGCCACGTATCCGGTAACAAATTCGCGAACGAGCCGCTTGCTGCCGCAGATGGGCGGCAAAAGGCCGGGCGCCACCCGCGTGACGTCCGGCCCAGACTCGCCCTGGTGCGCCCTGAGGGATTCGAACCCCCGACCTTCGGATTAGAAGTCCGCGGCTCTATCCAACTGAGCTAAGGGCGCGTTTCTCGGCCGACGCGCGGTCGGCGAGGAAACATTCTAGAGCATCCCGTACGCCTTGGCCGCGAGAATGCCCGAGACGGTCTTGGCGTCGTCGATGAGCCCGGCGCGGATGGCCGCGAGCGCATCCTCCAGCGGGACCCACACCACGTTCAGGAACTCGCCCTCGTCGAGGGACGCCTCCCCCTGGGTGAGCCCGTGGGCGAAGTAGACGGAGGTGTGCTCGTTGGTGAAGCCGGGGGCGCCGTAGGACTCGGTGAGCAGCTCGAGCCGCTCGGCGATAAGCCCCGTCTCCTCGGTGAGCTCGCGCGCGGCGCAGACGTCGCGCGGCTCGCTCGGGTCGACCTTTCCGGCGGGAATCTCGAGCGTCATCCGGCCGAGGGCCACGCGGTACTGCCTCACCAGGCAGACGCGCCCGTCGAGCACGGCCACCACGCCTGCGCCACCGTGGTGGCGGACCACCTCGCGCCAGTCGTGGCTGCCGTCGGAGAGCTCGACCTCCAGGTGCTCGACCGAGAAGATCCTCCCCTCCCACTCGTGGTCGGCGCGCACGACCCCCTCGTAGAGCACCGGGTCGCACTCGAGCGCGCGGCGAATCTCCTCAAGCCCCTCGGACATCCTAGACCTCCCAGAACCTTCCGGTCTCGTAGTCGATCTCGAACCCACCGGCGGCGTTGAAGACCTCGATCTCCTGGTCGATGCTGCCGTCAGAGGTGCGCACGTCCACGATGACGCTGCGACAGACGAGCTCGTCGCCCTCGTAGACGGGCGTGGCGGAATAGTAGACCGTGCCGTCACGGTGGTCCCACAGCCAGTCGCGCGCGATTTCCTCGGCGTAGGCCATGCCGCCGTCCTGCCCGTGGTTGTCGCCCACGTTCTGCGTGCGGGTGCCGGTCACCATGTTCTCGGGGACCTCCTCGCCGCCGAGCGACTTGGCCAAGAGGTGGCTGCGGTTGAAGAGGGCACCATGATAGGTGTCGCCGTCAGGCATGACGATGTCGACCTCGCGGTTGTGACCCCAGCCGGAGGGGTGGATCCACGACATGTCCTCGCGCTCGCGGTCGCTCCCCTCGCGCGCCATGTCGAGCGTCACGCAGGCGGCAACGCGCCCGGTGCGTCCCAGGTCGTCGAGGCCCTCGTAGTGGATCTCCTCGGGGTCGAGCTCGAGGTCGACCACGGCATCGCCCACGATGCGGTAGTACTCGGGATACTCGTCCTCGTCCCACTGCGTGTAGGTAGCCTGGCGCTCCGACGCCTGGTCGAGCGAGGCGCTCTGACTGGCGGGAAGAGAGACGGCGCCGGACCCAAAGGCGGTGGCGAGCGCGACGAGAAGCGCCGCAACGAGCGCGAGCGGGCCGCGAGGCGGCGTTCTTCTCGGCAAGCTGGGTCTCTGACGTGCCACGGAACCTCCCGAGTTATGGAAAAGGGGCCGTCTCTCGACGACCCCTGCTTCATCGTGGTGGATCGTCAGGGGTTCGAACCCTGGACCTTGGGATTAAGAGTCCCCTGCTCTACCAGCTGAGCTAACGATCCAAAATGGTGGATCGTCAGGGGTTCGAACCCTGGACCTTGGGATTAAGAGTCCCCTGCTCTACCAGCTGAGCTAACGATCCAGATATGCGGTTATGGGGTGGGCGAAGGGGCTCGAACCCTCGACCTACGGGACCACAACCCGTCGCTCTTCCAACTGAGCTACGCCCACCATCTTGCCACCTCTAGAAGCAGCTCGACTATTATGCAAAACCACGCCGCCCGATGCAAGGACTTTTTTGGGGCGAGCACATCTTCACCTCAGGAAGACGAAGAGAAAGATGACCACGCCGATAAGCACGGAGAGGCAGCCGCCGCATCCGCACCCGGAGCCCCCGCCGCCCTCGCGCATGAGCGGGTCCACGCCGTAGTGCGTGAACGCGCGCTCGGGCGTGGACCAGCGGCCGTCACGGTTGAAGTCGAAGGGGTTGCCCATGGCTAGTCGAGCAGGCCCTCCCAGGTGAGCATCGTCTCGGAGCGCAGAAAGCGCCTGAGCGGCCCGAGGTCGCCCTCCAGGTGGAAGACGTCGAGCGCGGCGTGGTAGGCGGCGTGGTTCTGCGCGTGAATCACGATCGGCGGCATGCCCATCGCGAGCAGGACGCCGTTCATGAGCAGGCGCGCCGTGCGCCCGTTGCCGTCGGCGAAGGGGTGGATGTCAAAGAGCTTGGCGTGGAGGTAGGCCGCGATCGTGAGACGGCGCTCGCCCTCCTCGAGGTAGGTGTTCACGTCATCGGCGAGAAGACCCACCGCACGCGGGACCTCCGCCGCAGGGATGCCCACGCTCGCCGGGCCGCCCACGTAGTTCTCCAGCTTGAAGGTGCCCGGGCGCTCGCCGGCGAGCAGGCGCTCCTCGTCGTAGGTGCCCATCGTCACGAGGCCCTGCGCCTCCTGGATGAGCTCCTCGGAGAGGCACGGGTCCTCGGCGAGCTTGATGCGCGCCAGGTCCCAGGAGAGCTTGAGGTTGTAGGTCTCGATGAGCAGCTGGACGTCGCCGGTGTAGCCGGAGACGGAGCCCGTCTCCACGATCTGCTTCACGGTGGCATACGTGAGCTCGGAGTTCTCGATCTTCTCGGAGTTGTAGACGTAGTCGGGCAAAAACTCCGCGAGCAGCTGCTCGCGGCGCTCGGGCTCGAGCGCGGACCACCTGGCGACGAGCTCGTCGTACTGGGGCTTCAGCGAATCTGCCATGGGACACCTCCCGTCCTCGGCCTGTTGAGGGCATTGTAGCGCCGAGGGATGTCGCGCGCGCCGCCTCGTCCGTCAGAGGCGCGGACGCTTCGGCAAGGGGGCGCTCAAAGAAACCAACTAGCCCTCGACCTCAATCTCTCCCACGATGCGCTTTAGGTGGCTGGGGAGCGTCTCGTAGCTCTGCCCGTAGAGGTCGAGAAGCGCCTCCACGCGTCGGCGGTCCACCGGCGCGCGCCGGCTCTCACGCAGCAGCGCCTCGGCCTCGCCTGCGAGCTGCTCCTCGGCGAGGCTCCCCCACGCCGCCCACTCCGGCATGTTGCTCATACGACCCCTCCGTTCTTCTCGCCCGCTACAGCAGGCCCGCGAGGTCGCCGCGGTCGCGGGCCTCGTCCAGCAGGTGCTTGAACACGCGGTCGCCGTGCAGGCCGTCGTGCTCGAACTCGCTCGTGACCCAGGCGTGGCTCGCGCCCACACGGCTGAGCGTGTCCAGCTGCAGGCCCGCGTCCACGTAGAGGTCGCCGAAGTAGACCGCCGCCTGGAGCGGCGTCTCGTTGGCGAGAAGGGCTGCCTGGTCGTAGAGCCGGCCGAACGACGTGTCCGCCATGAGGCACCCCATCGCGCCCGCGAAGGGCCGCAGCTCCGACATCTCCTCGAACATCCACGGGAAGCACGCCTCGCCGGTGAGCATGAGCGGCCGGGCGGCGGGGTCGAACTCGGGGCGCTCGCGCCAGGCGCGCTCCGCGGCCCACGCGATCGGCGCGTCCAGCTCGCCGTCCGCGTAGATGAGCTCCTGCAGCACCCAGTAGAGCGGGTTCGCGGCGACGTTGGTGGCAGACCACGCGCCCGCGAGAAACGCCGGCGAGAGCTCGATCTTCTCGGCGTGCCCGCCTGCTGCGGCGAGGGCTGCGTCCGCGGAGCCGTCACCGGCGGTAAAGGCAAGGTCGAGCAGGTTGTGCAGGCGCTCGTGGCCCGGCTTCATGCCCAGGCCCTGGCCCAGCGACTGCAGGCGTCGCGGGGAGAGCGGCGAGCCGTCCGGCAGGCACGCGTCCCCGGCGGCGGCACGCTCGGCGAGAAGCGCAAGGCGGCGCTCGTCGTCCGGGTAGCGCTCGTAGAGGAGGTTCGTCTTGGCGACCATGCGCGGGAACGTGCGGGCGTAGACCTCGTCGGCGCTCGCCGGTACGTGCGGGATGCCGCCGCAGGTGAAGCTCGCCGCCGCGGCGCCCGGGAACGTGGAGAGGTACGCGAGCGTGAGAAAGCCGCCGTAGCTCTGGCCGAGCGTGACCCAGCGGGCGCCGCCGAGCTCGATGAGGCGCAGGTACTCGAAGTCACGGACGATCGAGTCCGCGAGGAAGCGTTTGAGGAAGCGAGCCTGTGCGGCGGCGTCGCCCTCGCGCGCGACCGTGGCGCCGTCCACACGCGAGGAGCGTCCGGTGCCGCGCTGGTCGGGCAGGATCACGCGGAAGTGGCGCACCGCCTCCGCGACCCAGCCGTCGCTTGTGGGCGAGGTGAGACGCGGGCCGGCGCCGCCGGGACCGCCTTGGAGAAAGACGAGGTACGGCAGGTCGCGCCCCACGTTCTCCGGCGCGCAGACCACGCGGTAGAAGAGGCGCAGCGAGCGACCCTCGAAGGCCGGGTCGCACTTCTCGGCCGCCGACGCCTCCGCGAGCGGCAAGCTTGGAGCGCCCTGGACGCCCGCAAGGCGAGCCGGCGACGTGCCCCGCCAGTCGAGCGGGACGTCGATCGCGTGGTCCTCGACGGCGAGACCGGGCAGGTAGTAGCTTGTTAGGAGCGCCATGGGTCCCCTTTCGGGCTATTAGTACGACTGTTGATGCCAAGAACTACGTGGTTTTGCATTCTTCTTCCCCGCCGCGCTTCTCGCAAGGCCGGATTCGAGAGATAACACCAGGTTTTGGGGCAACCCTTTTATGCACTAGATAAAATGCTGTTCCAAAACCATGACAAACGTGGCGCAGACACACGTTTTTGTCCGTAAAGGGACCCCGGTAGGCTGCGTGCGCACCTCGGACATAAAACTTGTTGCCCAAAACCTAGCAGGAGCGCCGCGAGGACCAGACCACCGCGCGGAAGCCGAGAAAAGCAGGGGGCCGAGAAGAACCTCGACCCCCTGACGTCCTTCTCGCTAGACCAGGTACTCCGCGATCTGGACGGCGTTGGTGGCGGCACCCTTGCGAATCTGGTCGCCGCAGCACCAGAATGTGAGTGCGCTCACGCCCTCCGGGGCGGACAGGTCGCGGCGCAGGCGGCCGACCCAGATGAGGTCCTGGTCGGAGGTCTCGAGCGGCATGGGGTAGCGGCTCGCCGCCGGCTCGTCGACCACCCTCACGCCCGGCGCCGCCTCGAGCGCGGCGCGCGCCTCCTCCACGGAGATCGGCCGCTCGAACTCGGCCGTGATGGACTCGGAGTGCGAGCGCACCACCGGCACGCGCACGCAGGTGCAGTTCACGCGCAGCTCGGGCAGGTGCATGATCTTGCGGCCCTCGTTGAGCATCTTCATCTCCTCGGAGGTGTAACCCTCCTCGTTGAAGCCGCCGATCTGCGGGATGAGGTTCTCGGCCAGCTGGTACTGGAAGGGCTTGCTCTCCCCGACCGGCTCGCCGGCCGCCACGCAGCCGATCTCGCGCACGAGCTCGTCGAGGCCGGGCTTGCCGGCACCGGAGGCCGCCTGGTAGGTGGAGACGACGAGGCGCGTCACGCCCGCGAGCTGGTGGAGCGGCCACACGGGCACGAGGCCGATGATTGTGGCGCAGTTGGGGTTGGCGATGATTCCGTGGTGGCTCGCGATGTCCGCGGCGTTGATCTCCGGCACGACGAGCGGCACGTCTGCGTCCATGCGGAAGGCGTGCGAGTTGTCCACGCACACTGCGCCGCGCTTCACGGCCTCCGGGAGCAGCGCGCGCGCCGTTGCGTCGTCAGCCGCGCCGAGCACGATGTCCACGCCCTCGAAGGCGTCGGCCTCGGCGAGCCGGCACGGCACGTCCTCGCCGCGGAAGCGCACGGGCCTGCCCACGGAGCGCTCGGACGCGAGCGGCACCAGGCGCCCGACCGGGAAGTCGCGCTCCTCAAGGCACTGGAGCATCTGCTGGCCCACCACGCCGGTGGCGCCGAGGATGGCAACGGTCTTCTCGCTCATTGCGGTTCCTTTCTTGTGAGGCGAAATGCTGCGAAGGGACTGTCCCTTTTCATCAGCCGGCGGTGACCATCTCGTCGCGGACGAAGCGGTCGTAGATGACCTGGATGGCGCGGTCGAAGTCCTCGTTGTTGACGCCGAGGATGATCGAGATCTCCTGGGAGCTCTGCGTGATCATGCGGATGTTGACGCCGGCCTCGCCGAGCGCGCCGAAGATCTTGCCCGAGGTGCCGGAGCGCTTGGACATGTTGCGGCCGACGACGGAGATCAGCGCGAGCTTGTCCACCATCGTGATGTCGTCCGGCTCCAGCTCGCGGCGGATGTCCGCCACGATCGAGTAGATCGAGTCGCGCACGTCCGCACCGTTGACCACCACGGAGAACGAGTCCACGCCCGTGGGGATGTGCTCGACGGAGACGCCGTAGCGCTCGAGGATGGTGAGCGCGCGACGCACAAAGCCCACCTCGTTGGACATGTGCGCCTTCTTGACGTGCACCGAGATGAAGTCCTTCTTGCCGGCGATGCCGGTGATCAGGTGCTCGTCCTCGCCGGCGCGGGCGCGCTCGCGGATGATCGTGCCCTCGTCCTCGGGACGGTTGGTGTTCTTGATCTGGATCGGGATGTTGACCTCGCGCACCGGGAAGATGGCCTCCTCCTGCAGGACGGAGGCGCCCATGTAGGAGAGCTCGCGCATCTCGTCGAAGGTGATGCGGCGGATGGAGCGCGGGTGCTCCACGATGCGCGGGTCGGCGGAGAGGAACCCCGAGACGTCGGTCCAGTTCTCATAGAGGCCCGCGTCGATGCAGCGCGCGAGGATGGCGCCCGTGATGTCGCCGCCGCCGCGCTGGAAGAGCTTGATCTGGCCGTCGACCGTGGCGCCGTAGAAGCCCGGCAGCACGAAGGAGCCCTCGCGCACCATGACGTCCTTCAGGCGAACGGCGGTGCGCTCCATGTCCACCTCACCGTTGTGGTGGAAGACCACCACGTCGGCAGCGTCGACGAACGGCATCTGCAGGTACTCTGCCATGAGGTGCGCGGTGAACCACTCGCCGCGGGAGACCACGTACTCCGGGGAGTGCTTCTTGATGTTCTTGGCAAAGAGCTCGAACTTCTCGTGCACCGGCCACTTGAGGCCCAGCTCATTCGCGATGTCGAGGAAGCGCTGCTCGATGTCGGCGAGAAGGGCGGTGCAGTCCACGTGGTACTGGATGTGGGCGTTCACCAGCAGGAGCAGGTCGGTGATCTTGTTGTCGGCGGAGTCGCGCTTGCCGACGGCGGACACCACCACGAAGCGGCGGTCGGGGTCCGCCTCGACGATGCCCTTGACCTTGCGGAACTGCTCGGCGGACGCGACGGAGGAGCCGCCGAACTTTGCGATCTTGATCATGCGTGAAACCTGGCCTTTCTATGCCACGGGGAGCGCGGCCATGAACGTCGTGGGGTCCGCGGCGAGCGCCTCGTCGAGCAGGACGCGTGCCGCCTCTGCGGTGAGGTCGCGGACGAGAAGGGCGCCCGGCCCAAACTCCTCCGCCCCGCCGAGCTCCGCGGTCGTGCGCAGCACGTAGTCCGCGCGCAGGAGCGTGGGGTCGTAGGCGAGCGGCCGCGAGAAGTCGTAGACAGGGCGGCGCGCGCCGCTCGCGCAGTCGAGCACGTCCTGGACGATCGCGTTGCCGGTGGGCAGGCTCCCCGCCCCCTGGCCGTAGAACTTGAGCTCGCCGACCGTGGTCGCGTCGAGCGTGAGCAGGTTGAAGTTGCCAGGGACGCTGGCCTCGAGCGAGTCTGCCGCCACCGCGACGGGCTCGACGGCGGCGGCGTAGCGCCCGTCGCTCGTCAGGCCGTGGCCAAGCAGCTTCACCGTGCGGCCGTGCGCGGCAAAGAGCTCGAGGTCCGCCTTGGTGAGGTTGCGGATGCCCGAGGCAGGGAGGTTCTTCTCGCACGCCACACCAAAGGCCACGGAGGCCGAGATGATCGTCTTGTTGAGGACGTCGACGCCGTCGATGTCCGCGGAGGGGTCGCGCTCGGCAAAGCCCAGGCGCTGCGCCTCGGCGAGCACCACGTCGAACTCGGCGCCCTGCCTGCGCATGGCGTCCACGATGTAGTTGGTCGTCCCGTTCATGATGCCCGAGAAGGACGTGACCTCGTCGATCCGCCGGACCTTCTCGACGCTCGCGATCCACGGCACGCCGCCTCCGACGGCCGCCTCCACGAAGAGGCCCGCGCCCGAGGCGACGGACGCTCCCGCGAACTCGGCGAAGTGGGCCGCGACGACCGCCTTGTTGGAGGTGACGACGTGGCGGCCGGACTGGAGCGCCGCCATGATGTAGGTGCGCGCCGGCTCGACGCCGCCCATGCACTCGACGACGAGCTCGATCTTCTCGTCCGCGAGAATCTCGTCGAAGCTCGAGGTCATACGGGGGTCGCTCAGGCGGTCGGGCAGCTCGAGGATGCGCGTCACCTCGACGCCGTCCACATGCTCGGCGATGATCTGGTCGACTCCGCGGCCAACCGTCCCGTAGCCGAGGATGGCAATCTTCATGGCCGTCCAATCTTTCGAGTGTGTGTCGGTCGGGTCGTGCGCTCCGCGCTGCGGCTATGATACTGGCATCAGCGCCACCACCGCCTCAACGCAAGGAGCACCATGTCGTTCTATCACAGCACGCGCTCGGCCGCGAATTCCGTAACAAGCAAGCAAGCAATCCTCACCGGAATCGCCCCCGACGGAGGACTCTACGTCTCCGACGAGCTGGGCGAGAAGCGCCTCTCGCTCGACGCCGTCTGCGCGCAGCCCTACCACGACACCGCGCGCCTCGTGCTCGGCACGCTGCTGGACGACTACACGGACGACGAGCTCGCTCGCTGCGTGGGCGCCGCCTACGGGAGCCAGTGGGACGCGCCCGGAATCTGTCCCGTGACCCCGCTCGGCACCGACTGGCTGCTCGAGCTCTACCACGGGCCCACCTGTGCCTTCAAGGACGTGGCGCTGCAGATGCTGCCCCAGCTCATGGGCGTTGCGCGCGGCACGGACGGCGAGAAGATCATGATCGTCACCGCCACCTCCGGGGACACCGGCAAGGCCGCGCTCGACGGCTTCGCGGGCGTCGAGGGCATGGGCGTCACCGTGTTCTACCCCGCCGGCAAGGTCTCCGACATCCAGCGCCTCCAGATGGTCACGCAGCTCGGCGGCAACGTCGCCGTGTGCGCGGTCAACGGCACCTTCGACGACTGCCAAGGTCAGGTCAAGCGCGTCTTCGCCGACCGCGAGCTGGCGCAGCGCCTCGCCGAGGACGGCGTCGTGCTCTCGAGCGCCAACTCTATCAACGTCGGCCGGCTCGCGCCGCAGGTCACCTACTACTTTGACGCGTACGCGCAGCTCGTGCGCCGCGAGGCGATCCGCCCCGGCGACGAAGTCACCTTCTGCGTGCCCACCGGAAACTTCGGCGACGTCCTCGCCGGCTACTACGCCAAGCGCATGGGCCTGCCGGTCCGTCGCCTCGTCGTGGCCTCCAACGCCAACGACGTCCTGACGGACTTCCTCACCACGGGCACCTACGACCGCAGGCGCGACTTCCACAAGACCATCTCCCCCTCGATGGACATCCTCGTGTCCTCCAACCTCGAGCGCCTGCTCTACTTCGCCTCCGACGGAGACTGCGAGCTCGTGGCGTCCCTCATGGCGGACCTTGCCGAGAAGGGCGTCTACACCGTGCCCGAGCGCGTCATGGACAAGATTCGTTCCGTCTTCTCCTGCGGGCGCGCCGACGACGCGGCGACGCGCGAGACCATCCTCAATACCTGGCGCGAGCTCGACGTCCTTATCGACCCGCACACCGCCGTGGCCAAGAACGTGCTCGACGCCGTGCCGGGTGACGGGACCGAGCGCGTCTGCCTCTCCACGGCGAGCCCCTACAAGTTCTGCGCCGACGTCCTGGCGGCGCTCGGCGAGGTCACCGACGGCATGAACGGCTTTGCCTGCATGGATGCGCTCGAGCAGCTCACCGGCACCGTCGCGCCGCCGCAGCTCTCCGGCCTGCGCGCCAGCGCGGTGCTGCACGACGACGTCTGCGACCCCGAGCGCGTGGGCGCCTTCGTCGAGTCCGCCTGCGCCCGGGTGTTCCTGTGATCGGCGCGGACGGAAGGGAGCGCCCCGTCGCGATCGTGCGCGTCCCCGCGACGAGCGCCAATGTGGGCGTGGGCTTTGACTGCCTGGGCATCGCGCTCGACCTCACGGCAACGTTCTTGATGGCGACCTCCGAGCGCCTTGAGATCGTGGGCTGCGAGGAGCGCTTCCGCGGGGAGGACAACCTCGTGTGGCAGAGTTACCTCGACGCCTGCGGGCGCCTGGGCGTCTCTGCTGTGCCGCTCCACATCACGATCCTCTCCCCTATCCCGCTCTCGGGCGGCCTGGGGTCGAGCTCCGCCTGCGTGATCGCCGGCATTGCCGCCGCCATGGCGCTCGCCGGTGACGGCTTTGACCGCGAGCGCGCGCTCGAGCTCGCCTGTGCCATGGAGGGCCACCCCGACAACGTGGCGCCCGCGCTGCTCGGCGGGCTCGTGAGCTCCTTCGTCGCGGACGGGCAGACCACCTCGACGCGCATGGACGTGGCGGACAACATGCGCTTTGTTGCCATTGCGCCACCCTACGAGGTGCGCACCGCAGACGCTCGCCGCGTGCTGCCCGAGGAGGTCTCGCGCGAGACGGCCGTCTGGCAGATGGGCCGCTGTGTGGCCACGGTGCGCGCGCTCGAGCTCGGCGACGCCGAGCTGCTCGGCAGGGCCTGCCACGACCGCCTGCACGAGCCGTACCGTGCGAGGCTCATCCCCGACTACGAGGCCCTGCGCACGGCGGCGCTGGGCGCCGGCGCCTGCGCGTTCATGATCTCCGGCTCGGGCTCCACGATGCTCGCGGTCGCCGACGGCGACGACGCCGCGGGCCGGGTTGCCGACGCGCTCGCCGCGACCTGCCCCGGCTACTGGCTGCGTGCGCTGCCCGCCAACACCCTCGGCACCACCGTCGAGGTCCACTAGCCGCCGCCCTTCTCGCCCGCCCTTCTCGCCCGCCCTTCGCGCCCGTCCGCAAATCGGCCCCCAGGTTTTGGGCAACAAGTTTGATGCTCCACCGCTTTTCCGTGGGTTTTGCATCAAGGTTGTTGCCCACAACCTTGAGAAGCGTGGTAAATCCGGTCCAAGACATAAAACCTTTGCCCCAAAACATGACGAGAAGCCCGCGGAACCGGCAGCCGAGAAGCACGACGGGCGTGAAAACCCAAAACCTTGGCTAATCTGCCAGCATGTCGGCGGCACGCACGCGCATGTCATCAAGATGCCTGAGCAGGCGGTTTCGCAGTCTGGCCTGGTATGTCGCAATCCGAGCCCCCGGCTGCCGCCAGCGCAGGTCCAGCCCCCGAGACACCGACTTTGCGACCTCGTCCATCAGCGACGCGCGCTCGAGCATGGCGCGGTCGACCTCGACCACCGTCCAGCCGTCGGCCCCGAGGACGTTCCCCTTGCGCAGGTCGTACGACCTTCGGCTGCGCAGCTTGTGCTGCGACCCCTGGAACTCCGCAACAAGACCGTGCCCCGCCCACCGCAGGTCGCAGACAAACTCCTCTATGCCAAAGAGCTCCGCAGCCTCCGCCCCGAGCCGTACGCTCGCGTTCAGCGTCGCCGGCGGGAGCCCGTAGCCGCCCCTGTGACGCGGCATCGTGAGGACCATCGAGAGGACCGCCTCCTCCGGCGAGGCGGCGCCGTCACGAACATGCACGAGCGCGGACCGGGCCCTTCGCAGGCCCCACGGCATTCCCTCCCCACGCTCGGCCCGAAGCGCCTCGAGGCGGTCGAGAAACGCCTCGATGCGCGACACCGTGCTCAGCGCGGGGCAGTTGCAAAAGCCATGCTCGCCCATGCCGTGGGCAAAGTAGCCGCACAGCTCGTAGCCGTATAGGATGAGCAGCTCCTCGCTGAGGAGGCGTGACATCTGCAGGAAGGTGAGCTCCGGACACGTCACCATGATCCCCTCGTCGAACTCGAAGAACGACCCGACGGGGTAGGAGCCGGTCATGAGATGGCACCTGGCGCCCGCCAGGAAGCGGCGTCCCCTCTGCCGAGAAACGCAAAGGTCAAGCGTGCCCGGGCATTCGTCGAGCGTGAGCCGGGCACGTGCGGCGCGCGCGCCGTCAAGGGCTTCCGGAACCGTGCCCACGCGGGTCCGTCGTGGCATGGACCCCAGATCGATGCCGGCTCCACGTTCGAAGAGCAGGCGTACGAGCAACGGGGGACGCGACGGCGTGGGCGGATTGTCCATCGCCACGTGCCGGCCGACGCCCCGCCACACCTGCTGCGCGGTCTCGAATCCCAAAAGCAGTCTCTCGCTCATCGTCTCCCCTCTCCCCCGCTGTGCCCGCAGCATATTCGTTGGGCGCAATTCATGCGGAGGGGGCTAGCCGAAAGTTAGGCGTCAGCCTGCTGTAATGTTGTACTTTGCTGAGTCAGCGCTTTGTTTGGTTGCGATTCGTATACCTTGCGTTGCCCTCATTGACGTGAATTGTCCCGTCTTCATCGACTCTCCAGATTGGCAAGAAACACAACCTTTTGGGGAAACGCCTCGCGCGGGCGCGACGCATGAACGCTTCCGAGGTCCTTCTCGCTGTTTTGGGGCAAAGTTTTTATGTCTTGGACCGGATTTGCCACGCTTCTCAAGGTTGTGGGCAACAGCCTTGATGCAAAACCAGCGGAGGGGCGGTCGAGCATCAAAGTTGTTGCCCAAAACCTGGGGGCCGGCCTGCGGACGGGCGCGAAGGGCGGCGAGAAGGGCGGGCGAGAAGGACCGCGGCACAAGAAACGGCGACGGACCTGGGAGGAGGAGTGGTCCGTCGCCGCCTGACGCCAAGTATGTCGAGAAGCGCTACCCGCCGAGGTACGCCTTGCGGACGTCGTCGTCCACGAGCAGCTCGGCGCCGGTGCCGGTCTTCTTGATCGTACCGATCTCAAGCACGTACGCGCGGTCCGCGATCGAGAGCGCCATGTTGGCGTTCTGCTCGACGAGCAGGATCGTGGTCCCGGCCTCGTTCAGCTGCTTCACGATGTCGAAGATCTCCTGCACCAGGATCGGCGCGAGGCCCATCGAGGGCTCGTCGAGCATGAGCAGGCGCGGGCGGCTCATGAGGGCGCGCCCCATGGCCAGCATCTGCTGCTCGCCGCCGGAGAGCGTGCCGGCCACCTGGCCGCGGCGCTCCTTCAGGCGCGGGAAGTGCGCGTAGACCTTCTCGAGGGTCTCCTTGTTCTCAGCGTCCGAGCGCGTGTAGCCGCCCATCTCGAGGTTCTCGGCAACGGTCATCTGGGTGAAGACGCGCCGCCCCTCGGGACAGAGCGCCATGCCACGCCCGACGACCTTGTGTGCGGGCACGCCCACCACGGACGCCCCGTCAAACTCCACGGAGCCCGACTCGGGCTTGATCAGCCCCGCAACGGTGTTGAGGGTCGTGGACTTGCCGGCGCCGTTGGCGCCGATCAGCGTCACGATCTCGCCCTCGTTGATGTCGAAGGAGATGCCGCGCACCGCCTTGATGGCGCCGTAGGAGACGTGCAGGTCCTTGACGGAGAGAAGCGCCATGCTACTTCACCTCCTGCTTGCCGAGATACGCCTCTATGACGCGCGGGTCGTTCTGGATCTGCTCGGGCGTCCCCTTGGCGATGATCTTGCCGTAGTCCAGCACGCCCACGACCTCGCACACGCCCATGACGAGCGACATGTCGTGCTCGATGAGCAGGATGGCGATCTGGAGCTCGTCGCGGATCTTCTGGATGTTCTCCATCAGCTCCTCGGTCTCCGCCGGGTTCATGCCGGCGGCGGGCTCGTCGAGCAGCAGCACCTTGGGACCCGTAGCCAGCGCGCGCAGGATCTCCAGGCGCCGCTGGGCGCCGTACGGAAGGTTGCCGGCGAGCGTGTCGGCGTACTTGCGCATGTCAAAGATGTCGAGCAGCCCGAGCGCGCGCTCGCGGAACTCGGCCTCCTGCTTCCAGTGGCCGGGCAGGCGTAGCATGTCCGTGATCAGGTGCGTGCTCATGGTGTTGCCAAAGCCCACCAGCACGTTCTCCTCGACCGTCATCTTGGAGAACAGGCGGATGTTCTGGAACGTGCGCGCGATGCCCATGCGGTTGACCTCGGCCACGGACTTGCCGGCCGTGTCGTAGCCGTCGATCAGCACAGTGCCGCGAGTCGGCTTGTAGACGTTCGTCAGCAGGTTGAAGATCGTGGTCTTGCCGGCGCCGTTGGGGCCGATCAGGCCAGAGATCTCCGTGCGTCCCATGGCGATGTTGAAGTCGTCCACGGCGGTGAGGCCGCCGAAGTCGATGCCCAGGTGCTCGGCCTGCAGCACCGGGATGGTGCCCAGGTCACGCTCCGGAATGAGATTGGGTGTCTCGACCTGGACCAGAACGGGACGGCGCCTCTTCTTATCGCTCGGCATCGGCGCTCACCTCCTTCCCCTCCGCGACGTCCGCGGCGGGAGCGGCGTCCTTCTTCGACCACGGGAGGTCCCGGTTCATGACGCGCTCGATGATGCGGGAGAGCGAGAAGTCATAGGAGCCGAGAAGACCCTGAGGCCGGAAGATCATGACGATGATCAGCACCACGGCGTAGGCGATCATGCGGTACTCGGAGAACGCGCGCAGCGCCTCGGGCAGGATCGTGAGGACCGTAGCGGAGATGGCAGAGCCGAGCATCGAGCCCATGCCACCGAGGACCACCATGACCAGAATCTCGATCGACTTCATGAAGCCGAAGACCGCCGGCTGGAGGACGCCGACGCAACCCGCGTACAGGCCGCCGGCGACGCCCGCGAAGAACGCGGACACGACGAAGGCGAGCGTCTTGTAGTAGGTGGTGTTGACGCCCGTGGCCTCGGCCGCAATCTCGTTGTCACGGATGGCCAGGATCGCGCGGCCGTGGCGGGACTTCATCATCGTGTGGATGAGGAAGCACACCACCGCGACGCACCCAAACACGAGCAGGAAGCTCGAGAAGCCCGGGATGCCCGTGAGGCCGGCCGCGCCGCCCGTGAGCTCGAATCCGACGACGTCGTCGATGTTGAGCATCACGACGCGGATGATCTCAGCGAAGGCCAGCGTGATGATGGCGAGGTAGTCGCCCTTCAGGCGCAGCGCGGGTATGCCGATGATGATGCCGGCGAGCGCGGCGCACAGGCCGCCGACGATCAGGCCGCCGATCACGAGGAGCAGCGCCATGGGCGTGCCGGTCACGAAGTCGCGCGCACCCACGCCGAGCACCTCGCTCATGCGGATGATGAAGATCGAGCAGCCGTAGGCGCCCATCGACATGAAGCCGGCGTGGCCGAGCGGCAGCTGCCCCAGGTAGCCGGTCGCGATGTTCAGCGAGACGGCCAGGATGATGTAGATGCCCACCTGCTCGAGCACCGTGGACTGGTAGCGGTTAATCGCGCCGCCGTCGATCATGAGCTCGCCCAGGACGAGAAGAACGAGCACCACGACGGCGTTGATCGCATAGCGCGCGGGCATCGGGAGCGTGCGGCGCGCACCACCCGTGACGGGCCCGCGGCCGCCCGTCGAGATGATCGGGCGCTTCTCTGACATGACCTCTTCCTCCATGCTCACACCCCCTTAGACCTTCTCGCTCATCGTGCGGCCGAAGATGCCGGTCGGGCGCACCACGAGGACGATGATGAGCAGCAGGAACACGACCGCGTCCTTCCAGACGGAAAGCCCGATCGCGGTCACGAAGACCTCGGCGAAGCCGACGAGCAGGCCGCCCACGACGGCGCCCGGGATCGAGCCGATGCCGCCGAGGACCGCCGCGACGAAGGCCTTGGTGCCGAGCATCATGCCCATCGTCGGGTTCGCCTGCGTGTAGGCCATGGCGTAGAGCACCGCTCCGATGCCGGCGAGGGCCGAGCCCACGGCAAAGGTGAACGAGATCGTGGAGTTGACGTTGATGCCCATGAGACGGGCCGCGCCCATGTCCTCCGAGACCGCGCGCATGGCCTTGCCGAGCTTGGTCTTCTGCACGACGATCGTGAGCGCCACCGTGGCGGCGATGGTCACGAGCACCGTCAGGACCGACGGGAACGACAGCGAGAGGCCGCCGAGCTGAATGGTCGTGAGGTCGGTGTAGGCGGGAACGACCTTGGCGTCGGCGCCAAAGACGAGCTGCGCGCCGTTCTCGAGGAAGTACGAGACGCCGATTGCCGTGATGAGGATCGAGAGCCTCGGCGCGTTTCTCAGCGGCGCGTAGGCCACCTTGTCGATGAGCACGCCCACGAGCGTGCATGCCGCGACCGAGAGCACGATCGCGAGCACGGGGGGAAGCCCCAGCTGGGCCATGACCAGCCACGACACGTACGCGCCAACCATGATGATGTCGCCGTGGGCAAAGTTGAGCAGCAGGATGATGCCGTACACCATCGTGTAGCCCAGGGCAACGAGCGCGTAGATGCTGCCGAGCTGCAGGCCGTTGAGCACCTGCGTGATGAACAAGGGAGAGCTCCTCTCGGGTCTTCGCGGGAGAGACCGCGTCTAGCAAAAAACGGGGCAAGGCGCGAGGCCTTGCCCCGAGTGGGGCGAGAAGGACGAGGGACTAGACGTCCAGAACCTCGAAGGTGTACTCGGAGCCATCCTCGTTGAACGAGATGATCAGCGAGGACTTGACGGGGTCACCCGTGCCCTCGTAGGCGATGGAGCCCGTGACGCCCTCGACGGTGCCGTCGGCAATGCCGTCGATCACAGCCTGCTTGTAGTCCTCGGAGCCGGGCTCGAGGCCGGCCTCCTCGGCGGCCGTGAGACCGCCCGCGAGAACCATGGCGGCGTCATAGCCGAGCGCGCAGAAGTTCGTGGGGGTCTCGCCGTACTCGGCCTCGTAGTCCTCGACGAACTTCGTCGCGGTCTCGGACTCGTTGGAGGAGCTGAAGGCGCAGCAGTAGTAGCAGTCGTGAAGGTTCGCGGCGTCAGCGTAGTTCTCGGAGCCACCGTAGATGCCGGACCAGCCGTCGACGCCGAGGAAGACCTTGTCGTAGCCCTGGCCGCGCGCCTGGTTCACGATCATGCCGTCGTCCTGGTAGTAGTTGGGGACGAGAATGGCGTCGGGGTTGGTGCCGATGATGTTGGTGAGCTGGGAGTTGAAGTCGACGTCGCCCTCGGCGTAGGACTCCTGCGCCGTGATGGTGATGCCGAGCGCCTCGGCCTCCTCGCAGAACGCCTCGTTGACGCCCTCGGAGTAGTCGGAGCCGTTGAGGTAGAGCGTGGCGACGTTCTTGTAGCCCTGCTCCGCCGCGAAGTTGGCCATGACGCGGCCCTGCTCCGGGTCGGTCACGCAGGCGCGGAAGTAGTTCTCGCCGTAGGTGACGACGTCGGCCGCGGTGGCGGACGGGGTCACGCAGGGCATGTTGTCGGCCACGGAGGCCTTGGCGACGGCGATCGTGGGGCCGGTGGTGACGTCGCCGACGATACCGGTCACACCGTCCTCCTGGACGAGGCGGTTGTAAGCGTTGACGGCCTCGGTGGCGTCGCCCTTCTCGTCGTAGACGACGGGCTCGACCTGCTTGCCGTTAACGCCGCCGTCAGCGTTGAGCTGCTTGAAGTAGAGCTGGGCGCCGTTCAGGCACGCGAGGCCGTAGGACGAGTTGTCACCCGTGTGCGGGCCCATGATGCCGACCTTGATGGCTCCGTCGCCGGAGCCGCCCTCGGCGGACTCGCCGCCGCCGTTGCCACCGCAGCCCACGAGACCGAGGGCCAGGGCGGCCGCAGTGGAGCCGGTCACAAACTGACGCCTGGAAATGTTCTCAAACATGTCTTTCTCCTCCCGTCGCTCCCCTGTGTCGCTGTGTCGGGGAGATTTGCGGACTAGCCTAGCCCCAACGCGACGGCACGTCACGCATGTGGAGAAAGTGTTAAGTAACTCGTAACCAGATGGTTAAACTCGGCGTCTGCGCAGAGCGGAGAGAACCGCGGCGAGAAGGGCGCCGGCGCAGACACCCGCAAGGTCGATGAGGACGTCCGTCAGCTGGCCGGAGCGCCCCGGGACGAAGAGCTGGAGGCACTCGTCGCAGACCGGGACCAGCGCCACCAGAAGCGCGGCTGGAAACGGCGCGATCCCCCGCTCGCGCAAACGCGCCGAGAAGAGCCCCCAGGACAGGATGCCGAGCACGGCGTACTCCGAGAAGTGCGCGCCCTTGCGCACGATATGGGTCATGAGGTCGACGTCGGTCACCCCGAGCGCCTCGAAGAGCGGCCTCACGAGGCCGACGACAAAGCCGCTCTCGAGCGAGGACTGCGGACCCTGGATGAGCGAGTGGCACCAGATGAGGAGCACCCAGCAACAGAACGCGACGGCCCATCTCCTGAGGGTGGGCCGTCGCGCCGAGTCGTTCGAACGCGCAGGTGTCACGCCTCGACCGCCTGAGGCATGGAGAAGTGCTTGCCAACGTAGGGCGTGCGCGCGGCCGCCGTGTCGGCGAGATGCCGCGAGCTCGGCTGTGTGCCGCCCTCGAGCAGGCGGAGGAAGCGCCTGGAGCTCCTGCGCACGGCGTTGGAGGAGTTCTTGGAGAACTCGTCCTCGATGAGGTAGTCGACGTAGGTCTCGGTGTCCACGACCTCGGGGTGGCCGCCCGGGGTCTTGAACGGGATGAAGGCGGTGTTGGGCTCGAGGTTGTCCGGCTCGTCGAGGGACTCCGGGCCGCCCACGCTGTCGATGAAGCCGATCGGGTCCTGGGCGGGCGCGGAGGCCGCGATCTTCTCGTCGAGCGAGCGCAGCGCACGCTCCCACTCGTCGCTCGCCTCGAGGTCGTCGAGGGTGCGACGCTCCGGGTACGCCCCCTCGTCGACGAAGGCGACGCGACTCGCGATGCTCGCGCCGTGACGGTCGGCGGAGGCGACCAGGCGCTCGCGGTCGGTGACGGAGAAGTCCGAGGGGATGGCGGGCGCGGTCCCCTCGACGGCATAGCCGGCGGTGGGGGCCATCGACTCCTCGCCCACGGCCTGGCGCCACCACGAGGTCCCGACGTCTCCCACCGAGCCGTCGGCGCGCTCGATCACGGGGACGCCGTCCATCATGCCAGAGCCCATGCGCTCGCGCAGCGCGGCGGCAACGCCCCCCGCCCGGCGCGCCATGCGCTCCTTGAAGGTGACCTTGCTGACGTAGTTCTCGGCAATGTCCTCGTAGTTGGTCGCCGCGTGGCTGGGCCCGCGACGGCGCTGGGGAGGACGCTGCTCGGCGCTGGCAGGGACGCTCTCGGTGCGCATGTGACGGGGAATGACGGGCACCTCGTCCTCCGCGCGCGAGCGTGCGCGCGCGGCGAGCGCCACGGTGAGGGAGACGGCACCCACGAGCGCCGCTCCGCCGGCCGCCCCGACGAGGAGCGCGTCGGTCGGCGTGGAGAAGGTGGTGTCCACCAGCTCGAGCGAGAGCGCCTGCGCGGTGGCGGGCAGCGCGAGCGCGGAGGCGCCCGCAAGACCCAGTGCGACGACAGGGTTTCTTCTCTCCCCCATGTGCATCTCGCCCTCCCGTGATGAGGAGAAACGAGCCCATACCAAGAGACTGGCCCCAGGGGGCCCGGGATTCGTCAACGGCGTAGGCTGCGTTTCAGGTGTGTGTACCGTGACATGCCGACCCAAGGGCCGGACAGTAGTGAATATATCCGCTTTCATGCGGGTTTTGCAAGCCTCTTTCCGCCAAAGTTGAGAGGTGCTTACAAACGGATTGTCCCCCCCTCCTCCGTCGCGGCGCTCTGCCACGTTTTGCCCGGTTCTGGGTTCTCGCGCCCGTCGTGCTTCTCGGCCGCCGATTTCGCGGGCTTCTCGGCATGTTTTGGGGCAAAGGATTTATGTCTTGGGCCGGATTTGCCACGTCTCTCATGGTTGTGGGCAACATCTGTGATGCAAAACCCGCGGAAAGGCGGCGGAGCATCAAAGTTGTTGCCCAAAACATGGGGAGTGGTCCGGGAGCCCGGCAGCCTGGCGAGAAGGACCTCGGGCGAGAAACGCGAGCGGGCCGGCGCCCAAAGGCGTCGACCCGCGTCGAGAAAACGATATCGTGCGGGCTACGCGATGTAGTCGGTCTGCTGCGCGGCCTTGCGGGCGCTCTTGACGAGAAACTCGCGGTTGTTGTCGGTCCCCTTGAGGCCGTTCACCAGGGCGCGGGCGGCGCGCTCGACGTTGTTCATGTTGGCGAGCACACGGCGGATGCCCCAGACGAGCGGCTGGTAGTCGGGCTCGATGAGCAGGTCCTCGTTGCGCGTGCCGGAGGCCACCGGGTCGATCGCCGGGAAGATGCGCTTGTCGGCGAGCTCGCGGTCGAGCTTGAGCTCCATGTTGCCCGTACCCTTGAACTCCTCGAAGATGACCTCATCCATCTTGGAGCCCGTGTCCACGAGCGCCGAGGCGATGATCGTGAGGGAGCCGCCGTTCTCGATGTTGCGCGCGGCGCCGAGGAACTTCTTGGGCGGGTAGAGCGCCGCGGAGTCGACGCCGCCGGAGAGGATGCGCCCGCTCGCGGGCTGCGCGAGGTTGTAGGCGCGGGCGAGGCGCGTGATCGAGTCGAGCACCACGACGACGTCCTCGCCGAGCTCCACGAGGCGCTTGGCGCGCTCGATGACGAGCTCGGAGACGCGCGTGTGGTTGTCGGCGGGCATGTCGAAGGTGGACGCCACGACCTCGCCCCTGATGGAGCGCTCCATGTCCGTGACCTCCTCGGGACGCTCGTCGACGAGCAGGCAGAAGAGGTGCACCTCGGGGTTGTTGGCGGCGATGGACTGGCAGATCTTCTTGAGCACCGTGGTCTTGCCCGCCTTGGGGGGAGACACGATGAGGCCGCGCTGGCCCTTGCCGATCGGCGAGACGAGGTCGATCGCGCGGCCGGTGATGGAGTCCTTGCCGCACTCCATGACGAGGCGCTCGTTGGGGTAGACCGGGGTGAGGTCACGGAAGCGCGGGCGGCTCTTGAGGTCCTCGGGGGGACGCCCGTTGACGGTGATCACGCTCTGCAGCGGCGGGTACTTCCCGTTGGCGCGGCCGGGCCCCACGGTGCCCGTCACATGATCGCCCGCGCGCAGGCCCAGCGAGCGAATGAGCTGCTGGTGGACAAAGGCATCGCTGTCGCCCTCCATGTAGTTGCCGGTGCGGATCCAGCCGTAGCCCTCGTTGCCGACCTCGAGGACGCCCTCGACGGGACGGAAGCCCTCGGCGCGCGCAGCGGCCTCGAAGATCGCCTCGACGAGGTCGCCCTTCTTCACGCCGGCGTACTCGACGCCCAGCTCGCTCGCCTTCGCGCGGAGCTCGGCGACCTTCATGGCGGCGAGCTCGTCGCGCGTGAGGGTGGGCTCCGCCGAGAACTCCTGGTGGCGGTTGCGGCGACGGTTCTGGCCGCCCTGGCGGCGACCCTGCGCCTTGCCGGGCGTCGCGGCACCGTTGGCGGCGTTCCCGGCGCCTCCCGAGGAGCCGCCGGAGCGGCGATGGCGCCTCGAGGAGCGGCCGCCTTCGGACGGCTGGGGGCCCTGCTCGGCGGGCTCGGGCGCGCGGGGGGCGTCGAGCGTCTGCGACGGAGCGTCGGTCGGCTCGGAGCTCGCCACGGTCGCGTCCTCGGTCATCTTGGTCATCTCGTCGACCGCCTGCTCCGTCTTGCGCGGGCGGCCGCGACGGCGCTTGGGCGCCTCGGGGGCCTCGGGGGCCGCCTTCTGGTCGGGGGCGTCCTCGGGCGTCGGGCTGCTCGCCTCGGGGGCGGCCTGCGGCGCCTGCTCGCTCTTGCGCGGGCGGCCGCGGCGACGCTTGGGCGGCCAGGGCTCCCCGGCGGCCTCTGCCGCGGCGCGCGCCGCAGCCTCGGCCGCGCGTGCCGCCTCCATCTCAGCCTTCGTGCGACGCTTGCGCCTCGGCTTTGGGGCCGACGCCTCGGGCGTCTCGTCGACAGGCGTGGTGGAAGCGGGGGTCACGTCATCCGTCATGGGTTCTACCTCTCGTCAGCTGCGCTCACATGGGGACTTCGCGGCACGGTGGGCCGGCGTCGGCGATTCTGCTGGTTGCCATGTGAGATGTGTCGAGCATGAGCTCGCAAAAGAACGTGATTGCCCGCAGCGCTGCCGCCGTCGGGACGTGCCGAGTATAGCATGCTCGTCGCGATAGTTAAAAGAAAAACCGCCCGTCGCGAGAGGCGGGCGGAGAAGTGCGGGGTTCTAGGCGGACGTCCGCGGCTTGCGGCGGACGACGAGGGCGTCGATCTGCTCGACGAGGTCGTCGACGGCGAGCGAGCCATCGTGCGTGAGCCTCACGCTCGTCGTATGGGCACCGGTGGCGGAGCGCTCGCGGACGACGAGGCCTCGGTCGGCAAGCGACGCGACCGACATGGACACGGTGGGCTGGAGAAGGCCCAGGGCATCGACGAGCTTCATGATGGTGGCAGACTCGCCCTCGAGCGAACGGAGCCCAAGGAGGACCAGGTCGCCCGCCTTGCAGAAGAACGAGCCCATGGCGTCGACGTACTTGAGCATGCGCTCGGCCGTGGTGCGCGAAAGGGCGTGGCCGTTGGGGATCTGGGCGCACGTGAGCTCGGCGAGCTCGAGGGCGCGCTCGCGGCCGCGCTCGGAGACCGCGCAGACGACGTTGCGACGGTCGCTCTCGCCCGCGCTGCGGTCGATGAGGCCCAGGCTCTCGAGGTGGTTGGTCCTGTGCGTCATCGTGGGACGCAGGGCGCCCTGGTACTCGGCGATGGACGACGTCTTGAGCGGCTGGTCGCAGTCGCACAGATGGCAGACGATCGCAAACTCCTCGAAGGTGAGGCGATTCTCAGAATCGACCATCTGGCGAACGACGTTGTACGCCCTACGCACGGACATGTATTCCTTGAGGTCCAAGACTCGCCCTCCGAACTTCGAGATACCGATTGCATTCATGATGCGAAACCATCACGCGAAGGCCCCGCATTATGGACGCGAGTATACCGAACGTAATCGTTCCCACCATGCGACCTTACCGTGATTTATAAAAGACGCACACAAGCGCCCGACGGGCAGCGCCGCCCCCCTACATGCTCTGGGGAGCAGAGACGCCCACGAGGTCGAGCGTGAGCGCGAGCACACGCCTCGTGGCATCGCACGCGGCAAGGCGAGCGTGGGAGAGGCCCTCGTCGAGCGGGCGCCCCGTGCCGGGAAGCACCTGGCAGGCAGCATAGAAGGAGTGGAACTCGGCAGCCAGCTCCTCCGCGTAGTGCGTGAGACGGAACGGGGCGCGGTCGCGCGCGCAGCTCTCCACCAGGCCCGGGAGCTCGGCGATCTTGCGGGCGAGCGCGGCCTCCGAGGGGTCGGTGAGCAGCCCCAGGTCGTAGCTCTCTCCCACCGCGCGGCGAGCGACCTCGTCCATGCCCAGCTCGGCGGCCTCGTCCACGGAGACGCCCGCGCCGCGGCGCAGGATGGAGCAGATCCTCGCGTGCGCGTACTGCACGTAGTAGACCGGGTTCGTGTTGTCCTGGCGCTTCACGCGCTCGATGTCGAAGTCGATCATCTGGTTGGAGGACTTGGAGATCAGCGTGTAGCGCGTGGCGTCGGCACCCACCTCGGCGAGGAGCTCGTCAAAGGTGACCATCGTGCCCTTGCGCTTGGACATGCGCACGGGGTTGCCGTCGCGCAGCAGGTTCACGAGCTGGCCGAGAAGGACCTCGAACTGCGTGGGGTAGCCGAGCGCCTCGCAGGCGGACTGGACGCGCTGGATGTAGCCGTGGTGGTCGGCGCCCCAGATGTCGATCACGTGGTCGACGCGCTGGAACTTGTTCCAGTGGTAGGCGACGTCGGAGGCGAAGTAGGTGTAGTCGCCGTTGGTCTTGATGAGCACGCGGTCCTTGTCGTCACCAAAGGTGGTGGAGCGGAACCACAGGGCGCCCGCCTCGTCGCGGTAGAGGTGGCCCATCTCGTCCAGGGCCGCGAGCGCGCGGTCCACGGCGGAGGTGCCGTCCTCGCCCTTCACGTAGAGGCTGCGCTCGGAGAACCAGACGTCGAAGTCGCAGCGCGCCTCGTGGCACGTGCCGCGGATGGAGTCGAGCATCCAGAGGTAGGCGCGCTCGCGGAACTCCGCCATGCGCTCGTCCTCGGAGGCTCCGGCCCACCTCTCGCCGTCCTCCTCGACGAAGCGGCAGGCGATGTCGACGATGTAGTCGCCGCCGTAGGCGTTGCCGCCGAGCGCCTCGTTGAAGGCGTCGGTGAGCGGGTGCGTCTCGGGGTGCTCGTCGCCCTCGTCTGCCACGAAGGCCTCGCGGTCGGCGAGCAGGACCTCACGCGCGTCCTCGAGAGAGACGCCGCGCTCCCCCATCACGGAGAGGAGCTGCTGGTAGCGCATGGAGATCGAGTGGCCAAAGACGTCCATCTGCGAGCCGTGGTCGTTCACGTAGTACTCGCGCTCGACGTCATAGCCCACGTGCTCGAAGACGCGGCAGAGCGAGTCGCCGATGGCGACCCAGCGGCCGTGGCCGATGTGGAGCGGCCCCACGGGGTTTGCGGAGACGAACTCGACCTGAACCCTGGTGCCACAGCCCATGTCCGAGCGCGCGTAGTCGGCGCCCTGCTCGCGCACGGTGCGGAAGACCTCGTTCGCGGAGGCGGTGGCCAGGTAGAAGTTGATGAAGCCGGGACCGGCGACCTCCACCCGCTCGATCGAGGGGTCCTCCGGGAGGCGGGAGACGATGGCGTCGGCGATCTGGCGCGGCGCACGGCGGGCGAGCTTGGCCGAGCGCATGGCGACCGTGGAGCTCCAGTCGCCGTTCGTCGGGTCGGCGGGGCGCTCGAGACCGAGGTCCTCAACGTCAAACTCCGGCAGATCGCCCGCCGACTGGGCGGCGGCGATGGCGGCGCGTACGAGCTCCTCGATCTTCTCGGGCATCTTCTCTCCTGTTCACACGCAGTCTGCAACCGCATCAGTGTATCAGAGCGCACGCGGCGCAGGAACCAGAGGCGACGCCTCCGCCGCGCCAACAGAACGACGGTATTGGGTCCTTCTCCCCTCGCGTGCGCGACGCCGGCGCTACTCCGTGGTGGGACGCCCGCTCTCCGCGCGCTCCTCGCGGGCGAGGCGGCTGCGGAGCTCGGCGAGGCCGAGCTCAAGGCCCACGGGATAGGTCTGCGGGTTGAGGAAGCGCGCCACGGCGGGGTCGAGGCGCATGAGCGCCTCGCGGCAGCGCTCACGGGCGACTTCGATGCCCTCCGGCTCCCCGCAGCGCGAACCGTGCTCGACCATCTTGACGAGCAGCTCGACGGGCTCGCCCGAGAGCCGGTGCGTGAGATAGGGGTCCACGATGTCGACCATCTCGCGAGCCACCCCGTCGCGGGAGACCTCGTCCACGACGAGCATGTCCGCCGTCGGGCGGCCCGCCTGGTCGAAGTAGCGCAGCACGTGCTGGACGCCGGGGATGGTGCGCTTGTAGGACTGCTCGGAGAGCTTGATGACGGGGGTCCAGGGCTCGTCCGCACCGCGGCGCACGGCGGAGAGCTTGTAGACGCCGCCGAGCGAGGGCTGCGGGTCGCAGGTGGCGAGCTTGGTGCCCACGCCAAACGAGTCGATCGGCGCGCCCTGCGCGAAGAGCGACTGAATCGTGTACTCGTCAAGGTCGTTGGAGACGGAAATCTTCACATAGGGAAGCCCGGCCTCGTCGAATGCGGCGCGGGCCTCCTTGGAGAGGCGCGCGAGGTCGCCAGAGTCAAGGCGAACGGCGGAGAGGCGCTCGCCCGCCTCCTCCATCTCCTTGGCGACGGTGATGGCGTTCTTAATGCCCTGGTGCACGTCATAGGTGTCGAGCAGCAGCACGCAGTTCCTGGGGCTCGACTTGGCAAACGCGCGGAACGCCTCGAGCTCGCTCGGGAACGCCATGACCCAAGAGTGCGCGTGGGTGCCAAAGACGGGGATGCCGTAGATCTTGCCGGCGAGAACGTTGGACGTCGAGGAGGCGCCGGCGATGTAGGACGCGCGGGCGACGGCAAGACCGCCGTCGGGTCCCTGGGCGCGACGCAGGCCAAAGTCGGAGACCGGATGACCCTCCGCCGCGCGCACGACGCGAGCCGTCTTGGTGGCCACGAGCGTCTGGAAGTTGACCAAGTTCAGAAGTGCCGTCTCAATCAGCTGGCAGTCGATGACCGGGCCCTCGACGCGCACCATGGGCTCGCGGCCAAAGACGACCTGGCCCTCGGGGACGGCGTGAATCGTTAGGTCGAGATGATGGTTGCGCAGGAACTCGAGGAAGTCGGTCTTGAACATGGGACCGCCGCCAGGTGCCTGGATGCTCGCGAGGTAGTCGATGTCGTCATCCTCGAAGACGAAGTTCTCGACGAGATCGGCAATCTGGCCCGTGCCGCAGCACACGGCGTAGCCGCCATCGAACGGGCAGTCGCGGAAGAAGGCGTTGAAGCAGGCCTGCGCGTCGATGAGGCCGGCCTCCCAGAACCCCTGAGCCATGGTGAGCTCGTAGAGGTCGGTGTTGAGGCAGACGTCCGTCGGCTTGGCGCGATCGGTGAGAGACATGTGCCCTCCTATCCGAGGATGGTGACGGCGAGCCACACGGCGGCGACGCCGACGATGGCGAGAATGACGATCTTCTGGCCCAGGGGCATCCTGAGGTCGTCCTCGTCAGGCTCCATGAGCGCACGGGCACGCGCGAGCGCCTGCTCATCGCGGGCGCGCGCGGCGCGCTCGGCCTCGTCGGCGGCACGCTGCGCCCGCAGGCGCTCCAGCTCGGCGCGCTCCGCCGCGTCCATCTCGGCCTTCTGGCGCGCGGCCTTCTCGGCACGCAGCTGCTCGAGCTCGGCGCGCTCCTCGTCGGTGAGGCCGGTGTCTTCCGCCATGTTCTCCTCCGCCTTTCGGGTCGGCAGTTTGCATAGTTATAGCGCTTGCGGGCGAGAAGGGCACGCGAGCTCGGGCCCCTCCACGCCCGTGGCGTCGAAGGCGGGCACGAAGCTCTCGGACACCGTGCCCCCCTCCTGCCACCAGATCCGCTCGAAGCCGAGGTCGTCCGCCCGGCAGAGCACGATCTCGTACTCCTCCTCCGAGACGCCGTGCGAGAGCGCGCCCCCGGCGCGCCGGCAGGCCTCGTTGGGCGTGTACTGGTTCATGACCGAGAGGTCCGCGTCGTTGCCGGCGATGTCCCACACGCGCTCGAGGACGGCGCAGGAGTCGTCGGCGTGGCCGGGCAGCACCAGGTGGCGGACGATGATTCCGCGACGCATGGCGCCGTCCGCCGCGCAGGAGCGGCCCCCCGCGGCGCGCAGGGACTCGACCATGGCGGCGAGCGCCTCGGCCGCGACCTCGGGATAGTCGGGCGCGGCGGAGAGCTCTCCGGCGAGCGGACCGCTCGCGTACTTGAAGTCGGTGAGCCAGACGTCGACCACGCCGGCAAGGGCCCGCACGGTCTCGGCGAGCTCGTAGCCCGAGGTGTTGCAGACGATCGGGAGGGCGAGCCCGGCGGAGCGGGCCATCGAAACCGCCTCGTAGACGTGCGGCGCAAAGTGCGTCGGCGTGACGAGGTTGATGTTGAGGGCGCCCTGGGCCTGCAGCTCGAGCATCATCTCGGCGAGCCGCGCGGTCGTCACGGGCAGGCCAAAGCCCTCGCTCGAGATCTCGTGGTTCTGGCAGAACACGCAGCGGAGCGGGCAGCCGGAGAAGAAGATGGCCCCGGAGCCCGCCTCGCCGGAGATCGGCGGCTCCTCCCACAGGTGCAGCGCGCTTCTCGCCACGCGAAGCTCCGCGCTCATCCCGCAGCGACCGGGCCTGCCCTCGAGGCGGCGCGCGCCGCAGCGGCGCGGGCAGAGCGCGCACGACCCGTAGGATGCTTGCGAGAGCGCGGCGACCATGGAGGGCTACTTCCCCGTGCGATGACGGCGGGCGAGGCCGTGCTCGCGCATCCGCTCGGCCTCCTCCTCGAAGCCCTCGTCAGACGGGCCGACGAGCTCGTCCTCGCCCGTCTTGGGGTCGTAGTGGTGGAGCAGAACCGGCTCGAACAGGCGCAGGTGATAGGCAAAGGCAAACGACACGACCAGGAGCAGGGCAAAGATGACGATGCGCGGTATCGTGTCGACCTGCGTCATCACCAGCGACCCCACGCACAGAAGCGCGGTCCAGGCGTACATGAGCAGGACCGCCTCGCGCTGGTCGAAGCCCTCGGCCAGCAGCCGGTGGTGGATGTGCCCGCGATCGGCGTGGCTGATGCCCGTGTGCCCCCGCAGGCGGCGCACGATGGCGGAGAAGGTGTCGATGATGGGCACGGCGGCGATCACGAGCGGGACGATGATGGTCGTGAGGCCGGCGAACCTCGTCACAGAGAGCAGCGAGACCGTCCCGAGCGCAAAGCCGAGCGTGAGGGCGCCGGAGTCGCCCATGAAGACGGAGGCGGGATGGAAATTGTAGCGGAGGAACCCGAGCGAGGACCCCGCGACGGCGATGGAGAGCGCCGCGGCGTCAAGACGACCGGCCTGCACGGAGAGCACGAACATCGTGAGGCTCGCGAGGGTCGAGATGCCGGCGGCGAGGCCGTCGAGGCCATCGATCAGGTTGATGATGTTCGTGTAGGCCACGAGGTAGACGACCGTGACGGGGTACGCGAGCCAGCCGAGGCTGATGTGCGGCCCGCCAAACGGGTTGGAGATGTTGCCGATGACGAGGCCGCCGGCGACGGCGACGGCTGCGGCGAGGACCTGTCCGCCCAGCTTCTGGAGCGGGGTCAGCGAGTAGCGGTCGTCGAGGAGCCCCGTGACAAAGATGGCGAGGAAGGAGACGACGAGCATCCAGTAGTTGACCTCGAGCGACGGCGAGGGGACAAGGACGACGGGCCAGTGGAAATACGTGGTGCCCACGTACTGGACCACGAACGCGGCAACGATGCCGCAGAAGATGGCGATGCCGCCCATGCGCGGGATGGGCTTCTTGTTGATGCGGCGGGCGCTGGGGTAGTCAACGGCGCCGACGCGCACGGCAATGTGGCGGGCGAGCGGAGTCGTGGCAAGCGACGCGAGCAGCGCGGCACAGAAAAGGCACAGGTAGGGTATCCAGCTCGGAACCACCTTGCTCCCTTCCACGCACACTGTCCACAGGCCCTGCCCATGATAGCGGAAACGGAGCGCAAACGTCCGAACCTTGTCACAGCCGTGGAGAAACAGAGCGGGAGCACACGTACATCTTCAACTTTTGCCGAGAAGAACGCTCAAGTCAAGACTGGTTTCTCCGTATGGTGACCCTATAGTTGAGGTGTCGTTCCCCTGCGGGCAAACTGGGTGAACCGACAAGCGTTACTTGGGAGTCCGATATCTCGTGTTCAGTACGGAGATTCCCCGTTGCTGGGAAAGCCGGAACGCGCGATGGGGACACCCACCTTTTGAGAGGTGGGTTCATTGACGCACCGCAGGGGGCGACTTTTTGTGTCGACGTTGACAAGCGGCGCGCGAGGCGCCACAATAGCCACCGCACCATTTCCGGGGACGTAGCTCAGCTGGGAGAGCGCTGCCTTCGCAAGGCAGAGGCCGGGGGTTCGAATCCCCTCGTCTCCACCATAGAATTCACGGGCGGACGTCCTTCTCGGGCGTCCGCTCTTTTTCTCTACAGGTTCCAAGAAATCGTCGACATGGCAGAGAATTGCCTGACAAGTCGACCAATTCGCGGAAGACGCCGAGAAGAACCGCAGGTCGCGCTTCTCGCCATCTGCCAAGTCGCCTTATTCGAGGAAGGGCCGGCGCGAGCTCACGCGTAGGCGCCGCGCAGGGAGTACCAGCCGCACGCCTCCCCCACCACGAGCGGCACGTCAAAAAGGTCGCTCATGACCTCGCTCGTGAGTAGGTCCGCCTTGGCTCCGTCGGCAAAGACCTCGGCGTCCTTGATGAGCAGCACGCGCCCGATCGCGGGGATGATGTCCTCGGGGTAGTGCGTCACGAGCACGACCGAGCGCCCCTCGGCGGCGAGCGTGCCCATGGTCTTGCGGACGTGGTACATGCCCTCGGGGTCGAGGCCCGTGCAGGGCTCGTCAAAGATTAGGACCTGCGGATCGCGCACGAGCTCGCGCGCCACGAGCACGCGACGCACCTGCCCCGTGGAGAGCGTCATCACGTCGCGCGGCGCGAGGTCGGCGATTCCCAGCCGATCGAGCGCGTCGGCCGCGAGCGCACGGTCCTTCTCGCCCACCTCGCCGCGAAGCGGAACGCCGAGCGTGCCAAAGAGGCCTCCCACCACGATGTCCATGACGGGAAGGTGCACGCGCACCTGATCGTGCATCGTGGAGCTCACGATGCCGAGCGTCCGCTTGATGTCGGCGAGCTGCGGGCGCGCCGCGCCGCGGAAGCGCACCGGCGGCTCCTCGCGCCACAGGGGAAACACCTCGCGCGTGAGCAGCTGTATGAACGTGGACTTGCCCGCTCCGTTGGGGCCGAGAAGGGCCACGTGCTCGCCCTCGGCGAGGGAGAAGTCCCTCACGTGCAGGATGGTCTTGCCGCCGCGCACCACGCTCGCGTCGTGGATCTGGAAGAGCGGGGTCGTCTGCTCCGCGTCGCTCATGGGACTCCCTCCTTCGGTCGGCGCCCGCGCGCGCCGCAAGGATTACTATAGGTAAATCGCGCCTCGGCGCGGCCAACCGTCACAAAGGAGTTTCACATGGCAGAGATGCTCACGCTCGAGGCGTTCGAGGAGGCCTCCGAGAAGGTCCGCGAGGTCACGCTCGAGACCAAGCTCGTCGAGAGCCCGCACTTCTCGGCGCAGACGGGCAACCGCGTGTGGCTCAAGCCCGAGAACATGCAGCGCACGGGCGCCTACAAGGTCCGAGGCGCCTACTACAAGATCTCCACCCTCTCGCCCGAGGAGCTCGGACGCGGCATCATCACCGCGAGCGCCGGCAACCACGCGCAGGGCGTGGCCTTTGCCGCCACGCGCGCCGGGGCGCGCTCGGTGGTGGTGATGCCGGAGACCACGCCGCTCATCAAGGTGGAGCGCACCAAGCACTACGGCGCCGAGGTCGTGCTCCATGGCGACGTCTACGACGAGGCGTGCGACGAGGCGCTGCGGCTGGCCGAGCAGGAGGGCTACACGTTCATCCACCCGTTCAACGACCCGTGCGTGTCCACCGGCCAGGGCACGATCGCGATGGAGGTAGTGCAGGAGCTGCCGCTCGTTGACACGATCCTCGTGCCGGTGGGCGGAGGCGGCCTCGCCTGCGGCGTTGCGACCTTCGCCAAACTCTACAACCCCAAGATCCGCGTCATCGGCGTGGAGCCTGAGGGCGCGCCCTCGCTCACGGCGGCACTCGAGGCGGGCCACCCCGTGAAGCTGCCGAGCGCCAACACCATCGCCGACGGCACCGCCGTCCTGGAGGTGGGCGACAAGGTCTTCCCGTATCTGCAGGAGAACCTCGACGACGTCATGACCGTGCCGGACGACGAGCTCGTGGTGGCGTTCCTGGACATGGTCGAGAACCACAAGATGATCGTGGAGAACTCCGGTCTGCTCACCGTGGCGGCGCTCAAGCACCTGCCCGCCGAGAACAAGCGCGTGGTCTCCATCCTCTCCGGCGGCAACATGGACGTCATCACGATGAGCTCGGTAGTGCAGCACGGCCTCATCATGCGCGACCGCATCTTCACCGTGAGCGTGCTTCTCCCCGACCGACCGGGCATGCTCGTCAAGGTGGCGAGCTCGATCGCCGAGCAGAACGGCAACGTCATCAAGCTCGAGCACAACCAGTTCGTGAGCACCAACAGGAACGCCGCCGTGGAGCTGCGCGTGACGATCGAGGCCTTTGGCACCGAGCACAAGGAGCAGATCGTCGACGCTCTCAAGGACGCCGGCTTCACCCCCACCCTCGTCCAGACCTCGCTGTGAGACAACGGGGACAGGTTCATTTGTCTCATTCGAGATTTTATTGAATTAATGACACGCTCAAACGCTCGCCGCCCGCCTATGCCCGAGCAACGATGTTTCTTCCGACTCCCGTCAACCGCTCCACCTGACGAACTGACAGACCTGCCGCCCGCATCTCGCGAAGAAGCTGGTTGCGACGCTCCACGGGCAGCTTCTTTACCTCAACGGGAGAGACGTCTCCGAGCACGCGTGCGGCGGCATCACGAGCCTCCGTGTCATCGAGCCGCTTGCCCGAGGGTGGTCGATACAGGCAGTTGCCCCGCTCCGCGACAAACTCCGCGAAGTTCTTCTCGCCACCCAACAGGTCTAGGACGGCCGAGGTGTCTACGGTCAGCTCACTGGAGGAGCCCGGCGCCACATAGCTGGAGTAGCTGCTCCAGGGATACTCCTCAGCCCTGCAGACGCCGGCCTTCTCCGGGTTGTTGTGGACGTAGCGGACCGCCTCCAGGAGATAGCCCTCGCTCTCTATGGGCGAGCTCATGAACCGCTCGCGGAAGAGGTGGCCCACGCGCCCCGTCCTGTCGTTGTAATGGCGTGCGTACGCGGTTCCCAGCCGATGCATCGCGTCACTGAGTCCTTCGGCGTCTTCTCTCAGCACCAGATGCACGTGATTCTCCATGAGGCACCACGCGATAACGGAGACGCCAAGCTCGACGAAGTATCTCTCGGCGAGGCGAAGGAACACCCGCCTGTCGGCGTCGTCCTCGAATATCGCCTGCCCACCGTCCCCCTTGATCACCACATGATAGTAGCCCGAACGAGAAGCCTGCCTCGGTACCCGCATCGCACCCCTCCTCCAAAGGTGGCGTTCTAGGTACCCATTGCGTCGGGACGATAAACACGTGACGATGAGACAAATGAACCTGTCCCCTTTGTCTCACCGCTCGCGGACGAAACCGCGCCGTTCACGGGTGATTACGTCCCGGAAACACGCGCCGCGTAGAGTGTCCGCCAACGAGCAAATGCGACGACAGGGCCAGTACGGGCCGCATCCGTCCCACAGCGAGCGGGCAGCGTGAGAACCCGCGCCGGACGGCCCCGAAGACTCCCTCGAGCAGCTCGCGAGAACCTCCGCGCCGCACGCCGGGTCACCCCCGCCAACGCGCCGAGAAGTACCGCGCGCCGGCGGCCACCGTGACGGCTTCGAGGCCACGCCTCGCATTTCTCACACCGACAAGAGAAAGCGAGGGAACGTGGAACTCAGAAGCGACGCAATCAAGCGGGGCCTGGCGCGCGCGCCGCACCGCAGCCTCCTGGCGGCAGACGGCCTCACCGACGAGGAGCTCGACCGCCCGCTCGTGGCCGTGGTCTCCGCCCAGAACGAGGTCATCCCCGGACACCTCCACCTCCAGCAGATCGCCGACGCCGTGAAGGTCGGCGTTCGCATGGCGGGCGGCACCCCGCTGCAGGTCAACACCATCGGCGTGTGCGACGGCATCGCCATGAACCACGAGGGCATGCACTACAGCCTCACCTCCCGCGAGGTCATCGCGGACAGCGTGGAGTGCGCGGTCCAGGGCCACCAGTTCGACGCGATGGTGCTGATCCCCAGCTGCGACAAGATCGTCCCCGGCATGCTCATCGCCGCGGCGCGCCTGGACATCCCCACGATGCTCGTCTCCGGCGGCCCCATGCTCGCCGGCCGCGGGCGCGACGGCTCCCAGACCGACCTCAACTCCCTCTTCGACGCCGTGGGCCAGGTCACCGCCGGCACCATGACCGAGGAGGAGTGCTCCTGGCTCGAGAAGACGGCCTGCCCCACCTGCGGCAGCTGCTCCGGCATGTTCACCGCCAACTCCATCTGCTGCCTCGCCGAGGCGCTGGGCATCGCGCTTCCCGGCAATGGCACCGTGCCCGCCGTCTACTCCGAGCGCATCCGGCTCGCCAAGCGGGCCGGCATGAAGGTCATGGAGCTTGTCGAGAAGAACGTGACGGCCCGCCAGATCCTCTCGCCCGCCGCGATCCACAACGGCATGGTGCTCGACATGGCCTTCGGCGGCTCCACCAACACGATGCTGCACCTCACGGCCATCGCGCAGGCGGCCGGCTGCCCCGTCACGATGGACGACTGGGACCGCACCAGCGCCGAGACGCCCAACATCGTGCGCATCGCGCCGGCCGGGCCGCTCCACATCCAGGACCTCAACGACGTGGGCGGCGTCTCCGCCATCATCGGCGAGCTCGGCCGCACCGGGCACCTCGACATGAGCGCGCTCACCTGCCATGGCACCATGGCCGAGTGGGTCGCGGCCTGCCCGCCCGTGGACGGCGAGGTCGTCCGCAGCGTGGACGACGCCTACTCCCCCGACGGCGGCCTCAAGGTCATGCGCGGCAGCCTCGCGCCGGACTGCGGCGTGGTCAAGAAGAGCGCCGTCGCGCCGGAGATGTGGCAGCACAGCGGTCCCGCACGCGTCTTCGACTCCGAGGAGGAGGCCTGCACGGCGATCTTCGGCGGGGCGATAAACCCGGGCGACGTCGTGGTCATCCGCTACGAGGGCCCGTCGGGCGGCCCCGGCATGCGCGAGATGCTCACCCCCACCTCCGCCATCTGCGGCATGGGACTCGCGAGCTCGGTGGCCCTCATCACCGACGGGCGCTTCTCCGGCGCCTCCAAGGGCCCGTGCATCGGCCACGTCTCCCCCGAGGCGGCCGCCGGCGGCCCGATCGCGCTCGTCGAGGAGGGCGACATCATCGATATTGACATCCAGGCCGGCACGCTCGAGCTGCGCGTCCCCGACGACGTCCTCGCCGAGCGTCGCGCCGCGTGGGAGCCGCCCGCGCCCAAGTACACCACGGGAGTCCTCTCCCGTTACGCAAGGCTGGTCACGAGCGCAGACAAGGGGGCCTATCTCTCATGATCACCGTCGAGGAGAAGATCGCCCGGCGCCAGCGCGCCATCGAGGGGCGCCCGTTTGGCCCGGGCAGCCACACCGAGCACGAGGGCAAGACCATGACCGGGGCTCAGGCCATCATCGCCAGCCTCGAGGCCGAGGGCGTGGACACGATCTTCGGCTATCCCGGGGGCCAGGCCATCAAGATCTACGACGCCCTCTACGACTCCAAGAAGATCCATCACGTGCTCGCCCGCCACGAGCAGGGCGCCACGCACATGGCCGACGGCTACGCCCGGGCCACGGGCAAGGTGGGCGTGGTGCTCGTCACCTCCGGCCCCGGCGCCACCAACACCGTGACCGGCATCGCCACCGCCTACATGGACTCCGTCCCCCTCGTCGTGATCACGGGCCAGGTCACCCGCGGCGTCATCGGCACCGACGCCTTCCAGGAATCCGACATCGTGGGCATCACGATGCCCATCGTCAAGCACAGCTTCCTGCTCCAGTCCACCGACGAGCTCACCAAGACCTTCCGCGAGGCCTTCTACATCGCCTCGACCGGCCGCCCCGGCCCCGTCCTCATCGACATCCCGAGCGACCTCTCCGGCTCCGAGATGGTCTTCCACTACCCGGACAGCGTGAACGTCCCGAGCTACCGACCCACCTACAAGGGCAACGCGAAGCAGGTCAAGCAGGCCGCCGAGCTCATCTGCCGGGCGGAGCGCCCGCTCATCATGGCCGGCGGCGGCATCGTGGCGTCCCATGCCTGCCCCGAGCTCGTGGAGCTCGCCGAGCGCATGCAGATCCCCGTGGTCACGACCCTCATGGGCAAGGCCGCCATCCCCTGTTCCAACCCGCTCAACCTCGGCCCCGTGGGCATGCACGGCTCCAAGTACGCCAACATGGCGGTCACCGAGTCCGACCTCATCATCGCCGTCGGCGCGCGCTTCTCCGACCGCGTGACCGGCAAGGTCTCCGAGTTCGCCCCGCACGCCAAGATCATCCACATCGACATCGACCCGGCGGAGATCGGCAAGATCGTCAACCCGGACGTGCCGATCGTCGGCGACGCCAAGGTCATCCTCGCCGCCGTGAACGAGCGCCTGGAGAAGATGGACGCGCACACCAACTGCGAGGCCTGGCGCGACGAGGTCTTCGGATGGCGCGAGCGCTGGCCGTTCTACACCCCCGACTTCGCCGACTACGAGGGCAAGATCGCACCCGAGGTCCTTCTCGAGACCCTCTCCGAGAAGCTCGACCCGCACGCCTCGATCGTCACCACCGAGGTCGGCCAGCACCAGATGTGGGCCCTCCAGAACATCCATCGCGAGCACGCGCGCACCTTCATCTCCTCCGGCGGCCTCGGCACGATGGGCTTTGGCTTCCCCGCCGCCATCGGCGCCAAGATCGGCTGCCCCGACGAGCAGGTCGTCTGCATCGCCGGCGACGGCTCGTTCCAGATGAACAGCCAGGAGATGGCCACCGCCAAGATCAACGACGTGCCGGTCAAGGTCCTCATCATCGACAACCGCGCGCTCGGCATGGTCCACCAGTGGCAGCACCTCTTCTACAACGACCGCTTCTCGTTCACCGAGCTCGCGGACAACCCCGACTTCGTGAAGCTCGCCGACGCCTACGGCTGGCGCTCCCGCCGCATCACCAAGCCCGAGGAGATCGACGCCGCGCTCGACGAGATGCTCGCCTCCGACGAGCCCTACCTGCTCGACGTCATGATCCCGGCCGCCCAGACCGTCTACCCGATGGTCGCCCCCGGCGCCCCGATCGACGACATCATCGGCGCGCTCGACGTCACGCTCGGCGGCGTCCGCGTCACCGAGAAGGGCTTCGGCGAGGCGGGGCGCCCGCGCGTGAAGCCGTCGCACGAAGGAGTTGATGAGTGATGAACTACCTGCTCTCGGTTCTCGTTGAGAACAAGCCGGGCGTGCTCTCCCGCGTCACGGGCCTCATCAGCCGCCGCGGCTTCAACATCGAGTCGCTCACCGTCGCCCCCACCGAGGACGAGACCCTCTCGCGCATGACGATCATCGTCGAGGCAGACGAGGTCGGCTTCGAGCAGATCACCAAGCAGCTGCACAAGCTCGTCTCGGTCTACAAGATCTCCGACCTCACCTACGAGGAGGCCGTCGAGCGCGAGCTCGTGCTCTTCAAGGTGCAGTCCTCCCCGGAGCGCCGCCACGAGGTCATCGAGATCGCCAACGTCTTCCGCGCCAAGGTCGTCGACGTGGGCAAGAACACCCTCACGATCGAGGCCACCGGCACCGCGAGCAAGCTCGACGCGATGGAGGACCTCTTCCGCAGCTACGGCATCAAGCAGCTCACGCGCACCGGCAAGATCGCCATGTCGCGCGGCGCGCAGTAGGCAGGCACCACCCGCCGATCTTCTCGGCGGACAAAACGGCATCAACGGCTCAAGCAAAGGAGAAGAACATGGCCGTCGACATCTATTACGAGAAGGACGTGGACCCGAGCGTCATCCAGAGCAAGAAGGTCGCCATCATCGGCTACGGCTCACAGGGCCACGCCCACGCGCTGAACCTCCTGGACTCCGGCGTTGACGTCCGCGTTGGCCTGCGCGAGGGCTCCAAGTCCGCCCAGGCCGCGCAGGAGGCCGGCCTCAAGGTCATGAGCATGGACGACGCCGCCGAGGAGGCAGACGTCATCATGATGCTCGTCCCCGACGAGACCCAGCCCAAGGTCTACGAGGAGCACATCAAGGACCACCTCAAGGCCGGCGACACCCTCGCCTTCGCCCACGGCTTCAACATCCACTACGGCTACATCAAGGCCCCCGAGGATGTCAACGTCATCATGTGCGCCCCCAAGGGCCCGGGCCACATCGTGCGCCGCCAGTACACCGAGGGCTCCGGCGTGCCCGACCTCGCCTGCGTCTACCAGGACGCCACCGGCGACGCCTGGGACATCGTCCTCTCCTACTGCTGGGGCGTCGGCGGCGCCCGCTCCGGCATCATCAAGGCCACCTTCAAGGAGGAGACCGAGGAGGACCTCTTTGGCGAGCAGGCAGTTCTCTGCGGCGGCCTCGTCGAGCTCGTGAAGGCCGGCTTCGAGACCCTCACCGAGGCGGGCTACCCCGAGGAGCTGGCCTACTTCGAGGTCTACCACGAGATGAAGATGATCGTCGACCTCATGTACGAGTCCGGCATCCACTTCATGAACTACTCGATCTCCAACACCGCCGAGTACGGCGAGTACTACGCCGGCCCGCAGGTCATCAACGCAGAGTCCCGCGAGGCCATGAAGCGCATCCTGGCCCGCATCCAGGACGGCTCCTTCGCGCAGGAGTTCGTCGACGACTGCAACAACGACCACAAGTGGCTGCTCGAGAAGCGCGAGGAGATCAACTCCCACCCGATCGAGAAGACCGGCGAGAAGATTCGCTCCATGTTCTCCTGGATCAAAAAAGACTAAGCGAGAAGAACGTTCTTCTCGGCACGAAGAACGGGGTCCGGCGCCGTTGCGTCGGGCCCCGTTTCCGGTCGCGTCGCGAGAAGGGAAGGCAAGGCGCGACGTGACACCCGCTAGTACTCGAGGTTCAGGGCGCTCTCGCGGTCGAAGAGGTGCATGGAGCCCCCGGAGAACGTGAAGGAGAGCGTGCTTCCGACCTGGATGTCGGAGGGTCGACGCCCGTCCTCCTCGACGTTCTGGAGGATGATGATGCTGTCCTTGCCGTCGACGTTCACGTGCAGGTAGACGGATGAGCCCATCATCTCGGTCGTCTCGACCGTGCCGGTGAGCGAGGTGTCGCCCGCCTCGGCGAGCTCGATGTTCTCCGGGCGCACGCCGAGGGTGATGTCCTGGGTGCCGACGCCGCGGGCCGCGAGGCGCGCGCACTTCTCGGGAGACACGGGGACGGAGATGCCGTCGAGCTCCACACGGTACGTCTCGCCGTCGCGCACGAGCCGGGCGTCGTAGAAGTTCATCTGCGGCACGCCGATGAAGCCCGCCACGAAGACGTTGGCCGGGGAGTCGTAGACCTCCTGCGGGGTGCCGATCTGCTGCACCATGCCGTCCTTCATGACCACGATACGGTCGCCGAGCGTCATGGCCTCGGTCTGGTCGTGCGTGACGTAGATGAAGGTCGTGTCGATGCGCTGGCGCAGCTTGATGATCTCGGAGCGCATCTGGTTGCGCAGCTTGGCGTCAAGGTTGGAGAGCGGCTCGTCCATGAGCAGCACCTTGGGCTCGCGGACGATGGCACGCCCGATGGCCACGCGCTGGCGCTGGCCGCCCGAGAGCGCCTTGGGCTTACGGTCGAGAAGGGCCGTGATGCCCAGGATCTGCGCCGCCTCCTCCACGCGACGGTTCATCTCGTCCTTGGGGACCTTGCGAAGCTTGAGGGGGTACTCCATGTTGCCGCGCACGGTCTTGTGCGGGTAGAGGGCGTAGTTCTGAAACACCATCGCGATGTCGCGGTCGCGCGGCATGACGTCGTTGACGAGCCTGCCGTCGATGTAGATCTCGCCGCGCGTGATCTCCTCGAGGCCGGCCACCATGCGCAGCATGGTGGACTTGCCACAGCCGGAGGGGCCGACGAGGACGATGAACTCCCCGTCCGCAATCTCCAGGTTGAAGTCCTCGACCGCGAGCACGCCCTCCTCGGTCACCTTGAGGTTGGCGTTGCCCTTCTTGGCCTTGTGCCTCCCGCCGCCCGCGGCGGGATAGACCTTCTCGACGTGCTTGATGGATACCTGCGCCATGCGCGCTCCCTCCCTATCGATTTCCGGCTGCCGGGGCCCTGTCGCAGAGCTCCATCTGTCGGCGCAGCCTCTGCGCGAGCCCGGGCGTCGCGTAGTGCGCCGGTGCCCGCCACTTCCAGTTCTGACCCACCGTGGAGGGCACGTTCATCCGAGCCTCTCCCCCCAGGCGGAGGATGTCCTGCATCTGGACGATCGCGGTGTCTGCGACGGAGGACCAGATGCCCCGCATCATGCCCCAGCCCTCGCCCTCCCGGTCGTTGAGCCCGAGGTAGTCGCGCGCCCGGGCCGCGTCGTCGGGACCTGCCGCGGAGAGCCACCCGAGCGCCGTGTCGTTGTCGTGCGTCCCCACGTACGCCACGCAGTCGCGCGGATAGGAGTGCGGCAGGTAGACGCTCCCCGACCCGTCGACGCTGTCGAACGCGAACTCGAGGACCCTCATTCCCGGCAGGCCCGTCTCCTCGCGCAGGCGCGCGACGGAGTCCGTGAGGTAGCCCAGGTCCTCGGCGACCAGACGCTCGGTTCCGCAGGTCTCGCGCAGCCGCTCGAAGAGCGCCGTTCCCGGGCCCTCCCGCCAGCGTCCCTCGCGTGCGTCCGGGGCGCCAAAGGGAATCGAGTAGTACGAGTCGAACCCCCTGAAGTGGTCGATTCGCAGGATGTCGTACAGCCGCAGCTGGTACGTGATGCGCTCGACCCACCACGAGAAGCCGTCCACGGCCATGCGCTCCCAGTCGTAGAGCGGGTTTCCCCAGAGCTGGCCGCCGGCGGCGAAGCCGTCGGGCGGGCATCCCGCGACCTCGGTGGGAAGGAGACGCTCGTCGAGCTGGAACTGCTCGGGGCTTGCCCACACGTCCGCGCTGTCGGGGGCAACGTAGATGGGGATGTCCCCCATGAGCAGGATGCCGGCGCCCGCCGCGTACTCCCTGAGACGATCCCACTGTCGGAAGAACAGGCACTGGACCGCCTTCCAGAAGTCGACCCTCTCGGAGAGACGGCGACGCGCCTCGTCCAGGGCCGCGGGCTCACGCCGACGCAGCCCGTCGTCCCAGGAGGTCCAGGGGGCGCCGTCGCGAGAGTCCTTGATCGCCATGAAGAGGGCGTAGTCCTCGAGCCACGCCGACTCGCGCGCGCAGAACGACGCGAGCTCGGCGGCGCGAGACTCCCGCAGACGGGCGCAGGCGCGCTCCAGGACTGGGAGCCGCCTGCGGAAGAGCGCCCCGTAGTCCACGGAGAGCGGGTCGTCGCACCAGCTGACCCCCTCGTACTCCGAGCGTTCGAGCAGCCCCTCGTCGGCGAGCTCGTCGAGGTCGATCAGGTACGGGTTGCCCGCGTACGTCGAGAAGACCTGATAGGGCGAGTCGCCGAACCCCGTGGGGCCGATCGGGAGGATCTGCCATACCGTCTGACCCGACTCGGCGAGGAAGTCGACGAACTCGCGCGCGGCGGCACCCATCGTGCCGACGCCCCACGGGGACGGCAGCGACGTGACGGGCATGAGCACTCCAGCGCGTCTCATGACCTCTCCCCCTTCGCACAGACGTTGGCCGTGGCCAAGGCGGGCGCGAGGGAGAGCACGCTCTCCCTGCGCAGCAACCTGAACGGAACGGACTCGTGCACGGCACCGGCCTTATCGCCGCGAGCGGCGGCGATAAGGGTCTCCACCCCCCTGCGGGCGAGAAGCCCCGCGTCCTGGCGCACCGTCGTGAGGCGCGGCACGCTGTACTGCGAGACGTCCACCCCGTCAAAGCCGACGAGCGAGATGTCGAGGGGGACGCGGAGGCCGCGGTCGGTTGCCGCGCGCAGCGCGCCGAGGGCGATCACGTCGCCGAAGGCGAAGATCGCGGTGAGGTCGTCCGCACGCCCGAGCAGGCGCATGGCCGCCTCGTAGCCTCCTCCCATGGAGAAGCGGCAGGGCTCGTACCAACGATCGACGTCGAAGTGCGTGCCATGCGACTCGAACGCCCGGACGACGCCGGCAAGTCGATGCTCCGACACCTCGCTCACCTTGCGGTTGCCGCCCAGCACGCCGATGCGCCGGTGGCCGCACTCCCAGAGGTGGTCGATGACGCTTCCCGCCGCCTCCACGTCGTCGGTCGAGAAGCTCGAGAGGCCCTTGAGCCCCCAGTCCTCGGCGGTGTTGGTGAGAAGCACGCACGGGGCCTCGATCTGGCCGAACCCCTCCCTGAAGTTGCTGGGATCTCCGCCCAGGAAGAGGAACCCCTTGGGGTGCCTGATCCTGTCGAGGTGGACGGCACGCGCCACCTCGTCGGCGTCCTCGTCGACGAAGTGGACGCGCACCTCCTCCTCAGCCTCGGCGAAGAGCCCCTCGGCCTTCTCGATGATGTCGTTGAAGAGCAGGTTCTGCATTCCCTTGACCATGATGGCGAACGAGGCCCTGCTCCTCGTCTTGAGATGACGGGCGTTGGTGTTGGGCTCGTAGCCCACCTCCCTGACGACCGACAGGACGCGCTCGCGCGCGCGGTCGCTGACGCCGGGGTGGTCGTTGAGCACACGGGAGACGGTGCCCACGCTGTAGCCGGAGAGCCGTGCGATGTCCCTGATGTCCACGACGCCCCCTCTCGCCTAGCCCTTGACCGCGCCCGCGGCGACGCCCTTGATGATGTACTTCTGGCACGACAGGTAGAACACCACGACCGGGATGACGGCCATGATGAGGGCGGCCATGATGGCGCCCATGTCGACGCGGCCGTAGGAGCCCTTCATGAACTGGATCACGATCGAGATGGTCTTGTACTTCGTCGTGTCGAGCACGAGGTACGGAAGCAGGAAGTCGTTCCAGATCCACATGGTCTGAAGGATGCCGACGGAGATGAACGTGGGCTTCATGATGGGGATGACCACCGTGAAGAACGTCCTTATCGGCCCCGCCCCGTCGATCAGCGCCGCCTCCTCGATCTCTATGGGGATGGTCTTCACGAAGCCGCAGAACATGAACACCGCGAGCCCTGCGCCAAACCCGAGGTAGATCACGATGATTCCCCAGGGCGTGCCGAGGCCCAGGCGGTCGGCAATGAGCGAGAGGGTGAACATGACCATCTGGAACGGGACGACCATCGAGAACACGCACAGGTAGTAGACCGCCTTGGTGAAGCGGTTCTGGACGCGGGTGATGTACCACGCGCACATGGACGTGCAGATGAGGATGACCGCGACCGACCCCACCGTGATGAAGACGGTCCAGCCCACGGAGTCGAGGAAGCCGTACTTGTCGATCGCCGTCTCGTAGTTCTCGAGCCCGATGTAGGTCTGCTCGGTGGGCAGGGAGAACGGCTCGAGGTTGATGAACAGCTTGTTCTTGAACGAGTTGAACAGCACCACCACGACGGGCAGCAGCCACACGACGCACAGGAACGCCATGAGGCCAGACCCCGCCCAGCCGAGGGCGCGTCGCTCCTTCTTGGTCGCCATCACTGCTGCACCTCCCTGGAGCGCGTCGCGCGCAGCTGGATGAGACCGATACCGACCACGACCAGGCAGAAGATGACCGCCTTGGCCTGGCCGACACCCTCCCAGCCGACGCGTCCGTAGAACGTGTTGTAGATGTTCAGGGCGAGCATCTCGGACATCTTGGACGGCTCGCCCGCCGTGAGCGACAGGTTCTGGTCGAAGAGCTTGAAGCCGTTGGTGAGCGAGAGGAACATGCAGATCGTGATCGACGACATCATCATCGGGATCGTGACGTCGATGAGCTGGCGCCAGGCGCTCGCCCCGTCGATGGCTGCCGCCTCCAGCACGTCGCCCGGAATCGACTGCAGGCCGGCGATGTAGATGATCATCATGTAGCCGATCTGCTGCCACGCCACGAGGATGACGAGGCCGGCGAACCCGTACCACTCGTTGAGGCTCAGCGCCTGGGAGTACTGGGCGAGGATGCCGTTGAAGATGAGCTGCCAGATGTAGCCCAGAACGATGCCGCCGATGAGGTTGGGCATGAAGAACACCGTGCGGAACAGATTGGTTCCGCGCAGCTTCCTCGTGAGCGCGAGGGCTATCGCGAACGCGATGACGTTGATGACGATCACTGAGACGACGGTGAAGAGCGCCGTGTACCAGAACGAGTGCTGGAAGACGGTGTCCTGGACCGCCAAGACGAAGTTCGAGAAGCCCACGAACGTGGCGTCGGTGACCGTGGTGAAGTCGCACAGCGACAGCCACAGGCCCAGCAGAAACGGCGCCACGAAGCCGATGAGAAACGCCAGGAATGTCGGCAGGACGAAGATGGGGAGATATTTCTTGATTGCCTTCTCCATGTGACCTCCTTCCCTATGGAAGGGGCGGTGGGTGAGGGAAGGCACCCACCGCCCGAAAGTGGACGTGAACGCTGGCCTGTTGCGTCTTATGCCTTGGAGGCGGCAGCCTCGGTGGCCCAGCCGTCGACGAAGGCGGTCACGACGCCGTCCCAGTTGCCGTCGGTCTGGTCGGCCGCGTAGGTGGTGAGGGCGGAGCCCACGCCGTTCTTCCACTCCTCGGAGGGCATGGTCGAGAAGTTCCAGGAGACCGGGGTCTTTGTGGCGTTGATCTCATCAGCGAGGTTGTTGAGGACGTTCGTGGACTCGAGGTTGGCCTCGAACGGGATCACGAAGCCCATGCCGGCCTCGCCGGAGGGCATGGCGCCCTCGGAGCCGCACATGGCCTTGACGCCGGTCTCGGAGGTGACGCACCAGTCGATGAAGTCGAGCGTGGCCTGGATGTCCTCCTCCGGCGCGTTCTTGTTCACGCACCAGTAGTTCTCGGAGCCGGTGCAGATGCCCTGGTCCTCCTCGCCCTCAACGCCGATGTAGATCGGGATCAGGGCGAGGTTCTCGTCGCCCACCTCGGCGACGTTGGCGTACTCCCAGGTGCCGTTCTGGTAGAAGACGCACTGTCCGGTCACGAACTCGGCGGTGGCGTCATCGGCGGTCTTGGTGGAGAGCTGCGTGGGGTCGCAGGTGGCGTTGTTGATATAGAGGTCCCAGATCTGGCGGTAGTTGGGCAGGTAGGTGCCCTTGATGGCGTCGGTGTTGTCGATGCCCTCGTCCTTGTACTCATAGTAGATCGGGAGGTTGGCGAGGTGCGTCTTGAAGCGCCAGTCGGAGGAGCCGTCCATACCGGCCGAGCCAAAGGCGGAGAAGCCGAGCTCGTCCTTGCGGGCGGTGATGTCCTCGGCCACGGACTTGAGGCTGTCGAAGTTGGTGATGTCGTCGGTGCTGTAGCCGGCCTTCTCCAGCAGGGACTTGTTGCAGATGATGCCGTAGGACTCGATGACGTAGGCGATGCCCTTAGTCTTGTCGTCGTCGCCCTTGAGGGCGTAGGCGTCGTTGGTCAGTTGGCCCATGATCTCGGTGTCGTCGAGGTCATAGCAGTAGTCCTTCCAGGAGGCGAGGCCCACGGGGCCATTGACCTGGAAGAGCGTGGGCGCGTCGGTCTTGGCCATCTCGGACTTGAGCGTGGTCTCGTACTGACCGGAGGCGGCCGTCATGACCGTCACGGGCACACCCGTCTCCTCGGTGTAGAGCTCGGCGAGCTCCTGCCACTGCGCGTCCTGCTCGGGCTTGAAGTTGAGGTAGTAGACCTTGCCGGCAGCCTGCTTGTCGCCACCGCCGCTGCTCTGCCCGCCACCGCAGCCGGCGAGCGCGACTGCGCCCGCACCCGCCATGAGGCCGAGACCTGCCTGCACGAACTGACGCCTCTTCATCAACATAACGTGCTCCCTCCTACTGCTTCTTCGAAACGCTTCTCTCCAACTGGGGTGGAATTTGGAAACGTTTCATTTCCGTTGGTTGCATTAGAGCATGCTGAAGGGTGACATTCAACTGGTATTTTTTTCAGGAACCGGCTGACGTCGATTTGCTACCGCTCACGAAATAACGACCAAAACTGGAAAGGGTTCCAAGTTGTCGACAGGCCGGCTATCCACCGTACGGAATCGTCGAGACGGGAGTAATGTCCCACAGCATGTCCGCACGAAAAAGGGGCGGCGCCCCATTGCGCCGCCCCGCCTCGTCTGTACTTTGGAATCACCCGTGTCTCTGCGAATCGATGTTGGACAACTGGGTATTCAACCTGGGCCCGCTTCGAGTGTTCCTGTCATCAGTCCGTTCCGAAATACGTTTCGGAGAACGTTGGCGAGTGCGCTCGCCCCAGATGTTATAGGACCTCGGTCGCACGGTCGGCGGGCCCAAACTGCACGTTCTCTTCGCTGTTCACTGGACTCGCCTCCTTCTGACGGTCGCTTGGTTGGTAGCGACGGTGCCCTTGCTTACTCACTTTGTTCCCACGCAAGCGAGGTTTACACACCCGTATCAGAGTCGTCTGCGAGCGGCTTGTTTTTGCCGGCAGACGGCACAAGACCCACGTCCTTGGCGAGAAGATCGGCAAGCTGACGACTCGTGTGCAACCCGAGCAGCCCATAGCCCTGCGCCCGATAGGCGTTCACGGTGCCGGGCGCCACGTGCAGCGCCTCGCAGACCTCGGGCGCGCTGAGCCCGAGCGCGATCTTCACCAGAACATGCGCCTGCAGCTCCCCGGCGCCGCGCCCGCGCAGGTAGAGCACGCACCGCTCCTCGTCGAGCCGCATCGACTCCCGCGCCTTGGGCCACAGGAGGTGAGGCGCCAGCACCGCGAGCGCAAGCGCATAGGCGATCGGCGCGAACGCGTTGACGGTCAGCGTCGAATAGTCAAAGACCACCTCGAGCCCGTACCGACCGCCGCCCACGAGCGTGCCGGCGACGAGCAGGGCGAGCAGCACGACGGAGAGCCCCGTCGTGAGCCGGCGCGGCCTCACGCGCATGTCCCGCAGACGCGCATACCCCAGAAGCACGAGCCACGGCACGACGAGCGACGCCAGAACGGCGAGGGTGCTCAGGGCCTGCGAGAGCGCGTCCGCGCTCGTCACGACCACGCGCGTCATCAGGCGCAGCGTGAGCCCGGCGCCAAGGGCCATCACCATGAGCGGCGGCGCCCCTGCGGACGTGACGCCCATCGCAGGCGGGAAGGCCGCCGCGCCGACCTCGCTCGGCACGACCTCCTCGAGCGAGGCCACGCCGAGCTTCTCGCACGCCCGCGCGCGATAGGTGGCGACCGTCGAGGGGCTTATCGCCAGCGCCTCGGCGACCTGGGCCTGCGTGCTACCCGTGACGAGGGCCTCCGCGACCTCCCGCTCGCGCTCCGTGAGCAGCTCCGCCCCTGGGTGGAGCTCGACCGGAGACGAGGACGCCGCGTCGCCTGCGGGAGGCATCCAGGCGACGAGCGCGCTCCCCCAGAGCGCCCACGCCACGTAGCGCAGCGCCCACTCCGGCCAGCGCAGGGCAAAGCCGAACCTCATACTTCCCGAGCAGCTTGCGAAAAGCACCGCCAGGTAGACGAGAAGCGCCGCGATCGCCGCCACGCCCAGCGCGCGCCGCCAGCGTCCCAGGCGGGCACGGAGCGCCCATGCGAGCGCCGCCGCCACGAGCGCCAGCGGAATCGCCGACGTCCAGAGGTAGTGCACAAACGGAAGCTGTCCGCCCTCCCCCATCGTCCGCGCCACGCCCGGCGCCAGCAGCAGGACGACTCCCCCTGCCGCCCACGCGGCCCCGCGTGCGATCGTCTTCACCTTCGCGTCCATGCCGCCTCCCGTTCGTAACGTGTTGGGGGCATCGTAGCCGCTGCGAGCCCGCCCGTCACGTCGCGGACGCTATGCGAGTGTCCGTGACACCGCTCTTCTCGACAAAAAACGCCCCGGGCGCGGTGCCCGGGGCGCAGACGCACGCTCTGTGCTCGACGCTACTCGGCGTCGGCGAGGGCCCTCTTGGCGACCTCGGCGATGTCGGCGAAGGTGGCCTCGTCGCTGTAGGCGATCTCGGCGAGGACCTTGCGGTCGAGCTCGACGCCGGCGAGCTTGAGGCCGTGCATGAGCTTGCTGTAGGACAGGCCGTTCATGCGGGCGGCGGCGTTGATGCGCTGGATCCACAGGGCGCGGAAGTCGCGCTTCTTGTTGCGGCGGTCACGGTAGGCGTACTGGCCGGAGTGCTGGGCCTGCTCCTTCATACCGCGGAAGGTGCGGGAGCGGACTCCGTAGTAACCCTTGGTGCGCTCGACGAGCGTCTGACGCTTCTTACGGCCGGCGACGGCGCGCTTGACTCGTGCCATATCTGATCAACTCCTCGTTGGAAACTTCACTCGAACGGCGGACTACTTGGAGCCCATGCGCTGGGAGACGGTCTTGACGTCGGCGTCGGCGATGACGGTCTCCTGGCGGAAGCCGCGGATGCGCTTGGGCGACTTCTTGGTGAGGATGTGGCTCTTGAACGCCTTGGCGCGCATGATCTTGCCAGAGCCGGTGCGGCGGAAGCGCTTCGCCGTACCCTTGTGGGTCTTCATCTTGGGCATGCTAGTTCTCCTTCTCCGTGACTGCCTCGTCGTCCTTCTCGTCCTTCTTGTCGAAGGCACCCTTGATCGGGACGATGGTCATGTGCATGTTGCGGCCTTCCATGAGCGGCTTCTGCTCGACGGTCGCGACGTCCTTGAGGTCCTCGGCCAGACGATCGAGCACGAGGCGGCCCTGCTCCGGGTGCGCCATCTCACGACCGCGGAACATGATCGTGATCTTGACGCGCGCGCCCTTCTTGAGGAAGCGGATGACGTGACCCTTCTTGGTCTCGTAGTCGCCCACGTCGATCTTGGGACGGAACTTCATCTCCTTGATCTCGACCTTGGACTGGTTCTTGCGCGCAGCCTTGGCCTTGCGGTCCTGCTCGTACTTGAACTTCTTGTAGTCGAGCATCTTGCAGACGGGGGGATCGGCGTTGGGTGCGATCTCCACGAGGTCGAGACCCTGGTCGCCCGCGATGCGCAGGGCGTCGCGCACGCCAAAGAGCCCCATCTGGGAGCCGTCGGCGCCGATCAGGCGACACGTGCGGGATGTGATCTCCTCATTGATGCGAGGACCGTCGTTTCTGGCTATCGTTCACACCTTCCTCTCGTCGCGGCTCGCGCCGCATAAAAAAGCTCCCGGTGCCATGCAGCATCCAGGAGACATCGCTCGCCCCGGGTGGGGCGCAGGGTTACGTTGTCTGACCAGACAGCTGCCGTAAGGCGCCGTGTAGGTGGGGGCTCTCGCCCCGCTTCGCAAAACGCACACTGGAGAACAATAGCACGTGCGCCGGGCCCGGGCAAGGGGGATTTGCCAAGGGGACCCGGCGCGCGCGGGCTTCAGAACTTCTTCACAGGCCGAGAAGGACGAGCGCCCCTAGAGGTTGAGCGAGGCGGACTGCACGTAGGTACGGGCCTGGTACTCGCGGTCAAGGTCGTAGAGGCCCTTGGGGTCGCAGCCGAAGAGCTTCATGTTGGTGATCATGTCGCGGGCGTTGGTCTCCTCCTCGCCCTGCTCCTCCACGAACCAGTCGAGGAACTTCATCGTGCGCACGTCGTGCTGGGCGTGCGCGACCTCGTAGCAGTGGTGGATGAGGCTCGTGACGTACTCCTCGTGCTCGAGGCCGGCCTCGAGGGGAGCAAGGTCGCTCTCGAAGGTCTTGTCGGGCTTGGCGATGGCCTCCATCGTGGGCTTGAAGTCGTTGTCAAGCAGGTAGCGGCGGATGGCCAGCGCGTGGTCCATCTCCTCCTTGGCCTGGATCTCGTACCAGTTGGCAAAGCCCTTGAGCCCGCGGTCGTCATAGTAGTCGGCGAAGGTGAGGTAGAGGTAGGCCGAGTACATCTCCTTGTTGATCTGCTCGTTTAGGACCTGCGTGACCTCGTTGGAAAGAGCCATGGGAGTTCCCTTCTCCTCGTCGTTGCCCGTACGCGCTCACTATATACCCTGCTGGCGACAAAAACGCGCCGTCTGCTATAGTTCTTCTCGCGTACGGCGCGTGCGCGCCGGCCCGAGTGGCGGAATTGGCAGACGCGACGGTCTCAAAAACCGTTGGGGAAACTCGTGCGGGTTCGAGCCCCGCCTCGGGCACCATTTCCTTGGCTTTCCCGTCCGCAAACCCAAACCCCTTTGCGGTTTGGGTTCATCGCGGGCCGAGAAGCACCTCTATAAATCACTTATCTAACCTACTACCTGCAGTTTTCCGAACGGTAAGGTGCGTTCCTCCGTAACGGTGAACCCAAACCTCGGGAAGGGAGGGGCCTCTAGCGGAGGAAGGGGTTCACGGCGAGCTCGCGGGCCATCGTCGTGGCGGGGCCGTGGCCGCAGACCAGCGTGGTGTCGGGGGCGATCTCCGCGGCCATGCGCGCGAGCGACGCCATGATGGCCGCCTCGTCGCCGCCCCTGAGGTCGGTTCGACCGTGGCTGCCGGGAAAGAGCGTGTCGCCCACGAAGGCCACGCCCTCGGCGCTGCCGCCGCCCACGAGCACGATGCCGCCCGGCGTGTGGCCGGGGGTCTCCATGACGGTGAAGGTCGCCGTGCCCACGCGCAGCACGTCGCCCTCGGCGAGCGTGCGGTCGGGCTCCGGCGCGTTCTCGTCGTAGCTGCGGCCGACCTCACTCATCTCGCCGGCGTGGCGCGCGAGCTCGGCGTCCGCCGCGTGGATCGCGAAGGGGGCACCCGTGGCGCGCACGAGGGCCGCCACGCCGCCCACGTGGTCGCCGTGGCCGTGCGTGGCCGCGACGCACGTGACGCGCACGTCGTCGAGGACGGTCGCCAGCTGGTCGCCGGAGCCGCCCGGGTCCACGACGAGGCACTCCCCGTCGCTCACGTAGGCAAGGCAGTTGGTCTGGAGCGGCGTCACCACGTAGCGCCGCAGCTCGTCGTTCTTCTCCCCCATCACTTCACCCGCTGCTTCATCTGGTTGGCGCCCTCGCCGGGCATGATGCGGCGCGCGTCAAAGACCGAGGGGACGCGGCTCACGGCGGAGAGCAGCACGTCGAGCAGGCTCGCGTCCGAGATGGCCACGAGGAAGCGCAGACGCGCCACGCCCTGCGCCGAGGTCTGCGTCGCGGCGGAGAGGATGTTGGCCCCCGCGTCTCCGATGGCGACGGTGATGTCCTTGAGCAGGCCCATGCGGTCGGTTGCCTCGACGACGATCTCCACGCGGAACTCCGTGGCACCCGAGGTGTCCCAGGCGACCTCGATCATGCGGTCCGGGTTGCGCATGAGATCGGAGACGTTGGGGCAGTTGGCCCGGTGCACCGAGACCCCGCGCCCGCGCGTGACGAAGCCCACGATCTCGTCGCCGGCCACCGGGTTGCAGCAGTGCGCGAGATGGACGAGAAGATCGGGGTCGCCCTTGACGACCACGCCGCAGTTGCTGCGCCTGCGCCGGCCCTTGGCCGCCTGGGTAAGCGCGTAGGGCTGCATGACGGGGGCGCCGCTGGCCATCGCCTGGTCGCGCTCGGCCTGCCGCTGCGCCTGCGCCGCCTGCGCCGCGAGCTGCTCGGGCGAGCCCTCCTCGAGGATCTCCTCGATGCGGTTGGCGGCCTGCTTGACGGAGATCTTCCCGTTGTGGACGTTGGCGAAGAGGTCGTCCGGGCTGCGCAGCTCGAACTGCTCGCACACGCGCTCGATCGCCTTGACCGTGCGGCGCGTGGAGATGCCGTAGCCGCGCTTGCGCAGCTCGTGCGCGAGCTCGGTGCGGCCCTGCTCGGCGTCGTCGTTCTTGGTCTGCGTGGAGAAGTACTTGCGGATCTTGGCACGGCTCGACGGCATGGCGACGAGCGCCATCCAGTCGCGGCTCGGCTTGGCGTTCTTGTTGGTGAGGACCTCGACGCGGTCGCCCATCTGGAGCTTGTAGGAGAGCGGGACGACCGAGCCGTTGACCTTGGCGCCCACGCAGTGGTTGCCCACCTCGGTGTGGACGGCGTAGGCGAAGTCGAGCGGCGTGGCGTCGCGCCTCAGGCTCATGACCTCGCCCTTGGGCGTGAAGACGAAGATCTCGTGCTCGAAGAGGTCCACGCGCAGGTTGTCGAGGAACTCGTGGGGGTCGTCGATGTCGTCCTCGGTCGCCCAGTCGAGGGTCTTGCGGATCCAGTTGATCGTGGAGTCGATCGCGCGGTCCTCGGCGCTCATGCGGCCGCGGGAGTTGCCCTCCTTCTTGTAGAGCCAGTGCGCGGCGATGCCGTACTCGGAGGCCTCGTGCATCTCGGCCGTGCGGATCTGGATCTCTATCGGTTTGCCGTCGGGCCCGACGACCGTGGTGTGCAGGCTCTGGTAGAGGTTGGCCTTGGGCGTGGCGATGTAGTCCTTGAAGCGGCCCGGCAGCGGGTTCCACAGCGAGTGAACCGCGCCGAGCGCCGAGTAGCAGTCCCCCACCGACTGCGTGATCACGCGCAGGGCGATGAGGTCGTAGATGTCCGCGAACTCGCGCCCCTTGCGCGTCATCTTCTGGTAGATGCTCCAGAGGTGCTTGGGGCGCCCCGTGATCTGGTAGCCGGTGAGCCCGGCGGCCTTGAGCTCGTCGTCGAGCGTCTTGATGGCGGACTCGGTGTCCTCCTCGCGCTGCGCGCGCGAGTCCTGGACCATGCGGGCGACGCGCTGGTACTCCTCGGGCTCGAGCCAGAAGAACGCGAGGTCCTCCAGCTCCCACTTGACCGACGAGATGCCCAGGCGGTCGGCGAGCGGCGCGTAGACGTCCATCGTCTCGCGCGCCTTGAAGAGGCGGCGGTCGGGCGGCAGCGCGGCGAGCGTGCGCATGTTGTGCAGGCGGTCGGCGAGCTTGATGATGACGACGCGGATGTCGCGGCTCATGGCGAGGAACATCTTGCGGAGGTTCCACGCCTGCTTGGCGTCCATCGAGGAGACCTGAATCGAGGTGAGCTTGGTCACGCCGTCCACGAGGTCGGCGACGGTCTCCCCGAAGAGCTCCGCGATCTGGTCCTTGGTCGCGGGGGTGTCCTCGACGGTGTCGTGCAGCAGGGCCGCGCAGATCGTGTCCTCGTCCATGCGCAGGTCGTGCGCCAGGATGAGCGCGACCTCGACGGGGTGGTTGATGTAGGGCTCGCCGGAGCGGCGGCGCTGGTCGCGGTGGTACTCCGCGGCAAAGCGGTACGCACGGTCGACCTTCTCGCACCCCTGATCGTCGAGGTAGGCGGCGCAGGCGGACTGGAGGAGACGGAAGTTCGCGGCGTCGGGCGCGCCCCGCTTTGCCCGCTTCGCCTCAGAGAGGGGCTGCGGCGCCTCGACCTGTGGCGTGCCAGTCTGCATCGAGGCGGGCTGCGGCGCCCTGACCTCGTTCTCGCTCATGCTCATCTCGCTCCCCCTTCCCCCATCAGACGATGATACCGAAGTCCGGCGAGATGGGGTGCCGGATGCCGGCGAGAAGCTCGTCAGCGGGGGCGTGCAGCGCCCAGGCGCTGAAGTCCTCGAAGGCCTCGCGCGTGCGGAGGCCCTCGAGATAGCACGCGGACTGCGTGAGCTCCATGCGCGAGGGAGAGGAGGCCATGCTCACCGTGCGGGCGTCGCCCCAGCCGGAGACGGAGCAAAAGCCCAGCTCAGAGAAAATCGAGAGGGCCGAGGCGACCTCCCGGGCGTCGATCGGCGAGATCGAGGCGCGCCTGGTGGCCTCCTCCGCGATGGCGACGTCATCGAGGGCGACGGGGCCTCCGGAGCGCGCGAGCCGCACGAGCGTGCGGTAGACCAGGACGAGGTCGTCGCGCGACGGTGCGGCGGAGGAGAGGATGCGCTGGCCGAGCGCCACGTCGCGGGCGCCAAAGAGCAGGTGGATCGTGGCCTCGTCGCCGTCGCGCCCGGCACGGCCGCTCATCTGGTTGAACTCGACGCGGCCGAAAGGCAGGCCGAAGAGCGCGACGTGGCGGATGCCGGGGAGGTTCACCCCCTCGCCGAAGGCGCTCGTGGAGACGACGCAGGCAAGGTCGTCCCCGCGGAAGGCCCGCTCGACGCGGGAGCGCGTCGGACGAGGGAGCCCGGCGTGGTAGAACGCCGTGCGCGCGGCGAGCTCGGGGACCCGGTGGCGCAGCGTGCGCACGAGGGAGACGGCCTGGTCGCGAGACGGCACGTACACCACGCACTTCTCGCCCCGCGCGACGATGCTCACGAGGGCGGCCTCGCGGTCGCGCAGCTCGCGGCCGTCGTCGACCAGGAGGTTCTCGCGGCACGACAGGTCAACCACCACGTCCTCGCGCGCGATGCCCGCCAGCGCGCAGATGCGCGCCGCCACGTCGGGCGCGGCGGTCGCCGTGACGGCGAGCGTCACCGGGTCGCCGAGGTCGGCGCGAACGGCGGGGAGCTCGAGGTAGGCCTCGCGGCTCCCGGGCGCGGCGAGGCCGGCGTGATGCGCCTCGTCGATGACGAGGAACCCGACGCGCCCCGACCGGGCGAAGTCGGCCCGGTGGATGGCGAGAAACTCGGGCGTGGTGAGGACGATGTCCGCAGCGCCGCTCGCGAGCGCGCTCAGGACGCGGGCGCGCTCGGCGCCGGGCGTCTCGCCGGTGATGACCTCGGTCACCACGCCCACGTCCGCAAGCTGCTCGCGCAGGTGGAACGCCTGGTCGGCGACAAGCGCGCGCAGGGGGTAGACGAACACGCTCGCCCGGCCGCGCGAGACGGCCTCGCGCGCGGCGTGGAGCTGGAAGATGAGGGACTTCCCGCGACCCGTAGCCATGACGGCGAGGCACGAGCGACCCGCCGAGAGCGTCTCGAGGGCACACCGCTGAGCGGGGAGCAGGGCGCGCTCGCCGATGAGCCGGCGGCGCAGGGCGTCCGTCAGCTCGGCGGTACCCAGCCGCGCGAGCGCCGAGCGACGGTCGGGCGCCGGCGCGTCGTGGCCCTCGGGCGCGCCGCGGCCGTCCCCCGCGAGCGGGGCGTCGTCCTCCACCGTGGGGGCATCGGAGTCGCCGCCGTCACGGAGCAGCAGGTCCTTGACCATGAGCTTGGGCTTGGTCCGGCCCTGCCAGGTCTCGTTCACCGCCTCGAAGACGATGTCCACGACGCCGTCCCAGGCGCAGGCGCGCTCCGCGTCCGGTGCGCGGAAGTAGATCGCCGGAACCGAGCTGACGCCGTCAGTGGCAACGAAGCGCAGGTGAGAGAGGTCGGCCCCCACGCAGGCGCGGTTGCGCGTGGTGACGCCGCACACGGCGAGCATCGGGCGCTTGTTCCCCTGCCCAAAGGGCTGGAGCCGCTCCAGGGCGTCGATCGTCTCCACGGTGAGCTCGGAGAGCGTGACGGTTGCCGTGACCTCGCCGACGTCCTCGAACTGCTCGGCGGGAAGCTTGGCGAGCTCCGCGGACAGGCGGGAGCGGAACTCGTCCAGGCGGTTGGCCTCGCAGGTGACGCCCACCGCGCCCGCGTGCCCGCCAAAGCGCACGAGCATGTCGGAGCACTGCTCGACGGCGTGGAAGAGGTCGACCGAGCCGACCGAGCGGCCGGACCCGCGTGCGATGCCGTCGGAGATCGCGAAGACGATCGAGGGGACGTGATAGCGGTTCACGAGACGGGACGCCACGATGCCCTTCACGCCCTCGTGCCATCCCTCTCCCCCGACCACGACCACGCGGCCGCCGTCAAAGGTGCGCGCCGCCTCCTCCAGGGCCGCGTCGGCGAGCGCGGACTCGACCTCGCGGCGCTCGGCGTTGACGGACTCGAGCCGGGCCGCGAGCACGGCGGCCTCCACCGGGTCGTTGGTGAGCAGGAGCTCGAGGGCCACGTCGGTCGACCCCATGCGACCCGCGGCGTTGAGGCGCGGGATGATGGAGAACGGCAGGTCGTCGGGGCGCACCGAGGCCAGGTCGCACCCCGCGGCGGCCGCAAGGGCCACGAGGCCGGGGCGCGTGGAGCGGCGCATGCGCGCGACCCCCTCGGCGACGAGCGCGCGGTTCTCGCCCGCGAGCAGCATCATGTCGGAGAGGGTGCCGAGCGCGGCGACGTCGACGTAGGAGCGCCAGATCTCCGGGCGACCCCTGCGGCGTCCGAGCTCGCAGACGAGCTTGAGGGCGACCCCTACGCCGGCGAGCTCGCGCGAGGGGCACGTGCGCGAGAGCTTGGGGTCGACGACCGGCACGCCCACGGGAACGAGGTCCGCCGGCTCGTGATGGTCGGTCACGACGACGTCCACGCCGCTCTCGACCAGCCACGCGACCTCGCTCGCGGCCGCGATGCCGTTGTCGACGGTGACCAGGAGGTCGGGGTCGCACGACTCCGCGACGCGCGCGAGCGCCTCGCGCGAGAGGCCGTACCCCTCGCCAAAGCGATGCGGGATGAACGGGTGGACCGTCCCCCCGAGCTCACGCAGGGCGAGCGTGAGCAGGCAGGCCGACGTCATTCCGTCGACGTCGAAGTCACCAAAGACGGCGATGGTCTCGCCCGCGTCGAGCGCCCGCTCGAGACGGTCGGCGGCATCCCCCATGCCGGGGATGAGCAGGGGGTCCTCCCAGGAGGTGTCGAGGGAGGGCTCGAGGAAGGCCCGCGCGTCGCGTGCGTCCGCGTGCCCTCGGGCCACGAGGACGCGGGCGAGGAGCGGGGCGATCCCCAGCTCGGCGGCAAGGGCGCGCTCCGCGCGCTCGTCGGAGGGCAGCACCGTCCATCGGCAGCTCTGTGCCAGGCCGCCCATGTCAGCGGACCCCCCGAGCCGTGATGCGGACGGGCCGGCGCCCGGCGGCGCGTGCCGGGACCAAGTTCTTCTCGTTTGTCATCTCTGTGCTCTCGTGCGGTTGGGCGCCAGGCGCCCCGGCTGTTGATCGCCCTCGATTGTACCAGAGGCACCGGACGCCAACGGGGCGAGGGGCGCTACCAGTCCCGCGCCGCCGGGGACGCCATCCAGTCGGCCAGGAAGTCCGCGTAGGTCCCGGCGATCACGGCCTCGCGCGCGCGGCGCATGAGGTCGAGCAGGTAGTAGATGTTGTGCTGGGAGACGAGGATGCCGGCGAGCATCTCCTTCTGCCGCACGAGGTGATGGAGGTACGCGCGCGAGAAGCCCTGGCGGCAGACCGGGCAGCCGCAGGCCTCGTCGATCGGCCGCTGGTCGTGGGTGAACCGGGCGTGGCGGAAGTTGAGGCGCCCCTCGCTCGAGAAGGCGGAGCCGGTGCGGGCGGCGCGGGTGGGCAGCACGCAGTCGAACATGTCGACGCCGTAGGCGACGGCGCGCACGAGCGTGGTCGGGTTGCCCACGCCCATAAGGTAGCGGGGCTTGTTGTGGGGCATGTGCTCGGAGACGAGGGGCGCGAGGGTCTCGAACATCGTCTCGTGGTCCTCCCCCACCGAGTAGCCACCGATCCCGTACCCCGGGAAGTCGCCGACCTCCTCGAGGTGACGCAGGCTGCGAAGGCGCAGGTCAAGATGCATGCCACCCTGGACGATGCCAAAGAGTGCCTGGTCCGGGCGCCGATGTGCCGCATAGCAGCGCTCGGCCCAGCGGCTCGAGAGCTCGACGGAGCGCTCGACCTTGCGGCGCGGGGCGGGATATCCCACGCACTGGTCGAGCTGCATCACGATGTCGGCGCCCAGCTTCTGGGCGATGTCCATGTTGTCCTCGGGCGTCCAGGAGACCCACTTCCCGTCGTAGTCGACGGCCCGGAAGCGCACGCCGTCGTCGGAGAGCCTGCAGAACTCCTCGTGCGAGAAGACCTGGAAGCCGCCGGAGTCGGTGAGGATGGGGCCGTCCCAGCGCATGAAGCCGTGCAGGCCGCCCATCTCGGCCACGAGGTCGGCACCGGGGCGCATGGAGAGATGGTAGGTGTTGGCGAGCAGGATCTTGGTGCCCAGCTCGTGGAGGGTCGAGGGCATGAGCCCCTTGACCGTCGCCTTGGTGCCCACCGGCATGAAGATCGGCGTGGGCACGTCGCCGTGGGGGGTGTGCAGGACGCCCGCGCGCGCGTGGGTGCCGCCGTCCTCGGCGACGATGTCGTAGGTGAAGAGGCTCTGGTCCATGTTGTCTCCGCTCGTGGAATCGGCTGGCGAGAGGCCCCGCGGTGTCCGGCGCTCGGACAGCTTGCCGCAAGGGGCGCGGCAAGAACTCGCGGCGGACCCTGCGGGGCCTCTCGCCAGCCTGCGCAATCGTAGGCACGGCATCCCATCGTAGCTAACTTCGCGGCGCCGCGAGGGCGTGTCAGAAAAAGACGGGTTTTGGGGAAACGGCGCTCGCGTGCGTCCCGGAGAGGCGAATCCAAGGGAAAACCCGTGGTTGTGGGCAAATGATTTTATTCGGTCTCAATTAATCCGAGCCTCAAGGGCCGAGAAAGGCGCCAAACTGCCAGGTATTCCTTGGTTTTGCATAACAAGCCGAAGTTCTTCTCGTCCGCGCATCAAACTTGTTGCCCAAAACCAAGGGGGCGGCCGCGAAGCGGGACAGGGGCGACGCGCCAGAGACACAAAACGGCCCGACACCGCAAGGTGCCGGGCCGTACCGAGTCGGTGTGAAGCGACTTACTCGCCGAAGCCGGAGTCGATGAGGGCGATGAGGGCGTCGAGGGCGGCCTGCTCGTCCTCGCCGTCGCACGCGATCTCGACCTTGGTGCCGGTGCCGAGGCCGGCGGCCAGGATCATCATGATGGACTTGGCGTTGACGGGAGCGGAGTCCTTGTCGACGTTCTTGATGGTGACGTTGCACTGGTACTTCTTGGCCTCGGTCACGAAGACGGACGCGGGACGGGCGTGAAGGCCGGTGGCGTTGATGATGCTCGTCTGCTTAGAAACCATGCGTAGACTTCCTTTCCAAAATCCCAACAGCCGGGAGGCCTGCAGGTCTCCCCGTAAACGCAGTATATCCTAACAAACATGCGGGCTCCCCGTAGCGAAGATACCGCCGAGAATGCAGAGTGAGGGGATGAGCGGATTTATCGGCGGGATGAGCGCGCGCTTGCCGCACAATGGTGGGGTGTGCGAGATACCGGAGAGAGGAGCCGCGATGTCGGACGAGAAGGACCGGGTGAAGCCGGAGCAGGCCGAGGTCAACGACGACCGCGGCGCGGACGTCCTCGGCCCGGCGCGCAGGGTCGCATCGGGCGTCGCGGAGAGGCTCAGGAGCGGCATATCCGCCGTGCGCGACGTGCATGCGGCGGCAAAGCGGCACTCCTCCGCCCGCGGCCACCTGAGAGAGCTCACCGAGGCGCTCGAGGCGGACGAGGCGACGCTCGCCCGGCGCGAGGAGGTCGAGGCGGGCTACGAGGGCATCGTCGCCGAGCAGAGCGCCGTCGTCGCCGAGGCCAGCGAGGAGATCGCCCGTCAGGAGGACGCCGTCAAGCGGCTCGAGTCCGAGGCGGACGAGCTCGACCAGCAGCTCGCCCAGATGCGCACCGAGCACGAGCGAGAGATTCGCCCGTACAAGAAGCTCCTCGAGACCGCGCGCGGCCGCTCCGAGGAGGCCAACCGCGCGGTCGGAGAGGCCAAGCGCGCCGTGAGGGGCGCCGAGGGCCAGGTCAAGGATGCCACCGAGCGCCGCGAGCAGTCCATCTCCTCCGCCAACCGGGCGGTCGACTCCTCTCAGGCGCGCCTGCGCAAGGTCCAGGAGGAGCTCAAGCGGGCCCAGGGGTCGAACGCCGACCCCTCGGCGCTGCGGCAGCTGCACGACGAGGTGACCACCGAGCTCGCGCACGTCGAGTCCGCGCGCGAGGAGGTGGGCGTCGTCACGCGCGACGCCCAGGCCAGCGTCGACGCCGCGCAGACGCACCTCTGGACGCAGAAGCAGTCGCTCGAGGAGGCGCAGCGCGAGGCGGACGAGGCCAAGGGCGAGTACGACGAGCGCAAGCGCGAGCACGATGAGATCCTCGCACGCGAGCAGCAGGAGGAGAAGGGCCTCGAGGACCGCATCGAGTCGCTCCGCAACGGAGCCAACGAGGCAAAGGCGGCGCATGACGAGGCGGCGGAGCGCCACGACGCGGCACAGGCCCTGCTCGAAGAGGCGGAGTCCGTCCACGCCACGCCCGAGGAGACCGTTCGCCTTCGCCAGAGCGTCGAGCAGCAGCGCGGCCTGGTCGCGCGACAGCAGGCGGAGGTCGACTCCCTCGCCGAGGGCGAGCGCAGCCTGCGCACGAGCACCCGCGGCACGCGCCTCGCGCTGCTCGCGGCCGTGGTGGGCGTCGTCGTGCTCCTGGCGGTCGTCATCGCCCTGGTGGTCACTGCCGGATAGCGGGGGCGCCCTACTCGATCAGCATCGCGTCGCCAAAGCTGAGGAAGCGGTAGCGCTCCTCGATGGCGGCATGGTAGGCAGCCATGATCTGGTCGCGCGTGGCAAAGGCCGAGACGAGCATCATGAGCGTCGAGCGCGGCACGTGGAAGTTCGTGATCATCGCATCCACCACATGGAAGTCCGACCCCGGCATGAGGTAGAGGTTGGTCGTGGCGTTCTCGCGGACGACGATGTCGCCGGTTCCGGCCGCGTCCTCGAAGCGACGCGCGACGACGGGCGGCTCGCTCGGCGCCGCGTCCGGGTCCCAGGCGCTCTCGAGCGAGCGCACCGAGGTGGTGCCCACGGCGATCACGCGATGCCCCGCCGCCTTGGTGGCGCGCACGGCGTCGACGACCTCCTGGGGGACGTGGTAGCGCTCGGTGTGCATGACGTGCTGGGTGGGGTCGTCCTCGGTGACCAGGCGGAAGGTGTCGATCCCCACCTCGAGCTCCACGGTCGCCCAGCCCACGCCCTTCTCGCGCAGGCGCTCGATGAGCTCGGGCGTGAAGTGAAGGCCGGCCGTCGGCGCGGCGGCGGAGTGCTCCTCGCTCATCGCATAGACCGTCTGGTACTTCTCGGGGTCGCCCTCGTACTGGGTGATGTAGGGCGGCAGCGGAACGTGGCCGGCGGCATGGATTGCCTCGTCCAGGGTGCGCGGCGCGCCGTCGTCCTTTTTTCCCACCGGCGAGAAGCGCACGAGGCGCCCTCCGCGGCTGCCCTCGACGAAGTCCACGATCTCCCCGGTCAGGACCACCGGCGCCGACTCGGGCGCATGGAGGCCGCCGGCGCGGTACTCGATCACGATGCCCGGCTGGCGCAGCCTCTTGCCGGGGTTGACCAGGCACTCCCAGACGCCGCCGAGCGGGTCGACGTCCTCGCGGCGCTTGAGCAGCAGCGTCTCGCACACGCCTCCGGTCCCGCGCTTGCGGCCGACGAGGCGCGCCGGCATGACGCGGGTCTGGTTGGCGACGAGCAGGTCGCCGGGCTCGAGGTACTCGATGATGTCCGAGAAGCGCCGGTGCTCGACGGAGCCGTCCTCGCGGTGCAGCACGAGCAGGCGGCAGGAGTCGCGCGGCTCGGCCGGGGCTTGGGCGATGAGCTCGTCGGGCAGCGGGTAGTCGAAGTCGTCGGTGCGCATGGGTTCCTCCTTGGTCCAGCGCACTACGATAGCGCTTCTCGCCGCCCTAGTGCCAGAGGCCCTTGCGCTTGAAGACCCAGGCGGCCACCAGGCAGCACGCCACGGCCAGAAGCAGGGGGAACGCCCAGTTGTCGAGCAGCGGCACGCCCTCGAAGGGCAGACCGACGTTCATGCCGTAGAAGCCGAAGACGATGTTGGGGATCGCCATGACGATCGTGATGACCGAGAGAACCTTCATCACGATGTTGAGGTTGTTGGAGATGATGCTCGCGAAGGCGTCCATCGTGCCGGAGAGGGTGCCTGAGTAGATGTTGGCCATCTCGATGGCCTGGTGCACCTCGACGAGCACGTCCTCGAGGAGGTCCTGGTCGTCCTCGTAGAGCGGGATGATGCGGCCCTGGGCGATCTTGTTGAGCGTCACCTCGTCGGACTTGAGCGACGTGGAGAAGTACACGAGCGACTTCTCGAGGTTGAGCATCTGGATGAGCTCCTCGTTGCGCACGGACGCGTGGAGGCGCGCCTCGGTGTTGGACGAGAGCCGGTCAATGCGTCGCAGGTAGACAAGGTAGAGCTGCGAGATGTGCAGGAGCATCTGCAGCAGGAAGCGCGTCCGATAGCGCGTGTCCACGTTGCGGACGCGCCCGCCGGCCATGTCCGCCACGACCTCGTTCTCGAGGATGCTGATGGTGACGAAGAGGCCACGCTCGGGCAGGAAGACCATAGAGAGCGGCATGGTGTCGTACTGCAGCGGGCTCTGGGGGCGCACCCCCGCGCCGTCCTCCCCAACGACCGGATAGTCGACGATGACGAAGATCTGGTGCGCGTCCTCGTCGTAGTCGATGCGGGAAGTCTCCTCGTCGTCGAGGGCGGAGTTCACGAACTCCGGCAGCACGCCGAGCTCCCTCTCGAGCCAGGCGCGCTCCTCTGCCGTGGGGGCCACGACGCTGACCCAGCACCCGCTACAGGGCTCGGGGATCTTCTCGATGGTTCCGTTCTCGCTGGTCAACAGGCACTGGATCATGTTCTCACCGTCCTTCTCGTCTTGGGTGGACCGCCCATCACGATAGAGCAGGCGGGGCGCGAGCGGGCAACAGGATCGGCGGTCTTGGCAAAACCCTTACACCTGAAGGGCGGCTGAACGCGCTGCGGCCTTCGCCGCCTTGCGCGCGTCGCGGGCCTCATGGCGCTCGATGGCCGCCTCGGCGGCCGAGAAGCGGCAGCCGCAGTAGTTCTGTCGATACATCCCCAGCTCGCGCGACTCGCGCGTGGCCTCGGGATAGTACGGGCGGAAGTCGCGCCAGACGGGCGTGAGGCCAAAGCGGGGCGCCAGCGTGGCGAGGATCTCGCCGCAGGCGTCGAAGAGCTGGTACGGGGAGACCACGAGCGTCGTGGACACGTACTCGAAGCCGCGCTGGCGTGCGGCGCGGCAGGCCTCGGCGAGGCGCAGCGCGTAGCAGGCGCGGCAGCGCCGCTCGCGGTCGAAGCCCGCCGGCGCCGCGGCGCTCTCCCACGCGGCGCGGTCGTCGCCGGCGACGATCACGCCCACGTGCGCCACGTCGTCCGCCCAGGTGCGCAGCGTGTCCAGGCGGCGCCGCCACTCGGAGACGGGCTGGATGTTGGGGTTGGTCCAGCAGATCGTGGGCTCAAAGCCCTCCGCGCGCAGCAGGCGCAGCGGCTCGAGCGAGCACGGCCCGCAGCACGCATGAAGAAGGAGCGGCGTCATGGAACCCCCTGGACGACTTTTAGGCAGTTTTTTGAATGGGCCCTCAGTATAGCTTTCGCGATGCCAGCAAAAGCGCAGCTCAGAAAATGCTACCCAACCGGTAATACTTAGAGAGTCGACGGAAGACTGCCTAAAACTGATCTTCGGTCCGAAACTACGAGATGTCCGTCGCAAAGTCGGCGAGGATCGCGGCGGCGGAGCGCGTCATCTCGCGCGAGAAGGCCGAGTTCCACTTTCGCTCGCAGAACGCGCGCCCATTCCTCGAGCGTGCCCGCCCCCGTGCGCTTGGGGTCGAGGGCACGCAGACAGCCGGCGTCGTCCCGCTCGGGATAGCGGTCCTCGAAGACGACGTCCCCGAGCGGCAGGCGCGCGGGCTTCACGCGCCTGCGCTGCCCCTCCGTGGGGTGTCCGATCACGAGCATCACCGCGGGCACCACGTGGCGCGGGCACCCCAGGATGCGCGCCTGGTCCTCGCACCGCTCGAGGATGTCGCCGATGTAGCAGGACCCGAGCCCCAGGCTGTGGGCGGCGACCACGGCGTTCTGCGCCGCGATGGCGCTGTCCTCGAGCGCCAGGAGGAAGTCGCCCACACCCGGCTCGCGCGGCTCCGCGCCGGCGGCGACGAAGGCCCTGTGCCAACGGCGCACGTCCACGCAGAACACCAGGACGAGGGGCGCCTTGGCAATGAAGGGCTGGTTGTCGCAGGTGAGGGCAAGCTCCTCCTTCTCTGCCTGGTCGCGCACCACGATGATGGAATAGAGCTGCTGGTTGCCGGCCGTGGGGGCCTGGCACGCCGCCTCGAGGATGGCGCGCTCGTCGGCGGCGCTCACGGGCTCGTCGGTGTAGGCGCGTACGGAGCGGCGGTCGCGGAGCTGGGAGATGACGTCGTTCATTGGACCCCCTCGCGGTCGGAGAGCAGGGTGATGCCGGTCTCGGTGTCACGGACGTGCGTGCAGGACGGCTCTCGCAGGGCGGCTGAGGCCATGAGCATATCACCGGCGCATCCGGAGAGATGTATGCCGGCGAGAAGGGCCGAGAGCACAGGACGCCCCGCGGCGAGGGCCGCCGACGCGAGAGCAGCCGTCACCAGCACCGTAGGCGCAAGCAGCACGGCCACCATGCGGCCGCGTGACAGCACGGCCCCGTCCGTCCTGGTGTAGAGAAAGGCGTCCTGAAAGCCGAAGGAGACCCGGCAGCCGGGGCGGAGCAGCTTGAAAGCCGCGGCATGCACCAGCTCATGTACGGGCAGCGCGACGAAGCTTCCCAACGCCAGCGCGAGCCACCACCACACGTCGGCCCCCTCCCCACACAGAACGAGCCAGAGCAGGGCGGCGAGCAGAACCGTTGCGCCGGCGATCACAAGGGACAGCCGTGCGATGTCCCTCTGGACCTCGGGGTCCCCCAGGACGTCTATGTCGGCGATCGTTCGCATGGGCCCATCTTAGCGCGCCGACCCCGCAGAGGGCCGAGAAGTGCGAGAATGGGAGGGCTGTACCCAATCACGAAGGAGCACCCATGCCCGAGACCTCCTCTCGCCCGAGCTTCCCCCGCCGCGCGGTCATCACCGGCGGCATGCCCTACGGCAACAAGAACCTGCACTTTGGCCACATCGGCGGCGTCTTCGTCCCGGCCGACTTCTTCGCGCGCTTCCTGCGCGACCGCATCGGCGCCGAGAACGTGATCTTTGTCTCCGGCACGGACTGCTATGGCTCCCCCATCGCCGAGGGCTACCGCAAGAAGGTGGAGAACGAGGGCTACACGGGCACGATCGAGGACTACGTCCGCGTGAACCACGAGAGTCAGAAGGCCGCCCTCGACGCCTACGGCATCTCGCTCGACCTCTTCGCCGGCTCGGGCCTTCCCCCCGCGCGCGACGTCCACGCCCGCGTGACCGACGAGCTGATCCGCCGCCTCCACGAGCGCGGCTACCTCAAGAAGCGCTCCACGCGGCAGTTCTACGACGTCGAGGCCGGCACCTTCCTCAACGGCCGCCAGGTCCAGGGCCGTTGCCCCGTGCGCGGCTGCAAGTCCGAGAAGGCCTACGCCGACGAGTGCGACCTCGGCCACCAGTTTGACCCGGAGGAGCTGATCGCCCCCGTCTCGCAGGTCAGCGGCACCACGCCCGAGCTGCGCCCGGTTGACAACTGGTACTTCGACCTGCCCGCCTTCCGCGCGGAGCTCGAGCGCCTCATGGACGAGTGGGACGCCGACCCGCAGGTCCGCGCCGTCGTCACCAAGACCGTGCGCGAGAGCCTCGTCGACCCGGTCATCTACATCCAGACCAAGTTCCGCGAGGCCTACGACGCCGTCGCCGACCAGCTCCCCGCCCACACGCTCGCGGAGGCCGAAAAGGGCCAGCAGTCCTTCTCGCTCACCTTCGTCGGCTGGGAGGAGCGCGACGAGGCGCGCGAGAGGCTCGACGCCGCGGGCGTGCGCTTCCGCACCGGCAAGTGCCTGCTGCCGTTCCGCATCACCGGCAACATCGACTGGGGCGTGGCGGCGCCCGATCTTGAGGGCACGAGCGGCCTCACGGTCTGGTGCTGGCCCGAGAGCCTGTGGGCGCCTATCTCGTTCACGCAGACGACGCTCGAGCTCGCGCCGGAGGGCCGCTACTCCAGCCGCGACTGGCACGACTGGTGGTGCAGCGAGGACGCCCGCGTCTACCAGTTCATCGGCCAGGACAACATCTACTTCTACTGCGTGGCGCAGCCCGCCATGTGGGAGGCGCTCGACTGGGGCCTCACGCAGGACATCCCCGTGGCCAACTACCACATCCTGTTCATGAACAAGAAGGCCTCGAGCTCCGGCAAGATCGTACCGCCGATGGCCGCCGAGCTGCTGGACGCCTACACGCCCGAGCAGCTGCGCGCGCACTGGCTCTCGCTCGGCCTGGACCAGAAGGCCGTCTCCTTCAACCCCAAGGCGTTTGACACCTCCGTTAGCCACAAGGACAAGAAGACGGGCGAGGACGTGCTCGTCCGCGACGATCCGCGCGTGGTCGACCCCGCCCTCAAGGAGAGCGCCTTTCTCACCAACATCTTTAACCGCCTGGCGCGCAGCTGTTTCTACGGCGCCGCCAACGTCTGCGACGCGCATCTGCCCGCCGTGGCCCCGAGCGATGAGGCCGTCGCCGCCGCGCGCGAGGCCACGCTGGCCTTCGAGCGTCGCGCCTACGAGTTCGACGCCCACGGCGCGCTGACGGTCGCCGAGGAGTTCACCCGCGCGGCCAACAAGCGCTGGGACGACGCCTCCAAGGCCGCCAAAGGCGACGACGCCGCCTACGAGGCCGCCCTCGCCGACGCCTTCGTCGCGCTGCGCACTACGGCCCTGCTCATGCACCCGGCCGTGCCCTTTGGCTGCGAGAAGATCTGCGAGCACATGGGTTTCTCGCCCGAGCTCTTCTTCTCCTGGGACCACGCCTTCGACGGCCCCGTCGAGCTGGCCGCCACCTGCGGCGAGACCCCCACGGAGCACAAAATCGTCCCCCTGCCCCCGCGCTACGACTTCTTCGAGAAGCACCCGTCGCAGGTTCGCTCCAAGTAGCGAGAGGGGCGGGGCGAGAAGGTCCGGCGCTCAGACAGCCCTCGCCGCAAAGGACGCGGCTGCGGAACTCGCGGCGGACCTTCTCGCCCCGCCGCACTTGATCGGCCTATCTTACCGAAGGGACTCACATGAAGGTCACGCCGCCGCCGGTGCATGTTCCACGCCCGTACGCGCTGCCGACCGTGCCGCTCGCGGCGCGCGTGGAGGTGCCGACGGAGGACGGGGCAACGATCGTGGCGTGGACGTACGCGCCCGATGGCGTGATCGACCAGCCGGGGACGCCCTATGGCCTCGGCCTTGCCGTGCCGCCGGTCCTCATGCTGCACGGCAACGGCGAGGAGCACGGCATTTTTGGCCCGGTGATCGATGCCGTCTGCGCGAGCGGGCGCGCCGTCGTCGCCGTGGACTCGCGTGCTCAGGGCGCCTCCTCCCGCGGCACAGCGCCGCTCTCCTACGAGCTCATGGCCGCCGACGCCCGCGAGGTCTGCTCGCGCCTCGGCGTGCCGCAGGTCCACGTGCTCGGCTTCTCCGACGGCGGCATCCTGGGGCTGCTCCTCGCCCGCGACTGGGGCGAGCACGTGCTCTCCGTGACCGCGCTCGGGGCAAACCTCACGCCTGAGGGCCTCCCCAAGGAGGACACCGACTGGATGGCCTACGCCGCGGCAGAGAACCGCCGCTGGGCGGAGGAGGGCGAGGAGGGCGTCACGCTGGAGGATGGCACGCCGGTGCCCTCCCCCGCCGAGTCCGCCCGCATCGCCGAGCTCCTGCAGCTCATGGTCGAGCAGCCGCAGATCGACGCCGCCTCGCTGGCACGCGTCTCCTGCCCCGTGACCGTCATGGTAGGCGAGTTCGACGAGATCCTCCCCGAGGAGACCGACCGCATCGTCGCCGCCATCCCCGGCGCCGCCAAGGTCGTGGAGCCCGGCATCGACCACAACCTCCCCAAGATGGCTCCCGCCGCCGTGGCGCGCGAGCTTCTCGCCACCATCGCCCGCAACGACGTGCGCCACGAGGGCCGCGCGAGCGTCCCGGCCGACGTGGCCGTCGTGCGCCTGCCCGTCTCGGGCCTCTGGGCCGAGAAGCTCGACGCGCTGTACGCCCACGTGAGCGCCGCCGGCGGCACCTGCGGCTGGGTTCCCGAGGTCTGGCCGCCAGCCGGCATGGCCCGTGACCTCCTCGCAGCCGGCTCCTACTGGGGCGCCTTCGACGTCGCGGCGGTCCACGACGGCGCGCCCCGCGAGGACGCCGCCCTTCTCGGCGCCGTGGCGATGGACCTCGACGCGGACATGGGCGACGGCACCGCCCCCGGCCACGGCTCCGGCACGGGCGGCCCCGACTGGGAGGACCTCCCCGCCCGCGAGGTTCGCGGACTTCACCTGCTCGCCGTAGACCCCGCCGCGCGCGGGCGTCACGCCTCCGTCGCCCTGCTCGACGCCGTGGCCCGCACCGCGCGCGCCGAGGGGGCACGAGCGGTGCGCCTCAACACCTCGGTCCAGGGCGTCGAGGCCAACGCCATGTACACGCGCTGCGGCTTCACCCGTCACCGCCCGATCTGGCTCCCCTACCCCGAGCTGCCCATGCCCGGCTGGACCAACCTCTGGGAGCTCAGGCTCGACGCCTAGCAAAAGAAAAAGGCGCCAGCCCCCGCAGGGAGGCCGGCGCCGGGAACGGGGCATGCGGAGTCGCTACGCGTGCGGGACCTCTATCGTGACGTCGCCCACCGTCACACTCACGATGTCCTCAACGTCCACGATCCGGTCGAAGGACGCGCCCTTGGTGACGTGCGCGTCGTCGCCAAAGCCGCCGACCCAGGTGGCGTCAAAGCTCGTCCCGTCGGCAAAGTTCACGAACACGGGCAGGTTCAGCTGCGGGAACTCCTGCCTGGTATCCGGCGTGCCCGCAAGGTCGTAGGAGATCATGACGCCGTGCGGCGAGACGGAAAGCTCCGTCACCGTGACCGCGGGGCCCCCGAAGTCGACCGTCTGGCCCACGGGCAGCGCGATTGCGGAGCTCTCGTAGTCGAGCGGGACCTCGAGCTCCCACGTGCCCGTCGCGAGCGGCTCGCCCACGGGCTCCAGCGTCTCCGGGTCGAGCGCGACCAAATCGACGAACTTCACGTACGCGCTCGTGCCCGCAAGGCCGCTCTCGCTCTGCGCCCAGCACTGCTGGACGTACTGCACGCTCGCGTCATCCGGGTCGGCGTCGTAGAAGTACGCCCCCATGCCGCCGCCGGCCGCCCCCTCGTTCTCCGGAATCGCGATGTTGGAGAAGCCGAGAAGGACCGTCCCCTCGTCGCTGCGCGCCACGCCCTCGAAGAGCGTCGGGTCGTCGGGCGTCAGGCTGTAGACGATCACGTAGTGGGTGTCGTCACCCAGCACGGCATCGGCAGAGACGGTCAGCCCGCCCGCCTCGGCGCTCGCCCCGGCGGGCTGCGTGGCGTCCCCGATGGCCTGGGTCTGCGCCGCGTCCTCCCCAAAGACGTCGAGCAGGAAGTCGGCGGCCGCCCCGAGTGCGCCGGTCGCGTATGCCGTCACCACGCCCGCCCCGAGCGCGAGCGCGACCCCGGCCACGACGGCGGCGCGCGGGAAGCGGGCGCGGTGCGGTGCGGCAGCGCGAGAGAGCCTTCCTACCAGCTCGTTCTTCTCGCCCGGCGAGAAGGCCATGTCATCGAGTTCCCTGCGATACTCGTCAAACGTCCCTCTCATCGAGATCATCCCCCTTCAAGAGCTCCCTCAGCTTCGCGCGGCCGCGGCTCAGGCGGGCGGCGGCAGCGTCCTCGCTGCAGTCGCAGGCCCGAGCGATATCCCTGATCGAGTAGTTCTCGTAGTAGTGGAGGAAGATCGCCTCGCGGTACGCGAGCGGCAGGCGCATCACGGCGCGCAGGACGCGCGCCGTCGTCGCGAGTTCGCGCCCCGGCTCGGGCGCCACCGGCTCCGCGACCTCCTCCAGGGCGAGCGTGGGCCGCGCGGAGCGGCGGCGCAGCAGGTCACGGCAGAGGTTGGCGCTCACGCGGACCACCCAGGCCCGCTCGTGATCCGCGCTCTCGAAGGGCTCCCTGCGGCGCAGCAGCCGCATCAGCACCTCCTGGCACACGTCCTCGGCGTCGGCGCGCGAGCCCAGATACGTGTAGGCGACGCGCAGTATCAGGTCCGCATAGGCGTTGACCAGGCGCTCGGCCCGTCTTCTCTCGCGCATCGCACACCCCCGTCCTTCTCGCCTCTACCTACAATACGCAGGAGGAGGCCAAACCTGACAGGAAATCTCCCTGCCAGTCACAAAGAGGGGATTTGTAAATTGGACCGTCTCGCGCCCGCTACGCGCGCGGGAACGTCACGGTGATCGTGGTGCCCTTGTCCACCTTGCTCTCCAGCGCGATCTGCGCGCCGTGGTAGGCGGCCGCGTGCTTGACGATCGCAAGGCCCAGGCCGGTGCCGCCCATGTCGCGGCTGCGCCCCTTGTCCACGCGGTAGAAGCGCTCGAAGACCTTGTCCTGCGACGCCTCCGGGATGCCGATGCCGGTGTCGGAGACGCGCAGGCGCGCACCGCCCGCCTCGGCCGGCAGCACCCACACGAAGACCTTGCCGCCCGGCCGGTTGTAGCGGATCGCGTTGTCGCAGAGGTTGCTCACCAGCTCGTCTATCAGGCGCGCGTTGCCGCGCACCATCATCGAGACGCCCTCCACGGAGACGTCGACCCCCGCCTTTCTGGCCTTGGGCGCCAGGCGGTCGGCCACGTCGCGCGCCACGGCGAGCAGGTTCACGCTCTCCGACGGACCGAAGAGCTCCTGGGAGCCCGCACGCTCGGACTCGTCGAGCTTTGAGAGGGTGAGGATGTCGCTCACCAGGCTCGAGAGCCGGCGCGCGTCGTCGTAGATGCGCCCCGCGAAGCCGGGGACGTCCTCGGGCTTGGCGATGCCGTCACGGATGAGCTCGGCGGCGCCGGAGATCGAGGCGATGGGCGTCTTGAGCTCGTGCGTCACGTTGGCCGTGAACTCGCGGCGCAGGTCGGCGGCGTCCTGGATCTGCTCCATGCGATGCATGAGCTGGCCGTGCTGCTCGTTCAGGCGACTCACCAGCGGATCGAGCTCCTCATAGGGAGCCACGCCGTCACCCGCGGACGGGTCGATCTCCAGGATGGGCTGTACGAAGCGACGCGACAGCCTGCGCGAGACGAGCCAGCTCGCCCCTACCAGCACCACGGCGAACAGGGCGAGAAGGACCAGGTCTTGGAACAAAAACGCCACGACGCCGGCGCGGTCGACCGAGAGGCGCACAACCTGTCCGGACTCCAGGCGCTCCGCCTCGTAGAGGCTCATGTAGCCCGCCGTGTCGCTCGAGCGATCCGAGGAGCCGGACCCCTCGGCAAACGCCGCGACCACCTCGGGACGGTCCCCGTGGTTGGGCAGCTCGTCGGCAGGCGCCAGGCTGTCGTAGGTGACGGTGCCGTCCGGGTCGATCAGCGTGGCACGGATGTCTCCCAGATCGAGCTCGGAGAGCACGGCCGGATCGTCGTCGGCAAGGTTGAGCAGCGAGGCGATGGTACGACACTCGCCGGCGAGCTGCTCGTGCTCGTCGGCGAGAAAGGCACTCTGGTAGATGAGGGAGGCCGCCACGGTCACGACCACCGCGACGCTCGTGCACGCGACGACGAGCGCAACGAACATGCGGTGCGAGAGCGAGCCCTTTGCCCCCGGCTGTCTGACCACGCTGCCCCTTTCCTAGCCGCGGACGCGATACCCCACGCCGCGCACGGTCTCGATCAGGTCGGAGGCTTCGCCGAGCTTGGCGCGGACCTGCTGCACGTGCACGTCAACCGTGCGCGAGCCCCCGTCGAAGTCCCAGCCCCAGACGCGCTGGAGCAGCGTCTCGCGCGAGAAGACCACGCCCGGGGAGCGCATGAGGAACTCCAGCAGATCGAACTCGCGCATCGTGAGCTGCACCTCGCGACCGTCCACGCTGACCTCGCGCCGGTCGGGCCAGAGCGTCACGTCCCCGCACGTCAGCGCGGTGGGCTTCTCGGCCACCGCAGCCTCGCGCCCGGCGCGGCGAAGCAGGGCGCGCGTGCGGCTCACGACCTCCATCATGCCAAAGGGCTTGGAGAGGTAGTCGTCGGCGCCGCCGTCGAGCGCGCGCACGGTGTCGAGCTCGGTGTCCTTGGCGGTGAGCATCATGACCGGCACGTTCTTGAGGCCGGGGGTGCGACGCAGACGGGCCAGGATCTCCAGCCCGTCAGCGTCGGGGAGCATGATGTCGAGAAGAACGGCGTCGGGGGTGCGCTCGGCACAGGCCCGGCGGAACTCGGCGTCGTCGGCGCAGCCCCGGGCCTCGATGCCGCCCTGGCCGAGCGCGTAGACCGTGAGCTCGCGAATGTTCTTGTCGTCCTCGACGTAGTAGACCAACGCTCTTCTCCCGTTCCCATACCGTCGTTTTCGTGCCGCTGCCCAGCTACTCCTCGGTGGGGCGCTGCTGGCTCGCCTTCTCCGCCACCACGTGCTCGCCGGTGACGCGGAAGATCGCCCAGGCGGCCACGCGCTTGGCGAGGTCGCCGATGCGCTCGAAGTACTTGGCCACCATGAGCAGCTCGGGCAGGTACTGCGCGGAGGACTTGCCGGCGCGGATGAGCTCCACCAGCTTGCCCTCCACCTCATCATAGAGCTCGTTGACGCGGTTGTCCTCCTCGACGACGCGCTGGGCGCCCTCGACGTCGGAGGCGGCGAAGGCGGCGCCGGCCTGCTCGACCATCGAGGCGGCGCACTCGGACATCTCGGTGAACTCGGCGACGAGCTTCTTGGCCGCCTTGGCCGGGATCTCCTCCACGAGGAAGGCGATGTCGCGGGTCATGCCGTCGATGTGCGTGAGGTCGGAGACGATGCGGAAGGACCCCGAGACGAAGCGCAGGTCCTCGCCGATGAGCGGCTGCTGGAGCAGCATCACGTCGAGGCAGTTCTCCTCGATGGCGTTGCGGAGGCGGTCCTCGTTCTTGCGACCGGACATGACGCCCTCGGCGGCGCCCTTGTCACCGGTGGCGGCGAGCCCCGCGGCGCGCACGTCGGAGGCGCACTTCTCGGTGAGGCGCCTCAGGTACTCCTCGATGTCGTCGAGCTGCTTGGTGAACTTGGAGCGGGTTGCTGCTGCGGACATTAGCTGAACCTCCCTGATAGGTATTCCTGCGTGCGCTGCTCGCGCGGGTTGGCGAAGAACTCGCGGGTGGGCGCCTCCTCGATGAGCTCACCGAGGTAGAAGAAGACGGTCTTGTCGGCCACGCGGGCGGCCTGCTGCATGTTGTGAGTCACGACGACCACGGTGTGGTCCTCAGAGAGCTCGGTCATGAGCTCCTCGACCATGCTCGTGGAGATGGGGTCGAGCGCCGAGGTGGGCTCGTCCATGAGCAGAATCTCCGGGTCGGTGGCGAGTGCGCGCGCGATGCAGAGACGCTGCTGCTGGCCGCCGGAAAGACCCAGCCCGCTCTTGTCCAGGTCGTCCTTGACCTCGTCCCAGAGCGCGGCGCGCGTGAGGCAGCGCTCGCAGATCTCGTCGCCCTCGGCCTTGGAGAGGCGCCTCATGCGCTTGGGACCGTAGAGGATGTTCTCGCGGATGCTCATCGGGAACGGATTGGGGTGCTGGAAGACCATTCCCACGTAGACGCGCAGGGCGTTGGCGTCCATCTTGAAGATGTCCTGGCCGTCGAACTCGATCGTGCCCTCGGTGCGCACCGACTCCACGAAGTCGCACATGCGGTTGAACGTGCGCAGCAGCGTGGACTTGCCGCAGCCCGAGGGGCCGATGAAGGCCGTGGCCCGGTTGCGCGGGATCTCCAGGTTGATGCCCTTGAGCGCCCGGAAGTCCCCGTACCACAGGTCGAAGTCGCTGACCTTGATGGCGGTCTCCGCCGTCTCCAGGGAGCGGTAGACGCTCTCGTTAAGCTCTGTGTCCATGTTCCTCCCCCTAGCCAAAGCGGCCCGTCAGGTAGTCTACGAGGCGCTGGTCGTGCGGGTCCGAGAAGATCTGCTGCGTCGTGCCCGTCTCGATCATGTCGCCCACATAGAAGAACGCCGTGCGGTCCGAGACGCGCGTGGCCTGCTCCATGTTGTGGGTGACGATGATCTCGCAGATGCCGCTCGCGGCGATGTCGCGGATCGTCTCCTCTATCGCGAACGTGGAGATGGGGTCGAGCGCGGAGCAGGGCTCGTCGAAGAGGACCACGTCGGGCTTCATGGCCAGCGTGCGGGCGATGCACAGGCGCTGCTGTTGGCCGCCGGAGAGCGCGTGCGCGGACTGGCGCAGCTTGTCCTTGACCTCGTCCCAGAGCGCCGCCTGCCGAAGCGACGTCTCCACGAGCTCGTCCTCCTCGTCCTTGGTCTTCACGCGGCCGTGCTTCTTGGGCGCAAAGAGGATGTTCTCGCGGATGGACTTGCGGAAGGGCGTGGGCTGCTGGAAGACCATGCCGATTGACTTGCGCAGCTCGAAGAGGTTCTCCTTGGGCGTGTTGATGTCGTGGCCGTGGTAGTAGATCTGACCGCCCACGGAGCACCGGGGGATCTCGCGGTTCATGAGGTTCAGGCAGCGCAGGAACGTGGACTTGCCGCAGCCGGACGGGCCGATGAGCGCCGTGACCTGACCGCCCTCGAAGTCGAGGCTCGTCTTGTGCAGCGCCTCATGCGTGAGGTCGTAGGTGACCGTCACGTCCTGGGTGTGCAGCAGCGGGACGTTCTTCTCGGCCGCGGGCCGGTCCTGGATAGTGGTGGTGTCTGTCATTCGGCGGTCAGCCTCCTCGAGAGGAACTTGCCGAGCAGGCGGGCAAGCACGTTGAACAGGAGCACGCAGACGAGCAGGATCGTGGCGGTTCCCCAGACGATCTCCGTGGAGCCGGCCGTGGGCTCGGAGGTGAGGCGCCAGATGTAGACGGCGAGCGAGCAGGCCGGTCGGAAGATGTTGAAGGGGTTGGTTGGGCTCAGGAAGTTGAGCGAGCCAAAGTTCAGGCGCGCCGGGGCGGAGCCGGCGGTGAAGATCAGCGCGGCGGCCTCGCCGAAGACGCGGCCCGCGGAGAGCACGACGCCCGTGACGATGGCGGGCATGGCGGCGGGGAGCAGCACGTTGAGCGTGGTCTCCCAGCGCGTGAGGCCCATGGCCAGGGCGGCGTCGCGCTGGCTGCGCGGCACGTCCTCGAGCGCCTGCTGGATGGTGCGCACCAGGATGGGGATGTTGAACATCGTGAGCGCGCAGGCGCCGGCGAGAATCGAGATGCCCCAGCCGAGCGTCACCACGAAGAAGAGCGAGCCGAACATGCCCACGACGATCGAGGGGAGGCTCGAGAGCGTCTCGATGGCCGTCTTGGCGGCGGAGGTGACCCAGTTGTCGGGCGCGTACTCCACCATGAAGATGGCCGCGCCGAGCGAGATGGGCACCGAGATGACGAGCGTCACCAGGAGCAGGTAGAAGGAGTCCCACAGCTGGTAGAGAATGCCGGGGAGCACCTCGTGGTTGTAGGGGTTGGTGAGGAACCCGGGCGTGAGCGCGCGACCGGCGCCTCGGACGATGATGTAGGCGATGATCGCGACGACGAGCAGGATGACCAGGCCCACGATCACGGTGAGCACGCCCGTGGCAATCTTGTCCTGGCGGTCGATGCGCGCCACGTGGGCGTCGAGGGAGCGGTTAGCCATTCGCCTTCGCCCCCTTCCTGCCGATGAGGTGGATGATCATGATGAAGACGAGCGACATGACGAGAAGGAGCAGGCCGAGGGTCCACAGGGCGTGGTAGTACTCGGAGCCCGAGACCGCGTTGGAGAGGCCGGCCGTGAGCGCCGCCGTGAGCGTGGACGCCGGGTCGAGAAGACCGGTGGGCATGGAGCGCTCGACGCCGCCGATGACCATCTGGACGGCGAGCGTCTCGCCGAAGGCGCGCGTCATGCCGAGGATGACCGCAGTCATGAGCGAGGGCATGGCGCTCTTGAGGACCACGTTCCAGGTGGTCTGCCAGCGGGTGCACCCGAGGGCGTATGATCCCTCGCGGTACTGGTTGGGGACCGCGCGCAGGGCGTCCATCGAGAGCGTGGTGATCGTCGGCAGGATCATGATGGCGAGCACCAGGGCGCCGGAGAGGATGCCGGCGCCGGTGGGGGCGGCGTCACCGAAGATCGCCTTCACGAGCGAGTTGATCACGTAGAGGCCGAGCACGCCGTAGACGACCGAGGGGATGCCCACCAGAAGCTCGATGACCGGCTGGAAGACGCGCCGGCCGAAGCCCGGGGCGACCTCCACGACGAAGATCGCCGATCCGATGGCGATGGGCAGGGCAAAGAGGGTCGAGAGCAGCGTCACGGCGAAGGAGCCCACGATCATGGGCAGCGCGCCGTAGCGCTCCTGCTCGGGGATCCAGTTCTGGCCGGTGAAGAACGCGATGGGGTCCATGCCGTCGACGAAGAAGGTGGAGAGGCCCTGCTGGGCCACCATGAAGATCAGCGTGACGACGACAAGGGCGACGAGCGCGACGCAGAAGCCGGTGATGCCCAGGCCTATGTTCTCGAGCCTCCGCTTGGGCATAAGGTTTGCCATGTGGGAGAGCCTTTCTCGTCAGGGGGCGGCGGCGCCCCCCGTGCGAGGGACGCCGCCGACAGGGAATGAGGTCTTGGTTAGGCGACCGGGGTGACGTTGCCCTCGGCGTCCTTCTGGACCTTCATGTCGCCCATGGGGATGAAGCCCTCCTCCACGACGGTGGGGGCAAAGTCCTCGGAGAGCATGAACTCGATGAAGGCCTTGGTCACGGGCGCGGTGGAGGCGTCCTCGTCCTCGCGGGTGTACATGTGCTCGTAGGCCCAGATCAGGAAGTCGCCGTTCTCGACGTTCTCCTGCGTGGGGTCGATGCCGTCAACGGAGAGGGCCTTGATGCCGTCGTTCTCCATGTAGTTGAAGGCGACGTAGGAGATGGAGCCCTCGGTCGCGGCGACCTGCTCGACAACGGTGCCCGAGGAGTCGACCTCGGCGACCGGGCGGAAGCTGTCCGGGGCGGTCTCGCCGGCGAGGACGGCGTTCTCGAAGGTGGCGCGGGTGCCCGAGCCGGCCTCGCGCTGGATGACCTGGATGGCGCCCGCGGTGCCGCCGACCTCGGACCAGTCGGTGATCTCGCCGAGGAAGATGCCCTTGAGCTGGTCGGTGGTAATATCGTCGATGTCCACGTTGGCGTTCACGATCGGGCCCATGCCGACGATGCAGACCTGGTTGTCGACGAGGCCCTCGAGCTGGTCGGCCTCGAGCTTCTCCTCGGCGAAGACGTCGGAGCGACCGATCTGGACGGAGCCCTCGGCGACCTGCGAGAGGCCCTGGCCGGAGCCGCCGGCGGAGATGGCGATGGAGACGTCGAGGTTTGCCTCCATGAAGGCGTCGGCCGCCTTCTCGACGAGCGGCTGGAAGGAGGTGGCGCCGGAGCAGGAGATGGAGCCGGCGAGGGCGGCGTCGGAGGCCTCACCCTCGGCAGCGTCGCCCTCGGCGGCGGGCTCCTCGGAGGTGGTGCCACCGCAGGCGGCGAGGCCGGCGACGGCGGCAACGCCACCGGCGATGCCAACGAACTGACGACGCGTGAGATCAAGCTTGGACATGAACAATCCTTTCCCGTGGATGTGGCCGGCGTCCCGCGGGGCTCCGACCGGTTCAGCGAGAATGCTAGGCACGCGTCGCGCCCTTTTCGGCCGTATTTCCGATGCATTACGGCAGCCTGACCGTCCCTTACAATTGGCTTACAGGGCGCCTTACAAACGGCGCCGAATTGTAAGCTTCCGTTCGCCGACTCTTCTCACCTGCGGGTTCTACCGTTCGGCGGACCCTTACAAAGGTCCTTCTCGCCTCCCGCGTCCTCCGTTTGTGGATGGTTTGTCAGTCACCGGGCAAATATCGCAAGGTACCTTGAAATCTCCCCCGCCCCGTCTCACAATGACCCCTTGTCGAAAGGAGTCACATGAAGAAGAAAGAAGAGGAGAAGGGGCTCACGGGCCGCGAGGTCGTCCGCACCATCGGCGCCAGCGTCCGCGAGTTCAAGGGGGCCTCGATCGCCACGCCGATCATCGTCTCCGGCGAGGTCGTCATGGAGGTGGCGATCCCCTTCGTCACCGCGCAGCTGATCAACGCCATCCAGGCGGGCGCCACGCTCGCCGACATGCTGCCCTACGCGCTGCAGCTCGTGCTCATGGCGCTCGCGTCGCTCGCCTTTGGCATCGGCGCCGGCGTCACCTGCAGCCAGGCGAGCTGCGGCCTGGCCATGAACCTGCGCCACGACGTCTTTGCCGCGGTCCAGCGCTTCAGCTTCGCCAACATCGACCAGTTCTCGTCGAGCTCGCTCGTGACGCGCCTCACCACGGACATCACCAACGTGCAGCTCGCCTACATGATGGTCATCCGCACCGCCATCCGCTGCCCGTTTTTGCTGCTCGCGGGCATCGTCATGGCCTTCGTCATGGCAGGCCCGCTCGCGCTCGTCTTCGTGGTCATCGTGCCGGTCCTGGGCTTTGGCCTCTACAAGGTCGTGCGAACCGTGCACCCGATCTTCCGCTCGGTCTTCCACAAGTACGACGCCCTCAACGAGTCCATCGAGGAGAACGTCACCGGCATGCGCGACGTCAAGAGCTACGTCCGCCAGGACTATGAGAAGGAGAAGTTCGGGCGCGCCGCGCAGGACGTCTGCGCCGACTTCACCCGCGCCGAGAAGATCCTCGCGCTCAACACCCCGATGATGAACTTCGCCGTGTACGCGGTCTTCGCCGTGGTGCTGCAGTTTGGCAGCTACCTCATCATCTCCAGCCAGGGCACGCTGCTCAACGTGGGCCAGCTCTCCGCGCTCACCACCTACGGCTTCATGATCCTCATGGCGCTCATGATGGTCTCGATGGTCTTCGCCATGATCACGATGGCGCAGGAGAGCGCCGAGCGCATCTGCGAGGTCCTGCGCACCGAGCCCACGATCAAGAACCCCGCCCATCCCGAGACCGAGATGGCAGACGGCTCGATCGACTTCGACAACGTCACGTTCAAGTACTCGGCGAAGGCCGAGCATCGCGCCCTCGCAGAGATCGACCTGCACATCAAGAGCGGCGAGACGATCGGCATCATGGGCGGCACGGGCTCCGCCAAGACCTCGCTCGTGAACCTCATCAGCCGCCTCTACGACGTCACCGAGGGCTCCGTCAAGGTCGGCGGCGTGGACGTGCGCGACTACGACCTCGAGTTCCTGCGCAACAACGTCGCAGTGGTGCTGCAGAAGAACGTGCTCTTCTCGGGCACCATCAAGGAGAACCTGCGCTGGGGCAACCCCGACGCCACCTACGACGAGCTCGTGGAGGTCTGCAAGCTCGCCCAGGCCGACGAGTTCATCCAGGGCCTGCCCAAGCAGTACGACTACTACATCGAGCAGGGCGGCACCAACGTCTCCGGCGGCCAGAAGCAGCGCCTGTGCATCGCGCGCGCCCTGCTCAAGCACCCCAAGGTTCTGATTCTCGACGACTCAACCTCGGCGGTCGACACCAAGACCGACGCGCTGATCCGCGAGGGCCTCAAGACCTACCTGCCCGAGGCCACCAAGATCATCATCGCCCAGCGCGTGAGCTCGGTGCAGGACGCCGACCGCATCCTCGTGCTGGACAACGGCCACATCGCCGGCCTGGGCACCCACGAGGAGCTCCTCGAGAGCTGCCCGTTCTACCGCGACACCTATCTCGCGCAGAGCCGCACGAGCCAGGAGGCCGAGAAGGACGGCGACGCCGTCGCGGACGTCGCACCCGTGGAGGGAGGTGAGGCCGATGGCCGCTAGGAACAACTCCGCCGAGAGCATCCTCAAGAACGTCACCGGCTCCAACCAGCCGACCGAGCCCGAGCGCGAGCCGGAGCGCCAGAACGTCGCCGGCCGCCAGGTCGCGGCACCGCAGCGTCGCGGCGGGCGTGGCAAGACGCTCGGACGCCTCATCAAGACGCTCTTCTCGTTCTATCCCAGGATGCTACCGCTCGTCATCCTCTGCATCGTGGTCTCGGCCGTGCTCTCGGCCCTGCCCGCCACGTTCATGCAGCGCACGCTCGAGATCGTGACCGCCAACTGGGAGAGCGGCGACTGGGAGTCCGTCGCCGGCCAGGTGGGCTCGCTCATTCTCACGCTCGTGGGCATCTACGCGGTCTCGCTCGTCCTCAACTTCACCTGGACCCGCGCGATGGCAATCATCACGCAGGGCTCGCTCGAGAAGTTCCGCGAGCAGCTCTTTGGCCACATGCAGGACCTGCCGATCAGCTACTTTGACCAGCACCAGCGCGGCGACATCATGAGCCACTACACCAACGACATCGACGCCCTGCGCCAGATGATCGGCCAGTCGCTGCCCAACATCACGCTGACGTTCGTCACCTGCGTCTCGGTCATCACCGTCATGGTCTACTACAGCGTGTGGATGTGCCTCGTCGTCGTGGCGGGCGTTCTCTTCATGGCCTACATGACCAAGCAGCTCGGCGGACGCTCCGCGCGCAACTTCGTGGCGCAGCAGAAGGAGATCGGCATCGTCGAGGGCCACGTCGAGGAGGTCATGAACGGCCAGCGCGTGGTCAAGGTCTTCTGCCACGAGGAGGCCGCGCAGGAGGACTTCGACGTGCGCAACCGGCGCCTGTTCGAGGCGAGCCGCGCCGCGAACATGTACACCAACACGCTCGGCCCGATCCTCATGAACCTCGGCAACCTGATCTACGTGATCGTGGCGCTCGTGGGCGGCGTGTTCATCGAGACCGGCGTGCCCAACCTCTCTATCTCGGGCCTGCCCTTCTCGATCGCCGTCACGGTGCCGTTCCTCAACATGACCAAGCAGTTCGCCGGCCAGATCGGCCAGATCTCCCAGCAGATCAACTCCGTCGTCATGGGCCTCGCGGGCGCCGAGCGCATCTTCGAGCTCATGGACGAGCCGGTGGAGCACGACGAGGGCTACGTCGAGCTCGTGGCCTGCACGATCGACCGCGACGGCAACGTCCGCGAGTGCGACCGCCGCTCCGGCGACTGGGCCGGCCAGTGGGCGTGGCGCCACCCGCACGGCGACGGCTCGCTCACCTACACCCCGCTCGCCGGCGACGTGCGCCTCTTCGACGTGGACTTTGCCTACCGCCCGGGCCACACCGTCCTGCACGACGTGAGCGTCTGGGCCAAGCCGGGCCAGAAGGTCGCCTTCGTGGGCGCCACGGGCGCGGGAAAGACCACGATCACCAACCTCATCAACCGCTTCTACGACGTCGCCGACGGCAAGATCCGCTACGACGGCATCAACATCAACAAGATCAAGAAGCCGGACCTGCGCCGCTCCCTCGGCGTGGTGCTCCAGGACGTGAACCTGTTCACGGGCACCGTCATGGACAACATCCGCTTTGGCCGTCTCGACGCCTCCGACGAGGAGTGCATGGCGGCGGCGCGCCTGGTGGGCGCCGACGGCTTCATCAAGCGCCTGCCCGAGGGCTACAACACCATGCTCACGGACAACGGCTCCAACCTGTCGCAGGGCCAGCGCCAGCTGCTCTCGATCGCGCGCTGCGCCGTCGCGGACCCGCCGGTGATGATCCTTGACGAGGCCACGTCCTCGATCGACACCCACACCGAGGCCATCGTCCAGCGCGGCATGGACGCGCTCATGACCGGGCGCACCACGTTCGTCATCGCGCACCGCCTCTCCACCGTGCGCAACTCCGACGCGATCATCGTCCTGGACCACGGCCGCATCATCGAGCGCGGCACGCACGACGAGCTCATCGCCAAGCGGGGGACGTACTACCAGCTCTACACCGGCGCCTTCGAGCTCGAGTAGCCGTCGTCGCAAATCGCGCGGGTGGCCGCCCGCGGGCTTTCCTCCGGGAGGTGCGCTTCGCGAGAACCTCCCTCCGGAAAGCCCGCGGGCGGTCCTCGTTTGTGCCGGGGCTGTTGCCGAGGGGACGTCCTTGTCGCCCATCGTTCTAAGAAAGGTCGGTCGTGTCTGCCCATCTTGAAATCCCCGCCCTTGTCTTCCGACCTTCTACGAATCCCGGCCCTTGTCCGCAGCCCTTCTAAGAATCACGGCCCTTGTCGCCCGGCGTTCCGGTAAATGGCGCCCTTGTGGTTGTGTGCCGATTGTTGGTGTCCGCCACGCTGCGGGGCGGCCGGTCGCCCTAGGACCGATCTCCCCGATACTACACCTTTCCCGTCATGCGGCCCTCCTCCTCTCCTCGATCGCCCCGACCACGATGAGCCTCGCCCGCTCGACGACCTCGGGCGACGGCGGCTCCGGCTCGGCAGTCGACCTCTCGACTCCGCGCAGCGACGCCGCGTCGATGAAGTTCATGTCCATCCACTCCTCGTTGACGTCGATGAGCACGGAGCCCACGAGGCGCTCCATCGCCTCGACGGAGGGGAAGACCGAGACGACCTTGGTCCTGCGCTTGATCTCCTCGTTCGCGCGCTCCTGCACGTTGTTCGTCCGGAGCCTCACGTGGTGCTCGAAGGGGAAGTCGAGGTAGGCGAGCGCGTCCGCCTCGGCGTCCTCGAGGAGCTCGCCGGCCCGCGCCGACATCGCGCCCAGCTCCTCGCAGGCCCTGCGGTAGGCGGCGCGGACCAGCGACGGCTCGCGCTCGGCGAACACCGCCTTGAGCGCCGCCAGCGCGCAGGCGCGGTCGTCGCGGCGGCTGAACCAGCCGGCGGCGTCGCGCTCGAGGTGCACGATGCAGCGCTGCCAGGCGGCGCCCGGGAAGACCTCGGAGACCGCCTGGACGAGGCCCTCGTGGGCGTCGGAGGTGACGCACCTCACGCCCGAGACGCCGCGGCGCCTGAGGCCCCTGAGGAACGCCTTCCACGAGCTCGCGCTCTCGGCGTCGACGCACCCGAAGCCGACGAACCTCCTCGACCCGTCCTCGCCGCACGCGATGGCGGTGACGACGGCCTTGGACTGCACGTGCCCCTCGTCGCGGCACTTGAGGTAGGTCGCGTCGAGCCAGAGGTAGGGGAAGCGCGCCCCGTCGAAGCGCTCGGCGCGCATCGAGGCGACCTCCTCGTCGAGGTCGGCGGTCATGCGCGACACGCGCGACGGCGAGAGGCGCGCGAACTCGAGGGCCTCGGCGGCCCTCTCTATCTTCCTGGTCGAGAGCCCCCGCACGTACACCTCGCGCACGCAGGCGACCATCGCCCGGTCCACGCGCGAGTAGGGCCTCACGATGTCGTCCGGGAAGTAGCTCCCCTCCCTGAGCTTCGGTATCCGGAGCGTGATCTCCCCGACGACCGTGAGCAGCGTCCGCTCCCGGTAGCCGTTCCTCCTGTTCCCCTCCCCGCACAGCTCGTCGGCCTGCGCGTCCATCACCTGGTTGAGTATCGACTCCAGGGCCCGCCGCGCGAGCTCCGTGAGGTCGAGAGTCCCGTCGTCCCTGACCGGGAGGTTCTCCAGCATCCCGTTTTCCTGTAGAGTGTCCATGGTGGCCGTGTCCCTTCTTCTCGAATCGACGTTTCAGCGATATCGATTCTAGGGCGCGGCCGCCGCCCTCGGGCAGAGGCCGGACACCACGATTCGGCACACGATCGCCCTTGTCCGCAGACGCTCCGGAAATCCCGGCCCTTGTCCGCGTTCGATCTTGGAACTCGCAGGGTTGTCCGGCTGCGCCGGGTTTCTCGCCCTCAAAACCATACTTTTGCGTGCATCCCTGGGACAAGGTCGCGACTTTCTAGAAGAGGGGCGACAAGGGCTGCGATTCTTAGCGACAAGGGCGCGGTTTCTTAGACGCCCGCCGGACAAGGGCGAGCATTCCTAGTTCGCCCGCCGGACAAGGGCGGCGATTTCTGGAGCCGGGGCGACAAGGGCCCGCGTCTCCGGGCGAGAAGGACGTTCTTCTCGCCCGCCTTTGCCAGGTACCATGGAAATATCGCATGGTACCTTGACATCTTACGTGCAGCGTCGCAGAGTTGTGCGCGTATCGTCAACCGCGAAAGGAAGCGCCATGTGCGAAACAGCCGCACAGCCAAGCACCGAGCTGCAGATCCTTCGTAGGCTCGGCTACTTTGGCTACTACCTTCACACGCACTGGGGCGGCCGCAACGGCAAGCAGCACATCCTCGTGGATTTGCTCGCCCACGACGGCTGCATGACCCAGCGCGAGCTCCAGGAGGCGTCGTGCATCACGTCCGCCTCGCTCTCCGAGGTCGTGACCAAGCTCGAGACGGAGGGCCTGCTCTCCCGCGAGCGCTCCGAGACCGACCGCCGGCAGCTCACCCTCACGCTCACCGACGAGGGCCGCCGCCGCGCGCGAGACTTCATCGAGAGCCGTCGGGAGTTCGAGGGCCTTGCCTTCGACTGCCTGACGCCCGCCGAGAGGGACCGTCTGCTCGAGACGCTCGACCGCGTGGCCGGGCGCTGGGAGGAGATCGAGGCCGAGAAGCGAGAGGAGGCCGCATGCAGCAGGAGCTAGTCGCCGAGCAGCAGTTCGAGAAGACCGCCGCCCACATGACCTACCCCCAGATCATGCGTCGGCTCATGGGGAGCATCCGGCAGTACAGGGGCGCCGCCATCGCCACTCCCCTGCTGGTGCTCGGCGAGGTCGTCTTTGAGGTGCTGATACCGCTGCTCACCGCCGACCTCATCGACGCGATCAAGGCCGGCGCGGACCTCTCGGAGATCCTCTCCACGGGAGGCCTTCTCGCCCTCATGGCGCTCGTCTCGCTCGCCTTTGGCGCTGCGGCGGGCCTCACCTGCGCCAAGGCGTCCGTCGGCTTTGCCAAGAACCTCCGCAAGGACATGTTCTACAACATCCAGACCTTCTCCTTCGCGGTGATCGACCGCTTCTCCAGCTCCTCGCTCGTGACGCGCCTCACCACCGACGTCATGAACGTGCAGATGGCCTACATGATGCTCATCCGCACCGCCATCCGCTCCCCGTTCATGCTCGTCGGCGCCTTCATCGCCGCCTATACGATGGCGGGATGGCTGGCCGTCGTCTTTGTGGTGGTCATCCCGGTGCTGGCCGTGGCCCTTCTCGCCGTGGTGCGCAAGGTCACGCCGATCTTCCGCCGCATCTTCCGCAAGTACGACGCCCTGAACGAGCGCGCCGAGGAGAACCTCTCCGGCATCCGCGTGGTCAAGTCCTACGTCCGCGAGGACTACGAGAAGCAGAAGTACGACGCCGCGGCGAGCGAGGTCCAGCGCGACTTCACGCACGCCGAGCGCATCCTCGCCCTCAACGCCCCGATCATGAACTTCTGCGTCTACACCGTCATGGTGTTCGTAATCTACGTGGGCTCTTACGCCATCGTCTCAACCCGCGGCGAGCTTCTGGACGTGGGCCAGTTCTCGTCGCTCATCACCTACGGCTTCATGATGCTCATGAGCCTCATGATGCTCTCCATGATCTTCGCCATGGTCGTCATGAGCGAGGAGAACGCACGCCGCATCTTCGAGGTGCTCGACGCCAAGACCACGATCGAGCAGCCGGAGGACCCCGTCTACGAGGTGGCGGACGGCTCGATCGACTTCGACCACGTGGGCTTCTCCTACAAGGGCGACAAGAACCACGAGGCCCTGCGCGAGGTCAACCTGCACATCAAGAGCGGCGAGGTCATCGGCGTGATCGGCTCCACGGGCTCGGCCAAGTCCACGCTCGTGCAGCTCATCCCGCGCCTCTACGACGTCACCGAGGGCACCGTGCGCGTGGGCGGCGTCGACGTGCGCGACTACGACCTCGACACGCTGCGCAACGCCGTGGCGATGGTGCTCCAGAAGAACGTGCTCTTCTCGGGCACGATCAAGGACAACCTGCGGTGGGGGAAGCTCGACGCCACCGACGATGAGATCCTCGAGGCGGCGCGCCTGGCGCAGGCGGACGAGTTCGTCCAGACCTTCCCCGACAAGTACGACACCCACATCGAGCAGGGCGGCACCAACGTCTCCGGCGGCCAGAAGCAGCGCCTGTGCATCGCGCGAGCCCTGCTCAAGCACCCCAAGATCCTCATCCTCGACGACTCCACGAGCGCCGTAGACACCAAGACCGACAAGCTCATCCGCGAGGGCCTCAAGACCTACCTGCCCGAGACCACCAAGATCATCATCGCGCAGCGCACCTCGAGCGTGGAGGACGCGGACCGCATCGTGGTCATGGACTCGGGCCGCATCAACGACGTGGGCACCCACGAGGAGCTGCTGCGTCGCAACGCGATCTACCGCGAGGTCTACCTCTCGCAGAACAAGCAGAGCCATGACGAGAAGAACCTCGACGAGCTGGAGGTGAGCGAGAATGGCCGATAAGCCCGCCGCCGCGCGCGGACGCGCGCCCAAGTCGATCGGGCGCACGGCGCTGCGCGTCCTCAAGATGCTGCGGAAGTTCTACCCCGTGATGCTGCCGACCGTTGCCGTCTGCATCCTCGTGCAGTGCGTGGTCCAGGCCACGCCCAACGTCTTCATGGAGCGCTGCCTCACCGTCGTGGGCAAGTTCTGGGAGAGCGGCGACTGGGCCGCGGCGCAGCCCGAGGTCTTCAAGAACGCCGCGATCCTCGCCGTCATGTACTTCCTGAGCCTCGTCTGCAACGCCGTGTGGCAGCAGCTCATGGCGATCCTCACACAGGGCGCGCTCAAGAAGTTCCGCTGCCTCATGTTCGACCACATGCAGGACCTGCCGATTCGCTACTTTGACACGCACCCGCACGGCGACGTCATGAGCTACTACACCAACGACGTCGACGCCCTGCGCCAGATGATCGCGCAGTCGCTGCCGCAGCTCTTCCTCACGACGCTCATGCTGATCTCCGTGAGCTGCATCATGGTCTACTACAGCCTGCCGCTGACGCTCGTCGTGGTGGGCGGCGCGGCCATCATGGCACTTCTCGCCAAGACGCTGGCCGGTCGCTCCGCGAGGAACTTCCTGCGCACGCAGCGCGCGGTGGCCACAGTCGAGGGCCACGTCGAGGAGGTCATGAACGGCGAGAAGGTCGTCAAGGTGTTCTGCCACGAGCGCCAGACCGAGGCGGCCTTCGACGAGCTGAACGACGAGCTCGAGGCGGCCGCGCGCGCCGCCAACTCCTACGCCAACACGCTCATGCCGATCCTCATGAACGCGGGCAACCTGCTCTACGTCATCGTGGCGGTGGCGAGCGGCGTCTTTCTCGTCACGGGCATCCCCAACCCCTCGATCTCGGGCCTGCCGCTCACAATTGCCGTGGCCGTGCCTTTCCTCAACATGACCAAGCAGTTCGCCAACCAGATCGGCCAGATCTCCAACCAGGTGAACTCCGTGGTCATGGGCCTCGCCGGCGCCGAGCGCATCTTCGAGCTGCTGGACGAGCCCGTCGAGGAGGACGAGGGCTACGTCGAGCTCGTGGCCTGCACGATCGACCGCGACGGCAAGGTCGCCGAGTGCGACCGCCGCTCGGGCGACTGGGCCGGCCGGTGGGCGTGGCGCCACCCGCACCAGGCCGACGGCAGCGTCACCTACACCCCGCTCGCCGGCGACGTGCGCCTCTTCGACGTGGACTTTGCCTACGAGCCGGGCCACACCGTGCTCCACAACGTCTCGCTCTACGCCAAGCCGGGCCAGAAGGTCGCCTTCGTGGGCGCCACGGGCGCGGGCAAGACCACGATCACCAACCTGCTGAACCGCTTCTACGACATAGAGGACGGCAAGATCCGCTACGACGGCATCAACATCAACAAGATCAAGAAGCCGGACCTGAGGCGCTCGCTGGGCGTGGTGCTCCAGGACGTGAACCTGTTCACGGGCACCGTCATGGACAACATCCGCTACGGGCGCCTCGACGCCACGGACGACGAGTGCGTCGCCGCGGCGCGCCTGGCCGGCGCCGACGACTTCGTGCGCAGGCTCCCCGACGGCTACGACACCATGCTCACGGACAACGGCTCCAACCTGTCGCAGGGCCAGCGCCAGCTGCTCTCGATCGCGCGCGCAGCGGTGGCCGACCCGCCGGTCATGGTGCTCGACGAGGCCACGTCCTCGATCGACACGCGCACCGAGGCCATCGTCCAGCGCGGCATGGACGCGCTCATGACCGGGCGCACCACGTTCGTCATCGCGCACCGCCTGAGCACGGTCCGCAACTCCGACGTCATCATCGTGCTCGACCACGGCCGCATCATCGAGCGCGGCACGCACGACGAGCTGATCGCAAAGAAGGGGACGTACTACCAGCTCTACACGGGCGCCTTCGAGCTCGAGTAGCCGTCGTCGCAAATCGCGCGGGTGGCCGCCCGCGGGCTTTCCTCCGGGAGGTGCGCTTCGCGAGAACCTCCCTCCGGAAAGCCCGCGGGCGGCCCTCGTTTGTGCCGGGGCTGTTGCCGAGGGGACGTCCTTGTCGCCCGGCGTTCCGGTAAATGGCGCCCTTGTCCGCAGGCGTTCCGGTAAATGGCGCCCTTGTCCGCAGGCGCTCCGGAAATCCCGGCCCTTGTCCGCGTTCGATCTTGGAACTCGCAGGGTTGTCCGGCTGCGCCGGACTTCTCGCCCTCAAAACCATACTTTTGCGTGCATCCCTGGGACAAGGTCGCGACTTTCTAGAAGAGGGGCGACAAGGGCTGCGATTCTTAGAAGGTCCGGCGACAAGGGCGCGGTTTCTTAGACGCCCGCCGGACAAGGGCGGGTTTTTCCGGACGGTCCTTCATGCGACGGCGCGGGACACCCTGTTTTCCGCCCATCCGGCGACCGGGGGCACTTTGCCGGCCGAGCGTGGGCGCCACCGCGGCGACGCGGCATCCCATGCCCGTGAGAGCAAGACCTAGAGCTGGGGAGACGTCCCGTCGTGCAAGCCAGAGAGCAGCTTGCCGCAAGCTGGGGAATCACTTTTTCCCGACGAGCGGGAATCGCGCGGGACGTGCGGTACGGTGTAGCCATGTCGATTCTGCTCTCACATACCACCGCGCTCGAGGCCCTGAGGAGCATGACGCTGAGGCGCCGGCTCGAGCGCGGCGCGCGGGCGACCATCGCGCTGCCGGAGAGGTCGCCCGGCAAGCCCGAGCTCATGGCCGTCCTCGGACAGTTCCCGCAGCTCTCCCTGCCACTCCACGTCTGCGCGACGCGCAGGGGACCCGACGTCTCGCCGCGGCTCGCCCGCGTCCACCGCTCGTGCGTGGCCCTCCCCGCCGGCTCCGCGATCAGGCTCTCCGACGATATCTACTGCTCCTCCCCCGAGCACGTCGTCGTCCAGATGGCGCCCTCGCTCACCCGGCTGGAGGTCATCTTCCTCCTCGGCGAGCTTCTGGGCACCTACGCCATCGCGCCTGACCACGAGGACGGGATGTTCGACCGGCGCCGGCCGCTCACGACGCGCGAGCGCATCCTCGCGCATCTCGACGCGCTCGGTCCGGTCCCCGGCACGGCGCAGGTCCGCGCGGCGCTCGCCGTCGCCTGCGAGCGGTCCGCATCGCCCTACGAGACGCGCCTCTCCATGCGCCTCGGGCTCAAGCCCGCGCTCGGCGGCTATCACCTGCGAGTCCTCTCCATGAACGCGCCGCTCGAGGTCGTGCGCATCGGGTCGGCCCTGGGCTCGGGGACCAGGAAGCCGGACGTCCTTCTCGGCTCGACGAGCGTTCACGCGCCGTTCTCCGGGGTCTCGTTCGACTACAACGGCGGCGTCCACAGGACCCCTGACGCCTTCGAGCGCGACGCGCGCCGCCAGAACGAGATGCTCGCAGTGGACTTCAAGAACTACGTCCTCACCAAGAGCCTCTACGACGACCTCGACTACATGGACGACCTCGTTGCGCGGGCGCGCTCCGACCTCGGCGTCAATCCCCCGCACCTCACCCGCGACGAGGCGGTGCGCCGCCGGGCGCGGCGCGCGTGGCTGCACGATGAGCTCGAGCTCATCGACGGCATCCATTGGAACGGTCGCGAGCGGGAGCGCCGGGCGGCGGGGGCGTTTTCCGAGGAGCCGCCGCTCGAGGTCGTGCCCCTCGAAGCATACGGGCTCGCGTAGGCTGACGGGACCGCCGGGAATCGCCGCCCTTGTCGGCAGGCCTTCTTGGAATCCTTGACCTTGTCGGCGCAGCTTCAGAAAATCGCCGTCCTTGTCGCCATGTGATCTGGAAAACGCCGTCCTTGTCCCGTGGCGCTCTAGAGAACGCCGCCCTTGTACGAACCAGAGGGCGGTTCGGCAGACAAGGGCGGCGATTCGTAGACGGGTGCCGGTCAACGGCGAGTTTTTCTAGAGAGTCCGGCGACAAGGGCGGCGATTCCCGGAATGCAAAGCGCCGCCCTATCGCTCGATCGGGCGCATCGAGATGCCCTCCACGACCAGGCTCGCGCCAGCCACGATCAGATAGGCAGCGATCACGTACCCAAAGACAACGCCCGAGAACGCCGGCATGATCAGAAACACCACGCCGCAGACGATGTTGAGGACGCCCGTCACCGTGGTGAGGCCCGTGTCCGGAAGACCAAAGTAGCGCAGGCGGCGCGCATAGGTGACGCGCTCCGCGCCCGAGATGATGAACAGGAACGCGAGCAGGAACACGACCGTCCCCGCCGTGAGGTAGGCCGGCAGCGTCAGCAGCATGAGGCCGAGAAGGGCGTTGAGCACGCCCATCACGAGCATCGTGGGGCTGCGGAAGAGCTCGGGCATGTGCACGTACGACGCCACCTCCCCGACGCCTCCCACGATGAGCGCGGCGGCGACGATGCCCTGGATAAGCGCGTAGATGCTGAGGGGCGCCGCCGCGCTCGCGATGCCCGCGAGGACGAGAAGGGCGCCGATCACGATGGTCCAGATCCGTGCATGCCGTACGCCGGCGTTCCAGCGCTCGACGAAGTCGCCGACATGGTCGAAGTCAGAGTTGTATCGCTCCATTGAGGTTCCCTCCAAGGAAAACGGCCCGGACGGTTCCGGGCCGGCTGATACCTCTCTTCTGCCCAACGCGCCGGGAACCAACCAGGGGGCGCCCAAACGGGGGAGCCATCACAGACCCGACACATCGCTGCCGACACCCTGAGGGAGCTGCCTAGCGCCGCTTGCGACGGTGGCTCTCGCGGATGATGTCGATCGCCACCCACACGCCGAGCACGAGCGCGGCGACATACCCCAGAAAGCCGATGATGGGGATGCCAAAGATGACCGGCTGGATGCGCGCGTAGTAGACGACGGACGAACCGATGAAGAGGCCCGCCACGATGACGCTCATCGTGAGGCGGTTGGCGATGCGCGAGAGGTCCTCGAGCGGGTCGGCGGTGCCGGCGAGGTCGAGGTTCACGCGGAGCTGGCCGCGCGTGAGCATGCGCATGGCAAGCCCGGCGTCGCCCGCGGCGCTGAGCAGACCGTGGGTGGCCGCCACGGACTCGCGGGCGAGGCGGTCCGTCTCGCGGCGGACGAGGTCGGAGACGGTGCCGTGGGCATGCAAGTGCGCATGGATGATCTCGACGATCGAGGTGTCAGGGAGCAGGTCGTGCACCGTGCCCTCGAGCGTGACGAGCGAGCGCGCGAGCATCGTCACCGAGCTGGGCAGCTCGATGCCGTCCTTCTGCGCCATGGAGATCAGCGCGTTGAGGAACGAGCCCACGTCGAGGTCGGAGAGGTCGGACAGGCCGTAGTCGGCGACGATCGCGTCGAGGTCGGCCAGCAGGTGCGCCTGCTCCACGTCGGAGGTGTCGGAGACCGAGAAGCGCTTGAGCCCCTCGGCGAGCCCGGGAGAGTCGCAGGCGGCGACGGCCGTCACCATGTCGCGCATCGCGGAGCGGTCGTGGCTGGAGAGCCGGCCCATGATGCCGAGGTCGAGATAGACGATCTTTCCGCCCACGACCACGAGGTTACCGGGGTGCGGGTCGGCGTGGAAGAACCCGTCGTCGAGCATCTGGCTCGTGTAGTTGTCCGCGAGCTTGATGCCAATCTCGGAGAGGTCGTAGCCGGCGGCGAGAAGCCGCGCCGAGTCGTTGATCGGGATGCCCTCGACGTAGTCCATGACCACGACGTGCCGGGTGCACAGGGACGGGTAGGGCTTGGGACAGTCGACGAAGGCGCACGACGCGTTGTTGCGGCGGAACTCCTCGAGGCTGCGCGCCTCCACGAGGAAGTCCGTCTCCTCGCGGAAGCTCTGCCAGAGCTCGTCCACGACCGACTGCAGGTCGAGGAACTGGTCGTCGCCCATGAAGCGCATCGCGTGGCGCGCGAGCGAGCGCATGATCGAGATGTCCTGCGCCATGATCTCCTGCACGTGCGGGCGCTGGATCTTCACGGCCACGAGCTCGCCGGTGACGAGACGCGCCTTGTGGACCTGGGCGACGGAGGCCGACCCCAGGGGCCGGTCGTCGATGGCGTCGAAGATGTCCTCGATCGGGCGGTCGTACTCGGCGCGCAGCGCCGCGAGCACGGTCTCCCGGTCCATGGGCTCCACGTCGGTGCGCAGGCGCGAGAGCTCGCGCGTGAAGCTCTCGGGCAGGATCTCGGAGCGCATGGAGAGGATCTGGCCCGCCTTGACGAAGGTCGGGCCCAGCTCCTCGAGCATGCGTCTCAGGCCCTTGGGGGTGAGGCCGTGGAAGATGTCGTAGCGGCGCACGATCTGGAGCATCTCGCCGATGCGCGCGAGCCTGGAGCCGCGCGTGAGCGCGAACTCGTCGTCGCTGCGTCCGCCGAAGAGGCCGATCGTCTGGCGGTCCCCCACCATCGACTCGCGGCTCACCTGCTCGTACCACGCGTCGAGCAGCTCCTGGGCCGAGCGCGCCGCACGAGCGGTGAGCTCCTCGGACGCCTGCGCGTCCTCCGGGGCGCCGTCATCGTCGCGCGGCACCGCCTCGCCCTCGGGCGAGCCGTCCCGCTCCAGCCTCTCGTCCTTCTCGTGCGCCACGCCTCGTACCTACTCGGCGTCCGCCGCGTCCTCGGCGCCGTCCTCGACGTCCACCTTGACGGTCTCGGCGTCGATCTCGGCGGACATCGCGGCGACCTTCTCGGCGAAGGCGGCGCGCTCCTCCGCGGTCATAGAGGAGAGCCGGGCGCGCAGCGCGCTGTCGGAGGTGTTCTCGACGACCTCCTTGACCTTGTGCGTAAGCTCCTGGTTGAGCGTCTTGCCCTGCTCGACCGTCAGCTCGCCCTTCTTCACGAGCTCCTCGACGACCTCCTGGGTCTTCTCGGCGCCCGTCGCGACGGCGCCCACGCCGGCCAGGAACATCTTGCGCAGGCCCTCGGTCAGGTCAAAGTCAGCCATGTCCGCTCCCTTCGTCCACGTATGGGCGCACGGCGCCCCCTTCATGCTCACTCTTCTACCCCTGTTGGGGCCCGACTACTCGACGGGCGCGGCAAACGGCGCGGCGGGCGCGCGGCGGCCGAGAAGGGCGCGGCGCAGCTCCTCCACCGTGTCCACCACGACGCAGGCACCCGCCGCCTCGAGCTCGCCGGGGGGCGTCGCGCCGCCGTACGTGACGCCTACGCAGGGCACGCCGCACGCCGCGGCGGCCTCCACGTCATGGTGGCGGTCGCCGACCATGAGGGTCTCGTCGGGCCCCACCCCCAGCTCGTCCATCACGCGCCCGATGAGCGAGATCTTGTCGCCCTCCGCGTCGCTCGCCTTGCCGAGGGCGACGTCGAAGAGGCCGCGGATGTCGTTGTCGTCGAGCGCCCGAGCGATCAGGCGCATCTGCTTCGACGACGCCACCGCCGTGAGCCGGCCGGCGTCCCGCACGGACGCGAGCATCTCGCGGATGCCGGGGAAGAGCGGCCACGCCGCCGCGCCGATCGTGCCGTAGAGGGCGCGGTACTCCGCCGTGATCTGCGCCGCCTCCTCGGCGGAGAACCCGTAGACCCACTCGTAGGCCTGCGGGAAGGGAGGCCCCACGAGGCGCTTGAGGTCGCCCATCGCCTCGTCGGTGAGCCCGTGGCGCGAAAGGACCGCGCGGGCCGTGCTCACGATGCTGGGCACGGTGTCTGCCAGCGTGCCGTCGAAGTCAAAGATCACGAGCTTCCTGCCCGCGACGTCTGAAAGTGCCATGGTTTCCCCCTTGTCTCTTCTCAGGGTAGCATGGCGGCGAACCCAAAGCTCCGGAGGCTTTGCGACGCCCCTCCCGGTTTGGGTTCGCGCCCCGACTCCCTCGTATCCGTTTCCTGCGGTAACGTCGCGCACAACCCCGCAGGGCGCCGCAAGGTGAACCCAAACCGGAATGGGGTTTGGGTCCGCTTGCCCGGGCGCGTGGACTCAAAGCGCACGAAGGGCGCGCGCGGCGGGGTATGATGTGTGCCACGCAACCGAACGGAGGCACCATGCACGTCGAGCCAATAACCTGCTACCGCCCGCGCCCCGAGCGCGCCGCCGAGTTCGCCGCGCCGCCCTACGACACCTTCGACCGCGACGGGGCCCGCGCCTACGTCGCCGAGCACCCCACCTCCTTCCTCGCCGTGGACCGTCCGGAGACGGCGTTTCCCCCGGACCACGACATGTACGCGGACGACGTCTACGCCCGCGCCCACGACCTGCTCGTCGAGCGCGCGGGCGACGGCACGCTCCTGCGCGACGGCACGCCGTGCTTCTACCTCTGGCGCCTGCGCGCGGACGGGCACGAGCAGACCGGCATCGTGGCCGCGTTCTCGATCGACGACTACACCAACGGCGTCATCCGCCGTCACGAGCTCACGCGCCCCGCCAAGGTGGAGGACCGGGCCCGCCACATCATGGCGACCTGCTGCCAGACGGGGCCGGCGCTGCTCGCCTACCGTGACAACCCCGTGCTGGAGGCCCTCGTCGAGGCGGCGAAGGCCGCCGACGCGCTCTACGAGCTGACGGACGCCTCCGGCGTGGAGCACACCATCTGGCGCGTGGCACGTCCGGCCGCGGTGGAGTCCCTGCGGCTCATGCTCGAGTACGTCGACCGCGCCTACATCGCCGACGGTCACCACAGGATCGCGGCAGCCGAGCGGGTCTGCCACGAGATGCGCACCGCCGAGGGCGGGCGCTGCAGCGGCGCCGAGGCGTACAACTACTTCCTTGGCGTCCTCTTCCCCGCGAGCCAGCTCTCCGTGCGCGCGTACGACCGCGTCGTCGCGGACGCGAACGGCCTCTCCGAGGACGAGCTCGTGCGCGCGCTCGAGGCCTGCGGCGTCGCCGTCGGGCCCCGCGCCGAGTCCCCCGTCGTGCCGGCGGAGGCCGGTCGGGCCGGCATGCGCGCCTTCGGCGCATGGCGCGAGCTCTCGTTCGCAGGTCCGCTGCCGGCCGACCCCGCTGCCGCGCTCGACGCCGCGCTCCTTCAGGAGCGCGTGCTCGGCCCCGTGCTCGGCGTGGAGGACCCCACGCGCGACCCGCGCGTCTCGTTCGTGGGCAACGTCGACGCGAGCGAGCTCGAGCGGAGGGCGGGCGAGAGGGGCGTGGCGTTTGCGCTCTACCCCACCTCCGTTGAGCAGGTCATGTCCGTCGCCGACGCCGGCCTCACCATGCCCCCCAAGTCCACGTGGTTTGCGCCCAAGCTCCTGAGCGGCCTCTTCATCCGCCGCGTCAACCACCGCGAGGTCATCATCGACGGCACGCGCCACGCGATAGAGGGGAATAAGTAAGGGACGAGAAGAACGCCGGAGAGAGGGGGTGCCATGAGCGAGGACGAGAGAGACGAGCGTCACGGCAGGCTCGGCAGGCTCTTCGCCGCGCTCGTGGGCACCGAGACGGACGCTCCCGAGACGGGCGGGGGCGGGCCGGGCGCGGACGAGGCGGAGCCCGCCGCGACCTCGCGCCTCGACCTCGAAGAGCTCTCGCGGCAGCTCGCCAACTCGACGAACCCGCTGCTCGCCCTTCGTCGCCTCGTCGACGACGTGCGCGCGCGGACCGCGAGCGCGGAGGCCGGCGACGCGCCGAGCGCGCTCGAGACCCATCTCGCCGAGCGTCTCCAGGAGGCAGGCCTCTCGGACTCAGACTCCCGCGAGACGCCCGCGGTCAGGGTGGTTCGCCCGCGCACCTCGGGCCTCTTCTACCTGCGCATAGACGAGGACGAGCTCAGCTATGCCGCCAAGCTCCGCGTCCTGCGCATCGAGGCGGCGCTCAACGGGGCGCTGCTCGCCACGCAGGCGCTTGAGGACCCGGAGGCGGCGAGCTGCGAGGACCTCGTCCGCCTCGAGGCCCGCTGCGCGCGCTCGATCGTCGCCCAGGCGGCCGAGCTCGCGGGGCGCCGCGAGGGGCCGGCGCGCGGCGAGTGGGACGTGCGCCAGGCGCTCTCCGAGGCGATCGAGTCCGCACGCGTCCCCTATCGCCTCACCGCCCGCTTCCGCGTCAACGCGCTCGGGCGGCGCGCCGCCTTCGAGATCGACCTCGTGCCGCCGCGCATCTGGGCGGCGACCACCTACGTGGACGGGCTCGGCATCGTCTCGTCCACGACAGAGATGCGCCGGCGCGCGGCGAGCGACTACAACCTGCGGCTGGGCGTCCTTCTCGCCGGCTATGCCCTGCTCGTGGCGCCCGAGCTCGAGGAGGTCTGGGTGGCGGGCGTCGTCGACGGGCCCGTTCGCCACGACTGCTACTACTCCGTGCGACTCACGCGCTCGCAGCTCGAGGGAGTCGACCTCGAGGCGCCGCTCGACGTCTGGGCACTCATGCGCGCGGCGGGCGCGACGATGGACGAGCAGAACCTCGCGCTGGCTCCCGTGCGCCAGGGCTTCTCCCTCGACGACGAGGCCCTCTGCCCCGCGAGGCGCTGGGACGTGACCGAGCTCTCCGAGAGGGTGCTCACGCCGGGGCCCGCACACGAGCTGGGCGCCGCGAGCGTGCGTGACCTCGGCATCGACGAGGCGGCGGCGCGACGGCGCGCGGCCGACGAGCTCGCGCGGAGCCTTGGGACGTCGACCGAGCAGAACGTGCGCGCGCTGCTCGCTGCAGTCGAGGACGCGCCCGAGGACGTCCGCGAGGCCGCGCGGCGCTGCGTGGGCGCCCTCATCGACGGGACCCTCGAGGACGACCCCCTGGCGATCGTGGAGGCCCTCGTGAGCGGCGACCCGCTCGACCAGGGCGTGAGCCGCGCTCGCGAGTCCTTCTACGCGCGCGACGTCGAGGCCGCCGAGCAGCGGGCCCGAGATGCCCTCTCCGCGCCCGACGGCGCCGGGTCCTACGCCGACGGCGACGGATTCGCGTGGCGCTCCTTTGGCACCTATGCGGACCGCGTCCTCTACAACCGGCTCGTCGCCCCTCCGGACGAGACGTGCCGGCTCGCCCCCGACGCCTATCTCGAGGGTCACCTGATCGTCTCCGCCTGCGCCCTCGCGCGCGGCGACACCGGCGAGGCACTCGTCCATGCACGGCTCGCGTGCGAGGTGGCGCCCCTCTCCGCACAGGCGAGCCTCCACCTCGCGCAGTGCCTCGAGGCCGCCGGGGAGCCACGCGGCGCGGCCGACGAGCTGCGTCGCCTGCTCTCGCTCGCGCACGACCCCGAGACCATCGGCCTTGGCTACCTGCGCATGGCGCAGCTCCAGTGGCAGGAGGGCCACGTGCTCGCCGCGCAGGCGTGCTATCAGCTCGCGTGCTCGCGTCTCGGCGCGCCCGTGCTCGTTGCCGGCCTCGCCGTGGTGGCGCTCATCGGGCACGTGGGGGGCGCCTCCAACGCCGCGCTTTCGCCCGAGCAGGTAGAGCGCGCGCTGCGCGCCGAGGACATCCCGCTCGCCCCCACCGAGGAGGTGGGGACCGTCCTCATGGAGGCGAGCCGCGCCGCCGTGGACGCCGAGCTCTTTGGCGTGGGCCGCGACGTGGTGCGCTCGCTCTGCTCCGTCCTGCGCGACGACGTCCTCTTCGGCGTGTACCGCTCGCTCGAGGACGAGCCCGACCGATGACGGCGCCGGTGCGGGTGGGTCTCTGGCCGCCGTCCTTCTCGGCCGCGATCTTTGACTTCGATGGCACGCTCGCCGAGACCTGGTCGCTCTGGCGCCGGGTCGACGAGATCTTCTTTGCCACGCGCGGGCTCCCCTTTGACGAGGACGCCTCGGCCACGCTGGCGACGCTCGGGTTTGCCGCGGGCGCGCAGTGGTGCGTCGAGCGCTACCGGCTGCGCGACGAGGTCTCTGACATCGTGGACGAGTGGAACCGCCTGGGCGCCGCGCTCTACGAGAACGAGGTCCGCCTGCGCCCCGGCGCCGGGGCGTACGTGCGCGCGCTGCGCTCGCGCGGGGTGCGCGTGGGGCTGGCCACCACCAACGACCCGCACGTGCTCGGCGCAATGCGCCATGTGGACGTGCACGCGCTCTTCGACGCGGTGGTCTGCGGGCGCGAGGTGGCGCACGGCAAGGACCACCCCGACATCTACCTCGAGGCGGCTCGGCGCCTGGGGGCGGAGCCCGCGGACTGCGTCGTCTTCGAGGACATCCTGCCCGGTACGCTCTCTGCGGCGCGGGCGGGCATGGCCACGGTCGCCGTGGCCAGCAGCGACCCGCGCCAGCCCGCCGGCGAGCTGCGGCGCGCCGCGGACCTGTGGATCGACGGCTGGGAGGGGCTGCTCGACTAGGGGTTCTTCTCGGCATTTGCATCGTTGCGGCGCGCGTCATCCCCAGACTGTCACCTTTGGGGCATCCTTGGCCCAAAATCACCCCCGGGACGCGCAGAAAACGACAGTCTGTCCGGAATCCAACACCGATGCAAAAACCTTTTGACAGACAGGCGGGCGCCGTCGTGGCATGCTGGGAGGCAGAGAGGAGGCGCCATGACGGGACTGGACAAGGAAGCCATCGGACGGCGAATCGCCGAGCTGCGCGACGCGCGCGGCTGGAGCCAGGAGGAGCTGGCCGAGCGCCTGCACGTCTCGAGGCAGACCGTCAGCAACTGGGAGCGTGGCAAGACGCTCGTGGACGTGCAGAGCCTGGCGGCTATGGTGGCCGAGGCGGGGTGCCCGCTGTCGGAGCTCCTCGGCGAGGAGCAGGTGCGGGCGGCGCGACAGGGCACCGAGGCGGCGCGGCGCGAGCTCGGGGTCATCTACGGGGCTCTCGCACTCCTCTGGGTCCCGGCGATCGCGCTCGACCTCACCGAGCGCATCAGCGGCACGAACCTCCTCTGGGTCTGGTGCGCGCTGCTCGTTGTGTGCGCCCCGCTCGCCTGGCGGGCATGGCGGCTCGAGCGTGACTACGACCTGCGCGTGACCCGCGAGGTGGCGCGCTTCATCGAGAGCGGGGAGCTGCCCGAGGGCGACGGGCGACCCAGGGGACATCGTGTGCTCGGGCTCGTCGGCGTCGTCGTGGTCTTCCTCCTCGTGGACGCGCTGCTGGACGTGTTCTTCTGAGACACGGGGCACAGCAGCGCTACAATGCGCGCATGACGAGAAGAACCACAACCTGGATACTGCTCGCGGGCGGGACGGACGGCATCCCCGTCGAGGTGGAGCGCAAGCGCGTGCGTCGGCTCAACCTGCGGGTGCGCGCGGACGGCTCGGCCCACCTGTCCGTCCCCGCGCGCTGCTCGCTCGCCGAGGCGCAGCGCTTCCTGGACGCGCACGAGGTCTGGCTGCGCAACCACGTCCGACGGCGGGAGGCGCGCTCCGTCGCGACGGGCGACGGCCTCGTCCCGCTCTGGGGCGCGCTCGTGCCGCTGCCCGCCGGGACCGCCCCGGACGAGCTCTACCGCACTGAGCTGGCCGCGCGGCTGCCCGAGGTCGCCGCACGCATGGAGGCCGCACTCGGCGTGTGCGCCGCCGGCTGGCAGCTGCGCGCCATGTCCACGCGCTGGGGCTCGTGCACGCCGCGCACCGCGCGCATCCGCGTCAACGTGCGCCTGGCCGCCTACCCGCCCACCTGCCTGGACTACGTGGTGGCCCACGAGCTCACGCACCTCCTGGAGCCGAGCCATAGCGAACGGTTCCACGTCCTTCTCGCCCGCGCGTACCCGGGCGAGCGCGCCGCCCGCGCCCTGCTTCGACGCCCCGCGCGCGACGTTGCCGCCGATTCGTCCCCAATCGTTAACACAGACGAAACAATCTCTGGGTAAGCTGCCCTCACTCGTCTCCGAAAGGAAGGCCGTCAATGTCACGCTTCGCGCACATCGATCTTCTCGGCGCCCCGTCCGTGGCCGGCGCTGGTGCGTGGTGGTGGACAAGGACGACTCCCCTCTCGGACTGACGAGGCCACTCACGCATGCATAAGGGCCCTCGGACTCAGTTCCGGGGGCCCTTTTCTTGTGCGCGAAGAACCGACTGCGAAAGGAGCGCGTCATGATCGGCACCACCCCCTACCGTACCTACCTCAGCGAGCAGCAGATCCCGACCGCCTGGTACAACCTGCGCGCCGACATGCCCGAGAAGCCCGAGCCCATGCGGCTGCCCAACGGCGAGGTGGCCACGCACGCCGACCTCGCGCCCGTCTTTGCCGACGCCCTCATCGACCAGGAGCTCGACGACGACACCGCCCACTTCGATATCCCCGAGCCGGTGCGCGAGATGTACAAGGTCTACCGCCCGAGCCCGCTGTGCCGCGCATACAACCTCGAGCGCGCGCTGGACACGCCCGCGCACATCTACTACAAGTTCGAGGGCAACAACACGAGCGGCTCGCACAAGCTCAACTCAGCGCTCGCGCAGGCCTACTACGCCGCGGCGCAGGGCCTCACCAACATCACCACCGAGACGGGCGCCGGCCAGTGGGGCACCGCGCTCGCCGAGGCAGCCGCGCACTACGGCCTCGACCTTGACGTCTTCATGGTGAGGTGCTCCTACGAGCAGAAGCCGTTCCGTCGCAACATCATGGAGACCTTTGGTGCCACGGTGACGCCCTCGCCGAGCAACACCACCGAGGCCGGTCGCAAGATCCTCGCCGCGCACCCCGGCTCCACCGGCTCGCTCGGCACCGCCATCTCCGAGGCCGTGGAGCGGGCGCTCCACGTGCCCGAGAACCGCGGCCGCTACCAGCTCGGCAGCGTCCTCAACCAGGTGGTGCTGCACCAGAGCGTAATCGGTCTCGAGAGCTACGAGGCGCTGCGCGAGCTGGGCGAGTACCCGGACATCGTGATCGGCTGCGCGGGCGGCGGCTCCAACCTCGGCGGCCTCATCGCCCCCTTCATGCGTGACAAGCTGCGCGGCGAGCGCCCCGACACGCGCTTCATTGCGGTGGAGCCCGCGAGCTGCCCCTCGCTCACGCGCGGCCGCTATGCCTACGACTTCGCGGACACCGGACAGACCTGCCCGCTGTGCAAGATGTACACGCTCGGTAACGGCTTCATCCCGAGCCCCGACCACGCGGGCGGGCTGCGCTACCACGGCATGAGCCCCATCGTCTCCAAGCTCAAGCACGACGGCTACCTCGAGGCGGTGGCGGTGCGCCAGACCGAGGTCTTCGAGGCGGGCGAGAGATTCGCCAAGCTGGAGACTATCCTTCCCGCGCCGGAGAGCTCGCACGCCATCCTCGCCGCCATCCGCGAGGCCGAGCGCTGCCGCGAGACCGGCGAGGCCAAGACCATCCTCTTTGGCCTCACGGGCACCGGCTACTTCGACATGGTCGCCTACGACCGCTACAACCGCGGCGAGATGGAGGACCACGTGCCGTCCGACGAGGAGCTCGAGGCCGGCTTCGCCACCATCCCGTGCATCCCGGGGATCCAGTAGCGAACATGGGCGGGACGAGCCGTCGGTTCGTCCCGCCCCCATGCACTACGGCTGCTCGTGATGAAAAGTCGGCTTCTCGGCTGCAAAACCGTCGCTCGTGATGAACGTTTTCCCGCCACCATTCGACGACGGATTCCGTTTTCCCATATAAGGCGATAGAAGTTCGAATCATATGAGCACACGTCGACGAAATCGTTCATCACGAGCGACAGCTTTGCAGACGGAACCTCACCGATTCATCACGAGCGTCACTTTTGCAGCCGAATTGTCCGTCTAAGCCAGGAGCGGGGGCGGGACGCGCGAACCGCGGCCCACCCCCGCTCCATTGCCGTCAGGCAAGAAGAGGCCTACTGCCCGCAGTTCGTGCGGCCGAGATCAGACCACTCGGGGTCCTCGTCGGGAATGGAGCCGGCAGCCTTGCCGAAGAGCTCCTTCAGGCAGTTGTAGGCGACGATCAGGCCGAGCACCACGAGCAGGATCGCAAAGACGAGCTGCAGGCCCGAGGTCGCGATCACGGCCACGCCGCTCGCGGAGAGCGCGCTCACGCAGCCGATGATGCTCTGGACGAGCGAGGTGAAGGTGCTCACCAGCAGGAACGCCACGGGAACGTAGAGCATGAAGCCCTTGCGACCGGTGCACTTGCAGAAGACCGCGAGCATGATCATCGTCATGCCGCCGAGCAGCTGGTTGGACGCGCCAAAGAGCGGCCAGATGTTGTTGTAGCCGCCAAAGGCGAGCGCGAGGCCCAGCGCCAGCGTGAGGACCGTGGCGACCCAGGTGTTGGAGAAGAACTTGGCGGCACCGGTCGCGCCGGCGCCCGCCTCCTCCGCCGCGTCATTGCTCTTGGCGAAGAACTCCTGGAACGAGAGGCGGCCAATGCGGGCCACGGCGTCAACCGAGGTGAGCGCCAGGGCCGAGACGCACATCGTCATGAAGACGGTCGCAAGCGTGCCGTCCACGCCAAAGGCCATCATGCCGCGCGCCACACCCTGAGAGAAGATCTGGAACGGGGTACCCACCACCGCGCCGCCGGCGCCACTGGTGTTAATCTGCGAGAACATGATGGCGGCGAACACGATCGCAAGCACGCCCACAAAGGACTCGAGCACCATGGCGCCATAGCCCACGGGCAGCGCGTCCTTCTCGTTCGACACCTGCTTGGAGGACGTATTGGTGGAGACGAGGCTATGGAAGCCGGAGAGCGCGCCGCACGCGACGGAGACGAAGAGCAACGGGAAGAGGTATTGCCCGCCGGCGGCGAGCGCGCCGAGGTCGGCGACCATCGGGGCGGTCATCTCCGCCTCGCCGTTCGCGCCGAGGACGAAGATGCCGAGCACGGCGCAGACGATCATGACGAGCATCATGATCGAGGTGAGGTAGTCGCGCGGCTGCTTGAGCGTCTGGATCGGCATGGCAGCGGCAAAGAGCAGGTACACCGTGATGACAGCGAACCAGCCGAGCTTGTCCAGGTACACGGGGACCTGCATGCCCACGGCGAACATGAGCACGAAGAGCACCACGGCAAGCAGGAGCTCCTTCCACCCGGTGAGGCCAAAGCGGCGGTTGATCCAGCCGAAGGCGATGGCCACGAAGGTGAACAGGATCGAGATCGTGCCGGCCGCACCACCCGCGTAGGACGCGGCAGCGTCAACGGCGCCCGCAGCGTCGAAGGTCGCCTTGAACGTGCCGGCAACCATGTCCACGAAGGCCGCGATCACGATGATCGTGAAGAGCCAGCTGAACAGCAGGAACAGGCGACGCCCGGTGCGCCCGATGTACTTCTCGATAAGTTGCGCGAGCGACTTGCCGTTGTTGCGCATGGAAGCGTAGAGCGCGCCGAAGTCGTGCACGGCGCCAAAGAAGATGCCGCCGACGAGCACCCACAGCAGAACCGGCAGCCAGCCGAACATCATGGCGGCGATGGTGCCCGTGACGGGGCCGGCGCCGCAGATCGAGCTGAACTGGTGCGAGAAGACCGTGAAGCACGAGGCGGGCGAGAAGTTCTTCCCGTCCTCCATGCGACGCGCGGGCGTGAGCGCCTCTGCGTCGATGCCCCACGTGCGCGCGAGCCAGCGGCCGTAGAGCAGGTACCCGGCGACCAGGACCACGGCCGCGACGAGCACGATAACGATTCCGTTCATGTGTTTCCCTCCCTAGTACGTTGGAGCCTCGGACATGTTGCGCGCGCAACAACTCAGTTCCCTTCACAGTTCCGACATAGTTTCTGACCGCTAACCGGTGCGAAACATGCCGTTCACAGGAGGAGCGTGACGAAAGGGTCACGGGACCGCGTCCTTCTCGGCCCCTATACTCGGATGAAGGCAACGGAGGGAGGACCATGCTGCGCATACTGCTCGCCGAGGACGACCCGCTGATCGTGGAGGGGCTCTCCGAGCTCCTGGCCAACGAGGGCTACGCCGTGCTGTCCTCCCCCACCCAGTCCGGCGCCGTGGAAATCGCCTGCGCGCCGCACGCCGACATCGCGTTGGCGCTCGTGGACCTCACGCTGGCCGAGGGCAGCGGGTTTGCCGTCTGCAACGCGATCAAGCACGTGACGCCCGAGGTCCCCGTGATCTTCCTCACCGCCGCAGACGACGAGCTCTCCACCGTGACGGGCCTCGGCATGGGCGCGGACGACTACATCGCCAAGCCCTTCCGCCCGCGAGAGCTCGTAGCACGCGTGCAGGCCGCCATCCGCCGCGCCTGCCCGGAACGCTCAACGCTCTCTTTGGGCCCGGTGACCATCGACCTCGACCGTGCCCGCGCCGAGAAGAACGGTAAGGAGGTGCCGCTCTCTGCACTGGAGTACCGTCTCCTGCTGCTCTTCGCCAAGAACGCGGGCAGGATCGTCACGCGCGACATGATCCGCGACGCCCTCTGGGATGACGCCGGCGCCTACGTGGAGGAGAACACGCTCTCCGTCTACATCAAGCGCCTGCGCGACAAGCTCGAGGACGACCCGACGGACCCGCGTCTGATCGTGACTGTCCGCGGCCTGGGCTACCGCGCCCAGGGTTAGCGCGGGCGGGCGACAGACGCATGCTGCTCAGAAACACAGAAGTCAGACGCACGGTGGTCTTCTTTCTCGTCGTGGGCGTCGCGGGGGCCGGCGCGGCGTGGGCACTTGCGGGCACAACTGCCGCCGCCGTGGTTGCCGCGACCGTCGCGGTCCTTCTCGCCATCCATCTCGTAGCAACCTGGCGGCGCTACCGCCGCATCGCGCACATGGCGGAGCAGGTCGACGCCGTGCTCCACGGTGAGCGCGACGTGAGCTTCGAGCGAATGCGCGAGGGCGAGCTCGCCGTCCTGGCCTCCGAGCTGGACAAGATGCGCAGCCGCCTCGAACTTGCCAACGAGGACCTGCTGCGCGAGAAGGGCGCGCTCGCGGACGCGCTGGCCGACGTCTCGCACCAGATCAAAACGCCGCTCACGAGCCTCACGCTCATGACGTCGCTCACGCGCGGGGCACTCGTCGCCGACGGCACGCATCCGGGCGAGGTCAAGCGCCTGCGAACGATGGAACGGCTCGAGGGCCGCGTGGAGTGGCTCGTGTCGAGCCTGCTCAAGCTCGCGCGCATCGACGCAGGCGTGGTGAGCTTCGCGCGGGCGCGCGTTGACGGCGCCGAGCTCGTGGCGCGCGCGACCGAGCCGCTGGAGATCGCCGCCGAGCTGGCGGGTGTGGAGCTTGTGCGTGAGGTGCAGCCGGGCGCCGGCTTTACGGGAGACCTTGCCTGGACGGCGGAAGCCCTCGAGAACGTGCTCAAGAACTGCCTCGAGCACACGCCGGCGGGCGGGCGCGTGAGCGTGAGCGTGAGCGAGGACGCACTGGCCTTCCGCCTGCGCGTGGAGGACAGCGGGCCCGGAATCGCGGAAGATGATCTGCCGCACGTCTTCGAGCGCTTCTACCGCGGCGGCGCGGCGGGCGCGGACGGCTCCGAGGTTGACCCCGGCGGCGTGGGCATCGGGCTCGCTCTGGCCAAGAGCCTCGTCACCGCGCAGGGCGGCTCCATCCGCGCCGGCAACGCCCCCGGCGGCGGCGCCCGCTTCGACGTTGTCTTCTTCAAGGCCACCGTGTGACAGATCCGTCACTCGCGCGTCACGCGCGCGCAGGGTGCCTCCCCCACCATAGAATTGTCGACAAGACCAGGGAGGCAGCATGGACATTCTGCGCATCGACCATCTCACCAAGACCTACGGCACCGGCGACACCGCCGTGCGCGCGCTCGACGACGTGAGCTTCAGCGTGGCGGCGGGCGAGTTCGTGGCCATCATCGGCAGCTCGGGCTCGGGCAAGTCGACGCTGCTGCACATGATCGGCGGCGTGGACCGGCCCACGTCGGGCACCGTCTACCTGAACGGCGAGAACGTCTTCGAGCGCTCCGACGAGCAGCTCGCCGTCTTCCGCCGCCGCGAGGTCGGGCTGGTCTACCAGTTCTACAACCTCGTGCCGGTGCTCGACGTTGTCGAGAACATGTGCCTGCCCGTGCTCATGGACGGCCGCAAGGTGAACGAGCGCCGCCTCACGGCACTGCTGAGCAGGCTCGGCCTGACCGGCCGCGAGCACCACCTGCCCAACCAGCTCTCCGGCGGCCAGCAGCAGCGCGTGGCCATCGGGCGCGCCCTCATGAACGCGCCGGCCGTCGTGCTGGCGGACGAGCCCACGGGCAACCTCGACTCCAAGAACTCCGCGGAGATCATGGCGCTCCTGCGCAAGTCAAACCGCGAGCTCAAGCAGACGCTCGTCGTGATCACGCACGACGAGGAGATCGCCCTCTCCGCAGACCGCGTGATCGCGCTCGAGGACGGCCGCATCGCCTCCGACACGAGGGCGAGGTAGCCATGGCCAAGCACTTCAAGGGCGAGAAGGACCGCGCGCTCGCAGCCGCCGTCGCGCCCCGCGGCAATGTCTTCACCCGCTTCACGCTGCGCTCGCTCAGGGCCAACCGCGTGCGCACGGTCGTCTCCATCATCGGCATCGCGCTCTCCTGCGCGCTCATCACCGCCGTGCTGACGAGCGTCGTCTCGCTCACGGACGCGCTCATCCAGCGCACTGCCGAGGACGAGGGCTGGTGGTACGCCGAGGCTGCCGGCATCACGGCCGACGACCTCGACCGCCTGCAGGACGAGCCCGGCGTGGTCGACTGGACCGGCATCGCCGACCTCGGGACCATATCGCTCGGCGAGGAGAACAGCGACCTCTTCGGCAAGTACCTCTACGCCAAGACCTGGCCTACCGAGCAGGACGCCGACGAGCCCCTCGTGCGGGACCCCGAGCTCGTCTCCGGACGCGCGCCCGAGGCGCCCGGCGAGATCGTGCTCCCCCACTATCTCCAGAACGTCGAGCTCGCGCCCTGTGGCCTCTCCACCGCGGACGGAGGACCCATCAAGCTGGGCAGCAAGGTCACACTCGACCTCGGCACGCGCACGGTCACGAGCCTCACCGATGGCGTGAGCTTCACCATGACGAGCCTGCGCGGCGACTACATCGACGACGCCACGCAGAGCGAGTCCTTCAGCGCGGACCTCGGTCAGCTGAGCGGCACGGTAGTGGGCTTCTACCGCAGCTACGGCTACTCCGCCACGCTCGCGATGGTGGGCAACGCCGCGTACGTCTACGACGATGGCTCGGCCCTCGAGCGCGTCATGACCGACGACTCGGACGCCACCTGGGCCTCCGTACTCTTCCGCACAGAGAACCCCGCCGAGGCGGAGCAGCTCGCCGACGACATCGTCAACGTGTGGTCCCGCGACATCGACGGCGGCTCCACGGTCCACTCGAGCCTCATCCGCTGGATGGGCGCCACGTCGGACACGGCCATCTGGAACACGCTCTACCAGATCGCGGCCATTCTCGCCGCCGTCGTGGTCGTCGCCGGCGTGTCGCTCGTCTACAACAGCTTCGCCATCTCGGTCGCCGAGCGCACGCGACAGTTCGGTCTGCTCTCCTCGCTCGGCGCGAGCAGGCGGCAGCTCCGCCGCACCGTGCTCGTCGAGGCAATCGTCATCGGCGGCGTGGGCATCCCCGTGGGCCTCGCGCTCGGGCTTCTCGGCTGCTTCGCGGTCTTTGGTCTCGTGGGCGACGGAATCACCGCGCTCTTTGGCACCGATCAGGCGCGCGTGGTCATAAGCCCCGTCGCGCTTGGCATCTCTGCCGCGCTCGCCCTTCTCACGCTCCTCGTGAGCGCCTGGGTTCCCGCACTGCGCGCGAGCCATGTCTCGGCGGTCGACGCCATCCGTCAGACGCAGGACGTGCACCTCTCACGTCGCGCCGTGCGCGCCCAGCGACGCGCCAGCAGGCACGGCGAAGCCGCGCGCATCTCGCTCGGCGTCGCTGGGCGCCTCTTCGGCATCCCCGGGCTCATCGCCCACAAGAACCTCACGCGCAGCTCGTCGAAGGCTCGCGTGACCGTGGCTGCGCTCGCCGTCTCCGTCGCGCTGCTCATCACCTCGGGCGCCATCGCCGACGTCATGAGCTACGCGAGCAACACGGCTGTGGACACGATGGAGGGGCAGGACCTTCTGCTCTACATCGACGCCACCGGCGCCGAGGCCGACCAGACTCTCGCACTCGCGAACGGCAAGGTGGACGGCCCGGGCATGCAGAAGACGCTCGCGCGCTTCTACGAGGATGCCCGCGACGTCGAGGGCGCGCAAACCAACGGCTACGCCACGTCCTACGTCGCCGACGCGCTCGTCCCCCCGGGCATGCTCACGGGCGACGCGGCGAACCTCGACTCCGCCATGACGCCCCACGCGGACGGCTCCTGGTACGGAAGCGTCTACCTGGACTTCGTCGATGACGCGACCTGGAAGGCCTACGTCGGCAAGCTGGGCCTTGACCCGAGCGAGCTCTGCGACCCCACGCACCCGCGCGCCATAGCCGTGAACTCGTACGACATCAACAACGGAATGAGCTACGCGAACTACCAACCTTTCACCGGCACGGGCACGATCGAGTCGCTCGAGTTCGCCGACCTCGATGGGCGCTTCGTCTCCAGCATCGAGGACGACCCGTCCGGCGGCCTGCGCGCGCTCTACTATGACGACAACGGCGACGAGCAGTACCTCCCCTACGACGAGACCGTCGCCAGCGAGCAGGACATAGAGGTCGGCGCGCTGGCGGACTACCCGCCCGACTGCGTCACCTCCTCGGGCACGCTCCAGCTCATCCTGCCCGCCTCGGCCATCGACCTGGCGGCAAACGCCGGGTACCTACGCGCCAGCATGTCCCTCGACACCGGCGGCGACGCGGAGCGCGCCAACCGGGCACAGGACGCGCTCGAGGCCATCGCCGCGAACTACCCTGAACTCGACGTCACCTACACTAACGTCGCCGACGCCAAGCTCCAGTCGCGCCTCATGGCCACGACGGTCAACACGTTCATCTTCCTCTTCGCCGTCATCACCGGCCTCATCGCGGTGGCCAACGTCTTCAACACGCTCGCCAACGCGCTCATCCTGCGCCGCCGCGAGTTCGCGGTGCTCCGCTCGGTCGGCATGGGCGGGCGGGCCTTCCGTCGCATGATCGCCTACGAGTGCGCGAGCTACGCCCTGCGTGGCTTCCTGATTGGCTTTGCCTTAGCCGCCCTCGCCTCGGTTGGCCTCTACCAGGCCATGGCGCTCTCGTACTCCACCTATGAGTTCCAGCTGCCCTGGCCGCAGATCGGCATCTCGCTCGTCGTGGTTCTCGCCGTGATTCTCGTGAGCGTCGCGTACGCCCTGCGTCGCTGCAGTTCCTCCAACGTGGTCGAGGCCCTGCGCACGGACGCGTTGTAGCGGACCGACGACGCCCCCTTCCCTGCCCCGGCTCGTCGCGACTCGCGAGCCGGGGCTCTTCTCGCCTGACAAGCTGGCCCAATACGCGATTTCCTACGAAATAGCGCCTCGAAACGTTGGAAAACGCGTACGGACAATTGGCGATACGCGATTTCCAACAGAATCAAGGCCAGAAACGTTGGAAAACGCGTATCGAGGGCGCGGCGAGAAGAACGCGGGCCCCAGGCGCATGCCCGGGACCCGCGCGTCCAGACCTGTTATCTGCCCTACTGCTGCGGCTTGGCGGGCGGCACGGTCGCGTCGCGCCCGGCGGCGCCGGCGGCGACCATCTGCTCGAACATGCCCGCGGTCTGCGTGAAGTCGCTCGGCAGCACCACGGTGGACGCCTTGCCCGCCTTGGCGAACTCGCCCATCATCTCGGTCCACTGCGTGAACATGAAGAGCTGGTTGGCCTCGGCGGCGGAGACGCCCGTCTCCTGAATCGTGGCGAGCGAGTCGGAGATGCCCGCGGCGATGGCCTTGCGCTGGTTGGCGATGCCCTCGCCGGACTTCTCCATGGCCTCGGCCTCGGCCTGCGCCTCGGTCACGCGGCGGATGCGGTCCGCCTCGGCCAGGTCCTGCGCCGCCGCCTTGGTGCGCTGGGCGGCGTTGATCTGGTTCATCGAGTCCTCGACCTCGGCCGGCAGCGCGATCTTGGTGATGAGCGTCGAGACGAGCGTGAAGCCGTAGGCGGTCATCTGCTCGGACACGGTGTCGTTGACGTCGCGCGCGATGTCATCCTTCTTGGCGAAGACCTCGTCGAGCGTATAGACCGGGATCGACGAGCGCAGCGCGTCGGTGATGAAGTCGCGCATCTGCGCCACGGGCTGCTGCAGCATGTAGTAGCTCTTGTAGACGCCGGAGTCCTGCGGGCGCGCGCCCGTCTCGTAGCTCACGTGGTACTGCGCGGAGACCTCGAGGCCGATCGTGACGTTGTCCTGCGTCTTGACGTCGATGTTGAAGCCGTTCTTCATCGTGCGCAGGGAGACCGTGGCGGCCTTGCGGTCCACGAACGGGATCTTGGCGTGAAAGCCCGCACCGACAATGCGGTGGAACTTGCCCAGACGCTCGATAATGACGGCGTGCTGCTGCTTGACCACGTAGAACAGGTTGCCGGTGACGATGCCGACGATCACGAACACGAGCACCAGCACGACGAGGACACCTATGAAGCTTCCAAACATATGCGCTCCCTAGAACGGCTTACGTTCCCCTAGCATACCCATACGACCCACGTCGCAATATACTGGAACGGACAAAAGGTCGTAAGGAGGGGTCAGAATGCCTCGCTTCAGGTTCTCGAGCACGCCCGACAGCCAGATCGACCCCTTCAACGCGGGTGACCCCGTCATGCCCGGCGACGAGCCGGCGTGGGCGGACGACGAGGACGCGGGCCTCGGGGGCAATGAGGACGCCCGAGGCCACGAGGGGCCCGACTACGCCCCGCACGGAGAACAGGGCGGCGAGCCCCACAAGAGGGATGACAACTACCAGGCGCCCACCACACGCCGCCGCGACTACGACGCACCCTCGACCGAGGACGCGCCCGCGCACGGGGGCGCCCGGCCCGCGGCGGCGGGGCGACGCGGGGGCCGCGGGTGCATGGTCCTGATCGTCAGCGCGGTCCTCGTCGTCGTGGCCCTCGGCGGGGCGTTCGCGGACTGGGTGGCGACCGAGGGCCCGAGCCTCTCGGACGACATCGACGCCCTTCTGGACGACGACGGCATCACCTTCGACGACTACGTCTCCGACGGCGACGCCGACTGGCGCGACACGGCCGACGAACTCGACCGGGCGGCCGGCGAGGCCGTCGAACAGCGGCTGGACGGGCTTCTCGCCGACCCGGCCGCCGGGCCCCTGCACGACCGCGCCGCCGCCTACCTCGACGAGGAGCTTCAGTCCTGGGAGGGATACACGGCCGCCGAGCTCGGCATCGACGCCGACGCCTGGGCGACGTGGGCGCTCACGGGCGCCACCTACGAGCTCAGCAGCGTCTACGCCTACGACGACGGGACGGGCTCGGCCTACTTCGACACCGAGGCGCGCAACCTCTACGGCATCATCAGCGAGGCGGACGCGGAGCTCTCCGACTACCTCGACGAGCACGACCTCTCCGTCCGGGGCGACGAGACGCCGGCCCCGCTGAGCGAGGGGCAGCGCGCCGAGGTCGCCGCGCTCTGGCAGGACGCCTGCGAGCGGTCCGGATCCCCGGAGGACGGGTTCGTCGGCGTCGAGCTCGCGCGTACGGACGGGACCTGGACCGTCGACGAGGAGTCGCTCGACGAGGCCCTCGGGAGTGCCCTCGGCCTCTACTGAGGCGCCCCCTCCCTAGCCGCTCACGAGCGAGACGAACCCCGTGAGCTCGTACTCGCCCGAGATGCGCACGCGCGGCAGCGCCGTGACGTCATCGCCCACGTGCGCCCAGGAGTTCTGCGTCGTGAACGCGCAGAGGATGCCCGCCTCGCGCACGGCCTGCTGCCCGTCCGCCGTCACGTCGCCAAAGGGGTAGGCGAAGGCCTCGGTGGTGCCCAGGATCTCCTGCGCGTGCGTCAGGTCCTCGACGATCTGGTCCTTGGTGAGCGCGCTGATCAGCCCGCCGTGCCCGATGGTGCCGCCGGCCTGGTGCATGCCGTAGGAGTGCGACTGGAACGAGACGTAGGGACTCCGGTGGTCGATCACCTTCTGGGCGGCGTCCGCGTCGGAGCAGATTACGAACGACGTGGCGGGCACGCCGTACTTCTCGAGAATCGGGATGCCCACGTCGAGAAAGCCCGCCTCGGCGTCGTCGAAGGTGAGCACGACGCTTCTGGCGGGAAGGCTGTGCCCGCCCTCGATAAACGCCTTGAGCTCGGGGTAGGACGGGAAGTAGAAGTCGTTCTCCACGAGGTAGGCGAGCTGCTCCTCCAACTTGGTGTCGAGCAGGTAGTTGCCGTCGATCGCGGCGGACGGGTTGTCCGCCGAGTAGACGTAGTGGTACATGAGAATCGGTACCCCACCCTGCATGGTCTCCATCTCGTCGACCACGTGGACGGTGCGCACGGCCTCCGCCGTGTGCCCGGAGGAGTCGGAGACCCGGTAGGTGACCTCATAGTCGCCCGCCTTCGTGGTATCCACCTCGCCGGAGACCTCGATCGCGTCGTTGAGCACGCCGTCGGTGGGCTCGGTGGCGTGCGCGCCGGCCTCGAGGTACTCCTCGCCGACGAGGACGTAGGTGTCCTCGTCGCCGTTGAGGCCGATCACGATGTCGCCGGGGCCGGAGGCCGCGGTATCGGTCACAAGTGCGCGCTCGTCCACGCCGGTCGGCGCGCCACCGGTCCCGAGCGAGCCCACGAGCGAGACGACGCCCCACGCGAGCGCGCCGACGACGCCCAGCGCCGCAATGCCGGCAACGACCAGCGGCGCGACGGAGCGCCGGCGGCGGGTCGGGCGCGCCGTGCGCGCGGACCTCGTCCTCGGATGCGGTCTTCTCGGTTGCGTCATGCGGTCCCCTCTCCCTCTGCCGTCGATGTGATTATCGTCTATCTCTCGCCCTGCGGGTTGGACAGCGGGTACCATGTTTCGCCGGAAGACGAAGGGAGATGGGACCATGGCCGAGAAGAACGCGCGGCGGCGCTACTCGCTTACGACCGCAATCTGCCTCATCATGGGCATCTGCATCGGCTCAGGCATCTTCTTCAAGTCCGACAACGTGCTCGTAGCCACCGGCGGCAGCATCGGCGCCGGCGTGGTCATGTTCTGCCTCGCCGCCACCTACATCGTCTTTGGCGGGCTCTGCCTCACGCTCTTCGCCGCGCGCACCGACGGGGCGGGCGGCCTGGTCGACTACGCCGAGCGCTTCGTCTCGCCGCGCTTTGCCCGGCTGATCGCCCTGCACTACGCCTTTGTCTACCTGCCGTCCATCTCGGCGGTGATCTTCTGGGTCGCGGGCGTCTACGCGTGCATGGTGCTCGGCCTGCCGGGCACGCTCGCGCAGCAGATGGGGATCGGCCTCGCGCTCATGCTCGCCTGCTCGCTCGTCAATGCCCTCGCCCCGCGCCTCTCCGGCTGGGCGCAGAACGCGCTCACCGCGGTCAAGGTGGCGCCGCTTCTGGCCGTGGGGCTGGTCGGGCTCGTCGCCGTGCTCTCCGGGCGCGCCCAGACGGGCGGGCTCGCGGCACCGGGCCAGAGCGCCGGGGGCCTCGCCTGGCTCTCCGCCGCCGCCCCGATCGCCTTCTCCTTCGACGGCTGGCCTGCCGCGACCTCCATCGCCCCGGAGCTGCGCCGTGCCCAGCGCAACCTGCCCATCGCCCTCGTCGTGGCACCGCTCGCCATCCTCGCGCTCTACCTCGTCTACTTCGTGGGCATCTCCCTGACGCTCGGGCCGGGGACCGTCATGGCAGCCGGCGACGGCAGCCTCGCGCTCCTCTTCTCGCGGCTCTTTGGCGAGCGGGCCGCCGCATGGCCCAACCTCATCGCGCTGCTCGCGGTGCTCGGGACCGGAAACGGCCTCGTGCTCGCGCTGCAGCGCCTCCCGCAGGCGCTCGCCGCTCGCGGCGACCTGCCCGGCGGGCGCCGCCTCGTGCGCGAGTCCGGCGGATCGGGGGCGAACCTTCTGGGCCCCACCCTCGCCACGCTCTGCATGCTCGCCTGGAGCGGCGTCCACGCGCTCGTGCAGTCCGGTGGCCTCATCCCCAACGGCGACGTCTCCGAGGTGAGCGTCTGCCTCGCGATGCTGCTCATGCTCCCCTACTTCCTCGCCGCCTGGCGCATGCGCCGCGGCGGCCGGGCCGGCGTCCTGCGCGGGCGCGTGGCCCCCGTGCTCGCGAGCGCCTGCTGCCTCTTCGTGGGGCTCTCGGGGCTCGCCGAGCCCGTTCGCCTCGCGTTCGCGACGCTCGAGCTCGCCGTCCTTCTCGCCCTCCTTTGCGTGAATAGGCGGGGCCGCAACGGGGAACAAATCAATGGCTGAATCTCATCTGAGCCTGGGAGGTCTCATGCAGGATAACGTCGAGAAGAACGAGGGCGCCGAGCTGGGCGTCTCCGGGGCCCTGCGCTCCGGCATCTTTGAGGTCGGCCACGCCGCGCACGAGCTGGTGCCCGCCGCGGACGGCCCCGCGCCCATCGAGGGCCGCCTGCGCAAGGCGCCGCTGCGCGTGCCGGACAACTACGAGGAGTGCAGCGGGTTCACGCTCTTTGGCCGCCGCATCCGGACGCTGCTCTACTCCACCGACGTCGCCGCGATCCGCAACTCCAACGCGGACGCGATCTTTGCCGTCTACCCGTTCACGGCGCAGCCCGCCATCACGCAGGCGCTGCTCACCGTGGCCGAGGCGCCGCTCTTCGTGGGCGTGGGCGGCGGCACCACCACGGGTCGGCGCGCCGCGGAGCTGGCCGCAGTCTCGGAGATGCAGGGCGCCGCGGGCGTGGTCCTGAACTCCCCCGCCACGCCGGAGATGGTCGCGCAGGTGGCCTCGACCGTGGACATCCCCGTAATCGCCACTATCACGCGCTTTGACAACGAGGCGGCCGAGAAGATCCAGGCGGGCGGGCGCATCATCAACGTGGCCGCCGGGCGCCGCACGCCCGAGGTCATCGCCGAGCTGCGCGCCGCCTTCCCCGCGCTGCCGATCATCGCTACCGGCGGGCGCGACGACGAGACCGCCGCAGCCACCGTCGCCGCCGGCGCGAACGCGCTCATCTGGGCGCCGCCGAGCGTCGTCGAGCTGCAGCGCGACATGATGCTGCGCTACCGCGAGAAGGCCGAGGCCGCCGCGCAGGCCGCCGGCGAGGAGACGCCCGTCGCGGCCGTCGTGCCCGACATCACCGACATGCCCGTGGCCGACGTGCCCAACGGCGTGGTGGAGAGCGTCTCCCCCGAGGTCGAGGAGGCCGAGCAGATCGGCGAGGAGGACTTCGTGAGCCCGTATCGCGGCAGGCTGCCGATCCTGTCGTTCTTTGGGCGCAAGCGCGGCTAGCGCACGTTCTTCTCGCCCGCACGCAATACGCGTTTTCCAACGTTTCAGGCCCTGATTCCGTTGGTTTTCGCGTACTCCCAATTGGCAGTACGCGATTTCCAATGTTTCAGGGCCCCATTTTGTTGGTTTTCGCGTATTGACGGCTCGCGCCTACCGTCGCAGGAGCCTGCCCCAGTCCGGCAGCGGCATCGGGGCAGCGGGCGCGAGCGGCGAGCCCAGGCACGGCACGCCGTAGAGGTCGAGCTTGCGGACGAGCTCGCTCACCCCGGCGGCCTCCTCGTAGGTGAAGCGCAGGACGGAGACGTCGTAGGCGGTGATGAGCCCCTCGCGCTTTCGCTGGTCGAGAAGAACCTGCTGCGGGGTGCGTCCTCGGGCCATCTCGGGGTCGAGCAGCTTGCGCAGGCCGTCGCACTCGCCCACGATCACGCGACCGTCCGCGCGCACCCAGACAAAGTCCACGCGAAACGTCCTCCCCGGGTGCAGCGGGTCGGGCACCTCGACCTGCTGGGCAGGGAGCATATAGCCCCGCTCGATCATCACGGCCCGCGCGATCGACTCGCCGCCGCTCTCCGCGAGGCCGGTGGCGCGGACGAACGTCGACAGGGCGGACTTGACGCCGCGACAGGAGCCGATCCGGTGGTAGGCGTATTCGACGAAGTCCTGCCACGCAACGCCGCGCGCACCCATCGCCCAGTCGGCGACCACCATGCCCTCGCGGAAGCTCATCCAGCGCAGACTGTCGAGGGTCGTGCGAAGAAGCGGCGTGACGCGCAGGCCGCGCACCTCGAGCGGCCGCTCCCTGGCGTCGTCCGTGTTGAGCGCGAGCCGATGATGCGTCACGAGCGCCGTCGGGGCGGAGACCGACCCGCTCTCGAGCATCACGTGAAGCGGGCGCTGCTGGGAGTACGAGACGTCACAGCCGAGCGCGAGCGCCGCCGACGGTCCGCAGAAGACCCAGTCGGGGTGTGCCGCCTGCAGGGAGCGCATGATGGCGAGCGTCTGGGCGGAATAGCCGAGCTCGTCCCACCACGCACGGCGCACGTAGAGCCCGTGCGCGGGCGAGACGAGCTCCCCGTCCTCGCCTGCGCGACGGGCGCACGCCGCCCGGATGCGCTCCTCGGGCGGCCTCATGCATGCGCCGCTCGCCTCCGCCTCCGCGAACAGCTCCCGCAGCTCCCGCTCGACCTTCTCGCTCATGGCGCCTCCCCTCGTGAAGGGCATTCTTTCACGAGGGGCGCATCGGCGCGGAGGACGCATTTGACACAACTCTTGATATATTTGAAAAATATTGCCGAGAAGGACGTCAGGGGTGCAATTCCCGGTAGGGAGTTAGCCGCAAGTTAGCGGTAACACGCTTACGGGAACCACGTTTCGGCGAGCGGTGCCCACGCGTCAGCCCGCGGGCTCGTCCGGCACGTACTCGAGGATGTCGCCGGGCTGGCAGCCCAGCTCGCGACAGATGGCGTCGAGCGTGGAGAAGCGCACAGCGGAGATCTTGCCGCACTTAATGCGCGAGAGGTTGACCTCGGTGAGTCCGATCCGTTCGGCGAGCTCCTTCGAGCGCATCTTGCGGTCCGCGAGCACGCGGTCGAGTCGAAGCACGATCATCGCGGCCTCACAGCAGCTCGTCGTCCTGCTTCTGCAGGATGCAGCCGTACTCGAACATGCGGCAAATCGCGAACAGCAGCGCCCCTATCGCAAGCGCCCCGTTGTCCACAATCACCGTGCCCGCCGGGATGAAGGCGGCCTCCACCATGAGCTGGCTCGCCACCGCTCCGGAGATCGCTCTCCCCGCGAGGTGCAGGAGACCCGGCACGAAGGCCGCCAGGATGAGAAAGACGGAGACGCGCCTGAGGGCGCGCACCACGTCGAGCGAGAAGACCTCGCCCGTTCGCGCGACGCGCTGGCAGACGCGCGTGGCACCGAGGTAGGCGACGAAGGTGAGCGCGCCGCCCACGGCGCTCGCCACCTGGTAGGGCGCCGCGCCGCCGAGTCGCGTGACGCCGCCGAGCTCAGCGGGCGTGGTAAAGAACGCGGCGAGCAGGTCGCGGCCGTCCTCGGCCATGCCCGCACGCGTCAGGTCTGCCGCGAGCCCAAACGAAACGACCGCCATGATGAGCGACCCCGCAGCCACGAGCGCGCAGAGCCACGCGGCCACGGTCGCCGTGCGTCGAATGCGACGATCGGCGTCGGAGCGTGCAAGGGTCTCGTTGGTCATTGCGGTCACCCCGTTCTTCTCGCCAGTGGGTATTATCGTTCTTATACCACTAATTATCGATTATCGATAAATACAGACGAGTTTTCAGGCGAACGGCGCCAAACGTGCGCCGAGCGTGCATAATGGGGTGCAGCCATCACCACGTAGAGAGGGGCAGGCGCATGAAGGAGCTTGAGGACCGCATCCGCCAGGACGGCATCGTTCGCGAGGGCAACGTCCTCAAGGTCGACAACTTCCTCAACCACCAGTGCGACGTGGCACTCTACGACCACATGGGCGCCGAGTGGGCGCGCCTCTTTGCCGGCAAGCGCATCGACAAGATTCTCACGATCGAGGCCTCCGGCATCGGCATCGCGTGCGTGGCGGCCACGCACTTTGGCGGCGTGCCCGTGGTCTTTGCGCGCAAGACCGAGTCCAAGAACCTCGACGGCGACCAGTACCGCACCAACATCACGAGCTACACCAAGGGCCGCGAGTACCAGGTCATCGTTGCCAAGCGCTTCCTCACGCCCGGCGAGCACGTGCTCATCATCGACGACTTCATGGCCATGGGCTGCGCGATGAACGGCCTGCTCCAGATCTGCGACGAGGCGGGCGTCGTCGTGGAGGGCATCGGCATCGCCATCGAGAAGGGCTTCCAGCCGGGCGGTGACGAGCTTCGCCGCCGCGGCTACCAGGTGGAGTCGCTCGCCATCGTGAAGTCGATGGACGCCGCGACCGGCAGGATCGAGTTCGCGTAGGCGCCGCGGGCGGGCGCTCTTCTTGCCCCCGTCGCAATACGCGAAAACCAACATTTCCGGGCTCAATTTCGTAGGAAATCGCGTACTCGCATCTGACGATACGCGATTTCCTACGTTTTTGGCCACGATTCCGTTGGAAAACGCGTATTGCGCAAACGAGAAGAAAAACTCCGTTGACATATGAACGTATGCTCATATAATCATATTCACATACGAACGAGAGGAGCGCACATGCCCGAGGAGCCCACCCCCACCGAGATGCCCGACGAGGAGCTGCTCTACGACCTCGCCGACCTGTTCAAGGTGTTCAGCGACACCACCCGCATCAAGATCCTCTACGCCCTCATGGGCCGCGAGCTCTGCGTCGCGGACATCGCCGAGGAGACCGGCACCACCCAGAGCGCCGTCTCCCACCAGCTGCGCACGCTCAAGCAGGCGCACCTGGTGAAGTTTCAGCGCGACGGGCGCAACGTGGTCTACTCGCTCGCCGACGACCACGTCTACACGATGCTCAGCCAGGGCATGTCCCACATCTGCGAGTAAGGAGTCATCATGCGCAAGTCATTCAAACTCGACGAGATCGACTGTGCCAACTGCGCGCGCAAGCTGCAGGACGAGCTCGCCGCGCTCGACGGCGTAGACGCCGTCTCCGTCAACTTCATGACGCAGAAACTCACGCTCACCGCGGCTGACGAGCGCTTCGACGAGGTCCTCGAGCGCGTCGTCGCCCTCACCGCGCGCATCGAGCCCGACTGCGAGATCGTCCGCTAGGCGCCGGGAGGTCGCCGCCATGAACAAGAAGCAGCGCCGCTGGCGCAACCGCATCGCCATCGCCCTCGTCATCTTCTTCGCCGTGCTCGCCGTCGAGCAGAGCGGTCTTCTCTCCACGCTTTTTGGCACTCCGGGCGACGTCTACGCGAGCTTTGCCCTCTTCCTCGTCCCCTACCTCATCGCGGGCTACAAGACCCTGCTCGAGGCCGCGCGCAACATCCGCCGAGGCGACCCCTTCGACGAGGCGTTCCTCATGTCCGTGGCCTCCCTCGGCGCCTTTGCGATGGTATTTTTCCCCCAGACGGAGCCCCACATGGCCGAGGGCGCGGCGGTCATGCTCTTCTACCAGGTGGGCGAGCTCTTCCAGAGCTACGCCGTGGGACAGAGCCGCAAGTCGATCGCGGCCATGATGGACATCGCGCCCGAGTACGCCAACGTCGAGAAGGACGGCGAGCTCGTGGAGCTGGACCCCGCCGAGGTCGCCGTGGGCGAGACGATCGTGGTCAAGCCCGGCGAGCGCGTGCCCATAGATGGCGTGGTCACGGACGGCGTCTCACAGCTCGACACCGCGGCGCTCACCGGCGAGTCCGTCCCGCGCCACGTTGAGCCGGGCGCCGACGTCGTGTCCGGGTGCGTCAACATGACCGGCGTCCTGCGCATCCGCACGACCAAGCCCTACGGCGAGTCCACCGTCGCCCGCATCCTCGAGCTCGTAGAGAACGCGAGCGAGAAGAAGGCGCGCACCGAGAACTTCATCACGCGCTTCGCGCGGGTCTACACGCCGGCGGTCACGCTCTCCGCGCTCGCGCTCGCCGTGATACCGCCGCTCGCCGGCATGGGCGCGTGGCCCGACTGGATCCTGCGCGGCCTGACGTTTCTCGTCGTGAGCTGCCCGTGCGCGCTCGTCATCTCCGTGCCGCTCTCGTTCTTTGGCGGCATCGGCGGCGCCTCCAAGCTGGGCATCCTCGTCAAGGGGTCCAACTACCTCGAGCTTCTCGCCCATGTGGACACGGTGGTCTTTGACAAGACCGGCACGCTCACGAGCGGAACCTTCAACGTCGTCGCCGTGCACCCCGAGGCGGGCGTGGACGCCGACTACGTGCTCTCCATGGCGGCTCACGCCGAGTCGTTCTCGGACCACCCCATCGCCGTCTCCGTGCGCGCCGCCTACTCCGGAAAGATCGACCGTGAGAAGATCGAGGAGGCCAGCGAGGAGTCCGGCCACGGCGTGAGCGCGCGCGTGGACGAGCACCTGGTCCTCGTGGGCAACGACAAGCTCATGGCCGCGCACGGCGCCCGCTGGCACGACTGCGACCTCACCGGCACGGTCCTGCACGTCACGGTCGACGGTGCCTACGTGGGCCACATCGTGATCGCGGACGTGGTGAAGGAGGACGCCACCACGGCGATCGCCGACCTCCATGCCGCGGGCGTGCGCCGCTGCGTCATGCTCACCGGCGACCGCCAGGACGTGGCCGAGGCCGTGGCCTCGCGCCTCGGCATCGACGAGGTCCACGCGCAGCTGCTGCCCGAGGACAAGGTCAACGCCGTGGAGCGCCTGCTCTCGGGCGAGAAGGACGGCGCGCGCCTCGCCTTCGTGGGCGACGGCATCAACGACGCGCCCGTGCTCATGCGCGCGGACGTGGGCATCGCCATGGGCGCGATGGGCTCCGACGCCGCGATCGAGGCCGCCGACGTCGTCCTCATGGACGACAGGCCCTCCAAGATCGCGCAGGCCATGCGCGTGGCGAGAAAGACCATGCGGATCGTCTGGCAGAACATCGTCTTCGCCCTGGGCGTGAAGCTCCTCATCCTCGTGCTCGCCGCGTTTGGCATCGCCAACATGTGGCTCGCGGTCTTCGGCGACGTGGGCGTGGCCATGATCGCGATCCTGAACGCCATGCGCTGCATGCGCGTCGGACGGGACTAGGGCGGCCCCTACGCCTCCAGGCGGCTCAGCTTGGTGCGGACGATGCGGCGCACGGACTTGTCGATGCGCTCCTCGGTGAGCTCGCCGGAGGCGACGGCGTCAACCACGCCCTGGTAGGCGGCATCGAGGTCGGCCGGCATGAGCACGATGTCCACGCCGGCGGAGATCGCCGCCACCGCGACGCGCTCCACGCCCACGGCCTCCGTCGCGGCGCCCATGCCCATGGAGTCCGTGATGATGATGCCCTCGTAGCCGAGCTCGTTTCGCAGGAGGTCGGTCACGATCTCGCTCGAGATGGAGGCGGGGTCGTCATCACCCGTGACATTGGGCATCGAGAGGTGGCCCACCATGACGAAGGGCACGCCCTCCTCGATCGCCGCCTCGAAGGGCCGCAGCTCCTCCGCGCGGATCTCGTCGAGGGTCTTCTCGGAGTAGATCGAGGTGTCGTGGCTGTCGCCGAGCGCGCCGCCGATCCCCGGGAAGTGCTTGGCCGCGCAGAGCATGCCCGCGTCCTCGAAGCCGCGCACCTGTGCCGCCACCATGGGCGCAACCACGTCGGCCGTGGAGCCAAAGGAGCGCAGGCCCATCGTGCCGTCCGGGTTGTTGGCGATGTCCGCGTCCGGGGCAAAGTCCACGTTGAAGCCGAGGTAGTCGAGGTAGGTCCCGATGCCCTTGGCCACCTCCTCGGCGTAGGCGGTGTCGCCGGTCGCGCCCACGTCGCACATGTCGCCGACGTTGTCCACGCCAAAGCCGGGGTTGCCGCCCACGCGCGAGACCGTGCCGCCCTCCTCGTCCACGCACAAAAACATCGGCAGGCCGTTGGCCTCGCGCCCGTACGCCATCGTGTTGGAGAGCATCTCGCGCGTCTGGTCGGCGTCGAGCAGGTTGGCGGCAAAGTAGCAGATGCCGGCCACCGGGCGCTCGACGAGCGCGGCGCGCGTGGCCTCCCCCGCCGCGACCTGTGTGCTCACGCCCGTGACGGCCTCGGGGCGCACGACAAAGAGCTGCCAGATCTTCTGCTCGAGCGTCAGCCTGTCCATAGCGGCGCTGACCTCGGCCTCGAGCGGGTCCTCCTCGGGCGCGGGCTCCTCGGCGGGCTCCCCCTCGGTCGAGGGCGCCGGGCGGTCGGAGACCGTGGCGCGCTCGTCGTCGGAGCCGCCCGTCCCGGTCGGGGCGCCCGAGCACCCGCCGAGCGCGAGGGCGAGAAGGGCGCCGGCCGAGCCGAGCGCCTGGCGGCGGGTCAGGAGGTGTCTCGTGGTCATGGTTCTCCCTTCGGCAGCGTCAGCCGCGGGCGAGTCGGTCGTTGACGAGGTCGGCGAGCACGTCGCCGAGCTCGCGGCCGGCAACGCGCATCATCTGCGGGAAGCGGGAGTAGTAGGTGAGGCCGGGCATCGAGTTGACCTCGTTGAACACGACCTCCCCCTCGGGCGTGACGAAGAGGTCCACGCGGGCGAGCCCCTCGCACCCGAGTGCCTCGTAGACGGCGACGCCGGCCGCGCGCACGCGGTCGAGCACGTCCCCAGGGAGCTCCGCCGGGCAGCGGAGCTGCGTGTTCTCCCCCGGGTTCTTCTCGAGGTGGATGCGGAAGAAGCCGTCGCCGGAGACCACGATCTCGTCGGGCTCGCCCATGCGCGTCCCGCGCACGGCGTCGCCCACGATGGCGCAGCCGACCTCGACCCCCACGATGGCCTCCTCCACGGCGACCTTCTCGTCGAGCTCGAAGGCGGCGGCGAGGGCAGCGGCGTAGGCACGCTCGTCCGCGGCACGGGCGACCCCGATCGAGGAGCCCCCGCGGGCGGGCTTGACGAACACCGGGAACCCGCCGCAGGACTCGACGGCAGCGGCGCGGTCCTCGGGGGAGGCGCCGCGCCAGAGCACCTCGCAGCGCGGCGAGCGCACGCCGGCGGACGCGGCCAGGCGATGGGAGGCGTCCTTGTCCATGCAGACGGCGCTCGCCATCACGCCGCACCCCACGTACGGGACGCCCGCGACCTCGAGCGCACCCTGGACCGTGCCGTCCTCCCCGCCCTGGCCGTGCAGGACGGGCAGGGCAACGTCAACGAAAAGTGGACGTACGCTACCCTCGAACACCTCGACGAGGCCGCCCGAGGGCAGGAGCGCGACGGGCGCGCAGTCGTGCGCGTCCCACGTCCCCGCAGTGAGCTCTGCGGCGTCACCCGTGTAGTGCAGCCAGCGGCCCTCTCGCGTGATGCCAACGAGCACCAGCTCAAAGCGGTCGCCAAGCGCCGCGATCACGTTGTCGGCCGATTTGAAGGATATGTCGTGCTCGGTGGAGACGCCACCAAAGATGAGCGCCACGCGCGTCATGGAACTCCTCCCGTCGTCTGCGGACGCCCCATTATAGATTGCCGCCGGACGTCGGGTCGGCCACGGGAGAGCGTCGACGCGCGTCGTCAGGCCGGAAGATCCTCCCCCGGGTAGCGAGGCGCCACCAACCCGGCGCGCTCCAGCGCGACCACGGTCGGCACCACGACGACGAGCTGGAGCACGATGCCCGGCAGGCCCGTCAAAATGTACCCCGTGACCCAGGCCGCGAGAGAGTAGGAGCCGGACGAGAAGATCAGCGCCTGCAGGGCGCCGCCCACGACCCGGCCGGCCAGCATGGCACCGACGAGCGAGACGTAGAGGTCGAGCGGCAGGCGGCCGGTGCGCACGCGGGCACCGAGTGCCCCGGAGACCAGGCCGTAGACGATGAGCTCGCAGGTCATGGACGGCAGGACGGGTGCGGCCGGCATGCCGGTGAGCAGGCTCGAGAGCACGGGGGCGAGAAGCCCCGCGGCGGCTCCGGACGCGGGGCCGGCAACGAGGCCGCAGATCATCACGGGGATGTGCATCGGGAGCCAGGCGTTGCCCGCCCCCGGGATGGCATGGAAGGCCATCGGGAGCACGATGCCGAGCGCGGCGCACACCGCGGCGACGACGATACGCTTCACAGGGCTCAAGGTCGCCTCTCCTCCCCGGGGCGCACGGGACGCCCCGCGACGCGGTACCCGCGCGCCTCCATCGCGACGGAGAGCTCGTCGGCACGACGGAACGCGGACACGAAGACGGGAACGAGCAGCCGCACATAACTGACGGCGCGTCGCATAATACCACCGGGACGCGCGGCATCGCAACGCAGCGCCTGGGCGCGCATGAGCTGGCGGCCCTCGCGCAGGAGCGTGGGCACAAACTGCACCGTGACGCCGATGGCGAGCGCGGCGACCTCGGTCGGCACCCCAAGACGCGCGAGCGGCCGGAGCAGGTCGCGCACGCCGGACGTGAGCTGCTGGGGGCTCGTCGTCGCCGTGAGCAGCGAGCCGAGCACGACCACAAGCGCCGTGCGGACCACGACGCGCGCGCCCTGGGCGACCCCCGCCCACGTGAGATGCGCGGGCCCCAGGGAAAGGAACGGGTCGACGGGCGAGAAGAGCAGGGCGTTCAGGACAAAGACGACGAGCAGGAACCAGCGGAGCCCCCAGAGCGCGCGGAGCGAGCCGGCCCAGCCGACGCGAGAGACGGCGACGAGCGCCGCCACGGCAAGGGAGGCGGCGAGGAGCTCGAGCGGCGCGGACGCCAGCACGACGAGCACGACCAGGGCGACGAGGCCGACAAGCTTGGCCGAGGCGCGCATGCGATGGAGCGGCGAGTCGGCCCAGACGTACCCGAACGTCGACCTCATGAGACGCCCCCTCCCCGGACGAGGGCGTCGGCGAGCTCCTCGGCCGTGAGCGGGCACCCCGGGACGGCGATGCCGGCGCGCCGGAGGGCGGCGGCGGCCCGTGCGGCGCAGGCGGGCTCGAGGCCGTGCGCGCGCATCAGCGGCGCGTCGGCGAGCAGCGCGCGGGCCGCCCCGTCGAGCGTCACGCGGCCCCCCTCGAGCACCACGAGGCGGTCAGCGACCTCAGCGAGGGCGTTGGCGTCGTGACTGGCCATCACGACCGTCGCCCCCTCGCCGGCCGCGGCGCGCACGGCGTCCAGGCACGCGCGGCGAGCGCGCGGGTCGAGCCCCGCCGTGGGCTCGTCGAGCAGGAGCACCGAAGGTCGCAGCGCAAGGACCGAGGCGATCGCCACCCGGCGCTGCTGTCCCCCGGAAAGCGAGAAGGGCGACCTTCCCGCGAGCTCCGCGAGGTCGAGCCCCATGAGCGCGAGCGCACGGGCGGCGCGCTCGCGGGCGACCGTCGCGGGGAGGCCGCGCTCGCGCAGCCCGAAGGTCACCTCCCGCTCGACCGTGGGCTCGAAGAACTGGCGCTCCGGGAGCTGGAACACAAGGCCGACCTCCCCGTCGACCCGCACCCGACCCGAGTCGGGCGGCGTCGCACCCGCGACGACCTCGAGCAGGGTCGTCTTGCCGGAGCCCGTCGCGCCCATGAGCCCCGTGACGCCGCCCCCGAGGTCGAGCGAGACGTCGACGAGCGCGGGGCTCTTCTCGCCCGCGGGCCCCTCGTACGAGAGGCACGCATGCTCAAGCGTCACCCGCACAGCGCGCTCACCAGCCCCTCGACCGTGACCGGCGCGGAGCCGCTGACCGCGCCGCGGCGCCGGAGCGCCTCCCAGACGCGCGCGGCCAGCGGGGGCTCCAGGCCGGCGCTCTCGAGCAGGCGGCGGTCCGCGAGCACCTCGGCCGGCGCGCCCGCGGCGGCGATCTTTCCGGCACGCATGACCACGACGCGGTCCGCGCGGGCGGCGAGCTCCATGTCGTGCGTGATCCAGACGACGGTGGCCCCGCGCCGCGCCCGGGCGGCGAGCACGGCGCGCACGAGCTCGTCCCTCCCCTGGGGGTCGATCATGGCGGTCGCCTCGTCGAGCACGATGACGTCGGGCTCGCTCGCGAGCACGCCCACGAGCGCGACGCGCTGCTGCTGCCCGCCGGAGAGCGCATGGACGTCGCAGCGCTCGAAGCCGGAGAGGCCCACGACCGCGAGCGCCCGCGCGGTCGCAAGCTGTGCGTCCTTCTCGCCCGCGCCAAAGTTGATGGGCCCAAAGGCGACGTCCTCGCCCACCACCGAGGAGACGAACTGGTTCTCCGGGTTCTGGAACACCATGCCGCAGGCGCGGCGGAGCTCCCAGACGCGGGTGGGGTCGGCGGCGTCGATGCCGGCGACCCTGAGCTCCCCTTCCTGGAGCCGGACGAGCGCGTTCAGGTGCCGCGCGAGCGTGGTCTTGCCCGAGCCGTTCTCCCCGACGACCGCCACGAACTCGCCGGGTGCCACGTCGAGCGTCACGTCGCGCAGCGTGGGGCGACCGGGCGCGTATGCATGGGAGACGCCCCGCGCCTCCACGATCTTCTCGCCCGTCCCGCTCACCCCCCCGGTCGTCGACGTAGCTGACGGAGCGTCGACAATTCTAGCCGTATCGCACCCTGGTCGCACGAGCCGAAGCCCTGATGTCGGTTGTGTACACCACTCGTGGCCCAACGTGATAGAACGCACCTCAAAGCCGCAGGTAGAGAACTCGGCTCTACTTTGCCTCTCTTCGCGGGGTGTACACACCCGTAAAGGAGACGACTGCAGTGCGGGCGCGGCGTTATAGCACCGAATGTGCAACGGCAAGCGCGGCAAGGCCGCTCACCTGCGCTATCCTTGTCCCATCACCGAGAAACAAGGAGGACTCGTGCTCACCTTCGAGAAGTACGTCCGCCCCGGGACCACGCGGCAGGCCTACGAGCTCCTGCAGGAGAACCGCCTGGCTACGGTCATCGGCGGCATGATGTGGCTGCGCCTCTCCGACCGCACCTCGCCGCTCGGCATCGACCTCTCCGGTTGCGGACTCGACAAGATCGAGGAGACCGAGGACGCCTGGCGCATCGGCGCGATGGTGACCCTGGGGCAGCTGGAGAACCACGAGCGCTTCCAGGCCGCCACCTGCGGCATCTTCACCGAGGCAGTGCGCGACATCGTGGGCACGCAGTTCCGCAACCTCGCCACGGTGGGCGGCTCGCTCTACGCGCGCATGGGCTTCTCGGACATCGTCACGGCGCTGCTGTCACTTGACACCGAGGTGGAGCTTGAGGGTGCGGGCACTATGCCAATCATCCCCTTCGTGGAGCGCGGGGCGAGAAACGACATCCTCACGCACGTCGTCGTGCGCAAGCACCGCTACCGTGCCGCCTTCGAGTCCGTGCGCAACGCGGCGACGGACTTCTCCGCGCTCAACGCGGCGGCCGCCTGCTGGCAGGGATCCTGGCACGTCACCGTGGGCGCGCGCCCCAAGAAGGCCACGCTCGTGACCGGCGGCGAGCGCATCCCGCTGCGCGCCGAGTTCTCCCCCGCCGAGCTTACCGCCGTCTGCGAGCTCGCCGAGAGCCTGGACTATGGTGACGACCTGCGCGGAACCGCCGCATGGCGCCGCGCCGCCGCCCCCGCGCTCGTGCGCCGCGCCGTGGAGCGCGCCGCCGCCAAGCCCCGCGCCGAGAAGGAGGCCTAGAGCCATGCAGATCACCCTCACCCTGAACGGCGCGGAGCTCTCCGAGGACGTCCGCCCCGACATGACGCTCTTCGACTTCTGCCGCGCGCACGGCTACAAGTCCGTCAAGTGCGCCTGCGAGACCTCCAACTGTGGCCTGTGCACCGTGCTGCTTGACGGCGAGCCCGTGCTCTCCTGCTCCGTGCTCATGGCGCGCGCGGACGGCCGCGAGGTCACCACGCTCGAGGGCATGCGCGACGGCCGTCGCGAGCTCTTGGCACAGTGCCTCGCCGAGGAGGGCGCCGAGCAGTGCGGCTTCTGCGCGCCGGGCCTCGAGATGGCCGTGCTCGCGCTCGACGCCGCCCACCCGGGCGCCGACGACGAGACCGTGCGTCGCTACCTCTCCGGCAACCTCTGCCGCTGCTCCGGCTACGCGAGTCAGATGCGTGCGATCCGCCGCTTCCTCGCCCGCCACGCAAACGGCGGCGAGCTGCCCCCGCGCGAGGTGCCCGCGGACGCCACCACCGAGTCGGGCGCCCAGCACGCCCAGATCACGCGCCCGGTGGCGAAGAAGGACTCCGGGGCGCTCCTGGCCGGCGCGCCCGTCTACACCGCCGACCTCGCGCCCGAGGGTGCCCTCGTGGTGAAGCTCGTGCGCAGCCGCCACGCCAACGCCATCGTCACGGACGTCGACAAGAGCCGCGCGCTCGAGGTTCCCGGCGTCGTGGCGGTCTTTGGCCCGGACGACGTGCCGCACAACCGCTTCACGCTGGCCGGCCAGTCCTTCCCCGAGCCGAGCCCCTACGACACGGTCCTTCTCGACCGTCACGTGCGCTATGTGGGCGACGAGGTGGCCATGGTCGTGGCCGAGACCGAGTCCGCGGCGGCCGCGGGCGTGAAGGCCGTGAAGGTCACCTACGAGCAGCTCCCCGCCGTCGTTAACGTGGAGGAGGCGCTCGACAACGCCACCGTCATCCACGACGAGGACGACTGGACGCCCGGCGGCGACAAGTCCGGCGACCCCTCGCGCAACCTCGTGGCGCACGGCGAGCGCGTCCACGGCGACCTCGAGGCCGCCTTCGCCGCCTCCGACGTGATTATCGAGCGAACCTACCGCACGCAGGCCACGCAGCAGTCCATGATGGAGACGTTCCGCTCCTTCGCCTACACCGACGCCTTTGGCCGCGTGACCGTGGTGAGCTCCACGCAGGTGCCCTTCCACATCCGCCGCCAGGTGGCAAACGCCCTCGGCATCCCCAAGCGCCAGGTGCGCGTCATCAAGCCGCGCGTGGGCGGCGGATTTGGCGCCAAGCAGAGCGGCTGCAACGAGCCCTTCGCCGCGTTCGCCGCGATGAAGACCGGTCGCCCGTGCGTGTGCACCTACACGCGCGAGGAGACCATGAACTGCTCCAACACGCGCCACGAGATGGTCCTCAAGGTCCGCATGGGCGCCCGGCGCGACGGCACGATCGAGGCCATCGACCTCTACGCCCTCTCCAACGCCGGCGCCTACGGCTACCACGGCACTACCACGGTCACGCTCGTGGGCGGCAAGGCGCTGCCGATCTACAACCACGCCACGGCGAGCCGCTTTAGCTACGACGTGGTCTACACCAACACCACGCCGGGCGGCGCCTACCGCGGCTACGGCGCGACGCAGGGCTGCTTTGCCGTGGAGTCCGCCGTCAACGAGATGGCAGACGAGCTGGGCATGGACCCGTGCGAGCTGCGCCTCAAGAACCTGGTCAAGCCCGGCGAGACCCTCTGGCAGCTGAACGACGAGCATCTCTACAGCTGCCGCCTCGACGAGTGCCTCGGGCGCGCGATGGAGATGGTGGGCTGGAAGGACCGGCCCCTGCGCGAGGACCTCGGCGACCGCGTGCGCGGCCTGGGCGTGGCCCTCACGATGCAGGGCTCCGGCATCGCGATGGTGGACATCGCCAACGTTGACATCCGTCTCGAGGACGACGGCTTCTACGTGCTCTCCATCGGTGCCACCGACGTGGGCACCGGCGCGGACACCATCCTCGCCCAGATGGCGGCCGAGGCGCTCGGCTGCGACGTGGACCGCATCGTCACTAAGGGCGTGGACACCGACACCTCCCCCTTCGACACCGGCGCCTACGCGTCCTCCGGCACCTACACCACCGGCGGCGCCGTCGTGCGCGCGGCCGAGGACCTCATCCGCCAGATTCGCGAGCAGGCGGCCCGCGTCTTCGGCGTGGACGCCCAGGACGTGGAGTTCGACGGCGAGTCCGTGCGCTGCGGCGGGCAGGAGATGACCGTCGCCGCGCTGGCCAACAAGCTCATCGGCTTTGGCCTGCACCCCGGCATGCTCGAGGGCCACGGCACCAACGCCCAGCCCACCTCGCCGCCGCCCTACATGGCCGGCGTCGCCGAGGTGGAGGTCGACAAGGCCACGGGCAAGGTCACGGTCACGGACTACGCGGCCGTTGTGGACTGCGGCACCGTCATCAACCCGGCGCTCGCGCGCGTGCAGGCCGAGGGCGGCATCGCCCAGGGCATCGGCATGGCGCTCACCGAGGACGTCTCGCGCGACGAGCGCGGGAACCTCCGCACCGGCAGCCTCATGACCTACAAGCTGCCCACCCGCATGGACGTGCCCGAGCCGCGCGTGGAGTTCATGCCGAGCTTCGAGCCCACGGGCCCCTTCGGCGCCAAGTCCATCGGCGAGGTCGTCATCAACACGCCCTCCCCCGCGATCATGAGCGCCGTGGCCCACGCCACGGGCCGCTACGTGCGCGACCTGCCGATCCTGCCGAGCAAGGTGCTCGCCGCGGAGTAGCCGCGAGCGCACGTCCTTCTCGGCCGTCGCCTCCAATCGTCGCCCCCCGCCAGCAAAACCACGGTTTTGCGGCGGGGGGCGACATGCGTTCTCGAAACGCCTGGATCCGCGAAACGTCCTCCTCTGTTTTGGGGCAAATGTTTTATGAAACGGGCCGTGCTCTGCCGTTTTTCTCGCCCTTTTGTACAAAACAGCCACGTATGGGACGGTTTTGCACGGCCTAAACGGCCCTCGGGCGAGAAGAACATCAATCTTTTGCCCCAAAACCGAGAGGGGCGGCCTGGGGCCAGACGAGCCCCGGAGCGGGCGGGCGGCGGTCAAATGTCAGGGCTTCGCACGGGTCAACCTGCCGGGAAGAACCTCTGACGGCGCGCACGCTAGAATTGAGAGGTTGACTGCTCCCCCGCCCCGGAGGCCAGATGTTCAAGCTCAGGCGCTACCTCGCGGGCCACTACGTCGAGTGCGTGCTGGCGCCGCTGTTCAAGATGCTGGAGGCCCTGCTCCAGCTCCTCGTCCCCCTCGTGATGGCGCAGGTCATCGACGTCGGCATCGCCACGCGCGACAGCGGCTACGTGCTCTGGCACGGGGCGCTGCTCGTCGCCATGGGCGTCCTCGCGTGGGTCGTGGCCGTCACGGCGCAGTTCTTCTGCTCGCGCCTGGCATCCGCCTTTGGCACCGCGATGCGCGACGACCTCTTCCGTCACGTGCTCTCCCTCTCGCGAGAGGACGTGGAGCGGCTCGGCCGCGCGAGCCTCGTCACCCGCCTCACCAACGACTCCCAGCAGGTCCAGGACGGCCTCAACATGTTCTTCCGCCTGATCCTGCGCTCCCCGTTCGTGACCTTTGGCACCGTCGTGGCCGCCTTCCTCGTGGACGGCGTCGAGGGCGCCGTCCTGCTCGTCGCCGTGCTCGTGGCGGGGACGCTCGTCCTCGGCTTCATGCGCGTGACCGCGAGCCGCTACCGCGACATCCAGCGCGGCCTGGACGAGGTCCAGCTCGGCGTCTCGGAGAACCTCGAAGGCGTCCGCGTCCTGCGCGCCTTCCGTCGCGAGGCCGCGGAGCGCGAGGCGTTCTCGGCCGCCGCGACCACCGTGCGCGACCGCCAGGTCAAAACCGGCGACATCTCCGCCCTCGTGAACCCGCTCACCTACCTGGTCATCAACTGCGGCCTCATCGCGCTTCTGTGGTTCGGCGGACTGCAGGTGAACGTCGGCTGCCTCACGCAGGGCCAGCTCGTCGCCCTGGTGAGCTACGTCAGCCAGGCGCTCGTCGAGCTCCTCAAGCTCACGAACCTCATCATGCTCCTCGCCAAGGCCTCCGCCTGCGCCAAGCGCATCAACGAGGTCTTTGAGACCGCGCCCACCCTCGCGGACGGCACGCTCGACGCCGAGCCCGCCGCGGACGTGCCCGCGCTCGCCTTCGACGACGTGAGCTTCTCCTACCCCGGCGCCGCCGGCGACGCGCTCTCCCACGTGAGCTTCTCGCTCGCCCCGGGCGCCACGCTCGGCGTGATCGGCGGCACGGGCTCCGGAAAGTCCACGCTCGCGAGCCTCGCCCTGCGCTTCTACGACGTCACGGACGGCGAGGTCAAGGTCGGCGGCAGCGACGTGCGCACGCTCACGCGCCACACCCTGCGCCGCCAAGTCTCGCTCGTGGAGCAGGGCGCCACGCTCTTCTCGGGCACCATCGCGTCAAACCTGCGCTGGGGAGACGCGGATGCCAGCGAGCAGGACCTCGAGGCCGCGATCGCCACCGCGCAGGCCGCGGGCGTGGTCGCCGGCAAGGAGGGCGGGCTCGAGTCCGGGGTCGAGCAGTTTGGCCGCAACTTCTCCGGCGGCCAGCGCCAGCGCCTCACCATCGCGCGGACCCTCGTGCGCCGGCCGCGCGTCCTCATCCTCGACGACGCCTCCTCCGCGCTCGACTTTGCCACGGACGCCGCGCTGCGGCGCGCCATCGCACACGACTGCGCGGGAACGGCCGTGATCACCATCTCCCAGCGCGTCACCGCCGTGCGCCATGCCGACCAGATCCTCGTGCTCGACGGCGGGCGCCAGGTGGGGCTGGGAACCCACGAGGAGCTGCTCGAGGGCTGCCCCGTCTACCGGGAGATCTGCGAGTCCCAGCTCACCGAGGAGGAGGTGGCGCGATGAGCGAGAAGAACCTCGGAGCCCGTCGCCAAGACGACACCGTGCGCCGCGTGCTCGCGCTCTTCTCCGACAGGCGCGGCTCGCTCGCGGCGGCCGCGGCGCTCACGGTCGCCGTGGTCGTGGGCACGCTCATGCTGCCCGTGCTCTCGGGACAGGCCGTGGACTGCGTGGTGGGTGTGGGCCAGGTGGACCTCACCGGCCTTGCCCGCTCGCTCGCCTGGATAGCCGTGACCCTCGGCGTCACGGCGGCCTGCCAGTGGGCGCTCACCGCCGTCACCAACCGCCTCGCCTTTGGCGCCGCGCTGACGCTGCGCCAGCGAGCCTTCGACCACCTGCAGGAGCTCCCACTCTCCTACATCGACTCGCACGGCCACGGAGATCTGGCCGCGCGCATCGTCACCGACGCGGACATGCTCACCAACGGCCTGCTCATGGCCTTCCAGCAGCTGCCCGTCGGCGTGCTCACGATCGTGGTCACGCTCGTCTTCATGTTCGCGCTCAACCCGGCCATCGCCGCCGTGGTGGCCCTGCTCACGCCGATCTCCATCTTCACGGCGCGCTTCATCGCCACGCACAGCGCCAAGCACTTCTCGGGCCAGACGCGCCTGCGCGGCGAGCTCACGGCCTACGTGGAGGAGATGGTCGGCGGCATCTCCGCAATCGAGACCTTCGACATGGCCGAGGAGGTCCACGCGCGCTTCGCCGAGACGGACGCGGCGCTCGGGCAGGAGAGCTTCAAGGCGGTGTTCTTCTCGTCCCTGGTGAACCCCACCACGCGCTTCGCGAACGCCCTGGTGTACGCCGCGATCGGCATCTTTGGCGCCTTCGTGGCCATGGGCGGCGGCATCACCGTGGGCGGGCTCTCCGCCTTCCTGGGCTACGCGGACCAGTACGCCAAGCCCTTCAACGACATCTCCGGCGTCGCCACCGAGCTCCAGAACTCCGTGGCATGCGCCAGGCGGCTCTTTGCCCTCCTGGACGTGCCGGCCGAGGAGCCGGACGCGATGGGCGCCTTCGTGCTGGAGGAGCCCCGCGGCGAGGTCGACCTGGACCACGTGGCGTTTGGCTACGACGAGAGGCGCCCCGTGCTGCGCGACGTGGACCTCGACGTCGCGCCCGGCCGGCGCATCGCCCTCGTGGGCGAGACGGGCTGCGGCAAGACCACGCTCATCAACCTCATCATGCGCTTCTACGACGTGAACGCCGGCGCCGTGCGCGTGGACGGCCATGACGTGCGCGAGCTCACGCGCGAGAGCCTGCGCTCGGGCTGGGGCATGGTGCTGCAGGACACCTGGGTGCGGCGCGCCACGGTGCGCGAGAACGTGAGCATGGGACGCCCTGACGCCACGCTCGAGGAGGTTCGCGCCGCGTGCCGCGAGGCCTACGCGGACGACTTCATCATGCGCCTGCCGCAGGGCTACGACACGGTGCTCGACGGCTCCGCCTCGCTCTCCGCGGGCCAGCGGCAGCTTTTGTGCATCGCGCGCGTCATGCTGGCGCGGCCGGCGATGCTGATCCTCGACGAGGCCACCTCGAACATCGACACCCGCACCGAGCTCCTGGTCCAGCGCGCGCTGGCACGCCTCATGGAGGGTCGCACGAGCTTTGTGGTGGCGCACCGCCTCTCCACCGTGCGCGACGCCGACCTCATCTGCGTGATGGCCGACGGCGTGATCGCCGAGCGGGGCACCCACGACGAGCTGCTCGCCGCCGGCGGACGCTACAAGCGCATCTACGAGGCCCAGTTCGCCCCGACGGAGTAGCTACAGACCGCGCTCCCGCAGGCGGGAGTCGATCTTCTTCAGCGTGATGCGCGCGGCGAAGAGCTGCCGGTACGTGGCCGTCTTCACCTTGCCGGCCGCTGCCAGCTCGTCCATGCGGGCCTTCGTGGCCGCGAGCTCGTCGCGCACCCCGGCGGCGAACTCGTCGTAAGCGGCCAGGCGGGCGGCGTCGCCCTCCCCCATCAGAAGTTCGCCCCGTTCCAGCCAAAGTCGGGCGTCCAGCCATAGCGGATGTAGAGCCTCGCGGGATCGACGCCCAGCTCGCGGCAAATCACGGGCGTGACCTCCTCGGTGAAGGCCCGCCACGCGGACGACGGCACCTCGCTGCGCGCGAACACGCTCACGTCGACGAGGGCCGAGCGCTCGGAGTCGTCCCCGGCAAAGTAGATGGGCGTCTCGTCCTCGAAGAGGCACATCAGCCATGCCTCGGACTTGCCGGGGACGGCCTCGATCGCACGCCCGTAGGCGGCCTTGAGCTCTCTGCGGGCGGCCGGCGTGATCTCGGCGGAGCAGTAGGTGTGGACGACGGGCATGGCGGCTCCTCTCGTGGAAGATCTTGGTGCACCCATTGTCACACGATGCCGTCCGCAGCGCATACGGGGGCGACGAATTATTGTCCGGCCCCCCTCTTAACCTATCCACAGTCGACGGAAACGCCGTCACCATGTCATCTGATCTGGGAGACCATCATGTACGAACCGTCACGACACGTTTCCACGTTCTACGTCGCCGGGTTCCAATATTGGGACGGGGCAACCGTTATCGGGGAGCTTGCGTCCGGTATGCAGCTCGAGCTCGTCGCCGAGCGGGACAACCCACACGACCCCGAGGCAGTCGCCATCCGCTGGAAGGGCGTCAAGTTGGGCTATGTCCCTGCCGACGAGAGCGGGCTCATCTCGACGCTCGCCTTCTACGGTCACGCGGACGCCCTCGAGTGCCGCGTCCTCAAGGCGGACCCTACGCGCAGCCCGTGGCATCAGCTTATGGTCGGGGTTTACGTCCGCGACGCGCGATAGGCGTGATACAGAAGCGCGAAGGGAGCACCTGCAAAAGCTTTTGACATGAGGTCGAATCACAAGCGGGCCGCAATGCCCCTGCCGTGGAAAGATTAAGATGCTCTCTCCTCGTCGGGTCCCTGTCCGCCCGAGGCCTCGTAGCCAAAGGCTCCGTGATTGTGCGTGCCAAAGATGCCGGGAATGATGCAGTCCGAACCGTAGTCTACAGCGTCCGAAGGGCAGGACTCGCACTCGATGAAGGCGTGAATCCTTCCTTCCCAAACATCAATCACGCCACTTTTACGGCCAATACCAAAGGGGCGTCCCGCAGTTGGCCTACTTCGGCGGGTATACTGAGAAAAAGACGGGAGGCCCCATGAATGACGAGGCGAGAGAGCTCATTGACTTCAGCGTGTTTCTCATCCACCGCCTAGCAGAACGCTGGGGCAGGACCCCCGCACAGGCCTATGGCATCCTCGCGCGCGCCGGGGCAATAGAGAATTACATACTTCCCTTCTATGATGTACTGCACACACAGGGCGAGGAGTGTCTCGCCGATGAGCTCACCCGTTACGTCCAAAAGCGGGGCGTAAGCATATGAGGCTGTATCATGGCTCCTCGCTGAGGATTCCGAGGCCCAATGTCACGCACTCCCGCCCCAATCTCGACTTCGGCCAAGGATTCTATCTCACGTCAATTCAGCATCAGGCGGAACGCTGGGCACTAAGAAAGGCCTCCTTCGAGGACATGAGTCCCATTGTCAACGTTTTCGAATTCGATGAGGACCTCTCCGGTCTGTCAGTTCTTCGCTTTTCCGACAACGACGCGTCATGGGTCGATTTCGTTTGCCGGTGCCGTAGGGGTGAGACGGCGAACCATGGTTTTGACCTCATCATCGGGGGAGTTGCCGACGATAAGGTCTACGAGGCGGTGAACATGTACTTCAGAGGTCTCTGGGATCTTGACACTACCCTTTCAGCCCTCAAGTTCTACGAGCGCAACGACCAGTACTGCTTTGTCACACAGACCGCCGTAGACGAGCGGCTCGTGTTCGTCGAATCATATGAGGTGCGACCATGAACGTGACGAGGGACACGCTCGCGAATCTGGATAGCTTCCTGAAAGAGCACTTGGAGGCCGATATCGTCGCGACCGTCGCCAACAGGCTCGGTCTCTCGGCCAAAAGGGCACTCACCCTGTACTACGACAGCGAGCTTGCGAAGAAAATAAACGAAGGGAAGTACGGCGAGCAGTACCTCGCTCCCGAATACCTCGCCGAAGAGCTGATCAAAGAGCTCGATCGCGGCAGCGGCACTGCCGCGCCTACTCCCCCTCCACGCGACGGCGGAGCTGCTTGACCTTGGAGCGGGCGCGCTTTGTCTCCAGGCGCTTGCGCTTCTGAGCCGCGGAGACCCGTGTCTTCTTGCGGGGTCTCGGCGGACGGGCGCGACGGCGGCAGACCTCGACGATCTTCTCGACGCAGCGCTCGCGGTTGCGAAGCTGGCTGCGCTCCTCGCGAGAGACCACCACGATGCCGGTCGGCACGTGGCGCATGCGCACTGCGGAGTCGGTCGTGTTCACGCCCTGCCCGCCGGGCCCGGAGGCGTGGAAGGTCTGCACCTCGCAGTCCCGCGCGATTTGGTCTGCGCCCATGCGCGCGAACGCGGCGTAGTCATGGTATGTGAGCTCGTTCTTCTCCATACCTCCATCCTATCAGCCGCACGCCTGCGCTCCTGCACAAGTTTTTGACATGGGGCCTGTATCATGAGCGGGCCGTAAAGCCCCTGTCATGGAAAGAAAAAGGATGCTCGCTCTCCTGATAGCTCTCGTGCTGGTCGCCGCCGTCGCCGGCATCGTCGTCGCCACGCTTCGCTTCACGCGTCAAAACGGACGTCCGAGCGCGGTCCAGATCTGCTGGCTCGCCGTTCCCCTGCTGGTGCTCGCCGGTCTTGCGACCCTCTGCGTCCTAGGGCTCTATCAGGGTGGCCCGGTTGAGCCGATCGTCCTGGTCGCCGCCGCCTTTGTCAGCTCGCAGGTCGTGCTCCACCGCGAGCGCATTCTCGCCGACGTCACCGCATGGGGCGAGAAGCACGGCTGGTCGCAGGCGCAGACGCACACGCGCTTCACGGCCGTCGCCCTGCTCGCCGGCGCCGTGCTCGGGCACCTCGCCGTCGAGCTCCCGTACAACTACGAGATCATCTGGATGGCGCCGCAATACGCGCTGCTCCAAGTGCTCATCATCCTGCTCGCGATCGGCTTTCTCCACTTCCTCTTCCAGCGCCGAGGCGCAGGTATGTTCGTGGGCGTGTGCCTCTGCTTTGTGATTGGTCTCGCCCAGTTCTTCATCGCGAGCTTCAAGTCCGCCGCCATCCTGCCCAACGACCTCTTTGTCCTCGGCACCGCAGCCGCCGTGAGCGGCGGCTACACCTATGCCATCGGTGGCGGTGTGGTGCTGGGCCTCGCAGTTCTGCTGCTCGCCGCGGCCGTCGGCTCCCTCGTCGCGCCGGCCCCCGCGGCGTCGCGCGGGCGCCGCGTCGCGGCCAACCTCGGCTGCTCCGCCGCCCTTCTCGCCGCACTCGTCGCCCTGGTCACCGTTCCGAGCTACTTTGACACCCTTGGCGTCCAGATGAAGTACTGGTACTCCCTCGACTACTACCGCAAGCAGGGCTTCATCACCTCCTTCGTCGCCGTCGCCCAGGACCTGCCGATCGACGTGCCCGAGGGCTACGACGAGGATGACGCCTCCAAGCTCGAGGCCTCCTACGTCGAGCGCTATGACGAGGGCGAGGGCGCCTCCGAGGCGCGCGTCGCCGCCGAGGGGCAGTTCGAGGAGGAACGCCCCAGCGTCGTCTGCATCATGAACGAGTCCTTCGCCGACCTCTCCGAGCTTGACGGTGCCTCCTGGGGCTACGACGGCCCGTCGTTTGCGAGCTCGCTCGACGACGCGCTCGCGCAGGGCAGCCTCAACGTGTCCGTGCTCGGCGGCGGCACCTGCAACACGGAGTTCGAGTTCCTCACCGGGGTGTCGCTCGCCTACGTCGGCGACGGCAAGTACCCCTACTCCCTCTACGACCTCTCCGTGGCGCCGAGCCTCGCCCGGCAGTTCTCCGACCTTGGCTACGAGACTACCGCCATGCACCCCAACTACGCGACCAACTGGAACCGCGATCGCGTCTACGAGGCGCTGGGCTTTGACGAGTTCCTCTCCATCGACGACTTTGCCGGGGACGAGGTCTACCACAGCGGCGTCTCGGACGCGGCCACCTACGACAAGTGCCTGGAGCTTCTCGAGAACAGCGACGAGCCGCAGTTCATCTTTGACGTGACCATGCAGAACCACTCCGGCTACGACCAGAACAACCTGGGCGACGTGGAGCAGTACCACGTGGACGGCCTGAGCGACTACGACAACGCGCGGCTCTCCGAGTACCTCGCCTGCATCGACGAGTCCGACCGCGCGCTCGAGGAGTTCCTGGGCGAGCTTGCCGAGCTCGACCGCCCCGTGGTCGTGGTCTTCTTTGGCGACCACCAGCCCTCGCTCTCCACGATCCTGGAGGCCGCGCTCAACGGCGAGCAGGTCTACGACGAAAGCGGGAACGCGATCGCCGGCGGCACCGGCGGCGGGGACGCGTCCGGGGACGCGGAGGCCACGCTCGAGACGTATCGATCCAGCTACCTGATCTGGGCGAACTACGACGTCGCGGGATGCGCGCAGGACGGGCAGGAGCTCGACTCGAGCCCGGCCTATCTCGGCGCCCTGACCGCCGAGATGATCGGCGCCCCCCTCACGGACTTCCAGAAGGCGCAGCTCGCGATCCGCGAGGAGATGCCCGCCGTGAGCCTGCTGGGCACCGAGCTCGCCGACGGCACATGGGTGTCGGCCGATGACGGGGACGCGCTCCCCCAGGCCTATGCCGACCTCGCACAGATCACCTATCTCGAGTTCGCGAGCAAGCTGAGATAGGGCTATTCCCCATTGGCGTCTCGTCGTTCCACGAAGAAGCGCCCGCGCTCCCACCAGAGCGTGCGCCAGACGTTCGGCGCCACCTCGACGCGCCACCCCTTGACGACGCTGCCGCTCTCCCAGCGGCCCCACTCCTGCTGCGCGCCGCACGAGAGCACCGGGAAGCGCCGCGTGCCGTCCCAGTCGATCTCCGTCGGCCGCACGGCGCCCGTGGAGTCCACCGCGCAGCTCACCTTGACGTAGACCCGTCGGTCGTAGCGCGGTATGCCGCAGGTCCCGCCGAGCCTCGTCATCACATCCGCCCCCTTCACTAGAACAGATGTACCTATTCTAGAAAGGGGGCCGGACACAAACACAGCTATCTCGGGCCAAATCGAGACTGGCCCTATGCGGCGCTCACGGGGATCTCAACGCCGCCCACCGTCACGCTCACGATGTCGCCCGCGGCCACGATGCGGTCGTAGGTTGTCGCCTTGGAGACGGCGCTCGTGCCGTCGTCCTGCTTCGTGGAGCTGCCGTTGGCGTCCGTGGCGTCGAACGTCGTGCCGTCAGCGAAGGTCACGATCACAGGCAGGCCCAACACGGCCGCCTGTTCCGCCAGGGCCTCGTCGCTCATCTGACCCGAGGGGCCGAGGTCGCCCATCTGCCGGTCGATCGTGTAGTCCACCGTGACGCCGAGGGAGGACACCGCCACGGCGTCGATCGTGACATCCGACCCCTGCCACGTCGTTGTCTGGCCCGCCGGTAGGTCGACGGTCGTGTCCACGTAGTTCATCTCGAACTTGAAGCTCCAGTCGCCGGCCGCCAGGGTCTCGATCTCCCCCTCATCGGTGAAGATCTCGAGCTTGCTCATCGAGAAGCGCGCCGTGCGGCCCACTACGCCCACATCGTTCCACGTCTGCACCCCCATGACCTCTACGAGCTGCAGCGTGTTGTCCGTGGGGTCGGCGTCGTAGAGGCGGGCGAACCCGCCGCCGCTCATGGCGCCGTCCACGCGCAGGAACGCGTCTCCCACGTAGGTCAGGGTGTTGCCCTCGTGAAGCTCTACCCCCTCGAGTACGGAGGGGTCGTCGAACTCAATCGAGTACGCGACGGCGTAGTTGGAGCGGTCGCCTACCACGGCCTCGGCCGTCACGGTGACGCCGTTCGAGGTCGCGCTCGCGTCGACCGGCCGACCGACGTCGTTCAGAAGCTCGGTCTGGGCCGGCGCGCCGCCGAAGACGTCGGAGAGCACGTCGGCCGGGTTGGGCAGCACGCCCGCCGCCACGGCGACGGTGCCGCCCCCGCCCAGCGCGAGTGCCAGCACGAGCCCGGCGGCAACGCGCGCCCAGCGGCGCTTAGGGCGACGGGTGGGCATGGTCAGGACCTCCGCGGGGGCTGCAGCCCGAGCGTTCTTCTCGGCTTCCTTCAGGGCCTCGACCATGCGGGCCTTGACCTCGTCGGAGAAGTGCATGTCGTCCATGGAGGCGGTGTAGGAATCAAGCGGGGAAGTCATCGTAGTCTCCCTTCAGGTCGTCTCTGAGGCTCGCGCGGGCGCGGCTCAGGCGCTGGCGCACGGCGTCGTCGGTGGCGCCGACAATCCTTGCGACCTCGCGCGTTGGGTAGCCCTCGTAGTAGTGCAGGTAGACCGCCTCGCGCTGCGGCAGCGGGAGCGCCATCACGGCGGCGAGCACGCGCTCGTCGCGCAGCCGGAGCTCGTTCTCGCCGGGCGCCTGCGCCATCGCCGGCTCCGGCACGGCGTCGAGCCCCACCGTTGGATGAGCGCCGCGATTCCGCAGCAGGTTCCTGCAGGCGTTGGCCGCCACACGTATGACCCAGGCGCGCTCGTGGCCGGGGTCGTGGAACGGCTCGTCATGCAGGATGAGCTTCACGAGCGTATCCTGGCAGACGTCCTCGGCGTCGGCCGTCGAGCGCAGGTAGGTGTAGCACACGCGCAGGACGAGGTCGGCGTAGTCGCGCACGAGCCGCTCGGGGTCGCGGTCGGGTGCGTTCTTCGAGCCCACCATCGGCAGCCTCCTCTCGTGGATTGTCAGGTACCTTGGGGTCGCAGCTGTCCTCCCCTTCACCTAGTACACACGGGAGGGGACGGAATGTGACGGGATGACGTACAAGAAACGGAGCGACCGATAGCAGGCCTCCTATAGACAAGAAAACAGGCCAGAGGGCAAAACCTCTGACCTGCGTCATTGATGGTGGGCGTTACAAGATTTGAACTTGTGACCTCTTGAAGTTCCGCTAAGAAAGCTCCTCGATAGCCGTTCTTGCCATCAGGCCGATTTCCCGGCATGTCATTCACGCGAGCAAGACGAATGTCGCCAAACATCTTCCCAAGGATCACGGTTCCCCAATACTTCGTCAGCATGGAAGACCCCGCATGAATAACGCTATTGAGCAGGCCTTCTACACTGACGACCGAAACCGTCATCTATCCCCACTAATCATCTTCATCGTCCACAATACCGGTAACGCGTATTGCGCTTGCTGCATTGTCTCCCGAAAGATACACACGCAAAGCATATAGAAGGTCGGGGGTCCTATCGTCATCTGACCGCGTCGAAACGTCAAGCTTTAAACGAGAAGCATAGCTATAGCCATATTTCAACGCATTCTCAACAAGCCTATTTACGATTTCTTCAAACGAGATGGTGATGTCCTGACCAGGCTGCAAATACATTCTTAGCGTTTCATCGCTTGACTCTCGCGTCCTCAGCAATCCGAGCAGCAGTTCCAAATACTTCGCCACTCGGCCAATTTCCTCCTTCTCATTGAAAAGCTGTCCCTGAGAAATAATTCGATCGCACTCTTGAGCAAGAATGTGCGACAAAGAAGAAGAGATGACAGCAACTTGATCGTAAGTCAAACCATCGATAAAGCCTTTGTTCCTCCATGCTGCCGCTGCAAGAGCCTGCACTGCCCAGTTGTCACAATTCGCAAGAACGATTTCTAGAGCATCGCACTGCCAAGAAGCTGACAAGTCGCCCAAAGCGTAGCCTAAGGCTTTGGCGCGCAACTTACGCCTCTTTGCCTGTTCAACTATCCGGCTGCCCATCGCAGCAGGCATGTCCCTTCCCGTACAACAGAGCAGAAAGACCAGTTCAACCTGAATGGGCTCTGCCAGTCTGGAATTAGTCGAATATGAGTTTAGCTTATTAATATATCCAGACATCGTTCTTCGATACTCATCAGGACATTCAGCTTCGGCCAAAGAACGACCATGCGCCCAAACGCTAATGTAAGGAACATACAGAGAAGATCTAATGAACCTCTTCACCTCCTTTCCAAAGAGAATCTGATACTCTCCAACACCTGAGGCAGGAGCCACGTGCCAAACTTTTGTCCGGTCTCCTTGCCGGGTCACGTAGAAGAAGACTTTGACGCCCTCGTAAATATCCGACGAGTCAACATCTCTGAGAAGGCGGTGCTCATTGATGTAGTAATCTTCGCCATCTGCTGCTTGAGCGAATGCGAACATGGTGCCCTTCGCATTCCTCTTCCAATTCATCATCATTCGCGCCTCAACCGGTTTAGAGGAAAGCCAGTCGAGCATTTCTATCAGGCGAGACGTCGATCTCCGGGACCACTCAAGGAGATCGGATTCTTCGTTTCTCTTAGGATTCCATTGATGCTGCAATTCACGCCATGTCAGGGATGCGGGATATCCAGGTGCTGGCGCGTCATCGATAACAACGTCTTCCTTGAGCTGCCAAACGACACTAATGGATCTGTAATTCCTGTCCAAAGGCTCGAACACAAGCTTATACGGGTCGTCAGCGCCATATGTATATGTCATATTCAATCGGCACTTGACGTCTTCCGCGTATGGGAAGTCCTTGGATACTAGCTTTGCCTCATACTCTATGGCCTCCTCATTGGCACCCTGAAGCAAAGGCAGACGGTAGGTCTTCTTACCCTTCGGAAGCGTGAACTCCTCAGGAACATTGATTTTAACTGCCCTACCTCGAACCGGCTGTACGGTAACGCCCTTGCCCACGAAGTAGAACGGCTGATAGAAGCCATTCATCATGACCTTTGTCATGAGCTCGGGAATATGATTCCTCCACAATGGGATGTCGCGAATCTGGCTTTGCAGCTGGTAGAGTTTGATGCCGCCGGAAACAGGACGGCCGTTAAGCCAAATTGCGCAGTCATAGCCATCTAAGGGCATGACAACGTCCTGGTCGGTCTTATGGGCAACGCCGTATGGGTTATACTCCCTGGTCCAGCCTTCGCCGTTGTATAGATAAACGCTTACCTTAACAGAATCCGCCTCAACGTCGTTCGAGAGCAGCTCGGAGGCCCCCCTCTCCCAGATGAAGCCCCTGGTTGCAGGCAGCGCTTTTGCAAGATCGCCATTGAAACGCGCAACCATCTCTGTCAAATACGCTTTGCCGTTGATGCGCTCAACCACGGCAACGCTATAACCATCATGTGCGATCTTTGAATACTCGATATGTTCGAAGACCGCGGCAACCGAGCAAGGTAGCGGCTCCGCCTGAGCGAAGTCAGCGTTGATGTTTCGCCGAACTAGTTCCAATTCGAAATCGTTCAAACTGTCAGGCGTAAGCCAGATCAACCGACCATTGTGAAAGTGCTCCCTCAGCCTCAAGGAGAATGACCTAGCGGCCTGGTTGAGCTTGTTCAAAATCGACCAGTTCTCACCCTTGAAGAAGAACATGTCGCTGCACGTAATGGTGGTCGCATCGGGATGCAGGAACACCGCATCAGAATCGAACAGCTCGATATCGACGGTCTCCTCATCATTCTCCCAACGCTGCCAGAAGAACGAATCCTCAAGCCTCCCCGACCCAGAAGGCGTCGCATAGACGGGCTGAATCTGCGTTAGGTCAAGGCAAACCGGCTCCCTCGTCTCGAAGAATTTTCGATCATGGTTCACTTTGGAGACTTTTCCCGCCTTCACATGTCCACACCAAGGAATGATGGAGAAGGTGTTGAAGTCAACCATGATGGGCACGTCTGCAAACACCGTTGTACCATCGGCATAACGCTTCGCAAGCCCTTCCCACTTCTTACGCGTCTCTTTGCGCTCGGCAAGATGAGCCATGTCTCTGTCGATATCGTCTTCTATAACCTGTAACCAGCGCCAAGAGTTCCAAACCCTCCGGTAGTCGCGGTGGGATAGCAAAGTGTTGTTGGGAGTGAGGTTATCCCAACGGGCAATCTCTTTGATCTCGTCCTCGTTGAGCCAGCGATAGATTGTCTGAAGCAAATCGTCTACGCTTTTGTCCTTGAGGTATTTCCTCCTCAGTTCCAATGCGTCGGCCAATGCCATGAGATATGTCTTTAGCAACCGATTCTCAGGCACGTCGATTGACTGGAAATGACGCACCGCCTGCATGTAAGGCTTGTCTGCAAGCTTCTCACGGATATTGCGCCCAGGCCTGCGTGACAGGGCAATGAAGCTCGCCGTGTCAAGTTCCCGCACCTGCCTGATCGGCAGGTATGCAGACTCACGCCGGGGTTCCTCGCTCAACGCCCTCATAAGACGCCGAGCAGCCTCCTCGCTGTGCGCGACAAGAAGCCACAGTCTGTCCTTCACAAAGCTCGACGGCTTACGTGTTGACATCCGCTCGAGTGCCTTGTTCAGGGACATGGGCAGCGCCTGCCCGGTTTTAGGGTCGAAGTCGGCGAAGGACGCGAACCAATGGGACTGCAGGAGAAGGTCCCTGCAGTCCTGATCGGTCCTAAACGATTTGTACAGCTCTTCGAGATTCATCGAATGTCCTAGTCACAATCTACGGCGTTATCTGCAGATTCTTCCTTGAGATAATTGGCGGTCTGCCAGATGAACTGACCATAGCCAAGCTCACAAGATTGGTCGAAGTCCTCGGTGAGGTCGAAGCCCTCCCCATCGATGCCGGTAATGAGCTGTTCGCGTATTTTATCAAGGCACTCGGTCTTGCTCTTGCCACGCGTATCGATGCCGCGCAGCTTGGGCATGACCTTCTGAACCAGCTGGTCCTCGAACGCAAGGTGCATGGCTTCGGATTTTTCAACCTTATCGGTTGCTGCGAGAACCTCGGGATAGTTGGACATGTAGTATTCGACGGACTGCCACACGCGATGGCCAATTGCGCGGCCAGCGACCCCCAGCGAGGCGTTCATCTCTTCAATGAACTCCTTGTAAGGACGAATTTCCGCATCGGTGAACGTGGACTTCATCTGACACCACTTGCCCCAGGTGCGCTTACTAAGGACTGCTCCACGGTTTTCTTCATTAAGAGGCTTCAGCATCTGGCGACGTTTGAGCTCAGTAGGACGCGGAAAGTTCATAACGATGGAACGATCGAGCACCTTGTCTGAAAGGGATTTGGTGGTCTCGTCCTGGTTCATAGTGCCTACCCAAAGGACGTTGCGTCCCAAGGGTAACTTATACGGCTTCATACCTGAACCGATTTTCACGTCAAGCATGGGCGTCGCATCGGTGCGGGTGCCACGACGAAGCTCGAGCTTGCTTAGGAACTCTGCGAAATACAGTTCCGGATGGGCAAGATTCATCTCATCGAGAAGAATCAGACTCATCGCATCAGCCAAACCGGGATACCCGTCAGGTTCAGGCTCCCACGGCTTCTGGGTCTGGGCTAAGAAGTTTAGAATCGGTTGGGCGTCGAATCGGTTGTCGATGGAGTTGAAGAAGCCGAGCATAGATTCTTGGCTGTCCCAGTTGGGCTGTACGGAAACAGGCGCGAAGTAGAGGCCGCCAAAGTGTGAGTAGAGACGGGGAAGCTCGGACTTGCCAGTGCCGGAAACGCCAGCAAGAACGGTAAGGGGCGCCCACTCTGCGGTTTTGAGAGAAGTGTGAAACGCCATGAGAAGCCGCTTGTTGAAGTGCAGGCCATAATCCTCACATGCGTCGTAAACCCCATTGAGCCACTCGATTTCATCGACATCGGGAGCGGTCTCGGGCTGCTTGGCATTTGCTCGGATAATGTAGGGCATCTCGATTTCCTCGCGACGCTCATCCTCACCGGCAGGGGTTCCGTAAAGGCGATCGAAATCGGCTTGGAGTTTCTCGAGTTCGGCAATCGCCTGTTTAGCTGCCGTCTCATGGATTCTCGCCAGCCTCTCATTGGTGTCCGCCCGGGCATTGGCCTCCTGAATCTGGCGCTTCAAATCGGCAACCTCCGCCGTAGCGCCAACCGCGGCTTCAACTTTGCGCTGAAGGTCATCTATTCGAGCATCTTTGGACTTCATGGCACGAGCGATGGTGTCGTAGCGGTCGCGCAGTTCGTCCGTCGGCCTGCTAGCAAGCTCTTCACGCAGGGCGCGTATCTCCTCGGTTTTGCTGTTCATCTCAAGCAAGACCTTCTCAGGGGTCTCTCCTCCCAGTCGAGTCTCAAGCTCTTGATAAGCAGCGAGCAGGCCCTTTTGCGTCTGAAGGCATCTTCTGAGGTTGTCGTTCTCCTCGGACATGGCTCGTTTTTCGGCCTCGATCGTTGCCTTATATTCAGCGACAAGCTCGGCCGCTTCCTGATCGAGCCTCTCGCCACGACGCTGGGCCCGGGCACGCATGCGCTCCTCCTGAGCCTCCAGATCACGTTCACGATCTTGGAATTCGGCATTCTTCCGGTTTATCTCATCCATCTGAGCGGAAAGGACACCTCTGAGCTTTTGGAGCTCTTCCCTCTCCGAGGCAAGGGATTCCTCGCGCTTCGTCCGCTCATCCTCCCAGGCATCACGCTCTCTTTCGATATCGGAGCGGACTCGGGTGCGCTCCGCCTCCTCTGCGTCAGCCACTTCTTGCAGCCTCTTGGAGCGAAGCTCGCCCATCTCTCTTTCAAGAATGGCGATGAACTCGCTTTTCTTGGCGGCAATTTCAGACTCAGCAGATTGGCGCTTCTGGAAGATTTCGCTTTCGGCATCCTGGCGCTTCTGGGCGATTTCTGCATCCGCAGCCGCCTGACCCTCTGCAAGTATTTTGGCCGATTGCCTCTCGGAAAGCGCGAGACGTTGCTCGCGAGAGGTAAGCTCGGCCTCCTTTGCGCGTAAGCTCTCGGCACGCAAGTCGCATTCGTTGAGCCTCGCTTCGAGGGACTTCCTCAATTTCGCAATCCCGGGGTCTTCTGCGGAGGGCACTGCGGCTTGCTTCAAATCCAATCTATCGCCGTTAACAGAAGGAGAATCTGCCAGAGTTGGTGGCTCGACCTGGCTTTCCATTTTCGGTTCGTCGCTCATTGTTCCTCCATCTAGTTCTCTGTCAATGCGGCAATTGCCTTGTAAGCGATTTCTCGATATCTGTCGACTTGCTTCTTGCTGAAAGACTTTGTCTCGTTCAGGTGCCCGCGTGCGCCTATGATCTCGCCGACGTCGGCAAAAAACGTCTTGTCTCGGCTCATGACTCTCTCGATTTCCTCCTGATCGGCCGAAAGCAAATAAGCGACCATGAGAGCACCAAGAGTCGTTTCATCAAGACCCTGCAGCGCCTTTCGGATATTGTTTGGTCTAACTGTACTCAGCGCGGCAGGAAGTGGGTCGATGCCCAGCTCCTTTGCACGCTGAAATATCAAACCTTCGAGCTCGCGGTCATTGGCCGCCCTGATTCCAATATCATCGACGCGGCCAGAGAGCTCGCTTTGCAAAGCGGCATAAAGATCGCCAACGAACGGCAAGGCATTGTCGCCGTCCGAGAAAGACCCCCAGAAGCACTCAGCATCAACCAGCCTGTCCTGTGCAAGGGGCGATATCCACCTGTTGAAATTCGCGTATCCGAAGATGGACAGGAGCTCAGAGCGTGCTTCAAAACGAGCGTCAGCGAGGGCATCGACCTTCCTCTGCGACCGCGGCCCTTCTGCGGTAAAGGAGATATCAGGGACAAGCGCCGCGACGAACTCCTTCATGAACGATTCGTTCCTGCCACTCTGCCCCTCCTGCGAGCCTCTGCCTTTGCCATGGGAGCGTATATCCCGCTCCTTTTTGATTTGATACAGCCGCACGGCAACATCGGGATGCTCGGCCGCAAACGCCCTGATGGGATGTTGGTCGCTGTATTGCGCGCTAACGAGGGCGATTGCCAGCGCAGTCGGCATCTCAGGCACTTGTTCTTGGTAGCTATCGAGGCTGCCTTTCTGAACCCTCAGGAAACCACGCGCCGGCACCTCGATGCCCATCTCTTCCGCTGCATCTTTCAGAAGCAAAGAAGTATCGGACGGCTTGGTCATGCGGAGCAGGTTGATGGCATTCCGGGAAGAAAGCCGTTCGTTCGAGTAGTAGAGCGCCCACTCAATGGCAGAGTAGATCTTCTCTAGCGACCTTGTGCCAAACCGATTCGGCTTCAAGTTGGAAACCAACTTCGGATACATGCGCTTGCATCTCTCGTTCTCGTACGGTTCCTTTTCCGCTGAACCGTCATCGATGCGGGTTTGGCCACCCAGGCTTTCACGCCATGATTCAATCCATCCTTCCAGGCGCTCATCTCGACCCAGTTGCGTCAGGAAAGCGTCTTCCAAGACAACCGAGTATCCTTTTCCGAAGGGGTTGGCGATGCGGAACTCCCCATCCGAGGAGCGAAGACCTATCGGACACTCGAGGTAATACGCCTCCGACGAAGGGGACACGGTAATGTAGCTCACCTGAGGCAAAACGACCTGATCACCATAGGCACGGCTGTGCCTAATCTGGTCCTTTAGTGCTTTCAAAACGTCATCGGGTTCGACGGGAGGAAATCTGTGGTCCGCTTTGGTCATCTGCCAGCAATACAACCCTGTATCTCGTTCTTTAACGGCAGGCTTTTGATTGTAGAGAATAAACGGGAGCACCTTACCCGTTACCTGCTCCTGGAACACAAGGGCAGACTTGAACTCTTGCTTTTGATCTTTCACACGCGAGTACTTGATGACCGAATTACGGTTGTCTATATAGTGCTTGTCCTGGAGGCGCAAGAGAACCCCTCTTACAAAATCCTCGGGGATGCAGGTCTCCCGAGAGAGGTGCTCCACGGAAACGGGGCCGTCGATCTCAAGGAGACTAAGCAGCAAGTTCTCGAACGGATTGAGGTCATTTTTCGAGGGAGCCGATGTCTCAGGAAGCTGGACACGGTAAGCGATTACCGGCCATGCAATTGTCCGGGGACGGGCCAGGCGCGTGTCACCTTGAAACTCGGCACCGAAGTCAAGCATCCTTACCTTTGCCATTGCAGAATCACCCCCTCCTTTTCGCACGTTGCGTAAAAGTCAACGAGTCCGGGAATAAACTGCTCGGCAAGCGGGATTCTCAAAAGCTCAGAATCACCAGCGACGACGAGCAAACGTTTCTGTCGGCTCATCGAGACGTTGAGGCGGTTATACAAGCACAGATGGCCAAAAAGACGTTGTGCCTGCTTCTGTCCAGCGGGATCAATCTCAGGTGCAGCCTTTTTCTGTTTGTCCTCAAAAGGAGCCATGGCGGCTTCAAGGGTGATGCCCGCCGCCCTTTCCTGGGCCTGGCGCGTCTCGGCGGAAACGCTGCCAAACAGCATGTCACGGATATTGGAGAGGAACGATTTCCTCTTGACTGGTTTGAGCTGTCCCGCGGGCTTTTCCTCTTGAAGCACAGGTGCACTCGAGGGGGCAGGCACCGGAAAGCTCTGGACGTTGCGTTCGGTCCCCGGCCCCTTGTAGTTTTGGGGTAGCGTCCTGACCATCGAGAGGAACACGACATCGAACTCCATGCCCTGGAACGAGTCCACAGTTCCCACCTTGAGTCGGCTTTCGTCCGCACCAAGCCTCTTCAAGGCGCGCTCGATCCGCAGCGCCTGGGCCTTGTAGAAGGAGATGACGCCAAATGTCAGGTTCTTTCCCTCTTCCGAGCTCATCCACTCGAATAGTTGGTCGGCGATGGCGTCGATCTCCGCCTGCCTTATCCAACTCGTGCCCTCCCTGGCGTGCGCGCCAAGCGAAGCGGGCACGTCGAGCCACGCCACGGGCTTGTTATCCGTTTTGGGGAGGTTGTGCACGAACATGGAAGCCGGAAGACCTGAGGAGACTTTCTCCTCAGGGTCGAACCGCTCATAGAAGTTTCTGCTGATGAAGTCTCCGATGAGGGGGTGCATACGGAATTGCTTGTCCAGTGTCACTCTTCTCGTTATGCCATCCTGACGTTCAAGGGCTTTGAGCCTTTCCGTGAAGAGGTACTCGAACATCGACTTCTTGAGCCACTCGGTCTCGTTTACGTCTGCTCCACCTTCCTCCATCTGCTGGGCGACTTCTTCGTCGATGATGTGAGGAAGCTGCCGGTGGTCACCAACGAGAATGATTCGTTTCCCCTGCGCCATTGGAATCATGAGGTCGCGCGGAGACACACGAGCTGCCTCATCAACGATCACGTACTCGTATTCGATCCCCGAGGAACCCGCTTCTCGGTCAAGGCCCTTGAGATCCTGCATCTTTTTACCCGCGCTCTGCTGACAAGTAGCCGCAAACGCAAAGCTGTATTCGGAGACTGCGTCTATGATACCCAGACTGTTGTTTTCCAGCTCCGAAACGAATTCGGACAGCGCAGCCAGCCGTCGGTCCTTGTTTGATTTGGATGCGCTGTTGACCCTTTGCATATACTCATCGATAACATCTAGAACGTCCTGGTTGGCCTTCTCGACACGGAACACGGGAGGTGCCGAGAAGCGCATCAGAAGGGTCTTCTTTAAACGCTTGATATCTCCCATATAAGGGGGAACGCCCTTGGAAACATCCCAGTAACTGGCCTCTTTGAGCAATTTGCGTTCGTTGGGCTCTAGAAAATCACAAAGAATGTCGAGCGCGTCGTCGGCACGATCTGGCCCGTCATCGAGAAACGCCGTATCGCTCGCTCTGATAAGCCGGGCAGAGCGAGCGTACTTCATGCCCTCGTCGCCTGACATCAATGAGCGGACGGCGAGCCTCTTGGAAAGCCTGCGCGCACGTGTGGCCAAGTCGGCATCGACGACCTCAGCGGGTGCGTCCGCAATTTTCCTCATCAGCGTGGCAGCGAGAGCCTGCGTGGGAGCCATGACGTATTGCCGACCCAGCATCTCAATCTCCTGATGCTGATCCGCCTTGGCCAGCTCGGGATATTTCTCCCTGATGCCGTCAACAATCTGCTCGCACCACTCATCAAGACTCTTCTCAAAAGCAGTGATGTCATCCTCAGTCTGCCCAGATCGCTTTCCGACTTTGGGTACCGGCATCGAATTCAGGGAGATACGGTCAATCATGTTTTCGACGGCATCGTGCTGGAAGCCCGTGAGGAGAACCTGTCCCTTGGCATCGTTGCCCTGCTTGGTCGACTCCTGATTGAGCCTTTCGACGATAGCTGCAATAACGGTGGTCTTTCCCGTGCCGGGAGGGCCTTGAATCATAGCGATATCGGGCGTGTTAAGAGCGACTTCGATGGCCTTTTCCTGCATGTAGGTGGGGTCATTCTTAAATACTTTATTACGCACGAACGCAGTTAAGGGAACGACCCTCTTGGGCTGTCGAAGCGTGCTCACCTCGCCCTTCTCTTCGAGCAGAAGGCCCAGCTGGGGATTGGCGGACCTGCCCTCCAGAATTGCCCGCCTCGCACTGTTCCTCCTTCTGATTTGAGTGATGTCGCCCCGAAGCGAGAGGATGAGCTTTCCCGTCGCTGGGAGATACTCGACATCGAGGGTGATTTGGCGGGATGTCGTGTCGAAATCGAGGACCTTGTAGAACTGAGGTTGTCTCCAGGTACCCTTTGAAATCATCCTCGCGAAGTCGTCGAAGGACATCTCCGGGTCGGATATATAGCTCGGAACGTATTCCACATACTCCAAGCCCTCGACCCGTCCTGCCTCTAGCTCACTGATTGCAGCACGCTCCGCCTCGGTGATGGTTACAGTTGCAGTTCCACCGCGGTTCTCCATTACGTTGCCGTAGTAGATGACACCGAACTCACGGGCCTCACGTAGAAGAATCTCACCTTCGATGTTGCCGAAATCATCCCAAGTCTTCAAGTAGCTTGAGTTCTCTTGGACGATATCTGAAAGCTGGTATTTGGCTAATAGCTGCACCTGACCTGCTGCAGTCCAGTCGCAGAAGTTGAGTTGGCCATGGGCTAGCCTGACGGCCTTGTCCACATCGTTCTTCCGCTTGTGCATCTTGGTGGCAACGTAGATGGTTCCGCCTTTGGAGACGGACTTCTCCGTCGCGACAAAAGACGCATTTGTCGAGACTACGCAGAACGATACCTCTTTGCTGAACACCAGGCCCTGATGGTTCTCGGGCATATCCTCGTTCTCGCCCTCATCTTCCTGTGGCGTGCCCGCAAGCTCTTCGTCGTCTTCCTCTTCATACATTGCCACGTCGGGGTGGAGCCCCAACTCGTCTTCGATGGAGAAACCGACAAGCGTGAAGAAGTAGAAGTCATCACCGCGTTTGTAGCAGAACTCGCGGCTCAGGCTCTCGCAGAACTTGTCATCGACGATCTGCCTGCCTCGGCGCCCACGGATTTTACCCATTCGCTCTGCGACGTACTCATCGACCCCGATGTCCTGCTTGCCCATCTCGAGGGTCCTTTTTGCATAGAAGACTATCTCGAGCGTAAAGCCACCACCGGCATCTATGTCGACAAGTTGCGCCAAGTATGCTGGGTCCGTGGAAAGCTCCATATCGAGACGGGAAATCTGCCTCTCGTCTCTAGCCTCGGCCATGATGACGGACTTGCTGGTATAGAGCTCGTATTCTCCTAGCCTCGTAGTGCTTTGAGAGATCCGGAGAACGGGACATTCACGCAGCTTTTCGTTGCCTGCGTATGTTTGGAGCATCTTGAACGTAAGGTGTTCACCGGGAATGTCAGCGAACTTCATTTCGACCTCCCTCTACGAACTTAAAGGTAAGCTCAGCAGGGAAGTTCCTCGTTCCCCTCACAGGAGTCACTTCTTTGCGGCCGAAATCGACCACCGCCTCGTATTCGGTATCATCGCCATGCTCCAGCGAGAATGCGTTGAAAAGGCGATGAGGCAAGGGAGCCTCAAAGGGCTGCTCGGAACCCTGGTCCTGAATTACCATAGACCACTCCGGCGTCCGCGCCTCTACGTAGACTGGATGGGGATGGTCACAGAATGGGCATTTGTCGTTCTCGATGAAGTAACTCATGTGGCAATCGGGACAAATCACCATGCTGTCATGAGCCTGGGCAAAGCCGAGAGCCCAAAGCATCATCGATGACCTACGCCAGTATTTCTCACGGCCAACCCCCAACGTCTCTTGGTAAAGATGGCGAAGGAACGGCGTCATTACCAACTGACGAGGAAGGCCGGTCATACCCTCATTCGAGTCATCCAATTCATCGTCTATGAAAGGAAGGAAGCCCATATATGCCTGATCGTCTAAGTCAGCGGGCTTCTCGTCGTCTTCAGGCTCGACATCCCAGTCGTCGCTATCCCAGCCACCCTCATCATCGTCGGGTTCGAGCACCGCTCGCCCAATGAACGGATGTTCCAAAGACAGCATCTCGAAGGCCATCACGCTGAATGCCCAGATGTCGGAATAAGGCCGCGAGCTATCGATTCCCCGCACTACTTCGGGAGCGCCGTAATGGGGGCTGTAGACGGATCGACCGTCCTGCGCCCTTTCAAAGCGCAGGTTGTCGGCATCGATGAGCCAAACTTCGCATGGCTCGCCTCCTGCGATGAATGCATTCTTGGGAGACACGTCGCCGTAAACCAGACCTGCCGCATGAAGGCGTGCGAGCAGAGCGGCACATTTATACAAGGCGTAATGGCGCCTCTTTGAAGACCCCGTCTTCGCATAGAACATGAGCGTCGCGGCGACATCTCTGGACGGCATACCGCTGAGCCAATTCGGGAGAGGCTCTCTAGCAAGCTCATCACGTTTTTCACCGTTAAGGTAGAACGACCCGAAAGGCTTCATTTCGTTGAGCAGAACCATTACATACCCCGGCTCACTCTTGAGAATCGAAACCGGAAGGGAGATGGGCAGATTGGCTGGAAGGGGGAGGCAGCGGATGCGCGCAAAGTCATCCTGCAGGGTCGCTCTCTTATCGGGTCTGCCATCGGGACCCAAAGGCTGCTTGACTGCAAGGTCAGGATCGGTGGTCCTGTACACGACGCCTTGGCCACCACGGGCAAGCTCGCTCGTGATTTCGAACTGGTTGTCGTACTGGTCAACGACAATATGGCCTTTGGAATTGAACTCGTCGTTACTCATCTGCGTACTCCCTCTTGAAGAGGCAGGCTATCGTCTTGTCGTCGCTGTGCTTGGGGGTTGGCCAGTCAATCAGCATATCTGCGGTGTCCGAGGCAGCCGTAATGACTGGGAGCTTGCAGAACGTGTCAATGAATCCGCAAACGAAGCCCTCGGGGTCGACGAGATCATCACCTATGCCATCCGTGCAAAGGAGAACAGCCCTACACCTCTTCTCAGACATGCCCATTAGCCTCCAGTCGGAAGCGATGGTCCCCTCATGCAGAGACTGCGTCATGTTGGAAAAGCTCTCGTCCTTAACATCTTGGAGCAGACGGGCAGAGCCGTCGTTTAGTACAACGGCCGCGAGCCCGTCCCCAAGCATTCCGACCCAAATGGTTCCGTCACCCGTCCTGAAAGCAAACAAACAGGTAGCGGAGGCTTCCTTGTAAGTCAGGGGTTTGATTTCCTCCACCCAGATGTCACGCAGAGTGTCAAGGAAGCTCTCGCGGTCTCGCTCATCTTTGAGAGAGCTCTCGCTCCCCTCAAGAACCAAGGAGCAGACAGCGTGATCAACGGCCCTGCATGCCATCGCACTGCCGAACTCCGAGAATTCCTTCGAGCCCATGCCGTCTGACACGACAAGCACATCAAACCCAGCGTGATGGAAGGCAGCCCACGCATCTTGGTTTGGCTTGCCCGTGGCTATATGCGCGGGACCTACTACACTTGCCCCGAAACTAAGCCACCGCTGCATACTCGCCTACACCACCCATCCCTTAAGCGCAGCCAGCAAATCCTCGGCTGTAAAGACGCTTGGCCCCTTTAGCCTGGGATTGGCATCCTCCCCAACCTTCACTATCCTGAAATGACCCTGCTGCATCTCGCGGCTCCACTCGCCGATGCGTTTCCTTGTTGCGATGTCCCAATACCCGTCTGTGAGCAACATGTAGTAGCCATCGCTGGGAGAACCCAGCTTTCCAACAAGACTCTCACCCGATGCGGATCCGGAGCAGGTCAGTATCGCATCGGGAACCTCTTGGCCTGGCTCCCACTTGGCAACAATGGTTTCCTCCGACCAAGCGACAAGCTTGATTTCGGGCTTCAGCCGTTGAAGGCGGTAAAACTGGTCAACGGTTCTGATCAGGTTGCGAACAATAAAGCGCTTCCCACTTTCTGCCATGCTCCCAGAAAGATCACAGACAAGATAGACCGTGGCCATTAGAACCAGAAGTCATCGTCGTCGATGCTGATTGCAGCTGCCTCGACAGGCTCGGCAGCAGGCGCAGCGGCCGGTGTGGACTTCGGCTCGGGGCCAGCCTCGGTAACGGGGGCTTCATAAGCTGCAGCTTCCTCGGCCGTATCCTCAACAAGTGCGGGAGCCGGAAGCGGCTTTACTTCGCGATCTTTGGGTACGGCGTTGGGGTTCTGGGAGCGGGTACGGGTCACAACGGACATGGTGACGAGATTGAAAAACTTCACAATGCCGTCGGCCTGATCGGTGGTGAACACGTCATGGCCAGTACCAGCAACGAAACGCTTGAGCATGCTCATATCGGTGTCTCCGCCGACGGCAAGGGCCATGCGATCGCACTTGGCAGAGCGGCCGTACTCCACAAAATCGATGAAGGGCTGCTCCCAGCTATCGTTCGGATATCCGTCGGTCACGAGAACGACCAGTGGGCGATAAGCGCGAGACGGGGTCTGCTCCTTGTCCTCAACGATAGCCTTTGCTAGCTTGAGAGCTCCACCAAGAGGAGTCATGCCCGAAGCGGAAACGCCATCGAACTGGAGCTGCGTAGCGGAAGTCGGCGGATTGATGATGCGCGCGCCAGTTCCGTCGCCGTTATCCATACCGCCGAAGCCGATAATGGACACCAGGAACTCAGAGGCCTGGGTCTCTTCCTTCTTGAAAGATCCAAGCATCTTGCGGACAGCCTCGTTGAGCTTGTTGATCTTGTCTCCAGACATGCTGCCACTCTCGTCAAGGAGCAGGATAATAGGCAAAGGCTTCGCTTTGGAAGCCGCAAACTGAGTAACATCGAAACCGGCCATTGTCGTCTCCTTACTTTCCCGTCGCCTGATTGCGAGATTTCCCAGGTGACTGCTTATAGTTCTATACGCATATTCTACCCTCTAAAGCTGGCAGTTTGGCAATCTAGCTTACTTAGCGGACAACGGCGGAGGACACCATAAGAGTCCCCTTATTCCTCTTTTCAGCTCAGAAATCCGTCGGTTGCATCATCTCATCAGTCGCGTCACGAAAAGTGGTGCAGGGTTCGTCCCCCGGGGCGGTAGCCCCGCCCCGTATCCTAAGCCGCCCCCGCCTCCTGTCGAGCGCCACCTCCACGAGCCTGAACACACGCTCCTTCCCACCGGGATCAGCGGGGATCGGGACCCGCTCGCAGCCGGGTTCGAGGCTGCGCCTGTCGATGAAGTTGCACTCGCACACCCAGGCGTCGTTCTGGTCGCAGCAGACCACTCCCACGAGGCGAACCAGCGACGCCGCCGAGGGGAAGACCGCACCACCCTGGTCCCGCGCTTGATCTCGCAGTTCATGCGGTCGCAGGCTTTGTTCGTGCGGAGCCGGCAGCGGTGCTCGCGCGAGAACGCGAGGCAGGCGAGCGCGGCCGGCCCCGCGTCCTCTAGTAGCTCCGCGCCCCGGGGTCGGAACTGGCGAGCAGTTCGAGCGCCCTGCGGTGGCTCGCGCGCGAGCGCGGAGTCCTCCTGATGTCGTTACCCTGAAAAACGACAGTTAGGCCACCGCACCCCATCCGCTGCGCTGCTGCATTCTCGACAACGGCGCTGCCGTACTTTCGAAGGCACTGGAAGGAGTGCGACCGGTGAGGAACGTGATGGAAGAGCTGAACATGCTCAGGCGGTTCGGCGTGAGGCCCGGTACCGTCAGCGCGACGAGCTGGCAGGCGCACGCCGCCTCCATGGGCCCCTTATGGCGCGCCTTCTTGAGATCGGGGCCCAGGACTGACCCGAGGCCGCCGACAGCCCGGAGCGGGCGCGGTGCGCCGTGAGGCACGAGCTCTCCCGCCTCTGCGAGAAGGCGGACGCGCTCAGCGTGGCGGCCTACGGGGACTACCTGGCGCACGCCGTGGCCGCATGGGAGCGCAGCAACACGCCCATTCAGGGGCGCGGGCTCATGTTCGGCAGCAGAAAGGCGGAGCTTCGCGAGCTGTGCGCCGAGGCCCGCGCGAGGCTCGCGGCGGCGTGGGACGGCCCCACGTCGGGGGATGCCGCCCGGTTCATCGACCGTCTCGAGCGCTGCGGCTTCGACAGCGAGGCCGAAATGCTCGACGCCCTCGGCGCGCTGAGGCTGCCGTAGCATGGGCGCTAACCCGAGGTATGCCCCGGGAATGGTGAGGGGTACCGGGAAACCCGGGGGTGGGCAGCTCAGGCGACCCCTGTGGCGCAGCGCCGAAACAGGGGCGCGCGTTTTCCACATCGGGAGGATTGGAGCACGTTTGACGGCACGCGAGTACTTCGAGGCGGCATCCGCCGCGCAGCGGCACATATACACGGCGTGCGCCCGCATACGGGCCATGAGGGAGCGCGAGGGCATCAGGTCGCGCGGGTTCGAGGCGTCGCGCGGGGGCGGGGACGCCGACCCCATGCGGCTGACGGACGCCCGCATCGGCGCCGAGGCGGCGGCGAGATCGGAGCTCGGGTCGCTCGAAGCAGAGGTGTCCGAAGCCCGCGCCGTGTGCCGGGGCATCAGGTCCGCCAACCCCCGGCACCCCTACTGGGGCGACTGCATCGAGCTGCATTACCTCGATCACATGACGTGGCATCGGATCGGGTCCGCGCCGGGCGTGTCGGCGAGTCACGCCCGGCGCAGCGCCTACGCGGCCCTCGAGTGGGTGGACATGGTTGGGATAGCGGCGGCGCGCGAGGGCGTAGGCGGCGCGTAGGGGCACCGCAGGGCCTCGCACGGCCATTTGGCAGCGCTCCCCTTACCTGTGCACCGGGAAAGCGCCTGCGACCCGCTCACGGGGCCGCCATTCTGCATTATCCGGACGATACGGACGGGATGAAGAAATGCCCGCACGCCGTGGTAGCGCACGCTCGCGCCTGCCGTTACGCCGCTCCCCGATGGGGTATGATCACATCGAGCCGGTAGCGCGCCCGGTTGATTCAGGGAACGACCTATCGGCTCATCTCGTTACGCGCCTAATTCTCTATCGGTAGCGCTTCATGAAACCATCACAGACGAACAACTGAAAGCACCCGGCGAAACGGAACCGCCGAGCGTTCCCGCGCCGATTTGATGGCGCTTTGATGGCGCACTTGATGGCGGCAAGAAAAAAGGCCAACGACCTAAGCCGTTGACCTTGCAATTCGTGGTGGGCGTTACAAGATTTGAACTTGTGACCTCTTCCGTGTCAGGGAAGCGCTCTCCCCCTGAGCTAAACGCCCTTATGTGATGCACTGCTGGGGACCGCAGCGCGAGGGATATAGTAGCAAGGAACCCGCCCAGAGCGCAAGCACAATTTTGAGATTGCCGCACTTTTTCGAGAATCCCTACTCAGCCGCGTCGTCCTTCTCGGCAGTCTCCTTCTTGGCGGCGGCCGCCGCCTTGCCGGCGGCGATGCGCGCCTGGACGTCGGACTCGCCCGCCTTGGCGCCGGAGCCGGATACGACGACCTTCTTGGCCTTGGGCTTCACGGTGACGCCGCCGCGCGCGGCCGCGCGCTTGCCGGAGCCCCGCCCGGTGACGAACCCCTTGATGCGCTTGCGGACGCGCTTCCAGCGCTTGTTGAGGCTCTCACCGCTCTTGGAGCGCATGCCCATGCACGGCGCGGCGATGAGGACCGGCAGCAGGTACTCCACCGCACGCCAGATGACAAAGCCCGCCGTGGTGTGGACGCCGTACATGCCCTGGAAGAGGATCGCAAAGCCGACCTCGGCACCGCCCGCGCCGCCCGGCAGCGGGACCGCGTTGATCAGCAGCTCGAGCATCGAGCCCGAGGCCAGGCAGATCAGGAAGTCCGCCGGCTCGCCAAAGGAGCGCAGCACGAACCACGGGAGCGCGTACATGCAGCCGAGCTGCAGCAGCGTCACCGCCATCGTCATGAGCATCTCGCGGACGTTCTTGGCCGAGCGCTTGAAGGCGGCCGAGAACTTGACCACCTGCGTGTTGACCATCTCGTACCACTGCTCGTACTTCTCGTCCTTGAGCCAGCCGCGGCGGTTGGCAAAGCGCAGCGCCCAGTTGCCGATCGCCACCACCGGCTTGGGGAACAGGCACAGGAAGAGCATCGCGCCCACCTGCACCACCTTGAAGCCAAAGAGGAAGATGCCGATCAGCGTGACGTCGCCGAAGGTCTCGTAGAAGTAGCCGCCGCAGAAGACGAGCATGATGGCGGCAAAGACGCCCTCGCCGGCCTCGTAGAGCACCGTGCGCGTGAAGTTGAGGGCGCTCGCCTCGCCCACCGAGAGACCGGCTCGCGTGAGGCGGTAGATCTGGGCGGGCGGGGCGCCGGCGCTGTTGGGTGTCAGGCGCATGAAGAAGACTCCGGACGCCTCGACGCTCATGAGGTCGCGGATGCCCACGGGGTTGTCCGGGTCGGCGATGATGGAGAGCGCGTAGGCCACCACGCCAAAGACGTAGTAGAACAAAAAGCAGATGACGCCGGCCACGATCCAGGCGAGGTCAACGCCCGCAAGCGACGTCACAAACTCATCAACCTGCCCGGAGAAGACCAGGTAGGCCGCATAGGCAATGGCAACAAAGCCAAGGAAGGCGAAGGTCTTGCGCACCTGTCCCAGGGACTTCTTGTCAGCGGCGCTGTCCTCGGGCGAGACCGTGCGCACGGCAGAGACCTTCAGCGGGACCTTCTTGGTCTTGGCCGCCGCGTTGGCCTTCTTAGGGCTCTTCTCGTCTGCTGCCACGTGCGCTCCCGTCGCATGCGTCATCGGTACAGTCAGCTAAGTGTAACGCGACGGCGAGAATAACGCCCGCCTGGCGCTCGCCAACGGCAAGACTACGACAATTCTTCGTCTCTCCAGCCCTTGGCGACGTCCACCCAGCCGCGCGCGCCGGAGAAGCGCTCCAGCTCGTCGAGGGTGAGCTCGATGGCCGAGTTGGAGCTGCCCGCAGCAGGCCACACCGTCTCGAAGCGGCGCAGCGACTCGTCGAGAAACACCTCCACCCCGGGCTCCACGCCAAACGGGCAGACGCCGCCCACGGCATGGCCGATGAGCCGCTCCGCCTGGTCTGCGGAGAGCATCTTGGGCTTGGTGTGGAACGTCGCCTTGAACGCCTGGTTGTTGACGCGGGCGTCGCCGGCGAAGAGGATGAGCGTGGGCGTCTCCCCCACCATGAAGCTGAGCGTCTTCGCGATGCGCGCCGGCTCCGTGCCCACGGCCGCCGCCGCGAGCTCCACCGTGGCGCTCGACTCCTCGAACTCGCGGATGCGCCCGTCTGCGCCGAACTGCGCCAGGTGCGCGCGGACCCTCTCTATCGACATGGTTCCTCCCCATAGAATGATACGAAGGGACTGTCCCTTCGTATCATTTCGTGACGATGCCGCCACCGAGGCAGCGGAGACCATCGTAGAGCACCGCGGACTGGCCGGGGGCCACGCGGCGCACCGGTTCTTCGAAGCGCAACACGGCGCCGTCAAGCTCCGCCCCTCGCAGCTCGCCCGTGTGGCGCGTGCGCACGAGGTAGCGGCCTGCCGCCGGCGCCTCCCCGGAGATCCAGCGGACGTCGTCGAGCGCCACCTCGCGGCAGAAGAGCGCGGGGCTGTCGTGGTCGGCCGTCACGTACACCACGTTCTTCTCGACGTCCGTGTCCACGACGTAGCGGGCCGGGCCACCGCCCAGGTCAAGGCCGCGCCGCTGCCCCACTGTGAAGAGGAAGGCGCCGTCGTGACGGCCGAGCACGCGACCGGTCTCCCACTCCACCACATCACCCGCGCGGCGATCCAGCGTGTCGAGCAGGAACGTCCGGATGCCCACCGGGCCCACGAAGCAGATGCCGTCGGAGTCCGGCTTGTTCTCCACGCCCAGGCCGCGCTCCGCGCACATGCGGCGCACCTCGGCCTTGTCGCGTATCTCGCCCACGGGAAGGAGCGTGCGCGCGAGGGCCGCCTCCCCCACGCGCCAGAGAAAGTACGTCTGGTCCTTGTGCTCGTCGAGCGCGCGCAGCAGGCGGACGCGCCCGTCATCGCCGCGCGCCACGCGGCCGTAGTGGCCCGTCGCCACGTAGTCCGCCCCCGCCGCGAGCGCCCGCTCGAGGAACGTCCCGAACTTCACGGTCTGGTTGCACATGACGTCCGGGTTGGGCGTGTAGCCGTGCGCGTAGGCGTCCACCAGATAGTCCACCACGGTGGCCTTGTACTCGGCCTCGCAGTCCCAGACCTCGAGGTCGATCCCCAGCGTCACCGCCACGCGCTCCGCGTCCGCGAGCTCGCGCGCCCACGGGCACTTGAAGCCCGGCAGGTCGCGCGACCAGTTGCGCATGTAGACGGCCGTGACGTCGTGCCCGGCCTCCACGAGCAGCGCCGTCGCCAGCGCGGAGTCCACGCCGCCGGAAAGACCGCAGTAGACCCGCGCCATCAGCGCCAGCCCCCGGCGAGCTCCGCCATGGCAGCGTCGGTGAGGCCCACGCGCTCCATCTCCGCACGCACGGCGTCAGCGATGGCGCCCGCGGCGTAGTCCACGTCCTCCTCGGCGATGCCCTGCCCCAGCGTGAGGCGCAGGCTCCCCTCCGCAAGGACGCGCGGCATGCCGATCGCCTCCAGCACGTGGCTCACGCGCATGCGGCTGGCCGCGCAGGCCGAGCCCGTGCCCACCGAGACGCCCGCGCGCTCCAGCGCGATCACCAGGCGGCGCGCCTCCACGCCGGCGAAGGAGACGTGCAGGAGCCCCGGCAGCCGCCGCTTGGGGTTTCTGGGCCCGGCGACCACGGCCGAGGGCACGCGGGCGAGAATCCCCTCGCGCAGCCGCTCGCGCAGGGCCGCGAGCCTGCGGCTCTGCTCGCCGCGTCGCTCGCAGGCGAGCTCCAGCGCCCGCGCGAGGCCCACGATGCCCGCCACGTTCTCCGTCCCCGAGCGCACGCCGCCCTCCTGGCCGCCACCGTAGACGAGCGGGCGCAGCCGCACCTCCTCGGAGGCCCAGAGCACGCCCACCTGCTTGGGGCCGTAGATCTTTGCGGCGGAGAGCGTGAGCAGGTCCACGCCGAGCGTCGCCACGTTCACGGAGAGCGCCCCGGCCGCCTGCGAGGCATCCGAGTGCAGGTAGATGGGGGTCGTCTCCCCCGCCTCGAGCCGGCGCGCCCGCTCGGCGGCCACCACGCGGGCGATCTCGCGCACGGGCTGCACGCAGCCGATCTCACCATTGGCGAGCTCGACGGAGACGAGCTCGGTGTCCGGCCGGATCGCGCGCGCCACCGCCGCTGGGTCCACCAGGCCGTCAGGCCCCACGCGTACCGTGCGGCGCGCGTGCGTGGCCGCGCAGGCGAGCACGCTCTCGTGCTCGATGGCATCCACGACGACATGGCCCTCCACCGCCGCGAAGGCGAGGTTGTTGGCCTCGGTCGCGCCGGCGGTGAACGTGAGGCAGTCGGGGCGGGCCCCGATGAGGCGCGCCACGGCGCCGCGGGCGCGCTCCACGTCGTCGCGTACCTCGCGGGCGCGCGCGTAGGGCGCCGACGGGTTCCAGAAGCGCTCCGTGAGGTACGGCAGCATCGCCTCGGCGACCGCCGGGTCGACCGGCGTGGCCGCCGCGTAGTCCAGGTAGACCTCGCGCTGGGTCACGTGCCCTCGCCCCCTCTGGTCACAGCGCCCCCGTTCTCGTCCAAGACGATGTTGCCTTCCTCGTCCACCAGGTCCCGCTCCCCGCCGATCTTGAGGTTCTCGAAGCGGCTCGAGATGAACTCGTCGTTGTAGTTGGTGTCGACCCACTGCTCGAAGGCGTTGGAGGGCGGCTCGCCGGCGTCGCGCTCCGCCTTGCGGTCAAAGCACGCGAGCGTCATGGCCACGTCGGCCACCAGGTACACCGCCACGAGCGTCACGAAGACCGCCTGGCGCCGCGTGGTGGGCATGCCGATCTGATAGAGCAGGCGCGGCATGACGGCACGGCACCACACCAGGCCTAGCACGCCCCAGGCCGCCAGGAAGCGCCAGGCGACCCACTGCGTGATGTGGTCGGGCAGGTGCAGATAGGTCCAGGACTCGGCGTCGAAGAACGTGGACATGGACCAGCCCGCGAGCTGCTCGAGCGCCCCGCCCACCACCGCGGAGACGAGAAACACCTGCCAGCCGGCGGCACCACGGGAGCGGAGGAAGAAGCTCAGCCAGGTGAGCAGGACCGCCCCCAGGCCGTAGAGGGGCGAGAAGGGCCCCCACACGAGCCCGACGCGGCTCTCGGTGAGGCCCGCGCTCACGAGCATCCAGACCTCCTCGATGAGAAGTCCCGCCATCGAGCCGAGGAAGAAGATGATGACCGCCTGGTACCAGCCAAGGCGAAGGTGGTCGAGGTACTCGTCGATCGCCTCGTTCGAGGCATGCCAGCGCGCGAAGAGGCGGCCCAGGCCGCGCTCACGCTCCGCCCGGGCCAGCTCGCGCTCGAGGACGTCCTCCGACTCCTCCAGCGCGCTCTCGGCGAGCTCGACCTGCTCCTCGCCCAGACGGTCGCCGCGCGAGAGCCACTCCCAGAAGAAGACGACCACGCGCACGAACCCCTGTATCACGGCAAAGAGGAACGCCACGAAGATGAGGGAGAGGAACATGTGCTCAGCGACTCCTTGGAAGACGACAAGAACGCTCGACAAGCATAGCAAAAGGGCCGGTCAAAAGACCGGCCCTCGAGAGTTTCTGGAGCGGGCTACGGGGTTCGAACCCGCGACCTCAACCTTGGCAAGGTTGCGCGCTACCAACTGCGCTAAGCCCGCGACGCAAGGAGTAACTATACGGGAAGAGCCGTCCGAGCGCAAGCGAGAATTTGCGTCACGGCGCCACGTTCTTCTCGCCCGCCCGTCTCTGCACCTCTCAGTATCTCCCTCGACGCCCCGCCCCCACGCAAACTGTCGCTTATTACCGTTCGCACCCATGAAATCCGACCGGCGAGGCGTCAAAACCGACAGTCTGTGTGGGGGGCGCATGGGCGGCCGAGAAGCGCGGACACAAAAGGGCGCCCCGGAGGGCGCCCGTCACGGTCTGGAGGCGAAGCCCGGATTCGAACCGGGGGTCAGGGCTTTGCAGGCCCGTGCCTTACCACTTGGCCACTTCGCCGTATGAAAAAGGCCGAGAGGCTCGGCCCGGAGCTTCATGGAGCGGGCTACGGGGTTCGAACCCGCGACCTCAACCTTGGCAAGGTTGCGCGCTACCAACTGCGCTAAGCCCGCAAAAGCAGAGAATACTATACGGGCCGCGCCACGGCAGCGCAAGCCTCATTCCGCACACAGATGAAGAAATCGTGAAGGTGCAGCGTCCGCCTCACGCCACCCCCTGCGCCTCGGGTCGGACCAACTTGACGAGACGAACCACCGTGCCCTCGCCCGTCCGCTTGAGCGAGATGCTCACGGAGTCCACGAGCAGCCGCATGAGGCGGATGCCGCGGCCGCGTTCGGCAAAGGCGCCCGTCTCGGGCAGCTCCTCGTCGTCCGCGACCTCGAAGCCGCAGCCGCAGTCGGAGACCTCTATGACGACCCGGTCGGGGTAGGCCGCCACGGTGACGAGCACGCCGCCCTCGCACGTGTGGTCCACGGCGTTTCCGAGGGCCTCCCCGCAGGCGAGCGTCATGTCAAAGACCTCGTCCGCCGAGAAGGGCAGCGTGGACAGGAGCTCCCCCACCCGCTCGCGGGCCTCCGAGAGCGCGGCGGCGTCGACCCGCAGCGTCATGCGACGCAGCGGGAGCACCGACGGGTCGAGGCTCGTGACGCGCGGGCGCGCCTGCGCGCGGCGGACGGGCATGTAGTCGAGCATGCGCATGCGACGCAGCGCGAGGTAGACCTGATCGGACACGTTGATGAGGGAGAGCAGGCCGCCTCGGTCGCGCATGCGGCGCAGCTCCGTGAGGATGAGGCCCAGGCCCGCCGAGTCCACGTAGCCCACGTCCGCCATGTTCACGAAGATGCGCCGACAGCCCGCCGTGACGAGCCGCTCGATGCGGCGTCTCACGGCGGAGACCGTCGTGACGTCGAGGTCGCCCTCGACGGGGACCATCGCTATGTTGACGTTTGCGGACATGTGGTCCTTATTCCCCACGCGACCGCGCGCCTAACGCCCCGCGCCGTCCTTCTCGGCGGCCGTCCCGCCGATCTCGTCGAAGCGCAGGGCGACCATGGCGACGTCATCCTCGAGCCGGTTGCCGGTGAAGTCGTCGAGCGTGCCCAGCAGACGGTCCACAAAGCCCTCGAAGGCCTTTCCGTCCGCAGACTCCCGCATCACCGCCTCGCGCAGGCCGTCCTCCCCGAAGAAGGCCCCGTGCCCGTCGCGCGCCTCCGTCGTGCCATCGGTGTAGAGCAGCAGGACGTCCCCCTCGGCAAGCTGGGCGAGACCATCCTGGTACGCGATGTCGTGGAAGGCGCCCACCACGCCGGACTGCACGTCGAGGGCAGAGATCTGCCGGGCGTCCGCGCTCACCATCAGGGCGGGCGGGTGACCCGCCGAGCAGTAGCGGATCGTACCCTCGGCGAGGTCGATCAGCCCCACGAAGAGCGTCGCGAAGGTCTCGAGCCGCGAGAACCCGAGCAGGAACTCGTTGAGCGAGCGCACCATCCGGGCCGGGGCGAGGCCCTCCCAGGCGTAGGCGCCGAGCGCCGTCTTCACGGCGGCGGAGACCGAGGCCGCCTCGACCCCCTTGCCCGAGACGTCGCCCATGATGACGCAGGCACGACGACCCGGCAGACGGATCAGGTCGTAGAAGTCGCCGCCGACCGAAGCCGTGGCCGTGGCCGAGGAGTAGACCGCCTCCGCCGTGATGCCGTCGACGTCCTGCAGCTCGTTTCTCATGCCGGTCTGCAGCGCCTGCGCGATGCGCTTGTCCTGCTCGCGCGCCTCCTCGCCGCGGACGATGTCGCGCACGTCCACGGCGAGGTCCACGAGGAACTCCGACTCGAGCTCGTCGAGGGGCTCAGCGCCGTCCGGGCGCAGCAGCATCGCAAAGCGCCTCGCGCCCACGGGCTCGCCCAGGTCGAGAAGGGCGCCGACGCACGGCTCCCCCAGCTCGCGCAGCATGACGGAGAGCTCGGACTCAGGCGGTATCGGGACCACGGCGACGCCGTCGACCTGATGGGGCGCCGTGAGGGCGCCCAGGCGCACCGGGAGCTCGCGGGGGCCATTCAGGGGCAGCTCCGCGACGATGAGGCCGTCGTCGCCCCCCTCGCCCACCCTGACGAGCGCGGCGTCGAGCTCGTCGGCGACCTCGTGCAGGACGTCGTCCAGGTGCTCGAGGGTCCCCTCCTCCGCGCCGGCGGTCGCGGCGTCGAGCAGGTCCTCGCGCAGCTCGGTCTCGAACGAGGCGAGCTGGTCGGCGCGCTGGGACCTGAGCGCGGTGAAGGCGCTCGCCAGCTGGACGGAGAGGTAGTGGGCGACCGAGTCGAGCAGCCGGGCGTCCTCCTTGGGCAGCGGGTGCAGCCGCCGCCAGCCCACCTCGATGATCGCGATGACGTGGCCGCCAAACCACACGGGCACCACCATGAAGCTCGTGAAGGGCGGCAGCATGGACGACCTCACGCGGAGCATCTCGTGGGTCTCCTCGTTCACGACGTCGCGCGTCGTGAGACGCCCCTGGCGCAGCGCCCCCGCATCCGGCGCCACCACGCGCAGGCGCACGGTCCGGCCGTCGCGCACCGCGACGCGCTCGATGCTGCGCCCGAACGGCATGAAGCGCGCCGGCCGGTCGTCCAGGACCGAGCTCGAGACGCCGCGCAGCCTGAAGCCGTCCGACTCGGAGAGGTAGACGAGCGTGCCGTCGGCCTCCATGGTCTCCGTGATCTCCTCGAGCACGCGGCCAAAGAGCGCCTGCAGGTCGTCCGCGTCGATGGTGTCCAGGACGATGTTCAGCGTTCCCGAGAGCCGGTGGTTGGCCCGCCGCAGGTCCTCGAGCATCCGCTCGGTCTCGCGGTCCGCGAGCTCGGTGGCCTCCATGGGGAGCGCCAGCAGGAGGTACGTCTCGCCCGGCGCGCGCACGCTGTCGCAGCGGACGCGCATCGTGACGGGCCGACCCGTCGCGGACGCGCAGATCGCCCTCGTTGCCGTCCCGTCCACCGGGAAGGGCAGGGCTTCGGGCGAGAAGCGCCCGAGGGAGTCGTCCGTCTCGGCGGAGGGAAAGAGCAGGCGTACGTCGGTGCCCACAAGCCCCGCAGGCGCGCCAAAGAGCTCCGAGGCCTCCTCGTTGGCGAGCAGCACGCGCCCGGAGCCGTCAAAGACGAGCACGGCCTCGCAGGTGAGCTGCAACAGCTTGGAGAGCGTCCCGACGACGCTCCCCTCGCCTATGCCCTCGACGCGCCTGCTGAGCCCGCGCTGTGCCATGTCCGCCCCCCTTCCGCGGTCCTTCTCGGCTAGCGTACCACGGCCGCACGGGGGAGACGTCGCTGGGCGGCTTTCTAAGAATCGCCGCCCCTGTCTTGAGGCGCTCTAAGAATCATCGCCCTTGTCGCCCGGCGCTCCGGGAAATCCCGGCCTTGTAGCCCGCACATCTAGAAACAGGGGACCTTGGCGAGAAAAACTCTGAAAATCGAGGGGTTTGTCCGATCCAAGGTCCTTCTCGCCGAACAAGCGTCACGATTCTTAGAACAGCCTGAGACAAGAGCGGGGATTTCCGGACAAGCCCCGCATACGAAAACGGGCCCCTCTCGGGGCCCGTCTGCTTTCGTGGTGTCGGAGGCGGGACTTGAACCCGCACGACCTTTTAGTCAGTCACTAGCACCTCAAGCTAGCGCGTCTGCCAATTCCGCCACTCCGACTTGTCACTGCGCTTTCGCGCAAGGGATAGTATGCACCACTCCCCCATCCGACGCAAGCCCCAATTTTGAGAATTCCGCCGACAAGAAAGGACGGGGCCGGGAGAGCCTCCCGACCCCGCCCAGGATGGCGAGAAGTACGTGCGCCTAGAGCTCGATCGAGGTCTCCTTGATCGGGTTCACGGCGGCGCAGTGGCACGCGCAGAAGTGGCCGGGCGCGACCTCCTTGAACTCCGGCATCTCCTTACCGCAGATCTCCTTGGCGATCGGGCAGCGCGTGTGGAAGCGGCAACCGGCCGGCGGGTCGATCGGCGAGGGCGGGTCGCCCGGCAGGATGATGCGCTTGCGCGTCTTCTGGACGTCCGGGTCGGGCACCGGGACGGCCGAGAGCAGCGACTGCGTGTAGGGGTGGTGCGGTTCGGTGTAGAGCGTCTTCCAGTCGGAGACCTCAACGATCTTGCCCAGATACATCACGGCCACGCGGTCGGAGATGTGCTGCACGACGGAGAGGTCGTGGGCGATGAAGAGGTAAGCCGTGCCGTAGTGGTCCTGGAGGTCCTTGAGCAGGTTCAGGACCTGCGCCTGGATGGAGACGTCGAGCGCGGAGACCGGCTCGTCGCAGATGATGAGCTTGGGGCGCAGGGCGAAGGCGCGGGCGATGCCGATGCGCTGACGCTGGCCGCCGGAGAACTCGTGCGGGTAGCGGTTGATGTGCTCGGGGTTCAGGCCGACGACGTCGAGAAGCTCGCGGACGCGCTGGATGCGCTCCTCCTTGGTGCCCACGTTGTGAATCGTCATGGGCTCGGAGACGATCTCGCCGATCGTCATGCGCGGGTTGAGCGAGGCCTGCGGGTCCTGGAAGATGAACTGCATGTCGCGGCGCATCTCCTTGAGCTCCTTGCGGCTCATCGAGGCGATGTCCTTGCCCTGGAAGTAGACGTGGCCCGAGGTGGGGTTGGTCAGGCGCATGATCGAGCGGCCGGTGGTGGACTTGCCGCAGCCGGACTCGCCGACAAGGCCAAAGGTCTCGCCGGGGTAAATCTCGAACGAGACGTCCTTGACGGCGGAGACCACGCGCTTGGAGAAGCGCCCGGCCAGCATGCCCGCCTCGGCGGGGAACTCCTTGGTGAGGTGCTCGACCTTGAGCAGGGGCTCCTTGATGGTATCGGTCATCTACGCCTCGCCTCCCTTCGAGTCGACGTCGAGCGTGTCAGGCATGCCCGTCGCGATCTTGCCGCGCGAGCGGGAGGTGTCGGGGGCGTTCTTGAGGAACTCCGGGTCGTCGGCGAAGTGGCAGGCCGAGTAGTGGCCGGTCTCGGTGACGATGTGCTCGGGGAGCTTCTCGTGGCAGACGTCCACCGCATAGGGGCACCTCGGAGCAAAGGGGCAGCCCTTCGGCAGGTTCACGAGCGAGGGCGGGTTGCCGTGGATCGGGGTGAGCGGCTTCTTCTCGTCGATCGCCTGCTCGGGGATCGAGCGGATGAGGCCCCAGGTGTAGGGGTGGCGGCTCTCGTAGAAGATCTCGTCGGCGGTGCCAAACTCCACGGGACGGCCGGCGTACATGACCATGATCTTGTCGGCCATGTCGGCGACGACGCCCAGGTCGTGCGTGATCATGATGATCGCGTTGCCGTTCTTCTCCTGCATCTCCTGCATGAGCTCGATGATCTGGGCCTGGATGGTGACGTCGAGGGCCGTGGTGGGCTCGTCGGCGATGAGGATGTCCGGGTCGCAGGCGAGCGCCATGGCAATCATGACGCGCTGGCGCATGCCGCCCGAGAACTGGTGCGGGTACTCATTGACGCGCTTCTCGGGGTTGGGGATGCCCACGAGGCGCAGCAGCTCGGTGGCGCGCTCGTTGGCCTGCTCCTTGGAGTAGCCGCGGTGGAGCCTCAGGCCCTCCCCCACCTGCTTGCCGATCTTGTAGACCGGGTTCAGCGAGGTCATGGGGTCCTGGAAGATCATGGCGATGTCGTTGCCGCGGACGTGCTGCATCTCCTGCTCGCTCATCTCGAGCAGCGACTTGCCGCGATAGCGGACGTCACCGCCCTCGATCTTTCCCGGGGGCATGTCGATGAGACCCATGATCGTCATGTGCGTCACGGACTTGCCGGAGCCGGACTCGCCGACCACGCCGAGCGTCTCGCCGCGGTCGAGCGTATAGGAGACGCCGTCGACGGCCTTGACGACGCCGTCCTGCGTATGGAAGTACATCTTGAGGTTGTCGACCTCGAGAAGGTGATGGCCCTCGGGAATGGGCTGCGTCTTCAGGTCGACGTAGTTCTCGTTCTTCTTTGCCATTATGCGTCCTTCATCTTCACGTCGAGGGCGTCACGCAGGCCATCGCCCAGCAGGGTGAAGGCGAGCACGGTCGAGAGGACCGCAAGGCCCGGGAGGATCATGAGCCACGGCTCGGTCTGCAGGTACTGCTGACCGGTCTGGATGAGGGTGCCCCAGGAGGGGTCGGGCGGGACGACGCCCATGCCGAGGAACGAAAGGGCGCTCTCGGTGAGGATGGCGCCGCCGATGTTCATCGTGGCGTAGACCACGATGGAGGCCACGGAGTTGGGGAAGATGTGACGCGCGATGATGCGCACGTCGGAGGCACCCATGGAGCGCGCGGCATCGACGTAGTCGTTCTCCTTGACGGATAGGATCGCCGAGCGGAAGACGCGCGCGATCTGCGGCCAGCCGAGGATGCCGATGGCGATGAACACGTTCTGGATGCCGTTGCCGATGACGGCGATCATGGCGACGACGAAGAGCGTGTACGGGAACGCCAGGAAGATGTCGGCGAGGCGCATGATCAGCGTGTCCCAAATGCCGCCGTAGTAGGCGGCGATGGCGCCCATGACCAGGCCGATGGCGGTGGAGATGCCGGTGGCGACCACGCCGACCGTCAGCGAGATGCGCGCACCGTAGATGACGCGGGAGAGCACGTCACGACCGAGGTTGTCGGTGCCGAAGGGGTGCTCGAGCGACGGCGGGAGGCGCGAGGCCGCGGCCATGTTCGAGGCGGTGGCGTTGGGATCGCCGAGCACCGACGGGACCCAGAGGTCCGCCGTGACGGCGATGAGGATGATGAAGAGGATCCAGATAGCGGCGATGATGGCCAGCTTGTTCTTCTTCAGGCGCATCCAGGCGTCGCCCCAGAGGGTGCGCGAGGCGCCGATGTCAGAGGTCGCCTTGGAGACCTCGGCGGCAACGGTCGTGCCGGCAGCGGCTGCTGCGGAAACGGGGTACTTCATGGCCTATGCCTCCTTCTTGGAGCTGCCGAGACGGATGCGGGGGTCCAGGAAGGCGTAGCTCACGTCGACGATGAGGTTGATGACCATGACCACGACCACGATGACCGTGACCGAGCCCATGACGATGGGCCAGTCGCGCTGGGAGATGGCGAGGTAGGTCTCGCGACCGATGCCCGGCCAGGAGAAGACCGTCTCGGTCAGGATGGCGCCGGCGAGCATGGCGCCAAAGTCCATGCCGATGTAGGTGACGACCGGGATGAGGGCGTTCTTGAGCGCATGCTTGCGGATGATGGCGCCGCGGGAGAGGCCCTTGGCGCGCGCGGTGCGGATGTAGTCCTGGTTCATGACGTCAAGAAGCTGCGAGCGCATGATGCGAGCGGAGTAGGCCGTGGAGACTGCCGCGAGCGTGACTGCCGGCATGATGTAGTACATCCACGCGGGATAGGCGGAGATGGGGCCGGCGACGCCGGAGATCGGCAGGGAGAACGCGCCGCCTGTGACGTCCTTGAGGAAGATGCCAAAGAAGAGCTGGAGCAGCATGCCAAACCAGAAGGCGGGCATGGCGACCATGAGCGAGGTGACCAGCGTAACCAGGATGTCCCAGAACGAGTACCTCTTGATCGCCGAGACGATTCCGGCGCCGATGCCCACGACCGCCTCAATCACGATGGCGACAAGGGCCAGCTGGATCGTGTAGGGATACTTCTGCAGGATGATGTCTGTGACCTCGGTGCCCCTCTGGTAGGAGGAGCCGAGGTCGCCCTGGAGCAGGTTGCCCAGGTAGACGACGTAGCGCTTCCACAGAGGCGTCGGGATGGTCTGCGGGTTGCCGTCCTCGTCGAGGACAACCTCGCCGTTGGCGTCGGTCTCGTAGATCGGGTCGCCCTCGGCGTCCGTCTCGATGAAGCCGTGACGCGCGCGCAGGGTGACCTCGGTCTGATGGTCGAGCTTCCTCTCGCCGGCGATCAGCTTGATCGGGTCGCCGGGCACGACGTTCTGCAGGGCAAACAGAATCAGCGTGACGCCGAGAAAGACAGGGATGAACTGTAGGACGCGCTTGATGATGTACCTAACCACAGCGACACCCTCTCCTTGTCTGTAGCGTGACGGTTGCTGGGGCACCCCGTCACAAGCGGACATTGCACGTGCCGTCGCACGACGCCCTCCGTCATGCGACTCTTACCTGTTGTCGGTACGCACGGCACCGCACACCTTCGATGCGCGATGCCGCACCTACCGGCAAGCGGGCAGGGTGCCACGTGGACACCCTGCCCGAAGCGCCTAGTTAGTTCTCGCTAACACGAGGCTGCCTTACGCAAGCTGCGCGGTCTCGAAGTGCGGGATCGTAGCGGCATCGTAGAAGAAGTTGGCGACGCGCTCGGAGCCGACGTAGTTGTGGGCGTAGAACATGATAGGGATGACGGGCATGTCGTCGCCGACCATCGCGCAGGCGTCACGGTAGGCCTCGCGACGCTCCTCCTCGTCGGCGATCTGACGGGCGGCCAGCAGCGCAGCGTCGAAGTCGGCGTTGCTGTAGTTGTTGTAGTTGTTGTCAGCGCCGGTGAAGAAGTTCGGATACAGGAAGTTGTCCTGGATCGGGTAGTCGGCGGTCCAGCCGAGACGACCGAGGTCGTAGGAGCCGTCGGAGAGGCTCTCGAGGTAGGCGGCCCACTCCTGGGTCTGCTGCTCGACGTTGACGCCGATGGCGGCGAAGTCGGCCTGGACGGAGGACATGATGTCCTCGTGATCGCCGCCGGAGTTGTAGTTCAGCGTGAGCGTGATCTCGGCGGGGTCGATGCCGGCGTCGGCCAGGATCTGCTTGGCCTGCTCCGGATCGTACTTGCAGTACTGCCAGACGTTCTTCTCGTTGTTGTCGATCGAGAGCGGCATGATGGAGTTGGCGCCCTCGCGATAGCCCTCGAAGAGGGAGTCGACGATGTTGTCGCGGTTGATCGCGAGCGAGAGGGCACGACGGACCTCAGGCTTGGAGAGCCACTCGTTCTCCAGGTTGGGAATCAGGTAGTAGGTGGAGAGCTCGGTGCCGGTGAGGGCCTGGTGACCCGGGGTCACCGTGAAGCCGTCCTCGGACTCGCCGTAGGTGTCGATGCAGTCCTGGATCTGACCGACGGGGATGTTGCAGAAGTCGATCTCGCCAGCCTGGAGACCGCGGAACGCGGTGTCGGGGTCGGCCTGGATGGAGAAGTAGACGCCGTCGATCGCCGGGGCCTCACCGTAGTAGTCCTCGAACTTGGAGGCGAGGATGTACTGGTTGTGCTGCCAGGGCTCGTCGAGCTTGAAGGGGCCGTTGCCGATCGGCTGCTCGAGGAAGGAGGCCGGGTCGTCGAGGGCGGCCTGCGGCACGGGCACGAGGGCCGGGTGGCAGCAGACGGCCGGGAAGTCGGCCATCGGGGCGGAGAGCGTCACCTCGAGGGTGAGGTCGTCAACGGCGACGACGCCGGAGAAGTCGTCGGCGCTGCCACCGTGGAACTCCTCGTAGCCCGCGATCGGGGCGAGGTGGTAGCAGATGTCGGACGGGGTCTCCATGTCGGGGCTCGCGACGCGCTCCCAGCCGCGCTTGAAGGAGGCGGCGTCAACGGGGTCGCCGTTGTGGAAGGTCATGCCCTCGCGGAGCTTGAAGGTGTAGACAAGGCCGTCGTCAGAGACCGTCGGCAGCGCCTCGGCGCACATGGGGACGGGCTCGTTGCTGTCGTAGTCCCAGACGAGAAGACCGTCGAACGTGGCGAAGATGACCGCCATGCCCTGGTTCTCCTGGCCGTTGTACGGGTCGATGTAGGCCGGCTCGCTGAGGTAGTAGTTGAAGTAGTTCTCGCTAACCTTGGGGGTGTCGGCGGAGGCGTCGCCACCCTCCTGGCCGCCGTTGCTGCCGCCACCGCACGCAGCGAGCGTGGCGAGCGCGCCGGCAGCGATGCCGCCCTTGACGAAGTTGCGGCGCGTGATGCCGCCAAACTTATCGAACATGTTCTTCCTCCTCCTGTTTCGAGGTGGGCAAACTCCTTGCCCCATCCCTCAGGTCCTTGTTAGGGGTATGGTCCACCCCTAGCTTGACGGTAGGCTACTTTACCCTAAAAGAGTGCCCGCGGTCGGTTACGACACGCATCGGAAACCTTTGTGCCCCCAGATGCCGTGAATATGCCGACTGTAAACACAATCTGTAGTGATGGAAGGGCCGCGCCTAGCCCAGCGTGCCGGTCGGGAACGTGAGAGCCATGACGACCACGCACAGGATGAACACGGCGGTCGTGATCACCGTGAGGCGGTTGAGGTTCTTCTCGAGCACGCCCGACCCGGTGCCGGAGTTGTAGAGCGAGGAAGCGATCATCTCGGAGACGCCGGTGCCCTTGCCGGAGTGCATGAGCACCAAGATCACGGTGAGCGCACCGGAGAGGAACAGCAGGATGGTGAGGATGACGTTGAGCGGGTTCACTGAGGCTCCTTCATGGGTCAAGCTTCATAGCAGTCTGCAATGGTAGCACAACGCACTCGCCCCGCCCCGTTTTACGGTTTGGGTTCGTCGCAACGCCACGAATGCCCTCACCCTTAAGCGAATCCTGCGGTTTTCCTCCTGTGTCGCGACGCCTCCCGGAAAAGTGAACCCAAACCGGAAAACGGTTTGGGTTCACCGCAACGCATCTTCTGTCACCGTGGGCTCCGAAATCCTGCGGTTTCCTGCTGTGGCACCCTCGTCTGACGCGACCGATGAACCCAAACCTCAGAGAAGGGGCTGTGAACGAACGCAAAAAGGGGCCCGGACGCATGTCCGGGCCCCGAGGCTACCGTTTCCGGAGCAGCCTTACGCCATGGCGCTCTTGACCATGGCCGCAAAGCTGTCGGCCTTGAGGGAGGCGCCGCCGACGAGCGCACCGTCGACGTCCTCCTTCTCGAGGAAGCCGGCGATGTTCTCGGGCTTGGCGGAGCCGCCGTAGAGGATGCGGATGCCGGAGGCAATCTCCTCGCCGAAGACCTCGACGAGGGTGGCGCGGATGGCGCCGCAGACCTCCTGGGCGTCGTCGGCCGTGGCGGTCTTGCCGGTGCCGATGGCCCAGATGGGCTCGTAGGCGATCACGTACTTGGAGGGGTCGGTGATCGTGAGGCCCTCGGTGTCCTTCTTAATCTGGTCGACGACGAACTCGACGTGCTTGCCTGCCTCGCGGACCTCGAGGGACTCGCCGCAGCAGGAGATGGGCACGATGCCGTGAGCCATGAGGGCACGGGCCTTCTTGTTCACATCCTCGTCCGTCTCGCCGAAGTAGTCGCGGCGCTCGGAGTGGCCGATGATGCAGTGGGTGGCACCCACGGCCTCGAGCATGTCGGGAGCGGTCTCGCCGGTGTAGGCGCCGGACTCCTCCCAGTAGACGTTCTGCGCGCCGAGCGCGAACGAGGCGCTCGTCTGCTCGATGACCTCGGAGACGCCCTTGAGGTCGACGGCGGGCGGGCAGACGACGACGTCGACGTCACCGGTGCCGTCCTTGAGCTCGTCGGCAAGGCCCTGGGCGAGGACGACGCCCTCGCTGTAGGTCTTGTTCATCTTCCAGTTGCCAGCGATCATCCTCTTACGCATCGAGAAGCGCCTCCACTCCGGGAAGGGCCTTGCCCTCGACGAGCTCCATGGAAGCGCCACCGCCGGTGGAGATCCAGCTCATCTTGTCGGCCAGGCCGAACTTGTTGATGGCCGCGACGGAGTCGCCGCCGCCGATGATCGAGGTGCAGTCGGAGTCCGCGATGGCGCGGGCGACGGCCTCGGTGCCGTGGGCGAAGTTGTCGAACTCGAAGACGCCCATCGGGCCGTTCCAGAAGACGGTCTTGGCGGCCTTGACGGCGTCGGCGTAGAGCTTCTCGGTCTCGGGGCCGATGTCCATGCCCTCGCGGTCGTCGGGGATGGCGTCGGAGGCGACGACCTCCGGCACGGCGTCCTCGCCAAAGTGGTCGGCGACGCGGTTGTCGATCGGGAGGAGGATCTTGACGCCCTTCTCCTCGGCCTTCTTCAGCATCTCGCCGGCGCGCTCGACCCAGTCCTCCTCCTTGAGGGACATGCCGACGGACATGCCCTGGGCGAGGAAGAAGGTGTAGGCCATGCCGCCGCCGATGATGAGGGTGTCGGCGGAGTCGATCAGGTGATCGAGGACGCCGATCTTGGAGGACACCTTGGAGCCGCCGACGATGGCGACGAAGGGACGCTCGGGCTCGGCGAAGATCGAGGTCAGGGTGTCGACCTCCTTCTCGAGCAGGAAGCCGGCGTAGGCGGGGAGATACGCGGCGGGGCCGACGACGGAGCCCTGGGCGCGGTGCGCGGTGCCAAAGGCGTCGAGCACGAAGATGTCACCGTAGGAGGCGAGGATCTTGGCGATCTCGGGGTCGTTCTTCTTCTCGCGCTTGTCGAAGCGGACGTTCTCGAGGACGAGGATCTCGCCGTCCTGGAGGGCGTCGACGGCGGCCTTGGCCTTCTCGCCGTAGGTGTCGTCGACGAACTTCACGTCATAGCCGGTGATCTCGGCGAGCTTGTCGGCGGCCGGCTTGAGGGAGAACTGGGGCTCGGGGCCGTCGCCCTTGGGACGGCCGAGGTGGCTCATGAGGATGATCTTGGCGCCCTTGTCCTTGAGGTACTCGATGGTGGGGATGGCGGCGCGGACGCGGGTGTCGTCGGTCACGACGCCGTCCTTCAGGGGGACGTTGAAGTCGACACGCATGAGGACGCGCTTGCCCGCGACGTCGGCGTCGCGGACGGTCTTCTTGGTGAAGGCCATGGTTAGCTCCTTTGACGGGTTCCTGCGAAGAAGGGGTGCGGCCGCGGCCCCGTGAGCTGCGACCGCACCCCTCTGCGAAGCTGATGCGAAGCGAGTGACTACGCGACGAACTTCTCGAAGTACTTGATGGTGCGGACCATCTGGGAGGTGTAGGAGTTCTCGTTGTCGTACCAAGAGGTGACCTGAACGAGGCTCTGGCCGTTGCCGAGGTCCTGGACCATGGTCTGGGTGGCGTCGAAGATCGAGCCGTGGGTCTCGCCGATGATGTCGGAGGAGACGATGTCGTCCTCGTTGTAGGCGAAGGTCTCGGGGATGGTCTCGGCGTAGGCCTTCATGGCAGCGTTGACCTCGTCGACGGTGACCTTCTTGTCAACGACGCAGTAGAGGTTGGTGATGGAGCCGGTGGGCGTCGGGACGCGCTGGGCGGCGCCGATCAGCTTGCCGTTGAGCTCCGGGAGGACCAGGCCGATGGCCTTGGCAGCACCCGTGGAGTTGGGGACGATGTTCTGCGCACAGGCGCGGCTGCGGCGCTTGTTGCCCTTGCGCTGCGGGCCGTCGAGCGGCATCTGGTCGCCGGTGTAGGCGTGGATGGTGGTCATGATGCCGGAGACGATGGGGGCGAAGTCGTTCAGGCCCTTGGCCATCGGGGCGAGGCAGTTGGTGGTGCAGGAGGCAGCGGAGATGATGTTGTCATCGGCGGTCAGCTGCTCGTGGTTGACGTTGTAGACGATCGTGGGGAGGTCGTTGCCCGCGGGAGCGGAGATGACGACCTTCTTGGCGCCGGCGTCGATGTGAGCCTGGGCCTTGGCCTTGGAGGTGTAGAAGCCGGTGCACTCGAGAACGACGTCAACGCCGAGCTCGCCCCAGGGGAGCTTGGAGGCGTCGGCCTCCTTGTAGATGGTGATCTTCTTGCCGTCGACGGTGATGGAGTCCTCGCCGGCCTCGACCTTGTGGTCGCGAGCGTAGTTGCCCTGCGTCGTGTCGTACTTCAGGAGGTACGCGAGCATGTCGGGGGAGGTGAGGTCGTTGATGGCGACGATCTCGGAGCCCTCGTGACCGAACATCTGACGGAACGCCAGACGGCCGATGCGACCAAAGCCGTTGATTGCAACCTTAACTGCCATGCTTTCTCCTTTCACGGTGTCGCCAAGGACCTCCCTCGACGACCCAAAGCAGACGGGCTCGATGCCCTAACCATCCGATAGTGTACCCCACGCGCGGCGGCCCGCGTCCCTAAAACTGAACGACGGCGCAATTTAGCCGTGGGCGCTTGGATTTGGCCCGTCGACGTGAGAATGTTCCCGCAGGCGAGAAGAACGTCAGGGCCGCTCGTCCTTCTCGGCCTCCCCCACGAGGGCCTGAAGCCGCAGGACCCGGTGGTACATGGCGGACTTGGAGGCGGGCGGGTCGAGCATCTCCCCGAGCGCCGCGAGGCTGAGCTCGGGATGGGCGCGCCGCGCGCGGCAGAACTCGCGCAGCGCGGGCGGGAGCGCGGCCAGCCCCGGCGCCCGCTCGGCGCGCTCGATCAGCTCGAGCTGGTCGGCGGCGGCGCCGGTGGAGCGCGCCTGGTTGGCCATCTCCGCGTTCACACGCCGGTTGACGTCGTTCTTCACGGACTTCTTGGCGCGCGTCACGTCCACGAAACGCGCCGTCCTGAGCGCGCCCATGCCGCGCAGCAGCGCGCTCACGTCGTCGTAGCTCTTGAGGTAGATGGCGAAGGCCCCCCGGCGACGGTTGAGGCGCGCGGACGCGCCCAGCGCGGCGACGAGCGAGACGAGCCCGGAGGCGTAGTCCTCCCCCGTCACGGCGATCTCCAGGTGGAACTCGCCGCGCGGGTCCGCGACGAAGCCGCCCGCCATGAAGGCGCCGCGCACATAGGCGGCGCGGGCCTCGGGCGTGGCGACGAGGGCGGCGGGTATCCCGGAGGTAAGACCCCGTCCGGGGGTGAGGATGCCCATGCGCACCAGGTCGACGTCGAGGCCCTCCTGCTCGGGCATCTCAATCAGGTAGTTGCGCGTCTTGTGCAGAACCGAACGCCGGACGGTGAGCGAGGTCTCCAAGTCGAAGAGCTTGTGCGTGAGCTTGATCACCGTGCGCGCGACGGCGCCCGTCTCGGTGGCGACGCGGATGGAGTAGCGCCCCGACCCGTGGAACGAGAGCGTCCCGCAGATGCGCACGAGCGCGGAGAGCTGCGCGAGCTCGGCGGCGCGCGACGGGGCCTCCACGCGGGAGAGCTCGTCTTTGACCTCGGCGGTGAACGACATGGCGCCCCTAGCTCGTCCGGACGTTGGCGAGGGCGAGGTCGCGGTGCGAGATGCTCACGTGGTAGCCGTCCTTCTCGAGGTAGGCGGCCGTGGCCTCGGCGATGGCGACGCTTCTGTGCTGGCCTCCCGTGCAGCCCACCGCGATCGAGAGGTGGCTCTTGCCCTCGGTGACGTAGCCGGGCATGGCCACGTCGAGCAGGTGCTCCCACGCGTCCATGAACTTCTCGGTCATGGGGTTCTTGAGCACGAAGTCGGCGACGAGCTGGTCCTTGCCCGTGAGCGTGCGCATCACGGGGTCGTAGAAGGGGTTGGGCAGGAAGCGAACGTCGATCATCAGGTCCGCCTCGACCGGCATGCCGTGCTTGAAGCCAAAGGAGAAGACCGAGACCTCCATGAGCTGCTGGTCGGTGAGCTCGGAGAAGGCGCGGCGCAGGCGGCTCTGGAGCTCCCTCGTGCGCAGGCGGCTCGTGTCGATCACCAGGTCCGCCGCGTCGCGCACGACGGCGAGCTGGGAGCGCTCCCGCGCGATGGCGTGGTCGATGGTCTCGCCCGGCGCCGCGAGCGGGTGGCGGCGGCGGTTCTCGTCGTAGCGGCGCATGAGGACCTCGTCCGAAGTGTCGAGAAACACCACGGAGCAGGAAATCTCGTGGTCGCGCAGCTGCGTCACCGAGTCGGCTAACTCGTCGAAGAGCCCCTGGCTGCGCAGGTCGCACGTCACGGCGAGGTGGCGTCCCACGCCGGAGTTGATACCCACGAGCTCGGCGAGCTGCAGCAGCAGGCGCGGGGGGAGGTTGTCGATGCAGTAGTAGCCCATGTCCTCGAAGACGTGGAGCGCCTGCGTGCGGCCCGAGCCGCTCATGCCCGTGATAACCACGACGTCTGACACGCGGGCGGCGCCCTCCGCGGCGCGCATCTGCTGGCCGTCTCCTGACATGGGACCTCCTATCGCCTGAGGTCCAGTATAGCCTGCGGGCCTGCACCGTGTTCTTCTCGGCTGTGGGCGCGTCTTTTGCCGCAGTGGCCTTGACCGCCCCACCGCCCCTGTATGTTTTGGGCAACAAGTTTGATGCAGAGCGCGTCCAAACCGTGCAAAACCTTGCCAATCCTGGCAGCTGAGCCACAAAACCCCCGACATCGTGGCAGCAATATAAAATGTGTTGCCCAAAACATGAGGGGAAGCCACGAAAAACGGCACCCGCGCGAGCACGCGAGCGCCGTTTCCCCAAAACCTTGCGATACGTGGCAGCCAGCGGCCTAGCGCTCCTCGGGGTAGACGACGCCCCAGTCGGTGCGCAGGCGCGTCATGAGCTCCATGACGTCGGAGGCATAGCCGAGAAGAGCGCGCTTCTCGGCATCCCCCGCCACCGCGGCCTCGAGGTCGGCCACCTCGTAGCAGAGCGCGTAGGCCTCCTCGCCACACGACACGCTCTCCCGGCGGCCGTCCTCGGTCCAGACGATGGTCGCCTCGTCCGCGCGCGGGTACTCCGTGACCTCCACGTAGCAGCGGTCGAAGGAGAGCACGGCGCGCTTGGGCTGCTTGGAGTGCAGCGTGAGCGAGACCACGCCGATCTGCCCCCGCGGGTTGCGGCAGACGATGCCGCCCGCCTCGTCCACGCCCGTCGCGGCGAGGTTGCCAAGCGAGACGACCTCGGTGGGCTGGCCCTCCATGAACAGGCGCATGATGCTGAGCGCGTAGACGCCGATGTCGAGCATCGCTCCCCCGGCGAGGTTGATGTTGTAGAAGCGGTTGGTGAGGTCGCCGTACTCCTTGTACGAGCCAAAGTTCACCTGTGCCAGGTTCATGCGGCCAAACTCGCCGGAGCGGGCGCGGCGCAGCAGCTCCCGGTAGAGCGGCATGTGCAGGATCGTCGTGGCGTCCATGAGGACCGCGCCGCTCCCCTCGGCGAGCGCGCGAGCCTCGTCCAGCTCGGCGGAGTTGAGCGTGATGGACTTCTCGCAGAGCACGTGCTTGCCCGCGGCCAGGGCGCCGCGCAGGTAGCGGATGTGGGTGTTATGCGGCGTGGTGACGTAGACGGCGTCCACCTCGGGGTCGGCGTAGAGCTCCTCGACCGTGTCGTAGACGCGCTCGACGCCGTGGCGCTCGGCAAAGGCGACGGCCTTCTCGCGCGTGCGGTTGGCGACCCCGTGGAGGCGCCGCCCTGCCAGCGCGAGCGACTCCGCCATCTGATTGGCGATCACGCCGCAGCCGATGACGGCCCAGGTGAGCTGCGGGGCGGTGAAGACGTCGTCCGGGAACGGGCGGTCCCTGACGGCCTCGTAGGCGGCAGCGGCGGCGGTTGCAGCATCGGGCATGGGGCTCCCCTCTCACGGTCCTTCTCGGCAGCTCTTTGTGGCTGCCCGAAGCCATGATAATCAAAACGCGCCGCTCCCGGCGTTATCTGACGCGGAAAAGGAGGTTTTGGGTTTTCGTGAGCCCCGTGCAGCCCAACCCGCCGCTTCCGTGACGTTTTACGCGATTGTGGGCAACAAGATTGATGTGTCTCCACTTAAAGCTAGGTATTGGGCAAAAAGTCTTATACAAATCTCGACTTTTCCGGGATGGGCATCAAACTTGTTGCCCAAAACCTTAGAGAGGGACGGGCGGGAGAGGGGCGGGCGAGAAGGACGCGCGGTCGCTAGCCCTCATCGGACGGGCGCTCGGCGAGCTCCTCGGCGGCGCGCAGGGCCTGCCAGACGGCATGGGCCACCTCGGCCGGCACGCCCGGGGTCGCGGCGATCTCCTCCTCGCTCGCGGCGCGCAGCCGCTTCATGGAGCCAAAGCGCCTCATGAGGGCGCGCCGACGCTTGGGGCCCACGCCCGGCACGTCGTCGATCGCGGAGCGCGTCATCGCCTTGTCGCGCAGCTCGCGGTGGAAGGTGATCGCGAAGCGGTGTGACTCGTCGCGCACCTGCTTGATGAGGTAGAGCGAGGGGGAGCCGCTCGGCAGCACGACGGGGGTGTCGTCCCAGGGCACGAAGATCTCCTCGTCCGACTTGGCAAGGCCGCAGACCGGGATGTCCAGCCCCAGCTCCTCGAGCTGGGCCATGGCGGCCGTGAGCTGCGGCTTGCCGCCGTCCACGACGAGAAGGTCGGGGCGGGACCCAAAGCGCTCGTCGGCCATGCGCTCCGGCGCGTAGCGACGGCCCAGCACCTCGGACATGCTCACGAAGTCGTTGGCCTCGGTGAGCGGCGTCTGGATCTTGAAACGGCGGTACTGGGACTTGTCGGGCCGGCCGTTGGTGAAGACCACCATCGACGCCACCGTGAAGTGGCCGTGCAGCGTGGAGATGTCGAAGCACTCGATGCGCAGGGGCGGCGCGTCGAGCGCCAGCGCGCTCTCCAGCTGCAGCAGCGCCTGGTTGGTGCGCTCGTCGGCGTAGCCGGTCTTGACCATGTGGCGCATGAGCGCGTGACGGGCGTTGGCCGTCGCCATGTCGAGCAGGTGGCGCTTCTCGCCTCGGCGCGGGCGATGGAGGTGCACGCGCCCCCTGCGCTTCTCGGCGAGCCAGCCCTCTATGACCTCGGCGTCAGAGAGCTCGCAGTCGAGGTCCACCTCGGCGGGGACGTCCGCCGTCTCGTCGTAGTAGCGCTTCACGAAGGCGCCGACGAGCTCCTCCTCCCCCACGTCGAGGCCCTTGTCCAAGATGAACTCGACCGAGCGCACCGTGCACCCCTCGCGCACCACGAAGACGCAGGCGCAGCTGATGGTCTCCTCGCGGTAGACGCCGATAAGGTCCGCGCTCACGTCGGACGAGAAGACCACCTGCTGGCGGTCGTCGAGCGCGTCGAGTCCGTCCAGGCGGGCCTTGAGTCGCCCCGCGCGCTCGAAGTCGAGGTTCGCCGCCGCCTCGCGCATCTGGTCGGTGAGCTCCCCCACCACGGCGGAGCGCTTGCCCCTGAGGAAGTCCTCGACCTGGCGCACGTGGCGCGCGTACTCCACGGTGTCAATCAAGCCGGCGCACACGCCGGGCCCGCGCCCCACGTGGTAGTCGAAGCACGGGCGGCAGCGCTGGGCGAGCACCATGTTCGCCACGGCGGCCTGCGAGGGGTCGCGGTCCAGGACGCGCTTGGCGCGCTTCCACTCGGCGCAGGTCGCCAGGCAGATGGGCACCACCTTGCGCAGCGTGTCGATCGTCTCGCGGGCGGCGCGGGCGTCGGTGTAGGGGCCAAAGTAGCGCGTGCCCTTGCGGTGCCTCTCGCGCGTGTACTTGATCGCCGGGAAGACGTCGGACTCCGTGATGGCGATGAAGGGGTAGCTCTTGTCGTCCTTGTAGTCGACGTTGAAGTAGGGATGGTACTGCGCGATGAGGTTGCGCTCCAGCACGAGCGCCTCGTGCTCGGAGCCCACGACCACGTAGTCGAAGTCGCGCACCACCTGCATCATGAGCGGGATCTTCTCGCGGTCGTCCGAGAGCGTCACGTACTGGCGCATGCGGGCGCGCAGGTTCTTGGCCTTGCCGACGTAGACGACCTCGCCGCGGGCGTCCTTCCAGAGGTAGCAGCCGGGATCTGTGGGCACCTGTGAGACCCGCTCGGCGAGCGTTGGCTCGTGCATGTGCCCCCCTTTCACCGCGGGCGGCGCCCCTGGCGGGCGCATCTCAACTTGAAGGTGCCATCATGGAGATGAAGAGAAAACCAAACCCCAAATCGACAGCTTTGTTACGATGACACGGTAAGATACGACTACGTGGCAACACGGACAACAATAGCAGCCAAGCCACAGTGAGGTGTTAGCCGTTGAGGATTTTGAACAGGACCGCTCGGCCAGGCCGAGTTCTCGTCGCCAGCCTTCTTGGCTGCGCGCTCGCGTTCGGGGGCGTCCCGACCCTCGCCATCGCAGAGACGTCCGATGACATCCAGGCCCAGCTCGAGGAGGCCCAGGCCCAGCTCGAGCAGTACAACCGCAACGCCGCCCAGGCGGGCGCCGACCTCGACAAGGCGTCCTACGACCTCGACCAGACGCGCCAGCAGATCGACGAGGTCGAGGTCAGGATCGAGGAGCAGCGCCAGGAGCTCGGCGCCGCGCAGGCGAGCCTCTCCTCCACGCTCTCCGAGCAGTACAAGGTCGGGTCGGTGAGCCTGCTCGACATGGTCCTCGGCGCCACGAGCTTTGACGACCTGGTCTCCCGCGTGGTCTACGCCAACAAGATATCCGAGAGCTTCCAGTCCGCCATCTCCGAGGTGCGCGAGCTCCAGGCCGAGCTCGAGACCTCCCAGGCCGAGCTCGCCGAGAAGGAGGAGCAGCAGAAGCAGCAGGTCAGCGACCTCCAGGAGCAGAAGAGCGTCTCCGAGCAGGCCGAGGCGGAGGCCGAGCAGTACGTCAACGGCCTCTCCGCCGAGCTCCGCGAGGCGCTCGCCGCGGAGGAGGCCGCGCGCCAGGAGGAGTCCCGCCGCGAGGCGGAGCGCCTCGCCGCCGAGGAGGCCGCGCGCCAGGAGCAGGAGGCCCAGCAGGAGCAGCAGGAGAGCCCGTCCTCTGAGGAGGGCGCGCAGGAGGAGACGAGCGACGGCTCCACCAGCGGATCCAACGGCGGCTCCAACAACGAGAGCAGCGTCCCCAACACGGGCGGCAGCACCGCCGGCGAGACCGCCGTCTACTGGGCCAAGACCCAGCTCGGCAAGCCCTACGGCCACGACAACGACGGCAACAACTGGGACTGCAACGGCCTCACCCACTGGGCGTGGGCCCAGGCGGGCTACTCCATCCCCGCCGCCTCCGGCCACTACGGCTACGGCCAGTTCCAGTACATGAAGAACAGCGGCCGCTGGGTCACCAGCGTCTCCCAGCTCAAGCCCGGCGACCTCGTCTTCTACTCGTACGACGGCGGCGCGACGACCTACCACGTTGCCATGTACATCGGCAACTACCAGGTCATCCACTCAAACGGCTGGGGCAGCGGCGTCGTCATCACCGGCATCTACTACGACACCGGCTACTGCGGCGGCGGCACGCCGTAGACTCTCGCCGACATCTGGCACGCATGAGGGCCGGAGCCACATTGGCCCCGGCCCCTCGTTTCGAACGACCGACATCACAAGCGCCGACGCGCGGAGGACCCATGATTCAGGCCGAGTGCATTTCCCTGGAAGAACTCGAGGAGGCCGCGTCCGGCCTCGGCATTGCGCTCCCCATTGAGCAGACGGCCGCCTGGGCTCGCTATCAGGAGACCATCGAGGGCAGGCGGCCCTGGGGCTGCGTCCGCCTCTTCGAGGGCGAGAAGACCGTGGCGCTTGCGAGCCTCATCGACTACGAGACGCACGGCTACCACTACCTTCGCGGCGCGCATGCCCCCGTGTGGGACGGCGAGCCCTCGCCGGAGCAGGAGGCCGAGGCGCTCGAGGCGCTGCGCTCCCTCGTGCGCCACAAGGACAGGGGGGTCGTGTTCGTGCGCCTCGCCGTGGCGGCCGACCTCCCCGCATGCTCGCCCACGCTCTCGACCGTCCCCTACGACAGCACCGTCGTCATCGACCTCTCCGGCTCGGACGAGGACATCCTGGCCCGCATGAAGCCCCGCGGGCGCCGTGACGTGCGCAAGGCGCTGCGCGAGAGCCCCGTCGTCTGCGCGGACGAGACCGAGCTCGCCGCCGCGTCCTTTGAGGAGCACTACGACGTCATGCGCGAGACCGGCGAGCGCGACGGCTTTGCGCCCGCCCCCTGCTCGGACTACGAGGACATGATCCGCGTGCTCGGGCCAAAGCACTGCCGCGTCTATGCCGGGCGCCTCGACGGGCGCGTCGTCACGTGGTCGATCGTCACCATCTCCGGGGCCCACGCCGTGCGCTACTACGGGGCCAGCAGGTCCGAGACCATGCGCCAGCACGTGACCGACAAGCTCGTCTACTTCGAGTGCTGCGACCTCGCCGCCGAGAAGGGGTGCACGGAGTACGACCTCATGGGCATCGGCAGCGACTTCGCCCCGTCCCTCATGGGGCTCAACGAGTTCAAGACGAAGTTCTCCAAGGAGACCAGGCCGGTCGCCCCCGACCGCGACCTTCCCGTTCGCGGCATGTTCTACAAGGCGCTCGTCGGCGCCAAGAAGATCCGCGACCGCTAGCCTCGCGCCGCGTCAGCGCCGGCGCGCGTCGAGCTCGCCGGCGAGCTCGTCCAGGGTCACGCCGTAGCGCTCGAGCGTGACGAGCAGGTGGTAGAGAAGGTCCGCCGACTCGTAGCGAATGTGGTCGTGGTCGTCGTCCTTGCAGGCCATGATGACCTCGGACGCCTCCTCGGCGAGCTTCTTGAGGAGGCCGTCCTCCTTGCCGGCAAGGAGACGGGCGGTGTAGGACGCCTCGGGCGACGCGCCCGCGCGGTCATGGATGACCGCCGCGAGCCCCTCGAGCGTAGGCCCGATGCTCCCGTTCTTCACGTTCTCGGTTCTCTCCCCCATGCGCAAGGCCTCCTCGTCACTCGTCACGCGCCGTCGCGTGCGCTAGAACCCGCTGTCCGTGAGCTCGGGATAGTAGCGGCGGAACTTGCGGTACTGGTTCATCTCCGTGAGCCAGACCTCGAGCGACCTGAGGAGCCCGCGGTCTGCGGCGTAGTGCTGCGGGTTTGCGACCTTGCCCTCCCGGTAGCACGCGTCCACGCGCTCTCGCAGGCCCTTCTCGGCAAGGTAGCGCATGAGCAGGCGGCGCGGCACGAGCGTGTAGAGCGCCTCGCCCTCGGTGCGCACGAGCGCGCCCGGACGGCCGTCCACGAGGTCCTCGACCGCCGTCACGACCGGGTTGACGCCCGCCGCCATGAGGTAGAACGAGTTGCGGCCGATGCGCGGGTTGAGCTCGAAGAACAGGAGCTCCCCAGTCTCGGGGTCGATCTTGGTGTCGAAGTTGGCGAAGCCGTGATAGCCGAGGTCTGCGAGCATCGACTCGATGGCGGGGAGGCTGTCCTCCTGCGGGGTCACGAGCATCGCCACGGGATTGCCGAGCATGGTGGGGGCGTGGTCCTCGAGAAGGACCTGCGCCGAGCCAAAGAGGCGGGCGCGGCCCTCCCCGTCCATGTAGACCGTGAACATGCCGATGTTCGTGTCGTCGCCGCGCACGAGCTTCTGGACGACGAAGCGGCCATGGAAGCCCGCGGCGCGCAGGCGCTCCCACAGCGCGGTGAGGTCTGCCTGGCTGTCGACGTAGTGGACCTTGAGAAAGCCCTCGTAGGTCATGAGATGCTGGTACTCCGCCGCCACCGCGGCCTTGGCGACCACGGGAAACGGCAGGTCGACGGGAGGGATCGGCTCGTCGCCGGCAAGGTCGACGACCACGGTCTTTGGCGTGCGGATGCCCCACTTGACGCACATCTGGGCAAACTCCGCCTTGTCGGAGACCCGCTGGACGATGTCGAGCGTCGGCATGGGGGTGACCACGTTCCTGGGCAGGGAGTCGCGGATGCGACCCAGCAGGTGGATGTGGGCGTCGGTGTTGGCCATCAGGAAGACGGTCTTGTCGGCGCTCCTGCCCGCGAGGTCGCGGACGGCGGCAAGGACGTTGTCCTCGCTCGCCGGGCCGTCCAGCGGGTAGACGTCAAAGATGGAGGACCGCGCGATCGCCGCGACCGGCGAGGAGGCGAGGCAGACGCTCCTCAGGCCGTATGCCTCGTGGAAGTCGCGCCCGAGCGCGTAGATGGCGATGTCGCCGCCAAGAAGGACGGGGACGATGTCACCCCTTCTCTGCATCGTGGTCTTCTCCCTTCACAGCACTTCTCGCCCGTCAACCCTATCACAAGCGCCCGTCAGCGGGAGCGCAGCCGCCCGCTCACCCGCGAGAGGGCGCGCGAGAAGAACGCGGCCTCGGGGGCCCTCACGGCGATCGCCAGGCCAAACGTGACCACGAGCGACGGCAGGCCGCCCGCGACCACGTAGACGAGGGCGCGAAGGGGGCTCGTGGCAGCGCCGAGGGCCGCCGTGAGCCCCCACAAGACCCCCGCGCCGACGAGCGCGCCCGCCGCGCCGAGCGCGAGCGAGCGAACGAAGGAGGAGGCCACGCCGCGCAGGCCAAAGCCCTCGACCGAGCTCCTCAGCATGAGGACGGAGACGAGGTCGACGATGATCGAGCAGAGCGCGCTGCCGAGCGAGACCGCATGGATGCCGAGCACCGGGGTGAGCCCGACGGTGAAGACGACCTGGGCGAGCGACGCGACTACGTTGGCGAAGGCGAAGAGGCCCATGCGGCGCATGGAGGAGAACACCTTCTGGAAGAAGGCGGTGAGCCCGTAGAAGGGCAGGGCGAGCGAGAGGCTCGCGAGATAGGACGCCGTGAGGCCGGCGCTCTCCGCGCCGAACTGCCCCATGCGCATGAGGGTCATGAGCGGGACCGAGAAGACCATGAGATAGAGCATGAAGGGCATGAGCACGAAGATGATCTGCTTCATGCCGGAGACGACCGTGGCCGAGAAGCCCCCCAGGTCGCGCTCGGCGAACAGGCTCGAGAGCTCCGTGAAGAGCGCCGTGGTGACCGGGACCGCGAACACGGAGTAGGGCAGCGTGTACCACAGTCGCGCGTAGTACTGGATGGAGCTCCCCTGCTCCGGGACGGCGACGAGCGCCATGGAGTTCATGACCGAGACCGTGACGAACGAGCACAGCGTCACCACGACCGAGGGCACGCCGATGGCGAGCGTCTCGCGCAGGGCGGGGTCGCGCAGGTCGATCGCGAGCGACAGGCGGATGCCGCGACGCCGCATCGACGGCAGCTGGACCAGCACCTGGACGAGCACGCCGAGCGGGTTTCCGAGCGCCAGGACGAGCAGGGCCGCCGCCGGCGCGCCGTCGACGAGCAGGGCGTAGAGCACGAACGAGGAGATGGTGATCAGGTTGTTGAAGATGGGCGCGGCGCTGCTCCAGAAGTAGTCACGCTCGGCGTTGAGGACGCCCGAGGCGATGGTGGAGAGGCAGTAGAGCAGGACCTCCACGGCAAAGAACCGGAAGAGGAACACCGCGTCGACCATCTGGGCCTGGTCGGTGCCGGCGGACTGCACCCAGACGAGCGGCGCGGCAAAGACGACGCACGCCACCGTCACGGCGCCCATGAGGACGAGGACGATGGAGAGGAGGTTGGATATGTAGCGGTTGGCGCCGTCCTGGCCCGCGCGCCGCTTGCAGCCAAGGTACACGGGGAGGAACGCCGTCACGAGCATGCCGCCCGCCACGAGCTCGTAGAGCTGGTTCGGCAGGTTGTTGGCAACGGTGTAGCAGCTGGCGAGCAGGGTCGTGCCGAGCGCGAACGCCTGTGCCCAGGTCCTGACAAAACCGGTGATGCGGCTCACGATCACGAGGAGGCTCATCATCGCGGCGGAGCGGCCCACCGCGTCCGTGGTCGCACGGTCCCCCTGTTGCGGCTCGGTCGAAGAGAGATGCCTGGCCATATTCACCCACCGTTCACATTGCCCCTGCAGCCGGAGTGTATAGTAAAACACTCATGACGTGCAGAACGTATGAAGGAGGCGCATGGGAAAGCTCGGCGTCATAGGCGGCATGGGCCCCGAGGCCACCGCCTTCTTCTACGAGGAGGTCATCAAGCACACGGACGCGAGCCGTGACCAGGAGCACCTCGACATGGTCATCATCAGCCAGGCGTCCATGCCCGACCGCACCCACGCGATCCTCACGGGCGACGACGCGCGCCTGCTCCAGGTCATGCGCGAGGACGCCCAGGCGCTCGAGACGCTCGGGTGCACCTGCATCGCCATCCCCTGCAACACCTCGCACTACTTCTACGACAAGATCCAGTCGTTCACGAGCGTCCCGATCATCCACATGCCGCGCGAGACGGTGCGCGAGGCGGCTCGGACGCGCGGCGCGCGGCGCATTGGCATCATGGGCACGGACGGGACCGTCCGCTCGGGCGTGTACGCGCGCGAGTGCGAGGCCCTGGGCGTCGAGTGCATGGTGCCCTCCCCCGAGCGCCAGGCGGACGTCATGTCGATCATCTACGAGAACGTCAAGGCGGGCCATCCCGCCGACATGGGGAAGTTCTCCCTCGTGGTGGACGAGCTCGAGAGGCGCGGGTGCGACGCGATCATCCTCGCGTGCACCGAGCTCTCCGTGGCGCGCCGGCGCCAGGGCGCGCCCGACGTCTGCCTCGACGCGATGGACGTCCTCGTGCGCGAGGCGATCGAGCGCTCCGGCAAGCTCTACCGCGCCTAGGGGCGCCCGAGCTCCCGGAAGAAGCAGCTCCTGTGGCCCGTGTGGCAGGCCGGGCCCGGCGAGTCCACCTCCACGAGCAGCGTGTCCGCGTCGCAGTCCACGAGGACCCGGCGCACCCGCTGCATGTTCCCGCTCGTGGCCCCCTTGTTCCAGAGCTCGGCGCGGCTGCGGCTCCAGAACCACGTGGTCCCCGTCTCGAGGGTCAGGCGCAGCGACTCCGCGCTCATCCACGCCACCATGAGGACCTCGCCGGTCCCCTCCTGCTGCACGACGGCCGGCACGAGGCCCCGCTCGTCAAAGCGCACGTTCGCCGCGTCCGCCGACAGCGGCTCGACCTTCTCGCCCGCGTACTCCATGACTGCCCTCCCCGAGGCCCTCAGAAGTCCAGGCGCACCGGGATGCCCTGGCTCGCCATATACTCCTTGACCTGCCTGATCGTGAACGTGCCAAAGTGAAAGACGCTCGCGGCGAGCACGGCGTCCGCCTCGCCCTCGAGGATGCCCTCGGCAAAGTGCTCGAGCGTGCCCACGCCGCCCGACGCGATGACGGGGATGGGGACGGCACGCGCCACCGCGCGGGTGAGCGCGAGGTCAAAGCCGTCCTTGGTGCCGTCTCGGTCCATGCTCGTGAGCAGGATCTCCCCGGCGCCGCGCCGGGCCGCCTCCTCCGCCCAGGCCACCGCGTCGATGCCCGTGGCCTGGCGGCCGCCGGCCAGGTAGACCTCCCAGCGGTCCTCGCGGCCCACGCGCTTGGCGTCGATCGCACAGATCACGGCCTGGGAGCCAAAGGCCGTGGCGGCGGCGGTGATGAGGCTCGGGTCGCGCACGGCGGCGGAGTTGACGGAGACCTTGTCCGCCCCGGCGGCGATCATCGTGCGGCAGCCCGCCACGTCGCGGAAGCCGCCACCCACCGTGTACGGGATGCGGAGCTCCGCCGAGGCACGGCTTGCCAGGTCGATGGTGGTGGCCCGGTCGTCCGAGGTGGCCGTGATGTCCAGGAACACGACCTCGTCGGCACCCTCGTGGTCGTACTTGCGCGCCAGCTCCACGGGGTCGCCCGCGTCGCGCAGGCCCACGAAGTTGACGCCCTTCACCACGCGGCCGTCCTTGACGTCGAGGCACGGGATGACGCGCTTGGTCAGCATGGCTTCCTCTCAGGTCCGTCCGGGGCCTCGCCGCACTTCTCGCAAGGCTCGGCGCTCACTGCGTTCGCTCGCTACGCGACTCGCCCTGCCGAGAAGAACGGCGAGGCCCCTGCCGCACAGCGGGTCCATACTGGCAAGCTTACCGAAGGTTGGGGTGGGGTGCGTGGGTTGCAGCCGGGTCGTAACATGGGGCGTTTTTCTTGCTCGTAGCCCGACAGGGTGTTTTTGGGCAACATGTTTGATGCACAACCCGGAGATGGTTTGGGACTTGATTACAAAACCTCGCATAACATGGAAAAATGGCGAGAAAAACGTTCTTCTCGGCCGCGTTATATAAAACCTGTTGCCCAAAACATGAGGGGAACCCCTCGGAATCGGCCTCCTGCCGGACGCGCGGGGGCCAAAAACCCAAAACCTGGCGTTTCCTGGCGTCAGGACCTACCCGGAGCGGCGCGACAAGGCCTTGAGGACCCAGCCGACCGGGCCGGGCTGGAAGCGGCGGCCGACGTCGGCCAGGCGCGCGGGGATGTCGATGTGCTGGGGGCACTTGCGCACGCAGGCGCCGCAGCTCACGCAGTTGCTCACGAGCTTGGGCTCGCTTGTGCGCACCGCGCTCGCGGCGTAGTACTGCCAGGCGCCCGTGAACCAGCCGTGCGCGTAGCTCGCGTTGTATGCCGAGAAGGACCCGGGTATGTTCACGCCGTGCGGACACGGCATGCAGTAGTTGCACCCGGTGCAGCCGACGCGGTTGGCGCGCTGAAACTCCGCCACCACCCGGGCGATCACCTCGTGCTGCGCGGGCGTGAGCGATCCGGGAAGCGCGCGCTCGGCGATGGCGGCGTTCTCGTCGACCTGCTCGGGCGCCGCCATGCCGGAAAGCAGCATCGTGACCTCCGGATGGTCCCAGACCCACGAGAGGCCCCAGGCCGCGGGCGTCGACAGCTCGGGCGTCGCTGCGTCGTCGAGGACGCGGCGGGCGCGGTCGGGCAGCCTGCCGGCCAGGCGACCGCCCAGCAGCGGCTCCATGACGAACACGGCGAGGCCGCGGGCGGCGGCGGCGCGCAGGCCCGCGGTGCCGGCCTGGTACTTCTCCCCCACGTAGTTGTACTGGATCTGGCAGAAGTCCCAGTCGTAGGCGTCAAGGATCACGGGGAAGTCGCCCTCGCTACCGTGGTAGGAGAAGCCGATCTGCCGGATGCGCCCCGCCTCGCGCTGACGCGCGATCCACGCCTCGATGCCAAGCTCGCGCAGGCGCTCCCACTGCGCGGGGCTCGTGACGTTGTGGATGAGGTAGTAGTCGACGCGGTCCGTGCGCAGGCGGCGCAGCTGCTCGTCGAAGATGCGGTCGAGATCGGCCTCGCGGCGGACGGAGCCGTGCGGGAGCTTGGTCGCGATGAGCACGCGCTCGCGCAGGCCCAGCTCCTCGAGCGCCTCCCCCACGCAGGCCTCGTTGCCCGGGTAGAGATAGGCGGTGTCCAGGTAGTTGATGCCCCGCTCGACGGCGCGGGCGATGATCTGGCGCGCCTGGCGCGCATCGGGGCGGCCGAGCGCGCCGGGTAAGCGCATGCAGCCGAGGCCGAGCGCGGAGATCTTGTCCCCGTTTCTTGGGTTCACGCGGTACTGCACGGGTTCCTCCTGTCGTCTGCGGCCGCGACGTCCTTCTCGCCCGACCTGTCCCGGACCCGGAACCCGGGGGGCAGTCGGATCCTGAAAAGTGGCGACTTGGCACAGATCTTCCTGCCAAGTCGGCCGATTCGAAGAAGCCGGCGAGAAGAACCCCAGCTCGCGATTTTATCGCCGTGCCAGATTGGCAGAATCGAGGAAAGCGTCAGCGGCACGTCGCAAGGGCGTCGGCGAGCGAGAAGGACCCCTCGTAGAGGGCACGGCCGGTGATGGCGCCCTCTATGACGTCCGGCCCGAGCGCCGCGAGCGCGCGCAGGTCCTCCAGGCTCGCAATGCCGCCCGAGGCGACCACCGGAAAGCCCGCGACCCCCGCCACGTGGCGGTAGGCCTCGGCGTCGATGCCGCAGCGCATGCCGTCGCGCGCGACGTCGGTGAACACCAGGTGGCGATAGCCCAGCTCGGCGAGGCGGGCGACGAGCTCGTCGGCGAGGAGCGCCGCGCCCTCGCGCCAGCCGTTCACGCGCACCTCCCCGCCGCGCGCAGCCACGTCGGCGACGACGAGCTCCCCGAACTCGCGGGCCGCGGCCTCCGCGAAGGCGGGGTCGCGCACGAGCGCCGTGCCGATGGAGATGCGCCGCACGCCCAAGCCCGCCAGGCGCTCCACCGCGGCCATCGAGCGCACGCCGCCGCCGGCGTCGACCGAGAGGCCGTCAACGGCGCAGATCGCACGGATTGCGGCGTCGTTGGCCGCGCGGGCGGCCTCGTCCTCCTCGAGCGTGGCGGAGAGGTCGACCACGTGGACCCAGCGCGCCCCGGCGTCGCGGAAGGACTCGGCCACCGCCGCCGGGTCGTCCGAGTAGACGTCCATGCGGGAGCGCTCGCCGTTCGCGAGCCGCACCACGCGGCCGCCCACCAGGTCGATCGCGGGAAAGAGGATCATGCGGCACCTCCCGCCAGGCCCACGAAGTTGCGCAGGATCCGAAGGCCCACCGCCGAGCTCTTCTCGGGGTGGAACTGCACGCCGTAGATGTTGGCGCCGTCCCAGGCCGCGGAGGCAAAGCTGCGCGCGTAGTGCGTCCGCGCTGCCACGAGCTCGGCGGGCACGTCATCCGCGAGCGCGTACGAGTGCGTGAAGTAGACGTGCGCCCCCTCGGCGATGCCCGCAAAGAGCGGGCACGCGCGCCCGAGCGGCGTGAGGTCGAGCTGGTCCCAACCAACGTGGGGCACCTTGAGCCGCGAGGACTCCAGGCGCGTGGCGGAGCCCGCCATCACGCCCAGACCCTGCGCCCGCGAGCCGTCGTCCGTCTCGCTGCCCCGCTCGAAGAGCAGCTGGAGGCCTAGGCAGATGCCGAGGAACGGCACCCCCCTGCCGAGCGCGGCGAGAATCGCCTCCGCCTGCCCGCTCTCGCGAAGGTAGGCCATCGCGTCCCCGAAGCTGCCCACGCCCGGGAGCACCAGGGCGTCCGCAGCGGCGATCGCGGCGGGGTCGTCGGTCACGAGCGCCGTGCCGCCCGCCTCGGCGAGGCCGCGCTCCACGGAGCGCAGGTTGCCCTTGTGGTAGTCCACGATGACGATGGGGCGCGCCATCAGAGGGAGCCCTTCGTGGAGGGCACGCCCTCGACGCGCGGGTCGCTCTCCACGGCCTCGCGCAGGGCGCGCGCGGCCGCCTTGAACGTGGCCTCGATGATGTGGTGCGCGTTCTCGCCGGTGACGAGGCGCAGGTGCAGCGTGATGCCGGCGTCGCGCGCCAGGCCCGCGAAGAACTCGTGCGCGAGCTCGGTGTCGAAAGTCCCCACCTTGGAGGGGCCGATCGGAACGTCCCAGTAGAGCTCGCCGCGACCGGAGACGTCCACGGCGGCCATGACCAGCGCCTCGTCGAGCGGCACCATCACGGAGCCAAACCGGCGGATGCCGCGCTTGTCGCCGAGCGCCTCGCGCAGCGCCTGGCCGAGCACGATGCCCGTGTCCTCGACGGTGTGGTGGTCGTCCACCTCGGTGTCGCCCTTGACGCGCACCGTGAGGTCGACGAGCGAGTGGCGCGCGAGCGCGCAGAGCATGTGGTCGAAGAAGCCCACGCCCGTCTCGACGTCGGCGGCGCCGGTGCCGTCGAGGTCCACGGAGAGGCCGATGTCCGTCTCGGCGGTGGCGCGGACGACCTTGGCGGTCCTTGTCATGATTCCTCCCTTGTGAGCACCGCGAGCGCGTCGAGAAGGGCGTCGTTCTCCTCGCGCGTGCCCACGGTGAGCCTGAGACAGTCGGCGAGCCCCGGCGTGGAGCTGAAGTCGCGCACCAGGACCGAGTGCTCGTCGCGCAGCCGCTCCCACGTGCGGTGGGCGTCCGGCACGCGCGCCAGCACGAAGTTGGCGGCAGACGGCCACACGCGCACGCCGGGAAGCGCGGAGAGCCCTGCGGCCAGCCGCTCCCGCTCGGCCACGATGTTGGCCACGACGGGGGCGAGAAGGTCGCGGCGCTCCACGAAGGCGAGCGCGACCGCCTGGGCGAGCACGTCTACCGAGTATATCTGGCGCACGGCGCCGAGGGCGTCCACGACCTCGGGGTCCGCCACGAGATATCCCACGCGCAGGCCGGCGAGGGCGAAGGCCTTGGAGAGCGTGCGCAGCACGACGAGGCGCGGGTTCTCTGCGACGAGCGGCGCGAGGCTCTTGTCCTCGCCGGCGAACTCCACGTACGCCTCGTCCACGAGCACGAGCGCCTCGGTCTCGGCGAGCAGCCGCTCCACGAGCGCACGGTCGACGAGGCCGCCCGTGGGGTTGTTGGGTGACGTGAGGATCACGAGGGCCGCGTCTGCCGCGGCGGCGAGAAGGGCCTCGGCGTTCACGGAGAAGTCCTCCGCGTCGCGCGGGACGGCGACGACCGGCGTCTCGCACATCGCGGCGAAGTTGGCGTACTCGGCAAAGTCCGGCGGGCACGTGACGACAGCGCGCCCCGGGCCGCCGAAGGCAAAAAGCAGGTTGAAGAGCAGCTCGTCGCCGCCGTTGCCCACGATCACGTGGGCGCGGTCCGTGCCGTGGCGCTCGGCCAGCGCGTCGCGCAGGGCGTTTGCCATGGGGTCGGGGTAGCGGTTGAGCGGCGTGGCGGCCACGGCCCCGAACGCGGCCTCGGCGAGCTCCGCCGGCAGCGGGTGCGTGTTCTCGTTCGCGGAGAGGTTCACGCGCACGGGCGAGAAGCGCGGGTCGTAGGGCTCGAAGTCGCGCAGCGCGGGCCGCAGGCGCGCCGTCACGTCGAGGCTCTTCTCGGTCATGGCTAGCCCCTCCGCTCGAAGCCGGGCAGCGGGATGCCGGCCGGTGCGGGCAGCGCCTCCGGCCAGGCCACCTCGCCCGCGTGCCCCGCGAGGTCGAGCGCGACGCCGAACGTGCCATCCGGCGCGTCCGCGAGAGCCTCCGCCATCACCCGGCGAATGCCGACGGAGAGGGCGTGGGCCCAGAGGCCTTCGGCCTGGGCGATGGTCTGCGTGGCGGGGGCGTCCGCGAGCAGACCCTCGGGCGTGTAGCAGATCACGCTCGAGCGCTTCTGGAAGTCGTAGACGCCGAGCGGGTTGGCCCAGCGCGCGGTGCCGCCCGTGGGCAGCGTGTGGTTGGGGCCGGCCACGTAGTCGCCCAGCGGCTCGGAGCTCCAGGGGCCCACGAAGATGGCCCCGGCGTTGCGCACGCGGCCGAGGAGCCCGAGCGCGTCGGCGCAGTGGAGCTCCAGGTGCTCGGGGGCGATCACGTTGATCGCGTCCACGGCGGCGTCGAGCGTGTCGCAGACCACGACCACGCCGCGCTCCTCCAGGCTCGCGCGAGTGATCTCCTCGCGCGGGCTTTGCGAGACGAGCAGCTCTATGGCGGCCAGGACGCGCTCGGCGATGCGGGCGTCGCAGGTGACGAGGTAGCAGCTCGCCATCGGGTCGTGCTCGGCCTGGGCCATGAGGTCGGCGGCGACCACCTCGGGCGCGGCCTCGGCGTCCGCGAGCACGCAGACCTCGGAGGGGCCGGCCACCATGTCGATGCCCACGTCGCCGGAGACGTAGCGCTTGGCGGCGGCGACGTAGGCGTTGCCCGGCCCCACGATCTTCTCGACCGCCGGGATGGACTCGGTGCCGTACGCGACGGCGGCAATCGCCTGGGCGCCGCCCACGGCGTAGACCTCGTCCACGCCCGCGAGCGCCGCGGCGGCGAGCGTGTAGGCGGAGAGCGTGCCGTCAGCCTGAGGCGGGGTGACCATGACCACGCGCTCCACGCCGGCGACCTTGGCCGGGACGGTGTCCATGAGGACCGTGGAGGGGTACTGCGCGCGGCCGCCGGGCACGTAGACCGCGGCGGAGGCCACGGGCGTCACCTTCACGCCGAGCATCGTGCCGTCCGCGCGGGTGGTGAACCAGGACTGCTCGCGCTCGCGCTCGTGAAAGTCGCGGATCTGGTCGCGCGCCCGGGTGAGCGCGGCCAGGAACTCGGGCGACACGAGGTCGAGCGCGCCGGCGATCAGCTCGTCCGGCACGCGGAAGTCGCGCGGGCAGGCGCCGTCGAAGCGCAGGCACAGCTCGCGCACCGCGGCGTCCCCGCGCTCGCGCACGTCGTCCACGATCTTCTCGGCCGCAGCCATGACCTCGGCGGGGAGGACCCCCGAGCGGTTGAGGTCGGCCTGCGTGAGGCGCGCACCCCCTTCGAGCGTTACCGTCCTCATGACGCACTCCCCTTCCTGACCTCGGCGAGACGAGCCGCGAGGTCGCGAATCCTCTTGTCGCAGCGGTACGCCGCGGGCCCCGCGAAGAAGCGCGCCGAGCACTCCATCACCTCGTCCACGATCACGAGGTCGTTCTCCGCGAGCGTGGTCCCGGTGGCCGTGATGTCCACGATGCGGTCGGTCATGCCCACGATCGGGCCCAGTTCGATGTTACCGTGCAGCGTGACGATGTCCACCTGCTGTCCGAGCGACTCGTAGTAGCGCTGCGTGATGCGCGGGTACTTGGTGGCCACGCGCACCGTGCCGCGCCAGGCGTAGTTGCGCTCGGCCTCGCCCGCACGGCCCGCCGGCTCCGCCACGACGAAGCGGCACGCCCCGTAGCCCATGTCCACGAGCTGGAGCAGGTCGAGGTCCGCCTCCACGAGCGAGTCCGTGCCGCAGAAGCCGCAGTCCGCGCCGCCGTGGCCCACGAAGGCCGGCGCGTCCTGGGCGCGCACTATCACGTACTCCACGTCGCCCTCGCGCACCACGAGGCGGCGCCCCGGGCTCTCCAGCTCGGCGGTGGGAAGCCCCGCCGCCGCGAGCGCGCGCACCGTGTCCTTGAAGAGCGACCCCTTGGGCACCGCCACGCGCAGCGGGCGCTCCGCGAGGCGCACCCCCGGCGTCACCACGCCCGACTCCCCCGGCTCGCCGAGCACCTCCTGCAGGCGCTCGAGCGAGAGCGCAAAGCCGCAGGCGATGAGGCCCGGCCTGCCGAGGTTGGCGAGGACCGCGTCGTAGCGGCCGCCCGAGGCGAGGCTCGCGGCGATGCCCTCGGCGTAGCCCTTGAAGATGATGCCGGTGTAGTAGTCGAAGGAGTTGATGATCGAGAAGTCAAAGGAGACACGCCCGGCCTCGAAGAGGTCAGCGAGCTCCTCGGCGAGCGCCGCGAGCTCCGCGGTGCCGCGCCGCTCGGCCGGCACGCCCGCCTCCGCGAGAAGCGCGTCCAGCCGCCCGATCACCTCGACGCCGCCGCCCATGCGACAGACCTCGGAGAGCGCGCGGGAGGCCGCGGGGTCGAGGTCCTTCTCGGCGGCGATGACCTCGTCGAGCGTGACGAGGTCGGAGTCGTGGGCGAGCGAGCGCACGCGCTCGGAGAACGCGGGGCTCGGCGAGCAGGCGTCGAGCAGCGCCGTGACGGGCACCGGCGAGCCAAAGACGATGCGCCACGCGGGGACGCCGAGCGTGGAGAGCGTCTCGGCGAGCAGACGCACGACCTCGGCCTCGGAGGCGGCTCCCTCCTCCGCCACGAGCTCGACGCCGAGCTGCGTGAACTGGCGCGGCTGACCGCGCAGGCTCGGCTCCTCGCGGACCACCGGGGCGCTGTAGCGCAGGCGTGCGGGCAGCGCGCCGGCCGCCACGCGGCCGGCGACGAGGCGCGCCACGGGCAGCGTGAGGTCGGGGCGGAGCATGAGCAGGGTCTGGTCGGTGTCAAAGAGCTGGAACGCCGAGTCCTTGATGCGACCGCCGCGCTCGAGGGCGGAGCGGTCCTCGAGGAGCGGCGTCTCGACGGGCAGGTACCCGTGCGCGGAGAAGCACTCCCGCACGGTGTCGGAGATGCGCTCGCGGGCGAGCGCCTCCCTCGGGAGAATGTCGCGAAATCCTCGCGGGGTCCTAGCTATCACGAGCGCTCCCTTCGAGCGGTTGGTCCATGCGCGGCGGTGCCTCGAATACTTTAGCACACTAAAGTGGCGGCGCAAGGGGCGGGACGCGCCGGGACGCAACGGGACACCGCCGGGGCGGCGGAGGCGGGAGACGGGCCGCCCACAGGCGAGAAGAACCCTCCCGTCGATACGTTATTGAACCATGGGCCTGTGCTTGCCCACCTGAGCTGGCGTGTCAGCGTCGTGCCAGCCAAGGGGAAGGCAGCGCCCCCGCCTCCCCCGCTATGCTCGACACCCCCACAGCCGAGAGAAGGGAGACGGACATGGCACTACGTTGGGAAGAGGCGGGCGTGATCGTGACCTGCGGCGACCCGCGCGCGCTCGAGGAGGCCCCGGGCGACGCGATCGTCATCGCGCTCAGGCCGGAGGAGGTGGACGAGCCCGAGACGATCGAGTCGGTGCGCAACCTCGTGCTCGACCGGACCATCGAGCGGCGTCGCAGGATCTTGAGCGACGTCTACGAGCTCGGGATCTCGATGCCCGATCCCGTCCAGGAGGAGCTGGGCGACGACTCCGAGGAGGCGAGGCAGGCCGAGCAGCTGCTCCTCGAGAGCCTTAAGGAACACGAGGACGAGGAGGACGCGGGCGACAGGGACTGGGACGAAGCGTACCCGCCACTCGCCGAGCGGGGCCTGTGGCTGGGCGGCGAGCCCGGCGGCGGCGTGAGGATCTTCATCAGCCACGTCGAGGAGCTCGTGGTGCACAACTGACGCCCCGCAGCGGGCGGCGGCGACTCGCCGCCCGCCGGCTCCTTCTTGCATCTGCCTCTATTTTCGTATAACACTTCGTTTAACGAAAGGTGCGCCATGAGGAAGGATCGTATCCTGATCCATGAACGCATCCACCGACCAAGAAGGTGTTACACGAGCTAGAGGAGATGCACCGTGGAGTACATCACACAGGGAGGCGACGTCCTCACCGACCAGGACATCGAAGAAATTGCCGAGCGCCTCGAACGTGGGGGGCTTCCCGGGAAATGGGGGCGTGTCCTGGTGGGACGCCCGCGCATAAGCTCGGAGCAGCTCAAGCTCATCGGGGTCAAGGTACCCGAGTCAGAGGTGCGCGCCTTTGATGAGAAGGCAGCTCAAAACGGGCAGACACGCTCGCAGCGACTCCGTCAGCTCATCGAGCGCGACCTAGAGGAGGACAGCGCCTAGTCAAACACATGACGGAACGGTTCTTGAAGGCTTCCTCCCTCGTAAAAATGAAGTTGCTTCTTGCTTGGATGGAGATTCATCACGACGAGCTGGAGGCGAACTGGTCGCTCCTCGAGCGGGGCGAGCAGTTCTTTCGCGTCGACCCCCTCTCGTAGGACAGGACGCCACCCATGCTGCAGCCCCGTCTGATCTCCGTGAAGCCCCTCGACGCGCTTCGCCTTCTGCTCGTCTACGAGAACGGAGATACCCGCGAGTTTGACGTTGCCCCCTACGCGAACGGGCCCTGGTATGGGGAGCTCGCCGACGCCGCGTACTTCGGGCGCGTACGCCTCGCCGAGGGAGGGTCGAGCGTCGAGTGGCCCCATGGGCAGGACATCGCCCCCCATGAGCTCTACGAGCTGAGCAAGCCGGTCGCGTAGCCGCGACGCCTAGTCCCGCACGATGTCGGCAAGGGTGGCGTCGCAGAAGCGCGCGAGGTCGTCCGGGGCGAGGACGAGGCTGAGACCGCGCCGCCCGCCGGAGACGTGTACCACGTCGAAGAGCTGCGCCGTCTCGTCGATCAGCGTGGGAAAGCGCTTCTTCATGCCGACGGGCGAGCAGCCGCCGCGGACATAGCCGGTGGTGGGCTCGAGGTCGCGCACGTGCATCAGGGAGAGGCTCTTCTCGCCCGCCGCGGCAGCCGCCTTCTTGAGGTCGAGCTCGTCGGCCACGGGAATGCAACAGACCACATGGCCGCCGCCCGGCGTCACGCAGACGAGCGTCTTGAAGCTCGCCGCGGGGTCCTCGCCGAGCATCTGGGCGATGTGCAGGCCGAGCGCGCTCGAGGTGTCCGTCTCGTCGACCTCGTAGGTCTCATATGAGAAGGGAACGCCGGCGGCCTCGAGCTCGCGCATGGCGTTGGTCTTCTGGAGCTTCTCCCTGCGCGCCACGGCCGTCTACGCCTCCGCCTGGCGGGCGCGGTCGCGCGCGAGGATCTCGCGCAGGAACTGGCCGGTGTAGCTCCCCGGCACCTCGGCGACCTTCTCGGGCGTACCGTAGGCGACCACCGTGCCGCCGCCGTCGCCGCCCTCGGGACCCATGTCGAGCACGCGGTCCGCCATCTTGATGACGTCGAGGTTGTGCTCGATCACGAGCACCGTGTTGCCGGCGTCCACGAGCTTCTCGAGCACGTCAACGAGCTGGCGGACGTCCTCGAAGTGCAGGCCCGTGGTGGGCTCGTCGAGGATGTAGAAGGTCTTGCCGGTCTGCTGGCGGTGGAGCTCCTTGGCGAGCTTCACGCGCTGCGCCTCGCCGCCGGAGAGCGTCGTGGCGGGCTGGCCGAGGTGGATGTAGCCCAGGCCCACGTCATAGAGGGTCTGGAGCTTATTCTTGATGCGCGGGATGTTGGCGAAGAAGGCCAGCGCCTCGTGGACCGTCATGTCCAGCACGTCCGAGATGGACTTGCCGTGGTAGAGCACCTCGAGCGTCTCGCGGTTGTAGCGCTTGCCGTGGCAGACCTCGCAGGGCACGTAGACGTCCGGCAGGAAGTTCATCTCGATCTTGATCTGGCCGTCGCCCTTGCAGGCCTCGCAGCGGCCGCCGGGGACGTTGAACGAGAAGCGCCCCGGGCTGTAGCCGCGCGCGCGGCTGTCCGGCAGGGACGCGAAGAGCGCGCGCAGGTCGTCCCAGAGCCCGATGTAGGTCGCAGGGTTGGAGCGCGGGGTGCGGCCGATCGGCGACTGGTCGATGTCGATGACCTTGTCGATCTGGTCCACGCCCTCGAGCTTCTTGTACGGCCCCACGACGCGCTTGGAGCGGTGCACCGCGTTGGTGAGCGCGGGCGCGAGCGTGTCCGTGACGAGCGAGCTCTTCCCCGAGCCCGAGACGCCGGTGACCACGTTGAGCGTGCCCAGCTCAACCTTGGCCGTCACGTTCTTGAGGTTGTTGGCGGAGGCGCCGGTGACCTTGATCTGCCCCTTGCGCGGGTTGCGGCGCTTCTCGGGCAGGCGGATCTGGCGGCGCCCGGTGAGGTAGTCGCCCGTGATCGAGTCCGGGCAGGCGGCGATCTGATCCGGCGTGCCGGCGGCAACGACCTTGCCGCCCAGCTCGCCGGCTCCGGGACCCATGTCTATCACGTAGTCCGCGGCGCGGATGGTGTCCTCGTCGTGCTCGACCACGATGACGGTGTTGCCCTGGTCGCGCAGGCGCTTCAGGGTCTCGATCAGGCGGTTGTTGTCACGCTGGTGCAGGCCGATCGAGGGCTCGTCCAGGATGTAGAGCACGCCCATGAGGCCGGCACCGATCTGGGTGGCCAGGCGGATGCGCTGGGCCTCGCCGCCGGAGAGCGTGGCGGCCGCGCGGCTGAGCGTGAGGTAGTCGAGGCCCACGTTCACGAGGAAGCGCAGGCGCGCGAGGATCTCCTTCACCACGGCGCCCGCGATGAAGCGCTGGCGGTCGGTGAGCTCGAGGGCCTCGAAGAAGGCGAGCGCCTCGCGGCAGGAGAGCTCGCAGACCTCCCAGATGTTCTTATCGCCCACCGTGACGGCGAGGATCTCCGGCTTGAGGCGCGCGCCGTTGCAGGTGGAGCACGGCACCTCGCGGATGTACTTCTCGAGGTGCGTGCGCATGGTCTCCGAGGTGGTCTCCTGGTACTTCTCGAAGAGGATCTTGCGCACGCCGGAGAAGGTGGTGAACCAGTGCGTGTTGCGGCCGTCGCGCGTGAGGTAGTCCACGCGGACCTTGGTGGCGCCCAGGCCGTCGAGAAGGGCCGACTGCACCTTCTTGGGAAGGTCCTTCCACGGGGTCTCCTCCGAGGCGCCGAGGTGGCGGCAGACGGCGGCGAGCACCTGCGGGTAGTAGTTGGAGTGGCCGAAGAGGCTGCCAAAGACGCCGCCCGCGACGGAGAGCGAGGGGTCCTCGATCAGGGCCTCGGCGTCCACGACCTTGCGAAAGCCCAGGCCGTCGCAGTCGGGGCAGGCACCGTAGGGTGCGTTGAACGAGAAGTCGCGCGGCTGGAGGTCGTCCATGGAGTGGCCGTGCTCGGGACAGGCAAGGGCGAGCGAGTAGCTGATGAGCTCGCCGGGCAGGCGCTCCGGGTCGTCGCGGTCGGGCAGGAGGTAGAAGCCCACGCGGCCGGCGGCGAGCTTGGTCGCCTGCTCCACGGCCTCCGCGATGCGGCCGAGCGAGTTCTCGCGCACCACGATGCGGTCGACCACGACCTCGACGTTGTGGCGGTTCTTCTTCTCGAGGCGAATCTCCTCGTCCCCCAGCTCGCGCACCTCGCCGTCGATGCGCACGCGGGAGAAGCCCTCGCGGCGCAGGTCCTCGAAGAGCTTGGTGTACTCGCCCTTGCGGTCGAGGACCACGGGGGCCAGCACCAGGGCGCGCCGGCCCTGCGCGCGCTCGAGGACCTTGTCGGCCACCTGGTCTGTGGTCTGGCGCTCGATCACGCGGCCGCACTCCGGGCAGTGGGGCGTGCCCACGCGCGCGAAGAGCAGGCGCAGGTAGTCGTAGATCTCGGTCACGGTGCCCACGGTGGAGCGGGGGTTTCTGCTCGTGGTCTTCTGGTCGATCGAGACCGCCGGTGAGAGGCCGTCGATGCTGTCCAGGTCCGGCTTGTCCATCTGCCCCAGGAACTGGCGCGCGTAGCTGGAGAGCGACTCCACGTAGCGACGCTGGCCCTCGGCGTAGATGGTGTCGAAGGCGAGGCTCGACTTGCCCGAGCCGGAGAGGCCCGTGATGACGACGAGCCTGTCGCGCGGGATGTCGACGTCGACGTCCGCGAGGTTGTGCTCGCGCGCGCCGCGGATGACGATGGAATCGTGGGCCATGGGACCCTCCTCGGAAGTGCTGTCTGACGCAACCTTTTGATTGTAGCCCGTGGGGGCCGGGGGCATTCCTCCGGGAGGTGAGCTGCGCAGAACCTCCCTACGGAATGCCCCCGGCCCGCTGAGCCCCAACCTTTAGGTAAACCGCGACATCGAGGTGGCGCGCCGGGCGCCGCGAGCCGGGCGTCCCCGTCGTCGCCGCTCGCTGCGGAAGGTGAGGTTGCATGGGCGCTCTTGTTCCGCAGGGAAGTTCTGCGCAGCACACTTCCCGGAGGAACAAGAGCGCCCCTGAAAGACCTACTGCTCCGCAGCGAAGTAGCGGCTCACGCCGGCGGCGTCGGGCTCGCGGCGGACGGCGCCCGTCGCCACGAGGTGATCGAGGTGCGCGATGCTCTCCGAGACGAGGAACCAGCGCGTGAGCGCGGGCGTCTCCGCCCAGTGGTCGAACGGGGCGCGCCAGCCCATCGCCGGCACGAGCTCGTAGCCCGTGCTGCCCGGCGTCTCGCGGATCGCCGCGAGCGCGCGGGCGCCGCGGCGCTCGTGGTGCGCGACGTTGGCGAGGCAGCGCTCGGCCACGCTCCCCTCCTGCAGGCCGTGGCCCAGCAGCGCGCGCTCGATGCCCGTCTCGGCGAGGCGCCGCAGCGTCGCGATCTGCTCCCCCATGGGGTCCTCGCCCTCGCTCCAGAAGCCGATGCAGGTCGAGCACAGAAAGAGCACCGCGTCGCCGAGAAAAGCCGTGCGGGTGCGCGGCTCCCAGAGCGCGCAGTGCCCCGGCGTGTGCCCGGGCGTGGGGACGACCTCGAGCGCCCAGCGGCCGCAGCGCAGCGTCTCGCCGGCGGCGACCGTCGAGAACGCGATCTTCTCGGTCTCGAAGTTGACGGCGTGGTCCCAGATCACGTCCGCGAGCTCGGAGGACTCCGCCTCGCCCACGCCCTCCGCGCGCATGCGCGCCACCATCTCGTCGCGCCAGGCGGGCACGGCGAGCCGGCGCATGTCGGCGAGCACGCCCTCGGGGACGAGCACGCGCACGCCCGCCTCCGCCAGCTCGCGCGCGAGGCCGGCGTGGTCCATGTGGGCGTGCGTGCAGAGGAGCGTGGTCCGCTCGGGGTCCACGCCCAGGCCGAGCAGCGCCCGCATGAGGCGCGTGTCGTTGAAGTCGTCCGAGGTGCCCGCGTCCACCACGAGGGTCTCGTCGCCGTCGCGGACCACGAAGGCGTTCACCGAGGGCAGGAAGGTGTCGTGCATCAGCAGCTCGACACGCCAGACCTCGGGCTCGTCGAGCAGGCGGCTGCAGGTGAAGCCGTCGCCGTCGAGCGTGAAGCAGTTCTCGCCGCAGCCCTGGCCCCAGTCCGCGTTACGTGCGTCGCCGTCCATGTGCGGCCCCCTTCCGAGCACCACCGTTCTTCTCGCCAGTATGAACCATCCGGGAGACGCTTGGGTAAAATCAACTCATTGCCAAACTCCGCCCACCGGGCGCGTCGAGAGGAAGAGCATGGACCAGAACGAGCAGGAGAGGCTCCGCCAGGAGGTCGACGAGGTGCTGCACGGCCAGAGGCAGCCGCAGGAGCCCACGGGCTTTGCGCAGAACGACTACTCCAACATCCACCACGTCATCGGCGTGATGTCGGGCAAGGGCGGCGTGGGCAAGTCGCTCGTGTGCGGCATCCTCGCCGTGGAGCTGGCGCGGCGCGGGGGGCGCGTGGGCATCCTCGACGCGGACATCACCGGCCCCTCGATCCCGCGCATGATGGGCCTCGCCGGGGCGCGCGCCCGCGGCGTGGACGAGCTCATCGTCCCCGTGCTCACGAAGGGCGGCATCGAGGTCATGAGCGCCAACCTCGTGCTCGAGAACGAGACCGACCCGGTGCTGTGGCGCGGCCCGGTCATCGCCGGCGCGATCAAGCAGTTCTGGGAGGACTGCGCCTGGGGCGAGCTGGACTACCTGCTCGTCGACATGCCCCCGGGAACGAGCGACGTCGCGCTCACCGTGTTCCAGTCCCTGCCGGTGGACGGCGTGGTCATCGTGAGCTCGCCGCAGGACCTGGTCCAGATGGTCGTGGGCAAGGCCGTGAACATGGCCAGCATGATGAACGTGCCGGTGCTCGGCCTCGTGGAGAACATGGCCTACGTCGAGTGCCCGCACTGCGGCGAGAGGATCTACCCCTACGGGCCGAGCCGCCTGGAGGAGACGGCCAAGGCCTTTGACGTGGAGGCGCTCGGGCAGCTGCCGATGGACGCCGCCCTGGCCACCGCCTGCGACGAGGGCACCTTCGAGGGCGAGCTCCCCGAGGGCCTCCTGCCGGACGCCGTCGAGGCCGTCGTGCACACGGCGGAGTTCATGGACGCGCTGCGCGGTCAGGGCGAGTAGCTTGGCGCGCAAGCCGAGAAGAACCTCCAGGTCGCAGGCGCGCGAGGAGGCACTCGCCGCGGCGGCGGCCGTGCGCGTGCCCGGGCGCTGCGACGTCTGCGTGGTCGGCGGAGGCGCCTCCGGGCTCGCCGCGGCAATCGCCGCCGCCGAGGCCGGGGCGTCCGTGACGGTGCTCGAGCGCGCGCCCGAGTGCGGGCGGACGATACTCGCCACGGGCAACGGGCGCTGCAACTTCTCGAACGCAAGGCTTGACTGGGGGCGCTACAACGACCCGGGCTTCGTCGAGGCGGTCTGCGGGCCGGGCTTTGGCGAGGACGTGCTCGCCTTCTTCGAGGGATGCGGCCTCGCCTGGGCCGAGGAGGATGGCGGGAGGCTCTATCCCCTCTCCCGCCAGGCGGCCTCCGTGCGTGAGGTCCTTCTCGCCCGTGCCCGGAGGGCGGACGCCGCGCTAGCCCCCGCGCGCGAGGCCACGGGCATCGGGCGCGAGGGTGACGCCTGGCGCGTCACGTACGAGGGCGCGAGCTCGGGCTGCGTCGTCGCGCGCTCCGTGGTGCTCTCGGTGGGCGGGGGCGAGGGGCTCGCCCGCTCGCTGGGACTTGCGTCGCGGCCCTTCGAGCCGGTGCTCTGCTCGCTCGCCTGCGAGGCGCCGGGAGGCGTCTCCCTGACCGCGCTCGACGGTCGGCGCGCCCACGTGGTGGCGCGGCTCCTGCGTGACGGCACGGAGGTTGCCAGCGAGAGGGGCGAGGTGCTCTTCCGCGACTACGGGCTCTCGGGCATCGCGGTCTTCGACCTCTCCCGATGCGCCCGCCCCGACGACGTCATCGCGCTCGACCTCACCTGCGGGCTCGACGAGGCGCGCGCCGCGCGGCTCGCCGAGGCGGCGGGCGGGTGCGCGGGCATACTCGACCCCGTGATCGCCGCCGAGCTCGATGGCTCGCTCGAGCTTGCCCGCAACCTGCGCTTTGTTGTCTCTGGCCCCGCCGAGCCGCAGCGCGCCCAGGTCACGCGGGGCGGCCTGCTCACAGCACAGTTTGACCCCACAACGCTTGAGGCGCGCGAGCTGCCCGGCCTCTTTGCCTGCGGCGAGGCGCTCGACGTCGACGGCGCCTGCGGCGGGTTCAACCTCGCCTGGGCCTGGAAGAGCGGGCTCGTCGCCGGGCTCGCGGCGACACGATGAACCCAAAGTGATGTGCTCCACCTCGCCCTTCGCACGGTTTGGGTTCGCGGTGGCCACACAACGGCACAACGATTTTTTCCTACCTGCTGTTTTTCTCGTCTGGGGGAGGCATCCTGTCGCACAATGAACCCAAACCATTTTTTGGTTTGGGTTCGGTCGGCAGTGAAGGAAGGGCAATGCTCGAGGTCTCTGGCATACGCATACCTCTGTCTAAGCTGGACGGCACCGACGCGCAGGAGCTCCGGGCGTGCCGGCGCGCGCTCGCGGGCGCCCTGCGCGTGAGCGAGAAGGACCTCGTGCGCGTGGAGCGCCGTCGCCGCTCGATCGACGCCCGCAAGCGCGGCAACGTCCAGCTCACGTTCACGCTGCGCGCCGAGCTCGCGCCGGGCGCGCGTCCGCGCCTCGACAAGAACGTGCGCGTCGTCGACGAGACCCCCTTCCGCTTTCCCGCGCCGGCGGCTCGCCGGGCGGGGCGCCCCGTCGTCGTGGGCGCCGGCTGCGCGGGCCTCTTCTGCGCGCTCTCCCTGGCGCGCGCCGGCCTCGAGCCCCTGCTCGTGGAGCGCGGGGACGACGCCTCCCGGCGCGCCGACGCCGTGCGCCGGCACGACGAGACCGGCGAGCTCGACCCCGAGAGCAACATCCAGTTTGGCGTGGGCGGCGCTGGCACCTTCTCCGACGGCAAGCTCCAGACCGGGACCAAGAGCCCCGCGCACCGCCTCATCCTCGAGACCTTTGCCGAGGCGGGGGCGCAGCGACAGATCCTCTGGGACGCCAAGCCCCACATCGGTAGCGACGTGCTCCCCCGCGTGGTCACCCGGATCGTCCGTCAGATCGAGGAGGCGGGCGGCGAGGTGCGCACCCGCTGCCGCATGAGCGACCTCGACGTCACGGGCGGTCGCGTGCGCGGCGTCACGCTCGTCGCCACCGGCCCGGACGGGTCGGAGCGGGAGGAGCGCGTCGCCGCGGACTGCGTGGTCCTCGCCTGCGGCCACTCCGCGCGTGACGTCTTCGAGCTGCTGCGCGAGCGCGGCGTGACCATGGAGCGCAAGACCTTTGCGATGGGCGTGCGCATCGAGCACCTCCAGGCGGACGTCGACCGGGCGCTCTACGGCAGCGCTGCCGGGCACCCCGCGCTCGGCGCCGCGCCCTACAGCCTCTCCTGCCACCTTCCCTCCGGACGCAGCGCGTTCTCGTTCTGCATGTGCCCCGGGGGCTACGTGGTCTCCGCCGCGAGCGAGGCGGGGGGCGTCTGCACCAACGGCATGAGCCTCTCGGACCGCGCGGGGGCCAACGCGAACTCCGGGCTTCTCGCCAACGTCTTCCCGGAGGACCTCCCCGGCGACGACGTGCTCGCCGGCGTCGCGCTCCAGCGCTCCTGCGAGCGCGCGGCCTTTGCGGCGGGCGGCGGGGCGTACGTGGCCCCGGCCCAGCTCGTCGGCGACTTCCTCTCCGGCGCACCCTCGAGCGCCGGCGGGCGCGTCGTCCCCACCTACCCGCGCGGGGTCGCCTGGGGCGACGTCGCGCCCTGCCTGCCGCCCTACGTGGCAGAGACGCTCCGCTCGGCCATCCCCCTGCTCGGACGCAGGCTCCGTGGCTTTGACGCCGCGGACGCCGTGCTCACGGGCGTGGAGACGCGCTCGAGCTCCCCGGTGCGCGTGACGCGCGGGGACGACGGCCAGAGCCTCTCCGTGCGCGGCCTCTGGCCCGTGGGCGAGGGCGCGGGCTACGCGGGCGGCATCATGAGCGCGGCCACCGACGGCATCCTGGCGGCCGAGAAGATCCTGGCGAGCCTCTAGCCCTCCGGCGGCGCGCCCGCGGCGCCGGTGAGCTGCGCCATCCGCTCCCCGAGCGAGGTCATCCTCCCCTGCTCGAGCGCCGCGAAGTCCGGCAGCTCGAAGTCGGGGAGCTGCGGGAACTCGAAGTCCGGCATGACGGTCCGCACCAGCAGGGCCAGGGCGCGCGTGATCTTGTCGCGCTCCTCGGGGGCGAGGCCGCCCAGCTCGCGCAGCATCGCGGGGACCGTCGTCTGCCAGTTCTTTCCCAGCTCGCCAAAGGTGTCCGCCCCGCCTGCCCCGATGACGGAGAAGAGCGTGTCCACAAAGCCCTCCCGCTCCTCGCGCGACATGCTCGCGATCCACTCGTTGAGCGTCTTGTCGACGAAGCTCGCGCCGCGGCCGATCTCCTGCGCGTAGGAGAAGTCGGCGCCCTCCACGACCCAGGAGAACGGGTTGTGCTGCATGAGGCCGCTCGTGGAGGACTCCACGACGGCGTAGTCCTCCTGCCGCTCGAAGAGCATCCCGATCACCGACGAGCGCGGGACCGTCTTGGACACGAGGTGGGCGCGGTCGAGCCAGCCGGCGTCCGACAGGGCCTCCTCGGTGAAGCCGGGCCCGTCGTGCGAGAAGGTCCTCGCCACGCGTGCCGCGACGTGCGCCGAGCAGCGCGCGGTTGCGCAGACGGCCAGGTTGCCGCCCTTGGAGTGACCTCCCAGGTAGAGCGGGCCCTCCACATGGGGCGCCACGCGCTCGAGGTAGGAGATGGCCGCGAACTGCGAGGGCACGCCCGTCTCGAACGCCATGTTGAAGTCCTCCTTCCACCCCACGACCGTGTTGTCCGTGCCGCGGAAGGAGAGGTAGGCGCCGCCGGAGGGAAGCAGCAGCGTGCAGGCCGAGAACTGCTTCTCGGCGGACTCGTCGAAGTCGTCGACGTACGCGCAGACGCGCACGTCGCGAAAGCGCGGGCTCGCCGCGACGGCCGTGAGCAGTCGCACGAGCCCCTCGGGGTCCCAGAGGCCGCGGGTCATCTCGTCGAAGCACTCCGCGCGGAAGAGCTCGCGCACGGGAAGACCCTCCGGCCCGCGCACCTCCTCGCCCGGCCAGCGATAGTACGAGAGGCAGGCCAGCACGAGGCTGTCCACCTCGCCGAGCGGGCGCTCGGAGAGGGTCTCGAACTCGCGCGCGAGGTACCCGAAGAGGTTCTTCTCGTCCCGTCCTGAGCTGGCTCCCATGGCGTCCCTACTTTCTGCGCGGGCGATAGCGGCGGCGCGTGGCGTGGGCGCTGCCCTTGCGCGCGCCGGCCCTGAGGCGCTCGATCACCTCGTCGACGCTGCCGCCCTCCACGCGCGTGCGAATCTCGACGATCTGGTCGCGGATGCGCGCCGCGGCCTCGAAGTCCATGGCCTCGGAGGCCGCGGCCATCTCCTCCTCGAGCGCGTCGAGCACGTCGGCGAGCTCCTCCTTGGAGAGGCCCGCGAGCTCAGCGGCGACCGAGCGCGCCGTCCGCTCGCTCTCCTCGTGCGACGAGAGGCTCTCGAAGGCGCCGTGGCTGCCCGTGCCGTGCCGGTCGCGTGTCTTGCCCTCGAGCGTGGCCTCCGCCTCGGAGATGAACGACGAGACGTCGGTGATCGACTTCTTGACCGTGCGCGGCACGATGCCGTGCTCCTCGTTGAAGGCCTCCTGCAGCGCGCGCCTGCGGTTGGTCTCCCCTATCGCCGCGCGCATGGAGTCGGTGATCGTGTCCGCGTACATGATGACCTCGCCCTGCGCGTTTCTCGCCGCGCGACCCATCGTCTGGATCAGCGAGCGCCGGTTGCGCAGGAACCCCTCCTTGTCCGCGTCCAGGATCGCCACGAGCGAGACCTCGGGGATGTCCAGGCCCTCGCGCAAGAGGTTGATGCCCACGAGCACGTCGATCTTGCCCACGCGCAGGTCGCGGATGATGTCAACGCGGTCGAGCGTGGCGGTGTCCGAGTGCATGTAGTTCACGCGCACGCCCTCGTCGAGCAGGTGGTCGGTGAGGTCCTCGGCCATGCGCTTGGTGAGCGTGGTCACGAGCACGCGCTCCTTCTTGGCCACGCGCTCCTTGATCTCTGAGATGAGGTCGTCGATCTGCCCGTTCACCGGGCGGACGTCGACCTTGGGGTCGAGAAGCCCGGTGGGGCGGATGATCTGCTCGACCTGCTGCTGGGTGACCGACTCCTCGTAGTCGCCGGGCGTGGCCGAGACGTAGATGAACTGGGGCACGCGCGCCTCGAACTCGTCGAAGCGCAACGGGCGGTTGTCGAGGGCGGAGGGCAGGCGGAAGCCGTGGTCCACGAGCGTCACCTTGCGCGAGCGGTCTCCCTCGTACATGCCGCGGATCTGCGGCACCGTGACGTGGGACTCGTCGATGATGCAGACCATGTCCTTGGGGAAGTAGTCGATCAGCGTGTAGGGGGGCTCGCCCGCCTTGCGGCCGTCCAGGTGGCGCGAGTAGTTCTCGATGCCGTTGCAGTAGCCCATGGTCTCGAGCATCTCGAGATCGTAGCTCGTGCGCTGCGCGAGGCGCTGGGCCTCGAGCAGCCGGTCGTTGGCCTTGAGCTCTGCCACGCGCTGCTCGAGCTCCTCGTTTATGGTCTCGAGGGCGTGCGTCACCTTCGGGCGCTCGGTCACGTAGTGCGAGGCGGGCCAGATCGGGATGGCGTCGAACTCGCGCACCAGCTCGCCGGTGACCTTGTCCACCTCGGCAATGAGCTCCACCTCGTCGCCGAAGAAGGAGATGCGCAGCGGGTTCTCCGCATAGGGCGGGAACACGTCCACGGTGTCTCCGCGCACGCGGAACGTGCCGCGCGAGAGGTCGTAGTCGTTGCGGTCGTACTGGATGTCTATGAGGCTGTGGATGAGCTCGTCGCGCTCGAGCGGCTCTTCCTTGCTCACGTTGGGCGCGAGCCCCGCGTAGTCCTGCGGGCTGCCGATGCCGTAGATGCAGGAGACCGAGGCCACCACGATGACGTCGCGCCGCGAGAGCAGGCTCGAGGTCGCCTGGTGGCGGAGCTTCTCGACCTCCTCGTTGATCGAGGCGTCCTTCTCGATGTAGGTGTCGGTCTGCGGGACGTAGGCCTCGGGCTGGTAGTAGTCGTAGTAGGAGACAAAGTACACGACGGCGTTGTTGGGGAAGAGCTCGCGCATCTCGCTCGCCACCTGCGCGGCGAGCGTCTTGTTGGGCTCCATGATGAGCGTGGGTCGGTTGAGGCGCTCGATGGTCTTGGCCATCGTGTAGGTCTTGCCCGAGCCGGTGACGCCCATGAGGGTCTGGTAGCGGAGTCCCCGCTCGACGCCCTCGGACAGCTTGTCTATGGCCTGGGGCTGGTCGCCCGCGGGCTCGTAGGGAGAGACTACGCGGAGGGGCTCGCCCGCGCCCTCGCGCCCAAAGCGCACCAGCTCGCCGCCCACGCGCTCAGGCTCCCGGGCCACGCTCTCGTCTGCCATCGGTCCTCCCTCAGCCCTCGGTGATTCCATCAGGATAGCTCTGCCGGTACCCCTCGTAGGCCTCGCGCACGCGCTCGACGTAGGCGCGCGTCTCGGCGTACTCGATGTCCTCGGGGATCGAGCCGCCCTCGTCGATCCAGCCCTGCACGGCCCCGATGCCGGCGTTGTAGGCCGCGATCGTCTCGTCGAGGCTCGAGAGCTGGTCCTGCAGGTAGCCCAGCGTCGCGCAGCCGTACTCGATGTTGACCTCGGGGTCTAGGAGCGCGCCGGGGTCCCAGCGCTCCGGGTCCACGATGCCCTGCAGCACCATGGTCTCGGCGGCTACCGGCATGACCTGCATGAGCCCGACCGCCCCCGCGGAGGAGACGGCGTCCTCGTCCCAGCCGGACTCGCACTGTATGACCGCGCAGGCGAGCAGCGGGTCCACGCCGTGACGCTCGCAGGCGTCCTCGATGGCCTCGGCATGGTGCACGGGATGGACGTAGCGACCGAGGCCCGTTGGGTTTGCCGCGACGGCAACGACGACGACCAGCGTGATGCCGAGAAGAACGACGGGCAGCACGCGATACCAGCGCGCGAGGCGCTCATGCCCGTGCGAGGCACGGATCGCGGCGCCCCGCGCGTCCCGCCGCGGGGTCGGCCTACGCCCAGCCATGGCCACTCCACCAGGCGCGGACGCGCGCGACCAGGTCCTTCTCGTCCCCCGTATTGTCGAGCACGGTCGTTGCGCGGGCGCGCAGGTAGTCCTCCGAGGGCTGGCGGGCCACCCGGCGGTCAAAGTCCCCGGGGTCCATGCCGCGCCCCTGCGCGCGGAGCCGGCGCACCTCGAGCGGACACGTCACCGCCACGACCTCGTCGGCAAGGTCCGTCATGGACTCCACGCGGTCGAGCAGCGGCACCTCCACCACGCAGCACACCGGCTCGAGCTGGCCGCAGATGCCCGAGGTGAGCATGCGGGCGAGCATGGCGCGGATGTGGGGCAGCTCGATCTTCTCGAGCAGCTCGGCGGAGTCGGGATCCGCAAAGGCGCGCCGGGCGAGAAGGGCGCGGTCGAGCTCGCCGGTCCCCGAGTCCACGAGGTCGTCGCCAAAGGCGGCGCACACCTCCGCGACGCAGGGCTCGCCGGGCGCGAGCACCGCGCGCGAGAGCTCGTCGAGGTCGATGCGCCACGCGCCGAGCCGCTCCAGCTCCCGCGCGACCGTCGACTTCCCCGACGCCGTCCCCCCTGCCAGAAACACCGTGTACAACCCAGACTCCCCTCGCCGACCCTCAACCCATCATCGCACATGCGAAGGTGCGACGGGACGTCCAGAATTCGCCGCCCTTGCTAAGGCGCTCTAAGAATCCCGAGCCGCGTATGCGGTGGTTCAACTTTTTGAACGCGCAGGTCGGGATTCTTAGCCGTTTGGACAAAAATCCCGAGCCGCGCATGGCGGGAGGAACGCGCAGGTCGGGATTCTTGGTGCCTGGACACAAATCCCGAGTTCCGTGGGGCGAGAGGAACGCGCAGGTCGGGATTCATCGTACTGCGACCAAGAATCCCAGCCCTTGTCCGGACACACTCTAAGAATCGCCGCCCTTGTCCGTTTAAGACGGTTGAAGTCCGGACAAGGCAGACGTTCTTTAGAAGACCTTATGGACAAGGGCGGCCTTCTTTAGATCTGTGCTGGACAAAGGCGGCGATTACCGGATCAGATGTGGACAAGGGCGGCGATTCGTAGAAGGCCTGCCGACAAGGGCGTGGATTCTTAGAATGCCTGCTGACAAGGGCAGCATTTCTTAGAAGCCCCGCCGACAAGGGCGGCGATTCTTAGCGTGGGCGACGGCAAGGGCGGCGATTCCCGGATCGCACGGCCAGGCCCCGAGATGTCGCGACGGGGGCAACATGCCCCCTATGCGAGTTTTTGCGCAGCAAACTGTCCGAGCAGAGGGGGTATGTTGCCCCGCCCCCGAAAGACTAGCAGGTCGAGACGAGGCCTCCCTCGACGCGCCAGAGGACGGGGTCGTCGAAGCGAGAGAGCTCGCGCTCGTCGTGGGTGACCCAGAGGACGGTGCGGCCGGCGAGACGGGGGAGCACGTAGTCCATGACGACGTCCACGGTCTTCTCGTCCATGCCCTTGAGCGGCTCGTCGAACAGGAAGGCGTCGGCGTCGGCGAGCACGCAGCGCAGCATCGCCACGCGCCGGCGCTGGCCGCCGGAGAGCTCGCGGACCGGCCGCGCGTCGCAGGGCAGCCCCACGGCCGCGCACGCCTCGCGCTCGAGCTCGAGAAACGCCGAGCGCTCCGCGCCGCGCAGACGCGCGTGCGGGAGGCGGATGTTCGCCGTGACCGTGAGGTTGTCGCAGAGGCGGTCCTCCTGGAACGTCATGGCAAGGCGCGCGCCGACAGGACGCACCACCCTCCCCGCGTCGGGCGCCTCCAAGCCCGCGAGCAGGCGCAGCAGCGTGGTCTTGCCGGCGCCGGAGGGACCCGTCAGCACGTGGACGCGCCCGTCCTCGAAGTCGGCGGTCGCGCCGGCGAACACCGCGATCTCCCCGTAGCGCTTCTCGACGCGCTCGATGGCGAGCCCGCAGCTCATGGCCTCGCCTCCCATCGCGCCACGACATGGTCGAGCAGGCGCCTAAACACCGTCTCGAGCGCGACGGACACCACGACGATCGCCACAGTCCAGGCGAAGAGGTCCGGCGTGTCCAGGTAGACCTTGGCGTCGTAGAGGTGCTCGCCGATCGTGAAGTCCGGCAGGCCGATCACCTCGGCGGCGATGCCCGCCTTCCAGGAGAGGCCGAGCGCGAGCGTCACCGCGGCGCGAAAGTACGGCAGCACCTGGGAGGCGTAGACCAGGCGCACGCGGTCCCAGCCGCGCACGCCAAAGACGTCGCACATCTCCAGGAGCCCGGGGTCGGTCTGGCGGATGCCCTCGAGCACGTTGGTGTAGACGACGGGCAGCGCCATGACGAGCGCGATCACCACGGAGAGGTAGCTCGACGAGACCCACAGCAGCACGATGATCACAAACGACGCCACCGGCACGGCCTTCATGGCCCCCATGAGCGGAGCGAGCAGCTCGCGGGCCACGCGCAGCCGGCTCGCGAGCGCCGCGAGGGCCGTCCCCGCGACGACCGCCGCAAGAAACCCGGAGCCGACCCGCCCGAGCGACACGCCCACCGAGACCCAGAACTCACCCGTCGTCGCCAGCTCGGCGAGACGGGCCAGCACCTCGAGCGGACCCACGAGGATGATGCGCGCGTCGATCGCCCACGCGGCGAGCTCCCAGACGGCGAGCCAGAACAGCACGCAGGCAAGACGGACGGCCCACGTCCGGAGCCGCCCGTCCTTCTCGGCACCTCTCTCGCCCGGGCGCGCCAAGCCTACGCGCCGTAGTAGAAGTCGTCACCGGGGACGGCGCCGCCCACGGCCTCGGGGTTCTGGTCGGCGAGAACCGCGAGGTAGCCGGAGAGTCGCTCCTTCATGTCCTCGCCGGTCACGCAGACGATGTTGCACTCGGGCAGGGCCTTCTCGGCCACCTGGGCCGGCACGATGTCGTAGTCGCCCACGAGCTGCGCGGCATCCGCCACGTTCTCGTTCACGAAGTCGACGGACTCGGCGTAGTGCGCCAGGAACGCGTCCACGGCAGCGGGGTTCTCGTCGGCGAAGGCGGAGCGGACGATGGCGACGCCGGTGACCATGGAGCTCGTCTCGTCTCCGGTCTGGACGCGGTCCCACTCCTCGGTGAGGTCAAGCGCCACGCGGATCTTGTCGTTTTGCGCCTGGGCGGTGGTCACGAAGGGCTGCGGCAGCATCGCCACGGCCTCGCCCTCGGCGGTAGCGAGCGCCTGCACGCACTCGGCGTGCTCGCTCTTCCACTCGATGGTCACGTCCTCGCCCACGGCGAGGCCGTTCTTCTCGAGCACGTACTGGAGGCCGTACTCGGGCGTGGAGCCCTTGCCGGAGGCGTAGATCGTCTTGCCGCGCAGGTCCTCGACGCTGTGGACGGTGTCGCCCAGCTCGCAGATGTAGAGCACGCCGAGCGTGTTGATCGCGATGACGCGGACGCCGCCCTCGGTCTTGTTGTAGAGCGTGGCCGCGAGGTTGGCGGGCACGGCGGCGATGTCGACGCCCTCCTTGGCGATGAGCGGGGTGATCTCGTCCGGGGCGGCGTAGATCTCGAAGGTGTAGTCGTTGTCCGCGAGGTTGCCGGCGTCGACCTCGCTCATGAAGCGCACGAGGCCCATGGCGGTCGGGCCCTTGAGGGCGGCGGTGCGCACGGCGACGGGCTCGGCGTCGGCCGCAGGCTCCTCCTCGTCCGGCTCCTCCTCGACTGTGGGCTCCTGGGTGGTCGTGCCGCAGGCGGCGAGCGCGAGCGACGCCGAGCCGGCGCCGGCGATCTTCAGGAACGTCCTTCTGTCAATCCTCATGGCGATCCTCCCTATCGTTGATATGCGATAAGAACGATAGCACTACGAGGCCGCCGCCGACCGCTGGTCGGGGCTGGGGGCGCCGAGCGGCCCTACGAGCGGACCTCGAACTTGGTCCCGCACTTGGGGCAGGTCACGCGCAGGCGACCCTTACCCCGCGGGACGCGGACGCGCTGCCTGCAGGACGAGCAGCGCGCGTGCTTGTAGGAGCGCAGCTCCGTCCAGGCGGCGCGCGGGTTCTGGACCCAGGGGCGCGCGGGACCGAGCGCCTTGAGGAACGCCTCGTTCTCGCGGGCGCGGGCGCCGAGGTTCCTGGACTGGATGCGGAACATCGCGTACGCCACCAGGACGAGGCCGGCCCACCCGAGCCAGCCCGTCCGCAGGAAGACGTTGACCAGGACGACCACGATGGCGAGGTTCACGCAGAAGACCGCGAGGTCGTCAGGGCCCTGCCGGCCACGAAGCCACTCCGCCACCTTGCGCTGCCAGTCCCCGGATGCCATGTCGTTCCTCTCTCGTTGGTGAACTTCTCTCTGATACCCGTTTTCCGCCTCTCGACCAGCCTGTCGAGCCCTTTCCTGAAAATGCACAACTTGGCAGGCCGGAAAAAACACGAGCTGGGGGTTCTTCTCGCCCACTCCTCATAATCGCCAACTTGGCAGGGGTTTTCTTGCCATATCGGCCAAATCGCGGAATCGCCCAAACCGCAGACAAAAAAGCGGGGCCACCATCGGGTGACCCCGCTCACTGAGCGCTTGGCGAGAAGGACTACTCCTCGACGGTCTCCTCGACCTCAGCCTCGGTCTCGACCTCGGCCTCGGTCTCCTCGGCGGGCTTGTCACCCTCGGGGAGCGGCTTGACCTCGACCTCGGTTCCGAGGGTCTCGGCGGCGGCCTTCATGGAGAGGGAGATGCGACGACGGTCGAGGTCGATCTCCATAACCTTCACCTGGACGACGTCGCCCACGGTGCAGACCTGGGACGGCTGGTCGACGTGCTGCTTGGCCATCTCGGAGATGTGCACGAGACCCTCCACGCCCTCGCCGAGGTCGACGAACGCGCCAAAGGTGACGAGCTTGGTGACGGTGCCCTCGACGATGGCGTCGACCGGGTACTTCTTGACCAGGGAGCGCCAGGGGTCCTCGGTGGTCTGCTTGAGACCGAGGGAGATGCGCTCGCGGTTGAGGTCGACATCGAGCACCTGGACCTCGACCTCCTGGCCGACCTTGACGACCTCGGAGGGGTGGTTGACGTGGTTCCAGGAGAGCTCGGAGATGTGCACGAGGCCGTCGATGCCGCCGAGGTCGACGAAGGCGCCGAAGTCGACGATCGAGGAGACGGTGCCCTTGAGGCGCATGCCGACCTGGAGCTTGGAGAGGATCTCCTGGCGCTCGGCCTTGCGGGCCTCCTCGAGGACGACGCGGCGGGAGAGGACGACATTGTTGCGGTTGCGGTCCATCTCGATGACGCGGGCCTCGATGCGGGTGCCGAGGTAGGCGTTGAGGTCCTTGACGCGACGGAGGTCGACGAGGGAGGCGGGCAGGAAGCCGCGCAGGCCGATGTCGAGGATCAGGCCGCCCTTGACGACCTCGATGACCTCGCCCTCGACGGTCTCGCCGGAGTTGAACTTCTCCTCGACGGCGTTCCAGGCGCGCTCGTACTCGGCGCGCTTCTTGGACAGGACCAGACGGCCCTCCTTGTCCTCCTTCTGGAGGACAAGAGCCTCGATCTCCTCGCCCATGGTGACCACGTCGGCAGGGTTGACGTCCTTGCGAATGGAGAGCTCGCGGGACGGGATGACGCCCTCGGACTTGTAGCCGATGTCAAGCAGAACCTCGTCGCGCTCGATCTTCACGACGGTGCCGGTAACCAGACCACCCTCGTCAAAGTCGGTCACGGTGCCGTCGATGAGGTTGCTCATCTCCTCGTCGGAGATGTCGTCCAGCGCAAAGATGGACGAGTTCTGAATCTCACTCAAAAGTGGACCCCTTTCGAACTTCGGGGCCCCGGTCGTCATGGTCGCTGCCTGCAGTGCCAAATCGCGGCGTCTACGTGGAAACTTACATGCTCTCGGGGGCCGACAGATACGGTTGTGCGGGCCCGTTGCCCACACGTACGATAGAGTAGCGTTATTCGAGTATGATTTTCAAGCGCGAGAAGTGGGTATTTACTAATTTTCGCACGCGTCGGCGAGAAGGAAGGGAGGTCGGCACGTGATCAGGGCGGTGCTCTTCGATCTTGACGACACGCTGCTGAGACTCAACCTCACGGCGTTCGTCGCCCGCTACGTCGCCGGCGCCTCCCGCCTGCTCGCGAGCGCCGCGCGCGTGAGCCCCGTCTCGCTCGGCGTCCCCTACGTGCGCGCGTTTCTCGCCATGGACGACCAGGGCCGCGAGGACTCCCTCACCAACGAGCAGCTCTTCAACAAGACCATCCTCGAGACCACGGGCATCCCGCTCGACGACCCCGTGATCGCGGACCTCATGACCTACTACGAGACGGAGCTCGTGCCCGGGTTCGCGGGCGGCGTCGTGGCGGCGCGGCCCGTCGCGGGCGCGCGCGAGGCCATCGAGGCGGTGCACGACGCCGGCCTCATCTGCGCGCTGGCGACCAACCCCACGTTCTCCCTCGCGTGCGACCGCGCCCGCATGGGCTGGGCGGGCGTGGACGAGAGCGACTTCGCGCTCGTCTCGACCTACTCCAACTCCACGCGCTGCAAGCCGAGCGTGCGCTACTACCAGGAGTTTGCCAACCAGCTCGGCGTGCGCCTCGACGAGTGCCTCATGGTCGGCAACGACGCCGCGCGCGACATCGTGCGCGGCGACTGCGGGCTGCGCACGGCCTACGTCGGTCACGCGCGGCCCCGCGACGCCGTCTGGCGCGGCCCCATGGAGCGGCTCGCCCGCGAGCTGCCCGATCTTGTCGCCCGCCTGGACGAGCGCGACGGGTAGGCGCCGCAGCTGCCAGGAATCCAGAGCTACGCATTCAAAAAACGCAACTACCGCATGCGCCGGACGAGAAAAACGTCCGTTTGGACATTATTCCGGAGCTGCGCGTTCTTCTCGGCATGCGCAGGTCGGGATTATTGTCCGAACAGACAGAAAAGCCGAGCGGCGCATGCAAAAGGTGAAACCATCGCATGCGCTAGACGGGATTTATGGTCAGGCCAGGCGCCCCGTGCCCTCACGGCGCGTCCGACCGGACGATCGACGGCATCATCTGCCCAATGAGCACCCTGCGCGCGGCGCGCACCTCGGGGTCGTTGAGGATCCGGCGCGCCTTCCGCGGAAACGCCGCCCCCTCGTAGGGCCCGATTATGGAGAACAGCTGCGCGAGCAGCGCCCTCATCGACTCCTCCCTGCGCGCGTCCTTCTTCGTGAGCGGCAGGTAGTGGATGTGGCAGAGCTCGTAGTCGCGCGCTCGGTCGCTGTCCTCGGCGAGCGCGGACTCGTCCGCGTGGTCCCCGCCCTGATGCTCGCAGGCGGTCTCGTAGCCCGGCCAGTAGAAGTCGGGCCGCATGGTGCCGTGGCCCACGAGCGACGCGACCTCGTCCGGCCAGTCGAGGGGGACGTTCTGCAGCGGTCGCGCGAGATGACTCCCTCCCAGGCGCGGCGGAAGGCAGAAGGCCGCGTACCAGAGCGTCTCCATGGTCGAGTTGGAGCCGTCGTTGGCGTAGGAGGCGACGAGCCGCGCCCGCTCGAGGCCCCTCAGGTACGCCGCGTCCCCGAGAAACCCCTCCAGGTCGCGCGTCGAGGCGATCGGCGCGAGGTCGTGCGCCACCTCCCCCATGCGCGGCTCGAGGGGGTCGCGCGCGTACAGGCCGACGAGCTCCATCGCAAACCCCAGAAGCCTAACGGTGCAGGCCTCCCCTGACAGCAGGCCACGCCGCTCCACGCCCCCCATGACGTCGGCGGCGCTCACGAGCGACATCCCCGCGCCCTCCACCAGCACGTGAGCCACGTCCCCTCCGCTGGTCAGGAGCGGGTCGCCGGACGCGGTGAGGACCTCGAGGTAGGCCGAGTCGGGCAGGCGCGCGAGACCCGACGCCGCATGGACGAGCGCGGACTGGCTCCTCGAGGCATCGTCGTCAAAGCGGAGGCAGACCGGCCGCCGGCGCGAGGGGGCAAAGATCTCGGGCGGCAGGGAGCGTGCGAGCGTCTGCGCGTCCACGGCGTCGTCGCAGCCCCTCAGCACGTCCCTCTCGGCCGGGGCCAGGATGAGGCCCTCGCTCCTCCGCACGAACCTCAGCATTCGCAGCGAGTCCTCGCCCGCCAGGCAGAGTCTCTTCTCGCCCATGCGCCCTCCCCTCAGATGAGAGGAGGATAGCGGGCGCGGCTTCCCGCAACCTGACGCTAGCTGCCCGCCAGGTGGCACCAATCTCCACGCAATCCCACAACGACCCTTCTACCTGCGCCGATGTTCTCGCCAACCAAAGAGCATCCCATGCGGGGCCCCATGCGGGGCCATGCGGAACCGCATACCCCACACAATTCCCGTCCTTCTCGCCCCAACCATAAATCCCGACCCAAGCATGCCGAGAAGAACGCGCGGGTCGGGATTATTGTCCAAACGGACAGAAAAGCCGAGCGGCGCATGCGATGGTTTCACCTTTTGCATGCGTCGCTCGGATTTTATGGTTTGGCACCATGCGCCGCTCGGGATTTGTGGTCAGGCGGCCATCAGAGGCTGGAAAGCGACCCCTACACCCAGAAGAGCATCTTGTTGTAGGTGGGCACGGGCCAGTAGTCGGCACCGCAGATCAACTCCATCGCGTCGACAGGGGCGCGCAGGGCGTCCATGGCCGGCAGCACCTCGTCGCGGTAGGCGTCGCAGCTCTCCTGCGGGTCCTCCCTCTCGCGGGCGGCGGCGTTGACCTCCTCCAGGGCACGCGCGGCGGCGTCGATCTGCGCCATGCCCTCGGTGATGGTGCGCACGAGGTCCTTCTCGACCGTGGCCTCGATGCCGATCTCCGCCTTGGTAGCCACGCTCGTGGCGAGGTCACCCGAGTAGTCGGAGAGCGCGGGCAGGTAGAGGTGGCGCGCCATGTAGACCATCGTGTTGGCCTCGATGTTGAGGAGCTTGGCGTACTGCTCGGCCTTGGAGACGTAGCGCGCGTGGATCTCCGCCTCGTCGAGGACGTGGTACCTCTCGTAGAAGGCCACGTTCTCGGGCTTGATCATGTGGGGCAGCGCGTCCGGCGTGGTCTTGAGGTTGGGCAGCCCGCGGCGCTGCGCCTCAACCTCCCACTCCTCGGAGTAGCCGTTGCCCTCGAAGAGCACGCGCTGGTGGTCGCGCAGGGTGTGACGCACCCACCTCAGCGCGAGGTTGGTGAACTCGTCGCCGGTCTTGCCCTCGAGCTTGGTGGCAAAGCGGTCGCACTGCTCGGCGACGGCGGTGTTGAGGACCACGTTGGGGTCGGCCAGGTTCTGCTGGCTGCCGCACATGCGAAACTCGAACTTGTTGCCCGTGAACGCGAAGGGCGAGGTGCGGTTGCGGTCCGTGGAGTCGCGCAGGAGGTCGGGCAGGGCGGGCACGCCCAGGTCCATGCGCTCGGCCTCGTGGACCTCGGGCTCCTCCTTGTTGATGAGGGCTTCCACGATGGCATGGAGCTGGTCGCCCAGAAAGATCGAGATGATGGCCGGGGGCGCCTCGTTGGCGCCGAGACGGTGGTCGTTGCCAGCGGAGGCCACGCTCGCGCGCAGCAGATCGGCGTGCTCGTCGACGGCCGCCACGAGCGCGGCGAGAAACACCAGGAACTGCAGGTTCTCGGAGGGCACCGCGCCCGGCTCGAGCAGGTTCCTGCCGTCGGCGCAGATGGACCAGTTGTTGTGCTTGCCGGAGCCGTTCACGTACTCGAAGGGCTTCTCGTGCTCGAGGCAGGCCAGCCCGTGGCGGGTGGCCATGAGCTTGAGCTTCTCCATCGTGAGGAGGTTGTCATCGATGGCGAGCGAGCCCTGCTCGAAGATCGGCGCCAGCTCGTGCTGGGCGGGCGCGACCTCGTTGTGCTTGGTCTTGACCGGAACGCCGAGCTTCCAGAGCTCGTCGTCGACCTCCTTCATGAAGTCGTTGACCGTGGGGCGGATGGCGCCGAAGTAGTGCTCCTCCAGCTCCTGGCCTTTGACCGGCTCGCACCCAAAGAGCGTGCGCCCGCAGTAGACGAGGTCGGGGCGCGCCTCGTAGTCCTCCTCCTTCACGAGGAAGTACTCCTGCTCCGGGCCGATGGTGGTGAAGACGCGCTTGGGCTCGCGGCCAAAAAGCGCGAGCACGCGCTTGGCCTGGGTTTCGAGTGCCACTTGCGAGCGAAGCAGCGGCGTCTTCTTGTCGAGCGCCTCGCCGGTGTAGGAGACGAAGGCCGTGGGGATGCAGAGGACCTCGTCCTTGATGAAAGCCGGGCTCGTGGGGTCCCAGGCGGTGTAGCCGCGGGCCTCGAACGTGGCGCGCAGGCCGCCGCTCGGGAACGAGGAGGCGTCCGGCTCGCCCTGGACGAGCTCCTTGCCCGAGAAGGACATCAGGATCGTGCCGTCGTTGATCGGGGTGAGAAAGCTGTCGTGCTTCTCGGACGTGATGCCCGTGAGCGGCTGGAACCAGTGCGCGAAGTGCGTGGCGCCCTTCTCGAGCGCCCACTCCTTCATCGCGTGCGCGACCTCGTTGGCGATGTCCAGGTCGAGCGGCTTACCGTCGTCGATGACCTGACGGAGCTCCTTGTACGTAGGCTTGGGGAGCCGCTCCTGCATCACCGCATCGGTGAAGAGCAGGCTGCCGTACTCCTGCGAGACCCTGTCCTTGCCCATGTGCGCCCCTTCTCTTGGCGGTGTGGCTTACGGTCGAATACTCTACGGTCCCATTGTTTCACAGCCGTTGCCCCCGCGTGAAGCGCGGGGCATGGTTTGGTTGCATCTTCAGGGCCATTTCATGGCGAGAAGGACACGCCGCAAGGTCGTGGGACGTGTCCCCGCGCGCAGTTTTTGCGAAGCAAACTGTTTGAGCACGGAGACGCGTCTCGCGACCTCACCCCGCCGGCCCTTCTCGCCTACAATCGGGGGACGACCACAAGGAGGCCCCCATGCCAGACGCCCCGCGCACCATCGCCGTCGTCGACGGAAACTCGCTCATGCACCGCGCGTTCCACGCGATCCGCCAGCCCATGAACGCACCGGACGGCCGCGCCACCAACGCCCTCTTCGGCTTCTTCAACATGTTCATCAAGATGGTGGAGACCTTCCGCCCCGACGGGGTGATCTGCGCCTTCGACAAGGGCAAGCCGCGCGTGCGCATGGAGATGCTGCCCCAGTACAAGGCGCAGCGCCCGCCCATGGACCCGGCGCTGCACGAGCAGTTCCCGATGGTGAAGGAGCTGCTCGCCGCGCTCGACGTCCCCGTGGCGGAGCTCGAGGGCTGGGAGGGCGACGACATCCTCGGCACCCTAGCGCGCCGCGGCGAGGCGGCCGGCTACGACATGTACCTCTTCACCGGCGACCGCGACATGTACCAGCTCACGACCGACCACGTGAAGGTCGTCTCCACCAGGAAGGGCGTCACGGACGTGGTGATCATGGACCCCGCCACGGTGGAGGACCTCTACCACGGCATCACGCCCGAGCTGGTGCCGGACTTCTACGGCCTCAAGGGCGACTCCTCGGACAACATCCCCGGCGTGCCGGGCATCGGCCCCAAGAAGGCGGCCGCCCTCATCGTCCAGTACGGCAGCCTCGACGAGGTCATCGCGCACGCGGACGAGGTCAAGGGCAAGATGGGCGAGAACCTCCGCGCGCACGTGGAGGACGCCCTGGTCTCCCGCAAGGTGGCCACCATCCGCACCGACGCGCCGATCGAGCTCGAGCTCTCCGACGCGCGCTTCCCCACGTTCGACCCCACCGAGGTGGCCCGCGCCTTCTCCGCGCTCGGCTTCACCGGCATGACCACGCGCCTCGTGCGCCTGGCCGGCGACGACGCCGTGGCGGCCGCCCGCGCGGCGCTCGGCGAGAAGGACGAGCCCGTCGAGGCCCCGCCGCTGCCCGCGCCCCTCTCCGGCGACGAGGCCGCCTCCGCGCTCGACGCGGCGATCGCCGACGGCGCCTGGGTCGGCTGCGCGCTCGACGACGACCGTCAGGAGGGCGCGCTCTTTGGCACGTCCCACACGCTCTGGGCGGCCACGTCCGAGAGCCTCTGCCGCTTTGACGGCGAGGGCGCCGACGCGGCGCTCGAGCGCCTCCTGCGCGCGGGACGGCTCGCCGCGGCCGACGTCAAGGCGCTGCTGCACGTGCTCTCCCCCGTCGACTCGAGCGAGCCCGAGCGGCTCGCCCCGCGCGAGGTCGACCCGGCGCGCGTCTTCGACGTCGCCGTGGCCGCCTACCTGCTCGACTCCGAGCGCGGGTCCTTCTCGCCCGCCGAGCTCGCCGAGGCCTACCTCAGCCGCGTCCTGCCCTCCGCCACCGAGGAGGTCCCCGAGGCCGCCCTCGACGCCGTCCGCGCGCACGACCTCGTGGCGCCCCTGCGCGAGCAGCTCGGGCGCGACGGCTCCGCGGGCCTCTTCGACGACATGGAGATGCCGCTTCTGCCCGTGCTCGCCGAGATGGAGCGCGCGGGCCTCGCCGTGGACACACGCGTCCTGGCGGCGCAGTCCGCCGAGCTCGGCGCGGAGATAGCGGGGATAGTCGAGAAGATCCACGCGGCGGCCGGGGAGACCTTCAACATCGACTCCCCCATGCAGCTCTCCCACGTCCTCTTCGACGTGCTGGGGCTTCCCACCTACGGCCTCAAGCGGACCAAGCGCGGCTACTACTCGACCAACGCCAAGGTCCTCGCCGACCTCGCCGCGGAGCACGAGATCGTGGCCGACGTCCTGGACTACCGCGAGCGCTCCAAGATCAAGAGCACCTACCTCGACGCCCTACCCGCGCTCGTGCGCGGCGACGGCCGCGTCCACACCACCCTCAACCAGACGGTGACCGCGACGGGGCGCCTCTCGAGCTCCGACCCCAACCTGCAGAACATCCCCACGCGCTCCGAGCTCGGGCATCGCGTGCGTCAGGCCTTCACGGTGCCCGAGGGCAGCGTGTTTCTCGCCTGCGACTACTCCCAGATCGAGCTTCGCCTGCTCGCGCACCTCTCCGGGGACGAGCACCTGATCGCCGCCTTCTGCGAGGGCCGCGACTTCCACGCCGCCACCGCCGCGCGCGTCTTTGGCGTGCCCGTGGACGAGGTCACGCCGCAGCTGCGCAGCCGCGCCAAGGCCGTCAACTTTGGCATCGTCTACGGCCAGCAGGCCTTTGGCCTGGCGAGCTCGCTCAAGATACCGCGCGCCGAGGCGCAGGAGATGATCGACCGCTACTTCGAGGCCTACCCCGGCGTGCGCGCCTTCCTCGACGAGGCCGTGAGGGTGGCCCACGAGCGCGGCTACGCCGAGACGCTCTTTGGCCGCAAGCGCCACATCCGCGAGTTCCAGCAGAGAAACCGCCAGCTCGTGGCCTTTGGCGAGCGCACGGCGATGAACCACCCGATGCAGGGCACCGCTGCGGATATCATCAAGCTCGCGATGGTCCAGGTGGAGCGCCGCCTGCACGAGGAGGGGCTCTCCTCCAAGCTCGTGCTGCAGATCCACGACGAGCTGGACCTCGAGGTCCCCAAGACGGAGCTTGAGGCCGTGAGCTCCCTCGTGCGCGAGACGATGGAGGGCGTCATCAGCCTGAGCGTGCCGCTCATCGCCGAGGTGTCCTACGGCGCCAACTGGGCGGAGGCCAAGTAGTGGCGAGCTGGGAGGAGTTTGCGCGGGAGGCGGGCGAGAGGGTCGTCGCGCCAAGCCCGCTCATGCGCGTGGAGGCCTGGTCGGACGGCTCGTCGCGCGGCAACCCGGGCCCGGGCGGCTACGGGACGGTCCTGCGCTACACCGGGCCCGACGGCACCGTCCACGAGCGCGAGCTTTCGGGCGGCTACCGACGCACCACCAACAACCGCATGGAGCTCATGGGCGCGATCGCCGCGCTCGAGGCCCTGCGCCGTCCGTGCGCCGTGACCATGACGACGGACTCGCAGTACGTGTGCAACGCCTTCAACCAGAACTGGATAGCCGGCTGGCGGCGGCGCGGCTGGAAGACCGCGAGCAGGCAGCCCGTGAAGAACGTCGACCTCTGGGAGCGCCTGATCGCGGCCTGCGAGCCGCACGAGGTGACGTGGGTCTGGGTCAAGGGACATGCCGGCCACCCCGAGAACGAGCGCTGCGACGAGCTGGCCACGACTGCCGCGGACGGCACGGACCTGGCCGAGGACGCCGGCTTCGACGGATAGCCCCGCCCGGCCGTCCCCCGTTGCGCTACCCTAGTGGTACTGCAAAGAAGGACCGCGCGCTCGAGGAGGGACCATGCCCGCGCTCATCACGCATCACATCTTTGGTGAGGACATCCTCTCCGAGCTCCCCGACGGCCTCGTGGAGGGCGAGGAGGAGCTGATCGCGTTCCTTCTGGGCAACCAGGGCCCCGACCCGCTCGCCGCCCGGTTCTCGACGCTCCCGTCCCGCGCCGCCACATGTCGCGGGCTCGGCCGCAAGATCCAGTCCGGCCCCGTCGCGCGCGTGCTGCTCGCGCTGCGCGACGGCGTCGGCCGCCTGCCCCGCCCCGACGAGCGCGTCGGGCGGGCCTTCGCGCTCGGCATCGTGGGCCACTACGCGCTCGACCGCGCCGCCCACCCGTTCGTCATCGCCCAGCAGCGCGCGCTCTGCGACGTCGAGCCGACGCTCGCCGGGCTCGAGGGCGAGGTCCACGCCGTCATCGAGGGCGACGTCGACTCCTGGATCCTCTGGGAGAAGCGCCACGCCACCATCAACGAGCGCCCGTCGGCGACCAACCTCATGCGGACCGCACGCACCGAGCGCGTGGCCGGTGCCCTGCTCTCCCAGGTGGCGCTCGGCGTCTTTGGCGTCGAGATCGACGCCCGCGAGTACGCGGCCGCGGTCCGCGACTACGAGCTCGTCTATCGCCTGATCGAGCCGGCCGGCACGTTGCGCGCCCGGGGCGCCGCGATGGCCGAGCGAGCGCTGCGCGGGACCAGGCTCACGACGGCGTGCACCCACTACGTGCGCCGCAGCGACGAGTGCCCCGCCGCCAACCTCGAGCGCCGCGCATGGGCCCATCCCTTCACGGGCGAGGTCCGCACGGACAGCTTTGCCGACCTCTTCGACGAGGCGCGCCTCGCCTACCCCGCGATCGCGGAGGCCTTCGTCCGCGGGGACGAGGCACGTCTGCGCGAGCTGGTGGGCGGTCTCGACTTTGCCGGTAGGCCCGGCACGGACGAGTAGGCGGCACCGGAGGCAGCTGCGGCGCCTCACAGCCAGACGAGCTTGGGAGACTCCTTCCTCGGGGCCTGCTTCGGCTCCTCCCGGTGAGACCCCTCCCCCCAGCCGGAGGACTCTTCGAGCCAGGGGCGTCTCGGGCCGGCGGGCTCGAAGGCGACCTCGTCGCCCCTCTCCAGCCAGACGATCCCCTCGCCTCTCCCGTCGTCGTCGCGCGCGTCCATGTCAGAGACCCAACCTCGCGGCGACCTCGTCCACGCACGCCAGGGCGTCCGCGATGGCGCTCACCACGAGCGAGGACCCGCTCCGCACGTCACCGGCGAGAAAGACGGGCGTCTTGCCGGAGGACGTCGCGCGATGCGCGCTCTCACCCGGGACGGGCAGCCCCCGCTCCCCCACGGCAACGCCCAGCGCGTCCAGCACGGAGCGCTCCGGGCCCGTGAAGCCGCAGGCGATGAGCACGAGCTGCGCGGGAATCTCCCGCTCGCTGCCGGCCACGCGCTCGGGCGCGCCGCCCGACCAGTCGAGGTCGGCCACCATGAGGCCGCGCACCGCGCCGTCCGCGCCGAGAAGGACCTCGAGCGTGTCGACGCCCCACGAGCGCATCTCCCCACCCATGAGCTCGATGGCCTCCCGCTGGCCGTAGTCGGTCTTGAGCGTGGCGGGCCACTCGGGCCAGCGCGTGGCGCCCGGGCCCGGCTCGGCGGGGCGCGGCAGGAACTCGAGCTGCCGCACCGAGCGAGCGCCCTGGCGCACGGCGGTGCCCAGGCAGTCGTTGCCCGTGTCGCCGCCGCCGATGACCACCACGTCAAGGCCCTCGGCGCTCACCGCCGGCGCGCCGCCGTCGAGCAGCGCGCGCGTGGAGGCCGTGAGGTAGTCCACGGCCCAGGCCACGCCGCCCGAGGCGAGCCCCTCCTCGAAGCCCGCCGCCGCGAGGCCGCGCGGGCGGCGCGCGCCGGCGGCCACGACCACGGCGTCGCTCTCCGCGAGCAGCGCCGACGCCACGTCCTTCTCGGCCGCGTCCGTGTTCAGGCGAAACTCGATCCCCAGCTCCTCCATGAGCGCCACGCGACGCGCGACCACCCGCTTCTCGAGCTTCATGTTGGGGATGCCGTAGGTGAGCAGTCCCCCCGCGCGGTCCGCGCGCTCCACGACCGTCACGCGGGTCCCTCGCCGGGCGAGCTCCCAGGCGCAGGCGAGCCCGGCGGGACCGGACCCCACCACCGCCACGAGCGGGGCGTCCGGCGCGGCGGGCGAGAAGCGCCTCGGCCCGCCGTGCGCCCACTCCCAGTCCGAGATCGCGCGCTCGTTGTCGTGGATCGTCTCGGGCTCGCCGTGGCAGCCCAGGTTGCAGGCCGCCTCGCAGAGCGCCGGGCACACGCGGCTCGTGAACTCCGGCAGCGGCGAGGTGAGCGCCAGACGGTCGGCGGCCTCGCGCCAGAGCCCCCGGTAGACGAGGTCGTTCCACTCGGGGATGAGGTTGTGGAGCGGGCAGCCGCTCGGGCGTGCGCCGCCAAAGCCAAAGCCCGCCTGGCAGAACGCCACGCCGCACATCATGCAGCGGCTCGCCTGCGCCCGGCGCACGCCCTCGTCCGGCTCCACGTAGAGCTCGTCCCAGTCGCGCGTGCGCTCCGCGACCGGCCTGAGATCGTGGGCGCGCCGGCCCACCGTGAGAAACGCTCCTGGCTTGCCCATCTTAGGCCTCCCTCATCGCGTCGAATGCGTGGCTCAGCGCCTGCTCATGGGTGGCCCCCGCGGCCTCGGCCTCGGCGACCAGCGCGAGCACGCGCTCGTAGTCGCGCGGGATCACCTTCACGAAGTGCGCCGACGCCTCGTCGAACTGGTAGAGCAGCTTGATGCCGCGCGGGCTCGCCGTGCGGCGCACGTGCTCCTCCACGAGCGAGCGCACGAACTCGAGGTCCTGGGCGTCCGGCTCCTCCAGGTTCACGAGCTCGGTGTTGCAGCGCCGCGCCAGCGTGCCAAAGCGGTCGTAGACGTAGGCCACGCCGCCGGACATGCCGGCCGCGAAGTTGGCGCCGACCTCGCCGAGCACCACCACGCAGCCGCCCGTCATGTACTCGCAGCCGTGGTTGCCCACACCCTCCACCACCACCGTGGCGCCGGAGTTGCGCACGCAGAAGCGCTGGCCCGCGAGGCCGTTCACAAAGCCCCGGCCGCTCGTGGCGCCGTAGAAGGCCACGTTGCCCACGATGACGTTCTCGTCGAACTTGTAGGTGGCGCCGTCGGCCGGGCGCACGGACAGCACGCCGCCCGAGAGCCCCTTGCCAAAGTAGTCGTTGGCGTCGCCGGAGACGCTCAGCGTGACGCCCGCCGGCAGGAACGCGCCGAAGCTCTGGCCTGCCGACCCCTCGCAGTCCACCGTGATCGACCCCTCCGGCAGGCCCTCCGGGTGCGCCCGCGTGACGTGGCTGCCCAGAAGCGTGCCCACGCACCGGTTGACGTTGTCGATGTCCGCCCGGAAGCGCACCGGCGTGAGGTGCGCGCGGGCCTCGGCCGTGTAGGGCACGAAGAGCGTGGCGTCGAGGGTCTTCTCGAGCTCCAGGTCGGGCCCCATCTCCGGCAGGAAGTGGCGTCCGTCGGCCCCGGGGATGTGCTGGCCGAACTCGGGCTCCGCGCAGGCGAGAAGGTCGGCGAGGTCCAGGCGGTTTGCCTTCCAGTTGGCCTCGCCCGCCACCGGCACCTGCGTGAGGCAGTCGGCGCGGCCCACCATCTCGTCCACCGTGCGGAAGCCCAGCCCGGCCATGACCTCGCGCAGCTCCTCGGCCACGAAGGTAAGGTAGTTCACCACGTGCTCGGGCCGGCCCGCGAAGCGGCCGCGCAGCGCGCAGTTCTGCGTGGCGATGCCCGCCGGGCAGGTGTCGCGCTGGCAGTCGCGCTGCATGAGGCAGCCGCAGGCGATAAGCGGCATCGTGGCGAAGCCGAACTCCTCGGCGCCCAACAGCGCCGCGATCGCCACGTCGCGCCCGCTCATGAGCTTGCCGTCGGTCTCGAGCACCACGCGGGAGCGCAGGCCGTTTCTGAGCAGCGTCTGCTGGGTCTCCGCGAGGCCGATCTCGAACGGGATGCCCGCGTGGTAGATCGAGTCGCGCGGGGCGGCGCCCGTGCCGCCGTTGTGCCCGGAGATGAGGATCTTGTCGGCCCCGCCCTTGGCGACGCCCGTGGCGATGGTGCCCACGCCGGCCAGCGCGCAGAGCTTGACCGAGATACGCGCGCCCGGGTTGGCGTTCTTGAGGTCAAAGATCAGCTCGGCGAGGTCCTCGATCGAGTAGATGTCGTGGTGGGGCGGCGGCGAGATGAGCCCGACGCCCGGCGTGGACTGGCGCACCTCGGCGATCCACGGGTAGACCTTGCGGCCGGGCAGGTGGCCGCCCTCGCCGGGCTTGGCGCCCTGGGCCATCTTGATCTGGATCTCCATCGCGCTCGAGAGGTAGCGGCTCGTCACGCCGAAGCGCCCCGAGGCCACCTGCTTGATCGCCGAGCATGCGGAGTCGCCGTTGGGAAGCGCCGTCTCGCGGGCCGGGTCCTCGCCGCCCTCGCCGGTGTTGGAGCGCCCGTGCAGGCGGTTCATCGCGATGGCCAGGCACTCGTGCTGCTCGCGGCTGATCGAGCCGTAGCTCATCGCACCGGTGTTGAAGCGACGCACGATCTTGCTCGCGGGTTCCACCTCGTCGAGCGGCACCGGAGCGCCGGCGGGCGCAAATCCCATGAGGTCGCGCAGGGTGACGGCACGCCCGGGGCGGTGGACCCACGCGGAGAACTCCTTGAAGAGGCCGTAGTCGCCCTCGCGGCAGGCGCGCTGCAGCAGGTAGATGGCCTTCGGGTCGATGAGGTGCTCCTCGCCGCCGGGCCGCCACTTGGTGAGGCCGAGCGTGGGGAGCTGGTCGGGCGCGGGCGAGGCCGCCTGGGCGCGCGCCGCGGCGGTGCGGGCGTCCAGCTCGCGCTGGAGGTCGGCCACCGTGAGGCCGCCCACGCGGGTGGCCGTGAACGTGAAGTACTTCTCCACCAGCTCGTCGGAGAGGCCCAGGACCTCGAAGATCTGCGCGGAGTGGTAGCCCTGCATCGTGGAGATGCCCATCTTGGACATGATCGAGACGATGCCCGCCGTGACGGCGCGGTCGTAGGCGGAGCAGGCCTCCTCGGGGGCGAGGGAGAGCTCGCCGCGGGCGCAGAGGTCGGCGATGCAATCGTGGGCCAGGTAGGGGTAGATGCCGCTCGCCGAGTAGCCCACCAGGCACGCGAAGTCGTGGGCGCAGAGGGCGTCGCCGGTCTCCACCACGAGGTCGGCGCGGGTGCGCAGGCCACAGCGGATGAGGTGGTTGTGCACGCACCCGAGGGCCAGAAGCGTCGGGATCGGCGTCTCGCCGGCGCCCGCGCGGTCGGAGATCACGACGATGTTGGCCCCGGAGCGCACGTCCCGCTCGGCCGCGCGGGCCAGCTCGTCGAGGGCGCGCTCGAGGGCGCCGTCGCCGCCGTCCGACGGGTAGACCGCGCGCACCGTCTCCGCGCGGAAGCCCGCGCGGTCGATCGCGCGGATGCGCTCGAAGTCGGCCCGGGAGAGCATGGGGCCGGGCAGGCGCACGAGGCGGCAGGAGTCGCGGCAGTCCTCGAGGAGGTTGCCGTGGTTGCCGAGGTAGAGCACCGTGCTCGTGACGAGGCTCTCGCGCAGGGCGTCGATCGGCGGGTTGGTCACCTGGGCGAAGAGCTGGTTGAAGTAGTCGAAGAACGAGCGCGTCTTGGTGGAGAGGCAGGCGAGCGGCGCGTCCACGCCCATGGAGGCCAGCGGCACCGCGCCCTTCTCGGCCATCGGGCGCACGACCTCGTCCACGTCGTCGTAGTGCCAGCCGTAGGCGGCGAGGCGAGCAGCGAGCGGGGCGGGTGCGACGGGGGCCTCCTCGCGGGGGGCCTCCGGCAGGTCGGCGACGTCGATCGTCTCCTCGTCGAGCCAGTCTCGATAGGGCTTCTCGCCCGCCAGGCGGTCACGGATCTCGTCGTTGCCCACGACGCGGCCGGCCACAGGGTCGACCTCGAGCATCTCGCCGGGGCCGAGGCAGCCCGTGCGCAGGATGTTGGCGGGCTCCACGTCGATGGTGCCCACCTCGGAGGCCAGGATCAGCCGGTCGTCGCGCGTCACGTAGTAGCGCGCGGGGCGCAGGCCGTTTCGGTCGAGCGCGGCGCCCAGCGTGCGCCCGTCGGTGAAGACGATCGCGGCGGGGCCGTCCCAGGGCTCCATCAGCATGGACTGGTAGGCATCGTAGGCGCGGCGCTTCTCGCTGAGTGCGGGGTTCTTGTCCCACGGCTCCGGCATCATGAGCGAGACCGCGCGGTCGAGGGGCCGCCCGTTCATGACGAGGAACTCGAGCACGTTGTCCAGGATCGCGGAGTCCGAGCCCTCGCGGTTGATGATCGGCAGCACGCGCGCCAGGTCCGCGCCCAGCGCCGGCGAGTAGAGGCTCGGCTCGCGCGCGCGGATCCAGCTCACGTTGCCGCGCAGGGTGTTGATCTCGCCGTTGTGGATGATGTAGCGGTTGGGGTGCGCGCGCTCCCAGGAGGGCGTGGTGTTGGTGGAGTAGCGCGAGTGCACGAGGGCGAGCGCCGTCTCCACAGCTGCGTCGTTGAGGTCCAGGTAGAAGCGGCGCATCTGCGTGGCGACGAGCATGCCCTTGTAGACGATCGTGCGGCTGGACATGCTGCAGACGTAGAAGATCTTGCCGTCGAGCGCGGGCGTGGCGTCCGCGGCGCGCTCGATCGTGCGACGGCAGACGTAGAGGCGGCGCTCGAAGTCGAGGCCGCGCGCCACGTCCTCCGGACGGCGCAGGAACGCCTGGTAGATCGTGGGCATGCAGGCGCGCGCCGTGGAGCCGAGGTCGTGCGGGTCCACCGGCACCTCGCGCCAGAACATGAGCGGGACGCCGCACTCCGCGCAGCCCCGCTCGAAGACCTGGCGCGCGGCAGTCACGCCCGCGGGGTCGTCGTGCGGCAGGAAGAGCATGGCCACGCCGTAGTCGCCCTCGTCGGGCAGGAGCTGGCCCTCCTTCTGCGCCTCCTTGCGGAAGAAGCGGTGCGGCAGCTGGAAGAGCACGCCCGCGCCGTCGCCGGTGTTCTTCTCAAGGCCCTTGCCGCCGCGGTGCTCGAGGTTCACGAGCACCGAGAGCGCGTCGTCGAGCGTCTGGTGGCTGCGGACGCCGTGCAGGTGGGCGATGGCACCGATGCCGCAGGCATCGTGTTCGTAGCCCTCTCGATAGAGACCGTGGCTCATGTGGCTCCCCTCGTTCGGTTTTCAAAGGGAGTCTACGGCTGCCGCCCCGCGGGCGAGAAAAGCGAGACGAGATTGCTACGCGCTCGCCACGCGCGCGTCTTCTGCCCGCCATACGCGAGAAGCGCGCCGGAAACGCCGGGGAAATCTGGGGTGTGACGGTTGTGTACACCTCCACGCACACCGCTCTCTATTCGCAAGCCGAGTACCTGCGACTTTGCAACCAAAAAACGGCATTGCGGGCGTTGGGGGTGTACACAACCGTGCGCCGGGACGCGCAAAACGGGCGCTTTGAGCCGCAAGACGGACGGGCCCGATGACCCCGGGCACCCGGACGCGTACACTGGACGCAACGCACGTCACCGAGGAGAGGAAGCGACATGTTCTGTGGGAACTGCGGGGCCGAGCTCAGGGAGGGCGCCAGGTTCTGCCCCGGCTGCGGCGCGCCCGTGCCCGTCGAGGATAGAGAGACGGACACCCCCAGTCCCGAGGCCCCGCATCCGCGTCGGCGCCTCGCGGCACCGGTCGTCGCCGCCCTCGTCATGCTCGCCCTCGCGACCGCGTCCTCGGCTGCCTACCTGGTCTACGCGCTGGTGATTGACCCGCTCCCGCCCAGGAGCGAGCAGGGCGCCGACGCGCCCGCCGAGGAAGAGGAGGAGGACGCCGTCGCCGAGAAGGGCGCGACGACCGAGGAGGCGCCCGCGACGGAGCCGAAGCCGGAGGTGGAGATAGAGCCGGAACCCGCGCCCGAGACGGAACCCGCGCCGGAGCCCGCGCCCGAGCCCGCCGTGACGCACGACTTCGAGTGCGACGCCTTCTACGTGGACGTGCCCGACAGCTGGGTGAGAAGCGACGCATACCCCGGCGAGGACGATCCGTACTTTTGGAGCGTGACCGACAACGGAGACGGCACGTACCTCTTTCACTGCTCAAACTACTGGGCGGCAGGAAACGACGAGGTGTACGTTGGCGTGAGCGCGCCGAGCTACTGCGATTACTTCGGCACGACATCCGACGGGCGCGACGTCTACATTGGCGTCATGGCAGGCGGATCGTTCTTCACTGGCGGTGACCCATCCACCAGCCCCGTCCTCACGCTCAAGTAGCGACGCCGACGACGACCCTCACCCAAAGGAGCGCCCATGTCCGCAAGAAAGCTCGTACCCTACGTCCTCGCCGGCATCGGCGTGGGCCTGTGCCTGCTCGTCATCGCCTCGGCGGGACTCGTTGCCTACGACCGCGCGACCAGGCCCGCGCCGCAGGAGGTCGCCGCGCAGGACGACCCCGTCGAGAAGGACGCGGAGGCCCCTGCGGACGCTTCGGTGGTGACCGACGAGGCACCCGCGCCGGAGCCGGAGCCCACACCTGAGCCCGAACCCGCACCCGCCGCGAGCCACTACTACGAGTGCGACTACTTCTACGTTGACGTGCCCGACTCCTGGCAGCAGGAGACCACCGCGGAGCAGTCGGGCGACGGGGAGTGGCGGTTCTACCATCACGACGGTCAGTATCTCTATATGACGATCATCCTCACGAGCCCCGAGCCCCAGAGCGGACCCGACCACCACTGGCTCGTCGGCTCCACCTCGGACGGCACCCAGATCTGGGCCAACGACGCCGCCACCGGCTTCTTCGGCGAGGGCAAGGCATCGATCACGCTCAAGTAGCCACCTCGTCAGGAGAGCACCCGGGGCGGCGTGCCGCCCGGGCGAGAAGGGACCCGCCTCACAGCCCCGTCGGGGGCACGGGGCGACCGTCGTCCTCGTCGGAGAGGGCGGGGTCGTCGTCGGGGCGCGGGTCCCAGCCCTGCTCGAACGGCCCGGACGCCGGCAGCGGCGTCGCCTCGAGGAGCCTCCACGCGTGCACGGCGGCCGGCGCATAGAGCGCGACCAGCACGACGTAGACCGCGATGAGTGAGAGGCCCAAAAGCACGGCGAGCTCGCCCTCTCCCCCGCTCACGTAGGAGCCGAGCGAGTCCTCGAGGCCGCCCAGCACCGCGAGCAATGCCATGGGGAAGAAGTCCGCGAGGGCATGGAGCGCCACCACGCCGAGGAAGCTGCGCGTGAGCACGTAGACGGCGCCGAGCACCAGGGCGATGCACGTTGTCTGCGCGGTCTTGAGCAGCATCTGGACAAGGGCCAGCACGTCGAGCCTCCCCTCCAGTGCAACGTGGGCCGCACCAAAGGCCACGGACGAGACGAGCACGGCCGTCACCACGCCGTTGCGCGCGGCGCCGCGGCCGGAGAGCAGGCCGCCGAGCAACAGCACCCGGAAGAGCGCCTCCTCGTAGAGGCCCACGCTCACGCAGAGCAGCGCGACGCCCGCCAGGTCGGGCGCCCAGGTGGGCGAGATGGGCACCGTCTCCCCCGAGGCCGCGAGCCCCAGCAGGCTCACCAGCTCGAACGCGCACAGTCCCAGGACGAGAAGGACCGGGTAGCGCCCCTCGCGCAGCGAGCGCCGCAGCCCCACGGCAGACGGGACCAGCGCCCGGCCGCCGCCGAGCAGGGCCACGAAAACGGAGACGAGCGCGAACAGCAGCAGGCGCTGCAGCGCCTGGTCGACGAGGTAGGGTGCCCCCGAAAGGCTCGGCACCGCCACGAGGGCGAGAAACCCGGCCACGGTGAACGCGATCGCCCAGCCCCGCCTGTGCGTCTTGATGAGCGCCATGTGAACCTCCCGTCACATCGCAAGGATACCAGTTGGGATTCCCCACGATTCGCTACCATGAATGGGAACGGTCCCGCCCAGGAAGGGAGCCCTCATGCTCGAGGACTACGCCAAGGCACGCAAGCTCGGACTCAAGCAGGTCGATCGTGACGTCGCGGCGGGACGCTACCCCTATCCCCCGGCACTCGACGACATCCTCAAGAACCAGGGCTACCAGGGAGAGGTCCCTATCGGCCTCACCGAGATCGACCTCTCCCTCATCGCGGGCACCAAGACGCGCGGGCGGCAGAACATGTTCTCGAGCGGCTTTCTGCCGATCGCCGAGCCCGGGTCGGAGTTCTCCTCCAAGTGGAGCGACCTCATCGACTCCCAGCGCGCCGAGGGCCTGCGCGACCCGATCGTGGTCTACGAGTACCTGCAGCGCTTCTACGTGCAGGAGGGCAACAAGCGCGTGTCCGTGTCGCGCTACCTGGGCATGCCCACGATCCTGGCCAACATCACGCGCGTGACGCCCATGCCCTCGGACGAGAAGGCCCTGCGCATCTATCACGAGTTCACGCGCTTCTACCGCGTGTGCCCCATCTACGGCATCATCTCCGACGAGGAGGGCTTCTACGCGCGCCTCGCCGCCCTGCTCGACCAGGACCTTCACGACGCGTGGCCCGACGACGTGGTGCGCGACCTGCGCTCGCTCTTCGACAGCTTCTCCGCCTCGTGGCACGCCCGCGGCGGTGACGCCCTCGACCTCCAGGTCGGCGACGCGCTGCTCACCTACGTCACGATCTACGGCTTCGAGCACGCGCGCGGCCTCGCGCCCTCCCAGGTCGACGCCGAGGTCGGCAAGATCTGGGGCGAGTTCGTGGTGACGCAGGGCGAGGGTGCCCGCGCCTACCTCGAGGACCCCTCGAAGGGCCACACCGCGCCGCTCCCCAAGCTCAAGAACATCGCCAAGGCCGCCGTCCTGGCCAGGCCCTTCCGCGTGGCGTTCATCTACGACCGCAACCCCCTCTCGTCGGGATGGATCGCCCTGCACGACCGCGGGCGCCAGAAACTCGAGGCACGTCTCGGGGGGACCGTCTCCACGCGCGTCTTCACCGACCGCAGCTCGGACGCGGCGTTCGGCCAGGCCGTCGAGGAGGCGATGCGCTACAAGGCGGACCTCGTGGTCACCTGCTCCCCCACGCAGATGCGCCAGACCACACGCGCCGCCGTCGAGCACCCGGGACCCGCCTACCTCAACTGCTCGGTCAGCCTCTCCCACAGCGCGGTCCGCGGGTTCTACGGCCGCATGTACGAGGCCAAGTTCCTGCTCGGCGCCCTCGCGGCGAGCCTGGCCGGCCATCACAAGGTCGGCTACGTGGCGGAGTCCCCGGTCTTCTCGACCGTCGCGGAGATCAACGCCTTCGCCATCGGGGCCGCCATGGTGGACCCCTACGTCACCGTCTACCTCAAGTGGTTCTCCGCCAAGGACTACGACTGGCGGCGCGAGTTCCGCGAGGAGGGCGTCCACATCATCTCCGGGCGCGACTATGCCAACCCGCTCGCGCCCCGCGAGTCCTGGGGCCTCTATCGCGTGGACGACGATGGCACCGAGACCCACCTCGCTGAGCCCGTCTGGAAGTGGGGCCGCTACTACGAGATGCTCGTCCGCTCCATCAGAAACGACACGTGGAAGAAGGAGGGCGAGAAGATCCAGGGGCAGTCGCTCAACTACTGGTGGGGCATGTCCGCCGGCGTGCTCGACGTCCGCCTCTCCGACGAGCTGCCGCGCGGTCAGCGCATGCTCGTCGACGTGCTGCGCCAGTCCGTGCTCTCCGGGCGCGTTCACCCGTTCACGGGCGAGCTTCACGCCCAGGGCGGCGACGTGGTGCAGGGCCCGGAGGCGGGTCGGCTCACGAGCGAGCAGATCGTGCGCATGCGCTGGCTCAACGAGAACGTGGTGGGTCGCCTGCCCGAGCAGCGCGAGCTCGACCGCGACGGCCTCGTCGAGGTCGAGGTCGCCGGCGTGATCCCGGTAGACCCCGCCACGGTGCTGCTCAAGGACACGAGCCGCTAGGGGGCGCCGACGTGAGGATCCTCTGCATAGCCGACGAGGAGGAGGGCTGGCTCTACGACCACTGGGACGCCGAGCGCGTGTCCGGCATCGACCTGATCGTCTCCTGCGGCGACCTACCCGCCGTGTACCTCGAGCACATCGTGACCCTCGCCAACGTGCCGCTGCTCTACGTGCCGGGCAACCACGACACCGCCTACGACCACCATGCGCCCGAGGGCTGCGTCTCCATCGACGGCCACCTGCGCGACTTCCACGGCCTGCGCATCATGGGACTCGGCGGCTCGGTGCGCTACAACGACCAGGTCTACGGCTTCACGGAGCCAGAGATGGCGAGAAGGGCGGCGCGGCTGGCGCTGCTCGCCCAGGCCTCGGGCGGGGTCGACCTGGTCGTGACCCATGCGCCGGTGCGCGGCTACGGCGACCTCGACGACCTGCCGCACCGCGGCTTCGATGCCCTGGGCCGCCTGCTCGAGCGCACGTGCCCGCGCTATCTGGTGCACGGGCACGTCCACCTCACCTACGGCCGCATCGAGCGCGTGCGCGAGCACCCCTGCGGCACCACGATCGTCAACGCCTACGGCTCGCACGTCATCGAGATTCCCGACGGGGACATCCCCCAGCGCGGGGGCCTCTTCCGCCCCGAGAGCGTGTAGCGGCGGCACGACCGAAGCCGCGCCGCCGCCCAAAGAACTCGTTGGCGAGAAGAGCCGTGTCGCCTACGCCTTGCCGAGGCAGGCGGCACCCGTCTGGCGGATGTTGGTGAGGTAGACGCTCTCGCGGCCAAAGTAGCTGGCCATGTAGTCGACGTAGCCCGCGGTCTCGGCCTTCGGGATCACGCACATGATGACGCCCGCGAAGCCGCCGCCGTGCAGACGGAACGCACCGGCGCCGATCTTGCGCAGGTAGAGCTCGGTGAGGGCGAGCGCCATCGGGATGGGCTGCTCCTCGGGCATGCCGGGGACCACGGCGTTCTGCAGCCACTCCCAGGACGAGCGGCCGGAGGCGGTGATGATGTCGAGCACGCGGGCCTTGTCGCCGGCGTTGATCGCGACCTCGGCGGCCTCGACACGCTTGACCTCCTCGAAGTAGTGCAGGGCACGCAGGACCGCGCGGTCGCCGCACTTCTCGCGCAGCGCGGCGAGGTTGGCAAGGACCGCGTCCTCGTTCGTGTCGCAGAGGTTCTTGACGCCGAGCGCCGCCGCGACGTCGTGCATCTCGTTGGGGACGGAGGAGTACTCGGCGGAGAGGTCGGCGTGGCCCTTGCCGGTGTTCACGATCACGAGGTCGTGGTCCAGCTCGTCAAAGCCGAAGTCGACCTTCTCGTACTTCACGCCGTCCGAGAAGTCCAGGAGGATCGTGCCGCCCACGGCGCACGCCATCTGGTCCATGAGGCCGGACGCCTTGTCCCACCAGACGTTCTCGGCGTACTGGCCGATGCGCGCGTAGTCGGCGCGGTCGATGGCGTCGTCGTTGTAGAGGTGGTTCACGATCTCGCAGACGAGCATCTCGAAGGAGGCCGAGGAGCTCACGCCGGCCGACGGGATGACCTCGGAGGAGGCCACGGCGTTGAAGCCGCCGACCTTGAAGCCGCGCTTGACGGTGGCCTCGAGCATGCCGGCCACGAGCGTTGTGGAGCCGCCGCCGTGCGGGATCTGGTCGATCGCGTTAGTGTCCACGACGATGGCCTCGGGATAGCCCTCGCTCCAGATGGTGACGATGCCGTCGTCCGTGCGCTGGGCGGCGGCGATGCTGTCCATCGTGATGGAGGCGCAGAGGATCTTGCCGCCGTTGTGGTCGGTGTGGTTGCCGATGATCTCCGTGCGGCCGGAGGCGGTGAAGTACTCCGGGTCGCCGGCGCCGAAGGCCTCGTCGTAGCGGGCGGCGAGCGCGGAGAGCCGTTCGACGGCACGCTCGGCGTCCTCGCCGTACACCTTGTTCAGAACGTCCTGGCTGGGAATGCCCATTTCGGTTGTCTCCTTCCTTAGCAGACGCTCGCAACGAAGCGCGCGAACGCCGCCCTACCCTCTTCGTCGTCGGCAAAGACCGCGCAGCACTCGAGCACCTGCGCGAAGACCTGGCCGATCTCCTCCTCGATCACGGCGTGGAGCGCCGCGGGGTCCGCGCTCGCCACGTTCTCCGGCGCAAACTCCGGGTGACGCGTGAGCACCTGAGCGGCCCACGGCGCGTGGCTCGCCACCTCGGGCACGCCCGCCGGGTCCTCGCCCGCGAGGATGACCTGCTCGAGGCGGTCCATCTCGCCGAGCAGGCGCGCCGGCAGCACCGCGAGGCCCATGACCTCGATGAGGCCGATGTTCTCCTTCTTGATGTGGTGCAGCTCCTGGTGCGGGTGGAAGATGCCGAGCGGGTACTCGTCCGTCGTGCGGTTGTTGCGCAGCACGAGGTCGAGCTCAAAGTCCTCGCCGCGGCGACGCGCGATCGGCGTGATGGTGTTGTGCGGGGTGCCGTCGGTCTCGGCGAGCACGCCCACGGCCTCGTCGGTGTAGCCGCGCCACGCCGTGAGGATCTTGTCGGCGAGCTCGACGATGCGCGCCGGGTCGGCGCCGTCGAGGCGGATCACGGACATCGGCCAGTCCACGATCTGCGCGCGGACGTCGTCAAAGCCCGCAAAGGAGATCTCCTCGCGGGCGCCGGCGCGGGCCATGGCAAACTCGTAGCGGCCGCCCTGGTAGTGCTCGTGCGTGAGGATGGAGCCACCCACGATCGGCAGGTCGGCGTTGGAGCCCACCGTGTAGTGCGGGAACTTGCCCACGAACTCGAACAGGCGCTGGAAGGTCGTGCGACTGATCTGCATGGGGACGTGCTTCTCGGACAGCACGATGCAGTGCTCATTGTAGTAGACATAGGGGCTGTACTGCAGGTACCACGGCTCGCCCGCCAGCGTGAGCGGGATGAGGCGGATGGTCTCGCGGGCGGGGTGGTCAAGACGCCCGGCGTAGCCCAGGTTCTCGGGGCAGAGCTGGCAGCGCGGGTAGGGCTCGCTGGCGCCCGCCTTCTGCTTCTCCAGCGCCGCGGCGATGGCCTTGGGGTCCTTCTCGGGCTTGGAGAGGTTGATCGTGACGTCGAGGTCACCGTAGCGCGTGGAGGTGACCCACTTGCGGTCGCGCGCGATGCGGTAGGTGCGGATGTAGTCCGAGTCCAGCGCGAGGTGGTAGAAGTAGTCCGTGGCCGCCTCGGGCGACTCGTCGTAGCGCTCCCAGAAGGTGCGGACGACCTCGCTCGGGCGCGGGGTCACGCAGCCCATGAGGCGCGTGTCCAGCAGGTCGCGGCTCGCGATGCCGGGGTCGCACACGCCGCGCTCGACGGCGTCATCGAGCAGGCCGGCGAGAATGGCCTCGAGCTCGGGGCGCTTCTCGGCCGCACGCGCGGCGGCGACGGCCTCCTTGGGAACGAAGGCGCCCGTGGGCTCGTAGCTGAGCGCGTCCAGCATGAGGTTGGCGGCGTAGGTCACGTCCTCCTCGCCAATGAGCCCCCGGTCGAGCGCGTAGGCGACAAGATCGGCGACTCCCCTCTCAACCGCTCCAGAGCAGTCCTCGGCCATAGCGTGCTCCCTCCCCGGGCCCGGGCCCGATACAAATCGGCTCACTTATCAAGAGACGATACCGCATGCGGCGCGGCTCGGAGCGAGCTATGCGGCAAGCGGGCGGAGCGTCCCCGCACGCGGGCCAAGGCCCTTCTCGCCCCAAGGGGCAAACCCCTAGAAATCCGAGCCTTTGTCGCAGGTCAGTCTAGGAAAACGAGATCTTGTCCCAGGGGCTTCCGGGAATCCATGACCTTGTCTCAACGAAAGCTTGCAAGCGCGCCAAAACGCGGACGAACGGCGTGCAAGAGCCGCGATTTCCAGAAGCGTTGACGGGTATGCCGCGCAAGGTCCCAAAATCCTAGACGGACATGAGACAAGGCCGCGAATTCCTAGATAGACCGCGTGCCGAGAAGAACGTCCCGTCGACAGGCGGCAGACTTTTGGCGGTGAGCGGAATCTCATGAATCTCAGGGCCGTCGGCACGCGGGAGTGCTATATCTATAGCCGTGTTGGAAACGTTTCCAATGCGAAGCGGAACGCTTCTCAGCGGGATTCACGCAAAGGGGTCGAACATGGACATCCGCGACATCGCAGCGGCATCGGGCTACGGCGTGGGCACGGTCTCCCGCGTGATCAACAACCAGCCCAACGTCAGCGACCGCGCGCGCAAGCGCATCCTCGCCGTCATGGCCGAGTGCGGCTACGAGCCCAACTCCAACGCGCGCTACCTCAAGATGCGCTCGCAGACCCCCGTCACGGCGTTCGTGATGGGCGTCGGCAACCGCCTCTTCGACGACATCATCGGCCCCCTGCAGGCGGCCCTCGCCGCCGCCGACGAGGAGATGGCCGTCACCTACCTCGACGACGACTCTCGCGAGGTCCACGCCGCCATCGACTACCAGCAGGCCCGCCGCCCCAAGGGGATGGTCTTCCTCGGGGGCGAGCCGCACTACTTCCGCGAGTCCTTCCACGAGATCGAGGTCCCCTGCGTGCTGGTGACCAACTCGGCCGCCGACCTCGGCTTTGACAACCTCTCCAGCGTGACCATCGACAACGAGGCCGCCGCCGCGTGCGCCGTCGGGCACCTCTGGCAGCGCGGCCACCGGCGCATCGGCATCATCGGCGGGGACCGGGTCGAGAACAGCGTCAGCTCGCAGCGCCTCCGCGGCGCCGAGCGCGCCCTGCGCGAGCGCGGGATCGAGCTCGACTACGAGCGCGACTACGAGCCGTGCGCCTTCCTGGAGGGCGCCGGCTACGATGCCGCGCGGCGCCTGCTCGAGCGCACGAGCGACCTCACCGCCGTCTTCGCGCTCGGCGACGTCATTGCCTTCGGCGCCCTGCGCGCCCTCGCCGACCAGGGGCTCAGCGTCCCGGACGACATCTCCCTCGTCGGCTTTGACGACACGTCCTTCTCACAGTTCTCGGTCCCCCGGATCACGACGATCCGTCAGAGCGCGGAGCTCCTCGCCGAGAGGAGCGCACAGATCCTGCTCGACGCCATGGGCGGCAGCCCGGCGGTTCACGAGGTGGTCCCGTTCCAGCTCATCGAGCGAGAGAGCGTCCGCAGCATCTAGCCGGACGAGAAAAGCAAGAGGAAAGGAAGGTCAGCGTGAGAAGCGGTGGCATCCTCATGCCCGTCACGTCACTCCCCTCCCCCTGGGGCGTGGGGACGCTGGGGGCGGCGGCGCGCGAGTTCATCGGGTTTCTCGCCCGCTCGGGAACGTCGGTCTGGCAGGTCCTGCCCGTCGTGCCCACGAGCTACGGAGACTCGCCCTACCAGTCGTTCTCCACGTACGCGGGCAACCCCTACCTGATCGACCTCGACGACCTCGCCGAGGAGGGGCTGCTGCGCCGCGACGAGTACGCGGGGCTCGACTGGGGCGACGACCCCACGCGCGTCGACTACGGGGCGCTCTGGGACAACCGCTTTGACGTTCTGCGCCACGCGACGGAGCGCTTCGAGCGGGCGCACGCGAGCGAGCTCGCCGCCTTCTGCGAACGCGAGCGCTCGTGGCTCGACGACTACGCCCTCTTCATGGCGCTCAAGGGCGCCCACGGCGGGGCGTCGTGGACCACCTGGGAGCAGCCGCTCAGGCTGCGCGACGCGGACGCGCTCGCCGACGCGCGCTCGCGGCTCGACGGCGACATCCGCTTCTGGAGAGCCGTGCAGTGCCTCTTCTTCCGCCAGTGGGAGCGCCTGCGCGCCGAGGCGAGCACGGCGGGCGTGCGCATCATGGGCGACCTGCCCTTCTATGTGGCGCTCGACAGCGCGGACGTCTGGTCGCGCCCCGAGCAGTTCCAGCTCAACGACAACCTCATGCCCGATGAGATCGCCGGCGTGCCGCCCGACGGCTTCTCCGCGATCGGCCAGCTCTGGGGCAACCCGCTCTTTGCCTGGGACCGCATGAAGGCGGACGGCTACGAGTGGTGGTGCGACCGGATCGCCGCCCAGCTGCGCAGGTACGACATCCTGCGCATCGACCACTTCCGGGGGTTCGACTCCTACTTCGCCATCCCCGCGAGCTCCGTGACCGCCGCGGACGGCCGCTGGCGCAAGGGCCCCGGCATCGAGCTCTTCCGCGTGCTCGGGGAGCGGCTCGGCCGCTGCGACATCGTGGCAGAGGACCTCGGCTACCTCACGGACTCCGTGCGACGCCTGCTCGCCGACTCGGGCTTCCCGGGCATGAAGGTGCTCGAGTTCGCCTTCGACACCCGTGACTCCGAGGCGGGCGACGAGACCTACCTCCCCTACGCCTACCCCGCGAACAGCGTGGCCTATGTCGGCACGCATGACAACGACACCGCCGTCGGCTGGCTCCAGACCGCACCCGAGAGGGACGTGGAGGTCGCCCGCGAGTACCTGCACCTCGACGTCGCCGAGGGCGAGGCGTGGGGCATGATGCGCGGAATCTGGGCGAGCGCGTCCGAGCTCGCCGTGGTGCAGATGCAGGACCTTCTGGAACTGGGCAGCGAGGCGCGCATCAACACGCCCTCCACGCTCGGCTCCAACTGGTGCTGGCGCGCGGAGCCGGGCTTTGCGAGCGACGAGCTGGCCGAGCGCGTCCGCCACCAGATGGCGCTCTATCACCGCCTGAGCGCCCCCTCCCCCAAGACGGGAGCTCAGGCCGAGAAGAACGAGGTGAAGTGAGATGGACTTCGAGAACCGACTGGACCGGGTGCTCGCCGACATGGGCACCACCCTCGACGACGCCACGAACGCACAGGTCTTCTGCGCGCTGCTGCGCGCGACGCGCGACCTGGAGACTGCGATGCGACCCGCCGCCGGCGAGCGCAAGCTCTACTACTTCTCCGCCGAGTTCCTGGTGGGACGCCTTCTGCGGGCCAACCTCGTGAACCTCGGCCTGGTGGACGAGGTCGAGCGCATCCTCTCCGCACATGGCACCTCGCTCGCCGAGGTGGAGGACTGCGAGCCGGAGCCCTCGCTCGGCAACGGCGGGCTGGGTCGCCTCGCGGCGTGCTTCCTCGACTCCATCGCCTCGCTGGGACTTCCCGGCGACGGAGTTGGCCTCAACTACCACTATGGCCTCTTTCGCCAGGACCTCTCCCGGGGCGTCCAGGGCGAGGAGCCCAACCCGTGGATAGAGCCCGAGTCCTGGCTGATCGACACGGGCACGTCCTTCTCGGTGCCCTTTGGCTTTGGTCCGCTCACGGCACGCATGTACGACATCGAGGTGCCCGGCTACGAGAACGGCGTGGTCAACCGCCTGCATCTCTTTGACGTCGAGAACCCCGCGCCAGCGCCCGAGCACGGGATCGCCTTTGACAAGGGCGACGTCCGCCACAGCCTCACGAGCTTCCTCTACCCCGACGACTCCGACGAGGCGGGCAGGCTCCTGCGCGTCTACCAGCAGTACTTCATGGTCTCAGCTGGCGCGCAGCTCATCCTCGCGGAGCTCGAGGAGCGCGGCTTCGCTCCCGAGGAGCTCGCCGAGCACGTGGCCGTCCACATCAACGACACCCACCCCTCGATGGTGATCCCCGAGCTCGTGCGCCTGCTCACGGCGCGCGGCATCGCCTTCGAGGACGCCGCCGCCATCGTGGAGCGCACCTGCGGCTACACCAACCACACGATTCTTTCCGAGGCGCTCGAGACCTGGCCCATGGGCTACCTCGAGCAGGTGGCGCCCGGCATCGTGCCTGTGATCCGTCAGCTGGACGAGCTCGCCCGCACGCGCACGGGCGACGAGCGCGTCGCGGTGATCGACGGCAACGACGTCGTGCACATGGCCAACATGGACGTGCACTTCAGCCACGCGGTGAACGGCGTGGCGGCGCTCCACACGCAGATCCTCGTGGAGTCCGAGATGCGCCCCTTCGCCGAGCTCTACCCCGAGAAGTTCTCCAACAAGACGAACGGCATCACGCTGCGTCGCTGGCTCATGGGGTGCAACCCGGCGCTGGCCGGGCTCGTCACCTCCGCGATCGGCGAGGGATGGAAGCGCGATGCCGCGCGACTCGAGGACCTTCTCGCCCTGCGCGGGGATGTCGGCTTCACGCAGGCCCTCCTTGACGTCAAGGGGCAGAACAAGGAGCGTCTGGCCGCGTGGCTCCGTGCCGAGAAGAACGTCCAGGTGGATCCGCATTCCATCTTTGACATCCAGGTCAAGCGCATGCACCAGTACAAGCGTCAGCAGATGAACGCCCTGTACGCCATCTGGAAGTATCTTCAGATCAAGCGTGGAAACGTTCCCAACCGACCGGTCACGATGGTGTTCGGCGCCAAGGCGGCACCGGCCTACACCCTTGCCAAGGACACGATCGCGCTGCTCCTGGCGCTCTCCGGTCTCATCGCGGACGACCCCGAGGTGTCGCCCTGGCTGCGCCTGGTCTTCGTGGAGAACTACAACGTCACGGCCGCCGAGCACCTCATCCCCGCGGCGGACGTCTCCGAGCAGATCTCGCTCGCGTCCAAGGAGGCAAGCGGTACCTCCAACATGAAGTTCATGGCCAACGGCGCGCTCACGCTGGGCACGCTGGACGGCGCCAACGTGGAGATCGCCGAGCTGGTGGGGCGCGAGAACGTCTACCTCTTCGGTCGCTCCTCCGAGGACGTGATCGACCTCTACGACCGGGGCGACTACCGGCCCTGGGACTTTTGGCAGTCGGACCCCGAGCTCACCGAGGTGCTCGACTTCGTCTGCTCGCCCGAGCTGCTCGCGCGCGGCGACGCGGGGTGCCTCACCCGCGTCTACCGGGACTTCGTTGCCAAGGACTACTTCATGGCACTGCTCGACGCGCGCGACTACGTGGCAGTGAAGGAGCGCTGCCTCGCGGACTACGAGGATCGTCTCGCGTGGGGCGAGAAGACCCTCGTGAACATCGCGAAGTCCGGGTTCTTCTCGTCCGACCGCACCATCCGGGAGTACGACCGCGACATCTGGCATCTCTTGTAATGATACGAAGGGACAGTCCCTTCATCTCATAAGTCTTACAACGATACAGAGGGACTGTCCCTTCGTATCATGGAAAGGAGAACGACATGACGTTCATCAACGGAAACGAGGACTGGTGGAAGCAGGCCGTGGTGTACCAGGTGTACCCGCGCAGCTTCTACGACACGGACGGCGACGGCCTCGGCGACATCCGCGGCGTCACCGCGCAGATGGACTACCTGCGCGAGCTGGGGGTGGATGCCATCTGGCTCTCCCCCTTCTACCCCTCGCCGCTCGTCGACGGCGGCTACGACGTGGCCAACTACCGCGACGTGGACCCGCGACTCGGCACGCTCGAGGACTTCGACGAGATGGCGGCCGCCGCGCACGCCGCGGGCATCAAGATCGTCGTGGACATCGTCCCCAACCACACCTCCACCGAGCACGAGTGGTTCAAGGCCGCGCTTGCCGCCGGTCCCGGCTCGCCCGAGCGCGACCGCTACATCTTCCGCCCCGGGCGCGGCGAGCACGGCGAGCTGCCCCCCAACGGCTGGAGGTCCACCTTTGGCGGGCCCGGCTGGGAGCCGGTCGGCGACGGCGAGTGGTACCTGCACCTCTTTGCCGTGGAGCAGGCGGACCTCAACTGGAAGAACCCCGAGGTCCGCGAGGACTTCAAGAGGACGCTGCGCTTCTGGAGCGACCGCGGGGCCGACGGCTTCCGCATCGACGTGGCGCACGCGCTCGCCAAGGACCTCGAGAGCCGCCCGCTCGACGAATGGCCCGACGACCCCGACCAGGACCACCCCGGCGCCGAGAACCCCCTCTGGGACCGCCCCGAGGTGCACGAGATCTACCGCGAGTGGCGCCAGGTCTTCAACGAGTACGAGCCCGCGCGCTTTGCCGTGGGCGAGGCGTGGGTCGTCCCGGAGCACCAGTGGCGCTACGCCTCGACCGAGGAGCTCGGCCAGGTCTTCAACTTCGAGCTCGCCAAGGCAAACTGGATGGCCGACGAGATGCGCCTCGCCATCGAGGAGGGCCTCGACTCCGCCGAGCACTCCGGCTCCACCACCACGTGGGTCCTCTCCAACCACGACGTGGTGCGTCACGCCACGCGCTACGGCCTGCCGCAGGTCAAGTCCTCGGCGCACCACCAGCTCGCCAACGACTGGCTGCTGCGCGACGGCACGAGCTACCACGAGGACCGCGAGCTGGGCACGCGCCGCGCGCGGGCGGCGCTGCTCATGGAGCTGGGCCTTCCCGGCTCGGTCTACCTCTACCAGGGCGAGGAGCTCGGCCTCTTTGAGGTCGCGGACATCCCCTGGGACGCGCTCGAGGACCCGCAGGCCGCTATGACCGCGCACGGCGACGCCCTCAAGGGTCGCGACGGCTGCCGCGTGCCGCTTCCCTGGGAGGCCGAGAAGGACGACTTTGGCTTCTCGGCGCCGGCGACGCACGCGCCCGCGCACCTGCCGCAGCCCGCGTGGTTCGCAGGTCACGCCGTGGACGTGGAGGAGACGGACGAGCACTCGATGCTCCGCTACTACCGTCGCGCGCTCGCGCTGCGCGCCGAGCTGCTCACGGCCACCGGAGACACGTCGCTCACCTGGGCTGACGGCTACGACGACCAGGTCATCGCCTACCACCGTCCCACCGCGGACGGCCGGGTGCTCACGAGCGTGACCAACTTCGGCCCGCGCGCCGTCAAGCTTCCCGAGGGCGAGGTCCTTCTCACCAGCGCCGAGCTCGAGGACGGCATGCTGCCCACCGACGCCACCGCCTGGGTCATCCGGTAGGGCGTCGCTGCTACAGTAGGCACAGGGAACGAGGGACGGAGGGACGTCATGAAGACGATGCGCGTGGGCTACATCGGAGCGGGCAACATCTCGGGACAGATGGCGGAGACCATCGCGCGGATGGGCGAGGTGGAGAACCACGCCGTCGCCGCGCGCGACCCCGAGCGCGCGCGGGAGTTTGCCAGGCGCTGGGGCTTCTCGCGCGCGTACGGCTCCTACGAGGAGCTGCTCGCCGACCCCGACGTGGACCTCGTCTACGTGGCGCTCCCCCACTCGCACCACCACCGCTGGACCATCGCCGCGCTCGAGGCCGGCCACCACGTGCTGTGCGAGAAGGCCTTCGCCGCAAACGAGCGCCAGGCGCGCGAGATGGTCGAGTGCGCCCGCGAGCGGGGACTCCTGCTCGCCGAGGCGATCTGGACGCGCTACATGCCGTCGCGGAAGATGATCGACAAGATCGTCTCGAGCGGCGAGATCGGCGAGGTCACGACCGTCGCGGCCAACCTCGGCTACCGCGTGGACGGCAACGCGCGCATGACCGACCCGGCGCTCGCCGGCGGCGCCCTGCTCGACCTCACGGTCTACCCGCTGAACTTTGCCAGCATGGTGCTCGGCAACGGAATACGGCGCATCGTGGCGTCGATGGTGCCCGCCGCGACCGGCGTGGACGGGCAGGACAACGTCATGATCGAGTACGAGTCCGGCCAGATGGCGAGCCTGTTCTCCACGATGTACGCCATGACCGACCGCGAGGGCCAGATTCTGGGGACCAAGGGCTTCGTCACCGTCGAGAACATCAACAACCCGCAGGTCATCCGCGTCTACGCGTCCGACGGACTCACCCGCGAGCTCACGCGCGAGATCGCGGTGCCCGAGCAGATCACGGGCTACGAGTACGAGCTGCTGTCCTGCAAGCGCGCCATCGAGGCCGGCGCGCTCGAGTGCCCGGAGATGCCCCATGCCGAGACGCTCGAGCTCATGCGCCAGATGGACGAGATCCGCCGCCAGTTTGGCGTCGTCTTCCCCTTCGAGTAGGCCCGTGTTTCTCGGCCCGCCGTCGACGGCCCCCAACGCGCTTCTCGGTTTTGGGGCGAAAGTTTGATGTGAAAGCCGTGAGCGCATAAAACATGTTGCCCACAAGCTCGGCTATCTTGGCCCAGAGCCATAAGAAGCGCGCTTGTGGGCAACAACTTTTATCTCGGGGCGAGAAGAACATCAAACTTTCGCCCCAAAACATGAAGGGGACCCCTCGAAACAGGCGTGCCGCGCGACGAAGGTGGTCGCGCGGCACAAAACCTTGCTTATCTTGGCTAGTCGACGCGCTCGAAGCGGTACATGAAGCTCTCGTACGGCGTGGCGGGCACGGAGACGGGAAGGCCCATGTCCATGAGGGCGTCGGCGGCGTAGACGCGCCCGTTGCTCACCATGCGGTAGCTCGCGCCCGGCGTGAGCCCGCGCGGCACGACGTAGTTGGCCAGACCGTAGCCGTCCACGCGCGTCACCACCGCGCAGACGAGCGCCTCAGAGCCGTCCTCGGAGACGAACTCCCAGGCCGCGACCGTGGCGTCCTTGGGGTCGGTCAGGCGATAGAAGAGGCCCTCGCGCACGAGATGCTCGATCGTGCGGTAGGTCTTGACCTGGCTCTTGATGAGCTCGCAGGCGCGGTCGTTCAGCTCCATGAGGTCGAGCTCGTAGCCAAAGGCGCCGCCGCCCATGGCAACGGTCCCGCGGGCGCCGAGAGGAACGGTGCGCCCGGTGATCTCGTTGGGGCAGGCGGAGACGTGCGCGCCCATCGCCGAGCACGGGTAGCCGAAGGAGGTGCCGTACTGGATCTCCAGGCGGTTGCGGGCATCGGTGTTGTCGGACGTCCAGATCTGGGGCGTGTAGTAGAGCATGCCCGCGTCAAAGCGGCCGCCGCCCGCCGAGCAGCCCTCGATGAGGAGCTCCGGGTAGCGGGAGCGCACGCGCTCGAGAAGGTCGTAGAGGCCGAGCATGTAGTCGTAGAGGACCTTGCCCTGGTCGCTCGCGGTGCGGGAGTACACGTCGACGATCGAGCGGTTGTAGTCCCACTTGACGTAGTCGATGCCGCCCTGGTCGAGCACGGCGCAGAGCTGCTCGAAGAGGTTGTCGCGCACCTCCGCACGCGAGAGGTCCAGCACCAGCTGGTCGCGGCCGAGCACGGGCTCCTTGCCGGGGACGATGAGCGCCCAGTCGGGGTGCGCACGGAAGAGGTCGGAGTCCTCGTTCACCATCTCCGGCTCGACCCAGATGCCAAAGCCCAGGCCCACCTCGTTCACGCGGCGAGCGAGGTCGGCCACCGTGCCGCCGAGCTTGGCCATGTTGGGCTGCCAGTCGCCGAGGCCGCGGTGGTCGTCGTTGCGGGCGCCGAACCAGCCGTCGTCCATGACGAGCATGTCCAGCCCCAGCTCCGCGGCCTTCTTCGCGAGCTTCACGAGCTTGTCGCCCGTGAAGTCGAAGTAGCAGGCCTCCCAGCTGTTGATGAGGATGGGGCGCGGAGCGTCGCGCCAGGGGCCGCGGCAGACGTGACGACGGATGCAGCGGTGCAGGTTGTGGGAGACCTTCTCCAGGCCGGCACCCGAGTAGGTCATGATGACCTCGGGCGCCACGATCTTCTCGCCCGGCTCGAGCGGGTAGGAGAAGAGGTCGTCGTCGAGGCCCATCTGGATGCGGGACTGGTCGTACTGGTCGCGCTCCGCCTCGGCGAGGAAGCCGCCGCTGTAGACGAAGCTCATGGACCAGCAGCGGCCCGAGGTCTCGGTGGCGGCGTGGTCGCAGGCGATCATGACCGGGTTGTACTGGTTGGAGGACATGCCGCGGCGGCTGCCCACGGAGAGCGCGCCGTTTAGGAGGTGGCGACGCGTGGGACGGCGCTCCATCGCGTGGCGGCCGTCGAAGGTGATGACGTCGAGGTCGCCGGTCACGAAGTCGAGGCAGGCGCTCTGGAGCTTCTCCACGGTGACGCGGCCGGTGCCGTTGTTGCGGACGATCGCCGCGCGGGTGATGACGTCGAGCCTGGGCAGGACACCGTAGAGCAGCTCCACCTCGAGGCCCAGGCGCTCGTCGGCGAGCGTCACGGAGAGGGTCTCCGCGTCGTCCTTCTCGCCCGCGTAGACGGCGGGAAGCCCCGGCAGGTCGTACTTGCCCGGGCGGATCTCGTGGCACTTGTAGCGCAGGTCGCAGCCGAAGGTGCCCTCGGCGTCACGGACGAGAAGAGCCGGGCTGCGCATGTCTCCGGAGCCCTGGAAGGGGTACTCCTGCGGGAGAAAATCGAGCGAGTAGGTGCGGTCCGCCACGTCGTGCGGGCAGCCGCACATGCCGCTGCGGTCGCAGTACGTGAGGAGGTAGGACAGGTCCCCCTCCGCACGTGCGCCGTAGTAGAGATGGAGCAGGTAGCCGTACTCGTCGACCTTCATCTGATAGGTGGATCTATCCGTTGAGATGGTAAGGAGGCGCGCGGGGGCGTCGTACGACAGGGGCATGGTTCCTCGGTTTCTCTCGTATGCCTGAAAGTGCAAAGGCGAATGTAGCGCATCTGGGGACGCCCGGAACCCGTCATGCGGCGGATTCCGGGCGTCAGGGGGAATCTTTACAGATGCCCTACGTTCATCTCGGGGCCTACTTCACGGCACCGTTGGTGACGCCGCCGATAATCTGCTTCTGCGCCACGATGTAGAAGATGATCATCGGGAGCATGGCGAGCAGGTAGGAGGCGAAGGCCAGGTTGTAGTTCGTGGCAAAGGCCGTCTGGAAGTTCATCTGGGCGAGCGGCAGCGTGTTCACGCCGGAGCCACCCATGATGACGAGCGGGGTCATGACGTCGTTCCACACGGCCAGGCCGGTGATGACGGCGACGGTGGCGTGCATGGGCTTCATGAGCGGGAAGATGACCTTCCAGTAGGTGGTCCAGGTGGACGCTCCGTCGACGCGCGCGGCCTCCTCGAGGGCGGTGGGGATGTTCCTCAGGTAGCCGGTGTAGAGCATCATGTTCATGGGCATGTAGAAGACCACGTAGAGAATCATGACGCCGACCATGTTGTCCAGGTGCAGGATGGCGGTCTGCTTGACGAGCGGCATCATCAGGATCGCGAAGGGCACGTACATGCCGGCGACGATGAAGTAGTAGGACGCCTTGAAGAGCTTCTTGGAGTCCATGTTGCGCCCGATCGCGTAGGCCGCGAGGCTGTGGACCACGATGGAGACCACGACGGCCGCCACGGTGATGATCAGCGAGTTCATGAACGAATGGGCGAAGTCGGTGACCTGGATGGCCTCGATGAAGTTGTCGAGGGACCACGTGGAGGGTAGCGACAGGATGCCCGCGATGTCGTTGGTCATCTCGGAGGGATCCTTGAAGGCGATGACCACGGCCATGTAGAGCGGGAAGATGATGGTGATGAGGCCGACGATGAGCAGGATGGTGATGGGCCAGTTGACCCGCTCCTTGACCTTGGTAGGAACAGTGTTGTTAGCCATTAGAGCTGCTCCTCCTTACTGTTCAGGAACTTGGTCTGGGCGATCGAGATCACGGCGATGACGATGAAGAAGATGACGGCGTTGGCGCACTGGAAGCCAAACTGGCTGTTGTTGAGGCCGTTCTGGTAGATGAGGTACGAGATGGACTCGGTGGACTGCGCCGGGCCGCCGGAGGTCATGGCCACGATCTGGTCGAAGGTCATCAGCATGTCCTTCATGACCAGGACCATGTTCGTGGTGATGGACGGCATGATGAGCGGGAACGTGAGGTAGCGGAACTTGTCCCAGCCGGTCGCGCCGTCGAGCGCGCCCGCCTCGTAGACGTCCTCGGGCACCGACGAGAGGCCGGTGATGTAGATGATCGTGGTCTGGGCGCAGGCCTGCCAGACGAGGACCACGACGATGGCCACCCACGCCCACTCGGTGCTCGCGAGCATCGAGGTCGTGCCGGTGAGGGCGGGGACGATGTAGGTGAAGAAGTAGCTGAACACGTAGCCGACGACGAGGCCGCCGAGGATGCGGGGCACGAAGTAGATGCCGCGCAGGGCGCTCTTGAACTTGATCTTGCTCGAGAGGCCGATGGCCAGCATGAGCGAGATCACGTTGACCAGGATCGTCGAGACGACGGCGATCTTGAAGGTGAACAGATACGAGTTGCCCACGCGGGCGTCCTGGAAGAGGTCGATGTAGTTCTGCAGGCCCACGATCTCGAACGCGCCGTAGCCCTTGGAGTCCGTGAAGCTGTAGAAGAAGCCGGTGAGCAGCGGAATCGTGTTGAACGCGCAGAACAGGATCAGCACGGGGATCAGGATTGCGAGGAAGGTGCGGTTCCTGTCAGATCCCGCCTTTGCGACAGCGGTGCTTGCCATGTCTTTCTCCCCTCCTTATCCCTGGTTCGCCATGTACTCGTTGTACTTGCGGATGACGGTCTTGTTGTAGCGCTGCCAGAGGTTGTCCCAGTTGGCGAGGAACGCGTCGACGTCGCCGTCCATGAGGAACGCCTGGAGCTGGGCGTCGCAGGCCATGCCCGACGGGTAGGAGTGGTCGGGGTAGTCGATGACCTTGCCCTCGTCCAGGAACTCCTGGATGTCGTCGAAGAGCGGGTCGAGCGTGAAGTCGCCCTCGATGCAGGGGATGGCCTTCTGGTCGTCGATGTAGGTCTGGAGGTTCTCCGGCTTGTTGAGGAAGTCGATGACCTCGTAGATCTGCTCGCGATGGTCCTCGTTGGCCGTCGTCATGTTCCAGCACAGGTCGACGCCGGAGACGACGATGCGGTCGTCGGGGTCGTCGGAGGCCGGCATGGCGAAGAGACCAATGTTCATCTCGGGGTTGGCGCCCAGGATCTGCGGGACCGCGAAGGAGCCGCAGGGGAACATCGCCGACTGGCCGCGCGCGAAGGCGGTGCAGGCGTCCTCGTAGCTGTAGGCCATCGGGCCGTCCTCGCCGTACTCCAGCAGCTTGAGGAGCTTCTCGGCAGGCTCGCGGTAGTAGTCCGCGAACTTGGCCTCGCCGGCGTTGACCTTGCGGATGTGGTCGGACGGCACGAGCTCGACGAGCATGGAGTTCCAAGGCGAGAGGATCGTCCAGGTGTCAAGGAAGCCGAGGTAGAGGGGAAGGACCTCGCCCTCCGCCTTGATCTGGTCGCAGAGGTCGCAGAACTCGGTCCACGTGGTCGGGATCTCCCAGCCCTTCTCGGCGAACATGTCCTTGTTGTAGAGCATGCCCGCGGCGTTGGCGATGTAGGGGACGCCGTAGATGCCGTCCATCGGGACGTAGGTGACGCTCTTCATAATCTCCTGGTAGGCCGGCTGGACGTTGGCCATGCCGGGATACTCGGTGACGTCGGCGAGGATGTTGGAGTCGACGAAGTCGGCGTAGGAGGCGTCGCCGCCGATGGCCACGACGTCGGGGTAGTCCTCGCGGACGAAGCGCGTCTTCATGATGGTGACGGCGTCGTTGGGGCTCGAGAAGTTGAGGTAGATGTGGTCGTTGGTCTCGTTGAACTCGGAGGTGAGGGCGTCGAAGATGCTCACGGCCTCGCGCTTGTACGAGACGAACTCGATCTCGGTCCTGCCGTCGGAGCGCTCGCCCTCGCAGCCCGTGAGCGCGAGGCCGGCGGCAGCGGCGGCGGAGAGCCCGAGGAAGGAGCGACGTGTCAGTGCTCTTTTCTGCATAAGGTGTGCCCTCCTTCCCTAGTGGGCGATGGCGAGCTCGGTCTGCTTGTCGAAGAGGTGGATCTTGTCCACGTCGACGGAGCAGTTGATCTTGTCACCGGTGCGGACGGAGCTGGCGGCGGAGAGGTGCGCGGAGATCTGGCCACCGTCGACGTCGGCGTAGATCATGGCCTCGGAGCCCAGCAGCTCGTAGACCGTGACCTCGGCCGGGAAGGTCTCGGAGAGGGTGCGGCCCTCGGCGTACTCGTGCTCCTCGACGACGTCCTCGGGGCGGATGCCCATGACGACGACCTTGCCCACGTAGCCGCCGTCCTTCAGGGCCTTGGCCTTGGCGCCGGTGAGGGTGATCGTGTTGCCGCCGAAGGTGAGCGTCACGCCGTCTCCCTTCTCGGCCACCGCCACGTCGATGAAGTTCATCTGCGGGGAGCCAATGAAGCCGGCGACGAAGAGGTTGCAGGGCTCGTTGTAGAGCTTGGTGGGGGTGTCCACCTGCTGCATGACGCCGTCCTTCATGACGACGATGCGGGTGCCGAGCGTCATGGCCTCGGTCTGGTCGTGCGTGACGTAGATGATCGTGGCGCCGAGGCGGTCATGGAGCTTGGAGATCTCCGCGCGCATCTGGACGCGAAGCTTGGCGTCGAGGTTGGAGAGCGGCTCGTCCATCAGGTAGACCTTGGGGTTGCGGACGATGGCGCGACCCATGGCGACGCGCTGGCGCTGGCCGCCGGAGAGGGCGGACGGCTTGCGGTCGAGGAGCTTCTCGAGGTCGAGGATGCGGGCGGCCTCGCGGACGGCCTTGTCGATCTCCTTGGCGTCGACCTTGCGCAGCTTGAGCGGGAACGCCATGTTGTCATAGACGGACATGTGCGGGTACAGCGCGTAGGTCTGGAAGACCATCGCGATGTCGCGGTCCTTGGGCTCGACGTCGTTGACCACACGACCGTCGATCTTGAGGGTGCCGGAGGTGATGTCCTCGAGGCCGGCGATCATGCGCAGCGTCGTGGACTTGCCGCAGCCGGACGGGCCGACGAAGATGATGAACTCCTTGTCGGCGATCTCGAGGTTGAAATCCTTCACCCCCTCGAAGCCGTTCGGGTACTTCTTACCTACGTGTTCGAGCGTGAGGCTTGCCATCTGCGCAACCTTTCTCCCTGCCCGCCCGGCGTGCGCCCGCCGACCGAGGCCCCACCTTACGTTGTGCTTAATTTTATGTTGCCACTTTTACGCGATTTTATATGTATTCTGATATGTATTATTCCGTTATTCGTGGTATTGCTGGTAGTTGTCTTGTTTTGCTTTTCAGAGCAAATTCACTCATTCGCCGAACGGATAGCATTTTGGCGCGAGTGGTTTAGATGGTTTGTAAAGTGCTGGTAAATGACTTGTAGATGCTTCTGAAAATAGGGAATCGATTCCATATTGGATGCTCCAGAATTTATCTTTATGCGTTGTCTTGTCCTTTCTCGTATGCCGTCAAAGCGATAAACTATGCAAAATGCGACATGGGTTTCTCGCCTGTGCGCTCGATGACGGGAGGGGCACGGACATGCCGGCACACGAGCTCGAGTTCTCCACCTTCACGCACGGCCACTACGTCGACCTGATGCCGTATCAGTACGGCCGCGAGGCATGTGAGCTGGGCCATGCCTTTGGACCCGCACGGCGCAGCCACTTCCTGTTCCACTACATCATCTCCGGGTGCGGCCTCTTCATGACGACGGACGAGCGCGGCTCCAAGACTGACTACCGCCTCTCGGGCGGCGAGGGGTTCCTCATCTTCCCTGGTCAGGTGAACACCTACGTGGCCGACCTCGACGATCCCTGGGAGTACATCTGGATCGAGTTCGACGGCATCCGCGTGCGCGACGACCTGGAGAACGCCGGGCTCACGCCCTCCTCCCCCGTCTACCGCTCGCAGTCGAGCGAGCTGCGCGCCCACATGGTCGAGGAGATGCGCTACCTGGTGTCGAACAGGAACGCCTCCGCACTCCACCTCATCGGGCACACCTACCTCTTCATCGACTACCTGCTGCGCTCCGCGGCGCACCCGGACGAGCAGACGACGAGCCGCCTGCAGAGCTTCTACATCAGCGAGGCGATCGACTTCGTGAAGGAGCACTACCAGTCTGACATCACGGTCGAGGACATCGCCAAGCGGACCGGTCTCAACCGCAGCTACTTTGGCAAGGTGTTCAAGGCCGCCACGGGCAAGTCCCCGCAGCAGTACCTAATCGGCTATCGCATGGGCAAGGCGGCCGAGCTGCTCAAGCTCACCGCGCTGCCGGTGGCCGAGGTGGGCCGTGCCGTAGGCTATCCCAACCAGCTGCACTTCTCGCGCGCCTTCAAGGGCGCGTACGGCGTGTCCCCGCGCGAGTGGCGCCGCGAGAACGCCGCCGTGTGACAGACGCAGCCTACGCCGGGAGCTCGCCGGTTTCGAGGATGCGGTCGAGGGCGGCCTCGTCGAGGACGGGGACGCCGAGGGACTGGGCCTTGGTCAGCTTGGAACCCGCCGCCTCGCCCGCCACGACGTAGCTGGTCTTCTTGGAGACTGAGCCGGTGACCTTGGCACCGAGGGCTTGGAGCGCGGCCTTTGCCTCGTCGCGCGTGTGGCGCCCGAGCGTGCCCGTGAGCACGAAGGTGAGGCCCGCGAGCGTCTGCGGGCGCTCGGGCTCCGTGCGCTCCTCCTCCAGGACCACGCCCGCCTCGCGCAGGCGCTCCACCACAGCCACGTTCTTCTCGATGGAGAAGAACTCGCGAACGCTGGCGGCAATCTTGGGGCCGATGCCGTCCACCTGGGCGATGTCCTCCTCGGTGGCGGCGGCAAGCGCCTGCATGGAGCCAAAGTGCCCGGCGAGCTGGCGCGCCACGGTGGCGCCCACGTGGCGGATGCCCAGGCCAAAGAGCACGCGCGCGAGGCCGCGGCCCTTGGACTCCACGACCTGCGCCATGATCTTGGCCGCGATCACGGGACCCACGACGATGTCCTCGCCGTCGACGGTCTGACGACCGGTCCAGACCTCCGCAAGGCCCTTCTCGGTGAGCTTGTCGTAGAAGTCGGCCACGTCGGAGAGCAGGCCCTGCTCGACCATGCGGGAGACAATCTCGTCTCCCAGGCCGTCGATGTCCATGGCCGTGCGGCTGCCCCAGTGGATGAGGCGCTCGGTGGCCTGCGCGGGGCAGTCGATGGAGACGCAGCGGTAGGCAACCTCGCCCTCCTCGCGCACGACGGGGCTGCCGCAGGAGGGGCAGGTCTCTGGCATGTGGAACTCGGGCGCGCCCTCGGGGCGGAGCTCCAGCACGGGCCCCACGACCTCGGGGATGACGTCGCCGGCCTTGTGCACCACGATCGTGTCGCCCACGCGAACGTTCTTGCGGGCGATCTCGTCCACGTTGTGGAGCGTGGCGCGGGCGATCACGGAGCCGGCCACGGTCACCGGGTCGAACTCAGCAACGGGCGTGAGGACGCCGGTGCGGCCCACCTGCACGCGAATCTCGCGCAGGACGGTGCGCTTCTCCTCGGGCGGGAACTTGAAGGCGATGGCCCAGCGCGGGGCACGCGCCGTGAAGCCGAGGGCCTCCTGACCGGCGAAGGAGTCCACCTTCACGACCACGCCGTCGATGTCGTAGTCCAGCTCGTCGCGCTGGGCGAGCGCGCGCTCGCAGTAGGCATGCACCTCTGCGGCAGAGGTGCAGCGCGCGGCGTGGTCGTTCACGGAGAAGCCGCAGTCGCGGAGCCACTGAAGGAAGTCCCACTGGGTGTGGACGTCGATGGGGGCCTCGTCGGCGACGGCGTAGATGAAGGTCTCGAGGTCGCGATGGGCCGTGACCTTGGGGTCCTTCTGGCGCAGGCTACCAGCGGCGGCGTTTCTCGGATTGGCGAAGGGCGCGGTGCCGGCGGCGTCCGCGTCCTCGTTCAGACGCGCGAAGGAGTGGCGCGGCATGTAGACCTCGCCGCGGACCTCGACGGAACGGCCGAGGCCGCCGTCGACCAGGCGCGCCAGGCCGGCGGGCGCCAGGGCGCGCGGAATGTCGCCAATCGTGAGGACGTTGGCCGTGACGTTCTCGCCGGTCGTTCCGTCACCGCGCGTGGCGGCGCGGACGAACTGGGCGTCGCGGTACGTGAGGGCCACGCCCAGGCCGTCGATCTTGAGCTCGCAGGTGTAGGCGACCGGGTGCTCCGGCGTAGCGCCGAGGGCCTCGTCCGTGCGCGCGAGCCACTCGTCGAGCTCGGCGAGGTCCATCGCGTCATCCATCGAGTACATGCGCGCGGCGTGGGTCACGGGCTCGAACTGCTCGGAGACATAGCCGCCCACGCGCTGCGTGTAGGACTCGGGCGTCACGAGCTCAGGGTGCTCCGCCTCGAGGGCAAGCAGCTCCTGCAGCAGCCGGTCGAACGCGGCGTCCGTCATCTCGGGATTGTCGAGCGCGTAGTATGCGTAGGCTGCGTGGTTGAGGATGCGGTTGAGCTCCGCGTGGCGGGCACGCGGGGACTGCGCGGGCTCCGGCTCCGGTTCAGAGAGTGCGTCGTCGCCGAAGAGCGACATCTGGACCTGCCCGTTCTTCTCGTCTGCCATGGGAGCTCCCTGCCTGCCTCGCGGTTCATCTCGGCCCACCATGGTAGCGCATGGCTCGTCACGGGCGCCCACGGCAATGCCGCACGACCGCCTCCCGCAAAACGCGCACTCGTGATGAATAATCACTAGTTCTTCTGCAAAACTCCCGCTCGTGATGAAGGATTATGTCCGAACGCGCCCCATCGAGCTATCCATCCTCATAAAACCGCAGCTTGCTTTATGAAGCATTGAATCGAAATTCATCTCGAGGCGAAAAAGCTTCATCACGAGCGAGAGTTTTGCAAGAGAGTCCCGCTGTTTTCATCACGAGCGACCGTTTTGCAGACGCGAATATGCCTGCCCTGGGTAGGAGGGTCTCACCCTGCATGGCGCGCGAGCGCGGCGAGGGCGTGACCGCCGAGGACAAGCTGAGCCACGAGCAGCGCGCCGGCCGCGAGCCAGAGCGCGTCGTAGCCGCCGAGCGCAACGAGCTGGCTGCCGAGCGCGGAGCCCACGCCGCCGCCCGCAAAGACGCCGAGCCCGATGAGTCCGGTGCAGAGCCCCGTCTGCGCGGGGTCCGCGTCCATGGAGAGCGAGACAAGCGTGGGCTGCGTGAGGATGTAACCAAAGCCGAGAGCGCCTGCGACGAGAAGCGCCGGCTGCCAGGCGCCCGTCGCCGTGACAGCCACGAGCGTCGCGATGGCGAGAAGCCCGGAGGCCTCGCCCGCGCAGATGACGCCACGTGGGCCGTGCGCAGCGCCGATGCGCCCGGAGACGGTGCCTCCCACGAGGCACATCACGCCGTAGAGCATCATGATGAGGCCCGCCTGCGTGGAGCCGAGGCCGCAGCGCTCGGCCAGGAACGTCCCCATGAAGCCGTAGACGCCCAAAAAGACGATGCCCGTCGTGCACGCCACGAAGAAGATCGCGCGATGGCTACCGAAGAAGATGCGTGCGGCACGGGCGAAGAAGCCGCCCTGGGGCGCCGGGGCCTCGGGCTCGGCGTCCCTCTCACCCGCCGGTGCCCCAGTGCGCGGGAGCCGCCAGAGCAGCGCGAGCGCGAGGAGCGCGAGCGCGCCGAAGCAGGCAAAGGCCGCGCGCCAGCTCATGAGGTCCGTAATGATGCCACCCAGGCCCGAGGAGAGGCCCTGGCCGGTGAAGGTGATACCCATGAGGACGCCCACCGCCGCGCCTCGGCGCTCCGGGCCCACGACGTCGCCGACGTGCGCCTGTGAGACGGCGATGATGCCCGCCGCAAAGCAGCCCGTGATCATGCGGGCCGCCACGAGCAGCGGCAGCGTGGGGGCGACGGCACAGAGAAACGTCCCCGCGGCGAGGCCGGCCACGATCACGTGAAGCACGCGCAGGCGGCCGAAGCGGTCGCCGAGCGTGCCGCACACGGGCTGGAGCAGGCCATACGGAACGAGATAGGCGGTGAGCACGATCGTTGCCGCCGAGGCTGCCACGCCGAGCGCGCTTGCGATGGCGGGCAGCGCCGGCGAGACAAACCAGTTGTCCGCAGCGGAGACGAGTCCGCAGAAGCCCAGCGTGTAGACGACGCGCTTCTGCTCGGAGGTGAGGTCCATGGGTCGGCCCTTCTGACGTGCGAGTGGAGCCGACCCATTGTAGACCTAAGCGACCGAGGCCTCGTAGCCCGCGTCAACGACGGCCGCGACCAGGGCCTCGTCGGTCACGGAGTCGGCGGCCTCGACGGTCGCGGTGCCGGCCTCGAGGTTCACGTCCACCGCGCTCACGCCGTCGACGCCCTCGAGCGCCTTCTTCACGTGCGCGACGCAGTGCTGGCACATCATGCCGGTAACGTTCAGGGTCTTGGTCATGGTCGTGTCCTTTCTCGCTGTCTCTACGTTCACGTCGGTCGCGGCGGGTGCCGCGACGTCGGCTGTGACCTCGCTCGGCTTCCAGGTGCGCAGGCGTAGCGCGTTCGTCACCACAAAGACGGAGCTGAAGCCCATGGCGGCCGCGCCGATCATCGGGTTGAGCGTCACGCCCCACGGCGAGAGCACGCCGGCGGCAACAGGAATGCAGATGGCGTTGTAGAAGAGCGCCCAGAAGAGGTTCTGCTTGATGTTGCGCATCGTGGCGCGGGAGAGCTCCATGGCGGTGGCCACGTCGGCCGGATCGGAGTGCATGAGCACCACGTCGGCCGAGGAGATGGCCACGTCCGTGCCCGCGCCGATCGCGATGCCCACGTCGGCGCGGGCGAGCGCCGGGGCGTCGTTGATGCCGTCGCCGACCATGGCCACGGTGCGACCGGCCTCCTGCAGCTCGCGGACCTTGGCCTCCTTCTGCGCGGGCAGCACGCCGGCGATGACCTCGTCGACGCCCACCTGGCGCGCCACGGCGGCGGCGGTGCGCTCCTGGTCGCCGGTGAGCAGCACCGTGCGGGCGCCCATCGCGCGCAGGCGGGCGATCGCGGCGGCGCTCGTGGGTTTTATGGGATCAGCCACGGCGATCATGCCCAGTGCGTGGCCATCCAGCGAGAAGAACAGCGGGGTCTTGCCGTCGTCCGCGAGCACCGCCGCCGCTGCCTCGAGCTCGCCAAGCACCACGCCGTGCGCCGCCATGAGGCGCGCATTGCCGGCAAGCGCCGGCGCGCCGTCCACCGTTGCGGAGAGGCCACCGCCCGCGATCTGCTCGAACTTCTCGACGCGCGCGTCCTTCTCGGCATCCGGGCCCTTCTCGTCCGCGTGGGTGCAGATGGCGCCGGCCAGCGGGTGCTCGCTCTTGCGCTCGAGCGCCGCGGCCACGCGCAGCAGCTCGCCCTCGGGCACGCCCGGGGCGAGAAGGACGTCCGTCACGCGCGGCTTGCCCGCCGTCACGGTGCCGGTCTTGTCCAGCACGACGGCGTCCACGTTGCAGGCGGTCTCGAGCGCCTCGGCGGACTTGATGAGGATTCCGTTGGCGGCGCCGCGGCCCGTGCCCACCATGATGGCCGTGGGCGTGGCCAAGCCGAGTGCGCACGGGCAGGAGATCACGAGGATCGAGATGGCGTGCGTGAGCGCCGTGGCCACGTCGCCCGCGAGCGCGAGCCATACCACGAACGTCACTGCGGCGATGGCGATGACCACGGGAACGAAGACGCCGGCGATCCTGTCCGCCATGCGCTCGATGGGGGCCTTGGAGCTCGTGGCCTCGTCGACGAGGCGGATGATGCCCGCGAGCGTGGTGTCGTCGCCGACGGCGCGCGCCTCCATCGCAAACCAGCCGCGCGTGGAGACGGTGGCGCCGGTCACGCGGTCGCCCACGCCCTTCTCGACGGGCACGCTCTCGCCGGTGATGGCGGACTCGTCCACGGCGGCCGCGCCCTCCACCACCACGCCGTCAACCGGCACGGACTCGCCAGCGCGCACGATCACGCGCTCCCCCACCATGACGTCCTCGGTGGGGACCTCGACCTCCTCGCCGTCGCGCACGACCGTAGCCGTCTTGGGCGCGAGGTCCATGAGAGCGGCGATGGCGTCCGTGGTGCGGCCCTTGGCGCGGGCCTCGAAGAACTTGCCCAGCGTGATGAGGGTGAGGATCATGCCGGCGGAGTCAAAGTAGAGGCTGTGCGCGGCGGCATGGAGCGTGGCCATGTCGCCCGCGCCCGCGGCCCAGGCCATGCGGTAGAGCTGCGCGACGGACCAGAGCGCCGACGCGGCCGAGCCAAGTGCGATGAGCGAGTCCATGTTGGGCGCGCGATGCGCCAGCGTCTTGAAGCCGGTAATGAAGTAGTGTCGGTTCGCGAAGAGGATCGGCGCGCAGAGCAAAAGCTGCGTGAGACCGAGCGCCACAAGGTTGGCCTCCCCCGCGAGCGCGGGCAGCTGCGGCCAGCCGAACATCGGGCCCATGGCAACGTAGAAGAGCGGGACCGAGAAGACCGCGGAAACGATCAGCTGGTTGCGCTTCTCGCGGATGGCCTTCTCGGCGGCCGCGCCGGGGCGCTCGGCGGGCGCGGCGTGCTTATCGCCGGCCGAAGCGCGACGGGCGGCGCCGTACCCGGACTTCTCGATGGCCTCCACCACGGCGGCAGCCGTCTCGGGAGAGCCGTCGTAGTCGAGCTCCATCGAGTTCTTGAGCAGGTTCACGTTGGCGCAGGCCACGCCGGGCACCTCGCCCGCCGCCCTCTGAACGCGCGCCGAACACGCCGCGCAGGTCATGCCCGTTATGTCAAACGTCTCCCTCATACGGCACCCTCCCGCCCGAATGGCGAACTTTCACCCGGGTGATTTCTAGCCATAGCCAGCTCACATGAACTTGCGGAAGAGGTCCATGACCTCGTCCGTTACCTCGGTGTCGCCTGACTGGATGCGCTCGACGACGCAAGTCTCCAGGTGGTCGCGCATGACCTCGCGAGAGATCGCCTTCACCGCAGACTCCACCGCCGCGAGCTGCGTGAGGACGTCCCCGCAATAGCGGTCCTCCTCCACCATCGCGCGGATGCCGTTCAGCTGCCCCACGGCGCGGTTGATGCGCCGCGTGACGCTGGCCTTGAGCTCGGGCGAACGCGGGGTGTGCTTGAGGGCGCCGCAGTGCGGGCAGCCGTTCTTCTCGGCCACGGTCTTCCTTTCGTCCAGATACCCCCACGGGGTTTATTACGATGAATTCTATACCCCTAAGGGGTACCTGTCAAACAGTCGTCCAGCGCGGCAAATACGCGATTTCCAACGTTTCGGCCCCCGATTCCATAGGAAATCGCATAATTCGAGGCATTGACCCCTTGCGATGTTGAGATGAGGAGCCTGCCATGAACACCCGGCTCGAGACGGATCGCCTCACGCTGCGCCCCTGGACCGAGGCCGACGCCCCCGCGCTCTTTCACTGGGCGCGCGACCCCGAGGTGGGACCGCGCGCCGGATGGGACCCGCACGCCAGCATCGAGGAGAGCGCGAGGATCATCCGCGAGGTGCTCGCCGTTCCGGAGAGCTATGCCATCGTCGTCCGCGGCCGCGAGCCCGAGGGCGAGCCGGTCGGCGCCATCGGCCTCAAGTTTGGCGCCGCCTCCGACCTGGCGCGGGACGCGATCGAAGCGGAGCTCGGCTACTGGCTCGCCCGCCCGCTCTGGGGTCGCGGCTACATGCCCGAGGCCGGCCGCGCCCTGCTCACCCACGCGTTCAGCGACCTGCGCCTCAAGGTCGTATGGGCCGGCCACTACGAGGGCAACCTGCAGAGCCGCCGCGTGATGGAGAAGCTCGGACTCACAGAGAAGCGCACGCGTAACGCAGACGGACGCATCGAACACGTCCTGTGCATCACGCGTGCGCAGTGGGGGCAGAACCTGTCCACGGGCGAGAAGAACGCCCTCCCCTAGCCCGCCAGCGGGAACTCGCGAATCTGGGGGTCGTCGTAGGTCGCGTAGTAGTAGGTGCGCGTCGCCGCGGAGAAGCCGCTGGTGTAGAGGGTCTTCTCGTACGAGCCGTCCGCCATGCGCGCGCATCCCTCGGGCACGGCCACGGAGCCGAGCGTACGGAACAGGCGCGTGACGTTGTCCTTCTCGTCAGACTTGGTGGGATAGTGGGCGTTCACGAAGGCCACCTTCACAAAGCGAGACGGACCGGAGTAGTCGCCGGGGACGCCGCGCAGCCCCTCGCCGGAGCCAAACGCCCTGAGGTCGGCACGGCCCCACGAGACGCCCGCCGGGTCATCATCCGTGAGCGTGAGGTAGTTGCGCAGGTTCTGACGGTGCCAGCCGAAGTTGGGCTCGTTGGTGAGGACGTCGGCGTCGTCGTCCCAGATGTGCATGCCGTCCTCCATGCACTCCACCACGATCACGCCCGTGGCGTCGGCGACGATCCAGTGAAGGTTGGCCACGGGGAGCTTGTCGCTCACGGGCTTTCCGACCACCGTCACGCCGGCGAGCGCGGCGCGGGCCTCGGCGACGGAGCCAAAGCTGCGGGCGACCCAATACGGGAACTCGTATGCGGCGACGTTGACCGTGCCCTCGACGGGACCGGCGGCATAGTGCGCGCTCTGGGGGAAGTTGAGGCCGGCAACGGCCAGGCCCGCGTCATTGGCGCAGTCGAAGTAGAGCGGCACGCCGAGCGCCTCGATGCCCACGCCGATCACGTCGTGGCCGCGCTCCGGGTCGCCGGGGCGCGCAAAGGCGGCGGGCACCTTCACGTCTCCGGGCGTCCGCATGACGCCCTGCCCATAGCCAAACGTCCAGTCGAGATTGCGGCCAAAGAACATGTTTCCCTGGTCGTCAGTAAAGCGAATTGCCGTGCACATGGCACATCTCCCTTGGTTTGAAACCGGTATTGAGGAGATGCTACCCGGCACCGCTTGCGTGCAGACACGCGCCGGCGTCTGCACGGTACCGGCACGACGCTGTCAGCGTTTTCAGGTTGGCGCGACGGGAACTAGTTGCCGCGGGCGGTCGCGACCCCCGCGACGGCAAGACCCGCGCACGCGAGGACGGCGACGACGTTCTCCGCGGCAGGCTGCAGCGCCACGAGCACGATGCCGAGAAGCGCGACGGCCCCGCAGACGAGCGCGCTCAGCGCGCCAAGCCGACTCAGATACGACGCGTCGGCACCAAGCATCTTCTCGTCAAACATGTCGGCCTCCCCGAGAGTACGCGATACGCGCTCACCGTAACGCGCTCGCGTCAGCCCGACGTAAGCGCAGCGCCAGCGTCCCGCAAGCGCTAAGCTCTTCTCGTACACCCATGAAAGGAGCCCCCGTGAACGACTTCACGTTCTTCTCGCCCACCCGCTTCGTCTTTGGCCGCGGCGTCACGGATCGCATCGGCGCCGAGCTCGCCGCCTGCGGGCACGCCCGCGCGCTCGTCGTCTACGGCCAGGGTTCCGTGGTCCGCACGGGCACGCTCGAGCGCGTGCTCGCCTCGCTCGACGCGGCTGGCGTCGAGCACGACGAGTTCGGCGGCGCGCGGCCCAACCCGAGCGCCGCGCACGCGCGTGAGGGCGTCGCCGCCGCGCGCGCCTTCGGGGCGGACGTCATCCTCGCCGTGGGCGGCGGGTCGGCCATCGACACCGCCAAGGCCGTCTCGCTCGGCGTGCCCTACGAGGGCGACGTCTGGGACCTCTTTGCCAAGAAGGCGGCGCCCGTCGCCGAGGGCAAGCCCGCCGTCGCCTGCGTCCTCACGATCCCCGCCGCCGGCTCCGAGGCGAGCGACTCCTGCGTCATCAGCAACGACGAGCTCTGCCTCAAGCGCGGCCTGTCCACCGACCTCAACCGCCCCGAGCTCGCGGTCATGGACCCCGAGCTCACCTTCACGCTGCCCGCATACCAGACCGCGGCCGGCGTGACCGACATGTGCGCGCACATCATGGAGCGCTACTTCTCCAGCTACGGGCCCGTGCCCGTGACCGACAACATCGCCTGCGGCCTCGTTCGCTCGCTCATCGAGGAGGCGCCGCGCGCGCTCGCCGACCCCGAGGACTACGACGCCCGCGCCAACATCATGTGGGCCGGCATGCTCGCCCACAACGGCCTGGCAGGCCTGGGACGCAACGCGAAGCCCTTCACGCGCGCCGGCGGCTGGGAGAGCCACGCCCTCGAGCACGAGCTCTCCGCCCACGACGCCTCGATCACGCACGGCGCGGGCCTCGCGGTGGTCTTCCCCGCCTGGATGCGCTACGTCTGGCGCGCCAACCCCGAGCGCTTCCTCTCCTTTGGCCGCGACGTCTTTGGCATCGAGCCGGTGGACCCCGAGGCGGACGGCGTGGACGTGACGCCCGAGCAGGCCGTCGAGGACGCCGTCGGCGCCACGATCGACGAGCTGCAGGAGTTCTTCGTCTCCATGGGCATGCCGCGCACCCTCGGCGAGCTGGGCGTCACGGCCGAGCAGATCCCGGCGCTGCTGGACACGCTCGAGCAGAACAAGGGCCGTGAGATCGGCGACCTCATGCGCCTCTCGCTCGACGACGTCCGCGCGATCTACGAGTCCGCGCTCTAGGACACGGCAGGCGGCCGAGAAGGACGACCGCGCCCGACTTCTGTGCAATCGTTGATTATTTCTCCGCGCGCCGTGCGAGCGGGGATAATGGAGCGCGCTGTCGCCTGCGAAAGGAGTTCCATGGAGGAGGTCTTCACCAACCTCATCAGCCAGTTCGGCTACATCGGCGTCTGGTTCCTCATCTTCTTCGAGAACGTCTTCCCGCCCATCCCGAGCGAGCTGATCCTACCGCTCTCGGGCTTCTTCACCACCACGACCGACCTCACGCTGCCCGGCGTGATCATCGCCGCGACCATCGGCTCAATCACCGGCGCCTACATCCTCTACGGCGTGGGCCGGCTCCTCTCGCGCGAGCGCCTGATGGCGTTCTTTGGCACGCGCCCGATGCGCCTTCTGGGCTTCAAGCCCAACGACATCGCCAGCGCCGTCGACTGGTTCGACCGCAAGGGCCAGGTGACGGTCCTCATCTGCCGCTGCATCCCCGTCGTGCGCAGCCTCATCTCCATCCCCGCCGGCACGGCCAAGATGAACGTCGTGCGCTTCTCGCTCTACACGCTCGTCGGCTCCGCCGTGTGGAACACCATCCTCTGCTCGCTCGGCGCGGCTGCTGGCAGCGCGTGGGAGACGGTGACCGAGCAGGCCGAGTGGGTCTCCGACGTCGTGAAGTACATCATCATCGTCATCGTGGTCGCCGTCGCCGTGTGGTGGGTCGTCAAGCGCATCCTCCCCGCCCTGCGAGAGCGCAACGAGCAGGAGTAGGCCCCGCCTCGTCCCAGTTCCAACCACGAATCCCGAGTTACGCGCGCTCCAAACGTCCTTGCGGCATGCGTAACTCGGGTATTTTGTCCGTATGACCATAAATCCCGAGTTACGCACGCTCTCCTGAGCGCGTAACTCGGGATTTTTGGCGCGCGGGCGAGAAGAGCACGCATCGCCCGTCCTTCTCGCCCTATGCAAAACCCGCCTCCAACCTTAAAATGAACGCGTTCATAAAACGTTGACGAGAAGGACCTCCACGCCCAAGATCATCGAGAACCTGCGGGAGCGCATCCTCGACGCCGCGCGCGAGGCCCTCGACGCCGACGGCTGGCGCGCCCTCTCCATGCGCGCCCTCGCACAGCGCGTGGGCGTGGCCCCCGGGACCCTCTACAACTACTTCTCTGACAAGGAGGAGATCGTCGCCACGCTCGCCCTCGCCGACTGGCAGGACGCCCTCGCGCGCATGGACGTCGTCGCAGCCCGCGTGACCGACCTCGAGCAGGGCCTTGTCGCGCTCTGCGAAGAGCTCAACGCCTTCTCGGACGCCTACCGCCCAACGTGGCAGCAGTACGAGGGCGGCAGCGCGACGAGCTACCTCACCCGCTATCACCGCATGCTCCGCGAGCAGGTCGCCCACCCGGTGCGCATCGTCACGGAGCGCGCCGGGCGCACGGACCTCGCCCCGCTCGCTGACGTGCTCGCCGAGGCGCTTCTCGCCTGCTCGGTCAACGAGGACCTCGGCACCGCATCCATGGGCAAGCTGGCGTCCGCGCTCGCCGCGGGCGCCCCGCATATCGAAGGAGGACAAGAATCGTGAGCAGCTTCAAGGACCTGAGGATCGTCGACAACTTCTACCAGACGTCGGCGTTCTTCCCCATGCCGACGGTGTGCATCTCCACGATGAACCCCGACGGCTCCCTCAACATCGGCTCGTACTCGCTGTGCTTCCCGTACTACATCGCCGGCAAGGACCGCTACGCGATGCTGCTGGAGTGCCGCAACACGTCCAACACCTGCGCCAACCTGCTCCGCACGCACAAGTGCGCCCTCAACTTCATCCCCGACGACCGCGAGAGCTTCAAGGAGGCCGTGCGCCTGGGATTCCCCGGCCCCTCCGCCGAGAAGATGGGCGATCTCAAGTTTGAGATGGAGCCCGGCCAGGCCGACCCCACAGACCCCAACCGCCCGCCCGTGATCAAGACCGCGTTCCAGGTCTTCGAGTGCACCTGGGCCGCCGAGCTCGAGGGCGCCGACAAGTTCCGCGTGGAGGACATCGACGACGGCCACCCCGGCCCCTACAACGACTTCAACGGCATCACGTCCAAGTACGGCGCCCACTTCATCCTGCACATCGACAAGATTCTCATGAAGGAGCGCTACTACGACGCCATCGTGAACGGCGTCACTAAGAACAGCTTCCCGCCCGTGCCCGTGGACTACGGCTACCGTGACTCCACCAACTTCTGGTACACGCGCTTCCCCAAGCTCGCCAAGCCCATCGCCGAGCCCATCCCCGCCCCCAAGGAGGTGGACATCGAGTCCATCCGCTACGCGGCCAACCGCGCTGACGACACGGTCAAGTTCACTGACGAGGCGCTCAAGAACTTCGTCAAGGTGCCGCGCCCGTTCCTCAAGACCGTCCTCAACGGCTGCGTGGCCTGGGCCAAGGAGAACGGCGTCACGCTCATCACCGACGAGCACGTCAAGATCATCAACGACAAGCGCCGCGCCGAGAAGGGAGGCCGCTAGATGAAGGTCGTTCTCGCGGGAGCCTTTGGCAAGCTGGGCTCCGACGTCCTTCGCGCGCTGTGCGCGGCCGACCACCAGATCGTGGCCGCGGACGCCGTGGTGCGCGTCCCCGACGACGTGGACGCGTCCCGCTTTGAGACACGCCAGATCGACGTCACCCGCCCGGAGACCCTGGAGGGCCTCTGCGACGGTGCCGACGTGGTGATCACCACCGTCGGCCTCACCGGCGCGTCCACGCGCTTCACCAACTACGACATCGACTACCAGGGCAACCTCAACCTGATCGAGGCGGCGCGCGCCGCCGGCGTGGCGCACTTTGGCTACGTCAGCGTCATCAACGCCGACAGGGGCGAGGGCATCCCGATGGTCCACAGCAAGTACCTGCTGGAGGAGGCGCTTAAATGCTCCGGCCTCACCTACGTGATCTGGCGCCCCACGGGCTACTTCTACGACATCGCGCACGTCTTCTGGCCCATGATCAAGTCCAAGAGCGTCCAGCTGCTCAAGACCAAGGGTGGCTTCGAGCCGCGTGCCAACGTCGTGGACACCCGCGACTTTGCCCGCTTCATCCTCGAGACCATGTGCGACGAGAACAGGACCTATTCCGTGGGCGGCACCGAGACCTACACCTACCGCCAGATCGCCGAGATGTTCTACAACGCCGACGGCGTCACGAACGGCCCGGTCAAGACCGTGCCGGCGTTCATGATGGACGTGCTGGGGATGCTCCCCAAGATCCGCGCGCAGAGCAAGTCGGACGTGCTCAAGTTCTCGAAGTTCACGCTGCTCAACGACTGCGTGGGCGATACGGAGATCCCCGGCCGCAGTTTCCGGGAGTACATTGCCGAGAAGAGCTACGCGCCCGTGATCGAGGCGGAGCTCGCCGCCAAGGAGGCATAACGTGAACTGGGTACTTATCGGCACGCTCTTCTGCGTCGCCCTCGTGGCCTGCTGCATGGGCTTCAAGCGCTTCGTGTGGTTCATGTCCATCGGCTACGGCCTCGCCGTCGCCGCGATCGCGCTCGCCACGCTCGTGGCTGGTGCGGGCATCACGGGCAACCCACTCACGCCGGGACTTGTCGCCGCCCTTCTCGTCTGCCTCGCCTACGGGGTGCGCCTGGGCGTCTTCCTGTGGCGGCGCGAGATGGGCAACGCCGCCTATCGCAAGGTGCTCGCCACCAAGGTGGGCGACGAGCCGCCCGTCTTTGTGAAGGCGCTCGCGTGGCTCTTCATGGGCGCGCTCTACGTCTGCGAAACGGCAGGGCTGCACCTGCGCCTGGCCAACGGCACGCCCGACGACGCCGTGCTGTGGGTCGGCGTGGTGGTCATGGCGGCCGGAGCCGTGATCGAGGCCGTGGCCGACCAGCAGAAGAGCGCCCAGAAGGCCAAGCACCCGGACCTGCCGGCCACCGAGGGGCTCTTCTCCATCGTGCGCTGTCCCAACTACCTGGGCGAGATGCTCTTCTGGACCGGCGTCCTCATCGCCGGCGCGACGAGCCTTGCCGGCGCGGGCCAGTGGGCCATGGCGCTCGTGGGCTTTGTCTGCATCATCTTCATCATGCTCGACGGCGCGCGGCGCATGGCCAAGGGCCACGAGGAGCGCTACGGCCAGGATCTCAGGTACCGCGCCTACGCCGACCGCACCAAGCTCATCATCCCGTTCGTCTGGTAGGTGACAGGGGGACGGTGCGATGACAGAACCTCCGTCCCCCTGTCACCACCACAAGTTGACGTTGTTCTTCTCTTCAGGCACTACATCTTGTGTTATTTGGGATTTGTTACCATGTACTAACTTATTCTCGCCCACATGCGCGCCCATACATGGTAGTTTTGTGCTGCCGCGTTATGCGGCGACCGATGCAACGACGCAACAAAGGAGCGTGAGCAGTGAGTCAGCAGGAGGCATGGGCCGGCTTTGTCGGCGGCAACTGGGAGCACGAGATCGACGTCCGTGACTTCATCCAGAAGAACTACACCCCCTACGACGGCGACGAGTCCTTCCTCGCCGGCCCCACGGAGAACACCAGCAAGCTCTGGGACGAGGTCATGGGCCTCTTCGCCAAGGAGCGCGAGGCCGGCGGCGTCCTCGACATGGACACCGACCTCGTCTCCACGATCATCTCCCACCCCGCCGGCTACATCGATCAGCCGCTCGAGAAGATCGTGGGCCTTCAGACCGAGAAGCCGCTCAAGCGCGCCCTCATGGTCAACGGCGGCATCCGCATGGCCGTGGCCGCCTGCAAGCAGAACGGCTACGAGGTCGACCCGGAGATCGTGAACATCTACACGAACTACCGCAAGACCCACAACGCCGGCGTCTTTGACGTCTACACGCCCGAGATGCGCGCCTGCCGTCACAGCCACATCATCACCGGCCTGCCCGACGCCTACGGCCGCGGCCGCATCATCGGCGACTACCGCCGCGTCGCCCTCTACGGCGTCGACCGCCTCATCGAGGAGAAGAAGGCCGAGCACGCCGGCACCCAGAAGACCATGAACGAGGCCACGATCCGTCACCGCGAGGAGCTCGCGGAGCAGATCCGCGCCCTCCAGGAGCTCAACCAGCTCGGCAAGATCTACGGCTTCGACATCTCCCAGCCCGCCAAGACCTTCCAGGAGGCCGTGCAGTGGCTGTACTTCGGCTACCTCGCCGCGGTCAAGGAGCAGAACGGCGCCGCCATGTCCATCGGCCGCAACTCCACGTTCCTTGACATCTACGCCGAGCGCGACCTCAAGAACGGCGTCATCACCGAGGCCGAGGCGCAGGAGATCATCGACCACCTCGTCATGAAGCTCCGCATGGTCAAGTTCGCCCGCACCCCCGAGTACAACGAGCTCTTCTCCGGCGACCCGCAGTGGGTCACCGAGTCGATCGGCGGCATGGGCGTCGACGGCCGCTCCATGGTCACCAAGACCGCCTTCCGCTACCTCCACACCCTTGAGAACATGGGCACCAGCCCCGAGCCCAACCTCACGGTGCTCTGGTCCACGCGCCTGCCCGAGGGCTTCAAGCGCTACTGCGCCAAGATCTCCATCACCACGAGCTCCATCCAGTACGAGAACGACGACCTCATGCGCGTCTACCACGGCGACGACTACGCGATCGCCTGCTGCGTGTCCTCCATGCGCATCGGCAAGGAGATGCAGTTCTTTGGCGCCCGCGCCAACCTCGCCAAGTGCCTCCTCTACGCCATCAACGGCGGCCGCGACGAGAAGACCGGCGAGCAGGTCGGTCCGAAGTTCCGTCCGGTCGAGGGCGACTACCTCGACTACGACGACGTCGTGTCCAAGTACCGCGACATGATGCAGTGGCTCGCCGAGGTCTACGTCAACTCGCTGAACATCATCCACTACATGCACGACAAGTACTGCTACGAGCGCCTGCAGATGGCCCTGCACGACGAGCACGTGCACCGCTGGTTCGCCACGGGCATCGCCGGCCTCTCCGTCGTGGCCGACTCCCTCTCCGCGATCAAGTACGCCAAGGTCAAGGTCATCCGTGACGAGACCGGCCTGGTCACCGACTACGAGGTCGAGGGCGACTTCCCCAAGTACGGCAACGACGACGACCGCGTGGACCAGATCGCCCACGACGTGGTCGAGGTCTTCATGAAGTACGTCCGCGAGACCGACACCTACCGCAACTCCGTCCCGACGACCTCGATCCTCACGATCACCTCGAACGTCGTCTACGGCAACGCCACCGGCAACACGCCCGACGGCCGTCGCGCCGGCGAGCCCTTCGCCCCGGGTGCCAACCCGATGCACCGTCGTGACACCCACGGCGCCGTCGCGTCGCTGGCCTCCGTCGCCAAGCTCCCGTTCAAGGACGCCCAGGACGGCATCTCCAACACGTTCTCCATCGTGCCCAACGCCCTCGGCAAGGACGGCGCCGTCATGTTCGACGAGCTCGACCTCGACGCCCTCGGCGTGGACATCCAGATCGAGAACCCCGCCCCCGACTGCGGCTGCTGCTAGGTCGTTCGGAGGATTCGACAAATGACAGTTGTCTAGTGTCATTTGTCGGGTACACTGTGAGAGACAAAACGGGTCGCCCCGACGGGGCGACCCACACGAGAAGGGAACTCACATGAGCGCTACCGTTGCTCCCGAGCAGGTCGACAACCTCGTCAGCATGATCGACGGCTACGTCGAGGAGGGTGGTCACCACCTCAACGTCAACGTCTTCACCAAGGAGACCCTGCTTGACGCCCAGGCCCACCCCGAGAAGTACCCGCAGCTGACAATCCGCGTCTCCGGCTACGCGGTGAAGTTCAACTCCCTCACCAAGAAGCAGCAGGACGACGTCATCTCCCGTACCTTCCACGAGGCGATGTAGGGTCAACCTGACCTGTTAGGCTGACGGCCCGGGCAATTGCTCCGCAAAGTGCTTCGCGCTCCGCGCTCAGGAACTTTGCTTCGCAAATGCCCGGGCCGTTCGCTCTATCATGGTTGCATGCAGGTCTGGGTGGAAGGTGCGGATGTGACTGTGGATACCGAGGGGTACGAGCGCGACGTTGACGTGGTCGGGCGGGTGCACTCCACCGAGAGCTTTGGGACGGTCGATGGGCCGGGCACGCGCTTCGTCGTGTTCTGTCAGGGCTGCCCGATGCGCTGCCAGTACTGCCACAACCCCGACACCTGGGAGTTCGCCCGCGCGGACGGCACCGGTCCCGGGACCAGCGTGACGGTCGGCGAGCTGCTCGAGCGCTACGAGCGCAACCGCCCCTTCTATCGCACCGGCGGCATCACCGTCACGGGCGGGGAGCCCATGGCGCAGCCCGACTTCGTGGCGGCCCTCTTCCGCGCCGCCCACGCCGCCCCGGCCGGCCGCATCCACACCTGCCTGGACACCTCGGCGGCCACCTTCTCCGCCGCGCACGCCGACCGCTTCTCTGGGCTGCTCGATGCCACCGACATGGTTCTTCTCGACATCAAGACGTCGGACCCTACACTGCACGAGACGCTCTGCGGACTGAGCGCGAGTCACGCCCTCGAGCTCGGCGAGGAGCTCGCGCGACGGCGCATCCCCACCCTGGTACGCCACGTGGTCGTGCCCGGCCTCACCGACTCCGAGGAGGAGTGCGCGGCCGTCGGTCGCATCATCGGGGACTGGGACAACGTCGTGGGGCTCGACTTCCTCCCCTACCACACCCTCGGCAAGACCAAGTACGACAAGCTCGGCATCGAGTACCCGCTCAAGGGCGTCAAGGCCATGAACGCTGCGCGCGCCAAGGAGCTGCGACGGGTGGCCCTTCTCGCCCGCGCCCAGCGCCGTGCCGAGCGCGGAAAGTAGCGCCACGCGCCATAAATCCCGAGCCACGCATGCTGTAGTTTGAAGTTTTGCATACGTGGCTTGGGATTTGTGACCGTTTGGACAAGAATCCGGGGTTACGCGTGGCGAGAAGACCGCGCAACTCCGGATTCTTGGCAGGAACGACAGGGGCGCCCTACGCGCGCTCGGCGATCTCCTTCACAAGACGCTCGGTCTTGTCCCAGCCGAGGCAGGCGTCGGTGATCGACTGGCCGTAGGTGGTGCCGCCCACCGGCTGGTTGCCGTCCACGAGGTAGGACTCCACCATGAAGCCGCGCACGAGGCGGCGGATCGTGTCCGAGCGGCTCATGGAGTCGAGCACCTCATGGCAGATGCGGATCTGCTGGAACGGGCGCTTGCCGGAGTTGTCATGGTTGCAGTCGATGACGGTCGCAGGGCTCCCAAAGCTCGCGGAGGTGTACTTCTCCGCCAGGCGCTCCAGGTACTCGTAGTGGTAGTTGGGGTAGTTGATGCCGTCGAGCCCCACGTAGCCACGCAGGACCGCGTGCGCGAGCGGGTTGCCGGTGGTAGAGACCTCCCAGTTGCGGAAGATGAAGGTCTGTGGCTGCTGGGCGGCGTAGATGGAGTTGAGCATCACGTCCGTGGAGCCGCCCGTGGGGTTCTTCATGCCGACCGGCATGGGCACGCCCGAGGCCACGAGGCGGTGCTCCTGGTTCTCCACGGAGCGCGCGCCCACCGCAATGTAGGCAAGCACGTCGATGAGGTACTGGTAGTTCGTGGGGTAGAGCATCTCGTCAGCCGTGAAGAGTCCGGTCTCCTCAACCACGCGCAGGTGCATGCGACGAATGGCCTTGACGCCCTCGAGCAGGTCGTCGGCGGCCTCGGGGTTGGGGTTGTGGAGCAGGCCCTTGTAGCCGGTTCCCTTGGTGCGCGGCTTGTTGGTGTAGACACGCGGGATCACGACCAGGCGGTCGCGCACCGTCTCGGCGAGCTTGGCGAGACGGACGGCGTAGTCGAGCACGGAGTCCTCGCGGTCCGCCGAGCAGGGGCCGATGATGAGCAGCAGGCGGTCGTCCTCGCCGCGCAGCACGCGCGCCACATCCCTGTCGAAGGCCGCCTTGCGCTCCGTCATCTCCGCCGAGAGCGGCATCTCGGCGCGGATGTCCTTGGGGATGGGCAGAAGGCGCTTGAACTTCATCGACATGGGACAGCCTCTCTATGCGTTGGAAACCCGTCTATTATTGCGCATCCGCGCTACTATGTTGGCGAGCAAAACCACGCACGTCGCGCCGAAGAAGGAGGCACCATGCCCTGCACCACCATCCTCGTTGGCAAGAAGGCCAGCTACGACGGGTCCACGATCGTCGCCCGCAACGAGGACTCCCCGGGCGGCCAGTTTGAGGCCAAGCGCTTTGTGGCGCGCGAGGCGCCCAGGGCCGGCAGCGTCTACAAGAGCGTGCTCTCGCACCTTGAGATCGAGCTGCCCGAGAACGGCATGCGCTACACCGCCATGCCCAACGCCGACCTCCGCGAGGGCCTCTGGGAGGCGGCCGGCTTCAACGAGCGCAACGTGGGCATGAGCGCCACGGAAACCCTCACCTCCAACGAGCGCGTGCTCGCCGCGGACCCGCTCGTGGAGTATCGCGCCGCGCACGGCAAGGAGGGCGAGAAGGACTTTGAGCCCGAGCGCATGGGCGGCATCGGCGAGGAGGACATGGTCACGCTCGTCCTCCCCTACGCCACGAGCGCCCGTGACGGCGCGCTCCGCCTCGGAGCCCTTCTCGAGCGCTATGGCACCTACGAGATGAACGGCATCGCCTTCTCGGACGCCGACGAGATCTGGTGGCTCGAGACCGTGGGCGGCCACCACTGGATCGCGCGGCGCGTGCCCGACGACTGCTACGTGACCATGCCCAACCAGCTTGGCATCGACGACTTTGACCTCACGGACGCGTTTGGCGAGAAGCGCGAGCACCTCTGCTCGGCTGACCTGCGCGAGTGGATGGACGCCCACCACCTCGACCTCACGCTCGGCGTGCGCAGCGGGCACTTCAACCCGCGCGACGCCTTCGGCAGCCACTCGGACGCGGACCACGTCTACAACACGCCGCGCGCCTGGGACATGCAGCGCTTCCTGAGCCCGCACGCGGGCCCCTGGGAGAGCGCCGCGCCAGGCGACGACTTTGGCCCCGAGAGCAACTGTATCCCGTGGTGCCGCGAGCCCGAGCGCAAGGTCACGATCGAGGACGTGAAGTACGTGCTCTCCCTGCACTACCAGGGCACGCCCTACGATCCCTACGGCAGCGGGCCCGCCTCCACGCGCGGCCTCTACCGCCCCATCGGCATCAACCGCAACTGCCAACTCGCGGTGCTGCAGCTCCGCCCGTACGTGGACGCGAGCCATGCCGCGCTCCAGTGGGTCTCGCTCGGCAGCAACGCCTTCAACGCGCTCGTGCCGTTCTATGCCAACGTGGCCGTCACGCCCACCTATCTCGCGGACACCACCACGCGGGTCACGACCGACAGCTTCTACTGGGCAAACCGCCTCGTGGCCGCCCTGGCGGACGCCGCCTACGGCGCGTGCCTGCCGCACGTCGAGCGCTACCAGGAGCGCCTCACGAGCCGCGCCTGCGCGCTGGTGCTCACCTGTGACGCCGAGGACGGAGACCGTGAGGGGTGCAACCAGGCCATTGCCGACGAGTGCCGCCGCGAGACGGACGATCTTCTCGGCAAGGTCCTCTATGAGGCGAGCATGCAGATGAGAAACGGGTTCTCGCGCAGCGACAACTAGGCCCTAGGCGCGACGGCAGGCTTCCGGCACCCCAAGCTCGCGCAGCGTGGCAGTGAGGTCGGGCGAGAAGTACGGGAAGAGCTCGATGCCGAGCTCCCGGTCCTGGAGCGAGTCTGCAGCGAGGTCCTCCGGAGCGCTGTGGCCCACGTTCAGGCGCGAGCGCAGCGCACCGGAGGCCTCCAGCTCGCGGTCGTCCGCGAACCTGCGCTCGCGGACGGCACCGCCGCGCGACGGCATGACGACGAGCTCGCGAAACTCGTCGAGCAGGTAGAACTCGCACTCCGGCAGATAGGCCACGCTCAGGACGACGTTTCGCGGCTGACGGTTACGTCCCCAAAAGTAGCGGTCGTCGCCGGTGTCGACGAGCTCGCGCTCGTCGCGTCGCGCGTAGATGAGGTAGCCCTCGCGGTCAATGAGCAGGTGCTCGTCCGAGATGCCGCGCGCCGCCGCACGCTCGCCGCGCCGTATCGCCAGGAAGAAGCCGAGCGAGACGAGCAGGCAGCCCGCCACCCCAACCACCCTGAGCGGGCCCCTGGCAAACGCGACGAAGACGAGCGCGCACGCGACGCCCGCCACGATGAAGCCGCGGGCCGCGCGACCGCTCGCGCTGGTCCTGTCCCAGCCATCGAGCCAGTGCTCCTTGAGCTCGGGGTCGGGCGCGAAGACGATGTCGTGGTCGGGGAGGTTCATGCTCGTCCCTTTCGGCTCGTGGGCTCGCTCGTCGGGTCAGACGGCTCCACGCGGTCGCGCTCGTCGATGGGGCGCAGCACGCGACAGGGCACGCCGGCGGCAACCACGCCGGCCGGCACGTCGCGCGTGACCACGCTGCCCGCGCCGATCACGCTGCCGTCGCCGATGGTGACGCCGCCGCAGACGGTCGCGTTGGCGCCGAGCCACACGTTCTCGCCCAGCGTGATGGGCGCCGAGGTCTGGATGCCGGCGGCGCGCTGCGCGGGGTCCACCGCATGGCCCGCGCAGGCGAGCGCGCACCCCGGCGCGATGAACGCGCCGGCGCCGATGTGGATGGGCGAGGTGTCCAGGAAGCAGCAATCGTAGTTCACGACGGCGAGGCCATAGAAGTGCACGTTGAAGCCATAGTCGCAGCGGAGGTTGGGCTCGATGAAGACCTGGGGACCGCTCGTCCCGAAGAGGTCGGCGAGTATCGCGGCGCGCTCCTCGGCGGCGTCGGGCTCGGTCCGGTTGTAGCGCGCGCAGAGACGCTTGGCGCGCGTCTGCAGGTCGTTCGGCATGTCCGAGAAGCGCGCCACGTAGGGCGCGTCCGAGCGCATGAGGTCGAGCGCGGTCATGGCAGGCTCCTCTCGGTCACGGGCCGCAGCGTGGTCATTGTACGGCAAGCGGCGCGTGATGTGACGTTTCTCCCTTCATAATGAATATAGTGATAATGAATAGGATATACTGTATTTATAGTTAGTTCTTGAGGATTGGAAGACCATGGCAACCACAACCATTACGCTGGATGATGACGTCAAGCGCGAGACCACGGAAATCCTCAACTCCATCGGCATGACGCTCAGCGGCTACTTCAACCTCGCCGCGCGGCAACTCTGCATCAAGCGTCGCGTCCCGTTTGAGATCGAGGCACCCGACCCCCTACCCAACGAAGCGACCCGTCGTGCGATGATCGAGGCGGAGGCGAGAGAGCTCGGCCTCTTGCCCGATGACACGCCGAGGTTCACAGACGCCAACGAGCTCATCGCGTTTCTTGAAGACCCCGAGGCATAGCGATGTGGGAAGTTCGCCCTGAACCGCAGTTCCAGCGAGACTACCGGCGCGTCATGAAGGCTCACCCCCAGCTGAAACAGGAGTTTCTGACGGCGGTCCGGGAGCTCATCGCCACAGGAACAGTCCCCGAGGCGCATCATCCGCACGAGCTCGCCGCCCCTGGAGGAAACTACAACGGACACGTTGACTTCCATCTATCCGACGGGCTTGTGGACGTCATCGTCCTCTATCTGCCACATAAGACAAACCCCGTCATCCGCCTTGTGCGCATGGGCTCTCACGAAGAGCTGTTCCGCGGGAAAATGAGGTAGTCCTTCTGAAGGGCCAAAGACCGGGAGAATCAGATGAAGAAGCAAACGGGCGCAAACGTCGAGCAACAAATCGTGGAGCTGCTCGAGGACGAGGACTTCCTCTCACTTGACGCCACCTTCCATCGGACAAATCTCTTTCAGGCCATTGGCATGGAGACGCAGGAGATTCGCCACTCCAACTTCATTGCATGGCTTCTGGATCCCAACGAGTCCCATGGCCTAGGAGATACGCTGATTAAGCTTTTTCTAACGCGACTATTCTCAAAAGGGCCAGACGAGGCTGGATCAAAGGTGCTCCCCGATGGTGTCTCCTCGCTCATCCTTAGCGATCTGTCTTCCTCGACCGTCACGCGAGAGAGCGAATCCAACACAGACATCCTTTTCAAGACTGACAATCCCAAGCTCGTTCTTTGCATGGAAAACAAGGTCTGGTCTGGCGTCGGAGATGGACAGCTCGACAAATACTGGACGTACGTCGAGAGCCGCTACGCCCGATATCCCTATCGAATCTACGTGCTTCTCACTCCCTCGGGCAACGCCGCTCCCATGGAGAAAACAGCTCATGCCGAGCAGTGGATTCCTTTCTCCTATGACGACCTTAGGGATTGCTTGAATGTTCTCGCCTCCAGAACGACAGACGAGAAAAACCTCTTACTTATCAGGGACTACATTGATCTTCTGGAAAGGAAGGGCATCGTGGAAACCGCACAGATTGACGACTTGGTTGACAAGCTCTATCGCAGGTACCCAGACGTCTTTGACCTCGTTGAAAACCGAAGAAGCAACGCTCGCAAGGCCGTTTCCTCATGCCTCGGCAGGATATACCTTGAAGTGCTTGAGGAAATGGGTACAGAGGGACTCTTCTCCAGTTGGTGCAAAGAAACCACGAGCTATCTCTGGTTTCACACAAAGCGGATGGATGGGTACCTTGCATCGCATATGGGAGAAAGCAAAGAGGGCTCTTGGGGTAACGGTGCGACGTATCATTATTTCATTTATCCGAAGCCAGTCGGATTCTTTGTCCCCTCAATCCGTCTTGAACTTGGCCCCTTTGGGCAGGGCTGCGAAGTGATCGATCGCCAGAACAAGGTGAAGGACTTCTTTGCCCCAAACAAGAAGGACATCAGTTCTGCCAATAAGTACTGCCAAGTCAAAACCGTCAATGTGAACATAGATGAACGTGAAGCCATGTCTCCAAGCGAACTTGACGCTGGGCGGATCAAGAAAGCCCTTAGAACAGGAATCCTGAGCATGCTTGAGTGGGAGGATAAGTTCTTCTCCTCTCTCGAGGCATGCTGACAAGCAGCCCGAATGCTCCGAGTGACACTCGGGCGTCGCTCCTCTTGGCAGAGCTCCTTTGGAAAGCGTTCACCTTGGGTTTTGATTGACCCTCTTGCCGCTCCGCTTTTGCCAAACCGGAACCAAGAATGCCCCGTCAAAGTGGCGGTAGAATAATCTTCAGATTGGCAGCTCCCAGAGGAAGGCCAGCTATGGAGTTCACAGACGTCATTGCCAAGCGCTACTCGTGCAAGAAGTACGACGAGACCCGTCAGGTGGAACCCGGGGCGCTCGAGAAGATCCTTCAGGCGGGACGTCTTGCCCCCACCGCCAAGAACCTGCAGGAGCAGCACGTCTACGTGCTCCAGAGCGCCGAGTCGCTCGCCATCGTGGACGAGCTCACGCCCTGCCGCTACGGGGCGCCCACGGTCCTTGCCGTGGCCTTCGACGCCACCAACGTCTACACCTACCCCGGCGACGCGCGCGACTCCGGCATCGAGGACGCCGCGATCGTGGCCACACACATGGTCCTGGCCGCCTGCGACGCGGGGGTCGACAGCTGCTGGCTCAACCGCTTTGACCCTGACGTTGCCAAGGAGCGCCTGGGCCTGCCCGAGAACGAGGAGCTTCTCATGCTGCTCGACCTCGGCTACGCTGCCGAGGGCACGGGACCGCTGCCCAACCACGAGAGCCGCAAGCCGCTCTCAGAGACGGTGACGTACCGGTAGGGCGCGCGACGCGTCTGCCGCGCGCCCCGTCCGACTACCTGCGACGGCTCCGAACGTCCTCGTCCAGGCCGATGCGCCAGTCGTCGCCCATCGCGGCGCCCGGCGCGCAGGCGCGGACGCTGGCCACTGCCGTCGCCATCGCGTCGTAGAGGACCTCGGTGCCGCGCCCGTCCGCCAGGTAGTCTGCCGCGCGCTCGCGCGCGATGCCGAGGCTCTCGGCCTCTGTCGCCGCGTCGATGTTGGCTCCGATGAACAGGAACTCCCACCCCTGCTCGCGGTGCTTCTCGATGAGCCTCTTGACCTGCGGGTACGTGTAGCGGCGACTCGCGTTCTCCAACCCGTCCGTGGTGATGACAAAGAGCACCTCGTCCGCCCGGTACCCCTTTGGCTGCACATGCTGGACGAGGTCCACGTGCTTGATCGCCCCGCCCACGGCATCGAGCAGCGCCGTGCAGCCGTAGCAGCGGTAGTCCCGGGACGTGAGCCGCGGGACCTCGCGGATGTCCAGCCGGTCGTGCAGGACGCGCGAGGCGTTGGAGAAGACGATCGTTGAGACCGTGGCCTCCCCCGGCTCCTCGCGGTTCTTCTCGACCAGGCTGTTGAAGCCCCCGATCGTGTCCGCCTCGAGTCCGCTCATCGAACCGCTGGCATCAAGAATGAAGACGATTTCCGTACGCATTGCTGCCTCCCTCGTTGCGGGCCTGCCTTGAGAGGGAGGTTACGCGGCACGCGGGCGCAAGAGGTAAACCGTCGGGCGACATTCGCGCCTACGAGGAGGAGCCGAGCAGTGGCTGGTCGTAGGCAAAGAGCGCCTCGTTCACGGTCATCACGTCATGGACGCCGCGGGAGAGGTAGAACTCCACGATCACGTCGAAGCGGCTGCTCCTGGACAGCGTGAGGCCCGCATGGGCGAGGAGCTCCTGCGTCTCTGGCAGCGTGAGGCCCAGCGCCATGGCAAGCGCCACCGCCGTGGGCTTGGTGGGCCGGTAGTCGGCATGCGAGCGGATCTTGGAGAAGAGCTGCCTGCTGATGTTGGCCCGACGGTACACCTGCGCGTCCGTGAGGCCACGCTCGTCGATGAGGGCGAGAAGGGCCTGGGAGAAGGATGCGTCCAGGTGGGCGAGGCGGTCGGCCAGGTCATCGGGTGCGGCAGCGGCGGCAGCCGGCGCCGCGAGCACGGAGAAGTCCCCATCGGGCAGGGAGGCGCGCAGGTCCGCCATGCGGTCGCGCCCGTGGGCGAAGGGACTCGCCGCCACGTACTCGTCGCCGATGTACGCGCGAAGCTCGTCGGCGTCCGGCACGCAGGCGGCGACCACGTCGGAGGAGAAGACGACGAGCGTCACCTCCACGTCAGGGCAGCGGCAAAGAAACGCGGAGGCCTCGGCGCGCGCCACGTCGAGGGCCTCGCGCACGGGGTAGCCAAAGATGCCGGCGGAGATCAGCGGGAAGGCGACCGACGCCGCGCCCAGGCGCTCCACCTCGGCAAAGACGCTCCGATAGCAGGCGCGGAGCTGGTCGCGCTCGCCGTGGTCGCCGCCGCGCCAGATGGGCCCGACGGCGTGCACGACCCAGCGGCAGGGCAGGTCGAACCCCGGCGTGGTGACGGCGCCGCCCGTGGGGCAGCCGCCGAGCTCGCGACACGCGGCGCTCATCCTCTCGTGACCGGCGCCGGCAAAGATCGCCCCGCACACGCCCCCACCCGCCACGAGCCCCTCGTTTGCGGCGTTGACCAGCACGTCTGCGCGCACGTGCGCGATGTCGTCCCGAATGATTCCAAACGGCATGGGGACCTCCCTGAACCGGTTTGGACCCAATCGTACCCGTCTCGGAGAAGGCGGGCGCACGGGAGTGCGCCGAGACGGGCGGGGCGCCCGCTCGCCGACAAAACGTCGAAGCATCTTCCGAGGCCGAGCGTCCCACCTGCCCGTGGAGATAGCTGACAGACAGCTGCGAATTGGTGAAAGGGGCCGGGTGATAGGCTCTCCGCCACCTGACCCCACGACCAAGGAGGCTTCATGAACTATGTGCGAGGAGCCACATCGCGGCGCATGGCGCCGGATGTGACGGGCATGAGCGTGGAGGAGCCGCGTCTCCTGACGCGAGGGAGGCGCCTGAGACGGCGTCTGCTCGCGCTGCTCATGTCCGCGTCGATCGTCCTGCAGTGCATCCTCGGGATGGGCGCCAGACCCGCGCTGGCGGCGCAGACGCAAGACGGCGACCTTGTCCATCTCTCCGTGGGATACGCCATCGGGTACGGAGGCTTCAACATGGGGACGGCTCGTATGAGCGTCAACGGGGAGGTCGCCTACTGCTCTGACCCGGCCAACGACACCCCAAAGGAGGGAAACTACCGAAGGGAGCCGGTCAAGACCCTTGAGGTGAACGGCTCGCGCTGGCCCGTGGAGAGCGTGGAGAGGGTCCTGTACTACGGCTACGGCGGGCCGGGGTTCGACGCCAAGCTCTGGCGCGACCACATCGGGGGAACCGACGCCAAGGGCAGGAGCTTTGCCGCCGGCAAGGACTGGACCGGGGCAGAGATCACCGAAGACGCCTTCTACGCGTACACGCACATCCTTGTCTCGGACCGGATCACCTGCGACGGGAGCGCCGCCCTCGAGAACACCTCCGAGGACTTCAGGGCATGGTACTGCTGGAACATCCTCGGCTACACCCATGGGAGCTCGGGCGCCCTCGAGAACGAGAACGCGGTTGCGGTCGCGATCGACAAGCAGAGCGTACCGCCGGGGTTTGAGGTCTACCAGCTCCAGACCGGCAATAACTCCATGTGGAACGAGGGGCACAAGTCCCAGACCATCGTGACCTTTGAGTACAACCCGTCCGTCGAGGTCCGCTTTGACAAGGTGTCTGCGGACGCCACGTTCACGAACGGGAACGCCGAGTACGCCTACGCCGGAGCGACCTACGACATCTACGAGGCGAACGGCGACCAGAAGGTGGCGACCATCACCACCGACGAGAACGGGCACGCGAGCTACCTGCTCAAGCCCAACACGCGCTACTACGCCGTGGAGGTCTCCGCACCACAGGGGTTCGTCCTCGGGACGGGGCGCGTTGAGTTCTCGACGGGCACGGGACCGTCCACGGTGTCGCTCGCGGACGCGCCCGGCACGCTCAGGCTCCTCGTGCGGAAGAAGGATGCCGCCGCGGGAGGTACGCCGCAGGTCGGCACCGCCCTGGAGGGGGCGGAGTACAAGGTCGTCGACGCCAACGGCAGGGCCCACCTGGGAACGACCGACGAGAACGGCCTCGTGACCTTCGACAGGCTCCCCTTCGGCGTGGTGAGCGTGACGGAGACCAAGGCGCCGGAGGGCTACCGGCTCGACGCCACCAAGCACGAGTACCACGTGGGCTCCGCGGGGATGCCGGCATCCGGCGTCATCGAGTACGAGCCCGACGACCTCTCGGAGCTCGTGGTGGCATTCGACCTCGACCTCGTGAAGTATCGCGACACCGGTGCCGACGGCTCGGGGCTCCAGGACCCGGCGGAGGGCGTCGAGTTCCAGATCATCTCCGGCACCACGGGAGAGGCCGTGGGGTCGATCGTCACCGACGAGAGCGGGTACGCCACCACGAGCGGCAGGTGGTTTGGCGCCGGGGAGCGCCCCGAGGGCGCAAGCGGGGCGCTGCCCTACGACCGGGCCGGCTACGTGGTGCGGGAGGTCGCGTCGACCACGCCCGAGGGCTATGGCCCCGCCCCGGACTGGCACGTCACCCCGGAGCAGATGGTCGACGGCGTGACGCTCCACTACATCGTCGACAACGACTTCGTGAGCACCCGCATCCAGGTGGTGAAGGTCGACGCCGCGACCGGCCAGGGCGTGCCGCTGGCAGGCTTCACGTTCCAGCTGCTCGACGAGGACGGCAACGCGCTTCCCCAGGATGTGTGGTATCCCAACCACGAGCAGCTCACCGAGTTCACGACCGACGAGTCCGGCTGCGTGACCTTCCCGGGGGAGCTCAGGCCGGGAACCTATCGCATCCGCGAGGTCGCGGCGGCGGCGCCCTACCTCACCTCGAGCGAGGATGTCGTGCTCACCGTGGAGAGCGATCCCGACCTTTCCCCCATAACCGTGGTCAGCTTCCCCGACGAGCAGGTCACGGGCTCTGCGAGCATCGTGAAGCGCTGTGCGACCGGGGGGTGCGAGAGTGACTCCGGCACGCACGACGAGGGGTGTACGCAGACGCTCGCCGGGGCCGAGTTCGACGTCGTGGCGACCCATGACGTGGTGTCACCGGACGGCTCCGTGCTTGCCGTGACCGGCGAGGTGGTCGACCACGTGGTGACGGGCGAGGACGGCACCGCCACCACGGAGGGCCTCCCCCTCGGGACGGGAACCGCGACGTACGCCTTCGTGGAGACCAAGCCGCCGGCGGGCCACGCGCTCGACGCAACGCCGCACGAGTTCACCCTCTCCTACGTGGACGACCGCACGCCCGTGGTCACCGTAGCGGTCGAGGCTGTCAACGAGCCCACGATCGTGACGATCGACAAGACGGTCCTGGGCACGGGCGCCACGCTCCCGGGGGCCACCTTCGCCCTGTGGCTCGACGGTTCGGACGGCGAGAAGGACGAGGCCGCGCGGATCTCCCTCACGACCGACGAGACGGGCACGGTCAGCTTCCGTCACCTTGGCGCGGGCACCTATCACGTCGCCGAGACGAGCGCCCCCGGCGGCTACCTCGTGGACGGCACCACGCGCACCTTCACGGTCGACGAGGCGGGCCTCGTCGAGGGCTCGAGCCACCTGGAGCTCTCCGTGGAGGACGACTTCACCAAGATCGAGCTCTCCAAGCGCGACATCACCACCGAGGAGGAGATACCCGGCGCGCATCTCAGCGTGCTCGACGCGGAGGGCAACGTCGTCGAGCAGTGGGTGTCCGGGGAGGAGCCGCACCTCATCGAGGCGCTGCCCGTGGGCGTCTACACGCTCGTGGAGGAGCTCACGCCGCGCACCTACGACGAGGCGACGGCGGTCGAGTTCACGGTGTCGCCGACGGGCGAGGTACAGGCCGTGGTCATGTACGACGAGCCCATCACGGTCACGGGCGAGCTCGACAAGCGCCAGGAGGTCGCCGACGCCGAGGGCGGCGCCTACGACTACTCCGTCGACTTCAGGAGCACGAGCTCGACGTGGGTGGACGAGTTCACCGTGACGGACGAGCTCACGGCGGTGACGGATGGGCTCGCCGAGCTGACGGGCATCACGACGCCCGTCGGGGGCGAGGACTACGACGGCCTTCTCAACGTGTGGTACCAAACCGACCTCACTCCCGAGGACCACGCCGACAGAAGCGGCGCCAACGCCACCCTCTCCGACGGGCACGAGAACCCGTGGCTCGTCTCGGAGGAGAATGCCGAGCTGCTGGGAGACGACGGCCGCGCGCTCTCCTACGGGGGCTGGAGGCTCTGGGCCCAGGACCTGAGCGCCACCGAGGCCCGCGAGCTCTCGGTCGCCGACCTCGACCTCGCGGAGGGCGAGAAGGTCGTGGCGATTCGACTCGAGTACGGGCGCGTGGAGGCCGGCTTCGCCACACGTACCGACGGCTGGGACCGTGACGACCTCAAGGACGTCCACGACGACGTCGACGACGTGGCGGCCACGCACGAGGGCGACCAGCTCGACGAGGGCGTCGAGCGTGCGCCGCTCATCGTCCACATGCGCCTCACCGACGCCTACCAAGACGGCACGGTGCTCGCCAACCAGGCGAGAGTCGACCTCTACCGCAACGGCGGCGGAGAGGGGCTCGAGGACCACGACCTCGACCGCGTCGAGCAGGCCCCCGAGGGCGACGAGCCGCTCGCCAAGGCCGGGGAGGCGTCTGCCCCGGTCGCCGGGGTCGCGACCCTCGGCGTCGCCTCGGTCCTTCTCAGCCTGAGGAGGAGGCGTCGCTGACGATGCGCAAAGAGACGGGGTGGGACGGAGCCGCATGGTTCCGTCCCACCCCGCTCTCCGCTGGGCCGCGCCGGCGGCTGCGGGCTCCCCGTCCTAGAACGCAGCCTGGACGGAGTCGCCGAAGGTCTCCTCGAGATAGGCCTTGAAGTCGTCCGTCGTGAGCGCCGAGACGAGGGTCTTGACGCGCTCGTCATCCTCGAGGTCAGGCGTGGTCGCGATGACGTTGGCATACTCGTTGCGGATGACGTCGGAGTCGGCGCTCTCCTGGGCGACGGCGTCGGCGAGGGTGAGGCCCGCGTCGATGGCGTAGTTGCCGTTGATCACGGAGAAGTCGGCGTCGGCAAGGGTGGACGGCAGCATCGCCGCCTCCTGTTCGATGAACTCGACGTTGTGAGGGTTGTCCACGATGTCGTTGGGCGTGGCGGTGATGCCGGCGTCCTCGGAGAGCGTGATGATGCCCTGCTCCTGGAGCAGCAGCAGCGCGCGACCCTCGTTGGTGGCGTCGTTGGGGATGGTGATCGTGGCGCCGTCGGCGATGGCGGCCAGGTCGTCGGACTTGCCGGCGAAGACGCCCATCGGCTCGAAGTGGATCTTGCCCACGCTCACGAGGTCGGTGCCGTTCTCCTCGTTGTAGTTGTTGAGGTAGTTGAGGTGCTGGAAGTAGTTGCAGTCGACCTCGCCGGAGGTGGTGTCCTGGTTGGGCAGGATGTAGTCGGTGTACTCCTTGACCTCGAGCGTGATGCCCTGCTCGGCGAGCAGCGGCGCGGCAAAGTCATTCAGGATCTCGGCGTGGGGGCTGGGGCTTGCGGCCACGGTGAGGGTGACCGGGGAATCGACCGCGACGGAGTCACTTGCGGGGTCGCCGTTGCCGCCGCACGCGGAGAGCGCGCCGGTGGCGAGCAGGGCGGTGGCGGAGAGCAGGGTGCGACGGGTGATGTTCTGGGACATGGTTCTTCTCCTTTGGGAGTCGGAAGACGGAGGGGCGCGAGGTTCCTCTCGCCCGCTAGCTCTGGGTACGGTGGTCCACGCGACGCGCCGAGAGGTCGCAGACGCTCTGGATCACCTGGACGATCACGACGAGCACGATCACGGCCACGACCATGACCTCGTCAACGCGGCGATAGTAGCCGTAGCGCACGGCGATGTCGCCCAGGCCGCCCGCGCCGATGGCGCCCGCCATGGCGGTGTAGCCGAGCACGGCGATGAGCACGACGGCCACGCCGCGCACGATCGAGGGCAGGGCCTCGGGCAGCAGCGCCGAGAACACGATGCGGGGCACGCTGGCGCCGCAGGCCTCGACGGCCTCCACGCTCTCGCGCGGGACCTCGGCGAGCGACTGCTCGACCATGCGCGCGATGAAGGGCGTGGTTGCCAGCACGAGCGGCGGGATGATGCCCGCGAGTCCCGACGCCGTGCCCATGACCAGGCGGGTGAACGGGATGATGAACACCATGAGCACGATGAACGGGAACGAGCGCAGGATGTTGACCACCCAGCCCAGGACGGCGCTGAGCACCGGCATCGGCCGCAGCGACCCGGGCGCCGTGAGGTAGAGCACCACGCCGAGCGCGAGGCCCAGGACGTAGGAGATGGCCGTGGGCACGAGCACCATCACGATGGTGGAGAGGGTGCCCTCGGCGAGCAGCTCGCCATACTCGGCGATAAAGGCGTTCACGACATCAGGCATCCCAATCAACCCTCTCCAGAAGAACCTTGGCGGCCTGGGACTGGGGGTCGGCGAAGACGTCCGCCACGCTCCCCCGCTCCACGACGTGCCCGTGCTCGAGCACCACCACGTTGCGGCAGATCTTCTCGACAACGCCCATGGAGTGCGTGATCACGATGATCGTGACGCCGGTCTCGCGGTTGATCTGGCGCAGGAGCTTGAGGACGGTGTTGGTGCTCGCCGGGTCGAGGGCGCTGGTGGCCTCGTCGCAGAGGATGTACTCGGGGTCGCAGGCGAGCGCGCGGGCGATGGCCACGCGCTGCTGCTGGCCGCCGGAGAGCTGGCTGGGGTAGGAGTCGGCGCGGTCGCGCAGGCCCACCATGTCCAGCAGCTCCAGTGCGCGCTCGCGGTTCTCCGCCGTGACGCGACCGGTCGCCGCCTTGTACGGGAAGCACACGTTGGCGAGCACCGTCTTCTGGGCGAGAAGGCCAAAGTTCTGGAAGATCATCGCCACGCGACGGCGGTACGCGCGCAGTGCGGCGCCCGTGAGGCCCGTGACGTCCTGGCCGTCCACGAGGATCCGGCCGGAGTCCGGGCGCTCGAGGAGGTTGATGCAGCGCACGAGCGTGGACTTGCCGGCGCCGCTCATGCCGATGATGCCGATGATGTCGCCGTCGGCGACGTCGATGGAGACGTCGTCCAGGGCGTGCGGCGCGTCCGGCGCGCTGCCGTAGGTCTTGGTGAGGTTCTCGATCTGGATCATGCGCGAGGCTCCGCTCGATGACGTGAACTGGGAGGGTCGCCTCCCGCCGGAGACGACCTAACGAAGGCGCCCGGTCTCCCCGTCCGTGCGACGTGCGCACGACACGGCAGAGTGCCCGGGCTTGGGCATCTCCATGACCATCATCATCGTGATATGTGCGACAGCGCTCTTCATGCTGGATACGTTAGCAGCGGTCCCGAGCGCGTGCAAGAAGCGTTACACGCGCGTGACATAGGACCGCGGCGTGCAGGAAGGCGGCGGTGACCCTACGCCTTCTGGCGGCCCTGCACCACAAAGCCCACGATGGCGAGCACGATCGTGCCCACGAGGATCGCAGTGCCGTTGGCAGCGGAGAAGTCGTTCGCGATGTAGGCCGAGAGCGCGTCGAAGGTGGCCGTCGCGTTACCCGCAACCACGAGCCCGGAGAGCGCCGGAAAGGCGAGCGCCGCCGCCAGCACGTTGGGGACCATGAACGCCGCGCCCGACCAGGCGGTGCCCAGGCGAACGGCAAGATCGGACCAGCGCGCCGCCGCAAGGCCCAGCAGCAGGCCGGCCACCGCGACGATCACCCACAGGAAGTCGGCCGCCTCCTCGGGCAGCAGCATCGTGACCACAAAGCCGAGCGCCGCGCCGGCGACAAAGCCCACGAGGAAGACGCCCGCCTTGTACACGTACTTGGAGAGCAGCGCGGCGACCACGCCGAGCACCGCGGCGATCACAAAGGAGAGCGCCGAGCCCTCCGTGGACGAAAGCGCGACGTTGAACACGCCGAGAAACACCAGCAGGCCGAGCACCAGGTAGAAGAGGCGCTTGCCGAAGAAGCAGGCGAGCACGCCGACGGCGATGTTGACGAGCAGGTATGCGATGACGAGTTCCATGTGTCTCCCCGCTGTTCGAATTCGTTACTCGGTGCGATCGTCGGGCAACGGGGCGGCGGACGCCCCGCGCTTGCCCGGGCTCACGCCGGCGCATCCAATCGCGTAGACGACGCCGAGCACCAAGATCAGCAGCGGAGCCACCATGGAGACGTAGACGACCACGACCACGGGTCCAAGCAGCGAGCTGCCCGCATCGGGAACGAACACCGGCACGCCCGCAAACAGCACGAAGGCCAGCGCAAGGATGCCGATGATCCGGCACACGATCTTGGTGATGCGACCTACGAGGATCCTCTTGAACCACAGCAGGGCGAGACCCGCCAGAGCCCCGATCGCGTAGAGCAGCAGCGGTGCCGCGAGCACCACGCCGAGCTGCACGAGGGGGTCGGAGATGTTGGCGGTCCCGCCGCCGACCTGCCACCAGACGAGGAACGCGCCGCACGCCGCGGCGACCACGATCCATGCAACAAGATTTCCGATGAACGTCGATTTCTTCAAGGAGACCTCCCGGGCGGGCCTGAGGAGTATGCTTTCCCCAAACGGACAATCTGGGCCATTATACCCCCGAAGAGGCCCTCATCCCCAGGGAGGGACCATGGTTGAGGCCAGTAGCTCTACCGATGAGACGCGCGGCCTGCGCAAGCGGCTCTACTCGCTCGGCGAGGAGATTGCCAACTCCGTCTCGCACGGGGTGGGCGTCCTGCTCGGCATTGCGGCGCTCGTGCTGCTGATCGTGATGGCGGTCTCGCACGGCGGCGGCGTCCGCCTGGCGGCGGCCATCATCATGGGCGTCTCGCTCATCATCGAGTACCTCTTCTCCACGCTCTACCACGCCCTCGCGCCCGAGAAGGCCAAGGCCGTCTTCCGCGTGCTCGACCATTGCGGCATCTACCTGCTCATCGCCGGGAGCTATGCGCCCTTCTCGCTGGTGACGCTCGCCGACCGCGGCGGCCTTGTGCTGTGCGCGGCGGTCTGGGTGGTGGCCGTCGTGGGCATCGTCGCCGAGTGCCTGCTGCGCGAGCGCCAGCCCGCCTGGCTCACCGCGCTGATCTACGTCCTCATGGGCTGGCTCGTGGTCTTTCACATCGGCGACCTCTGGGAGCTTCTGCCCCCGCCCGCGTTCTGGCTGCTTTTTGCCGGCGGGCTCAGCTACACCGTGGGCGCGGTCTTCTACGCCATCAAGAAGGTGCCCTACCTACACTTTGTCTTCCACCTGTTCACGCTTGCGGGCAGCGTCTGCATCACGCTCTCCGCGCTCCTCTTCGTGGTGTGACCCCCCTCTTCAGAGGTTTGGGTTCACCGTTCCCGCCAAACGTGGTCCATATATCATTTACTGAACCGGTTATCTGGGGTTTTGTCATGCCGCGTCTCTGTCCGGCTGCTACCGTGAACCCAAACCGTTTTCCGGTTTGGGTTCATGCGCCGGCCCAATTCGCGGTTGATAACAAATGTTGAACCAGTTACCTGCGGTTTCTCTCCCGCCTGGTGCTCGCCGTCTCATTTCGTGAACCCAAACCTCGGAGGCGGCGGAAGACGGCGGGATACGAGGCGCGCTCACGCGCTAAGATGGTCGGCGAGAAGAACCGCGACGCCGAGGAGGGCACATGGTTGACGAACAGCTCAAGCGCGAGGTAGACGCTTTCGTGGACGAGGTCTGGGAGGACGTCGTCGCAGACATGGACCGCCTCGTGCGCCACGACTCCGTGGAGGACCTCGAGCACGCCGAGCCCGGCAAGCCCTGGGGCCCGGCCGCAAACGACGCGCTCGTCGAGGCGGAGCGCATGGCGGAGCGCCTGGGCCTCGAGGTCACGGACCTCGACGGCTATCTTGGTTTTGCCGACGTCCCCGGCGCCTCCGGCCCCGAGCGCTACGTCGCCACGATCGCCCACACCGACATCGTGCCCACCGGCGAGGGCTGGAACTTCCCGCCGCTCGCCGTCACACGCAAGGACGGCATGCTGATCGGCCGCGGCGTGGCCGACGATAAGGGCCCCTTCGTGCTCTCGCTCTACGCGGCCCACTTCTTCGCCCGCCGCGCCGCCGCCGGCCACGGGCTGCCCTACACCCTGCGCTGCATCATCGGCAACAACGAGGAGACCGGCATGGGCGACGTGCCGTACTACCTCGAGCGCTATCCCGAGCCGCTCTTCTGCTTCTCGCCTGATGCCGAGTTCCCGCTCATCTGCGGCGAGAAGGGCATCTACGGCGGCGAGTTCGCCTCGGGCGCCGTGGCGGGCGAGAAGATCGTGGAGCTTTCCGGCGGCACGGTCTCAAACGCCATCCCCGGCAAGGCCACCGCGCTCGTGCGCGCCGACGCCTCCGCGCTGCCCGCGGCGGAGCGCATCGCGGTCGAGCCCGCCGGCGACGGCCTCGCGCGCGTGACGGCCGCCGGCATCGGCGGACACGCCTCGATGCCCGCCGGCAGCGTCAACGCGATCGGCGTCCTCGCGCGCTACCTGCTCGCCAACGACCTCGCCGGCGCGGGCGAGCGCAGCTTCCTCGAGCTGCTCGTGACCCTCACCGAGGACGCCTACGGCCGCGCCGCCGGCGTCGCCGCCACCGACGACAAGTTCGGCGACCTCACGCTCGTGGCGGGCGTTGTGCGCACCGTGGACGGCCGCTTCACGCAGACCGTCGACTCGCGCTTCCCCACCTCCACCACGGCCGAGGAGATCACTGCCCGCCTCACCGAGCTGGCCGCGGCCCGCGGCTGCACCTACGAGGCCGGACGTGGCGAGAAGCCCTTCTACATCAGCCCCGAGAGCCCGGAGATCCACGCCCTTCTTGACACCTACGCCGACTACACCGGCCGCGAGGGCAAGGCGTTCACGATCGGCGGCGGCACCTACGCGCGCCACTTCCAGCGCGCCTGCGCGTTTGGCCCGCAGGACCCCGCCGACAGGCGGCCCGCATGGGTCGGCGGCGAGCACGGCCCCGACGAGGGCGTCTCCGAGGAGGCCATGCGCCGCGCGCTCAAGATCTACATCGTCTCGATCGCCCGCCTCATGGAGCTCGAGCTGTAAATCATACGCACCCCACGGCCAGGGGCGGCGAAGGTCCGGCGCTCAGACAGCTTGCCGCAGAGAACGCGGCAAGAACTCGCGGCGGGCCTTCGTCGCCCCTGGCCTTATCGCTGCCTACGCGCGCATCTCCTCGGTATCGGAGGCGATCTCGCGGGCGATGCGGTGGAGCTGGCGGTCGTTCTCGAGCGCGTCCGCCGTCCTCTCCGGCAGGTAGACGGAGAGGCGCCCGCCGAGCGTGCGGAACGTGGCCCAGCCCTCAGCGTCCACCGTGACGTCGTCCTGCTCGCCGATCACGCAGCTCCAGGTCTCGCCGGCGTGGGCTGTGCCCACGAACATGCGCTTCTCGCCGCCGTCGCGGTCGGTGAGGACCACGGCCACGCCGCTGCCCTCATGCTCGGCGCTGCCCTCGCGCGTCCAGCCGATCACGTCCGGCGCGTCCAGGAAGTCGTGCTGCGCGCCGTAGGCAAAGCGACGGCGGATCTCCATCAGCAGCGGCAGCTCCGCCACGGCGGGAATGTTGCCGTCGTTGGGCATGCCGTAGAGGTCGCCGTAGAAGACGCAGGGGTAGCCGGCCTCGCGCAGGAGGATCAGCGCGTAGGCGGCGGGCTTGAACCACGTCTGGACGAAGGACTGCAGCGCTTGACCGGGCTGCGTGTCGTGGTTCTCGGCAAAGGTGACGGCGTGCACCGGGTCGCGCTCCACGAGCGTGCCCGAGAAGATCTTGGAGAGGTCCACGTTGCCGTTGGAGCACGACGCCGCGTAGAGGTTGTAGTGCAGCGGCACGTCGAAGAGCGAGAGCGCGCGCTCCTCGCCGAGATAGGCCTGGAGCTCGTCGGCCGTGCGGCCCCAGTACTCGCCCACACAGAAGAGCTCCTTGCCGGCGTGCTTGCGCACGGCGTCGAGCCAGCGCAGGTAGAAGCCGCGGTCGATGTGCTTGAGCGCGTCCAGCCTAAAGCCGTCCAGCCCGCAGGCGTCCACGTACCAGCAGCCCCAGCGCACGAGCTCGTCGAAGACGCGCGGGTCGTTCACGTCAACATCGGCGCCCATGAGGTAGTCGTAGTTGGCGTTCTCGGTGCGGTCCACGGCGCTGTCCCAGTGCTTGCCGTCAAAGAGGAAGATAGCCTTGCGCTTGGCCTTGTCGTCCCAGTCCACGCCGTGGAAGCACGTCCAGTCCCAGGTGAAGTCCGAGTACGTACCCGCGCGCCCGGGAAAATCGAAGCGCGTCCACGCGGAGATGGTCTGGACGTCGCTCAGCACGGCCTCGCGGTTGTTGGCCTGCACCTCGCGAGCCGGCACGTCCTCGCATCCGTCAGCGCCCAGGCGCTGGTTGAGCACGATGTCCGCCAGGGCCTGGATGCCGTTCTCCTGCAGCGCGCGCACCGCGGCCTCGTACTCCGCGCGCGTGCCGTACTTGGTGCGCACGGAGCCCTTCTGATCGAACTCGCCGAGGTCATACGTGTCATAGACGCCGTAGCCCACGTCCTCGCCGCCCTTCTCGGCCTTGTAGGCGGGCGGCAGCCATACGGCGGTGATGCCCTGGTAGGCAAAGTCGGGGGCCTGCTCGGCGATGCGGCGCCAGTGCGAGCCGTCGGCGGGCAGATACCAGGAGAAGCCCTGGAGCATGGTTCCGTTGGTCATGATTCTTCCGTGAGATCGGGCCCGGACACGAGGGCCACGCCGGCAGCGGCGGCGAGCTCCTCGGGCGTGGGCTGACGGTCAATACGAAAGGCCAGATAGACGCAGGCGAGCATGAAGACGATGTCCAGCACGAGGTCAAACGTGAGGCCAAAGACCCCGCGCTCGATCACGTGCCCGACGGCCTGGACAAGATCGAGCACCAGCGCCAGCGCGGCCACCACCAGAAACGGCTTGATCTTCTGGGGACGGTTGGACCCCCAGATGCCGAGAGCGCCCACCCCCACGCTCACTCCTGCGGCAAGGCCGCCAAACACGAGCAGCGCGTAGAGCGTGTCCGTCACCGTGATCGGGATGCCGGAGATGACCGCGCGCTCGCCCTCCCCGTAGACGACGAGCGCCGCGCCAAACACGCAGACCACGACGAGCGTGAGCACGCCCTTCAGGATGACGAGCTCGGAGAGCAGATGCAGCACGCGCTGGTGGCGCGAACGCAGAAACGTCTCGCCGGAGACGCCCTTGTCGTGCTCCTCCTTGACCTTGTCGGCCAGGCGCGAGCAGATCAGCACGTAGACGATCGTCGTGGTGAGGACGATGGGGTTGAACAGGATGAACGTGCCCATGCCCCAGCCCCACACGATGGCCACCAGCACCGCGAGACCCACGAGGTAGCACAGGAACCGGTACGGCCCCACCCGCGCCGAGTTGTTGGACGCGACGAGGCCGAGGGCGGCCGTGAGGACGAGCAGGCCCGCCACCACGAGGATCATGACGCCAAAGGTGACGGACGCCCAGAGGTCCGCGCCGCCGAGCACGCCCGGCACGAGCACGAGCAGCCCACCGACAAGAACGAGCAGACCGATGCCACCCATGAGCAGGGAGACCATGCGCAGGACGGCCTGCGTGGGCGTACGCGGAACCGACGGCTCAAGGTCTTCCATGCAGTCCCCCTCTCACGGCCCTCGTGATCCAGAGGAGTATACCCAAACGAGGGTGGAGGAGTCAGAGCCGGATGCCGCGTCACGCGAAGGTAGCGGCCTCGTAGTCCGTGGGCTCGACGAGATAGCCGCGCTCGGAGAGGGCGCCCTCGATCTCGTCGAGAACCTCCTCGCTCGCGGCGCTCACGTGATGGAAGTGATAGCCGCTCGTGACCTCCATGAGCGGGGCGGACACACCGGAGGCGAGCTCGGCAATAAAGCGCTCGACGTCGCGTCGGCTGGAGATTCCCAGATCTGAGGACACCTTCCCGTAGACGCGGTGGTTCACAAAGACGTCCTCCACGCACCCGCCCAGATCGACCACGCAGGTCAGCTCATCGGCGGTCTGCTCCGCGGTGTGGCGGCACTTGAACAGGCGCATGGGCCGCGTCGGCGCACCATCGACGGGAAGGACGTAGCCACGATTGGTGGAGACGATCTTCTCGCCCCGTGTTCGCAGGAGCGCGACGTCGGTGACCACAACCTGGCGACTCACGCCACATGCCTCGGCGAGCTCGCCGCCCGAGAGCGGCCCGTCGGCGGCGCGCAGCGCCCCCATGATCTTCTCGCGACGGGCGTCCCCGGAGCCGGCGCTCACCCCAGGACCTCCAGGTGCTTGAGCGAGAGGTCGAGGATCGGCGCGGAGTGCGTGAGCGCGCCGCAGGAGACGAAGTCCACGCCCAGGTCCACGTAGCGCCCCACGTTGGCGGCCTCCACGTTGCCCGAGGCCTCGGTCTGGGCGCGGCCGTCGATGAGGGCGATGGCGGCGGCCATGTCGTCGTGGGACATGTTGTCCAGCATGATGATGTCCGCCCCTGCCTCCACGGCCTCGCGCACCATCTCGAGGCTCTCGCACTCCACCTCGACCTTGTCCACGAAGGGAGCCGTCGCGCGCGCCATGGCCACGGCCTCGGCCACGCCCCCCGCGGCGTCGATGTGGTTGTCCTTGAGCAGCACGCCGTCAGAGAGGCCGTAGCGGTGCAGGCTGCCGCCGCCCAGGCGCACGGCCTCGCGCTCGAAGAGGCGCATGCCGGGCGTGGTCTTGCGCGTGCAGACGAGCGTGGTTGCCGTGCCCTCGAGCGCGGCGGCGATGTTGGCCGTGTAGGTTGCGATGCCGCTCATGCGCTGCAGGTAGTTGAGGGCGGTGCGCTCGCCCTCCAGCAGCACGCGCACGTCGCCCTCCACGGTGGCCACGTGCTGGCCCGCGCTCACGCGCTCGCCGTCCGCCACGTCGGCGGTGACGCGCGTGGCGGGGTCGAGCAGCTCGAAGACGCGCGAGAAGACCGCGAGGCCCGCGATCACGCCGTCCGCCTTGGCGATGAGCCGCACGCGACCGGGACGCGGCTCGGGCATCACGGCGGCGGTGGAGACGTCGCCGAAGGGCATGTCCTCGCGCAGCGCCGCGCGGATGTGGTCGTCCATCTGCATCTGGATCATGGGGTCGGTCATGGTTTTCTCCTTTCGTGTGACGGGGGGACACAGCGGTGACAGAACCCCCGTCCCCCTGTCACACGGCGCCGGTGAGCAGCGCCACGTCGGTCACGTCGCGCGAGCCCGCCACAAAGCGTGAGCGCGCACCGGCAGCAGCGGCCAGCTGCGCCGCGGTGTCCTCGGCAAAGCGGTCGCGCATGATCTTGTCGGCCGCCCGCTGGGCAAAGACGAGCGACTCGAGCAGGCTGTTCGAGGCCAGGCGGTTCTTGCCGTGGACGCCGTTGCAGCAGGTCTCGCCGCAGGCAAAGAGGTGCGGCAGGGTGGTCTGCGAGTCCGAGTCCACATGGATGCCGCCCATGAAGTAGTGCTGGGCGGGCACCACGGGAATCGGGCGCTCGCGAATATCGTAGCCCTCCTCGAGGCAGCGCTCCAGGATGTGCGTGAAGTGGCCCTCGATGACCTCGCGGGGCACCCGCTCGAAGGAGAGCCACACGTGCTCGGCCCCCGTCCTGCGCATCTCGGAAAAGATGGCGGCGGAGACCACGTCGCGCGGCTGAAGCTCGTCCGTGAAGCGCTCACCGGCGTCGTTCAGCAGGATCGCGCCCTCCCCGCGCGCGGACTCGGAGATGAGAAACGCGCGACCGGGCCGCTCGCTCCAGAGCGAGGTGGGATGGATCTGCACGTAGTCCATGTGCTCGAGAAGAACCCCGTGCTCGGCCGCGATGCGACACCCGTCTCCGGTGAGGCACGAGAAGTTCGTGGACCTTGAGTAGAGCCCGCCCACGCCGCCGGTGGCGAAGACCGTTGCGTCCGCGCGAATCTCGAGGCTCTCGCCGTCCGGCCCCGCGGCCACGACGCCGCGGCACACGCGACGGCCGCTCCCCTCGAAGCCCTCCAGGATGTCCGTCATGCACGTGTGCTCGAGGATGCGCGCATGGGGCAGATCGCGCACGCAGGCCAACAGGCGCGTGGTGATCTCCTCCCCCGTCACGTCCTCGTGGTAGACGATGCGCGGGCGGGAGTGCGCGCCCTCGCGTGTGTAGTCCAGCTCGCCGTCCGGCCTGCGAGCGAAGCGCACGCCGCGCTTGATGAGGTCGTCGATGATGGGGCGGCTCGCGCGGATCATGAGGTCCACGCTCTCCAGGCGGTTCTCGTAGTGCCCCGCACGCAGCGTGTCCTCGAAGAAGCTCTCGTAGTCGCCCGGGTCGTGCAGGACGCAGATGCCGCCCTGGGCGAGCATGGAGTCGCAGTGGTCCACCTCCTCCTTGGAGAGCAGGACCACCGAGAGCGCCGCCGGAAGGCTGAGCGCGCAGTAGAGCCCCGCCACGCCGCAGCCGACGATGACCACGTCGCAGTCGACCACGCGCGCGGCACCGCCTGCGACCTGGTCGCGATTCCCGCCGGACACGCTACCTCCCCAGCTCGAGCATGCGCGTGAGCGCCGCGCGGGCGCCCTCGGCCACCTCGGCGGGCGGCAGGGCCACCTCGCCGGAGCCGTCGCGCAGGCACGCGACGAGGCGCTCGACCGTGATGCGGTCCATGTCCGGGCAGGCCGGGCGCGTGGCCGGGAAGTGGAAGCGCTTTCCGGTCCCGGCCGTCAGGCGCTCCAGCTCGCCGCGGACGCCGTCCACGGTGAGAACGATGTAGTCGCGCTCCGTGCCCGCCACGGCCGCCTCGATGATCTGCGAGGTGGACCCGGCAAAGTCCGCGAGTGCCATCGCCTCGGGACCGCACTCGGGGTGCGCAAGCACCGGCGCGTCCGGGAACTCCGCCTTGAGCGTGCGAATCTCGTCAGCGGAGATGTCCCGGTGGATGGGGCAGTAGCCGTCGTTCAATATGACGTTCTTCTCGGCCACCTGGCTCGCCACGTAGCTGCCGAGATGGCGGTCGGGCACAAAGAGGACGTTCTCCTGCGGCAGGGCGCGCACGATGCGCACCGCGTTTGACGACGTCACGCAGACGTCGGACCACGACTTCACCTCCGCCGTGGAGTTGACGTAGCAGGCCACCGCCACGTCGTCGCCGTAGCGCCGGCGCGCGGCGTCCACCGTCTCACGACGCACCATGTGCGCCATCGGGCAGTCGGCGGTCGGGTCGGGCATGAGGACGGTCTTGTCCGGCGAGAGGAGCTTGGCGCTCTCCGCCATGAAGCTCACGCCGGCGAAGACCAGCGTGCAGCACGGCAGCGTGGCCGCGAGCTTGGCGAGGGCAAAGGAGTCGCCCACGTGGTCGGCCAGCTCCTGGACCTCAGGCGGGACGTAGTAGTGCGCCAGGACCACCGCGTCACGCTTCTCCTTGAGGCGCGCCACCTCGGCGCGCAGCTCGTCCGTCAGCATGTCCGCTCCCCTCGTCGGCAAACTACGACAGTATGACAGCAAACTTTACAGCTGACAAGACAGTGAGCCACAGAGCTGCCGGCCCCTGAAAAGACCGCGGGACGGAAACGCCGTCGCGCGCGAGACGTGTTGTCGGTTGGACCACATACGGGGTGCGGTCTGCCAAACGATCTAGAAAACCGCGTCCTTGTCCGTGCGCGGTCCAGAAAAGTCCACCCTTGTCGCCGGCCGCTCCGGAAATCCGGGGACTTGTCCGTATGCCGGCTAGGAAACGTCGCCTTTGTCCGGAAGAACTCCAGGAATCGCCGGCCTTGTCCCGCTCCGGATGACCGCGCCAGGACAAGGGCGGGGTTTTCTAGATGGCACGCGGACAAGGGCGGGGTTTCCTAGACCGCGCCCGGACAAGGACCGGAAAACCTAGACCAGCCGGGCGGCCCGTACTACGACAGCGCGACGCCTCCGAGCCAGCCGCACAGCGGCGTCGCCAGCGCGCTGTAGTAGCTCACCCAGTACGAGAGCGTCGTGGTGCGGATGTAGCCGATGTTGTCCATGACCGTGCCGTTGCCGAGGTAGATGCCGATGTGGCCGTAGATGCGGCCGGCATAGCTCGACGGGGAGCTGTTCACGGCGACGATCATGCCCGGCTGGATGTTGGCCGTCGAGGTGCCGCACCAGGCGTAGTACATGTCGTCCGCGTTGCCATAGAACGAGCCCACGCCGGCGTTGGCAAAGACGTTGGTGACCCAGGCGGCGCACAGGTTGGTGCCGGGCGAGGGCGTGGAGTAGCATGCGTTGATCACGGCGGAGAGCGAGCCGCTGCCGGTGGCCACCGGCGGCCTGGTCACGCTGCCGGAGCCGCCGGGGTTGCTCTGCTGGGCCTGCTCCTGCTCCTTGCGCCGACGCTCCTCTTCCTCCTGCTTGCGCTTCTCCTCCGCGAGGCGCTGGGCCTCGAGGAGCTCCTCGTCGCGCTGCGCGATCAGCTCCTGGACCTCCGCGCTGAGGCTCGACACGAGCTCCTGGGACTCCGCCTGCTTGGCGCGGGCGTCCTCGAGCTGCGTCTGCTGGTCGGCCTGGAGCACCTCGAGGTCGGCCTTCTGCGCCTCGAGCGCGGCCTGCTCCTCCTCGAGCTGCGTCCGGAGCGCACGGACCTCGGCGATCATCTCGCTGTCCGACTCGGTGATCTTGTCGAGGTAGTAGATGTTGCTCGCGAGCTCGTCGAAGGTGGCGGACGAGAGCAGGAGGTCGATCGTGGAGCTGGGGCCGGCCTTGTAGCTGGAGCTCATGCGGCGTCCCAGGATCTCCTGCTTCTCGGCGATCTGGGCCTGGGTCTCCTCGATCTGGGCCTGCTTGTCCGTGATCTGGTCGGAGACGTCAACGATCTGGGCCATGGTGTCGGAGAGCCGGGCGGCGATCTCCTCGTACTCGGCGGTGATGCGGTCGAGCTCGGCCTCGGCCTGCTCGTAGTCCATCTGGGCCGCGTCGAGCTTCTCCTGGGTCGTCTGGGCGCGCGCGACGCCGGGGAGCACGGTCGCGCAGATGCCGGCGCCGATCAGCACGCGCAGGGCGTCGCGGCGCGTGACGCAGCGCGGTGTGATCCCGGCCTCGGAGGCGGTGATGGGGGTACGGGGCATGGAGTCTCCTTGGTGCGTGTTCGGTGTGTCTGCGAAACTCTCCGCACTATTCTAGCCACAATTCGCCCCGGACACGAGACGCACACGAGGCTGGATGTCCCGAGCGGCTCAGCGGTTCTCGATCTTGGCGACGTTTCCCACCGTGATGGTGATGCGCCCCTCGGCGTCCGTCGAGAAGTCGAGGTAGCCCGGGCGCTCCGCCAGCTCCGAGGGGAAGGTGATCTCCACCCCGGTGTCCGTGCGGATCTTGTGGCTGCGCGTGAGGCGGTTGGCCACGCCGCGGCGCACGGGGGCCTCCTCGGGGAGCCTGGCCTCGCGGACGCGCTCCTCAAAGCGCTCGACGACCTCGGGACGCTCGGAAAAGACCGCGCGGCCCACCTCGGCGGGCGAGAAGGACTCCTCCACGTCGGCGCTTCTCGCCACGGCGGCCTTGACGCGCCCGACCTCGACGGCAGGTTCCAGGCCAAACTCCTCCGCCACGTCGCGCACGATGACGTTGACCTCGTCGATGACCTCGTGGCTGGACGCCTCGCTCGTGCACTGCAGGAAGCGGTCGGGGATGATGCTCACGCGCTCGCCGCCCACGGAGCGCTCCTTGTCGTGGAAGTCGATCGCGCCGGACTCCGCGTCCACGAGCACGTAGGACGCCACCTTCTGCGACGGGTTGGGCAGCGTGGCGTCCACGCGCGCGATGTCGTTGGCGTCCCCGGCGACCTCGTGGACGAACGCCTGGCGGCGCGGCAGCAGCAGGATCGAGAAGAACCTGCGCCCGGCGGGGCCGTCGAACTCCACGTCCTTCTCGTCCGGGGTGTCCGTGTCGGTGAAGTCCGCGACCAGGAGGTCGCACTGCTCGAGGTCCTCCGCGCGGCGGAGCTCCTCCCAGAACCACTGGGCGATCTCCGTGGAGAACTCCACGAACTCGCGCTCGCCGGCAAGGTAGCGCTGGAGCTCGGCGGCAAAGCCGGAGTCCGCCGCGAACGCGCCGTGGCGGCTCTCCGCGTTGGACGAGATCTTGCGCAGATGGCGCTGGACAAAGGAGCGCGTGGCGCGGACCGTGAGGTCGAGCGGGCGCTCCGAGAGGTAGGTGGAGCCGGAGTCGAAGTCAAAGACGTGCAGGATCGCGCGGTCTACCTTGAGCATGTGGGTCCTTTGCTGCGGGTTGTACTTGAGGTCCCCCATGATACCGCTCCGGCGCGCGACTAGGAATTTGGGCCCTTGTCACGACAGGCTCTAGAAAATGCGGCCCTTGCACTGTTGGGCTCACTCCGAGGCGCGCATACCCGCCGATTCTTAGAATCTAGCGTGACAAGGGCAACGTTTCCTAGAAAGGCTGGCGAGAAAACCATGGTTTTCTCGCCAGCCCCGTGACAACCTCGCAAATTCCTAGGCGTCGCCACGACAAGAACGCCAATTCTTAGACGCCTCGCCGAGAAGAACGTCTACTTGCCGTCCTCCTCGCGCTCGAGGGTGGGCAGCTTGTCGCGGAACGTGTTCTCCGTGGCGTTGGCATGCGGCGACTTCTTGGCGTAGCGCCTGACGGCCGCCGCGGTCTTGTTGATCGACTGCAGCGTGCCCGCGCCGGCGACGCAGCCGCCCGGGCAGGCCATGCCCTCGATCAGGTAGCCGGGGTACTTGCCCTTGACGGCGTCCTTCATCATCTTGCGGCAGTTCTCCAGGCCCTCGGCGTTGACGACGTTGACCTCGCGCTCCGGGTCCAGCACCTTGATGGCGTTGACCACCGCGTTGGCGACGCCGCCCGCGACCGCGAAGCCGCGACCGTCCGCGGAGGCGACCTCGAAGTCCGAGCTGCCCTCGCCCTCGAGCTTGGTGTACTCGTCGATGCCGCGGCCCTTCATCATGCCGGCCATCTCCTCGAAGGTAAGGACGAAGTCCACCTCGGAGCGGACGGACTTGCGCATGGCCTCGAGCTTCTTGGCCGAGCACGGGCCCACGAAGACGATCTTGGCGTTGGGGTGCTGCTGGCGCAGCAGGCGCGCAGTGAGCGTCATGGGCGTGAGGGCCATCGAGATGCACTCGGCGTGCTCCGGGAACTCGGTCTTGGCCATGACCGACCAGGCCGGGCAGCAGGACGTGCCCATGAACGGGATCTTCTCGGGCACCTCCTCCATGAAGTCCTCAGCCTCCTGGACGGTGCAGAGGTCGGCGCCCACGGCCACCTCCTCCATGCCGGAGAAGCCGAGCATCGTGAAGGCCTGGCGCAGCTTGTCCACGTTGCCCTTGCCGCCAAACTGGCCCACGAAGGCCGGCGCCACCTCGGCGATGACCTCGTCGCCGCGGTTGATGGCCTGGATGACCTGGAAGATCTGGCTCTTGTCGGCGATGGCGCCGAAGGGGCAGTTGATCAGGCACTGCCCGCAGGAGACGCACTTCTCGTAGTCGATCTGGGCGCGGCCGTGCTCGTCGGAGCCGATGGCGTGCATGCCGCAGGCGTCCGCGCACGGGCGCACGTGGTGCTGGATCGCGTGGTAGGGGCAGGCGTTGAAGCACATGCCGCAGTGGATGCACTTCTCCTGGTCGATGTAGGCCTTCTTGTGGCGGAAGGAGATGGCGCCCTTGGGGCAGATCTCGCGGCAGGGGTGGGCCAGGCAGCTCTGGCAGGCGTTGGTCACGCGGTAGACGTTGTCGTCGCAGGCGTTGCAGGCGAACTTGATGACGTTGATCAGGGGCGGCTCGTAGTAGGTCTCGGGAACGGCGGCGTCGGCGAGGCCGTCGGTGAGACTCTCGCGCTTGTCCACGCCCTGCAGCGGCAGGCCCATGGCCAGGCGGATGCGCTGCTCCACGATCGCGCGCTCCAGGAAGACGGACTCGCGGTAGGTGGCCACGTCGCCGGGGATGATCTCGTACGGGAGGTCGCGGATCTTGCGGCGGGTGGTCTTCTCGTCGTCGTCTGTCATGTCGTAGGCGATCTTGGCCACGTTGGAAAAGACGTTGCGGCGAATCTCGGTCAGGTTGGTGTACACGCCACGCATGGTGTCGGCCATGGTTGCCCCTCTCCCGGACGTCCCTGTCGCTTGCGGTCGCGCCTCCCCTCAGAGGCGCCCCTCAACGGCTAAGTATCTCACAGGAGGGACGGTTGCGGCAGTGCTTTCCGGCGAGAAGCGCTGATGGCGCCGTCAGAGTTGCGCGGGACGCTCCGGCCACAGGCGCTGCGGCCAGGCGGTCTCCAGGCGCAGGCGCTCGCCGCTCACGGGGTGGTCGAGTTCCTCGCGCCAGGCGTGGAGCAGCAGGCCCGAGGTGCTTCTCGCCCCTCCGTAGAGCGCGTCGCCCACGATGGGGTGGCCAAGGGACGCCAGGTGCACGCGAATCTGGTGACGCCGGCCAGTCACGAGCGTGACGGCGAGCAGCGTGCGCCCGTCCTTCTCGGCAACGCGACGGAAGCGCGTCTCGGCCGGCTTGCCCTGACCGGGGCGGCAGACGCGCATGCGGCGCGCGTCGTGGCGGTCGCGGCCGATGGGCTGGCGCACGACCTTCTGTGCCCAGGGGACGCGCCCCGCCACCACGGCAAGGTAGGTCTTGTTCATGGCATGGCCCGCGACCTGCGCGTCCAGCGCCGGCTGCGTGGCGCGGTCCAGCGAGAAGAGCACGAGGCCCGTGGTCTGCGCGTCCAGGCGCTGCACGGGCTGCGGGCGGACGCCGGAGCGGCCGGCTGCGGCCAGGTGAGCGGCCACGACGTCGGTGAGCGTGCGCGCACCCGTGCCGTCACCGTGCACGATGATGCCCGCCGGCTTGTCCCAGGCGAGAAGGACCTCGTCCTCGTAGATCGCCGTGCCCTCGTTCACGCCGCCCCTCCCCCGGCCGCTCTCAGTACGCGACCTCCAACGTTTTGGCCGCGTATTTCGTCGGAAAACGCGTATTGCCACGCGACGGTACGCGATTTCCGACGGAATTGGTCGTGAAAACGTTGGAAGTTGCGTATTGGCGGCCGTCGAGACGCCTACGCCAGGCGGGCGAGAACCTCGTCGGCCAGACGCTCCATCGGCACCTGCACCTGCTCGTGACTCACCATGTCGCGAATGGTCGCCGCACCCGCGGCGAGCTCGTCGCCGCCGAGTATCACGCAGAGGCGCGCGCGCAGCTTGTCGGCCTGCTTGAACTGGCCCTTGAGTGAGCGACCCTGGTAGTCGGCCTCGGTGCGAACGCCCGCGGCGCGCAGGGCCAGGCACGCGTCGAAGGCCGCCGCGCGCTCCGCCTCGCCGCCGGTCGTGGCCACGTAGACGCAGCTCGGCTCCTCGCCGCCCAGCTCCACGCCGGCCGCCGCGAGCGCGAGCGCGATGCGCTCGAAGCCCACCGCAAATCCCAGGCCCGGCGTGGGCTTGCCGCCCTCGAGCTCCACGAGGCCGTCGTAGCGACCGCCGCCGCCGATGGCGCCCACGCCCGAGCCCACGGCCTCCACCTCGAAGACCGTGCGGGTGTAGTAGTCCAGGCCGCGCACCAGCGTGGGGTCCTCCACGTAGCTCACGCCGGCGGCGTCCAGGTAGCGCTTGACCGCCGCGTAGTGGGCGGCGCACTCCTCGCAGAGGTTGTCCGGCGCGAGCGGCGCGTCCGCCATGACCTCGCGGCAGCGGTCGTTCTTGCAGTCGAAGGCGCGCAGCGGGTTGATCTGGGCGCGCTCGAGGCAGTCCTCGCACATCTCGTCCGCGTGGTCGAGGATGAACGCGCGAACCTTGTCGCGATAGGCGGGGCGGCACGCAGCGTCGCCCATCGAGTTGATCACGAGGCGCAGGTTCTCACGGGCAAAGCCCAGGCGCTCGAAGTACTGCATGAGCATGATGATGCACTCGGCATCCGCCGCTGGGTCGCTCGCGCCGAGCCACTCGACGCCCACCTGGTGGAACTGGCGCAGGCGGCCCTTCTGCGGGCGCTCGCCGCGGAACATCGCCTCGGCGTACCAGAGCTTGGCCGGGGCCGCGCCCTGCGGCACGAGGTTGTTCTCCACCACCGAGCGCACGACGCCGGCCGTGCCCTCGGGACGCATGGCCATGCGCTGGCGCGGCTTGAGGTGCGACTCGCTGCCCTTCTCCAGAAGGTCGCCGAAGAGCGCACCGGAGACCACGCGGAACATCTCCTTGCGCACCACGTCCGTGGACTCGCCGATGCCGTGGACGAAGGTGTCCACCTGCTCGATGGCCGGCGTCTCGATCATGTCGAAGCCGTACGCGCCAAAGAGCTCGCGCGCCACGTCGACCATGCGCTGCCAGGCGCGCATGTAGCCGCCGTAGAGGTCCTCGGTTCCCTGAACCTTCTGTGCCATCGTGCGATTCCCTTCTCGCCGTGCGTTTACAGCCGTTCAGTATAGCGCGAGAGACGGCCGCGCCGTTCTTCTCGCCCTGCCCCCCCGACTACCCCTCTATGTTTTGGGCAACAACTTTGATGCCAAGCGCCGGGATTTGCAGAAAACGCCACGTTCTTCTCGCTTGTGGGCAAAACGATTGATGCAAAACCAGCAAAATGCTGGCGGCACATAAAAGATGTTGCCCAGAACCTCAATGGACCCCTCGGATACGGCAGGGTGAGAAGCACGACGGGCCGAGAAACCCAAAACCATGCAAATCGTGGCAAGGGGCCGCAACCCCAGAAAAGGGGCCCTCCACGCGACGGCGGAGGGCCCCGACAGCAGCGTTCTTCTCGCCCGGCGCTAGCAGATCTTGACGACCCAACCCTCGGGGCCGGCGATCTCCCCGGCCTGGATGCCGGTGAGCGTCTCGCGCAGCTTGGCCATCACGGGGCCCACGTGCTCCATGCCGCCCTCGCCGAAGACGACCTCGGTCTCGCCATTGACGACCTTGCCCACCGGGCTGATCACGGCCGCGGTGCCGCACATGCCGCACTCGACGAAGGCGCTGCTCGCGACCTCCTCGAACTTCACCGGGCGCTCCACCACGGTCATGCCGAGCATCTCCTCGGCCACCTGCACGAGGCTGCGGCGCGTGATCGACGGCAGGATGGAGTCCGTGGCGGACTGCGGCACCACGAGCGTGCCCTCGCGATCCACAAAGAGGAAGTTCGCGCCGCCGGACTCCTCCACGAAGGTGTGGGTCTGCGGGTCGAGATACATGTTGTCCGCAAAGCCCTCGGCATGCGCCTGGACGCTCGGGTAGAGCGACATCGCGTAGTTGAGGCCGGCCTTGATGGCGCCGGTGCCGTGGGGCGCGGCGCGGTCGTACTCGGGCACGCGCACGGCCACGGGCTTGACGCCGCCGGAGTAGTACGGGCCCACGGGCGTCACGAGGATGCGGAACTGGTACTCCGTGGCCGGTGCGACGCCGATGACCTCGCCGGTGGCCACCATGAACGGGCGCACGTAGAGCGTGGCGCCGGAGCCGAAGGGCGGCACCCAGGCCTCGTTGGCGCGCACGACCATCTTCACGGCCTCGACGAACTTGTCCTCCGGGAAGGGCGGCATCACGATGCGGCGCGCGGAGTCGGCCATGCGGGAGGCGTTGAGGTCCGGGCGGAAGCAGACGATGTCGCCGTCCTTGGTGGTATAGGCCTTGAGGCCCTCGAAGACCTCCTGGCAGTAGTGGAAGATGCCCGCACACTCGGAGAGCGTGAGGGTGTGGTCGGTGGTGAGGCCGCCCTCCTCCCAGGCGCCGTCCTTATAGTTGCAGACGTAGCTGTAGTCCGTGGGCTGGTAGGCAAAGCCGAGGCTGCCCCAGTCGATGTCCTTCTTCTCCACTGCCATGATTGCTCCCTCGCAACGGGTTTTGTGTGCTGCGCAAACGATAAACCCATTCCGGGCGAGAAGAACGACGGGTTGCGGAGGTTGTAACATTGGGCGTATGCGCGGCCGGACCCGACCGATTCCTCGGTTTTGGCGACATGGCAGAAATCGGCGAAGGTGCTTCCTCGAATTGGGCGATATGGCAGCGGGCGAGAAGTGCTATCTGGAGTTTTTCTCGGTCCGTTCTTCAAAATCGCAGACTTGGCACGGCATTCTGTGCCAAGTCCCCCGATTCGCGGAACTCCTTCGTGATGAATCTGCCAAGTCCCCCGATTTGAGGAACACCCCGCAGACTCCAGCCGGGACGCACCGCCCGCGCACACCGAGAAGAACCGTGAACTGGAGGGGCACACCATGCGCATGTTCCGCAACGACTACTCCGAGGGCGCCGCCCCCGAGGTCCTTCAGGCGCTCGTCGCCACCAACGACGAGCAGACCGTCGGCTACACCGAGGGCGACGCCCACTGCGAGCACGCCCGCGAGCTCATCCGCCAGGCGTGCGGCCGCGACGACGTGGACGTGGAGTTCTGCGTGGGCGGCACCTCCGCCAACGTGATCGGCGTGACCGGCCTCCTGCGCGAGTGGGAGGGCGCCGTCTGCACCAAGGACGCCCACATCAACGTGCACGAGACGGGCGCCGTCGCCGCGTGCGGCCGCACCGTGCTGCCCACCGACGACTCCGACGGCTTCCTCTCCCCCGAGGCGGCCGAGCGCGTGTGGCGCTTCCAGAACTCGTGCGGGCGCCACATGACGCGCCCCGGCTGCGTCTACATCTCCGACACCACCGAGCTCGGCGGCGTGTGGGACCTCGAGCGCTTCGACGCCATCTGCGACTGGGCCGACTCCCACGACCTGCCCGTCTTCCTCGACGGCGCGCGCCTGGGTAGCGCTCTCACCTCCCCCGCCGCGGGCGGCCTCACGCTGGAGCACATCGCGGCGCGCTGCGGAGCCTTCTACATCGGCGGTACCAAGAACGGCATGCTCTTCGGCGAGGCCATGGTCATATCCAACCCGCGCCTGCGCGAGTCGTTCCCGTTCCTCCAGAAGGAGCGCGGCGGCCTCATGGCAAAGGGGCGCCTGCTCGGCGTGCAGTTCGAGGCCGCCTTCGAGGCCCCGGCCGACGGCGGCGAGGCGCCCTACTGGCGCCTGGCAAGGGGCGCCAACGAGTGCGCGCTGCGGCTGCGCGCGGGGCTCGTGGAACTTGGCTTCAAGCCCTACGGTGACTCCGCCTCCAACCAGCAGTTCTTTGTCGTGACGCCCGCCCAGCGCGACGCCCTCGAGGCGGCCTGCGGCTGCGAGACCTTCTACGAGCTCAGCGACAAGCAGGTGGTCGTGCGCTTTGTGTGCTCCTGGGCCACCGGCGAGAAGGACGTGGACGAGCTGATTGCCCTGGCCGGCACGCTCGCGTAGGCCACGCTCGGCCCACACCCGCCTCACGAAGGGCCCCGCCGCGACTCGTCCGTGACGGGGCCCCTTTCCTACCCTATGCGCTGGTCCTCGTCCCAGCCCGCGCTACCTCGCTGCGCGACGCCTGGAGAGGAGGACGAAAGCTTTGTTTTATTACAGCCTTTTCGCTATCTGTTCTTAATGTCCCAATATGCTCAAATGCTGCTCGCGTCCTTTCTGATAAAACTATTCCGCCCCTTTTACTTTCCGATCAGGCTTTTACGCCTTGTGAGCAGGAAAGCCAGCAGACCAATCAATCCAGCCAGAGAGACGCTGGCGATTCCAACCGAGACATACACAAGGGTTTTCAAATGGGAAATCTCTGTGCTGCCCATAGCAGCCGCCGTTTCCGCTGTCCGGACAATCCCGGCGTTCAATTCGGTGCCGTTGGTGAGGGTAACGATCAGTTCGCCGTTTTCATTGATGGAAACGCCGGAGATACCAACGCCGTCCTCGCCCTTTACCTTGCCGAGATTGTTCTCGGTGCCATCGGTGAGGGTGATAATCAGCTCGCCGTTTTCGTTGAGCTTGATGTCGGCAATTCCAACGCCATCCGCACCGTTTTTACCGTTTGTGCCGTTCTTGCCGTTTGCGCCATTTGTACCTGCGGCCTTAATGCCGGTATCGGTGGTTCCGATCCACCAGTTGCCATTACTGCCAACATAGGGGGTCAGGCCATCTGTACCGTCTTTACCATCCTGGCCATCTTTACCGTCGGAGCCATTGGAACCGTTTGAACCGTCTGTGCCGCTGGCTTTAATGCCGGTATCGGTAGTGCCGATCCACCAGTTGCCGTTATCGCCTATGTAGGGAGTATCGCCATCTTCACCGGGATCGCCTTTGTCGCCCTTATCGCCTTTGATGCCTTGCAGGGCAGACAGGGCAATCAGGTTTTGCCAATCGCTGTCGGCGTCATATTTCCATTGGATGTAGCCGTCCTCAACGCGAAGCTCCACCTGTTTGCCGTCTGCACCATCCGAACCGGTAATATCGGAGAGGGCAACCAGGTCTTTCCAGTCCGTTTCGCCCTTGTACCGCCACTGGATCTGGCGGGTTTCCTCATTGGTGCGAAGTTCCACCTCGCGGCCATCTTCACCGGGATCGCCCTTCAGGTCGGAGAGGGCCAATAGGTTCGTCCACTGGCTATCGGTATCATATTTCCACTGGATATAGCCGCTGTTCACACGGAGCTGAACTTCTCTACCGTCTGCACCGTCGCCGCCGGTGATAGCGTCCAACGCCACCAGGTCACGCCATGCGTCATCGTCCTCGCCCGCATACCGCCACTGGATATGGGTGTCGCTGGTGCGAAGCTCCACCTCCCGGCCATCCTGGCCGCCGGAGCCGCTCACCAGCTGAACGTCACCCAAATTTCGGATGGAAGCAACACCGTCATTCACGGTGATCGGCACATCTACCGTCTGACTGGCAAAATCGGTGCTTCTACTGTTTTTCTGTTCGGTGTAAAGCCGCAGGGTGTAGTCGCCGTCGGTAACGCCGGTGAGAGGAATGTCGACCGTGCCGCTGGAGGCGGAACTCTCCTTCAAATCGGCCAGGGTGTTGTAATAGAGAATATTGTTGTCTCCGTCGGCGGTGAGGACGCAGGCAAGATACAGGTTTTCGCCGGTGGTAGCAACATAGCCAAAGGAGAGCTTTTCGCCGGTCTGCCTTGCCTGTGTGGGATCGGCAGTCATGGATAGCGCCAGGCTGCCGTCAAAAATGGTGTATTTATATTCCTCATAGTTTTCCAACACCAACGGATAGGGGTTACCGCCAATCGGTGCCTTTTTGCCATCTTTTGCAAGGTAGAACACATTGGAAATGTCCAGATAAAAGGCCGGGCGCACACCGTATTGACTGGTAACGCTAACAGAGGCAACGTTACCATCAATCGCATTCACGGCATAAACGAGATTAGCGCCATTGGGATCTGTTGTGCGAAGCCAATAATGATCGAGAGGGTCTATCTCCTCGGCCTTGAGGATCTCGGCGTTGCCAATGCTATCCGCTTCGAATTTCGAGAGGGGCCAGAAGGGCTGGTTTTCCGCAGGATTGCCGGTGATTTCATCTGCCACCGTCAGGGTGCGGGGCACGATAAGGGAGCTTTCTTTGCCGGCCAATGTCAGATTGCTGGCGAAATCCGCCATTTGTTTCTGCAAATCGCTGCCCATATACTCCCGGGCGGTTGAGCTTTGCCGTGGGCTCGAGGGGCTCTCAAACAGAGTGACGGTGTTCTCAGGGCCGGGTACCGAGCCATTTGCTCCCTGACCCACGACATACCACCACTGGCCGCCGAAGGCAATAGACTTCAGCTCCGTGGTAGCTGGGTTCGGCTTCTTCGCCAAAGCGGACGCCCTCACATACATGGCGGGACGGCAATAATGCATGATATAGCTAAACCCAGTAAAAGCATCTATCGCTTTTATCTCATCACTATATCGATATACAGCGTTCCTGTCGCTCGTTGGAGTACGAGTATAGTAATAAAGGGCGAAACTTTGTACAATGGAAGCCTCAACCTTATTCAGTTCATCCTTGCTAAGTGGCCACACAAGTTGATTGGTGGGAGATTCGCCCGAAATGCCGTCCAGCGAAGCGCGGGCAACGATATTGTTTTTTGATGTTTCTGGAAAGCTGTCTGCAATCTCTTCCATGGCTGAGTTCAGCTCACTGCCTTTATAAGTTACAGTGTCTCCAAAAACCGTGTTTTTAAAGTCCGTGTTTTTGGCAAACAGGGTATAGCAACCCTCCGGAGCGGTGACGCCCTCCGTTTCGGTGCCGATGATGTACCACTCATACCCGGCAAACAACACCGTGTCTCCAATGCTATACTGGCTTGTGGCAAAAGCCGTCGTGCCCATGCTCGGCATCAGCCCAATCAGCATGCACAGGCAGAGCAGTGCGGCAACGAGTCTTTTCTTCAAGCTGTTGTGCCCCTTGGTCTTCATTTTTCTCAGTTCCCTTCGCCGTTGCCAACGCTGTCGGTTAGAGGCGAAACCTTGCCGGCTCGATTGTGTCCCGGCGGAAAGCCTCTGTCCTTGCCACTCCCAGCATCTTTGGGCCCCTTGGGCGTGATGACCAGACGCTTTGCTGGGCGTTGCGTCCGTCCCGATCAAATGGATGTGCCCACGCGCGGTCTATTGCCGGCATCCAAACATCTGCTTGTGGAGCCGCAACGGGCGCCAGAGCGATGAGGGGCGGGGGTTCGTGAAATTGCCAATGCCAGGCTCCGTAGAACGTGCTTCATGAGTCAACCTCCTTAGCCTGATGCGGGTGGTCTCGCCGAGGCGCGAAAGCGTTGGTCTCATTATCCCGTGAGGGCCTGGCGAGGGGTATCACCCGTTTCGGGGAGCGAAGTGGGTGATGTCGCGGGTGGCGCCCCTCCGCCCGGCTCGGCCTGCCGTCGCGGCGCCCCCCGTCGCGCGCCATCTAGCGCAGCATGTAGCGTCCGAGCTCCTTGCGGCTCTCCACCCCGAGCTTCTCCATGGCGTGGGAGAGGTGCCGCTTGGCGGTGTTGATGGAGACGCCCAGGTGGTCGGCAATCTCTTGGTTGGTCCACCCTCGGGCCGCGAGCATCGCGGAGGCGAACTCCGTGGTGGTCAGGTTGTCCGCCACCTCCTCGCCCGTCACAGGGTTGTGGACGAGCCTCCAGCCGGCGGAGAAGCGGTAGGTGATGTCGATGATGCGCCGGAAGTCGTCCGGCCACCCGCGCTTGATGACCGCCTCGAGCATGCCGCCGAGGAGGCCGTGGTGCTCGCCGAAGGGCTCGATGAGGCCGTCGGGTCGGGCGAGGTCCCACGCGGCCAGCAGGTGCGCGCGGGCAGCCCCCACGTCCCTCATGCCGACGTAGCCCATGACGCAGGCAAGGTGCAGGTAGGTGTTGGTGATGGGCCGCTCCTCGCCCTGGACGGCGAGCGCGGCCTCGGCGACGCCCACGCACCGGCCGTGCTCGCCCACGAGGTACGCCTGGTGCGCCAGCACGTAGAGGGCGAAGGGCCGCAGGCCCTCCGGGAGGAGCCTGGCGCAATCTTCGAGGGGCGGGACGCGCTCGGGGAGCGGCAGGTGGAGAAGGGTGCGCGCCGTGGTGACGAAGAACGAGGCGACGGCTGAGGCCAGGGGATCGGCGTCGTCGAGGCCCTCCCCCACCGCGGCCCGGGCGGTGCCGAGCGCCGCGCGGGCGTCGTCGGCCTGGCCGAGCGAGAGGCTCGCGTAACCGAGGACGAGGCTCGCGGGGAGGAGCACTGAGAGATCGTCGCTCGCCAGGAGCGGGCGCGCCGCGGCGGCGGCCGCCTCGGCCTGGCCGGTGAAGTAGAGGAGCTCGGCGCGGGCCACGTCGCGAGCCGGCCCCTCCGGCATCGACTCGACGAGCTCACGGCACCTCCCCGGCTCGAACGCTGAGCTCAGGAGCGGCATGGGGTCGCATAGGGGGTGTCGTGCGGTCACGGCGCCCACCCCCTAGAGGATGAAGCCGAGATAGCTGTCCACGACCTCGTCCGCGGCGGAGAGGTCCTGCCCGAGCGAGCAGCCCGAGTAGCCGATGGCGTGGAGCCCGGCGGCGTGCGCCGAGGCTATCCCCGCCGGTGAGTCCTCCACCGCCACGGCCTCCCCCGCGCCCACGCCCAGGAGGTCGAGCGCGCGCAGGTAGGGGTCTGGGTGCGGCTTGCGCCTCTCGACCATGTCACCCGTCACCACCACGTCGAAGAGGTCGAGGGCGCGCAGACGGTCGAGGGCGGTGAGCACGCAGCGCGCGACCGTCGTCGAGACGAGCGCCACGGCGACCCCGCGGTTGCGCAGGGACGAGACGAGCTCGCGCGCGCCCGGCTCGAGGGCGAGCGGGGCCTGGGAGTAGGTCCGGTAGCAGCCGTCGCGGCGGCGCTCGTACTCCTCGATATCGTAGGGGGACCCGTAGCGCTCCAGAATCGGCGGGATGACCACGCGGTCGTCCCCGCCGGCTATGGAGAGGAGCTCCTCGTCGCTCACGGGCGCGTCGAGCTCCACCAGCACCTCGCGGACTAGCGCGAGGTTGTGCCGCTCGGTGTCGCACAGTGTCCCGTCGAAGTCAAACAGGACCGCCCCCAGGGTCTCCGGCCTTGCCATGGCGCCCCCCTCCCCTCGTCTCGTCCCGCGAGTGTAGCAGAGGGGGCGCCGAGGCAGCCTTCCCCCGCGCAGGCTAGCCCGCCAGGCGGCCTGCGAAGTCCGCGAGCGTGCCGGGGATGTCGATCTGCTGCGGGCACACTGCCGCGCAGCTTCCGCAGCCTATGCAGGCCGCCGGGCGCTTGTCCTCGGGCAGCGCGGAGAGGGCCATCGGGGCGATGAAGTCGCCCTTGCCGGTGACCACGAGCTGGTTGTAGAGCGAGAGCAGGTGCGGGATGCCGAGCCCCATCGGGCAGTGGCTCGTACAGTAGTGGCACGCCGTGCACGGCACGGTCCCTTGCGCGCCCATCTCGTGGGCGATGTCCATGAGGGCGGCGAGCTCCTCCTCGGACAGCTGGCGCTCCTCGGAGTAGGTCTGGACGTTCTCCTTCAGCTGCTCGAAGTCGGACATGCCGGAGAGCGTCACCGTGACCTCGGGGATGCCCTGCAGGAAGCGGAACGCCCAGGCGACGGGACGCTCGTCGGGGCGCAGGGCGGCGAGGCGCGCCTCGTCCTTCTCGCCAAGGCGTGCGAGCTTGCCGCCGCAGACCGGCTCCATGACCCACACGGGGATGCCCCACTTGCGCAGGAGGTCGACCTTGCCGCGGGCGTTCTGGAACTCCCAGTCGAGGTAGTTGATCTGAAGCTGGCAGAACTCCATGTGCTCGCCGTACGCCTCGAGGAAGCGCTCCATACAGGGGATGTCGCCGTGGGCCGAGAAGCCCAGGTGACGGATGCGCCCCGCCTCCTTCTGCGCGAGCAGGTAGTCGAGGATGCCGTGCGCGGGGTCGAGGTACTCCTCCACGTTCATCTCGCACACGTTGTGGAAGAGGTAGAAGTCAAAGTGGTCGGTGCCAGTCTTGCGCAGCTGCTCCTCGAAGATCTGGGCCACCTTGCCCATGTTGGCCAGGTCGTATCCGGGGAACTTGTCCGCCAGGTAGTAGGACTCGCGCGGGTGGCGGGCCAGCGCGCGCCCGAGCACGACCTCGGACTGCCCGCCGTGGTAGCCCCACGCGGTGTCGAAGTAGTTCACTCCGCTCTCGAGCGCGTAGTCCACCATCTCGTTGACGGCGGCCTGGTCCGGCGTGGCGTCGTCGCCGTCCACGCACGGCAGCCGCATCGCGCCGAAGCCCAGGCGAGAAAGGCTGAGTCCCTTGAAGTCGCGATACAGCATGCGTGTCCCCTCTCCATAAGCGACAATACGTCACTAACAGTATACCGCCCCCTCGGTCGAGGGGCGGCTCGGGCGCCGCCCTCCTCGCAGACGGGGGCGGGACGGGAAGTCTTCCCGTCCCGCCCCCACGCGGGTCAAAGGCCTGGATGGAAGCGGCCCGGCAGCCGGCGAGCCACCGGGCCCCTTGGCTAGAGCTCGCCGTCGAGGTCGAGGTTGACCTCGAGGACGTTCACCACGTCCTCGCCGAAGAGCCCGAGGAGCTTGTGGGTGGTGTGGCGCTCGATGGCGGCACGGACCTCGTCCTCGGAGATGCCGCGCGCCTCGGCGATGCGAGGAACCTGCCACTCGGCGGCCGCGACGCTGATCTGCGGGTCGAGGCCGCTTCCGGACTCCGTCACCAGGTCCACGGGCACGGCGCCCTCGGCGTCGGGGTTGGTCTCCCTGAGCCTCTGGACCCGCTCGTCGACCTTCTCGGCGTATGCCTCGGAGGCCGGCGAGTCGTTGGTCGGCGCGCCGTAGGCAAGCTGCTTGCCGTCGACCTCCACGAGCGTGACGCTCACGGGGCGCCCCCAGAGGTGCTCGGGGTCGGAGAAGCTCTGGCCGATGAGCTCGGAGTAGCGGCCCCCCTCGGTCTCGAAGACCGAGCCGTTGGCCTGGTACGGGAAGGCCAGCTGGGCCGCACCCGTCACCGCGAGGGTGTAGACGACGCCGCACACGACGGTGAAGAAGGCGAAGGCCGCGAGCGAGCGCGTGAAAACCTTGCGAGTCATGGAAGATACCTCCTAGGCCAGGCCCAGCGCGACGAGGGCGAGGTCGATGAGCTTGATGAAGACGAAGGGCGCGACCAGGCCGCCGAGGCCCCACACGAGCAGGTTGTGGCGCAGGAGCTCGCCCGAGGAGACCTCGCGGTACTTGACGCCCCTGAGGGCGGCCGGGATGAGCGCCACGATCACGAGCGCGTTGTAGATGATGGCCGAGAGCACGGCGGACTGCGGCGTGGCGAGCGAGAGGATGTTGAGCGCGGAGAGGCCCGGGTAGAGCGTCACGAAGATGGCCGGGATGATGGCGAAGTACTTGGCCACGTCGTTGGCGACCGAGAACGTGGTGAGCGAGCCGCGGGTCATGAGCAGCTGCTTGCCGATGCGAACCACCTCGATGAGCTTGGTGGGGCTCGAGTCGAGATCCACCATGTTGCCGGCCTCCTTGGCCGCCTGGGTGCCCGTGTTCATGGCCACGGCCACGTCAGCCTGGGCAAGCGCCGGGGCGTCGTTGGTGCCGTCGCCGGTCATGGCGACGAGGTGGCCCTGCGCCTGGAACTCGCGAATCTTGGCGAGCTTTCCCTCGGGCGTGGCCTCGGCGAGGAAGTCGTCGACGCCGGCCTCGGCCGCGATGGCCGCGGCGGTCACGGGGTTGTCGCCGGTCACCATGATGGTCTTGATGCCCATCTTGCGCAGGTCCGCGAACTTCTCGCGCACGCCGTTCTTGATGATGTCCTTGAGGTAGACGACGCCCAGGACCCTGTGGTCGCGGGTCACCACGAGCGGGGTGCCGCCCTGGTTGGCCACGCGCTCGACGGCGCGGGCACACTCGTCGCTGAAGGTTCCACCGGCAGCCTCCACGTAGGCGCGCACGGAGTCGGCCGCGCCCTTGCGGATCTCGTGGCCCTCGAAGTTCACGCCGGACATGCGGGTCTTTGCCGTGAAGGGCACGAACTCCATGTTCTTCTCGGCGAGCGAGCGGGCGCGCAGGCCGTAGTTCTCCTTGGCAAAGATGACGATCGAGCGGCCCTCGGGGGTCTCGTCGGCCAGGCTCGAGAGCTGGGCGGCGTCGGCGAGCTCGGCCTCGGTAGCACCGTCCACGGGGATGAACTCGGACGCCTGGCGGTTGCCCAGGGTGATGGTGCCGGTCTTGTCGAGCATGAGGATGTCGACGTCGCCGGCGGCCTCGATGGCGCGCCCGCTCATGGCCAGGACGTTGGCCTGGTTGAGGCGGCTCATGCCGGCGATGCCGATCGCGGAGAGCAGCGCGCCGATCGTGGTGGGCGCCAGGCACACGAGCAGGGCGACGAGCGTGGTGATGCTCGTGGGGTTGGGCGTCCCGGCGAGGTTGGCCGAGAAGACCGAGTAGGCGTAGAGCGTGAGCGTCACCAGGATGAAGATGACGGAGAGCGCGATGAGGAAGATCTCCAGGGCGATCTCGTTGGGGGTCTTCTTGCGGGCGGCGCCCTCGACCATGGCGATCATCTTGTCGAGGAAGCTCTCCCCCGCCTCGGAGGTGATGCGGATGACGATCCAGTCCGAGAGCACGGTGGTGCCGCCGGTCACGGCCGAGCGGTCGCCGCCGGCCTCGCGGATGACGGGGGCCGACTCGCCGGTGATGGCCGACTCGTCGACCGAGGCGGCGCCCTCGACGACCTCTCCGTCGCCGGGGATCTGCTCGCCGGCGCGCACAATCACGAGGTCGCCCTTGGCGAGGCTGGCGGAGGGCACCACGACGAAGTCGTCCTTGTGCGCGGCGGACTCGATCTTGTGCGCGTCGACGTCCCTCTTGGCGGCGCGCAGGGAGTCGGCCTGGGCCTTGCCGCGCCCCTCGGCGATGGCCTCCGCGAAGTTGGCGAAGAGCACCGTGAACCACAGGATGACCGCGATGGCGATCACGTACCCGGCCTCGACCTGGGAGTCGCGGTAGCCGGCGAGGACCGCCGCGGCGAGCAGGGTGGTCACGGCGGCGCTTACCCACACGAGGAACATGACGGGGTTTCTGACCTCGACGCGAGGGTCGAGCTTGGCGAACGAGTCGGCGACGGCACGCCTGACCATGGCACCCATGTCGGAGCCGGCGCCCCGGGATGCAGCGTGAGACATCTGTGACCTCCCTAGACGATCATCTGGAAGAACTCAGCGATGGGACCGAGCGCGAGGGCCGGGAAGAAGCTGAGCGCACCGATGAGAAGGACGATGAAGATGAGCAGGAACACGAACATGCCGTTGGTGGTGGACAGGGTCCCCGCCGAGGTGGCGACGAGGCGCTTGCGCGAGAGCGACCCGGCCATGGCCAACGTCGCGAAGATCGGCAGGAAGCGCACGAAGAGCATCAGGGCGCCGAGGGCGACGTTGAGAAAGACCGTGTTGCCGTTGAACCCGGCGAAGGCCGACCCGTTGTTGGCTCCGCAGGAGACGAACGCGTAGAGCATCTCGGAGAAGCCGTGCGCCCCCGCGTTGTGAACGGAGTCGAGGACCTCGGGAACGAGGCCGGCGATGCCGGAGCCCACCAGGATGCCAAACGGGGTGGCCAGGCAGATGAGCACGGCCATGCGCATCTCGAAGGGCTCGATCTTCTTGCCGAGGAACTCCGGCGTGCGCCCGACCATGAGGCCCGCGATGAACACCGTGAGGATGGCGAAGCCGAGCATGCCGTACAGGCCGCAGCCCACGCCACCGAAGATCACCTCGCCGAGCGCCATCTGGAGGATGGGGATGAGCCCGCCGAGCGGGGTGTAGGAGTCGTGCATGGAGTTCACGGAGCCGTTGGAGGCGGCCGTGGTGTAGGCGGCCCACAGCGACGAGTCGTCGACGCCGAAGCGGGACTCCTTGCCCTCCATGTTGCCGCCGGCGTAGTCGCCCTCGGCGGACGCCTCGATGGCGACCTGGCCTCCGTCCGCGAGCTGCGGCGTGGCCGCCTGCTCGCACAGCCCCACCGCCGCGATGGCGGCGACGAGCATGATGGACATGGCGGCGAAGAGCGCGACGCCCTGCTTCCTGTTGTTCACGGCGCGCCCGAAGGTGAAGCACAGGGCGACGGGGATGAGCAGCAGCGAGGTTGCCTCGACGAGGTTGGTGAGGGCGCTCGGGTTCTCGTAGGGGTGCGCGGAGTTGACGCCGAAGAAGCCGCCGCCGTTGGTGCCGGACTGCTTGATGGCGATCTGCGAGGCTGCGGGCCCCTGCGGGAGGAACTGCTCGGTCACGACGGTGGCGCCCTCGATCACCTCGCCGTCCACGGTCACGATGCCGGACTCGACGTCGATGTCGGCGCCCTCCAGGTAGGCTCCGTCGGCGTCGAAGGCGACGGGCTCCACGAGCATGGCGGTGTCGTAGGCGTTGAGGTTCTGTATCACGCCGCCGCCCGCGAGCACGAGCGAGCTCACGAGGTTGAGCGGGATGAGGATGAACATGACGATGCGGACCATGTCGACCCAGAAGGACCCGAGCCCCTTGGCGCCCGTCTGGCGAAATCCCCGGATGAGGGCGAAAAGCACCGCGATGCCCGTGGCCGCCGAGACGAAGTTCTGGACCGTGAGGAGCAGGAACTGAGACAGGTACGAGAGCGTGGTCTCTCCGCTGTAGGCCTGCCAGTTGGTGTTGGTGACGAAGCTCGAGGCGGTGTTGAACGCGAGGTCGGCGCTGACGCCGGGAAGGCCCAGCGGGTTGAGCGGAAGGACGTTCTGGACCATCTGGACGACCGTCACGAAGACGAGGCCGATGCCGGAGAAGACCAGCACGCTCACCAGATAGCGCCTCCAGCCCATCTGCTCCCCGGGATCGATCCGCAGCAGACGGTAGACGCCCCGCTCGACGGGGGCGAGGACCGGCGTGAGCAGGCACCTCTCGCCGTCCATGACATGAGCGATGTAGGTGCCCAGCGGCACCGCGAGGGCCACCAGGACGACGAGGTAGCCCACATACGGCAGAACGGCGCTCACTCGTGATCACCCCTTATCAGAATGACGACGTAGTAGGCGAGCAGCGCGACGAACACCGCGCCCACCGCGACGGGAACGATCAGATCCATGGTCTCGTCTCTCCTTTCAAAGCGTGACGTTGACGAGGACACGGCGTACATCTAACCCCGCTGGGGATAAAGATGGCGAAAAGGGCTCGGCCCCCGACCTTAAGAACTCATAAAGGCGCTGGTAGAAGGCGTATTTCCAGACGGGCTCAACGTGGAGAAAAACCAGCGGGCTCACTACAATGGGCCGCGACAGAGAGAGGAGAGCCATGAACGACTCAACCGACATGCGCGCCAACCCCGACGAGCTCCTCAGGGCCGCGGAGCGCGAGCGACGCGCCGGCCAGCGAGGCCATCTCAAGATCTTCTTCGGCTACGCGGCGGGCGTGGGCAAGACCTACGCCATGCTCGAGGCCGCGCACGCCGCCAGGGAGCGCGGCGTGGACGTGGTGGTGGGCTACGTGGAGCCCCATGCGCGCCCCGCGACGCTCGAGCTGCTCGAGGGTCTCGAGACCATCGAGCCCCTGCGCATCGAGAAGAGCGTGCCCGAGGACGACGAGAGCACCGAGTACGACGAGAACGGCGTGGAGTACGAGGGCGAGAGCGCCGAGTGCGGCGAGGAGAGCGGGCGCTACGACCGCGAGAGCGCCGAGTACGACATGCTCTGCGGACAGTTCCACGTGCGGCCGCCGCGACGCAGCAGCGTCACTTGCCTCGAGTTCGACCTCGATGCCGCGCTCGAGCGCGCGCCCGAGCTCGTCATCGTGGACGAGCTCGCCCACACCTGCGCGCCGGGGAGCCGTCACCGGAAGCGCTATCAGGACGTCCGGGAGCTGCTGCAGGCCGGCATCAACGTGTACACCACGGTCAACGTCCAGCACATCGAGAGCCTGTGCGACCTGGTGGCCTCGATCACGGGAATCATCGTGCGCGAGCGCATCCCCGACCGCGTCTTCGACGAGGCCGACCAGGTCGAGCTCGTCGACATCGAGCCCGCCGACCTCATGGAGCGCCTCAAGGCCGGTCAGGTCTACGCGCCCGCCCAGGCCGCGCGCGCCCTCGACAACTTCTTCTCCGAGGAGAACCTCACGGCCCTGCGCGAGATTGCGCTGCGTCGCTGCGCCGACCGCGTGAACCTCCTCTCCGAGGAGGCCCGAGCCAAGTCCAACCGCGACTACCACACCGGCGAGAGCGTGCTCGTGTGCGTCTCCCCCTCGGCCACCAACCCCACGATCGTGCGCACCGCCTCGCGCATGGCCCAGGCCTTCCACGCCGAGCTCTGCGCGCTCTACGTCAGGAACCCCGACGCCGAGGACCTCAGCGAGGACGACGAGCGCCGCCTGCACGCCAACCTCGACCTCGCCGAGTCGCTCGGGGCGCACGTGGTCACCGTCACCGGAGACGACGTCGCCTACCAGATCGCCGAGTACGCGCGGATCTCGGGCGCCTCCAAGCTCGTCATGGGGAGGAACACCGCCGCGCGCTCGACCTTCGGTCGCCCCACGCTCGCCGACCGGCTCATCGCGCTCGCGCCCAACCTGGACATCTACATCATCCCCGACCGCTCCCCCATGCGGGCCCGGATGGCGCAAGGCCGGCGGCGGACGGGACGGCTCGCCCGCCTGTTCGTGAGGCCTCGCGTCTCCGACGTCATCTGGACGGTCGCACTGCTCGCCGGCGCCACGGCCCTGGGGTACCTCTTCACCACCCTCGGCTTTGCGACCGAGGACATCACCTCGGTCTACGTGCTCGCCACGCTCATCTGCTCGGTCGTCACCTCAAACCGCGTCTGCGCCCTCTCCATCGCCGCCCTCTCGGTGCTGACCTACAACTTCTGCTTCGTCGAGCCGCTCCACACGCTCGCCTTCCGCCCGTCCGCAGGCCCCACCTTCGTCATCATGTTCGCCACGGCAGTGCTCAGCTCCATGCTCGCGAGCCTCGTGAGCGACCAGGCCCGCCAGTCGGCGCTCACCGCCTACCGCACGAAGGTCCTCTTCGACACCAGCCAGCTCCTGGCGCAGGTCGACGAGCCCTCCGACGTCTACGGCATCGTCGCCGACCAGCTCGTCAGGCTCCTCGGCCGTGACGTCGTGCTCTACCCCGAGACGGAGGGCCATCGCCTCGGCGCCCCCTCGCTCACCACGTCCGGCGCGGCGCCTGCCGACGAGCGCGCCCTCTCCGAGAGCGAGGCGGCCGTGGCCGCCTGGGTCTTCAAGAACAACAGGCGCGCCGGGGCCACCACCACGACGCTTCCCGACTCGCATTGCCTCTACCTCGCCATTCGTGCCCGCGAGCACGTCTTTGGCGTCGTGGGCATCGTGATCGGAGACGAGCCCCTCGACGCCTTCGAGAACTCGACCACCCTCTCCATCCTCGGCGAGGGAGCGCTCGCCCTCGAGAGCAAGCTCGCCGACCGCGAGCGCCGCGAGGCGGAGGTCCTGGCAAAGAACGAGCAGCTCAAGGCAAGCCTGCTGCGAGCCGTCGGCCACGACCTGCGCACCCCGCTCACCGCCATCTCGGGAGCCGCCGACCTTCTCATCACCGACGGCGAGCGCCTCGACGCCCCGCGCCGCACGGAGCTGCTGCGCGACATCGACGAGAACTCCCTGTGGCTCATCAACATCGTGGAGAACCTGCTCGCGGTCACGCGCGTCGAGGACGGCTCCCTCTCCCTCAACCTGGCCCCCGAGCTTCTGGACGAGGCCGTCGACGAGGCCGTGTCCCACCTCGGCCACACAAACTCCGGCCACCGGATCAAGGTCGAGTCCGCCGACGAGGTGCTCATGGCAAAGATGGACGTGCGCCTCATCGTGCAGGTCGTGGTGAACCTCGTCGACAACGCGATCAAGTACGCCCCCGCGGACACGCCGATCAGCGTCTCGACGCGCCGCGCGGACTCCTCGATCGTCTGCGAGGTCGCCGACCTCGGCCCGGGCGTCGCGGACGCCGAGAAGGACCACGTCTTCGAGACCTTCTACACCGTGAGCGACGTGGCCCCCGTGGACGGCCGGCGCAGCCTCGGCCTGGGTCTCGCCCTGTGCCGCTCGATCGTCGAGGCGCACGGCGGGCGCGTCTGGGTCCGCGACAACGTGCCCCGCGGGGCAATCTTCGGCTTCTCCCTGCCCGCCTTCAACCCCACGCTCGAGGGGTCCGAGGACTCGTATGATGGAACGGCGGGAGCGAGCGCGCCCAGACCCCAGGCGCCGCAGGGAGGATTGCAGGATGTCCGATGAACGCGTGAGGCCAACCGTCCTTCTCGTCGAGGACGACGCGGCGGTGAGAAACCTCGTCAAGACCACGCTCGAGGCGCATGACTACCGCGTGGCCCTGGCCACGACGGGCGAGGTCGCCGTCATGGAGGCCGCCTCCAGAAACCCCGACCTGATCCTGCTCGACCTGGGGCTGCCCGACATGGACGGCGTGAGCGTGATCGAGCGCGTGCGCGGCTGGTCCACGGTGCCGGTGATCGTGGTCTCGGCGCGCAGCGAGGACGCCGACAAGATCGGCGCGCTCGACGCGGGGGCGGACGACTACCTGACCAAGCCCTTCTCAGTGGACGAGCTGCTCGCGCGCGTGCGGGCGTCCCTGCGCCGCGGTGGCTGGGGGCACGGCGACGCGCCCGACAGCGTCTACGTCAACGGGGCGCTGCGCGTCGACTACGCCGCCGGCTGCGCGTGGCTGCACGACGAGCCGCTCCACCTGACCCCCATCGAGTACAAGCTGCTCTGCGTGCTGGCGAGAAACACCGGCAAGGTCCTCACGCACAACTTCATCCTCGGCGAGGTGTGGGGCGGCTCCTGGGAGAACGACGTCGCGTCCCTGCGCGTCTTCATGAGGGCGCTGCGCAAGAAGATCGAGGCCGACCCCTCGCGGCCCGTCTACATCCAGACGCACGTGGGCGTGGGCTATCGCATGCAGCGCGTGGACTAGCGGGGCTCAGCAGACAGGAAGAAGAGCGGCGGGAGCCCCGCCGCTCTTCTCGTATGGTTGTCTCCCGGGCGGCTACGCGTCCTTCATAATGATGTCGCGCACGATGCCGGAGACGCGGTCGCACGCGTCCAGGCAGAGCTCCATGCGGTCGAAGATGCGCAGCCAGGTGACGGCGTACTTGCCGGACGCGTCCTCCTCGTCGGAGAAGAGGCGGCGCAGCGCCTTCTGGTAGACGGTGTCGCCCTCGTCCTCGACGGTGCCGATCTCGATGGCCTTGTCGAGTACCACGCGGTCCTTCTTGTAGTCGGGCAGGTGGTTGATCATCTCCTGCATCTCGTGGACAGCGTGGAGCGTGAGCTCGGAGATCTGCTTGGCCTCGATGCGCAGGTCACCGATGTTGAAGAGGTCCAGACGCACCGCCACGCCGTACATGGAGTCCACGACGTCGTCCATGGCCAGGGCCAGGCTGGAGATGTCCTCGCGGTCGATCGGGGTGATGAAGGAGGTGTAGAGCTTGGCCATGATGGCCTTCACACGCTCGTCGCAGGTGGACTCGTAGACCTTCATCTGCGGGATGGAGCTCATGGACTCCGGAAACTCGCAGATGATCTTGTGGTACTCGTCCGCCGCCTCGACGATGAGGGCCGCGAACTCCTTGAGCATGGTGTAGAACTCGTCTTCCTTCTTGATGCGGGGCATGTGGACTCCTTTTCGTACGAGCTGACGAGAAAAACGCGTGGGTAAACGATCCGAACTAGAACAGGACCAGGAAGAGCCTGGCGAGCACGTAGCCGATGATGCCGCAGCCCGGGAACGTGAAGACCCAGGTTAGGACCATTTCCTTGGCGACGCCCCAGTTGACGGACTTGGGGTCCTTGGCGGCGCCGGCGCCCATGATCGCGGCGGTCTTGGTGTGGGTGGTGGAGACGGGCAGACCCGTCAGCGTGGCGATGAGCAGCGACGCCGTGGCAGAGACCGAGGCCGCGAAGCCCTGGTACTTGTCCAGGCGCACCATCTCCATGCCGACCTTCTTGATGATCTTCTTGCCGCCTACGGCGGTGCCGATGGCCATGACCGCGGCGCACATCACCATGATCCAGAGCGGGAAGCCGCCCATCTCCCCCACCGTCATGTTGAGCGAGAGCGCGATGGCGAGCATGGCGGTGGACATGAACTTCTGGCCGTCCTGTGCGCCGTGCATGAGGGCCACGCCGGCCGCGCCGAGCACCTGCATGCGGCCAAAGAAGTTGTTGGCCGTGCGGCGGTCGGCGTTGCGGCAGGCGATGGGAATGACCTTGGAGATGATCCAGCCGGCCAGGAAGCCCAGCACCGTGGAGAGCACGAGTCCGTAGACGACCTTGATCCACTCGCCCATGTTCACGCCGCCCAGACCGCCGGAGACGGCGAGGGCGGCGCCGGTGAGGCCGGCGATGAGCGCGTGGCTCTCGGAGGTGGGAATGCCAAAGGCCCAGGCGCCGAGGCCCCAGGCCACGATGCCCACCGTCGCGGCCGCGAGCGCGATGAGCGCGGCATGCGTGTCGCCGCCAAAGTCCACCATGCCGGAGATCGTGTCAGCGACGGCGGTGGAGATGAACGACATGGCGACGAGGCCCACGAAGTTGCAGATGACGCTCATGAGAATCGCCGAGTCGACGTCGATGGAGCGCGTTCCGACGGGCTCGGCGATGGCGTTGGCGGCGTCCGTGGCACCGTTGACAAAGATGGTGCCCATGACGAGAACCATGACGATAATCAGAAAGGGATTGCTCGACAGGACGCCGAGGAACTGCTCAAAGCTAATCAAGGGCGAACTCGCTTCCTCTATGGCCGCTCGGTGGCCAGCCAATTGTCACAGCTTTGTAAACGCCCGATAAGAATAGCGTAAATGCGCACGTTGTAAGGGCGAGACGGCCCACCGGCACCTTCCGCTCGCCCGTCCCTTACAAAGAGCTTACATAGCGACGACAGAATTCGGGACTGCGTCCCCACGGTTTGGGTTCGCCGCCCCACAGGTTTGGGTTCAATCCCCTCACGGTTTTGGTTCGGATTTGGCGAGAATAACGGATATCAGGAATGTAACGAGCGTTTTACCAGTGGTTTTGTGACAGCAACATTCTTCTCGCCATTGAATATGAACCCAAACCGTGAGGGAGGTGAACCCAAACCTGCAAGACGAAAAGAGAAAAGGCCGCCGGGCGAGAAACCCGACGGCCTGCACTTACGCTGGAGCCAGCTACCAGACTCGAACTGGTGACCCCCGCTTTACGAGAGCGGTGCTCTACCAACTGAGCTAAGCTGGCGTAAGCGGCTAACTACTATACGAGAAGTGCGAGCGGGGCGCAAGGCTCGTTTTGGCAGCGGCGTCCTCGAAATTGCCGACTTGGCACGCCCGTCTTGAGCTCAACTGGGGTTTTGTTCCCGTGTTTCCGCGAATTGGCCGACTTGGCAGAGAAATCCCTGCCAAGTCGGCACATTTGCGGAAGGGTGGCGGGCGAGAAGAACGTCGCTACAGCAGGTGCAGGATGCCGCGAACGAGGCGCTCGAAATCCTCGGCATAGCGGCCCGCGGCCGCAAGGACGGTCTCGTGGGAGACCGCCGGCGCGCCGGACTCGTTGGCGGCGAGCGTAAGTCCCAGCACGCTCATGCCGAGCGCCCGCGCCATGATGACCTCGTTCACAGTGGACATGCCCACGTAGGACACGCCGAGCGAGCGCAGTGCCGCGACCTCGGCCGGCGTCTCGAAGCACGGCCCGAGCACGCCCGCGTAGACGCCCTCCTCCACGTGGACCCCCAAGTCGTCCGCCACGCCGCGGGCGAGCGAGCGCAGGTACGGCGAGTACGCCTCGTTCATGTCCACAAACGGGCTCTCCACGTCGCGCAGGCCGTCCCACTCGGCGAGCGGGTTGCGACCGGTGAGGTTGATCTGGTCGGTCAGGATGCCCAGGCCCACGCCGGCGTTGCCCGGCACGGCGCCCGTGGCGCAGGCGAAGACGATGTCGCGGCAGCCCAGGTGATGCGCATGGCGCACGAGCGCGGTCACCTCGGCGGCGGAGTATCCCTGGTAGAGGTGGATGCGCCCGGGGTAGACCACCACGGGGACGTCGTCGATCGTGCCGACCGTGGCCTCGAAGCTGTGGCCGGCCACGGGGCGCGCGGAGAGCGGGAAGCCCTCGATGTCGCGGTAGTCGATGCGGCGCACCGGGCGCACGAGCCCCGCCAGGTGCCCGAGGCCGCTGCCCAGCACGATGGCGACGGGATGCTCAACGCTCGGCTTGCACGCGCGCACGGTTTCCTCGGTGACCACGCAGATCCCCTCCCTCTCGAGCCGCTCGGCGAAGACGCCCTGGCCCGCGACGAGCCTACCGGAATACGTCCCATCGTAGACGAGGCCGACGCCGCAGGAGGGGCTCTTTGCCTTGAGCACGGCCAACGAGACCGGTGAGCGTCGCACGGAGGCGAGCGACAGGTCCGCTCCGCGGTCGAAGTCCGCCGTCACGTCACGACCGTCGGCAAGCAGGACGCGGCCGCCCAGCTGCTCCGCCGGCGGGCGCGGCACGGGAAGGCCCGAGGCCGTCTCGGGGCACACCCGCACGACGTCGACCTTCTCGGCAAGCTCGAGGACCTCGGGACAGGGCTTGGCGCCCCCATCGTAGCGAACGGGGGCGCCAAGCAGACAGGCGCTGATCGCTACGCGCACGTCCGTCCCCTACTCGGCGATCGTCCCGAGCTGGATCGAGACCGTGGAGAGCACGCTGTCCGTGTAGGCGTTCCACTCCTCGTTGAGCTGGGTGGACGCCGTCTGGTACGCGCTCGAGGCCACGCTGTAGGCGGCGCTCGCGGCGGCGTAGGTGGCGGCATCGTTGGAGATGTCGTAGCCGGAGAGCGTGGCGTAGTAGGTGCCGTCGGTGCGCGCCCAGTCGTTGGCGTCGGCATCCCACTCGTCGCCGAGAAGGGCGATCACGTAGCTGGCGTACTCGGCGGTGGCGCTGTCCTCCTCGCCCTCGGCGGGCTCCTCGGGCGCGGTGGGGCGCGTCGGCAGCTCCACGGAGACGACCTCGTTCTGGAGCTTGGTCAAAACCACCGTGTCCGCGATCATCTCGTACGCGGCGTCCTCGTCGATGCCGTAGGAGGAGGCCACGTCGGCGACGGACGAAGCCCCAAGATTGTTGGTCACGAAGTCGTTGACCTCGTCCTCGGTCGCTGTGAGCCCGCGCGCCTCGGCGTCGGCGAGAATGACTTCGTTCTGGACGTAGGAGAGGATGTCGCTCGCGGGCGGGACGTCGTAGGTGCCGTCCTCGTTGGCGGAGGGCTCCGACCCGCCCTGGATCTCCTCGAGCACCTCGCGCGCCGTGACGCTGGTGGTCGTGCCGCCCTCGGTGTAGGTGGCGACGACGCTGTCGAGCTCGCCGGCCGAGAGCGCCGTGCGCCCGTTCAGCGCGACCGTGCCCGCCCCGCCCAGCAGGAAGTGCCCCGCGAGCACGCCCGCGACGAGCGCCGCTGCGGCGATGGCGACCCATGCCGGCGTGGGCAGGGTGCGCGCCGCGCCGTCCTGCTCGCTCGCCGTGCCCTCGGTCTCCTGGTTCTTCTCGCTCATGCGAATTCCTCCCCTGGTGCATGGATGTTCTGCGTCACGAGTGTAGGCCTCGCACCGGACGCCCGCCACGCCTTCGCCGTGCCGTCACAAACCTAGGCGAGAGCTTGAAGAATCTCTGCCGAGAAGGTCTTGATGTAGCCGGAGCCGCTCTCCGCGTCGAACTTCACGCGCGCCGCGAGCGCCTGCTTCGTCTCGTCCGAGGCGGCGCCGCGCGCCAGGCCGAGCAGGGCGACGAGCATGTCGCGGTACTCGGCGTCCCCGTGGTAGCACTGGATGGCCTCGTCGAGCAGCGGCCACGCCTGGTCGGAGCGCTCCGGGGAGCTGGCACCGAAGCGGCACAGGAACACGAACGCCGCGAGACGCACCGTCGCAGAGCCGTCGTCGAAGAGCGACGCCTCGGCGCCGTCATAGGCGTCGGCGACGGCGTCGGCGTTCACGTCGGCGATGGCGGACAGGGCATCGAGGACCTCCCAGCGCGTCTGCGCCTCGGGGCGATAGAGCGCGTCGACGAGCGCGTCGACGTGGCCGAGCATGATCTGGGGATGCGCCTTCGCCGCAATGGCCAGCTGGTGGGCCACCTCCTGGCGCCTGCGGCGGCTCGCACCCGAGAGCTCCTCGATGAGGCCCGATACCTGCGTGTCGTCAACGTCTGCCATGTTGGTCCGTTCCTTTCTTCCCTACTCGCAGAACCCGTCGACCACGGCGGTGCCGCTCTTGGGGTCCTGGTGAATCTCAATGAAGCCGAGCTTGGACGCCTCGCGCAGAAGCGCCGTGAACGAGCGGTAGCCGTAGCTCCCCTCGGAGAACTGCGGGCGCTTGCGCTTCATCGTGTCCTTGAGGCGAGAGGCCAGGATGAAGCTGTCGCTCTCGCGCTGCAGGGCGTCGATCGTCTCGAAGAGCAGCTGGTAGCAGTCGCGCCTGTCCTTGGGCACCTTGGACGAGAAGTCCGGGATGCCCGGGCCGCGCGTGATGTCCTCGTAGAAGATGAACTCGTCGCAGACCTCGGTGAGCAGGCTGCTCGTGGCATCCTTCATGCCCACGCCGATGACGGTCTTGCCAAACTCCTTGAGCTTGGAGACGAGCGGCGAGAAGTCCGAGTCGCCGGAGAGGATGGCAAAGGTGTCGATGTGGTCCTTGGTGAGGCAGATCTCCATCGCGTCCACGGCGAGGCGGATGTCGGCGGAGTTCTTGCCGGTATAGGCGCGGTCCGGGATCTCGATGAGCTCGATCCCGAGCTCGTGCAGGGGCGTGACCGCCGTCTCGAAGCGCTGCCAGTCGCAGTAGGCGCGCTTGGCGGTGATGCGGCCCTTATCGACGAGGCGCTCGAGGATGAGCTTGACGTCGGGCAGCGGGCCCGGCTCCTGGTGGCCGTTGCGCCTGCGGCGCCCGGTGCCCAGAGCCAGGTTCTCAAAGTCGATGAGCACCGCGATGGAGCTCTGCGGGTTGTCGTTCGTGTTCATGCATCTCCTCATGATACGAAGGGACTGTCCCTTCGTATCATTTCTTCTTGTCGTCGACGACGCTCATGAGCTCGGGCTCGGGGGTGCCGTCGCGGCGCGCGCGGCGCACGGCCTCGGCGCGCTCGCCGTTCTCGGAGCGCCGCAGCTGGTCCTTGTTGACGCGGAAGTAGCGGTCGTGGGCCTTCCAGGGGCCCACGGACTCGCCAAAGCCCATCTTGAGCCCGGCCACCGTGCCGCCGATGAGCCCGATGACGAGCACGACGAGCACCGGGAACGGCGTCAGCATCGCGACCGCGCACGCAACGGCGCCCACGAGCAGCGTGAGGACGTTGGCGATGACGTACTCGCGCTTCGTCACGCAGCGCTTGACCAGGCGCTCGCCCACGCCGACGCCCGTGACCGTCCCGAACAGAAGGAACATCAGGGCGAATATGAGGCCCGCGATGTCGCCGGTCACTACGCGCCCTCCCCGTCGTGGCAGTGGCACTCGTGACCCTCGCCGTGGTGGTGGCCGTGGCCGCCGCAGCACTCGTGCTCGCCGTCACCGTGGTCGTGACCGCAGCAGCACTCGTGCTCGTCCTCCTCCCCCGCCTCGAGCAGGGACCAGTCGAGGCCGGCTGCGGCGCAGGTGCCCTCCTCCTGGTAGAGGAGCGTCAGGGCCTGCGTGCCCATGCGGGAGCCGCCGATCTGGCAGAGCATGTCAAAGAGGGTGAAGGCCGTCTCGGCTCCGGGGAGCGTGATGTCCAGGTCCTCGGAGCGCTGCAGCGCGAGGGCGATGTCCTTGCGCAGGTGCTCGGCAAGGAAGCCCGGCTTGTAGTCGCCGGCGAGCGACTTGGGGGCGAGCGTGCGCGACGCGCCGGAGCCGCCCGTGCCGGAGGCCATCACCTCGAGGACCTTCTCGGCGTCGATGCCGGACTGCTCGGCGAGGGCCAGCGCGTCGGCGTAGCCCACCATGCAGGAGGCCAGGCTCACCTGGTTGCAGAGCTTGGCCGTCTGGCCGCCGCCCGGCTGGTCAAAGAAGAAGCGCTTGGACGAGAAGCACTCGAGCAGCGGCATGACCGGCGCCACGTCCTTCTCGGCCGCGCCGATGATGAGCGTGAGGGTGCCGTCGATCGCACCCTGCTCGCCGCCCGTGACCGGGCAGTCGAAGGCATGCTTGTCCTCGACCTCAGCGGCGTCATGGATGTCGCGCGCGAGCTGCGGGGAGCTCGTGGTGAGGTCGATGAGCCAGGCGCCCTTCTTGGCGGCGCGGATGAGGCCGTCGGTGGCGAGGTAGACGTCCTCGACGTCCGTGGGGTAGCCGACCATCGTGAAGACGACGTCGGCGTCCGCGGCGGCCTCGGCAGGGGTCTCCGCCCAGCGGGCGCCGCGGGCGAGAAGCCCCTCGGCCTTCTCGCGCGTGCGGTTGTGGACGGTCAGGCCGTAGCCGGCGTCCATGAGGTGGCCGGCGATGCGCGCTCCCATGATGCCGGTGCCGATAAAGGCGACGTTCTTGATCTGCAAGGGGTTTCCTTTCCGCATGATTCGAAAGGGGGCTCGCCCCTTTCGAATCGATCTGCTGTGTGGATGCTGTTACTGGCCGCGCACCTTGTGGGCGAGGCGGTCGGTGAACGAGAGGCTCTCGCGGCGGTCCTTGCCCCAGAAGAGCAGGGCCACCATGCCCGGGCCCACGTGGGCGCCGATGACCGGGCCCACGGAGCTGTAGATGATGGGCACGTCCTCGCAGCCGGGCTCGCGCCGGACCTGGTCGGCGAGCCAGCGGGCGTCCTTCTCGGCGTCCGCGGAGACGATGGCCATGGGCAGCTTCTCGTCGCCGCCCTCGGCGCCGAGGTAGTTGGCCTTGAAGTCCGCAATGATCGCACGGAGGGCCTTCTTGCGACCGCGGCACATGCCGCGCAGCGTGAGCGCGCCGTTGGTGTCGTAAGAGAGCTCGGGCTTGATGTCGAGCTTGCCGCCCACCGTGGCGGCCGCCGGCGGGATGCGCCCGCCGCGCGCGAGCGCGTCGAACGAGTCGAGCGTGAAGTAGCCGTGGACGTAGTAGCGCGCCTCCTCGGCCCAAGCGGCGAGCTCGCTCGCGGAGAGGCCGTTGGCCGCCTGGCGCACCGCCTCGATGGCGAGAAGCTCGGCGGCGGCCGACGGGCAGACGTTGTCGATGACGTGAATCTCGAAGTCGGGGTGGCTCTCGCGCACCATGTCCGCGGCTTGACGCGCCGCGTCCACGCTCGAGGAGAGGCCACGCGTGAAGGCCAGATAGACCGTCGGCGTGCCCTCCTCCGCCGCGCGCTCGAAGACCTCGAGGTAGCGTCCGGGCGTCACCGCGGAGGTGGTGGCAACCTCGCCGGCGCGCATGCGGTCGTAGAACTCCTTGGCGGGCATGCTCTGCCAGAGGTCGTCGGCGTGCTCCTCGCCGCCCATCACGTACGTGAAGTGCACGACCTCCACACCCAGGGCCTCGGCGACCTCGGGGGCAAAGTCCGCGCAGGAGTCGACGATGATCCTGACGTTGGACTTGCGATGATAGGCGCGGCCCAGGCGCGCAGCCTCCTGCGACGCCTGGGCGTTGTCGGCGCCCGCCTCGACGGGGGCGGCGGCGCTCATGTTGTTCTCGGTCTCTTGGCTACTGCTCATTCTCTTCCTCGATCTTGGGCTTGATGATGCCGTACCCGCCGTTCTTGCGGTGGTAGATGACGTTGACCAGGCCCGTGGTGGCGTTGGTGAAGACGTAGAAGTCGTGACCGATGAGGTCGGTCTGGACGAGCGCCTCCTCCTCCGTCATGGGCAGGAGGTCGATGTACTTCTCGCGGACGAGCTGGTCGTCCTCGGTCTCGTCGGGGCCGGGCTCGATGAGGGCGGCGAGGTCCTCCTGGGTGACGGTGCCCGTCTTGGCCTGCTGCATGCGCTGGCGACGGTCGATGACGCGGGTCTTGTACTTGCGGAGCTGACGGGTGACCTTGTCGGCCGCCTCGTCGATGGCGGAGTACATGTCGTCGGAGCTGGCCACCACGCGCACGACGTTGTCGCGGACGAAGACGGTGACCTCGCAGGCCTTGCGCTCGGGGTTGGAGGGGTTCTTGTCGACGCGAAGGACCACGTCGCAGGTCATGGGCTTGATGTCGAACACCCTGAGGGCGTTGCCCACCTTCTCCTCCACATGCTCGCGCAGCGAGTCAGAAACGCCGACCTTGCGGCCCGAGATCTTGATGTCCACCATGCGAACCTCCTTACGGTTGGGACGCGCCGGGGAGCCAGTGCATCGTCCCCGGCCCTAGGACCCTCATACCCACTCGGGCGCCGGGCGCATCGCGGGGCGGCCCGAGCGGACGAACCTACTCGGCGGGCGTCTCCGTTCCGGCCTCGCCCTCGGCGGACTCCGCGTCCTCGGAGCCCTCGTCGGCGGCGGGCTCCTCGGTGCGCTTGACGAGACCGGTGATCACGCTCTCGGCCGTGAGCGTGGGCAGGTCGCCCACCCAGCGCGCGCGGGCGATGTCACCGACGCCGCCGGTCTCGACCGTCTCGAGCGCGGACTGCACCGCGGTCTGGAGCTCGGGGCTGCCCACGGCGATGCCCACGAGCGCGGGCTCGTCGAAGGTCCCGGCGAACGAGACGTCGGGATAGGCCGCGGCGAGATAGGCGCCCGCATACGCGTCGCAGACGACGTACTGGACGCTGCCCTGCTCGAGCGCCTCGAAGGCGTCGTTGAGGTTTGCGAAGGGGGTGCGCGTGATGTCGAGCTCGAAGTCCCCGACGAGCTGCGCGGAGACGGAGCCCTCCTGGAGCCCCACGCTGGCGCCGCTCAGGGACGAGGCGTCCACGGGAGCGGTGACGTCGCCGCGCGTGAAGAGGCCGGTCGCGCTCTGCACGTAGCCGCCTATCACCGTGGCGCTGCCGGCGTCGCCGGGCTCGACGCCCATCACGATGTCGCACGTCTCGGCGAGCGCGGCATCAACGCCGTCAACCGGGACGAAGGAGACGGAGGAGAGCCCCAGCTCATCAGCGAGCGCGTGAGCCAGGTCGATGTCGATGCCGGACTGCGCGCCGTCGGCGGTGGTGATGGCGAGCGGTGCGGTCTCCGTGGCGGGGATACCCACCGTGAGCGTGCCCTCCTGCTTGAGCGCGGAGCCCGCGACCACGGGCGCCAGTTCCGACCGACGCGCCTCGCGCGCCTCCTCGACGGAGGGGGTGCCAATGAAATCGTCCAGGTTGACAGGGCCGATGGAGCAGCCCGCAAGACCGCCGGCAACCAGAAGCCCGGCGGCGATCGTGAAGATGCGCTGACGCGTCATGTCCCGTCCTCTTCTCTCTTCGTACCTCGTCGTCTCACCCAGCTGACCTGGTCTTTGACCCCACACTCGCGCACCGGGGGCTTCGCTTCCGGCACCGCGGCGCCGCCACTTGAGCCCCTCTCGCCCGCGAGGCCGGATGCCTCATGCGTATGACGGGCGGTGCGGCTTACCTCTAGGACGAGCCATGCTCGCCCGGGCGCGCGCGCCCGGACTTACGTGGATCCCTTTGCCCTCGTCTGGCATGGACTGGGACGGTCGCGCGAACGCGGGCCGTCCGCAACCACAGACCTGGGTTGAGACGGCTTTCAGTATACCTACCTGCCGGGCGTTTTTCTCGCCAGGGCGTCAATCCTCGGGAGACGCCCATCAGAGGCTCACCACACGCGGGCGAGCACGCAGGCGGTGACGGACGCCGCACCGCGCTCCGCGAGCGCCCTCGCGCCCTCCGCAAGCGACGCGCCCGTGGTCGAGACGTCATCGATGAGCAGGAGGTTCGCGCCCTGAAGATCGTCGATGGCGCGCATGGTCCCCGAGAGGTTGGCCGAGCGCTCCTCGCGACCGAGCCGGCGCTGGTCACGGGCCGACGGGCGCACGAGGACGTCGGCGAGCGGGACGGCGAGCTCGCGCGAGAGGGCGCGGGCCACGAGCTCCATGTGGTCGAAGCCCCGCCGCGCGTAGGCCGCCACCGTCGCGGGGACAAAGCAGAGGGCGTCGAGGGTGGCCGGCGAGAAGCGCGGTGCGCCGTCGCGGGCGGGCCAGGCGGAGGCCTCCTCGAGCGAGCACGCCATGGCGGCGGCGATCACGGGGGCGAGGCGCAGCTCGTGGGCGTCCTTGAGGCAGGTCACCATCCGTGCGGGCGCGCCATGGAAGCCGAGAGCGGCAACCGTGGCGCGCGGGAGCCAGGTGCCGTCGCACTCCGTACAGGTGAGAAAGCCGTAGGGGGCACCGCAGCTGGGGCATGCCAGACGCTGCTCGACCCAGGGGAGGCCGGCTCGGCACTCCTCGCAGAGCAGCTCGCCGGGCTGGTCGCACCCCACGCAGCGCGTGGGCCAGAGCGTCTCCGCAAGCGCATCCGCCGCCTGGTGCGCGAGCTCCGAGATACGCATGCGCACCCCCGATCCTTGCCTGCCTCAGACCGCACTCATCGTTTTAGCATGGACCGCGGGGGCTTGCTGTCTAGGAATCCGCGGAGTTGTCCGAGGTACTTCTATGAATTCGCGCTCTTGTCGCGCGGCGTTCTAGGAACTCGGGAGCTTGTCCGGCGGCGTCTGCAAAAGCACGGTTTTGTCGGCATGAAATCCAAGTATTTTGGACCTTGCACGGGCGCGCAGCCTTCCAAGCGGACAAGGGCGGCGTTTTTTCGAACGCCGGGCGACAAGGTCGGCGATTTCCGGACAGAGCCCGCGACGAGGCCGAAATTGCCGCACAATGGGAGGCGAGAAGGGAGGGCAGATGAGCGAGGCCCGCAACAAGACGGCGACCAGAAGCATCGCGCTCGTGGGCGCAGACGGCAACGCGGCGACGTCAACGCTGCTTGCGGACGCGGCCGAGGCGCTGCCCGTCTATGCACGGCTCTCGGGCGTTGCCGCGCCGGAGCTCGTGCGCGCGGCCGCGGGCGCGGACGTCGCCCGCTGTGACATGGTCCTTCTCGCCCTCACGCTGGGCTCCGCCGCGGCGCGCGTCGAGGAACTGCCCCTCAGCTACGCACCCGCCGGGGCGCACGTCTACGCGCTGCTCTGCGTGGATGATGACCCGGGAGTCGCGACGCACGCCCTCGCCGCGCTCGAGGAGCGCTGCGGGGAGCGCGGACTGGCCTGGATGGGCGGGCTCGTGGTTGGCGACGCAGGCCTCCTGCCGCAGATGGCCCGCCGCCCGCGCATGGGCTGGGCCCGGCGACGCGTCTCCGAGGCGGTGGACCAGCTGCTGATCGCCCTTCTCGCCCGTCAGCCGTTTGGCGAGAAGTGCGTGCGCCCGTCACGCTACGCGCGGCTCACCTGCCGTCCGCGCTAGGCGAGCACGGCACGCAGGACGAAACCGATCACCACGAGAACCACGAGCGCCGCGCCGAAGTTGCGCAGGGCGATCGGGTTGACCACATCCCGGGCCTCGTTGGCGTTGAGGTTCTCGCACCAAGTTTTCTCGCCGCACGCGGGGCAGTCGAAGCGCTTGGCCACGTAGTGGTAGTGCGGCTCGTTCACGAGCACCGGGCCTTTGGCGCGCGTCTTTGTGGTGGAGCGAGAGCGTTTGAACTTGCTCCGCGCGAACTCTCGCGGGGAGAGGTCGAACTCATGCCCGCACGTCTCGCATCGCATGCGATAGCGCAGTCCCGAGGCCTCGACCTGTGCCAGCGTGCGCCGCCACGCGGTCGCGAACATCCCGACCATGACGATGACGCACGCCAGGATGGCGAGAAGCACCACGGCCAGCCAGGCGCACATCGCGCTTCCCATCCCCTACAGCCCGAAGAACGAGCAGGCGTTCTTCCACAGGGCGTCATAGGTGGACTGGCGGCCGCTGCGGCCGGCGGCCTCGCGGGCGTCGGCGATGCAGGCGGCCGTGAAGGCCACCATGGCGGGCTCGCACTCCTCGCCGCGCAGGGGCACCGGCGCCATGTAGGGACTGTCGGTCTCCGTGAGCAGGTAGCGCTCGGGGCAGTAGGTGGCCGCCTCGCGAATGTCGTCCGAGCGGGTGAAGGTGATGGCGCCGCCGAAGGCGACGTGGCAGCCCAGGCGCGTGAAGTCCTCCATCACCTTGAGGTCGGAGGTGAAGCAGTGCAGGTCGCAGCCCGATCCGGGCACGCCCTCCTCGCGCAGGACCTGCGCGGCCAGGCGATGGGCGTTGGCGCGCACGTCCACGGCGGCGTCACGGATGTGCAGCTCGACGGGCAGGTCGAGCTCGTGCGCCACGCGGAGCTGACGGCGGAACGCGGCCTCCTGCACGTCCGGGGCGACCTTGTTGTAGGGGCCGTAGTCCAGGCCGAACTCGCCCACGCCCACGGCGCGCGGGGTGGCCAGGAGCTCGCGCAGGCGCTCGATGGCGGCGTCGTCCACCTCGGCCGAGCCGTAGGGGTGCACGCCGGCGACGATGCGCACGTTGTCGAGCAGCTCGGGCGCGTCGTAGCCCTCGAAGGTGGGCGGGACGAGGCCCATCTCACGCGCCTCGAGCAGGCACACGCGCGCCAGGTCGATCTGGCCCTCGAGCCAGGACGTGAACGCGCCCACGCTCTCCCACTTGCGGGGGATGTCGCTCACGGGGTCAACGGGCACGACGAGCAGGCGCACGCCGGCGAGCGCGGCGCGCACGAGCGCCATCGCGGGGTCGTGGGCGCGGAAGCTCGTGAGGTGGCCGTGGGTGTCCGCGAGCGGCGCGAGCGGACTGGGCCAGTCGCAGACCGCGCCCTTGCGGTCGTGGAAGAGCTCGCCGTCCGCGAGCATGAGGTCGTCGAGGGCAATCTGTTCTTCGGCCATGGTCTTCTCCTTACTGGGAAACGGCTTGCGAGAGCGCGTCGGAAAGGCGCACGAAGTCCGCCGGCGCGAGGGTCTCGGCACGGCAGGTGGGCTGGATGCCCGTCTCGGCAAAGGCGGCATCGAGCGCGTCGCGCGAGAAGCCCGAGGCGGACATGGAGTTGCGGATGGTCTTGCGGCGCTGCGCGAAGGCGGCGTCGATCACGGCGGACACGGCAGCAATGTCCCAATTTGCTCCTGTCCCCTTTTGGGATAGGCGGTCGAGGCGGACGACGGCGGAGTCCACGTGCGGCGGCGGCATGAAGTTGCCCGGCCCCACCTCAAAGCGCCCGGTCACCCGGGCGAGAAGCGCGAGCTTGGCGGTGTAGGCACCGTAGGTGCGGTTGCCGGGATCCGCGCAGATGCGGTCGGCCACCTCGGCCTGCACCATCACCACCAGGCGGCGCAGGCTCGGGACCTCCTGCAGGTAGCGCAGGATCACCGTGGCGGCCACGTTGTAGGGCAGGTTGGCGACAAGGACGTCGGGCTCGCCGCCCGCCGCCTCCGCGATCTGACCCGGCGTCACGCGCAGGGCGTCACCCATGATGAACGAGAAGTTCGGGTGCGCCGCGGCGTGCGCGGAGAGCACCGGCTCGAGCTCGCGGTCCATCTCGATGGAGACCACGTGGCCCGCCTCGGCGAGGAGCGCCAGCGTGAGCGTGCCGATGCCGGGGCCCACCTCGAGCACGCGGTCCTTCTCGCCAAGCTCGGCCAGGTCCATGATCCTCTCGATCACGTGGTTGTTGACCAGGAAGTTCTGGCCCAGGCTGTGCTTGGTCGCAAGGCCGTATGCCTCGAGCAGGGCACGGGTGGCGCCGGGGTTTGCGAGAGGGGAACCCGTCACGCTCGCCTACTTCTTGGTATCCAGGCGCGGGAAGAGCGCGTCGCCCTTGGTCACGGCCACGCCGCCGGCAAGGCCGCCCCAGGCGCAGGCGGCGCGCAGGTCGTCGGTGGCCACCTCGTCCTCGAGCGACATGCGGCGCAGGACCTCGGCCGAGGTCTCGGGCATGAACGGCGCGAGCAGGTGCGCGGAGATGCGGATGGACTCGAGCAGGCTCACGATGATGTCCGCGAGCTCACCGGCGCGCTCTGGGTCCTTGGCCACGGCCCAGGGCGCGGAGTCCTCGATGAAGTGGTTGGCGGCGTGGACGAGCTCCATGACCACGTCCTTGGCGCCGGCATAGTCGAAGACCTCCATGCGGCTCGCGTAGCGGTCGTAGATGCCCTCGGCCACGCCCTTGAGCACGCCGTCCTTCTCGGCCCAGCCGTCGGCCAGCTCCGGCGTCTTGCCGTCGAAGTACTTGGCGCTCATGTTGAGGGCGCGGCTTACGAGGTTGCCCCAGCTGTTGGCGAGGTCGGCGTTGTAGACCTGCTCCATGCGCTCGAAGGAGATCGCGGAGTCGTCGCCGTGGACCACGTCGGTCATGAAATAGTAGCGGTAGCCCTCGACGCCCAGCAGGTTGATGACGTCGCGCGGGGCGATCGCGTTGCCGCGGGACTTGGACATCTTCTCGGCCTGGCCGGTCTCGGGGTTGCGCACCGTGAGGAAGCCGTGGACAAAGACGTGCTCGGGCAGTGCCTCGTCGATGGCCATGAGCATGGCGGGCCAGAGGATGCAGTGGAAGCGGATGATGTCCTTGCCGATGAGGTGGCACTGGGCGGGCCAGCGGCGGGCGAGCTCGGCGCGGGAGTCCGGGTCGTCCAGGCTGTAGCCCACGGCGGTCATGTAGTTGAGCAGGGCGTCGAACCACACGTAGGTGACGTGCTTGTCGTCAAAGGGAACCTTGATGCCCCAGTCGAAGGTCGTACGGGAGACCGAGGTGTCCGTGAGGCCGCCCTCCACGAAGGAGCGGACCTCGTTCATGCGGAAGTCCGGCTGGACGAAGTCGGGGTGCTCGTCGTAGAGCTTGAGGAGGCGGTCCTGGAAGGCGGAGAGCTTGAAGAAGTAGGACTCCTCCTGGACGCGCTCGAGCGGGCGTCCGCAGTCCGGGCAGAGGTGCTCGCCCTTGGTGCCGCGCTCCTCGTCGGCCTTCTCGACCTGGGTCTCGGTGAAGTAGGTCTCCTCCGGCACGCAGTACCAGCCGTCGTAGGAGCCCTTGTAGAGGTAGCCGCTCTCCAGCATGCGGTCCCAGAGGTACTGGACCGCGTGGTGCTGGCGGGGCTCGGTGGTGCGGATGAAGTCGTCGTTGGAGACCTCGAGCTCGCTCCAGAGGTCCTGGAAGAGCGGGGCCTGGGAGTCGCACCACTCCTGCGGGGTCATGCCGTGCTCGGCGGCGGCCTCGGCGACCTTCTCGCCGTGCTCGTCCATGCCGGTCAGGAACTTGACGTCGTAGCCGGCCGCGCGACGGAAGCGCGCCTGGACGTCCGCGAGCAGCGTGCAGTAGGCGGTGCCCAGGTGCGGGGCGGCGTTGACGTAGTAGATGGGGGTGGTGACAAAGTAGGACGGCTTCTCTGCCATATGAAGACTCCTCATGACGGAATGTGGCATGCGGAGTCGATTGTACTCTTTGCCGGCCCGTGCGTCCCTCCTGGCGAGAAGGACGCGGAGGGCGCGGCGTCACCCCGTGTTCTGCAGCCCGGCGGCCACGCCGGAGACGGTGCAGAGGATGAGGTACGTGAGCGCGTCGCGCTCCTCGGGCTCGAGGTCGCCGGCGCGCAGGCGACGCAGCGCGAGGGCCTGCGTCACCGAGAGCACGTTCACGAACGGCAGGCGCATGCGAATGACGGGCCCGAGCACGCGACGGTGCTGCAGCGCCCAGTCGTCGCCCGCGATGGCGAGCACCCAGCGGCGCGTGAGCGCCATCTCCTCGAGGACCTTGTCCGCGAGGTCGTCCCGGTCTCCGAGCGCGAGGTAGAGCCGCGCGATGCGCTCGTCCACCTTGGAGAGCGACATCTCCACGTTGTCGACGAACGTGGAGAAGAGCGGCCACTCGGCATAGGCCGCACGCAGACGGTCGAGGTCCCCCACCCGCTCGCAGGCGGTGCCCAGGCCGTACCAGGCGGCCAGGTTCACGCGCGCCTGGGACCACGAGAAGATCCACGGGATCGCGCGCAGGTCGTCGAGGGAGGTGGCGCCGAGGCCGCGCTTGGCGGGGCGGCTGCCGATGGGCATGAGGCCCACCTCGGCGAGCGGCGTCACCGTGGAGAACCACGAGGCGAAGCCCTCAGTGTGCAGCAGGTCGAGATAGCGCTCGCGGCTGGCGGCGTCGAGCTCCGCCGCAAGCCCCGCGTACTTCTCGGTCATCTCGGTGTTGAGCAGCTCGATCGAGGGCGCGGACGAGAGGAGTGTGGCGCCCGCGACCGACTCCACGTGCCGGCGCGCGAGCGTGGGGTCGCCGTAGCGGGCGAAGATGACCTCGCCCTGCTCCGTGAGCTTGAAGCAGCCGTTCACCGAGCCGGCGGGCTGGGAGAGCACCGCGCGGTTGGCGGGACCGCCGCCGCGGCCGACCGCACCGCCGCGGCCGTGCATGAGGACGAGGTCGATGTCGTGCTCCTCGGCCCAGCGCGCGATGGCGGCCTGCGCGGCGTGCAGCACCAGCGTGGCGGCCGTGGGGCCCACGTCCTTGGAGGAGTCCGAGTAGCCGAGCATGACCTCCAGGCGCCGGCCCGTCTGCTGCAGGCGGCGCTGGACCTCGGGCAGGCGGACGATCTGGTCGAGCGTGTCCACGGCGTGCTCCAGGTCGGCGGCCTGCTCGAAGAGCGGGATGACGTCGAGCACGGGGACGTCCGCCTCGTGCGCGAAGGCGAGGTGCGCGAGCTCGTAGACCGCCGCGACGTCCTCGGCGGAGCGCGTGAACGAGATGATGTAGCGGCGCGCCGCGTCCACGCCGTTCTTGCGCTGGATCTGCGAGATGGCGCGGAAGGTGTCCAGCACCTCGCGCGTCATGGGCTCGAGCTCGCCGCGCTCGCCCCAGCGCCCGTGCTCGCGGATGTCCTCGAGCGCGCGGGCGTGCACGAGCGAGTGCTGGCGGAACTCCATCTCCACGAGATGGAAGCCGAAGGTCTGCGCCTGCCAGACGAGGCGCTGCACCGGACCGTACGCCGCGCGTACCGCACCGGCGCGGGCGAGCGAGTCCTGGACGACGCGCAGGTCGGCAATGTAGTCGTCCGCGCTGCGATACATGATGTCGGAGGTCCGGGAGACCGTGGCGCGCAGGCGCTCGGCGATGACGAGCATCGAGGCGCGGTGCAGCTCGCTGGCGGAGATCCCGAGCGCGCGGGACGTGAGTTCCTCGCTCATCTCCACCTGGTGGTTCCAGAGGTTGACCAGGGCGTCGGAGGGCGGCGTGGAGACGGCGTCGAGCGTGAGGTTGCGCCCGCAGGTCTGCGTGGCGTCGGCCAGGCGCTCCAGCACGTGCACGCGGAACTTCTCGGCAACGGCGCGGCTCACGCGCGCGGTGACGTTGGGGTTGCCGTCGCGGTCCGAGCCGATCCAGCTCCCGGGGTGGAAGAACGCGGGGCAGACGGGCGGCACGGTGCCGGCGCGCTCGCCGAGCTCCCAGTCGTCGAAGCGCCGGTAGACGTCCGGCACCATGTCAAAGAGCGTGCTGTCGAAGATCTCGACGATCGTGTCGGCCTCCTCGACGGGCGTGGGCTTCTTGTGCGCGATCGGCGAGGTGCGCAGCAGCGCGTCGATCTCCTGCAGCAGGCGCCGCTCGTTCTCCACGAGCGCCGCGCCGCCCAGCTGCGACCGCTCGTCGAGGAGCCCGGAGATGCGGCGGATCTTGCCCTCCACGGCCTTGCGGCGAGCCTCCGTGGGATGCGCCGTGAAGACCGGGCGGAACTCCAGGCGCTGGAGCAGGGCCACGGCCTTGCCGCGACCGCACTCGTCGACGAGCCGGCGATACGCCACCGTGAGGTCGTTCACCGGGTCGGCGTCCGCCGAGGGGTCGACCTCGCTCTCGCGCTCGCGCAGCGACCCCACGCGATAGTGCTCCTCGCAGATGTTGGCCAGGTGGAAGTAGGCCACGAAGGCGCGCATGAGCAGCGTGGCCCCGCGCTCGTCGAGGCCGTCGATGGTGCGCTCCAGCTCGGCAAAGGCCGCGCGCTCGTCGTCCGTCTCGGCCGCCTCGTCCGCGTTTGCGCGGAAGGCGTCCGAGAGCAGGACGTCAAAGGTCTCCAGGAGGGCGGGGTCAAACTCGTCGAGCACCTTGCGCACCAGGCGCAGGAAGAGGTCCATGTTCTCGGCGATGCTCTCGGGGACGTTGAGGGCGGGCATGATATCGGTCGAACTCACCGTGTGCACGTTCTTCTCGGCCAACGCTGCTCCTTTTTCGGACGTATGGTCCTTCCTGATAGAGGGTACCCCGTGCGGGCGGTCTTGAGAAATACCTGACAGCCGAGAAACGCGATGTTCACGTCCGGGCACCGCTCATGCGCCGCCAGAAATCCCGAGTAGCGCGTTCTTCTCGCCGTGCGCTACTCGGGATTCTTGTCCAAATGACCACGAATCCCGAGTAGCGCGGGCAGGAACCCGCGCCAATGCCCGCGCTACTCGGGATTCGTGGCAACGCACCGCCGCCCCAATTTCCGTCCCCCTCGGCGGTACAATGAGAAACCGAGAAGGACGCCCGCCAGAAAGACCTCGCATGCAGAACCCGTTCAAGAGAGCCAAGCCCATCCCCGCGGCACCCCAGGCCCCGCGCACGCCGCGCTACGGCGTGTCGCCGCGCAAGCCGCGCAAGGGGCGCCAGCCGCGCGAGCGCGAGGCGTTTCTCGCCCGGATAGTCAACGACTGGTGGAACCGGCTCATCTCGGCGGTCTTTGGCGGCAAGTTCTCCGAGCAGACCGAGCAGTACCTCGCGCACCAGACCAAGCGCGACTACGTCTGCAACACGCTCGGCCAGGCCGCGTGGGGCATGCTCTTCCCGGTGCTCACGATGGTCGCCACGTGGCTCGTGGGCGCCGAGCAGGCGGGACTCTTCTCGATGGCCTTCACCGTGGGCACGCTGCTGCTGTTCCTCGCCAACTACGGCGTGCGGACCTACCAGGTCTCCGACCTGGACGACATGCGCTCCTTCCTGGACTACCAGATCAACCGCTTTGTCACCTGCGCGGCCATGCTCCTGGTGGGCTGGATGTGGTGCCAGTTCCGCGGCTACGACTCCTACATGTTCTCCATCTGCATGGGCGTGCTGGTCTTCCGCGCGGTGGACGGCCTGGCCGACGTCTACGAGGGGCGCCTCCAGCAGAAGGACAAGCTCTACCTCGCGGGCCTCTCGCAGGCGGCGCGCTGCGTGCTGGGGCTCGTGGCGTTCTCGCTGGTGCTGCTCGTGACGCGCAACCTCGCAATGGCGAGCTTTGGCATGGCCGTGGGCGCCGTGGCCTCGCTCGTCCTACTCACCGTGCCGCTCGCGTTCTTTGAGACGGAGCGCAGCATGCCGGCCACGCTGCGCGGCGTGAAGGAGCTCTTCGTCGAGTGCTTCCCCCTCTTCGTGGCGCTCTTCCTCTACAACCTGATCGACTCGGTGCCCAAGTTCGCGATGGAGGGCGTGCTCTCCTACGACAATCAGCTCTACTACAACGCCATGTACTTCCCGGCGCACTCGATCCTCATGATGGCCGGCTTCATCTACAAGCCGCAGCTCGTGCGCCTGGCGCGCATCTGGGACGACCCCGAGAAGCACCGCCGCTTCGACCTTCTGGTGCTCGCCATGGTGGGTGTGATCGCGCTGGTCACAGGCCTGATGGCGCTCTTCATGGGCACCGTGGGCATCCCGCTCATGAGCTTCATGTACGGCCTGGACTTCGAGAAGTTCCGGGGGCTCTGCCTCGTGATGGTGGGCACGGGCGGCGTGTGCGCCTGCATCGACTTCCTCTACCAGATCATCACGGTGCTGCGCGCGCAGGGCGACGTCTCCAAGCTCTACCTCATCGCCTTCGCGTTCTCCGTTCCCGTGGCGATGCTGCTCGTCAACTTCGCGGGGCTCGCGGGTGCCGTGGTGGGGTCGCTCGTCTCGATGGCGATCCTGCTCACGCTGCTCGTGATGGAGTACTTTGGCATCCGCAAGCGCATGAGCCGCGGGTACTAGCGCCTCCGGCGGGGGCCGGGCTTGCGCTTGCGCACGGAGTAGCCAAAGCTCCCCAGGCGGCGCCCCAGCTCGAAGTACTCGCCATGGCTGTAGGCGGTGAGGTTGGCGCGGGCCAGATCGAGCTTGCCGCGCGCGTCGAGAAGTCCCTCCTCCACCTGCACGGCGACCACGTCCGCCAAAAACAGGTGGTGGCTCCCCAGCTCCAGCACGTCGCGAACGCGGCACTCTATGTTCACGGGGCTCTCAGCGATCGCCGGCGCGAGCTCGAGCCTTGCCGACGGCTCGGCCGTGAGGCGGCACTCCGCCCACTTGTCGTAGTCGCGGCCCGAGCGCACGCCGCACCAGTCGCACACGCGCTGGAGGCGCGACGTCACGAGGTTCACCACGAACTCGCCGGACTCGCGGATGATGTGGTAGCTGTGCCGCTCCGGGCGCAGGGAGATCGAGAGCATCGGCGGGTTGGTGCAGACGGTGCCGGCCCACGCCACGGTGACAATGTCCTTCTCGCCCGCCGCGTTCGCGCAGCTCACCATCACCGCGGGCAGCGGGTAGAGCATGTTGCCGCCGCGCCAGACCTGCTTTGCCATGGGACCTCCTCTCGCGCCTGTCGAGCTTCGATTCTACCCTCCCGCCCGCACCTGCCACCAAAAGCATGGTTTTGAACTTTCAGGCCTCTCGCGTTCGCCAAATGCCGGATTCCGAGAAGAACCTCTGGGTTGTGGGGAAAATCTTTTATGTCACGGGGCCGAAGCGCCGCGTTTTCTCATGTTGTGGGCAACATCGCTTATGCAAAAGTCCCTACTTCGCGGCGCGACATCAAACTTGTTGCCCAAAACATGGAGGGGCGTCCGGGACGGGAGGCCGGCGGACGGGCACACGCGTCCGGGACGGGAGGCGGACGGCAGGCGCGACGTCGCGGGCAGCGGCTAGTCCAGCTCCTTGGCGCCGGTCCAGAGCTGCCAGTACTCGCCGCGTTGGGCGAGAAGCTCCTCATGCGTGCCCCGCTCCACGATCCGACCGTGCTCCAGGACCATGATTGCGTCGGCGTTGCGCACGGTGGAGAGCCGGTGCGCGATCACGAAGACCGTGCGCCCCGCCATGAGGGCGTCCATGCCGCGCTGGATGAGCGCCTCGGTGCGGGTGTCGATGCTGGAGGTGGCCTCGTCGAGGATCAGCACCGGCGGGTCCGCCACGGCCGCCCGCGCGATGGCCAGGAGCTGCCGCTGGCCCTGGGAGAGGTTCGCGCCGTCTGCCACCACGGGCGTGTCGTAGCCGCGCGGCAGGCGCGAGATGAAGCCGTCCGCGCAGGCCAGCCGAGCCGCTGCGCGCACCTCCTCGTCGGTTGCGTCCAGCTTGCCGAAGCGGATGTTGTCCGCGATCGTCCCCGCAAAGAGGTGCGTGTCCTGCAGCACGATGCCGAGCGAGCGACGCAGGGACGCCTTCTCGATGTCGCGCACGTCAATGCCGTCGTAGGTGATCACGCCGGAGCGCACCTCGTAGAAGCGGTTGATAAGGTTGGTGATCGTGGTCTTGCCCGCGCCCGTGGAGCCCACGAACGCGATCTTCTGGCCCGGCTTGGCGTAGAGCGAGAGGTCCGCAAGCACGGTCTGCCCCTCCTCGTAGCCAAAGTCCACGTGGTAGAACTGCACGTCGCCCTGGAGCGGCACGTGCTCTCCGCAGATCTCCCACGCCCAGCCCGCGGCACCGGCGGCGGCACGGGCGGCCTCCACGTCGTCTGCGTGCACGAGGCGCACCTTCCCCTCGTCCACCTCGGGCTCAATGCGCATGACCGAGAAGATCCGCTCCGCACCCGCAAGGGCCGTGAGCAGGAAGTTCCCCTGCTGCGTGAACTGGTTGAGCGGCGCGGCCGCCTGCCGCACGAAGACCAGATAGCTCGCCAGCGAGCCCACGTCCGTGAGCCCGCGCACGGCGAGGAGCGCACCCAGCACGCACACGATCGCGTAGTTCACGTAGCCCACGCAGACCGTCACCGGCACCATCGTAGCCGCGTAGGACTGCGCCGTGGTTCCCGCCGCGCGCAGGCGCTCGTTGAGCTCGGAGAAGCGCGCCAGGTTGGCGTCCTCGTGGTTGAAGACCTTCACGACCTTCTGCCCGGCGATCATCTCCTCCACGTAGCCGTCGAGCCCGGCGAGCTCGGCCTGCTGGTGCGAGAAGAACCGGCTGCTGCGCCCGCCCGAGAACCGCACGTAGAGCGCGATCGCCGCGTCGCACGCAATCGTGACCAGCGTGAGGCGCCAATCCAGCACCAGAAGCAGCACGAGCGTGCCCACGATCTGCACCGCCGCCTGCACGAGGTTAGCAAAGCTGTTGTTGAGGGCCTCGGAGACCGTGTCCACGTCGTTGGTGAAGTAGCTCATCACGTCACCGTGGCGCGCCCGGTCGAAGAACGAGAGCGGCAGCCGCTCGATGTGCGCGAAGAGGTCGCGGCGGACGTCAAGGACCACGCGCTGCGCCGCGCGCACCATGAGCTGCGTGTAGCCCGCGGCCGACGCCACGCCCACCACGTAGATCACGGCCGCCAGCGCCACGCCGCGGGCAAACGCCGCCTGGTCGCCCTCCCCCACGGCGTTCACCACGGGCTTGATCATGTACGTGCCGAGCAGGTTGGCCAAGCCCGCCAGCGTGACGAGCACGGCCACCGCGAGCATGAGCCAGCGGGCGTGGCTCATGTAGGACAGGAGCTCGCGCAGCGTGGCGAGAAGGTCGTGCGGCCGCGACGGCGCGGCGTTTCCGCGGGCGGGCATCTAGGCCACCTCCCCGCTGATTCCAGATCCCACCTGCGACTCGTAGATCTCCTGGTAGATGGGGTCGGTGGCGAGAAGCTCCTCGTGCGTGCCACACGCGTGGACGCGCCCGTCGTCGAGCACCACGATCTTGTCGGCATCCATCACGGACGCCACGCGCTGCGCGATCACGATCTTGGTGACCCCCGCGAGGCGCGCCAGGTTCTCGCGGATCGCGGCGTCCGTGGCCATGTCCACGGCGCTCGTGGAGTCGTCCAGGATGAGCACGCGCGGGTGCTTGAGCAGGGCGCGCGCGATGCACAGGCGCTGGCGCTGCCCGCCCGAGACGCCGGCGCCGCCCTGGCCGAGCACCCCGTCCAGCCCGCCGATGCGCTCCAGGAACTCGTCCGCGCGGGCGAGCCGGCACGCCTCGAGCATCTGCTCGTCGGTTGCGTCCGCGTCGCCCCAGACCAGGTTCTCGCGAACCGTGCCGGAGAACAGCACGTTCTTCTGCAGCACCACCGCTACGGCGTCGCGCAGGACGGCCAGGTCGTAGGCGCGCACGTCGTGGCCGCCCACGCGCACCGCGCCCGAGGTCACGTCGTAGAGCCGCGCCACGAGCTGCACGAGCGTGGTCTTGCCCGAGCCCGTGCCGCCGAGCACGCCCACGGTGGAGCCGGCCGCAATGTCCAGGCAGACGTCCGAGAGCACGTCCTTCTCGGCGTCCTCCGCGTACTTGAAGCAGACGTGGTCGAAGACGACCGAGCCGTCAGCTACGTCCGTCAGCGCGTCCGGCGGCGAGACGAGCGTGGGTTCCTCGGCCAGCACCTCGCTCACGCGCTCCACGCTGGTCACGGCGCGGGCGAGCATGAGGAAGACGTTGGAGATCATCATCAGCGAGTTCACGATCTGCAGGACGTAGCTCATGAAGCCCGTGAACGCGCCCACGGTGAGCGTGCCGGCAAGGATCATCTGCCCGCCAAAGAGCAGGATGGCTACGCTGGTGGCGTACATGGCGCCCTGGAGGATCGGGACGTTCAGGACCGCGGTGCGGAAGGTGCGCGTGGCGGTGTCCGCCAGGTGCTCGTTCACGGCGGCGAAGCGCTCGGCGACGTGGCCCTCGCGCACGTAGGCCTTGATCACGCGGATGGCGGCGAGGTCCTCCTGGAGGGCGTCGTTCAGCTGGTCCATCGCGCGCTGCAGCACGCGGTAGCGCGGCGCCACGCGCGCGACCACGCTGAGCATGGCCACGGCGAGCAGCGGCACGACCACGCAGAACACCACGGCGAGCTCCGGCGACATGACGAAGGCGTAGACGATGCCCGCGACCAGCGCCGACGGGCCACGCACGAGCGGGCGCGTGCCCGTGACGAGCGCGTTTTGCACGACGGTGACGTCGGTGGTGAGGCGCGTCACGAGCGAGGAGCCCTCGAAGTCGTCGATGTTGGCGAAGGAGAAGGTCTGGAGGTGCGCGTACTCCGCCGCGCGCAGGTTGGCGCCCAGGCCCATGGCGGCGCGGGCCGAGAAGCGCGCGTAGGCCAGCCCCAGCGCGAGGGCGGCCGCCGCGCAGAGGAGCATGAGCGCGCCGTTGGTGAGAACCACGTGCAGGTCAGCGGCCATGATGCCCTGGTCCACGACCTGCGCCATGAGGATCGGGATGAAGAGCTCGAGCGAGGTCTCGGCGGCGACGCACAGCACGGCCAGCAGGAAGTCCCGCCGATACGGACCCAGAAACCGCGCTATGAGTCGCACGCCGTCCAAGCCGCCCCCTTACCGTCGCCTTGCACCGTTATAGCGCAACGGGCGCGACCCGCGCGGGCGGCGGCGCTGGCACGAAACCAAAGGTTTTGGGTTTTCGGCCCGCGCGTGCACGCGGGGTGGCCGTTTTTGAGACGTACGCCGCTGTTTTGGGGCAAATGATTTATGTTTCGCGGCCCGTACGCCACTTTCTCCCCTGTTGTGGGCAACATCGCTTATGCAAAAGTTCCTGCTTCGCGGCGCGGCATCAAACTTGTTGCCCAAAACCTCAAGGAGGGCCGCGACGAGGGCGAGAGGGCCGCGCAGCCGAGAAGGACGCGCAGCCGAGAAGATCGTCGTGCCGTACGAGAGGACCCGTCGCCACGCATCCGCGACGACGGGCCCGCAGAACGGATCGAAACCGCAGTCTAGCGCCGCTCGGAGTCGTTGGACTCGTCGAAGTCCTCGTCCTCGTCGGCCATGCTCCTTATGGCCTCCTTTTGCTCCGCGTTGAACTTGTCGGCAGCCAGCTTCTCGGCGATGGTCGCCTTCTTGAATACGGTCGGCTGGTTGACCACGACCTGCGGGAACGGGATCGAGATGTCGTAGCGGTCGAAGAGCAGCTTCATCTCGCGGTTCAGGTCGTTGGTGAGGCCCGAGCGGTCCTTCTCGGCGCACTCCGCCACGATCTTTATGTTGACCGAGTTGTCCGCGAGCATCGTGACGCCCTTGTAGAACGGGCCATCGATGATCGCCGGCAGACGCCGCTTGATGTTGGGAAGCTCCTTGGAGAGGATGCTCTCCACGCGCTCGAGGCTCTCGCCGTACTCGATGCCCACCTCGACGGAGGCGTAGCTGTGCTCCTTGGTCATGTTGACCACGTTGGAGATGTTTGAGTTGCGCAGCACGAGCACGTTGCCGTTGCCGTCGTTGATCTTGGTGGTGCGCACGCCGATCTCCATGACGGTGCCGCGCTGGCCGCCCACCTGGATGATGTCGCCGACGCGGAACTCTCCCTCGAAGATGATGAAGAGGCCGGAGATGATGTCGGTGACGATGTCCTTGGCTCCGAGGGACACCGCAAAGGTGAGCAGCCCCGCCGAGGCGAGCAGCGTCGCCGTGTCCACGCCGAGAAGAGCGAGACACCAGTACAGGATGCCAATCACCGAGGCGTACTTGACGATGCTCGATGCGAGGCGACACATCGTGACGCCACGGGCCTCGACCACGCGCGAGACGAGCATGAGGATCTTCTGGATGATCTCCGTGACGGTGAGGACCAGGCAGGCGAACATGATCGCCGCCGTGATGGCGAAGATGTTGAGCCCGTGCTGCCAGGAGCCGCCGAGGATGTACGAGAAGATCGAGCCCTCCTCGAAGATGGCGTCCTTGAAGACGACCGCAAGACACACGAGGATGACGGCGGCACCGACGAACCAGCGCAGCACGCAGCCGAGCTTCTGCTCGGGCGTCATGTCGTTCCAGTCGAGGGAGCGACGGAACCAGCGGCTAGCGGCGCTCATGGTCTTCATGGTGCGTCCGCCCACGGTGACGTCCACCATGCGCGGGCGTCCCTCGTCCTTCTCTCCCGGCTCGGCGGATGCGGCCTGCCCCTTGGCCCCGGCAACCGGCTCGCAGACCGTGAGACAGTAGAGAACCGCCAGGCACACGAGCGCTACGCCGCCCGTAGCCATGGTGAGCGGCCCGCGCTCGGCCATGAGGGCGCCGTCGGGACCCGCGGCAAAGACGTAGTAGTCGCTCGTCTCGGCAGAGGCGGCATAGAGCTGCTCGTCGTTGATGGTGATGTAGTCGCTGTAGCCGTCCTTGAGCTGGTCCTCGCTCATGCCGCACTCGGTGACCGGCTTGCCGATCATGTTGTCGTTGGGGTAGTAGGCGATGGTGTCGTCCGCCTTGTTCACGGCAAAGGCGAAGCCGCCGACGCCCACCTGAACGCCGTCGAGGACGTTCTCGATCTGCACGCTCTCCAGAAGCGTCTCCAGGCGCGTCGGGTGGATGCCGAGCTGGACGAAGCCGTTCACGGTGCCCGACTCGTCGTGCGTGGTCACGCCGATGTACTGGCGCATCTCCCCCGAGACCTCGTCCGGCCCGGCGGGCTGCACGAGGGAGTCGACACCCTGCAGGAGCTTGCGGAACTCGTAGGACTGGTCCTCGGGGTCCTCGGAGAGCGCGAAGTTGGTGAAGCTGGAGTTGGTCGCCGTCATCGTGCCGTTGATGTCAAAGGTGAAGAGGTACTGGATCTGCAGCGCGTCGGCGAGCTCCTGTAGCTTCTCGCGGTTGGCGAGCTCGGGGTTGTGGTCCAGGATGTAGGCCGCGACCTGCGCTTTGGAGAGGTAGCGCTCGTTGTACTGGTCCTCGAGCTCGGCGGCGCGGTCCTGGCTGCGCTCGATGGTCGAGGCGACCTGGTCGACGCGCTCGGTAAGCGTGAGCGACTGGGAGGACAGCGCGAAGAGCGTCTGCATATAGAAGGAGATGACGATAACGGCAAAGAAGCCGATGACCGAGAGGACCGCCGCCCTGCTCGCGATCCGGCGGTTGACGCTCAGGCCGCCGGAGAGGGCGATGAGATCATCCCCATCGTGTCCCTCGCGCTCGTCCTCGCGCAGCACGAAGATGCCGTAGAGCGCCACGGATGCCACGACGACCGCAAAGACGAAGAGGATGACGCCGACGGTGATGTCGCCCGACGCGTTCATGTCGGCAGCGGGGACGGCCTCGATGTAGTACGTGTCGTCGATCAGGCAGACGTGACCGTAGAGGCGCTCGTTGCCGAGCTGCATCCAGCCGGTGAAGCCGTCCTCGAGGTCGCCGACATCCATGCCGGCGTCGAGCGCGTCGGCGCCGACGAGGCCGTCATTGGGGTGGTACTCGATCACGTAGGTCTGGGCGGAGAGGGCAAAGACGTAGCCGTCCTGCCCGATCTGGATGTTGCGCAGCACGCTCGCGGTGGAGCCGGTGGACTCCACCAGGTCGTAGAGCTCTGCGGGGTCCTGCTCGATGACGACCATGGTCTCGTCGTCGATCCTGGCGGCGTAGTAGCGCGTGTTCCAGTCCCGATCGGGCAGGTTGACCTCGACGGCGCGCGACGGCTCGCCCGTGGAGAGCGACTCGCGCAGGTAGTTGAAGCGCGAGGAGGCAAAGTCCGCGCGCGTGTCCGCGGCCTTGGCTGCCACGGCGCCGTCCGCCTTCACGATGAGCACGTTGTCGACGCCGAGAAGCTCCTGGTACTCGCGCATCTTGGCGTCCGTCGCCTCGAAGCCGGTGTCGTTGGCCGCCATGAACGAGACGCTCTGGGCCTTGGACTGGTAGATGGCGTCAAAGGTCTCCTTGTTCTGCGCGTTCTCGTCCTCGGCGTCGGCGAGAAGAGCGGAGAGCTGCTCGGCCTCCGCCTCCATCTCCGCGTCGTAGTTGGCACGGGTGAGCTCGCCCTGCATGCCGGAGAGCAGCACCCCCATGACCACGATGCTCGCGAGGGCGGCGATGACGATGGCCGCGATCTTCACCTTGAGCCTGTGTGACATCCGCATCGATTTACCCCCTAGTCCCACTTGTCGACGAGCGCGTCGATGGTTCCGTCGTCGAGCATCCCCTGGACCGCCTCGGCGACCGGCGCGGAGAGCTCGGAATCCTTCTGCGTTGCGATGCCGTAGGACTGCTCGGCGACGACGAAGCCGTCGATCACGTGGCGCTTGTCGTCCATGTAGGTCTGCGCGATGGCGCCGTCGAGCACCATGGCGTCCACCGTGCCGTCCTCGAGGGCGTCGGAGAGCTCCTGGTAGCTGGGGAACTGCAGCAGGTGCCAGGTGTCGAAGGAGACGTCGGAGTTGTCCTCGTTGACGGTGACGACCTCGCCGCTGGTGAAGCCGTCCTCATAGAGCTTGGTGGATAGCAGCGGCGCGGCGTTGGCGCCCGACATCGTGCCGAAGGTGAGGCCCCTCATGTCGTCGATGCCCTCGATGAGCGAGGAGTTCTGCACCACGGCGATGACCCTGTCGTCGTAGTAGGCGGGCGAGAAGTCGAAGTTCTCGAGGCGCGTCTCCGCGATGGAGTAGCAGGCGGCAATGAGGTCCACCTGGCCGTCGAGGAGCATCTCCTTGCGGTTCTCGGGAAGGATGGTCACGAACTCGATGTCTCCGTAGCCGAGTCGGGAGGCCAGCTCCTCCACCAGGTCGATCTCCATGCCGTAGTAGTTGCCCGTGCCCTCGTTGAGGTAGCCGAAGCCCACCACGTCCGCGCGGACGCCCGCGCGCAGGGTCCCGGAACCGGTGATCGCGCTCACCGCGTCATCCGAGCACCCGGCCATCAGAAGGCTCGCCGGCAGCGCCCCCAGCATGAGCGCTCCGAACGATCGTCTCGTCAGATTCAACGCCTGCATCTCCTTGTACGTCTCGTTAACCAGCCGTTTCACACGATTCGCCATTATCCCGTACAAAAATGCAGGTAAATCTAAGTCTTTTAAGGTTCAACTCAGTTTTTAGGGTCGCGCTGAGCTGGGAATGCGTCACTCAACCATTCTTTGATGCTCGATGCGGCTCGTTGTGGGGCGTGGGCGCTTCTGCAAAATGGTGAGCGTTTTTGTCACGGGGGTGCGGGCGGCTCGTGCCTCACGCCTCCCACGAAGCAAGGAGGAACCCTTGGATTCCATGAAGAAGTACCTGGCCGAGGCTCTGGGCACGTTCACGCTCACGCTCTTTGGCTGCGGTAGCGCCTGCATCGCCGGAGCCGCCCTGGGCACCGTGGGCATCGCGCTGGCCTTTGGCCTCTCGATCGTCTGCATGGCCTTCGTCATCGGCAACGTCTCCGGCTGCCACATCAACCCTGCCGTGACCCTCAGCTGCTACCTCGACGGTCGCATGAGCCTCAAGGAGCTCTACGGCTACTGGATCGCCCAGTTCGTGGGCGGCATCGCGGCCGCCTTCGCGCTGCTGTTCATCGTGGGCCAGTGCGGCGCCCTCGGCGGCGTGGCGGAGACCGGCCTCGGCTGCAACGGCTATGACGCGGCCTCCACGACCGGCCTCTCCATGATCGGCGCCTTTGTCGTCGAGATCATCCTGACCTGCGCGTTCGTGCTCACCATCCTGGGCGTGACCGCAGACAACAAGACCAGCCACTTTGGTGGCCTCGTGATCGGCCTCACCCTCACCTTTGTTCACATCATGGGCATCCCCCTGACGGGCACCTCCGTGAACCCCGCCCGCAGCTTTGGCCCCGCGCTCGCCATGGCCGTGACCGGCAACACCCTCGCCCTCGAGCAGGTCTGGGTCTTCATCTTCGCCCCGCTCGCCGGCGCCGCCCTCGCCGCAGCCATCTTCAAGGGCTTCAAGAGCTTCTACGGCTCGGAGGCGTAGCCAGCCCAGTCGCTCGGAGAGATCCGACCCAGAGACCAGCTCCGGCACGCTTCGCCATTTCTTGCCCTGATAAGTCAAGGGCAGGCAGGGACCACGATGGAGCGCCCTCGTGCCACAAGGACGGGCCCGTCCCCGCTCGTTTGCGGGGACGGGCCCGATTCGTCTGCGAGCAGAGCACCGACTAGCCGAGATTGGACACCACAGCCCACACGACCACGATCAGCGCCACCACGAGCAGGATGCCCCCGTAGATCTTGACGTTGCGCCTCTCAAAGGCCCTGACCTGCTCTTCCCTGCTTTCCTTATCCGTCATGCGACCTCCTCTCACATGCTGACGACCGAATCGTTATACCAGAGAGAGGGGGATGGGCCCGGCCGGACCCATCCCCCCTCTTCTCAGGTTCAATCGACAGTTGAGGCGGCCGCTGCCGATCGGACGCGCGGCGTCGATGCCGCAGCCTTAGAGCAGGCGCAGGCCGACCTCCTTGAGCTGCTTCGAGGAGACCTCGCTCGGAGCCTCGGACATGAGGTCGCTGCCGGAGCTGGTCTTGGGGAACGCCATGACGTCGCGGATGGAGTCCTCGCCGGCGAGCAGCATGCACACGCGGTCCAGACCCAGCGCGAAGCCGCCCATCGGGGGCGCGCCGTACTCGAGGGCGTCCATCAGGAAGCCGAACTGCTCGCGGGCGCGCTCAACCGAGAAGCCCATGAGCTCGAGCATGTCGAGCTGCAGCTGGGAGTTGTGGATACGCATGCCGCCGCCACCCGCCTCGCAGCCGTCCATGACGAAGTCGTACGTCGCCGAGCCAATGGCCAGCGGGTCCGCCTTGATCTTCTCGACGTCGAGCTCGGTCGGCAGGGTGAAGGGCTGGTGCTCGGCCTCGTAGCGCTTGGCCTCGTCGTCCCAGTGGAAGAGCGGGAAGTTGACCACCCAGAGGAAGTCGTGGCCCTCGCGCGGCACGCTCAGCGCGTTTGCCATATGCAGGCGCATGCCGCCGAGGATCTCGTCAGCCGTCTTGCGGTCGGCCACGGCAAACATCACGAGGTCGCCCAGCTCGACGCCCATCTCCTCGCGCAGCGCCGCCATCTCCTCGTCGGAGAAGAACTTGACGATCGGGCTGTTCACGGAGCCATCCTCGCGGAACGCGATCCACGCGAGACCCTTGGCGCCAAACTCGGCGGCGACGTTGGCCAGCTTGTCGATCTGCGCGCGCGGCCAGGCGCCCGCGCCCTTGGCGTTGATGGCCTTGACGTACTGGCCGTCGGTGGCCGCCGCGCTCGCGAAGAGCTTGAACTTGGAGGCCGAGAAGATCGACGTCACGTCGTGGAGCTCCATGCCGATGCGGGTGTCGGGCTTGTCGGAGCCGTAGGTGTCCATGGCGTCCCAGTAGTCCAGGCGGCGCAGCGGCGTGGGCATCTCGACGCCCATGCGACCGAAGGCGTCGGCGAGAACGTCCTCGAGCTCGGACATGACGTCGTCCTGCTCCACGAAGCTCATCTCGATGTCCACCTGCGTGAACTCGGGCTGGCGGTCGGCGCGCAGGTCCTCGTCGCGGAAGCACTTGGCGACCTGGTAGTAGCGCTCGACGCCGCCCACCATGAGCAGCTGCTTGAGCAGCTGCGGGGACTGCGGCAGCGCGTAGAAGTGGCCGGGCTGGGTGCGGGACGGCACGAGGAAGTCGCGCGCGCCCTCCGGGGTGGACTTGAAGAGGGCCGGGGTCTCGACCTCCATGAAGTCGCGGCCGTGCAGCGCCTCGCGCAGGGCGAAGGTGAAGTCGGAGCGGAGCTTCAGGTTGGCCATCATGCGCGGGCGGCGCAGGTCGAGGTAGCGGTAGCGCAGGCGGACGTCCTCGGAGGTGTCCACGTGGTCCTCGATCTGGAAGGGCGGCGTCTTGGAGGAGTTGAGGACCTCGATCCGGTCAATCAGGACCTCGATCTCGCCGGTGGCGATCTTGCCGTTCTCCATGCCCTCGGGGCGCTCGCGGACGACGCCGGTGACCTTGATCGGCCACTCGGAGCGGATGGTCTCGGCCGCGTGGAACGCGTCGCCGCCGGAGTGCTCGGGGTCGAAGGAGACCTGCGTCACGCCATCGCGGTCGCGCAGGTCAACGAAGATGAGGCCGCCGTGGTCGCGGCGGTGCCAGACCCAGCCGGTCAGCGTGACCGTCTGGCCGATGTGCTCGCGGCGCAGCTCGCCGCAGGTGTGGGTGTGCATGGTGTGGGAGTCCATCTGCAATGCCTTTCTCGTCCTGCCGCCCCGTGCCGTACGGGCAGCGCCTTCCGGATGGCCGCGGCGCACGTAGACGGCGCACGCCACAGCGGGGGTGATTGTACTACGGGCGGCGCGGCGGGCGCGCGGGCGTAACCGGACGACAATATTCGCGCCTGTGCCGGTTGTGTACACCCAGATGATCGATACGCTATAGCAGAGCCCACAAAGCCGCAGGTAGCAGCCGCGCTCCTACTCCGACTTCTTCCGAAGGGTGTACACAACCGAACATCGGGCGAGAAGGACGGTGCCGCCCTAACGCTGACGTGCTACCCTAACGCCGTCCAAACCGAAGGAGCACCCATGCCTGCCTACGAAACCGTGGTCTTCGACCTCGACGGAACTTTGCTGAATACCATCGAGGACCTGCATCTCTCCACCAACGCCGCGCTCGCGGCGCACGGGATGCCGCAGCACACGCTCGACGACGTCCGGCGCTTCGTGGGCAACGGCATCCGCAAGCTCATCGAGCGCGCCGTCCCCGCCGGCACCAGCGCTGCGGAGCAGGACGCCGTCTACGAGGACTTCTGCACGCACTACGCCGCCCACTGCGAGGACCACACCGGCCCCTACCCCGGCATCCCCGAGCTCCTGGCCCACCTGCGCGCGGCCGGCGTGCGCCTGGCGGTGGTATCCAACAAGGGCGACTTTGCCGTGCAGGAGCTCATCGCGCGCCAGTTCTCCGGCGCCTTCGACGCGGTTCTCGGCGAGAACGAGGCCGCGGGCATCCGCAAGAAGCCCGCGCCGGACATGGTGGAGGCAGCCCTCGAGCGGATGGGTGCCACACGCGACAGCCTTGTCTACATCGGCGACTCCGAGGTGGACGTCCAGACCGCAGCCAACGTAGGCTGCCCGTGCGTGAGCTGCACCTGGGGATTCCGCAGCGTGGACGAGCTTCTCGCCGCCGGGGCGACCACCTTCGTGGACACGCCTGACGAGCTGGAGCGCGTTCTTCTCGGCACCGCCCGCTGACCGCTCGGCCGACGCTCGCCTAACAATCAGCAAACGTGCGCATAACTGTCCGCCGCGCGGGTTACACTCTCACTAACGTCCGATTGGCCTCCGACGAAAGGGGATCGCCATGGGAAAGAAGGCAGCCGAGGCTCTCGACATCAACTACGAGGGTCTGGTCGAGTACCTGCATTGCAATCACTCCGTCTACATGAAGATCGGATCGAGCGTCTATTACCTCACGGATTGCAACTATGAGTCCTGGCGCGCGCAGGACACGAGCCGTCGCAACGAGAAGAACCACTTCGTCGACTGCTCCGAGCTCGTCCCCACGGTTGACGAGTTCCTCGCGCTCCCCTTCGTCAACGGCCAGACCATCAAGGACGTCTTCGATCACGCCACGTTCTACGCCTCCCTCGCAGGCGAAAAGGACGCGTAGCGGGATCTCCCACAACATCGCACGCGACGGGGCCGGCTCCCACCTGGGCGCCGGCCCTTTTGTCTGCCCGTCAGCCCGCGCAACTCGGGATTGCCGGTAACGCCGAGTTACGCGGGCAAGGCACGGCTCCGCAGCACGCGTAACTCGAGAAAAACGTCCGTTCGGACAAGAATCCCGACTTACGCGTTCTTGTCGGCCCGCGTAAGTCGGGATTGCTGGTAAAGCCAAGTTACGCGCGGCGTGCAACGAGGAGCGGGTCGCCGATCTTGACCAGCGGACGGCCGTCGAGCAGGGTGCTCGTGTCGCCCACGTGGTCGATCTGCGAGAACGCGTCGGGGTTGGAGATCGTGCAGCAGACCACGTCCTCGTAGCCGGCCTGCTTGATGGAGTCGTCGTTGAAGGTCATGATCGGCTGGCCGGCGCGGACGGTGTCCCCGGTCTCCACGCAGCGTGAGAAGCCCTTGCCACCCATGTTGACGGTGCCGATGCCGATGTGGATCAGGACCTCCATGCCGCCCTCGGCCGCGATGACGATCGAGTGGTTGGTCATCGTGGTGGCGCCGATGACGCCGTCGACCGGCGCGTAGACGACGCCGTTGTTGGTGGTGGGCAGGATGCCATAGCCGTCTCCGAGCAGGGCGACGGGCAGGACCTCGTCCTTGACCTCCTTGAGGCTCACGAGCATGCCCGAGACCGGGGCGTAGACCACGTCGGGACGCGTGGCGAACGTGGCGGACGGAAGCTCGGCCTTGCCGTCGGACGAGGTGATCTTGCTGCGAATCTTGTCAAACAGTCCCATGTGGGCCCCCTTCTCTGCATGCGACGGACGCGGGCGCGCCGTACTTCTCGCCCATGGTAGACGAGAAGCACGGCGCAGTGGCTGACGTATTCGGTTACCGGGAGAGCATGCCCCGCGAGGTGAGGTAGGTCACGAGGAGGTAGCCGCCGTAGAGGGCCACCACAAAGGCCACCGTCCCCACGAGCGCCGTGCCTATCTGAAATCCCGTGAGCAGCGCCACGATGTCGTTGACCACGGAGAGCGCCACCGCCGCGTGCGCCACGGCAACGACTAGCGGGAAGAGGAAGTACACGCCAATCTGGGCGAGAAGGGCGTGGTCGATCATGCGCTTCTCGGCGCCGAGCTCGGCGAGCACGCGGTAGCGGCCCACGTTGTCCGCCGCCTCGGAGAGCTGCTGCAGGGCCAGCACCGTGGCGCAGCACACGAGCAGGACCACGCCGATATAGATGGCGAGGTAGGTCACGACGACGGTGGTCCCGGAGGACTGGTCGAGAAGCGCCTGGGCGCTCACGGCGTTCCAGACCGGCCAGGCGTCGACCGTGGCGCCCTGTCCCATGATGTCGCCGTAGGCCTCGTCGATGGCGGAGGTCGCGCGGCCGTTCATCTCCTCGCGGCTGCCGTTGTACATGAGGTTCACCGTCGTCGCGGAGGGCCCGAGACCCTCGGGGATCACGTCGTCGTTCACGACGAGCGCGCCCGAGACCGTCCCGGAGGCGCCTGAGTCGGTGAAGGGCACGCCCACGACGGGGTCGTCGGCAAAGCGCAGGGTCTGTCCGCAGGCCGTGACCTCGGGGGTCTGCTCGCACGCCTGCGCCCAGAACTCGTTCAGGGAGTCCATGTCGTTCCAGACCAGGCACTCGCCGTCGGCGAGCTCCACGGGATTCTCGCCCGCCATCTCGCGCAGGGCGTTGTACTCGGAGAGCGGCACCAGCGTGACGAGCGTCTCGGCATTGCCCTGGAGCAGCGTCTCGACCGTCGCGTTGCCCGAGTAGTCCGCGTTGACGAAGAGCTCCTCCACCGTGGTGTCCACGAGCGGCTGCCCGTTCGCGTCGAAGTCGTACTGGTTGACCTGCACGGCGGAGCGGAAGAGCTCGTCAAACTCCGGGATGTCGGCGCGCAGGCGCGCGACGGCGTCGTAGTCGTCCGCGGCGGCCGGGCCGCTTGCGTTGCGATCGCCGATCATGCCCGTGGGGTAGCTCATGAGCGACATGTCGTAGGTCGTGCCCGCGATCAGGCTCTCGTTCATGCCCGTGGCCACCGAGAGGCCCGTGCACACGCCGCAGATCGCGAGGAAGAGCATCGCGCACACCAGGCTGATGGAGAGCCATGCCGTGTTGATGCGGCTGTTGAGCTGGCGCATCACGAACATGTTGAGGCCGGAGAGGTAGGCGCGGCGGCTCGCCTGGAGCACACGCAGCAGAAAGCCAGAGATCGAGAAGAAGAAGAGCAGCGTGCCCACCGTGACGAGCCCCGTGGCGAGCGCGAAGTACGGGCCCTCCTCCATCATGCCGTGCTCCAGCAGCGTCTTGTACGCCACGCCGATGAGCGCGAGCGACGCCACGAAGAGCACCACGGAGAGCGGCAGGCTGCGCAGACGGACCTTCTCGCTCACCTTGTCGGCGTTGATGAGGTCAATCAGCCTGTAGCGGCTGACCGTGGACACGTTGAAGACGAGCGTCACGACGAAGATGCCCGTGAAGCACGCGACGGTCGCCAGGCTCGCCGACGGCGAGAACGCAAAGACGAAGCCCTGGATCGTGGCCTCGAAGAGCCCCGCCGTCACGTACATCATGACCTGCGAGAGCGCGATGCCCAGCAGCAGCCCCGCGCCGAGGGCGACCACGCCCACCGTAAGCGTCTCTATGACGACGATGAGCGACACGTGCCGGATATCCATGCCCAGCGTGAGGTAGATGCCAAACTCCCGCTTGCGCCGCCGGATGAGGAACCGGTTGGCATAGACGACGAGAAATCCGAGGATGACGACAACAAAGACGGAGAGTCCGGTGAGGATGTCCGCGAGCGCCTGCACCATGCGGCGCTGGTCCTCCGCCATCTGGATCACGGCCGCCTGGTCGGTGATGGAGCCGAAGGCATAGAACACGCAGACGCCGAAGGCCAGCGTCAGGAAGAACACGGAGAAGTCGCGGAATGACTTGCGGACGTTGCCGAGGGCGATCTTAGCGTACATTTGCGCCCTCCCCTCCCAGGAAGGACACGACGTCCATGATCTCGTTGAAGAAGGTCTTGCGTGTCTTGGACCCGCGGACGAGCTCGTTCCAGACGCGACCGTCCTTGAGGAAGAGCGCACGACGGGCGTAGCTAGCGGCGAAGGAGTCATGCGTGACCATGATGATGGTCGCCCCGGCGTTGTTCAGGTCCTCGAGGCTCTCCAGCAGGAGGCGCGAGTTGCGCGAGTCGAGCGCGCCGGTGGGCTCGTCGGCGAGCACGAGGGACGGGTCGGTGACGATCGCACGGGCCGCCGCGACGCGCTGCTTCTGGCCACCGGACATCTCGTGCGGGAACTTGTCGAGCACCTCGGAGACGCCGAGCCGCTGAGCGACACCTGTGACGCGCGCGACGATCTCCTTGGCGGGCGTGTGGTTGATCGTGAGCGCCAGCGCGATGTTCTCGCGCGCGGTGAGGGTGTCGAGCAGGTTGGAGTCCTGGAAGACAAAGCCCAGGCGCTCGCGGCGAAACTTCGAGAGCTGCCCCGCGCGCAGGGCGGTGATGTCCTGACCGTCCACGTAGATGTGGCCGGACGTGGGGCGGTCGATCGTGGAGATGCAGTTCAGGAGCGTGGTCTTGCCCGAGCCGGACGGGCCCATGACGGCGAGGTACTCCCCCGCGGCGACGTCGAAGGAGACGCCGTCGAGCGCGCGGGTGACGTTGTCGCGGCTTCCGTAGATCTTCTCGACGTCCTGGCAGGACAAAACGGGTCTGGTGTGAGCGGGTGCCATTGCTGATCCTCTCGTCTGGCCTTCTGGTACACGACCATACTCGCCCGGGGAGAGGGACGGCGCCATCGAATGCGCTTATCGCTCCCTTACGCTTTCGCAAGGTTTGCCGAGCGGGGCCCCTCGCTCGCCGCGCGGCTACGCGCGGTCGACCATGTCAGGAAAGGCGAGGTAGACCGTGGTGCCCACGCCCTGCTCGGACTCCAGCCACGCCGAGACGCCCATCTTTTCGCAGAGCTCGCGCACGAGGTAGAGGCCCATGCCGGTGGAGCGGGCGAAGCGCCGGCCGTTCTCGCCGGTGAAGCCCTTGTCAAAGACGCGCCCGACGTCGGCGTCCGGGATGCCGATTCCGTCGTCGGCGATGGCGAGCCGCGTCTCCCAGGCGTCGAGGCCCGTCTCCTGGCGCTCGGCCCAGACGCGCACGACCCCGCCGTCCTTCTCGCCCCGGTACTTGGCCGCGTTGACGAGCACCTGGCCAATCACGAACGACAGCCACTTGGGGTCGGCGCGCACCGTGAGGTCGAGCTTGCCCAGCTCGGGCGCCATGTGCGCCGATCAGCGTGCGGGCCTTGTGACGCAGCGCCTCGCGCACCACGTCGGCGAGCACGACCTGACGGATCTGGAAGTCGCGCTCCAGCGAGGTGCCGCGCGAGTAGTAGAGGGCCTGCTCGACGTAGCCCTCGATCTGGTCCAGCTCGGCGTCCATCGAGTCCGTGGCCGGCGATGGGTTGTTGCGGGCGACGAGCCGGGCCGCGGCGATCGGCGTCTTGATCTCGTGGACCCAGGTCTCCACGTACTCGCGGTACTCGCGCGAGCGGCGACGCGCCGCGGCGATGCGGTCGCGCATGGCCTTGGACTCGCGGTCGAGCGCGTCGTAGAGGAGCTTGCCCTCGGGAAAGGAGGGGCGCTCCGTGAGCTCCGTGGCGAGGTAGGTCTCGTCCAGCGCGTCGAGGGCATCCTCGAGCCGCTGATAGAACGAGCGCCGGTGCAGCCAGTCCAGCACGAGCGCCAGCGTCGCCGCGAGCACGAGCACGCCGCAGACAAAGGCCACCGCCGCGCCGTCCAGGCCGTAGACGGTCATGACCAGCGCGGCAAACGCGAGCGCCACCGCGCCCACGGCGAGCGGGGCCAGCCGGTCGGCGATGTAGGCGCCAAAGCCCACGTCCTTCTCGCCCCCCCCTACTCCACCAGGTAGCCCAGGCCGCGCCGGGTGCGCACGAAGTCCTCGACGCCGATCTTGGCGAGCGTGGAGCGCAGATGGCTCACGTTCACCGTGAGCGTGTTGTCGTCCACGAACTCGTCGGAGGCCCAAAGCTCCTCCTGGATGCGCTGGCGGCTCACCACCGCGCCGACGTTGCGCATGAGCAGTGCGAGGATGCGCAGCTCGTTCTTGGTGAGCTCCGCCGTGCGCCCCTGGTAGCTCACGCTGCAGCGCGCAGTGTCCAGCGTGACGCCGGCGTGCGTGATCTCCGCGGAGGCGGCGCCCTCGCCGTAGCTGCGCTTGAGGACCGTCGCCACGTGGGCGAGAAGGACCTGGTCGTTGTAGGGCTTGGGCACGAAGTCGTCCGCGCCGAAGGAGAGCGTGAGCAGCTCGTCCATGTCGTTGTCACGCGAGGTCACCACGACGATGGGCACGCTCGAGCGGCGGCGCACCTCGCGGCAAACGTAGGTGCCGTCGACGCCGGGCAGGTTGAGGTCGAGAAGCACCAGGTCGGGCGCGGCGGCCAGGATCTGCGCGGCCACGTCGTCGAAGCTTGCGAGCGCCTCGGCCTCGTAGCCGTTGCGCCTGAGCAGCACGCAGAGCTCGTCGCGCAGGCGCGCGTCGTCCTCCACCACGAGCAGCCGTCGCATGTGACCTCCCGAGTCCGCGGTTCTTCTCGCCACGAGGGTAGCACACGGCCCGGAACGCATCCCGTAATACGCGATTTCCAACGTTCCAGGCGGTCAAAACGTTGGAAGTCGCGTACTGGCAACGCGTAATACGCGATTTCGCACGGAATCGGGCCTCGAAACGTTGGCAATCGCGTATTGGCGGGCACGCACCCAGGGCGAGAAGAACGTCGCGCCGGCACGTCACGGTCGCGTTACGTGCGCGGCGGCGCGCCCCTCTCGCCCGCGTCGGCGGACTATGATGTGAGGACTGTGTGACCAGACCGAAAGGCACCCATGACCATCGTCGACATGCTGCGCGCCAACGCCGAGAGGTACCCCAGCGAGGTCGCCCTCGTGGAGGTCAACCCCGAGCGGCGCGAGAACCGCCACATCACCTGGCGCGACTACGACCTGGTGGAGACCACCGACGACGAGCCGTTCCGCCGCGAGATGACGTGGTCCGTCTTTGACGAGAAGGCCAACCGCTTTGCCAACCTGCTGATGTCCCGCGGCGTGCGCAAGGACGACAAGGTGGCCATCCTGCTCTACAACTGCATCGAGTGGCTGCCGCTCTACTTTGGCGTGCTCAAATCGGGCGCCACGGTGGTGCCGCTGAACTTCCGCTACTCCGCGGACGAGATCGAGTACTGCCTGGACAAGGCAGACGTGGACATCCTCGTCTTTGGCCCGGAGTTCATCGGGCGCGTGGAGGAGATCGTGGACCGCATCCAGACGGGCCGCCTGCTCTTCTTCGTGGGCGACGACTGCCCCACCTGGGCGGAGAGCTACCGCGAGCTGGCGAGCCTGTGCTCCTCGGCGGACCCGCGCGTCCCGCTCAGCGAGGACGAGGACGCGGCGATTTACTTCTCCTCCGGCACCACGGGCTTCCCCAAGGCCATCCTGCACCACCACCAGAGCCTCACGCAGGCGGCCGAGATGGAGCAGGCGCACCACCACCAGACGCACGACGACGTGTTCCTGTGCATCCCGCCGCTCTACCACACGGGCGCGTGCATGCACTGGCTGGGCAGCCTCATGGTGGGCGGCCGCGGCGTGCTTCTGCGCGGCGTCTCGCCCAAGACCGTGCTGGAGGCCGTCTCCAGCGAGCGCTGCACCATCGTGTGGCTGCTCGTGCCGTGGGCGCAGGACATCCTCGTGGCCCTGGAGGAGGGCACGGTGCGGTTGGAAAACTACCGCCTGGACCAGTGGCGCCTCATGCACATCGGCGCGCAGCCCGTCCCGGAGAGCCTGATCCGCCGCTGGCGCGAGGTCTTCCCGCACCACGACTACGACACAAACTACGGCCTCTCGGAGTCGATGGGCCCGGGCTGCGTGCACCTGGGGCTCGAGAACATCGACCACGTGGGGGCCATTGGCGTGCCCGGCTACCGCTGGAGCTGCAAGATCGTGGGCGAGGACGGCGCCGAGGTCGCGCCCGGCGAGGTCGGCGAGCTCTGCGTCAAGGGTCCCGGCGTCATGGAGTGCTACTACAAGGACCCCGAGGCCACGGCCGAGACCCTCGTGGACGGGTGGCTGCACACCGGCGACATGGCGCGCCAGGACGCGGACGGCTTCTACTGGCTGGTGGACCGCAAGAAGGACGTCGTCATCATGGGCGGCGAGAACATCTACCCCGTGGAGATCGAGGACTTCCTCATGGGGCACCCGCAGATCAAGGACGTGGCCGTCATCGGTCTGCCCGACGAGCGCCTGGGAGAGATCCCGGCCGCGGTCATCGAGCTCAAGGCGGGCGCCACGCTCACCGAGGACGACGTCACGACGTTCTGCAAGAGGCTGCCGCGCTACAAGCGGCCGCGGACGGTCATCTTTGCGCCCGTGCCGAGAAACCCGACGGGCAAGATAGAGAAGCCGGCGCTGCGCGCCAAGTACGGGGCCGACGCCCTCGTCGCGCGCGAGACGCGCCGCTAGGAGAGGAGGAAGCATGGACAAGCACCTCATGTCCGGAAACGAGGCCATCGCCCAGGGCGCCTGGGAGGCCGGCGTGGCCGTGGGCGTGGGCTACCCCGGCACGCCGTCCACCGAGACGCTCGAGGCTCTCGTGCGCAAGGACGACGTCTACTGCGAGTGGTCCCCCAACGAGAAGGTCGCCTTCGAGGTGGGCCTCGGCGCCGCGATCGCCGGCGCGCGCTCGCTCGTCACGATGAAGCACGTGGGCGTCAACGTGGCCGCCGACCCCTTCATGGCTGCCGCGTCCACCGGCGTGAACGCCGGCCTCGTGCTCCTGGCCGCGGACGACCCCTCCTGCTACTCGTCCCAGAACGAGCAGGACTCGCGCTTCTACGCCGCCTTCGGCCGCATCCCCTGCCTCGACGTCGCCGACTCTCAGGACTGCTACGAGATGGCCCGCGCCGCCTTCGAGCTCTCCGAGCGCTTTGACACGCCGGTCATGCTGCACGAGACCATGCGCATCGCGCACACCCGCACGCTCGTCTCGCCCGCCGGCACGCGCGAGGCCGTGGCCCCGCGCGACTACGCGGACGACATCCCCAAGTACGTCATGATGCCGGCCAACGCCGTCAAGCGCCGCGTGGTGGTGGACGAGCGCCAGGCCGAGCTCGAGGCCTATGCCGAAACCTGCCCGTTCAACAAGGTCGAGATGCGTGACGAGAAGATCGGCGTCATCTGCGCCGGTGCCGTCTACCAGCACGTCCGCGAGGCGCTGCCCGAGGCCTCCACGTTCAAGCTCGGCCTCGCCTGGCCGCTGCCCGCCCGCGCGCTCGCCGACTTCGCCGCGTCCGTCGACGCGTGCTACGTCATCGAGGAGGCCAGCGACTACTTCTCCTCGCGCGTCCGCGCCCTCGGCATCCAGCTCGCCGAGCCGCCCGCCGCGCCGCTGCCCGTTGCCGGCGAGCTCAAGCCGCAGGTCATCCGCGCCTCCTTCGGCGTGGAGCTGCCCGCGCACCTCGACGCCGCCACGGACCTCCCGCCGCGCCCGCCGGCGTTTTGCCCCGGCTGCCCGCACCGTCTCGTCTTCTGCGAGCTGCGCCGGCTCAAGGCCATCGTCACCGGCGACATCGGCTGCTACACGCTCGGCGCCGTCGCGCCCTACGGCGCGTGCCACACGGTCATCGACATGGGCGCCTCGCTCTCCATGGCGCACGGCATGGAGCTCGCCGGCGCCACCGATCGCACCGGCCGTCCCGTCGTGGGCGTCATCGGCGACTCCACCTTCGCGCACTCCGGCATCACGAGCATGCTCGGCACCATCTACAACGGCGGCACCGGCACCCTCTGCATCCTGGACAACCGCACCACGGCCATGACCGGCACGCAGGGCAACCCCGTGAACGGCGTCACCCTCACGGACAGCTCGCACAGAATAGGCCCGCTGGACAACCCGAGCGGCAAGGCGCTCGACCTTCTCGCCCTGTGCCGCGCGATGGGCGTGGAGGACGTCGTCGAGGTGGACGCGCAGGACCTCAAGGCCGTGCGCGCCGCGCTCAAGGCCGCCGTGGCCAACACCGAGCAGCTCTCCGTCATCGTCTTCAAGGCGCCGTGCCGCCTCATCGACCGCAGCCGCGGCAAGGAGCCCACGATCAGCAACTGCCGCGCGTGCGGCCAGTGCATCAAGATCGGCTGCCCCGCCCTCGGGCGCGCCAAGGACGGCACCGCGACCATCGACCCCACGCAGTGCGTCGGGTGCGACCAGTGCGTCCAGTCCTGCCCGTTCGGCTGCATCACGAAGGAGTAAGCAATGGAGAAGTTCAGCGGCACCAAGACCATCCTCCTCGTGGGCGTGGGCGGCCAGGGCACGATTCTCGCGGGCAAGCTGCTGGCGAGCGTGGCCGCCGGCGCGGGCCTCGACGTCAAGGTCTCCGAGATCCACGGCATGAGCCAGCGCGGAGGCTCCGTGAGCACCGTCATCCGCCTGGGCGAGCACGTCTCCACCATGGTCTGCGACGACGGCTGCGCCGACGTAGTGGTGGCCTTTGAGGCCGTGGAGGCCCTGCGCGCCCAGCACTACCTCGCCGAGGGCGGCACGATGTTCGTGAACGACGAGGAGATCACGCCCGTCTCCGTGAACATCGGCAACTTCACGATGCCCGAGCGCGTGGACGAGCGTCTTCGCGAGCTGGGCGCCCACCTGCTGGACGCCGGCGTGATCGCGCGCGGGCTGGGGACGCCCCGCTCCACCAACGTGGTGCTCGTGGGTGCGCTCTCCACGGCGCTGCCCTTCGACGCCGAGCTCTGGCGCGACGCCGTGCGCCGCTGCGTGCCGCCCGCGACGGTGGAGGCCAACCTCGCGGCCTTCGACGCCGGCCGCGACGCCGCCCTTCGCGGCGAGGCCCGCTAACTGCACTTTGTCTACTTTTCACCCGGGCGAAAAGTAGACAGGCGAGACACGACGAGACCCCGGTCGCTGCGGCGGCCGGGGTCTTTGCGTCCTGGTGGGCCGGCGCGTCCCCCGACCACGCCGACCCGTCTTTTCGGGGGATGTAAAGAGATAGTACCCTATTATTCCTGCTCGCAGTCTGACATATGCCCAATCGTCCCTTCTCCCCGAGCAAAACCGACCGCCTGCGTACTTGTTGCGCCGGTACGAGGCGTGTCACGGTAGGGTAAGGGAATAATCTGTTCGCTGCGAGCTTATGGTGGTGATATCCCATGGGACAGTACGTTGTGGTTGAGAACGAGGGCCGTTACTGCTTCAACCTCTGCGCTTCCAACGGGCACATCCTCATGTCGTCGATCATCTTTCCATCCAAGGACGAGTGCCTGCACGGCATCGAGTGCGTGCGCGCGTCCGCCGAGAACGCGGAGATCGAGGACAGCACGATCGACGCCTTCGACCGCGAGTCCACGCCCAAGTTCCGCATCTACGAGGACTTTGACGGGCACTACTTCTTCCGCTTCATCACCCACGAGGCCGGCGACATCGCACGCTCGCACACCTACGAGCACAAGGAGAGCCTGCTGCGGCGCATCGAGCGCACGCGAGCGGAGTGCGACTCCTCCCTCGCGGCGGACGAGAACTAACGGATTTCGCACACTGACCGACCAGACTCGGCACGCCCCGGACGCCCCCGAACACGTCCGGGGCGCCCTTGTGAAGACGAACTTCCCGCTAGTGTTACCCCACGCGCCGTTGATGAACGTTTTCTGCCCTGAAAACCGGGTTGTGAACAATCTTCGGGTGCCATGCACGTTATCCGAGCCATCCCCGAGAGCGTTTCCTGCGGTTTCTTTGGCCCGAACTGGCTTTGCGGACGCCTTTGCCGATCGAATCTATTCACAAGTCGGGTTTCAAGGCAACTCGATTGCGCGAGACAAAACTCCCAAGAGGAGCCGAGGCACTTTCGTTGAAAATACTTGAACTATCTGTCTGAAACAACACGAGAGGAGCGCGGACATGGACATGACGGGCGTGAGGCTCACGGAGCTCGTGGAGGCCGCCGGCTGCGCGGCCAAGATCGCGCCGGGCGAGCTCGCGGGCGTGCTGGCCGGGCTACCGCGCCTGGACGCACCGGAGCTCGTGGTGGGCTTCGATGCCTCAGACGACGCTTGCGTGTGGGACCTCGGCGATGGGCGCGGCCTCATCGCAACCACGGACTTCTTCCCGCCCATGGTGGACGACCCGTTCCTGTTTGGCCAGGTCGCAGCCACCAACGCGCTCTCCGACGTCTACGCGATGGGCGGTCGGCCCGTGCTCGCGCTCAACCTCCTGTGCTTCCCCAACTGCCTGGGCATCGAGGTCGCCGGGCAGATCCTGGCCGGTGGCGCCGAGACGTGCCGGCGCGCAGGGTGCGTCGTAGCGGGCGGCCACTCGATCAACGACCACGAGCCCAAGTACGGCCTCGCGGTGACGGGCTTTGTGCAGCTGGACGAGCGCCTGGAGAACGGCGGTGCCCAGGTGGGAGACGCACTCGTGCTCACCAAGGCGCTCGGCACGGGCATTCTCACCACCGCGCACAAGGGCGGCCTTCTCGACGACGCCGGCGTGCGCGTGGCCACGGACTCCATGACGACACTCAACGAGGCGCCCATTCGCCTGGCGCGCGAGCTGGGCTTCTGGCCGCACGCAGCCACCGACGTCACGGGTTTCTCGCTCATGGGGCACGCCTGCGAGATGGCCGAGGCCTCGGGCGTGACGCTCGAGGTGGACGCCACCTCCGTGCCGCTCATGGCGCGCGCCCGCGAGATGGCGGCCATGGGGCTCATCCCCGCCGGGGCCTATCGCAACCGCGACTTCTTCGGCCCCCGCGTGGCGCTCGACGACGCCCTGCCACTCGACCTCGCCGACGTGCTCTTCGACCCGCAGACCTCGGGCGGCCTGCTCCTGGCGCTGCCCAAACTGGACGCGAAGCACCTGGTGGGAGCCCTGCGCAAAGAGGGCCTTCCCGCAGCAGTCATCGGTCGCGCCCTCCCCTGCGGCGAGAAGAGCGTGGTCGTGGCGTAGACCCCACGACACCGCTATCCGTCGAGAAGGGCAGAGAGGTTGCGGGCAAAGCGCTCGCGATCATCGTTGGTAAAGGCGGCGGGCCCACGCGTCCGGCCTCCCGTGCGTCGCACCTTCTTCTCCTCGTGGCGAATGAAGAGGTCCATGTCGATCGTCGCCCTTGAGTACACGCGCCCGCGCACGCCAATCGCGGCCGCCCCACGTCCCAGCACCATGCTCGCAAGGCCGATGTCCTGCGTGACCACCACGTCATCTGGCTGCAGGCGCTCCACGATGGCAAAGTCCGCGCTATCCGCCCCGACGGACACGTCGAGCACGTCGACCCAGAACCCGCCGTGCTTGGCATCGCGGCCGCGGGCCCGCTCGGGGCCGCGCGGGTCATCCCGTCGGACGTGCCGTTCAAGGTTCTGCGTGGTGTTTCCCACAATGACCACCGGCACCCGCGCCCGTCGCGCGCAGGCGAGGGCCTCGCGCGTGACCGGGCACGCGTCGGCGTCAATGTAGAGGGTACGACTGTGGGCCACCCGCTCCTCCTCTTAGCGCGCCTCGCCCCCATACCAGCGGCGCAGCGTGGGCAGCACCGCGCCGAGCAGCGACGCCGCCTCGTCCGCCGTCCAGCCCATCGCCTTGGCCATGCGCGGGGCGCAGTCCTCGATCATCTCGTCCATCGTGACGTCCTCGACGTAGGCGCCGTCATCGTAGCACCACCAGCAGAGGTCACCCACCTCGGAGCCGTCCGCCTCGTGGCCGTGCTGGCCGGGCGCGGCGAACATCATGCCGCAGCTCTGGCAGTAGTGCTCCGGCATGTCGAGGAGTGCCGTCACGGGGACGTCAAGCTCGCGGGCAATGAGCTTGATCATGTCAATGCCGGGCTCAGTGGCACCGGTCTCCCAGCGACTGACTGCCTGGCGGGTGATGTAGGGCCTTCGCGCCAGCTCCTCCTGCGTGAGCCCTCGCTCGCGCCGCAGGCGGGACAGCGCGTCTTTGAGCATTATCTTGGGACGTCTCCTCTCATCCGGATTCTTCTCCCCCATTGTCCGGGGGGCGGCGCAAGAGCCAAGCAACAGATCGTTGCGCGGACTACCCCCTGGCAAGCTCACGCTGCACGCGCTTGGGCAGCTTGGCAACAACGAGCCTGTAGCTCAGGTCGCAGAGGCCGAGTACGAGCCCCTCAGGCAGGTCGGCGTCGAGGTCCACCGAGATCCACGTGCGCCCGTCGGAGTAGTAGCCGGGCAGGACCGCGTCCGGCCACTCGGCACGCAGCTCCAGGATGCGGTCGGGATCACACTTGAGCGAGAGCAGGTGACGCCCGGCATAGGGAGCCTTGGCGTCGGGCGCGACCGTGAGCTCGCAGGCAAACTGCCGGCCACCCACCCAGTACACCATCCAGCCCCACTTCTCGTGAAGCGCCTTGGTGGCGCCGGCGAGCGAGAGCAGGCGCTTGTCGACATTCGCAAAGTCCATGGCGGCCCCCAATCAGGGAAACGGATTGCCCTGCCAAAGGCTACCAGACAGAAATAGGCCGGGGCACCGTCTTCGGCGACCCCGGCCCGTCAGTCACGCCCCGCTGCGTCTACGCGTTGAGCTTCTCCTTAAGGGAGAGCAGCTCACGATAGGCGTCAGCGAAGTTCAGCGCCATGAGCTTGCAGGTCTCGGCACTCGCCATCTGATCCTCGGCGTGCAGGAGCAGCAGCGGCAGCGTCTTCTTGCCCGCGCCGGACGCCTCGGCCTGAAGCAGCTTCATGTGCACCTCATGGCCTCCGTTGTATGCCTCGTCACCCTGCTTGACTAGCTCAGCCGCCGCGGCAAAGTCGCCCTCCTTGGCCTTGGCGATCGAGTTGACGTAGCAGGACTTTGCGGTGCCCACGTAGCTGATGATCTCGAAGCAGATCTGCTCGAGCTCGTCCATGTCTTCCATCTCAGCCTCCTAGCTGACTAGCCGAGCATCTTCTTGACGTCATCGAGAATCTTGGCGGCATTCATGCGACCGTAGTCGACCATCGGGATGACGGCGACGGGGATACGCCCCTCGACGGCCTTCTCGAAATCGCCCTTCGCGTAGCCAATCTGAGGTCCAAGGAGGATGACGTCGGCCTCGTTGATGTGGTCCATGGCCTCGTTCATCGGGCGCGCCTCGATTGCGACCTCCTCGCCGCGAGCCGCAACCTCCTTCTGCATCTTCTGGACGAGCAGGCTCGTGGACATGCCCGCGTTGCAGCACAGCATAATCTTCATGATCTGTCCTTTCCGACCGGCATACCGGTCCTTGCATCCGACGACCGCCAGATGACGGTCACCGCTTCTTGACATGGGACCCCCTCGGGACACCTCCCGGGGGCACCCTCTGCGGACGAGCTGGTATGGCCCGTCCGCAGAGAGCAGGGGGAACTACGCGACTACTCCTGAGCTATCTCGAACTGCTTGCGCTGCGCGGTCTCCGATGCCTTCATGAAGGGCAGGTAGATCAGCGTGAAGATTACCAGCAGCACGATCTGGAGAATGCCCGCGCGGATATCACCACCCGTGGACAGGATGCCCGAGACAATGATTGGCGTGGTCCAGGGCACCTGGATGCAGGTGGGGTTGACGAGGCCGATGACCGTGGCAAAGTAGCCGACGAGGATGCCGATGATGGTGTTGAGCACAAACGGAACCATGAGCGGGATGTTGAACACGATCGGGTAGCCGTAGATGACCGGCTCATTGATGTTGAAGAGGGCAGGTAGGATGCCGAGCTTGGCCACCTCGCGGGAGGGGCGCCACTTGCCCCAGATGAACGTTGCGACGAGCAGCGCCAGCGTACAGCCCGAACCGCCCAAGAGCGCGTAGACGTTGATGGTGTTCATGTTGAGCCACAGGTCCGGGCGGGCGATGACCGCGTCGATGCCACCGGAGCTGTATACGCTCGTGGCCTCGACGAGCACGACCGTGAGGACGGGCTCGACGAGCACGCCGTTGATGGTGGACTGGTGGATGCCGAGGGTGAACAGGAACATACCGAGCGAGTAGATCACCACGAGGCCGATCGGGTTGGTGGTGAGGGCTCGCAGCGGGGTCTGGATGAAGGTGTTAATGAGAGCAGTGACGTCAGTCTGGAAGCCTGCGTAGAGAACCATCGAGAGCACGCCGAAGGCGCCCAGGGTAAGCAGCATCGGAATCAGGACATTGAAGGACTTCTCGACCGCGGGCGGCACGCCTTCGGGCATCTTGATGCGCAGCTTCTCGACACCCGAGACCTTAATGAAGAGCGTGGGCGCAAACAGGCCGATGATGATGGCGGTGAACATGCCGTTGGTACCCGTGTAGTTGGTGATGAACGCGCTCGAGACCTGAGCGGTGGTCACCTCTTCGGCCACGTAGAGCGGCGATGACGTAGCAAGGTTGGCAGCCACCGTCTGCGGCATCATGATGAAGAAGACCGCGAGCGCCACCACTACGCATGAGACGGGATTGTCGAAGCGCTTGTTGTTCGCGAAGCTGTAGCCCACCATAGCGCATAGCAGAATGGCTGAGATGGAGAGCGCGCCCTGCGTGAGCGAGTTGCCCCAGTACTGGGCCGTGGCGAGCACATCGGCGTTCGGGAAGAGCCCGGGGTTGCTCGGGTCCGCGCTCCACAGGAACGTGAAGACCACGTTGTTGAGCAATGCGGCGATGCCGGCAAGGATGAAGATCGGCATGATGGTGGCGAAGCCATCGCGCAGGCTGCGCAAGTGCACCTGGTTGCCAACCTTGGCGGAAACTTCCGCGAATTTATCGAGGAAGCTTTGTCCATTAGCCATGTTTTTCACTCCTAACTATTGGAGACATTAGCTGTACCTTCGCGCCCCTCTCCAGGGGACGTGTATCCGATGGCCGAACCGAAAGGAGGGAGCCCGGGACCATGCCTCCCGATTCGGCCCAAGGACCTACTTCACCACGTGTGTCGCGACAACCTCCTTGAGCCACGCCGCTGACTTCTTGGGCCTGCGGTCGTAGTTCTCCATGAGGTCGACCTCAACGAAGCCATAGCGGTTCTTGAAGGCGTTCGCCCAGGACCAGTTGTCGATGAGGCCCCAGTAGTGGTAGCCCTTGCACTTGGCGCCGTCGTCGATCGCGCGGGCGATCCAGGCGAGGTGGTCGCGCACGAAGTCGACGCGGTAGTCGTCCTGGATCTGGCCGCTCTCGTCGCGGTTCTTGTACTCGCCCTCGATGCCGATGCCGTTCTCGGACACGAACCACTCGAGGTCGGGGTACTCGTCGCGGCACTTCATGCCGAAGTCGTAGATGCCCTTGGGATAGATCTCCCAGCCACGGCTCTCGTTCATGACGCGCTCGGGCCAGACGTAGGGCTCGGCGAAGAGCGGGTTGCCCCACTCGTCATGATCGCGGGTCGGCGCCTGCACGCGGCAGGGCTGGTAGTAGTTGCAGCCGAGCCAGTCCACGACGCCCGAGCGCAGGACCTCCTCGTCGCCGGGGCGCGCCGGGACGGGCGTCCCGAGGCGGGCAAGGGTCTCGAGCACGTCCGCGGGCAGGCTGCCCTTGGTCGCGAGGTCGAGCCACCAGCGCGTGGTGAGGCCGTCGTTCATGCGCAGCGCCTCGAGGTCGGCCTCGCTCGGGTCCTCCTTGGTGTAGGAGGGGCTGAAGTTGCACACGATGCCAATGCGCGCGTCCGGACGGAGCGCGCCCTCCTCGCGCGCCGCGCGGTAGCGGGCGACGCCGAGCGCGTGCGCGATCGAGATGTTGTACTGCGCCACCACGGCCTCGCGGAAGCTGTGGTGCTGCGGGTACCAGCCACCGTGCCAGTAGCGGTTCTCGGGCTCGACGCTCGGCTCGTTGAACGTGAACCAGTACCGGACCTCCTTGCCGAACTCGTGGAGCGCCTTCTCGACGTAGTTCGCGTACGCCTCACAGGTCTCGCGGCTCTCCCAGCCGCCGCGGCGGAAGAGGTAGGTGGGGAGGTCAAAGTGGTAGAGGGTCACGAAGGGCTCGAGCCCCGCCTCGCGCGCCGCGCGGAAGAGCTCGTGATACCACGCCGCGCCCTCGGGGTTGACGTTGCCGTCCGCGTCGAGCAGGCGGCTCCACTGGATCGACGTGCGGAAGCTGTCGAGCCCGAGCCCCTTGAGGATGGCAAGGTCCTCCTGGTACCGGTGCATGAAATCGTTGCCCACGTAGGAGCCCACGCGGTTGTGGAACGCCCCGATGTCCTCGTTGGACCAGGTGTCCCAGAGGTTCTCGAGCTTGCCGCCTACGTTCCAGCCCCCCTCCGTCTGCGGACCGGACATCGCCGCCCCGAAGAAGAAGTCCTTGGGCAAGGTCAGTTCTGCCATGATGCCTCCGTTTCCTCTCTCTCGTCCTGCGCGGCTCTTTGTCGCGCTTTGTTAGTTAAATTGTAGCGCTCTTATTTTCTCTATGTAGCGGATTTATTGCCGACAAAGACGGGGACAAAGGGAGATAATGGATTACGTCAGACGAGAACCACGTCGATGAGCTGGGGTTTTGCAGCCGACCAGCCCGACGGGGCGCAACGCGCACGAACCCGCGCCCTCTTGCCTGGCCGCAAAATCAAACCGCTCGCGGGCGAAACAAGACCGTTCGCGGAGCGCGTCGAGGACCGCGAGAAGCACGAGGGAAACCGCCATGCTCAAGTACGAGACGATTGCCCAGGACATCCAGAGCCGCATCGAGGACGGCGACCTCGTGCCCAACGACAAGCTACCGACGGTCGTGGACCTCTGCGACCGCTACGGCGTGAGCAAGATCACCGTCAAGCGCGCCTTCGAGATCCTCACCGAGAAGGGCCTCATCGCGAGCAAGCGCGGGTCGGGCACCTACGTGAAGAACACCACGGAGCTCTTCGACACGGGGGGCGTCGACCCGCTGCTCGTGGGCAAGGACGGCACACGGGAGGACACGTTCGGGTTCACCAGGCCCGACCAGCCGATCGGCTTCACCGCCTCGCACAGCGCGCGCGGGAGGAGCGTGAGCTCGGTGGTCTACGACTTCTCGGTCACGAACCCGCCCGAGAGCGTCGCGCGGCACCTGAGCATCTCCCCCGACGACTTCACCTACTACTTCTGCCGGGCGCGCCGCCTTGAGGACGACCCAATTACGATTGAGTACACCTACATGCCGATCGACGTAACGCCCGGCCTCAAGCGCGACCAGCTCTACCACTCCGTCTACTCGTTCGTCCAGGACACGCTCGGGCTCAAGATCTCGAGCTTCCACCGCATCATCCGCGCCGTGGGCGCGACCGAGGAGGAGGCCGGGCGCCTGCGGCTCGACGCGGGCACCCCCCTGCTCGAGATCTCCCAGGTCGGCTTCCTCGACGACGGAACGCCCTTCGAGTTCTCCGTCGCACGCAGCAACGGCATGCGCTCCGAGCTGCGCGACGTGAACGTCATATAGGCAGCAGGCAGGGACAGGAGAAGGACATGAAGAAGCTGGCGGTTCTCGACGTAGGCGGCTCCGCGATCAAGTACTGCACCATGTGCGGACCGGGCCTCGAGGGCAAGGGGGAGGTGCCCACCCCCGACGGGGAGAGTCACGACCCCGAGCCGTTCCTCGAGGCCATCGAGGGCATCCTCGCCCGCATGGGCGACGTCGAGGGCCTGGCCCTCTCCATGCCCGGAGAGATCGACGCGCGCCGGAAGTACATCCGGACGGGCGGCGCGCTGCTCTACAACTACGGCGTCGACGTGACGGAGTGGGAGCGGCGCCTCGGTCTCACGATCGAGGTCGAGAACGACGCGCGCTGCTCCGCGATTGCCGAGCTCACCCGTGGCAATCTGCAGGGCGTCGACTGCGGCGTAGTGCTCGCGTTCGGGACGGGCATCGGCGGCGGAGTCGTCGCCGGCGGCAAGGTCCTGCGGGGAGCGCACCTCTTTGCGGGGGAGGCCTCGAAGGTCCTCACCTCCTGGCCCGAGAGGGTCTGCGACCCCATTGCGAACGACCGTCTCTGGTCGTCCGCCTGCTCGACCAAATCCCTATGCGAGCGCGTCGCCCGGGCAAAGGGAATCGACGGCTGCGACGGACGGCAACTCTTCGGCTGGCTCGAAGGCGGGGACGAGGTCGTCGCCAGCGTGTTCCATCGGGTGTGCGACGAGATTGCCCTTCAGATTCACAACATCCAGTGCTGGCTAGACCCCGAGCGCGTCTGCCTCGGCGGCGGCATCAGCCAGAACCCGCTCTTCGTGGAGGGCGTGAGGGACGCACACCGGCGCTTCAACGCCGCGTTCGACAACGCCTTCCCCGAGACGGACATCGTGGCGTGCCGGTTCTTCAACGATGCCAACCTCATCGGCGCCTACGAGCACTTCCTCGCCATGGAGCAATCGCGCTGACATGCGCGCACTATAGAAATGCATAGCGTCAGGGGGTGCGGACGAAAAGTTGGACCATCGGGTCCGGACTGGAGGTCCGCAACATGACGAAAACGCCACCTAGCGTTGAGGGTTTTTTGACCTTCTCCCCTTAGAATCCTCTGAAAGGAGCACGCGAAGGGAGTCGAGATGCCGAGAAGAGCGACGCCGCGCTGGGCAGTCGCCGTGGCCGCCGTCGCCGTGGCCCTCGCCGTCCTGACAGCCGCCGTGGCGTTTGGCCCCCGGCTCTGGGCGTTCTTCTCGGACGGCAAGGCGGTTCAGGCGTGGGTCGACGCGCAGGGGCCGCTCGCGCCCCTCGCAATGGCAGGACTCGTGACGGCGCAGATCGTGGTGGCGGTGCTGCCCGGGGAGCCCGTCGAGCTCGCCGCCGGCTACCTCTTTGGGTTCTGGGAGGGCACGGCCATCTGCCTCGCCGGCGGTCTCGTGGGCACGCTCGTCGCGACCGCGCTGACGCGCGCACTCGGGATGCGCCTGGTGCGGGCGTTCTTCTCGGCGGAGCAGCTCGAGGGGGTCTCCTGGCTGCGCGACTCGAGGCGCTTCGAGCTCGTCATGCTCGTGGTGTTCCTCATCCCCGGCACCCCAAAGGACGTCCTCACCTACGTGGCGGGGCTCACCACGTGTCCCTGGTGGCGCATCGCCGCGATCGCCACGGTCGGCAGGGTTCCCTCGATCGTGACCTCGACGCTGGCCGCCGGGTTCGCCTCGAGCGGCAACTGGGTCGCGGCCGGCGTCACCCTCGTTGCGACCGTCGCGCTCGCCGGGGCGGGGGCCGCAGCCTACGGCCTCGTCAGGCGCCGCGAGACGGCAGGGTAGACCGTAAGCACAGTGCATCGCGCCCCCCCCTTTGCACCTGGCACAAACGGGGCGCATGAAGCGTATCTGACGCGCGCATCACGCTACGTACGAGCGCTGGCGCGCGCAAGGGCCGCGGCGACAACGAGCGTCGCTGCGCCTGCCAGCGCCGCGACGCCCCACGCCGGAGCGACGTCGAAGGCCACGCCATAGCCCATCTGACCCGCCGGTGTCGCGAGGTTGGCCGCCATCATGGCGAGTGCCATCACCTTGCCCACGAGCGTCGCGGACGCCTCGCGCTGGAGGTACGACGTCGCCGCGATGGAGAGCGCCGTGCAGCAGGCCATGACCCACATGTCACCCGCCACGACCGCGGCGAACGCGATCTCCGACGCTACGCCCGCCGCGAGCGCGAGCGCCATAAGCGCTATTCCCGCGACCGAGGCAGCGAGCAGCCGAGGTACCGACTCGATGCCGAAGCCCTGAGGTCTGAGCGCGACGACGAGGCCGCCGGCGAGGCCGCCCACGGCGAGCGCGCCCTGCGCCACTCCCATGAGCTGGTTGGAGAGACCGAGGCTCTCCGTCACCACGTAGGGCGTCCCCACGTTGATGAACGATGCCCCGAAGAGGTTCACGAGCATCGCCGCAACGATGGTGCGCCACATGACCGGGCGCGAGCGAAGGAAGCCGAGGGCCTCGCGGACGTCGGCTGCCGCGGTGGCGAGCGCGCCGGCGGTCCGCTCGGGCGGCTCGTAGGGAACCCGCACGAAGAGTGCCACGAGCGCAGCGGACAGGGAGAAGGCGACGACCGACACCGCCACGATGGGAGCCAGGCCGAAGAAGCCGAACACGAGCCCTCCCACGACCGGTCCCGCGATGCCTGTGACCATGCTCACCTGATTGGCGACCGCAGCCGCCTGCGTTATGCGGCCCGGCGCCACCACAAGCGGCACCGCGGACTGCACGCAGGGGTGATAGAGCGCCTGTGCGGCGAAGGCGACCATGAGCACCGCCACGGTGACGGGCACGACGCTCCTCGGGGACGCCGTCGCCAGATAGAGCGCCATAACCAGCGCGAGCGCGGCGTCGCAGGCGACCATCACCCCGCGCTTGCGCGTGCGGTCGGCGAGGATGCCGCCCACGGGCGAGAGCGCCACGTAGGGCACGAAGCCCGCTGCGAGCACCCCGCCGTAGAGCGCCCCCGACCCCGTGAGGTTGAGCAGGTGCAGCGGCAGCACGAACTGCAGGATCTCGAGTCCCAGGAGCGAACAGGCCTGCGATGCCACGATGGCACGAAAGCCAGGCGTGAGCAGGCGGTCGGGCGAGGGGCTGTTCTTCTCGTCATTCATTTATTCTTTCCCTTCTAATCATACGTACGGTTGGTATGTATAAGCCTCCGAAAGAAGGCCGCGCGACGCGGCCCCTTTCGCACCGTCTCCCCCAGCATCGCCGGGATTCGCAGTTGCCTCAACCAACCTCCGGTTGCTTTTTGGGGGCGCAACCGTCGCGCGCCTCCCCGGCGGGGGCGTCCAGCTTCCAGTTGGGCCAGGGGGTGGCGCCCATCGCGTCCAGGCGCTCGGACGAGAGGGCCTCCCAGTCCGCCATGTCCACCCCGAGTGCGCGCATGACGCGCATGAACACCTCGACGCGCCGCTCGTAGGCGCCCTCGTCAGTCAGCGGGTTGAACAGCGGGACCATCCAGAGGTTCGCGAGCAGGAGCATCACCTCGGCCGTCTCTCGCGGGTGCGTCGCAGAGATCGAGCCGTCCGCGACGCCCTCCCGGATCGCCGGCTCTATGAAGTCGTGCGCCAGCTCGAAGAGGTCAAGGTACTCGCGGGCGAGGAGGCGCGCGCTCCGGAGCGGGTCCGAGGACGGCCGCATGGCGCCCCACATCTCGGCCGAGGGGCCCGCCGCCGAGGCCTCGTCGAGGGCGCGGATCTTCTCGAGGCCGCTCAGGCTGCGGTCGGCGAGAATCTCCCGGGTGCGCGCGACGAGGGGCTCGTTTGCGCGCTCGAAGACCGCCTCGAAGATCTCCTCCTTGCTCTTGAAGTGGTGGTAGACCGCCCCTTTTGTGAGCCCGCCGAGCCCGTCGACGATGTCCGCCATCGTGGTGTGCTCGTAGCCCTTGGACATGAAGAGCTCCTCGGCGACGTCGAGGATGTGCCGGACCGTCTCCTCCGGGTACTTGTTGCGCGCCATGCGGGCCTCCGTCCCTCCTGTTGCGATAAACATACCATGAGTATGTATTTTCGACAATTGTCCTTCTCGGCTGCGACGCCTTAGGGAAGTCTTAGCAGTCGGTTCATGCGCCGTTATGGCGGGCGCCCCTAGGCTTGGCTGAGCCACGTCAAAGGGGGAATCATGAACACGACTCGCATCGCACCGCGCAGGTACCTCAATCGCAGGAGGGCACGTCGCGTCCCGCTTGTGCTCGGGGCGGCCGGGACGCTGGCGGTCGCGCTCGCCGTCGCGCTCTGGTTTGTGATGGCCTCGACCGCAGGTGGCGCAGGGCAGGCGCGCGGCTCGGCGCCGACCAGCTCCACGCCGCGCGCGGAATGGCGCACGGGCGAGGTCCCCTTCCTCTACCAGACCGACCCGCAGTGGGCGGGCCACCCCTACGCCGGGGGCACCGTCGAGAAGAACGGCTGCGGCCCCACATGCCTCTCCATGGTCTACGTGTCGCTCACCGGGCGCGACGACCTCGCCCCCTCCGCCATGGCCGACTTCTCCGAGCGCGGCGGCTACACGACCGACGGGATGACGACGTGGGCCCTCATGACCGACGGGGCAGCCGAGCTGGGACTCGTTTCCGAGGAGCTGCCTGCCAGCTCGAGCGCCGTGCGCGATGCGCTCCTCGCGGGAAGGCCCGTCATCTGCAGCGTGGGCCCCGGAGACTTCACCACCACGGGCCACTTCATCGTGCTCTCTGGCCTGACCGAGGACGGCGATGTGGTTGTGCACGACCCCAACAGCGCCGAGCGCAGCGCACGCCCCTGGGACCTCGAGCGCGTGCTCGGCCAGTGCCTGAACCTGTGGGCCTTCTCAGCGTGAGAGCGGAAGCTCGACGGTAAACGTGGTTCGGCCGCTATCGCTCGCGGCGGAGATGGAGCCGCCGTGCAGCTCCACGATCTCGCGCGCGATGGCAAGGCCGAGGCCGGCGCCACCGGTGGCGCTCCCGCGCGCCTCGTCCAACCGGAAGAACCGGTCAAAGATCGCGCGGAGCTTGTGCGAGGGGATGGTCGCGCCCGTGTCGGACACGGTGACGACGACGCTCCCCTCCCCGGCCGACGCCCCGATCTCCACAGGCGTCCCCTCGTCGCTGTAGGAAATCGCGTTGCGCAGCAGGTTGCCAAAGACGCGCGCGAGACGGGCGGCGTCGGCCGTTACCACGAGCGGCTCGCCGGGGTCTTCGACGGTTCGCACCGTGCCTGCCACCGTCACCCGCGCCACGTTGCCGTGGGCGGAGAGCGCCGGGTAGAACTCGTCGGCAAGCTGGACGAGAAGGCCCGCGAGGTCCACCGAGGCACGCTCGAGCTCTATGTGCGTGAGGCTGTAGCGCGTGATGTCAAAGAACTCGTTCACCAGGCGCTCGAGCCGGCACGCCTTGTCGAGCGCGACGCCGGTGTAGCGGGCGCGCTGCGCCTCGGGCATGTCCGGCACCTCGTCCAGGAGTGAGAGATAGCCGATCACCGAGGTGAGCGGCGTCTTGAGGTCGTGCGCAAGGTAGGTCACGAGGTCGCTCCTGCGCGCGGACTCGTCTGCGAGCTGGCGCTCTCGCTCCGCAGCGGCGCGCTTGGCGTCGGCGGCGACGAGCGCGAGCTCCTCCCAGCCGGGCGGGAACGCCTCGTGGGCCTCCAGGTCATGGGCGAGAAAGACGCGCAGCAGCTCGGCGGCGCGGGCGCGCTCCTCGCGACGGGCACGACGGGCCGACAGGATGGCGGCGGCCGCGCACCCCACGGCGAGAAGAACGATGCCGCAGATGCCCAGCTGCAGGAAGAAGTACTTGATGCCGGAGACGTCCAGCACCATCTCCGGCCAGATGCCAAACTCGTTCAAGTTGTTGATGTTCAGAAACTGCGGGGCCAGCCAGTCCATGAACGAGCCGTTCCAGGCCTTGTCCACAAAGCCGAAGACCGTGTTGAACGCCGCGGACGCAACCAGGATGGCACCCGCCACAATCGCGACGGTCAGGACGATCGACCGAGCCCCGTCCCTCTTCTCGCTAGCGCTCAATCTTGTACCCCAATCCCCAGACGGTCTTGATGTAGCGCGGGTCCTCGAAGGAGTCGCCCATCTTCTCGCGCAGGTGCCGCACGTGCACCGTGATGGAGCCCGAGCCCCGCTCGTAGTACTCGTCGCCAAAGATGCGCTGGTAGAGCTCTCGCGCGGAGACGACCGCGCCGTCCGCCTCGAGCAGGACCCGCAAGAGGGAGAACTCCGTCGGCGTGAGCGAGAGCGGGCGCTCGTTCAGGGTGGCCTCGTGGGCCGGCACGTCGAGCACGAGGCCGCGGCAGGCGATGACGCCGTCCTTCTCGCCATGCGCCCCGCCCGCCGCGTTGTACGTGGTGTAGCGCCTGAGCTGCGCCTTCACGCGCGCCACGAGCTCGAGCGGCAGGAAGGGCTTCACCACGTAGTCATCCGCGCCCAGGGTGAGGCCGGCGATCTTGTCCGCCTGCTCGCCGCGGGCCGTGAGCATGATCACCGGGTAGCTGTGACGCTCGCGGATGGCCCGACAGACCTCGAGGCCGCTCGCGCCGGGCAGCATGACGTCGAGGATCGCGAGGTCGAGCGCCGGCGCATTGTCGTCCGTCACGCGAGCGACCGCCGCCGCTCCGTCGCCGAGCGTCTCAACCTCGAAGCCCTCCGCCTCGAGGTAGACGCGCACGAGCTCGCAGATTTCCGGCTCGTCGTCCACCACCAGCACGCGTGCGCCCATGCGCCCCTCCCCTCGTATCGGTCACAAGGATACGCGAGAAGAACGCGGCAGTTCCTAAGGTTTGCTTAAGGGCGGGCGGTCAGACGTAGCGCGCGTAGTCCTGCAGCGAGTGGAAGATGTGGGCAATCACGATCCTGTCATCGCGGTATGCGTACAGGACGACGTAGCGCATGACGGGCATCACGCGATAGACGCGTGCGGCAACCTCCGGCATCTGGCTGAGCGGATGCACCTCCGGATACTCGCAGGCGAGAAGGGCCTTGGACTCGAACTCCTTGACAAAGCGCAGGGCGGCCTTCTTGCTGTCGAGCTCGACCGACAGATAGCGCACGATCTCCTCGAAGTCCGCCTGGGCGCGAGGGAGAAGGACGTAGTCACAGGCCATACTTCTCCCTCACGTCCGAGACGAACGTTGGGCCGTCGACGAAATCGCCCTCTTCGTACGACCTGTCCGCGTCTGCGAGCACGCACAGGAGGCGCGCCTTGGCAACCTCCTCCCGCATGAGGTCATAGTCTTCGGCGCGCATGACCACGAACTCGCTGTAGCCGTTCTTCGTGACGGTGACGGGCTCGGAGGACTCCCTTACGAGCTTGGCAAACGCCGCCGTGTCCTTCATGTCGCGAACGGGAACGCAGACCGCCATCTCAGACACCTCTCCTCATGCGCGTGCGACTGTGGCCCAATAATACCACGCTAGTGCAATCGCAGAGAACGCGCACGCGGCGGTCCGCCCCCCACCTCGCCGCGCGTAATTAGCGGAAGTGAATTTGAATTCACTTCCGCAAATTGCAGGCTACGGAAGCAAAACTGCTACGCCACCTGGTGTCGGCGGAAAGAGATCACCGCCGCCGGGGTCGAGACGAGCACGAGCGCCGCGTAGACGAGAAGGACCGTGCCGATGAGGTCGAGCACGACCGGGCCGAGCGGGTAGGACTCGAGCGCCGAGAAGAGCACGCTGAAGTTGGCGAAGTTGATCGGGAAGAGTGCGAGCACGCGCTCGAGCGCGCCCACGCCGGCCGAGGGGACGAGCCCCGTGAGCAGCACGAGCGCCACGTCCGCGAGGAAGACCGTGAGCGTCGAGGGGGTGCGCGACGAGAGCGCGAGCGTGAGGCACGAGAAGCCGAGGCACGCGACGTACATGAGCCCCACGCATGCGAGCGCGGCCTGCCCCGCCGTGAGCGGGTAGGGCGAGGTGAGCGCCATGCTCTGGATGGAGAGCCCGAAGCCGTCAGCCCCGTAGAAGGCGAGCGAGGCCCCCACGATGATGGCGGCGCTGAGGGCGAAGAGGGCGGTCGCGTAGGCGAGCCCCGCCACGACCTTGGCGGCCACGAGCGACGAGCGCCCGCGCCGGGTGGCGAGCACCACCGCGTCCGCGCCGGAGCTGTACTCGAAGGAGAACGCGGGCGCCAGCGTCACGCACGCGGCGAGGATCGGGAAGACGAGGAACGCCGCGCAGTTGACGACGTTGTCCCAGCCGCCCGAGTAACCGTACTCGATCGGCTCCGGCACGGAGGCGCGCATCTCCGTCCAGTACGCACGCTCCGCCTCGGAGTACTCCCACATGCCGCCCTGGCCGTCGTCGAGCGTCTGCTGGGTGAGCTCGGCCGCCGCGCCGTACCAGTCGGCCGCCATCTCGGGCGTCACGCGGGCGGCTGTCTGCGCGGGCTCCTCGCCCGAGATTCGCCAGGGGCGCAGCAGCCAGCTCCAGTAGGGGTTGTAGAGCTCGTAGACCTCCTCGTCGGAGAAGCTCTGGAACATGAGGTCATAGACGGCCGAGCCCGTCATCTGGGTCACGGCGTCGCGGTCGATGCGCGAGAAGACCGTCTCCTGGTAGGCGGCTATGTCCGCCGCTGCGCGCTCGGCGGTTATCGTGCCCGCGTGCTCCTCGGCGTCGGCGCGCATCTGCGCGATCGCCTCGGTGCCGGAGACGATCTCGCCCCGGGCGTTCGCCGTCTTGGTCTGGACCACGTTGAGCGCCATGATGGCGACGAGGAAGACGACGACGCCGACGTTTGCCACGAGCGCCACGCGGCGGGAGAGCATCTTCTTGAGCTCGAACAGGATGAGCCTAGCCATGGCGGTCCTCCTTGAAGTGGGCGCCGCGGGAGGCGCGCGGGGCGCCTGCCCCGGCAGCCGCGCCGTCGCGGAACAGATACAGGTACAGGTCCTCGAGCGTGGGCTCCACCGGCGCCGACCCCGGCACCCGCGGCTCGTCGGCCACGTAGCGCAAAAGCACGTGGCAGCCCTCCGCGTGGCGGACGTTGCCCACCGTGAGCGCGGCCTCGAGCGCCTCGGCCCGCTCGGCCGGAACAGCGGCCTCCCAGACCTTGCCCTCGGCCTCCGCCACAAGCTCTGCCGGCGGCCCGGAGAGCACCACGGAGCCCGCGCGCATCACGAGGATCTCGTCGGCGATGTGCTCAACATCGGAGACGATGTGGGTGGAGAGAAGGACGATCTTGTCGCGTGCGAGGCCGGCGATGAGGTTGCGGAAGCGGACGCGCTCCTTGGGGTCGAGTCCGGCCGTGGGCTCGTCGAGCACGAGGACCTCGGGGTCGTTGAGGACGGCCTGGGCGATGCCGAGGCGCTGGCGCATGCCACCGGAGAAGGTCCGGATGCGGCGTCGTTCTTCTCCGCCAAGGCCCACGCGCTCCAGCAGTGCGAGCGAGCGGTCGCGCGCGTCGCGCCGGCCGAGGCCCTTGAGGGCGGCCATGTACTCCATGAAGTCGAGCGCCGTGAACTCGGGGTAGTAGCCGAAGTCCTGCGGCAGGTAGCCGAGGAGGGCGCGGTAGGCGTCGCCCATGCGCGCGACGGGCGCGCCGTCGTAGCGCACCTCTCCCGAGGTGGGGCGCAGCACCCCGCAGACCATCCTCATGAGCGTGGTCTTGCCGGCGCCGTTGGCGCCGAGCAGGCCGTAGACGCCGGGGGTGAGCGTCGCGCTCACGCGGTCCACGGCGATCTTGGGCCCGAACTCCCGGGTCAGCCGGTCGAGCGTCAGTTCCATCCTGCACTTCCTCTCTGGTAGTCGGTCTTGCGATGGGGCCTCTAGAGCGCCCCGGCGGGCGCGGGAGCGTCGGCGAAGCCGGACGCCGCCGCGCGCAGCCACGCGCGGGCCTGCGCCGCGGCGAAGGCGAGGGCCGCCGCCGCGGCAGCCCACCAGGCGAGGGCCGCCGCGGGGCCGAAGGCCGCCGGGCAGACGGTGCGCGCGAGGACGCAGGCGGCGCACACCCCGGCCGCCGCGGCGACGGCGGCGACGGTCGCGTCCGGGCTCGCCGCGCGGCGGGCGGCGAGCAGCCCCGCCCCGAGGGCCGCGAGGTAGGGCGCGAACCCCTGGGCGAGCACGGCCCCGGGCGCACACCCCGCCGGGCCCGCGAGGGCGGCGAGCAGAGCGATCGCGAGCGCGTCCGCGCAGCAGAGCACGAGGCCCCGGGCGCACGCCGCAGCCTGGGCGTTCACGGGGCAGGCGGCCTCGAGCTCGGCCATGCCGCAGGAGCGCGAGCGCGTGACGCCCGCGAGCGAGGCGAGCGCGAGCGCCGCCCCGAGGGCGGCCGCGACCGTCCCGACGCCAACCCCGGAGAGGGCGCACGGCACGGCGAGAAGGGCGAGCGCCGCGTGCAGCGCCCATGCCCCCGCCCCGACGCGGCGGGCCTGCCCGGCGACGACCTCGGCCGCCCGAGGCCGCGAGGGCCGGGCCATCTCCGCCGCGACCGCCTCCACGAGCGCGCGGGGCGCGACGACGCCGGTTCCGGGCACCGCCCGGTAGTGCTCTCGCAGCGCGTCCTCGAGGGCGCGTTCTTCTCGCCTTCTCATCGTGTGCCTCCCCACTCGTCCGTCGAAGCGTACAGGTCCGCCCGCAGCGCCTCGAGCGCCGACGACAGGGCGCGCGCCGCCGCGAACCTGCTCATGCCCAGCGCGGCGCCCACCTCGCCGACCGTGAGGCCCTCCCCGTACCTGAGCTCGAGCGCCTCGCGCTGGGCGCGGGGCAGCCGGGCGAGGGCGGAGGCCAGGTCGCGGCGGTCGTCCGCCTCTCCCGGGTCGCCCCCGCCGGGGATCGCCTCAGGGAGATCAGCCCACGAGGACGCGCGGTCGCGCGCCATGTCGGCGCAGACGTTGCGGGCGATGGTGACGAGGTAGGCGCGGGCGCGGCCCCGCTCCCGGTAGCGCGAGCGGGCGCGGACGAAGCGCAGGAACGTCTCCTGGGCGGCGTCCTCGGCGAGCCCCGCCGGCGCGTGCCTGCGGCAGTACCGCAGCACGTCGGCGTAGTGCTCGCCGACGAGGCGCTCCGCCTCGCCTGTCCGCTCGTTCCTCTCGCCCACGGCGCCACCTCCCTCTATCCCTATTAACGCAGCGGCGCCCCCGGATGAGCGGTCGACTGGATATTTCTTTGTAGGTCGGATGACAATGGGCCGCCCCTTTGGGCGGCCACGAATGGAGCGAGATGATGTTTGGCAGAGCTTGGCAGAGTCCGCGTGGCGCGGACTACAAGGCAGCGGCAATCTTGGAGAAGGGCTTTATCTTCCTGAGCTCAGGCTCGAGCTTGCGTCGGGCCACCTCGATGTCGCACGCCGCCTGCGCACGCAGCCAATACCCGTCAGACAGGCCAAAGAAGCGACAGAGCCTCAGGTCAGTATCGGCAGTCACGGAGCGGTGCCCCAACACGATCTGTCCGATGCGCTGGGCGGGAATGCCCGTCTCCTTGGCAAGACGGTACTGCGAGATGCCCATGGGCACGAGAAACTCGTCGCGCAGCAGCTCGCCTGGAGTAACGGGGGCAACCATCTCCCCCTTGCGAACAGGCTCAGTGATAGTCGACGATTTCGACATCCTCGGCACCTCCCTCGACCCATCGAAAACAGACTCGGAACTGGTCGTTGATGCGGATGCTGAATTGCCCAGCTCTATCTCCGCCCAGTGCCTCGAGACGATTACCCGGCGGTATTCTGAGGTCAGACAGCTCGTTTGCGATTTGCAGCTGACGAATCTTTCTCAGTGCAACACGCTCGAACGCCACAAACCGTGCAACGCGAAATCCCGACGAGAGCCGCTCGGTATCCTTGTCTGCAAATGACCTAATCATAGTATCGCCTCGCGTTACTATTGTCAATGTCAATTTCGCCGCCACAGACCCTGTGGTAGGCTTATTATATAGGAACACGTGTTCGTTTCAAAGGAGTCACATGCGGAGAGAGACATCGAAGGACGGCTCTGCTGATTGCATCCGGCGCGAGCTCGGGGCGCTTGCCGACCCCGCGTACCGCGACTTCCAGGCCAAGCTCGTGCCGACCGTCGACCCCGCGCGCATCCTCGGCGTGCGCACGCCGGCGCTGCGCGACTACGCGCGCAGGCTCGCACTCGAGCGGCCCGAAGAGGTGCGCGCATTCCTCGCGGCGCTCCCACACGGGACCTATGACGAGAACAGCCTGCACGGTGAGCTCATCGGCCGGATGGCGAAGACGCCCGCTGAGGCGTTCGAGCTGCTCGACGCCTTCCTTCCGCACGTCGACAACTGGGCGACCTGCGACCTTATCCGCGTCCCCGCCTTCAAGCGCGACCTTCCGGCGGTGCTCGAGCGCATCCGCGGGTGGACCGCCGCGGAGCCGGAGTACACGGTACGCTTTGGGGTGGTCCAGCTCATGACGCTCTTCCTGGATGACGCCTTCGAGCCCGAGCACCTCGCGCTCGTCGCCGGCATCGACCGCCCCGAGTACTACGTCAACATGGCGCGCGCCTGGTACTTCTCGTTTGCTCTGATAAAGCAACCCGAGGCGACCCTTCCCCTCTTCGAGCGGCGGCCGATAGCCCTCGACGCCTGGACGCACAACAAGGCGCTCCAGAAGGCCCGCGAGAGCCGCCGCATCGCGCCGGAGCAGAAGGCATACCTGCAATCGCTCAAGGTTTGACGCACCAAGGTCCCGAGATGATGGATAGAATGAGCGAGAAGAACGTCGAGGGGAGATTCATGAGAATCCGCACCGCCATCGCCGCTCTGCTCGCCGCGACTATCGCGCTGCCGCTCGCGGGGTGCTTTGGGCTGCCCGGCCTCGATGACGTCGCCGGTCAGGCGGAGGACGTCGCCTCGCAGGCGCAGGAGCTCGCCGACACGCTCTCGGACGTCGATTGGGGCAAGGTCTCCCGCCTCGTCGTGAGGGACGCCCAGACCGGCGAGGTCGTGCGCGAGCTGACCGACCAGGACCAGATCGAGGGCGCCTTCGACCCGCTCTCCGACGAGAACGGCCTGGCCGCGGAGCCGGACGCCGACGCGGAGTACGCCCTCGAGCTGTGGCAGCCGGAGACGCAGAAGCTCGGGCAGAGCGCCGACGACCTCGACGAGGTCAAGGTGCTCGAGGTCACCATCTACGAGGGGTCGCCCGTCGTGGGGCTCGAGGTGAGCCCCATCGGGCTCAGGCTCCACATCACGTCGCGCGCGGCAGCCGAATCGCTGCGCGCGCTCGCGGGGTAGCGCATACTCGCCCGCGACCTCCCGCTGCACGCGCTTGGGCAGCTTGGAAAAGACGAGGTCGTAGCTCATGTCGCAGAGGTCGAGCACGAGGTCCTCCGGCAGGTCGGCGTCCAGGTCGACCGAGACCCACGTGCGACCGTCGGAGTAGTAGCCGGGCAGCACCGCGCCCGGGTGCTCGGCGCGCAGCTCCAGGATGCGGTCGGGGTCGCACTTGAGCGACAGCAGGTGCCGCCCCGCGTAGGGCGGCTTGGCGTCGGGAGAGGCGATGAACTCGCAGGCGAACTGCCTGCCGCCGACCCAGTAGACCAAAGGCCCCACTTCTCGTGGAGGGCCTTGGTGGCGCCGGGGCGCGAGAGCAGGCGGGCGTCTATGCGCGAGAGATCCATAGCGCACCTCACTGAAAGAGCGGGACCCTTCCCAGAAGGAAGTCCTCTACGGGGAACTCGTCAGAGCCGATGACGAGGGCATAGGTTCCCGGGTATCTCTGGACGAACTCGCCAAGTCCCTTGAGGCTCTTGACGCGGCCGCTCTTGACCTCGATGGCGGTTCTCTTTCTCCCCTGCGTCACCACGAAGTCAACCTCTGCCGACCCGTCCCTCCACCAGTTGACCGAGAAGTGCTCCATCTTCGATCGAGCGAGGAGGTAGGTACCAACCGCGGTCTCTACAAGGTGGCCGCGCCGGTCGCTGTCCTCGAGCAGCCTCGCCCTGTCCTCTCCGGAGGCGACCACCATGAGCGAGGTGTCGTGCACGAGCAGCCTCGGCGAGCTGCCGCGCTCCTTGAGGATCTTCTCGTCGTACTTTCTGAGGCCGCTCATAAGCCCTGCGTGCGAGAGAAGCTCCAGGTAGTGCGCGATGGTGTCCGTGTTGCCCCGGTCGTCGAGCTGTCCGAGGAGCTTGCGATAGGAGATTTCCTGGGCAGAATATGCGGCTCCCACCTCAAACAGCGCACGGAGAAGCGCGGGCTTGCGAACCGTCTCCATCTCGAGGATGTCCTGCGTCAGCGTGGGCTCGATTATGGCGTCGCGTACATAGGCGCTCCATCGGGGTTCGTCGTCGCGGAGCTGCACCGCACCAGGATAGCCCCCAAAGTAGAGATACTCCTCCAGCGTGCACCCAAAGGCCTCTCGGCACTCGCCGTAGGTCCACTGCGTTGAGGGAATGAGCTCGTAGCGCCCCTTGAGGGATTCGGACACGCCTCGCTTCAGGGTGAGCGTAGAGGATCCCGTCAGAACGACCTTGACGCTGCGCCCGCACCTTGTGTCCTCGTCCCAGAGGTACTTCACCGTCGAGGCCCAGTCGGGAACCTTCTGCACCTCATCAAGGGAGAGGATAACCTCGCCCCCGTCCTCGGCGACTTCGCGAGCGGACTCCCAGACCTCCTCAAGCTTGCGAGCGCGTCGGTCCCGCGGGCGGTCGAAGGCGAACTCAACGCGGGGGATCTCCACATGAGAGAGCGCCTGGCCCACGGCGGTGCTCTTGCCCGTCTGTCGCGAGCCGACCACGATCTGGATGAAGCGCCGTGGCTCGCTGAGACGCTCCGCCAATAGGCCCACGCAAGCTCGCTCGTACATAAGGCCCCCTTACCCGGTCATGCCTCGCAGCTCATGACGCCTATTATATCCTAGCAAATTCTCAAATACCTACTTTTGCTAGGTTATCCTAGCAAAAGTAGATAATTCCCAATTTGCTAGGTTAAAGTGACCAAGGCTCGATAACCGGATTAGGAAGAGCGGTGCACCGTGTGAACCAGGGCGCGCTTCCTAAAGCCGAATCACGCGCACGCGTGGATCGCGTCGCGCAGGAACTGCGCAGCGCCCGGGGCCACCTTCTCGTAGTAGGCGCGGAACCGCTCGTCGGAGACGTAGCCGTCGGCCAGGCCCTTGTGGGCCTCGGGCGTGTAGAGGCCATCCGGCCAGTACATGCGCAGCCAGTGGCCGTGCATGGCCACGAGCTTGCGCGCCTCCGGGCCCGCGGGGTCCCCCGTCTCCATCGCGCGGCGCAGCTGCTCGTTGATGGCGAGCGCCAGCTCCTCGGCCTGCAGGTGAGCAGCCTCCCCCATCGCCACGTACTTCTCGTTGGCGGCATCCGCCACCTCGTCGCCGTATGCCGACCGAACCTCCGCGCCATAGGCCTCCTCGTTCTCGGCGACCTCGCGCCAGCGCTTGAGGTGCGGCAGCAACGTGGCCATGAGGGAGACCGCCTCGTCGAGCGAGACGCCGAGGGCCTTGGCCTCCATGGGGGCCGTGGCCTCGATGAACTCGTCCATCGTCATGCCCTTGGCGGTGAAGTCGCCATGGTCGTAGCAGTACTTGCAGAAGTCTGCGCTCTTGGAGCCATCGGCCTCGGTGCCGTGCATCTCCTCGTCAGGGATGGGCATGCTGCATCACTGGCAGTAGTAGCTCATGGGCATGTCGAAGAAGCGCTCGAGCGGCACGCCAAAGGTGACGCAGATGAGCTTGACCATGTCGATCCCGGGGGTCGTCTCGCCCTGCTCCCAGCGGCTAAAGCACTGCCGCGTCACGTAGAGCCTGCGCGCCATCTCCTCCTGCGTGATGCCCGCCTCCTTGCGGATGGCAGTGATGACGTCCTTGATTGCCATGGGAATCCTCCTCGCTCGGGTCTCACGATAAGGTCATTGTCGTCGGGCGGGCAATGCCAAACAAGAAACGGGCTGTTGCGCGGCCCTGGTTCCTCCCACTCCCTTGCGAGAACGATGGCCTACTCCCAACTTCCCAGCGCAGGATTCCATGCCTTGCCCTCCGTGGAGCCATCAAGCACCGGATCGAATAGGGCGGCTGCAAGCGCAACAGCATCGGAAATATCCCTAATATCGGAAACTAGAGGCACTTGTCGGCATAACTTCCTGAACCTGGTCTCTCCTGCGCCAAACCACTCCGCAGGAATCTCGAAATGATTGGGGAGAGGCATTTTTCTTGCAAGGCATTCCAGCCTTAGTCGCTGAGAGAGCTTCGTACCGTCAATCTCGCAGCTTCGGGCGTACGCCACAACATCAACCAGATCCTTCTGTCTCGAAGAGGGCCTTCCGCGGTGCCGTTCTGTGACGCCACAGAACTTATCGGCAAGCGAACTCTCTACGGCATACACGCGGTAGGAGCATATTGGAAGGTCTCGCACAGTAATTCGGTCGGCAGGCATGACGGTGTCGAAATCGTCTTGGGGAATATCATCAACCACAAGGTCGATAGAGATATCCTGAAGCTTCTTGTTCCCCAGTCGGACCTGGAACCTCACGTTCATGCCAGAGCGATACTCGTCCTCTGCCTTGATGGGAGTCATTCCAGCAAATGAGAATGTGACGAAGTCCCCAAGGTCAACGGCAGCCAGACGCTTCAGCTCCTCAACGGCTTCCCCAAGATCGTCGCCCGTTGACAGGAGGTCTATGTCGCGCGTCGCGCGAGCATCAATCGTGCGTGCGAGCATGCTCAGACCTCCTTTGAGCAGAAAGTGAGAGTCAGGGTCGCTGAATACTCGACAGAGGAGCCTATGGAAGAAAAACCCCGCATATGCCCTGCCGGTATCCATCGGCGATGCCTTCGCTGCTGCCTTGATCGCCGTATCAAGATCCTCTGAAGTCTTATATCTCATGGAGATCGTACCCCTCGAAAGCCCGGCGCACCTTGCGAGCCTTTCCGGGCGCGAGCCGCCTTACGATGGCGCGTAGCTTCTCGAGATCAAGCCCCTTCTCCAGAGCGTCATCGTAGGCATCTCGTACAAGCGAGAGCTCTTCGTCGTCGAGCACAAGGTCGACGATGGTGCGCTCCAGCCTCGTCACGGCAAACCCATGCTCGAAATCTATGTCTTCCCAGGAAATCTGTCGGACAGAGAATCGCACGTCGGAATTTCTGGTCTTGAGCCGACTGGGGGCATACATACAGATGGGGGTCAGGAAGAAGTCACCAATGCCGATGAGGGATGCCGCCGTGGTTCCGCCAACAGCAATACCGTCCCACGCGCCATACGCCATTCGCTCATGAAGCATCTTCTCGGGGGCAGTCAGCTTCCAAGCAGCGGCAATATCGTCGGTGGGGGAAGAGGTCACCGCGGCCGAACGGTACGCTCCATGAGCGAGCCTCACGAGCCGCCCAGCGGAGCAGGCCTTTGCCAGGGCGCTGCGAGATATGCCGAGACGCGCCGCTTGAGCGGTCGTGAATACGCCTTCAGAAGCAGAAAGCGAATCGATGAACGGTGCCTGTCTATGTCTATTCATGTCTCAATTGTAGCCTATTAGGATACTTTTGCGGCATATTCTCTATCCCCTTGCAACCTAACATCTCACCAGCACCGCCTCGTCCTCCGGCAGCCACTCGATCTTGTCGCCAAAAGCGGCCATGTCCTCGTCGTACACGTGCATGAAGTCGAGAATGGTCCCATAGCTCTTGGGGAACATACTCTCGCAATACACGGGAACGACATCGCGGGGGACAACGCCTATGACGTCCTCTCCTTTGAATCGAGCGAGAATCGCGTGTGCATCCCTCAGAACGACGGGCAGTCCCGCACGCTTGAGTGCAACGTAGAAATGCACCGCTTCGACTGCCCGGTTCCATGCCTTACCAGCTACTACATAGTAGTAGCCCCATGATTGCTCGGAAGCCCTGAACTCCTCGTCAGAGATTTCTCCGACGCGATGCCGAAACTCCATCACCCATTTATCGTGACAAACAGCGAGGCTCACATGGGTGGAGTTACCGCCTCGGCATACCTCCCACGGGTGCCCGCCGCCGCGAGTTCGGTCGAAGAACCACGCATCCCACGCCTCGGGACTGGCAAGGTCGATGCCTGGTCCGGAGCAAAGCCCCATTCCCTTTCCAGTCAACCCCTCGTCACGCCCGTCCGCATAGCGAAGGTAGAGATCGTCAAGTGGCAGACGTTTGCCGCCCCTTCCACAGACGTCGTACCCACATGCCTCGTAACCGAGAGCGCAAGCAGCAAGGAAGTCGTTGCCCGTCATTGCAGTCAGGCGACCGATCGCACCCGCGTCCTCCGCATCTGCAGCAGCGTATTCGCAAAACGCGCGATATGCGTCCTCGTCCATCCCATCGAAGATGGCATCCCGCGTCTCCGGATACGCAGTCCAAACGGCATCTCGCGCGACCACCCCGGTACGCAGGTAGTACGGAAGCTGCTCGGCAACGGCTGCGTTATACGACCCCTCCCGCAGCGCGTGCATGCTTTCATGCGCAGAGCAAGCCAGCAGGTCGAGCAGAATGGTCGCGTGTTCTTCGAGCCAATCAAAGTCAATAGGCCCTTGCTCCGAGTCGGCGCAGAGCACCATCACGTTGCCGACCGACACCGCACGACAGCGCTCGTTCTCTACCACGACGAGCTCGTACCACGAATAGTCGTCAGGGTATTCGCTTTCCCACAGCTCGACATATTCCTCGTGCGATGAAACCTCCCCCTCGGCAAGCAGCTCCTCGTAATCACCAAAATCATCCGAACTTCCGCGCGGAATCTTGAGCCAGATGGATTTCACTTCATCATTGCCCGCTAGGGGCTTGAGGTCGGCAAGCACCCCGAGAAGCCGGTCAAGCGCATCAAGCACCTTTCTCGTCTGAGCAGCGGGATTCTTATAGCCCCTACCGAAGACCCTAAGACACCTATCGATATCGGGAGCAACGAGCTTCCGTTCCATTCGCATCTCCAATCCACATGATTCTTCTGACAAATCAGAAATCCATGAGTGAATCGCAAGCTGCAGCACAAAGACCGGGGTCCTCGCGAACCGACACGTAGGCCCGCTCGTCGTTCTTCTCGTCAAACTGCTCGATGGGCTTCTTGGCCATAGCTGAACCCCCGTCTCACTCACGGCAAACCAACCTGCACAGACTGTGAGCTCCGGACTTTGCGGGTGCCGGAAAACGGGGGCGCGTACCCGCCCGGGAGCTTCAAGTGTGACCAGTCCCTGCTACCCCTGATCACCCGCCGACACGTACCATTGGGGGTCTCCGTGCCGCTCTTGTCGCCCTCGTACCTTGGGGAGAGTATAGCACAATAAGAAACATTTGTTCGCATCATTTTGATAGACTGCCGTAGCTCTTTCCGAGCAGCCCGTTCTTTTCACCCACAGCTCTGAACTACAAGAATGCGAGAAGAACCGTCGGGCAAGGGGCACGCACCACATAACCTCCCGCGCCTGCGCTAAGATGCGGCCGACCCAACGGGTCTCTGACGAGGGCAGCCGTACCAGAATCGCAAAGACGGCGCATGATCTTGGAGGTTGTCATGGATTGGGTCATCTTGGTCGTGTCGGGCGCGATGGAGGCCGTGTGGGCCCAGGCCCTCGACCGCTCCGAGGGCTTCACGCAGCCCGTCCCCTCGATTGTGTTTCTCGTCGCGCTCGCGGCGAGCATGCTCGGGCTGAGCCACGCCGTCCGCACGATCCCGCTGGGCACCGCCTACGCCGTCTGGGTGGGCATCGGCGCCGCGCTCACGGTGGCGTGGGGCGTCGTCTCCGAAGCGGAGTCGTTCTCATGGGCAAAGATCCTGCTCATCACTGGCCTCGTGGGGTGCGTCGTCGGCCTCAAGCTGGTGGGCGAGACACACTAGGATCTCGCGGTGCCACGAGCCATGTGCCAACTACCATAAGGACGAGCGCGACTGCGAACGTCGGCGCAAGCGGCGTGCGGAACAGAGCGAACGCCAGCGCACTGCCAATGAAGGGGTTCACCGCGTAGAACGCGCTCGTTCTCGCCGCCCCCAGGTCGCGCTGGGCGCGCACGTAGCAGGCGATCGACAGCCCGTACGAGACAAACCCGAGAAGGAGCGCGAGCCCCGCGTCGACGAGCGTCGGCAGGGCGTCGCCCGCGCAGAGCGCCACGACGAGCGCGCCCGCGCCAGAGCCCCACCCCTTGATGACGACGACCTTGACCGGATCGCAGTCCGACAACCTGTTCGTGCAGTTGTTCTCGATGCCCCAGCACAGACATGCTGCAAGCGTGAGAAGCGAGCCGGCGGAGAACCCCCACGCCCCTGCGTCCCAGGACAAGAGGACACATGCTAGGGAGATGACGCCAATGCCGACTGCCACACGGCCCCCTACCCGCTCCCCGAACACGAGGCGGGCGATAAGGGCGGTCGCCACGATCTCGAAGTTGTTAAGCAGCGACACACTCTCTGCCGACGAGAGGGAGAGTCCCGCCATGAGCAGCAGGGGCGCCGCCACGTCGAGCGCGACCATCGCGGCCACGTAGGGGACGTCCGCGCGCTCAAGAGGCCGTCCGCGAGCCTCGTCCGCGTCTCCGCGCACGCCGTCAGCGAGCGAAAGCACCGTCATGCCGGCGCCCGCGCCGAGATACAGCAGCGCCGCCATCATGTTCGGCGCGACATCGGCAAGCAGCACCTTGGAGAACGGTGTGCTCAGCGCATAGAGCGCCGCCGCGGCGAGCGCGAAGGCGACGCTTCGTCCTGTTCGACCGGACCCCATGCGCAAACGCCCCCCGATTCCAAGCAGCCTGTCCTATGGCTACGATACCGTCCTTTCCCACGGGACCGCGCCACAAACCCTTTCAGAGCGCTTACTGGCTCGTTACGCACGGCACGCGACGTGCGACTACCCTAGGCGCACCCTTAGGGAAGGATGCTCAGCATGGTTGCGTTCATGAGACCGCCCACATCTGACGAGATGCAGTACGCGGGCGATGTCATCCACGGCAAGCGGCGACTCGACGTCGTGGTGTACGTCATATTCGCGCTGCTGGGCGCGGCGTTCGGCGCGGCGGTCGGCTTCGCGGGGACACGGGCGAACGATCAGCCCTTCGACCTCGGCTTCACGCTCGGCTGCGCCGCGGGCTTCGGCGTTGCGTTCTTCGTCTTCGCGATACTCATCATGAGCTCCATCAGGTCTCTCCAGGCGGTCTGCCGCGTCTGGCTGCCCGCACGTGTCATCGTCGCGGTCGCGGCGGCAGCCTTCGCGCTCAGGGTGCTCGACACTGTGAAATTCGTTCTCATCGTCGGGCCGACGTCGATCATCCAGCAGGTAGTCCTAGGCGGCCTCGGGTTCATATTCGCGCTGCTGTTCCTGAACCTCGGCGTCCGTCTCGTCTTCATCATCTACTGCATGGTGACCGGACGCGACGAGGACGAGATCGTCACGCGGAGCATCAGCGCGGAGTCTTCGCAAGAATGTCGCGGTAACGAGGATTGTCGCTCACAATCCTCTGCCACTCAGGAGACGACGTGCGCTCGGCGAGACCCTGTCGAATGAGCAATCTTGCCTCGTCTGCCTGACGTGCCTTGTGCTCGGCCCATGCCTCGCCGGCACAGGCGGGGTCGAGACGGTCGGCCATGCGATCCCAGAGCGGAGAGTCTGTCGCGTCCTGATGCTCCAGGGTCACAGCTTCGATTGCTCGCGCAAGCGCCTCGAGCGCACCGTCCTTCTCGCCCGCCGACGCGAACGGCGTAGCCATGCCGCCCGCCCAGACCGTGAGGAGCGACGCCAGCATGAGCAGCAGGTTAGCGTCCGAGTAGTGCTCCGAGGCAAGCGCACGCACTCGCTCGTGCGCGGCGCCGCTCCCGCGCGATGGTGCGACTGATGTTGATGCTCTTGCCCATGCCTCCCCCTCGACGCTGCAGCCGGCTTTCACCTCCAGTATGCAGTCGAGCGACGGTGGAATCAAAGGAGCGCTGGTTGACGTTTCTTGCGAGCGGTCAACCGAGGCTCGCTGCCCGCACTAGAGCCGCACGAACATGCGGCGAGAATCGCTTTCCAGGCGTTGGAACCCAAAGTGAGCGTAGAAGCCCTCCGCGTGCTCGTCAGCCGGGTCGACGACAAGCGCACGCGATGCGACGATGCGCGACGCCGCGGCCGCGCGGCGAATGGCGTCCTGCAGCAATCTGGCTCCCGCCGACTCCCCCTGGTAGCGCTCATCGACGGCAAGCTGGCCAAGCAGCGTGCAGGGGATTGGGTTCGGGGCGTTTCGGCGCAACGAGCCGGCAAGCGTCCCAACGCGCGCAACCGCATGAGTGCTCAGGGCGTAGAAGCCGCAAATCTCACCAGTCGAGAGGGGCAGGACGTACACCCGTGCCGTCCCGTCGCGCATCGCGCGATGCGCGCGCTCCTTGAACCAGGCGTCATTGTCGCTGTTGCCGGAGAAGAACCCGTTCACATCGTCCTCGTCGAGAAGCGGGCGGATGCGACGAAACGCTAGTCCTCCCATGAGAACTCGCGATCGAGCAGCTCGCGGGTGGCCACGGGAACGGCGGAGTCGAGGGCATTCGCAAAGCGTCCGTAGTCATCTGCGGAGAGGTAGGTCGTTGCATCGTCGCTCACCTGTCGGCGAACCTCAAACGGGAAGCCACCGCACTCGTTGAACATGTGAACGAAGACCTTGACGGCGGCGGACGGCGTCAGGCCCAGGGCAGCGGTGTTCCTGACGAAGGCGTCCTTCTCCTCGGCGCTCAGCTTGGTGTTGAGCGACGTCATTGTCGTTGCCATGGGACCTCCTTTCAATCGCTCACAATCAGCCGTTTGGTTCATTTTATACCACGATAGACCACTGTGTAATCCAAACGGCTCAAAATAGAACCACTCACGCCGCACCCAGCAGCACGCGCGAGCACTCGCGGACGCAAAGCAGGTAGTACAGGGCAAGAAGCCCGAGCGTGCCCACGACCGAGCACACCGCGATGGCGAGAAACACCTCGTCCGGCACGCCACCCGCGAGCTGGCGCACCAGGAGCAAGCCAAAGCAGTCGTGCACCACCGCGAGCGCCGCGGGCAGCACGAAGGCGACGCCCACCTGTGCCCGCACGGCGCCGCGCGCCTCCCGCGCGTCCGTCCCAAGCGCCATGAGCGTGGCGTAGGCGCGACGGCCGTCCGCGGCCTGACTCACCTGCTGCAGCGAGAGCACCGCCGCGGCTGCCACGAGAAACGCCTCCCCATAGAAGATCCCCACGTAGCCGATGGGCGCGAGCGACGCCTCCGAGAGCGCCCCCGGGTCCGCGAGCCCGGCGGCACGCTGCCCCACCGAGAACAGGAGCCCCGCGCAGATCATGCAGACCGCGCAGGCCACGAGCACGCACGTGCACGAGAGCGCCTGGCACCCCGTGGACACGTGGCCCTCCACCTGCCGCAGCGTGAATGCGCGCAGCCCCTCCCAGTAGCGGCGCCCACGGCGTACGCGACCCGGCACGCCCGTTGCCACCAGGCGAAAGACGAGCGAGGTGGCGACATAGGCGGCCCAGCCCATCGGCAGGATCGCAAGCACGAAGAGCCCGGGCTGGAGCACGCACGTGCCCCACACCACGGCGAGGAGCCCCGCGGAGAGCGCCGCCTGAGCGCGCGTCACGCCCCGATGTGTCGCAAGGGCAAGCCGCTCCGGGGCGCGGTCATGCTCGAGGAGCTCCACGAGCGGACGGCGCAGCACGTCCACCACGGAGAGCGCGATCGCCAGCCCCTCGATCCCGGCAAACCACGCGCACGCGTCGAGCGCCGCTGCGGGAGAGAAGGACCAGGCGAGCTGCCACGGCACGCCAAAGACGAACGCCGCCACCGCGCCGAAGGCCGGCGACGCCACCGCGCTGAGCGCGAGCCCCGCCGCAAGCGCCACCACCCCCACGAGCACGCCCTCCGCGGCCAGGATCGTCGCGAGCGCCGGGGCGTGCATCCCGAGCAGCGCATACGTCCCGAACTCCCGCGAGCGACGTCGTACGATGAAGCGCGTGGCATAGGCCACGAGCACGGCAAAGACCAGCACCACGAAGACCGAGAAGGCGCCCGTGACGTCGCGCGCCTTGTGGATGACCTCGAGCTGCGGGCCCGTGAGCGGCATTGCCAGGAGGTAGTCGCCCGAGGCGTTGAACGAGTAGAGCAGACACGTGGCAAAGGCAAGCGTGACGAGGTAGACCGAGTAGTCGCGCGCGCAACGCAAGACGTTGCCGAGCGCGACGCGCAGGGTGACGGGCATGGCGGCTCCTTCCGGCCGGCGTCAATGACGAGACCATCGTCCTTCTCGCCCGCTCGGCACGCCATCGCCCGGGCTTACGACCCGCTAACGGTTTTGCAAGGTTGTTCGTCTCCCCAGCTCACCTACCGTAAACTAGGACTCCACCAACGGTCGAGCAAACTCAACTGGCGGTCGGTTGAGTGCGGGACGCCGTCGCGTGACAATGACCCCGCCAGACGGACCCCAGCGAAAGGACCCTCATGACCAAGCAGACCTTCGGCGCCACCATCTCCGCGCTGCGCAAGGAGAGGGGCATGACGCAGCTCGAGCTCGCCCGGCAGATGGGCGTCACGGACAAGGCCGTGAGCAAGTGGGAGCGCAATCTGTCGTTTCCGGACATAGCGTCGCTGCCCAAGCTGGCCGAGGTGCTCGGCACCTCGGTGGACGAGCTCCTCGAGGTGAAGACGGCGCAGCAGGAGGAGCCGACGCCCTCCAAGGCGCCCGCGCTCGTGGAGCTCGTGCTCAAGGCGGTCGCGCTGGCCATGGGCGTTGGCGTGACCGCGCTCACCGTCATGGACGAGGTGGAGCCGAGAAACGCGCTCGGGCTTCTCGGCATCGGCGTCGCGTGTCTCGCGCTCGTCCAGCTCATGCACGCCGACGAGCAGGAATGATACGAAGGGACTGTCCCTTCGTATCATTACGCGCGGTAGCGCCACATGTGGTCCACGGGACCGGAGCCGCGCCCCAAGTCCAGACCGGAAGAGAGCGCACCGGTGAGGTAGTCCTTCGCACGCGACACCGCCTCGGGCAGCGCGAGGCCCTCCGCCAGGCCACAGGCGATGGCGCTCGAGAGCGTGCAGCCCGTGCCATGGGTGTTCCCGGTCTCCACGCGCGGGGCGCGCAGCCACGTCACGCGCGGGGAACCCTCGTCATCGACGGCCGACTCCACCAGCACGTCATTGGCGTCCGCAACGCCGTGCCCGCCCTTGACGAGCACGGCACAGCCCAGGCGCTCGGCAAGCGCGAGCGCGGCGCGCTCCTGCGCGTCCTCGTTGCGCACCGGCTCGCCGAGAAGAGCCTCCGCCTCGGGGATGTTGGGCGTGATCACGCGCGCGAGCGGCAACAGGCGCCCCACGAGCGCCGCCGCCGCACCGTCGTCTATGAGACGCGCGCCCGAGGTGGCCACCATCACCGGGTCCACGACCACGTTCTTGGCGCCCCAGTGCTCGAGCCGTTCGGCAATGGCCTCGACGATCGCCGCGGAGGAAACCATGCCCACCTTGACCGCGGCGGGCGGGATGTCCTCGAAGACGGCGTCGATCTGCTCGGCCACCATCTGGGGCGTGGCCTCCATGACGTCGCGCACGCCACAGGTGTTCTGCGCCGTGAGCGCGGTTATCGCGGTCTCGGCAAAGAGCCCGTGTGCGGCGATGGTCTTGATGTCCGCCTGGATGCCCGCGCCGCCGCTCGAGTCCGAGCCGGCGATCGCGAGCACCGCGGGAACGCTCCAGCTCCCCATGTCCATGAGACCCCCTATCTCGACCCGACGGCACCCTCGGCAAGGCGGCGCAGCTCGCGCGTCGCGGCCTCGATGTCCTCGGCGGCAAAGATCGCCGAGACCACCGCCGCGCCGGCGACGCCCGTCCCCGCGAGCGAGGGCAGCGTGCGCGTGCTCACGCCCCCGATGGCCGTCACCGGGATATCCACGGCGGCGCAGATGCGCGCGAGGCCCCCGAGGGACACGGCCACGGTGTCGGACTTGGTGGACGTCCCAAACAGCGCCCCCACGCCCAGGTAGTCGGCACCGGCCGCCTGAGCGGCGAGCGCCTCCTCCACCGTGTGGGCCGAGACCCCCACAATGGCGTCCGGCCCGAGCGCCTCGCGCGCGGCGGCGCACGCCGTGTCAGACTGCCCCACGTGCACGCCGTCCGCGCCGCTGCGCCGGGCCGCCTCCACGTCGTCGTCGATCACGAGGGGCACGCCGGCCGCTCGGCAGAGGGGCAGGAGCTGTCGCGCCTCCGCCACAATCTCGTCTGTCGAGAGGCCCTTCTCGCGGAGCTGCACGAAGGTGGCTCCGCCCGCGACCGCCGCGCGGACGCAATCCACGAGCGAACGCCCCCTGAGCCAGGAGCGATCCGTCACCGCGTAGAGCAGCATGCCGCGGCGGATGTCGGCGGGCGAGAAGGACCCGCGGACGACGGGTCCCACATCCATGTGATTGGCGTCCATGAGGGGCGTCTCCTTTCCTGGGCTCACGCCATGGCGTCGGACATGCGGACGGCACCGGCGGCACCGGCGGCGCGGACGGCAGGCTCGGTGGCGTCGGTGATGCCGCCGAGGGCGAGCACCGGCACATGGGCCGCAGCGATGACCTGCTCGAGAAACGCGACCCCGCGGCCCGGGAGCGGCTTGCATGACGGCGCAAAGACGGGGCTCGCCACAAGGTAGTCGGCGCCGAGTCCCTCGGCAACCGCCACCTCGTCCACCTCGTGCACGTTGGTACCGACGAGGTCAAACCCCTCCGGGCGGCCGTCACGCTCAAGCGCGGGCAGCGGCAGGTGCAGGCGAGACGCACCGGCCTCACGGACGGCGGGCACGTGGCCGTGGGCGACAAAGGCGACGCCCGCGCGCTCGCAGGCCGCCATGACCTCGCGGGCAAGCGCGGCGTACGCACCGTCGTCCAGGTCCTTCTCGCGCATGATGAGCGCGTCGTAGGCACCGGCGACCCGCGCCACCTGCTCGGGCAGCGGCCGCGCGCAGCGGCGCCGGTCCGTCATGGCAACGCGCAGGAAGCCTCCGTTAAAGAGCGAGCCCATGGGCGCCCTCACACCAGAACGTGGTCGTTCATGACCGGCTCGAGCCCCATGTCGCGCATGGCGGCGCACATCTCGGCCAGGCTGCGGCCGTCGTCGATCTCAAACTGGTCGTCGCCCTCCTCAGCCTGGTGCGCGTGCTCGCCGATGCCCGTGGACACGCCGGCCGAGACCTTGGTGGCCGTGATCGTGGCCACGTGGTCGCGGAAGCGCGCCGACTCGCGCGACGAGACCGTGACGCCGGCGAAGGGCATGAACAGGCGGTAGGCGCAGATAACCTGCAGGAGCTGCGCCTCGCTCACATGAGGCCCGTTAGGCGTGACGGCGCCCGCGGCGGGACGCAGGCGCGGGCACGAGAAGGAGATCTCCGCGTGCGGGTAGGCCCGGCTCACGTAGTAGGCGTGCAGCGCGCAGGCGAGCGCGTCACGGCGAAACTCCGAGAGGCCAAGCAGCGGCGCGAAGGCCACGCCGCGCATGCCGCCCCTGAGCGCGCGCTCCTGCGCCTCGAAGCGGTAGGGCATGATGCGCTTGCGGCCGCGCAGGTGGAGCTTGGCGTAGCGCACCGGGTCATAGGTCTCCTGGAACACGGTCACGAAGTCCGCGCCGGCCTCGTGCAGGCGCGCGTAGTCGGCCACGTTGGCGGGGTACACCTCGACGCCAACATTCCTGAAGCGCGCGGCCGCGAGCTCGCAGGCGCGTGCGATGTAGTCCACGTCCGACGTCACCGGGTCCTCGCCGGTGAGCAGCAGGATCTCCTCCTGGCCCGTGGCGGCGATGGCGTCGAGCTCGGCGATGGTCTGCCCCTCGTCCAGGCGGGCGCGACGGATGCCGCTCTCGCAGTTGAAGCCGCAGTACACGCAGCGGTTCTCGCAGTAGTTTGCCAAGTAGAGCGGCGTGAAGAACTGGATGTTTGTGCCAAACCAGCGCACGCGCTCGGCCCGGGCCCGCTCGGCCATCTCCTCGAGGAAGGGCTCGGCCGCGGGCGACACGAGCACGCCGAAGTCGGCGGGCTCCACCACGTCGGCGTCGAGCACGCGGCGCACGTCGGCGGCGGTCACGGCGTCGGGGTCGTAGGCCTCCACGGCGTCGAGCACGCGGTCGAACATGCCGTTGTCCAGGACGTCCATGTCGGGCAGGAAGGTCATGGTGTCCAGGCCGTAGTCGGTGTGGATGGCGTGCGCCATGTCCTTCTCGTCCATGGAGACGATGCGCCGGCAGCGCTTGCCCACGGGTACGGTCTCAGGCCCCACTACCTGCACGTTCTTCTCGTCCGCGCTCATCTGGCCTCCTCCCCCAGAAATCCGGTGAGCGGGCTCGAGGCCTCGCCCGCGCCGTCGAGCACGCGACCGGGACCCGCAAGGAACGCCGCGCGACCGGCCCGCACCGCGTCGCCAAAGGCGCGCGCCATGAGCGGGATGTTGCCGGCGGTGGCCACGGCCGTGTTGGCCATAACGGCAGCCGCGCCCATCTCCATGGCCTCGCACGCCTGCGACGGGCGCCCGATGCCCGCGTCCACGATCACCGGCAGGTCAATCTCCTCTATGAGGATGCGGATGAAGTCCCGCGTCACCAAGCCGCGGTTGGAGCCGATGGGCGCTCCGAGAGGCATGACGGCGGCCGCGCCCGCGCTCACCAGGTCGCGCGCGACGTTGAGGTCGGGGTACATGTACGGCAGCACCGTGAAGCCCTCGCTCGCCAGCATGTCGGTGGCGCGGATGGTCTCTGCGTTGTCGGGCAGGAGGTAGCGCGCGTCGCGGATGACCTCGACCTTGACAAAGTCGCCGCAGCCGAGCTCACGCGCGAGGCGGGCGATGCGCACGGCCTCCTCGGCCGTGCGGGCGCCCGAGGTGTTGGGCAGAAGCGTCACGCCCTCGGGCACGGCATCGAGGATGCTCCCCTCCTGATTGGTGTTGGCGCGGCGAACAGCAAGGGTCACGATCTGCGCGCCCGCGTCCTCCACGGCCGCCCTGACCACGTCGAGCCTGAACTTACCCGACCCCAGGATGAAGCGCGACGCAAACTCCTTGCCGCCGAGGGTCCAGGTGTCCGCGCTGGGCGCGACGGCGCCCGATGCGATGTGCTCTGTCATGGTGCTTCCTTTCGTTGATGGGCGTCGCGGGCGCTGGGCCCCGCAAAACAGGTCGGCCCGCGGCGCGTTTGGTTGCCAGATAACCGGGGACGTCAGGAGCCCTCGAGCCCCAGGACGATCCTCACGGCGAGAAGAGCCTGCTGGGCGGCGCAGAGCGCGACGCGCGGGGCGAGAAGCGCCCCGGTCGCCCTGACGTCCGACGCGCCGTCGCCGCAGACGTAGAAGCGCCGGCTCACCCGCCTCGTGACGATCTCGCTCGCCGGGCCCGCGCCCGCCATGCCGTTGCCAGCGACGAGCACGGGACCCTCGGGCAGGGTGAGGAGCTCCTCGGCGAGAAGCGCCTTGGCCTCGGGGTCGTCGAAGGCCTCGCAGACGATGTCGCACCCCTCGAAGATCCCCCGGGCGTTCTCGGGCGTGACGCGGGTGCGCAGCGCACGCACGCGCGTGCCCGAGCCGATGGCGAGGAGCTGCTCGGCGAGCGCCTCGACCTTGGGACGGCCCAGATGCTCGCGGAAGTAGTGCTGACGGTTGAGGTTGCCCTCGTCAACCACGTCAAAGTCGGCGACAACGAGCTCGCCCACCCCGCTGCGCGCAAGCATGACGGCGATGTTGGAGCCGAGCCCGCCCGCCCCTGCGATCCCGATGCGCGCCGCGCGCAGGCGCTCCCGCGCCTCGTGCCCGATACGGCGCTCGAGGGCGTCGGGGAGAGCGTCCCCCACGACGGCACCGCCCCTCTCGACGTCCCTCTCCCCCGCCATCAGCCGCCTCCCACGAAGCGGACGACCTCGAGCGCGTCCTCGGCCGTCAGCCGGCGGACATCGAACTCGGCGCGGGGAAGAATCTCCCCGTTGAGCTCGCACGCCACGCGGGCACGCTCGTATCCCATCTGCTCCAGCACCTCAGCGACGGTCCGGCCGTCGGCCTCGGGCGCGGTCCTGCCGTTTATCTGTGCCATGGCAGCCCCTTATTCCAGGTCGAGGTCGATCGTGGTGCCCTCGAAGACCTTGTTCACCGTGCGGACGGCGCACATCTTGCCGCACATGGTGCAGGTCCCCTCCGTCGAGGCGGGCGAGGCCTCGTGGCGCGCACGGGCCGTGTCCGGGTCGAGCGCATAGTCCCACATCTCGCCCCAGGCCAGGCGCCGCCGGGCGTCGCCCATGCGGTCGTCCGCCTCGCGCGCGCCGGGCACGCCCTTGGCGATGTCCGCCGCGTGCGCGGCAATCCGGGTGGCGATAAGACCGTCGAGTACGTCCTTTGCGTCGGGCAGGCAGAGGTGCTCGGCCGGCGTCACGTAGCAGAGGAAGTCTGCCCCGGCGCTCGCCGAGATGGCCCCGCCGATGGCCGCCGTGATGTGGTCGTAGCCCACGCCCACGTCCGTCACGAGCGGGCCGAGCACGTAGTACGGCGCGCCGTGGCAGAGGCGCTTCTCCATCGTCACGTTGGCGGCGATCTCGTTGATGGCCATGTGGCCCGGGCCCTCGATCATGACCTGCACGCCCGCGTCCCAGGCGCGCTTCGTGAGCTTGCCGAGCTCGATCATCTCGGCCGTCTCGGCGGCGTCGTTGGCGTCGAAGAGGCAGCCCGGCCGGCACGAGTCGCCCAGCGAGATGGTCACGTCGTACTCGTGACAGATCTCGAGCACCTCGTCGTAGTGCTCGTAGAAGGGGTTCTCGTTGCCCGTGACCTCCATCCAGCCAAACAGCAGCGACCCGCCACGGCTGACGATGTTCATGAGGCGCCCGGTCTCCTTGAAGGTCTCGATCACGCGGCGGTTGATGCCGCAATGGATGGTGAGGAAGTCCACGCCGTCCTCCGCGTGGGCGCGCACCGTGGCGAGAAGGTCCTCGGCAGTGAGCTCCACGAGCGGCTTCTCCATGTAGCCGATGGCGTCGTACATGGGGACGGTGCCCACCATGAGCGGCGTGCGCTCCACGAGCTGCTGCCGGAAGAAGCGGGTCTTACCGGAGTTGGAAAGGTCCATGATGGCGTCCGCGCCGTACTTCTCGGCCGTGCCAACCTTCTCCCACTCCATGCTGGCGTCCGCCACGTCCCCGGAGATGCCGAGGTTGACGTTGACCTTGGTGGAGAGGCCCGCGCCCACACCGCGCGGCACGAGGCCCTTCTCGAGGTGGCGGACGTTGGCCGGGATGGCGATGCGCCCCGCCGCCACACCCGCGCGGACGAACTCCGGGTCTCGGCGCTCCGCCTCCGCCACGGCGCGCATCTCGGGCGTGATCTGCCCGGCGCGGGCGTAGTCGAGCTGCGTGACGAGGTTCTTCTCGCCGCGCGGTGTCTGTCCGCCCAATTTCTCTACAGCTGTGCTCATGCGCAAAACTCCCTCCGTTGGCATTACCCATGTCAGGTTCCTCGGGTCGGGGCGGGCGCGCCCCCTCTCAGCCTGCCGTCCTGCAAGCTCCCCGCGCTATGCGATTGTTCCGGCGGCGCGAAGTCCGCCCGCGGCAAGTATAGCGCTCGCCCCGGGACTTGTGCTCGCACAGACAAAAGGTGGTTGTAGCGGGGCAAACGGCGTGTCGAGAAAAACTTTGCCCTTCTCGCTTGCACTGTGTATAGGTGTGTATATACTGTACTTACCGGGTATACACGGTCGGCCCGCAGGAGACGTCCTGGCGGGCCAGCACGGAAGGACGACGGCTTGGACATCATCATCTCAACCTCGAGCGGCAGGCCCATCTACGAGCAGATAACCGACCAGATCAAGTCGGCGATCGTGACGGGCCAGCTCGCGGAGGGCGAGCAGCTCCCCTCGATCCGGGCACTCGCCAACAGCCTGCGCGTGAGCGCGATCACCACCAAGCGCGCCTACGCGGACCTGGAGGCGGCGGGGCTCATCGAGACGGTGCAGGGCAAGGGCACCTACGTCGCCGGCGGAAACGCCGAGCTCATCCGCGAGGAGCAGATGAGGGAGGTCGAGGGGCTTCTCGCCAAGGCCGTGGAGCGCGGTCGGGTGATCGGCCTCACCGACGACGAGCTGTCCGAGATGTTCGCCCTGGTACTGGAGTGATGAAAAGGGACTGTCCCTTTTCATCGGAAAGGACGTCACATGAGCGGCAGTCTCATCGAGGCCCGCGGGCTCACCAAGCACTACGACGGGTTCTCGCTCGAGGGCGTGGACCTCACCGTGAACGAGGGCGAGGTCGTGGGCTTCATCGGCCAGAACGGCGCCGGCAAGTCCACCACGATCAAGGCGCTTCTCGGCCTCTTCCCCACCGACGGCGGCACCTCGAGCGTGCTTGGCGTACCGAGCGAGGAGCTCTCCCGCGCGTCCGGCGCGGCGGTGAAGGAGCAGGTCGGCGTGGTCTTTGACGCGATCTCGCTCCCGGAGCACCTCAAGGTCGCGGACGTGGGCCGCATCTACGAGCGTACCTACGCCACCTGGGACGCGCACCGCTTCGGGCGCCTGACCGCCGACTTCGGCCTGGATGCCAAGAAGACGGTGAAGGAACTCTCGCGCGGCATGGGCATGAAGCTCTCCCTGGCCTGCGCGCTTGCGCATGACGCGCGCCTGCTCATCCTCGACGAGGCCACCGCCGGCCTGGACCCGATGGCGCGCGACGAGGTGCTCGACCTGCTGCGCGACTTCGTGGCCGAACCCGGCCGCGCGATCCTCATGAGCAGCCACATCACGAGCGACCTCGAGCGCATCGCGGACCGCATCGTGTGCATCGACGCCGGGCGCATCGTCTTTGACCTGCCCAAGGACGTCATCACCGACGAGATGGGCGTCGCGCGCTGTCGCGTGGCTGACCTCGAGAAGATCGCGGACTCGGGCCTCGTCCCGGATACCGAGCTACGCTACCTGCGCCACGACTACGGCATTGACGTGCTCGTTCCCGACCGCTTTGCCTTTGCGGAGAGCTTCCCGGAGATCCCGGTCGACCGCATGACCATAGACGACTACATGACCCTCACCCTGAAGGGCGGTGTCCGATAATGAAGCGCGCGTTCCTCCTTGAGATGACGATCTTTCGCGACTACGCACGGCAGCTCGTGGGCCTGGGGCTTCTCGTCTCTTTGTGCATCGGGCTCGGCATGCAGACGCCGCTCGCGATGCCGGCGACCCTCACCTGCATGTTCTTCATGATGAGCGCAATGGGCCTGGCCGCCTACGACCAGCTCAACCACTGGGAGCTCTTCCGGCTCACGCTGCCGCTCTCCCGACGCGACGTCGTGCTCGGCCGCTATGCCGCCATCGTGACGTTCGGTCTGCTCGGGATGGTCGTGGGGCTCGTAGCAGCGGTCGCGGCGACGGGCTTCGTCTCGGCGATCGGCTTGCCCGGCGAGGTCGGCGAGGCGTTCGCCTTTGATCCAAACATGCTCGGCGTCATGGCCGTCACCACCTGCTTCACGCTGCTCATCGGCTCCGTGGCGGCGAGCATCGTGACGCCGCTCTACTTCCGCCTGGGCCAGACGCGCGCCACGCAGATCCTGCCCACGGTGATCGTGCTGCTCTTCGTGGTGCCAGTGGTCGTCCTCGGCAACAGCGGCATGCTGGACGGCGGCATCCCGGGCATGGAGCTCGTCTCCGCCGCGCTCGAGGCGCTCGACACGCCGGCCGGCATGGCCGTGGGCTGCGTGGTTCTTATCGCCCTGTCCGCCGTGGCGCTCGCGATCTCCGCTGCCGTCTCCCTCAAGCTCTACGAGAAGCGCGAGCTCTAGGGCTGGCGAGAAGAACGCGAGCTCATCCCAAGGTCAGGACTTCGTAAGCCACGCCCCGGCTGCCCCCAGCGCGCCGGGGCGCGTCCTACACTGAGGGCGTTGTCGCCAATCGGACTGGAACGCGCATGCCCTTCTCACCAGCAGACATCCTGGAAACCGCACGCCCATGGGTCGTCGCATGGGGCGTACCCGTTGCCTACCTTGTCCTGAGCGTCGCAATGAACCGCGTAAGCAAGCGGCTTAGGCCGCCGATTCCCGGCGAGGTTCCCGCAACTGCCAGCGTCCCCGAGCTGCACCCGGTGCTGCTCGGTGCGCTACGCTGCCACGAGGAGAGCGAGCTCTCCAGCGAGAGAAACGCCTACGAGATCGCCCTCGCAGCGGTCGCTCGCATGCTGGGACACGGAGCCGCGACCTTCACGGCGCGCGGCCACGCAACGGGCATTGTTGCAACGTCCGACGAGGACGAGGGGCCCTTTGTCACGAAAAAACGCCGCAGGGACCAACTCAACCTCAAGGAGAGGCTGATTCACTCCTACGGCGCTCACCTGCGCCTTGCCGTGAAGACAGCTGGCCTGAGCCGCTACGACCTTGACGCGCTCAAGCTCGTCATGCCCCCGGACGCCGCGAACTCAAGCGTGGAGGAGCTCTGCAGACACGCGAGAAGCGCCGATCAGTACCGTCGGCTCGGGCGTTTCCTCAAGGATTACGTTGGCGAGCTCTGCTCGGCTGGGCTCGCTCATAGGCCGAACCCACTTGTCTACCTTGTATTCAACCCTCTCGTCAGCATACTCGCCTGCCTCTGGTGCGTGTTCGGGCCGGCCGTCGCGCTCACCGACCCAAGCCCCGCAATCGCAGGCGTGTCGGTTGCGCTGATCGTTGCGGTCATGATCTTTCGTGTGGCCTTCGTTGACCTGGGGCTGAGGCTCACGCCGGCGGGCTGCCAGGTGCTCGCCCATGCGTCAGCGAACGTCAGCTGGGCCGCGACGGCGCGCAACGGCGACGCGTCCTTGGTACGGGAGCTCGCTGACGAGCAAGTTGCCGACCTGCTTGCGGTCCTTCTCGCCATGGGTCGCCGAGACCTGGCAGGCGACCTGGCCGATCAGCTCGTTTACGTGAAGGGGGAGGGCGATCCGGACGCGCGCGGCACGTCCATGGCAGCGAGCTTCTGCGCGCGGCGGCGCTACATAGACGCCTCAACTATGAGGCAGGACCTCTCCCCTGTCGACCTGCTGATCAAACAGACTGACGATATGGTCAACAGCATGAGCTAGGCCGTGGCGTCAGCGCGCGAGCGCCGCGCGGCCACGGGGCGTGGCGACGAGCACGTGCTCGAGCGCTCCGGAACCGTGGAGCGCCGCTCCGCAGGTCACGACCTCGCGGGCGAGCGCGGCATCCGCGACCACGCTGCCGGCGACGAGGTCCGCGCCCGCCTCCAGCACGGGGGTGCAGATCGTGGCCGACGGACCCACCACGCAGGCGAGTGCGGCGCGCGCAAGCTCCAGCAGGCGCGGCATGGTCTTGTTGGCGAGCGCCATGCCCGTCATGACGACCAGATCCGCGTCCGGCAGCAGGTACTCGCAGGCGGTGTCGGGCAAGTCCGTGTCCGCGCGGGCGGCGCGCTCCAGCACGGAGACCTCCGCGTGCTCCGCGATGGCCGCAAGGTGCGGGAAGTGGCCGACCACCACCACGCGGGGCCGCGAGCCGTCGTTCTTCTCGGCCTCCATGCGCGCGGAGACCGGGACGAGAAACACGAACGGGTCCGTGCTCTCCGCGTTCGTGATCAGGCCCAGCTCGCCCAGGCGCTCGCGCTGGTTGTGCCAGGCGTTGAGCGCCGCGACGCCCACCGACGCCACCTCGAAGTCCCACGACTTTGCGCAGGCAGCAAGCTCGCGCAGCGGCCTGCCCGCCCAGTCGCGCCCCATGCGCAGGCGCGCACCGCCACGGTGAAGCGCCGCCACGCCCGTCCCGCACTCCGCCTCGACGAGACAGTGGTGCGCGCCCATGACCACCTGCCGCACGAGCACGTCGTCGGGAACCTGGGCGATCATTCGGTCGTAGAGCGACCATGCTTCTGTCATTATTTCCTCCAGGTTGGGTTGTCGGGAGGCGGCATGCTGTTCATTCTCACCGGAGACATTCGGTCGGGCAAGACCACGTGGCTCGAGGCGGGTGTGCGCGAGCTCGAGGCGGCTGGCGTGCCCGTGCGCGGCGTGCTTGCCCCGGGCGTGTGGCGCGACGGCAAGAAGGTCGGGATTGAGAACGTGCTCTTGCCCTCGCACGAGCGCGTCCTTCTCGCCACGTCTGCCGAAGAGGGGTGCTCGACCGGCCTGGGCTGGGACTTTGACGCGAACGCGCTTGCGCGCGTGAACGCGCACCTCACCGAGCTCGCAGCGACCTCGGGCGACATGCGGCCCGGCCTTCTCGTGATCGACGAGATCGGCCCGCTTGAGCTGCGCCGCGGCGAGGGGCTCACCGCGGCGCTCGAGCTGCTGGACGCCGGGCCCACGCCCGCCTGGCCGCATGCCCTCGTGGTCGTGCGCGCGACGCTCTCCGAGGACGCTCGCACGCGCTTTGCCCAAAGCTGGCGCTCCGTCGAGCTCCTCTCCCCCGACGAGTCGGGCGTCCGCTGGCTGCATGAGGCCCTTCTCTGACGCCTCCCGAAAAGGTTGGGTACTTTTTTGCTCACCCCCAAAGTAGCCGACAAATGTAACAAACGTTTGAGCTGCTAAAACGTCAAGGACGTGCGCTCTTGTACTCTGGACATGCGCAAAAAAGTACCCAACCTTTTCGCGACCGTGCGAGACCCCCGCAAAACCGCAGGAAAGCGGTCGGAAAACGAACGCCGGGGCGCCCAGACAATGAAATCTACCCCCGCACGGCGCCGCACATCAGCGCGTCGTACTCCCCGTCCGTGAGGTCGTGGCCGTAGAAGAGCTGGTAGTACTCCCCCACCACATCGCGCAGGTCGTCGTCGAAGCGGTCCGGGTAGCATAGGCGCGCGTACCACTGCAGGCCGATGATCTGGTTGACCGAGGCGGGCATGGAGATCCAGTTGTAGGGCTCGCTCGGCGCACGGAAGTAGTTGCCGGACTTGATGGCGCTGAGCTCGGCCCAGGCCGGCTCGTCGCCCACGGTGTCAAAGATTGAGTCGCCCACGAAGACGATGAGCTCGGGGTCCCAGAGCGCAATCTGCTCAAGGCCTATCTCGTTGCCCTTGCCGCTGGACGACGGGTCGTCCACCACGACGACGTTCTCGGAGCACAGGTCGATGATGCCGGACTGGAAGCCGCCGCGCGCCATCGCATTGGTGCCGGTGTGGCCGAGCAGGTACGCCGCACGCGGGCGCTCGTCCTCGGGGACCTCGGCGACAACGGCCTCGACCTCGGCAACCGCGTCGCGGCAGTAGTCCGCGAGCTCGGCGGCCTTCTCGGAGTCCAGGATGTCCGCGAGCTGGTCGTAGAGTTCGGTGTAGCTGTGGAGGTCCGTCGAGTCGATGTGAACGCACGGGATGCCGATCTGCTCCTGCAGCGTGTCCAGCTCCTCGGCGAGCGAGTCCTTGGCCTCGCCGACGTCGATGATCAGCTGCGGGTCCGCCGCGGCGACGGCCTCCTTGTTGAAGTCGCCCTTGCCACCGTAGATCTGGCCAAAGACGGGCAGGTCGGCGAGGTCCTCGCCGAGGTAGTTGAGCTGCTCGTCCGTGAGCTCGCCGGAGAGGCCGACCATCTTCTCGGGCGCCACCGTGAGCAGCACCTGCTGCGCTACGGGTCCGGACGCCGCGATGCGCTCGACCTCGGCCGGGATCTCCACCTCGCGCCCGAGCGAGTCCGTAACCACGCGCGTTGCAGCCTGCTCCGCCGCGGGCTGCTGGTCGTCGGTCTGCTGCGTCGCCGGCGCGACGCCGCATGCCCCGAGCGACACCGCCACCGCAAGCGCCGCGACTGCCAAGAAGAACGCTCTTCTCCTCACTTCTTCTCCCTTCTCGATGATCCAAAAGGGGACAGACCCCTTTTGGATCACTTCGTCATATCCAGAGGCACGCAGGCGCGCGCCCGATCGCCGTGGAGCGAGCTGACCTCGACGGGCAGGCCGTAGAGCTCGCTCAGGAGCGGCCCGGTGATGACGTCTGCCGGCGAGCCGCACGCGCGGACGCGCCCGCTGTCGAGCGCGAGCACCGTGTCCGCGTAGAGGTAGGCCAGGTCGGGCGCGTGCGTGGACGCGATCACCGAGAGTCCCTCGCTCGCGAGCCGCCGCACCACCGCCATCACGCGCGCCGTGTTACCAAAGTCGAGCGCGCTCGTAGGCTCGTCCATCACGATCGAGCGCGCGTCCTGCGCGATGGCGCGGGCGATAAGGACGAGCTGCCTCTCCCCGCCCGAGACCTGCATGAAGCTCCGGTGCGCGAGGTGCGCCACGCCCACGCGCTCGAGCGCCTCCTCGGCGCGAGCGCGGTCTGCCGCCGCGGGTGCGCGCAGCGGACCCAGGCGCGACGCCGCGCTCATGAGCACCACGTCGAGCACCTCGTAGTCAAAGACCTGTGCGTGGCTCTGCGGGACGAAGGCCATCTCGCGGGCGCGCTCGGCTACGGAGAGCTCGCCGAGCGGTCGGCCGTTCACGAGGATGGTCCCCGCGCGCGGCCGCTCGAGGCCCAGGACGCAGCGGAAGAGTGTGGTCTTGCCCACGCCGTTAGGCCCGAGCACACACGCGAGCTCGCCGTCCGCTACAGAGAGGTCTACGCCCTCGAGCACCGCGTGGTCGCCGTAGGAGAAGCTGAGGCCGGAAATCTGGAAGCTCATATCAGCCACGCCCCCTCTTCACGATGAGCCACAGGAAGAACGGCGCGCCCACCACCGACGTGAGGATGCCGATGGGAATCTCTGCCGTGAGCGCGAGGCGCGCGATGTCGTCCACCACCAGGAGAAACGTCGCCCCCGCGAGCATGCTGGCCGGCAGGAGATGCCGATAGTCGCTGCCCACGAGTCCTCGCGCGAGATGCGGCACCACGAGCCCCACCCAGCCGATGAGCCCGGAGACTGCCACACTCGCCGCGGTCACGAGGGCCGAGAAGAGCACGGCCACGGCGCGCACGCGCGGGGCGTTCACGCCCATGGAGAGCGCCTCGTCATCGGACATCGTGAGGACGTTGAGGCGCCAGCGCATGGCCATGAGGCCGACAAGGCCGATCGCGATGGGGCCGACCGCCAGCGCGAGGTCGGCCACCTTGGCGCCGTTGAACGAGCCGAGCAGCCAGAACGTGATGGCTTGCAGCTGGTTGGACGGGTCGGCCACGAGCTTTGTGTAGGAGACACCAGCCTCGAAGAGCGACTTCACCATGATGCCGGCGAGCACGGTGACGAGGATCCGGTTGCCGCGCGCCCGGCTGCTCACCAGCAGCACGATGCCCACCGCGGCGAGCGAGACGGCAAAGGCGGAGCCGGAGATCGCGAGCGAGGTGCCGCCCGCGAGGATGGCCCAGCACGCGCCGAAGGCCGCGCCCTGTGACGCGCCGAGGAAGTCCGGCGAGACGAGCGGGTTCTGGAAGATTCCCTGGAAGGCGGCACCCGCAGCCGAAAGGCTCGCGCCTACGAGAATCACGAGCAGGATGCGCGGCAGGCGCACGTTGAAGAAGAGCGTCTCCTGCTGCGCGGAGAAGTCACCGAAGCCGGGAGCCACGCGGGAGGCAAGGAGCTCGAGCGCGTCCGCCGGGCCGATGGGATAGCGCCCGAGCGCCAGCGACACGAGCACGACGGCCACGAGTAGCGCGCCGAGAAGGGCGATGAGCCGGCCGGGGTGTCTGCGGGCGAGGGCCGTCATGCGCGCTCGCCCTTCCCCGGGCCCTCGCCGCGGCGCTCGGCGCGACGGCGGACGAGCTGCGCCACGACGGCGAGGGCAATCTCGGTGGGCGTGACGGCGCCGATGGCGAGGCCGATCGGCATGGCCACGGCGTCGACGCGCTCCTGCGGCACGCCGGCGGCGACAAGGTGCTCGCGCGCGAGGGCGGCCTTGCGCGCGCTGCCGATGCAGCCCACGTAGGCGGGTTGGACGTCACGGGTCAGCACGGCGAGAAGAACCGTCTCGTCGTGGGCGTGCCCGTGCGTGAGCACGACGACGGAGTCGCGCGGCCCGATGACGGCGTTGGCGGCAAGATCGTCAAACGCGCCGCAGGTCACACTGGCTGCCTGGGGCAGGCGCTCGCGCGTCGCGAGCTCCGGTCGGTCGTCGTAGACGTGGGCCTCGAAGCCTGCCGCGGCGGCCAGGCCCACGAGCGCGGCGCCCACGTGCCCAGAGCCAAAGATGTGCAGCCGGCTCGGCGCGACGATAGGCTCGCGATAGGTGGCGCGCGCGTCATCCCAGGTCGGGACGTTCAGTCGCGCGGCCGGGCCGACCTCGATCGTTGGCGCGGCGGGATCCTCCCAGCGCTCCGTCACGCAGACGGGCTCGTCGCGCAGGAGCGCGTCGCGCACGGCGAGAAGGACGGGCAGGTCGTCGGTCGTGAGCGAGCGCACGGCGAGCAGCGCGTCGCCGCCGCAGGCCATGGCGTCGCCCGTGTGGTACCACTCCAGGCTCGGCTCGCCGCCGGAGCGCGCCGCGCGGGCGCGCTCGATGGCCAGCTGCTCGATGGCGCCGCCTCCGACGGTCCCAATGAGCTGGTCGTTTGCGAGGACCGCCAGGCGTGCACCCTCATGGCGCGGCATCGAGCCGCTCGTGGCGAGCAGGCTCGCCAGCCCCACGCGTCGCCCGGCCTCAAGCTCCGCCACGAGCGCGGAGACGAAGCCCTCGTCGGAGAGGGATCCGTTGACGGCACGCGCGTTCTTCTCGCCCGAAAGCGCGAGAATCGCCTCGAGCACGCCGCCGCCCACGGCAAGCGCCTTGTCTGAGGCGCTCTCGATGTACTCCGGATGGCAGCGCGGGTCCACGTCGCCGCACTTCATGCCCTTGTGCACAGGGACACCGGCTTGCAGCAGACCGCGCACCACGCCGTCGATCGTCGCACGCATGGGCTCGCCGGCAACCGTGGCGCAGACGTCGCCAGCTGCCACCTGCGCACCGATCTCCATGCATGGCTCGAAGACGCCGTCCGCCGGCGCGCGCATCACGCGCTCGCCCGCGTAGCCGCCGATGAGCCCGGGCACCGCCGTGTTGGGGATCGGCGAGCCCTCGTAGTAGACGCGCCCCAGGTAGTGGCCGCGCATCGTCTCCACGGCGGCGTCGCAGTCCTCGCGCGCGGTGAAGCCGGGACCCACGCCGATCACGACGGGCGCCATCTCCCGCGTGGTGCCGAGGTTGCGCTTGGCGAGAATGGCGTCCACCAGCGCGTCGGGCGCGAGCTCGCGCACGCAGGCGGCCTCGGGGTCCACGAGCACGGCGACGTCTCCCGCCGTCGCGGCCGCGCGCGCCACCGCCGCGTCCGCGCACAGCACGCCGCGCACGCCCTCCACGCGCGTCTCGCCCAGGCGAATGGCCTCCGAGAAGCACACGGTGCGCCGGATGGACGTGGGAACCGCGAGGTCGCACATCACGACCTGCATGCCCGCGCGGTAAAGACGCAGCGCGATGCCCGACGCGATGTCCCCCGCCCCGCGAATCACGACCAGCATGTCTCGCTAACCTCCTCGTCAGCGTTGTATTTTTAAATACATAACGCCCTGCGCGACCACTCACATTCCATCCAGTTAGTCTAGCTCACAAATAGTTTGTCCCATCGCCCAACGTCGCGAACGGCCGATGTGCACGCTCAGACGGTTGTGTACACCCCCTTTTCTCCCCCTCAGTACAAACCCCTGCAGAGGCGCAGGTAGTCGCCTTGCCAATACTTGGGGGTCTCCGAAAGGGTGTACACAACCGTCATCTCCCGCCGGCTCATCCCTCGGCAATCGCCCGCACGGCGGCTACGGTGGTGTCGATTTCGTCCTCCGTGTTGAACCAGCCGCAGCTCAGGCGCACAATGCCCTGCCGCTCGGTCCCTAGCGCGCGATGCATGAGCGGCGCGCAGTGGGCTCCGGCGCGGCACGCGATCCCCCAGCCGGAGGACAGCGCGTCCGCCACCTCCGCCGAGTCCAGTCCGTCCACGTTGAGCGCCACGATCGACCCGCAGCGCTCGGGCGCCACGGGCCAGCCGCCGTACACCGTCACGCCCGGCACGTCGTGCACGCCCTCCCACAGCCGCCGCGCCAGCGCGTGCTCGTACGCGCCCACCGCCGCGGGCCCGCCGTTCTTCTCGATAAACGCAATACCTGCCGCAAGGCCCGCCAGACCGTGCGCGTTGAGCGTCCCCGCCTCCATGCGCGTGGGCCACTCGCTCGGCTGGCGGCGGTCAAACGAGCGGACGCCGGAGCCGCCCTCGGCCCACGGGCGCACGTCCGCGCCCTCGGCAACCGCCATGCCGCCCGTTCCCTGCGGTCCCATGAGGGTCTTGTGCCCGGTGAAGCACACCACGTCAAGGCCCATCTCGGACATGTCGATCGGCATGGTGCCCGCCGTCTGGGAGGCGTCCACCACGCACAGCGCGCCCGCCGCGTGCGCGATCCTCGCCACGCGCGCCACGTCCACGAGGTTGCCCGTCACGTTGGAGCCGTGCGTCACTGCCACAAGGCACGTTCCCGGCGTGACCAGCCGCTCGAGCTCGTCCATGTCGAGAAACCCGTGCGTGTCGCAGCCCACGTACGCGACGTCGACGCCCCGTTCGTCCGCCAGACGCGCAAGCGGCCGCAGCACGGAGTTGTGCTCCAGCACTGTAGTCACCACGCGCTCCCCCGGCCCCACCAGGCCGGACAGAGCTGCGTTGAGCGCCGCCGTCGCATTGGCCGAGAAGCACACGTGGTCGGCGCGCGGGCATCCGAGCAGACGCGCCATCGCCTCGCGGCAGCGCAGCACCACGCGGCCGGCGTCGAGCGCGCCCGCGGACGCGCCACGACCGGCGTTTCCGAGCGAGCCCATCGCTGCCACGACGGCGTCCATGACCTCCTGCGGCTTGCGCATCGTCGTCGCCGCGTTGTCCAGGTAGATCATCTGCCCCACGTCCTTCTCGCCCGTTCTGCAGCTCAACCGAGATTTCGGTCGCTATTTGACCGGAATTCGAGCGAAATTGCGACCGAAATCTCGGTTGAGTTCACGCACGCCGCTCAGCGGAACTCCAGCAGCTCGATCACCGTCATGGCCTCCACGGGGACGCCGTCGGCGGTCAGTGCGGCAGCGAGCTCCTCACGAGCCTCCGGCACCGTCTTCCACGCCAGGCCGCAGCCGGCCGCGACCTCGCCGGGCACCGGAATCATCCGTCCGCCCAGGTTGCGCCGCTGGCAGCACTCCTCGCATGACATCGCCGCCGCCGTGGTGGGAAACGTCACCACGAGCGACGGGACCCGCACGCGCCGGGCGCCGCCCACGCCCTACGGCCTCACCACGAGGCTCGCGCCCGTGAGGCGCTGCGCGATCACGTACATGTTGGTGACCTCGCCCACGGCCAGCGTGTCCGCGATGCCGTAGTGGTCAAGGCAGGTGCCGCAGGTTAGGACCTCTACGCCCGCCGCCGCGAGGCCGCGCAGGTCCTCGAGCGCCGGCGACCCCTCGCAGCTGAGATGCGCCCCGCCGTTGTAGAGCAGCACGGTCGCGGGCAACTCGTCGAGCTGGGTGAGCGAGTAGACGAAGCTCCCCATGAGCTTCTTTCCCAGGACGTCGTCGCCGGTGCCCATGCACTCGGACGTGATCGCCACGACCACGTTGCGCGGCGCCGCGGCGGCAGGGACGTCACAGGTCACGGCCTCGGGCTCGCCCGCCGCGACCGCAACCGCCGCGTCCGCGCGCACGCTGACGCGCCACTCCCTCTCCCCGGTGCGCTCGCTCGAGACCGCGCAGCCCTTGCCCTCGCCCATGCGGGTGAGGTTCTGCACCGCGATCTCGTTGTCGACGATGGTCTCCACCGTGCCCGGGCCCGCCAGCGCGCCGAGCGCCTTGAGCGTTCGCACCACCGGGATGGGGCACGCCTCGCCCCGCGCGTCGATCGTCAGCATCGTCTCCGCCATGCCTTCCCCTCGGTCGTTTGCCGAAAAACGGTCTTAATACCAGACAAATTGTAATGGCGCGTTATATTCTGAGAACTACAAGGCGGCAGACGGTAGGCCCTCTTCGAGGAGGTGCGCCATGGGGCTGGCGGGGCTGCTGGGCGTCGAGCGCGGCGTGACGTCGGTCGTCGGCAGCGGCGGCAAGACGTCGCTTCTGGCGGCGCTCGCGCGCGAGCTGCCGGGCACGGTCGTGCTCACCACCACGACGCACATCCTGCCGTTCGCGGGCGTGCCGCTCGTGACCTCAGCCCACGCAGACGACGTGCGCGCGGCGCTCGCGGAGTCGCGCGTCGTATGCGTGGGCTCCCGGTCCGAGAAGAACGGCAAGCTCGCGGCCCCGAGGCTCGACATGGGCGTCCTCGCCGAGCTCGCGGACCACGTGCTCGTGGAGGCCGACGGCGCCCGGCGTCTCCCCTTGAAGGCCCACGCCCCCTGGGAGCCCGTCGTCCCCGCGTGCTCGGGCCGCACGATCCTCGTGCTCGGCGCGTCCGGCCTGGGCCATCCCGTTCGCGAGAAGGTCCACCGCCCGGAGCGCTTCTGCGAGCTCGCCGGCTGCACGCCGGACGACCTCGCCACGCCCGAGCTCGTGGCCCGCGTCGCCAACGTCGAGGCCCTGGCAGACATCGCCCTCGTCAACCAGGCCGATGTCGCCCCTGAGCGAGCCCGCGAGCTCGCCGTCCTTCTCGCCATCCCGGCGCTTGTGGGCAGCGTGCGCACCGGGTGTGCGCGGAGGCCCTAGGCGCGCGACCGCACACAAAAACGGGGCCCGGCCTCAGCCAAGCCCCGCTCCGTCACGTCAGCTCCAGTAGCTGTCGTCTTTGTAGATGCGCGAGCCCCTGCCGGGTCCCTCCGACTTGGACCCTGACGCGCCGGTCCTGGTCCTTCTCGCGAGAAACACGATGACGAGCACAACGGCGACGAGGGCGATCAGCTCAATCCATCCCATTGGCATGACGACTCCTTACATCCGAGCCTTGATGGCCTTGAGCTGCTCGCGCTGGAGCTTGCCCGCCTCGGCCTTCTTCTCGCGCAGCATGGTACGCAGACCCTCGACCGACGCGCGCTGCGAGGCGCCGAACGCAAACTCGTACGACGCGCCGGACGACAGGTGCATCGTGAAGAAGCCAGTGTCCGAGCTGAAGACCGTCTCGGTAATGGACAGGTCGACGACGTCCTCGTAGAACACGTCCGCGGTCTTGACGTAACGCGCCCTGACCGTGAGCGACTGGGACGCGGCGTAGCAATAGAGCGCCTCCCCGCCGGGGTAGAGGAAGGAGACCTGGTAGTTGCTCGTGCGGGTGACGCCGTCCTTGCCCGTGCGCTTGAAGACCCTCGAGGGGTCGTCGCTCCAGGTCTTGCCCGAGAACGCGAGCGGCTTCACGCGCTGCGCCTCCTTGGGGGAGATGCCCAGCTTCTTGACGGCCTCGTCGCTGCCGATCCGGGAGATGCCCTCGTACATGGCGTCGACCTCGCCGTCGGTGGGGCAGTCGCGCTTGAAGCGGATGGAGAGCCCCGCGAGCACGCCCGCGATGAGGGAGCCGATGATGAGCAGGGGTCCCAATGCGCCGTTGTTGCCACCCATGGAGATGCCAGTCAGCAGTATGAGCACGGCGATGCAGATGACGACGATCTCGTAGAAGATCGAAGGCGGCACAAAGTACCTGCGGTTGCGCTCGATGTCGTAGGGGAAGAGCGCGACCGGCGCCGTCTGGCTCGCGGAGCCGAAGATCTTGCTCGCGCTCGAAGAGGGCATCGCAGGGGCGGACGGCGCCTTGGGCTGAGGAACCTCGCCCGGCCGGGGCGCGGGCATCCGAGGAGCGGGCGCGGGGCCGGCGGCAGGCATCGGGGCGTGAGCGGGCGGGGCCTCCACGACCTTGGCCCCGCAGCGCGGGCAGAACTTTCCGTCCGGCTCGATGGGCGTTCCGCAGTTGGGACAATGCATAGTCGCTCTCCTTTTCCCTCGCTCCGAGACGAACGTCCGCCCCGAAATTGGTTTGACTTCCGTTGGGCACACCATCAGTGTATCCGT